>NZ_JACUZS010000001.1:0-2287300 GCF_014851465.1 Achromobacter sp. ACM04
TGTTGTTCAGCTCGTAGGTGTAGGTGCCGTCGGCCTTGAGGACGATCTTGCCGTACTCGCCGTTGACGGCGGTGTTGACGTTGCCGGTGACGTTCTGGCCGGCGGGGACCGTGCCCTTGGCCACGCCGACGACGTTGGTGACGTCCGCGCCGAGGGTGTCGGCGCCGGTGCCGGTGATGACGTTGCCGGAGGCGGTCAGTGCGGTGTCTTCCGTGACGGAAGCGGTGTCGGGCTTGGCTTCGGGCGCGGTGTCGGTGATCTGGATGACCAGGTCATTGCTGCGGGTCTCGCCGGCAAAGTCCGTAACGGAAACCTGGAAGAGGTCGCGGACCGAATCGTCGCCATTGGAGTGATCGGCGGCTCCGCCAGTTTCCTGGTAGGAGTAGGTGATCTTGCCAGTGGCGGCGTCGTAATTGGTGACGGTCAGCACCCCCTTGTCGGTGGCGATGACTACCGGGTTGGCGGCGCTGGCGTTGCTGACGTCCTTGCCGCCCACCGTGACCTTGTCGACGCCGGCCTCGGCGGAGACGGTCACGGAACCGGTGACCGTGGCGCCAGACGCTTCGGCCACATTGTTATGACCCGCCGTCACATCGCCGTCGCTGTCTTCAGGCGTGATCACCGGAGGAGCGTCGGTCTGGCCGGTGACCGTAATGGTCAGGGTGGCAGTGCTGGTCGCGCCTTGCGCGTCGGACACGGTGTACGTGATCGACGTCGTTGCGGTCTGGCCGTCATTCAAATACTGGAATGCCGTGCCGGGGTTGAACGTGTACGTGCCGTCGGCGTTGAGCGTGAACGTGCCGCCATTCGAACCGACGACAGGCTTGCCGACGTCGGCGTCGGCGCCATTGACTTGCGAAACGCGGATGGTGTCGCCGTCCGGATCGCGATCGTTGCCCAGCACGCCTTCGGTAACGTGGTCAACGACCAGGGGCTTGTCTTCACCGGTGGTGCCTTCGTCATTGGTGGCGACCGGGACGGGGTTGCCCACGGTCCAGACGAAGGTCTGGGAGACGGTTGCGCCCGACTTGTCGGTGGCGGTGACGGTGATGAGGTACTCGCCCTTGACGCCCGTGTTGGTGTGATCGGACGCCCAGTTGGCGAACTGGCCGGTGAAGGTGCCGGTGGTGGGGTCGAACTTCAGGCCGCCGGGGATGTGGTCGACCGAGTAGACCAGGGAGTCGCCGTCGTCGAGGTCGCTGAAGAAGCCGGACAGGTTGTAGTTGACGACATCGCCGTCCATGTTGTCCTGGTTCTGCAGGGCAACTGCGGTCGGCGCGTCGTTGGTGCCGGTGATTTCGACCGTCAGCGTGGCGGAGCTGGTGCCGCCTTGGCCGTCCGTGACGGTATAGGTGATCGAGCTGGTCGCCGTCTGGCCCGCGGCCAGGTGCTGGAAGGCATTGCCGGGATTGAACGAGTACGAGCCGTCGGGATTCAGGGTGAACGTGCCGCCGTTGGAGCCGGCCGTCGGCGTGCCCACGTTGCCAGTGGCGCCGTTGACTTGCGACACGGTCAGGGTGTCGCCGTCCGGGTCCACGTCGTTGGACAGGACGCCGTTCTGGGCGCTGACGTTGAGCGTGGTGTCTTCGTCGGTGGTGCCGTTATCATCGGCCGCCGTCGGCGCAGGGTTGGTGACGTCCCAGTTGAAGTCCTGGGAAGTCGTGGCGCCGGACGGGTCGGTGGCGGTCACCGTCACCGTGTAGACGCCATTGTTGCCGCCTTGCGAGGCGGAATGGTCGATGGTGCCGGTGATGATGCCGGTGTTCGGGTCGATGGTCAGGCCGGGCGGCAGGCCGGTGGCGGTAAAGGTGAGCTTGTCGCTGGTGTCCGGGTCCGAGAAATGGCTGGAGACGTTGTAGCTCACGCCGGTCTGGGCGTCGATGCCCGAGGTGTCGGCGATGGAGGTGGACACCGGGCCGTCGTTGGTGCCGGTGATCGTCACGACGACGTTCGCCGTGGAGGTGGCGCCGCTGGGATCCGTGATGGTGTACGAAACGGTACTGGTGGCCGTTTCGCCCACGGCCAGGTGGCCGTATTCGTTACCCGGGTTGAAGACGTAGCTGCCGTCGGGCAGGACCGTGAAGGTGCCGCCGTTGCTGCCGTTGACCGTGATGCCGGCCGGGGTCATGGGGCGGCCGCTGACCGAGACGATCGCCAGCGGGTCGCCATCGGGATCCGAGTCGTTCAGCAGCAGGTTGCCGCGCACCAGGCTGTTCTGCTCGCCGCTGCCGGTATCGTTCAGCGCGTTGGGCGGGGTGTTGACGGTGGCCGGAGTGGCTTCATCGTCGCCGCCGGCGCCGGTGCCGGACAGGCGGGGCAGGATCTCCTGGCCACGGCTGGGGTTCGGGTAGGCCAGGTCGAGCGGGGTGGTGGTTTCCAGGATGCGGGCCAGGCGCACGAAGCTGCTGCCGCCGGCATCGCCGCCGCCGGCCACGACGGCAGCGGTGGGATCCAGTTCATCGAACGGGTCGCGGCCGTCGCGCAGGGCGGCCAGCAAGCGGTCGGAGTCGGTGCCGGAGGGCGGAGCCACAGCCGCTTCGGACGGGTCGGCCAAGGGGCCGGTCATGTCGCCGGTCACGGCAACCTCGCGGCCTTCGCCGATGACGATCGGCATGCCGTTCTCGACCTGAAGCGAAACCGTGGCGCCCGAGGCAGTGACCACGTCGCTGCCTGCGGGGACCTTGCTGCCTTGATGCAGTTCAGTCAGGGAACCGTCGCTATTGCGTATCCACGCGCGACCGGAGATTTCGTTGACGACTGCGGGAGAGGTGTTGGCCATGTTGGTTCCGTTTCAGGGAGTTATCCAAGATGGCCAGATACTAGATTGCGCCGCCGGCGCGGGATATTGTCCTCAAGGACAGTATCAGGAAGTAATTTTGATTTTGGCGTCGGCGGGGGCAGAAATGCCGTGGACGAGCAGGGCGAGCTGCAGGCGGTCGGTTACGCCCAGCTTTTCGAAAACGGCTGACAGGTGGGCCTTGACCGTGCGCTCGGTGATGCCCAGGGCTTCGGCGATCTGCGCATTGGCCTGGCCGCTGGAGGCATAGCGGGCCACGGTGATTTCGCGCTCGGTCAGCACGCCGCCATCCCAGGCGTGCTCGTCCTGGGCGCGCTCGGCGACCAGCTTGAGCAGCCGCGACACCAGCGAACGGCCCATCCAGATGCCGCCGGAGGCGACGACTTCCAGCGCCTGCGACAGCGAGGCGGCCGAGGCATAGCCGTGGCAATAGCCATGCGCGCCGGCGCCCAGCACCCGGGTGCCTTGCTCGTCGTTAGGACTGGGGCTGGCGACCACCACGTGCAGGTCCGCCAGGGTCGCGGCCCAGATGGGATCCTGCCAGGACGGCAGCCGGGGCAGGTCCGCATCCAATACCGCCAGAGTGCGGCCCTGTTCGCGCCAGCGTTGCAGGTCGGCCAGGCCGCGCCCGCGGGCCGCCAGCCAGCGGGCCGGATTCAGGCCGCGCCAATGCTGCCACAACAGGTCGTCGTGCGTAATCAACAGGACAGGAACGGGTTTCATAAGGCCTTGCAGCCCTCCTTTAACGTTCGGTAAAGGCATTCGCCTTGGCGCGCAGTATGGGCTTGAGCAGGTACTGCAGCACCGTGCGCTTGCCAGTCAGGATATGAACCTCCGCCACCATCCCGGGGATGATGGGCAACAGTTTGTCGCCTACCGTGCTGCGATCCGTGCGGACCCGCACCACATAGTAGGAATTGCCTTTCTCGTCGGTCACGGTGTCCGCGCCGATCTGTTCCACCTTGCCTTCGAGGCCGCCGTAAATGGCGAAGTCGTAGGCCGTGAATTTCACTTCTGCCTTCTGGTCGGCATGCAGGAAGCCGATGTCGCGCGGCTGGATGCGGACCTCGAGCAGCAGCGTGTCGTCCTTGGGCACGATCTCGATGATGTCCTTGCCGGGCTGGACCACGCCACCGACCGTGTTGTTGAACAGCGTCTTGACCGTGCCGCGCACCGGGGCGCGGACCTCGGCCAGCTTTACTCGGTCGGCCAGCGCCAGCTTGCCTTGACGCAGGGTCGCCAGCTTGGTGTTGGTTTCCGACAGCTCGTTGCGGGCCTGGTTGCGGATGTTCAGCTCAGCTTCCTGAAGCTTGCTTTCGGCTTCCTTGATGGAGGCCTGGAAGCGGTCGATCTGGGCTTCGGCGCCTTTTTGTTCGCCGCAGTAGCGGGCCACGTCGCGTTGCAGGCGCAACAGATCGACTTCGGACACGGCGCCGCTCTTGAGCAGGGGACGGGTCACCTGCAGCTCGCGCGAGGTCAGGCCGCAGCTGGCCGCGGCCTGGTCGCGCTTGGCGATCGTTTCGCGCAGATCTTCCTGGCGTTGCTTGAGTTGTTCGCGCGCGACGTTGACCGTGGCGTTCAATTCAGTGGTGCGCGCTTGCCAGGCATTGCGCTCCATTTCCACCAGCCCGGGCGCCTGCGTCAGCACTTCCTCGGGAGCCACGAAGGGTTCGCCCGTGGCCAGGGCCTGCAGGCGGGCGGCCTTGGCGAGCAGGGAAAGGTATTCGGCGTTGTTCTCGCCCAGCGACGAGGCGAACCGGGTGGAGTCGATCTTCAGCAGGATCTCGCCCGCCTCGACTTCCTGGCCCGGGCGCACCAGGATTTCTTCGACGATGCCGCCGTCCAGGCTCTGGATGATCTGGACCTGGCGCGAGGGCACGACCTTGCCTTCGCCGCGGACGACTTCGTCAATGCTGCCGGTGCCGGCCCACAGCAGCAGGCCGCCGGTGGCCAGCAGGCTGACCCACAACAGGATGCGCGAACCGCGCGCCTGCGATTCATGGATGACCCATTCGGCGTTGCCGACGTAGTCGGAGCGTTGCTGGGGCTTGCCTTTTTCGGCGCCGTCCAGCAAGCGGTCGAAGAAGAACACGAAGACGCCGCGCAGCATGCGCCACAGGCTTCCAAACAGGCCGTGCCGGGTTTCGCCAGGATTGTTCAGCATGGTTTCCTCAGCTTCCGCGTCCGACGCGTCCTTGACGCAGTGCCTCGACCACTTGCTCCTTGGGACCGTCAGCCACGATATGGCCGTTGTCGATCACGATCAGGCGGTCGACCAGGTCCAGCAGGGCGGTGCGGTGCGTGACCAGCAGGATCGTCTTGGTGGCGCTGGCTTCACCCAGCCGCTTGCGCAGCTGCGCTTCACTCTGGTGATCCATGTTGCTGCTGGGCTCGTCCAGCAGCAGGATGGGCGGATCGTTGATCAGGGCGCGGGCCACCGCCACTGACTGGCGCTGGCCGCCGGAGAGAGACTCGCCGCGTTCGCCGATGACCATGTCGAAGCCGTCGGGGTGCAGGTTGGCGAAATCGGTGACGCCCGCCATGTTGGCGGCTGCCAGGATGCTGGCGTCGTCAGCGTAGGGCGCGCCCATCGCCAGGTTGTGCTTCAGGCTGCCATAGAACAGCAGCGGGTCCTGCGGCACGTGGCCGATGGCGCGGCGCACGTCGGCCGGATCGATCTGCCGCACGTCCACGCCGTCCAGCAGGACTGCGCCCTCCGTGGGCTGGTACAGCGCCAGGGCCAGCTTCTCCAGCGTGGTCTTGCCGGAGCCGATGCGGCCAATGATGCCGACCTTTTCGCCCGGCTTCAGCTTGAAGGACACTTTCTTCAGCACCGGCTGCTTGCTGCCGGGATAGCTGAAGGTCACGTCGCGGAATTCAATGCCGCCATGGAAGACGGGACGATGCAGGAATTCGGCTTCTGCCGGACGTTCGATCGGCAGCTTCATATAGTTGTCGATCGAGCCCAGCGAGGTGCGAGCGTTCTGGTACTGCATGAGCAACCCGGCGACCTGGCCGAGCGGGGCCAGGCAGCGCCCGGCGATCATGGAGGCGGCGATGATGCCGCCCATGGAAATGGCGGATTCCTGGGCCTGGTAGACGCCGATGATGACGACGGAGATCGACACCAGTTGCTGGACGGCCTGCACGAAGCCGACCGTCGAGGACGAAATCAGCTTCAGTTTGCCGCCGGTCAGGGCGATGTACTCGGTGGCGCGTTCCCAGTTGCGCTGGATGGATCCCTGCGCGTTGAGCGTCTTGACGGACTCCAGGCCGGTCAGGGCCTCGACCAGGGTCGCGTTGCGCTGCGACGACGCTTGGTAGGAGGCCATGGTGAGGGATTCCATGCGGGCTTGCGCGGCCAGCGATACCAGCAGGATCAACACGATCGCGACCAGCGGCGGCAGCACCATCCAGGGCGAAATCCAGGCCAGCGCCAGCAGGAACAGCAGAATGAAGGGCAGGTCCACCAGGGTGGTAATGGTGGCTGACGCGATGAAATCGCGAATGGATTCGAACGAACGCAGGTTGGCGGCGAAGGATCCCACCGATACCGGCCGGCCCTCCATGCGCAGGTCCAGCACGCGTTCCATGATCTGCGCGGACAGGCGCACGTCGACCCGTTTGCTGGCGCTGTCCACGACGTGGGAGCGGGCGGTGCTCAGGATCATGTTGAAGATCACGACCAACGTGATGCCGATGGCCAGCACCCAGAGCGTTTCGACGGCGTTGTTGGGCACGACGCGGTCATACACGTTCATGGTGAACAGCGGCATCGCCATTGCGAAGATGTTGATCAGCAGGGCGGCGATCAGCGCGTCGCGGTACAGGCGCCGGTTTTCCATGATGGCGGCCCAGAACCAATGGCGCTCGCGCACCTTGGCGACTTCGGGCGCGCGCGCGTCGAAACGGAACTGCGGGCGCACGAAGCACACCAGCCCGGTGTATTGGGCCGACAGTTCCGCGGCGCTCATTTCCATCGAGCTGCCGCCCAGTTCGGGGTGGCTGACGACGTAGTTTTCGCCGTCTTTCTTCAGCAGCAGGCAGGCGCGTTCGCCGTTGAGCAGCAGGATCGCGGGCAGCAGGTCCTGCGAAATGCTGTCCAGCGTGCGCTTGACCACGCGGGCGGAGAGCTGCGCGCGCGCGGCGGCGCGCGGCAGCAATGCCGGCGTCAGTTTGTGTTCTTCCAGCGGCAGGCCGGCCGACAGCGCCTGGGCCGTCGCCGTCACGCCATGGAGCCGGGTGATTTCAACCAGGCAATCGAGCAGCGGGTCGTCATGCGCCGCGCGCGCGTCCGCGCGCCACTCCCGGGCCGCCATTTCAGATAACTTGTCCATCTTCGTCATCCAGCAGGTCGAGGTGTTCGGAGAGGCGCGCGCGCTGTTGCTTGCGCTGGGTCAGCTTTTGTTGAGCCTGGATAGGCAGGTCGGTCATACGCAAGGTGCCATTGGCTATCAGCGCGTCGATCAGGTCTTCCAGGACGCGGACGAAGTCCGCATCCAGTTGTGAGAAGTCGTTGCCCTGTTTCTGCATATGGTCTCCTTGCGCTTGCGTCACCTAGGGTTTGGCCTTGGGCGAGTTTACCGGGATGAACGTGGGCGGCAGATTGCCCTCGTTGTATTGCACGCGCACGGGCGCCAGGCGGGCCGAGTCGGGGATCGTCGAATTGCAGAGCTTGATGACTTCGTCGGAGACTTCCAGCTTGCCGTTTTCCTCGGGCATTTCGTTGCGCGCGGGCTGCAGCGACAGCGCCGGCAGCAGTGCGTGCGACAGCGCCAGCCAGCGGTATTGCGCGATCTGCAGGTCATACAGCGCGTTGGTCAGGGCGCGGCGCGATTCGAACAATTCGTTTTCGGTGTCCAGCAAGTCCAGCAGCGAACGCTGGCCGATCTGGAATTGTTGGCGGTAGGCTTCGCGCACCTTGGTGGTGGCCACTTCGTGGTCGCGCAGGAAGGGCAGCTTCTGGTTCAGGCTGGCGACGTTGTTCCAAGCCACGGCCAGGTCCTGTTGCACATTGCGGCAGGTGTAGTCGCGGATGTCGCGCGCAGCATAGGACTGCGCGGAGGTCTGGCGCACGCGGGCGGAGTCGGATCCACCGCGATACAGGTTGTAGCTCATGACAACCTGGACGCTGGAGTTCTGGATGTCGCGGTTTTGCGGCGTGGGATCGTTCTGGTCGCGGCCGGTGGCGGCCACGAATTCGAACTTCGGCGAGAAGGCGCCCTTGGACGAGGCGACGCCCGCTTGCGCGGCCTGCAGCCCGGCCTGCTTGGACAGGAAGCTGGGGTTGCGGCGCAGCGACTCGTTGAAGTCGGCGGGCTTGACCGGCAGCTTGCCGCTGATATCGGGCGTAGGCTGCATCGCTTCAGGGGGCAGGGCGCCGGTGACGCGCTGGAAACGCTGCTGCACGTCCAGCAGGTTGGCGGTCTCGGTCATCAGATTGGTCTGGGCCAGCGCCAGGCGCCCGCCGGCCTGTTCCAGGTCGACGCGGCGGCCCACGCCCGATTCGGCGCGCTCGTTGATCTGCTTGAGCGTTTCTTCGTGCAGGGTGTAGTTCTGGCGGGCCAGCAGTTCCATGTCGCGGTAGCGCTGCAGGTCGATATAGGCCTGCACTGCGCTGAACGCGGTGTTGTCGCTGGTGGCCAACAGGTCATAGAAGCGCGCCAGCTTGTCGAAGCCGGCTTGCTTGACGTCGTTGCTCGTACGGAAGCCGTCGAAAATCAGCTGACGCAATTCCACGCTGTAGCCGGGACGGCTCCAGCTTTGCGACCCGACTCCGGGCACGTTGTTGCGGTACTCGCGGCCCACATAGCCTTGCGCATTGATCTGCGGGAAGAACGCGCCGCGGGCAACGGCCTGGCCTTCCAGCGAAGCCTGGAAATCATGGTACTTGGCCTGGATTTCCGGGTTGCTGAGCAGGGTCTGCTCAACGACCTGGTTCAGTGTGACCCCAGCTGCCCCGGAGGCGGGAGCTGCTGACTGTGCAAATGCCGCAGGAACGAATGCCAGGGCAAGGACCGAAGTCGTGCTTTTGAGCAAAAACGAAGCCATAGTGATTATTCGCGAGTCGAGTTAGGAATTAATGGCCGCCATATTGTGTGGAAATGTCAGATTTGACGAGTCAATATTTGTTAATTCTTGACGAAGTTTTCCGGTCGGCAGTTTGAGTTTCTTCGCGCATCATCTCTTAATTAGCTTGAATTTGCACTAATTTCGCCATATCCCGGATTTTTGATCCGGTTTAATGCGGGATAAATGCGGTTTATTGCGCTTTATTTCGTTGTTTGGGTGAATCCAGCGCACAACGATTATATCGGTTTGATAATTTTGTATCTGTTTTAAATACCTGAATTTGTATCTGTAACTGTTTGATTGCAGTTCGATTGAGGTGTGGAAATAGGACGAAGTGACCCTCGCCATGTCCTAGCATGGTAGTGTTAGTACTGGTATATAAGGTGTAGTTGTACTAGGTTGAGACCCTGTGCATAATTCGCTCATGCCGCAGTGGCTGGCGCCCGGTGATCATTGTTTGAACCGCGCGCGGCACGAGCCGGATTGTCTATTTGCAGAGCGCATCCATGGCCCAAACTCTTTACGACAAACTCTGGGACGCCCACGTCGTCCACCAGGAATCAGACGGCACCTGTCTGCTCTATATCGACCGCCACCTGGTGCACGAAGTCACCAGCCCCCAGGCGTTCGAAGGCCTGGCGATGGCCGGCCGCAAGCCGTGGCGCACGGGCGCCAACCTGGCGGTGGCGGACCACAACGTGCCGACGCTGAACCGCGCCCAGGGCATCGACGATCCGATTTCGCGCCTGCAGGTGGACACGCTGGACGCCAACTGCGAAAAGTACGGCATTACCGAATTCCGCATGAATGACCTGCGCCAGGGCATCGTGCACGTGATCGGCCCGGAGCAGGGCGCGACCCTGCCCGGCATGACCGTGGTCTGCGGCGACTCGCACACCAGCACGCACGGCGCGCTGGGCGCGCTGGCCTTCGGCATCGGCACCTCCGAAGTGGAGCACGTGCTGGCGACCCAGACGCTGCTCATGAAGAAAGCCAAGAGCATGCTGATCAAGGTCGACGGCGAATTGCCCTTCGGCTGTACGGCCAAGGATGTGGTCCTGCACATCATCGGCATCATTGGCACGGCCGGCGGCACGGGCTACGCCATCGAGTTCGCCGGCAGCACGATCCGCTCGCTGTCCGTGGAAGGCCGCATGACCGTCTGCAACATGGCCATCGAAGCCGGCGCCCGTTCGGGCATGGTGGCGGTGGACGACAAGACCGTCGAGTACTTCCGCGGCCGTCCCTTCGCGCCCACGGGCGTGCTTTGGGATCAGGCGGTGGGCTACTGGCGTACCCTGCATACCGATGAGGGCGCCAAGTTCGACGCCGTGGTGGAAGTCAACGCCCGCGACATCAAGCCGCAGGTCACCTGGGGCACGTCCCCGGAAATGGTGCTGCCGGTGGATTCCCGCGTGCCGGACCCCGATCGCGAAAAAGACGACGTGCGCCGCAGCGGCATGGAACGCGCCTTGCAGTACATGGGCCTGAAGCCCAACACGCCGCTTACCGATATCCGTGTGGATCGCGTGTTCATCGGTTCTTGCACGAATTCGCGCATCGAAGACCTGCGCGCGGCTGCGGCGGTCGCGCGCGGCAAGCATGTGGCCTCCAATGTGCGCCAGGCCATGGTGGTGCCGGGCTCGGGCCTGGTCAAGCAGCAGGCCGAGCGCGAAGGCCTGGACAAGATCTTCATCGAGGCGGGCTTTGAGTGGCGCGAGCCGGGCTGCTCCATGTGCCTGGCCATGAACGCCGACCGCCTGGAACCGGGCGAACGCTGCGCCTCCACCTCGAACCGCAACTTCGAGGGCCGGCAAGGACAGGGCGGGCGCACCCATCTGGTCAGCCCGGCCATGGCCGCCGCCGCCGCCGTCGCCGGCCATTTTGTCGACGTCCGCACTTTCCGTTAAGCGTCACGCACCGAGTACCGACATCATGCAAGCATTTACCACTCACGAAGGCCTGGTGGCTCCGCTCGACCGCGAAAACGTCGATACGGACCTCATCATTCCCAAGCAGTTCCTCAAATCCATCCAGCGCACCGGCTTCGGTCCGAACCTGTTCGATGAACTGCGCTACCTGGACCATGGCGAACCCGGCATGGACAACAGCAAGCGTCCGCTGAATCCGGATTTCGTGCTGAACCAGCCGCGTTACCAGGGCGCTTCGGTGCTGCTGGCGCGCAAGAACTTCGGCTGCGGCTCCAGCCGCGAGCATGCGCCCTGGGCGCTGACGCAGTTCGGTTTCCGCACCATCATCGCGCCGTCCTATGCCGACATTTTCTTCAACAACAGCTTCAAGAACGGCCTCTTGCCCATCGTTCTGTCGGAACTGGAAGTCGCGCGCCTGTTCGACGAAGTGAAGGCTTTCCCCGGCTACAAGCTGCGCGTCGACCTCGACCGCCAGGTCGTGGTGGCGGCGGATGGGCGCGAGATGGGTTTCGACATCGAACCGTTCCGCAAATACTGTCTGCTCAACGGCTTTGACGATATCGGGCTGACCCTGCGCCAGTCGGACAAGATTCGCGCCTTCGAGGCTGAGCGCCTGGCCCGCCATCCATGGCTGGAAAGCCGTCCCATCGCCTGACGCCACCATTCTTCTGATTACAGGATCGTTTTCGTATGACTCACAACATCGCAGTCTTGCCGGGTGACGGCATCGGCCCGGAAATCGTCGAACAGGCCGTGCGCGTCCTGAAGGCGCTGGACGTGTCCTTCGATATCAAGCAAGCGCCCGTGGGCGGCGCCGCCTTCGATGCGTTCGAACATCCGCTGCCGCCGGCCACGTTGAACCTGGCCAAGGAGTCGGACGCCGTGCTGTTCGGCGCCGTGGGCGACTGGAAGTACGACAGCCTGTCGCGCGAGTTCCGCCCCGAGCAGGCCATTCTGGGCCTGCGCAAGGCGCTCGGCCTGTTTGCCAACCTGCGTCCTGCCATCCTGTATCCGGAACTGGCCAGCGCCTCGTCGCTGAAGCCCGAGATCGTGTCCGGCCTGGACATCCTGATCATCCGCGAGCTGACTGGCGACATTTATTTCGGCACGCCGCGCGGCGTACGTTCTTCACCCGACGGCGCCTTCGCCGGCGAACGCGAAGGCTACGACACCATGCGCTATGCGGAATCCGAAGTGCGCCGCATTGCGCGCATCGGTTTCGAATCGGCCCGCAAGCGCAACAAGAAGCTGTGCAGCGTGGACAAGGCCAACGTGCTGGAGACCTCGCAGTTCTGGCGCGACATCGTCATCGAAGTCGCGCGCGAGTATCCCGACGTGGAGCTGTCGCACATGTATGTCGACAACGCCGCGATGCAGCTGGTGCGCAACCCGCGCCAGTTCGACGTGATCGTGACCGGCAACCTGTTCGGCGACATCCTGTCCGACGAAGCCGCCATGCTGACCGGTTCGATCGGCATGCTGCCTTCTGCTTCGCTGAACGCAGGCGGCCAAGGCTTGTATGAACCCAGCCATGGCTCCGCGCCCGATATCGCCGGCCAAGGCATCGCCAATCCGCTGGCGACCATCCTGTCCGCGGCCATGCTGCTGCGCTATTCGCTGAATCTGGCGCCGCAGGCCGACCGCATCGAGGCCGCCGTGCGCCGCGTGCTGGCCGACGGCCTGCGCACCGCCGACATCTTCGAACCGGGCACGACCAAGGTTGGCACGGCGCAGATGGGCGACGCGGTGCTGAAGGCGCTGGCCTGATCTTCTCGGGATCGAGCCGCCGGGCGCTAGCGCGCGTGGCGGTTGAAGCAGCGTAAAACAAGGGGTGGCCCGGCTGGGCCGCCCCTTGTTTTGCTGTTGTGGCGTCGCCTCGAAAGCGCCCTGTATCCATTGCGGCCCCTATTATTTCTAGCTGCGCCGCAACATCCGGCCGTGCATTCTGATAAATTGTTGAATTGCACGGCTTTTTCCCCTGGACCCTAGTCTCCACACCTTTAAAGAGCGATTGAAATGAATCAAGCAGTAGGCCTTGTCGGCTGGCGCGGTATGGTCGGCTCGGTGCTCATGCAACGCATGCGCGACGAGAACGACTTCGCACTGATCGAACCGGTGTTTTTCTCCACCAGCAACGCTGGCGGCGCCGCGCCCACTTGGGCCACTGGCGCAGGCCCGCTGCAAGACGCCTACAACATTGACGCTCTGAAAAAACTGCCGATCATCGTGACGGCGCAAGGCGGCGACTATACCTCCGAGGTCTATCCCAAGCTGCGCGGCGCAGGCTGGAACGGCATCTGGATCGATGCCGCCAGCACCCTGCGCATGGCCGATGACGCCATCATCGTGCTGGATCCGGTCAACCGTCCGGTCATCGACGCGGCGCTCAAGCGCGGCGTGCGCAACTTCATCGGCGGCAACTGCACGGTCAGCTGCATGCTGATGGGCCTGGCCGGCCTGTTCAACAACGACCTGGTCGAATGGATGACTTCCATGACCTACCAGGCGGCTTCCGGCGGCGGCGCGCAACACATGCGCGAACTGCTGACCCAGTTCGGCGAGATCAATCAATCGGTCAAGTCGCTGCTGGATGATCCCGCGTCGGCCATCCTGGAAATCGACCGCGGCGTGCTGGCCAAGCAAAAGGACCCGGCGCTGCCCCACGAGCACTTCGGCGTGCCGCTGGGCGGCAACCTGATTCCCTGGATCGACAAGGACCTGGGCAACGGCATGTCCAAGGAAGAGTGGAAGGGCGAGGTCGAGACCAACAAGATCCTGGGCCGCGGCGCAGCCTTCGGCACGCCCGCCACGCCGATCGACGGCCTGTGCGTGCGCATCGGCGCGATGCGCTGCCACAGCCAGGCGCTGACCATCAAGCTCAAGCGCGATGTGCCGCTGGACGAGATCGAAGCGCTGATCGCCGAAGGCACGCAGTGGGCGAAGGTCGTGCCCAACACCAAGGAAGCCACGGTTTCCGCGCTGACTCCGGTCGCCGTTACCGGCACGCTGGACATTCCGGTGGGCCGCCTGCGCAAGCTGTCGATGGGCTCGCAATACCTGGGCGCTTTCACCGTGGGCGACCAGTTGCTGTGGGGCGCCGCCGAGCCGCTGCGCCGCATGCTGCGCATTGCGCTGGCCGAAGCCTGATGCCGTCGCAGGCGGCGTTCGGCGCCGCCTGACCAGGCGCGCAAGGCAAGCAAGGGCACCTCAGGGTGCCCTTGCCGTTTGCGCAGAGTCTGTGCTGTATCGGCGGACAGGCCCGCCAGCAAACGCGGCCGGGCCTTTCAGGTTTGTGAAATGCGCATGATCCATTACACTTTTCCCGTGAATTGATGCCTGTTCTCACCGAGATGGCGTGAGCCGGCTCCAGCCCGCAAGTCGACTACAAGACGGAATTCCAGCTTATGACCCAGCGTTCGCGCCAAGTGAAGCATGCCCGCCGTTTAAAAGCCCTGCAGTGGGCGATTGCGCTGGCGATTGGCTCAAGCGTGTGCAGTACCGCCATGGCCATGCGCGTGGGGCATTCGCGGGTGGTTTCCGTGCCGGGCGCGCCGCTGCAGGCGGTGGTGGGATTGCAGGAGCTCACGCCCGAGGAAATCGCATCGCTCAAGGTGTCGGTGGCTGACGAGGCCTCCTGGCAACGCGCAGGTCTGAAGCCGCCGGTTCCACTGGCAAGCATGGTGGTCCGGGTCGAGGACGGCCTGGACGCCACGCGCAAGAATCTGCGCGTGCGGGCCTCGCAGCCGCCGGCCAGCGGCGCGGTTGATCTGCTGCTGAATATCAACTCCAGTTCCGGGCAGCGCCAGGTGCAGGTCAGCATTCTGGTGCCGTTGCGCGGCACGACGGCTGACGTGACGCCGGCTGCGGTCGGCACGCCGGGGCGCGCGGCGGGATCGCGTTCGGTCAACGTGAAGTCCGGCGACAATCTTTTCGCTATCGCGCAGCGCAATGCGGTGCCCAACGCATCGGTCTATCAGATGCTGGTGGCCTTGTGGCGCGCCAATCCCGAGGCCTTCATCCAGAACAATATGAATCTGGTGAAAGCCGGCCAGAGGCTGACGATTCCCGATGCGGCTACCGTGCGCGCGGTGGATCCGGCCGAGGCGCGGCGCATCTTCAATGAACATGCCGAGGCGTTCGCGAAGTACCGCGCCCGCATCGGCGCGGCGGCCGGCGCGAATCCCTCCGTGGTCCAGGGGCAGGGCGCGGCTTCGGGCAGCGTCGCGCCTCCTGCTGATGCCGGGGCGGCCAGCGCATCGCCGCCGCAGGATCGCGTGCGGCTGTCCTCGGGGCAGGCGCAAGACAGCGCATCGGCGCAAGCAGAGGCGCAGGCCGATGCCAAGACGTCGACTGAGCGCGCCATGGCCGATGTCCAGGGGCGCGTGAGCCAGTTGCAAAGCAACGTCGACGATTTGAACAAGGCGGTGGCACAGCAAGGCGCCGCTGGTGGCGCTCCTGGTACTGCGGCGGCGCCGGGCGCGGCAGGCGCTTCGGGTGCAACAGGCGCTTCGGGAGCGGCAGGCGCTTCGGGTGCAACAGGCGCTCCGGGTGCAACAGGCGCTTCCGGTGCAACAGGCGCTTCGGGAGCTGCAGGCGCTTCGGGAGCAGCAGGCCCTTCGGGTGCGGCAGGCGCTTCGGGTGCGGCAGGCGCTTCGGGTGCGGCAGGCGCTTCGGGAGCGGCAGGCGCTTCGGGAGCGGCAGGCGCTTCGGGAGCGGCAGGCGCTTCGGGTGCAGCAGGCGCTTCGGGTGCAGCAGGCGCTTCGGGAGCGGCAGGCGCTTCTGGTGCAACAGGCGCTTCTGGTGCAACAGGCGCTTCGGGCGCGGCAGGCGCTTCGGGCGCGACAGGCGCGTCGGGTACGCCGGGCTCTCCGGGCGCAGCGGGTACGCCCGGTGCAACAGGGTCGGCAGGACCTGCGAACACCTCGAACGCCCCAGGCGCTTCTGGGGCATCTACGCCAGATCAGGCCGCTGGCACGCCGGCAGGCAAGGATTCCGCTTCGGACATGCCCGGGTGGCTGGCCGACAATCTGCTCGTTATCGTCACTGCAGTGCTGGCGCTGATCGCATTCGCGATTGCCTGGCTCTTGCGCCGGGCCGGTGCGCGGCGCGGGGACGATGACGAGGAAACCTACGAATTCAACGAGCCAGCGCTGGATACGGCGGCGCTGAACCGCAAGCTCGGAAGCATCAATCTCGACCTGGACGAACCGCCCACGGACGAACCGCACCGTGTCGGCGGGCCACGGGTTTGATACATGTCTAGAGTTGCATTGGGGCTGGCGTACGACGGCTCCGCCTGGCAGGGTTGGCAGACACAGCCGCATCGGCAAACGGTGCAGGACACGTTGGAGGCCGCCCTGGGCAGTTTTTGTGGTGTGGAAGGGCCGGTGGCGACGATCTGCGCCGGCCGCACCGATACCGGGGTGCACGGCGCGATGCAGGTGATTCATCTGGACACTGAACTCGACCGCCGGATGGAGTCCTGGGTCCGGGGGGTGAATGCTTTCCTGCCTCCCAGCATTTCAGTCCAGTGGGCGCAGCCGGTATCGGACGAATTCCACGCGCGGTTTTCCGCGCGCGCCCGTACCTACGTATATTTGTTATGGCGCGGCCGGGTGCGGCCGGCATTGTGGGCGGGCCGGGCGGGCTGGTGCTTTCAACCGCTGGACGTCGATGCCATGCGGGCCGCGGCGAATGCCTTGCTGGGCGAGCACGATTTTTCCAGCTTCCGTTCCTCGCAGTGCCAGGCCAAGCATCCTGTGCGCCATCTCTACCGGCTGGATATCGATGAGCGCGGGCCGTTCCTGGTGTTCACGCTGAAGGCCAATGCCTTCCTGCATCATATGGTGCGCAACATCATGGGCGCGCTGTTGCAGATCGGGCAAGGGCGCGAATCGGTGGACTGGATGGCGCAGTTGCTGTCCTGGCGCGACCGCAAGCGGGGCGCGCCGACCTTCGCGCCCGATGGGCTGTACCTGTCCGCCATCGATTATCCGGAAGAGTTCGGCCTGGATGAGCTCGACGGGGGATCGCAGTTGCTGTCGCCGTTTACTCAAACCTATTAGGGATGCCGCCGGCAACGGCGATGCCTGCCCGTATCCGATGGAGGCTTTTGCCATGCAACGCCGCGCGTTTTTGAAGCAGACCGCCCTGGGCGGCGCCGCTCTGGTCGCTCCGGCGTTCGCGCAGGAAGTTCCGTTGGCCGAGGAAAACGCCAGCCCGGCCCCGTCGGCGCCGCCAGCGGGACCGCAAGAGGCTCCGCCCAGCCCGCCGCCCGCTCCGGCCGCCGCGCCCGAAGCGCCGGCGGTGGTGGCAGCCCCAGCCAAGGTCGCTTGGCGGCTGGCCTCCAGTTTTCCCAACGAGTCTCCCACCTTGTTCGCCGGCGCCGAAGACGTGGCGCGTTACGTGAACGAGGTGACGGACGGGCGCTTCAGCATCGAAATCTTTCCCGCCGGCGACCTGGTGCAGCCGGGACAGGTGCTGGAAGCCGTGCAGCATCGCGTCGTCGATTGTGGCCATACGGCGTCGACCCGCTACTTCGATGTCGACCCCGCGCTGTGCTTTGACGCCGGCGTGCCGTTCGGCCTGAACACGCGGCAGATGAACGCCTGGATGACGCAGGGGGAAGGCCTGGCGCTCACGCGCGTGCTGTTCGACAAGTACAACATCCTGAACTTTCCCTGCGGTTATACCGGCGCGCAGATGGGCGGCTGGTTTCGCGGGGAAATCAAGACCGTGGACGACCTGCGCGGGCTCAAGGTGAAGGCGGGCGGGTTTGCCCGCCATGTGCTGGCGCGGATGGGCGCCACGCCCGTGGACGTGCCGGTGGCCGAAGCCTATGCCGCGCTGGAGCAGGGCGTCGTGGACGCCGTGGCTTGGATCGGCCCTTACGACGATGAAAACCTGGCGCTCTATAAAGTTGCCAGGAATTACTACTTTCCGGGCTGGTGGGCGGGCACGCTGCAGCTATCCTTGTATGTGAACCAGGACGCCTACGACGAACTGCCCAAGCCGTATCAGTCCGCTTTGACGCTGGCATGCCGTATGGCGACTGCCAACATGATCGCCAAGTACGACGCGGGCAATCCGGACGCGCTGCGCCGACTGGTGTCGCGCGGCGCGCAGTTGAAAGCGTTTCCCAAGCCGGTCCTGCAGGCGAGCTACGAAGCCTCGCTGGCCGCCTACCAGGAAATGAGCGCCAAGGATCCCATGTTCAAGAAGCTGTACGACAGCATGGCGGCGTTTCGCGACAAGGAAACGCCCTGGTTCCGTCTGGCCGAGGGCAGCTTCGACAATCTCGTGGCCACCGTGGGTCAGCCCGGCGCGTAGGCGCTGCCTGCACGCCGGATATACTGATTCGACCGGCCGCGCAGGGCGGCCAAGCCAGCGAAGAGTTTCATGCGCACACGCATCAAGATCTGTGGATTGACCCGGGAACAGGATATCGACGCCGCCGTCGCGGCGGGCGTCGATGCGATCGGCTTTGTGTTTTACCCCAAGAGCAAGCGTTGCCTGACGCCGACGCGCGCAGCCCAGTTGCGGCGCATGGTGCCCGCCTTTGTCGACGTGGTGGCCTTGTTCGTGAATGCGCAAGAGACCGAGGTGCAGGCCGTGCTGGACCAGGTCAAGCCGGAGCTGCTGCAGTTCCATGGCGATGAAACGCCGCAGGACTGCGCGCACTACGGTCATCGTTTTTTGCGGGCATTCCGTGCCGGCGCGCCCGGCCTGGACACCGCGGAAAACCTGGCCTCCACATGCCGCGCCTATGGCGAAGCCGCGGGCTGGCTGTTCGACAGCTACAGCGCGGGCTACGGTGGCAGCGGTCATGGTTTCGACTACGCGTTGCTCGACGAAGTGAGGGCCGATCCGGTGTCTCGGCCCCTGATCCTGTCGGGCGGCTTGAACGCGGAAAACGTCGGGCAGGCCGTGGAATTGGTCAGGCCTTGGGCGGTCGATGTAAGTAGCGGCGTGGAGCTTGAGCAAGGAATTAAAAGTTCTGATAGAATCTCGTTCTTCGTTGCTGCGGCGCAAGCGGCAGACGCGAAGCTGAAGGGAAATTAGTAGTGCGGTGCAGGCGGTTTGAAGTAGTGGGGCAAGGCTGAAAAGCGGCGTCCAGGGTTCTCAGGAACTGGCACTTCAAAACGCGTTGCGCAGACAAGCTTGAAGGCATGCGAAAGTAAACCTCGCAAACGCCGCAAACTTCGAAGCGCAATAAATAATGCAAAAAATCTTGCCAGACGATTTGCATAGTTTAAAAAAGCACTATATAATTCTTCTTCTTTGCAGGCGGTTAGCTCAGCTGGTTAGAGCGCCACGTTGACATCGTGGAGGTCGTTGGTTCGATTCCAATACCGCCTACCAAATTCCTGCAAAGTGGTGCCAAGCACCGCCTTAAAAGCCGCGTAAGTCTTTGACTTCGCGGCTTTTTGCTTTCTGCGCCGCCAATTGCTGCCAAGTAGCGCCAAGAGATTTAAGGGTAGGAATGAGGGTAGGCCGTACCGGAATAAGGGTAAGGCTTCCATACCCTTATTTTTCTGGGGTTTGGGCGCACTCGTCGAGATAATCTGACCACCATTGCATTAACTGTCGGCGCTCATCCAGGTATTCCGCGTGGTTGTATGCGCGCCGGATTAAATTGCGTTCCTTGTGCGCCAACTGCCGTTCGATTACCTCCGGGCGTGCGCCGCTACGCTCGTTCATGATGGTAGAAGCTAGGCCACGGAAGCCGTGCCCGGTCTGCTCGCCCTCAAACCCCAGAATCTTGAGCGCCTTGTTGATGGTTTCTGCGCTCATCGGAATCTTGGCCGGTTCGCGCAGCCCGGGGAACATCATGCGGTACCGGCCGGTGTACTGAGACAGCTCGTCCAGCAGGCCCTGAACTTGGCGCGACAGGGGGATGATGTGATCCGCGCCGTTCTCCTTGGTGACCAGCGTCCCCTTCATCCTGCCAGCCGGGATTCGCCACAGCGCGCTTGGCCTGTCCAGCTCAGTCCATTCCGCCCAGCGCAGCTCATTGGTGCGCGGGAAGGTGTGCATCATGATCTGGATGGCAATCCGGGTTTCCGGCCGGCCGTGATAATTCTTCACGCGCCCGATGAGCGTGCCAAGGGCCGCCTCGTTCACGTGAGGGAAGTGCTTGACCGGCGCGCGCGGGTCCAAGAATCGTTTCAGTCCCTGGGTGGGATCTGCCGGCGCGCGTCCGGTGCCGACGGCATACTGGAACACCATGCTTGTGGCACTGATAAACCGCTCAGCCATGTCCGGCGCGCCGCGGGCTTCGATCCGTTTCGCCGCGTCCAAGACCGCCTTCCCTGGGATTGCGTCGATAGCCTCGGCGCCGAAGTAGGGATAGGCGTCGTTCTTGAGCGTGTTCGAAATCCGGGCGTGGTACCCCGCGCTCCATGTCGGCAGCCTGAGCGCAAGCAGTTCGGCCGCCACCGCCTGGAACTGGCGCTCGGCGTCGGCCCGCTCGGCCTGTACTACCTCAAGGCGGTGCGCGACCGGATCCAGGCCCTGCGCCAGCAGCTCGTCGACGCGTGCACGCTCGGCGCGGGCGCGGGCCAGCGGCACTGCAGGGTAGTCGCCGAAGGTGAGCATGCTCTCTTTGCCCGTCTGGGGGCTGCGATAGCGCATGCGCCACTTCTTGGCGCCGGAGCGCAGCACCTCCAGGTATAGGCCTCCGCCGTCGAACAGCTTGTTTCCGCCGGCGGTGCTGAACTTGGCCAGGCGGCACTTGGGGTCTGTGAGCGGTACTACTTGACGAGCCATTGCGTCCTCAATTCAGTTCTTCGAAACGACCTGATAGCCATCAGGATCGGCCAGCCAGGCGAGGATGTCCGCGCCCCGGTACGCCGTGCAGTTTGGCGACTGGGACACCGGCCGCGGCGCGCGGCCTTGCAGGATGCGGTGGCGCCAGGTCTCCCGCGAAAATGGCACGAGCGCCGCGAATTGCCCCCAACGGTACAGGCCGTCAGGGTGTATCGCGGCCGGTGCCGTGGGCGCCGCGGCCGGTGCTTGGTGTTGGGCTGCGTGTGCCATTACTGCTCCTTTCCAATCGCTGCCGCAACGCGCACAATCGCGCGGCGGGTCGCGGCTTCGATGCCGCCGTACTTGTGGGCCTCGCAACCCAGCCAGGCGTCGCCGGGCCGCCGCGCGGATGCGCCGTACTTTTCGACGTGCAACCAAAGCCGGAGCGTCACGGCCAACTGAAGTGCCTCACCGTTGTCTGCCAGTGGGTTCCAGGGCTTCAGGTCCCCCGCGCCTTCGCCGATCAGGATTCCTTCGCGCGCGCTGTCCCATTCCGACGAAAGCGGCAGGCCGGCCGCCTTCGCGGCGAGCTTGAGAAAATCACGGTCTTCCATTACTGCTCCTTGTTGTCGGTGGCGGCCATTGCTTGCTTCAACGCCTCTTCGCTCGACCTGAAGGGCCAGTTCAGGTACCTGCGTATCGCGTGGCGTAGAGTTGCGACCTTGACCGTCTCTGCCGCGAGCAACGCCTCCAGTCGCTCGATTTCTTGGTTCAGGTTCTCAGCCATACACCGCGCCTCCGTCCTTGTTGTCGGGGTGGGCCTGGGCAGGGAATGGCGGACGCGGCATCCAGTGCGTCGGCTCGATATGGGCGAACTCCTGGTGGGCATAGACCAGGCACGTCCATCCGAATTGCTCCGTCCAGTAGCCGACGTTGATGTGCGGTGCGTAGATCTTGCCGTCTTTCTTCAGGCCACCGAACAGCAGGATCACCTGATCCTTTGGTGCCGTGTCGATCGCTTGCCACGGGCGTTGCTCCTTCTGCGCGCCCGGTTGCGCGGACAGGGCGCGGATAGCAGCATCGATCAAGCCGGGCGTGCGGTGCGCAGGGTCGGGCACGTCAGCATCCGGCATGCGGATGAAGCCCAGTTCGATGCCGTTGCTGATGAATTGCCGAGCTGCTTGCAGTGCCGTCAGCGCCGTATCGCGCACCGCCTCGCTGGCCCGCCCCTCAAGCGCATCGGCCATGTCCGGCGCGCCGAAGCTTCGGGCCATGGCGGCCGCTTCCTTGAGTTCCGCCTCGCTGGCCTGGGGCGCGGCATAGAGCGGCTCCAGCGGCTTCTGTCGAATTTCGGCATAGCGCTCTGCCGCGGGGAGCGCCTCAGGTAGGAATAGGTCCGTCCCCACGCGGTATGCCACCGCCTCCCCGGCTACAGGGGCGCTTGCCAGGGCGCTAACCGCCACCGCTCGCATATTGTGGGCCGGCATGTTGTCCTGCTCCGGAACGGGGTATTCGGCTATGGTCCGCAATGCCGTTTCCGCCAAGCACTCGGGCATAGAGGCGCTTGCCAGGGCGGCGCGGGCGTCCATAGCGGTGTCGATGGCATGGTCCAAATCACCTAGCCATAAGGGGCCAAGCTCTTCATGCTGGACCGTAAACGGCGGTTCGTGTTCTTGTCCCTTCCATTTGCGCAACCAGCGATACCGCGCCGCGTCCCGCTCATCGGCCACAGGGGCGCGCAGCTTGGACAGCAGGGCGCGCAGGTTCGCTTTTTCGCGTTCGGCCGTTTCTAGCCCGCTGCCGTTGTCGAATGGGCCGCCAAGGAAGGCCCAGGCCGATGCGAATACCTGCGCCTGCTCCATGATGGCGTCGATTTCTTGCTCTGCTGCCTGGGCGGCGTTGTTCTGGTTGGTCATGCTGCTTCCCTTTCGCCAATCAGGGCGATAACTTCGTTGGGTTCATGGCACCACGCGCGCACCTCGTCGGCGGTAAAGCGGCCAGCCTTGATCTTGTCTGCGGTGTAGCCGCTGAAACCGGCGCAGTGGAAAGCCTTGTGCTCCTTGTGCCAGACCACGAACAGCTCGGGGTCGCCCGGGAACAGGATGTCGCGCAGCACGGCCGCGCGCTCGAATTTCATCGCCTCGGTCGCCTTCGCCAGCTCGCGCTCGAGGCGCTGGCGGCGCAGGCGTGCGTTGCGCTTGATGCGCAGGTTCTCGGGGCGGCGCGTGAAGATTTCGCTTTGGCTCTTGTTGTGGAAACCATACGTCCCGGTGACGACAAGCCACATTCCGCCGTTGGTGTAGGCGGTCCCTGCCAGAATGCGGCCCTTGTAGTCGGTGAACCAGACACGGGCGCCATGCTCGATCCTGCCGCCGTCCGCCGCGCGGCGGTGGTATTCGCTGGTGTGCTCGGGCCCGAAGTGCCGGTTCTCGCGGTACTTATCCTCGATAATCTCCATCGCCGTCGCGCCGGTGCGGCGGTCGGCCTTCGGTGGTTCGAACTCGTAGCCAGTGAACACGTTCAGCAGGTAGTCGCGGATCCGACGGCGCGTGCGCTCCATCTCGATACGCAGCAGGTACGGCATGTGCTTTTCCTGGTCGTACTGGTAGCGCCCGCCGTGGTCGGGCCGCTCCGGCGCGTTCACGTTCTGGAAGAAGTCGAGTTCGATGTGCCGGCCGGAAATTTTCAGATCGGCCTGCAGATCGCCCTTGGTGCAGTAGCGCGCGTCGTTGCCGGTGAAAATGTGGGTTCCGACCTGGGTGGCCCAGCCCAGGCGGTGCAGCGTCTGCACAATGCGCGCGAACACGTCGCGCTTGAACTGCCGCTCCCAGGCGGTTTTCTGATTCCAGGTCATGCTGGAATTCAAGCCTTCCTCCCAAACGGCCAGTGCGGCGTCACTGAAATGGATCTTGCCAGCACGGCTGATGCGTCCTTTGGTCATGGCCATGTCTCACCCCTCCTGCTGCTGAGAGGCTGCAATAGCCGCAAGCCTGGCCTCGAAGACTGCCGCCGCTTCGGCATAGGCGTCAGCCACATACCGGCTCGGCATGCCCATGAAATCCTTGTTGAAGGCCGTGCGGCAGCGCTTCTCTTTCTCGCGCAGTTCTTGAGCCTTCGCCCTGAGACTGTTCGTCACCCACGGGCGGCGCGATTCACACGCAGCCCATTCCGGCGCGGGTTCGGCCCGCGCATCGCCAGCAGCGGGAGCGGCAAGGGCAGCTCGGGCCTGCCAGCCGTTCCAGGCATGATCAACCCAGAAATCGTCATATTGCTGGCCTATGCGAGCCAACGGCATCTTCTTCTTTTTGGCCCACGCCTCGAACGCCTGCCGCTCGTCCTTCGCATCATCCTGTGCGCTCGGCACCGCATGCGCCCCGTTATAGATGCAGTGCGATCCCTGCCATACGCCTACGCTGACGCCGCGAGGGTCGGGGTCGAGGGATACGGTGATGGGAGCGTCCTGGGGGGTGGCGGGAGGGGTGTAAGGGAAGGGCGGCAACTCCATCCAGTGGGACGCGACAAGTTGGGCCATTCCCTGACCCGAGTAAGCTTGTGAAAGCCAGCCGTAATCGTAGTGGTATGCGCCGACGACGCGAGTGCTGGCCTCTGCGTTGATATGCCGGGCGAATAGCAGAACGGGCGTGCCGTCCCTGGGCGCTGATTCAATCGGCTTCCAGCCGGCGGGGAGGGTGGTAGTCATGTCAGCTCCAAAGGGGTTGGGGTACGATGATTTGGTGGATATCTTGGGATTGAAGAATGCAGCCCTGTGACGATTGCGTTGCCCTGAATGGCAAACCTTCTTCCGATCGACCCCACGATCACCTGTATCCAGGGATGTATGGGCTGCCCAGAGGCGGGCATTCAACCAGCGCAAGAGAGCGGAAATGGGTCTGTTCGGTATGCTCATCCCATCTCGCTCAGGGCTGGGAACAGTCGAGACCGCCGGCGCAATGGCGGATATTGCAAAGACCATGACCTCAAAACGCTGCAGCATTCTTCGCCTCCATCTCCGCCAGGATCCGCGTTTGCTGCAGCAGGTCGGTAGCGTCGGCAGGGCCGCCTTGGGGAATCTGGCATGGCGTAGGGCTCCCCCCCCTTGGAGTACGATCGCGTATCTCGAAACGAGGGGTACGGGAAGATGGAAAGCTGCGAGGTGTCGTGCGGAAAAATCGCCGCAATTGCTGGCGTCGCGGGTCTTGCCGCGCTCTTTGCCTGGCAAATGCCGGAGTTCAAGGATCGTTCGTCTGATTGGGCCGCCTGGGTACAGGCATTTGGCTCAATCGGCGCAATTCTCATCGCGGTGTGGGTGTCCCATCGGGACAACCGAAACTCGATGGATCGGGCAGCACTCGCGGAGCAGGAAGAGGGGAAACGAGCGGCCGAGGCGCTATCCACGGAGTTGAGAGTCCATTGGAATCACTATCAAGATGTCGCGGGGGCTGCAATTGAAAGGCACCCCGCTAATACCGCGTTTAAGAGCTACTGGCTACCGCCTGAAAATCCGTTTCCCATGTTCCATGGTTACGCAGGCAAGATGCACCTAATTGCGAACGCAGACCTGCGCGAGCAGTTGGTGTACGCATATTCGAGCTTCCAGACACTGTTTTCGGCGTACAAATCAAACAACAAATCGATGGACGAGTTGAATGAAATCAATCGCCTGATGTCGCAGAATCACCCTGAGGCGAGTGCATTGGGCAAAGTCGTCTTAGAGCGAATGACTCGCTATAGCGCATCCATCAGGAATGCGCACGAGCGTACGAAGAATGCCACTTCCAAAGTGGCAATGCTCCTTGATAGGTAGGAACTAGAACGGGATGTCGTCGTCCATGTCGGCGAGGTTTGCCGCTGGAGTCGACTGAGGCGCGGCACCGCCGCGCTGGTCCGCGTATTCGTTACGACGAGGCGCGGGGCGTGGAGCCGGCGCGCGTTGCTGCCGCGGCTCGCCGTCGTAGCCGTCGGCTCCGCCGCCACCCTCTTCGCGGCCGCCCAGCATCTGCATCTGGTCGGCGATGATTTCGGTGCTGTAGCGGTCAGCGCCGGTATCCTTGTCTTGCCATTTGCGCGTTTTCAGGCGCCCTTCGATGTAGACAGAGCGGCCCTTCTTCAGGTATTCGCCAGCGATTTCCGCCAAGCGGTTGTACATGACCACGCGGTGCCATTCCGTTTCTTCGCGCTTCTCGCCGCTGGCCTTGTCCTTCCAGGTCGAGGTGGTGGCAATGGACATATTGCAGATTGCCGCCCCTTCGGGGCTGTAGCGGACCTCCGGGTCGCGGCCCAAGTTGCCCACCAGGATGACTTTGTTGACGCTGGCCATTACGCGGCTTCCTTGAACAGTTGGGGATGGACCTGGTCGAAGTCTTGGATGACCTCGGCGAAGTAGTCACGGGCGGCTTTGACCTTGGCGATCATCTCGCGCTCTTTCTCGAAGTCGCGTTCGATGACCCAGGACGTGAGGCGCTGATGTTCGGGGATGTGTGAGACCAAGTGCATCTGGATCGGCTCGAAGCCGATCAGCCGCTCCGGCGTGTCGACCAGCGCGTAGTTCACCTCCCATTGATCGGCGTCCCACAGCATCATGTAGCCGCGCATCTGCCACTCGTAGCCGCTGTCGATCGCGTCGACCAGCCAGCCGGGGAACGTCTTCGCCGACCACGACGACTTGAGGTCGTGGCCGCGGCGGCGTTCGGCGTGGTAGAGGTCGCATTCGCCGGTCAGCCATTCGTTGGTTCGGCGCTCGGCATTCTTCACCAAGGACAGGCCGCGCACGCGGTTCAGAAGGGCGATCGACTGATCCTCGACCTCCAGGCCCTTCTGGGTTTCCTTGCTGGAGAATTCGAAGTCGATGCCCAGAATCTCCTGCTGGGCCAGTTCGCGGATGTAGGTCTTGGCGCCGACCGAAAGGACTTCACCCGCCTTGATGGCGGCGGCGGTCGGGTTGGCCATCAGCTTGCCGATGCTCGAGCAGCGGAACTTGATATCACGCATTGCTATCTCCTTTGGGTTGCTTGATCTCTGCGCCGCGCTTCTGCACCGCGGCGGCGAATTGCTTGTATCCATCCTGGTCGCGCGCGGCCTGGAATACCTTGACGCCGGCCTTCATGGTCGCGCGCAGTTCATCCTCGTTCGCCGCGGCCTGAGCCCGGGTGACCCATTCCGTGCGGACTTCTTGCATGTGCGCCTCACGGTCGTCTTCGGCCAGGTGCCGCACGAGCTCGGCGTCCAGATCTTCCAGGTCCTGGCTGAACATGTCGCTGGCCGCGGTTACGTTCAAGACCATGGCGATCTTGGCGCGCTTGCAGGCCATCTTCAGCACGGTGTTTGCGAGGTCGGCGGGCTCGGTCCGGATCTGCTGAACCGTGTAGTGGCCGCCTGACTTACGCCCGTACTTCGTGCGCTTCATATCGGCCGGCGTGCCCTCGAATTCGGCATCGCAGACCGCCTTGCGCCAGCGATACTTCTCTTCGTCGGTGGAGGCCTCACCCAAACCAGACCCGAGGGCTACGCCCGTGGCTTGGTGGCGGCCGATGCACTTCACGCGATAGCGAACGGCTCCGGCCGTGGAGAGGTCCACAATTTCGTACTCGTCCGCGATGCGGAAAGTCATGCACAGCACCTCGGCGCCGGGCTTCAGCAGCGTCGGCTTCTCACCCGCGCCGGGAATCGCTCCGTAGTGCACGTTCGGCTTCATCACCGAACGCATCACTTCCTGGACGGCGATCACATGGCGCGTGACGTCGGCGACCGAACTGCGGCCATCCTGCTGCGGGACGATGCCCGACTGCCGGGCAGGCGCTTCGATAACTTCGTTCATGGCGTCCTCAATAGGTGATTCGGATGTTAGGAATCAGGCCTTTGGCGATCAGCGTGACCGCCTGCTTGGCGCATTCCTCGGGCATGCCGCCGGCGACGAACGCATCCAGGGCGGCGCGGTTGATGCTTGCCTTGTGCGCCTTGTCTTCCTCGCGGCGCCGGGTCTCGGCCTCTTCTGCTGCCTTGGCGTCGGCCTGGCGCTTGATTTCGGCCTGCCGCGCGGCCTCGACGGCTTGCTTCTCGCGTTCGATGGCTGCGAGTCGTTCTTGTTCGGCGCGCTGCTCGGCGGCGATCTTGTCCGCCTTGGCCTGCGCCGCCGCCTTCTCCGCCTGCTCGGCTTGCAGCTTCAGTTCCAGCTCGCGGCGTTCGGCCGCGGCCTTGGCTTCCTGCTCACGACGGATCGCTGCCTCGCGTTCCGCCTGAGCTGCCGCGTCCGCTTCGCGCTGTGCCTTCTCGGCGGCTTCGCGGGCGATGCGCTCTTCGCGGTCTTTCTGCTCGCGCGCCGCGGTCTCAGCGCGAAGGCGCGCCAGTTCGGCCTGGTCCGCGTCGTGCTTCTCGCGCGCGGCGAGGCGATCGCGCAGGTTGGTCAACGCCTTGTCTTTCGTTCGGGCGGCCTCCGGCTCGAACTCTTCCCACTGGGGGCCGATGGCGACTGCCTCGACCGCTGTGAGGGCGGCGCGGATAGATTCCGCCGGTTCGCCACTGTCGACGACCAGGGCGACGATGCCCTCGATGGCGTCCTTGTGTCGCTGGACGCGGTCATCTTCGGCCTGCTCCCAGGCTGTGAGCGGCGCCCGTACCTCTTCCTTCAAGGCATCCAGCAGATCCCGCATCCGCTTGCGCTCCGCGTCGATCTTCTTGGGCACATCCTTCAGCTTGGCGACCAGTTCCTTGCCGATATCGTCCAGCGCGACTTTGGCCTTGCCGACCTTGTGGGCTCGGCTGGCTATCGCGTCGCGGCCCTTCTTGGTCTTCAGATCCGGCACGTGGCCGCTCACCTCGGCGCGGATCTTGTCGAGCCAAGGGTCCAGGCCGCCGGGCTTGGAGTAAACCTGCAGCGCAGTCTCCGCCGGCGGCAGCTCGGCCAGTTGGGTTGCTTCGGTCATGTCATTCCTTCGCGACGACCACGGTCTTGCCGCAGCCTTCGCAGGCGGTGAGGGTGGATTGGGCTTGCTCGTCGCGCTGCTGGCGCTCGCCGTAGCCGAAGACCAGGGCGGTCAGCACAGCGGCGACGATGAAAGCGGACAGGCGGGCGTCGCGGTCGCGCAGGAGACGACGGATCATTTGCGTGACCTCCAGGCGTCGACGATGGCCTGCACCAGCAGGGCAAAACCGAGGATTACGAAGGCGATCACAGGCAGGCCTCCGCTTCCTCGGGGTCCATGTCCGCCAGCAGGCGGTTGGCCTCGGCGTGGATATAGTTCTCCAGGTGCTGCGACAGGAACCTGTGGATGCTCATGTTCACCGTGCCGGCCAGCAGCACCAGCGCGGCCGCGGCTTGGTTGTCGCTGAACTCATCCAGCAGGCAATCAGCCCAGATCCGCGCCGACTGGCCGAAGGCGCCGGCCGTCTCGTTCTCCAGGCATGCACGGACCAGGGCCACGGCGCGTTCGCGCGTCACGGTCGGCGCGTCGGCATCTACTTCATCGGCCAGCAGGCCGAAGTCAGCAACCCGCGTCGGGTCGTCAAGGAAGGCTTGGCGGGCGTTCATGGCTCAGTTCCTCGCCGCCAGTTCAGCCTCGCGCGCCATGCCCTGGTAATGCTTCAGGATCTTGGCGTCCTCGGCGTACTTGTCGAACTCAGCGCGGAAGGCCAGTTGCAGGCGGCCGCGGTTGACCGGGTCAGCCACGCGCCACAGGTGCGCAAGTTGCTTGATGAACTTGCCGCCATAGGTCTCCATCGTGCTGATGGCCTGCTCGGCGGTGGGCGATTCGAAGATGATGGACATGGATGTCTCCTTGCCCCGGCACCCGGGGCGGGGTGGGGGTTAGGCGGAGACAAGAACCAGGCGGGGTTCTTGTTTGGGCAGCATGGACGCGGCAAACGTCTCAGCCGTCGCGCGGTCCATCTTTTCGGACTGGCGGGCGTTGCCGTGGGCATCCCACCAGACAACGATGTGCTTCCGTTCCATGCTGTTCTCCCTGTCTGCTCACGGGTTGTGAGGATTCATTCGTCAGCCGGCGCTCAAGGAACGGGCTGACGGATGAAGTCCGGGGCAGCGCACCGCCTGGCTACTCCCGCTCATCGCGGCTCCAGGTGGGGCGCTGCCCTATCAATCGTCCACAGGCAAAACAGCAGAGCTACTCGCCGCGCCTGGGTCGTTGATGTCCTCGCGATCTTGATTCCGGGGCGGAGGGTGAGCCCGGGGCCTAGCCGCGCATGAGCGCCATTGGCCTGTTCTATCTCTTGCTGGTTGTTAAAGAGCGGTACTACTGGTGCTGCTTCCCATGCCCACCCGACTTTGTGGCGGTAACGTCCTCTCGCTGGGAGACGAGGCCGAGGGTTTGTTGCTGCGCCGTGTTTGCAGCGCATGGATGAACTATAGCAACGCTACAGTTTTCATGCAATAGCGATGCTATAGATTTTTGTAACAAGCAAAAGAGACGCCGCACGAGGCGGGTGCGGAGGATGAGGCCTAGATTGATCAGCTATGAGCTACCATCAAGAACGTTTTGTTACTTGGAGAGCGATGTGGTCAAGGTCGGGAGAGGATGGGTCGTTGCCACGCTCGTAGCGGGGATGCCTTGGGCAGTTGCGTATGCGAATAGCGTCGATTGCCAGAAGCCTGCAACGAAAATCGAAAGACTGGTGTGCGGTAGCCAGCCACTTTTGAACTTAGACACCAAGTACGCGCAGGCCTACAGAGCAGCCCGAGACAGCGTCGAAGATCGAGACCAGTTCATGAAGTTGGCCGCATCTGATTTGAAGTGGCGTGCCGAAAATTGCAGTGATGCCATTTGCGTGGAAGAGTGGTATGAGAACGTGACCCCGCGGTACTTGGCATTTGCTGCCAATGCCAAGATGGTCAAGACACGTCTTTCGGCGGGAGAGCGCCCCGCGAAGCAGAGCGACCCTGCTCCCCATGTCCAGGCTGTAAATGTGGCTGCGGCTTATGAGGCGAACGGCTTGGCGGCTGAAGAACGATTTCGGGGCAAGCGCTCCAGCATCGCCGGGGTAGTGCTTGAAGTCCGACGTGATATTGGCGACGACCCGTACGTTGCCTTGTTGGGCGGATATCGCTACGGAGCCATCAAACTGGTTTTTTCTACGAGTCAAGAGCCCGAACTTGCGAAACTAAAGAAGTGGCAGAATTTCGCTGCAACATGTGTGGGGCTCGGGTTGCACTATGACGTGCCGGTATTCGATTGTCGTGAGCAGACTGCAACCACCAGCAAGGTGGAGGCCCGGCCGCGGGCTCAAATGGAAGGAATGTTGAACGAGGCCGATCGACTGAATGGAGAGTGCCGCGGGGGTCTGCCTGCGAATCCTCGAACATCCCAAGCATGCAAGGATCGTGACCTGCTGATGACTCAGATTGAGCGCGCGGGGTGGTGCTGGGGCCATGCCGGAGAGGCCGGCTACCAGCGGCAATGGGTTGAGTGTCTGCCGGGAGATTAGGCCGCTCAAATAAAAAAGCCACCCCGGGGGGTGGCCATTACAAGGGACATACTGCCTAACCAATTAAGGCAAGCACTTTCTCTGCTCCTTCTTCGGCGGAATGAACTGCGTGGAGCCGGATTTCAGCGTCATCTGCCTCACGCTCTATTTCTGCGCGGTTCGCCTTGAGTCGTTCACGTTGTTTCTCACCGAGATGCGGCTCATCGGAACGAGGGATTGCGGCTATGAGTGCCGTTTTTTTGATCCCCGAAATCTCCGATGCGCGGGAGAGCTCCCATAGTTTTGCACGAGCATCTCGCACACTGGCGGATTGCCGTACCGGGTGCAAGACTGAAAAGTGCATGATGGCTTCAGGCGAGAAATAGCCGAAGCGCACCAGTTGGCCGCCCTTGGTCAGCCGGCCGCCGCTCCCAAATCCCTTGGCTAGCTCTGGGTTTTTCCCAAGAACAAGTTGACGTACCTCGATACTGAACCGCTTGCTCACCTCGTCTGGTAGCGGCGTGTCGCTTTCGTCACTCTCGTCGTACACATCGATCTGAGCAAGGCTTGAGTAGAGCAGTGCTGCGGTTCTGAGCAAATCGTTTATTGACGAGGCCTCAGTGGCGCGCGCCGGACCGGGGGAAAGGGCGCCCATCGAATATTCAAGTTCATTGACGCCGTGGGCAGCATCAGCTGCAGCCGCGTACAAGTTTAGGGAATGGGTCAACAGCGATATGACGTCCTTCGCCGCCTTGCCGTATAGGCAATGAAGAACATCGTCGCGAATTAGGCGATGCGCTTGCCAGCTGCCATCGAAGCCGTGGACGACCCCAACCATGATTCGTTCGCCCGTGCCAGACACAGGCTCCCAAAATAGGGGCCTCCAAGGAACAAGCAGCTGGGAGCGGTGGACGATGTCTTCCGTCATGGTGCAGGGGATAGTAGATCAGCAGGTGCAGGAAAGCGAGAAATGATACGCGCTGCTAGAGTATTGATTCGTTTTGCAACGAATGCCGCTGGGTCGCCATGTCCGAGTGCCTCAACGGCGGCGTCCGAAGCTTCGAGAATCACGGTACGGTTTAGGGCTAGGGCCTGGGCTACAGCAGATTTTGCGATAGAGTCTTCTTTGCCTGCGAGCATGGCCATCACGGCCAACAAATTCCTATCCGGGTACCCTTCGCCTTCTTCCAGGCAGCGGGCATGATCGATCCAACTCACCCGCCGGCCATCCCACAAGATATTGCCCAAGTTTCGATCTGTGTTTCCAATGGCCTCATCGGCACAGAGGGCTAGAGGCGTATCGGCAAAACTGGCGACAAGTGCGCATGCGGCTTTTTCAGCTGCATCGCGGATAGGACCAGGCGGGATTTGGTCGGATATGCCAACTCGTTGCTTAAGGCTTGGATACCCAGTGTCGGCGCTCCCAAAGGCGAATCCAGAGGGCCACCGAACGATATATGGGTCCGGGACATCTAAACCCCACGCTTTCAATAGCAGGGCGCAAAAACTCTCAGCTGTTACCTCGCCAATCGAGCCTGTCTTTACGACGGCCGCGCGCTTCACACCATTTGGCAGCGTCAGGATGCACCGCATCGCCCCTGTCAGGCCGTCACCAACCGGCGTCTCGCTACCCCGAACCAGATCAGCGGCCTCCAACTTCATTTTTCAGTCTCACGAATCTTCTTTTTAGGTGTTTCGGAAAGGCCTGATGCATTCAGGACTTGCTCAGCCATCGATTTTGATGGCGTCGACCGGTTCAAAATTGCCTTCATCGCCCCAGCCAAGATGGAATCCAACAGCTGTATGTCGGCTGCTGGCAGCGCGCGCACATCTGCCTCCGGGGTAGATGGGAACGGCCACGGCGCTTCTGTCGGGCTTACGCGAAGAGCCGCATCAGACGTTAGAGCCGCCGCTTTTTGCGCCTCGGCTGCGAGCCGTGGGCTGATATCAGCAAGTGAACAGCCCAAACCCTGGGCATACGCCGTAGCCGCTTCTAGATTAAGAGGGCGCCTACCGGTGATGTGTTGGTAGATCATCGCCTGACCGCCCTTGATCTGATGGCTGCGAGCGAAAGCCGCGCGGTTCACGCCCTCAAAGCGCGCGCGCAAGGCGGAGGCTTCCTCTTCGATAGTCCAAATTTTCATATAGCGATGCTATTCAAATAAATCTATAGCATGGCTTGCGAATAAACTGTAGCAACGCTATAGTTCAAGCCATGGATCTGAACAACTACCTAAATCGGGACGGAGCAATCAGCGCTGCGGCGCTCGCTCGGTGCGTGGGAGTGTCCCCAGCGCTTGTCTATCAATGGCGTACGGACCGCCGGCCGGTCCCGGTCGAGCACTGCGCTTCGATCGAACTTGCGACCGCCGGGGCCGTTACGCGCCGCGATCTTCGGCCGGAGGATTGGCAGCGCATTTGGCCGGAGCTTGCCGAAGAGGCGAGGGCGGCATGACATCAATGCACCGTCGCGCTCTCGCGCCCCTCGGTCGTCCACGCCATGCGGTCGCGCTCGGCGCACAGCTCCTGAAACAAGTCCATGACTGCCTTCTCGCTCGGATCTTCAAAGATCCGACGGGCCAAGTCCTGGGCGCTGATCAACAACTTTTCCGTTTCGGTCACGAAACACACCTCGCTCTTTGTTCATAAGGAAGTACTCGATGAGCACGCAACCAGTATCAGCCGAGCAGGTTGAAAGCACACGCAAGAACGGTGCACGGATTCAAGGTGAAGTTTTGCGGCGACTTGCAGAAGTCACCCAAGACCGTGCAGCCGATTTCATGGGCACCTCCGCCAGCACTATTAGCCGGGCGAAAAATGACCTTGAACAGATGTGCCAATTGCTCGCCGCACTGGGTTTCCAGTTGTCGCCGTCTAACGCCATGGTTATCAGCCGGCAGGAACTATTCGCCATGAAGACGATGTTGGCGAAGTACCTGCAGGCCGAAGTCGAAAACCAAAATCGGAGCTTGTAATGACCGTCCCTGTCGCTTTCCAAGGCGAGGTCATGCTCGCCGGCTGGTCCCAGACCCACAACGGGGGGGCCAAGGTCACGTTCTGGCTTAGCGACGAGGATGACTTGGCGGCCTTCAAGGCCATGACGGTTGCCAAGGGCAAGACGGCGGGCCAGCGCCTCGCAGTCGTGGCGGTCGAGATTGGCGACGACGAACAGCCTAAGCCTCAGCCTGAACAGCCCAAGGGTGGAGAGCTGGCAAAGCTGGCTGGAATGTTCTGCCAGTCAGTGGAGTTCTGGGAATTCTGCCGCGCTGACGACGCCGACGAAGCCCGCGACTGGATCCTGCGCGTGTGCGGCGTTCAAAGCCGCCGAGACCTGGATCACAACCCTACTGCCGCGAAGCTCTTCCATGAGCGCATTCGCAAGCCCTACATGGAGTCGCGGAAATGATGCAAGGTATTTTGTTCTGCATCTTGCTTTGGATCGCCTTTTATGGCGGCTGGATGTTTGCGCATTCAACTGTGGCGGCTGAATGCGAGCGGCTGGGGTCGTTCTACGTTGGAAATAAGACCTACAAGTGCGTCGAGGTCGGAGACAAACAATGACCTGGAACTGCACCCTCAAGCGCACGACGCCTTTCCGTTCGCGTGGCGTGATCGCCCGCCGCAGCCACCCCATCAAGTCCAAGGGCATGAAGGGCGCTCCGGTGTCAGCCGCTCAAAAATCTTTCCATGATCAGCTCGCATGCCGAATTGGGTGCGTGGCGTGTCGCATGGACGGCAATTTCAACGACTACGTGTCGATCCACCACATCGACGGTCGCACGAAGCCAGACGCCCACTGGAAGGTCTTGCCGCTGTGCGGAAGTCATCATCAAGACGACGGCCTGGCTATCGCTGTCCATCCCCGCAAGGCCGTGTTCGAGACGCGCTACGGAAAGCAACTGGATTTGCTGGTGTGGTGCATTGAGCAACTGCAATTGCAGGGCCAGAGCGTGCCGGAAGGTGCCTTGCAGGCCGCAGGAATGCTGGAGGTAGCGTAATGGCCAATGAATGGTTCCGACTCTGGCACGACATGCCGAACGATCCCAAGTGGCGAACGATCGCACGAGCATCTGGACAACCCATCGCGCTTGTCTTGTCTGTCGCTTTGCACGTCATGACGGATGCGTCACGCAACGTCACGCGAGGTCACGTTGATGTCACGGCGGAAGACGTCGCCAGCGCATTGGACGTGACCGAGGCTGATGTTCAGGCAATCCTCGATGCGATGCAGGGCCGAGTTTTGGACGGAGAAAGGCTTACCGGATGGGAAAAGCGCCAGCCCAAGAAGGAAGACGTTGGCAACCCGGAAACCCGCGCCAAGTCTTCCGCTGAGAGGAAGAGGGACCAGAGAGAGCGGGAGCGTCAGGCCGCTGAAGAAGGTAAGTCACGCACAAGTCACGACGAGTCACGCGAAGTCACGACAGATAAAGATACAGATACAGATAAAGAAGAAAAACAAACACCCCCTAACCCCCGCAAGCGGGGGAACGGATTCGACGCATCGGCGATCGAGCTGCCTGATTGGCTTGACCCCGAAGACTGGCAGAGCTGGGTTGCCGACCGAAAGGTCCGCAAGAAGCCGATCACGGAGGAGGGCGCCAAGCGTCAGCTGCAGCAACTTGCCGACTACCGAGACGAAGGCTACCTGCCGCGCGCGGTGATCGCCAACAGCATCGCCGGCGGATACCAGGGGCTATTTCCGCCACGAGCCCAAACCCGAACGAAACCGAATGGAGTGACAGCGCATGGAAACTTCAACCAGCAGGACTACCACGCCGGGGTTGCAGCGGATGGGACGTTTTAGCACCGAGCAATTCTCCCAATGCTGCGACCAGCACGGGGAATACACGGCCATCACGTACTTTGGCCATACGTCCGGTTGCCCTGTCTGCATCAAGCAGCAGCAAGAGCGCGAGGCAAGCGAGGCGCATGCCAAGTGGCTGGTGGAGCTGCGCCAGCGCCGTGCAAACGAATTGCTGGGGCGCGCCGCAATTCCGCCTCGGTTTGCCGACAAGACCCTGGAGAACTTCGTCCCTCATGCCGAAGGGCCGAAAAAGGCGTTGGCCGTGGCTAAGGACTTTGCCGACAACTTCGCGGAATGCCAAAAGACTGGTCAGAGCCTAGTTTTCTGCGGCGGTGTGGGAGCTGGCAAGACTCACCTGGCTGTCGGGATCTGTCACGAAGTCATCAAGCGTGACTGCGTGGCGGTGTTTTCCTCTGTGCTCGGAGCCGTTCGGTCTATCAAGGAGACGTATCGGAAAGGCTCCGAGCTGACTGAAGCAGACGCCCTTCAAAACCTCGTCGATCCAGACCTTCTGGTCCTCGATGAGGTCGGCGTGCAGTTTGGCAGTGAAACGGAAAAGATGTACCTGTTCGAAGTCATCAACGGCCGCTACCAGGGGCTCAAGCCCACGATCGTAATCAGCAACCTCGCCAAGGAGCCGCTGACCGAGTATCTAGGCGAGCGCGTTATTGACCGTCTGCGAGAGGGCGGTGGCCGGATGGTCGTGTTCGACTGGCCCAGCTATCGGAGGCAAGCATGACCCTCCTTCCGGAAGCCTCCGCGGTCCCCAACGAGCGGCGCTGGGCCTTGAAGATTTTGCAGGAACACCAGCGGAAGGGCGGTAAGCGTTATGCCATCACTGTCTTGGTCATGGCCAAGCGCGCATTGGGCTTGGAACTGAATGCCGGGGAGGTCGCATGATCACTGTTGACCTCCCCTGGCCCCCCAAGGAACTCAGCCCGAACCACCGCGGGCATTGGGCGCCGGTATCTCAAGCGAAGAAGCGCTATAGGACGGCAGCTCGCCTTCTGGCGCGTTCTGCGCTCTCTAAGGCGGACGACTTCAGTCAGTTTCTCGGGGTGCGCCTTGCGTACGAATTTTTCCCACCTGATGCGCGTGCCTATGACCGCGACAACCTCGCGGCCCGAATGAAGGCTGCCACGGATGGCATTGCCGATGCGGTAGGCATGAATGACCGCGACTTTCACTTTGCCCCGGCCGAGATCCGCGAGAAGGTCAAGGGCGGCTTGGTCCGCGTCACTATCGAGCAGGTGAAACTATGACGATTATCGAAAAGCCCCGAGCCCGGGAAGAGGGCGGCATGTGGTTCGTCTGGTGCGCAGCTGTTGGCCCGAGCCCGCGGGCCACCTTCGAGGCGGCATATCTTGCCTGGGCCCGGCGCCGTGGGTGGCTCGCATGACGGCGGACCTGCAGAAGTGGGAATTCCGCGACCCCATGCTGGTCGTGATGAGCCGGCAGCAGGCCGCAGCGAACCGGTCATGCAATGGCTGTGCGCACTCCAAGACCATAGAGACGCCTTTCGGCGACACGATCACGCGCTGCCTGAAGGGCAAGCCCTATGGGAAGAAATGCAACCGCTACGAGGTGGCCGATGAATAGCCTGACTGGGGATGATCTGCTTTGGAATTGGAGCCGCTGGGTGTGGTCAGGCGCCACTGTGGGCAACATGACGCCGTATGTGTCCTGGGAAGACGACCACCGCCCCATCTTGATGGACCACGCTCTGGTAGTGGAGAGCATGCATGCGGCGTTGCCGTGGCATGAGCGCATGGTGATCATCGCCGAGTACCCGCAGAAGCGCCCCATGTTCGGCCACCTTGACGCCCGGGCCCGGGTCAAGGCTGCGCGGGAGTGGATCGCCAACACGACGGGCGTGGCGCTGACCGAAACCGAATACAAGCTGTACCTGGGGCTGTTCCGCGACCGGGTCGAAAGGAGGCTGGCGTGAAATACGCGAAGGAAGTGATCGACCTGCTGGGCGCGTACCCTGGGCGGAGGTTCAAGATGAAGCAGATCATCAACTACGCGGCGCCGCGGGCAGACTCACGGGAGCGCGCCGTCGTGCGGACGGGGGTGTGGCGCGTCTTGGTCGCTCTGGAAGAGTGCGGCCAGATCAGCAGCACCAGAGACGAGGCGAGCGCCCGCGTCCACGTTGAATATTGGTGGGCGAATATAACATCGGCTTCTGGAAAACCATTTCAAGAACCATCACAATACGTCCGGGCTCTTGCGCCCTGAAGAAATGAAGCCCTGAGCGAAAGCTGGGGCTTTTTCGTTGCCACAGTCCAAATCCTCTCCTATATTTGATTTGTAGCTCACCCGAGGAGATGACCATGGCACGGAAAATAATCCAAATCGCGACTGGGAACGGCCGGCCTCTGCTGGGCGGAAACAACCCCGGGATGGTGCCGGTCATCCCGGCTTCCGGGGTCATGCTGTACGCTTTGGCCGATGATGGCTCTGTCTGGCAATTGAACAGAGCGTCCGGGCGTGACGACCAGCGCTGGACGGCGGTTCCCGACATACCGCAGAATTGAACGCCCTCATGATGATTCAGCCGCCCACGGGCGGCTTTTTTGTTTCCAGAGAGCAGGGGCCAGAGAGAACCGTCAGCCGAGCCGCACGCGCCTTCGCAAGCTGCGGGACAATACGGGTGTGATCTTACGGTTTGAAAAATAGAGCCCCGGAAGGTACCGGGGCTTGCGCTTGGTCAGTTGCGAACTAGGGGCTTGTGCGTAGCGCCTACATCAATTCGCATTAATTGAATGAAAATTTCCAGACAGTGCCGTTTGCGGTGATCTCCGCCTCTTGGATGTTGCACTGCCCGACGGAAGCTAACTCAAGGCTTTGCCCAAACTTGATTGTTCGGGGCAGGTCGGTCAATCCGTAGATCACCTGGACCTTGCAATTCCCTCTATTGAGTTTTAGCGACTCAATGACCACCTCGTCCGTCGTGGCGTTTATGCGCACCTCGCCATACGGCACGTTGAAGTAGGGGTTCTTCTTTTGAAAAGCCTCCACCTTAAATGGGGGCTCAGAACCGCCACACCCAGAAAGCCCGAATATCAACAGCGCCAAGCCCCCGAGCTTTCCATACCCTCCGATCTTGCTCATCTTTCTTCCTGTGTTACCCGATTTATCAAGCAGACTGATACGACAAGGCCGTCGCCCGCCGTCAACCACTCGAGTCGGTTGTTGAGGTTTATAACGATTTTGGAATAATTTGTTTCAAAACTTCGGCTGGAGTATATCGCGCAAGGCATCGATTAAATGTGGCATTTAAATGCCGAAAAGGCCGCCTCCATGCCGCTTTGGTTTCTACGCATTTGATGATTGTTATTCAGTCGTCAAATGCGTGGGAACAGCCGCCGCAATCGACCAGCCCGCAGCGCGCCAACGGCCAATGCTGCACTCGCGGATAGCCCCGTACCGCTGGCTCCGACCGGCGCCGCCCGACAACTCCACCCGCGACGGGATGTCAGCTGGGGAGGGGCCCCACAACTCACAACACCCCCCATGAGTCGCCTCAGCAGGCCTGGCGCCCGCGCAGGGGCAAATGCGCGGGACACTTCTTACCGGTCTTGTCGCCGGCGGCCAGCATGACGAGAACCGCGGCGCCCAGCCCTGATGGGTAGCCGGATGGGCGCAACCAAAGGAACAGATATGGCGCTGACAGACAAACAGCGCCGCTTCGTGGATGAGTACCTCGTTGACCTCAACGCCACGCAAGCGGCGATAAGGGCCGGGTACAGCCAGAAAACTGCTGGGCAGATCGCCGAGCAGAACTTGAAGAAACTTGAAATCGCCGCGGCGGTTCAAGAGGCACAAGCGGCCCGCGCAAAGCGGACCGAGATCACCCAGGATATGGTCCTGCGCGAGTTGGCCAAGATCGGATTCAGCGACATCCGCAAGATCGTCCGCTGGGGAAAGACGGAGTTGCGAGTCACCGACGCAGGCGACGACGAGGGCGAGGTGACCGAGGCCTATCACGGCCTTGCACTGGTCAGCGCCGACGACATCGACGACGACACTGCCGCGGCCATCTCCGAAATCTCCGAGGGTCGAGAAGGGCTGAAGGTCAAGCTGCATGACAAGAAGGGCGCGCTGGTCGACATCGGCCGCCACCTTGGCATGTTCAAGGACCGCATCGAGCATTCCGGCCCGAATGGCGGCCCCATACCCATAGCAGACATGACGGATGAGCAACTCGCAGCTATCGCCGCAGGAGGCCGCGCGTGAGTTGCTGATTCGTCGGCGCGCGCGGGCCAGCATCCTGGACTACGCGAATGCCATTGAAGTCCCTGGGAAGCCTGTAGATACCGAAGACCCGGACGCCGAGTTCTTCCAGCCCATCGAGACAACGATGGCGGACCATCACCGGCTGCTGCTGGGGAAGCTGAAGGAAACCAGCGAGCGCCGGCATGGCCGCATGATGGTGTTTATGCCGCCCGGGTCTGCCAAGAGTACCTATGCCTCGGTGGTATTCCCCTCGGCGTTCCTAGGTGAGAAGTCCGGCCGGCGGTTGATTCTAGCCAGCTACGGTGATGACCTGGCGCGCAAGATGGGTCGCCGTACCCGATCAATCATCAAGCAGCCGCGGTACAGGGGCATCTGGACGGCAGGACTGACTAGTGAGTCGTCTGCTGCCCAAGAGTTCGCCCTGTCGAACGGCAGCGAATACATCGCCTGCGGGATTCTCGGCGGGGTCACAGGCAACCGCGCCCACGGGATCATCATCGACGACCCGATCAAGGGTCGCGAGCAAGCCAACTCCGAGACGATTCGCCAGAAGACCTGGGACGCCTACGAGGACGACCTGAAGACGCGCCTGATCCCGGGCGGCTGGATTGTGATCATCCAGACCCGCTGGCACGAGGACGACCTCGCGGGACGCATTCTGCCGGAGGGTTGGAAAGGTGAAAGCGGTCTGATTCGCTGCAAGGACGGCAACGACTGGGAGGTGCTATGCATCCAGGCTCGATGCGAGGTCGATAACGACCCTCTCGGGCGAGAGCATGGCCAGTACCTGTGGCCGGAGTGGTTCGACCGCGGGCACTGGGCGCAATTTGAATCCAACCCCCGCACCTGGTCGGCGCTATACCAGCAGCGACCGACTCCCCTGGATGGTGACCTGTTCAAGCCTGACCAGATCCAGACCATCGACGCGCTGCCGGCTGGGCGCATCGACTGGGTGCGGGGCTGGGATTTCGCGAGTACTGACGGCGCGGGCGACTTCACCGCTGGCCCGAAGCTGGGTCGGCTTCCGACAGGTCAATACGTGATCGGCGACATGGTGCGCGGCCAGTGGGGCCCGGACCGGCGCGACAAGGCGATCGAGAACACCGCGGCGCTGGACGGCCGGCAGGTCCGCATTAGCATCCCGCAGGACCCCGGCCAGGCTGGCAAGACGCAGGTGCTTTACCTGACGCGCGGCATGCCGGGTTATCGGATCGTGAGCAGCCCCGAGAGCGGCGACAAGATCGTGCGCGCCGAACCATTCGCCGCCCAGGTCAACGTCGGCAACGTGCTGATGATGCGCGGTGACTGGAACAAGGCACTGATCGACGAGCTGCGGTCTTTCCCGAACGGCAAACATGACGACCAGGTCGACGGGCTCTCACGAGCCTTTGCCGAGCTGATCACCAAGCGCCCGATGAAGATCAACCCTGAAGCCATGAGGCGTGCATGAAACTACTCGACTGGATCCTGCGCAGGAAAGCCCCAGCGGCTCCTGCGCCGGTCCCGGCCGCGCGCCGCGAGCCTGGGATGAAGATCAGCGCGGAGGCCCTGGGTCGTTCGAACATTCCGCCTGCTGAGCCGCCTGCCCCCAAAGGGGAGTTCAAGCGCCCAGCAGTCGCCCCGTTCGTGATCCCTGCGGACAAGAAGGCGGCGCTGGTGGCCATGGACGAGGCGATGAGTCCGGTCTATGCCTACGTGAGCGAGGCTTACGCCGGAATGGGGTTCATCGGCTATCCGTACCTGGCTGAGCTGTCGCAGCGCCCCGAGTACCGCAAGATGTCCGACGTCATCGCCAAAGAGATGACCCGGAAGTGGATCAAGCTGGAGGTCAAGGGCGACGACGACAAAGCCGACAAGCTCGAAGTGATCGAGAAGGCCATGCGCCGACACCGCCTGCGCGCCAAGTTCCGCTTGGCTGCCCTTCAGGATGGCTTGTTCGGCCGGTCGCAGATTTACATCGACGTGAAGACGCCCACCGGCATGCTCGCATGGGCAGACCCCGACGAACTGAAGTCCATCCTGGTCAAGAGCCCGGCGAAGATCGCCAAGGGTTCGCTGGTGGGGTTCAAGGTCATCGACCCGGTTTGGACGACGCCGTACCTTTACAACAGTGACAACCCGATGCGGCCGGACTTCTACAAGCCGACGTCGTGGTTCGTGCTGGGGCGCCAGGTGCACACCAGCCGTCTGCTGAACATCGTGTCGCGCGAGGTGCCTGACCTGCTGAAGCCGTCTTACAACTTCGGCGGCATGTCGCTGACGCAGTTGACCATCCCCTACGTCAACAACTGGCTGAAGACGCGCCAGGCGGTGGCAAACCTGATCGATGGGTTCTCGGTGCCACTGTTCCTCACGAACATGGCGTCCATCCTGGGCGATGGTTCCGGCGATGACGTGTTTAAGCGCGTCGACCTGTTCAACCGAATGCGGACCAACCGCGGCACCTGGGCCATCGACAAGGAAAGCGAGGACTTCCGCTTCGAGAACGTGCCGCTTTCGGGCCTGGACGCTCTGCAAAACCAGTCGCTGGAGCAGCTGTGCGTTGTCCCCGGCATTCCGCTGGTGAAGTACACGGGCATCACGCCCAGCGGCCTGAATTCGACGGCAGACGGAGAGATCCGCGTCTTCTATGACGAAATGCTCTCGGTTCAGGAGGCGGTGTTCCGCGATCCGCTGCAGCAGTGCCTGGAGGTGATCCAGCTGAGCGAATTCGGGGAGATTGACCCGGACATTTCCTTCAGCTTCGTGCCGCTGTGGCAGATGAGCGAGAAGGAACAGGCCGAGGTGCGCAAGTACGACGCCGACACCGATGCGGTGCTGGTCGAACTGGGCGCAGTCAGCCCTGTCGAGGTGCGCAAGCGCATCGCGGCCGAAGAGACGAATGGATACCACTCGCTTGATGTGAGCGATCTGGACGAAGACGGCGCGCCGGATGCCGTGCCTGCCCCCCCGCCAACCTTGGAAGACGAACCGCAGGGACAAGCCTATGCCTGACCTCGTATCTCCCACTGGCCGCGAGGTGCCGCTGCGCCCCGTGTATGCCAACCAGGGGATCGAGGTGGCCTACCGCAAGCGCCTGGACCGGCTGATCGACGAGATGCAGCGGTCGGTCGTGTACTGGCTGACGGCTGCCTACCGGCGCAACGTGCCGGAGATCGCCCAGGACGAAAGCCCCGCGATGGCGCTGACCAAGATGATGCGCCGGCTTGCCAAGCAGTGGCAGCGGCGCTTTGACGAGGCCGCCCAACCGGTAGCCACCGAGTTTGCAGAAACCTCGATGAGCGCGGCTGACGTGTCCTTGCGCAATGCCCTCCGGCAGAAGGGCTTCAGCGTGCAGTTCCAGATGACGCGGGCGGCCAATGACGTCTTCCAGGCCACCGTGCAGGAGAACGTCGGGCTGATTAAGTCGATCGCCGCCGAGCACCTGCAGGACGTCCAGGGGCTGGTCATGCGGTCAGTGACCCAGGGGCGCGACTTGGAAGGCTTGGTCGAGGACCTGCAGAAGCGGTACGGCGTCACCAAGCGGCGCGCGGCGTTCATCGCGCGCGACCAGAACAACAAGGCTACGGCCACCATCACGCGCGTGCGCCAGCAGGGCCTGGGCATCAAGCAGGCCAAGTGGCGGCACTCGCGCGGCGGCAAGCACCCGCGCAAGTCGCACCAGGAGGCCGACGGCCAGGTCTACGACGCCGACAAGGGCATGCTCATAGACGGCGAGTACATCCGCCCCGGCGAGTTGCCAAATTGCCGCTGCGTGGCCATCAGCATCATCCCGGGATTCGACCCATGACACAGCAGAACCAGCACGGCCTGGCCTTCGACCGCGCCACCGTGCGCACGATCGACGCCTATGGTCGGATGCACGTTGCGATCAGCAACATCAGCAAGGCCACGGTCAACCCGTACCGCGGCAATGAAATCCCGGACTGGGAAGCGCTGGGGCTCGACGCCAACCGCATCTACTTCCTGCTGCGTGACCCGCAGGAGTTGGAGAAGGCGGCGTCGACCTTCAACGGCATCCAGTTGCTGCACATCCACATCCCGGTGGATGCCAACCAGCCGCGCAAAGAGCGCGTGGTGGGCACCACCGGCACGGACGCCACATTTCAGGCGCCGTACCTGAAGAATTCCCTCGTCGTATGGGACGCCATCGCAATCGCTGGCATCAACTCGGAGGAGCAGAAGGAGCTTTCGAGCGCCTACGGCTACCGCGCCGATATGACCCCTGGCGTCTATGAAGGCGTCGCATACGACGGGGTGATGCGAGACATTCGCGGCAATCACGTCGCGCTTGTCGAAGTGGGCCGTGCAGGCCCGGACGTCGTCGTAGGCGACAGCTATACCCTCAACCCTTCGGAGATCCCGAAAATGAAACAGAGCAAAACCGCCATCGCTGTCGCCGGGGCGCTTGGGGCGTACATCCGTCCCAAGCTGGCCCAGGACTCGGCGCTGGGCGACTTGACCGCCTTCCTGAAGGGCGTCAGCCGCAAGAACTTGAAGTCCGAGCAGCCGCGCATCGTGCGCGCCATGCAGAACCACTTCAAGGGCAAGCTGGCGCAGGACGCCGACCTGGAAGACCTGAAGGAGGTCATCGAGGTGTTCACCGATCCGGGCATGTCGCCGATCGGTGAAGACGAGGAAGAAGATCTCACGGAACCCAAGGCCGTGGCCCAGGACGACGAACTGATGGGCAAGATCCGCGAAATGCTGGGCGAAAAGCTCGGCCCGGAAGAAGCCGCGCGTGTGATGGCCGCCCTGGGCGAGCCGGCCGCCGGTGCTGCCGACGAGCCGCCGCCCACGCCCGGCACGGCGCCAGCGCCGGTGACTAAGCAGGCCATGGACGCCGCTCTGGCCAAGGCCACGAAGGCCGGCGAGGAAGGCGCCATCTCGCGCATGACCGCGATCCGCACCGCCGAGCAGGAATGCCGGCCCATCCTCGGCGAAATCGTCGCCCAGGACTCGGCCGAGGCGGTCTACAAGATGGCCCTGGACGCCAAAGGCATCGATCTGACCGATACCCCGCCCGCGGCGTATCGTGCCATGGTCAAGATGGCCCTGGCGCAAGACCAGGCTCCGCAAACCCCGCGTGTGGCGATGGACTCGGCCGCTCAGAAGAGCTTCCGCGACCGCTTCCCGAACATCCCGAAGGTGATCTAAATGGGCTTCCAGAAACAGGTCTATATCGAACCCGCCGCAGCAGTTGCTGGCGACTTCGCCAGCTCGAACCCGCGATCGGTCGTCCTGGCTGGCCCCGGCGGCCTGGTAGCCGATACGGCCGGCGTCACGGTTGGCCGCTTTGCCTGGGCCGATGCTGATGGTCAAGTCACCAACGCTGGCTCGGGCGTGCCCACTGGCTTCGTGCACCGTGAGCAACAAGGAATCATCACCCTTTGGCTCGCCGAGGCCAGCATGCTGATCCCCGCCGGTCTGGGCGTCACGCTGCACAACCTGGGCGACTTCTGGGCAGCAACCAAGACTGTTGCCACCATCGGCCAGAAGGTGTTCGCCTCCAACACGGACGGCACCATCTCCACGGGCGCCGCTGGCGCCACCATCGCCGGCAGCACTGAAACCGACTGGTTCGTCGCCAGCGCGGGTGCGATCGGCGCGCTGATCAAGATCACCTCCACCAACCTGGGGTAAGACATGAAACGAAACCAAGACCTCGCGCTGCTGGAGAAGCACTTCGGCATCGTGTTCCCGGGCGCCATGGACTATCTGCCCGACGAATTCCGTCTCGACTACGCCCTGGCCATGGATGCCGCCGGCCCGCTGGTGACGGTCAGCAACTCGGGCATTCCCAGCTACATGCTGAATTACGTCGATCCCGAACTGGTGCGCGTTCTGACGACGCCCATGCAGGGCGCCGTGATCCTGGGCGAAGCGAAGAAGGGCGACTGGACCACGCTGACCGCTACCTTCCCGGTGGTGGAATCCACGGGTGAGGTGTCGTCTTACGGCGACTTCAACAACAACGGTCGCGCCGGCGCCAATGCCAACTTCCCGCAGCGTCAGTCGTATCACTACCAGACCATGACGGAATGGGGTGAGCGCGAACTGGAAATGGCGGGGCAGGCGAAGATCAACTGGGCTTCGGAGCTGAACGTGGCGTCCGCCCTGGTTCTGAACAAGTTCCAGGACAACAGCTACTTTTTCGGCATCGCCGGGCTGCAGAACTACGGCCTGCTGAATGACCCGAACCTGTCGGCACCGATCGCCCCGGGTGCCACCGGGACCGGTTCTGGCACGACTTGGGCGACGAAGGATGGCCAGGCGATCTATGACGACATTTCGCAGCGTCTTTTCGCGCAACTGGTTACCCAGACCCGCGGCTTGGTGTCGCGCCGCGACAAGCTGAAGCTGTGCATGTCGCCCGAGATCGAAGTCAACCTGACGAAGACGAACCAGTACAACGTCAACGTCACCGATCAGCTGGCCAAGAACTTCCCCAACCTGACCATCGAGACCGCCGTGCAGTACGCCACCGGCTCGGGCCAGCTGGTGCAGCTCATCGCCGAATCGATCGAGGGGCAGAACGTGGGCTCCGCGGCCTTCACCGAGAAGATGCGCGCCCACGCCATCGTCCGCGACACCTCCAGCTTCAAGCAGAAGAAGTCGCAGGGAACTTGGGGCGCCATCATCAAGGTGCCCATGGCCATTGCCGCCATGATCGGCGTCTGACCAGCGCGAGACGCAGCAACCCTGAGGGGCGCCCATGTGGCGCCCCTTTTTCATTCGAGGAAGAGATATGTCGACCGTTACCGTTGCGTGCAAGTTGCCCAATGGCTTGATCCTGGATATCCCGGGCGCCAAAGAGCCTGTGTTGCTGAAGGGTGCCAACCATCCGGAGGCGATCGCCGGCCACGGCCTGACCGATGTGCCCACCGAATTCTGGGAAGCCTGGACCAAGTTGTATGCCGACTTCCAGCCGCTCAAGAAGGAAATGATCTTCGCCCAGGGCAGCGAGCGCAGCGCCGCTTCCAAAGCCAAGGAGCGCAAGGACGAGAAGTCAGGTCTGGAGGGCCTGGATCCGGAAAAGCCCGCCGCTGGCATCAAGCCCGAGAACTACGAAGGCAAGAAGAAATAGGAGCGGCCCATGGCTGTCGTCGTCTTTGATCCCGCTGAGTTCCGGCAGATCTACCCGTCCTTCGCCACGCTCAGCGATACGCAGTTGAACCATGCCTTCAACATGGCCACGCTGTACCTGAGCAACAAGGACAGCAGCGTGGTCTGCGACGTCGACGAGCGCAAGGTGCTCCTGTACCTGCTTACCGCCCACGTCGCGGCACTGACCTACGGCGAGAACGGCCAGGGTCCGCGGCCGCTAGTGGGCCGGATCAACAGCGCTACCGAAGGGTCGGTTTCGGTCTCGGCCGAGTACAACGTGGCGTCGGGCTCGGCGCAGTGGTACGCACAGACCGGCTACGGCGCCCAGTATTGGGAGGCCACTGCCAAGTATCGGGTGGGCCGCTATCGGCCCGCGCCGGCCGGCTACGCGCTTCCGGTGGTGGTGCCATGGCGACCCTGAGCTTTAAGGGCGGTGACGCATTGATGGCACGGCTGAAGGAAATAGCCGACAAGGCCGGGGACGGCGGGACGCTGCGTACGGGTTTCCTGGAGAACGCCACTTATCCGGACGGTACGCCGGTGGCGCTTGTCGCGGCTGTTAATGAGTTCGGGCGCCCAGAGCAGAACCAGCCGCCCAGGTCGTTCTTCCGCGCCATGATCGCAGAGAAGCAGAAAGGCTGGCCGCGCGCGCTGGGAGCCTTGGCCAAGAGTAACGACTACGACATCGATAAGACGCTGGGGCAGATGGGCGAAGGTATCAAAGGCCAGCTGCAGGAATCCATTCGACAGCTCGATAGCCCGCCATTGGCGCCGGTAACGGTCGCGCGCAAGGGATTCGATAAGCCGCTGGTGGATACCGGCCACATGATGAACAGCGTGGATTACGAGGTCGACACATGAACTTGCACGGAATCGTCAGCCCCATCATCGCCGCGGTGAATCCGATGATCACCGGGCAGGTCCGGTACAGCGACGGCTACGAGATGGGGCCGGGCCGCAAGCAGGTGCCGAAGTATCTGGCGCCGGCGCAAGCCAAGCTCCAGGTCCAGCCGCTCAGCGGCCGGGATGTGGCGCACCTCGAGGCGCAGAACATCCAGGGCGTGCAGCGCAGTGTCTACATGTACGGCGACACCCAGGGCGTGGTGCGGCCTCTAGCCAACGGTGGCGACCTGCTGTTGTTTGATGGTCAGACCTGGCTGGTGACGGCGGTCTTCGAGACGTGGCCGGACTGGTGCAAGGTGGGCGTGACCCTCCAACTGGACGAAACGCCATGAGCGCGCAGATCAGCATCACCGAGGACACCCTAGTCGACGACCTGGGCGCCTTCGCGGACACGCTGGTGGATTGTGAGGTCGTGCGAGGGCAGGTCAACCGTGTGCCGTCTCCCAAGAGCAGTGAATACGTCATCGTCACTCCAATGGGCGTGGTCGGCTTGTCGTTGCCCCACACCAAATATGCCGATCCGACGCCAACCTCTGGTAGCCGCGCCCTGACGCGGCCGACGCAGTGGGCGGCCCAGGTCGATTGCTACGGGGAGAAGGCGCAGGACCGCGCGTTGATCTTGTCGATCGCGCTCAGGAGCCAGTACGGCTGCGAATTCCTCGGGGACTTGGGCCGCGCGCAACCTCTGTACGCCGGTGAGCCAAAGCAACTGCCGTTCATTACCGGCGAGAACCAGTACACGGAACGGTGGTCCTTCGACGCCATTCTGCAATTCAACCCCACCGTGACGCTTCCACAGCAGTTTGCGGACTCACTCCACGTCAACCTCGTCGAGGTTGACACCAAATTTCCACCCGGAGCTTAAAGCTATGTCCATTCCCGCCAGTGAAATCGTCCAGGTAGTTCCTGGCGTGATCGGCGCCGGCGGATCGGCGCTCGATCTGAACGGCCTGATCCTGACCGACAACACCGCGGTGCCCGTGGGTACCGTCCAGAGCTTCGCCACTGCGCGCGATGTGCAGCGCTTCTTCGGCCCGACCTCTATCGAGGCGACCCTGGCCGGCATCTACTTCAATGGCTTCGACAACTCGACGCGTAAGCCGGGCGATCTGCTGTTTGCCCAGTACCCTCTGGATGACGTCGCGGCCTACCTGCGCGGCGGCTCCATGGCGTCGACGACTCTGACGCAGCTGCAGGCCCTTTCCGGTGTACTGACCGTGAGCATCGATGGCACCCCGAAGACGTCCAGCACCATCACGCTTGCGGCCGCAACCAGCTTTTCGAACGCGGCCTCGCTTATCCAGGCGGCCTTCACGTCGTTCGGTGCGTCGTGCACCTATGACGCGCAGCGCTCGGCCTTCGTCATCACGTCGGCCACCGATGGCGCGGCCAGCACGATCAGCTTCGGCAGTGGAACGATCGCGGCAGGCCTGAAGCTGACCGAAGCCACGGGTGCGGTCCTGTCGCAGGGCGCGGCAGCCGGTACGCCGGCGGCCAACCTGAGCGCGATCACCGACGTCACCCAGAACTGGGCGTCGTTCATGACCACGTTCGAACCGGACACGGCCGGCAAGGTTGACTTGTCGGCCTGGACGAACAGCCAGGGCAACCGCTACGTGTACGTGGGCTGGGATACCGACGTCCAGGCCGTCACGCAGGGCAGCACCACGAGCTGGGGCGCCATCGTGGCCGCGAACGAATATTCCGGATCGGTGCCGGTCTACAAGGATGTGCAGCATGCCGCCTTCGTGCTCGGCGCGATCGCCAGCATCGACTTCGAGCGCACGAACGGCCGCATCACGCTGGCATTCCGCGGCCAATCGGGCCTGGCGTTCTCCGTGACCGATGCGACGACCGCCCAGACGCTGATCGACAACGGCTACAACTTCTACGGCGACTATGCCACCAGCAATGACCAGTTCCGGTTCTTTTACCCGGGACAGATCAGTGGTGACTGGCAGTGGGCGGACACCTATGTGAACCAGATCTGGCTGAACAACGCGTTCCAGCAGGCGCTGATGACGCTGCTTACGCAGGTGAACTCGGTGCCGTACAACGCCGACGGCTACGCGCTGATCGACGCGGCGTGCATGGACCCGGTGAACGCTGCGGTGAACTTCGGCGCAATCCGCGCCGGCGTGCCGCTGTCCAGCCTGCAGAAGGCCCAGGTGAATAACCAGGCCGGAGTCGAAATCTCCGGCACCCTGGAAACGCGCGGCTGGTATCTCCAAATTCTGCCGGCGACGGCGCAGGTGCGCGCCGCGCGTGAAACGCCGCCCATGACCTTCTGGTACATGGACGGCGGTTCCGTCCAGCAGATCACCCTCGCATCCCTGGCCATCCTGTAAGGGCGACCGACATGTCTACTCTCACCAGTGCAAATTCCGTCCTGATGCTCGGCGTCGGCGGCATCTTCCCCGTCCCTCAGAAGATCGAGGGCTACGCTACCGACGACGCGTTCGCGTTCGACGCCGTGCAGCCGGCTCAGACCGTCATGGGCGTGGACGGCCGCATGTCAGCTGGCTACACGCCTTTCATGAGCGTACAGACCATCGCGATTCAGGCGGATTCTCCTTCGATGGTCATCTTCGAGGCTTGGTTGGCGGCCATGAAGGTCGCGCGGGAAGTGTTCTACGCCACCGGCACGCTGAATATCTCGTCAATCGGCCGCAAGTTCGTGATGACCAAGGGTGTCCTGACGCAGATTCCCCCGGCTCCGACCGCCCGCGCCATCCTCCAACCCATGACGTTCCAGATCACCTGGGAAAACGTCTCTCCGGCGCTGGTGTGATATGGCCCGGAAACAAGCAACGGTAACCATCAGTGCCGAGGGGCGCGACAAGGGCAAGGTGTTTGTGTTGACCGAGCTTTCGGCCTATGACGCCGAAGACTGGGCCGGCCGGGCCCTCTTCGCCCTCATGAATGCTGGCGTCGAGATTCCGGACAATATCGCCGAGGCGGGGTTGGCCGGTGTCGCCGCGCTAGGCATCAAAGCCATCGCCAAGCTGCCCTTCGACAGCGCGAAGCCCCTACTGGACAGGATGATGGAGTGCGTCCAAATCCAGCCGAGCCCCGGAGTGATTCGGCCGCTCATCTCCGACGATGTGGAGGAGGTGGGGACGCTGCTGACCCTGCGCAAGCAAGTGCTGGGCCTGCATTTGGATTTTTCTATGGCCGTCGCTCCATCGACTTCGGGCTCCAAGCCTGGGCAGGCGGCGGCCCGCGGCTGATCCAGTACGCCAACATCCCCAGAAACGTCGGCGCCGTGATCTCTCGGCACCCGGGCCTGCTGCACGACCTGCAGTCGGTCTACGGTGCCGAGGACCTTTACAACCTGCTGGAGGTGATCGCGGTCGACGCGCACAACCAGCAGGCCATGACAAAAGTGAGGTAATGGCATGGCAACCGTCATTGATGCCCTGGTTGTCACGCTGGGGCTGAATGCCAAGGGATTCAAGCAGGGAGCCGCCGAGGTCGACGACTCCCTGCAGCACACCCGCGAAGAGTCCGCCCGTACCGCGCGCGAAATGGAGGCGCGCGGCAAGCAGGCGGCGCAGTTCTTCAGCAAGGTGCGAAACGAAGCGCTGGCACTTCTGGCCGTATTCACGGCTGGGATGGGGCTGAAGAACTTCGTGTCCAGCACGGTCGAGTCCACCGCCAGTCTGGCGCGCATGTCAGATAACCTGAACATGAGCGCAAAGGATCTGGCCGAATGGCAGTTGGCGGCCAAGAATGCCGGCGGATCGGTTGAAGGGATCACCGCCCAACTGCGCGAGTCTGCCGATCAGGTCGCGAAGTTCAAGCGCGGCATGGCGGCGGAGACGCTGCCGGCGTTCTTCCAATTCGGCGGCAAGATCGACGACCTGAAGGACGGAAATACCTACCTGCAGGCTCGGGCGCGCATCGTCGCGGAGATCTACAAGACCGACCGCGCCCGCGCGGCGCTGGCCGCGAACATGATGGGCCTCGATGCCCAACAGTTCAACCTCTACAAGGAGGGGCCGGAAGGCATCGCGCGCCGGCGCCAGGAGCAGTCGGGGCCGGCGGCCGAGCAGGCGGCTGCGGCCGAGCGCGCGGAGCAGCTACGCCGGAAGTACGACACGGCGATGAATAAGCTGTCCAGCGTGGGCGTGAACGTCCTTACTGCGCTGATGCCCGCGTTCGATTTCGCCGTGGACAAACTGATCGAGTTCGGCAATTGGATTATCCAGAACCGGGCGGTAATCAATGAAACGGTGAAGAGTTGGGTGAAGGGCGCCGAGCAGGTCTTCGGCTGGGTGTCGAAGTTCGGCGACAAGATGGACGAGTTTATGGACACCCCGATTGGGCGTGTCGTCAAGAAGGCGTTGGACATCGGCGTCGAGGCGACTGTGCCGAAGGCCGCGCGGGAAGCAGAGAAAGACGCGAGTGCGACCGCCACCACCAAATCGGCAAATGCCACCCTGACACCTGACGCCAGTGATGCCATCGAGAAGTTCGAAAAGATGGGCTGGTCGCGTGCGCAGGCTATCGGGATCGTCAACAATCTGCAGGCAGAGAGCGGCGGCAAGCTCGACCATCGCGCCGTAGGTGACAGCGGGACGGCCTTTGGTGTCGCTCAATGGCGTAACGAGCGGGTCGACATGTTCAAGAAGGTGATGGGCGTGGCGCTGTCAGAATCGACGCGGGACCAGCAGTATGCATTTGCAAACTGGGAATTGCGCAATACCCATAAGGCGGCCGGCGACAAGCTGAAGGCTGCCAAGACTGCTGAAGATGCAAGTCGGGTGGTAACGCTGGACTTTGAAATCCCGGCCAAGAAGGAGCAGAAGGCCGAAGAGCGCGCGGCAGTCGCTACGGAACTGGCGAAATTGGCCAACGCTGCGGCGTTGAAGGATGCTCCTGCAGCTTTGGTTGCCGCTTCGCCCGCATCTGCACCGCAGCTGGTGCCCGCCAAGGTCCCGGCGCCGAGGGCCGTTGCCCAACCTTCTCCGCGTGTAGGAGTCGACAAGCCTCGTGGCAATGCAGAAGTACCCCCGAAAGGTGCTGCCACGCCCGTTCTGCCTGATGCGTTGCTGCAAGGGGCTATGGCGGCCGTAAATGCCGCGCGAGCGGCTCAGTCCTCTTCACAGATCGTCAGCAATACAAACACCTCCACCACGACCAATACCAGCGAAACGAACATTAGCGGGCCTATCACAGTTATGACGGCCGCGACGGATGGCTTTGGGCTCGTGCGTGATCTCGCGGGCATGGGTAAAGGCCAAAGTTTGGTCCAACAAGCCAACACGGGGCTCAACTGATGTCGCTTATTCCTTTCCCGAATGTTCCTCAGGTTCCCGGCGTGCCGGCGATCTTTCGTGAGGCAACGATCCCATCGCTGCCCGAGTTGGTAAATATCGGGTTGGGGGGGCTGGCGGATCTGCTCTTTGGTACTCCCCTTTGGGGGCTGTACACCGAGGACGGGCAGCAGGCTGTCGTCTTTGATTCGTTCCTCGGGCTGCGCTTCAGGAACGGCGGACGGGTGTCAAGCTTCCCCGTTGAACAAGGCGGCTTTTCATCCTTCAACAAGGTGGACACGCCTTTCGATGCGGCGATCCGCTTGGCGCATAGCGGGGACATGGCATCGAGAAATGTCATCCTGGGCGTGCTTGAACGCATTGTTCACAGCACGGAACTCTATTCGGTGGTGACGCCCGAAATCGTGTATCCCTCGGCCAACTTGGTGAACTATTCGTATACGCGGGACAGCCGTGGCGGGTCTAGCCAACTAATAGTTGAGCTGTACCTCGAAGAGATTCGTCAGACGGCGGCGGCGCAGTTCACCGAGACGGAAGAAGCCAGCGGCGCTGACCCGCAAAGCAACGGCCAGGTGCAGTCTTTTCCGCTGGGCACGGAGCCGGGCGAACCGCTGATTCTTTCGACGGAGTTCCAATGAGGCAGATTCCCCTTCGCGCGGTGCCGTCTCAGTCCCTCAGCGTTGTTCTTGCAGGCCAAAGCTGCCAGATCAACGTCTACGAGAAGTCGACGGGCCTGTATTTGGACCTGTTCGTGGACCATGAGCCAATAGTGACGACGGCGCTGTGCCATGACCGGGTTAGGATCGTCCGCGAAATGTACCGCGGCTTCGTGGGTGATCTGAGCTTTCTGGACACGCGCGGGCACGCGGACCCCGAGTACACCGGGCTGGGGGGCCGCTTTGTGCTGGCCTATCTGGAGGCGGCTGAGCTATGAGCTTCGTCAAGCGACGGATCGACGTCACGATCAGCCTGGGGGAAGGCAAGTTCGGCGACACCAAGGGCCCCGATGTCACGCTGAGTGGCTACCGGGTGTCCGTGGCCGTCGTCGCCTACAACGGGGATGCCCAGAGCCAGCTTCAGCTTCGAATTTTCGGGCTGAGCCAGGAAATGATGAACAAGCTGACGGTGATCGGCCCGATCATGACGGAGCGGCGCAACAATCGGATCCTGGTGGCTGCGGGCGACGAGGGACAGGCGCTCAGCGTGGTCTATGAAGGCCAGATCTACCAGGCGTGGGCCGATTACAACGCGGCGCCTGAGGTGGTGTTTAACGTCCTGGCCCTCTCAGCCGCAGAGAAGGCCGTGAAGCCGGTAGGGGCGCGAAGTTATCGAGGGTCCACTGCCGTTGCAGTCGTGATGCAGGACATCGCGGCGTCGATGGGCCTCGGGTTCGAAAGCAATGGAGTGACCGTGCAGCTGGCGAATCCGTACTTTCCCGGTACTGACGTCGCGCAGTTGCGGAGTTGCGCCCGGGCCGCGCGGATCAACTATGCGATCGACCGAGGGATTTTGGCAATTTGGCCAATGGACGCCAACCGGGCCGGAGAGCCGATCCAGGTATCGCCCGAACGGGGGCTGATTGGATATCCCTCATTTACCGGCAACGGCATCGCTTGTGTGCTTCTCTACAACCCAGATCTCGGCACGGGGAAGCAAGTTCAGATTACGAGCACCATCGAGGCGGCCCACGGAGAGTGGACCGTTGTAAGCCTCGTGCACAACTTGGAAGCCGAGGTCCCGGGCGGCGTCTGGTTGTCCCAAATCTACTGTCAAAGGCAGATCAATGGCTGAGCAATATGGATACCGCGGCCAGGCGCAGGCGGCGGACGGTACCGGCGATTACGGGTCTTTGATGTTCGTGATCGGCCAGGCGCTGGCACAGCTCAGCACCTCCACAGTCGTGCGTGTCGTAGCAGTGACAAACGCCGGGGGGCTAGCTCCTGTGGGCTTCGTCGATGTTCAGCCGCTGGTGAACCAGCTTGATGGCGCGGGCAACGCGGTGCCTCACGGGGTGCTGCACCACCTGCCGTACTTCAGGCTGCAGGGCGGCACGGATGCGATCATCCTGGATCCCAAAGTGGGAGACCTCGGCATCGCGGTGTTCGCCAGCCGGGATATCTCGGCGGTGAAGGCATCAAAGGCGCAGGCCAATCCTGGTTCGTGGAGAGCGCACGACATGGCCGACGGCCTGTATGTGGGAGGCCTGCTGAACGGCACGCCCGTCCAGTACGTGCAATTCACTGCCGGCGGCATCAATGTGGTGTCGCCCACCAAGGTGACCGTGGAGGCTCCGAACATCGAACTGAACGCCAGCACGCAATGCGCGCTGAATTCTCCGCAAATCGTCCTCAACGGCACCGTGCAGCAAGGTTCTGGCTCGTTCGGCGGCACGTCGACCTGGCAGGGCAATATGGACACGTTGGGCACGCTGCGCAATAACGGCAAGGATGTGGGTTCGACTCATACCCACTCTGGCGTGCAGAGCGGGCCTTCGAACACGGGGACGCCAAATTGAACACGTTGCTATTGGATCGTACGGCCTGGGACGTTGTGCTGGACGCAGCCGGCAACATCGCGATGGCGTCCGATCCCTATTCGGTCGCTCAAGATGTGGCCAGCGCCATCAAGCTCTTCAAGGGCGAGCTGTTCTACAACAAGGCGCCGGGGGTCCCGTACTGGGATGACATCCTGGGACACCGACCGCCGCTCGCTCTCGTGCGCGAGAACATCCAGCGCGCGGCCCTCACTGTTCCCGAGGTCGCCAGTGCGCGGTGCACGCTCACCAGCTTCACAGACCGAGCCCTGGCGGGCTATGTCGAAATCACCCTGACCGACGGCACGACGCAGGCCGTCAGCTTCTGAGGAAACCATGGCTACAAGCTCCCAAGTGCCGCGCGTGCAGTTCACGCCGGAAGGGCTGGTGCTGCCCGAAGAGTCGGCCATCCTGGCAGGCGTTCAGACCGACATGGATTCCGCCTTCGGAGGCGGCCTGAATCCTGCGCTGGAGACGCCCCAGGGGCAACTCGCGTCAAGCACCACAGCGATCATTGGTGATAAGAACAACGAGTTCGCCCGCTACGTGAACCAGGTGGACCCGGCGTTCGCCGAAGGCCGCATGCAAGACGCGATCGGGCGGATCTATTTTCTGGACCGCAAGCCTGGCACGCCGACCGTGGTCATCGCGACGTGCACGGGGCTGTCCGGCGTGGTCATCCCGGTTGGCGCCCGCGCCGAGGCGGTCGATGGCAGCTTGTATCTCTGCACGCAGGCCGGCACGATCCAGCCGGGCGGTAGCATTGATCTGCCGTTCGCTTGCTCGGTCGACGGCCCAGTGGACTGTGCGCCGGGTGCCCTGAACCAGATCTATCAGGCCATTCCCGGCTGGGATTCGGTGCTGAATGCGGACGCAGGCACGGTCGGCAGCTACGTTGAATCGCGCGCGGAGTTCGAAGAGCGACGGCGCCAGTCGGTGGCGCTGAATGCTCGCGGTTCACTGCCATCTGTTTATGCGGACGTGGCAAACGTTGCGGACGTGATCGACGTCTATGTGACGGAGAACAACCTTTCCGTGCCGCAGACCATCGGTGGCGTGTCGCTGGTGCCGCATTCCATCTGGGTCGCAGTGGTAGGCGGCGAGGCAGCCGACATTGCTGAGGCCATCTGGCGCAAGAAGAGTAACGGGGCGAACTACAACGGCAATACGTCTTACACCGTAGAAGACCGAGACGGGTATTCCTATCCCTATCCCTCTTACGTTGTGACCTGGGAGACACCTGCAGCGCTGCCAGTGAAGTTTGCCGTTCAACTGGCCAATAACCCTTCGCTGCCGTCGAACATTGTCGACCTTACCAAGCAGGCCATTGTCGATGCCTTTAATGGCGTTGATGGCGGGCAGCGTGCGCGTATTGGATCAATCATCTACGCGAGTAGATTCTATGCCCCCATCTCGCTGTTGAGCCCGTCGGTGTCAATCCTCTCGCTGCTGCTTGGGGACACGTCCCCGTCGGCGCCCAGCTTGACGGTGCCGATCAACCGCCGACCGACTATCACGGCCGGCGATATCTCGGTGACCCTGATATGACTGTCGTTCCAAAGCCCGGCTTGGTGGCTCGGACCCTCATCAGCCAATATGCCAACAGCCCCACGCTCGTCCAGTTGATCAACAACATGGACGACTACATCAACCCCGACGCCGATTTCGATGCGTTCTACGACTTCGTGTGGAACGTCGAGACGGCGCAGGGTTTTGGGCTGGATATCTGGGGCAGGATCGTCGACATCGGTCGAATGCTCACGGTGCCGGGGGATGTGACCTACCTGGGATATGACGAGGCGCTTGATTGGCAGCCATTTAATCAGGCGCCATTCTTCACTGGGGAGCAGGCAACGCAGACTTATCGGCTGGCCGACGATGCCTACCGAAAGCTCATATTGGTTAAAGCGCTCGCCAACATTTCCGACTGTACGTCGCCGAGCCTGAATCGTCTGTTGTCCAACTTATTCGCCGGCCGCGGCCGCTGCTACGTGTCGGACACTGGCGATATGGAGTTTCGCTACGTATTCGAGTTCGCACTGGAACCGTACGAAATTGCGATCCTGACTCAATCTGGCGCAATTCCAAAGCCCGCCGCCGTCTTAGCAAACGTACTGCAGGTCGACTTGCCAACCACCTTCGGATTCAACGAGGCGCTAATGCAGCCATTCGGATCCGGCGTATTCTTCACATCCTCGGGGCTCATCCATGCAGGCTAGCAACTCACCCACCAAATCCGCGGTCCCGTTTGCACAAAGCGGAACTAAGAACACAATTCCGGTTGCATCACAGATCGGGGTCACGCCTGGCGCAGCGTCGTTTACTGATGGCTTTCCGCCGTTGACGATGACACCGTTGGCTGCGGGTGGCGTGCCGCCCTATGGTGCCGACTTCAATGGCATCCTCAATTTCCTGAGCGCGGCTGTACGGTGGGGGCAGGCGGGCGGCAGGTACCCGTTTGATGTTGATTTCTCGACGGCCGTCGGAGGCTATCCAAAGGGCGCGGTTCTGGCCGCAGCGGGCGGCAACGGCAGCTGGTTGAATTTAGTCGACAACAACACCACGAATCCAGACGCTGGTGGCGCCAACTGGGCGGCATTGGGTGCTGGCATCGCAAGCACTCCGCAGGCCCAAGCCATGACCGATGATGCGGTCTTGATGACGCCGAAGAAGCTGGCGGATGCATTCGCCGGCACCAATCAATCGTTGACTTCCCCTGGTTATCAGAAGCTTCCTGGCGGCGTGATACTGCAATGGTCAACTGTCCTTAACAACATTAGCGGTTTTGCGCCGTGGACTTACCCCATATCGTTCCCAACCGAGGTATGGGGCGTCCTGTCTACCGCTGGCACGTTATCCCCGGATGTTGATATGTCGGCTACCTTGGTTGGCGTGCCTTCGATCGTGAACTGCACGGCTTCCGTTTTCGTGGGCGGCGTCCAATCTTCAGTTGCTGGTCAAGTCAGCGTTCGTTATCTCGCAATAGGGCGGTAATGCTATGTATTTTTTTTCTCCAAGTACTGGCGGTTTCTATACCCGTGAAATCCACGGCGATGCGATTCCGGAGGATGCCGAAAAAATAAGCGATGAGCTTTACGCATCCCTGATGGGAGGGCAATCGCAAGGCAAGATGATCGTTGCCGGTGAGGACGGCTATCCGATGCTGGCCGATCCGCCGCCGCCCACGGCTGAGCAATTGGCGGCGGCGGCCTTGATGAAGCGCGACCGCTTGCTGAGGGACGCGGCCACCCGCATTGCTCCGCTGCAGGACGCCGTTGATCTTGGAGTGGCGACGGAGGAAGAGGACGCCAAGCTGCTTGCGTGGAAACGCTATCGAGTCGCGCTCAATCGCATTGATCAGCAACCGGGATATCCGAGCGATGTTGTTTGGCCGGATCGACCCGACCAGGCCGCATAACCCGCCCGCTTCGGCGGGCTTTTTTACGTCTGTAGGGGACGCGATTGAACATCCAAGATTTCGACGCCTTCGCGGCAAAGTTTGCCGGCATCATCGGCGCTGCAGTGTCCATGCGGTACCTGCAAGGGAGCTGGCCGGCCCGCCTCAGCATGGCGGCCAGTGGCTCGCTGGTGGCCTATTACGCATCGCCGTACTTGTCGATGCTGTTGGGAATCCCTGAAGGGCTGGCCGGCTTTCTTACCGGCATGTTTGGCATGGCCATCGTCTCGCGTGCCTGGGAGGCGGTCCAAGCCGCGCCGATCGGAGCTTTGTGGCAGGCGCTCATTGACCGCGTGCGCGGCAAAGGGGCATGACATGGAAAGCACCATCTATCTCACTCTCTGGGCGGTCCTGGCATTCATCTGCTGGCTGGTAGTTGCCGGTGGAGCAGCGTTGGCTGTTTTTTCCCGGGATATCAAGGACACAACGCTGGAGCGGATCGGCCTATCCGCGATCTGCCTGACTGCGACCGGGGCGGCCTGCCGCATCTTCGTAGCTGGTTGGGCCAGCGCTGGAGACGCCGCGCTGGCGGCCTCTGCCGCCTTCTACGTGGCTGCCGTGACGGCCAAACACATCAGGAGCCCAAAGCAATGAGCCAATTTCAGCTTTCTCAGCGCAGCCTGACGCGGCTGGTCGGCGTTCATCCTGACCTGGTCGCCGTCGTGAAGCTGGCCATCCAGCGGACTGCGGTCGATTTCACAGTGGTGGAGGGTGTCCGGACGGTCGCGCAGCAGCGCGAGTATGTCGAGCGCGGCGCCAGCAAGACCATGAACAGCTACCATCTTCCGCAGGCCGACGGCCTGGGGCACGCCGTTGACTTGGCGCCGCTGGTGGGCGGTGCGATTCCCTGGAACGACTGGCAGGCGTTTGCAGACCTGGCCTCGGTGCTCAAGGCCTGCGCTGCGGAGCTTGGGGTGCCGGTGGAGTGGGGCGGCGACTGGAAGTCGTTCAAGGACGGCCCACACTTCCAGATCCCGCGCGACTGGAAGGGGCGGGCATGAACCCGCTGCTGCGCGCCGCGGCGCCATACCTGATCGGGGCTGCTGCTCTGGCCCTGGCCGCAGGTGCCGTCGCCTGGTACGGGCACGCCCAGCGTGCGGCCGGTCGGGCCGAGTGCCAGGAAGCCCACCGCGTGGCAGGCCTGGAGGAATTCAAGACTGAGGCCGAGCGGCTGACCGGGCTGTCGCAGAGCCTGGCCGACACCGCGCACACGCTCGCCACCGCCCAGCCCAAGGTCATCGAGAGGTATACCCGTGAAATCGTTCAGCGCCCTTTGCCTGCTGACTGCGTGCGCGACCCTGGCCGGGTGCGCGCAACCAACGAAGCCATCGACGCGGCCAACGCTGCCCGTCAACCTCAGCGCGCCGTGCCCGCCAGTCCCACGCGTTGATTCGCCGTCATGGGATGATCTGGCGCAGGCTCATGCCGCGCTGGCCTTCCAGTATGCAGAGTGCGCGGCACGGCATCAGACAGTGGTAGACGCTTGGGCCAGACCGTAGCCATGCCGCCAATGAAAACGCCCCATTGCAGGGGCGTTAGCACATAGTTCAGTTGGGGCGCCGCTCAACTGACAGCGGTGCGAACCTCGTCTTTCCCGGGGGTCTCAAACATTTCATTTCCGCTAACCACCCAGCTTCCCAAGCTTCGACCTTCTCGCGCCATGCCGTGATCGGTTCACCTGTGTGCCCGGGCATGGCCGCGGCGCAATAGTAGGGGCAATCCCACAGAGTCAAGCCTTCGCGGGCAGCCCTGACGCCCAACTTTCGGATGTCGTCGCGTTGCATTGCTATACCCTCCAAAAGAAGAACACGGGAAGGTCAGTATTGCGCTTGGGGGGCGGGCTTGCAATAGTGTGGCGGTACTACCTAGCCTAGCGCGGCGCCATCCCCTTGTGCAGCTTGCGGCGCATCTCCTGAGCCGATACCAATTGCTTCGGCCCATAAGCAAAAACGTCCCAACCCGTGATGGGGTTGGGACGTAGTACCCAAAGCAGCCGGCCAAGGACGCACATGGGCGGGGGAAATGTAGCATATGCCATCTAGCGCCGTGCATCCCTTTGCGTAGCTCGCGCCCGGGGCCAACTACGGTGCAGGCGGGCGATGAGCTACCGCGACCGCGATTGAGCCGTCCGGGAGGCGGTATTTCCCGTCTCCCAACCAGCTCACAGGCTCACCTGTGGGCAAAGCGCAGTGGTATTCAGGCTTTGGGGGTTCCGCCGTGCCGCGCTTGATGACTAGCCGGCGTTGTATCCGACACGTAGATCGGTCTGGAAGCTTGACGATAACGTCTGCTAACCGAGTGTCTGAGGTCATTTTGTCTCCCTCCTAGATCGGTGCGCCTGTGTCGGGAATGGATTGCCTGCAGGCGCGTGCTCCCGTGGCGCGTTCATCTTTAGCACGGCCATTAGAACCGCGAGCATCCATCGTGCGGCGTACAACTGGTCTGGCGCGCCGTGGCATGTGCAAATCCGTGGGAAACCATAAAAATACGCCCCAATGGAGGGGCTTTGCGTGAGTACGGGCCTTACGTTTTGCGTTCGAGGATGTACTTCCGGAAACGTAGCGGCGGCCTGGCCACGTTTCGTGCGTATTTCCATCCTGCCGCCCATGCATCGACCCTGGCCTTCCAGCTGCTGAGCTCTTCCCCAGTGTGGCCAGGTATTTCTTCCGCTTTGAAATATGGGCAATCGAACAAGGTCAAACCATCCCGCGCCGCCTGTGCTCCAAGCTCTTGGATGTCGTCGCGCCGCATTGGCTGTCCTTCAAAGGTACACCGTGGGGGGATTCATGCTGCCTGGCGTGCAATGAGTTGCGATATTGTTGCCGTACCAGGGCCAAATGGAGGTGCCCTCGCCTTTTAGAGGGGCTGCTTCAACCTTTGCGCAGCGCTTCAAAGTTGGCGTCCTGATTTCGCTCGAACCCAGGCGAAATGCTGCTATCCCGCCGTATCGGGCGGAGAGCCAACAAGATTTGTTTTCAGCTCCCTGGGCGTTGTTCGTTTCAACGCTCAGGAGCCTTGCGCAACGAGGTCTGTCGAAGGAGGTCCAGGTCTCTACTCGCGGCGCCCTAGCATTACCCCGAGGATAAGGCCAGTTGCCGCAGACAAGCCAGTTGCTATCCAAGGACTTCCGGTTCCAAACCAGCTTGTCGTCTGCGGGGAGTTCTTTTGGAGATCTTTAGCCGAGTGCATGATATCCGCCCTACGGCCCCCATCAAGGCTAGCGCGGCTAGCTATTTTCTCTCCGCTAGCTGGCATGCTGTTTTGAGGATGAGTATTTGACGGCATTGGCTGCCCATCAATGTCGAAGTCTGAACTGCTTATGTTCTTCATGGCGAGCTCCGCTGTTAGTAGGCTCTCCTCCAATGGATGGAGTCTTTGATGGCACTGGCCCGATAGGAGCCGAGGTATTTTCCGACGAACAGGGCTCCGGCCAGTCACGATTTCCGTGGGTCAGAATCTCCGCCGACCTTAGGCGCCTTTTTTTCGCTCTGGTCTGTCGGACCAATCTTATGCGCGGAGTCTTTCTGTTGTCGTTCCGCTTGCTTTTCTAGGTGCTTGCCCGGCAGGTCTTTCTCGTTAAGGCTGCCTGATTGGTTAGGTGGGGAATTCATGCGTATGGTCGAAGTCATGTGTGTACCTTTTGGTTGTTGTGGCTGTATGCCACAAGCCCACGGTACGCCTAACGATTGAGCGGACCTACGACTAAATTGAAACAAGCGTAAGGTCTGAGGCAATGCTCTCTTTACACGGACTTCACACAGCCGACTGCTTCCCTCGCCATTTGATATGGTGGACGCAGATGTGCTTGGCGAAGGCGACAAGAGGGTAACCGCTTGCTTGGGGCGGCAACCTAGCGTTGTCGCTCACAAACCAAAAACGAAAACGCCCCAACCCGTGAGGGGGCTGGAGCGTAGTACCCAAAGTCGCCGGCGAAGGGGCCTGAGGGCGGGGGAAATGTAGCATATGCCATTTACCGAGGCGCCATCCCCTTGCGCAGCTTGCACGGGGATTTGAATGGACTGGCCATTGTCGGAGTGGTTTTGATGCTGAACATGCCGTGGCTGCTTTGGAAATTCTCTTCCTAGATCACGTGGACTATTAGAAGGACGACACCGATGGCGGCGGCGAACGCTGACAGAGCTCCGGCGACCTCCGCGCATTGGGTACAGAGGTCGCCCTCGTCGCTTGAATATTTCGCGGTGGCGACCGCGACAAGAGCATCCCACGATTCGGCCATATGCGCATTGTCTCGCAATGAGTTGGCTCGCAGCCCATTCAGATAGTGCGCTCTAGCATTGGTGAACAGATCGACCACAGCTAGCAACAAACCTAGCCCAAACAGTCCAATCGAAAATTTGAGTGCTGTCGATGGATCGTTCTTGAGGTTGGCATAGAGCGCGGTTGAGCCGGCGAGTCCAGCGATATTGACAATTGCGAGATGCTTGACCGTTTCCAGTATCCAGTCATCTCTTAGTTTCCATTCCTGGTCGCCATACGTTTGCCGTTGACTGCGAATACTAGTTTTAGCTTGAACAAATCCTTGAAAGTGATCCTCGAATTTTTGTGTCGACAAAGCTTCGGCGCCCCATTTTTGAAATAGGGCCGCGGCGAATGTAGCCATTTGGTCTGGGTTGTAGCCGCGTGCGGCGGCCCAATTTCGCCCAAAGTTTCGAGCGTCATATTCACTTTTTATCCCTGGGCTTACAGTCACATTTTCCTCTAAATGTCTATTGGCTGGAGTAATCATATCTTGGGTCGAAACCGATCGACCGGATGCGCGATGGTCCTGTGCCAATTCTGATCATCATTCGTCAATCCATTGCATCCACCACCCCTGGTAGTAGCGCACACCGGCTATTTCTTCGAAGCCGACGACCATCATGCCGCGGTCAGAACTGAACGTGAGCAACTGGGGTTCGAGCAGGTCAGGGATAGCGCCCGGAACAGTGGCGCCGAACTTTGCGAAAGCTTCCATGGTCATGCGCGGGACGTGGCGATTCAGCCCTTGGTGGAGCATGGAGTACATCCTGACAGTGCCTACCACGGGCTGGCCAGGATCATTGTCGCGGCGACGTTCGCCGAGGTGATGCGTCCGTAGGACACGACACTGGAGCTGCATGGTCGAAGCAAATATACTGTACAAAAACACAGTATATTTCACCCGTAGACCAACGCAACTCGGCCCCATTTCTGGCCGATCGGGGACAGACCATGGCCGATGTGGAGTGGACACAGCGGGACGACTACTACTGGCAGGGGCCGCCTGGCTGGACGATCTGCCGCGTCTTCGTCGAGGGCATGTGGCAATACGAGCTGTGGTTCAGCCGCGGCGATGGCGGCACGATCTATGGCATGCGCGCTTCACTGGCCGCTGCTCAGGATCTCTACCAGCAGAAGCTGGGATAGAGGGGCCTACTTCGGCTGCGGCTCGGCAACCAGCCGGTCGGCCGGGTAGGGCACCAAGAAATCCCGGGTATCCGCGACCGGCGCCGTGAGCCAGTCCTGGTAGGCGCCCTCCGGCAGGATGACCACCATGCGCTTTTCCTTGCCGGCCTGATGGTAGTTCTGGAACAGGGGATCCTGGTCGGCGTTGATGGTGAGCATGGTGTAGCTCTCCTGCCACTGGCCGGCGGCGTCTCGGTAGCGATCCCACAGGCCGGCGATGCCCAGAGGCGCGCCGTCAGCGCGGGTGAACCGGGTAGCCACCGCGGCGCCTGACCGCCAGTCGGGCTCGAAAATCGCATCGGCCGGGATGATGCAGTGCTGGCCGCGGCGCCAGGCGTTGCTGAACGTGAACGACTTGGCTGCCGTCTCGCTGCGGGCGTTGAAGGTCGACAGCTTGCCGGCTTTGTCCAGGCCGTCCGCCTTGGTCATGGCGCTGATCAGGCCCCAGCGGCCCACGACGGCCTCCCGCTCCGGCACGGCCTCATCGCCCGCGTCATGCTCAGGCGGCCGGCGGATGAACGGCCCCTGATAGCGCGGCCACATGTCCGACTTGGGCGGCAGAGAAATGCCGCGGGCCCGGAAGTGCTTTTCAAGCTGGTCCTGCTTCTTGAGCGCGGTGTAGTGGCTGCACATGGGGTATCCTATCGGAACCTGGCGACATCCAAGCATAGATGAATAAGGGTAAGAATGCGGGTAAGGGAACGACGGACGTCTATCACATTCCTTATAAATCAAAGGCTTGCGCTATGATTCTGATTCCAATACCGCCTACCAAATTCCTGCAAAGTGCTGTCAAGCACGGCAAAGAGAAAGCCGCTAGATCAATGATCTGGCGGCTTTTTTGTTTGGGTTTCGTCCGTTGCATGCCGCGCGCCATGCCACAAAGCATGGTTTTCGCGGGGCAATGGCAAAGGCGCGAAAACTCTTCAGCTATCGACGTCAGCCGTTAGCCCTGCATTTACACAAGCCTGTGCGTTCTGCGCAGTTCGCGGTGAATCGCCGAATCATATTGAAGTAAGCCACGCATAATGGAAATATGGCGATTCATTAGCGTGTGGCCGAACATTTTGGCCACGTTCCATTGACCGGCCGCCAGACATTTCCTTTCAGTACAACTGGCGGATTGGCCGATGATTGCCTGAGGCCGTTGGTTTGAATCAGGGGACCCTGTGAGCGCAGAATTGTCGCGACAAGGTAGACGTGAACGGCAGGGCCATTTCCTCGTGCGTCGCGTGACGCTCGGTCTGGCCCTGGCATGGTTTGCGTTGGTGATAGCTATTGCACGCTGGATGTCGCAGGGAATGGAGGCATCGCGGCTGGACAGCCTAGCCGCCAGCGCCGAATACGAGGCAAGAATTACTGCGCGCGTCATGGATCGGTTATTCACCGAGATGGTGAGCGTAGCGAACATGGTGGCCCGCCAGGGCCAAGTGATCCAGCTTGCCGCCCGTTACCGTACGGATCCACCCGGCGCAGCCGACTTGTCTCGAGAGCAGCGAGCGGCCCTGTTTACGCGGGATCCATTGGTGCGCAGGGTAGGCGACTTCATGAATGAGCTGGCCAGCGATCTGCGATACGCCCGCATTTATATGAACAATATGTCGGACGATACGGTGACGGCCAGTAACTGGGCGGAACCCGACAGCATCGTCGGCATGATCTACTCGGGTCGGGCTTATCTCGAAGACGCATTGCGTGATGGCTATGGCAGTTACTTCGGCATTGCCCGGTTGAACAAGAGTCCATCGTATTTCGTCGCCAGCCGCATCGAAGACTCGAATGACATGCCGCAGGGCTCAGTGACGGTAAAGTTCGATGCGCCGGATGTGGCGCTTTACCTGGCCGGGCGACATATCGCGTTGGTTGTGAATCGCCAGGGAAGGGTAACCACGGCTTCGTCCGAGCCGTTCATGCTGCGTAATGTCGCAGCGCTTTTACCTGCCGATTCGGTACTGCCTTCCGATGGCGATGAAGACCTCGGCGAACCCCTGGATATTCGCGCCATACCCGGCTCCATCCAATCCGGCCGTTGGTTCATCGATGGCAGGCCCTATCTGGCGAGGCGGCAGGCGCTGGCTAATGGGCAATACCACTTGATCACGCTGGCCTCGCTGGAATCTTTGGCGCCCATGCGCAAGCGGCATATCTGGGCGACGGGATTGGTGGCGATGGTCGGTCTGGTCCTGATCCTTCTCTCCAGCCATGTGGTCGCGCAAATGGTGAGACGCCGCCAAGATGAACGGCATGCCGCCAACCATGATGCGCTTACCGGCTTGCCGAATCGGCGAGCGATCATGGCGGAGTTGGAGCGGTATTTCTCGGAAGCGAATCGGACGCAGCGGTCTGTTCAAGTCGCGTTTATAGATCTGGATGGGTTCAAGACGATTAACGATACCTACGGCCACGACATCGGCGACAAATTCTTGATCGAGGTTGGCCGACGTCTGTCGGCAGGCCTGCGTTCTGGAGAGGTGCTGGGTCGATGGGGGGGCGACGAATTCGTCGTCGTTGGCTTGGGCGCAAGGTCAGGGCCGACGGCTGATGCTGTGGTTGAAACAATGCGCACGCGCCTGGCCCCGTTGCTCAGCGGCATCTACACCCTGGACGACTGCAGTTTTCACTACGCCGGCGCGAGCTTTGGCATTGTGAATGCCGACCCATCGGCCAGCGCGCTGCAGGCCGTCCTCAGGGAAGCAGATCAATTGATGTATGCAGACAAGCAGGCGCGGCGTGAGATGCAGATTGCGTAACCGCCTGCCGGGCTGAGCCCGGGAAGACCTGCATCCGCCAGCCTTCTCGATACCCCCTAGGCCGTCATGCTGCGGCCCAATATACTGTATAAAAATACAGTATATTTGAGGTCGGCAGCAGCGCAATTCGGCCCGGTTTCGGCCGAGAGGGGACGAAGCATGATCGATGAGGAATGGACGCAGCGGGACGACTATTACTGGCAAGGGCCAGCGGGCTGGACGATCTCCCGGGTCTTCGTGGACGGGATGTGGCAGTACGAACTATGGTTCAGCCGCGGCGGCGGAGGCACGATTTACGGAATGCGCGCCTCATTGGAAGGCGCGCAAGAGCTCTATCAGCAAAAGCTGCGGTAAGTTCTTGCCTGTCTGCAGGGAAGCGCCACCCGCGGCGTGGCTTCTATCTGCTGCGGCTGCTCGTGTTGCGCATCGGAAACCCGACTTTTCCTAGATTCCGTTTTTGGGCGCATTAAGAATCAGCCGCAAGCCCAGCGCCGCAATAACGCCCGCCGCTGCCCGGTCTATCCATTGCTTCGCCCGTAGATAAACCTCGCGCGGGCCCTTGGTCGAAAAACAGAGCGCCACGATCGCATACCAGCCGAATTCGACCAGGAACACCAGGGGCGGCAGCGCGAAATAGGTCCATGCCGGCGGATGCTGAGGCAGCAGCGCGGCGAAGATGCTGCCATACCAGATGGCCGTCTTGGGGTTGCTCAACTGGGTCGTGAGACCGATCCAGAAGGAACGACCTCCATTGCGTGATGCTGGCGCGCTGCTGCCGGGCATGGCAAAAGGCTGCCTGGCGTTGCGCCAGATGCCGGCAGCCACGTAAAGCAGATAGGCGCCGCCCGCGATTTTCAGCGCGACGTACAGCCATTCCACGCTTTGCAACAGGGAATACAGCCCCGCCAGCGCCAGGCCGGCGAACAGCATGCCGCCTGCGCCCATGCCGAAGGCCGAGGCCAGGCCGTCCCAGCGGGACTGGCCGATGGCCTTGCGCGCGACGATGATGAAGCTTGGTCCCGGCAGCATGGCTCCGAGCCACAGCGCACCGAGGATAGCGAGTATGGAAGCAAAGGGAGTCATGGTCGTTGGGGGCTGGAGCCATGGGAGACAATGATTCTTCCATGAAAGTCCGGCCCTGCAAAGGACGGTGAAGCGGCTGCTGGCGGCAGGCGTTTCGCGCAATTCCGGGTCTTAGCCGCTCGCCAGTGCCAGCGGCGCGGTGCGCCCTGGAGCGGCCGCCCTCGGGGCGGACTGCGCTTGCGGCTGCCGTTCATCCTGCAGGCGGAATACGCCCACGGCTTGCAGCAGCTCGGTCGCCTGCGATTGGAGGGCCGCCGAGGCGTCGGCGGCCTGGGCTACCCGGGCCGCGTTCTGCCGGGTCAGTTCGTCCATCTGGGTCACGGCCTGGTTGACTTCGTCGATGTCCGTACCCTGGACCCGGCCCGCGTCGCCGATCTGACCGACGATGGCGGCCACGCGCTCGATGCTGGCCACGACTTCGCGGATCACGCCGGCGGCATGGTCGGCCTGGCGGAAACCGCTGCTGGTCTTCTCCAGCGAGCCGTCGATCAGGGTGCGGATCTCGCGCGCGGCGCTGGCGCTGCGTTGGGCCAGCGCGCGGACCTCGGTGGCGACGACCGCGAAGCCTCGCCCGCTTTCACCGGCGCGGGCTGCTTCCACCGCCGCGTTCAAGGCGAGGATGTTGGTCTGGAATGCGATGCTGTCGATCAAGCCGGTGATTTCGGAGATCTTGTTGGCTTCCTGCTGGATTTCTCCCATCACCGTCGCCACGCCTGCTACCGCGGCGCTGCCCGTGTCCGCGATGCGCCGCGCTTCGTCGCTCAGCTGCCGGGCCTGCAAGGCGTTGCCGGCGTTGTCATGGACGTTGGCGGCCAGGTCGCGCATCGATGCAACGGTCCGCTCCAGGGAGTCGGCCTGGGTCCGGGTGCGTTCTTCGAGCTGCTGGTTGTCCTGCATGATGTCGCGCGAGGCGGCGGAAAGGGCGGTGGCGGTGTTCCTTACGCCGCTCAGGGTCCGGTGCACGGCGTCCATCGTGGCCTTGAAGCTGCGGCCCAGGCTGCTGTCCATGCTCATGCCGCCAAAGCGCAGGTCGAACACGCCAGCCTCACGGCCGATATGCGCACTGAGTCGGGCCAGTTCCTCGGCCGCCACCGCGGCCCGTTCCATTTTCCAGGCCAGCCAGCCTAGCGCGGCAGCCTGCACCACCACATAGGCTGCGTGCAACAGCACCATGGGCAGGCTCGGCTCGGTGAAGCAAATTGTTCCGTAGCCCCATTGCTGCAGGAAGTTGAAGGACAGGTGATGCAGCGCGATGACGACGGCCGCGCACAGGATGGTGCGCCAGTCGCGATAGGCCAGCAGCAGCGAGAGCAGCACGAAGATGCCGAAATGGATCTCGGCCATGCCGGACATCAGATGGATATGGAGCGCGGCCAGCACCATCAGGCTACAGGCCACGACCAGGCGGGTACTCAAGCGGCCGGGCCGCCAGAGTATCAACAGCGACGGTATGCCTGCGGCGGCCAAGCCGACGCCGATGGCGGCGCCCCAGCGTCCGTATTGAGGGGCCAAGCACAGTCCGACGGCAAACAGCAGCCAGAGCAGAGGCAGCATCGCCCGGTCGGTGCGGCGGTAAGAGTCTTCCAGCAAATCGCTAGCGTTGCGCATGGCAGTTCCTTGCTACGGGAAGCGCGGGGACCCGCGCACGTTCGATTTTTATTCAATAATTCCAATTTGTGAATATATATTCCAAATTATTCTCTACTGTTGCCGCGACGCGGCCAGGTGATCCGCCCCATACCGGCGGCCGGAAAACCGGCGCTTTGCGCGGCGCGTTTGAAGCGAGCGGAAAACCTGGGATATCCTGCTGCCCATCATGATGAGAGTACTGTGGCTCTGCCTGGGTTGCCTGATGCTGGCATTGGGTGTGATCGGCGCGTTTCTGCCCGTCATGCCTACGACCATTTTCCTGATCCTGGCGGTGGCCTGCTTTTCGCGCTCTTCGCCGCGGCTGGAGAAATGGCTGCTGGATAGCCCGACCTACGGTCCCGCCCTGCGCGCCTGGCGGGATCAGGGCGCGGTATCGCGCAAGGGCAAGACCTACGCCTGCCTGGGCATGGCGCTGGGCTATGTGCTGTTCTGGTGGGGCGCGCATCCGTCGTGGATGCTGGCCGCCGGTGTGGCCGTGTTCTTCCTGGCTAGCGCGGCCTACGTCGTCACGCGGCCGGCGCCGCAGGGGCCGCAGGCCGGCAGCGGACAAGCGCGGTAGCCGCCGGCGTCAATGCGAATGCCGGGGATCGCCCCGCGTTTCCACAACCTTCAGATACAAGGTGGCGGGCTCCAGGCAGCCGCCGGTTGAAAGCTGGCCGACCAGTTGCCGGTACAGCTCTTGCCACGGCGTCTGAGATTCCGGCGCCTGGTAGGGCGGCTCCAGCTTGCGGCGTTCCATTTCTGTTTCATCCACCAGGGCGGTGACCGAGCGCTGATTCAGGTCGACGCGGATGCGGTCGCCCGTGCGCAACAGCGCGAGGCCACCGCCCACCGCGGCTTCCGGCGACATGTTCAGGATCGAAGGGCTGGCCGAGGTGCCGCTCTGGCGGCCGTCGCCCAGGCAGGGCAGAGAGTCTATGCCGCGCTTGAGCAGATGCGAGGGCGGCGCCATGTTGACCACTTCCGCGCTGCCGGGGTAGCCGACGGTGCCGGCGCCGCGGATCACCAGGATGCAGTGCTCGTCGATGTTCAGGGAGGGGTCTTCGATGCGCGCGTGGTAGTCCTCGGGGCCTTCGAAGACGATGGCGCGCGCCTCGAAGGCGTTCTCTGAACCGGGCTCCGACAGATAGGCGCGGCGGAAGGCTTCGCCGACGACCGACATCTTGATGATGGCGCTGTCGAAGAAGTTGCCCGAGAGGACGATGAATCCCGCGCGATGCCTGAGCGGCGCGTCGCAGCTGCGGATGACGTCCGCATTGTTGGTCTTGGCCGTAGCCGCGATCTCGCCGATGGTCTTGCGGGACACGGTGCCGCAATCGGTATGCAGGCGGCCTGCTGCCGCCAGTTCGTGCAACACCGCCGGGACGCCGCCCGCGCGGTGAAAGCCTTCGCCCAGATGCTCACCCGCAGGTACACAGTTGACCAGCAGCGGCACGTCTTCGCCCAAGCGCTGCCAGTCGTCCAGGCTCAGGTCGATGCCGGCGTGGCGGGCCATGGCGATGAGGTGCGGCGGGCAGTTGCTGGAGGCGCCCAGCGCCGAGGCCACGACGATGGCGTTCTCGAAAGCCTGCCGCGTCAGGATATGGGATGGGCGCAAGTCCTCGCGCACCATGTCGCAGATACGCAGCCCGGTGGCGTAGGCCATCTGGCCGCGCTCGCGGTACGGCGCGGGAATGCTGGCGCAGGTGGGCAGCGACATGCCCAGCGCTTCGGCCAGCGAGTTCATCGACAGCGCCGTGCCCATGGTGTTGCAGTGGCCGACGGACGGCGACGACGCCGTGGCCAGCGTCATGAAGCCTTCGTAGTCCAGCTTGCCCGCGGCCATCAGATTGCGCGCATGCCAGATGACCGTGCCGGAGCCGACGCGCTGGCCGTCGTGCCAGCCGTCCAGCATCGGCCCGCCGGACAGCACGATGGCGGGAATATCCACGGTGGCCGCGGCCATGAGGCAGGCGGGCGTGGTCTTGTCGCAGCCGGTGGTCAGGACCACGCCGTCCAGCGGATAGCCGTGCAGGATCTCTACCAGGCCCAGATAGGCCAGGTTGCGGTCCAGCGCGGCGGTGGGGCGCCGGCCCTGTTCGGCCAGCGGGTGCACGGGAAACTCCATGGGGATGCCGCCCGCGTCGCGGATGCCGGCCTTGATGCGCTCGGCCAGCGCCAGGTGATGCCGGTTGCAGGGCGCCAGGTCGCTGCCGGTCTGAGCGATGCCGATGATCGGCCGCCCAGATTGCAGTTCCTGGCGCGTCAGGCCGTAGTTGAGGTAGCGCTCGACATAGATGGCCGTCATGTCGGCGTGGGCCGGATCGTCGAACCACTTCTGGCTGCGCAGCTTGCGGGGAGTCTGGGACATGGGATTCTCGTTTACAGCGGTTGCGTGGCGGCCCGGCGCGCGTGCGGGCCGCAAAGGCTTAGTTGCGCGCCTTCTGGATCTCGTCGTTGAGCTGCTTGACCAGCTCTGGGCCGAGGTCCTGCGTGTACTTGTCGACCACCGGCTGCACCTTCTGGCGCATGCGCGCGATCTCTTCGGGCGAGACCGTGTTGATCTTCATGCCAGCCTTTTCCAGCGTGGTCATGGCCTTTTGGGAGTCCGCACGGCTGTCCTGGCGCTCAAAGTCGCGCGAGGATGCGGCCGCCTGGCGGATCAGCTTCTGTTCTTCCGGCGACAGGGTGTCCCACCATTTCTTGGACGCCAGCACCACCCAGGGCGTGTAGACGTGGCGGGTGATGGTCAGATAGGGCTGCACCTCGTAGAACTTGCTGCTCTGGATGGTGGTGATGGGGTTTTCCTGGCCGTCCACGGTGCGGGTTTCCAGCGCGGTGAACAGTTCGGAGAACGGCATGGGCACGGCGTTGGCGCCCAGCGTATTGAAGACGCCCAATGCGATCTGGTTCTGCATCACGCGCAGCTTGATGCCTTGCAGGTCTTCCGCGCGCGCGATGGGGCGCTTGGAGTTGGTCATGTTGCGAAAGCCGTTTTCCCAATAGACCAGGCCGATGATGCCCTTGGCTTCCAGCTTTTTCAGCATGTCCTGGCCCAGAGGCCCGTCCAGCACGGCGTCCGCTTCCTTTTCGCTGTTGAAGAGGAAGGGCAGGTCGAACACGCCGAACTCCTTGACCATGCCGGCCAGGGGCGCGGTGGACCCCACCATCATTTCCTGCACGCCGCCCACCAGCGCGCTTTGCATCTGCTCGTCCGAGCCCAGGTTGGCCGAGCCGAAGGTCTTCATCTTGAGCTTGCCGCCGCTGATTTTTTCCAGCTCCTGCGCCAGGTGGCGCGCGGCGCGCCCCTGGACGCTTTCCTCGTTCAGGCCATAGCCGAAACGGATCAGGCGAGGTTTGACGTCGGCGGCGGACGCGACGCCGGCGACGGCGCAGGACAGCGCCGTCGCCAGGACAAGAATGCGGGTCTTGAAACGGGTGATCATGGTGCTCCTCCTTGGGGTTTTTCTAATGCATCCAGCGTGCGGGGACGGTGATCAGCTCGGGGAAGATCACCAGCAGGATCAGCAGCAGCGTGTAGGCGACGACATAGCGCCACACGCCCCTGCAGATGGTTTCCATATTGATGCGGGCGACGCCGCAAACCACGTTGAGCACGGTGCCCACCGGCGGCGTCAGCAGGCCCACGCAACCCACCATGACGAACATCACGCCGAAGTAGACGGGGTCGATCCCGGCCTTGGTGACCACCGGCATCAGCACCGGCGCCAGGATCAGGATGGTGGGCGTCAGGTCCATCACCGTGCCCACCAGCGTCAGCAGCACCAGCAGCGCGAACATCAGCAGCTTGGGTTGGTCCAGCACGGGTTCCAGCAGCGCGATCAGGTCCTGCGGCATGTCGGCCAGAGTGATCATGTAGGACGAGACCATGGCGGCGGCCACCAGGAACATGACGATGGCGGTGGTGCTGGCGGCGTTGATGAAGAGCGGCGCCAGGTCGCGCACGCCGATTTCGCGGTAGACGAACAGGCTGACCAGCAGCGCGTAGACCGCGGCGACGACGGCCGCCTCGGTCGGCGTGAAGATGCCGCCGCGCAAGCCGCCGATGATGATGACGGGCAGCATCAGGGCCCATAGCGATTCGCGCAGCGCCTTCCAGCGCTTGCTCCAGGGTTCGCGCGGCGAGGGCTTGATGCTGCCATGCTTGCGCGCCACCCAGGTCCATACGGCGACCAGGGTCAGGCCCATCATCAGTCCGGGCGCGATGCCGGCGAAGAACAGCTTGGTGATCGACACGTTGGTGGCGACGCCAAAGATGATGAACGAGATCGAGGGCGGAATGATGGGCGCGATGATGCCGCCGGCCGCGATCAACCCGGAGGCCTGGCCCGCGTCGTAGCCCCTTTCGCGCAGCATGGGGATGAGCAGCGAGCCCAGCGCAGCGGCGTCGGCCACGGCCGAGCCGGACAGCGCGGCCAGCAGCACGCTGGCGAAGATGGCCACGTAGCCCAGGCCGCCCTGGATGTGGCCCACGAAGGTGCTGGCCAGATTGACGATACGGCGCGAAATGCCGCCGGCGTTCATCAGTTCGCCGGCCAGCATGAACAGCGGCACCGCCATGAGGGTGAAGCTGTTGGCGCCAGACAGCATGTTCTGCGCCAGGATCTGGGTATCGAAAAAGTCCAGCTGGAACATCATGGCGATCGCGCTGAGCAGCAGCGCGAAGGCGATAGGCATGCCCAGGGCGATCAGCCCCAGCAGCACGAGCAGGAAAACGGTCAGGATCATTGCGGGCGTCCGGGCGGGGTAGGGGAGTTGGAGGCGGAGCCGTCAGACCAGCGGGTCTTCGGGGCTGGATTCCGCCGGCAAGGGCCCGCCCGCAAGGACGCGCACCAGATCGATCAAGGTCAGGATGCCCATGGCGGCGGCCGCATAGAGGGCCGCGGCGTTGAACACTGCCAGCGACATGCCGGTGACAGGCAGCACGGTGTCCAGGCCGATGACGGTCTGGGTCCAGCTGCCCTCGGCCATCAGCCACAGCACCCACAGCGTCAGCAACTGGCAGAACACGTGCGAGGCGCGACGGGCAGCGGGGCCGAAGCGTTCGACCAGCATGGTGACGCCGATATGCTGATGCGAGCGCAGCGCTATCACCGAGCCCAGGAAGATCATCCAGACGAAGGCCAGCCGCGAGATCTCATCAGAGACGTTGATGCCGGAGTTGAACAGGTAGCGCAGCGCGACGTTGCCGAACAGCAGCACCACCATGACGGCCAGACAGGTCACCATCAGCCAGGTCTGCAGCGCGAAGCACCAATTGGCGGCGCGGGCCAGCGGCGTGCCGCCAGGCCGCCCCGGTGGGGAAGCTTGCATGCTTGTCTCCTATCCGTTTCCCGGAATTTTTTAGGGTTATGCTGTGCGAAATGTTAGCGCTAACATTTTGCGTTTGGCAAGCCCCAGTTTTTTGCGTCAGACTACGCGCTCACCAACCCATGCCGAGGACCGATGTCCATCCGTAAACCCCGCAGTTCACGCGCCGGCCGCGTCACCATGCAGGATGTCGCGCGTCGCGTGGGCGTGAGCGCGATCACGGTATCGCGCGCCTTGCGCACGCCGGACAAGGTGGCGGAAGAACTGCGGCTGCGCATCGCGCGGGTGTGCCAGGAACTGGGCTACGTGCCCAACCATGCGGCCAGCGCGCTGGCGTCGGCGCGTTCGCAGACCATCGTGGCGCTGATTCCGTCGCTGAGCAACGTGGTGTTCGTCGACATCATCGCGGGGATCAAGGAAGAGCTGGACCGGCACGGCTACCACATGCTGATCGGCGTGACCGGCTATTCGCTGGACGAGGAGGAGGCCCTGCTGCGCAAGTACCTGCAGCACGCGCCCGACGGCCTGATCCTGACCGGCATCGACCACAACCCTGGCGTATGGGACCTGCTGGACACGCAGCGCATTCCCACCGTGCACACGATCGAGACGCTGGACGGCGGCGAGCACATGAGCGTGGGTTTTTCGCAATTCGATTCCGGCTATGCCGCGGGCCGCCATCTGGTGGAGCGGGGCTACCGCCGTATCGGCATCGTCGGCGCGCAACTGGATCCGAGGTCGCTGCGCCGCTGCGAAGGCTGCCGCCAGGCGCTGCGGGATGCGGGCCTGTATGACGCGGCGCTGGAAATCATGACGCCGGAGAGATCATCCATCGGCCTGGGAGCCTCGCTGCTGGAAGCGCTGCGCGAACGTCATCCCGACTGCGATGCGCTGTTCTTTTGCAACGATGACCTGGCCCAGGGGGCGGTGTTCCAGTGCGGAAGGCTGGGCGTGCCGGTGCCGGAACGCATGGCCATCGTCGGCTTCCACGACGTGGCGGGCACGGCCTGGACCACGCCGCCGCTGTCGACCATCGCCACGCCGCGCTACCAGATCGGCGTATCGGCCGCGGGCCTGCTGATGCGCCATCTGGCCGGCGAGCCCGTCGCCGAGCGCCATGTGGACCTGGGCTTCAAGCTGGTGCAGCGCGAAACCAGCTGAACGCCAAGCCTCAGCCCCGGCGCAGCGCCAGGAATACGCCGGAGGCGATGATCAACCCCATGCCGGCCAGGGCCAGCCCATCGGGCGGGCGCTGGAACCAGAAGGTGCTGAACAGCACCGCCAGCAGCAGCTGGAAGTAGTTCAGGGGCGCCAGGGTCGCCGCCGCCACGCGCTGGAAGGCGGATATCAGAAAGATCTGCGCCAATCCGCTGCAGGCGCCCAAGCCGACGATGAAAAGCATGTCGGTAAGATCCGGCCACGGATCCGGCAGGAAGAAGGGCGCGGGCAGCCCGGTGACGACGAGGCAGATGAAGGCCGTGTAGGCATACTGGATGGGCCCGGGCACCTTGCCCGAGAGCCTGCGCGTCAGCACCTGGAACACTGCGTAACTGACCGCGGACACCGCCATCAGCAGCGTGCCCAGCCACGGCAGGTTGGAGCCCGGCCGCACGATCAGCAGCATGCCGCCAAAGCCCGCCGCCACCGCTGTCCACTGGGCGGGTCGCACCCGCTCGCCCAGCAGCCAGGGCGACAGCGCCACCATGATCAGAGGCGAGGTGAAGTAGATGGCGGTGGCTTCCGACAGCGGCATCCAGATCAGCGCCGTCATGAAGCAGGTACCGACCGTGGCCAGCAGCAGGCCACGCAGGATCAACAGCGGCTTTTCGGGCGCATCGCGCAGACGCAGTCCGCCGCGGTGCCGCCACAACAGCGCCACCGCCAGCACGGCCACCGCCGAATAGCGCATGATGTTCAGGAAGGGCGCGGGATAGCGCGCCAGCATGTGCTTGGACCCCGCATCGAAGGTGGCAAAGGCCACCAACGCTGCGAAGAACAGCAGGATGCCCGTCTGGCGCGCGGCGGCGGGCGAGGGTAACGCGATGGGAACGGAGCTCATGTGGGCGGGAGGACTCAGGCTGCCGCCTGGCCCGCGCCCTGCAGGAACGCGTCCAGAGCCGGGCCGATGGCCTCGACCATGTAGCCGCCTTCCTGCACGATCACGGTGGGCAGTCCCAGGCTGGCGACGCGCGCGCCGATGTCGCGGTAGGCATCGATGTCGAGCTTGAGCACGCTGATGGGATCGTCCTTGTAGGTGTCAAAGCCCAGGGCCAGCACCAGCGCCTGCGGCGCATAGCCGGTCAGGGCGGCGAGCGCCGTATCCAGCGCCCGCAGGAAGGAGTCGTTGCCCGAACCGTGCGGCAGCGGCAGGTTCAGGTTGCACCCTTCACCCGCGCCGTAGCCGCGCTCATGCGCATAGCCGGTATAGAAGGGGTAGTAGCCGGCGGGGTCGGCGTGCAGGGATACCGTCATGACGTCGCCGCGCTGATAAAAAATGTTCTGCGTGCCATCGCCATGGTGGGCGTCGACGTCCAGCACCGCCACCTTGGACCAGGTCTGAAGCAACCGGCTGGCCGCGGCCGCGCTGCTGTTCAGATAACAGAAGCCGCCCGCGCGGTCGCGGTGGGCATGGTGGCCCGAGGGCCGGCACAAGGCATAGGCCATGCCCCCGGCGCTGGCGACGTGGTCGGCGGCGGCCACCGCGCTATGCGTGGAGCGCAGCGCCGAGCGCCAGGTCTGCGGCCCGATGGGACACGATAGATCGCTCAGGTAGTAGCCAGTCTGGGCCACGATGGAGGGCGACGGGCAGGGGCCGCGGCCAGCCAGCTCGATGCGGCCGTTGTAGTACGGCGAAAGATTGGGCAGCACTTCGGGGCCCGGATCCACGCCAGGCGAGCGCAGGGCCTGCCAGCGCGCATAGGCCGATTCCAGATAGTCCAGGTAGTCCGGGCTGTGGATGTCCTGCAGCGGCTTGCGGCCGTAGTCAGCCGGCGCTTGGACGCGGATGCCGCGCGCGGCCAGCGCGCCTTGCAGGCTTTCCGCCCGTGCCGGCAGATCGGTGGGCGCGCTGATGCGCCCAAGCCGCATGAACTGCCGCGGCGTATGCAGCAGTTGCTCTTCCGAGAAAAACGCCTTCATGGCTGCCCTCGCTGGCGTTATGCGTGCTTGAGTTCGATTTCGACGAACACGAACTCCGTGTCGCCGGGATTGATCACGTTGTGCTCTACGCCCACGGGCCGGTAGTAGGCCACGCCGGTGGTGAGCTGGCTGGTGATTTCGCCGTCGGGCGTGTCCAGCAAGAGCGGGCCGGTGGTCTGCGGGACCACCACGTAGTTCATTCCATGGCGGTGCCATCCCGTTTCGCCGCCGGGCGGGAAGCGCCATTCGGTGACGGTGACCATGTCATTGTCGATCTGCACGGTCGGTATGGCGGCGGGGCGTTGCATGGGGCGTTCTCCTTGGAAGTATGAATATTCTTGTGCGCTTCAGGCCGCTTGCGCCTTGGTCGGGTCCCAGTGCTGGCCGGGGACCGCGGCGATCAGCTGCCGCGTATAGGCGTGTTGCGGGTTGTCGAAGATCTGCGCGGGCGAGCCGTACTCGACCACCTTGCCGCGATGCATGACCAGCACGGAATTGCAGATCTGGGCCGCCACGCGCAAATCGTGGGTGATGAAGACCAGTGCGATCTTCAGGCGTTGCTGCAAATCGTGCAATAGCTGCAGTACTTGCGCCTGAACCGAGACGTCCAGCGCCGACACTGATTCGTCGGCCACCAGCACCTTGGGCTCCAGCGCCAGCGCGCGCGCGATGCCGATGCGCTGGCGCTGTCCGCCCGAAAACTGGTTGGGATAGCGATCGAAGGCCGACGGGTCCAGCCCGACCAGCGACAGCAGCTCGCGCACCCGCGCTTCGGCCTGGGCGCGCGGCACGCCGTTGGCGACGGGGCCGTCGCTGATGATGCGGCCTACGGTATGGCGCGGGTTGAGCGAGGCGAACGGATCCTGGAAGATCATCTGGATGTCGTGGCGCAGCGGCCGGAAGCGCGATTCCGGCATGGCGGCGATGTCCTGGCCGTTGAAGATCAACTGCCCGCCGTTGATGCCCACCAGCTTGAGCAGGCATTTGCCGATGGTGGACTTGCCCGAGCCCGATTCGCCCACGATGCCCAGCGTCTCGCCGCGCCGCACGCTGAAGCTGACGCCGTCGACCGCGTGAACCTCGCGTTTGCCGCCCAGCCAGCCGCGGCCCACCACGTAGGTCTTCTTCAAGTCGCGCACGTCCAGCACGGGCTGGTCGTGCGGGGCGGACTCGCGCTCGGCGCCACGGCGGTGCGGCACGGCCGCGATCAGGCGTTGCGTGTAGGGGTGGCGGGGCCGGTTCAGCACTTCGTCCGCCGGCCCCTGTTCGACCAGGACGCCTTTTTCCATCACGGCGACCCGGTGCGCGATTTCGGCCACCACGCCGAAGTCATGGGTGACGAACATCACGCCCATGCCTTTTTCCTTCTGGATGCGGGCGATCAGCGCCAGGATCTGCGCCTGGGTGGTGACGTCCAGCGCGGTGGTCGGTTCGTCGGCGATCAGGAGTGCAGGCTCCAGCGCCAGGGCCATGGCGATCATCACGCGCTGGCGCTGTCCGCCCGACAGGCGGAATGGGTAGACGTGGTAAAGCGTGGCGGGGTCGGGCAGCCCTACGAAGGCCAGCAGCTCCAGCGTGCGGGCCATGCGCTGCGCGCCCGGATACGCGTTGTGCACGCGCATGACTTCGCTGATCTGCTCGCCTACCGTCATCAGGGGGTTGAGCGCCGACAGGGGCTCCTGGAAGATCATCGCCATGTCCTTGCCGCGCATGGCTTGCAGCGTGGCTTCGTCCTGCCGCAGCAGGTCCTGGCCGCGGAACAGGATGCGGCCCTGCTGCGGCGTCAGGTAGTCGGGTAGCAGGCCCATGATGGCGTTGGCGCTCATGGACTTGCCCGAGCCCGATTCGCCGACGATGCAGAGGATCTCGCCGGCGCGGATGTCGTACGACACGTCCTGCACGGCATAGGGGCGGTCGCCGCCTTTGGGCAGGGCGATGCTCAGGTTCTGGATGGATAGCAAAGGAGTGGAAGCGTTCATGCCGTCCTCCTATTCGCCGCGCTTGCGCAGCTGCGGGTTGAGGGCATCGTTCAGGCCTTCGCCGATCAGGTTGATGGCCAGCACGGTCAGCAGGATCGCCACGCCGGGCCAGACGCTCATCCACCAGGCTTCGCGGATCATGGTGCGGGCCGCGCCGATCATGAAGCCCCAGCTCATCAGGTTGCGGTCGCCCAGTCCCAGGAAGGACAGCGACGATTCCGTCAGAATCGCGGTGGCGACCATGAACGACGCCGACACGATGATGGGCGACATGGCGTTGGGCAGGATCTGCGTGCCGACGATGCGGGCCGGCGTCTGCCCGATGACAATGGCGGCCTGCACGAACTCGCGCTGCTTGAGCGTCATGAACTCCGAGCGCACCAGCCGCGCGGCCGGCGGCCACGACACCACCGCGATGGCCCCCATGATGGAATAGACGGATGGACTCAGGATCGCCACCAGCACCACGGCCATGGCCAGCTGCGGGATGGTCTGGAAGAACTCGGTGAAGCGCATCAGCGCGTCGTCAACCCGGCCGCCGCAGTAACCCGCCACCGAGCCGACCACGATGCCGAAGACCAGCGCCACGGCGGTCGACAAGAGGCCCACCATCAGCGAGACCCGGGCGCCCCAGACCAGCCCGGCCGTGATGTCGCGGCCCAGCATGTCGGTGCCGAAGGGGTAGTCGGCATTGGTGAACGGCGGAATCAGCGGATCCGCCACCATCATCCAGGGGGATTCTTCATACAGCAGCGGCGCGGCCAGGGCCACGACGATCACGACCAGCATGATGGCCAGTCCGGCCACCGCTCCGTAGTTGCGCATGTAGCGCCGGGCAAATGACTTCATGCGGCGGCTCCTTGCTGCGCGCCCGCGCCGATGCGCGGATCGATGAGTCGGTACAGCACGTCGGTCAGCAGGTTGAACACCACCACCATGATGGAGGTGACCAGGAAGATGCCCAGCAGCAACTGGTAGTCGCGCTGCAGCAGCGCGTCGAACATCAGCCTGCCGATGCCGGGCCAGGCGAACACGGTTTCGGTCAGCACCGCGCCGCCCGCCATCTGCCCCAGCTGGATGCCGGCGAAGGTGATGACCGGCAGCAGCGCATTGCGCAGCACGTGGGCGCGGATCACGCGGCCGGGGCTTACGCCCTTGGCGCGCGCCGTCTTGACGAAATCCATGCCTATCACTTCCAGCATCGAGGCGCGGGTCAGCCGCACGTAGACCGCCATGAAGAAGCAGCCCAGCGTCACGGTGGGCAGGATCAGGTGCTGGGCGATGTCGCCCGCGCGCGCCCAGCCCTTCAGGTTGGCGCCCACGGTCTCCATGCCGAAGGCCGGCAGCCAGCCCAGCACCACCGAGAACAGCAGGATGCCCATCAGCGACAGCCAGAACAGCGGCGTGGCGTACAGCACCAGCGCACCCGTCATGACGGAGCTATCGATCCAGCGGCGCTTGTTGCGGTAGCGGGCCTTGGCCGCCACCACGCCCAGGAAGACGCCCAGCACGATGGAGAACACGAAGGCGCAGGACATCAGCAGGAAGGTGGCGGGCAGGCGTTCCAGGATCAGGTCCAGCACCGGCACATGGTTGCGGTACGAGAAACCCAGGTCCAGTTGCACCACGCCCTTCAGGTACAGCATCAGCTGGGTCAGGATGGGCTTGTCCAGGCCGAAGGCCACGCGCAATTGTTCGACGTAGGCGGCGTCGCCCGCGCCGGCCTGGCCCGCCAGCACGGCGGCGGGGTCGCCGGGGGCCAGGCGGATCAGGAAGAAATTGATGATCACCACGCCCAGCACGACCACCAGGGCCTTGCCGATGCGGGAAACGAGGAAAGACAGGAATTTCATGCTCGGGGTCCTCTCTGGTCGGGCGCGGCCTGCCTGGGGCAGCCGTTGTCCGGCCGGCATCCGCCGCCGCGGCAAGCCTGCCGCGGCGGCGTCCTGCGGCGCTTACTTTTCGATGTACACGTCGTCGAAGCTCTCGTTCAGGCCGATGGCGGTCTTGACCAGATTCTTGACGTTGCCGCGGTAGAGCGTCGGAAACTCCATGTCCACCAGGAAGCCGTTGGCGATCTCATTGACCAGCGTGGTCTGCAGCTTGGTGTAGAGCTCCTGGCGCTTGGCGGGATCCACCTCGGAAGCGGCCGCCTCCCATTGCTTGTCGGTCTCCGGATTGCTGTAGCCCTGCACGTTGGCGAAGGGCGAACCCTTGACGATGTTCGACGAGACATACAGCCGTTGCACGCCCAGCGCGGGATCGCCGTACTGGTAGGTGAAGGTGGTCGTCATGTCGAAGTCCCAGTTGCCCGTGCGGCTGGCCCAGCCGCCGGCGTCGGTGGCTTCCAGGTTGACCTTGAAGCCCAGCTGCTCCAACGCCTGCTTGGTGTATTCGCCCAGGCGGTCCCAGGTGGAGCCGTAGGGGAAGCTCAGCTGGCGGATCGTGTAGTCCTCGGGCTTGATGCCGGATTCCTTGATCAGCGCGCGCGCCTTCTTCATGTCGAACGCCAGCGGCGGCATGTTCTTGTCATAGAACATCTCGGTGGTGACGAAGGGGCTGGTGGACACCTTGCCCAGTCCGAAGAAGATGTTGTTGACCACCATGTTGCGGTTGATGGCCGCCATCACGGCCTGGCGCACCTTCAGGTTGTCGAAGGGCGGCTTGCGCATGTTGAAGATCAGGTAGGCCTGGGGCGAGAACATCTCCCAGCCGGCCGTGGTGTATTCGACCTTGGGCAGGGCGCGCAGGCGCTTGATGTCGACGTTGTCCACGTCGCCGCCGCGCAGCACGTCCACGCTGCCGCGCTCGAAAGCCACCGCGCGCGAGGCCGAGTCGGGGATGACGTTGAACACCAGTTCATCCAGATAGGGCTTGCCGGGCTTCCAGTAGTCGGGGTTGCGGGTAAGCTTGATGTATTCGCCGCGTTTCCATTCCTTGAACATGAACGGGCCCGTGCCGACCGGCTTCTGGTTGGCGGGATTGGTCATGTAGTCGGTGCCGGCATAGATGTGCTTGGGCATCATGGGCGCAAAGCCCGGTTCGAACATCAGCATGAAGGCCGGGAAGGGCGTCTTCAGTTTGACGACGACCGTCTTCGCGTCCGGCGCCTGCACCGATTCCACGAACTTGTTCAGGATCACGCGGGCGCGCGCATGGGTCTTGGGCAGCATGTCCGCCAGCGAGAACACCACGTCCTCGGACGTGAAGGGCTTGCCGTCATGCCACTTGACGTTGTCCTGCAGGTGGAAGGTGTAGGACAGGCCGTCGGGCGAGGCGTCCCACGACTTGGCCAGGCCGGGCTGGGGCTTCAGATCGGTGGAGTAGGTCAGCAGGCTCTCGTAGATCTTGCCGGCGACGAACTGCGTGGGCCCCTGCTGATTGATGGCGGTGACGATCACCGGCGGTTCGGGCTGGACGATCATGTTCAGCGTGCCGCCCTTGGTCTGCGCCAGGGCTTGCGTGGCGGGCAGCGCGGCCGCGAGGACCAGTGCGCCGATGCTTAGGGAGAACCATTTCTTCGATTTCACTGCGAGCCTCCGGGCTGGAAAGGGTCTGACAGGTGTCCGCGTCGCGGATGCCGTGCACTGGCAAGCAAACCTCATGCCACCTGTGTTTTCAGGGGTACTACGGGTGGAGCCGCTACAACAATGCTTCGTACAGGTGCTCTTCAGCGTGCCGCGCACCATTGCGGAGCGCCGTTCTCGTCGCCAAAGTCTTCCCGCAGGCGGGCCAGGATGCCTAGCAGATGCGCATGCATGGCATGGCGCGCGCGGATCGGATCGCGCGCCTGTATGGCCGTCAGGATGCGCTGGTGTTCGGCATGGGCGATGGCCCAGACCTTGGTGTCGACGAAGTAATCCTCCATGCGGCTGTACACGGGGCTGGCCTGCGTCAATTCCCACAGATGGGCCACCGAGGCCGCTACTGCGGCGTTGCCGCAAGCCGCGGCAATGGCGTTGTGGAATTCGCGGTCGTGGCGGCCGGGCGAGTTGCCCAGCGACATGCCCTCGTGGGCGTCGCGGATGGCGGCAATCTGGGCGGGCGACCCATGCTGCGCGGCCATGCCCGCGCACTCGGGTTCGATCAGCATGCGCGCTTCCAGCAGGTCGAACGGGCCGATGCCGTCCTGTCCTGGCGCGGCGTACGCGGGAGCGGCGGCTTCCCGGATGGCAGTGACGAACACCCCGGTGCCCACGCGCACCTCGACATAGCCTTCTATTTCCAGCGCGATCAGTGCCTCGCGGATAGACGCGCGGCTGACCTGCAGCTGTTCGGCCAGCTCCCGCTCAGAAGGCAGGCGCCCGCCGCGGGGGAATTCCCCGGCCCGGATCCGGCCGGCGATCTGGTCGGCGATGACTCGGTACAGGCGGGTGACGGCGGCAGCTTGGAAGGTGTTCATCGACGATAGGGGCGGGAACGGAGAGCCAAGTGGTCAGGCCACCAAATATAGGCATCTCATCCTTGAATAAGAAGGGAAATTTTCCATTTCAAGGGAAAACGATCACAGGGATTCCACCTCTTTCTTTGAAGTGGTCAGGCCAGCTAGGAATGTCGCGGGCGCTTTACAGTTTCCAGACAAATCCCGCACAGAAGCCCCGCTGTTGCGGGCGGACGCCATCCCATACTCCGTTGCGCCCGATACCGGGCATGTGGCAAGGCAGCGCGCTGCGGCGGCTGGAGGGGGTAGGACGTGCAGGAAGTGACGAAGCGGGCGTTCCGGCCCGAGGGCTGGTGGATAGGCTTGGGCATGGCGGTCTTCGCCCTGGCGTGGTTGACGCTGCTGGACAAGGCGGCCCTCGCGCCGCCGACTGACAATATCGAGCAACTGACCTGGGTGCGCAGCCTGGAATGGGGCTATTACAAGCATCCGCCTCTGCCGACCTGGCTGCTGTGGCCAGCGGTGCAATTGCTGGGCTGGTCGGCGTGGACGAGCTACATCGTCGGTGCGCTCTGCATCCTGGGCGCCTTCGCGTTGTTGTGGCGCTGGCTGCGGGGCATGCGCGGCAGCGGCCATGCGCGGGCGGCGTTGCTGGCCGGCCTGTGCATCACCTTCTACAACGGCCGTCTGCATTTCTACAACCACGAGATCGTGCTGATTCCCCTGGCGGTGGGCTGCGCCGTCGCGTGCTGGAAAGCCTGGACCACACGCCGGATCGGTTGGTGGATCGTGCTGGGCGCGTGCCTGGGCCTGGGGGCTCTGTCCAAGTACCAAAGCGCGGTGACGGGCGCCGCCGTGCTGGTCTTCTGGCTGAGCCAGCGCGGCTGGCGCGACTCCATGCACCGGTTCGGGCTGCAGGTTGCGGGGTTGACCGCGCTGGCGGTCTTCGCGCCGCATCTCTGGTGGCTGGCGTACAACGGCTTCGAACCCCTGAACTACGCGATGACTTCATCGCTGGCCGCCGGCCTGCCTTGGGTTCGGCGCGCGGCGGAAGTGGCGCGGTGGTGGGGCGATCAGATGCTGAACCGCGCGCTGCCTGCGTGGGTGTTCCTGGGCGTCTGGTGCTGGTTGGCGCGCCGCCGCGCCGCGGTGGCTGCTGTGACGGCAGAAGCGCCGCCGCGCGATGCGGGCCGCGCCATCCTGCTGTCGTTCGGTTTTACGCCCTTGGTGTTCGTCAGCATCATGACGCTTGCCAGCGGTTCCCATGTGCAACTGCACTGGGGCACGCCTTATCTTCTGTTCATGGCGCCGGCGATGATGGAACTGGTGCGTGGCGGCGTCTGGGAGCGCGTGCGGCCGCGCGATGCCGTGGCGGTATTCGCATTGGTCCAGGCGCTGTTGATGGTCCGGGTCGGGCTGACGTCGCCGGGCGGGGCGGGGCTTGCGCGCAAGGCGTCGGATTGGCGCTATTTCGATTCCCGGGCGCTGGCCCTGGCTGTGCACGAACCCGCCAAAGCGGCGCTTGGCGGGCCGGTCAGGGTGATATCGGGGCCGCCGGCCGAGGCCGGCGCGCTGGCCCTGAGGCTGCCGGAACAGCCGCTGGTGCTGATAGACGGACAGCTCCGTTTCAGTCCCTGGGTGCCGAAAGACGTGGCCGAGGCTTGCGGCGCATTGGAGCTGGAGCTGGAACCGAGAACGCCCGGAGCGGGGTTTGTCGCCGTCGGAAAGGACTTTCCTGGGCTGCACTGGCGTGTGACGCCGTCTTCCCGGCTTTGCGGCACGGCGTCTGGCGTGCCTCGCCCCTAGGGGCAGGCTATTGCGCCTCGTCGTCCGGTTCAGGCGTCTGCGTGAAGGCGCGCACCAGGCGCGCGATGCCGTCCAGTTCGTCGTGCGCGCCCGCTACCCATTCCGGCTTCTCGAACGGGCTGTCCGAAGGAGCGTTGTCCATGCTTGCCTTCAGGTCATTAAGCAGTTCCAGCGCCATGTCGGTGGCCTGGGGGCTGCTGCGGGTCGAGAGGGCGATGGCGATCGCCAGCGCCTGGCGCATGGCGAGCAGTCGGCCGTCCAGTTCAGTGCCCATGATGGTTTCCTTGTTGTGCATCTTTGTGACAGGCGCATTTTACGGGGGCGAGGCCGCTAGCGCCGCGGGGTGTTCTCTGGGTGGGCAGGTGGACTGGCGGGGGGGCAACACGCTGGCGTTTGCGCAAGATCAACCCGGACTGGCCGGCACAGGCGAATAATTCCAGGTATGCAAGCCGCCCTACGCCCGTCACAGACAGAATCCCGCGAGCCCTCCGCCGCCAGCCCATTGTTCCCGCCGCAATTGCTGGCGCGGCTGGACAAGAACGGGCCCCGCTATACCTCGTATCCCACGGCTGACCGGTATCACGGCGGCTTCGGCGAGCAGGAGTACCGGCAGGCGCTGCAGCAGCGCCGCGCGACGGCGCCGGCCGAGCCTTTGTCGCTCTACGTGCACATCCCGTTCTGTGAATCGGTCTGTTATTACTGCGCCTGTAACAAGGTGGTGACTCGCCACCACGACCGCGCCGCCCGCTATCTGGACGCCCTGGCGGCCGAGATCGAGCTGCATGTGCGCGAACTGGGCGAGGGCGTACCCGTATCGCAGTTGCATTTCGGGGGCGGCACGCCGACCTTTTTGTCCGACGAGGAATTGTCGCGTCTGATGGAGAACCTGCGACGCGCCTTCCGCTTCGAACCCGACGCGGAAATCTCGATCGAGGTAGATCCGCGCACCGCCACGCCCGAGCGCCTGGCCCATATGCGCGAACTGGGCTTTAACCGCCTGAGTTTCGGCGTGCAGGATTTCGATCCCCGGGTGCAGGCCGCGGTGCATCGCATGCAGTCGTTCGAGGACGTGCGGGCGCTGATGCAGAGCTCCCGGGCGTTGGGCTATGCCTCGGTCAACGTGGATCTCATCTATGGCCTGCCGCTGCAGACCACGGAGTCCTTTGCCCGCACGATCGCTCAGGTCATCGCGCTGCGGCCCGACCGCATCGCGCTGTATGCCTACGCCCACCTGCCCGCGCGCTTCAAGCCGCAGCGCCGCATCAACGAGGCCGACCTGCCCGACAGGGAGACGCGGGTGGGGCTGCTCAGCGCCGCCATCGATGGTTTTCTGAAGCAGGGCTACGCCTATATCGGCATGGACCATTTCGCGCTGGAAACCGATGCGCTGGCGATCGCCAAGCGCAAGGGGGAGCTGCACCGCAACTTCCAGGGCTACAGCACGCAGCCCGACCGCGACCTGGTCGCGCTGGGCGTGTCCGCGATCGGCCGCATCGGCAATACCTACAGCCAGAACGCCAAAGTCCTGGACGAGTATTACGCGGCAATCGAAGCAGGGCGCTTCGCCGTCGAAAGAGGGTTGGCGCTGAGCACGGATGATCTGGTTCGCCGCGAGATCATCATGGACATCATGTGCCAGGGCCGCGTGGACTACAGCCGGATAGAGGCGCGCCACGGATTGCGGTTCGCCGACAGCTTTGGCCCGGAACTGCTGCAGATGGCGAATCTGGCCGAGCTGGGCCTGGTCAACCTGCACCCCGGCGAACTGCAGGTGACCGGCCTGGGCTGGTACTTCGTGCGAGCCGTCGCCATGGCGTTCGACGGCTACCTGCGGGCGCCGGGCACCGCGGCCAGCTACTCGCGGATCATCTGAGCCGCGGCGTCGCGCAGAGCCCGGCGGCGCTCATTCAGCGAATTTCTCCCGCAGATAAAGCGCCAGCGACAAATCGTCGGACAACTGCAGCTTGCGCATGGCGCGGCGCTTGTGGGTGCTGATCGTTTTCTTGCTGCGCATCAGCCGCGCCGAGATCTGCGTGACGGACAGCCCTAGGCTGATGTGGCGCAGTATCTCCACTTCCGAAGTCGTCAATGCCGCGTGAGGATGCGTCGGCTGCTGCGGCCGGATCTTGCCGTCCTGCACCGTGAGGAACTCTTCCTTGCCCGCCAGTACGCCGCGGATCATCTCCGGCAGCAACACCATGCCGCATTCCTTGGCGAAGTAGCCATTCGCGCCTGCGCGGAAAGCCGCGTACTGAGTTTCCTGGCGGCTGCCCGCCGAGAAGGTGATGAGCGCCATCCCGGGGTGGTAGCGGCGCAGGCGCCGCAGATAGTTCACGCCGTCCCAGGGTTCCAGGGGCAGGTAGAAATCGACCAGGGCAACTTCGCAGGGTGAGTGGGTAAGTTTCTCCAGGAGGGACCGTGCCGAGGTCTCCCGGTGCACCACCCGGAAGCCCGGTCGGCTCTCCAGGTAGGCGCCCACGCCCACGGCAACCACGGGGTGGTCGTCCAGGATCGCCACCTTGATGAGAGGCGGCGGCCGGGACAGGAGCAGGTGCCGGCGCGTGCCCGGGCGGTCGCCGCTTTCGGCGGGCTCGGGGTTGATGTGCGGGGGCGCTTTAAGGGTGAGCGCTGAGACAGTTTTCATCGATGCTCCACATGCAGGATGGGGGAACGCCGGCGGTCGATTGCGCAGGTCGCGGGTGTCCTGAATTTGCGAAGGCAGATTACGTTTTCGCATGGCCCGCGGGAGATGAATCGCGCCAATATCAGACTGTTGCACCGTCGACCTGTCATATATGCGAGAAGCACGCGTGCAACAGCCGGGATTTAGGCCGCGACGGCAGATGAGTTTTTGAGTTATGGCGCCGCCGGGCGCACCTCGCACGCGCTCCAGGGCGCGCTGTGGCGCTTTAGCCACGGAAAAGGCGTAAATAGTGATACAATCGTCGACGATAAGCACAGCTTCTGTTGCGCAGTGCATTGTTTGCTGTTTTTGATCCCTGCCGCTGCGGCGAGCATCATTAGGTCCAGACACCATGTTTTTCCCGCTGGCACGAACTACGACCCGGAACTTTCGCCCTATGTCGCGTTAAGTTTTCGTGCGTCGGGTTTCACCGTGTCAGGTCAGCGGTAGGACTCAGCAAGACAATCCAAGGAACGCGGCTCTCAGGCCGCGTTTTTCGTTTCCGTAATTTGTTTGTTTAGTTCCCAGAACCCCCCAGGAAGCACTCCCGATGGTACAGATCACATTGCCCGATGGTTCGCAGCGCCAATATCCGGGGCCGGTAACGGTTGCCGAAGTGGCGCAATCGATCGGTACGGGCCTGGCGAAGGCCGCCTTGGGCGGCCGCGTGACGTTTGAGGGCTCGGACTCCAGGCTGGTCGACACCAGCTTCCGCATCGAGGGCGACGCGCGCCTGGCCATCGTCACCGCCAAGGACGCCGACGGCCTGGATCTGATCCGCCACTCGACGGCGCACTTGCTGGCCTATGCCGTCAAGGAGCTGTTTCCGGATGCGCAGGTCACCATCGGTCCGGTGATCGACAACGGCTTCTACTACGACTTCTCGTACAAGCGCCCGTTCACGCCCGAAGACCTGGCCGCCATCGAGAAAAAGATGGCCGAACTCGCCAAGAAGGACGAGGTCGTCACGCGCGAGGAATGGTCGCGCGACGACGCCGTCGAATTCTTCAAGAGCATCGGCGAAAAGTACAAGGCCGAGATCATCGCCTCGATTCCGTCGAACGAGCCGCTCAGCCTGTACCGCGAAGGCGACTTCATCGACCTGTGCCGCGGCCCCCACGTGCCGTCCACGGGCAAGCTGAAGGTCTTCAAGCTCATGAAGGTTGCCGGCGCCTACTGGCGCGGCGACAGCAAGAACGAGATGCTCCAGCGCATCTACGGCACGGCCTGGGCAACCAAGGAAGAACAGGAAGCCTACCTGCACATGCTGGAAGAGGCCGAGCGCCGCGACCACCGCAAGATCGGCCGCGAATTGGACCTGTTCCACTTCCAGGACGAGGCCCCTGGTCTGATTTTCTGGCACCCCAAGGGTTGGGCGCTGTGGCAGCAGGTGGAGCAATACATGCGCTCCGTCTACCGCGACAACGGCTACCAGGAAGTGAAGGCGCCGCAGATCCTCGATATTTCGCTCTGGAAGAAGACGGGCCACTGGGACAACTACCGTGAAAACATGTTCACGACGGAGTCCGAGAACCGCGTTTACGGCCTGAAGCCGATGAACTGCCCCGGTCACGTGCAGATCTTCAACGCCGGCCTGCATTCCTATCGCGAATTGCCCCTGCGCTACGGCGAATTCGGCCAGTGCCACCGCAACGAGCCCTCGGGCTCGCTGCACGGCATGATGCGCGTGCGCGGCTTCACGCAGGACGACGGCCACATCTTCTGTACCGAAGAACAGCTGCAGGACGAGTGCGCCGACTTTACGGCGCTGCTGCAGAAGGTCTACCGCGACTTCGGCTTCACGGAAGTGCTGTACAAGGTCGCCACGCGTCCTGAAAAGCGCATCGGCACGGACGAAGTCTGGGATACGGCCGAAGCCGCCCTGATGGAGAGCCTGCGCCGCACGGGTTGCGAATTCGAGATCTCGCCGGGAGAGGGCGCGTTCTATGGCCCCAAGGTGGAATACACCCTGAAGGACGCCATCGGCCGCCACTGGCAGTGCGGCACGATCCAGGTCGACTTCTCCATGCCCGTGCGCCTGGGCGCCGAGTACGTGGACCAGAACGACCAGCGCCGCCCGCCGGTCATGCTGCACCGCGCGATCCTCGGTTCGCTGGAGCGTTTCATCGGCATGCTGATCGAAAACCACGCCGGCGCCATGCCTCCCTGGCTGGCCCCGGTGCAGGCCGTCGTATGCTGCATTTCCGAACCTTCGGCCGATTATGCGGCTGAAATCACGCAAAGCCTGAAAAAACAAGGCTTTAGAGTAGAGTCCGATTTGCGCGGTGAAAAAATCACTCGTAAAATTCGGGAGCACAGCCTGCAAAAGGTGCCGTACATCCTCGTCGTCGGCGACAAGGAAAAGCAAAACGGCACCGTAGCCGTACGCGGACTGGGCGGATTGGACCTCGGAGCCATCGCATACGACGAATTCGTCGCGCGCTTGTCCGAGGACGTTTCCACCCGTCGCGACGTCGTTCATCCTGATAGCAGCGCTGCTTAACATTTCTAGGAGCTTTCAACATCGCCACTGAAAAAGCCAATCGCATCAACGGTGAAATCCGCGTCCCCGAGGTGCGCCTGATAGGTCTGGACGGAGAACAGCTCGGCATCGTCAAGATTGCCGACGCCTTCCGTCTTTCCGAGCAAAGCGACGTGGATCTGGTGGAAATCGCGCCGAACGCCGAACCGCCGGTCTGCCGTTTGATGGACTACGGCAAATTCAAGTACCAGGAGCAGAAGCGCCAAGCTGAAGCTCGTTCCAAGCAGAAGGTCATCCAGGTCAAGGAAGTCAAATTCCGTCCGGCCACCGACGAGGGCGACTACCAGGTCAAGCTGCGCAATCTGCGCCGCTTCCTCGAAGAAGGCGACAAGGCCAAGGTGACGCTGCGTTTCCGTGGCCGCGAAATGGCCCACCAGGAACTCGGTATGCGGGTGCTTGAACGTGTGCGCGACGATCTGCTGGAACTTGCCCAGGTCGAAGCCATGCCGAAGCTCGAAGGCCGTCAGATGGTCATGGTGCTGGCGCCGAAGAAAAAGGCCGTGCCTGCGGGCAAGCCTGAGTCGGCTGTCTGAGCTCCTGCCGTAGTCTCCCCAGGGAGGCTACGCCGCCTGTGCGATCTGCCGCCTGCCATGGCGCCGGCGGGTTCGCTAATTGGGCGGCTCTGCGCTACGATGTCATAAAGCCGCCTTCCCGCGAGGGAAGGCGGTGTCCGTTCAGGGTGTCGCGATGCATGTATTGTTCGTTTTGGATCCCTTGCCGCTGCTCAAGGCGTACAAGGACAGCTCTGTCGCCATGATGCGCGCCCTGGTGGCGCGCGGCCATACGCTAAGCGTGGCCATGCAGGGCGATCTCTATATCGAGGCGGGCACGGTCAAGACCGCGGCCACCCCCATCGAACTGGTCGCGGACGCCGATCTGCACGGCCACGACTGGTGGCGCGAGTCTGCCGCCCGGGATCTGCCGCTGGCGGAATTCGGCGCGGTGGTCATGCGCAAGGATCCGCCGTTCGACATGGAATACGTCTATTCCACGCACCTGCTCGAATATGCCGAGGCGCAAGGCGCCCGCGTGTTCAACAGCGGCGCGGCGATCCGCAACCATCCCGAAAAGCTGGCCATCACCGAAATCAGCGAGTTCACCGCGCCCACGCTGGTGACCCGCAGCATGGCCCGCCTGAAGGCGTTCCACGACGAGCATCACGATGTCATCGTCAAACCGCTGGACGGCATGGGCGGCACGGGCGTGTTCCGGCTGCAGCCCAAGGATCCCAACCTCAACGCCATCCTGGAAACGCTGACGGACAATGGCGCGCGCACCATCATGGCGCAGCGCTACATTCCCGACATCGTCAAGGGCGACAAGCGCATCCTGCTGATCGGCGGGGTGCCGGTGCCGTACTCCCTGGCCCGTATTCCGCTGGCCGGTGAAACCCGCGGCAACCTGGCGGCCGGCGGCCGCGGCGTGGCCCAGGAACTTTCCCCGCGCGACCGCGAGATCGCCGAGGCCGTGGCTCCCAAGCTAGCCGCCCGCGGTCTGCTGCTGGTCGGCCTGGACGTCATTGGCGATTACGTCACTGAAGTCAACGTCACCAGCCCCACCTGTTTTGTGGAAATCGCGGAGCAAACCGGTTTCGACGTCGCCGGCATGTTCGTCCAGGCGCTGGAAAAGGCCGTGGCGACCCCTGCCGCTGCCGCTTGACCCGCCAGGACCCCTGTCATGACCACCGGTATAGTCATCGTCGTGCACGCGCCCCTGGGCGCCGCGATACGCGATTGCGCCAGCCACGTCATGGGCAACCTGGACGGCATGCTGGCCATACACGACATCCAGCCTGAAGACCGGCCGGACGACCTGGCGCCGCAAGTCCTGAAGGACATCCTGGAGCAGGAACATGGCGCGGGCGTGCTGGTGCTGACCGATCTGATCGGCGCCACGCCCGCCAATATCGCCAAGCGCGCCGTCTCCGATGCCCAGGCCCAGGGCATCCAGTGCTGCGTGCTGGCCGGATTGAATACCCCGATGCTGCTGCGGGCCCTGACCTATCGCAATCTGCCCTTGGCCGAAACCCGCGAGAAGGCGCTGGCCGGCGGGCTTCAGGGCGTCTTACGTGTAGACTGACGGGCGGAAGTTTGCCCTATTATGTCGGCTATCCATTCAAGCCGATTGACGGTTCGACGGTTTGCTGTGATCAACACTGCGGCCTCATGCCGCAGCCATAATATTTCCTATGCCTAATACAGACATCGTCATCAGCAATAAACTGGGCCTGCATGCCCGGGCGGCTGCCAAGCTGACGCAGCTGGCCAGCAAGTTTTCCAGCGAGATCTTCATCTCGCGCGGCGCGCAGCGCGTGAACGCCAAGAGCATCATGGGCGTCATGATGCTGGCGGCCGGGCTGGGCGTGACGGTTAAGCTGGAGGCCTCCGGCAATGACGCCGATCAGGCCCTTTCCGAAATTCAATCATTGTTCGACAGCAAATTCGGTGAGCAGGAATAGAATTTCTTCCGAATCGGCCGGCCTGAGCGTTGCCCAGGCCGGCTCGTCTACGACCCTCAATGACGCACCCAACAACGGGGCTGGTTCTGCCAGCCCCGTTGTGTGTCTGTACGGCAAAGGCGTGGCCAAGGGATACGCCATCGGCCGAGCGGTCGTCATGGGTGCGGCGGCGCTGGAGGTCGCGCACTACCGCATCTCGCCCGAGGACGTGCCTGCCGAAAGCAGCCGGCTCACCGATGCCCTGGCTTCGGCGCAGCAGGAACTGCTGCAGCTGGCCGATACCTTGCCGGCCGACGCGCCGCGCGAGCTCGGCGCCATGCTCAACGTGCACAGCCTGCTATTGGGCGACCCGCTGCTGGCCGAGCAGACCCTGGCGCTGATTGCCGAACGCCACTACAACGCCGAATGGGCGCTGACGACGCAGGGGCAGATCCTGGGCCAGCAGTTCGACGCCATGGAAGACGAGTACCTGCGCGAGCGCGGGGCCGACGTGCGCCAGGTCATCGAACGGGTATTGCATGTGCTGGCTGGCACCTCGGCCATCCTGCCCGACATGTCCCACATGGGCGGCGACGACGCGTTGGTGGTCGTGGCCCACGATATTTCGCCCGCCGACATGCTGCGCCTGAGGGGCGGCCGCTTTGCCGCCTTCGTGACGGACCTGGGCGGTCCCACTTCGCATACCGCCATCGTGGCGCGCAGCATGGCCGTGCCAGCGGTGGTCGCCATGGGCAACGTGCGGGAACTGGTCCGCGACGGCGACATGCTGATCATCGACGGCGCAGCCGGCGCGGTGATCGTCAATCCGTCCAGCCGCATTCTCGAGGAATACCGCCGCCGCCAATCGGCCTATGCCGACGAGCGCGCCGAACTGAGCCTGCTGCGCGACGAGCCCTCGGTCACGCTGGATGGCATTGATGTGGTGCTGCACGCCAACATCGAACTGCCGGACGAAGCGGCGCTGGCATTGGCTTCCGGCGCGCACGGCATCGGCTTGTTCCGCAGCGAATTCCTCTTCATGGGGCGTCCGGACCTGCCGGGCGAAGAAGAACAGTACGAAGCTTACTCGTCGGTGGTCAAGGTGATGGCCGGCCGGCCCGTCACGATCCGCACGCTGGACATCGGCTCGGACAAGACGCTGGATGGCGAGGCCACGGTGGCCACCAATCCCGCGCTCGGCCAGCGCGCCATCCGCTATTGCCTGGCGCGCCCGGAGATGTTCGCAACACAGCTGCGCGCCATCCTGCGGGCCTCGGCGCACGGGCCCGTGCGCCTGCTGATACCGATGATTGCGCACATGCACGAGGTGGTGGCGACCAAGGCGGCCATCGAATCGGCGCGGCGCGAACTGGACGCGCGCGGCCAGGCCTATGCGCCCCACATGGAAGTGGGCGCCATGGTCGAGGTGCCCGCCATCGCCATCGCCATCGAACCCTTTGCGCAGGCGCTGGACTTCCTGTCCATCGGCACCAACGACCTGATCCAGTACACGTTGGCGATCGATCGCGGCGACCACGACGTCGCGTCCCTGTACGATCCGCTGCATCCCGCGGTGTTGCGCCTGGTCGCGCACACCATCAATGCGGGCGAGCGTGCCGGCAAGCCGGTTGCCGTGTGCGGCGAGATGGCGGGGGATTCGCGCATGACCCGGCTGCTGCTGGGCCTGGGCCTGACCGAGTTCTCCATGCACCCTCAGCAACTGCTGGACGTCAAGCGCGAGGTCCGGCGCGCGCACTCCAACGCTTTGCGCGTGAAGGTGGCCAGCGCCCTGAACCGCGCCTTGCCGGTGGATCTGGACACGCTGGACCTGGCCTGAGGCGGTTCGTCGCTGCATCAAAAAAGGCGCCGGGGCAGAATGCCCCGGCGCCTTTTTTATCCCCGCCCACCTATGCCATCCGGTGGGGAGGGGTTCCAGGTTTAGCTGTGGTACGCCGATTCGCCGTGGCTGGTGACGTCCAGGCCTTCGCGCTCCTGATCTTCCGGCACGCGCATGCCGCACAGGGCGTTGGCGATCTTGTAGGCGATCCATGCCACCACGCCGGACCAGACGATGGTCAGCAGTACGCCTTCCAGCTGGACCCACAGTTGATGGCCGATCATGCCGGGCTCGGCCAGGCCGGGGCCGCCGAGGATCTGCGCATTGAACACGCCAGTCAACAGGGCGCCAACGATGCCGCCCACGCCATGTACGCCGAACACGTCCAGTGCGTCGTCGGCGCGCAGCAGGCGCTTCAGGCCGTTCACGCCCCAGACGCAGACGATGCCGGCGATGACGCCGATGACCAGCGCGCCCACGGGGCCCACCAGGCCGGCGGCCGGGGTGATGCCGACCAGGCCTGCGACGGCGCCCGAGGCGGCGCCCAGCATCGAGGGCTTGCCCTTTACGGCCCATTCGGTGAACAGCCAGGACAGCACGGCGCCAGCGGTCGCGATCATGGTGTTGAAGAAGGCCAGCGTGGCGTTTTCATTGGCGGCCAAGGCGGAGCCTGCATTGAACCCGAACCAGCCCACCCACAGCAGCGCCGCACCCACGAAGGTCATCGGCAGGTTGTGCGGCTGCATGGCTTCGCGGCCGTAGCCTACGCGCTTGCCCACCACGTAGGCGCCCACCAGGCCAGCCACGCCAGCGTTGATGTGCACCACGGTGCCGCCGGCAAAGTCCAGCGCGCCCTTCGCATTCAGCAGGCCCGGCGCCGTTTCGGACGCGAACCAGACCATGTGTGCGATCGGCACATAGGCGAAGGTGAACCAGATCACCGTGAACACCAGCACCGCCGAGAAGCGGGCGCGTTCGGCGAAGCTGCCCACGATCAGCGCGCAGGTGATGCCGGCGAACGTGGCCTGGAATGAGGCGAACAGCAGTTCGGTCAGCGAGTTCGACATGGCGTACTTGCCGTCGGACGGGGTGAACATGCCGGAGAAGAAGGCGCGCGACAGGCCGCCGAAGAAAGCGTTGCCCTCGGTGAAGGCAAGGGAATATCCGTAGATGAACCAGAGCACCAGGCCCAGCACGAACGTGCACAGCACTTGCAGCAACACGGACAGCACGTTCTTGCTGCGTACCAGGCCGCCATAGAACATCGCCAGACCGGGTACGGCCATCATCAATACAAGCAGGGTAGAGACGAGCAACCAGGAGATATCTGCTTTATCCATTTTCAGGCTCCATTGAGTCTTTATTTATTTACAGCGCAGCTTCGCCGGATTCACCCGTTCTGATGCGGATCACTTGTTCGAGCGGGGCGGCGAAGATCTTGCCGTCGCCGATCTTGCCGGTGCGGGCAGCCTGTTCGATGGCTTCAATGACCTGATCCACCAGATGGTCGGGCACGGCGGCCTCGACACGCAGCTTGGGCAGGAAATCGACGGCGTACTCGGCGCCGCGATACAGCTCGGTATGGCCCTTCTGGCGGCCGAATCCCTTTACTTCAGTGACGGTCAGGCCCTGGACGCCGATCCCGGATAGAGCCACCCGCACTTCGTCGAGCTTGAAGGGCTTGATGATGGCGATGATGAGTTTCATGGCATTTCCTCTCATGGTTGCACGTTGGCTTCGTCTATCAAGCAAATTCCATGCCATGTCGGATATGGCCCAGCGAAGGAGGTTGGCGCGCTCAAAGCGTGCTCGATTGCACCGGTTTGGTGCTTCATGCACCGCAAGTCAGCTTCAAGTTGGTGCGCAGCGCCAGCCCTTGGGGCAAGCAACAAAATATGTTTGGCGTCCGATATTTGTAGCAAATTGATGCGCGTTTTATTGCGTTTTATGTTGGTATATCAGCTTTTTTATCGAGTCACCGATGACTCGCCTGCTGCCCGCTGAGCCATATGCGGCGCGCCTTTGGCGCAAATCGGCAGACCGTTGGCGAGACGCAGAGGAGCGTCGGAATCGGCGCGGCCGGCGCGGTCTCGTGATACGAGGGTTTACACCCGTCGGCTTGTTGCCGAAGAGCGGCTGCAGAAGAATCGATAACAGTTCAAGCCTGTCCCCGAACAGGCTGGGCCGCAGGCGGAGTCTCCGCGTCGACGGATCTCCAAAAGAAAGCAGGAACGGGAAAGGGTAGTCATGAAAATCCACCGCAAGGCTTTCTGCACTTTGGTCCTGGCCGCGTCGCTTGCCGCGCTGGCCGGCTGCAACAAGAGCGAAGAAAAGGCCGCCACCGCACCTGCGCCCGCACCTGCGGCTCCCGCGGCGCCGCCTCCACCCGCGACTTCGCCTTCCTCGGCTGCTCCGGCGGCAGGCACTGCAGCGTCCGTTCCCGCCGAGTGCGAGGCCTACGTCGCCAAGATCAATGCCTGCATGGACAAGCTCGGCAGCGGCAACCCGGCTGCCGCCGCGATCAAGGAGCAGCTAGACGCGGCCAGGGCGCAATGGGGCGCGGTCAGCGACAAGACGCAGTTGGCGGCGCAATGCAAGCAGTCGTCGGATACGTTCACGCAGTCGGCAAGCCAGATGGGTTGCCCGTAACGATGTTGGTAGGGGGTTGCCGCCATGGCAGCCCGGTTTTCTCCTGTGCTTTGAAGGGCGGTCACCGCATGCGGCCCGCCCTCTTTTTTTGGATCGAGGCGGCCCTTTTTTTGCGCGGTCAGTCCGGAAACGGCGTTCCGACGCACTACACTTGAGGCATCAAGAACACAGTGAGGCCGTCATGAACAATCGCACCCAATGGATGGAAGACATCCAGAAGAACATCTCCGACCTGATCGCCCGCAGTCCGGCCGCGGATGTGGAGCGCAATGTGCGCGCGATGATGACGCAGGCATTCTCCAAGCTGGATCTCGTCACGCGCGAGGAATTCGACGTCCAGGCCGACCTGCTGGCGCGCACCCGAGCCCGGGTGGACCAATTGGCCGCGCAGGTGCAGCAGCTGGAGTCGCGCTTGTCCGCGCTGGACAAGTAAGCGCTGGAGGCCGCATCTCGCGGCCGGCAGGAAATGCTTTCCGGAAACGGCCGCGATCAGCGGCCGTTTTCCATTTCCGCGTGCGCATCTGTGGTTGACGGGAGTGATGCTTCTGTCACGGCCGCCGCCGCGCGGGCCTCGCGTTTGCGGATACTGGCGGACCCAACTCTTGCTCGGAGGCCGCCTTGACGCTAGCCGTACTTGCCAGCCGCGCCCTGTGCGGCCTGGATGCCCACGCGGTGCGCGTGGAAACGCATCTGGGCCCGGGCCTGCCCAGCTTCAATGTGGTCGGCCTGCCCGATACCGAAGTGCGCGAAAGCCGCGAGCGCGTGCGCGCCGCCATCTTGAACAGTGGCTTCGAGTTCCCGCCCGGCAGGATCACGGTCAATCTTTCGCCCGCCGACATTCCCAAGGAGTCGGGGCGTTTCGACCTGCCGATCGCCCTGGGCCTGCTGCTGGCCTCCGGCCAGTTGGCCGCGCCGGCGGACGTTCGCGATCCGGAATCGCCCGTTCGGGATCCGGCCTTGGCCGACCTGGTGCTGGCCGGGGAGTTGTCCCTGACCGGCGCGTTGGTGCCGGTCGCGGCGCCGCTGGTCATCGCGCTGAGCGTCGCCCGGGAGGCGCCCGGCGCCACGCTCATCCTGCCTGCGGGCAGCGCCGAGCAGGCCGCCTGGGTTCCCGGGCTGCGCGTGCTGTCGGCGCGCACGCTGGCTGACGTGGCAGCGCACGCCACCGGTGCCTGCCTGTTGTCCAACGCCGTGCCCCGGCCCTGGCCGGCGGCTGCGCCCGGACCCTGCCTGTCGGATGTGCGGGGGCAGCCGGGGGCGCGGCGGGCTTTGGAGGTTGCTGCAGCGGGCGGACATAGCCTGTTGATGATAGGGCCGCCGGGAGCGGGCAAGAGCATGCTGGCGGCGCGCCTGCCGGGCCTGCTGCCGCCGCTGGCGCGCGGCGAGGCGTTGGAAGTGGCCGCCGTCGCCGCGCTGGCTGGCTTGTCCGACGCGCCCGTGGGGCAGCCCCCGTTCCGCGCGCCACACCATTCCGCCACGGCGGCGGCGCTGGTAGGCGGGGGGAGTCGTCCGCGTCCGGGCGAGATCAGCCTCGCGCATCATGGGGTGTTGTTTCTGGATGAGTTGCCAGAGTTCAGCCGCCGTACGTTGGAGGCCTTGCGGGAACCCCTAGAGACGGGCAGGGTGGTCATCGCGCGGGCGCTGCGCGCGGCGCAGTTTCCCGCCCGTTTCCAGTTGGTGGCGGCCATGAACCCGTGCCCTTGCGGGTGGCGCGGGCATCCCGGGCGGCCCTGCGCCTGCACGCCGGATCAGGTGGCGCGCTATGCAGGCAAGATATCGGGCCCGTTGCTGGACCGCATCGACCTGCACGTAGCCTTGCCGCCATCCGACCCCGAATGGATGGGCAAGCCGCCGGGGGAGGCGTCCGGCCCGGTCCGGGAGCGCGTGGCGCGTTGCCGCCAGCGTCAGCAGGCCCGCCAGGGCAAGCCCAACGCCGCGCTGGCGGGGGCGGAACTGGACGAGCATTGCCGCCTGGACGACGAAGGCCAGGCCTTGCTACTGCAGGCCATGCGCCGCCTGTCGGGGTCGGCCCGCGCCATGCACCGTGCGCTGCGGGTGGCGCGTACGATCGCCGATCTGGAAGGGGAGGACGCCCTGGGGGCCCGCCATATTGCCCAGGCGGTACAGTACCGGCGGCCGGGCGTATGACACCCCTCTGTGGCGTTCGCCACCCCTGGGGTTGCGCTTTGCCGGCTGGCTGGCTCGACAAAATGCGGGAAATCACCATATAATCAAAGGCTTTCCCGGATCTGGATCAGATTTGATCTGTTTCTGGGGAGAATCCGCCTGGCAGCAATGCTGGCGGAACGTACCCCGGAAATGCTTCGGATGTAATCCAGAAGTGTCCCGGAAGTACCCCCAAGAAGTGGCAACAGGTCTCCAAGTTTTGCCGCCATGGAAGGTTTCATCGGCCGTCCATGCGTCAAGCACCTGGCGTCATGCATATCAACAATGAGTGTTTAGTTTAGGGAATCAACATGCCCAAGATGAAAACCAAGAAAAGCGCCTCCAAGCGCTTTAAGGTTCGCGGCAGCGGCTCCATCAAGCGCGGTCAGGCGTTCAAGCGCCACATTCTGACCAAGAAGACCACCAAGGCCAAGCGTCAACTGCGCGGCTCGGCAGCGGTCCATGACTCCAACGTGGCCTCCGTCAAGGCCATGATGCCTTTCGCTTGATCTAAGGGAGATCTACTATGCCTCGCGTCAAACGCGGCGTAACCGCCCGCGCACGTCACAAAAAAGTCATTGCCGCCGCCAAGGGTTACCGTGGCCGCCGCGGTAATGTGTTCCGTATTGCCAAGCAAGCAGTCATGCGCGCTGGCCAATACGCCTACCGCGACCGTCGTAACAAGAAGCGCACGTTCCGTGCTCTGTGGATCACGCGTATCAACGCCGCCGTCCGCGAACATGGCGTCAGCTACAGCGTGTTCATCGCCGGCCTGAAGAAGGCTTCGATCGAACTCGACCGCAAGGTTCTGGCCGACCTGGCCGTGCGCGACAAGGCCGGCTTTGCCGCCATCGTGCAGCAAGCCAAGGCTGCCTTGGCTGCCTGATCGCGCTTTAACTCATCGCGCATCGCTGCAAACGGGGCTGTAATGGCCCCGTTTGCGTTTTGAAGGCTGGATTTCATGACTCAAACGGTTGACGACCTGGTCTCCCAGGCGCAAGAACGCTTCGCCGCGGCCTCCGATGCCGCCGCGCTGGAAAATGCAAAGGCTCGGTTCCTGGGCAAGGAAGGCGCGCTGACGGTGCTGCTCAAAGCCCTCGGCAAGCTCGACCCGGAGCAGAAGCGCGAGATGGGCGCCCGGATCAATCAGGCCAAGCAAAGGGTCGAAGAGCTGCTGAACCTGCGGCGCGCCGCGCTGGCACAGGCTGAACTGGACGCCCGCCTGGCATCCGAAACCATTGACGTCACCCTCCCGGGCCGCGGCCGCGCGCCGGGCGGCATCCATCCGGTGATCCGGACCTGGGAACGCGTGGAAGAGATCTTCCGTTCCATAGGCTTCGACGTGGCCGACGGCCCCGAAGTGGAAAACGACTGGACCAATTTCACTGCTTTGAACAGCCCGCTGGACCATCCTGCGCGCTCCATGCATGACACGTTCTACGTCGACATGCAGGACGCCGAAGGCCAGCCGCTGCTGCTGCGCACGCACACCAGCCCCATGCAGGTGCGTTACGCCCGCATGCATAAGCCGCCCATCAAGGTCATCGCACCGGGCCGCACCTACCGCGTCGATAGCGACGCTACGCACTCGCCCATGTTCCACCAGGTGGAAGGGCTCTGGATCGCCGAGGACATTTCGTTCGCCGACCTGAAGGGCGTGTACACCGATTTCCTGCGCTGCTTCTTTGAAACCGACGACCTGGCCGTGCGTTTCCGCCCGTCGTTCTTCCCGTTCACGGAGCCGTCCGCCGAGATCGACATGATGTTCACCTCGGGGCCGAACCGCGGCCGCTGGCTGGAGATTTCCGGCTCGGGCCAGGTGCATCCGCAAGTGGTGCGCAACTTCGGCCTCGATCCCGAACGCTACATCGGCTTTGCCTTCGGTTCCGGACTTGAGCGCCTGACCATGTTGCGCTACGGCGTCAACGATCTGCGCCAGTTCTACGAAGGCGATTTGCGCTTCCTGCGCCAGTTCAACGAATAACAGACGGCTGATCATGCAATTTCCCGAATCCTGGCTGCGTACGCTGGTCAACCCCGCCATCGCCACCGAAGAACTTGCGCACCGGCTCACCATGGCCGGCCTGGAAGTCGAAGACACCGTGCCCGCCGCGCCCGCCTTCAGCGGCGTGGTCGTGGGCCACATCGTCGAAATCGCGCCCCATCCCGACGCCGACAAGCTGCGCGTCTGCAAAGTGGACGACGGCGCCGGCGAACTGCTGCAGATCGTGTGCGGCGCGCCCAACGCCGCTGCCGGCCTGAAGGTGCCGCTCGCGCGCGTTGGCGCCGAGCTGCCTGGCGGCATGAAGATCGGCGTGGCCAAGATGCGCGGCGTGCAGTCCTCGGGCATGTTGTGCTCGGCCCGCGAACTGGGACTGTCGCAAGACCATGCAGGCCTTTTGGAACTGCCCGCCGACATGACGCCGGGCCAGTCGATCCGCGAGGCGCTGAATCTGGACGACACGCTCTTCACGCTGAAGATGACGCCCAACCGCGCCGACTGCCTGTCCATCCTGGGCGTGGCGCGCGAAGTGGCCGCCCTGACCGGTGCGCCGCTGTCGGTACCCACCGCTGTCGCTGTGCCGGTCACGCTGGACGAGCGCCTGCCGGTCAAGGTCGAGGCGCCTGATCTGTGCGGCCGTTTTGGCGGCCGCGTGATCCGCGGCGTCAACGCCCGCGCAGCGACTCCCGAATGGATGAAGACGCGCCTGGAGCGCGCCGGCCAACGCTCGGTATCGGCGCTGGTGGACATCTCCAACTACGTCATGCTCGAACTGGGCCGTCCGTCGCACGTGTTCGACCTGGACAAGATCCGCGGCGACCTCAGCGTGCGCTGGGCCCGCGAAGGCGAAACGCTCGAACTGCTGAACGGCCAGACCGTCACGCTGGATTCGACGGTGGGCGTGGTGGTCGCTGGCGATCAGGTGGAAAGCCTGGCCGGCATCATGGGCGGCGAAGCCACCTCGGTCACGCTCGACACCCGCAACATCTATCTGGAAGCCGCATTCTGGTGGCCGCAGTCGCTCGCCGGCCGCGCGCGCCGCTACAAGTTCAGCTCGGAAGCCAGCCACCGCGGCGAGCGCGGCGTGGACTACGCCACCATCCCCGAGCACATCGAATTCATCACGCGCCTGATCATTGACATCTGCGGCGGCGAAGCCGGTCCGCTGGATGACCAGATCATCAACTTGCCCAAGCGCGAGCCCGTGCGCATGCGCCTGGCGCGTTGCCACCGCGTGCTGGGCGTGCCCGTCACGCAAGCCGAAGTCGCCAAGATCTTCGGCAGCCTGGGGCTGGACTTCAAGATCGAGGGCGACGACTTCATCGTCACGCCGCCTTCCTACCGCTTCGACCTGGAGCTTGAAGAAGACCTGATCGAGGAAGTGGCCCGTATCTACGGTTTCGAGAACATCCCCGTGGAGCCGCCGATGGCGCGCGCCAAGATGTTCTCGCAGCCGGAAATCCGTCGTGGCGCCCATGCGCTGCGTCGCCTGGCTGCCGCGCAGGACTACCAGGAAGTCGTGAACTACAGCTTCGTTGAAGCCGACTGGGAACGCGACTATGCCGGCAACGAAACGCCGGTGCGCCTGGTCAATCCGATCGCCAGCCATCTGTCGGTCATGCGCTCCAGCCTGATCGGCAGCCTGGTCGCCAACATCCGCCATAACGCCAACCGCAAGCAGACGCGCGTGCGTCTGTTCGAACTGGGCCGCGTGTTCATGCGCGATGCGTCCGTTCAGGACGGCCCGCTGGAAGTGGCCGGCGTGCGCCAGCCCATGAAGCTGGCCGGCGCGGCCTGGGGACCGGCCGTGGAAGAGCAGTGGGGCGTGGCGACCCGCCAGGTGGATTTCTATGATGTGAAGATGGATGTCGAGGCGCTGTTCGGCGCGCGCGGCAGCCGCCTGCGCTTCGAAGCCGCCTCGCATCCCGCCCTGCATCCGGGCCGCAGCGCCCGCATCGAGCTGGACGGCAAGCATGTCGGCTGGATCGGCGAACTGCATCCGCGCTGGGCTCAGCAGGCCGACCTGGCGCATGCGCCTGTCGTGTTCGAACTGGACGCCGCAGCCTTGTCCGAAGGCGAACTGCCGCAAGTGCGCGAACTCTCGCGCCAGCCCATCGTGGTGCGCGACCTGGCGCTGTGGGTCGATGCCCACGTGTCGGCGCAATCCATGCTCGACACCGTCGCCGCGGTCGTGAAGGCGGATCCGCAACTGTCGGTGGTGCAGGACGCGCGCCTGTTCGACGTGTGGCGCGAGAAGGCCCACGGCAGCGAGCCCGTCACCGAGAAAAGCCTTGCTTTCCGTTTCTGGCTACAGGACACTGAGGTCACGCTGGACGAGGCCCGCGTGGCGGATTGCCTGGCACGCATCAAGGAAGCCTTGGTGGCTGCGCACGGCGCTCGCCAACGCGCTTGAACCATGGGGAACAGTATGCTTGCTGCCGAGCCGCGCACTCTGACCAAGGCTGAACTGGCCGAACTGCTCTTCGAGCGGGTCGGCCTGAACAAGCGCGAAGCCAAGGACATCGTCGATACCTTCTTCGAGGAAATCCGCGACGCCTTGGCGCGCGGTGATTCCGTCAAGCTCTCCGGCTTCGGCAACTTCCAGGTGCGCGACAAGCCGCCGCGCCCTGGCCGCAATCCCAAGACCGGCGAGACCATCCCCATCGCCGCGCGCCGCGTGGTCACCTTCCACGCAAGCCAGAAGCTCAAGAGCGTGGTGGAACAGGCCGCGCCCGCAGCACCCGATGCCGAGGAGTGATACGCTTTGTCGGCAATTGTTATCGGCACCTGACGCATCGCGGCATAAAATCCCCTTATGACACGTACCGAATCCACCGTTACCTTACCGCCCATTCCCGCCAAGCGTTACTTCACCATCGGTGAAGTCAGCGACCTGTGTGGCGTCAAGCCCCATGTCTTGCGGTATTGGGAACAGGAATTCACGCAGCTCAAGCCGGTGAAGCGGCGCGGCAACCGCCGCTACTACCAGCATCACGAAGTGCTGCTGATCCGCCGCATCCGCTCGCTGCTGTATGAGCAAGGCTTCACGATCAGCGGCGCGCGCAATCGCCTGGGCGATGCGCGCGACGTGCCGCATGATCAGGACGCGGCAGTGCGCCTGTCGGGCGCCGAGATGCAAGCCTTGCGCAACGAACTTGGCAACGTCTCGACGATGCTGGCCGAAGCCTTGGGCACGGCGGCAAACGCAGCAGGCGCAAGCGCCAGCAACGTCAGCCCTGCGGCCTGATCGTCGGCGCATCGTCTTCCCCATATGGTTTGAACGCAGTACCAGCAACGCGCGGCGCAAGCCGCGCGTTGCATTGAGCAGTACCTCGCGCAGCAATCATCGATGCGCATGCGGTTGATGCAATCGATGAACGCAGCGCGAAAATTTTTTTGAGTATTCAGCACTTTTTTTGCACGAATGCGTGCAAACAAATTTTTGTTCTGCTATACTCTTTTTCTTTCGGGGCGTAGCGCAGCCTGGTAGCGCACTTGCATGGGGTGCAAGGGGTCGCGAGTTCGAATCCCGCCGTCCCGACCAGTAGTTCCAAAGGCCGTCAGTGAGAAATCACTGACGGCCTTTTCATTTTTGTTGGCCTGATATCGGCGAGCGCGGTGCAAGCGCGTTATGCCAATGGCTGATAAAAAACTGCCGGCGTAAAACGGCACCCTGGCAAAGTGTCAGCCATGGAAAAAGCCACCCGCAGGTGGCTTTGTTTTTTCCGATCAGCTCCGATACTCCAGATGGATCAACGGGTAGGCCCTGCCTTGATCATCAAGCGGCGAACGGCCCGTGCGCTTGAAGCCCATCCTTTCATAGAAGCCCACCGCCTGGCCGTTCTGTTCATTGACGTCCGTCGTCATGTTGGGATGGAGGGATAGGCCGTGCCGCACCAGCGCGGCGCCTATGCCGGTTCCGCGGCAGGCGGGATCGACGAACAGCGCTTGCATGTGGCCGTTGTCGATGAGCATGAATGCCTGGGGGTAGTCGCGGGCGTCGACCGCAAGCCAGAGCGGCACTTGCGGGAGAAAACCGCACACCATCTCGTCGATGGCCTGGCGATCCTCGGGTGAAAGAAAGTCGTGCGTGGCGTCTACTGCGCTGCGCCAGATTTCGACTGCGCGCGCGCCTTCGTCGGGGCGGGAGGTTCTTATCGTAATCATCCTCGCAGCGTATTTGATTTCTTTTTGCGGCGTCAAATTGACGAACCCGAATGGGTACACTGGGACGCTCTTCGACTAGGAAAAGAAATGGCGCAACAGAATGCCGTGAAGAACAAGGCGCGTCGTCGCATGCCTGACGGCCGCCGCTTTTGGTTTATCAGCCTGCTGGGCATCATTGTGACCTGCAGCCCAGATATCCTAGATGCATTGCGAGGCCAATTCGGGCCGGCGCAACGGCTGGTGATCCCGGCGCTGCTGCTGTATTGGCTGTATCGGGGCAGCGAATGGGCGCGCTGGATCTTGATGGTCCTGCTGCTCGGCATCGGTGCGATGAATCTCTACCTGCTGACGGGCATGCTCAAGTATTCCGCCCATCTGTGGTTGCATGCTTACGTCGCCAGCGCTGCGATGGTCCTGACCGGGTTCTATCTGGCATTGGCGAAGAAGGACTTCACGCGTTACTGCAGCCATGTCGCTGTGCGAAACGCCCGCAAGGCAGCCGCGCGGCAGGCGGAACCTCGTTAAACGCCAGATTGGAAACGTGGAGTGGGAGGAAGTGCCGGTGCTGTACGTGGTCTTGTGGAGCGTGTTGGCGCTAGCTGCATTCACTGGCAGCCTGTTCGTCTTCTGGACGCGGCCGTTCCAGTTCAAGGAGCAGGGCGCGGGGCCGGACTATCGGCCGTCTGCCGGTATCGCAGGGGCCTTGATGACGATCGCCGTTCTCGCGCTGGTGATTGCGCTGACCGTATGACGGCGATCGGTTACGCGCCTGAATGGTATAAGTGCGCGGCAGCGCAATTGCGGTGCGATTGACGGTCAGTGATAACTCCAGGCGGTATGCGGATGAAAGTCATGAGAACTCTTGCGGTGCCTCTATTGCTGACGCTGTATGCGACCGGCGCTGTCGCTGAAGCGCAGGCGGACGCATCGACCACGCGCGTGGTACAGGGCGGCCGCTGGACCGACGACGCAGCCAAGGGCGCGTACCGGATCCTGGTCGAAGAGGTCGGGTTCGAGCACGTCAGCTGCCGCGTACGGATTCAATGGGTCGCGCCCGCGGCCGCTGGCCGTCCTGCAAAGCTCATTGCGGAACAGACCTTCGCGGAACTCTCGACCACTTTCTGGAGTTGCGGGCAGGACAAGCAGAGCGTGGTTGTCGCCGGTAATGTGCTGAAAGTGCAGGCCACGCACGCGTATTCCGGTGAGCCATGCACGTTCACGGCAATGCTTGGCAAGCCGGGCCGATATCAATACGCGGGATGCCGCAACGAGGAACCGGCGCCCAAGACTGGCGGCTGAATCGTTTGCTGCACCCATGCATGGCGCGCTTACCTCGGCCTTCTGCAGCATGGCGCGCTGCTTGGTTAAGATAAAGCCCACTCTTCGATATGCCTACTTGATGCCTCCATTCCAACGTACGTCCCTGCTCAAAAGAATATTCGCTAGCAAGATCACGCTTCTGCTGATTGCCTGCAATGTCGCGGTGTACGGCGTGGCGGGATTTTTAGACTCGCGCGCGTTCGAGAGCCTGAGCCAAACCTCGTTCCTGATCGATTGGGGCGGCAACGTACCGGCCTTGACCTTGTCCGGGGAATACTGGCGCCTGTTCACCAGCATGTTCCTGCACATCGGCTTCCTGCACCTGGCAATCAACATGCTGGCGCTGTGGTCGCTGGGGATCATCCTGGAGGCGCGCATGCGTTCCGGGGTGTTCCTGGGCGTGTATCTGCTGTCGGGCCTATGTGGCAGCCTGGTCACCGCGTTATGGCATCGCGACGAGTTTTTCCTGAGCTGCGGGGCGTCTGGCGCAATCCTGGGCATTTTCGGGGCCGCGATCGTTTACGGCTTGCATGACCGGCGTATGGGCCGGCCCCACATCCCGCCCGGCAATCTGCTGTTCAGCCTGGTGCTGACCTTCGGCGCGGGCTTCGCGTTCGACGTCGACAACGCGGCGCACCTGGGCGGCTTGCTGTCGGGAGCGCTGCTCGCGGGCATCGCGCTGTATGCCGAGCGCTTGCGGCCCGTAACGGCGGCGGTGGTCCTGGCCGCGACGGGCACGCTCAGCGCCGTGGCGCTGGCCGCGGTGACGCTCGGCAATCATGACCGCGGCATGCAGGAACAGCTTGCCGCCGCGCAGTTTGGGCGCACGCTGGGAAAAATGGGATTGCTGGGCTCGGATCAGGCGCTATGGAAAGCGCCGTCGCTGGATGAGTGCATTGCCGGCGCGTTGTCCGCCGCTGTGCGCGACGGATCGCAAACGTCGGATCTGCGAGGTTGCGCGAAACCCGGCGACAGGGATCTAGCCTTGTTGGCGAGGTTCATGCCGCAGCAATACGAACGCTGCCATGCGCAGATCGCAGGGTTGCGGAAACTCTACCCGGCTGCCGCTGCGCAGGAGGCGTTGACCGCGGCAGACCAGTACTGCGAACTTCAGACTCGGCTCTATGGCGCGGTCTTTCAAAAAGACGCCGCTGAGCTCGATCCTGAAAAGGCGCGCCAGACACGTTTGAAGATGAACTTCCTGCTCGACACGAGGGGAATGTACCGGACCGATTCAGCGCAATTGCGGGCGCAGGCAGCGGCCTTGAAGGCGATACTCCGGCGGCCAGGTGAACTCGCGCTGGCGGTCATCAGCCGGTCTGGTTGCCCCTATTGGAGTTGCGAGCGCTAGCGCCTGCGATCAGGGGCATACGCAAACGCAGCAATAAACGGGAGGACAAGGCGCATTCGCATTCGTAGGATGCAGGCATCATTCATGCCTGGAGCAGACGCCCATGTCTTTATCTCTTGCTGGAAAAGTGGCTTTGGTCACGGGCGCGTCCTCGGGTATCGGGCGCGCCGTGGCGTTGCGCCTGGCCGCCGAGGGCGCGGCGCTGGTGCTGACGGCCAGACGCCGTGATCTGCTGGAGCGGGTGGCCGATGAGATCAGGAGCGCCGGCGGGCGGGCCTGCGTTGCTGCGGGAGATGTCGCCTTGCCGGACACGCACAGACTGGCGGTGCAGTACGCCCAGCGCGAGTTCGGCGGCCTGGACATCGCGATAAACAATGCCGGCACCATCGGGCCCTTCAAGCCGCTTGCGGAAGTTGCCCTGGAAGAATGGGAGCATACGCTGAGCGTCAATCTCACGGCGGCGTTCCTGGGCGCGCGCCATCAGATTCCGGCCATGCTGGAGCGGGGCGGCGGCGCGCTGGTCTTCGTGTCCAGTTTTGTGGGGACGAGCGTCGGCCTGCCCGGCATGACGGCCTACGGCACGTCCAAAGCCGCGCTGATGGGCTTGGTCAAGGGCATTACTGCGGACTATGCCGCGCAAGGCATCCGCGCCAATGCGCTCTTGCCTGGCGGTGTGGACACCGAGATGGCCGGGAGCCAGGAGCAGAAGGACTGGGCGGCCGGCCTGCATGCCATGAAGCGGATTGCGCGCGCCGATGAAATCGCCTCGGCGGCGCTGTTCCTGGCCAGCCCGATGGCAAGCTTCGTGACCGGGTCCGCGCTCTATGCGGATGGCGGCAACTCCGCCGTGAAGTGAGCGCACCGTCCAGGCTCAATCGCGCAAGACGGGTGCGCCGTCGGCAATCGCCTGTCGGCGCGAGTACATCTCCAGGGCTTCCTCGGCATTGACGCCCAACGGCCCCAGAACGGCATCCAGCGCCTTGGCATTGCGGGCAAGCTGATCGCGGCCGGGCAGTTCACCGTTGACCGCCATGATGACGCGATTGCCCGTTTGCAGATTGAAGAATTCTCCGAACACCGCGGCATAGGTCGCCGATTCGCGTGCATAGAGCTGGCTCTCGGTGAAGGTGTTCGCCACCGCCACGCCGCCCGGCGCGAGGATGCCGCGCACGTGTTGCAGGAATTCCAGCGTCATCAGATGTTCGGGGATGTAGTCGACGTCGAACGCGTCCAGCATCACCATGTCGTATTGCAGGCCGTCGCGATGGGCGCGTTCGATGTAGGCGCGGCCATCTTCCAGGAAGAGGCGTTGCGCGGGGCCTTCCTGGTAACCGAAGTAGCGCGCCGCGACCTTGCCCACGGCGGGATCGATTTCCACGGTATCGATGACGGTATCGGGCAGGAGCGCGGCCAGGGTCTTTTGCAGTGTGGCGCCGCCCAATCCGACGATCAGGATGTTGCGCGGCTTGGGATTGATGTAGAGCGCGGTCATCATCATGCGCGTGTAGGAAAACACCAGCTGCCCGGGATGCTCGAGGCTCATGCAGGTCTGGCGGCCGACGTCGTGGATGGAGTTGAAGTTCATGCAGCGCTCGCCGTTTTCCTCGAACACGAGCAGTTTGCCGAACTGCGAATCTTCGCTGTGGATCAGCTTGGGGCCGCCCGTACCTCGCAGCAGCACCAAGGCGGCGCCGGCGATGACGAGGACGAGAATGGCGCGGAGGGCAACACGGAGCATTTGGCGGCAAGCAACAGGTAGGGGACGCGTCATCGTATCGTGGGCCGGGTCCACCGCGCGGACGCTGGCGTGAATCCCCTGGCGGCAAGACGCCGGCGGCGTCGCGACGGCAGGAATCAACGATCGGTTTTATTGAAAGACTCGTTCGATATATTTCATTTCCTTAAATGCTCGGCTCTCCTTAGAATTTCGCTCGAAACGGGGCGCATAGATTCCCGTCCGGTAAATCAGAGGAGACCTGCATGTTCTACGATCCCGTCCCCAGGATTCAAGCCAGCGTATACGCCCGGCTGCCCGACGAGCTGAAGTGGCAGGGCCAGGACCTGAACGAGTGGGTCGCTGGCCAGCCGCAGGGCAATCCGCCGCGCTCGTTGCTGGAAGGGCCGTCCTTCGGGCCAGACGGCCTGCTGTATTGCGTGGACGTCATCAACGGCCGCATCCTGCGGGTCGATGCGCGTGGCGAATTCGAGCCGCTCGTACAGTACGACGGCTGGCCCAACGGCCTGAAGTTCCATCGCGACGGCCGCATCTTCATCGCCGACTACAAGCACGGCATCATGCAGTTCGACCTCGAGCGCCGCGAGGTGCGCCCGGTGCTCGAGCGCTACAACATCGAGCGCTTCAAGGGCGTGAACGACCTGTTCTTCTCGCAGGCGGGGGATCTCTATTTCACCGACCAGGGCATGACCGGCTGGCAGGATCCGACTGGCCGCCTGTTCCGCCTGCGGCCGGACGGCAAGCTGGACTGCCTGCTTGATTGCATACCCAGCCCCAACGGCCTGGTGATGGATCTGGACGAGCACGCGCTGTATGTGGCGGCGACGCGGGCCAACGCGATCTGGAAGGTGCCGCTGCTGCGCAACGGCCAGGTCGGCAAGGTGGGCACGTTCATCCAGATGTCGGGCGGCGGGGGCCCGGATGGCCTGGCGCTGGATGCGAAGGGCGGACTGTGCATTGCCCACGTGGGTCTGGGCACCGTCTGGTGCATGGATCCGTTGGGCCAGCCGGCTTTGCGCATCCAGTCTCCCGAGGGGCTGCACACCACCAACCTGGCCTTCGGGGGAGCCGCGGGCCGCACGCTTTACATCACCGAGTCCAGTTCGGCCAGCATCCTGCGCGTCGAACTCGATGTAGCGGGCAAGCCGATGTACCTGCCGGCGCCGGCCGCGCAGGCGCTCTGACTACCACATACCCCAACTACCAAAAGGACGGAACAGATGGATCAGGCAATTGTGCTGGGCGCGGGCACCATGGGGGCCGACGTCGCCGCCGGTTTTCATGCGGCCGGCTGGCGTGTATGGCTGGTGGAGCCCGACGCGGCGGCGCGCGCGGCGGCCACGCGGCGCGTGAACGCCTCCAGCGAAATGATCGGCGGCCAGGCGGACGCCGGGCGCATCGTCACCAGCGCAACCATGGAAGAAATCGACTGGAGCGATACCCGCATCGTGGTCGAGTGCGTGCCCGAACTGCTGGAAACCAAGCGTGCCGTATTCGCTCGCCTGGAACAGCTGGCGCCCGCTTCGATTCCCTTGACCAGCAATTCGTCGAGCTTTCCCATCAGCGCCATCGGCGAGGGCTTGCAGACCCGCGCACGCATGGTGGGTCTGCATTACTTCATGCCGGCCCATCTGGTGCCCGCCGTGGAAGTGATACGCGGAGAGGCTACCGATGAAGCCATGGCCCAGGAAGTCAGCCGCATCATGCGCGATACCGGCAAGAAGCCGGTGCAGGTCAAGCGCGACGTGCCGGGGTTTCTTGCCAACCGCATCCAGCATGCGCTGATGCGCGAGGCGATCGCGCTGGTCGAGGAAGGCTTCGCGTCCGCCGAGGACGTGGACACTGCCGTGCGCTACGGGTTCGGATTCCGCTACATCGCGGCCGGCCCGCTGCTGCAGAAGGATCTGGCCGGCATCGACATCCATTGCGCGGCGGCCGCGACGATGTATCCGCACCTGCGTACGGACGACAGGCCCAGCGCGCTCATGCGCGAGCTGGTCGAGCAGGGCAACATAGGCGTCAAGTCGCCTTCCCTGAAGGGCTTCTATCAATGGACGCCGGACCGCGTCGCCCAGGAGCAGCGGCGCTACCAGGTCGCCTTGGGCAAGGCCATGCAGATCCTGAAGGATGAAGAGGCGCTGGCCTGACGCAGACTGTCGCGGAGCGGCAGGGCTTCGAACTTGCGGATGTCGGGGTTCTTTAGCCGCCGAGGCTGCCCTGCGCCATTCCGATGCTCGCCCCGGCGGGGCTGCGCTTCGGATGGCTCCGGGGTCCTCGGCTGCCAGTCGCCTAATGCGTTGGTTTCAGCCGCCGTTCATGGGCAGATGCCGTGAGCCGGTCCGGGCGGAGGGATCCGAAGCGCAGCCCCGCCGGGGCGAGCATCGGAACCCCGCAGTTCGGACGCCGGCGGCTCAAGAACCCTGCCGCACAAAAGAACCCAGCCTCACGAAGCCGAAGCGGCAGGGCTTCGAGCTCGCGGATGTGAGGGTTCTTTAGCCGCCGAGGCTGCCCTGCGTCATTCCGATGCTCGCCCCGGCGGGGCTGCGCTTCGGATGGCTCCGGGGTCCTCGGCTGCCAGTCGCCTAATGCGTTGGTTTCAGCCGCCGTTCATGGGCAGATGCCGTGAGCCGGTGGCCGGGCGGAGGGATCCGAAGCGCAGCCCCGCCGGGGCGAGCATCGGAACCCCGCAGTCCGGACGCCGGCGGCTTAAGAACCCTGCCGCACAAAAAAACCCAGCCTCACAAAACCGAGGCGGCAGGGCTTCGAGCTCGCGGATGTCAGGGTTCTTTAGCCGCCGAGGCTGCCCTGCGCCATTCCGATGCTCGTCCCGGCGGGGCTGCGCTTCGGATGGCTCCGGGGTCCTCGGCTGCCAGTCGCCTAATGCGTTGGTTTCAGCCGCCGTTCATGGGCAGATGCCGTGAGGCGGTGGCCGGACGGAGGGATCCGAAGCGCAGCCCCACCGGGGCGAGCATCGGAATCCCGCAGTCCGGACGCCGGCGGCTCAAGAACTCTACTTCACCAAACCGAAGTGCAGCCCGGATTTTCCTCATCCATACGTCCTAGGACTTTCACGGATTTTTTTGACAGAACATAAATTTTTTTCTCTTTTCGCAGGCGGGAGTTTGCGAACATGCGCCTAGAGCTTTCAAGCCATAAGAACGCATCGGGAGACAAAAATGTTCTGTAAGAATGCCGCGCGCAAGCGCATTCACATCGCCGCGGCCGCCTTCATCGCGGCTGCTGCTTTCACCGTTCCTGGCCATGCATCCGCGCAGGCCGCCGACAGCTATCCGAACAAGCCCATCCGCCTGATCATCCCGTATCCGCCTGGCGGCGCGACCGACGTGATCGGACGCATCGTAGGCCAGCGCCTGAGCGAGCAGATCGGCGGCCAGGTCGTGATCGAGAACCGCGGCGGCGCAGGCGGCAATATCGGTGCGGCGGAAGTGGCGCGCGCGCAACCTGATGGCTATACCTTGCTGATGGGGGCGCTGACTTCGCATTCGGTCATGGCGACCCTGGAGAAGGACACCATCCCCTACGACCTGCGCAAGGACTTCGCGCCCGCCGGGGTGGTCGGCTTTGTGCCGCTGGTGGCCGTGGTCAATCCCAAGCTGCCCATCAAATCGCTGGCCGATCTGGTGAGCTACGCGAAGGCGAATCCCGGAAAACTCAATTTCGCCTCGTCGGGCGCGGGCGCGCCGCAGCGCATGGCGATGGAACTCTTCAAGCAGATCGCGGGCGTCAACATCGTGCACGTGGCCTATCGCGGCAGCGGCCCGGCCATGACGGACCTGGTCGGCGGCCAGGTGGAGACGATGACCGAGACGGTGCCCGCCGCGATCTCCTTCATCAAGTCCGGCCAGTTGCGTCCGCTGGCCGTGCTGACGCCGCAGCGCGTCTCGATGTTGCCGGACATTCCCACCGCCGAGGAACAAGGCTTCAGCGGCTTCAACGTCAGTTCGCTCTTTGGCGTGATGGCGCCGGCCGGCACGCCGGCTCCCATCGTCGCCAAGATCAACAAGGCGCTGACCACGGCGCTGGCCAAGGACGATGCCAAGGCCCAGCTGCTGCAGCAAGGCGTCTATGCCGACGCGCTCGACGTCGAAGCCTCCAAGGCGCGCCTGAACGCCGAAATCGAGCAGTGGGCCAAGGTCATCCGCGACGGCGGCATCACCGTAAATTAACTGGAAGCAGCTTGAACAAGATGAGCAAGAAAAACACCGAGGCGTCGCAGGGCGAGGCCGGCGGCCTGCGCAAAGGCCTCACCAGCTACGGCGACAGCGGCTTTTCGCTGTTCCTGCGCAAGGCCTTCATCAAGGGCGCCGGCTACACGGACGGCGCGCTGGACCGGCCGGTGATCGGCATCGCCAACACGGGCAGCGCCTACAACCCCTGCCACGGCAACGCGCCGCAGCTGCTGGAAGCCGTGAAGCGCGGCATCATGTTCGCGGGCGGCCTGCCGATGGATTTCCCGACCATCTCCATCCACGAGAGCTTTTCCTTTCCCACCAGCATGTACCTGCGCAACCTCATGTCCATGGACACCGAGGAGCTGATACGCGCGCAGCCCATGGACGCGGTGGTGCTGATAGGCGGATGCGACAAGACCGTGCCCGCCCAGCTCATGGGCGCCGCGTCGGCGGACATACCGGCGATCCAGCTTGTGACGGGATCGATGCTGACGGGGTCGCACCGTTCAGAACGGGTGGGCGCATGCACGGATTGCCGCCGGTACTGGGGCAAGTACCGCGCCGAGGAGATCGACAGCCAGGAGATCGCCGACGTCAACAACCAGCTCGTCGCCAGCGTGGGCACCTGTTCGGTCATGGGTACGGCAAGCACCATGGCCTGTATTGCCGAAGCGCTGGGCATGACCGTGCCTGGCGGCGCTACGCCGCCCGCCGTCACGGCTGACCGGATGCGCATTGCTGAACTCACGGGCGCGCAGGCCGTCGAGATCGCCAGGCAGCGCCTGTCGGTCTCGAAGATCCTGACCGCGGATTCCTTCGAGAATGCCATGCGCGTGCTGCTGGCCATCGGCGGGTCCACCAACGGCATCATCCACCTGACCGCCATCGCCGGCCGACTGGGGCTGGACCTGGATCTGCAGGCGCTGGACCGCATGGGGCGCGAGACGCCCGTGCTGGTGGACCTGAAGCCTTCGGGCCAGCATTACATGGAAGACTTCCACAAAGCGGGCGGCATGGCCACGCTGCTGCGCGAACTCAAGCCGCTGTTGAAGCTCGACGCGCTGACCGTGACCGGCAGGACGCTGGGCGAGGAGATCGAACGCGCGGGGCCGGGGTTCCCGCAAAGCGTGGTCAAGACGCGGCAGAACCCGATCTATCCACAGGGCGGCATAGCCGTCCTTTCGGGCAACCTGGCCCCCGAAGGCGCCATCATCAAGCAGTCATCCGCCGATGCCGGGCTGATGGAACACGAAGGCCGGGCCGTGGTGTTCGAGAACGCCGAGGACCTGGCGGGCCGCATCGATGCCGCGGACCTGGACGTCACGCCGCAGGACATATTGGTGCTGAAGAACATCGGGCCCAAGGGCGCGCCCGGCATGCCGGAGGCGGGCTATATCCCGATCCCCAAGAAGCTGGCGTCGCAGGGGGTGAAGGACATCATCCGGATCTCTGACGGCCGCATGAGCGGCACCGCCTTTGGCACCATCGTGCTGCATGTCACGCCGGAAGCGGCCATAGGCGGGCCGCTGGCCTATGTCAGGAACGGCGACCGCATACGCCTGAGCGTGAGCCGGCGCGAGATCTCCCTGCTGGTGTCGGACGAAGAACTCGACCGCCGCCGCCGCGAGCAGCCGGTCACGCCGCCCACGGCCGAGCGCGGCTACAAGAAGCTCTTCCTCGATACGGTGACCCAGGCCGACAAGGGCGTGGATTTCGACTTCCTACGCGGCGTGCCGGGCAAGTCGAAGTAGGGCTACGGCGTTGCCCGGCGTGCTTCCATGTTGCCGAAGAGGGTCCGGGCATCCTGGGATATCGACGCGGCCATCTTGGCGTGATGGCCGCGGGTATTCCAGATCAGGCCGTTCCTGCGCACGGGCGCACGGTTGGGCAGCGGGATGCGCGCCACGTCGAGCGACTTCCACATGGACGACCAGTCCGGAATCAGCGCAACGCCCAGGCCTTCATGCACCAGCGCGACGATGGCGAGCAGGCCGTCAATCTCCAGCCGCTGCTTGGGCCAGATCTGGTGGTCGCGCAGATAGCGGTCGGCCAGCTGGCCGCCGTAGATGTTGCGGTCGTAGCGTATGAAGGGTTGGGTCGAGAGCAGGGTGTGGGCGTCCTGGTCCGCAAGATGGGACGGCGCGACGACGACCAGCGGCTCTTCCATGAACGGCTGCCAGAGACAGCTCTTGGGCACCGCGAACTGTGGTTCCACCACGATGGCGGCGTCGAGTTCGCCGTTGACCACCTTGCCGCACAGGTCTATGGAGCCGCCGGGCGTGACGAAGACGGAGGCGTCCGGATGCTTGCGGTACAGCGATTTCAGTATCGGCGGCAACACGTTCGTCAATGCGGACACGAAACAGCCGATGCGGAATTCGCCCGGCTGGTCGCCGTCGATGGCCATGGCGCGCAGATCGCGGATGTTGCGGATGGCCGCCTTGGTGCCTTCGAGGATACGCATGCCGCTCTCGGTGGGCCGGACCGAACGCCCCGAGCGCTTGACCAGCGCCACGCCCAGGTCCATCTCCAGCGCCTTGATGCGCGCGGCGATGGCGGCCGAGGTCAGATCGAGCTTGCGCGCCGCTTCGGCGAATGAACCGGCTTCGACGACTGCGACGAAGCTCTGCATGCACTTGATGTCCATGATGCGATGGGCCTATTGCCCTGAAAGGAGAAACTTCAGGTTGAAGATCGCACGAACCGCTACGAACCCGGCTGCGATGGCTGCAGGCTTATCGCGCCAATTTTCCGTATGTTATAGCGTCGAGGTTGAAATCCATGATCGAGCATGAACTGGCCCAAGCGCGCCAGGCAGCAGCAAATGTCTCCGGCAAGGGGGACGGCAAGTTTCCCCCTCTGCTCAAGGTAGGGGTTTTTCCCGAGTCGGTGGAAGCGCAGTTCCGCTCGAGGTTCACGTTGATCGACGAGGCGGCGCTGCAAAACGATCCTGCGCAGGCCGATGCGATCGGCGGCATCGTCACGCGCTCGAACTACCGGATTTCCGCCGAGCTGATGGATCGCTTGCCGGGGCTGCGCATCATCGCCACCAACGGCGTCGGCTACGACGGCATCGCGCTGGACCGCGCGCGTGAGAAGAACATCGTCGTGACCAACACGCCGGACGTGTTGAACAAGGCCGTGGCTGAATTGGCGGTGGGGTTGTTGCTCGCCTTGCTGCGCCAGTTGCCTGCGGCCGACAGCTTCGTGCGCACGGGCGCATGGGAGGCCTCGCCCTTTCCGTTGGGGGCGAGCCTGGCGGGCAGGAAGGTCGGCATCGTCGGTTTAGGGCGCATCGGCAAAGAGATCGTCCGGCGGCTCGTGCCGTTCGAAGTGGACCTCAGCTACTTCGGCCGCACGCCCCAGGATACGCCGTGGCGGCATTTTGATTCTCTGCCTGCCATGGCTCGCCATGTGGACGTGCTGGTCCTGTCATGTCCCGGCGGGGCGGCAACGCGCCACATCGTCGACGCCGCCGTGTTGAGTGCGCTGGGGCCGGAGGGGGTGGTCGTCAACGTCGCCCGCGGCTCGGTGATCAATGAGGCCGACCTGTGCCATGCGTTGGCCAACGGCATCATCCAGGGGGCCGCGCTCGACGTGTTCGAAAGCGAGCCGCTGGGCGAGAGCCCCCTGCGGCGCCTGTCGAACGTGATCCTGGCGCCCCATATCGGCAGCGCCACGCACGAGACGCGCCGCCAGATGGCGGAGCTGGCGATGCGGAACCTGGTGTCGTTCTTTACGACGGGGAGGGCGGTTACGCCAGTGGCGTAGCCGGACGTCGGGCTACCCGCTAGAACCACACTGTCGCAATCAGCAGCGCGCAGCCCGCCGTGGCTGTGGCTGCCATGATGGCGGCCAGGCGCAAGGCGATCTTGCGTTCCTTGCGGCCGACGTTGGGGTTGCCGACGTTGGCGGACCGCAGTTGTTCCCAGGTCGACGCGGCTCCCGCTTCGCGGCTTTGCAGGGCCGACGCGGCGTTCGCCGTGGAGCGGGAAATGCGGGTGAGCCGCAGCGCCGGATAGGCCAGCAGCAGCCCGGCCAGGAACAAGGCGCAGGCGCTGATTGCGCCTGCCGTGAAGGCCGAGCTGTCGCGCGCCGCGAACAGGATTAGGGATGCCGCCAGGCCGATGAGGTTCAGGCCGGCCAAGGCTTTCAGCGCCTGGACTCCCCAGGGGCCGGTGGCTTCCTCGGTGAAGTCTCCGACCGAGCGCCAGTAGGCGGCGTCGTTGGATGCGGCCTGGAAAAAGAAGGCGAGATCTCTCAGGAGCACCTCGCCTTGCCTGTCATCGGGGCTGGTGTCTCCATGCCATTGGGTGGCGAACTTCCTGCTTCGATCAGCGTCCGCGTGATGCGCGCGGGCCCAGTTTTCAGCCAAGCCTATCGCGGCTTCGACGGTAAGCGCCTCTGCGGGTCTGGCACTGTCTTTCATATTTAGCGTCCCCATATATGGGACATTGTACTAGGCCTGAGTGGACGCTACCTTGATGCAAGGCACACCCCGCGCGGATCAAGGCAAGGCGGCGCCGGGATGGGGTGCTGTCCGGGAAAAACAGACTTCGAGCAAGCTGTTGCTGCGCAGTTTGAGGGTGACGTCCGTACGCTGCCCGCCCGGCGTAGTGGCGGCGAAGAAACCAAGGGCCAGCGCGCCGAACCAGGCGGGAAGAAAGCTGGCCAGATCCCAGCCCGACACGCTGGCGTTATAGGGTTGCTTGACCGTCCGCACGGTCAGCCCATGTTCGCGGCACAGCGCCTGCAGCGCTGCCGCGGTTTCGTCGATGTCGACGATGTTCTCCAGAAAGAACGGCTCCTGGACTCGCATCAATCTGGCAAGTTCGCCTGCAGGCAGGCGGTTCTGGAAGTAGGTGCGTACCGTGGACATGTGGCGGGTTCCTGGTGAGCGCAAATCGTCATGCACCGGCTTGGGGGGCGGAAAGCGCCGGGCCAGCATAGTCTATGCCAGATCCACCCGCTGTTACGGTCCCGATTCATCGCCTCTGTGTCTGGTGGGCCGCGCGCCGGCCCCGCACACTTCCCGGGTCGCCGCGCAGTCCGCGTGGCCTGAGAGGACGTTCCATGCGCTACCGTTATGTCACCGCCGATGTGTTCACCAGCCAAGCGTACGGCGGCAATCCGCTGGCGGTCGTGTTCGACGCCCAGGGCCTGAGCACGGCGCAGATGCAACGCATCGCGCGCGAATTCAACTATTCCGAAACCAGCTTTGTGCTGCCGCCGCGGGATCCTGCCCATACGGCCTGGGTGCGCATCTTCACGCCCGACCGCGAGGTGCCGTTCGCCGGACATCCCAATGTGGGCACGGCCGTGGTGCTGGCGCGCGAAATGGCTGCCTCGGGCCTGACCGTGCCGGATGCCTTCGCGTTTGAGGAGGAGGCGGGACTGGTGCGCATTGCGCTGCGCCCAGGCGCAAACGGCGCGGCGGGTGCGGAACTGCTTGCGCCGCAACCGCTGTCGCGCGCCAGCGAGGCGCCGGCCGCCGCGGTTGCGCGGGCCTTGAGCCTGGAGCCTGCGGACATCGATACCTCCACGCATGCGCCGCAGGTGGCGTCGGTAGGCCTGATCTTCCTGGTGGTGCAATTGGCCAGCCGCGACGCCTTGCGCCGGGCCGTGCCAGATCCGGCGGGCTACGCGGCCCTGCTGCCGCTGGACGGCGCAAAGTCCATCTATGCCTACACCACTGACACGGGGGCGGGCGGGGCGGATGTCCAGGCCCGCATGTTCACCGGTCGCATGACGGAAGACCCCGCGACCGGCAGCGCTACGGCGGCCATGACGGCCTTGCGCACGGCCCTGCGCGGCGCCGGCGCAATGCGCCTGAGGGTGGAGCAGGGCGTGGACATGGGACGCGCCAGCGTGCTGCTGGCTCACGCCGAACCGCGCGCCGATGGCGTATGGGCGGGCGTGGCGGGCGAGGCCGTGGTGGTCATGGAAGGCACGCTGGAGGCGCCTGACGCGTCCTGACGTTGGCTGCGCTTCGCCGCCTCGTGTATGCTTGCCCTCATGAACGCAAAGCATTTCGCGCCAATGTCTGGCGCAGCCTACCGACGAATCACTCGACGCTTACGTTGAGTGGCTGGTCACGTCCCGGCGCCAAACCATCGGCGCCATATCCTGAAAGCCACGATACCTCTCGTGGCTTTTCTGTTTCTGGCTGGTCCCGCTGTCGAGGCGTATCGCAAGGCTTTCGTTGCCATCCTTGAAGGAACGAAGCATGAGTGCGCAAGACCTCGCCATCCGGCCCTACCATTCGACCGACGAAGCGGCCATCATCCAGCTGTGGCATGACTGCGGCCTGACCCGCCCATGGAACGACCCGCGCAAGGATATTGCGCGCAAGCTTGCGGTGCAGGCGGACTTGTTTCTGGTGGGAGAGGCGGACGGCGCGATCGTCGCGACGCTGATGGGCGGCTATGACGGCCATCGCGCCTGGATCAATTACCTGGCGGTATCGCCCGCGCATCAGCGCCGCGGTCATGCCACCGCACTGATGCAGGCGGTGGAGCGCCGGCTGCTGGAAATGGGTTGCCCCAAGATCAATCTGCTGATCCGGTCGGGCAATATTGCGGTGAAGGACTTCTACGCGACCCTGGGCTTTCAGCAGGACGAGGTCATCAGCCTGGGCAAGCGCCTGATTCCGGACCTTTGACGGATCCCGATCAGACGCTTGCGGATGGCGATCAGATCGCCACGGTCAGGTACACCGCTTCGCGACCCACGATGGGCATGCGCGTGGGCATGAAGATGGTGCAGTCGTCGCAGGGCGAACGGATTTCCTCGGTGCCGTTCATGGCGATGAGTTCACCCTTGGCGAAGGTTTCGAAGCCGATCACCGGACGGGTAAAGGTGAAGTCCTCGGACTTCACCATATGCACTTCGAGCAGGCGGTAGCGCTGCGGCGCGGGCGGGGGCGGCGTGCCGGCAGGCATGTCGATCAGGCCCGTGTGCGCGAGGAAGCGCAGCGTGACGTCGGTGGCCAGGTCGGCGGCGGATTGCGCGAAGTGCTGGCCGCATTCGACCACCAGCGAGCCGCTGCTGTCGGAGTGCGGATCGCCGTGGCGGCCGTAGCCCATGACGCCAGTGCCGGGGAAGAGGTCGGGCGGCATCACCAGATGTACCTGCGGCACGCCGACGGCGCTGGCCAGCGCCGTGTTGCGGTCCATCTCGGTGTAGACCCAGAAGGGTTGCACCGGCGCACGCGTGGAATGGATGTCCAGCACGAAGTCGGCGGCGTCCAGCACCGGCCGCAGCTCGCGGGCGCGGCGCAGTTCGGGGCTGTCTTCCGGGCCGTCCAGCATGGCTGCGGACCAGATGCGGTTCAGGTTGTGGACGAGCTGGCGGTTCTCGTAGGGGTTCTCGATATCGAAGGCTTCATAGGCTTCGACGTGCGCGAAGCTGACGGTGAGCGTGCCGATCTTGGGGCGCACGCCCGAGTCCAGCAGATGGGTCGCAGCCACCATGCCGCAGATTTCGTTGCCGTGCGTGATGGCGTTGATCAGCACATGCGGGCCGGGACGGCCCGACTCGAACCGGTGCACGTAGGGGATGCCGACATTGCCCTCGCGATAGGCCGAGAGATCGCGCGGCAGGACTTCGAGCGGGGCGGTGTCGGGTTCGAAAGCGGGATTTTTCATGGGAGTAAGGCCTATTCAGGACGGATGCCGGCGCGGTCGATCAGGTCTTTGTACAACGCCAGGCGCTCGGACATCATGGCGGTGAACTGTTGCGGAGTCTGGTTCTCGGGGGGCAGCGCGCCGGCCTTTTCCAGGGATTGCGGCATGCCGTCCTCGGTGGCGGCGGTGCGCACGGCGGCCAGCAGCTTCTGGACGATGTCGGGCGGCGTGCCTGCGGGCGCGGCCAGGCCGATCCACGACATGGAATTGAGCACGGGGTAACCCAGTTCCTCGAAGGTCGGCACGTCGGGCAGGGAGTCCAGGCGTTTTGGCGCGGCCACCGCCAGCGCGCGCATCTTGCCGACCTGGATGTGGGGCAGGAAGGGCGCGAGGTTGTCCAGCGCGAACTGCGCCTGGTCGGACAGCAGCGCGTTGATCAGCGGCGCGCCGCCGCGATAGGGCACGTGCACGGCCTGCAGCTGCAGGGTGTTCTTCAGCAGTTCGGCGTTGAGCTGGCCCATGCTGCCGATGCCTGCGGTGGCATAGTGCAATTGGTCGGGGCGCGCCTTCAGCAGCGCCACGAACTCCGCCAGGTTGCGGGCCGGCACGGCGGCATTGGTCACCAGCACATTGGGCGTGCGCGACAGCTGCGAGATCGAGACGAAGTCCTTGATCGGGTCGTAGCCCAGGTCATTGCGCATCAGCGGGTTGGCCAGGTGCGAGCTTTGCGAGGACGCGACCAGCGTGTAGCCGTCCGGCGCGGCGCGCGCGACGCGCTTGCTGCCGATGGCGCCGCCCGCGCCGTCGCGGTTCTCGATGATGACGCTGGTACCCAGCGCCTTGCCCAGGGCGTCCGCGTACAGTCGGCCGATCAGGTCGACGGAGCCGCCCGCAGGGAAGGGGACGACCAGCGTGATGGGGCGCGAAGGATAGGCGTCGGCGCGCGCGGCCAGCGGCAGCAAGGCGGCGCCCAGACCGGCCAGGATCAGGCTGCGGCGGATCGAGGACGGTCCCTGCGATTGATGCTTCATGGAATTCTCTTGTGGTGACTGCGGGTTTGGTCTAATTTGCAATGAAGATTGCAGGCAGCAATATAAGATGCAATGTGTATTGTGAAATTTGGGGTTATCACCTAGGGCCATGCAAGGATGAACCTGCACCAACGTATTGCCGGCTACGGCCGCAAGCTCAGCAAGAGCGAACAATTGCTGGTCGAGGAGATGCAGGCGCGCTATCCGCAAAGCCTGCTGGAATCGGCGACGGCGCTGGCCAGGCAGGTCGGCACCAGCGCTTCCACCGTGGTGCGCCTGTTGGCCAAGCTCGGCTACGAAAGCTACGCGCAGGCCCAGGTGGAGGCGCGCACGGAAGTGACGGCGCGCCTGGCCTCGCCCGGCGAGCGCGCGGACGCGGTGGGCTCGGACAAACCGTCGGCGCGCGCCTGCCTGCATAACGCCTTGCTGCATGACCAGCACAACCTGAAGGAGACCTACGCGTCGATCGACGTGGCCGCCTTCGAGGCTGCCGTCCGACTGCTGACGCAGCGCAAGGGGCGGGTGCATGTGCTGGGGCTACGCCAGGCCGCGCCGCTGGCCAGCCACGTGGCGCTGTACTTGAACCTGTGCCTGCCTTCGGTCAAGCCCATGGTCGCCGCCGGTCCGCTGTTCCTGGAAGACCAACTGCTCTGGATCGACGAGGCCGACGTGCTGCTGGCGTTTACCTTCAGGCGCTATTCGGTTGCCGCGGCCAAGGCGGTGCAGTATTTCCGGCAGCGAGGCGGCAAGGTGATTCTGATCACCGATTCGGCGTCGGCGCCCGCCGCGGCCTCGGCACACCACGTGCTGATAGCGCGCAGTTCCAGCGCGTCGCCATTCGATTCCTACACTGCGGCCTTTTCCGTCTGCAATGCCTTGCTGGCGGCGGTTGCGCAGCGCAGCAAACAGGCCTTGGGCGCGGCTCTGGAGCGCGGCGAAGGCTTGTGGGACGCGCAATGGATACGTCCGCCGGGCGGCTGAAAGATGCTGCTCGCACCGTTCTTGCGGCGAGCGCGAAAGGCCAGGATTTGGACCGATTTTCGGCCATTTGGATGAGCTTCAAGATGCGTTCGCACTACCTGCTCTAGTACTTCATAACTCCTTGAAAACATTACTTTTCAAGCCAAAAATTTTTTGGCATATTGCGGCCGGGAAAAACAATTTCGAGGAGCAAGGAATGGGCGCGTGGCCACAGCGTCATATTGATGGATTCGAGGTGGAATGTCAGGTCATCCGGCTGGATACCGGCATGTTGGCGATCGAGGTAGCGGTGTGCCGGAGGGTGGAAGGCGAATTCGAGCGGCGTTGGTCGCTGCCGCGTTTCGTGACCTTCGAGGATCCCGGGACGGCAAGACGCCACGCCGAACTGGTGCTGTCGGGCATCGTGTCGGTGGACGAAGCCACGGGCGAACCGCGCTACGGCATCCTGTAGCGGCGGGCCGGACCCGCAGCGGCAGGCAGGGTTTTGTTTCTTTTCACACAATCGCGTGCTTTGCGCTGGCGGATTTGCCCGGTACATTGGTGTAGGGTGACAACAACAAAGGAGAGTTCCATGTTTGATACTTTTCCTGTCTTGCGTCGTGTCGGCCTGGCCGCCGCGGCGATCGGCGTGGCCGGCCTGATGTTCACGGGTTGCACCACCAACAGTTCCAAGTCAGAGGCCACCGCGACCGAACAGCGCCAATCGTTGAACAGTGCGGCCGACGCCACCTTGGGCAAGCTCTATCAAGCGTCGCCGCAGTCCAGGGAACTGGTCGCCCGCGCCCGAGGCGTGCTGATTTTTCCTGATGTGTTGAGCGGCAGCTTCATCATCGGGGCCGAGCATGGCAAGGGCGTGCTGCGCGTGGGCAGTTCCACCGCCGGCTACTACAGCACCACGGCGGGTTCCGTCGGCTTCCAGGCGGGGGCGCAGTCCAAGGCGATGGTGCTGTTGTTCATGACGGATGAGGCGCTTGCCAAGTTCCGCAACAGCAGCGGCTGGACCGTGGGCGCCGATGCGACGGTTGCGGTTGTCAATGTGGGCGCCAACGGCCGCATCGACACCAACACGGCACAACAACCCATCGTCGGCTTCGTGATGAACAACGGCGGCCTGATGGCAGGCGTGTCCCTGGCCGGTACCAAGATCTCCAAACTGAATCTTTGAACGGGCCTGCCAAGCAAAACGCCGCGGATGTTCTCCGCGGCGTTTTTGTTTGGCGCGTCTGCCGGCGCTTCAGCCCATGAGCGTGTCGCCGTTGTTGCGCACCGAGCTCTCGCGCTGCATTTCGGCAGCTTCGATGTCCGGGTCCAGGCCGCGCCAGCGTCTGATCCGGCCGCGATCCTGCTCGGGCTCCCAGCCGAGCAGGCCGTAGCGCGTGATTTCGGTTTGACCCGTTTCGAATTCCACTTCGAAGTAGCCCTGACGATCGGGTAGCGTGCCGCCGGGGAACCAGTCGGTTTCAGGCATGGTGTTCTCCTTGCTAGGCGATGGGAGGGGCGCCGGCGCGGGGCGCGGCGCTTTCATTGTGGAGGGGCGCCACGGATCCCGCAAGTTGCCGCCGCGGGCTTCACGCGAGCGGGACGGCGGTGGTGTACAGCACCTGCTTCAAGGCGAAGCTGGAACGGATGCTGGCGACGCCCGGGATGCGGGTGATGTGTTCGACGATCAGCCGCTCCAGCGCGTCCACGTCAGGCACCAGGGCGCGTATCAGGTAGTCGGCGTCGCCCGACATGAGGTAGCACTCCATGATTTCCGGCAGGACCGCGATTTCGCGTTCGAACACGTCCAGCGCCGCCTTGCGCTGCTTGTCCAGCGAGATCTGGATGAATACGTTGACCTTCAGGCCCAGCTTGCGCGCGTTGAGCAGCGTGACGCGGCGGTCGATCAGGCCCTCGGTTTCGAGCCGGCGCACGCGCGCCAGACAGGGAGAGGCAGACAGGTTCACGCGCGCGGCGAGTTCGACATTGGTCAGCCGCGCATCGCGCTGGAGTTCGTTGAGGATACGGATGTCGGTGGCATCCAGGTTGATTTCCGGCATAAGTCACCCAGTTACGGTCATTCAGCAATTCATCTGTGCTGAGTATGACGGGTATCTCCCTTGAATGCAGTGAAATATGCTGGGGTTAACCCTATAGACTATTCCATCGTTTGGCAATTGTGCCAAAGCGCGGAATATTCAAGCAGTAGATTGGGCAGTAATGAGTCAGCAGAGCACGTTGGGCAGGTTTTTGCCGCTGGTCGGTGCGGTCGCCATCTGGGGCGGCAATTGGCCCGTCATGAAGCTGGGGCTGACGCACATGAGCCCGCTGTGGCTGGCCGCCAGCCGGTTCGGCTCGGCCGCGCTGATCAGCGCGCTGGTGCTGGGCATGCTGGGCCGCCTGCGCCTGCCGACGCGGCAGGAAATGCCGCTGGTGGCGGGTGTGGCGCTGCTGCAGATGGGGGCGTTCACGGCGCTGGCGCTATGGGCGATGCAATACGTGGCGCCGGGACGCGCGTCCGTGATCGCCTACGCCACTTCCATCTGGGTGATTCCGCTGTCCTCGCTGATCCTGAAGGAGCGCCTGTCGATGGCGCAATGGCTGGCGACGGGGCTGAGCTATGCCGGCATCGCCGTCATCGTCGCGCCCGCGTTCAGCCCTTGGCAGGCGCACACCGTGGTCGGCCTGGCCATGTTGCTGGGTGCGTCCTTTGCGTGGGCCTGCAATATCATCCAGCTGCGCGGCTACCGGCATATCCGCCTGGGCGCGGACATGATTCCCTGGCAGACCGCCATCGCGGCGCTGCCGCTGGCCGCGCTGGCGTGGATGCGCGATGGCGCGCCCGTTTTCCTGGCGCAGCCCGAGGCATGGCCCGTGATCCTGTACACCGGTCCGCTGGCTACCGCGCTGACCTTCATCGTGGTGCTGGGCATGACGCAGAAGATGCCGCCGGTGGCGACCTCGATCGCCATGCTGTGCGTGCCGGTGATCGGGCTGGTCGTGTCGTCGCTGGTGTTCCAGGAGCGCATCTCGGCCGACCTGGCGCTGGGCTTGGCCCTGATCGGCGCCAGCGTGGCGGCGTCGGCGGCGGCGACGCGCCTGAAGCGGCCGCTGGCGCTGCGGGCTTCTTAGCCCGTCAGTACGCCGCAGGCGTGAAACCGGCCATCGGCGCGTTCTAGAATGTCGAGCGCCGGAACCGTTCCGGCTTCTCTTGCAGGCGTGCGGCGGGTATGGATTCCTTATATGTGCTGGTCGCGGCGGGCGCCATGGCCGCCGGTTTCGTGCAGGGCCTCTCGGGCTTCGGCTTCGGCATGGTGGCCATGTCGTTCTGGGCCTGGACGATAGATCCCAAACTCGCTGCTGCGATGGTGGTGTTCGGCTCGCTGACCGGCCAGTTGCTGGCCGCGTTCACGATGCGCCGCGGATTCACGATGGCGCACCTGCTGCCCTTCGTGGCGGGCGGATTGCTGGGGATTCCGCTGGGCGTCAAGCTGCTGCCCTATCTGGATCCGCTGATGTTCAAGGCGCTGGTCGGCGGACTGCTGGCGGTCTGGTGTCCGGTGATGCTGTTCGCGACGCGCTTGCCGCCTATCACGGCGGGTGGACGATGGGCCGACGGCGTGGTGGGAGCGATGGGCGGCGTCATGGGCGGCATAGGCGGCTTCACCGGCGTCATTCCGACTTTGTGGTGCACCTTGCGTCGCTTTGACCGCGACGTGCAGCGCGCGGTGATCCAGAACTTCAACCTGTCGATGTTGGTCGTGACGATGGCGAGCTATGTCTACACCGGCGTGGTGACGCGCGACATGCTGCCGCTCTTTGCGGTGATCGTGCCGGCGATGTTGGTGCCGACCTTGTGGGGCACGCGCGTCTACGTGGGCATCAGCGACGTTGCGTTTCGCCGCATCGTGCTGGGCCTGCTGACCGTTTCGGGCGTGGCGCTGCTGGCGTCGTCCTTGCCCAAGCTGCTTGCCTAGCGACTTTTACAGGTCGCCAGGGCGGGGCATGGCAACATGCTATCGTTGGGTATTCAAGAGAGAATCACCGCATGGCATTGCACCGTTTCGAGAAAGGCGAGTTGGGACATTGGCTGCGCATCGTGGCCGACAATTGCGAGCGCGGCGCTGCCCAGACTGAAGTGCCCGCCCACGTGGCGCAGGCGCTGGAGACGTTGCGTTGCATTGCAGCCGACGCCGACGGCCGCTGGCTGATCACCGAGAAGGGCAAGCTCGCCCTGCGCATGGAAGAGCCGGGCGCCATCCATTTGCGCTAACCCGCAAAATCCAATTATGTCGACAGCAGGCGCGGCCCGGGGCCGCCCTCCGCGTTTCGCCGCGTCTTGACCGTTTGGCGCGGGGATTTCCACACAATTTGCGAATGTTTTCGCAGTATTTCGCGAGTTCGCGACCAATAGGGCCGTGCTACGGGAATTTCCTGAGACGGAATGCGCGATTTGGCTGCTTTTCGACGTATCGCGACCCACGAGTCGCCAGTAAGATGAACTTGCGTGACGTTTGCAGGTCTATTCATTTGCGCGGGGATTCTGCCCCCGCAACGTCACGCGTGGTTCACGCGTTTAGGTAACCGACTGGGAGGTAGCACATGCAGCATCGTGACCAGGAAGTTCTGATCGACGTTTCCACAGCGGCCATGGATACCGGCGGATATGGCGTACTGCTGACGGTTACGGCCGAGGGCGGCACCGAAGTGGATGCCGCGTTTTCCCACTTGGGCAACTGCGCTTCGTTGGACGAAGCACGCGATCGCGCGGAAGTATTCGCGCAGAACTGGGTAGAGGAAAACATCTTCCGATAGGGCGCCACGCCCTGGACGGAGCTGATCGGCGGGACCGGTCTGTGTGAGCATGACGCTTCGGAGAATACTCAAAGGTTTGCGACGAAAATTTCGGTTATCGTTGCTGCTCCAAAATCTGGGGCCCTCATTGGGTATGCGCCGTTCCAAGATGACTGCCGCACAGACCAACTCTTCACTTGCGGAACACATCCGCGCATTCCGCGACCATTTTGATTCCGTTGTCCTGCCCCTTTGGATGGGGCAGGGTTTCAATGGCGCGCTGGGTCTGCCTTATGAATCGCTGGACGCGGCGACGGGCGTCGCGCTGCCGGTCGAGCGCTACCGCGCCATGGCTTGCGCGCGCCAGCTCTACGTTTTTTCGGAAGCGCCGGGCGACGCTGCGGGCGCGCATGCAGATGTGCTGTTCGAATCGCTGCGGCGCGTATTCCGCGACGAGCTTCACGGAGGCTGGCGCTATAGCGTGGACGCCGCGGCGCATCCGCTCGATGACACGCAGGACCTGTACACCCACGCGTTCATCGTGCTGGCCTGCGCCGCCTATTTCCGCCGCAGCCGCAATGCCGATGCGCGCAAGCTCATGCTGTCGACTTCCTCGACCATCGAGGCGCGCTTCAAGACCGCCGACGGGCTGTATCACGCGGCGCTCAGCGCCGACCTGAGCCAGCCTCTGCGCGCGCCCGCGCAGAATCCCATGATGCATCTGACCGAGGCCTACCTGGCCGCAGCCCAGGTCGCGGAGCCGGCGCTGTACGCGCAGCGCCTGCGCGGCCTGGCGCAAGGCATCAGCCATTTCTTCGTGCATGCGGCCTCGCAGTGCATCGCGGAAGAGCGGCAAGGCTCGGCCGGCAACCGGCTGGAGCCCGGGCATCAGTTCGAGTGGCTGTCGCTGGTGCAAGGCTCGGCCGACGTTTTCGACGGCCTGGAGCTGACGGAGTCGCTGCCGCGCGCTGTGCGCTGGTCGCGCCGCCATGGTGTGGACGCGGGCGGAGTGGTGGCGTCGCTGGACGAGTCCGGCGCCGTGATCGACGATACGCGCCGGATCTGGGCGCAGACCGAGTACCTGCGGGTGCTCGGCGTGCTGGGCGACCTGCCCGCGCTGGAGGCCGGCCTGGCCATGTTCCGCGCGCGTTTCCTGCACCCCGGCGGCTGGTACGAATGCCTGGACGCGGAAGGAGCGGTGGTGCGCAAGGACATGCCGTCGACCTCTCCGTATCACCTGGCAACCTGCCTGGCGGCCCTGCCCACTGTTGTTTAATTGTGGCGTTAACAATATTTTTTGGATTTAGGGGCCTGATTCGATAGAAAAGTATTGGTGGAATCCCTTACAATTTAGTTACTAAAATTGTAGGGAAGCACCAATGAGCGTTATGTGCCTGGCTTGCCAACGCATTAACCCCGGGCTTGCAGGCGTTGCGCCGCATGCCCATCTGGGACACCAGGGGTTCACCAATCCCACGCAGAAAGGCCGTGAAGAAAGCCGTGAAGACCATTTCCGCTGCCTGAATTGCGGCGCGAAATGGCTGCGCGAGACCGACAAATGGGGCGTGGACCTCGGGTTCAAGCTCGCACCCTGAGCATTTTCGACCGCGCCGGCAGCATGGCGCAGACCCCCGCAGCGGGCTCCAGATCGGGAGCCCGTTTTCATTTTGTAGTATTCCCGCGCCGGACGCCGGCAACCGGTTGTGTCCGCAGGCTAGGCGCTCAGGCTGGGCTGGCGGCGATTACGTCGGGATCCTGCCCGGCGGTTTCCAGCAGCCATCGCCGGAAACAAGCCAGCGCGTAATGGTCGCGGCGCTGGGCCGGGGCGCATAGATGGTAGCCACGGTCGATGCGGATGGGCAGGTTGGGAAACGGGGCCACCACGCGTCCGGCCTGCAGGTCGTCGCGGACCAGGCAGCGCTGCAGCACGGCGATGCCCATGTCGGCCATGACGGCGCGAACCAGGATGGAAACCTGGTCAAAGCCATTGGAAAGCTGGACCGAGGCGCGCGGCACGCCGGCGGCGGCCAGCCACTGCGCCCAGTTGTCCATGCCATTCGAGTGATACAGCAGCGGTTCCCCGAGCAGGCCGGCTGGCGTGTCCCAGAGTCCCTGCGCGCGCCGGGCCGCCAGACGGGCGGGGTGGCAGATCACGACCAACTCGCGCCCGATCACGTAGTCCACCTGCCAGCCCGGCCATTGCTCCGGCATGCCGGACAGGATGCTGGCATCGGGCGTCTCACCCGAAAAATCTTCGTTGCGGCGGTAGGCCGCGAAGCTGAGCTGGATATCCGGATGGCGCGCATGAAAGTCGGACAGGCGGGGCACCAGCCAGGCGCTGGCCAGCGTCGGCACCGTCGACAGCGTCAGGCGCAGGCGGCGGTCATTGGCGCGCAATCCGGCGCTGAGCGACTCGATCTGCTGCAGCGGGCCTAGCGTGCCGTCGTACAGGCGGCGTCCGGTTTCAGTCAGGGTCAGGCCATGGGCGTTGCGATGCATCAGCGGCTGGCCGAAATGCGCTTCCAGTCGGGAAATGGCGCGGCTGACGGCGCCCTGGGTGACGCACAAGACCTCCGCGGCGCGGGTGAAGCTGCCCAGGCGTGCCGCCGTCACGAAGGCGTGCAGTTCGGACATGGAGGGCGAGTGCAGTCGCATCTAGCATGACCATTGGTAATGAAGCCGTGCAATATAGTCGTTTGAAAGGGGATCGTAAAGTTCGGACACTGGCGGCCTTGTCGACTGACCTTCAACTTTCGGAGTCATCCCCCATGTCCCGCCGCCTCCTGGGCCGGTCCGCGCGCTTCGCGCTCGCCGGCATGTTCGCCACGTTGTCCTTTGCCGGCATCGCCCAAGCTGCCGACTATCCCGCCCGCCCCATCAAGCTGGTGGTGCCGTTCGCCGCTGGCGGTTCGACCGACATCGTGGCGCGCCTGGTGGCCGAGTACGCCGGCCGCGACCTGAAGCAGACCATCGTGGTCGAGAACAAGGCTGGCGCCGGCGGTTCCATGGGCATGGAGCAGGTGGCACGCGCCACGCCCGACGGCTACACCATCGGCATGGCCACGATGAGCACGCACGGCTCGAACCCGGCCGTGTTCCGCAAGATGAACTACGACCCGGTGAAGGACTTCGTGCCGGTGGCCAACGTGGTCGCCGTGCCCAGCATCTTCGCGATCAATCCGGGCTTGCCGGCCAAGAACATGGCCGAGTTCGTGGCCCTGGCCAAGAAACAGCCGGAGCGCTATAGCTTCGCCTCGCCGGGCGTGGGCTCGCTGGGCCATGTGAACATCGAGAACTTCATGATGCTGTCCGGCATCAAGCTGCTGCACGTGCCGTACCGCGGCGCGGGTCCGGCGTTGAATGACGTGATGGGCGGGCAGGTGGATGCTATCACCGACAACCTGTCCTCGACCCTGCCGCAGGTGCAGGGCGGCAAGCTGCGCGCGCTGGCCGTGCTGGGCGCCGAACGCTCGCCGCTGTTGCCCGACGTGCCGACCTACATCGAGCTGGGGTACCCCGACATGGGTACGGGCGGCTGGTTCGGCCTGGTGGCGCCCGCCGGCACCCCGCCGGCCGTGATCGAACGCCTGAACAAGGCGGTGCGCGCAGCCCAGGACGATCCGGAATTCCGCAAGAAGGCCGAGGAAGTGGGTGGTACGCTGGTGCGCACCACGCCCCAGGAATTCGAGGCGCAGATCCAGCAGGCCCTGGCGCGCTACGCCAAGGTCGCCAAGACTGCCAACATTCAGGCTGATTGACGATGACCCACGCCGACTTCGACGCTGTTTCCGTACACGAGCCCACGGGCCCGGCCTTGCCGCTGGTTTGCGATTCGCCGCATAGCGGCGAGCGCTATCCCGACGACTTCGGCGCCGCGGCCGCCCTGGCGCAATTGCGCCAGGGCGAGGACACGCACGTGGACGCGTTGTGGTCGGCGGCGCCGGCCCTGGGAGCGACGCTGATCGCCGCGAACTTTCCGCGCGTCTATATCGATCCCAACCGCACGCTGCAGGACCTGGACCCGGAGCTGCTGGCGCAACCCTGGCCCGAGCCGCTGGACCCGGGCGAGAAGACCCGCCTGGGCAAGGGTTTGATCTGGCGCAGGATGGACAGGTCCACGCCGATCTACGACCGCAAGCTCACGCTGGCCGAAGTGCGCCACCGCATCCAGGCGTATTACGAGCCCTACCACGCGGCGCTGTCGCAGGCGATCCAGCAGGTGCGGCAGCGTTTTGGCGCGGTCTGGCACCTGAACCTGCACTCCATGCCCAACGACGCCTATGAGCGCCTGGGCCGCAAGAGCGAGCATCCGCTGGCGGACTTTGTGCTGGGCGACCGCGACGGCACCACCTGCGAGCCGGAGTTCATCGCCCTGATCGAGACCGCTTTGCGCGGCAAGGGCTACACCGTGGCGCGCAACGACCCCTACAAAGGCGTGCAGTTGATCGCGCAGATCGGCCAGCCGGCCTTGAATCGGCACAGCTTGCAGGTGGAGATCCGCCGTCCGCTGTACATGGACGAAGCCACGCGCGAGCGCAACGCCGGCTTCGCGCCGCTGCAGGCGGACCTGTCCGACGTGCTGGCCCAGGTGGCGGCCTACGTGCGTGCGCGCCAGGCGGCGCTGGCTTAAGTTTTCCCGCGGCGGGCCGTAGTCGGTAACAAGGAACCGCGCTTTTTTGGGCGCGGCCACACGGAACCGCAATGGCTGAGAAGATCATCAACGGATTTTCGGTGCTCGCGTACGCGACCCAACCCGAGGGGCGCGTGCCGCCGCGCGCTTTCATCGAAACGCGGCGGTTGCCGAAGAAAAAGAGCCAGGCCGAACGGGACGCGCAAGCGGCAGCCCAGGCCGATGCGCCAGCGCCACCGGATGACGCCGTGCAGCAGGAAGCCGAGCCCGACACCCAGGCTTTCGAGATCTTCATCAGCCGACGCTTCCGCAGCACGGTCGAGGCCATGTCGGCCGCACGCAACGCGCTGGACCGCGTCAAGCAGGTCGACGAGGACGGCGTTCCGGACCATTTGCCCGAATAGTCCAGCCCCTGGGGGGCCATGCGTCGCCCATATTGTTATCCCGACTTTGTATTTGTCTAACCCCTGAGCGCAGGCCGATGATGCCGCATGGCAATCATCGCCATTCACAGTCTGCTCAAAAGGAAGGTTGATGAATACGAACGTCCATTCCCGCGCCATCTCCACGCGGGGAATTTCGCGCCGTGCGCTGCTGCGCGCGGCAGGCGCCGCAGGCCTTGCGGCGCCGCTGGGCATGCTGGGCTCGCGCGTGCTGGCCGCCAACGCCGCACCGCGCACGTTCAAGATCGCATGGAGCCAGACCGCAGTCTGCCAATCGCCCGTGTCGGTGGCGCTGGAGCGCGGCTTCTTCGAGAAGTACAACCTCAAGGTCGAACGCATCAACTTCAGCGGCTCCACCGACCAGCTGCTGGAGGCGATCGCCACCGGCCACGCCGATGGCGGCATCGGCATGGCGCTGCGTTGGTTGAAACCGCTGGAGCAGGGCTTCGACGTCAAGCTGGCGGTGGGCACGCATGGCGGCTGCATGCGCTTGCTGACGGCGCAGGATTCGCCGATCAAGAGCGTCAACGACCTGAAGGGACGCCGCGTGGCGGTGTCGGACCAGGCCAGTCCGGTGAAGAACTTCTTCGCGATCCGCGTGGCGCAGCTGGGTATCGATCCCGAATCCGTGGACTGGCGCCAGTACCCGCAGGACCTGTTCGGCGAGGTCCTGCGCAAGGGCGAGGTCGACGCCATTGCGGGTGACGATCCGCTGATCTACACGCTGCGCGAGGACAACAAGCTGCGAGAGATCGCCACCAACATCGAGGGCGATTACGAGAACCGCACCTGCTGCGTGCTGGGCCTGCGCGGCGATCTGGTGCGCAAGGATCCAGAGGCCGCCGCGGCCATTGCGCGCGCGGTGATCGACGCGCAGCGCTGGACGGCTTCCAACCCGGACGAGACCGCGCGCATCTTCGCGCCGTATGTGCCCGGCAAGGTGCCGGCCGAACGCGTGGCCGCGATCCTGCGCAGCCACAGCCATGGCCATGCCTCGACGGGCGCCGCGTTGCGCGAAGAGATCGTGGGCTACGCCCGGGACCTGAAGACGATAAAGGTGCTGAGCGCGGGCCTGGACGTCAACAAATACGCGCAAGTGGTGGTGCCCAATGTCCTCGGCTGACGTATTGCACGCCCCGGCCGCGGGCGTGAATCGGCCCGCGCGCGACTGGCGCTTGTGGAAGACCGGTATCGCCGCCGCCGCGCTGTGGGCGGGCGTGGGCGGCGTGACGCTGGCATGGCCGAACGTCGAGGTGGGCTTCTCGTCCTGGGGCTACACGCGCGAATTCGGCGCGGCGGCCTTGGCGCTGGCGTTGCTGCTGTTACTGGCGGCGGCGCCGGGGGCGGGGCAGTTGCGCGCCGTGCGCGCCTTGCACCGCGCCGGCCCCTGGCTCGCGGCCCTGGCCGTGGCGGTGGGCGCCTGGGAGATCGCGACGGCCAAGCTGGCGCTGCTGCCCAGCCCGTTCTTCGCGCCGCCGCAGTCGCTGATCGAAGTCTACGTCTCCGACTACAAGCGGCTGGCCGACAGTCTGGCGAATTCGCTTTGGCTGCTGGCCAACGGCTTTCTGCTGGGCGCGGCCGCGGGTTTCCTGACCGGGGTCGCGATCGGCTGGTCGCGCGGCCTGGGCTATTGGGTGCATCCGGTGCTGCGCTTCCTGGGGCCGGTGCCTTCCACGGCCTTGCTGCCTATGGCGTTCTTCTTCTTTCCGTCGAGCTGGTCGGCAGCGGTCTTCCTGATCGCCCTGGCCACCTGGTTTCCGGTCACGGTGCTGACCTGGTCGGGCGTGGCGGGCGTCAACCGGGCCTACTACGACGTGGCGCGCACCATGGGCGCCAATGAGTGGTTCCTGGTGCTGCGCGTGGCGATTCCGGCGGCCTTGCCGCAGGTCTTCGTGGGCCTGTTCATGGGCCTGGGCGCCTCGTTTTCGGTGCTGGTGGCGGCCGAGATGATGGGCGTGAAGTCCGGGCTGGGCTGGTACCTGTCATGGGCCCAGGGCTGGGCGTCCTACGCCAACATGTACGGCGCGCTGATCGTGATGGCGCTGGTGTTCTCGGGCCTCATCACCTTGCTGTTCCTGGGGCGCGACCGCCTCCTGGCCTGGCAGAAGGGAGTCGTGAAATGGTAGCGGCAGCGGTGCCTGACAAGCGGGATGCGGCCGGCGCCGCATTGGCCGTGCGCGGCGTGAACCATCACTTCGACCTGGACGGCGCGCAACTGCCGGTGCTGGACGGCATAGACCTGGACGTGAAGCCGGGCGAGTTCGTGGCCCTGCTGGGCCCCAGCGGCTGCGGCAAGTCCACGCTGCTGCGCCTGGTGGCGGGCCTGGAGCCGCCCGCCGCGGGCGGCCTGCTGGCGGACGGCGAGCCGATCACGGGGCCTTCGCCTTCGCGCATCGTGGTGTTCCAGGACCCCACGCTATATCCGTGGCGCACGGTCTGGGACAACGTGGCCCTGGGACTGCAGGCGCGCGGGCTGTTGAAGACGCAGCGCAGCCGGGTGGACGAGGCCTTGCAGCGCGTGGGCCTGAAGGCGTTCAGCCAGGCCTATCCGCATCAGCTGTCCGGCGGCATGGCGCAGCGCGCCGCGCTGGCGCGGGCGCTGGTCAACGATCCGCGCATCCTGATCCTGGACGAGCCGCTGGGCAAGCTGGACTCGCTGACCCGCATCGCCATGCAGTCCGAACTGGTGGACCTGTGGCAACGCGAAGGCTACACGGCCTTGCTGGTCACGCACGATGTGGAGGAGGCGCTGTTCATGGCCACGCGCATCGTGGTGCTGAGCGAGCGGCCGGCGCGGATCAAGGACGAAATCGTCAACGACCTGCCGTACCCCAGGCATCGCGGCGATCCGCGCCTGGCCGCGTTGCGCCATCGCGCGCTGGCCTTGTTGGGGCTGGATGCGACGTGGTGAGCATCGTGCAACGCCGGCCGGCGGATGCCGCTGGCGCGGCGCGGTGGGCCCGGCGGCGCATGGCGGCGCTGTTGACGGTCGGCTTGGCCGCATTGGCGTTGGCCCTGGGCGCCGCGGTCTGGCGCTCGCTGGGCCAGGCTCCGGCATTGGCGTATTGGCCATTCGCGTGGCGCTACGACCCGGACCTGCCCGTCAGCCCGCACACGTGGCGCCAGCTTTGGCTGGCGCTGGCGCAGTCGGCGGCGGCGCTGGCGTTGCTGTGCGGCGCGCTGTTCGCCAAGCGCCGCCGGCTGGCATGGCTGGGCGCCGCCGTCGCGCTGGCGCTGCTGGCTGACTGGCCGAACCCGCGGATGTTGCTGGTCGAGGCGCACAGTTCTTCCTATCAGCGGTCGCCGTTGCCGTTTTCCGATGCCAATCTGTTGCAGGGCGGACGGCTGTACCAGGCGCATTGCGCCGCATGCCACGGCGCGGCGGCAGATGGGCGGGGCGAGCGCGCCGCCAGCCTGCCGGTGTGGCCCAGCGTGCTGGGACCGGCCCTGTTCCAGAACAGGCTCGAAGGCGAGCTGCACTGGCGCATCGCGCAGGGCGGCCAGGAACCGGCGGCCAACCCCGCGATGCCGGCGTTTGGCGCAATGCTGAACACGGAAGAGATCTGGCAGGTGCTGGACTATCTGCGCCTGCGGGCCTATGGCGTCAGCGGCGGCAGCGGCATGCCGGCGGTCGCCGCACCCGTCGTGGCGCTTGCCTGCCGCGACGGCCGGGCGACGCGGCTGAGCGGCTTGCGCGGCTTGCCCCTGCGTGTGATGGCCTACGCGCAGGGCGCGGCCGAGGAACCGCAGGATCCACGCCTGCTCACCGTAGCGCTGACGCGTGGCCACACACAGCGCGTAGACGCGGATTGCGTGGCGGCAGGCGTAGAGGCCTGGAACGCCTATGCGCTGGCAGCCGGCGTGTCTCCTGACGAGCTGGCGGGCGCGCAGTTCATGGTCGACCGCCAGGGCTGGCTGCGCGCGCGCCGCCTGCCAGGCGCGGCTCCGGCGTGGACCAGCGCGGACGATGTCTGTGGGCCGGGAGGACGGATGGAGGGAGCGACGGCCCGCGGGCTGGGCCAACTATTGCAGGCGATGGATCGTGCGCCCATCGCCATTCCGGATATGCGCCGCGAACATTGACTGCGGCGCTTGCCCAAGCACATATCAACCCCAAGCGAGGTCTGCAACATGAGTACGTTGAACGAATACCTGGGCCAGAAACGCGAGGCCGTGCTGGCGCGCAACGCGCGCGATCCGCACACAGTGACGCCGGTGAAATTGCGCGCACAGGTCAGCGCCGAAGGCCGCAGCGGCGTGCGCCGCATCCGGATCCGCGATCACCAGGTGGTCAGCGACAGTCCCGCGGATTTCGCGGGCTATGACCTGGGACCGAGTTCGCCCGAGCTGCTGCTGGGATCGCTGGGCAGTTGCCTGACGCATATCTTCCTGATCAAGGCTGCCGAGCTCGAATTGCCGCTGGAGTCGCTGCAGGTGGAGATCGAAGGCGACCTGGACCCGCGCGGCGGCAAGCCGGGCTATGAGCAGGTGCCATTCTTTCCGCACAACATCCGCTATACCGCGCACATCGTGTCGCCGGCCGACGAGAGCGCGGTGCGCGCCGTGCATGAGGCGGTGGAGCAATGGTGCCCGATCCTGAACCTGCTCAAGCAGCCGCAGCCGCTGGAAGGCCGCGTGCAGCACACCCGCTCGGCGGCGCAATAAGCAAAGGCCTCAAGTCAGCGTGCTGCGCATCAGGATCTCGGTCAGCGCGCGCGTGGGCTTGTTGGGCGCGGGCGCCGAGATCACGATGAATTCCACCTGCGGCAGCGCGGGCAGTTGCGCGGCGCCTGCTGGCGCGGCAAGGCCGAGCGTGGACAGGTGCGAAGGCTGCACCGTGATGCCCAGGCCGGCGCGGGCGGCCGCCTGGCAGCCCGCATAGCTGGTGCTGGTGCAGACGATCTGCCAACTGCGGCCGGCGCGGGCCAGCGCGTCCAGCGTCAGGCCGCGGGTCACGCTGGGTTCGCGCAGCAGGATCAGCGGCAGCGGTTCGTCCGGCGCCACCCGCAGGCCTTCCTTGGCCTGCCACAGCAGGGCTTCCTTGTGCAGGGTCTGGCCGCGGCGGTCGCCCTTGCGGCGCTTGCCTATCATGACGTCCAGGCCGTTGTCGTCCAGCAGCTTGTAGAGCTCGCTGGTGACGCCGATGGTCAGGTCCAGTTCGACCTCCGGGTGGGCCAGCCGGAAGGCGGCCAGCACGTCGGGCAGAGGTCCCATTGCCAGATCGTCCGAGGTGCCCAGGCGCACGCGCCCGCGCAGGCGCGGCGCGTCGAACAGGCGCTCGGCCCGCTCGTGCGCGTCCAGGATGATCTGCGCATGCACCAGCAGGCTGCGGCCGTCGCTGGTGAGCGCGAGCGAATGCGTGTCGCGCTGGAACAGACGCCGGTTCAAGGCCTGTTCCAGCTGGCGGATGTGTTCGCTGACCGTGGGCTGGGTCAGGCCCAGGCGCCGGGCGGTCTCGGTGAAGCTGGGCGCGGCGGCGGCCGCGGCGAAGGTCTTGAGCCACAAGGGATTGAGCATGACGGCCTGGTCATAGGAAAGTCCGATGACAGTTAAAGTACCCAGTGGGCTTCACGATGGCAAGCGCCGTGCCTATAGTTTCCGCAATCCCTACGGAAATCTTTGCCATGCGCCGCTTCCTGCCCGACCAATTCACGCTCATCCTGATCGCCACGGTGGTCTTCGCCAGCTTTTTCCCTGCCGTGGGCAAGGGCGCGGCGTTCATGACCGTGGCCAGCAACATCGCCATTTCGCTGCTGTTCTTTCTGCACGGCGCCAGGCTGTCGACGGACGCCATCGTGGCTGGCGTGAAGGACGTGCGCCTGCACGCGCTGATCCTGGCTTGCACCTTCCTGCTGTTTCCGGCGCTGGGGCTGGGCCTGCGGGCGCTGTTTCCCGGCCTGTTGACGCCTTCGCTGTGGCTGGGCGTGCTGTTCGTCTGCACCCTGTCTTCCACCGTGCAGTCGTCTATCGCCTTTACCTCCATGGCGCGCGGCAACGTACCGGGCGCGATCTGCGCGGCCACGGCTTCCAACCTGCTGGGCACCGTGCTGACGCCGCTGCTGGTGGCGGTGCTGCTGCACCGTCAGGGTGGAGGCCACGGGCTGGCCGACGCCGGCCGCATCCTGTTGCAGCTGTTGTTGCCGTTCGCGGTGGGCAGCCTGCTGCGGCCCTGGATCGGCGCCTGGGCCCAGCGCAACAACCGCACGCTGTCGAAAGTGGACCGCAGCTCCATCCTGCTGGCCGTCTACACGGCGTTCAGCGAGGCGGTGGCGCAGGGTATCTGGCACGCGTTCCCGGCCATCGACCTGGCGTCCATGGTGCTGGTGAACGCCTTGCTGCTGGGAACGGTGCTGCTGGTCACGACCTGGGGCAGCCGCAAGCTGGGGCTGTCCAAGGAAAACGAGATCACGCTGGTGTTCTGCGGCTCGAAGAAGTCGCTGGCCTCGGGCATTCCGCTGGCCACGGTGCTGTTCGGCACCTCGCAGATGGGCGTGGTGGTGCTGCCGCTGATGATCTTCCACCAGATGCAGCTGATGGTCTGCGCGGTGCTGGCGCGCCGCTACGCGGAGCGGCAGGCGCCGGCTGAAGCGGCGGCGGCGCGGGCTTGAAGTCTCTTGCTTGAGCGTAGCCCCCTAGGCGGGCGTATCTTCCAAAGGGCGGATCTTGCCGGCCGGCTGCCAGTAGACCGCGCCTTCGCGTTCCTCGACCGTCAGCACGGTCAGGCGGCCGTTCTTACAGGGGCCGCCCACGCATAGCCCGGTGTCCGGCTGGTAGGTGGCGCCGTGGCGCGCGCACATGATCAGGTCGCCGGCGCGGGTGAAGAAGCTGCCTTCCCAATCCAGTTCCACGCCCACGTGGGCGCAGCGGTTCAGATAGCCGTGCACGCGGTCCTGGTAGCGCACGAAGAAGGCCGTGGTGCGGCCGGCGGCATCTGACACGGGGATCTTCACGCCCAGGCCGCCGTTGGCGAGGTCGGAGGAAGCGCAGACGCGGACGGCGGGGACGGGGGCTGAATCCTGCATGGTGGGCCTGGAAATCAAAGGGTGCGATGTTCGGACAGGGGCGCGGGCTTGTCAATCCGGCGAGCCGGTCAGGGCGCTTTGCTGCTGGCGGGCCCACATGCCGGCGTAGATGCCGTCCTGCGCCAGCAGTTGGGCATGGCGGCCGCGCTCGACGATGCGGCCTTCGGCCAGCACGATGATCTCGTCCGCGTCCGCCACGGTGGACAGGCGGTGGGCGATGATCAGCGTGCTGCGGCCCTGGCTGACTTCGCGCAGATTGGCCTGGATTTCGCGTTCGGTGTGGGTGTCCAGAGCGCTGGTGGCTTCGTCGAACAGGAAGATGGGCGGGTTCTTCAGGATGGTCCGGGCGATCGCCACGCGCTGCTTCTCGCCGCCGGACAGCTTCAACCCGCGTTCGCCCACCATGGTCTGGTAGCCGTCCGGCATGGCCATGATCAGATCGTGGATGTGGGCCAGGCGCGCCGCCGCCTGGATCTCTTCCTCGCTGGCGCCGGGGCGGCCGTAACCGATGTTGTAGAGGATGGTGTCGTTGAACAGCACGGTGTCCTGCGGCACGACGCCGATCGCGGCGCGCAGGCTGGACTGCGTCACGTTGCGCACGTCCTGGCCGTCGATGAGGATCGCGCCGCCGTCGGCGTCGTAGAAGCGGAACAGCAGGCGCGCGATGGTCGATTTCCCGGCGCCGGACGTACCGACGACGGCCACGGTCCTGCCGGCGGGGATGGTGAAGCTGACGCCCTTCAGGATGGGGCGGCGCGCGTCGTAGCCGAAATGCACGTCGCGGAACTCCACCGCGCCGCCCGCCACGCGCAGGGGCTGGGCATCGGGCCGGTCGGCCACCTCGCGGTCCTGTCCCAGCAGTTCGAACATGCGCTCCATGTCGATGATGGCCTGCTTGATTTCGCGGTAGACGAAGCCGAAGAAGCTCAGCGGCTGGTACAGCTGCAGCAGGTAGGTGTTGACCAGCACGAAATCGCCCAGCGTGTAGCGGCCTTCGGCGATGCCGGTGGCGGCCATCCACATGACCAGGGTCAGGCCCACCGAGATGATGGCGGCCTGGCCGATGTTGAGGATGGACAGGCTGACCTGGCTGCGCACGGCGGCGCGTTCATAGCGCTTTAGCGACGCGTCGTAGCGGCGCGCTTCGTGTTCCTCGTTGCCGAAGTATTTGACCGTTTCGTAGTTCAGCAGGCTCTCGATGGCTTTGGTGTTGGCCTCGGAGTCGGTTTCGTTCATCTGGCGCCGGAACTTGGCGCGCCATTCCGTGACCAGCAGCGTGTACGCCATGTACAGCGTGACGGTGGCGCCCGTGGCCAGCGCCAGCCAGATGTCGAACATCTTCCACAGCACCACGCAGACCAGCCCGATTTCGAAGAAGGTCGGCAGGATGCTGAAAAGCAGGAACGACAGCAGGGTCTGGATGCCCTTGGTGCCGCGCTCGATGGCGCGGTTCAGGCCGCCGGTCTGGCGCGTCAGGTGAAAGCGCAGCGCCAGCGCATGCAGGTGGCGAAAGACCTGCAGGCCGACCGCGCGGATGGCGTGCTGCCCGACGCGCGCGAAGATGGCGTCGCGCAGTTCCGAGAACAGCAGCGAAAGCACCCGGGCCGTGCCATAGGCCAGGATCAGGCCCAGCGGCACGGTGACGGAACCCGGGGCGCCCTGGCCCAGCTCGTCGATGGCGTGCTTGTACAGCAGGGGGACATAGACCGTGGCCACCTTGGCCGCGAACAGGCACAGCAGGGCCGCGATCACCCGCGTTTTCAGGCCCGTCTCGCCGGGCGGCCAGAGATAGGGAAAGAGCGTGCGCAGGGTGGAAAAGCCGCCGCGGCGCTCGGGCCGCGTGTCAGGAGCGTTCATGGTCTTGGGGGGATGCATGGGCCGTCGGGCCGTCGGAAGCGCATTATCGGCCACAGGCTGCAATTCTGCCGCAGCACCGCGCCCAGGGGCGGAAACGCCTGCTTTGGCAGAGGGGATTCAGGGATTTTGCGGCTCTGGGGGTAATATCGGCCTCACGACCCCTGGGATGTGTAGACCTCTCCCGGGGGTTTTCAATCCGGCATGGTGACTCGGGCGCAGCCTGGCGGGCCCGTTCTTTACTGTCTCAACCAAGGATGAAGCCTGGCTGCCCCTTGGTTGCGCGACCCGGCGCATATTCGCCGCGCGGACGTCGCGTCGCAAGCTACGGAGGGTCTTATGGCGAAAGTACCGGCAATGCAATTGAACGACGGCGGCAAGATTCCCCAGCTGGGCCTGGGCGTCTGGCAGGTGCCGAACGATCAGGCCGCCGCAAGCGTGAAAGAGGCGCTGGCGGCAGGCTACCGCTCGGTGGACACTGCGGCCATCTACGGCAACGAGGCTGGCGTGGGCGCGGGCTTGCGCGCGGCCGGCGTGGCGCGCAAGGATCTGTACGTCACGACCAAGCTCTGGAACGACAGGCACGGCTACGACGAGGCCCATAAGGCCATGGACGAGAGCCTCGAAAAGCTGGGCCTGGCTTACGTGGACCTGTACCTGATCCACTGGCCCGTGGCCGGCAGCACGAAGTTCCTGGACGCCTGGAAGGCCATGGTCGAAATGAAGGAAGACGGCCGCGCGCGCTCGATCGGCGTGTCCAACTTCACCCAGGCCAACCTGGAGCGGCTGCTCGACGCGTCCGGCGTGACGCCGGCCGTGAACCAGGTCGAACTGCACCCAGGCTTCACGCAGCAGGCGCTGCGGGCCTTCCACGCCAAGCACGGCATCGCGACGGAGTCATGGAGCCCCTTGGCCCAGGGCGGCGTGGCCAAGGACAAGGTCATCCTGGAACTGGCCAGGAAGCACGGCAAGTCGCCCGCCCAGGTGACGCTGCGCTGGCATCTGCAGCACGATCTGATCGTGATCCCGAAGTCGGTGACGCCCGCCCGCATCCGCGAGAACATCGACGTCTTTGACTTCGAACTGTCGGCGGCCGACATGGCCGCCATCGACGGCATCAAGGAAGGCGCGCGCCTGGGGCCGGACCCCGAGACCTTCGGCAAATAATGCCGCACGCCGGCACGGAACTGGCGGTCGCGCCTAGCGCTGCAGCGGGAATACCCAGTAGCGCACGATGACCGCCAGCAGGATGGCCAGGGCGATCCAGGACGCCCAGTGCCAGCCTCCCGTGCCCAGCAACGCGGCCAGCAGGCCGAACACGCTGAGCACGCCCAGCAGGATCGGCGCGCCCCAGACAAACATGAAACCACGGGCCGTCTTGCTCATGCGGGAGTCCTTTTCGGGATGGCGGCGGCCTGGTGCTTGCGCACGAGTTCGGCGATGCGCGCCTCGGTGGCGCGGCGGCGGGCCAGCCAGAGATAGAGGCCGCTGACCAGCACGATGATGGTAATGACGTCCAGCAGCGCCCAGATGATCTTCAGCGGCATGCCGCCGTAATCGCCGAAATGCAGCGGCCGCGACAGTTCCAGCGCGGTCAGGTACCAGGGCATCTTGGCCACGGTGGTCAGTTCGCCGGTCTTGCCGTCCACCAGCACGGGCGTGTTCAGCTTGGAGGTGAGCGGCGTGTCGCCGCGCATCCAGGTGATGTAGTGGTGGGGACTGCCGAAGGCATTGCCGGGAAAGGCGATGAACGACACCTCGTTGCCGGGCAGGGCCTTCCTGGCCGTGTCGGCGGCGCCCTGGGCCGAGGCCAGCTCGGTGGGTACGTTCTGGCCCTTGTAGGGTTCCAGGATGCGCACCAGTTCGGTGGACTGCCACAGGCGGAACAGCGGCGTGGAGAGTTCGTTGATCACGCCGGTCACGCCCACCACGAAGGCCCAGACCAGCGTCACGATGCCCAGCAGGTTATGCAGATCCAGCCACTTCAGGCGCGTGGAGCGGGAGGCGCGCACCGTGCCGAATTCCAGCTTTTTCATGAAGGGGCCGTAGAGCACCACGCCGGACACGATTGCGACGCAGAACAGCAGCCCCATGAATCCCAGGAACAACTCGCCGGGCAGGCCCGCGAACAGGTCCACGTGCAGCGCCAGCATGATGCCCATGAAGGAAAACTTGTCCTCCGTGTACAGCGGACCGTCCAGCAGCACGTCGCCGGTGCGCGCGTCCATGCGCACGGCGTGGCCGGACACCTGGCCGTCGCCGGGCGTTTTCGCCATGCCCACATAGACCTGAGGTTCGTCGGGATCGAAGAACAGATAGTCGACGACCTCGCCCGGATACATGGCGCGGGCGCTGTCGACCAGCTTGTCCAGGTTGGCGCGCGGGGTCGAGGCAGGCACGTCGGACAACGGCTTGCCGTCGTCGAGCCAGTGTTCGATCTCGTGGTGGAACACCAGCGGCAAGCCGGTAAGACAGATGACGAGCAGGAAGATCGTGCAGACCAGGCTGGTCCATTTATGGACCAGATACCAGGTTTTGATGGTGGACGCGGCAGTCATGGGGGAGGGCGGGGCCCTTGCAGGCGCGGATTGGGGAAAACTGAATATTATCGCGAATAATATCGATTCTCGTAACCAAATTTTGACCACGGCGCGGCAAAGGGGGACAGGCGGAGCGGCGTGAAAGCGGGTTAAAAAGAGGGATCGAGCATCAACCAGTGGTAGCCCCCGGATCATCATGGAGCAGCGTTTTCTCAAAGTCCCGCGCAACGAGCTAGGCCGCGATTTCGCGGTGGGCGATCTGCATGGGCATTTTTCCCGCCTGCAGGAAAGCCTGGACGAGCTGGGCTTCGACCCGTCCCGGGACCGCCTGTTTTCGGTCGGCGACCTGGTGGACCGGGGGCCGGAAAGCGAGGCCGCGCTGGAGTGGCTGGCGCGGCCGTGGTTTCACGCGGTTCAGGGCAATCACGAGGATTACGCGATCCGCCACGTGCGCACGGGGCAGGTGGACGTGGATAACTGGCGCGGCTATGGCGGCGGCTGGTTCCTGGACCTGCCTTCTGATCGCCAGCAGGTCTTTGCCGAGGCTTTCGCGCAATTGCCCATCGCCATCGAGGTCGAAACGCTGGACGGCGCCGTGGGGCTGCTGCACGCGGATTGCCCGGTGCTGTTCTGGCCGCGGCTGGAATCCGCCTTGCAGGACCGCTACCGGCGCACCAGCGCCGCCTGCCAGTGGTCGCGCGACCGCCTGCGGCAGATGGACCGCACCGGCATCCGCGGGGTGCGGGCAGTGGTGGCCGGGCACACGCCGGTGCCGGCGCCGCTGCTGCTGGGCAACGTCTACCACATCGATACCGAGGGCTGGAAATCCGGCTACTTCACCTTCCTGGACCTGGAATCCCTGCGGGCCTGGCCACGCGAGGTCGTGACCGAGCTCGCGGAGCAGGAATAGCCAGGCCTGGATTCCCGGCGGCTGTCGCCGGCCGCGGTCAGAGCGGCCGGGCGGCCACCGGTCCGGCGCCGCTGACGGCGCTGGCGCGGGCGGGCGTGTCGGCGTCCACGCGCGGCACGGGGATGGGCGGGATGGCAGGCGGCGCGTTGCCCGCCGGCGCGCCGCCCGCGGGGGCCACGGGAACGGGCAGGGCCACCGGCGGTTGGGCCGGACTGCTTTGCGGCATTGCGCCGCCGCCGGGCGGCAGGGGTTTGACCGAGGTGTCCACGCCGTCCGTCGAACGGTTGTTGTTCAGGAAATCGGTCAACGCGTCGCCCGAGGACAGGTCCAGCGAGGCCACGGCCTGGCCCGGCGGGAATTCCGAGAAATAGTATTCGCCGTTGTCCACGATCAGGCCGTCCGGCCGCGGCGCGGGCTTGGCTTCGGGCACGCCTTTCAAGGCCGGCTGCATGTAGTCCAGCCAGGTGCTCAGGGCCAGGCCGCTGCCGAATTCGTTGGTGCCCAGCGACTTGGGCTGGTCAAAGCCCATCCAGACGGTGGTGGCCAGGCTGGGCGTGAAGCCCGAGAACCACACGTCCACGGCCTCGTTGGTGGTGCCGGTCTTGCCGCCGATGTCGTTGCGCTTGAGCACCTGGTGCGCGCGGGCGGCGGTGCCGCTGACCGTGACGCCGCGCAGGATGTCGTCCATGACCCAGGCGGTGCGGGGATCGATGGCGCGCGCCAGGGCGTCGCCGGCGACGACAGGCTGGGCCTGCATCAGCACGTTGCCCGAGCGGTCGGTGACGCGGTCCACCAGATACGGGGTGACGCGGTAGCCGCCGTTGGCGAACACGCTGTAGCCGTTGACCACTTGCAGCGGCGTGGCGCCGCCCGCGCCCAGCGCCAGCGGCAGCACGGCCGGCCAACGCGACTTGTCGAAGCCGAAGCGGGTCAGGTAGTCCTGCGCATATTGCGGCGAGATGGCCTGCAGGATGCGGATCGACACCATGTTCTTGGACCGCATGAGGCCCTGGCGCAGCGTCAGCATGGGCTCGTACTTGTTGCCGTCGTTCTTGGGCTGCCAGGCCTTGGAGCCGGTCTGCTCCGCGGTCAGCATGAAGGGCTGGTCGGAGATCTGCGTGGCCGGGGTCAGGCCGCGTTCCAGCGCCGCCGCGTAGACGAAGGGCTTGATGTTGGAGCCGGGCTGGCGCCAGGCCTGCGTCACGCGGTTGAAGCCGCCGCGGTTGTAGTCGAAGCCGCCGATCATGGCGCGCACGGCGCCGTCCTGGGGCACCATCGAGACCAGCGCCGCCTGCAGCGTCGGCATGTTGATGATTTCCCAGCTGTCGCCGTTCTTGTGGATGTAGACGACCGAGCCGCGGCGCAGCCGCTGGCTGTCGCTGGCCTTGGGGTTGAGCGCGCGCGCCACCACTGCCAGCGCCTTCTTGTCGCTGATGGTGATGATGTCGCGCGCGCTGCGCGCCAGCGTCACTTCGGTGGGGCTGGCGGCCAGCACCACGGCGGTCAGCAGATCTTCGCTGTCAGGCGTCTTTTCCTGCACGCCGTCGAGGATTTCATCCAGCGCGGCCGGGTCCTTTTCGACGCCCTCGGGCAGGTCGATCTGGTCCTCGGGGCCCGGATACACGGCGCGGCGCGTGTAGTCCAGCACGCCGTCGCGCACGGCGCGGTAGGCGGCTTCCTGGTCCTTGGAATCGATGGTGGTGTAGACGTCGATGCCCTTGGTGTAGGTCTGTTCCTGGAACACGCCGTACATGAGCTGGCGCGCCAGTTCGGCCGGGTAGTCGCCGTGGATCGCGAAGCCGCGCGCGCTGGCGCCGTCCGCGCCGCGAATCGTCAGGCGCTGCTTGAGCGCCTCGTCGGCCTGTTCGGGCGTGAGATAGCCCAGCGTCTTCATGCGGCCCAGCACGTAGTGCTGACGGATCTCGGCGCGCGGGAAATTGGTGATGGGGTTGAAGCGCGATGGGGCCTTGGGGATGCCGGCGAGCATGGCGGCCTCGGCCGGCGTGACTTCCGACAGGGGCTTGCCCAGATAGGTGCGCGAGGCGGCCGCGAAACCGTAGGCGCGGTGGCCCAGGTAGATCTGGTTCATGTAGAGCTCAAGGATCTGGTCCTTGGAGAGCTCGGATTCGATCTTGAACGTCAGCAGCAATTCATAGAACTTGCGCGAATAAGTCTTTTCCGACGACAGGTAGAAATTGCGCGCCACCTGCATCGTGATGGTGCTGCCGCCCTGGCTCTTGGAGCCCTTGACGAGGTTGGTCACGACCGCGCGCGCCACCCCCATCCAGTCGACGCCGCCGTGGCTGTAGAAGCGGTCGTCCTCGGCTGCCAGCACCGCCTGGCGCATCACGGGCGGGATCTCGTCAAAGCGCAGCACGTTGCGGTGCTCTTCGCCGTACTCGCCGATCAGGACCTTGTCCGCCGTATAGATGCGCAGCGGCACCCGCGGACGGTAGTCCGTCATGGCGTGCAGGTCGGGCAGGCTGGGCCAGGCCAGGGCCAGCGCCAGGCCGAGCGCGATGCCGCCGCACACGGCGGCGCCGCCGGCGGCTACGCCCGCCTTGACGAGAATGCGTTTCCAGGGGAGGCCCGGTTTGCCGCCCGGGGTGGCGGAGGATTGCTGGGGGGTGCTCATTGCAGGCGATTCTAGGGCAGAACACGATGGACCGCCCAGAGGGTCATAAGGTTTCAGTAACTAAACATGAATTGCGTCGCGAGTGACGGCAAATCCGGTTGCAGGCGTCAGCCATTGTTCAGGTAGCGTTGGGGCGGCGCGCCCAGCGCACGGTGGAACATGGCCGAGAAGGCGCTGGCGCTGCGGTAGCCCAGGTCAGCGGCGATGCGCGCGACCGGCACGCCCTGCGACAGCCGGCACACCGCCTCGGCCAGCCGGACCTGCTGGACCCACTGCCGGTAGTTCAGCCCCAGTTCGGCCTGGAACAGGCGGATCAGCGTGCGGGCGCTGGCGCCGACTTCGTCGCCCCAGTCCTCGATGCCGCGCTGCAGCCCCGGATCGTCCAGGATCGCCGCGCAGATGGTCTGCAGACGCCGGTCGCGCGGCCAGGGGATCTGTAGCGGCGCGACGCGTGCGGCGGCCAGCTCGGAAAGCAGCAGGGCGGCGACCTGCCCGGCGCGGCCGTCCAGCGGATAGTCGATGGGTTCGGCGGTCAGCGCCAGGATCAGCTCGCGCAGCAAGCCGCCGACCTCGACCACCTGGCATTGCGGCCAGTAGCCGCGGGCGGTCTCGGCTTCGAGATAGAGCGAACGCATGGACACCGCGCCCACCATGTCCACGCCATGCGGCACGCCCGCCGGCACCCACAGCGCGCGCAGCGGCGGCAGGGCCCAGAAGCCGCTGGGCGTGGTGACGCGCATGACGCCTTCGACCGCGTAGACCAGTTGCGCGCGCGGATGCGAGTGGGTGCCCGTGCGGGTGCCTGGCAGGAATTCCTTGGCCATGGCCGTCACGGCGCGCGGCCGGTGCTGGTAGTCCTGCGGATTGACGCTGCGGGCGGGGTCGGGCAAAAGGAGTCGGGCGGGCATGCGTGTCACTTCCGGCATAAGGATGAGTTGGGCGGCTCAGGGCTGGTTTGCGTATTTTGTCACCATATTTTGTCACTTGAGCGACGAAAATTGGCAGATCGGTTCCGTCCCGGATTCCTACACTGGGTACTGGTCCGGCGTGGCGCTGGACATGTCCATCCCCATTACTTGCGTCCATCGCCCATGAATCCCCCTCAGAACTCCGCCGCCGGCGTCGCCGACGCCAATCCGGTCCCGCCGTCCGCCGCTTCCTCGGACCCGTCCACCGCCTTCAAGGTGCTGGGCGCGATCAGCGTGGCGCACCTGATGAACGACATGATCCAGTCGATCCTGTTGGCCATCTATCCCATGCTGAAGGATTCATTCAGCCTGTCGTTCGCGCAGATCGGGCTGATCACGCTGGTCTATCAGCTCGCGGCCTCGCTGCTGCAGCCCTTCATCGGCTTCTATACGGACCGCAATCCCAAACCGTACTCGCTGCCGGTGGGCATGGGCTTCACCCTGGTGGGGCTGTTGCTGCTGTCGATGGCGCCGTCGTTCGGCTGGCTGCTGGTGGCCGCGGTGCTGGTGGGCACAGGCTCGTCGGTGTTCCACCCGGAATCCTCGCGCGTGGCGCGCATGGCCTCCGGCGGACGCCACGGCCTGGCGCAGTCGCTGTTCCAGGTGGGCGGCAACGTGGGCTCGGCGCTGGGGCCGCTGCTGGCCGCGCTCTTCATCATCCCGCACGGGCAGCGCAGCGTGGCCTGGTTTTCGCTGGCGGCGCTGTTCGGCATCGTGGTGTTGACCGGCATCGGCCGCTGGTACAGCGCCAACCGCGTCCTGCTCAAGCCGCGCGCGCGGCGCGAGGGCGCGGGCAACGGGCTGTCGCGCAACCAGGTGCTGGGCGCGCTGGCGGTGCTGGGCGTGCTGGTGTTCTCCAAGTATTTCTACCTGGCCAGCCTGAACAGCTATTTCACGTTCTACCTGATCGACAAGTTCGCGCTGTCGGTGCGCGAGGCGCAGCTCTACCTGTTCCTGTTCCTGGCCGCGGTGGCGGTAGGCACGGTGGTGGGCGGACCGGTAGGCGACCGCATCGGCCGCAAGATCGTGATCTGGGTGTCCATCCTGGGCGTGGCGCCGTTCACGCTGCTGCTGCCCTATGTGAACCTGTTCTGGACCGGCGTGCTGGTGGTGATCATCGGCATGGTGCTGGCCTCTGCGTTCTCGGCCATCGTGGTCTATGCGCAGGAGCTGGTGCCGGGCAAGGTGGGGATGATCGCCGGACTGTTCTTCGGCTTTGCCTTCGGCATGGGCGGCGTGGGCGCCGCGGCGCTGGGCAAGCTGGCTGATGCCACCAGCATCGGCTATGTGTACCAGGTCTGCGCCTATCTGCCCTTGCTGGGCGTGGTGGCGATCCTGCTGCCGAATGTGGAGAAGGCGCGCCGCTGAAGGCGGGCGCCGGGCCTGGCGCCGTCAAGCCAGGAGGCTTACAGCGCCAGGCAGGGACCGCATCAGCCGGCCTGCACCGCGTTCAGGCGGGGGCGGCTGATGTCGATGCCGGTGATGTCGCCGGCCGCGCCGTGGTGGACGACGCAGGTGTGCGCGGAGCGCACCTGCATCAGCTGCGCCGGGCTGATCGCGAAGCTGGCCGCCACGCGGCGGTCGCCCACCGGCTTGATGGGCTTGCGGCGGTCCTTACCTGCGAACTTGCGGTGGTTGTAGACCGCCCAGCCCACCAGCACGCCCGCGTTGATCAGGGCCAGCAGCGCATAGCCCCACAGCGTGTGCACGGTGGGCAGGAACACCGGCCAGAGCGAGACATCGGGGCCGCCCGCGGCGGCGCGCAGGATCGCCAGGATGCCGGCGCCGAACAGATAGACGAAGGCGAACCAGCCGACGGCGGTCAGGACCAGGTCGAACAGATAGCCTGCGCGGGAACGTTGCGTGGTGATGATCATGACGTTGCGTCCGGTGATTTGATGCCCCGGTCCGGGCTGGTCCAGCGCGCGCGCCGGGCCTGCTTGCGGAGCATGACTTTGGGGAAACTGACCAGGGTGGTGAACAGGCTCACCATCCAGAAGGCCAGCGGATACCAGATGACCCAGTACAGCGAGCGGGCCAGGCCGGGCTCGTAGCGGCGGTCGATCAGGATGCTGACGACGAACTGCAGCAGGCAGACCACGGCCAGCATCATGCCGGTGAAGGCGGGCGGCATCAGGCTGGCGATCTGCATGTTGTTGGGCAGCGTGACCACCTGGCTGACGGCCCAAAGCAGCACCGACACGCCGAAGGCGAAGGCCCAGGCGGTGGACAGGCAGAACTCGGCCATCAGCGGCCACAGGCGGCGGTGGCGCCAGACCCAGATCGAACGCAGGTTCTTCAGGAAGACCTCGGCGCCGCCCTGGGCCCAGCGCAGCCGCTGCTTCCACAGTCCGCGCAGGGTTTCGGGCATCAGGATCCAGCACAGGCCGCGCGGCTCATAGAAGATCGACCAGTGGTCGCGCTGCAGCTTCCAGCTGATGTCGATGTCCTCGGTGATCATGTCCAGGCTCCAGTAGCCCACGCGGTCCAGCGCCGCGCGCCGGAAGGCGGCGACCACGCCGGATACGGTGAACACCTGGCCGTAGACGCGCTGGGTGCGCTTGATCAGGCCGATGATGGAAGAGAATTCGCCCACCTGGATGCGCCCGATCATGGTGGAGCGGGTGCGGATGCGCGGGTTGCCGGTGACGGCGCCCACGCGCGGGTTGTCGATCAGCGGCGCCACCAGGTAGGCGGCCGCGTCCGGGTCCAGCATGGCGTCGCCGTCGATGCAGACCAGGTACTCGCTGCGCGCAGCCATGGCGCCCATGCGCAGCGCCATGGCCTTGCCCTGGTTCTGCGCCAGGTGCACCACGCGCAGCCGCGGATGGGCGGCGGCCATGCGGTCCAGCATGTCGGCGGTGCCGTCGCTGGAGCCGTCGTTGATGGCGATGACCTCGATGTGCGGATAGTTCTGGCCCAGGGCGGCCAGCAGCGTCTCTTCGCCGTTGTCGGCCTCGTTGTAGCAGGGCACCAGGATGGACACCAGCGGATTGCCGGCCAGGACTGGCGGCTGGCTGTCCTTGCCCCATTTCCAGTGCCGCTCCCAATGCCACCAGAAGTAGATGCCGCCGGCCATCCACATGCCGGACATGAACAGGGGGTAGAAGAACACGAAGCCCAGCAGCGCTTCGCCGGTCAGCATCAGGGTGAAGCCGAAGGGCGCGCCAAGCACCGCGCAGAGAATCAGCAGGGCAATCAGTCGGTCTATCATTTGATCGGATACCAGGCTTCGGAGATGGCGGGCCGGATGCCTTGCAACCGGGGCTGGTCTTGCGAGAAATCGTCGGGGTAGTAGCCGAAGCTGCGCGAGCCGCGCAGCTGCAGCCGCTTCATCCAGCCGGCCAGCACGGCCGTGTCGACCGGCGTGGCTTCGGGGCGGCCGGGGCCGGTGCGCCAGTCGCGGGCCTGCAGCTCGAACACGGTCCTGTCCAGCGCCCCGGGGCGCTGCGCGACGGTATCGACCAGCCGGTCCAGCCAGGCGTTTTCCTGGCCGGCGGGCACGTTTTCCATCAGCGGCATCGCCATCGGCGCGGTCCAGTCGTAGGCGCCGAGGAAGTCGTCCAGGTTCTGCGCGAACCAGGTTTCGCTGCCGGGATTCAGGATGGGTTCGGCAAAGATGTTGCGCGCCGTCTTGATCTGCGGGCCGCGCACCGCGCGCACCCGCTGCGTGAGTTCGGCGGTGAAGTCCACCAGCGCGCGGCTCTTGTAGCGGGTCCAGCGTTGCAGGGTGTCCGGATCCGCGCGCAGTTCGGCGATGCTGCCCGGCAGGCCCGCGGCCCGGTAGGCGGCCAGCGCGCCGGGGCTGGCGTCTTCGAAGTCCGACAGCAGCGCGTCGTCATGGAACAGGATGCCGTCGAAGATCGCGTAGCGGGACAGGTCCTCGTACAGATCGCCGATGCGCGCACGCACGGTCGGGTCGAACGGCGACAGGCGGCGGTACTGGTCGGGATCCGGCTCTGGCTGCGCCTGGCCTTCCTGCCAGCGCGTGACGCGGGGCAGGGCGGGATCCAGGTCGAAGGACAGCACCGGCATCCAGGCGTAGACCATCACGTTGGCGCGGTTGTGCAGCTGCCATGCGGCGCGGTTGAAGAGATCGGCGCGCATAGGCAGCCAGCGGTTGGGGAAGTAGACGGACTTCACCAGGCCGTCGCCCACGGGGTCCGAGTAGGCCTGCAGGAACACCGTGTTGATCTGCATGTCGAGGATGCGCTGCACCAGCTCGCCCAGGTTGCGGTCGGTCTGCGCCGGGTCCGGGTCGTAGACGTAGTCCAGGTCCACGTGCGCCACGCGCATGAAGGGCTGGGCTTCCATGCCGACCACGCTGTTGGCGAAGGGCTTGAGCGTCGGGTCGCTGGACAGCAGCAGGCGCGGCGTGGACATCAGGCGGCCGACGCGGCCCGGGCCGTCCTCCAGCGTCAGCGCCAGCTGATAACCGTGCTCGGCGGTAATGCGCAGGGTGGAACCGCCTTCGGCGCCATAAGGCCAGACCCAGACGCGCGGCTTCTTGCCGGTGGCGCGGCGGATCTTTTCGGTGATGGCGGCGACGTCGCCGCCCATGCGCGCGTCGAACTCCGCTTCGGTCTCGTAGCGGCGGGTCTGCGCGTCATAGGCGCGGATGGCGGCTGCGGGTTCGGTATTGCCCTGGGGATTGGCCAGCGCGCCGTAGTGCGAGGCATTGGTGTGCGCGGCAATCTCGACCAGCCCCGAGCGCGAGATCTCGCGGACCTCGTCCCAGTTCAGGAAGCGCTTGCGGTCTTCGGGGCTGCCGCCGAAGTCCACGCGCTGGTTAGCCGGCGTGTCCATCCAGACGCCGACCGGCGCCAGCAGCGCGGGCCATTGATAGGCTTTCAGGATGGGAAGCACGCGGGTGTAGAAGCTGCGGTAGCCGTCGTCAAAGGACAGCAGCACGGCGCGCTCGGGCAGCGGCTTGCCGCCCTGGCGCGCGGCCAGGATCTGATCCACGGTGACGGCCTGGTAGCCATTGGCGCGCAGCCAGGCCAGCTGTTCGACCAGACGGTCGGTGCGCACGCTGAGAAAGCCCTGGTCGGGGTCTTCGTCTTCCACGTCGTGGTAGGCCAGGGCCAGGAACTGGCCCTGCACCCAGGGCTGTTCGGCGGGGGCGAGCGGGCGCTGGTCCGGCGGCGTGTAGACCGGGATGTCCTTGGCGCAGGCGGTCAGCGCCAGGATCGCGAGCAACAGCAGGCCGGCGAGAATCAGGCGGGTATGGGTTTTAAGCATCATGGCGTTACTCGGATCCGGGTTCAGAAGCGGTACGTCAGGTCGAACACGATGCGCAGTTCGCGCTCGCGTTCGCCGTCGTACGGGCGGCTGGTGCCGGTGATCATGGCGCCCATGTCGAGGACGTCGTTGGCGCGGTATCGCTGGCCGTAGCCCAGTGCGATCACGCCGCCGGTGCCGTAGCCTTGCTGGGTGTAAGCGCCTGCGCCCAGGGTGCCGATCTGCTCCCAGGCGGTTTCGTAGCGGCGGTACAGGGTGTGCGTCAGGCGCACGCCGGGCAGCAGCATCAGGTCCGACCGCGGATTGAAATAGGGCACGTTGCTGTCGTGGCTGTTGCGCTGGGTGGACGCCTCGAACTCCAGGTCCGCCAGCAGGTGCGGCGAGGTGTAGACGCGCTCGCGCCCGGCCAGGCCCAGCGCCCAACGGTTGTTGCCGTCGCTGAAGTGCGAAGGCGACAGCGCCAGCGTCCATTCGCGGCGCTCGTCGGCTCGCCAGCGCACGTAGGCCGACAGGCTGTTGGAATAGATGCCGCTAGTCAGCGCGCGCAGCGGCGTTTCGCGCGACATGATTTCGCCCGAGCCGCCCACCTGCCAATGGTCGTCCAGGTCGTAGGCGGCCGACAGGCGCGCGCCCGGCTTCACGCCGTGGCCATAGTCGTGGGTGGAGACTTCGCCTTCGATCGTGAGGTCGCGGCCGCGCCATTCCACGCCGGTGCGCAGCCAGCGGTAGTTGCCGCGGCCTTCCTCGAAGTCGCCGGAGGCGTAACCGCCGCCGCCGAAGACCCGCCAGTTGTAGTCCAGCGGCGCGGAGTACAGCACGGCGTCGATGCCGAAGTCGCCGCTGCCGGTGACCGGGCTGTCGGATGCCAGGCCGCGGTAACCGTTGATGCGCAGCTCGGCCTTGTTGTGCACTTCCCATTCGCGCGCCAAGCGGCGGCTGGTCAGGTTTTCGGGCGAGCGGGCCATGGTGTCCTGCGACAGCGCTTCGGCCTGGCGCCATTCCTGCAAGTCCAGGGCGGTGAAGCCCTGGCCGTTCTCCACGCCCAGGCTGCGCGGCGCCAGGGTCTCGGCCATCTTCAATTCGACTTCCGAGGCGCGGGGGAGCGATTGGGCGCGGTAGACGGTGGCCAGGTCGCTGCGCAGTCCGGAGTTGTTGGGCGCGTTCTCGACCATCTCTTCGAGGCGCTGCCGGGCGGCGACGGTGTCGTTGGCCTGCAGGCGAGCCGACGCCAGGGTCTGGCGGCTTTCCAGGTTCAGGTCGTTGGGCATGCGGGTGGCCTGGCCCTTGTAGTACAGCCAGGGGGCGTAGCCCGATTCGACGCCTTCGGTGACAGCGCTGGTCTCGTTGAACTGTTCGCCCTCGGCCAGCGAGTAGTACAGGCCGGTCTCGGTCGCCAGGCGCTGCTCGGCATCGTCGCCGCGCAGGGCGTCGTCGGCCGCGACCTGCCGATAGATGTCGCGGGCGCGTTCGGGCTGGCGCACGTACAGGTAGGCCGATGCCACGTCGTTCAAGGCGTAACGCGGCACCGTGACGCCCTCGGCCAGCAGGGCTTCGTATTCGCGGACCAGATCGGCCATGCGCACGCGGACGTGCAGGGCGTGCAAGCGGTCGATACGGGCGCGCAGCGCGTCGGCGCGGGCGTCTTCCTGCTGCTGCCAGACGGGGATCAGTTCGTCGTAACGCGCCAAAGCCTTGTCGGCCAACACGAAACGTTCAGCTTCCGACCGCGTGGGCATGGCCGCCAGCCGCACCTGTTGGGCCAGCGCGTCGGCCTCGAAGCCGCGCATCTGGCCAGCGTCGAACAGATCCTGGTGACGGCGCGCCAGCTCCAGCGCCACGTCCGCCATGCGCGCGCGCTGCAGCGCCCAGATGTACTCGCGCAACACGTAAGGGGTGCCGGGCGCGGCGGCCAGGGCCAGGTCGGCCTGGTGCAGCGCTTCATAAGGCTCGCCCTGGCGGGCGTGGACGTAGCTCAGGGCAAGGCGGGCGTCGACATCGCGGGGATGCCGCTTGAGCCAGCGCGCCGCAGCCTCGCGCGCCTCGGGGTAGCGGCCGGCATCGGCCAGGGTCATGATTTCGCCGGCGCGAAAAGCGGACTGGCCGGGATGGCGGCGCGCGCCCGCCTGGTACGCGGCCAGCGCCTCGGGCCAGCGCTGCAGGTCGCGGTAGGCGCGCGCGACGGAAAGCTGGATGTCGCCGGGCAGCGCCGCGCCTTGCGGCAATTGCTCGTAGGCGGCGACGGCTTCGGCGGGCTTGCCGGCCCATCCGGCGATGATGATGTGGTCGTAGATGGCGCGGCTGCCGCCGGCCGGACCTTGCTGGCGCAGCATCGCCAGCGCGGGCTCGTAGTCGCCGGCGCGCGCTCTGGCGATCAAGGCGTCGTAGTCGTTGCCGGGGCCGGCCAGCGCTATGGCTGGAGCCAGGATGGCGCAAGCCGCCAGCAGGCTCAGTCTCGGTCCAACGGCACCCAGGGGTGTCGATCCTCTGTTTTGCATCTGTAATACTTCCGCAGTTGCGACTCGGGGCGTTCCTGGTCCGGCCGGCCGTGGGCGTGCCTTTTTTCGGCGCGAGCCGAGGCGACGCGCAGCACAAAGGCGCCGGCGGCGGCGGGAAGGAACACTTTTTGGTTAGGACTGCGCGGCGCCCGCTGCGGGGACCTTCGCACTCGCGCTATGGGAGTGCATGGCTAGTACGCGCCACGCCCGTAGGGCGTGATTGCGGCGCTCTTGATGGCACCGTCAATGGCCCGAATTATAAGTGTGTTAACTGTCAGTCAACTGTCAATTAGTGCAAAGGGCCATGGCGAAAGTGCGGCCGTGGCGTATTCTTCGTCGCTTGCCGCGCAATCGTCTTGGCGCGGGCGGTAAAGGTTCAGGGCGAAACGGCGTGCGGCGACGGACGGGCGCCAGGTTGTGCCGGTCTGTCGCTGTACGGGTAACAAAAAGCGTCAGGGGTGGTGGGATGTAACGCCGCCTCATGAGGCATGAACCCAGTGCAACAGCAATGACGAGCGACGGCGAACGCCCGCGGGGCGCAAGCCGGCAAACACCATGACGACTTCTCTTTTCTTTCTGATGTGGGGCCTGGCCACGGCTCTGGCATTGCCGTTGCTGGCGCCATTGCGCGCCCGCGACGTGGGCGGCGTCGCCGCGTTCACGGCGGGCAACGCGCTGGCCGTGCTGTCGCTGCTGGCCTATGCGGCCTCGCCCATCCTGCCGTCCGCCGTCTATGTGATGGCCTCGAACGCCGCCTGGGTCTGCGCGGTCAGCCTGGTCTACGTCGGCGTGCGGCAGTTCTTCGGCCTGCGTCCGCTGGCGCGGCGCACGGCGGCGCTGGGCGCGCTCAGTATCGCTGCGTTCGCGCTGCTGCTGTACGTGGCGGATGACCTGCGGGCGCGCATGCTGCTGTTTTCCGCCTACACCTTCGTGGCCATGATGGCGACGGGCATGGTGTTCTTCCGCCAGCGCAAGCGGCTGCACACGCGCGGCGTGATGCTGTACATGATGCTGGCGAGCTTCGGCCTGGCCGCGCTGCATGCCCTGCGCCTGGCGGTCTACAGCGTGGGCGGACAAGAACCCTCGTCGCTGCTCGAGCCCAGTCCCTGGGGCCTGTTCTTCATTGTCTGCGGGACGGTGACCGTGCCCGGGCTGTTCCTGGCGCTGCTGCTCCTGATCCAGACCAGCCTGTCCGAACAGATGGAAGCTGCGCTGACCTTCGACGGCCTTACAGGCGCCTATTCGCGCCGCAGCATCCTGGACGAGCTGGAGCGCGAGTTGCAGCGCTGCCAGCGCGCCGGCGGCAAGCTGGCGGTGTTGGTGCTGGACATCGACCACTTCAAGTCCATCAACGACCGTTACGGCCATGCCGCGGGCGACGCGGCGCTGCGCCATTTTTCGAAGGTGGTGCAGCGGGCGGTGCGCGCCAGCGACCGATTCGGCCGGTTGGGCGGCGAGGAATTCGTGCTGCTGATGTACGACTGCGATCCGGCCCGCGCGCTGGTGCAGGCGCAGCGCGTCTGCGACGCCCTGCGCGACACGCCCTTCCACCTGCAAGGGCGCGAAGTACGGATGACCACCAGCGGCGGCCTGGCTTCGTATCAGTCGGGAGACGGCGCGGACGGCATCCTGGCGCGCGCCGACGATGCGCTGTACCGCGCCAAGGAACATGGGCGCGACCGCGTCGAGATGGCCTGGATCGGCCGTCCCGCGGGCCGCGCGCAGGAGCGCGGCCCGACGGTGGTGGAGGAGGAGGTCAGGGCTTGAGATGTTCCGTCAGGAACTTCTCCATGGCTTCGTAGAACTCGAATTTGTTCTCGTCGTTGTGGAAGCCGTGGCCTTCGTTGTCCTTGACCATGTACTCGACCTCGACGCCGCGGGCGCGCAGCGCCTTGACCATCTGGTCGCTTTCGTCCTTGTTCACGCGCGGATCCTTGGCGCCCTGCGCCACGAACAGCGGCGTCTTGATCCTGTCCGCGTGCAGCGCGGGCGAGGTGGCGGCCAGGCGTTCGCGGTCGCGTTCGGGGTCGCCCACCATGTCCTGCATCTTGTCCAGCATGGGCTTCCAGTATGGCGGAATGGACTTCATGAACGTGAACAGGTTGGACACCCCCACGTAGTCCACCGCGGCGGCATACAGGTCGGGCGTGAACGCCACGCCGGCCAGCGTGGCGTAGCCGCCATAGCTGGCGCCGTAGATGCCGATGCGCTTGGGATCGGCGATGCCTTGCCCGATGAGCCACTGCACGCCATCGGTGATGTCGTCCTGCATCTTCAGGCCCCATTGGCCGAAGCTGGCTTCCCAGAAGGCGCGGCCATAGCCGGTCGATCCGCGGAAGTTCATCTGCAGCACGCAGAAGCCGCGGTTGGCCAGGAACTGGACTTCAGGGTTGTAGCCCCAGCCGTCGCGCGCCCACGGACCGCCGTGAGGATTCACGATGCAAGGCAGGTTCCTGGGATCGCGGCCGGCGGGCAGCGTCAGGTAGCCGTGGACCGTCAGGCCGTCGCGGGTCTGGTAGCTGATGGGCTGCACGCGCGACATGTCCGCCTCGGGAATGGCGGGATTGATGTCGGCCAGCTTGGTCAGCGTATCGGCGGCGGCGTCGTAGATGTAGCGCGAGCCGGGCGTGCGGTCGTTGTAGGCGGCGACGATGAACTTGTCTTCGTCGCGGTTGGATCCCTGGATGGCGAAGTCGTAGCCAGTGAGCTTGGCCGACAGTTTCTTGAAGAGCGTCTCGCTCTGCGCGTCGAAGAACTTGTATTGCGGCTTGTCGGTCTGGTAGGCGGCTACCGTCAGCACGCGGCGCTTGCGCGAGTAGCCGGCGGAATCCAGGTCGACGGTGTCGGGCGTGAAGATTTCTTCCTCGGCCTCGGGCTGGGCGGGGTCGATCACCACCAGCGACAGCTTGTCGCGCCCGCGGTTGGACAGGGCGTAGAACTTCTTGTCGTCGAAGGTGAAGAACGCCGGACTGACGCTGGTGCGGTAGTCGGTGGTGATGAGCGGACGGAATTCGGAAGATTCGTCGTCGCGGTAGAGCAGGGTGGTGTTCAGGCCGTCGCTGGCGACGGCGGCGCGCACCTTGCCGGCGTGGTCGGTCTGCCAGCCGACGATGTTGCCCGGGTTCTGCGCCACCAGCTCCGCGGCGCCCGTGTGGACGTTGACGCGGTAGACGTCGAAGACTTCCGGATTGCGCTGGTTGTGGCTGATGAGGACGTGGTCGGGATCGTCTTCCAGATCGTCCTCGATGCCGGCGCGCACGCCTTCATACGGCGTCAGGTCGGTGATCTTGCCGGTCTTGGCGTTGACGGCCAGCACGTGGAAGTTCTCGTCGCCGCCGAAATCCTTCTGGTAGAGCACCACGTCGGCGCCTTTCCAGAAGAAGTTGCTGATGTCGCGCGCGGTCTCGCTGGTCAGTTGCCGCGGGTCGCCGACAGGCGTGCTGCCTTGCAGCGGCTGCACGTAGATGTTCATGCGGGCGGGATTGCCGTCCACGCTGGTGGGCTGCATGAAGCCCAATGTGCGGCCGTCGTCGGCCAGGCGGAAGAAGCCCCGTTCGGGGTTGCGGAAGAAATCCTTGAGGGGATAGACGCGCGGCGGTTGCGCGGCGCTGGCGCCCAGCGAGACGCCGATGATGCTGGCGGCCAGGACGGTGCGCTTGAGGAATGAGAACAAGGGGGACCTCCGAAGTTGCCGCGGCGGGCGCTTGAGGCCGGCCGCCGGGTGGTCCGCCGATAATGCCATAGCGGCGCGGGCGGTGTCGAACCGCCCGCGGACGCTGCCGGGCCTGCGCCGGCCTTATTGCGGCTCCAGCCCCGTGGCCTTGACGATGGCGCCGTACTTGGCCATTTCGGCGCCGATGAAGGTTTTGAATTCCTGGGGCGGCTTGTAGGAAATGGCCAGCCCCTGGCCCTGCAGTTTTTCCTTCACGTCGGCGGCCTGCAGCGCCTGGGCCGTGTCCTTGGAAATGCGTTCCACCAGGGCCGGCGGCATGCCGGCGGGGCCGAACAGGCCAAACCAGTTGGAAATGTCGAAGTCGTCCAGGCCGACCTCCTTGGCCGTCGGGGTCGAAGGCAGGATGTCCTGACGCTGGGGACCGGCGATGAACAGCGGGTGCAGCTTGCCGGCGCCGATCTGGCCGATGATGGCTGGCGCCGTGGCGAAGAAGATATCGATCTGGCCGCCCACCAGATCGGCCACGGCCAGCGCCGTGCCGCGGTAGGGCACGTGGGTCAGGTTCATGCCGGAGCGCACCCGCAGCAGTTCGCCGGCCAGATGCTGCTGGCCGCCCATGCCCGGCGAACCGTACACCAGCGGCGCCTTTGCGCCTTGTTGCTTGAGATCGGCGTAGGTGGTGGCGGGCAGCTTGGGACCGCTGACCAGCACCAGCGGCGCATCCGCCACCAGGGCGATGGGCTGCAGGTCCTTCAACGGGTCGTAGCGCATCTGCTTGTAGACCAGCTTGTTGATGGAGACCTCGGGTGTGTAGGCCAGCAGCAGGGTGTAGCCGTCGGGTGTGGCGCGCGCGACCTGTTCGGCGCCTATCATGCCGCTGGCGCCGGACTTGTTCTCCACGATGACTTGTTGGCCCCAACTGGTGCTGAGCTTTGCCGCGAGGATGCGGGCGATCACGTCGGTGGCGCCGCCGGGCGTGTAGGCAACGATCAGGCGCACCGGCTTGTCGGGATAGGGCTGCGCCTGCGCATACATGGGAAGGCAGGCGGCGGCCAGCAGTCCCGCGAGTTTGATTGCGTATCGAAACATGGGGTGGCTCCTGTGCGGGGAATGAGGGTTCAACTGCGCTGGATCAACAGCACGGCATGGCCGGGCAGATGCAGGCGCGCGTACTCGGCCCAATCGTCCCCGGTCTGCAGCGCGCGCTGGGCCGTCAGGTCGACGACGCGCTTGAACGCGCCGGCCTCGATCTGACGCTTGAGGGCCGGTCCGGGGCCGTAGGCCAGTTCATAGGTCTGCTCGCCGCAGCGGTAGCGGCACAGACGCAGTCCGGCTTCGCCGTCGATGCGTTCGACCGATCCGGCGCCCGCGGCCTGGCCTGCAAAGACCGCGTTCAGCGCGGCCAGCGCCAGCCCGGCGGGGCGCGGATCGTAGCGGCGGTCGATCAGGCCGTTGCGCGGAAAGTAGCCGCGATCCACGTCCATGAAGGTGTCGAAGGAATAGCTCACCGCGTCCGTGGTCCGGGCCGCCAGGAAGGCTTCGGCCACCAGCGCGGCGATGGCGGTGTCGTCGGTGTTGGCCGCCGCCAGGCGGTCGGCCAGCTTGACGCCCACGTTCACCGTCGCGCCCCAGTCGCGCGCCTGCGCGGCCAGTTGCTGGTGCGTGGCGATCAGGTCGGCGCCCCAGTCCAGGCGCACGGTGAAACCGTCCAGGTTCTTCTGCGCGAAGTGCGGCAGCAGCGCGGATTGCGCCGCTTCGAGCTCGGACGCGCGCAGGCCGGTGTTGACGAAATGGCTGTAGTGCTTGCCGTCGAAGTGGGCATCGTCCGCGCCCGTGCGGATCTTGCAATAGACAAGGCGGGCGTCGGTGTGCGCGCGCAGGCGCTGCAAGGCTGCGCCCGCCTCTTCCAGCGCCTGGGCGTTCAGGTTGATCTCGATGGCGGCGATGGCCACGCCATGCTCGCGCGCCTGTTGCAGCAGCCTGGCGTCCGGCAGCCCCAGCGAGGTCAGCACGAAGCGGTGGCCGACGTCGGACATGAGGCGCGCACGGCGCAAGGTCTTGTCGTCGCGCAGGTCCTGCACAGGAATCTTGAGCGTGCGCAGCCCCATTTCCCACATGGACATCAGCGGGTAGTCGTTGCGCGCCAGCTTGCGGCCGAACTCCTGTACGCCGCCGGTGCAGGGGATTTCGACGATCTCGGCCCAGGGATGCCGCATCTCGACCGCGATGCCGTCGCAGGCGGCGGTCTTGGTATGGACGGTGGGCAGGGTGCGCGCCGCCGCCCGGCCCGGTTCGGCCTCGCCGCGCATGGCGCCGTGCGTGCGGATCAGCTTGGCGACATGCCCCTGCTCATGCACGTCGACGATGAAATAGCCGAATTTTTCCACGTCGCCGCGGCCGAATTCGTCCGCCGGCGGCACCCGGTAGAACTCGGAAAAGTCATGCCGCAGGAAGGCGGTCGACGGCAGCATGTAGACCTCCGCGACGCCGATGACGTCGTACCAGAAATTGTGGACGTGGCCGGCGAACACGCCTTCGACGCGCGGATCGGCCAGGCGCGACAGCAGCCAGCCGCGGCCGGGCTCGTCGATGTTGTCGTAGGACCCGCGTTCGTTGGCGTCATGCAGATAGGGCGGGTAATGCAGCGACACGAAGACGCGGCCGCTGGCGCCTGCCAATTGCTCGTCGATCCAGGCGCGCTGCGCGTCATCCGCCGCCAGTCCGGAGTTGAACAGCAGCGCGTTCAGGAACAGGAAGCGCACGCCGCCATGGTCCACCGCGTAATAGTCCGGCCCGAACACCTGGCGGTACTTGTCCAGGTAGTCGTCGCAGACGATGTCGGCGGGCATCCAGTCGATGCGCTTGTCGCCGACGTCGTGGTTGCCGGGCACCAGGTGCAGCGGCATGTCGATCTGGCCGGCGATGGCCTTGAAGCGGTCGGCCGCCACCTCGAACGAAGGCATGCTGGGCACCGGGTGGACGATGTCTCCCAGGTGGATGGTGAAGGCGGGCGCGGGGTCCAGGTTGGCGATGTCGGCGAAGACGTGCCGCGCCCGGGCATTGGCGCGGGCATTGGTGGCGAAGGGCGACGCGCAGGTGTCTTCGGATTCATTGACGTGGGTGTCGGCCACCACGGCAAAGCTGAACAGGCGGGCGCCCAGCGGCTGGCGGGAAAAGCGGGAATTCGTCATCAACTACCCTTTCAATTTCAATAAATGGAATTCAAGTGTTTATAGTGAACGGAATGTTTGTATTTCGGCAGGCGATATACTGTCAATGCTCCGAATCCCTAGGCCGCCATGCACTCGAAAACGCCGCTCAACTACGAACTCGAATCCCGCGCCTCGCTGGAAGCGCACCCGCGCTTTGCCTCCACGCTTTCCAACGGGCTGGACGTGCTCAAGTGCTTTTCGGCGGCCGAGCCGCAGCTGGGCAACAAGGAAATCGCCGAAATGCTCGGCCTGACGCGCCCGACGGTGTCCAGGCTGACGTTCACGCTGGTGGGGCTGGGCTATCTGCGGCGCGACGAACGCACCGGCAAATATTCGCTGGGTCCGGCGGTGCTGACGCTGGGCTATCCCTTGCTGGTGCACCTGACGCTGCGGCAGTTGGCGGCGCACGACATGATCGAACTGGCGCGCTATGCCAAGGGGCCGGTGTCCATGGCCATCCGCGACCGCCTGCAGGTGGTCTACGTGGAAACGGTGCACGACGGCGCGTCCAATGCCTCGCGCCCGGACATCGGGTCGGCCCGCCCCTTGCTGCGCACCGCCACCGGGCGCGCGCTGCTGTATGCGCAGACGCCGGACGAGCGTGAGCTCATCTGCGCCCGGCTGGCCGAGGAGTTCCCGGAGGACTGGGAACGCTTCGGCCCATCGCTGCAACCCGCGTTCGATGCCATCGCCGAGCACGGCTTCTGCGTGGTCAGCAAGGACTGGCGGGCCGAGCTGTGCGGCATCGCCACGCCGATGCGCTATCGCTCCAATGACTTGCCGCTGGCCTTCAACGTGACGATCCCGGCTGACAACCTGGACGAAAAGCACGTGTACGAGACCCTGGGGCCGCGCCTGCGGACCCTGGTGAAGAACCTGGAGTACCGCATCGGGATCATGTGAACGCGGCTGCGCTTATCGCGCGCAGCCGATATGCGGGATAATCGCGGGCACTGATCTGGAGATACACATGTACTGGAAACTGGTCGCGGCTTCGGCGCTGGCCCTGGGCCTGGCGGGCTGCTCGATGGGCATTTCGCCCGGCACGTCGCCGCACAGCGAATTCAAGGCCCCGGTGGCCTTCAAGGACGCCTACGACGCGGCGATCCGGCAGGCCAATGCGTGCCTGCGCAGCACCGACAACGCCTATCGCGTGGTGGACACCATGAACGAAAGCGCGCAGTCCGGCGTGGTGCAGGTGCTGGCGCCCTATAGCGACAATGAGATGACGCGGGTCGAATTGAAGGCGGCCGGCCCCAAGACCACCGATGTGCGCATCGCGGTGTGGGGCAAGGGCACCTGGGACGCGGCCGCCATGCGCGCGATGCAGGACGCCGTCTATTACAGCCTGGTGTCGTGCAGCAGCTATATGCCGCTGGATCCGCGCCCGCCGGTCAAGCCTTCGCGCGACCTGCCCAACTGATGCGCGGGCGCTGGCGGCTTGCCGCCGCCGGCGCGCTCAGTCCCCGCCCGGGCGGCGGCGGATGATCTTGAAGGTGGCGGTGGCGCGCGCCACCAGCTCGCCGTCGGCGCGCCGGACCTCGCCTTCGCAGAAGGCGATCGACGCCCCTTTGCGCAGGCAGCGCGCCTCGATCACCAGATCGCCCGTGCCGGGCGACAGGAACGAGGTGTTCATGTCGATGGTGGCCATGCCTTCCGTGCCGTCGGCCGAGCCGCGGGCGGCGGCGCTGAGCGTGAAGTCCAGCACGCTCATCAGCGTGCCTCCATGCACGTCGCCGCGGCTGTTGGTCAGGTCGGCGCGCCAGGGCAGCGAGGTACGGGCATAGGCCGGCGCGATGCTCTCGGGCACCAGGCCGATGAAATGCATGAAGGGGATGGTCAGGCCGAAGTAGTCGGTTTGAGGCGTGGAGGCTGCAGTCATGGACCGTTGCGGGCAGGAATGGAAAGTCGGTTGTCGGCGGTCATAATATATGTTTTGCCACGGGGTTTCAGGCGATGAACGGCTCATGGGGGCATCACCACCATGATTGAATTACGGAAGATCGTGCACGTGGACATGGACGCGTTCTATGCCTCCGTGGAACAGCGCGACAACCCCGAACTGCGCGGCAAGCCCGTGGTCGTGGCCTGGACCGGACCGCGCTCGGTGGTGTGCGCCGCGTCCTACGAGGCGCGGCGGTTCGGCATCCATTCGGCCATGTCCGCCGCCCGCGCGGAGCGCCTGTGTCCCCATGCGATCTACGTGCCGCCGGATTTCAACCGCTATCGCGAGGTCTCGCGCCAGGTCAGGCAGATCTTTGCCCGCCATACCGACATGATCGAACCCTTGTCGCTGGACGAGGCCTACCTCGACGTTACCGTCAACAAGCTGGGTCTGCCCTCGGCCACCGAGGTCGCGCAAGTCATCCGGCAGCAGATCCGCGAGGAAACCGGGCTGACGGCCTCGGCGGGAGTCGCGCCCAATAAATTCCTGGCCAAGATCGCGTCCGACTGGAACAAGCCGGACGGCCTGTTCGTGGTCCGGCCCGCCAAGGTGCTGGCCTTTCTGGAGCCCTTGCCGGTGCGCAAAGTGCCGGGCGTGGGCAAGGTGACGCAGGCGCGCCTGGAGCAACTGGGCATCCATACCGTGGGAGACCTGGCCACGCACAGCGCCCAGGAGCTGGAGCATTACTTCGGCCGCTATGGCCGGCGCCTGTACGAATTGGCGCGCGGCATCGACGAGCGCGAGGTGCAGACGGATCAGCCTTTGCAGCAGGTATCGTCGGAGACGACGTTCTCGCAGGATATCCGCCTGGACGCGGTGGGCGAGGCCATCGACCGCATGGCGGAACGGGTGTGGGACCAGGCGTTGAAGAAGGGCGCCCTGGGCCGTACCGTGGTGCTCAAGTTGAAGACGGACCGTTTCCGCATCCTGACGCGCAGCCAGACCAGCCTGAACCCGCCCGGATCGGCGGTGGAGCTGGCCGCCGTCGCCAGGCTGCTGTGCGAGCGCGTGGACTTGCCGCCGGAAACGCTGTACCGGCTGGCGGGGGTGGGGATGAGCAATTTCGCCGACCCGCAGGAGCAGTCGCGCCAGCCCGATCTGTTCGGGGGCGCGTTCTGAGCCGAGCGGGGCGGCTGGCTACCGTGTCTGGCTGGAAGCCGAACGGCAGCCAGGCATGTGCGGACTCAGGCCAGGCGGGCCTTCACTTGCTGTGACAGCGCCGTCATGTCGGCGCGGCCGGCCAGGGCCTGCTTTAGCAGCGCCATGACCTTGCCCATGGCGGGCGCGCCGGTCACGCCCTGCGCGGCCACTTCCGCCAGCGCGGCGTCGATGGCGGCCGAGACTTCCTCGGGCGTGGCGGCTTGCGGCAGGAATTCCTGCAGCACCAGCAGTTCGGCCTTTTCCTGTTCGGCGGTTTCGGTGCGGCCGGCCTGTTCGAACGCGGCGATGGACTCGCGGCGCTGTTTGACCTGCTTTTCGATGATGGCCGTGATCTCGGCGTCGTTCAGGTCGCGGCGTTCGTCCACTTCCTTCTGCTTGACGGCAGCCAGCAGGAAGCGCAGCGTGGTCAGGCGTTCGGCGGCCTTGGCGCGCATCGCGTCCTTGACGGCATCGGAGAGGCGGGTCTTGAGCGTAGCAGTGCTCATGGGTAAACCTTTGTGGTGTTGCGACAAACAAGCAGTTTAAACCGGCGGCCGGCGTTTCCCGGCGGCCGGCGTTTTCCCGCGGCGGGCGTGCTCCCGCGGCCGCCGGTTCCCCTTACTTACTTTACCTTGGCCAGGTCGCCACGCAGGGCGACGCCGGCCACCATCGCGCCGGCATGGCATTCGTAGTCGGTCTTGCTGCTGTATTCGTTCTTGCGGTAGTAGCTGATGATATTGGTCACCGCGTTCGCACCGGCCTTCTTGGCCGCTTCGTGAAGGGCGATGATGGCGGATTGGGCCACCCACAGGCAGGCGTCCTCGTCCTTCTTGGCGAAGGCGTTGGTCTTGCGGTTGGTGACGACGCCGGATTCCAGCACCGTGCCCTTGGGGCCGGTGCCGGCAAGGTAGAACTTGACGCTGCCGTCGATCTTGCCGGCGGCCTGGGCGGCTTCGACTGCGGCCTGCATGGGCAGATGGACGGTACGATCCGCAGCCAGGGCTTGCGCCGAGCATGCCAGCGACAAAAGCAGGGCGGCGGACAGCTTGTAAGAAACGTTCATGACAGGCATTCCATTCGGGAGAGGGAAAAACGCGGATATTGCGAACTTCAGCGCCAGCGGCGGAAGATCAACGAGGTGTTGATGCCGCCAAAGGCGAAGTTGTTGTTCATGACATATTCGTTGCTCATGTTGCGGCCCTCGGTCAGGTAGTCGAGTTCGCCGCAGCGCGGGTCGACGTTGCGCAGATTGAGCGTGGGCGCATACCAGTCGCGGTTGAGCATTTCAATGCTGAACCACGACTCCAGCACGCCGCAGGCGCCCAGGGTGTGGCCCAGGTAGCTCTTTTGCGAGCTGATGGGCATGCGGCTGCCGAACAGGCCGTGCGTGGCCTGCGTTTCGGCGATGTCGCCCTGTTCCGTGGCGGTGCCGTGGCCGTTGACGTAGCCGATGGCTTGCGGCGGCAGGCCCGCGTCGGCCAGCGCCATTTCCATGGCGATGCGCATGGTGCCGGCCTCGGGGCGGGTGATGTGCGTGCCGTCCGAATTGCTGCCGAAACCGACGATTTCCGCGTGGATGCGCGCGCCGCGCGCCAGTGCGTGGTCCAGCGATTCCAGCACCAGCATGCCGCCGCCTTCGCCGATCACCAGGCCGTCGCGGTCGCGGTCGTAGGGGCGGGGCGTGAGTTCGGGCGTGTCGTTTTTCTGGCTGGTCGCGTAGAGCGCGTCGAACACCAGGGCTTCGCTGGCGCAGAGCTCTTCCGCGCCGCCCGCCAGCATCAGCTCCTGGCGGCCGTAGCGGATGGCTTCGTAGGCGTAGCCTATGCCCTGGCTGCCCGAGGTGCAGGCGCTGGAGGTCGGGATGATGCGGCCCTTCAGCTCGAAGAAGATGCCGACGTTGGCCGCGGTGGTGTGGGGCATCATGCGGACGTAGGAATTGGCGTTCAGGTCGTCCGTGACGCCGTTGAGCAGCATGTTGCCGAAGGCGCGGATTTCCGCCGTGCTGCCCACCGAGGAGCCGCAGGCCACGCCCATGCGCCCGTCGGCGATGCATGGGTCGCCCAGCAGCGCCGCGTCGTCCAGCGCCAGTTCCGCGGCGCGCACCGCCAGCTGGGAAACCCGTCCCATGCTGCGCAACTGCTTGCGGGTCCAGTGCGCGGGCGTCTGGAAGCCTTCGATGGGGCCGGCCAGGCGCGTGTTCAGTTCGGCGTAGCGCGACCAGTCGGGCATGACGCGGATCGCGCTGCGCCCCGCCTGGAACGCCTGCTGCACGCTGGACCAGTCGTTGCCGAGCGCGCTGATGCCGCCCATGCCGGTGATGACGACGCGTTTCATCAGCACAGCCCTCCGTTGACGGCGATGACCTGGCGCGTGATGTAGGCGGCGCCGGGAGACATCAGGAATACGACGGCGGCGGCCACTTCCTCGGGCCGCCCCATGCGTTGCGCGGGCACGGCCTTCAGGATTTCCTCGACTGGCACGTGTTCGTCGATCATGTCGGTGTCGATCAGGCCCGGCGCCACGCAGTTGACGGTGATCTGGCGCTTGGCCAGTTCCACGGCCAGAGCTTTCGCGGCGCCGATGAGGCCGGCCTTGGAGGCGCTGTAGTTCACCTGGCCGCGGTTGCCGATCAGGCCGGACACGGACGCCATGCAGACCACGCGGCCAGGCGCGCGGCGGCGGATCATGGGCATGGCGAGCGGACTGAGCACGTTGTAGAAGCCGTCGAGATTGGTGCGCAGCACCTGGTCCCAATCGTCGCCTGTCAAAGCGGGAAACGCGCCGTCGCGGGTCAGGCCGGCGTTGAGGACCACGCCGTAATAGGCGCCGTGCGCGTCGATGTCGGCCTGCAGGGCGGCGGCGCATTGCTGGCGGTCCGCCACATCGAATTGCAGCACGCGCGCCTGGCGTCCGCGCGCCTGGACTTCGGCCTGCACGGCTTGCGCCTGGTCGAGCCGCTGGCGGCAGTGCAGCACCAGGTCGTGGCCGGCGTCGGCCAGGGCCAGCGCGATGGCGCGGCCGATGCCGCGGCTCGAGCCGGTTACGAGTATCGGGGCGGTGCTCATTCGGGTGATTCTTCCTGGATAAAAGCGGCGGGGTCCTTGGGCTGATAGACGTTCAGCCTGGCCTCGGCCAGCAGGCGCGCGTCGTCGCGCAGTTCGCATTCGAAGACGCTCATGCCGCTGGCGTCGATCAGCCCGCGGCGCGCATGTATGGTCAGGCGGGCGCCGGCGGGCAGCGCGTCGGCGTGGCTTTCGTAGCGCCGGGTGCCGAGCAGAAAGCCCAGTTTGACGGGTTCGCCTGCCTGGCGCGCCTGGCAGCCGGCCCAGGCGCCCACGGCCTGCGCCATCAGCTCCATGCCCAGCCATGGCGGCAATGAGCCGTCGGGCAGCGAGTAGGGGCCGGGCCTGACCACGGCGCGCGCGGTCAGGCTGTCGGCGTCGTGGCTGCAGACCTCGTCGATCAGGATCATGTCGCCGGCGTGCGGCAGCAGGCTGGATACCGGCCAGGTCGTCATGCTTGGGCTCCCAGGATCAGGCTGGCGTTGTTGCCGCCGAAGGCGAAGGAATTGCTCATGGCCAGGCGCGGCCGGCCTTGCGCGTAGCGGTGCTGCGCGGTGCTGAAATCCAGCGCCGGCAGGGCTGGATCGGGCTGCCCGTCCCAGACGTGGGGCATCAGCCGTCCTTCGGCATTGCCGGCCGACAGCGTGGCCCAGGCCAGCGCCGCTTCCAGCGCGCCCGCCGCGCCCAGCGCGTGGCCGGTAAGCGCCTTGGTCGAGGCGCAGGGCACGCCCTGCGGAAAGACGGCGTGCATGGCCTGGCTTTCCATGGCGTCGTTGTGGAGGGTGCCGGTGCCGTGCAGATTGACCCAGCCTATGCTGGCCGCGTCCACGCCGGCGGATTGCAGCGCGGCCTGCATGGCTGCCCGCGCGCCGGCGCCGCTGGGTTCGGGCGCGGACATGTGCCAGGCGTCGGAGCTGGCGCCGCCGCCCAGCAGCGCCACGGAGCGCTCCCCTGCGGGCTCGCGTTCCATCAGGAACAGCACGCCGGCTTCGCCGATGTTGATGCCGCGGCGGTTGGCAGAGAAGGGCAGGCACAGCATGTCGTCGATGGCTTCCAGCGTGGCGAAGCCGTTGATGGTCAGGCGGCACAGGGTGTCCGCGCCGCCGCAGACCACGGCGTCGCACAGGCCCGAGGCGAGCAGGCGGCGCGCGGACAGCAGGGCGCGGGCGCTGGAGGTGCAGGCCGTGGACAGCGTGTAGGCGGGGCCGGTGGCGCCCAGCCAGTCCGCGAAAAAGGCGGCGGGGGACGACAGCGCCTGGCGGCGGTAGTCGTAGCCGTCCGGCCATGCGCCCTGCGCCGCCAGTTGGCGGAAGGCCGGCGCATTGTCGTTGACGCCGGAAGTGCTGGTGCCCAGCACGACGGCGACGCGGCTGGCGCCATGGCGGGCTACGGCGGCGCGCAGTTGCGGTTCGATCTGCAAAGCGGCGGCCAGCAGCAATTGGTTGTTGCGGCTGTGGTGATGGGCGGGCAGCGTGTCGGGGATGGGCGGCAGCGCGTCCGCATGGCCGCCCAGCGTCAGCGTGCGGCCATGGACCCAATCCGGCTGCGGGCGCATGCCCGAGGTGTCGCCGGCGAAGGCGGCGCGGGCTACCGCGTCGATGCCGGCGCCCAGCGCGCACACCACGCCGGGCGTACCCAACCAGGTGTTCATGGCTGCTCCTTCAAGGGCGAGATCCGCCATGTGACCTGGTCGGCAGTGGTGATGATGAACGTGCCGGTCTGCGCGGCCTGCGGCCAGCGCACGCTCCAGCGCGAACCGCCGCGGTCCAGCAGTTCGCGTTGCGCCGCGCCATCGTCCTCGCGGCTGGCGCGCCAGTTGCCCGCGCCGTAGGCCGCATCCAGTTCCGCTTCGGGCGTCCACGCAAACATCAGGGCGGCGAACAGATCGCGCGCCCCGGCATTGGGCCGCAGGAAGCCGTCGTTGCGCCATTGGCCGCGTTCCAGCATCTGGCGCGCCTGCGGCACGCCCATGGGATCGAACAGGGACCAGCGCAAGGCGGCGCCTTCGCGCTGCACCACCAGCAGCGCGTCCAGCGGCGGCTGGCCGGCGACGGCCTGCACCACATGCAGCTGCCGCGGCAGCGTGAAGTCCGCGTTGCGCGCCGGCAAGGGCGGCGCGCCCGCGCAGCCCGCCAGCAGGGCAAGCGCCAGCAGCGCGCCCAGGGTGCGCGCGGCAGACAGGAAGGAGGAGTGGGTGGCGGCCATGGTCGGGATCAGGCGGGCAGCGGCTGCGCTTCGGCGCCGCGGCAAAGTTCGCTCAGCATGCGCAGGCGGCGCTGCGGGTTGGCGACGAAGGGGTTGTTCCGGTCCCAGGCGTAGCCCGCCAGGATGGAGCTGATCATGCGCCGGATCTCGGGCTGCGCGTTCTCGTAGAAGACCACATCCTGGAATTCCCCGCTGTACCAGCCCTGGACATAGGCGCGGAAGGTCTCCACGCCCACCATCAGCGGATCGGCGAATTCGGCCTGCCAGTCGACCTGCGCACCGGTCAGTTGGCGGTGCAGCGCGTCGGCCGCCAGCTTGGACGAGCGCAGGGCGATGGTGACGCCCGAGGAAAACACGGGGTCCAGGAATTCCGCCGCGTTGCCCAGCAGCGCGTAGCCGGGGCCGTGCAGCTGCGTCACGCTGGCCGAATAGCCGCCGATGGTATTGGCGGGCGTGTCCCAGACGGCGTTCTTCAGGACTCGCTTGAGATTGGGCGCGGCGTCGGCCATCTCGCGCAGCGTGGCCATCAGGTCCTGGCCGGGGCCGCCGAAGAGGTTTTCGCCGCCCACGACGCCGAACGAGCAGCGGCCGTTGGAGAAGGGGATCAGCCAGTACCAGATGCCGCGTTCTTCCGGGTGCACGCTGATCAGGATCTTCTCGCGGTCGAAGCCGGGGTCGTCGATGCGGTCCTCGATATGGGTGAAGATGGCCTTGCGCGGCGGCATCGACGACGGGCGCTCCAGGTCCAGCAGGCGCGCCAGCACGCGGCCGTAGCCGCTGGCATCGAGCACGAACCGGCTCTGCACCTGGTAGGACGCGCCATCGGCGCCGCGCACATCCAGCAAGGGGGCGTCGCCGTCGAAATCGGCAGCCGTCACTTCCTGCAGGTAGCGCACTTCCACGCCCTGGCGGGCGGCATCGTCCGCCAGCACTTTGTCGAAGTGCGCGCGCTGCACCTGGAACGTGGTGCCGGGGCCGGGGCTGAACTTGTCGCGGAAATCGAAGTGGGTATAGCGCTCGCCGCAGGCAAACGCCGCGCCGTTCTTCACCTGGAAGCCGGCGGCCTGCACCGCCGGCAGCATGCCCGCTTCTTCCACGAATTCCAGGCAATGGGCGAGCAGGCTTTCGCCGATGGAAAAACGCGGAAACTGCTGGCGTTCCAGCATCAGGACGTCATGTCCTTGGCGCTTCAACAGGGCGGCGGCAACCGCGCCTGCCGGCCCCGCTCCTATGACTACGACTTCGCGATGTTCCATGCCGGGTATTTCCTTTTAGTTATTGAAAGCAGGATGCGGCGCGGCGGCGCGCGGCGGATTGATCCATGGCGCCCACAGCAGCGAGAAGGCCACGCCCAGCGCGACCGCCAGCCCGAAGTTGGCGATGGCGGGCGTCTGGCTGACGGCGAGCAGGCCGAAGGACAGCAGCGTGGTGGCGGCGCCCAGCAGGATGCCGACCAGGCTGGCGGCCGCGCCCGCGACCCGCTCGTACATGAAGATGGCGTAATCCACGCCGATGGCCGACACCAGCAGCAAACCGAACAGGCTGAACAGGGTGAGCGGCTGGCCCAGATAGCCCAGCGCGGCCAGGCTGCATGCGGTGGCCGCGAGCGGCACGGCCAGGATGCGCCAGGCGGCGGCCCGGCCCAGAGTCAGCAGCAGCAACAGCGCCGCGACCCCATAGGACAGCAGCTTGAGCTCGGCGGCTTCGATGCGCGTGGCCGCGAACATGCGATTCAGTTCGCCGCTGCGGTCCACCAGCGTGACGTCCGGGGCAACCCGGGCGATGGCCTCGAGCGCGGACGCGTCGCGCAGGCCCAGCAAGGTCACCATGCCTGCGGCCTGCCCTTCACGCACGCCCAGCCACAGCGGCCGCCAGCGTTCGGCCAGCGGGCCTTGCAGCGCGTCTTCGATGGCCTGCGGCGGCAGCGCGGCCATGGATTGCAGTTCCAGGCGCAAGGCGGCGTAGGGGATGCCGATGTCGGTAAGCGGCTTCCAGGCGTCGGGCTGCCCGGCCAGGCTGGCCAGCGTCGCGCCCAGCGCCTTCTGGTCGGCGGCCGGCGAGACCAGCTGGCTCAAGGCGTTGTAGGCGGCGAGATCGCCGCGCGCGACCAGCGCATCCAGCGCCTGCGACACCCGCGCCTGCCTGCGCAGCAGCTCGTCGGCGTCGGGCGCGCGCACCAGGAAGAACTGGCTGGTCGGCATGAAGCCGGTGATTTCGCCGATCTGCCGGGCCTGTTGCAGCAAGGGCGCGGGCAGGCTCAGCCATTGCCGCAGATCGTCCTGGATGCTCAGCCGGCTGATGCCGCCGGCAGTGGCGGCGATAAGGGCCAGGGCGCCCAGCCACAGCGCGGCGCGGCGTCCGGCCAGGCGCTGACGCGCGTGCAGCGCGGCCTCGGCAAAACGCAGCAGCGGCTGCCAGGGGCGGGGCCGCCAGCCGTCCATCCAGGCCGGCAACTGGCACACGGTGCAGGCGTAGGCGCCCAGCAGGCCGGCGGCCGAGAACACCGCGGTCTGCGTCAGCGCGGGGAATGGGGTGAACGCCAGCGCGACGTAGCCGACCAGGCTGGCTGCCAGGCTGATGGTCAGCCCGGGCAGGACGCGCCGCAGCGCGGGCCAGGCCTGCCAGTCGGCCATGCCATAGCTCTTGCCGAGCCAATGCATGGGGAAATCCACCGCTACGCCGATCAGGCTCGCGCCGATCACCAGGGTCAGGACGTGGATGGAGCCGAACACTGCCACGCAGGCCACCGCGCCGGTCAGCAGCCCGACGGCGACCGGCACGAAAGCCAGCAGCGCGCGCACGCGCCGCAGCGCCAGCAGCAGGACCAGCACGATGCCGATGGTGGCGCCGGTACCGATCCAGCTGCTTTCGGCAACCGCTTGCGCCCGGCCCGCGGCGGCGTACAGGGGGCCGCCGGCCACCAGCAGCTCGGCGCCGGCCGCGCCGAGCGCCGCGCGGTCCTGTTCGAGCTGCGCGGCGATTTGTTGGGGCGCGGCCGCGTCGAACGCATCGCCGCGGGTTTCTGCGCGCACCAGCATCCAGCGTCTGCCAGCATGTTCGGCCTGCAGGGTGCCCGTGCCCATGTCGTACTGCACCGCGCCGCCTGGGCGCAGCGCCTGTTCGGCGCGGCGCGTCAGGCCCAGCCAGTCCTGGTCCGCCGGCACCAGGCCCGAAGATGAAAATGGATCGGACAGCTCGCGTGCGCGGCGCTGGGCGTAGGCTGCGGGATCGGTCTCGAGCTGATGCCGGTCGGCCGCCGGCAGCATGGCCAGCCGGCCCGCCAGCAGTTGCGCGCGCAGCGCGGGCACGTCGATTTGCAGTTCCACCTGCACGGAAGAAAACAGGCCGCTGTCGGTCCAGCGCTGCGCCAGCAGGCGCGCGGGGGCCGCAGCATCCGCGCCGGCGTTTGCGCTTTGAGTCGCGACCAGCGCGATGAGCTGGCGCGACAGGGGCTCCTGGATGCGGGCCTCGGCCAATTGGCGCGTGGCGTCGGCGCCGGCCTGGGGCACCAGCTCCATCAGGTTGGCCGACACCGGCCAGCCGTGGCGGCTTTGCCAGGCGCCGGCGCAGAGAATCAGCAGCAGCCCCAGCTTGAACAGCCGCGGCAGCCAGCGCTCAATCGGCGAACGCACGTTGCTCCTCGGCGGTCAGGGCCTGGGCGGCCTGCGCATCCGTCATTTGCAGCACGCTGCGGTCGCCCTGCGTCTCGCGCAGTTCGATGCGGTCCACCAGCTTGCCCCCGTTGATCTGGATGTTGTCGAAGATCTGGCGCAGCAGGACCGAGCGCGGCGTCAGCAGCAGCTGCCAGGCATTGGCGTCGCCAGTGAGCGCCAGGTCGAAGTTTTCGCGCAGCCCGGCGGTGTCGCCTGCCAGCACGGACAGGAACAGCCGGTTCTCGCGGCCGGCGCCGGAATGCTGCGGCAGAGCCTGCCATTTGCCGGCTTCGTCGCGCCGGGAGATGCCGCGGGCGTCGATGCGCAGGTCCTGCGCGATCGGCGTGCGCAGCAGCCACAGCAGGCCCTTGCCCGCCGCCAGCGTGAAATCGCCGCGGCTGGTCAGCGGCTGCGGCAGCGAGCGCAGGAACTTCTGTTGCACGAAATGGCCGCGCACCACCGGCGTGGCGTTCAGCTGCGTTTGCAGGTCGGCCAGGTCGAAGGCGCGGGCGGCCAGCGGCAGCAGGGCCAAGGCCAGCAGGGCGCACAGGCGGCGTATGAAAACCAGGCGGCGCGTCATGCGGGCGTCTCCATCGATTGCAGCTTGCGTTGCACGGCATCGACCAGCGCGGCGGGCGAGGTCAGCTGCATCTCGCGGGTCTGGATGCAGACCGCCACCTGTTCGGACGTGGCCCGCGTCAGGCGCTGGCCGCTGGCGGCGTCCAGGATCAGGTAGTTGATCTTCAGCCGGTGCTCCCATTCCACCAGTTCGGCGCGCACCTTCAGGCGCTGGCCGAATTGTGCGGGCTGCGCGTAGCGCAGATGCAGGTCGATCACCGGCCAGGCGTAGCCGCTGGCGCGCATGGCGTCGTAGTTGTGTCCCAGCAGGTCCAGCAGTTCGCAGCGGGCCTGTTCCAGATACTTGACGTAGTGTCCGTGCCAGACGACGTTTAGCTGATCCACGTCGAAGAAGGGCACACGGATTTCGACTTCAGCGCCGATGGCGCCCCGTTTACGCATCGTCTTTCCAGAAAGGGTAGAAGTTGAACCATTGCAGCGGCGCCATGCGGCAGTGTGCGGCCAGGCGGTCGGCGTAGCGCTGGGCCAGCTCGGCGATCCGGGCCTGGCGCGTGGCGCGCGTCCATTCGATGCCGTCCGACAGGCGTTCCATCGCGACGCGGTAGCGCGCGCCGTGGCGCGTGCAGAACAGCAGGTTGACCGGGCAGCGCAACAGGCCCGCCAGCAGCCAGGGCCCTTGCGGGAACAGCGCGCTGGCGCCCAGAAAGTCCACCGGCGTGCAACGGTCGCCCTGCAGCGGCACGCGGTCGCCGGCGATGGCGAGCCATTCGCCGCGGTCCAGGCGCTGCGCCAGGTCCAGCATGGCCGGAGCATCCAGTTCGCTGACCTGGATCATGCGCAGCCCGCCGCCGGCCTGGTGCAGCAGCCGGCTGAAGTGAACCGCGTGCTTGTCGTGGACCAGCACATTGAGTTTCAAGGTGCCGCTTTGCTCCGCCAGCGCGCGGCAGACCTCGATATTGCCCAGGTGCGAGCCCACCAGGATCTGGCCGCGGTTGCTGCCCATTTGCGCGTGCAGGCCGTCAGGGTCGGAGATGTCCAGATGGGCCATCGTGATCTTGCCCTGCCAGACGTCCAGCTTGTCCAGGATGGCGTTGGCGAACGCGAGGTACTGGCGGTAGACCGGCATGCGGCGCGGCAGCGGCTCGGCCAGCGTGCCGGATTGCGCCAGACGGCGCTGGTAGGCCGCGATCGAACGCCGGGCGCGGGCGCCGCTGACATAGAAATACAGCACGACCAGCCAGACCACGGGCGCGACCAAACGGCGGCCCAGGGTGCGCGCGGCCCAGGCGGTCAGGCGCATCAGCAGGGCGCTGCCGCGCTCGGGCTGATCGGCCCAATGCTGATCTGTGGCGCTCATGGACGCTGACCTCCGGCAAGCCGGCGCCACAGCAGCGCCGGCGAGCGCGCCAGCATGCCGAAGAAGAGGCGCGCGTGCATGCGGCTGATCAGCAGGTTGTCGCGCAGGCCCTGGAAGTGGGAAATGCCGCCTTCCGGGTAGGCCACGCGCGTCGGCAGCCAGACCATCGCGACGCCGCGCCAGTGCAGGCGCACCAGGACGGCGATGTCGAAATCCATGCGCCGGCCCACGCGCGCGCCGTCGATCACGGGCAGCGCCGCGGCCAGCGGGTAGACGCGGAAACCGCACATGGCGTCGGGGATGTCGAGCGAAAGCGTATTGATCCAGACCCACACGCGCGTCAGCCAGCGGCCATAGAGACGGCTGCGTGGCACGTCGTCGCCATACAGCGGCGCGCCGCAGACGAGGGCTTCGGGGCGAGCACGGGAGGCCGCGGCGAAGGCCGCCGCGTCCGTCAGGGCGTGCTGACCGTCGGCGTCGACCTGCAAGGCATGGGTATAGCCCAGCGCCGCCGCCGCGCGCAGCCCGTCCTGCACCGCCGCGCCTTTGCCGCCGTTGACCGCGCGCCGCAGCAGATGCGTATGCGGTTGGGCGGCCAGCGCATCCAGCGCGGCGGCGCAAGACGGTTCGGAGCCGTCATCCACCAGCACGCAGGGCAAGCCTTGCGCCACAAGCTGCGCGTGCACCGCGGCGACCGTGGCGCCGTGGTTGTACACGGGAATGAGCGCGCAGAGCTTATGCGGGGCCATGGCCGCCTGCCTGCAGAATGCGGCCGGAAGAGCAGGGCGCGCCGTTGACCGTGTAGGCGAAATACAGCTTCTGCTTCGAGGCGTCCCATTTGAGCGCCAGCATGGCGGTATCGCCCGGACGCAGCAGGCGCTGGAATTTCAGGGCTTCCATGCCGGCGAAACGCAGCTCGGGATGGAGGTCGCGTTGTGCCAGCGACATGGCCCAGCCGATCTGGACAACCCCGGGCACAACGGGAGCAGTGGGGAAGTGGCCGCTGAAATGCGCCAGGTCGCAGGGGATTTCCAGCCGGTAGCGGCGTTCGTGATCCGCCAGGCGCGGCAGTTCCTGCGCCTCGGGCGCAAGCGGTCGGGGGCCCGCGGCCGCTTCGAACACGCCGCGCGGCAGCTTGCCCTGGGCGTTGGCGGGCAGTTGCGCGAAGAAGCGCCAGGTGCGCGGAATGGCCAGCGATTCGAAGCCGGGGGCCAGATGCGCGCGCAGCGCATCCACTAGCGCCTTGCGGCCCTGGTTGCGCAAGGCATGCAGGCCGCCGGCCGACAGGGCGACCAGCGCGGCAAGGCGCGTGGTCCCGGCCAGACCTCCCAGGCGCGCTTCGGCGACGTAGGAATGGCGCGCCAGCGCCTGTTCCAGCATGGGCAGGGAAATGCGCTTTTCCTCGATCTTCACGATGCGGTCGAGGCGGCCGAGCAGCCGGAAACCGTCATGCGCAAGCTCCGCGCCGTCGGCGGTCTGCGCTTCGGCCGGGTTGACCCATGGCGATTGCACGCGCAGCGCGCCTTCGGCGTTCAGGTCGACGGCCACGCCGGGCAGCGGCTGCCAGGGACTGTCGCCTTCGCGCCAGGCGACGGCGCCGGTTTCGGAGCTGCCGTAGATCTCGCTGGGGCGCAGTCCCAGGTGCTGTGCGATATGGTCGGATGCGTCGGCGGGCAATTCGCCGCCGGACGAGTGGATGCGGGTCAGGCGGCCGCGCAGCTGGTCCCAATCCAGCCGCTGTCCCAGGCGGCGCAGCAGCGCTGGGCTGGCGATCCAGGTGCAGGCCGGATGGCGCAGGCTGGCCTGCTGCAGTTCTTCCGGATAAAGGCGCTGCGGCCGGTCCAGCTGGCGCCCGGCGCACAGCGGCCACAGCACCCTGAAGGGCAGGCCGTACATGTGTTGCGCCGATACGCTGCCCAGCACGGGGCCGCGCGCATCCGGCCATTGCTGCTGCAGCGCGCGGACTTCGTCCATCAGTTGCCGCCAGTGCTTGGCGATATGTTTGGGCGTGCCGCTGGATCCCGAAGTGCACAGCACCAGCGTCAGCGCAGGGTCCAGTTCGGCGGGCGCGAGCGGTGCGTGGCCTTGCAGCTCGGCCAGCCGGCACAGCCGCTCGGCCGGCAGCGGCAGATCAGTGTCGCTCAGCCAGGCGTCCACCATGGCGTCGAGCGTGGCGCAGGTCTGCGCCTGGGCGTCGCCCGGCAGCACCGCGACCACGCCGGCGCGCCAGCACGCGAACAACGCGACGGCCATGCGGGCGGCGTCCTCGAACCAGATCGCGACGCGTTGCAGCTGCCTGGCTTGCAAGGCGCCCGCGGCCTGCAGGCTGGCGCGAGCAAACGCCTCGCGCGTCAGTGGCGGCTCGTCGGCGACCAGCGCATCGGCCAAGTCAGGCGGGGCGGGCAGCAGCAGCTGCGCGAGATCGGTCCAGGCCATGCGTTACGCCGCCTTGGCGGCGGCGGGGCGCAGCAGCCATTCGCCCGCCAGCAGCAGGCCCATCAGCACATAGCTCACGGCGCCGTTGTAGACGGTCCACCAGCTCCAGGGTCCCCAGGCCGCAAGGGCCGCCGCCACGCTGCCGTTCAGGGCGAAAAAGGCGCACCACACGCGGGTGACATTGCGGGTGTAGCGCACGCCTTCGGGCGGCAGATCTGGGTGGCGCAGCCGGGCCAGTTGCTCGATCACGGGGCGGCCGCGCCGCAGGCTGGCGCCGAAGATAGCCAGCATCATGCCGTTGACCAGCACGGGATACCAGCGCAGCCAGTCTTGCGAATTCGAAATGGCCAGGACCAGGCAGAAGGCCACCGCCACAGCGGGCAGCAGGCGCGCGCCCGGCCGGGCGGCATCCGCGGTCAGGCCGCGCGCCAGCCACAGCAGGGCCAGCGGCAGCGCCAGCCAGGCGGCGCTTACCCGTCCCAGCGCCGCGTGGACGGCGAAGGGATAGGCGATGCCGGCCACGGCCAGGGCTGCCGCCACGCCGCGTCTCATGCGGCGGGATCCTGTTTCTGGCACATGGCCTGCACCACGTCCTCGACCGTGCGCACGGTGCGGAAGTCGTTGGCGTCGAGCTTGCGGCCGGTCTGGCGGCGCACATGGTCGATCAGGTCGATGGCGTCGATGCTGTCGATCTCCAGGTCCGTGTACAGGTTTGCTTCGGGCGTGATGCGTTCAGGTTCGATCTCGAACAGTTCGACCAGCGCGCCGCGCAGCGTGTTGAAGATTTCGTCGCGGGTATGCATCCTGGACTCCGTATCCTTTAGGCGCGGCGTTGCGCGGTGACAAACTCGGCCAGCTTGGCGATGCTGGCGAAATGCTCGCGCATGTTGCGCGTCTCGGGATCGATGGTGATGCCGTACCGCTTTTGCAGCGCGAGGCCCAGCTCCAGGGCGTCCACCGAGTCCAGCCCCAGTCCGTCGCCAAAGAGGTGGGCGTCGCTGTCGATATCGTCGGGCGCGATGTCTTCCAGGCCCAGCGAGTCGATGACGAGGGTCTTGAGTTCAAATTCCAGTTGGTTCATCCGGTCAGGACTCCACTTCCACCGCCCGAGGCGGTTGTTCATTCATGATGGCGCCGGCAGGCGCGGCGGGCGCCAGCTCGGCTTCGAAATAGGCGTGCAGGTAATCGTTCATCTTGCGTCCGGCGATGGGCAGCGGATGCGCGCCGCTCCAGGAGGCGGGATCGATGTCCTCGCCCACGCGGATCACATAGCGCATGCGGCAGGGCGGAATCCGGTACCAGGGCTCGCCCTTGGTCAGGCTGCGGGGATTCATGCTGATGACTACGGGCGTGACCACGCGCGCGCCGCGCAGCGCGATGGCGCAGGCGCCGCGATGAAAGCGCGGCATGGCGTCGCGCGGCGTGCGCGTGCCTTCGGGAAAGACGATCAGGGTTTCGCCCGCGCGCAGCACGTCGGCGGCGCGGTCGAACATGTCGAAGCTTTCGTCGTTGGTGATGTAGCCGGCATTGGCCACCGGGCCGCGGGTGAACGGGTTGGTGGCCAGGCCGTGCTTGACGATGCAGTTGGCGTTCTTGACGTGGCCGACCAGGAACACCACGTCCAGCAGCGAAGGGTGGTTGGCCAGGATCATCTGTCCGGGCTTGCCGAGGCGTTCGGCGCCCTTGAATTCCACGGTCAGGATGCCGGTGCGGACCATGAAGCGGATGAACAGGCGGAAGGTGCCGTTCAGCGCGCCGCGCGCGCGGCGCTGGCGGTCCGCCTTGTCGCCGGGCAGCAAGCGCTGGGGCGGGAACACCAGCACGCGCAGCAGCACGCCGCCCAGCCCGAAAAGGGTAAAGGCCATGCCGGTGGCGAACAGACGCCAGAGCCAGAAGTCCTGCCGGGGAGGCGTGGCGCTAGTCATGCCGTGCGTGTCCAGGTCCATAGTCGGGAGCGGTTGGCGTGGCGCCAGTCGGGCGTGCGCAGCAAGAGGTGGCGCAGCAGGTTCAGGGGATTGGGCCAGGCCTGCGCGCTGTCGGCGGCATCCCGCGCCTGCGGGGCCAGGGCCAAGGTCCAGTCGGCGCCGGGCTGCAGATGCAGGGCGACCGCATAAGCGTAGGGCGCGTCATCCACCCAGGGGGCGTAAGCTGCGGGCGGCCGTTCCTCGGCCAGCACCACGAGCACGTTCTGGTGGCCGGCGTCGAACAGCATCGACGCCTCGATGCAGGCGTGCTCCAGGCCGTCGTCTTCCACCGACAAGGCCACGGATTCAGTGGTCTCGCGGCGTATGATCGACCACTGCGCGGCGATGGCGTTGTGGACCGACAGGCCGAAGGCCGTGGGCGACAGGGGTTCGTGCGCCGCCAGCGCTTGCAGCAGGCCGAAGTTGCGGGTGGTTTCGCCATGGCGGGAGGCAAACACCAGCGGCATGGGCGGGCGTCCCTCGGCCAACGGCCACGCGCACTCGAACACCCCGCGAGCCAGCGGGCTCAGGCGGCGGCGTTGCAAGGGAGGCAGGAAGTCCAGGCGGGGCGGATTCTGATTTCCGATCGGGCAGAACGGATGTTCGGCCCATTTCAACCAGTCGCCGGGGCCATCGATTCCTTGCGCCCAACCCTGCCATTGCGCGATCGAAAACGTCAACATAGCGCGCGATTCTACTATGGCGATGTCAGGCCATTTTGATTTAAAACGTTACATAATACACAATATTTCCTTTGTTTCTTACACTTCAGCTTGCTATTTGTTACTTTCTTCCGTGAACGTTCAGGAACTTTTAATCTGGTGGGCGGACAAAGGCGCGGCTGCGGGTTACCGCAGCCAGGAGCTGTCAGCCGAGGACGCCGCGCGCGCTCAAGCGCTGCGCAGCCCGAAGGCGCAGCTCGATTGGCGGGTCAGCAGGGCTTTGCTGCAAGAGATCAGGCGGGCCATGCCGCCTGCGACCCTGTCGCTAAGCCACAGCGGCGGCCACGCGGTCTGCGCGTCCGCCCCGGCCGGGTGGCAGTTGGGCGCCGATCTGGAGCGAGTGCGGCCGCGCGAGGTCTTGCGCCTGGCCGAATGGGTATGCGCGCCGGCCGAGCAAGCCACGCTGGCTGGCCTGGAAGGCGCAGCCCAATTGGAACGCTTTTATCTCTTGTGGACACTGAAGGAAGCCTTCATCAAGGCGGCCGGACTGGATTTCCCTGCGGACATGGCTTCGGTAGGCCTGGACTTCGGCGGCAAGGCGGAATGGCGCCTGCGTGCGCCGCCGGGGCAGTGGCGCGCCTGTTCATGGCGCCTGGGCGAGGACTGGATCGCTTCCGTGGCGTGGCGCGAACAGGCTGGCGGCGCCGCGCGTCCCCAATGGCGCGCGGGGACCGATTGCGTGTTACCGCCGCTTGCCATCCTGGGCGCATGGGCCAGCGGGCCGGATTGAATCGCCCGGGGTTTTTCAGTGGGCATTTAAAGATGTATTATAAATGCATGTTTAATGGCGATTCCGATCGCGCCACAAGGAGCAGTTGATGTTGAGTCCCCAAATCCGCGCCCTGGTCAAGGGCACGGCGCCCGTTCTCAAGACGCACGGCGTCGCGCTGACCAAGCATTTCTATGCCCGCATGTTCAAGCACAACCCCGAGCTCAAGCATGTCTTCAACCAGGGCCACCAGGCTGGCGGCGAGCAGCAGCAGGCGCTGGCCGGCGCGGTCGCGGCTTACGCCGAGCACATCGACGATCCTTCCGTGCTGATGCCCGTGGTGACGCGCATCGTGCACAAGCATGTCAGCCTGGGCATCCGGCCTGAGCACTACCAGATCGTGGGCAAGCATCTGCTGGCCTCCATCAGCGAAGTGCTGGGCGAGGCAGCCACGGAAGAGCTGGTGGCGGCCTGGGCCGCGGCCTACGGCCAACTGGCCGACCTGCTGATCGCCGAAGAGGCGCGCCTGTACGCGGAGTCGGCCGCCAAGCCGGGCGGCTGGACGGGCTGGCGCGCGTTCCGCGTGGTGGGCAAGCAGCGTGAAAGCGCCGAGATCACGTCCTTCTACCTGGCGCCGGCCGATGGCGGCGAAGTGCCTGCCTACCGCCCAGGCCAGTACGTGTCGGTGCGCGTGTTCGTGCCCGAACTGGGCCTGATGCAGCCGCGCCAGTACAGCCTGTCGGACGCGCCGGGCCAGGACCGCCTGCGCATCTCGGTCAAGCGCGAAGCGGCGGGCGCCGATACGCCGGCCGGCCGGGTTTCCAACGCCCTGCATGACCGCCTGGAAGAGGGCGGGGTGCTGGACGTGGCGCCGCCCCAGGGCGACTTCCATCTGCGCGAGGAAGGCAGCGCGCCGGTGGTGCTGCTGAGCGGCGGCGTGGGCCTGACGCCCATGGTCTCCATCCTGAACCATCTGGTGGGGTTGAACGACGAACGCCAGATCCGTTTCGTGCACGGTTGCCGCAACAACTCGGTCCACGCCATGCGCGATCACGTCAACAGCATCGCCGCCGAACGCGCCAACGTGCGCAAGGCGGTGTTCTACGAGGAGGTCGGCCACGGCGACCAACCTGGCCGCGACTACGACTACGCCGGCCGGGTGGATCTGAACGCCATCCGCGACGAAGTCATCGTGCCCGGCGCGGACTACTACCTGTGTGGCCCGGCCGGCTTCATGCGCGCGCAGCGCGAAGCCTTGACCGGCCTGGGCGTGCCCGCCGACCGCATCCATGCCGAAGCCTTCGGCAGCGGCGGCGCGCCCGCTTGAGCGGTGTATCCTGGCGGCCTGAACTTTCGGGCCGCCAGCGTCCATCCCTTTCGTCCCAGCCATGCAACTGACCCGATTCACCGATTTCGGCCTGCGCGTCCTGATGTACCTGACGCAATGCCGCGACCGGTCCGCCGCCGTCACCATTCCGGAGATCGCTGACCGCTTCAGCGTGTCGCGCAATCATCTGGTGAAGGTGGTGCACTTCATGGCGCAGCAGGGTTGGGTCAGCACCTCGCGCGGCAAGGGCGGCGGCCTGCGGCTGTCGCAGTCCGCCGACCGCTACCGGCTGGGCGACCTGATCCGGCAGCTGGAGCAGCAGGGGCCGCTGATCGACTGCCGCGAACCTCCCTGTGCGCTGGACGGCGCATGCCGGCTGTCCGGCGTGCTGGCGCAGACCTTGCAGGCCTTCTACGAGGCGCTCAACGGCTACACCCTGGCCGACCTGGTGCGCGACCCCACGGCCGCCGCCATCATCAAGCTGCATCGCGCCGCCTGAGGCGGGGCATGATGTTTTGTTATGGACCCTGCGGAGTTTGGCATTTGCCGGACGGGCGGGGCGCGTCCCAGAATAGCGTCGTGTCCCTGTCTTTCTGGATCTAAGAGTATGCGGGTTTGCGTAATCGGCGCTGGCGTCGTGGGCGTCACGTCGGCCTATTTCCTGGCGCGCCAGGGCCATGACGTGGTGCTGGTGGACAGCCAGGCGCGTCCGGCCGAGGTCTCCAGCTACGCCAATGGCGGTCAGCTCAGTTATAGCTACGTGGCGCCTTTGGCCGGTCCGGGCGTGCTGCCCAGCGTGCCGGGCTGGCTGCTGCGCGAGGACTCCCCGCTGCGTTTCCGGCCCAGGCTGGATCCCCATCAATGGCGCTGGTGCCTGCAATTTGCGCTGGCGTGCCGGGCCTCGGTGGCCAAGGCTTCCACGGTCCAACTGGCTGGCCTGTCCTATCTGAGCCGGGACGTCATGCACTCGCTGCTGGAGCAGGAAGACCTGGATTTCGGCCATCTGAAGAACGGCAAGCTCATCGCCTACCGCAGTCCGGCCTTGCTGGACAAGGCGCGCGCGCTGGTGGCGTACCAGGCCGACCTCGGCGCTGAACAGCAGGTGCTGGACGCGGCGCAGACCCTGGCGCTGGAACCCGCGCTGGCCGGCATGGGCGCAAGCCTGGCCGGCGCCATCTACACCCCCAGCGAAGAAGCGGGCGACTGCCGCCAGTTCACCGAGGCGTTGTTCGACCGCCTGCAGACCATGGCCAACGTGCAATGCGTCATGTCCAATCCGGTATCGGGCCTGCAGCGCGAAGGCCGCCGCATCGTGGCGGTGAACACGCGCGACGGCGACATCGGCGCTGACGCCATCGTGCTGGCCACCGGTATCGGCACGCGCGCGCTGCTCAAGCCGCTGGGCCATGACGTGCCGCTGTATCCCCTGAAGGGCTACAGCCTGAGCGTGCCGCTGGCCGAGGACGACGATTCGGTGGCGCCGCGCATCAGCGTCACGGACTACGAACGGCGCATCGTCTACGCCCGCGTGGGCGGCGTGCTGCGGATCGCGGCCATGGTCGACATCGGCAGCGCCGATGCCGGCATCGACACGGCGCGCATCGGGCTGCTCAAGCGCCAGGTGCACGAGGCGTTTCCGGCGCTGGACCTGCGCCAGGCGGCGCCTTGGGCGGGGCTGCGTCCGGCCACTCCCACCAGCAAGCCGCTGATCGGACGCAGCCATGCCGCCGACAACCTGTGGCTGAACATCGGGCAGGGCGCGCTGGGCTTCACCCTGGCCTGCGGCAGCGCCGCGCTGTTGACGGCCCAGATGGGCGGGCTGGAGCTGCCGCTGAATCCGGCGCCATTCCGCCCCTGATACGGCGATGTCCATTTTGCGATAGTGCCTGCCTTTTCATCGGCAGACGGACTGGATCGCGCTCAATAGGATAGCGATACTCCACCGCCTGCGTAGCCCCAAGCGGCGCCGCAAGCGGCCGGAGACCATCCCTCATCCTCCGAGCGCAACCACCATGTCCTACCTGTTTCCGTTGTTCGCCATTCTGTTCTGGGCGGGCAACGTCATCGTCTCCAAGATGGCCGCCAGCGCCATCTCGCCCACCGCCATCACCTTCTACAGGCTGGTGCTGGCCCTGTTCCTGATGGGCCTGTTCACGGCCGGCCCGGCCTGGCGCAACCGCAAGACCATCCTGCGCCATTGGCCCAAGCTGGCGCTGTACGGCGCCCTGTCGTCGGCGGTGTTCCAGGCGCTGTCCTATCGCGCCGCCGAAACCACCACGGCGACCAACATGGCCATCCTGACCGCGCTGATTCCCTTGCTGAGCATGCTGCTCAGCGTGGTGATCCTGCGGGATCCGCTGACCCTGGGCATGGCCGCTGGCGGCGCGCTGTCGTTCCTCGGCCTGCTGTACCTGGTGGGCCAGGGCGACATGCTTAGCGTGTTCCAGCACGGCATCCACGTCGGCGACGGCCTGATGCTGCTGGCTGCCTTGTCCTACGCGCTGTACGGAGTGTTGCTGCGCCACTGGAAGGTGCCGCTGCCGGCCTGGCAGTCCACCTTCGTGCAATCGATCTTCGCGCTGCTCTACATGCTGCCGCTGTACCTGCGCGTGCCGGCGGCGCAGGCTGCGCTGGACATGAACACGGTGCCGCTGATCCTGTACGCGGGCATCTTCTCGTCGGTGCTGCTGTCCTTCCTGTGGATCGAAGGCGTGCAGCGGCTGGGGCCCAACCGCTGCAGCATCTTCATCAACCTGCTGCCGCTGTTCACCGCGCTGGCCGCCTTTGTCATGCTGCGCGAGCAACTGCACATGTACCACCTGCTGGGCGGCGCGGTGACGCTGGCCGGCGTGCTGCTGGCGCAGACGGTGCAGCGCCCGCTGTTCGGTCGCGCCCGCACGCTGGCGCTGGACTAGGAAGTTTCACTGGCGTTCAAGACGGGCGCGCGCGGTACCGGCACAGTGGCTCTCTTTATAGGGAGAGAGCCCATGAGCATGTTCCAGAGAACGGCGATCGCGCTGGCGCGCAGCCCGGGCGTGGGGCGGGCGATGCGTGCCATGGCGGCCCGCACGTCGCTGGCGGCCCGTTTCGTCGGCGGCGCGGACGTCGACGCCGCGGTCCGCACGGCCGCCAGGCTGCGCGAGGCGCACGGCATCCGCGCCTCGCTCTTCTACCTGGGCGAGTACGTGGACGATCCCGAGGCCATCGAGCACAACGTGGCCCAGACGCTCGGCGCCTGCCGGGCGCTGGAGCACGCAGGGCTGGACGTGCACGTGTCAGTCGATCCCACCGCCATCGGCTATATGCGCGACGACGCGCTGGGCCGGGACAATGCCCGGCGCATCGGCCTGGCGGCGCGCCGGACGGTCGGCCTGGGGCGCGACTGGATGGTGCTGGACATGGAGGATTCCTCCCTCTGCGACCGCACCTGCGCCTTGCATCGCGAACTGCTGCAAGCCGGCCTGCCGGCAGGCCTGACACTGCAGGCGCGGCGGCGCCGCACGCCGCTGGACCTGGCCTGGGCGATCCGTCAGCGCACCTCGCTGCGGCTGGTCAAGGGCGCGTTTCCGGAGCGCGCGCTGGACCACGCCGGCCGCGCGCGCATCGACCAGGCCTATCTGGACGCCGCCGCCATCATGCTGTCGCGCGAGGCGCTGGAGTCCGGCTTCCAGCCCGTTTTCGGTACCCATGACGACCGCCTGGCCGGCGCCATCCTGGAGCTGGCGCGGGAGCGCGGCTGGCCGCCAGAAGCCTTCGAATTCGAAATGCTCTATGGCGTGCGTCCGGACTGGCAGCTCGCGTTGCGCCGTTTGGGCTATAACGTCAGGGTCTATCTGCCCTTCGGCGGCGATTGGTGGCCGTATGCCGTGCGCCGCGTGGGCGAGAATCCCCGCAACGCGTGGCTGCTGGCCCGCACGCTCACATCGGACCAGAGCTACTTCGGCTAGGCGCTACATCCTCACTTGTTCATGGCGGTTTCCCAACATATCTGGCATTGCGGCGCCGGCCTGCCCGGCGATGTCTTGATCGCAGACCTGCGCGGCTACCGCTATGCGCCGCATTTCCACGACGCCTGGTCCATCGGCGCCATCGCGCAGGGCCGTTGCGCCTTCACCGTGCATGGCGCGCCGCAGGCCGCGGGCGAGGGCGATCTGGTGGTGATTGCGCCCGGTCAGGTCCATACCGGGGGCACCTCGGACGCGCCGCTGGGGTACCGCATGGCCTATATCGATCCGGATTGGTTCAGGGATCACGAACTCACGTTGTTTGCGGGCGGGGCCAGCCTGGCCGGTCCCGTGATTCGCGATCCGGCGCTCTGCCAGGCCTGGCTGGACGCGCTCACGCCCGATCCCATCGCCGACGCGCAGCGCCGCGAACGCCTCTCCGCCGCCTTGTTCGGCCTGCTGGCGGCACATGCGCAAGCCCGTACGGCGGCGGCAGACGACGCGTCCGATGTCTGCTCGCTGCTGCGCGCGCGTATGGCCTCGGACCCAGCCTGCGCGCCGGACCTGGAGGCCCTGGCGGTGGCGCAGGACCGCCACCGCACCACGCTGGTCAAGCAGTTCGCCCGGCGCTACGGCTTGCCGCCGTTGGCCTGGCTGCGCAACTGGCGGGTGGCGCGGGCCCGGGCGCTGCTGCGCGACGGCCTGGCGCTGGCCGACGCCGCGCATGCCGTGGGTTTCGCCGACCAGGCCCATCTGACCCGCGTGTTCAAGCAGGTCTACGGCAGCACGCCCGGCGTGCTGCGCAGCGCAGGGGCAGTCTCCCAGACATTGCGGGCGCGCGGCGTTTCCACCCGGTAGTCCGAGTACTTGCGGGTAAAGAACGTGGTGCCCAGTTCGGCCGCCGCCTGCAGCGGCTGGCGCGGGTCCGCCGCGATCTCGCCGCGCAGGTTGCCGGCGCCGTGCACGTAGCCGACGAAATCCGAATGGGTATAGCGCGTGTATTCCTGGATCTGGTGCACGATGCCCAGCGCCGCGCCCGGGTAGGTTTCCTCGGATGCCACCGCCAGGCCCAGGCGCTTGCCGGTCATGCGCTGCTTGACCCGTTCCGGTTCGGGTCCCTGGCCGGCATAGTGGCTGAACGAACGGTCGAAGAACGCCTTGGTCTGCGCCGACATGCCGTACCAGTAGATCGGGGTGCAGATCAGCACGCCGTCGGCCGGCAGGAAGTGTTCCAGGAACAGCTCGGAATAGCGGTCGGTCGGCGGGGGCGAGCGCCGCAAGTCCGGCAAAAAGGCCCCGATGTAGTCGTCCAGGAACAGCAGCGTGGCCTGGGTGCCCGCCGCCTCGGCCCCGCGCAGCGCAGCCGCGCCCAGGGCCGCGCTGTTGCCGTCGCGCCGCGGGCTGCCGACCAGGATCAGCAGGCGCTTGGCGGGATGATCTGAATTCATGTTTGATTCCTCTTGTTGGCATGGACGTTTCCATGTGGTGAGGAAAATTCTGTCCTGGCGGCTGAAAGGCGACAAATGATGAATCCTTGAATATGATGAATTGATTTCATCCATAGGGCCAGGAATCCATGTTTGCCACGCTACCGGTGACCGCGCTGCGCACCTTCGAGGCGGCTGCCAGATTGCTCAGCTTCAAACTGGCCGCGGCCGAACTGGCGGTCACTGCCACGGCCGTGTCCCATCAGGTCAAGGCGCTTGAGCGGCACGTGGGCTACGCGCTCTTTGAACGCGTGCCGCGCGGCGTGCGCCTGACGGAGAAGGGCGCGCGCCTTTTTGCGGGCGTGCACGGCGCCTTGCTCGATGTGGCGCAGACCCTGGACGCCTTGCGCGCCGCGCCGGCCTCGGGCGCGCTGACCCTGTCCACCACACATTCGTTCGCGGCCCTGTGGCTGGTGCCGCGGCTGGGCCGCTTCTACGCGGCGTTTCCTCAATATCAACTGAACCTGAACACCAGCGCCGAAGCGGTGGACCTGTTGCGCGACGCCAGCGTGGACCTGGCCATCCGCTACAGCCGGGCGCGCTGGCCCGGGCTGCACGCCGCCTGCTCGTTGCAGGAATGGTTCGGCGTCTATGGCGCGCCGACGCTGGCCGCCCGTCCGGGCAGGCGCGCGCCGTCGCTGGTGACCGTGCGCTGGCGCGATTCGCAGCTGTACGAGCAGGGCTGGCAGGACTGGTGCGAGGCCGCCGGCCTGCCGTCCTGGCGCAAGCCGGCGGCGCTGCATGCCTACGAGGAAGAGCACTACGCCCTGCAGGCCGCCATTGCCGGCCAGGGACTGGTGCTGGCCAGCTCCGTCATGGTGTCGGACAGCGTGGCGGCGGGTACCCTGGTGGCGTATCGTCCTGAGGTGCGGGTGGCGGGGGCGGCCTACACCGCGCTGTGCGCGCCGGGCCGCGAACGCCATCCGCCGGTCAAGGCTTTCCTGGGGTGGTTGCGCAAGGAGTTCGAGGCTCAAGCATGAGGCCGGGAAGCATGCGGCTCATATCCTCTGTTACTGGATTGACGCGCCCCTGCACGCGCTTCTACTCTCTTCCCGAAAATCAGCGCGGAGGCCGCGAGGCGTGAATCGATTCCATGAAATGAGCGTGTTCCTGGCGGTGGCCGAGGCACAGAGTTTCGCCGCGGCCGCGCGCCGGCTGGAGATGTCGGCGCCCACCGTCACGCGCAGCGTGTCGGCGCTGGAGCGGCGGTTGGGCGCGTTGCTGCTGGTGCGCACCACGCGCAGCCTGCGACTGACCGAGGCCGGCCAGCGCTATGCCGACGACTGCCGCCGCATCCTCGACGAAGTCGAACAGGCCGACGATGCCGTGGCCGGCGCGATGGCCGCGCCGCGGGGCGCGCTCAGCATCACGGCGCCGGCGTTCTTTGGCGAATTGCACGTGATGCCGGCCGTGCTGGCTTATCTGCGCGCGCATCGCGAAGTCTCCGTGCGCACGCTGCTGGTGGACCGCGTGGTGAACCTGCTGGACGAACGCGTGGACGTGGCGGTGCGCATCGGCGCCTTGCCGGATTCGACGCTGACTGCGGTGCCGGTGGGGCAGGTACGCCGCGTGGTCTGCGCCGCGCCCGCCTTCCTGCGCGAACACGGCGTGCCGCAGGATCTGGAGTCCCTGCCGCGCTTTTGCACGGTCACCGCCGCCATGGAGGGCCGCACGCCGCAATGGCGCTTCCAGCAGGACGGCCAGCCCCGCAGCCTGCGCGTCGATTCGCAGCTGACGGTCACGTCCTTCCAGGCCGCGGTGCTCGCGGCCTGCGAGGGCTGGGGGCTGACGCAGGTGGTGTCCTACCAGGTGGCGCGGCACCTGGCCAGCGGCGCCCTGGAGGTGGTGCTGCGCGACTTTGAACTGCCGCCGCTGCCGGTCCACCTGGTGTACCCCGAAGGCCGCAAGAGTTCGGCCAAGGTGCGCAGCTTCGTGGAGTTCTGCGTCGAGGCCTTGCGGCGCGACTTGGCGACGCTGCCGGCGTAGCGACCCGTTCCTCGGACGCGCCCGCACGCAGGCATTGAAGGGACGGGGCGGCCGTCCTCTTTCTTTCATCCGCTGCAAGAGTGTCTTGCCGGCGCTGGCCGTTCACGCGAGCCCGGCGCCGGCCCAAGATGGAGTCTGAATCCGACTTGGAGCCCGCTCATGCAAACCGCCCATACCCCTACGCTGACCTTCTACAGTTTTCCCTTGTCCGGCCACGCCCATCGCGTCGCCCTGATGCTGTCCCTGCTGGATGTGCCCCACCGCAAGGTCGATGTGGACCTGCGCGGCGGCGAGCAGAAGCGCCCGCCGTTCCTGGCTTTGAACGCCTTCGGCCAGGTGCCGGTCGTCGACGATGGCGGGGTGGTGGTCGCGGATTCGACCGCCATCCTGGTCTACCTGGCCAAGCGCTACGGCGGCCAGGCCTGGCTGTCGGAAGACCCGGCCGGGGCGGCGGCGGTACAGCGCTGGCTGTCGGCGGCGTCCGGTCCGCTGGCGATCGGCCCGGCGGCTGCGCGCCTGGTGACCCTGTTCGGCGCGGCCTATGACGTGGACAGCACGCTGGCCCGCGCCCATGCCTTGCTCAAGGTCATGGACGGCGAACTGGCCGCACGGGATTTCCTCGCGGGCACGACGCCGACCATTGCGGACGTGGCCTGCTACGCCTATGTGGCGCATGCTCCCGAAGGCAATGTGTCGCTGGAGGCCTATCCGCACGTCCGCGCCTGGCTGGGCCGCATCGAAAGCCTGCCGCGTTTCGTGCCCATGGCCTCGTCGCCGGTGGGCCTGCTGGCCGCCTGAGGACAGGCGCCGCCCTCAAGGAGTACGCCATGGCCATCGCAGAACCTGCCGCCCTCCCGCCGTCGCCCTGGCACGCGGGCGAACGCCTGTTGCAACACCACGTCGGGATCGCCGAGCGCATGGCGGTGACCGGACCCAAAGTCATTCGCGAATACATGCCGGACCAGCACCGCCTGTTTTTCGAGCAGCTGCCGTTTCTGGTTGCCGGCGCGGTGGACGGGCAGGGCGATCCCTGGGCCGGCGTGCTGGAAGGCCTGCCCGGCTTCGTGTCCTCGCCCGATCCACGCAGCCTGCGCGTGTCCGCCGTGCCGGATGCCGACGATCCGCTGCTGGCCGGCCTGGGGATGGACCAGCAGGTGGGCCTGCTGGGAATCGAGCTGCACACGCGCCGACGCAACCGCGCCAACGGCCGCATCGCCGCCTGGGACGGCAAGCGCTTCGAGGTGGCGGTGACGCAGTCCTTCGGCAATTGCCCGCAGTACATCCAGGCGCGGGAATTCCAGTTCTCGCGTTCGCCGGCGCTGCGCTTTCCGGGCGCGCCGAATGAGCGCAGCGCGCTGGACGCCGCGGCGCGGGCGCTGATCGCCCGGTCCGACACGTTCTTCGTGGCGACCTACGCGGACGAGGGCGGCCACAAGATCGACGTCTCGCACCGCGGCGGCAAGCCGGGCTTCGTGCGGGTGGACGGCGACGTGCTGACCATTCCGGATTTTTCCGGGAACCGCTTTTTCAACACCCTGGGCAACATGGTGCTCAACCCGCGCGCCGGACTGCTGTTCATCGACTTCGAGCGCGGCGACGTGCTGCAGTTGACGGGCGCTGCTGAAGTCATCCTGGACAGCCCTGAGATCGCGCAGTTCGAGGGTGCCGAACGGCTGTGGCGGGTGCAAGTGCGGCGCGTGGTGCGCCGGCCCGGCGCGCTGGCCTTGCGCTGGCGCTTCGACTCGTACTCGCCCACCGCGCTGGCGACCGGGCAATGGCCGGCCGCGGGGGCTGCATAGCCCCGACCTAGCCCGGGAGGGCGGTCTTCTGCACCACGGCATCGTCCGGCCCGAGCAGGCGGCCGTCCTGCGCACGGATTTCCAGCTTGCGCACGGGCTGGCCGCGCTTGCGGTCGATCAGCGTGGAATGGGGTTCGGCCGCGCCGTAGTAGTGGTCTTCGCCCCATTGGCGCAAGCCCACGATTACTGGAAAGAGCGCCCGGCCTTTGTCCGTCAGCACGTATTCCTGGTAGGCGCTGCCGTCCGAGGCCGGCGCTACTTCGAGGATGCCGTGGGCCACCAGCGTGCGCAGCCGGTCGCTGAGGATGTTCTTGGCCACGCCCAGGCTTTTCTGCAATTCGCCAAACCGCCGCAATCCATCGAAGGCGTCGCGCACGATCAACAGCGACCACCAGTCGCCGATCGCGTCCAGGGAGCGTGCCACCGGGCAGGCGGCGCCTTCGAGACTAGTGCGTTTGACCATGTCGGATCCTTGCTGAGGGAAAGGCGGTGATGGCTGGCGTATCGAAATTTCGGTTGCATTATAAAACCTCGAAAACTATTATTCTGGTTTTATAAAGCAACCAGAATGGAGCAAGAGATGTCAGCCCGACCAGAACCCGCCGATTCCGCACCCCCAAGTCCGATGCCCAGGTCCCTGGTGATGCTGCTGGCGGTGGCCTGCGCCCTGAGCGTGGCCAACGTGTATTACGCCCAGCCCCTGCTGGACGCCATCGGCCGAGAGTTCGGCATCGCCGAAGGCGCGGTAGGCATCGTGGTCACGGCCACCCAACTGGGCTGCGCGCTGGCGCTTCTGTTCGTGGTGCCGCTGGGCGACCTGCTGGACCGCCGGCGCCTGATGCTGGGGCAGCTGGCGCTGCTGGTCCTGTCTTTGGCGGCCGTGGCGCTGTCGGCCAGCACGCCCTGGCTGTTGATGGGCATGGTGGCGCTGGGCTTGCTGGGAACGGCCATGACGCAGGGCCTGCTGGCCTTGTCCGCGGCGCTGGCCGCGCCGGGCGAGCGCGGCCGGGTGGTCGGCGCCGCGCAAGGCGGGGTGGTGATCGGCCTGCTGTTGGCGCGCACGCTGGCCGGGGCCGTGGCGGACCTGTGGGGCTGGCGCGCGGTCTACGTCGTGTCCGCTGCGCTGGCCGCCGTGCTGGCGGTGGTGCTGGCGCGGCGTTTGCCGCAACGCCGGCTGCCCGCGGTGGACATGGGTTACTGGGCCTTGCTGCGCTCGCTCTACGGCCTGTTGGCTACCGAGCGCGTGCTGCGCGTGCGCGGCATGATCGCGCTGCTGATGTTCGCTGCCTTCAGCGCCTTCTGGACCGCGCTGGTGCTGCCCCTGAGCGCGCCGCCGCATTCGCTGACGCACAGCGCGGTGGGCGCGTTCGGGCTGGTGGGCGTGGCGGGCGTGCTGATGGCGGCGCGGGCAGGGCGGCTGGCCGATAGCGGGCAAGGCGAGCGGACCACGGCCGTGGGCCTGGCGTTGCTCTGCCTGGCCTGGGTGCCGATTGCCTTTCTGGATCAGAGCCTGTGGTTGCTGGCGTTGGGTGTGCTGGTCCTGGATATCGCCTTGCAAGCGCTGCACGTGACGAATCAGACCATGATCTTCAGCGTGAATCCGCAGGCGCATAGTCGATTGGTCGGTGGCTACATGATGTTCTACGCGGTGGGGAGCGGGTTGGGGTCTATCGCTTCGACTGCGGTTTATGCGCAGGCGGGCTGGCTGGGGGTGTGCTTGCTGGGGGCGGGTATCAGTGTTGTGGCGCTGGCGTTCTGGGCGGTGACGTTGCCGCGTGGTGAGCGTTTGGCCGTTGGTCCTTAGGATGCTCGTCGTGGGGTTCTTTAGACGCCAGTCGCGGCGTGGGCTCGCGATGCGCGGGGCTGCGATTGCGGTCCGGAGCCTTCGCTCCGGACTTCCCCTTCGTCATCTTCGTCCTCGCCTTCGGCGACTCCTTCAGATTCCCTCGGGCTTATCGACGCCCCGCGCATCGCGAGCCCACGCCGCGACTGGCTCGGCTGCTTGAATCTCCACGGGCGCTGGGGCGGGCGGTGTGCTTGGCGTTCTGGCCACGGTCGGTGGGGGGGGCGGTGTGTTTTGCGGGGCCCGCCCCAGGCCGGCCGCGCGGGCGGCCTCTTGGTGCTTACGCGGTATCTTGCGTCGCGCGATGGCGCTGCGCGCGGGTGACGGGGGCGTTCTCGTGATGACGCGTGCGGTTGGCGAGAACCAGGTTTGAATATGGTGGGTGCTGTGTTCGGGGTGATGGCGAAGCGCACGGGGAATGTCAGAAATTTTGCGTGTTAGGCACGGGTTGGCTAGCAACCGTCACTTCAACGCAGGTGCCGGATGGGTGGCGCGCGTCCGATTCTGCATGGGCAAGTGGCTACTCGCCGCGCGCCACCCATCACCGCCCATTCCCCATCAGCTGGGGACCAATAGCAAATCAGTCACCGCATTCGCGCGAGCGAACACAATAGCAATTCAAGCAATTACGTATGTCATTATCGGCCGCCCGCGCGGCCGATAATGACGGGCAGCTCAAGCATCGTCCCTGACCACGGCTCCAGCAGCGCTTCAAGCCAAGATTCAAGTAGCTCGTCGGCGCGGGCGCCTGAGGGGTGGGCAACCTCGATGCGCCCGAGGGAATCTGAAGGGAAGGCCGAAGGCCTGGACGAAGATGACGACGGGGCAGTCCGGAGCGAACGCTCCGGACCGCAATCGTGGGCGCCCACCCCTCAGGCGCCCGCGCCGACGAGCGGCCTACGAAGCACTGGAACGAGACCCCGAAGCCATCGCCTACAAACAAGACCTCAGACGAGACCCTCATGTATCAAGGGCCCGCCGCAACACACCATAGACAGTTACGGCTGCACCTCATATTCCCCAGACCCAAGCACCACCGCCGCCATCCCCGGCGCCTGGCTCAGCTTATGCAACGCATAGCACTGCGCAGTCGCGATCTTTGCATCGTGGAAAACAGGATCTTCCTCGCGCAGATCCAAGCTCGCCAGCAGCGCCCGAGCCATCTGCCAGCCGGCAAACGTGGTGCCCGCCAGCAGCAGATACGGCACGGCGGCCGCGAACACCGCGTTGGGACGGCTGGCGGCGTTGGCCAGCACGAAGTCGATGGCGTCGGCCAGCGCCGCGCGGGCCTGGCGCAGCGGCGTCAACATCAGGCGGGCAGCGGATTCGCTGCGGGCTTCCAGCGCCGCTTCGGTCTTGCCGACTTCCGCCAGCAGGGCGCGGGCGACTGCGCCGCCGTCGCGCAGGGTCTTGCGGCCCACCAGGTCATTGGCCTGAATCGCCGTGGTGCCTTCGTAGATCGTGAGGATGCGCGCGTCGCGGTAGTACTGCGCCGCGCCGGTTTCCTCGATGAAGCCCATGCCGCCGTGCACCTGCACGCCCAGGCTGGCCACGTCGATGGACATCTCGGTGCACCAGCCCTTGACGATCGGCACCAAGTATTCCTGCACCGCCAGATGGCGCTTGCGGGCTTCGGCGTCCGGGCTGGCGTGCGCCAGATCGGCGTGGCCCGCGGTGTAGTAGGCCAGCGCGCGGCCGGCCTCGGTCAGGGCGCGCATCGTGCCCAGCATGCGCCGCACGTCGGGGTGCTGGATGATGGCCACCGCGTCCTTGGACGAACCATCCACCGGGCGGCTCTGCACGCGCTCGGCGGCATAGGCCAGCGCGTGCTGGTGGGCGCGGTCGGCGACGGCCACGCCCTGCACGCCTACCGCGTAGCGCGCGGCATTCATCATGATGAACATGGCGTCCAGGCCGCGGTTTTCCTGTCCCACCAGATAGCCCAGCGCGCCGCCCGCGTCGCCGAATTGCAGCGTGCAGGTGGGGCTGGCCTTGATGCCCAGCTTGTGTTCGATCGACACGCAATGGACATCGTTGCGCGCGCCCAGCGTGCCGTCTTCGTTGACCAGGAACTTGGGCACCAGGAACAGCGAAATGCCTTTGACGCCTTCTGGTGCGTCGGGCAGGCGCGCCAGCACCAGGTGCAGGATGTTCTCGGCCAGATCGTGTTCGCCGTAGGTGATGAAGATCTTGGTGCCCGAGATGCGGTAGGTGCCGTCGCCCACGGGTTGCGCGCGTGACCGCACCATGGCCAGGTCCGAGCCTGCCTGTGGTTCGGTCAGGTTCATGGTGCCGGTCCAGCGTCCGGAAATCATGGGCTCGATGAAGCGCTGCTTCAGTTCAGGCGAACCCGCCGTCAGCAGCGCCTCGATCGCGCCATTGGTCAGCAGCGGGCACAACGCGAACGACAGGTTGGCGGCGTTCAGCATTTCCGAGCAGGGTGAACCGATCAGGCCGGGCAGGCCCTGGCCGCCGTATTCCACCGGATGCGTCATGCCTTGCCAGCCGGCCTCCGCGTACATGTCGAAGGCTTGCTTGAAGCCAGGCGAAGTGGTGACGGCGCCGTCGCGCCAGGAGCTGGGCTCGCGGTCGGCTGCATGGTTCAGCGGCGCCAGCACGTCGCCGGCATAGCGGGCGGATTCTTCCAGCACGGCCTGGGTGGTGTCGGGCGTGGCTTCCTCGAAGCCGGGCAGCGCGGCAACTTGCGGCAGGCCCGCAAGGTGGTTCAGCACGAACAGCATGTCTTTCACGGGGGCTTGGTACGTCATGGCGTCGGAGCTCCTGGATGGGATGGAAACGTGGGATTCAACCGGCCTTGCCGGGGCCGGCCACGTCGATGGCCTTGGTCGCGCCGACGGCGGCGCGCAGTTCGAATTTCTGGATCTTGCCGGTGGAGGTCTTGGGCAGTTCGCCGAAGCGCACCGCGCGCGGCACCTTGAAGCCGGGCAGCAGCAGCTTGCAGTGCGCGATGATCTCTTCGGCGGTGGCGGTGCAGCCGGGCTTGAGCTCGACGAAGGCGCAAGGGGTTTCGCCCCATTTGGGGTCGGGCATGGCCACTACGGCCACCGCCGCCACCGCGGGATGGCGGTAGAGCGCGTCTTCCACCTCGATGCTGGAGATGTTTTCGCCGCCGGAAATGATGATGTCCTTGCTGCGGTCCTTGATGCGGACGTAGCCGTCGGCCGTCATCACGCCCAGGTCGCCGGTGCGGAACCAGCCGCCGGCGAAAGCCTGTTCGGTGGCGCGTTCGTTCTTCAGATAGCCCTTCATGCAGATGTTGCCGCGGAACATGACTTCGCCCACGGTCTGCTCGTCGGCCGGCACCTCTTCCATGGTGTCGGGATCGCGCACGGACACGCCCGCCTGCAGGTGGTAGCGCACGCCCTGGCGCGCATTGCGCAGCGCGCGTTCTTCCTCGTCCAGCGCGTCCCAGGCTTCCTGGCGGGCGCACACGGCTGCGGGTCCATAGACTTCGGTCAGGCCGTACACATGGGTCAATTCGAAACCGATGTCGCGCATCTTGGCGATGACGGCGGGCGCGGGCGCGGCGCCCGCCACCATGGTGCGCACCGTGTGGTCGATGCCGGCGCGCAGTTCGGCCGGCGCGTTGGCCAGCGCGCTCTGCACGATGGGCGCGCCGCAATAATGGGTGACGCCTTCATTGCGGATCAGGTCGAACACGGTCTGCGGATCGAACTTGCGCAGGCACACGTTGACGCCGGCGCGCGCGGCGACCGTCCAGGCAAAGCACCAGCCGTTGCAGTGGAACAGCGGCAGGGTCCACAGATAGACCGGATGCTTGGGCATGTCCCATTCGAGGATGTTGCTGATGGCGTTCAGGTAGGCGCCGCGGTAGTGGTAGACCACACCCTTGGGATCGCCGGTGGTGCCGGACGTGTAATTCAGTGCGATGGCGTCCCATTCGTCCGCGGGGGGCTTCCAGTCGTAGCGGGCAGGGGCGCCGGCCAGGAAGGCTTCGTAATCGACCGCGCCGGGCAGCTCCGCCGGGGCGGTTTCCAGGTCGTGCACCGAAATGAGCTTCAGGTGCGGGAACTCGGCCCGGGCGCGCTGGGCGAGTTCGGCGTACTCCGTGTCCACAATCAGCGCCTGCGCTTCGCCGTGGCCCAGCATGAACAGCACGCTGGGGGTGTCCAGGCGGGTATTCAGGGTATTGAGCACCGCGCCCAGCATGGGCACGCCGAAATGGGCTTCGACCATGGCGGGAATGTTGGGCAGCATCACGGCCACGGTGTCGCCGCGCTTGATGCCAGCTTGCGCCAGCGCGCCGGCCAGGCGCTGCGCGCGTTCGTAGGTCTGGGCCCAGTTGCGCCGCACCTCGCCGTGGACGATGGCCAGCCGCTGGCCATAGACCTGGGCTGCGCGCGCGATGAAATCCACCGGGGTCAGGGCTTCGTAGTTGGCGTCGCGGCGCTCAAGGCCGCGGTCGAACATACCGCTCATGCTTGTCTCCAGTTGGGACGCGCAGGCGTCCCTTATCCGTGTGCGGGGAGTTTGATCCCCGTCGCTTGCCCTAGCTTACGGGGCCGCCGAAAATGCTGTCTGTCACCTGCATGACAGACGGCCGGCCGACCTGGCTTCCCCAAGTTTTACACAGTTATTCCCATGTCCGACGTTTCAAACATCGTTTCCGCCGAGGAACTGGCCGGCCTGTTCGGATCCTGTGCCTGGTTTACCGCGCTGGAGGCCCGCCACCAGGATCTGGTGCTGGCGACCGCGCGCGCCGAACACGTGCCCAACGGCGCCTGGATCGCGCGGCGCAATGCGCCGTCGGACTATTGGCTGGGCGTGCACACGGGTCTGTTGAAGCTGGCCATCTACAACGAATCGGGCCGCAGCTGCACCTTTTCGGGCGTGCCGCCGGGCGGCTGGTTCGGCGAGGGCAGCGTCATCAAGCGCGAACTGCGCAAGTACGACGTGGTGGCGATCCAGCCGTCGCTGGTGTTGCTGGTGCCTACGGCCACCTTCCATGCGCTGTTGTCGGCCAGCCTGCCTTTTTCGCATTTCGTCATCGGCCAGTTGAACAACCGCATGGGCGAGTTCATCGCTTCCATCCAGAACCACCGTTTGCTGGATGCGGACGCGCGCGTGGCGCAGTCGCTGGCGCAGCTGTTCAATCCGCAGCTGTATCCTTCCACGGATCTGACGCTGGCGATCTCGCAGGAAGAACTAGGCTATCTGACGGGCCTGTCGCGCCAGCGGGTCAACCAGGCGCTGCAGGCGCTGGCCGACCAGGGCATCCTGGCGCTGGCCTACAACCAGATCAAGGTGCTGGACCTGGAGCGCTTGCGCCAATACGGCCTGGACCAGATCTGAGGGCGCCGGATCAGGCGCCGCGCAAGGCGCGGGTGAGCGCGGCGCGCGCCAGGATGCGGGTCGAATCCAGCGTGGGCAGGGCCGAATTGCCGTCGTTCAGCACCAGCGGCAACTCGGTGCAGCCCAGTACCACGGCGTCGCAGCCAGCCTCGCGCAGGCGCTCGATCACGGCTTGCAGCTCCGCCACGGATTCCGGCTTGAACACGCCGTACACCAGTTCGTCCATGATGACGCGGGCCAGCGTGTCGCGGTCCGCTTGCGCCGGCCGCAACCATTGCAGCCCGCGCGCTTCCAGCTTGTCCGGATAGACGCTGCTGTCCACCAGCCAGCGCGTGCCCAGGATGCCGATGCGGCGCAAGCCGCGCGCCTGAGCTTCCGCCGCGACCTCTTCGGCGATATGCAGCCAGGGCAGGGGCGACTGCGGCAGCACATGGTCCAGCGCCTGGTGGATGGTGTTGTCCGGGCAGATCAGGAAATCCGCGCCCGCGCGCGCCAGCTTGCCCGCCGACGACTGCATCAGCGCGCCCACCCCGGCCAGGTCGGCCTGGTCCAGGCAGGCGACATAGTCCGCCAGCGAATGCGTGTGCAGCGAAATCTCCGGGTGCGCGTGCGGGCCCAGGCGCTGGGCGCCTTCCGCGCACAGCGTGCGGTAGCAAAGCGCGGCGCCTTCCGCCGAGCAGGCGACGATGCCGATGTGCAGGGGCGTGGCGTTCATTCAGCAGACTCCTTGTTGGATGCGCGCACGTGGCGCGCGATGTCCAGGAAGCTCGCCGCCATGGCGTCTTGCTGCGCCTGCGGCAGCCGCGACAGGAACAGTTCGTCGACGGCGGGGCCGTAGACCTTCCACATCTCGCGGCGCAGCGCGCGGCCCTTGGGCGTGAGGCGGGCGTAGGTGGCGCGGCGGTCTTCGTCCGAGCGGAAGCGTTCGACCAGGCCTTCGGCCTCGATGCGGTCCATCAGGCGCGTCAGGTTGTAGCGCGCGATCACCATGCGCTCGGCGATCTCGAACATCCTGGCCGTGCCGTCGGGCGCGCGCTCCAGCGCCCATAAGGCGTCATACCAGGCCAGCGGCGGCAGGCCGGCGGCTGACAGGCGCTTTTCGATTTCTTCCACTACCAGCGCATGCGCGGTCAGGAAGAGGCTCCACGCATCGGGCTTGCCCGTGGCCATGCGGTCGGTTCCTTTGAAAGAGGTGGGAATGCTGCGGGGATTGTAAGAGGCGGGCGCCAGGCGCGACGCCGGCATTTCGCGGTCCAAACAACCCTTTATTGGTGATTTATACCCTGGCTGGCCACGGTGAAAAAAACCGTGTGAATTGCAATGCCATGATTTGCATGGGATTTTTCCTGGCACGGAATTCGCATATGGGTACGTACCCCAAAACCGCAACACTGGAGGGCGTTCCCATCATGGGTCCGTATCGGAAATTATGGTTCACCTTGATCGCCGTATTGGCGGTCACGTTCGCATTGCTGGGCTTCTACGGCGGCGAGGTCTATCGCCAGGCGCCGCCGATTCCCGGGCAGGTCGTGACGACCGACGGCAAACCGCTGTTCGGCCGCGACGACATCCTGGACGGCCAGACCGCCTGGCAATCGGTCGGCGGCATGCAGCTGGGATCGGTCTGGGGACACGGCGCCTACCAGGCGCCGGACTGGACGGCCGACTGGCTGCACCGTGAACTGACCGCCTGGCTGGACCTGGCCGCGCGCGAGCAGCACGGCCGGGACTATGCGCAGCTGGACGCGGGCGCCCAGGCAGCGCTGCGCGCGGAACTGAAGGCCGAATACCGCGCCAACCGCAGCGACGCCGCCACCGACACGCTGGCGGTGAGCCCGCGGCGCGCGCGCGCCATGGCGCAGACCGCCGCCTATTACGACCAGCTGTTCTCCGACGCGCCCGCGCTGCACCGCAGCCGCGAAAATTTCGCGATGAAGGAAAACACGCTGCCCGACGCCGCGCGCCGCACCCAGCTCACGCATTTCTTCTTCTGGACGGCATGGGCCGCGGCCACCGAGCGCGAAGGCAAGGCGGTCACCTACACCAACAACTGGCCGCATGAACCCCTGATCGACAACGTGCCCAGCGCCGAAAACGTCATGTGGTCCATCCTCAGCGTGGTGGTGCTGCTGGCCGGCATCGGCTTCCTGGTCTGGGCCTGGGCGTTCCTGCGCGGCAAGGAAGACGACGAGCCGCTGGCGCCAGCCAAGGACCCGCTGACCACCTTCGCCCTGACGCCGTCGCAGCGCGCCCTGGGCAAGTACCTGTTCCTGGTCGTGGCGCTGTTCGGCTTCCAGGTGCTGCTGGGCGCCTTCACCGCGCACTACACCGTCGAAGGGCAGAAGTTCTATGGCGTCGACCTGTCGCAGTGGTTCCCGTATTCGCTGGTGCGCACCTGGCATATCCAGAGCGCGCTGTTCTGGATCGCCACGGGCTTCCTGGCCGCCGGCCTGTTTCTGGCGCCATTGATCAACGGCGGGCGCGATCCCAAGTTCCAGAAGCTTGGCGTCGACATCCTGTTCTGGGCGCTGGTGCTGGTGGTGGTCGGATCGTTCACCGGGAACTACCTCGCGATCGCGCAGATCATGCCGCCGGACCTGAACTTCTGGCTGGGCCACCAGGGCTATGAATACGTGGACCTGGGCCGCCTGTGGCAGATCGGCAAGTTCGCCGGCATCTGCTTCTGGCTGGTGCTGATGCTGCGCGGCATCGTGCCGGCGCTGCGCACGCCGGGCGGGGACAAGAACCTGCTGGCGCTCCTGACCGCTTCGGTCGGCGCCATCGGCCTGTTCTACGGCGCCGGCTTCTTCTACGGCGAACGCACGCACCTGACGGTGATGGAGTACTGGCGCTGGTGGATCGTGCACCTGTGGGTGGAAGGCTTCTTCGAAGTCTTCGCGACCACGGCGCTGGCCTTCATCTTCTCCACGCTGGGCCTGGTGTCGCGCCGCATGGCCACCACGGCCAGCCTGGCCTCGGCCTCGCTCTTCATGCTGGGCGGCATACCCGGCACCTTCCATCACCTGTACTTCGCCGGCACTACCACGCCCGTGATGGCCATCGGGGCCAGCTTCTCGGCGCTGGAAGTCGTGCCGCTCATCGTGCTGGGGCATGAGGCCTGGGAGAACTGGCGCCTGAAGACCCGCGCGCCCTGGATGGAAAACCTGAAGTGGCCGCTGATGTGCTTCGTCGCCGTGGCCTTCTGGAACATGCTGGGCGCGGGCGTCTTCGGCTTCATGATCAACCCGCCCGTTTCGCTGTACTACATCCAGGGCCTGAACACCACGCCGGTGCACGCGCACGCGGCCCTGTTCGGCGTGTATGGCTTCCTGGCGCTGGGCTTCACCCTGCTGGTGCTGCGCTACATCCGTCCGCAGTACGCGCTGAGCCCCGGTTTGATGAAGCTGGCGTTCTGGGGCATGAACCTGGGCCTCGCGCTGATGATCTTCACCAGCCTGCTGCCGGTGGGGCTGATCCAGTTCCACGCCAGCGTCAGCGAGGGCATGTGGTACGCCCGCAGCGAAGGCTTCATGCAGCAGGAGCTGCTGCAGAACCTGCGCTGGGGCCGCACCTTCGGCGACGTGGTGTTCCTGCTGGGCGCGCTGGCCATCGTGATGCAGGTGATCCTGGGCCTCCTGAGCGGCAAGCCCGCGCTGGCCGAGCCGCGCCTGCAGGCCAAGGCGGCGCGCGGGTAGCGGCGCGCGGCGAGCGGCGCGCGGCGAGCGGCGAGCGGCGAGCGGCGAGCGTCGGGCTCTTTGCTTCAGCGCAAAGAGCCCGGCCGCGGCAGCCGGTCCAATGGAATCCAGCCCGCGCCCGACCGGCGCGGGCATTCCGGAGAACCGCCGCATGCGCATCCTGCCGACCGTCATCGTTTCATTGCTGTTGACCGCTTGCGGGCCCCAGGACGGGGCCCGTTTTGCGTTGCCGGAAATCACGCGGCTGCCGCCGGGCGAGGTGAGCTACGTGCCGCCGGGCGAGGCCTTGCGCAACGGCTATCCCGCCACGCCCGCGCCGCGCGTCGCGCGCTATCCGGATGGCCTGGTCATCATGACACGACAGGTCAGCCAGGCCGAATACGCAGCGTGCGTGGAGGCCGGCGCATGCAAGGCGTTGGATCCCGCGCAGCGCCAGGCGGTTGCGCCCGACCTGCCCGCGGTAGGCATCAGCTGGACCGACGCGGTTGCCTATGCTGCGTGGCTGTCCGAACGCACCGGCAGGCGCCTGCGCCTGCCCAGCTATGCCGAATGGGTCTACGCGGCGGGCGAAGCCTATCGCGCGGACGTCTTGCCGGCCTTGCCCGATGGCAGCGACCCGGCGCAGCGCTGGCTGGCGGAATACGAACAACAGAGCCTGCGCGGCGCGCAGGGCGACGTCACGGTGCGCGCCTTCGGCGCCTATGGCCGCAACCGCGCCGGCCTGATGGACATGGCGGGCAGCGTGTGGGACTGGACCGACGATTGCCATGCGCGGCGCGTGCTGGACGGGCTGCGCGATGGCGCAAGCGGCAATGCGGCGCAGGAGCAGGAGCAGGAGCAGGAAAGCCGCAACTGCGGCATACGCGTCGCGGCCGGCAGGCACGTCGCGTATCTGCCCGATTTCATCCGCGACCCCAAGGGCGGGGCGTGTTCGGTCGGCGTGCCGCCCGCCAACCTGGGGCTGCGGCTGGTGCTGGAACCCGGCTAGGCCGCGTTGCCTGCGCGCTATGCGCCGGTCAGCTCGGCGCTCGCGTCGCAGGCCTCGTCCGCGGCCGGCGACCCGTGGCGACAGGACAGGCAGGCCGAGCAGTCCACGGCGGGCGCGGCGTGCTCGCCCAGGCGGGCCAAGGCGGCGGGCGAGCGCAGCACCACGCGCTTGCGCCCGGCCGAGACGATGCCGCGCTGCTTCCAGTCGCTGAGCAGCCGGCTGACCGTGTGCAAGGTGGTGCCCGTCATTTCGGCGATGTCCTGGCGGGTGATGGGAAAGCCGATGCCGATGCCGTCCTGCATGGGCTGGCCGGATTGCTGCACCAGCCTCAGGATGGCGCGCGCGACCCGTTGCTCGACTTCATCGGTGGACAGCTCCTGGATGCGGACGTGCGCGTCCTGCAGGCGTTGTCCCATGGTTTGCAGTGCGGCCGCGCCCAACTGGGGATGGCAGGCGATGAAGCGTTCCCAGGCCGTGGCCGGCCACGCCAGGCAGACGCTTTCCTGCACGGTCTGCACCGTAGCCGGATAGCAGGGCTGCCGCATGGCGCAGGCCAGCCCGAACATGTCGCCGGGATTCACGTAGCGCACCACGACCTGTTCGCCCTCCGGCGTCAGCTGCGCCACCTTCAGGCAGCCATGCAGCAGCACGAAAAAATGCGCGGCAGCGGCGCCCTGGCGATAGGCCAAGGCGCCGGCCTCCAGGCGGCAAGGCACCGCGCCGCGCAGCGCGGCGTCCAGTTGCGCATCGGACAAGGGCCTGAACAGATCCAGGTTGCGAAGCAGGGCATGGCACAGGGGCGACGACGCCGCAGGCTGCCCGGAAGCGTGTGGAGGGTCCATGCCTTGATGGTGACATCGCGGCCGCGCGGCGGCAATGCACGGCGGCTCGCAAGCTGGTCTGAAGTTTGCGCTACAGCAAAGAACGCAAAAGGTGGCGAGCCTTCAATGGAAGCGCCGACAGACTCGGCGTTGCAGAAACCCGAACAGGAGTTGCACATGAACGCTTTGCGCCCCACCTTGCTTGCCATGGCATTGATCGCAGCGATGGCGGGCGGCCCGGCAGCCGCCCAGAACGCCGATCAGCTGGAACGCGCCAAGGTTGCGCTGGTCGCCCCGCCTATGGTCCACCCGCATGAGCAGGTGGCCCGTTCGGGTCCCAAGGTGATCGAATTCACGATGACCATCGAGGAGAAGAAGATGGTCATCGATGACAAGGGCACGACCTTGCAGGCAATGACGTTCAACGGGTCCATGCCCGGTCCGACCCTGGTGGTGCATGAAGGCGATTATGTCGAACTGACCCTGGTCAATCCGGCCACCAACGCCATGCCGCACAACGTGGATTTCCACGCCGCCACCGGCGCGCTGGGCGGGGCCAAGCTCACCAACGTGAACCCGGGCGAGCAGGCCACGCTGCGCTTCAAGGCGGATCGCAGCGGCACCTTCGTCTACCACTGTGCGCCCGAAGGCATGGTGCCATGGCACGTGGTGGCGGGCATGAGCGGCACGCTGATGGTGCTGCCGCGCGACGGCCTGAAGGATCCGCAGGGCAAGCCGCTGCGCTACGACCGTGCCTACACCATAGGCGAGTTCGACCTGTACATCCCCAAGGACGCGAACGGCAAATACAAGGACTACGCGACCCTGGCGGAAAGCTATGGCGACACGGTCGAAGTCATGCGCACGCTGACGCCGTCGCACATCGTCTTCAATGGCAAGGTCGGGGCCTTGACGGGGGCGAACGCGCTCACGGCCAAGGTCGGCGAGACGGTGCTCCTGATCCATTCGCAGGCCAATCGCGATACGCGCCCGCATCTGATCGGCGGCCATGGCGACTGGGTCTGGGAAACCGGCAAGTTCGCCAACCCGCCGCAGAAGGACCTGGAGACCTGGTTCATCCGCGGCGGTTCGGCGGGCGCGGCGCTCTACACCTTCAAGCAGCCCGGCGTGTACGCCTACCTGAACCACAACCTGATCGAAGCCTTCGAACTGGGCGCGGCCGGACATATCAAGGTCGAGGGCAAATGGAATGACGACCTGATGAAGCAGATCAAGGCGCCGGGCCCGATCCCGCGCTGAGCGCGGCGGCAGGGCGCGCGTGGCGCGCCTTGCCCTTGTCTATCAGCTACGCCGTCACGCTTTTTCCTTTCGGAGCCTTGCCATGTCCTCGCTGTATCGAATTGCGTTCGCCGCCGCCCTGGCCAGCCTGCCCGTCGCGCCAGCGGGGGCCGAGTCGCTGGCCGCCATCAACCCCGCGGGCGAAAAGCTCTACAAGTCCGCCTGTGTCGTATGCCACGCCAGCGGGGTCGCCAATGCGCCCAGGCTGGGCGACAAGCAAGCCTGGTCACCCTTTATTGCGCAGGGCACGGACGCGCTGTTGGCCACCGTGCTCAAGGGCAAGGGCGCGATGCCGCCGCGCGGCGGCTCGTCCGCGGACGAACCGACCCTGAGGGCCGCGGTGGAATTCATGATGGCTGCGTCCCGCTAGCGGGGAGGGCCGGGGGCTGTCCTTAAATAGTTGCACTTGCAATTATTAGAATTCCTCCATACGATTGCAATTGCACATGATGCAATTGCAATTCACGATGCGAAATGACGGCGGCCGTACACCGGGATGCCGCCTTCGCGCCCACCAGGAGGACGCCATGGACACCCCGATAGAACCGACCGACGCCGACCCGCAGGAAACCCAGGAATGGCTGGAGGCCATGCAGGCCGTGCTGGCCCACGAGGGCCGGCCGCGCACCCACTATCTGCTGGACCAACTGATCGGCCAGGACCGCGCCGGCCACGGCGGCTATGCCGCGCCGAACGCCACGCCCTACGTCAACACGATCCGGCCGGCGGAGCAGGGTTCGTTTCCGGGCGACATGGGCATCGAGCTGCGGCTGGATGCCTATCTGCGCTGGAACGCCATGGCCATGGTGCTGCGCGCGGGCAAGACCTCGGGCGTGGGCGGACACATCGCGACCTACGCCTCGGCCACGACGCTGTACGAAACCGGCTTTCGCCACTTCTTCCGTGCGGCCACGCCGGACTTCCTGGGTGACATGCTGTACATCCAGGGCCATTCCGCGCCCGGCATCTATGCGCGCGCCTATCTGGAGGGCCGCATTTCCGAGGAAGAACTCGACCGCTTCCGGCGCGAGACGGCCGGCGGCGGGCTGGCGTCCTATCCGCATCCGCGCACCATGCCCGGGTTCTGGCAGTTCCCGACCGTGTCGATGGGACTGGGACCGCTGATGGCCGCCTATCAGGCGCGCTACATGCGCTACCTGGAAGACCGCGAGCTGATCCCCGCGCAAGGCCGCAAGGTCTGGGGCTTTCTGGGCGACGGCGAACAGGACCAGCCCGAGACGCTGGCGGCGGTGGCGATGGCCGGCCGCGAAAAACTGGACAACCTGATCTTCGTGGTGAACTGCAATCTGCAGCGCCTGGACGGCCCGGTGCGCGGCAACGCCAAGATCATCCAGGAACTGGAAAGCGTGTACCGCGGCGCCGGTTGGAACGTCATCAAGGTGATCTGGGGAGCCGGCTGGGACGCGCTGCTGGCGCAAGACCATGACGGCCGCCTGCGCCGGCGAATGATGCAGTGCGTGGACGGCGAGTACCAGGTGTTCAAGGCGCGCGGCGGCGCATACGTGCGCGAACATTTCTTCGGCGCCGACCCGGTGCTGCTGGAGCGCGTGGCGCACCTGAGCGATGAGGAAATCGGCGCGCTCAACCGCGGCGGCCATGATCCGGCCAAGATCTATGCCGCCTACGCCTCGGCGCTGGCCCATCGTGGCCAGCCCACCGTCATCCTGGCCAAGACCGTCAAGGGCTATGGCATGGGCGCGGCGGGCGAGGCGGCCAACACCAATCACCAGCAGAAGAAGATGGCGGATCCGGCCGTGCGCGCCTTCCGCGACCGCTTCTCCATCCCGGTGCCCGACGATCTGCTGGAACAGATCCCCTACATCAAGCCCGCGCCCGGCAGCGCCGAGCGGACCTATTTCGATGCCGCGATCGCGCGCGCGGGCGGCCATCTGCCGCGGCGGCAGGCTGGACCCGGGCCGCTGGCCACGCCGCCGCTGGAGGCGTTCGCCGCGCACCTGAAGGGCAGCGACGGCCGCGAGTTCTCGACCACGATGGCCTTTGTGCGGGTGCTGGCGCAATTGCTCAAGGACCCCGCCATCGGCCAGCGCGTGGTGCCCATCGTGCCCGACGAGTCGCGCACCTTCGGCATGGACGGCATGTTCCGGCAGGTGGGCATTTATTCGCACGTGGGGCAGCTGTACACGCCGCAGGACGCAGACCAGTTGAGCGTCTACCGCGAAGACCGGCGCGGCCAGATCCTGCAGGAAGGCATCAACGAGTCGGGCGCGATGGCCTCGTGGATCGCGGCCGCCACCGCGCACAGCACGCACGGCGTGGCCACGATTCCGTTCTACATCTTCTACTCCATGTTCGGCTTCCAGCGCGTGGGCGACCTGGCCTGGGCGGCGGGCGACATCCGCGCGCGCGGCTTCCTGCTGGGCGCGACCTCCGGACGCACCACGCTGGAAGGCGAAGGACTGCAGCACGACGACGGCCACAGCCACGTGCTGGCCTCGGTCATTCCTTCATGCGTGGCCTACGACCCGGCCTACGCCTACGAGATCGCGGTGATCGTGCAGGACGGCATGCGCCGCATGTACCAGGACGAAGAAGACGTCTTCTACTACCTGACGCTGATCAACGAGAAGACCGCGCATCCGTCCATGCCGCAGGGCGCCGAGGAGGGCATCCTGCGCGGCATGTACCGCCTGCGCGAAGGCGGCGACGGCGCGCTGCGGGTGCAGTTGTTGGGCAGCGGCGCGATCCTGGGCGAAACGCTGGCGGCGGCAGAGCTGCTGCGGCAGGACTTCGGCGTGGCGGCCGACGTCTGGAGCGTGACCAGCTATTCGGAGCTGGGCCGCGACGGCCAGGAAGCCGAACGCTGGAGCCGCCTGCATCCGCTGGAGAACAGGCGCGCCGGCTACGCGGAGACGGTCCTGGCGGACAGCGAGGGGCCGGTGGTGGCCGCCACCGACTACATGAAGACGGTGGCCGAACAGATACGTCCGTTCATGCAGGACCGCCGCTATGTCACGCTGGGGACCGACGGCTTTGGCCGGTCAGACACGCGGGCAGCCCTGCGGGCCTACTTCGAGGTGGACCGGCATCACATCGCGCTGGCGGCCCTGAAGGCGCTGGCGGACGACGGACTGATGCCGCACGAGCGCGCGGCCGACGCCATCGCCCGCTACGGCATCGACCCGGAGGCCGTATCCGCGGCGCGGCCCTAGGGGCAGGCTAGACGCGCCGCGCCAGCAAGGCCCAGATCCCGGCGGCGGACAGCAGGGCGCCGCCGCCCAGGTTGAAGCCGCGCTGGGCGCGGGGCGAGGCCAACAGGCGCCGGGCGGACCCGGCAAAGATGGCATAGGCCGTGGCGTTGATGCCGGCGCAGGCGACGAAGGTGGCCGACAGGATCCAGAGCTGGCGCGTCACGTCGCCTACCGGATCGATGAACTGCGGCAGGAAAGCCACGAAGAAGATGATGCCCTTGGGGTTCAGCGCCGTCACCAGATAGGTGTTGGCGAACAGCTTCCAGCGCGAACCCGAGGCAGTGGCCGTGGGCAGGGTCGCCGGCGACACGCCGGCGCGCAGCAGCTTGAAGCCCAGGTACAGCAGGTACAGGCCGCCCACGATCTTGACCACCGTGAACCAGAACGCCGACGCCGCCAGCAGGGCGCCCAGGCCCAGCAGCGACAGCAGCAGGGCGGTGGAGTCGCCCAGCGCCACCGCCAGCACCAGCGGCAGGCGTGCGCGCCGGCCTTGCGCAATGGAGTAGCTGATGACGGTGAGTATCGTGGGGCCGGGCAGCATCACGAGGAGGGCGGACGCGCCCAGGAAGGCCAGCCAGGTTTCAAGCGACATGGGATCTGCTCCAGGGGTGGGGCTGCGCGCGGCGGCCAGCCTGCGGGCCACTGTATAGCAATCGCGGCCGCCTGCAAACCGGACGTGGCCGGGCGCGCGCGCCGGGTGGTGTTAAATACGGTTTTCCCCGGACAGTGAGCGCGGGCCTGCAAGGGCGCGCGAAGGAAACATCATGGCATTCGATTTTGATCTGTTTGTGATCGGCGCGGGCTCCGGCGGCGTGCGCGCGGCGCGTTTCGCGGCGGGCTTTGGCGCGCGCGTGGCGGTGGCGGAAAGCCGCTACCTGGGCGGCACCTGCGTGAACGTGGGCTGCGTGCCCAAGAAGCTGCTGGTCTATGGCGCGCACTACAGCGAGGACTTCGAGCAGGCCCGCGGCTTCGGCTGGAACGCCGGCGAGCCCAGCTTCGACTGGCCCACGCTGATCGCGAACAAGAACCGGGAAATCGAACGTCTTAACGGCATTTATCGCAATTTGCTGGTCAATAGCGGCGTCACCCTGCTGGAAGGCCACGCCCGCATCCTCGATCCGCACACGGTCGAGATCAACGGCAAATCCTACCGCGCCGCCAATATCCTGGTGGCGACCGGCGGCTGGCCCCAGGTGCCGGACATTCCGGGCAAGGAACACGCCACCACGTCGAACGAAGCCTTCTTCCTGAAGGAACTGCCGCGCCGCGTGCTGGTGGTGGGCGGCGGCTATATCGCCGTGGAATTCGCCTCCATTTTCAACGGCATGGGCGCGCAGACCACGCAGGTCTACCGTGGTCCGTTGTTCCTGCGCGGCTTTGACCAGGGCGTGCGCGAGCATCTGCGCGACGAACTGGTGAAAAAGGGCATCGACCTGCGCTTCAATTCGGAAGTGACGCGCATCGACAAGCAGGCCGACGGCACGCTGGCCGCCACGCTGAAGGACGGCTCCGTGGTCGAGGCCGATTGCGTGTTCTACGCCACTGGCCGCCGGCCCATGCTGGACAACCTGGGCCTGGAGAACACGGCGGTCAAGCTGGGCAAGGGCGGTTTCATCGAGGTGGACGACGAATACCGCACGGCCGAGCCCTCCATCCTGGCCATCGGCGACGTGATCGGCCGTGTGCCGCTGACGCCCGTGGCGCTGGCCGAAGGCATGGCGGTGGCGCGGCGCCTGTTCCGTCCCGAGGAATACCGCAAGGTCGACTACCAGCTGATTCCGACCGCCGTGTTCAGCCTGCCGAACATCGGCACGGTGGGCATGACGACGGAAGAGGCGCGCGCCGCCGGCCACGAGGTCAAGCTGTTCGAAAGCCGCTTCCGGCCCATGAAGCTGACGCTGACCGAGTCGCAGGAAAAGACGCTGATGAAGCTGATCGTGGACGCCAAGACCGACCGCGTGCTGGGCGTGCACATGGTCGGCCCGGACGCGGGCGAGATCGTGCAGGGCATCGCGATCGCGCTGAAGGCCGGCGCGACCAAGCAGGTGTTCGACGAGACCATCGGCATCCATCCCACGGCTGCCGAAGAGTTCGTGACCCTGCGCACGCCGGTCGCCCAATAAGGCGCTACAGCCGTTCGATCATGGCGCGCGCCGCCATCGGCGCGCGTTCCTTCGCGCCATTGATGAAGAACGCAAAGACGTCTCCCGGCCGCGCCTTTTTTTCCGGGGCGCCGGTGAGCGGCAGGTCGGCCGGGTGGCCGCCGCGGGCCCAGCTGCGCAGGCGGTCCGCCCAGGCGTCCAGCGCCTTGGGCGGGTAGCCCGCCTTGTAGGCCGTGCTGGCGCGCATCAGCCGCGCATAGACGAAAGCGGCGGTACGGTCGGCGATGGACGGGTAGTCCTCGCTGTCCGTGTAGACGGTGGCCGCGCCGTGGCGCCGCGCCAGCTCCAGGTATTCCTCGCAGGCGAAGCTGTCATGGCGCACGTCCAGTACGTGGCGCAGCGGCAAGCCGTCCACCTTGTCCGGCAGCAGCGCGAGGAAGGCGCCGAAATCGTCCGCATCGAATACCTTGGTCGGCGCGAACTGCCAGACGATGGGCCCCAGCTTGGGGCCCAGTTCGGCGATGCCGCTGTGCACGAAGCGGTGGATCGAATCCTTGGCGCCCGCCAGTTCGCGGCGGTTGGTCGCGTAGCGCGAGGCCTTCAGCGAAAACACGAAGCCTGCGGGCGTCTCATCGCGCCATTTGGCGAAGGTGGCCGGCTTCTGGGTACTGTAGTAGGTGCCGTTGATCTCGATGGCGGTGAGCTGGCTGCTGGCGTATTCCAGTTCGCGCGCATGCGGCAGGTTTTCGGGGTAGAAGACGCCGCGCCAGGGGGCGTAGGTCCAGCCGCCGATACCGATGCGGATGGCGCCGTCTTTCGGATGAGAATGCGCTTGCGGCATGGCCGGCCCTCCAGGCGTGGGAACCGGACAACTGTATCGCCGGCGCCACTGGTCCGCAAACCCCCGCCGGAAGTTCGCTGTTCCGATACAGTTTTGCGCTAAGGTGTGGATTCACGTTTCCACTTTCCGCGCTGCCCCGCGCCGGCCCATCATGCCCGACCTTACCCATCTGATGACGTTCGCCCTGGTTGCCCTGGGCATGGTGCTCACACCCGGGCCCAACATGATCTACCTGGTATCCCGTTCCATCTCGCAGGGCGCGCAGGCGGGCCTGATTTCGCTGGGGGGCGTGGCGGTCGGCTTCGTCTTCTACGTGCTCTGCGCGGCGTTCGGCATCACGGCGCTGCTGATGGCGGTGCCCTACGCCTACGACGCGCTGCGCATCGGCGGCGCGCTGTACCTGCTGTACATGGCCTGGCAGGCGCTGCGCCCGGGCGGGCGTTCGCCGTTCGAGGTGCGCGAACTGCCCAAGAGCAGCCCGCGCACGCTGTTCACGATGGGGCTGGTGACCAATCTGCTCAATCCCAAGATCGCGATCATGTACGTGTCGCTGCTGCCGCAGTTCATCCAGCCCGAGCGCGGCAGCGTGTTCACGCAGTCGCTGGCGCTGGGCATGACGCAGGTTGTGATCAGCCTGACGGTCAATGCGCTGATCGCCATCATGGCCGGTTCCATCGCCGGGTTCCTGGCGGGCCGCCCCTTGTGGATGGTGGTGCAGCGCTGGTTGATGGGCACGGTGCTGGCCGGGCTGGCGGTACGCATGCTGATGGATAACCGCCGCTGATGCAGGCCGAAGACGGTTTCTTTGCGTCCTTGGGCGGCATGCTGGGCGAGGCGCTGCGCAGCGTCGTCGCGGGCTTGAAGTGGCTGCTGGGCGGCCTGGGCCATGCCTTCGGCGATTTCTACTCGGGACTGGCCGGCGCAATGGGCATGAGCCCGTCGATCTTCAATTTCATCCTGCTGGTGCTGGGGCTGATGTGCCTGTGGGCCGCGGTCAAGGCGCTGCTGCGCCGTTCGATCATCGGATTCCTGTTCTGGGTGATCGTCGCGCTACTGCTGCTGGGCGGACTGGGCGCCTAGCGCTTCTCCAAGCGCTTCCCGCAAGAGGTCGACGCGGGGATTGGATGGTCCCTTCCGGGTTATCAAGGCCACCACGCTGGAAGGCGGTTCCGGGTGCGCGCGTATCTGCTTGACCGCGCCCGCGGGGGCCACAGTGTCGCGGATGAGGGCCATGTCCGGCACGATGCCGATGCCCAGGCCGCTGGCGACGAACTGCACGCCGGTGGTGGGGCTGGTGGATTCCACCACGGGCAGGGGCGCGGGCAGGCCGGCATGGGTGAAGCAGTCTTCAATCAGCTTGCGGCCCATGGATCCTTCGGCCGGCATTACCCAACGTTCCCGTGCCAGGCTGGCCCAGTCCACGCGCCGCGCGCGGACCAGCGGATGGCTGGCGGCCGCAATCACCGCGAACTGCACTTCAAACAATTTGACGTACTGAAACGCGGCCGCCCCGGATCCCAGCATCTGCAGCGGGAAAGTGGAAATCAGCGCGTCGATTTCGCCCAGCTCCAGCGCGTGGAGCAGGGCGGGCACGCGTTCTTCGAGCAATTGCACGCGCATCGGCCTGGCATGGTTCACCAGTTTCTCGACCACGCCGCGCAAGTAGGTCTGCGCCAGGAAGGGCGGCGCGCCGATGCGGATCTTCGCCGCGTAGCGATCGGCGGTCTGGGCGTCGGCGCACAGATGTCCAAGCTCTTCAAGCAACAGCGCGGCGCCGCGCAGCACCACCTCTCCTTGCGGTGTCGGTTTCAGGCCGCGCGCGGTGCGCAGGAACAAGGCAAAGCCAAACGCGCTTTCGACTTCCGTCAGCGCCTTGCTCAGCGCGGGTTGCGTCAAGTTGAGCGCCTGGCTCGCGGCGCGCAGGCTGCCCGTGCTCTGCACCACTTGCAGCATGCGCAGATGGCGAAAGCGCAGCTTGGATACCAGATGGTCGGGTTCGATGGCGCCGGTCATGGGTTGAGATAGAACTGAAAGTTATCGCTATATCAAAATATATCAATTTTTTGATTAGCTGCGATCGCCTATCCTGCCCGCATAACAAGGAGACAACATGCAACGTCGTACTTTTTGCCTGGGCGCCCTTGGCGCGGGCATGATGTTCCGTTCCATGGCGAACGCCGCAGAGAGCTATCCGTCGCGGGCCGTGCGCGTCGTCGTGCCCTATGCCGCTGGCGGGGGACCCGACATCATGGTGCGGCAATTCGGCCCGGTGCTCGGCGCCAGGATGGGTCAGACCATCGTGGTGGAGAACAAGGTGGGCGCGGGCGGCGTGCTGGCCGCCCAATACGTGGCCCAGGCTGCGCCCGACGGCTATACCGTGCTGCTGGGTTCCAACTCGCACCTGATCCAGAAAGCCCTGCAGCCGAGCCTGATGTTCGATCCCGAGCAGGACTTTCTGCCGGTCACGGTGATCGGCGCCTCGCCCAGCGTCCTGGTCGTGTCCGCCAAGTCACCCTACCGCACGGCGCAAGACCTGATCGCCGCCCTGAAGGCGCAACCGGGCAAGATGAACTACGCCTCGGGCGGCATCGGATCGGCCGCGCATCTGGGCGGCGCGACCTTCGTCACGCTGCTGGGGGCCGAAGCCACGCACGTTCCGTTCAAGGGGTCGGTGGAGATCCCGACCTCGCTGCTGCGCGGGGACACGGATTTCGCCTTCGCCATTGCCGGGACCGCCGTGCCGCAGGTGCAGGGCGGCCGGCTGCGCGCGCTGGCCGTGACCAGCCGCGAACCCATGGCTGAGCTTGCCGGCGTGCCCACGCTGCGGGAGATCCTGGGCAGCGATCTGGCGGTCCAGGAATTCTGGTTCGCCTTCTGGCTGCCGCGCAAATCGAGCGCCGAGGTGGCCGACAAGCTCTATGGCGCAACCACGGCGTCGCTCAAGGACCCGGGCGTCAAGAGCAACTTCGAGGCGGCAGGCGTCAGCGTGATCCAAAGCGACAGCCCGGAAGCCGCCGCGTCGTTCGTGCGCAGCGAGGCCCGCAAATGGGCTGAAATCATCAAACTGACCGGCATCACCGCCGGCTGACCCGCAGGAAATCCATGGCCAAGCCTCTTGAAGGCGTACGCGTGCTCGACTTGTCGCACGTGATCGCCGGTCCTCTCGCTTCGTTTTATCTGGCGCAACTGGGCGCTGAAGTCATCAAGGTCGAACCGCCCCTGGCGGGCGAAGTCCTGCGCTCGATGAAGAACGGCGTCGACACCGACACGCCCACCGGATTCGCGGCCATCAACGCCGGCAAGCAATCGCTGGCGCTGGACATCCGGACCCGCCAGGGCGCGGACCTGCTGCGCTCGCTGGCCGCCTCGGCCGATGTGTTCATCGAAAACTTCAGGCCGGGCGTGGTGGCGCGCTACGGGCTGGACTACGCCTCGATCAAGGCGGTCAAGCCCGACATCGTGTATTGCTCCATCTCGGGCTTTGGCCAGCAAGGGGCCTGGTCGCAGCGCGGCGCCTACGACCATGTGGTCCAGGCGATGACCGGCATGATGATGATGTCGGGCGAGGGCGACGACGCGCCGCCGCTGAAAGTGGGCTTTCCGGTGATCGACGTGGCCGTGGGCATGCTGGGCGCGCTGTCCATCGTGTCGGCGCTGCATCGCAGGCTGCGCGAAGGCGCCGGGCAATACATCGACGCGTCCATGGTCCAGGCCTCGCTGGCGCTGATGTACACCAATACCTGCGCCTACCTGAGCGACGGCACGCCGACGCGCCGGGTCGGCAACCGGGGCTACACCGGCAGTCCCGCGGCCGATACCTACCGCTGTGCGGACGGCTGGCTGGCGGTGGCCGCGAACACGCCGGAACAATTCCGCAAGTTGACCGCCGCCATCGGAGTGGAGGCGCTGTGCAGCGACGCCAGGGCGCTGGATCTGGATGCCTTCAACCTGCCCAACGGATTCGTGGTGCCGAACGACCGCGAGTACGTGGTGCAACGGCTGAGAGCCGCGTTTTCGACCCGCAGCGCCGCGCAGCTCGAGGACCTGCTCAGCCAGGCCGGCGTGCCCGCGGCCAAAGTGAGAAAGCTCGAGGAGTTCCTCGACGAGGCGGACGCTACCGGTTGCGTGAGCCTGCCTGATCATCGTTTTCACCAGGGTGGACGCGAGCTGCGCACGCATGGGCTAGGCTTTGCCTTCGAGCAGGACGGCGGCCCGACTCAGGCAGGCGCTCCCGCGCTGGGCGAGGGCACGCGCGAGGTGCTCAGGCGCGTGGGCCTGGACGACGCCGCGATAGCCGAGCTCGAGCGCGCCGGCGTCCTGCGGACCCAGGCCGACACCGCGCTTCCCCTGATCCCCTGAACAACCATTCATCCGGAGACTCTATGACTCAACTTTTGCAAGGCCGCGTCGCCATCGTGACCGGAGCCGGGCGTGGATTGGGCCGCTCGCATGCGCTGGAGCTTGCGCAGCACGGCGCCAAGGTGCTGGTGAACGACCTGGGCGCCGACCGGCCGGACTCGCCGGCCCAGGCCGTGGTGGACGCGATCCGCGCGGCTGGCGGGGACGCCATGGCGCATGGCGCCGACGTGACCCAGCCGCAGCAGGCCGAGGCGATGGTGCAGGCGGCCATCGCAAATTGGGGGCGCGTCGACATCCTGGTCAACAACGCGGGCATCCTGCGCGACAAGACCTTCGCCAAGATGAGCCTGGAGGACTTCCGCCTCGTGATCGAGGTCCATCTGATGGGCGCGGTGCATTGCACCCAGGCGGTGTGGAACGCCATGCGCGAACAGAACTATGGCCGCATCGTCATGACCACCTCGTCCTCGGGACTCTATGGCAACTTCGGCCAGGCCAATTACGGCGCGGCGAAGATGGCGCTGGTCGGCCTGATGCAGACCCTTGCCCTCGAAGGCGAGCGCTACGGCGTGCGCGTGAATTGCCTGGCGCCGACGGCCGCCACGGCCATGACCGAAGGCCTGCTCGATGAGCAGGCGCTGGCCTTGTTGACGCCGGACTCGGTCAGTCCCGCCCTGGTTGCCCTGGTGGCCGAAAACGCGCCCACCCGGACCATTCTGATGGCGGGCGCGGGCAGTTTCGAGCAGGCCAATATCACCATGACCCGCGGTATCCATCTGAGTGGAGAGGAGTTGTCCGCGCAGGCCCTGATCGGCCGCCTGGACGAAGTGTCCGACCGCGCGCAGGAAACGGTTCCCGCCACCGGTTTCGACCAGTTGCGCCACGAGATCGCCAAGGCCCTGGCATGCGAAACCGAGAAGTTTTAGTCCTGTCTGGCGTGCGCACGCCCATCGGCAGTTTCGGCAAGAGCCTGAAGGACGTCCCGCCCACGGCGCTGGCCGCCGAGGTGTTGAAAGCCGCCGTGGCGCGCGCGGGCCTGGCGCCTGCGCAGATCGAGCACGTCTGCTTCGGCCAGGTCATCACGACCGAAGCGCGTGACCTGTACTTGTCGCGGGTGGCGGCGATCGAGGCCGGTTGCGCCGACGGCACGCCGGCATTCAACGTCAACCGCTTGTGCGGCTCGGGATTGCAGGCGGTCGTTTCGGCGGCGCAGTCCATCCTGCTGGGCGACTGCAAGGTCGCGGTGGCGGGCGGCGCCGAGAGCATGTCGCGCGCGCCGTACGCCACATCGGCGCTGCGCTTCGGCGCGCGCATGGGCGATGCGCCGATGACCGATATGCTGCTGGGCGCCTTGCATGATCCGTTCCACCGCATCCACATGGGCGTCACGGCGGAAAACGTCGCCAGGCGCTACGGCATTACGCGGGACGCGCAGGATGCGCTGGCGCTGGAGAGCCACCGCCGCGCCGCGCGCGCCGTGGCCGAAGGCCGCTTCGACGCGCAGCTCGTGGCCATCACGACGCCCGGCCGCAAGCCCATTGTGTTCGCGCAGGACGAGCACGTCCGCGCCGACATCGCGCCGTCGGACCTGGCCGCCCTGAGGCCCGTATTTTCTTCCGACGATGGCACGGTCACGGCGGGCAACTCCTCCGGCATCAATGACGGTGCGGCCGCGCTGGTACTGATGGAGCGTGCCGAGGCGCTGGCGCTGGGCGCGCGCCCCATGGCCCGCCTGCTTTCTTACGCCTATGCCGGCGTGGACCCGCGCTACATGGGCATGGGCCCGGTTCCCGCCGTGCGCGCCGCCCTGGCCAAGGCAGGCCTGTCCGCCGCCGATATGGATGTGATCGAGTCCAACGAGGCCTTTGCGGCGCAGGCCTGCGCGGTGGCGAGCGAACTGGATCTGGATCCGGCCAAGGTCAATCCCAATGGTTCGGGCATTGCGCTGGGGCATCCGGTGGGAGCCACGGGCGCGATCATCGCTGTCAAGGCCTTGCACGAACTCGAGCGCATCGGCGGACGGTACGCGCTGGTCACCATGTGCATAGGCGGCGGGCAGGGCATCGCCGCAATCTTTGAACGCATCTGAAGCCGCCATGACACGCAATCCTGTTGCATCTCCTCTGCCGTTCGACTCGATCCAGTCCTTGCTGAACGCCGTGGGGCAACCTCCCATTGTTTCCGACGCGCTGCTGATCGATCAGGACATGATCGACCGGTTCGCGCAGGTCACGCTCGATACGCAGTGGATCCATGTGGACCGGCTGCGCGCGCAAGCGGAATCCCCCTATGGCGACACCATCGCGCATGGCTTTCTGGCGCTGTCGCTGCTGACGCACTGGCAGAACAGCTGCATCGCCTTTCCGGGCGCAGCGATGTTGCTGAATTACGGATTCGACAGGGTCCGCTTCACCGCGCCCGTGGTTTCCGGCACGCGCGTGGCCGCCAGCTTTTCCTTGGCCGAGGTCGTGGAGACCGGCACGGGCATGGCCCGCTGCGCCTGGAAGGTCGCGATCCAGGCGGAGGGGACGCTCAGGCCGTCGGTGCATGCCGACTGGCTGATCATGGTGCGGTACGGGAGCCCTTGAGTCCCAACGTCACGTCGCGGAGCCTGCGCACCAGGCCCGCGAACCGCTCGGCCCCCGTATTCCCATATCCGATCACCAGGCCATTGTCCTCCGCCCGCGGCGCCACCGCGAACGAGGACAACGCGCCCGGATTCATCCCGATCTTGCGCGCCTGTTCCACGATCTCCCGGTCGGGATATGCAGCAGGCAGCCGCACCGTCAGATGCAGCCCGGAATGTCCGCCCAGGACTTCGTGTTCGATCCCCAGATGCGCCGCCAGCGCCTCGCGCAATGCTCCCTGGCGTTCTCGGTACAGGCGCCGCATGCGGCCCAGGTGGCGCGAGAACTGGCCGTTTTCCATGAAGGCCGCCATGGTCAGCTGTTCCAGCCGGTGGCCGCCGCGCAGCATCTCGATAATGGATGGCATCGCCTGCGCGGCGATGGCTTCGGGCAGCACCACGAAACCCAGGCGCAGCGCCGGGAACATGGTCTTGCTGAAGGTGCCCACGTAGAGCACCGGCGCGTCCTCGACCAGGCCCTGCATCGCGGCGATGGGTTCGCCCTGGTGGCGGAATTCGCTGTCGTAGTCGTCCTCGATGATCCAGGCGCCGGCCTGGCGGGCGCGTTCGATCAAGCCCAGGCGGCGCGGCAGGGACAGCACCGCGCCGGTCGGGTACTGGTGCGACGGCGTTGTCTGGATGAGGCGGGGCGGGCGTTCCTGCCAGGCGCTTTCGGGAATCACGATGCCGTCCGCGTCCACGCGCATGGCAACCACGTCCAGGTCGCCGCCATGGAAGGCGGACTTGGCGCCGCGGTAGCCGGGGTCTTCCAGCCAGGCGGTGTCGCCAGGGTTGGTCAACAGCTGCACGCACAGCGCCAGCGCGCCCTGGGCGCCTTCGGTGATGACGATGCGCGAGGCGTCGCAGCGCACGCCGCGCGACACGCGCAGGTATTGGGCGATGGCTTCGCGTAGCGCCGGCTCGCCCACGGGATGGCCGTAGCCCAGGGCCGTGGCCGGGGCGGCTTGCAGCGCGCGGTCCTGCGCGCGGCGCCATGCGTTGATGGGAAACTGCGTCAGCGCAGGCGTGCCGGGCGTCATGGGCAGCGAACCGTCGTGGGCGTAGCGCGTGGAGACGATGCGCGTCAGCCGCTTGGCGGTGAGCGAGGGCTGGTCCGTGGGCGGCGTCGCGCGCTTGGCGGCGATGGCCGCGGCGGCCGATAGGGGCGCCACCCGCGTGCCCTGGCGGTCGGCGATCACGTAGCCTTCGGCCGTGAGCTGTTCGTAGGCGATCAGCACCGTGTTGCGCGAGATGGCGAGTTCCTCGGACAAGGCGCGCGACGAAGGCAGCTTGCCGCCCGCGGGTAGCTGTCCGGCCAGGATCGCCTGCTTGAGGCGCTGGATCAGTTGGCGCTGGCGCGGCAGGGCGCCGGGGCCGCGCGTGAGCGGGCTGGAAAGCAGGGCGGGGGTGTTCATCTTGGCCCTATTAAAATTCCGGATCGTGGTGCTTTTTATGATGCCACGATTCCGATATCGTGAGGGCATGCGTACTGCGTCCGTCCCTTCGGGCGGCGCGCCAACCTGAAGAGGCCCGTAGCATGCAACCCCGCGTCAACGCCTACCAGCAACCCATCGGCCCGGACATGACGGGCTGGACCACGCGTCCGCGTCCGCCCCTGACACCCATCGTCGGCCGCTATTGCCGGCTGGAGCCGCTGTCGGCCGAGCGTCACGCCGAGGATCTGTTCCACGCGTTCAGCCAGGCGCCGGACGACAGCGACTGGACCTACATGTCGGTGGGACCCTTCGCGGACCTGGCGGCCTACCGCCAGTTCGCCGAGAAGGCGCAGGCCGGCAATGACCCCTTGCATCACGCCATCATCGACCTGGAAACGGGGCGCGCCATCGGCACGCTGGCGCTGATGCGCATCGACCCGGCCAACGGCGCGATCGAGGTCGGCTTCGTGTCGTTCTCGCGCCAGCTCAAGCGCACCCGCATCGCCACCGAGGCCCAGTTCCTGCTGATGAGCCGCGCCTTCGACGAACTGGGCTACCGCCGCTATGAATGGAAGTGCGATAGCCTGAACGCGCCGTCGCGCGCGGCGGCTCTGCGGCTGGGTTTCCAGTTCGAGGGCATCTTCCGCCAGGCCACGGTGTACAAGGGCCGCAGCCGCGACACGGCCTGGTTCGCCATGGTCGACGGCGACTGGCCCGCGCTGCGTGCCGCCTATGAGCGCTGGTTGAGCCCCGACAATTTCGATGCCCAGGGCAAGCAGCGGCAGGGCCTGTCCGAACTGACGGCACAGGCGCGCGCCGCGTGCGCCTGATCCCGGTTGCGCTGGCCCTGTTCTGGGGCCTGAACTGGCCGGCGGTGAAGATCATCCTGTCGATCTTCCCGCCGTTCACGCTGCGCCTGCTCGGCCTGGGCAGCGGCGCGGTGCTGCTGTTGCTGCTGGCGCGAGCCAAGCGGGTGCCCCTGCTGCCGCCGCGCGAGTCGTGGCGCGGCATCATCGTGGGCGGCCTGCTTGCCGTCGCGGCCTTCAACCTGCTGGTGGCCTGGGCGCAGCTCAGCACCAGCACCTCGCGCGCGGCGGTGCTGACCTTCACCATGCCCATGATGTCGGCCGTGCTGGCCTGGGCGGTGCTGGGCGAACGCCTGGACCGGCGCCGGGCGCTGGCGCTGCTGCTGGGCGCGGCCGGGGTTTCCATCCTGGCCTGGCCGGTGCTGCGCGCAGTCTTCGGCGAACACGATGCGGCCGCGGCCAAGGGTCTGGTGTTTCCGCTGGTGGCGGCTTTCGGCTGGGCCGCCGGCACGGTCTACCTGAAGGGCTGGCCGGTGGCCGGCGATCGCATCGTCGTCACGGCCTGGCAGTTGGCGGTGGGCGCGGCTTGCGCCTTGGGCGGCATGCTGATCGCGGGCGAATCGTTCCCCACGCAGGGCTGGAACGGCCGTGTGGTGGCGGCGCTGTCGTTCCACATCATCCTGGGCACCGCCGTCGCGTACTGGCTCTGGTTCGTGCTGAGCGAGCGCGTCAGCGCCACGGTGGCCGCGCTGACCACATTGATGGTGCCGGTGGTGGGAGTGCTGGGCGCGATGGCGCTGGTGGGCGACCGGCCCGCCGCCTTGGACTGGTGGGGATTCGCCCTGGTGCTGGGAGGCGCCGCGCTGATCGTGCTGAACCTGGGCGCGGCGCCCGCGCCGCGATCCAGGCCATAGGCGCGGGTGGATCAGCGCGCGCGCCGCAGCTTCTCGCGCAGCAGTTCGGCGCCGCTCACCAGGGTGATGCCGGTCAGCACCAGCAGCGCGCCCAGCACGAAACCGGCGTCCAGCGGTTCGTCCAGGATGAGCACGCCGAAGCTCACGCCGAACAGCGGCGTCATGAACGACAGGACGGACAAGCGCGAAGCCAGGTAGCGGCGCAGCAGCCAGAACCAGGCCAGATAGCTGGACAGGGCCACCACCACGGACTGGAAGGCGACGCTGAGCACTGCCGCCTGCGTATAGCGAAAGCCGGCGTTGCCGGTGGCCGCGGCGTAGGCCAGCAGGGTAATGGCCGCGACCGCCATCTGATAGAACAGCGTCTTGGCAGGCGCGGCTTCGGACAGCGAGGTCTTGCGGATCGCCACGGTGGTGGCGCCCCAGAACAGGCCGGCCAGGAGGCCCATCGCATCGCCCAGCAGCATGTTGGGCGCGCCGGCCGATCCCGCCGGCTGGCCCTTGCCGAGGAAGGCCACGGCGATGCCGCAGAACGCCACGGCCACGCCCACCCACTGCAGCGGCTTCAGGCGTTCTTCGGGCAGCAGCCAGTGCAGTCCCAGCGCGGTGAAGATGGGCGCGGTGTACAGGAACACCGACATGTGCGAGGCCGTGGTGTAGACCAGGCCCTGCGCCACGAACAGAAATTCCCCGGCGAACAGCAGGCCCACGATGAGACCGGGCAGCGCCGTGCCGTCCATGACGGCACGCAGGCCTTCGCGCCGCCACACGGCCACGGCCAGCACCAGCGCCGCGAACGCCGAGCGCAGTCCGATCTGCATGATGGGCGAAACATCCGCGGCCACCAGCTTGATGGCGATCTGCTGGAAGCCCCAGCAGACGCATAAGAGCAGCATGGCGCCGGTCGCCAGCCCGTCCAGCGGCTGGCGCAAGGGCTTGGCGGCGCTCACGGCAGTTCGGCGGGGTAGCTGTCCAGGGCCAGGCCGATCTGCTGGCGCAGATCCCATTCCGCCAGCGTCGATTGCACCGGGCCGAAGAAGGCGCCGTCGCGCGTCACGAACATGGCGGGCAGGTGGAAGACTTCGTAGCGCTCGACCAGGCCGCGGTTGTCGCCGGCGTCGACCCAGCACACGCGTTCCACGGGCAGCTCCAGCTGCGGCAGTTGTTCACGGGCGACGCGGCAGGTGCCACAGGTGCGGCTGTGGAAGACCAGCAGGGACAGCCCGGGCGCGTCCAGCAGGTAGCGGTCGGCGGTGCTGTCGTTGAGTTCTATCTGTTCCATGGGGCGGGCAAGGCGGGAGAGGGCGCCGGTCGCGGCGCGAGGCGCCCATTATGGCAGCGCCCCGCCCGCGGGCGGGAGATACCCGCGGGCCTGGCAGGGCCGTCCCGGCCTCAGGCGGCGCGCAGCTTGCGGTCCAGTTCCAGCACCGACTGGTACAGCACGCGGGTGCCATCCAGCAGCTGCGCGGGCTCGATCCACTCTTCCGGACAGTGGCTGCGGCCGTTCAGGCAGGGGATGAAGATCATGCCGATGGGGCCGGTGGGCGCCATGTAGACCGCGTCGTGGCCCGCGCCGCTGGGCAGGCGCATGGAGGCGTAGCCGAGCTGGTCGGCGGCGGCCTGCACCGCGTCCATCACCAACGGCGTGCAGTCCGTCGGCCGCGCGCGGCTTAGCTGCGTGAAGCTTGCGGACAGGCGCAGCGCGGTCAGGTCGGTGGCCACGCCGGCCATCAGCGTTTCCGGGAAGGCGTCCAGCACGGCATTGCTGTCGCTGCGCATTTCCAGCGTCAGCTCGACCCGGCCTGGCACCGCGTTGGCGGCGTTCGGCGTCATGGACAACCGGCCCACGGTGGCGACCACGTAATGCGGATTGCCGCTGGCGGCGCTGGCCTGACGGTGGGCGGCATCGATGATGCGGGCCGCGCCCACCAGGGCGTCGCGGCGGATGTCCATGGGCGTGGTGCCGGCATGATCCGGCTGGCCTTCCACCGTGATCAGCACGCGGCGGATGCCGACGATGTTGGTGACCACGCCGATAGGTAGGCCGCGGCTTTCCAGCACCGGGCCTTGTTCGATATGCAGTTCGACGAACGCCGCGGTGCCGTCAGGGCCGCGCAGCGGCGCGCCCAGCGCCGAGGGGTCGCCGCCGATGCGGGCGATGCCGGCCGCGAGCGTCTCGCCTTCGGGATTGCGGGCCGCCAGCATGTCGGGCGTCAGCTGGCCACAGAGCGCGCGGCTGCCGACGCAGGAAATGCCATAGTCGCTGGGCTCCTCGGACAGGAAGTCGATGACCTCGAAGGGATGTTCCAGCTGCACGCCTTGCTCGCGCAAGGTGTGGGCCACTTCGATGCCGGCCAGCACGCCGATGATGCCGTCGAAACGGCCCCCGGCCATCACGGTGTCGCAATGCGAGCCGGTGGCGATGGGCTTGCGCGCGGGATCGCGCCCGGCCAGCGTGCCTATCAGGTTGCCGCCGGCGTCCAGGCGCGTCGCCAGGCCCGCGGCCTCGAATTCGCTGCGCAGCCAGACGCGCGCTTCGTCGAACAACGGCGAGAACGCGCGGCGCGTCCAGGGGACGTCGGGCAGGGTGAAACGGGAAAGGGTTTCGACGCGGGCCCAGAGGCGCTCGGCGTTCAGGGGAGGAAAAGCGTGTGGCATGAGACTTCCTGAAAATACGCCAGGAATTATGGCATGCGTGCCTGCAAGGTCTGGCTGCGTGGCGCATCCAGGAACAGCGCCACCACCGCAGCGCAGGCCAGGGTGATAGCGATCAGCGCGTGCAGCAGTTGGCGGAAGGCGTCGTCATAAGCCTGGCGCAACAGGGCCGGGGCCGCGCCGGGCTGATGGACCAGGGCTTGCGCCATGTCGCCGGCTGCGAGGTATTGCGCGGCGGCGCCTGGATCCGCGCCGAGCCGGTGGGCGATCAAGAAGGTCAGCAAGGCGTTGACGCTGGCCAGCGCGATGCCTTCACCGGCTACGCGGGTGGTGCTGAAGATGCCGGCGGCCATGCCGGCGCGCTCGGGCGGCGCGACGCTCATGGACAGGCCGTCCATCAGGCCCCAGGGCAGGCCGGTGCCTGCGCCGATCAGCAGCATGGGCCAGAGCGCGGCCTGGGGCGCGTGTTCCACCCCGATGCGGCTGAGCCAGTACAGGCCCAGGGCTGCGGCCAGCAGGCCCAGCGCGCAACTGCGGCCCGCGCTCATCCAGCGCATGGTCCAGACGGCGACCGCCGGCATGAAGAGCAGCGGCGCGGACAGGGCCGCCATCGCCAATCCTGCGCTGGCTTCGCTGCGCCCCTCGATGCCGATGAAGCGGATCGGCAGCAACACCAGCAGCACCACATAGCAATAGCAGGTGGCTACGGGCAGCATCTGCACGCCGACAAAGCGCGGATAGCGCAGCAGCGTCAGGTCCAGCATCGGCCGGCGCACGCGACGCTCGATCGCGACGAAGGCCAGCAGGCACAGCGCCGCAGCGGCCAGCAGCCTCCAGGCAAGCGCGGACGCGCCGCGCGCGGCAGGCATTTCCAGGATGCCCCAGGTCAAGAGCGCCAGCGCGCAGGTGAAGGCCAGGCTGCCCGCCCAGTCCAGCGGACCCGCTTGCGGGTCCCGCGATTCCTGCATCCGGGGCAGGGCGACGGCCAGCGCCAGCGCCCCGACGGCGGCGCTCGACAAGAAGACCGAGCGCCAGCCCAGGCTGTCGATCAGCAGGCCGGCCAGCATCGGCCCCAGCGCCAGGCCCGCGCCGAAACTGGCGCCGAGCAGGCCGAAGGCGCGGGTGCGCGCCGGACCAGGGCAGGCGTGCGCCAGGGACGCCGAACCGCCGGCCAGGGCTGCGGCGGCGCCCGCGCCTTGCAGCGCGCGCAGGCCGTCCAGCCAGGCCACAGTGGGTGCGAACGCCAGCGCAACCGATACCAGCGCGAACAAGGCCACGCCAGCCACGAACAAACGCTTGCGGCCATAGGCGTCGGCCAGCGTGCCTGCCGCCATCAGCAGGCTGCCGAAGCTCAGCATGAAGGCGTTAGTGATCCAGCCGAGCGCCTGGGCGTGGCCGCCCAGATCGCGGCCGATGGCGGGGGTGGCGATGGCGCCGCCGGAAAAGCTCAAGGGCAGGATCAGGGCGGCCGTGCAGACGGCAAGCATGGTCCAGCCAGGGGAAACGGGAACTGAGGTAGAGGAAGGCATCGACGAATCAGGTTGGAATAGCCGGGATAGGCGTCGATGAAGGATAAAATCGCGTCAATAAAACAAAAATGCCGCGTATTTCCTATCTAAGCGGATAAATATTCCTTAATGGAGCGGAAATGGACAGCCTGAGCGGAATACATGCCTTCGTCCACGCCGCGCAGCGCGGCAGCTACGTCGCGGCCGCCGAGCATCTGGGCCTGTCGGCCTCGGCGGTGGGCAAGAGCGTGGCGCGGCTGGAGGACAGGCTGGGCGTGCGCCTGCTCAACCGCAGTACGCGGCGCATCAGCCTGACCGAAGCGGGCGCGCTCTATCTGGAGCGCTGCTTGCGCATCGTGCACGAGCTGGATGAGGCCGAAGCCGAGGTGACGCAGGGGCGCGAAGCGCCGCGCGGGCGCTTGCGGGTCAGCGTGCCGGCCATCGGCTACCGCTTGTTGCTGCCGCTGCTGCCTGAATTCACCCGCCTTTATCCGGAGATCGAACTCGACCTGGACTTCAACGACCGCATCGTCGACGTGATCGGCGAGGGGCTGGACGCAGTGATACGCAGCGGGGAATTCGCTGACTCGCGCCTCAGGGCGCGGCCGCTGGGGCCGTATCGATTCGTGGTGGCGGGCGCGCCCGCCTATCTGGCCGCGCATGGCGCGCCGCGCACGCCGGACGACCTGGATGGCCACGCGAGGCTGGCCTATCGCTATCCGGGCTCGGGCCAGGCGCAGCACTGGCAGTTCCGCGACGGGCCACTCGCGCCGCAGCCCGCGGCGTTGACCTTCAATAGCGTCGAGGCGCTGATCGGCGCGGCGCAGGCCGGGCTGGGTCTGGCCTACCTGCCGGACTTCGCGCTGCGGGCGGCTTTGGACGAAGGCAGGCTCATCACTGTGTTGGACGAGCACCTCGACGCTGGCGGCCGCTTTTCCGTGTTGTGGCCCGACAGCAGGCACCCGCTGCCCAAGCTGCGCGCCTTCGTCGATTTCCTGGCCGAGCGGCTGGGCGCCTAGCGCCTGAGGCGCCAGGAAGGTTCGCGCTTTTCCAGGAACGCGCCGACGCCTTCGCGCGCTTCGTCCGTGCTGCGCACGGCCGCGATGCGTTCCACCGTGTCGGCGATGAGGGCCGCGTCGATCTCCCGGCCGGCGAAATCGCGCACCAGCCGCTTGCTGGCCTGCACCGCGCCGGGGCCGTTGTCGCACAGGGCAAGGCACAGCGCCTCGGCGCGTTGCGCCAGGTCGGCCAGGGGGGCGACATCGTGCACCAGGCCCAGCCGGAACGCGGTCGCGGCGTCGAAGCGCTCGGCGGTCAGGAAGTAGCGGTTGGCCGCGCGCTCGCCCATGGCGCGCAGCACATAGGGGCTGATGGTGGCGGGCAGCAGCCCCAGCCGTGTTTCCGAAAGGCAGAAGTGCGCGCTGTCCGCGGCGATGGCGATGTCGCAGGCCGACACCAGGCCCATGCCGCCGGCATAGGCGTCGCCGTTGACGCAGGCCACCACCGGCTTGGGGCAGGACCAGATCGCGTGCAGCATGCGGGCCAGCTTGGCCGCGTCGGCGCGGTTTTCGGCGTCGGTCAGCGTGGCCATCTTGCGCATCCAGTTCAGGTCGCCGCCGGCGCAGAAGGCCTTGCCCGCGCCCGTCAGCAGCAGCACGCGCACGGCGGGGTCGTTCACCGCGGCCTGCACTGCGCCGGTCAGGGCGGCGATCAGCGTGTCGTCGAACGCGTTGCGCATGTCGGGGCGGTTCAGCGTCAGGCGGGCGATGGGTCCGTCGTGGGCGATGTCCAGCGGGGCGGGCGTGGTCATTCCGGGTCTCCAGTTTTCTTGATTCAGGCTCAACAAAGCGGCGGGACTAGCGGTCGATTCTAGGTTGAAATTTCTGTTCCGGCCATCGAATCGGAACAAATATTGAGTTATCCTCAAAAAAAATAATGGAGCGAGACATGAGCCAGAAAGCAGGCGGCGTGGCCGCCGGCCAACGCTACGCGTCGGTATTCCGGCCGGGGCTGTATCAGGGCAAGACCATCGTCGTGACCGGGGGCGGCAGCGGGCTGGGCCGCTGCACCGCGCACGAGCTGGCGTCGCTGGGCGCGGGCCTGGCGCTGGTAGGGCGCAAGCTCGACAAGCTGCAGGCGGCGCAGGACGAAATCTGCCGGATCTACCCCGAGGCCAGCGGCCGCATTAGCCTGCACGCCTGCGACATCCGCGACGAGGCCGGCGTGCGCGGCGCGGTTGCCGATGCGCTGGCGCGGCACGGCGCCATCGACGGCCTGTTCAATTGCGCGGGCGGCCAGTTCCCGGCGCCGCTGGACCGCATCACCTACAACGGCTGGAACGCGGTGGTGCAGAACAATCTGCACGGCACCTTCCTGATGTCGCGCGAGGTCTACACCCAGCACATGCGCCAGCACGGCGGGGCCATCGTCAACATGCTGGCCGACATCTGGGGCGGCATGCCGGGCATGGGGCATTCGGGCGCGGCGCGCGCGGGCGTCTGGAACCTGACCGAAACCGCGGCCTGCGAATGGGCCCATGCAGGCGTGCGCGTCAACGCGGTGGCGCCGGGCTGGATCGCTTCCAGCGGCATGGACAGCTACGACGAGGACTACCGCGCCGTGCTGCGCGAATTGCGCACCAAGGTGCCGCTGCAGCGCTTCGGCACCGAGGCCGAGCTGGCGGCGGCGGTCGTGTTCCTGCTGTCGCCGGCCGCGGCCTTCATCAACGGCAGCGTCATCCGGGTGGATGGCGGCGTGCCCAATGCCCGCCATTCCTGGACGCTGGCGCCCGCCGAGCGGGGCGAAGCCTACAACGGCTTTCCTCAGTACGAGCCGCCGTCCTTGTTTTCCGACGATTGAAGCCGATGCAGGGCGTCCCGCACTTCGCCGCGGAATTGCGCCAGCGCCAGGGCGTCCTGCGCGGGCGGCTGCAGCGCCTGCCACAGGAAGCCGACCAACTGGTCGGCGGTGGCGGCCACGTTCACCCGTGCGCCGCGCAGGATGGCGTCCCACAGCACATGCTCCATCGGCCCGTAGACGGCCGAGCGCAAGAGCCGCAGCGGCATGTCGCGGCGGATGTCGCCGTCGGCCTGGCCCTGGGCCAGGATGCCCATCAGCGGCGCGGTGTAGCGGCGCTGCAGGCCCGCGTAGACCTCGCCGAAATCGTCGTTGCGCGCGCGCCCTTCGGACAGGATGAAGGCGCACAGCCCGGTGCCTTCGGCCAGCAGGTGGCGCAGGTGCGCATGCACCAGGAAATGCAGCCGGGCCCGCGCGCCGTGCACGTGGGGCAGGCTGTCCTCGACCTTGGCGATGATCTCGTCGTACCAGTCGCTGATCACCCGCACGCACAGTTCGCGCTTGCCGCCGAAATAAGTGAACACCGTGGCTTCGGACACGCCCAGGCGCTGCGCGATCTCGGTGGTGGTGGCCGCCTGGAAGCCGGCTTCGGAGAAGACCTGGCGGGCGACGCGCAGGATGTCGCGGATGCGCTGTTCGGATTTGGCGCTGGCCGGCGGTCGGCGCATCGGGACGGTGGCGGCTTTTTCCATGCGGGGGGAGTGGGCTGCGGGGGGACGGGGGCTTATTATTGAGCCAGGGTCAAGTTTGAGGCAAGACGTTACATCGCTGGCGCCGGGCGCCGGCGCGTTCGACAACAACATCAGAGACAAACCATGCTGTCCAGAGCCGATTCCTACGCGCAGCTCGCGTCCCAATTCCAATGGCAGGTGCCTGCGGCCTACAACATCGGCGTCGATGCCTGCGACAAATGGGCCGATGGCAGCGGCCGGCTGGCGCTGATCTACGAGCAGAGCGACGGCGCGCAATCGCGCTACACCTTTGATCAGATCAAGACGCTGTCCAACCGCCTGGCGCACAGCCTGGAGCGCCACGGCGTCAAGCGCGGCGACCGCGTTGCCGTCTACCTGCCGCAGGCGCCCGAAACGGCGGTAACCCATATCGCGGTCTACAAGATGGGCGCGGTGGCTGTGCCCTTGTTCACGCTGTTCGGCGTGGACGCGATCCAGTACCGCCTGGCCAACAGCGGCGCGGCCGCGCTGGTGACCGACGCCGAAGGCTGCCGCAAGCTGCGCGAGATTCGCGCCGGCCTGCCCGACCTGAAGGTGGTCTATTGCATCGACCAGGACTGCCCGGACGACGCCGTGCCTTTTCACGCTGCGCTGGCCGCGGAATCCGAGGATTACACGCCGGTGGCGACGGCGGCCGACGACCCGGCCGTCATCATCTATACGTCGGGCACCACCGGCAAGCCCAAGGGCGCGCTGCACGCGCACCGGGTGCTGCTGGGCCATCTGCCGGGCGTGGAGATGTCGCACGAATTCTTCCCGGAGAATGCCGCGTTGATGTGGACGCCGGCCGACTGGGCCTGGATCGGCGGCCTGCTGGACGTGCTGCTGCCGTCCTGGCACCACGGCGTGCCGGTGCTGGCGCGCCGCTTCGAGAAGTTCGACGGCGCCAGCGCCTTCGAGCTGATGGCGCGCCATGGCGTGACCCACACCTTCCTGCCACCCACCGCGCTGAAGATGATGCGCGGCGCCGAGCTGCCGGCCGGCGCCGGCGCGCTGGCGCTGCGCTCGGTCGCCAGCGGCGGCGAGTCGCTGGGGGCGGAACTCATAGACTGGGGCCGGCGCGTGCTGGGCGTGACCATCAACGAGTTCTACGGCCAGACCGAATGCAACATGCTGGTGTCGTCCTGCTCGTCCCTGTTCGACCCCTGCATCGGCGCCATCGGCCGCGCTGCGCCGGGCCACCGCGTCGCTATTGTGGATGAGCGGGGCGTCGAAGTGGCCGATGGACAGGAGGGCAACATCGGCGTATTGCGCCCGGATCCCGTCATGTTCCTGGGCTATTGGAACAACCCCGAGGCCACCGCCGAAAAGTTCGCGGGCGACTACCTGCTGACCGGCGACCAGGGCGTGCGCGACGCGCAGGGCTTCATCCGCTTCGTCGGCCGTAATGACGACGTCATCACCAGCGCCGGCTACCGCATCGGCCCCGGCCCCATCGAGGACTGCCTGATCGGCCACCCCGCCGTGCGCATGGCCGCGGTGGTGGGCGTGCCGGACGCCCAGCGCACCGAGATCGTGATGGCCTATGTGGTGCTGAACGAAGGTTATGCAGGGGATGACGCGTTGGTGAAGGAACTGCAGGCCCACGTGCGCAAGCGCCTGGCGGCCCACGAGTATCCGCGCGCGATCCGTTTTGTAACCAGTTTGCCGACCACCGCCACCGGCAAGATCATCCGCCGCGAGCTGCGCGACGGCAGCTACGCCTGACCGGTCTCAACCGGTGACAATGTCGTCCAAGAGGATGGGTTGACGGGCAGCCAGCCGCTGCAAGTATGATGGCGCAAATTGATACGGCCCCATGCCAATTGGGGCCGTATCACCATTAGCCTTACTAGTATGGAGATAAACCCCGATGAATAAGCCTTTGGATGGGGGATTGGCAGCCTTGAACGTGCCTGCCTATGTGAAGCACCGCGGCCTGATCGACTGGGTCGCCAGCTTTGTGGCGCTGGCCAAGCCGGACCAGGTCGTGTGGTGTGACGGTTCCCAGGAAGAATATGACCGGCTGTGCGAACAGATGGTCCAGGCGGGCACCATGCGCAGGCTGAACCCCGCCAAGCGGCCTAATTCCTTCCTGGCGTGCTCGGATCCCTCCGACGTCGCCCGCGTGGAGGACCGCACCTTCATTTGTTCCGACCGCGCCGAGGATGCCGGCCCGACCAACAACTGGGCCGAACCCGCCGCCATGCGCGAGACGCTCAACGGCCTGTTCGACGGCGCCATGCGCGGCCGCACGCTGTATGTCGTGCCGTTCTCGATGGGCCCGCTGGGTTCGGACATCGCGCACATCGGCGTGGAACTGTCCGACAGCCCTTACGTAGCCGTGAACATGCGCATTATGACGCGCATGGGCAAGCAGGTCTATGACGTGCTGGGCGCCGACGGCGACTTCGTGCCCTGTGTGCATTCGGTGGGCAAGCCGCTGGCCGCAGGCGAGGCCGACGTGGCCTGGCCGTGCAACCCGACCAAGTACATCGTCCACTTCCCCAAGACCCGCGAAATCTGGAGCTTCGGCTCGGGCTACGGCGGCAACGCGCTGCTGGGCAAGAAGTGCTTCGCGCTGCGCATCGCGTCCACCATGGGCCGCGACCAGGGCTGGCTGGCCGAACACATGCTGATCCTGGGCGTGACCTCGCCCAAGGGCCGCAAGTACCACGTGGCGGCCGCCTTCCCGTCGGCCTGCGGCAAGACCAACTTCGCCATGCTGATCCCGCCCCAAGGCATGGACGGCTGGAAGGTCACCACCATCGGCGACGACATCGCCTGGATCAAACCCGGCAAGGACGGTCGCCTGCACGCCATCAACCCGGAAGCCGGCTACTTCGGCGTGGCCCCGGGCACCAGCGAGCAGACCAACTTCAACGCCATGGCCACGCTCAAGGCCAACGTCATCTTCACCAACGTGGCGCTCACCGATGACGGCGACGTCTGGTGGGAAGGCATGACGGACGAGCCGCCGGCGCACCTGATCGACTGGCAGGGCCAGGACTGGACGCCCGCCATTGCGCGCGAAACCGGCCGCAAGGCGGCGCACCCGAACGCGCGCTTCACCGCGCCGGCTGCGCAATGCCCGTCCATCGACCCCGAATGGGAGAACCCCGAAGGCGTGGTCATCGACGCCTTCATCTTCGGTGGCCGCCGCTCCACCACCGTGCCGCTGGTCACCGAAGCCCGCAACTGGGTCGAAGGCGTCTACATGGCCGCCACCATGGGCTCGGAAACCACCGCCGCCGCTGCCGGCCAGCAGGGCGTGGTGCGCCGCGATCCCTTCGCCATGCTGCCGTTCTGCGGCTACAACATGAGCGACTACTTCAGCCACTGGCTGAAGCTGGGCAAACAGCTGGAAGCCGCCGGCGCCACCTTGCCGCGCATCTACTGCGTCAATTGGTTCCGCAAGGGTCCGGACGGCAAGTTCGTCTGGCCGGGGTTCGGCGACAACATGCGCGTGCTGCGCTGGATGCTGGGCCGCATCGACGGCCAGTCCAAGGGCGTGGACCAGGTGTTCGGCATTTCGCCGAGCTACCAGGACATCGACTGGACGGGCCTGGAGTTCAGCCCGGACAAGTTCGAGCAGGTCATGTCGGTGGACGCCGCCGCCTGGCGCGACGAACTGGCATTGCACCAGGAGCTCTTCGCCCAGCTCAAGCAGGGCCTGCCCGAAGACCTGCCGGCCACCAAGGCCAGCATCGAAGGCCGCCTGGCGGCCTGAGGCAGGGCGTCGTGAGGGTGTCTGGCGCTGGCGCTCGTCAGGCGTCTGACACCCCATGGGAAGCTTGCGCAGGTTGAGACGGATCCGCCCGGTTGCCAGACGGCCGGACGGAGCCGGCTTCCGGCACGGCCGCGTGCTGTTTTTTGCGGCACAATCACCCCATGAAACTCGACGCTGAAGACCTCGCCAAGATCAGTTCGCTGACCGTCGCGCACTACCAAGAGAACGCGGACTCGTTCGAGGCCGGCACGCGCGACCACGACGTCAGCCAGAACATCGCGGCGCTCCTGCGCCACATCGAAGGCGAACCTCCCTACGACATCCTGGATTTCGGCTGCGGGCCGGGCCGCGACCTGAAAACGTTCGCGGCCCTGGGCCATCGCGCGGTCGGCCTGGACGGCACGCCGCGCTTCGTCGAGATGGCGCGGCAGGCTACTGGCTGCGAGGTCTGGCAGCAGGACTTTCTGCGCCTGGCCCTGCCGCCGGCGCGCTTCGACGGCATCTTTGCCAACGCCGCCTTGTTCCACGTGCCTGGCCAGGAGCTGCCGCAAGTGCTGCGCGCCTTGCATGGCGCGCTCAAGCCGCGCGGCGTGCTGTTCAGCTCCAACCCGCGCGGCGGCAATCAGGAAGGCTGGAACCGCGGGCGCTATGGCGCCTACCATGACCTGGAAGGCTGGAGCGCGCTGCTGACGGCGGCCGGCTTCGAGGAACTTGAACATTACTACCGGCCGCAGGGCCTGCCGCGCGAGCAGCAGCCCTGGCTGGCCAGCGTCTGGCGGCGCACGGCGTAGTTCAGGCGGCCTGGATGGTCCAGGGCGCGTCCGGCAGATCGATCACTTCGCAATCCACCGTGGGGCCTGCGCGTTCCAGCACGGCGAATTCGCCGTCCGCCAGCGCCATCAAGGGGTGGTGCCAGACATCCCGGCGCAGCGTGATGCCCACGCCCGCGCCCGCCATGAAGGCGCGCAGCGTGGCCAGGTCCGGCGCCTCTGCGCCCAGCGCAACCAACACCACATAAGGCGTGCCCGCCAGCGGCAGGAAGGTCTGGCTGCCCAGCCTGTGGCGTTCCAGGATGCGGGCGGCAAAGGGCAGGGCGATCGCCTGCGCGCGGAATACCGACAGCGATGGCCGGCCGCCCGCGTCCAGCAGATCGGGCTCGCCCATTTCCACGCGCAGCGAGGTACCCGCATTGATCGAGCGGCCGGCGCGGCCGGCGCTGCTGACGACCTCGCCATAGGGTGCGAACGCCGCAGCGGCCAGAGGCTGCGCTATCAGGGTGTGGGCAGCCATCAGAAATTGATCCCCAGCCATTCGCGCACCTGTTCATGCAGGTCGCCGGCAAAATCCTCGGGCGAGCCGGAGGCGGTGATTTCGCCCAGGCTCAGCACGTAGATGTGGTTGGACATGGCCACCACGCGCCGCACGTTGTGGTCCACCAGCAGGATGCCCATGCCGGCGTCGGCGAAGGCGCGGATCCATTGGAAGACTTCGGCCGCCACGCGCGGCGCCAGCCCGATGCTGGGTTCGTCGATCAGGCAGACCTGCGGCTGCACCATATAGGCCTTGGCGAATTCCAGCGACTTCTGCTGGCCGCCGGACAGGTTGCCGGCCTGGTCCTTGAGCTTTTCCTTCAGCACCGGAAAGCGCTCCAGCGTTTCAGTAAAGCGCGGTTCCAGCACGTCGCCGTAGCGCTTGCGCCGGCCCTCCAGCGGCAGGCGCAGGTTCTCCTCCACCGTCAGGTAGGGGAACAGGCTGGATTCCTGCGGGATGTACCAGAGCCCGTCGTCGATCATGCGGTGCGGCGGCTGGCCCGAGATATCGCGTCCGGCGCGCGTGACGCGGCCGGACTTGGGTCGCAGGAAGCCGCAGATGGCTTTCATCAGCGTGGACTTGCCCGCGCCGTTCAGGCCGATCAGGCCGCTGATGCGGCCGGCCTGCACCGTGAGCGAGACGTTGCGCAGCACGTCGATGTCGCCCATGTAGCCCGCGGTCACGCCTTCCATGGCGAGCAGCGTGTCAGGCATGGTCCTGCTCCTCTTGTCCCGGTTCGCCCAGATAGGCTTCGATCACCGCGGGTTCGCGCAGCACCTGCTGCGTGGGGCCGTCGGCCAGCACGCGGCCGGCGTTCATGCACACCGAGCGCGCACACAGGTCCACCACCACCGGCATGTCGTGGCTGACCAGGATGAAGGTCTGGCCGCTCTGGTTGCGGCGGCGGATGAATTCCGACATGGTTTCCTTCATGACCGGGTGCACCGCGGCGAAGGGTTCGTCCAGCAGCGCGATGCGCGGCGGCGCCATAAAGCAGGCGCCGAACTCCAGCAGCTTTTTCTGCCCGCCCGACAGCTGCCCCGCGTCCAGGTGCATGACGTGGGTCAGCTTGAGCTCGTCCAGCAGTTCCAGCGCGCGGCGGCTGGCGGCCGCCTCGTCCAGGCCCATGGCCAGCCCGCATACGATCAGGTTGTCGTAGGCGCTTACCCGGTTGAAGACGCGGGTCATCTGGAACATGCGCAGCACGCCCAGCCGCGTCAGTCGCGTGGGGTTCAGCCCCATCACGCTGCGGCCGTCCAGCAGCACCTGGCCCGCGTCCGCCGCCAGGTGGCCGGACAGCACGTTGAGCAGGGTGGTCTTGCCGGAGCCGTTGGGGCCGATCAGCCCCAGCAGTTCGCCGTCGGCGACGTCCATGCCCGCGCCGTTCACGGCAAGCAGGCCGCCGAAACGCTTTTGTATTCCGGATATCTGCAGCAGTGGCATCAGGCCCCCCTGGCGCTGGCGCGGGCGTCGCCGGAGCGGCGCAGGATAGCGCGGCGCGCCAGGCCCCACAGCCCTTCACGGAAGAAGCGCGCGAAAATGATGACCAGCAGCGCGAACACGATCATCTGGATGTTGCCCGCGTCGCGCAGCAATTCCGACGCGACGTAGACCAGCACCGCGCCCAGGAGCGGCCCGACCAGCGTGCCCATTCCGCCGATCACCACCATGGCGATCACCATGCCGGTCTGCGTCACGATGCCGAGTTCCGGGCTGACCAGCTGCGCGAAGGTGCCGTACAGGCCGCCGGCAAAGCCGCAGATGGCGCAGCTGACCAGAAAGGCCAGCGTCTTGTAGCGCACCACGTCGATGCCGCGGCTGGCCGCGCCGATCTCGTCGTCGCGGATGGCCTGCAGGAAACGTCCCGGGCGCGCCCGCAGCAGCAGGAAGATCAGCAGCGTCACCGCCGCCAGCGCGGCCAGGAACAGGTAATAGTTGCCCACGCGGCTTTCCAGCAGCGCCGGCACGTGCAGCCCCTGGTCGCCCCGCGTGAAGTCAATGGAGTTGTAGATCACCAGGCGTACGATCTCGGCGAAGGACAGCGTGGTCAGCGCCAGGTAGGGGCCCGACAGCCGCAGCACGATGCGGCCCAGCACCAGGCCGATCAGCCCCGGCACCACCGCGGACAGCGGCAGGCCCAGCCACAGCGGCACCTTCCAGTGATAGGCCAGGAGACCGGTGGTGTAGCCGCCCAGCATGGCGAAGGCGGCCGGCGCCAGCGAGAACTGGCCGGCGTAGCCCGCCAGCAGGTTCCAGCCGCAAGCCAGCATGGCGAAGTACATGCTGACGATCAGCACGCCCAGCCAGTACGGCGAGGACACGCCCAGCGGCAGCAGCGCCAGCACGGCCAGGAACGCCAGCGACAGCCGCATTTCCTGGGTCAGCTTGTTGCGCAGCAGATTGGGATGGGCCAGCGGATCCATGTTCAGACCTCCCGCGCGCGTTCGCCGAACAGGCCCTTGGGCCGGAACAGCAGGATCAGGATCAGCAAGGCCAGGCCGAAGGTGTCGCGGTAGTCATAGGACAGGTAGACCGCGCCGAAGCTCTCCAGCACGCCCAGCGCCAGCGCCGCGACGATACTGCCGGGAATCGAGCCCATGCCGCCTATCACCACGATCACATAGGACTTGATGGCCGGAAACGCGCCCACGTCCGGCGCCGGATTGATGACCGGCGCCAGCAGCGCCCCGGCCAGCGCCGCCAGCACGCCGGAGGCCATGAAGATGATGCTGCTGGCGCGCGCGGTGTCGATGCCGGCAATAGAGGCGCCCAGCCGGTTCTGCGCTACCGCCTGCACCTGCCGGCCCCACAGCGAACGCTTGATGAAGAGCGCCAGCCCGATCAGCAGCACGATGGACAGGCCGGCAGTGATCAGCTTCTGCCCGCTCATCATGAAAGGACCGACCGCCATGCGCGTCACGTCCGACAGCGCCGGGCCGCGCATGGGGTAGGGGCCCACGACCTTGTCCACCAGGTTGATCAGCAGCAGCGACAGCCCGAAGGTGACCACCACCGCGTACTCGTCCTTCATCAGCCCCCAGGAGCCGTAGCCCGCGTATAGCGGACGCATCAGCCAGCGTTCCGTGGCCCAGCCCAGCAGCGCGCCGGCGGCGGCGGCCACGGGCAGCGCCAGCCACGGCGGCACGCCCAGGGCCAGCGAGACCAGGGTGTAGGTGTAGGCGCCTATCATGTAGAACTCGCCATGGGCGAAGTTCACGACCTTCAGGATGCCGAAGATCATGGTCAGGCCGACCGCCATCAGCGCGTAGTACAGGCCGATAATCAGGCCGTTGACGAACAGGTCCAATGCCAGCACTCGATTCTCCCTGGCGCCGGGGCGGGGCCCGGCGTGTTGCGGTCATGCTGTGGAGGCGATCCGGTACTTTTGCCGAGGGCGGCGCCCCCGCTTTGGGGGCGCATTCTCTTTATTTGGCTGGCTTGACCAGCTTTTCCACCTGCAGCGGCTGGCCGGTGGCCTGGATCAGCGTGGTCTTGCTCAGCGGCTGGTCGACTTCGGTCAACTGGTAGGTGACGTAGGGGATGTCGACCCACTGCTGGTAGGTGTAGCCCGGCTGCTGCGAGAAGCTGAACTTGCCGCGCACGCCTTCGAACTGCATGCCCTGCAGCGCCTTGATGATGGCGGCGCTGTCGGTGGACTTGGCCTCTTCGATCGCGCGGGCGATCAGGAGCACCGAGTCCGCGGCCTGGAAGATGAGGCGGTTGGGTTCGGTCTTGGCCTGCTTCTGGTAGGTGGCGGCCACGTCCATGCCTATCTGCGGCATGGGCATCTGCGGGTGGTACAGGCCGAAGGCCAGCATGTACTTGCCGGCTTCCTTTACGTTCTTCCAGAAGTCCGGATAGTCGGCGATGCCGGCGCCGTCGTAGAACCAGGTCTTGGCGCTGGGCGCCACGCCTTGTTCGTACAACTGGTTCATCAGGATGTAGGCGGCCGGCGGCAGCATGATGTTGACCACCAAGTCCGGCGGGCTTGCGCGCAACGGCAGCACGGCCGGCGTGAAGTCCTTGCCGGCGCGGTCCAGCGCCACGTACTTGTACTGGGTCTGCGGCGCGGCCTTCTTGAGGAATTCGCCCAACAGCTTGGCCTGGCCGATGCCGTAGTCGGTGTTCTCGGCGAAGGCGACCACGCTTTTGACCTTCAGCGCCGCGATGGTGTCGGCCATGGCGCTTGAGACGCGGGTGTTGTAATTGGCCGGATTGAAGACTTCCGGATAGCCCTTGGCGCGCACGTCGTCGGACCAGCAGTTGGTGTTGACGTAGGGCACCTTGTAGCGGTGCGCGACCTCGATTTCGGCCAGGCAGACCGAGCTCTGGTGACCGCCAGTGACGGCTACCACCTTGTCGCGCGAGATCAGTTTCTCGGCCGCCGCGCGGCCCTTTTCCGGAATGCCCTGGTTGTCTTCGTAGATGATCTTCAGCGGCCGGCCCAGCACGCCGCCCTTGTCGTTGATCATCTTGGCGATGATTTCCACGCCGTCCTTCACCTGGGTGCCTTGCACCACCGACCCGGGCGGGGACTGCGCGATGCTCACGCCGATGACGACGGGATCGGCGCCATGGGCGGCGGAGGCGAGTACGACCGCGGATACGGCTGCGGCTAAGCGGAGCAGTTTCATCGTGGTTTCCTTCTGGAAAGGAGGTGCGGCGATGCCGCCGCTCGCGCAGGCGAGGCGTCGGCGGGCGGGAACTCTGCTCGTTTGTAATCCTGTAGTACCGGTCTGACCAGTTAGGGCTTACCAGCATCGGGCCGGCCTTGGCGCCGGCCCGGCAGGGGGGCGTCAGGCCGCCAGCAGGTTTTCGATGCGGGCGGCGGTGTTCAGCACGCGCCAGTCGGCGCCGCGCGCGCCCGCGATCTGCAGCCCCAGCGGCAGGCCGTTGCGGCCGCTGCCGCAGGGCAGCGTCAGCGCCGGCATGCCGGTCAGGTTGAAGGGCATGGTGAGGCCGGTGACGGCCGTGTGCAGCGGCACTTCGCGGCCTGCGATGTTGACCGCGCCCGCACCGGAGCGCGGCGGCTCGATGCGCAGCGTGGGGGTGACCAGCACGTCCACCGACTGCATCGCCTGGTCGAACATATGCGCCAGCGCGGCGCGGCCGCGCTGCGCCCGCGTGTACCAGGTGGCGGGGAAGAACTGGCCGATCTCCAGGCGCACGCGCACGTCGTCGCCCAGCGTCTCGGGCTGGTCGATCAGCCGGCGCCAGTGGATGTCGGTGGCTTCGCTGCACAGGGTGGCGAATTGCAGCGCCGCGCTGTGCTCGACGCCCGGCAGGTCCAGCGGCACCAGCGTGGCGCCGTCGGCCTGCATCCGCGCCAGCGCATGGTTGACCGCCTGCGCCACGTCCTCGGCCAGCGGGTCGTAGAAGTAATTGCGCGGCACGCCCACGCGCAGGCCGGTCAGCGCGCCGGCGCTGACGGTGCGTTCGGCCTGGCCCGACATGATGGAATAGGCCAGGGCGGCGTCGGCCACGCTGGCGGCGATGGGCCCAAGGTGGTCCAGGCTTGCGCCCAGCGCCTGCGCACCGTCGCGCGAGATGGCGTCGAAGGTGGGCTTGAAGCCGACCACGCCGCAGCAGGCGGCGGGGATGCGGATGGAGCCCGCGGTGTCGGTGCCGACGGCCAGGCGGACGATGCCGGCGGCCACCGCCGCGGCCGATCCGCCGCTGGAGCCGCCCGCGGTGTAGCCCGCCCCGCGGGGATTGCCGACCCAGCCGTAATGGGGATTTTCGCTGGTGATGCCGTAGGCCAGTTCGTGCAGGTTGGTCGTGCCCACCACCAGCGCGCCGGCTTCGCGCAGCCGCGCCACGGCCAGCGCATCGTGCAGCGCGGGCGGCGGTTTCAGGCCGCCGCTGCCGTTGGTCTGGGGAAAGCCCGCGACCTGCATCAAGTCCTTGACGGCGATCGGCACGCCCATCAGCGGCATGGCCGCGCCTTCCCGCAGCCGGCGCGCGGCGGCGGCCGCAGCGCCGTCCAGCGCCGGGGTGTCGGACAGACTGATGAAGGCATTCAGGCCGGCCTGCTGTCGGGCCGCGGCCAGCGCGGCGCGGGCGGCGTCGGCGGCGCGCGCCGGGTCCTCGCGGCATTCACGGGCAATGGCGGCGATGCCGCGCGCATGGCGCGACACCGCGACGCCGCGGCCTGCCTGCGCGGCGGGCAGCCGTTCGGCGGGCGCAGCGGGCGGCGGCGCCAGGTAGCCCAGCTCGGCTTCCGGCGCCAGCGAGTCCAGCACGGTGAGTTCGGGCAGGTTGACGCGCAGCCGGTCCAGCCAGGCTTGGCGGCGTTCGGCATAGGGGTAGTCAGCCAGTCGGGCCATGGCGTCGACGGCGCGGGCGAATCGATCGTAGAGGTCGGTCATGAGCGGCGCTATGTACGAGAAAGTGCGTGGGGCCCGCGGCCATGCCGGGGCGCATTGCAGTACGGCTTTATCCTAACCGGTCAGACCAGTTGAATGTCATAATGCCCAGGCAGTATATGGCTGTCAACGCCAAACCGGGGGCGGCCGCGCACCCCTGCCTTGAGAATTCCGCGATGAACACCGTCGAACACATAGCCCAGCAGTTGCAGGCCCGCATCCGCCAGCGCGATTGGGCCGAGGCCGGCAAGCTGCCGGGGCAGCGCCAGCTGGCCGAGGAACTGGGCGTAAGCCGCGCCTCGTTGCGCGAGGCCATCACCATGCTGGAAGGGCTGGGACTGCTGCGCAGCGAAGCCGGCCGCGGCGTGTTCATCGCCCGGCCCGGCGAAAAAGGTCTGGGCAGCGCCTACGGCCGCTGGCGTTTCCAGGGCCGCTATGCCTTGCGTGATGTCTATCTGGTGCGCAACCAGCTGGAGGAGCTGGCAGCCGGCCTGGCCGCGGGCGTCGTCACCCAGGCGGGGCTGGCCCGCCTGCGCGCCACCATCACGCACATGGAACAGGCCGCCGACGCCGGCGACCTGGTGGCCATGTCGGAAGGCGACCGCGCCTTCCACGCCTGCCTGTACGAGATCGCCGGCAGCCCGATGTTGCTGGACCTGGCCGAGAACATCGCGGAAGTGGTGGACGGCAGCCGGCAGGTCGCGTTCGCCGATCCGGCGCGCGTGCGCGAGCCCATCTACGAACACGCGGCCATCATCGACGCGCTGGCTACCGGTTCGGCCGACGCCGCGCGGCGCGCCATGCGCGCCCACATCTGCAACGTGGCCGACCGCGCGGGCCTGTCGCTGACGATCCCCGGCGCCTGAGTCTCCCTACCGCTGTCCGTCATGCACGGACACGGCTTCCTTGGTCAGCCCGCCCAGCCGCGAATGCACCCGGCCGCCCGTGCCCATGACCAGGGCGAACAGGATCTCGTTGGCGCGCGGCGCATCCTGGATGCCGATCTCGATGCTGTTGAAGTGGCTGCGCACATACGAAGCGTGGATGTAGTGCACCGGCACCATCATGCGGTAGCCGGCTACGGCCACGGCCTTGACGGCGGGCACCATGGCGCGGGGTTCGCCCAGCACGCTGCGCATGGCCCAGCCGCCGGCCTCGTGCCAGACCGCGCCGTGCTCCATTTCACCGTCCAGGCCGACGATGGCGGCCTTGCTGTAGACCTCGATCTGGTCCTTGCCGCCCAGCGTCTCGACCAGCTCGGTCGCCAGCAGCGTGCCCAGGCTGCGCAGTTCGGCCATGAAGGGCATCAGATCCGGCTCGTAGCGGCCGGCGTAGGGATTGCGGATGACGGCGCAGGACGCCGCCAGCTTGAGTGGCCTCTCGGGCGCCGGGCCGTTCTCGTGGTAGGTGGTCTCGAGGATGAGGCAGCGTTTGCGGATATCGATCAGCGACATGCGGGGAATTCCTGGTAGCAGTTGAAAGAGGAGGTTCTATTGCGGCGGAATGCCGGTTTCCTTGACGATGGCCGCCCATTTGTCGATCTCGGCGCGTACGAAGCCGCCGAATTCGGCCGGGGTCTGCTGCTTGACGGTCAGGCCCTGGCGCTCATAGGTCTGCTTGAGTTCGCTGTTGGCCAGGGCCTTGCCCAGCGATTGCGACAGGCGTTCCACCACGGGCGCGGGCAGGCCGGCCGGACCCATCAAGCCGAACCACACGGTCAGATCGAAGCCGGCGGCGCCGGTTTCATTGAGCGTGGGGATGTCCGGCGCCAGCGGAAAGCGTTCGGGAGTGCTGACCCCGTAGGTCTTGACCTTGCCGGCGCGCGCCTGCTGCAGGCCGTTGGCCAGATCGGTGAAGGTGAGGTCGACGGTGCCGCCGATGACGTCGGTGAGCGCCTGCGGACCGCCGCGGTAGGGCACCGGCGTAACGTTGATCTTGCCCATGGACGCCAGCTTGGCGCCGAACACCTGCGCGCTGCCCGAGCCGTAGGCATAGGTCAGCTTGCCGGGATGCTGGGCGCCATAGGCAAACAGATCGGATACCTTGCTGCCCGGCATGCGCGGCGAACCCACCAGCAGATAGGGCGTTTCGGCGACGGCGCCGATGGGCGCGAGGTCGGTGGCGGGGTTGTAGGGCAGGTCCTTGAACAGGCTCACGCCGCTGGCCGCCGTGGACACGCCCACCACCACCAGGGTGTAGCCGTCGGGCTTGGCGCGGGCCACGTCATGGGTGCCGATGATGCCGTTGGCGCCGGGCTTGTTTTCCACCACTACCGGCTGGCCAAGATCGTCGGCCATGGCTTTGCCCAGGCTGCGGGCCACCACGTCGGTGATGCTGCCTGGCGGGAAGGGTACGACCATGCGGATGGGATGGTCGGGGTAGCCCGCGGCGCCGGCGGGCGCGAGCGGCGCGCCCAGCACCAGCGCCAGCGCAAGCGCGGCGGCGGATCGTTTCATGCTTGTCTCCTGTGGATCTCGTTATCGTTGGCGTCCGGCGCTTCAGGCGGGAGCCGGGGTTTCCAGGCGCTGCAGATAGCGGTGGATCTCGGTGTTGTCCACGCCGGCCGGCATGTCTGCAAGCGCGCGCTGCCATAGCGCCGTGCACAGCGACAGCTGCGAGGCCGGAACGCCGGCCAGGGCCTGCAGCGCATCGGCGGTGCGCAGGTCCTTGGCCATCAGCGCCAGGGCAAAGCCACCGTTGTAGGTGCCGGGCACGATGAACTGGCGCAGCTTGGTTTCGGTGGCGACGTTGCGGCCGCTGGAGGCGTTGAGCACATCGGTGAACACTTCCAGGTCCAGGTCCATGCGCTGCGCGATCAAGAGCGCTTCGCTGGCCGCCAGCAGGCCGGCCGCGTAGACGTAGTTGTTCAGCGCCTTCATCGCATGGGCGGAGCCCACGGCGCCGGTGTGGATGAGGGACGCACCCATGCGCGAGAGCAGGGGACGCACCCGCGCCAGGCCGTCGGCATCGGCGCCCACCATGATGGCCAGCGTGCCAGCGGCCGCCTTGGCCACCGCGCCCGACACCGGTGCGTCGATGAGCGTCACGCCCGCCGCGCGCAATAGCGGCGCCAGCCGCAGCGTTTCGGCCGGGTTGGACGAACCCATGTCCAGCAGCACGGAGCCTGGGCGCATCACGCTTGCCAGTCCATGCTCGCCTTCGATCACCGCGTTGGTGATGGCGCTGTCGGGCAGCATGGTGATGACCACGTCGCAGGCGGCCAGCGCCGATAGGCCGGCGGCCGGCCTGAGCGTCTGGTTCCAGGCGGGGTGCCCGGCCAGGCGCTCCAGGCGCGCGGGATCGCGGTCATACGCCAGGATGTTGTAGCGCTCCTCGCCGCGGGCGAGGTTTTCCAGCATGGGCAGACCCATCATGCCCAGGCCCACGAATCCTACTGTGAGAGTCATGCATTCCCTTTATCGAATCGTCCTGGAAAGCGCGCCAGGAGCCATCTGGGATGCTAATGAAAGCGCCATTTCAGCGCTTATGCTAAGTTGGCCAGGGGTTATAACAAACGATTATCGAGTCAGCCATGCGATTCAAACTCAGGCAGATGGAAGCGTTCCGGGCGGTGATGCTGACCGGTTCCATGAATGGCGCGGCCAAGCTGCTGTTCGTGTCGCAGCCCGCGGTCAGCCGTCTCATCGCCCATACCGAGCAAAGCCTGGGCCTGCAGCTGTTCGAGCGCGACAAGGGCAAGCTCACGCCCACCCCTGAAGCGCAGCGCCTGTTCCAGGAAGTGGGACCGCTGTTCGACGAGGCCCTGCGCATCGACGAACTGGCGCGCGACCTGGCCGAGCGGCCGGAGGGCGCGTTGACCCTGTGTTCCAGCCCCAGCCTGGCGCTGAACTTCGTGCCGCCGGTGATCGCGCAGTACATGGAGCTATACCCCAACGTCAGGCTCAAGTTCCACACCACGCTGCTGTCCGACATGGCGCATGAGCTGCTGGGACGCAAGGCGGAACTGGCCGTGTCGGTGCTGCCGATAGACCATCCCAATCTGGTCGTGGAGCCGCTGGCCACGGGCGAGATGGTCTGCATCCTGCCGCAAGGCCATCCGCTGGCCGCAAGGCGGGCAGTCAGCCTGGCCGAGCTGGCCGGGTGCCGGCTGATCCTCTACAACCGCAACATCCCGTTCGGGCAGTTGGTGGCAGCGGCCTTCCAGCGCGCCGGCGTCAGCTGGAATCCGGCCGTGGAAATCGTGCGCGCCGAGCTGGCCTGCGCCCTGGTCCGGGTCGGCGCGGGCGTGGCCATCGTCGACGAGTTCTCGGTCGGGCAGCAGGGTTGGCCCGGCGTGGTGACGCGGCCGCTACGCGAGTCCATCCCGCTGTCGCTGAGCCTGGTGCGTTCGCGCTTCGAGCGCCCCAGCCGCCAGGTGCAGCGCTTCGTGCGCCTGATCAAGGAGCACGCGCGGACCTCGCGCAAGACGGGCCGCGTTCGGCCAGCGGCGTAGCCGGCATCCGCAGGGAACGGACAGCCGGCGCATTTTCCGGACACGCCTGTTGGACCTGGCGCAAGCTTGCCTCGAATAAGCGCAGTTTGCGGATAGCGTCGGCCGGATCCGGCTAACGCGGGCCAGGCGCGCCACGCCAGTATTCGCCTCACTCAATCAGCCAACGGCGAGGTGATGCGATGAAGGGTCTGGACAATAAAGTGGCCATCGTGACCGGCGGCGCCACGCTGATCGGCGCGGGCGTGGTCGCCACGCTGCGCGCCTACGGCATGCGTGTGGCGCTGTTCGATATCGACGCGGCCGGCGGCGAACGCGTGGCCGCGGCCGATCCGGCCGGCACGCGCTTCTGGCCGGTGGACATTGCCGACGACGCGCAACTGGAGCGCGGCGTGGCCGACGCCGCGGCGCATTTTGGCCGCATCGATTTCCTGGTCAACCTGGCCGCGACCTATCTGGACGACGGCGCCGCATCGGGCCGCGCCGATTGGCTGCGCGCGCTCGACGTGAACGTGGTCAGCGCCGTGATGGCCGCGCGCGCGGTCCATCCCCATCTGCTGGCCGCTGGCGGCGGGGCCATCGTCAATTTCACCAGCATTTCGTCGCGCGTCGCGCAGACCGGGCGCTGGCTCTATCCGGTGTCCAAGGCGGCGCTGCTGCAAGTCACCCGCAACATGGCGATGGACTATGCCGCCGACGGCATCCGCGTCAACTCCGTGTCGCCAGGCTGGACCTGGTCGCGCGTGATGGACGAGCTGACGCAGGGCGACCGCGCCAAGACCGACCGGGTGGCCGCGGACTACCACCTGCTGGGCCGCGCCGGCGATCCGGCCGAAGTGGCCGAGGTGGTCGCCTTCCTGCTTTCAGACCATGCCAGCTTCGTCACCGGCGCCGACTACGCGGTGGACGGCGGCTATTCCGCCATGGGTCCCGAACAGGCCAAGCCCGCGATTCCGCGCCTGGCCGCCTAGCCAAACAAAGGAGAACAAACATGCGTCGAATCGCGATCGTGGGTGGAGGGCAGGCCGGCCTGCCCTTGGCGTTGGGACTGCTGGAAAAAGGTTATGAGGTGACCGTCGTCACCAACCGCGAACCGGACGACATCCGCCGCGGCAAAGTGATGTCCAGCCAGTGCATGTTCGATGCTTCGCTGCAGGTCGAGCGTGACCTGGGCCTGAACCAGTGGGAGGCGGAATGCCCGACCGTCGACGGCATCGGCCTGGCGATCCCGCATCCGGAGCGGCCCGGCCACAAGCTGATCGATTGGGTGGCGCGCCTGGACCGGCCCGCGCAGGCGGTGGACCAGCGCATCAAGATGCCGGCCTGGATGGAGCTGTTCGCGGCACGCGGCGGCCGGCTGCTGATCCAGGACGGCGGCGTGGCCGAACTTGAACTGCTGGCCGCCTCGCATGACCTGGTGCTGCTGGCCGCGGGCAAGGGCGAGGTGGTCAAGCTGTTCGAGCGCGATGCGCTGCGGTCGCGCTTCGACCGGCCGCAGCGCGCGCTGGCGCTGACCTATGTGCACGGCATGCGCCCGGTGCCGGATCATTCTCGCGTCGCCTTCAACCTGATTCCGGGCGTGGGCGAGTACTTCGTGTTCCCGGCGCTGACCATCAGCGGTCCCTGCGAGATCATGGTGTTCGAGGGCGTGCCTGGCGGGCCGATGGATTGCTGGCGCGACATCAAGTCGCCGCAGGAGCATCTGGCGCAAAGCCTGCATATCCTGCACAGCTATCTGCCCTGGGAGGCCGAGCGCTGCAGCGCGGTGGAGCTGACCGACGCCAACGGCATCCTGGCCGGCAGCTTCGCGCCCACGGTGCGCAAGCCAGTGCTGACCCTGCCGTCGGGCCGGCTGGTGTTCGGCCTGGGCGATGCGGTGGTGACCAACGACCCTATCACGGGGCAGGGCTCGAACAACGCCACCAAGGCCTGCGCCGTGTACCTGGACGCCATTCTGGCGCATGGCGACGCTACGTTCACGGCCGAATGGATGCAGCGCACCTTCGAACGCTTCTGGGACTACGCAGGCGCGGTGGTGGAATGGACCAACTCCATGCTGCTGCCGCCGGCGCCGCACCTGCTCAAATTGCTGCAGGCCGCGGACCACACGCCGGCGATCGCCAGCACCATCGCCAACGGCTTCAACCATCCGCCGTCGCTCTATCCCTGGTGGGGCGACGCCACGGCCTGCGAGGCTTTCATCGCGGCGCAGCCGGCGCGGGCGGCGGCATGAAGCCCGATTGCGCAGCGGGCCTGCCCCTGGACTGGGGCTGCACCGATCTGCATCCCAAGGTCCTGCGCGGCGTGTTAGGCAGCTATCCGACCGGTGTGGCCATCGTCGCCACGCGCTGTCCGGACGGCCGCCGGGTCGGGCTCACCATCAACTCCTTCGCCTCGCTGTCGCTGGACCCGCCGCTGGTGTTGTGGAGCCTGGTGAACCATTCGCCCAACCTGGCGGCGTTCCGCGATTGCAGCCACTTCACCATCAGCGTGCTGGCCTGCGGCCAGGAAGAGTTGGCGCTGCGTTTTGCCAGTTCTTCTGTTCCGGACAAGTTCGCGGGAGCGCCCGTGCACGACGTGCCGGAAGGCGTGCCCGCCATCGAAGGGGCGGTGGCCACCCTGGTCTGCGCCAACGACCAGCAAAGCCCCGCGGGCGATCACCTGCTGCTGTTCGGCCGGGTGCTGCGCGTGGCCAGCGTGACGGCCACGCCGTTGGTGTTCCATGCAGGGCGCTTCACTGCGTTGAGCGCCGCATAGGGCTCGCACGCGATTCCTTTCAATGTCCACGGGCCCGGGCGGCCTGTTTTCCCATCGGAGCGCATCATGCCCCTGGAGTCAGAGGCGCAGGTCATCATCGTCGGCAGCGGCATGAATTCGCTGGTCTGCGCGGCCTTGCTGGCGCAGCGCGGGAAGTCCGTGCTGGTGCTGGAACGCAACGACAGGCTGGGTGGCTGCATCCGCACCGAGGAGCTGTTTCCCGGCTACCGCCACGACGTGCTGTCCTGCTGGTATCCGCTGTTTGTCGGCAGTCCCGCCTATGCGGCGCTCAAACCCGCGTTGCAGGAAGCCGGACTGGAATTCATGCAGGGCGAGTACGCCACCGGGCTGGTGCTGCCCGACGGCTCGGGCCTGGCCTTGAAGCAGGATGTGGCGGACAGCGCGCGGCGGCTGGATGCCTGGGCGCCCGGCGATGGCGCAGCCTTCGGCGCCATGGCGCAGCGCCTGTTCGGCGAGGACGCGGCGCTGACCTTCGGCCTGCTGGGCCAGAATCCCTACGGCGCGGGCATGCTCAAGCTGCTATTCGGCGAATGGCGCAAGCGCGGCATGGACGGCCTGGCCGCCTTTGCCGCCGACTCGATGGAGAGCTTTCGCCGCTGGTCCGAACGCGCGTTGCAGTCTGATGCCGCGCGTGCATTGATCGCGCCCTGGGTACTGCACACCGGCCTGGGTCCGGACGACGCCTGTTCCGCGCTGATCGGCAAGCTGACCTTTGCCGCGGTCGTGGCCGGCGGCATGCCGGTGGTCAAGGGCGGCGGCAGCGGCGTGGTGGACGCGCTGGCCGCCGTCATCGAACGATACGGCGGCCGCCTGCAGACCGGCGCCGAGGTCGAACGCATCATCACAAGCGGCCAGGGCAAGCGGCGCCGCGCGGTGGGCGTGCTGGCGGGCGGACGCGAATATCGCGCGACAGTAGCGGTGGTCTGCAATGTGACGCCCGGCCAGTTGTACGGCCAGTTGCTGCCCAATGCGCCGCCCGCCGTGCGCGAACGCGCCGCTGGCTATCGCTACGGCCGCGGCGGCATGCAGATCCATTTCGCGCTGAATGCGCCGCCGGATTGGCTGACGCCGGAATTGCGCCACGTGCCGCTGGTGCATCTGACCGAGAGCATGGAACAGGTCTGCGCTTCGGTGACCGAGGCCAACAACGGCCTGCTGCCCGCGCGCCCCACGCTGGCCATCGGCCAGCCCGTCGCGGTCGACCCGACGCGTGCGCCGCCGGGCGGCTGGATCCTGTGGGTGCAGATGCAGGAACTGCCGGCGCGGATCAAGGGCGATGCCGCGGGCGAGATCGCGGCGCCTGCCGACGGCCGCTGGAACGAGGCCGTGCGCGAGGCAATGGCCGACCGGGTGCAGGCGCGCATGGAACGGGTGATGCCGGGCCTGGCGCGGCGCATCGTCGGCCGGCGGGCGTACTCGCCGGCGGACCTGGAAGGCCTGAACCGCAACCTGGTGGGCGGCGACCCCTATTCGGGCGTGTGTTCGCCCGACCAGTTCTTCTGGCTGCGGCCCTTCGCCGGAAGCCAGGGTGCGCGCGGCCACCGCACGCCGCTGCGCAATCTCTTTCACATCGGCGCCGCCACCCACCCGGGCCCCGGCCTTGGGGGCGGTTCCGGCTATCTCGTCGCACAACAAATAGGCAGGAGGGGAACATGAACGGACACCTGAAAATCCGGCGGCTTGCTGGCGCCTTGGCATTGGCGCTGGCTGGCACGGGAGCCCAGGCCACGGAGGGCGGCGGCCTGGGCATCTATCCGGACGGACTGGAGAACTTCATGTCGGGCGCGCTGCCTCCGCCCGGCGTGCACATGCTGGTCTATGCCGGCGGGGCGCGCTACGACACGCTGCGCGGCAACGACGGCCAGCGCGTGCCGGTGCCCGGCTTCAAGGTGGACGTCAATGTGCTGGCGCCGCGCCTGATCTGGGTTACGCAGCAGCAGGTCATGGGCGGCCAGCTGGCCTTCCACGCCATCGCGCCGCTGCTGGACGTGACCGCCAAGGCTGCTGGGCAACGCAACCGCAGCACCGGCCTGGGCGACATGACGCTGGGCGTGGCGCTGGGCTATCACCCGTCCGAAAGCCTGCACTACGTGGTGGGATTAGACATGTACGCGCCCACCGGCGAATACGACCGCAAAGACCCGTCCAGCCTGGGCAAGAACTACTGGACCGCGCAGCCGGTGTTCGCCCTGAGCCGCATCAGCCCGGACGGCTTCAACGCCGACCTGAAAGTCATGTACGACTTCAACTTCACCAATTCCGCCACCGATACGCGTTCAGGCCAGGCCCTGCACGCCGACTACGCGCTGGGCTGGGGCGTGGGCAAGGGCTGGGTGCTGGGGGTGGGCGGCTACGCCTTCCAGCAAGTCACCGACGACAGCGGCCCGAACAGCGCCGCCGGCCGCGCCCGCGCTTTCGGCTTCGGTCCCTCGGTGCGGTACATGAATGAAAAAGGCTGGCTGTTCACGGCCAAATGGCAGCAGGACTTCAAGGTCAAGAACCGGCCCGAGGGCGCGCAGCTGTATGTGAAGTTGGGGATACCGTTCTAGGTCTGGCGGCTGCACTGGAAGGCCCTGGCTGTCCGTCTCTGCGGGGCTGTCCTGCTGGTATCGTTGCGCTGTCGATGGGACGGGGCAGGGACATGAATCTGTACGAAGCGATACGCTGGGGCAACGAATCCGAGGACCCGTACACTGGCGGTCCGGATGGCGCGGATACCTGTTTCCTGGTGCGGGCGGAATCGGTCGAGGAGGCTGGACGGCTTGCGGATGCGGCATTGCGCGGCGCCCGGTGCGGGCTGGCGGACTGGACCCAGGTTCTGCACTTGCTCGGCACGGAACAGGCCACGGACAGTGAACCTCGAATCTTGCGTGGACCCTATTTGCAGCACGCCTACCGGCATGGTTGGCGTCTCTGGAACCGGGCCGAGGCGGCGGCGCCATGGGTCGAACAGCCCTAGGCGACGGGCCGTTCGGCGGGCCGGCTGCTTGCCTTGCCCCTGGAGTCCTTGGACGGCAAACCGAACAAGCTGGGCCTCGTCGAGGGAGTCCTCGCGCTCGCGGAACAATGCAGGCGTTGTTGGGATGCAACTGCAGGCCCGCTCCCACGGGGGTTTTCGCGCCTCGCTCACCATTCCGGCTGACGGTGGAATAGCATCCCGCGTGGAGATATCCGCGCCGGCGAGCGCTTACGGGGAAAACGATGAAAAGAACAGTTTCGGCGTTGGCGCTTTGCTTGTGCGGCGGACTTGCCGTGGCACAGAACACGAGCAGCAGCTTTGAAGTGCAGGAGCCAATGCGTAACTCCTTGGGCTTTCCAATGGGTAGCGACGGCGGCCAGGAGTGGCTGGGCGACAAGGCGGTCGCGCACATGGGTTTCATTGCAGCCTGCAGGCTGTACCCGGCAGACGGGCCGGAGGTCCAGGGGATGGTGGCCATGGCCCTGGCCCAAGCGAGCCTGGGCATGGACCTGGCCCGCGCGCCGACAGACCCGGCCGCGCTGCGCGCCAGGCTCGCCCAGCGCTTGAATTCCCAGGAAGGGCGCAAGGACGCGGCGGAAAAAATCCAGGCCATGCGCAAGCGCGTCTTGGCCGAGCAGGCGCATGCGGGCAAGCTGATAGACGCCTCCGTGGCTTTTACGGGCAAGAATGCGAACCCCTGCGAGCTCGAGCGCTACTACGCGCGTCAATTCCTGACACAGCACAAGGACGGCGCCATGAAGGCCGCTCCCAGGATCAATCAAATCGCGCGGGAGGTCATGGCGCAGGACTCCTCTGCCAAGGCCAAGCCGGCTGCGCCAGCCCGACCCTGAAGCGCCGCCGCCTCACCCGCGTCGCCGCAAACTCTGGCTGGGACTCACGCCGTAGCGTTCCTTATATCCGGCGCTGAAGCGCCCCATGTGCGCGAAGCCCCAGCGCAGCGCCACCCCGGCGATGTTGCGGGTCTCGCCCGAGATCAGTTCCGCATGCGCGCGTTCCATGCGCAGGTCGCGCAGGTAATGCATGGGGCTCACGCCCAGGAATTCCTTGAACCCCGCGTACAGGCTGCGCACGCTGACGCCGGCGATGCGCGCCAGCTGCTCGGCCGTGACCGGTTCGTGCGCATGCGCCTGCAAATAGTCCTGCACGCTGCGCACGTGGCGCGGCAGCACTGCGCCACGCCGGCCGGGCAGGGCGCCGGTGTAGTTGTGGGGCTGGGCCGCCAGCAAGGTGGCGGCGACCAGCTGTTCCATCTGATGCACGATGAGCTTGTGCTCGGCCAGGTTCGCGTGCTGGGTGGAGCAGTCCAGCAGATAGCTCATCAGGCAGCGCCAGGCCGGGCATTCGCGCCAGCGGAACCCCAGCTGGAAGCGCAGCGGCCGATCCAGCGCGCAGCCCAGATGGCCCACCAGGATGCGTTCCAGCAGCGAGCGGCCCACGCGCAGCATGAACTGGTCGTTGTCGTCGGCCCAGCGCATGGCCAGGTCGTCGTCCGGGCTGACGACCGACGCGACCTCGGGCGTCGAATCCACTTGCTGCGGGCCGCTGCTGATGCGGGCGCAGCCCGACAACGGCATCTGCACCAGGAAGAAGTCCTCGAGCGGACCGGGACGGATTTCGACGTTGGCACCATAGCGCAGGCGATTCAGCGAGACCTCGCCCAGCGGCTGGTGGTGCATGCGGGCGTCCAGGCGCTGCAGCGCGCCGACCACGCCCAGGTGGTGCGGACGCATCACGCGGCCGACCATGGAGCGGGCTTCGTCCAGATCGCCGGAGGCGAACAATTGCTGCGCCGGCAGGCCCAGGACCGACTCGATCCGCGGCGCGGCCGGCGGCCAAGTCGTGCTGGTGGCGGACTGCATCGTGTCGAGCATGGGGAAACTCCACTGCCGGGGCCTTGAAGGCTTTGATAGTAAAGCTGCGCCGGACAGGGCGGACTGGTGGAAAACCCGTCCAGAGGAGGCCGGACCTATCCGATTTTGGCGTCGGCTATCCGACATGCGCAGAAAACCTCTTGCAAGCGTATATTGACAACCGGTTTCCAATATTGGAAACTGGTTGTCAATTAGGCAATGCACAGGAGGCCAGAAATGAATCCAACCAAGGAAGAACGGCTCACCGGGGTGATCCTGACCTTGTTCCAGTTGAACGGCGCGCTGCTTGACTGGGGCGACGCCTTCGTCGCGCCCGAGGCGCTGACGAGCGCCCGCTGGCAGATGCTGGGCGCCCTGGCGCTGGCGGGACAGCCTCTGAGCGCGCCGCAGGTCGCCGCCGCGATGGGCGTGACGCGCCAGGGCGCGCAGAAGCAGCTGAACCTGCTGTCCGAGGCGCAACTGGTGGAGGTCCGCCCCAATCCGCAGCACAAACGCTCGCCGCTGTACCAGCTGACCGATGGGGGGCGGCGCGTCTATGGCGCCATCGACGCGCGCTGGAAGGAGCGCGCGCGCCAACTGGCCGGCGGCTTCAGCGCCGCTGAACTGGAAACGGCGGGGAGGGTGCTGGCGGGCCTGCTGGCCGCGCACGTTCCCGCGCCACCGGAGCAAGATCATGAAACATAGAATCCATGCCGCTGCCGCCCTGTTGACGCTGCTGTTTCTGGCGGCGTTTTGGATCTCGACAGTGGCGTCCGAACTGTTCCTGGCTGCATCCGCGGTGGCCCAGGTCAAGCTTGCCATCGCTTATGCGCTGTTGGGTTTCGTGCCCGTCATGATGCTGACCGCCGCCAGCGGCTTCCTGATGGGCGGCAAGGGCAGGCATCCGCTGCTGTTGGCCAAGCGTAGACGCATGCCCTTCATCGCGGCCAATGGTTTGCTGATTCTGGTTCCCGCGGCGGTGTTCCTGGCGCTGCGCGCGCAGGCGGGCTTGCTGGACGGGGTGTTCTACGGGGTGCAGGTCTTGGAGCTGGCGGCAGGCGCGGCCAACCTGGCGCTGATCGGACTGAACATCCGCGACGGCCTCAGGCTGGGCCGCTTGCGGCGGGGCGCGCAAGAACAGGGCCGGTCCTAGCGTCCCGCCCCGCTGCGCGGGACGAGAGGCCAGCCGGCCCTGTTGCCTCAGTGCATCTTGCCGTAGCGTCCGGCGTTGAAGTCCTGGATCGCTTCGACGATTTCCGCCTGCGTGTTCATCACGAAGGGGCCGTAGCCGACCACCGGCTCGTCGATGGGCTCGCCGCTCAACACCAGGAACACCGCGTCGTTGTTGGCTTCGACGGTGATGTCCTCGCCCTCCAGGGAGAACAGCGCCAGCTGCGCATCACGCGCCACGGTTTCCCCGTTGACCAGCACCGTGCCGCGCAGAACGACCAGCATGCTGTTGCGGCCTTCGGCGACGGGGAAGGTCGCCGACTTGCCGGCGGCCAGCCTCACGTCCCACACGTCCATCGGCGTGAAGGTGCGCGCCGGTCCCGCGTGACCCGCGTAGTTGCCCGCGATCACGCGCAGCTTGCCCGCACCGTCCGGCAGGTCCACCGTCGGGATGTCCGCGTCGAGGATGCCCTGGTAGCCGGCCGGCGCCATCTTGTCCTTGGCGGGCAGGTTGACCCAGAGCTGCACCATTTCCAGCTCGCCGCCCTTGCGGGTGAAGGCGTGGGAATGGAACTCTTCATGCAGGATGCCGGAGGCCGCCGTCATCCATTGCACGTCGCCGGGACCGATGACGCCGCCGTTGCCGGTGGAATCGCGGTGCTCGACTTCGCCGCTGTAGACGATGGTCACGGTTTCAAAGCCGCGGTGCGGATGCTGCCCGACGCCGCGCGGATGTTCGGCCGGCTCGAACTGCGCCGGGCCGGCGTAGTCCAGCAGCAGGAACGGGCTGGTGTTCTTGCCTTTGTCGTTGTAGGAGAACATGGAGCGCACCGGGAAGCCGTCGCCCACCCAGTGGGGACGGGGGCTGGCATGCAATCCGAGGATCTTCTTCATGGTCGTATTTCCTGTTGCGCGGCCCCAGCGGGGCCGTCCGTCATGATTAATAAGATAAGGGCGCCACCTCTTCGGCGGTAGTCCCTGGCATTGATAAGCACTGTTCCATGGATCGGACAGTGGAGGCGGAACTCGCGGCTGGCGTATCCTTTGGGCATGGAAGACGGCATGCGCACGGCCCAGGCGGGCGGCAATAACGATCAGGTCCAGGGCTTCGCCCCGGTGGCGGGGGCTGGCGCGCGCGTGCTGGTGCTGGGTTCGATGCCCGGCGTGGCATCGCTCAGGCAGGGCCGTTATTACGCCCATCCGCGCAACGCCTTCTGGCCCATCGCGGCCAGCGTCTTCGGCTTCGATCCCGGCCTGGACTATGCACAGCGCCTGCTGGCCCTGCAGGCTGCCGGCATCGCCTTGTGGGACGTGCTGCAGGCCTGTGAACGTCCCGGCAGCCTGGACGCCGATATCCGTGGCGACACCCTGGTCGCCAATGACTTCGCCACCTTCCTTGAACGCCACCCTGGCATCGTCCGGGTCTGCTTCAACGGCGCCAAGGCCGCGGCGATGTACCGCCGCCACGTGCTGCCCGGACTGGCCGTCCCATTGGAATACATGGATTTGCCGTCGACCAGCCCGGCGCATGCGGCGGCCTCGTTCGAGCACAAGCTGGCCGCCTGGGGCCGGGCGCTCAAGGTCGAGGATTGACGGATTGGGTTGCGGACCGGCTCCGGGTTTACGCTTATCCGTCCCCGGTTTGATCCTTATCAAGTCTCTATATAACTCCAAGTGATAAGTTAATTCCCGTAACAGAATTAACGCTTGGAGAAGCACTATGAGTACCCCCGCCAGCCCCCCGGAACCGCCACTCCCGGGTAAACGTGGCTTCCTGAAGGGCTTATTGGGGTTGGGGGCCGCGGCCACCGTTATTCCCATCCGCGCCGAGGCCACCGGCATCAACGGCCAGCCGCCGCGCCGTCCGGGGATGCCGGGCAAGCGCTACGGAATGGTGGTCGACATGCGCAAGTGCATCGGTTGCCAGTCCTGTACGGTCAGCTGCTCCATGGAGAACCTGCCTCCCATCGGGCAGTTCCGCACCACCGTCCTGCAATACGAAGTCCTGCCCGACGCCGGCGGCCCCGCCTCCATGGTGATGCTGCCGCGCCTCTGCAACCATTGCGACAACCCGCCTTGCGTGCCCGTCTGTCCGGTGCAGGCCACCTTCCAGCGCGAAGACGGCATCGTGCTGGTCGATAACGAGCGCTGCGTGGGCTGCGCCTATTGCGTGCAGGCCTGTCCCTACGACGCCCGCTTCATCAACCACGAAACGCAGACCGCCGACAAATGCACGTTCTGCGAGCACCGTCTGGAAGCCGGGCTGCTGCCGGCCTGCGTGGAAAGCTGCGTGGGCGGCGCGCGCGTCATCGGCGACATGAATGATCCCGACAGCGCCATTTCCAAGCTGCTGGTCGAGCACAAGCAGGACATCAAGGTGCTCAAGCCCGAAATGAAGACCGATCCCCACGTCTACTACATCGGCCTGCCCGATGCGTTCGTCCACCAGGTCGACGGCCAGGCCGGCGTGCGGCTGGCTGGCGGTCATTGAGCCATCGAAGGGGATGACCATGCAGATCTCTGAATTGTTGACGCCGGTCTACGACGCCGCCTGGCTGCCGTGGGCCGTGCAGTACTTCTTCCTCATCGGCATCAGCGCCACCACTGCGCTGACCGCCGCTTTCGCGGCCTTTGGCAGCGCGGGTTCGCCCGCCCGCCGGTTGCTGCCCGCGGCCGTGACGGTGCTGCTGGTCAGCGCCATCGCCGCACCCGTGTCGCTGTTGGCGGACCTGCACCAGCCGGGCCGCTTCTGGCACTTCTACGCGCATTTCACGCCCTGGTCCTGGATGTGGCTGGGCGCCTTGCTGCTGCCGGTGTTCGTGACCTTGGCGCTGCTGTTCTGCGCCGCCTGGTGGTGGGGCCGCATCGGCTGGGTGCGCGCGCTGGGCATGGCGCTGGCGGTGTCGGCGCTGTCGATCCTGGTCTATACCGGCGCCGAGGTCATGGTGCTGCGTTCGCGGCCGCTGTGGCACACGGTGTTCCTGCCGGTGAACTTTGCGCTGACCGCCTGGCTGGGCGCGCTGGGAGCCATGTTCCTGGTGGGCCGCTGGCTGCGGGGCGGCACGCAGGCCATGCCGGTGGAACTGTTGCGCAGCCTGAGCGTGACGGCGGTGGTGATGATGGCGCTGGGCGCCGGCGCCTGGGCGCTGCTGGGCCTCTTGGGCATGGACCCTTCGTTCGACGCCGCGCTGCGCCTGTTCGCCGAGTTCCCGATCTGGCGCGTCAGCCTGGCGGGCGCGGTGGCGACCGGCTTCTGCATGATCGCGCTGTTGCAGCGCCCGGCGCGCACGCTGGCCGCGCCGCTGCCTTCAGCGGCGCTGGCACTGACCATGTTGGCGGCTGCGTGGATCTTCCGCTGGGTGGTCTTCATGAGCGTGCAGGGCGTGCCGAAGTACGGCGCCGGCCTCTACCTGTACGACATGCCCTGGGGCAGCGATGGCTTGCTGGGCATGGTGGGCGTGCTGGGCCTGTGCGTGGCGCTGGTCGCCGCCGTGACCTACGCCCTGGAACTGTTCCCGGCGCGTACGCGCGGCGTGGCGGCCTGAGCGCCGTCGCCCGGGCCTGTGTGTGCGCAGGCCCTAGACGAAAGAACATGGAATGAAAGCAATGGACAAGCAACACGAAGACGACAAGCGCGACGCCCCGCCGGACGAGGCCGCCAATCAGCCGCGCGACGAGGCGCGGCGCAAGCTGATGGTGCGCGGCGGCGTGGTCGCCGGCGGCATGGCGGCGTTCGCGGCGGGCTACGGCGAGACCGTGGTCCGGGCCGTGAAGGGCCTGGCGCAAGGCACGGCCGGCGTGCCCACGGCGCATGCCGTGCGCGGCAACTCGCTGACGCCGGAATTCCGCATCGATCCCTTGACCGGCGTGCTCAGCGCCCAGCCCGGCCAGACGGTCAGCCCCTCCAGCTGCCTGGGCTGCTGGACCCAGTGCGGCGTACGCCTGCGCGTGGACACGAAGGAAAACCGCATCCTGCGCGTGGCCGGCAACCCCTACCATCCGCTGGCCACGACCCGGCCGGCCGCGATGGAAGCGCCGGTGCGCGACGTCTATGCGCAACTGGGCGGCGACAACGGCCTGGAAGGACGCGCCACGTCCTGCGCGCGCGGCTCGGCCATGCTGGAGCAGATGAACAGCCCGTTCCGCGTGCTGCAGCCGCTCAAGCGCGTGGGCAAGCGCGGCGAGGGCAAGTGGCAGACCATCTCGTTCGAACAGCTGGTTCAGGAAGTCTGCGAAGGCGGCGATCTGTTTGGCGAAGGCCAGGTGGACGGCCTGCGCGCCATCTTTGACCGCGAAACGCCGCTGGATCCGCAGAATCCCGAGTATGGCGCCAAGGTCAACCAGTTCCTGTTCACCGACGCGTCCAACGAAGGCCGCACGCCGCTGATCCAGCGCTTTGCCGGGCAATCGTTCGGCACGGTGAATTTCAGCAACCACGGTTCCTATTGCGGCCAGAGCTTCCGCGTGGGCGCGGGGGCGGCGCTGGGCGATCTGAAGGGCATGCCCCACGGCAAGCCGGATTGGGACAACGCGCGCTTCGGCCTGTTCATCGGCGCGGCGCCGGCGCAGGCCGGCAACCCGTTCCAGCGCCAGGCCCGCCAGTTGGCCGAGGCCCGCGTGCGGCCGGAAGAGACTGGCTTTACGTACGTGGTCGTGTCGCCGATGCTGCCTGCCTCGTCCAGCCTGTCGGCGGGATCGGGCAATGAATGGGTGCCGGTCAATCCGGCCGGCGACCTGGGTCTGGCCATGGGCCTGATCCGCTGGATCCTGGACAACGAACGTTACGATGCCCGCGCGCTGGCGCAGCCCGGCCCTGCGGCCATGAAGGCCGCGGGCGAGGCGGCCTGGACCAACGCCACCCATCTGGTGGTGGCGGAACCTGGCCATCCCCGCCTGGGCAGTTTCCTGCGCGGCGCCGACCTGGGCTGGCCGCGTCCGGCCGATGCCGGCGAGAAGTGGGAAGACGTGTACGTCGTGCGCCTGGAAGACGGCACGCTGGCGCCGCACACCGCGGCCGCGCCCGCCACGCTGTTCGTGGACGACGCGGTCGCCGCGCCCGGCATGGATGGCGCGCCAGAAGCGCTGCGCGTGCGCAGTTCGCTGTCGCTGCTGCGCGAGGAATCGCGCCGCAAGACGCTGGACGAATACGCGGAACTGAGCGGCGTGCCGGCCGCCAAGATTGCGTCGCTGGCCGAGCGTTTCACCAGCTACGGCAAGCGCGCCGTGGCCGATGCGCACGGTGGCACCATGAGCGGCTCGGGCTTCTATACGGCCTATGCCATCGCCATGCTGAACACGCTGGTGGGCAACCTCAACGTGGAAGGCGGCCTGGTGCTGGACGCGGGTCCGTTCCCCCCCTATGGGCAGGGGCCGCGCTACAACATCGCCGGCTTTGCCAACCGCGCCACGCCCAAGGGCGTGGGCCTGTCGCGCAACCGCTTCCCGTACGAGAAGTCCAGCGAGTTCAAGCGCAAAAAGGCCGCCGGCCAATCGGTCTATCCGGCAGCGGCGCCCTGGTATCCGGCCACTGGCGGGCTCAGCTCGGAAATGCTGGCGTCCGCGCTGGCGGGCTATCCGTACCATGCCAAGGTCTGGTTCAACCACATGAGCAACCCGATCTACGGCATCGCCGGCCTGAAGAGCGTCATCATCGACAAGATGAAGGATCCGCGCCTCTTGCCGCTGTCGGTATCGATCAATCCCTTCATCAACGAGACCAACGCGCTGGCCGACTACATCGTGCCGGATACGGTGACCTACGAAAGCTGGGGCGTCTCCGCGCCCTGGGCGGACGTGGTGGCCAAGGCGTCCACCGTGCGCTGGCCGGCCGTGCAGCCGCGCGTGGCGCGTACCGCCACGGATGAGCCGGTCTGCCTGGAAACCTTCCTGATCGCCTGCGCCAAGCGGCTGGGCATGCCGGGCTTCGGCGCGGGCGCTATCTCCGACAAGGACGGCGCCAAGTACGCGCTGGACACGCCGGAGGACTTCTTCCTGCGCGGCATCGCCAACATTGCCTTCGCGGCCGGCAAGCCCGTGCCCGAGGCCAGCGACGACGACATGGCGCTCACCGGCGTGGACCGCTATGGCGCGCTATTGCAGCAGAAGCTCAAACCGGGCGAATGGCGTCAGGTAGCCATGGTGATGAGCCGTGGCGGGCGCTTCGACAAAGTGCAGGATGCCTGGGTGGAAGAGGGCGGAACGCGGCAGACGCGCATGGCCTATGCCAAGCCGCTGCAGGTCTGGAGCGAGGAACTGGCGGGCTTTCGCCATTCCATGACGGGCGAGCGCTACAGCGGCTGTCCGACCTGGTACCCGACGCGGTTGGCCGACGGCAGCGACATGCGCGCGCAATACACGCGGCAGGACTGGCCCTTCCTGCTCAGCTCGTTCAAGTCCAACCTGATGAGCTCCATGTCCATCGGCGTGAACCGGTTGCGCCAGGTGCATCCGCACAACCCGGTATCGATCAACCGGCAGGACGGCGAACGCCTGGGCATCCGTAACGGCGATGCGGTGCGCATCGTGACGCCGGGCGGCGCGGTGACCGGGCTGGCGCTGCTGCGCGACGGCATCCAGCCGGGCGCGGTGGGGATCGAGCACGGCTACGGCCACACTGAGTTGGGCGCCCGCGCGCACGTGGTGGATGGCAAGCCCATGGCGCACGATCCGGCGCTGGCCGCGGGCGTGAACCTGAACGACCTGGGATTCGGCGACGCCACGCGCGGCGAGCATGCCAACGTCTGGATCGATTGGGTGTCCGGCGCGGCGGTGCGCCAGGGGCTGCCGGCGCGGATCGAGCGGGTCTGAGGACGCAGGCGGCCGGTATCGTGCGCCTCAGGGCACGACGGTATCGGCCACCAGCGTCAGTCCATCCGCATGGATGCCGACGCCGGATAGCGCGCCGCCCAGGTCGCCCGGCCGCGCGGCTGCGGTGCCGGACCTGCTGACGCGGATCTCCACCCGCACCTTGCTGGCGCGCGACAAGGTCGCGTCCGGCGACATGGCGCTGCTGTCGTCCAGCACGAAATCCCGCGGCAGGTCCGAGACCTGCATGCGCAGGATTGCCAGCGGCATGCGCGACCCTTCCTCGGGACGCGCAAGGATGAACACGGTGTCGGAGGGCTGGACCCGCCCGCGCAGCGCGTCGGCGATGCTGGCGCGTCCGCTGATGCGGGCGGTGGTGGCGGCGGGCGGGGGCGCTGCGCCGGCGGACGCAGGAGCCGATGCCGAGACAGGGGCGGATCCGGGGGGCGAAGCCGCGGATGCCGCGGTCGATGCGCCGGCAGTTGTACTGGCAGGCGCGGCCGCCATGGCGCGCGCCTGCGCGATGTTGGACTGGATCTGCCGCGCGGCTTCCGAGTCCGGCGGCAACTGGGCCTGCAACCGTTCCCAATGCGCCAGCGCCTCGGCGGCGTCGCCGCGGCGCAACGCCATCATGCCGGCCAGGGCCAGGGCCTTGGGCTGGTCCGGTTGTGCGGCGAGGGCTTGCGCCACTGCCGCGATGGAGGCTTCGTCGGGGTTGCCCTGGTTGGCCGACAGCAGCGCGTCGGCCAGGTCGGCCAGTACCGCGGGCTGGCCCGGGACCAGGCGCAGCAACTGCTGGTAGGCCGCCACTGCATCGACATAGCGTCCCAGGGTTTCATACGAACGCGCCAGCATGTACCAGCCGTCGGCGTCATCGGGCGCAGTCCGCAGCCGCTGGGCCAGCGTATTGATGGCCAGCGTCATGTCGGTGCCGGTATCGGCCGCGTGGGGTTCGGCGGGCTGGCCCGCGCTGGCGCTGGCCGCCGCTCGCGGGTTGCCCAATTGGCCGTACAGCAGCACGGCCGCCACCGGGATCAGCACGGTCAGCAGGCAGGCGGCGGTGATGCCCGCGCGCTGCCCGGCCCAGGGCGCGCTGCGCCCGCGCCGCAAGTCCAGATCCTGCAGCAGGTCGCGCTGCAGCTCTTCTTCCGCACGCATGCCGGCGGCGGCAGTGAGGCTGCCGTTGTCCATGTCGCGGCGCAACTGCTCGCGCTGCGCCAGATAGAACGCGCGCACATTGGCCTCGGATTCGGGTTGCGCGGCGGGCGCGCGCCGCAGCAAGGGCGGGACCAGGCAGAGCAGGGTCGCCAGCAGCAGGAGCACCACGATGATCCAGAGTGTGGTCATGAGCCGGTATCCAGGAAGCGCGCCGCGCGCGCGCGTTCGTCGGCGGTCAGGGGGGCGCGCGCGCCGGCGCGGCGCTTCAAGGTGCGTACCAGTACTACGAAGCCCAGCGCCAGCAGGGCGAAGGGTCCTAGCCACAGCAGCCAGGTGATGGGTTTGAAGGGCGGGTCGTAGCGCACGAAGTCGCCATAGCGGTCTTCGAAGAACTGCATGATCTGCGCGTCGCTGCGGCCATCCGCCAATTGATCGCGGATCAGCTTGCGCATGTCCTGGGCCAATGGCGCGTTCGACTCGGCCAGGGTCTGGTTCTGGCACACCAGGCAGCGCAGTCCATGGGCCAGCTTGTCGGCGCGTTGTTCCAGGACAGGCGGCAAGGGCTGCGCGGCGCCAGCGTGGACTTGCGCGCGCGCGGCGGCGGCCAAGGCCAGCGCCAGCAGCAGGGCGCGGAGGGCGGCCCGCAACAGGCTGCAAGACAGGGCAGCGGGCCGCTTCATCGCAGCGCCTCGATGGCGGGCTGGATGCGGTCGCGCCAGATCTCGGGCGTGATCAGGCCCAGCTGCTTGTAGCGGATGCGGCCGTCGCGGTCGATCACGAAGGTCTCGGGCACGCCGTACACGCCATATTCGATGCCGACGCGGCCGTCGATGTCGCTGGCGGATGCGATGTAGGGATTGCCGTTGCGCGCCAGCCAGGCTTCGGCTTCTTCCGGCTTGTCCTTGTAGTTCAAGCCGTACAGCGGAATGCCGTGGCGCCGGGCGGCTTCGCGCAGCACCGGCAGTTCGTCCTTGCATGGCCCGCACCAGGACGCCCACACATTCAGCAGCCAGACCTGGCCGCGCAGCGATTGCACCTCCAGCTTTTTGCCGGGATCCAGCAGCACGGGCAGGCCGATGGCGGGGGCGGGCTTGTCGATCATGGCCGAGGGAACCGCCCGCGGATCGCGCGACAGGCCCATCGCCAGGAACACGGCCATGGCCAGGAAGGCGGCCAGCGGCACCAGGTAACGCAGCATCAGGCTCCCTCCCGCGTGGGTCGCGCGGCGGCGGGCATGGCCGGCTGCGGCGCACGCGCCGGCTCCTGCGCGCGGCGGTAGCGCTTGTCGCCGGCCGCCAGCAGACCACCCAGCGCCATCAGGATGCAGCCCGTCCAGATCCAGGTCATGAAGGGCTTGACCTGCAGGCGCACCGTCCAGGCCTTGTCGCCCACCGGTTCGCCCAGCGCCACGAACAGGTCGCGGGTGAAGCCGCTGTCGATGTCGGCCTGGCTCAGCGCCATGTCCTGCACCGTGTAAAGGCGCTTTTCCGGATACAGCGTCAGCACCGGCTTGCCGTCTCGGGTCACCGGGAATACGGCGCGCTGCGCGCTGTAGTTCGGCCCGGCAGCCGGGGCAATGCTGGCGAAGGTGAACGCGTAGCCGCCCGCTTCCTGGGTGGAGCCGAGCTCCATCCGCAGCTCCTGCTTGACCTCATAGCCGTTGGCCAGGGTGACCCCGGCAATGAAGATGCCTACACCCGCGTGCGCCAGCAGCATGCCGTACCAGGAACGCGGCTGGCGGCCCAGCCGGCGCAGCCATTGGCCGTCGCCGTCCGTCAGCCGCTGCCAGGCGTGCGCCGCGGCGCTGGCGACCGACCAGGCGGCCAGCCACAGCCCCAGCATCACCATGGGCGACCCCAGCCGCGCCGGGCCCGGCATGGCCAGCGGCAGCAGCACCGCGGTCGCGACGCTGACTGCGAAGGCCACGCGCAGGCGGCGGCCCAGGTCGGGCAGCTCTGCCTGCTTCCAGCGCGCCACCGGACCGACGCCCATCAGGAAAATGGCCGGCGTCATCAGCGGCACGAACACGGCTTCGAAATAGGGCGGACCGATGGAGATCTTGCCCCACTCCAGCACGTCCAGCACGACCGGATATAGCGTGCCCAGCAGCACCGAGCCCGCCGCCACCGTCAGCACCACATTGTTGGACAGCAGCAGGGATTCGCGCGACAGCAGCGAGAATCCGCCGCCCAGGCCTACCGTGGGGGCGCGCCAGGCATAGAGCGCCAGCGATCCACCCACGATCACCAGCATGAATCCCAGTATGTACAGGCCGCGTCCGGGATCCACGGCGAAGGCATGGACGGAGGTCAGCACGCCCGAGCGCACCAGGAACGTCCCCAGGATGCTGAGCGAAAACGTGCAGATCGCCAGCAGCACGGTCCAGCTGCGGAAAGCGCCGCGCCTTTCGGTCACGATGAGGGAATGGATCAGCGCGGTGCCCGCCAGCCAGGGCATGAAGGAGGCATTTTCCACGGGATCCCAGAACCACCATCCGCCCCAGCCCAACACGTAATAGGCCCAGGCGCTGCCCAGGAGTATGCCTATGGTCAGGAAGGTCCAGGCCGCCAGCGTCCAGGGGCGCACCCAGCGCGCCCACATGGCGTCCAGTTCGCCCGACAGCAGCGCCGCGATGGCGAAGGCGAAGGCCACGGAGAAGCCGACGTAACCCATGTACAGCATGGGCGGATGCACGATCATTCCCGGATCCTGCAACAGCGGATTCAGGTCGCGTCCGGCCATGGCGGGCGGCATCAGGCGCTCGAAGGGGTTGGACAGGAACAGCAGGAACAGCAGAAAGCCCACGCTGATCCAGCCCATCACCGCCAGCACACGGCCGACGAAGGGCAGGGGCAGGCGGCGGCTGCACAGCGCCACGGCCAGGGTCCAGGCCGTCAGGAGGTACAGCCACAACAGCAGCGATCCTTCATGTCCGCCCCACACCGCCGCGAAGCGGTAGGCGGCGGGCAGGTCCGCATGCGAATTCGCGGCCACGTACAGCACGGAAAAATCGTTGTCCACGAACGCCCAGGCCAGGCAGCCTATGGCCACGGTGGTCAGGCCGAACTGGCCGATGGCGGCGGGCCGCGCCACCCTCAGCCCCGCCTGCCAGCCGGTGGCTGCGCCCACCAGCGGCAGCACGCCTTGCGCCAGCGCCACCAGCAGCGCCAGGATCAGGCTGAACAGGCCGATCTCGGGAATCATTGCGCCTCCGCGCGCATGGCGTTGGGCCCGGCGCCCGCGCGCTTGAGCGCATCGGCGGCCTCGGGCGGCATGTAGTTCTCGTCGTGCTTGGCCAGCACCTCGGTGGCGCGGAACACGCCGTCCGGCCCCAGCTTGCCGGCCACCACCACGCCCTTACCCTCGCGGAACAGGTCGGGCAGCAGTCCCTGGTAGGTCACCGGCACGGTGTGCGCGGTGTCCGTCACCACGAAGCGCAGCGTCAGCCCGTCGGCCTCGCGGCGCAGCGACCCTTGCTCCACCAGGCCGCCGACGCGGAAGCTGCCGCTGGCGGGCGCTTCCTTGGCCACCACCTGCGTGGGGCTGAAGAAAAACACCAGGTTGGATTGCAGGGCATTGAGCACCAGCGCGGCGGCCGCGGCCAGAAGGCCCAGGCCGCCCAGGATGGCCAGCGCGCGGCGCTTGCGCGGGCTCATCGCGCCGTCCCGTCAGCGCGGGCGGTATTCTGCGCCGCGCGCCGGGCGCGGCTACGGCGCCATAACACCAACGCTTCCAGGCCGATCAGCGCCAGCGTCACGCCGTACGCACCCAGCAGATAGGGGCTGTGGCCTTGCAGCGAGAACAGCGCTTGCCAGCTCATGCCGCCTCCCGCCGCGTCCGGTCCGAGCGGACCGCACCCGGCTCGCGCTCGGCAATGATGCCGCGCACGCGCGCCAGCGCGGCCGCTGCGCTGTAGAGCCAGAACGCCGCCACCATCAGCAGCATCGCGGTCACCATGATATGGGCCATGCTGGGCGCGGTGGTGAGATTGATCGACGCGCCCTGATGCAGCGTGCTCCACCAGCGCACCGAAAAATAGATGATGGGCACGTTGATCACGCCCGCCAGCACCAGGATGGCGCCGCCGCGGTCGGCGCGCTGCGCGTCGTCGGCAGCGGCTGCCTGCAAGGCCATGAAACCCAGGTACAGGAACAGCAGTATGAGTTCGGAGGTGAGCCGCGCGTCCCATACCCACCAGGCGCCCCAGGTCGGCTTGCCCCACAGCGCGCCGGTCCACAGGGTCAGGAAGGTGAACAGCGCGCCGGTGGGAGCCAGCGCCCGCATCATCATGAACGACAGGCGGGTATTGAAGATCAGTCCCAGCGCGGCATACAGCGCCATGACCAGGTACAGGAACATCGACATCCAGGCCGCCCCGACATGGATGAAGAGGATGCGGTAGACCTCGCCCTGCTGGCTGTCGGTGGGGGCGACGGCCAGCCCCACATACAGGCCTGCGGCCGCGAACAGCGCGGCGCCTAGCGCCAGCCACGGAATCATGCGGCCGGCCAGCGGATAGAAGGCAGCGGGCGAGGCGTAGCGCAGCCAGCCCGCGCCGGCTGCCGCGGCGGGCGGATATGCATTCAGGGCAGGGTGCTTGTGCATGGCGTCCTCAGTCCAGCGCCACGCGCAGCGCCGCCGAGGCGCTCCAGGGGCATAACAGGATGGCCAGGCACAGGCATGCGCCCAGCAATGACAATTGCGGTCCGGCGCCCATGCCGGCGTGCGAGGCCGACACCGCGCCAGCGCCGAAGATCAGCACCGGCACATACAGCGGCAGCACCAGCAGCGGCAGCAGGGCGCCGCCGCGCAGGCCCAGCGTCAGCGCCGCGCCCAGCCCGCCGACCAGCGCCAGCGTCGGCGTGCCCAGCAGCAGCGACAGGACCAGGATGCCGATGGCCTGCGGCGACAGGCCGAATTGCAGGGCCAGCACCGGGCTGGCCAGGATCAGGGGCAGGCAACTGCTGAACCAGTGCGCCGCCAGTTTGGCGCCCACCAGCAGCGGCAGCGGATGCGGCGACACCAGCAGCTGTTCCAGCGCGCCGTTGTCGTAGTCCTGGGCGAAAGGCCGGTTCAGCGTCAGCAGGATGCCGAGCAGGGCGCAGACCCACAGCACGCCCGGCCCGATGGCCAGCAGCAGCGCAGGGTCGGGACCGACCGCCAGGGGGAACAGCGTGCCGGCCACGATGAAAAACAGGGTGGCGCCCAGCGTGTCCGCGGGCCGTCTCCAGGCCAGGCGGATTTCACGCAATGCCAACTGCGACAGCGTAGCCAGCATCCGCGTAGTCATCCATGTCCAGGGTTTGAGTATGCGCGGCGGCGGTGCCAGGTTCGCGGTGCGAGGCGAGCACGGCGGCGCCGCCAGCCGCGAGGTGGGCTTCCAGCGCCAGGCGCAATTGCTCCAGGCTGGCAGTGTCCAGCCCGGCGTCGGGTTCATCCAGCAGCCACAGGGGCTTGGCGCCGAGCACGACCGCCGCCAGCGCCAGCCGCCGGCCCTGTCCCTGGGACAGGCGCAGGGCGGGCATGTCGGCGCAGGATTCCAGGCGCCATGCGCGCAAGGTGTCCGATAAACGAGTTTCTGCCTGCGGCGTGCCGGCGACGTGCAGGGCGTAACGCAGGTTCTCGGCGGCGCTCAGTTCGCCGCACAGGCCGTTGCCATGCCCCAGGTAGGCCATGCAGGCACGGTAGCCGGCGGGGTCGTGGCGTGCGTCGCCGCCGCGCCACAGCACGCTGCCGGCCAGCGGCCGCAGCAAGCCCGCGAGCATGCGCAGAAGACTGGTCTTGCCGCTGCCGTTGGCGCCGCGCACATGCAGCAGTTGGCCGCCATGCAGCTCGAAATCCACGGGCGCGGAATAGCCGCGGCGGCTGGTCAGGCCGCGCGCGCAAAGCATGGGCGGCGGCGCATCAGCGGGCCGCATGCGCCACTTCCTTGCCCGGGCCCGTGGGCTCGGGCGCCATTGAGGTCGGGCCCGGTCCCATGTTCGGCAGTTTGTGGGCGATGCCCTTGTGGCAATCGATGCAGGTCTTGCTCTTGTCCGCCAGATAGGTGGAGTGCATGTTCTGCGCGCGCGGACTCTGGCGCGTGAAGTCCATGTACTCGTAATTGTGGCAGTTGCGGCATTCCAGCGAATCGTTGGCCTTGAAGCGCGCCCATTCGTGCTGGGCCAGCTCCAGGCGCTTTTCAACGAACTTTTCGCGCGTGTCGATGGTGCCGAAGATCTTGCCCCAGACTTCCTTGGACGCCTGCATCTTGCGCGCGATCTTGTCGGTCCAGTTGTGCGGCACGTGGCAGTCCGAGCACAGCGCGCGTACGCCGGAGCGGTTGGTGAAGTGGATGGTGCCTTTCAGCTCGGCGTACACGTTGTCGCGCATTTCGTGGCAGCCGGTGCAGAACTTCTCGGTGTTGGTGAGTTCCATGGCGGTGTTGAAGGCGCCCCAGAACAGGATGCCGCCGATGAAACCGCCGACCGTCAGGAAGCCCAGGCTGAAATGCACGCTGGGCCGTCGGATGATGTTCCAGTAGCGCTTGATGAGTCCGAACATGGCTGCCTCCGGTCGCTTACTTCTTGGCGGGCGCCGGGGCGGACAGGCGCTTGAGGATCACATCGATGTCCTGATAAGTATTGGACACGAGAGGCTTGGCCTCGGTCTGCGGCACGTGGCACTGCACACAGAAGTAGCGGCGCGGCGAGACTTCCGCCAGCACGTTGCTGTCGCGGTCCATGTAGTGGGTCACGCTCAGGGGCGGGGCCTGGGTTTCCTCGGTGTTCACGCGGGCGTGACAGGCCAGGCAGCGATTGAAGTCCTTGTCGACCTGGTAGCCGTCGATCTTGTGCGGAATGGTGGGCGGCTGCATGGAATACGTGCGCATGCGGCGGATGTCCTTGTTTTCGACCGGACTGATGAGCGGCGGGTCGGTTTCCTGCGCGACCGGGGTGGGGCCGCGCATGGGGTCTTCGACCTCCAGCGGTGGCGCCGCCCAGGCGGCCGAACCAAGGATGACGCATGTCGCGAGAGTAAGGGCGCGTAGGTTCATGGCTGTCTCCGGTTCGCCTTTCAGACCTTGACGATCTTGACCGCGCACTTCTTGAAGTCGGTCTGGAACGAGATCGGATCGGTGGCGTCCAGCGTTACCTTGTTGATCAACTGGCCAGCGTCGAACCAGGGCACGAACACCAGGCCGCGCGGCGGCTTGTCGCGCCCGCGGGTTTCCAGGCGCGTGCGCATCTTGCCGCGCCGCGACACGACCTCCACCTCGACGCCGCGCCGCAGGCCCATTTCCTGGGCGTCATCGGGGTGCATGAAACAGACCGCGTTGGGGAAGGCCCGGTACAGTTCCGGCACCCGCCGCGTCATCGAGCCCGAATGCCAGTGTTCCAGGACGCGTCCGGTGGACAGCCAGAACGGGTATTCCTTGTCCGGCGATTCCGCGGGCGGTTCATAGGGCAGGGCGTAGATCACGGCGCGGCCGTCGGCATTGCCGTAGAACTCGAAACCGGCTCCTGGTTTGACGTAGGGGTCGCTGCCTTCGCGGTAGCGCCACAGCGTTTCCTTGCCCTTGACCACGGGCCAGCGCAGGCCGCGCACTTCATGGTAGGTATCGAACGGCGCCAGGTCGTGGCCATGGCCGCGGCCAAATTCGGCGTATTCCTCGAACAGCCCCTTTTGCGCATAGAAGCCGAAAGCCTCGGCTTCCTGGTTGGCGTAGTCCTTGTCGCGCTCGGTGTTGGGATAGCGGTTGACCTTGCCGTTGGCGAACAGCACGTCGAACAGCGTCTTGCCGCGGTATTCGGGCTTCTTGGCCAGCAGATCCGCAGGCCAGACGTCCTCGACCTTGAAGCGCTTGGAAAACTCCATCAGTTGCCACAGGTCCGAGCGCGCCTCGCCCGGCGCGTTGACCAGCTGGTGCCAGAACTGGGTGCGGCGTTCCGCGTTGCCGTAGGCGCCTTCCTTTTCGACCCACATGGCGGCCGGCAGGATCAGGTCGGCCGAAATAGTGGTGACGGTGGGGTAGGCGTCCGACACCACGATGAAGTTGTCGGGGTTGCGGTAGCCGGGCAGGCCTTCATTCATCAGGTTGGCCGCGGCCTGCATGTTGTTGTTGACCATCACCCAATAGGCGTTGATCTTGCCGTCCTTGAGCATGCGGTTCTGCAGGACCGCATGCGCACCCACCTTGCTGGGGATCGTGCCGTCGGGTAGCTGCCAGATTTCCTCGGCGTGCGCGCGGTGCTTGGGATTGGTCACCACCAGGTCGGCCGGCAGGCGGTGCGAGAAGGTGCCCACCTCGCGGGCGGTGCCACAGGCCGAGGGCTGGCCGGTCAACGAGAACGGGCTGTTGCCCGGCGTGGAGATTTTGCCGGTCAGCAGATGGATGTTGTAGACCATGTTATTGGCCCATACGCCGCGGGTGTGCTGGTTGAAACCCATGGTCCAGAAGGATGTGACGCGCACCTTCGGGTCGGCATAGAGTTCGGCCAGCTCTTCCAGCTGCTTCTTGGGCAGGCCGCTCAGCTTGGCGGTGTAGTCCAGGTCGTACTTGGCAACGAACTTGGCGAAATCGTCGAACGTGATGGGCTTGGAGCCGCCGGCGTCGCCCGCGTTCTTGGCGGCCTTCTGCAGCGGATGATCGGGCCGCAGGCCGTAGCCGATGTCGGCATTGCCTTCGCGGAAAGTCGTGTGCTTGTCCACGAAATCCCGGTTCACGCGCTTGGTCTGGATGATGTGGTTGGCGATGTAGTTCAGGATCGCCAGGTCCGTCTGCGGCGTGAAGGTCAGCGCGATGTCGGCCAGCTCGTAGGAACGGTGCTCGAAGGTGGACAGCACGACGACTTTGGTCTTGGGCGCGGACAGTCGGCGATCGGTCACGCGGGTCCACAGGATCGGGTGCATCTCCGCCATGTTGGAGCCCCACAGTACGAAGGCATCGGCGTTCTCGATGTCGTCGTAACAGCCCATGGGCTCGTCAGCGCCGAAGGTGCGCATGAAGCCCACCGCGGCCGAGGCCATGCAGTGGCGCGCGTTCGGGTCCAGGTTGTTGCTGCGAAAGCCCGCCTTCATCAGCTTGAGCGCGGCATACCCTTCCCAGACGGTCCATTGGCCCGAGCCGAACATGCCCACGGCCTCGGGACCCTTGTCCTTCAGTACGCGCTTGAACTGCTCGGCCATGACGTCGAAGGCCTGGTCCCAGGACACCGGGGCAAATTCACCGTCCTTGGCGTACTTGCCGTCCTTCATGCGCAAGAGCGGCGTGGTCAGCCGGTCGTTGCCGTACATGATCTTGGACAGGAAATAGCCTTTGACGCAGTTCAGGCCCTTGTTCACCTCGGCGTTGAAATCGCCGTGCGTGGCCACGACCTGGTTGTCCTTCACGGCGACGTTCACGCCGCAGCCGGTCCCGCAGAACCTACAGGGCGCCTTGGACCACTTGAGCTTGGCGGCCTCGGATTCGGTGACGATGTTCTGCGTGTAGCCGACGATGGGTATGCCAGCCACAGTCGCGGCCGCGGCCGCGGCAGATTGCTTGATGAAGTCTCTACGAGCCATTGCCATCGTCAATCTCCTCGTTCATCGCGTCCAGCGAGTCGGCGTGCTGGTAGACCAGCGCCGAAGCCAGCACGCCATCCAGGCGCTGGATCTCTGAGATCCGGGCCATCATGTCGTCGGTGGAGGGGGCTTCCAGGGTGACCACCAGCTTTCCGGTGTCGGAAGCGCCATGGATTTCCGCTCCGGCAATTGCAAGAATCGCCTGGCGGACGTCGGGCAAGCGGCGCGGCGCGGCGTGCACCACCATGCTGGCGATGTGCAGCTCTGGCGGCGCCGCAGGCGGCGCGGAGTGGGGGAGCGCGGACATGGGAGGGGTTCCGTCGCGTCGCATCAGCTACCGGGAGGGCCGGCAATCAGCTGATAGAACCAGACGAGGAAACCGTAGCCTGCCACGATGATGACCGACAGGACGGGGGCCATGACGGCCGTCAGGAACAGGAAACTTCGTAGTTCCTGAGGCTTGGTGTAGCCATCGGACTCGTTTTGCACACAGCACCTCACTACGACAGTTGGGGCATTGCGTTTAACGTGCGGATACCGAAGCTTTTAGCAGATGGCTTTGAAGGGCGTCAATGTTGCACCACGGCGTAACAATGTGCTGGGACGGATGGGCGGTTCAAGCAGCTGGCGGGAGCAGCGCTGGAATGTCCCGCTTCAACAGGTCCAGGACCGCCCGCACGCGCTGCGGCATCGGACGCAGGGGCGGAATCAGCGCATTGAGCGGAAGCGGCGGAACGCGATAGCCGTCCAGCAGTTCGACGAGGCGTCCTTGCGCCAGTGCCTTGGCGCACGCGGGATGCTGCAGGATGCCGATGCCGCCGCCGCAGAGGATCAGATCGTACATGGGACGCCAGTGGCTGACCGTCATGGCGGTCTTGATGCGCGTCTGGACCACCGGCCCGTTTTCGCGCGAGAGCGGCACCTGGTCGTTCGCGAAAATGGCCTTCAAACGAATGAACGGATGGAAGGCCAAGTCCGCCGGCGTTTCTATGGGGCCGTGAGCCGCAAGGTAACAAGGCGCCGCGACCAGCTTGCGGGCCACCCAGCCAAGCGGGAAAGCTATATAGCCTCCGTTTTCATTGAGGCGGCCCAGCCGCAGCGAAATGTCGAGGCCCTCGGTGACCGGGTCGGCGATGGTGTCGTTCAGCATGAGATCCACGTGCAGATCGGGGTGTGCCGTGCGCACGTTCATCAGGGCCTTGGGAACCACGATCTCGCCCAGGCACTGCGGCGCGGCGAGTCTCAGGCTTCCTTGTATCTTGGCGTTACTTAACGATACGGAATTTATTGTCAATTCCGCCGCGTCCAGCAGCTGCTTGCCCTGTTCGTAGAACGTCCGGCCTTCAGCCGTGCAGCTCAGCTTGCGCGAACTGCGCACCAAGAGGCGGGCGCTTAGGAAACGCTCCAGCTTGTCGATGCGTTCGCTCACGGATGGTTGGCTCATGTCGAGATCGCGCGCCGCGCCCGAGATGGTTCCGCGTTCCACCACGCGGAGAAAAATGCGTATCGCTGCCAACAAATCCACGGAACGCTCCTCATGAAACCAATGCCCCGATTCTGAGACGGATGAGCGGTCCATTTGTTTAGTGGGTGGAACGGCGGAAATGTTGGTTTCCGCTGTTACCTACCTGCGGCCAGCCGGCATAGGAAGGCTGCGCCGATACGTCCCATAGGCCCAAGTGCAATGTGCGATTGCAATTGCGCGCCGTAGTCTTGGCCTCAATGCATCACCCGATGCAGTCGCTGCGGGACTCCTCCGCCGGCAAGCGAGGCGTCCCGCGTTGGTCCTGGCGCATTTCCTTTTCCATCTCCATCAATAGATCGACCGCTTGCGTGGCGCAGTTGGCGAGAGCCCGGCCGCTTGCATAGCGGGTGGCGTTAGTCGCCGCAGCGTGTTCCGGGTGCCGTTTGAGTCACACGTAATGGCTGCGTAGACGAGAACTTCCCTAGAGTTTTTGAACTGGAGCATCCATTCATGAACAAGATACTCAGGAACGTTTGGATCGATGCGGACGAAGACGCGGCGGGAGGCCGGCAGTCCATTCGGAAGCGCCTGAAGCTGAACATGCGGCTGGATATCGCAGCGGGGCTTGCGATACTTGCCGGTCTGGCGGGTACGGGTCCGCAGGTTCATGCATCAACGTACAACCCGAATGGTTGCGCCTCTCCCAAGGCGACGGGACCCGACGGCGTAGCCTATCCTGCGGGCAAGACTCCGAGCGATGGATCCGGCCTGTGGTCCAACGTTATCGGATGCGATGCCGATGGCGGCGGCTACACCGGCGTGCAGGTCCTGGGCTTTCAAGCGACGGCGACGGGCAATGCCGCGACCGCCCTGGGGTTTGCGGCTACGGCGGCAATTCGGAGCACCGCTGTAGGCATGCAGGCCGGAGCCCTTGCCCTGGGTTCGACCGCTCTTGGTCAATGGGCGCGTGCCACGGCCGTCGGCAGCGTCGCGATCGGCGGCAATAATTCCTCCAATTCGGCGGTGGCGGGTGCGCAGGCATCGGGGCTCAACGCCGTTGCGGTCGCAGGAGAATCGCGTGCCATGGGGGCGGATTCCGTTGCGATAGGCACGCGTGCGCAGGCACGGCGCGATGGCGATGTGGCCCTGGGCATCGGCAGCGTGGCTGATGGCGCAACAGGAAACTTCTCCGCGGTGGCTATCGGTCGCGGCAGCTCGGCGATCGGTGAAAACTCGGTGGCGTTGGGCAATGCCAATCGGGCCTCGGGACCAGGCGCCGTCGCGCTGGGCAATAGCTCGGCGGCTGCGGGCGCCGCGGCGTTGGCCGTAGGCAACGATGCCAACGCGCTGGCGGCGCGGAGCATGGCGTTGGGGTTCGATTCGGTCGCAACCAACTCGGACGACGTCGCGCTGGGGGCGGGCTCCGCGACTGCTGCCGCCGTCGGCACGTCTGGCGCCGCGATCGCGGGGCGGTCCTATTCGTTCGCCGGGTCGGCGCCCGCCAGCACGGTCAGCGTGGGCAGCACGGGTGCGGAGCGCTCCATCACGAACGTTGCGGCGGGGCGGCTTGGCGCCCTTAGCACGGATGCCGTCAACGGTTCGCAGCTCAATGCGACGAATCAGGCGGTGAATGCCCTGGGCGACCGGGCGGTGACGTATGACGGCAACGAAGGTGATTCCAAGAGCCTGATCACGCTGGCGGGATCGGCATCCACGGACGGCGGCATGACGGGCGGCACCAGGCTCACCAACCTGGCGCGTGGGGCCGTGTCGGCCACCAGCACCGATGCGGTGAACGGTGCGCAACTGCATGACACGAACCAGGAGGTGCAGCGCGTGGGCGACAGGGTGACGACCATGGGCGATACGGTGACCAGCATGGGCAACACCGTCACGACCCTGGGCGACACCGTGACGAATCTCGGCGATACGGTCACGACCATCGGCGGTACGGTCACGACCTTGGGCGATACGCTCACCAACCTCGGCGGCTCGCTGGCGAATCTCACCGGGGACACGAACGCGACATACACCGACGCCAACGGCCTGGGCATCCGCTATGCGCGGACCAACGAGCGCGGGTTGACGCCCAGCGATGCCTACGCGCAGAACCCCGGCAGTACGGCGCTGGGCTACAACGCGCGAGCCACGGCCGACAACGCGCTGGCGCTGGGCCGCGAGGCCCAGGCAAGCCACGCCGGTAGCGTGGCGTTGGGCGCGAACGCGGTCGCCAACGGCGCAACGCTGGGCGCGGCGGCGTACCGCTCAGGTACGGCGGCGGTGGCGGGCGCTGCCCCGGTGGGCGAAGTGAGCATAGGTTCGGCCGGTGCGGAGCGCCGTCTCAGCCATCTGGCTGCGGGCGCGTCCGACACGGATGCGGTGAACGTAAGCCAGCTCAAGTCCGTGGCCGAGAACGTGGGCAGCCTGGGCGACCGGGCGGTGACCTATGACGGCAACGCGGGCGATCCCAAGAGCCTGATCACGCTGGCGGGATCGGCATCGACGGACGGCGGCATGACGGGCGGCACCAGGCTGACCAACCTGGCGCGCGGGGCCGTGTCGGCCACCAGCACCGATGCGGTGAACGGTGCGCAACTGCACGAGACGAACCAGGACGTGCAGCGCGTGGGCGACAGGGTCACGACCATGGGCGACACGGTGACCAGCATGGGCAACACCGTCACGACCCTGGGCGACACCGTGACGAATCTCGGCGATACGGTCACGACCATCGGCGGTACGGTCACGACCTTGGGCGATACGCTCACCAGCCTCGGCGGCTCGCTGGCGAATCTCACCGGGGACACGAGCGCAACGTACACGGACGCCAACGGCCTGGGCATCCGCTATGCGCGGACCAACGAGCGCGGGTTGACGCCCAGCGACGCCTATGCGCAGAACCCCGGCAGCACGGCGCTGGGCTACAACGCGCGAGCCACGGCCGACAACGCGCTGGCGCTGGGCCGCGAGGCCCAGGCAAGCCATGCCGGCAGCGTGGCGCTGGGCGCGAACGCGGTCGCCAATGGCGCGACGCTGGGCGCGGCGGCGTACCGCTCAGGTACGGCGGCGGTGGCGGGCGCTGCGCCAGTCGGCGAAGTGAGCATAGGCTCGGCGGGCGCGGAACGCCGCCTCAGCCACCTGGCCGCGGGCGCGTCCGACACGGATGCGGTGAACGTAAGCCAGCTCAAGTCCGTGGCCGAGAACGTGGGCAGCCTGGGCGACCGGGCGGTGACCTATGACGGCAACGCGGGCGATCCCAAGAGCCTGATCACGCTGGCGGGATCGGCATCGACGGACGGCGGTATGACGGGCGGCACCAGGCTGACCAACCTGGCGCGCGGGGCCGTGACGGCCACCAGCACCGATGCGGTGAACGGTGCGCAACTGCACGAGACGAACCAGGACGTGCAGCGCGTGGGCGACAGGCTGACGGGCATGGGCGATACCCTGACGACCATGGGCGACACGTACACACACCTGACGGGGAACCCTAGCCTGATCAGCAAGGCCGACAATGGGCTGGGCTTGCGTTATGCGCGGACCAACGAGTTGGGGCTGGCGGAAGATGATGCCTACGCGCAGGGCGTGGGCAGCACGGCGCTGGGCTACAACGCGCGGACGTCGGCCGGCGACGCGCTGGCGTTGGGACGCGATGCCCAGGCGAGCCAGGAAGGGAGCGTGGCGCTGGGTTCAGGCTCCGTGTCCGCCCGGGCGCTGACGCCGACCTCGGGCAGCCTTGCGGTCGGCAGCGGTGGCGCCCTGGTGCCGTTCAACACGGCGGATCTCACCTTGCTGGGAGCGGTATCCGTGGGTCGCGATGGCGCGTACCGCCAGATTACCAACGTGGCGGACGGGACCGAGGAGCATGATGCGGTGACTTTGCGCCAACTGACCGGCGCGATCGGCTCCTTGACGACCACTGGGACCCAGTACTTCCATGTGAACTCGACGACTTCCGATTCGCTGGCGGTAGGGCTTGAGTCGATCGCGGTCGGCCCGCAGGCCGTGGTCAATGGGGACCGCGGCCTGGGGATCGGGGATCGGGCGGTAGTGGACCAGGGGGCGCCCGGCGGCATCGCCCTGGGACAGCAGGCGCGTACCACGTCAGCGGATAGCATTGCGGCGGGAACGCAGGCCCTGGCTGATGCCGTCCAGGGGGTGGCCCTGGGCGCCGGCAGCCAGGTTGTCGCGGGCGGTGGCGTAGCGCTGGGTGCGAGATCGGTCGCCAAGACGGTGGCCGGGGCAGCAGGATATGTGCCCCTGGGCGCCAATGGCGCGTCCGTGAACGCCACGCGCAGCACCTTGGCCGCGTTGTCTGTGGGTGACGCCGATGCCGGCATGTATCGGCAGATCAACGGGGTGGCTGCGGGTACTGTGGATTCCGACGCCGTGAACGTCAGCCAGTTGAAGGCGCTGGCCTCGAATGTGAGCGGGCTCGACGCGGGAGGGGTGAAATACGACCTCAATGCGGACGGCACCAGCAACTACGGCATGGTGACCTTTAATCCCGGCGGGGCGGCCACCGTGCTGAGGAATGTGGCGCGGGGCGCGCTGTCGGCGGACAGCACGGATGCGGTCAATGGTTCGCAGTTGTTCGAGACCAACCAGTACGTGAAGGCTATAGGCGATACGGTTGACAACTTCACCAAGGGCGGCGCCGGAATCAAGTACTTCCATGCCAACGGCGGGGCGTCGGCGGCGCTGCCGGATTCACAGGCCAATGGTCCAGGCAGTATCGCGGTCGGACCGGGCGCGGCCGCCAATGGGGTGAACTCGGTGGCCTTGGGCAACGGCGCGGTCGCAGGGAAGGATGGCGACGTGGCGTTGGGCGGGGGCGCCGTGGCGGACCGGGGAGCGCAGAGCTATGCCGGCAAGTATTCGGAGGTGCAAAACAAGTCGGCCGGCACGGTGTCGGTGGGCTCGTCGGGCGCGGAACGCACGCTCAGCAATCTGGCCGACGGCCGCGAGGCCACGGACGCCGTGAATCTGCGGCAGCTGGACGGCGCGCTCAAGCAGGCCAACGACTATACCGACAAACGCTTGCAGGACGTGGCAGGCAATGTGCTCCAGGTCGGGGACCAACTCACCGCGCTGGACGAACGCATGACCGGCATCGAAGGCGATGTGACGAACATCGGCAATGGCGCCGCGGGCATGTTCCAGACCAGCCAGGAAGTAAAGGCGGCCAAGCCGCCCAAGGCCAGCGGCGGCAACTCGGCGGCGGGCGGCGCGGGCGCCGTGGCCTCGGGTAAGAACAGCACCGCGATCGGCAATGGCGCGCAGGCGTCCGGCGCGGGAGCCACGGCGTTGGGCAACGGCAGCAAGGCGTCGGGCAGTAATGCCGTGGCGCTGGGCGCGGGGTCTGTCGCCGACCGCGACGACACGGTTTCGGTCGGCGCGGCCGGAGCCGAACGCCAGATCACGAACGTGGCCCGCGGCGCTGCGGGAACCGACGCGGTGAACGTGAGCCAGTTGCGAGAAGTAGAAAGCGGCCTGAGCAACCAGGTGGCGGGCTTGCGCAAGAACGTGCAAGGGCTGGACAACCGGTTGAGCGCCGGCGTGGCTTCCGCTATGGCGATGTCGGCGCTGCCGCAGGCCTATCTGCCCGGCAGGAGCATGTTCAGCATGGGCGGCGGTACGTGGCGCGGGGAAAGCGGCTTCGCCATGGGGCTGTCCACGGTGTCCGACAGCGGAAGATGGGTGGTGAAGGGCCTGGCCAGCAGCAGTTCGCGCGGCGACTACGGCGCTAGCGTGGGAGTGGGATATCAATGGTGAATACATGTGGCACGAACGCAGGCTCGCGGCCCGCAGCTGCGGCCTCAATGATTCATGAGAGGTATACAGCCATGACACGTCGCATCATTCTTCCGGCTTTGATTGCATCGAGCGCATTGCTGGCGGCTTGCCAGCCCATGGTGGCTCAGAAGGGCGCGAATGCCGCGCCCCGCGCCGCCCAGCCTGCGCCGCAAGACACCGCGGCGCGGGCGCGGATGGCCATCCCGGCGGTCGAGTTCCGCCTGGCGCAGGACCAGCCGGGCGCCGATCTGCGCGAGCTGCGCATGTCCGACAAGACCTACTACTTCCTGCTGGCGCCCGCGCTTACCCGGGCAGACCTGAATACCGCCACGCCCATGAAGACCCGGGAGGGGCAGCCTTTTGTCAGCTTGCGATTCACGCCGCCAGGCGCGCGCAAGCTGGCGCAGATCGGCCGCCAGTACCCCGGGAAGTGGCTGGTGTTCACGATAGACGGCAGGCTGGTGGGCGTGCCGCGCATCGCAGGCCCCATGGAGGAGGGCATCCTGAACCTGACGATGAACTCGGAGGAGCAGGCAATCAGCGTTGCGCAAGCGATAGAAGGGGCGGCGCAGTAGCGCCGCCCAGGCGGAGTCAGCCGATCGCCCCGTAGATGCGGCGCGCGTCGGCGGCCGTGGCCAGCGGGCGGCCCAACGCCTGCGCGCCTTGCGCGGCCTGCAATACCAGCGCCGAGTTGCCCGGTGCGGTGCTGCCGTCGCGCAGCTTCAGGTTGTTCTCGAAACCCACGCGCATGTGGCCGCCGAACGCTGCGGCCGTGGTGACGCAGGCGTTTTCCTCGGGGCCGAAGGCGCATACCGCCCACGGCAGGGACTGGTCGTACGCGGCCAGGAAGGGCAGCAGGTCATAGGCCGAAGAGGTCTGGCCCGCGCTGTAGCGGCCCAGCACGAACAGCACCGACCACGCTCCTGGCGGCACCAGGCCGCGCGCGCGCAGGGACAGCCAGCGGCGCACGTCGCCTTCGTCGTACAGGATGATCTGGGTCATGATGCGGCGCTCGGCGATCCAGGCGAGGAAAGCCGCCAGCTCGCTTTCCGGGATCTCCGGCACGGCGATCTCGCGCAGCCCGATGGACACGGCCTCGGGTTGCAGCTCGCGCACCAGGGCGATCTGTTCCGCCGCCTTGTAGACGCCGGCGGCTTCGCTGGTCACCTGCACCAGCAGTTCGTCGCCCACGGCGCCGCGCACCGCGGCCAGGGCGTCACGGTAGGCCTGGGCGTCCAGCAGGTGGCTGCCGTCAGGCTTGCGCACGTGCATGTGCATCATGGCGGCGCCGGCGTCCAGGCAGGCGCGCGCTTCGTGCGCCAGAGCCTCGGCGGTAAGCGGCACGGCCGGATGGTCGGCGGCCTTTTTGTAGGCGCCATTGGGCGCCACGGTAATGATGACGGGCGAGTCGGCCAGCGCGGCGCGGGGCAGGGGGGTGTTGCTCACGGCTTGATCTCCGGCAGTTCGGGTGCAATCAGGTCCAGGCCGGCGCGTAACAGGCGGTCGTAGCGCGCGCGCTCGGCAGCAATGGTTTCGGGCGTCCAGGTGTAGAAACCTTCGCCCGTCTTCATGCCGTGGCGTCCGTCCTGGGCGCGTTCGGTCAGGCAGCGCGCCGGCTCGCTGGCGTTGCAGAAGGTGGGGTACATGGTGGCGCCGGCGGCGGCATGCACATCGATGCCGGCATGGTCGCGCTGCATCACCGGGCCGGCCGCCAGGAAGCGGAAGCCGAAGCCGAAACGCACTGCCGCGTCCACGTCTTCCGGCGAGGCGATGCCGCGGTCGATCAGGTCGAAGGCTTCGCGCGACAGCGCGTGCTGCAGGCGGTTGGCCAGAAAGCCAGGCAGGTCCTGGCGCACCTTCACCGGCACGCTGCCGCAGCGCCGCATGAATGCGATCAGCGTGTCGGCGCAGGCGTTGTCGCTGGCTTCGCCCAGCACCACTTCCACCAGCGGCACCAGATGCGCGGGCATGAAGAAGTGCAGGCCCAGCATGCGGCCGCGGGTAGCCAGGCCCTGGCTGATGGCGCTGATCGGGAAGCTGGAGCTGTTGCTGGCCAGGATGGCATCGGGCCGGGCGCGTTGCGCCAGGTCCGCAAACAGCGCCTGCTTGATGTTCAGGCGTTCGGGTATGCACTCGATGACCAGGTCCACGCCGGACCAGTCCACCTCGTCCAGGCTGGCGGCGGTGGACAGCAGGGCGGCGTTCGCTTCCCGGCCTATGGTCTTGAGGTTTTCCGCGACACGGGCGGGTACGCCCGCCGCGCGCTCGGCATTCGATTCGATCACCGTGGTCCGGCAGGCCGCGCGGGTCAATACCACGGCCACGTCGGCGCCCATGGTGCCGCCGCCCACCACCACCGCATGCGCCGCGCCCGGATTGGGCAGCGCGATCGCGTCCGTCTGCATGGTTCGCTCCTTCATCTGAAACTACGCTGCGGGCGAGTGTAGAGAACCTGTTTTGATTGATGAATCAGATTTTTTGGATAGAATGATCTTATATTTAGATCAATAGAGGGACCGCGCCAGGCATGCAGATCAATCTTTCGATGCGCGATATCGATACCACGCTGGTGCTGGGCCGCACGCTCAACTTCCGCCAGGCCGCCGCGCAGTTGCACCTGTCGCAATCGGCTCTGTCCACGCAGATCCAGCGCATCGAAGAGGCGCTGGGCGTGCGCCTGTTCGACCGCACCACGCGCACCGTCCGCCTCACCGCCGCCGGCGAGGTCTTCATGCAGCAGGCTGCTGCGCTGCAAGTGGCCTTCCGCGACGCCATTGCCGCGGTCAGCGGCATCGTCAACGCGGAACAGGGGCAGGTGTCGGTGGCGGCCTTGCCCTCGATTGCGGCCCGCCTGCTGCCGCGGGTGCTCATGACCTATCGCCAGGCCCATCCGCTGGTCGCCCTGAAAGTACGCGATACCTTGTCCGGGCCGGCTTTCGACCTGGTGCGCGCGGGCGAAGTCGACTTCGCCCTGACCGCGGCGGACCCGCAGCATGCGGATCTGCACTACGTGCCGCTGATGTCCGACAGTTTCCTGCTGTTGATCCCCGAAGCCCATCCACTGGCGCGCGCCCGCGGTCCGCTGCGTTGGGCCGATACGGCGGATGCGGCGCACGTGTCCATGGTGCAGCCCAGCAGCGTGCGGCAGTACACGGAATGGGCTTTCCTGCAGAACCGGATACGCTTTACGCCGGCCTTCGAGGCCGAGCATCTGACCACCATCGTCGCCATGGTCGAATGCGGATTCGGCGTTGCCGCGCTGCCCGAAATCGCCGCCGCGGCGGTAGCGCAAAATGGCATCGTCCAGCGTCCGCTGATCGGACCGGTGGCCGAGCGTTCGATCGGGCTGGTCACGGCCCGCAACCGCAGCCTGTCGCCCGCCGCGGCGGCGTTGGTGCAGACCTTGAAGGAGTATCTGGCGCAGCAGGCGCGCCAGGCCGGGCCGGTGGTATTATCCTCAGTACACTAACTAAACTGGAGCTGCCTCAACGTGCCGGATGTACAGAAAAAGACGACGTCCCAGAAGCGCGTCGCAACTCATAAGACAGACACCAAGATCTTCGATCCGGCCAAGCAGGTGCTTTGGTCGCGTCCGGGATATCTGGTGCGGCGCCTGAACCAGATCCACTACGCCATGTTCTACGAGGAGTGCAAGACGCAGAACGTGACGCCGGTGCAGTATGGCGTGCTGACCGCGCTGTCGCTCAGTCCCTGGCTGGACCAGACCGCCATCGGCATGGAGCTGGGGCTGGATCGCACCACCACCGCAGACGTGGTCAAGCGCCTGCAGGAGCGCGGCCTGGTGGAACGGCGCATCAATCCCAACGACAAGCGCTCGCGCCAGGCCGTCATCACCCAGGAAGGCCTGCGCATCATGGGCATCCTGCAGGAAGGCATGGCGCGCGCCCAGCAGCGCCTGCTGGAGCCGCTGTCCACGCGCAATCAGGAAATCTTCATGAAGCTGCTTTCCACCCTGGTGGAAGCCAATAACCAGTACAGCCGCACCACGCTCAAACCCATGTAGGGCCGAGGCCGGCTGCCTGGCTCAGCCTTGCAGCGCGCTGGTCTGCGGCGCGCTGCGGGCGGCTTCGCCGTCGCCCAGCGTGTTGCGCACCCAGATCAGTTCGGCCGCGATCGCCACGGCGATCTCGGCCGGCGTCTTGCTGGCGATGCGCAGGCCCACCGGGCCGTGCAGGCGGGCGATCTGGCTGTCGTCCAGGTCGAACAGCCGCAGCCGCTCGCGGCGCTTCTGCTGGTTGGCGCGCGAACCCAGCGCGCCCACATAGAAGGCCCGCGATTTCAATGCTTCCAGCAAAGCCATGTCGTCGAGCTTGGGATCGTGGGTGACCGCCACGATGGCGGTCCGCTCGTCGGTGCCGATTTCCAGCACGGCGTCGTCGGGCATGCTGGTGAGCAAGGTAGCCTGGGACTGGTTCCAGTCGCCGTAGAACTCCTCGCGGGGGTCGCAGACCGTGACGTGGAAATCCAGCGTGGCGGCGATGCTGGCCAGCACCTGGGCGGTCTGGTTGGCGCCGATGATGAGCAGCCGCCAGCGCGGGCCGTACACGCTGCGGAAGATGCGGCCGTCGAAGTCCGGGCCGTCGGCCGGACTGGCGGGAGACACCGAGCTGCTGCCGTCCTGCAGGTCCACCGTGCGTTGGATCAGGCCATGGCCGCGTATGGCTTGCAGCACCAGGTCCAGCCATTGCGTGTCGCGCAGCGGTTCGCTGATCAGGCGCAACGTGCCGCCGCAAGGCAGGCCGAAGCGCGCGGCCTCGTCGCGGGTGACGCCGTAGGTCAGGCGCGCCGGGGCATCCTCGAGCGTGCCTTCGCGGGCGCGCAGCATCAGGTCGTCTTCGATGCAGCCGCCGGAAACCGACCCGACCATGCGGCCGTCCTCGCGCAGCGCCAGCATGGCCCCGGCCTGGCGCGGGGCCGATCCCCAGGTCTGCACCACGGTCACCAGGTGCACGCGGCTGCCCGCGGCTACCCAGTCCCGCGCATGTTGCAATACGTCCAGATCCAGAGCGTTCATCGGCTTCTCACAGTGAAAGGCCGCGGCGCTGCCACGGCTTATATTCACTATACTGATCATCATGGCGACTGTCTCTAGTGTCTATCCCTACCCGATCCCCGCGCGCGTCGGCATCCTGTTGGCTGCGGGGCGGGGCTCGCGCTACGCCGCGCAGCGGCCCGGTGCCGACAAGCTGCTGGCGCCGCTGCCGCAGGGCGCGCGCGTGGCGGCGGCCAGCGCGCGCACGCTGCGCGCGGCGGTGGAGATGGTCGTCGCCGTGGTACGGCCCGGCAGCGCCGCGTTGGCCGGATTGCTGCGGGCCGAAGACTGCGTGGTGTTGGAGACCGACCGGGCAGAGGAGGGCATGGGCGCCAGTCTGGCCGCGGCGGCGCAGTATTTGCAGGGCCTGCCCGGCACGCCTGCCACGGTGCTGGTCGCGCTGGCCGACATGCCCTGGATCCAGCGCGCCAGCCTGGCGAGCGTGCTGGAGGCGCTGCGCGATGCGCCCAGGGCCGCGCCCTCGTACCAGGGGCAGCGCGGCCACCCGGTGGGATTCCGCGGAGACCTGCTGGCGCAACTTGCCGCGCTGAGCGGGGACGAAGGCGCGCGGCGGCTGCTCAAAGGGCCCGGCCTGCAATTGGTCCCCGTCGATGATCCCGGGGTGTTGCGCGATGTCGACACGCCTGCCGACCTGGACGAAGACGGCTGAACGCCGCCTGCAGGCAAGGCCGCCGCGGCGGCTTTTTTTTGCGCTTCGGGATTTCCCTAATTTGTCAGTACGCTGACTATAAAGTCAGTATACTGACGTAAATTCGGAAGCCCTCGCAGGGCTTTTCCCAATGGGAAAGCGGCTGCGCACGATTCCGGTTGTTCCGATGTAATAGTCAGTGTACTGATAAACAATGCTGACGCGCCGTGGCAGGACAGGGTCCGCGCCATCAAACTGGGAGTAGGGGAATGAGCAAAGTACGCAAGATCGCGTTTGAGGAGCACTACACCGCGGTCGGATTCAAGGACTATTCGAAGAGCTTCGCGCAGCACATCGATCCCGCCGTGCTGGCCGACCTGGCCGCGCGCCTGGTGGATTTCGACGAAGTCCGGCTGGGCGAAATGGACCGCGGGGGCATCGACTATGTCATCCTGTCGCAGACCGGGCCGGGCGTGCAGGCCGAAGCCGACGCCGCCGTCGCGCTGCGCCGCGCCAAGGAGAACAACGATTTCCTGGTCGAGCAGGTGGCCCGCCACCCGACGCGCTACGGCGCCTTCGCCACCGTGCCCATGCACGATCCTCTGGTCGCCGCCGCAGAACTGGAGCGCTGCGTCAAACAGCTGGGCTTCAAGGGCGCGCTGATCAACGGCCACACCAATGGCGTGTACTACGACGGCCGCGCCTATGACCCGTTCTGGGAAAAGGTGCAGGAGCTGGACGTGCCCGTCTACCTGCACCCGTCCGATCCCTACGTCATTCCGCAGGCCTACTCGGGCCACCCCGAGCTGGTGGGGGCATGCTGGGGCTGGGGCGTCGAAACCGCCACCCATGCGCTGCGTTTGCTGTTCGGCGGCGTGTTCGACCGGTTCCCCGCCGTCAAGCTGATCCTGGGCCACATGGGCGAAGGCCTGCCGTTCCTGCGCTGGCGCTTCGACAGCCGCTTCGCGGTCTATTCGCATGGCATCAAGCTGGCGCGCGCGCCTTCCGAATACCTGGGCAGCAACATCCTCATCACCACGTCCGGGGTCTGTTCGCCTCCCACGCTGATGGCCGCCATCGCCGAAATGGGCCGCGAGGCGGTGATGTTCTCGGTCGACTATCCCTACGAATCGACCGCGCTCGCCGTGGAATTCATCGAGCAGACGCCGATGGACGACGCGACCCGCGAACTGATCTGCAACGGCAACGCGCGACGCCTGTTCAAACTCTGAATCCAGCCCGGGAGACCGACATGAACAACTTCCTGTACGGCGGCAACGTCCATGCCAATGGCATCCGCCAGCATTACCTGCGCTACGGCGGCGAACGTGGGGCGGGGCGCGATCCGGTCATCATCGTGCCGGGCATCACCAGCCCGGCGGTCACCTGGGGCTTCGTCGGCGAGCGCTTCGGCGCGGCCTTCGACACCTATGTGCTGGACGTGCGGGGCCGCGGCCTGTCCGCAGCCGGCGCGACGCTGGACTACAGCCTGGACGCGCAAGCCGCCGACGTGCTGGCCTTCGCAGAGGCGCTGGGCCTGGCGCGCTACAGCGTGGTCGGCCATTCGATGGGCGGACGCATCGGCGTGCGCGCCGGGCGCGGCAAGCCGGCAGGACTGAGCCGCCTGGTCCTGGTGGACCCGCCGGTGTCCGGTCCCGGCCGCCGGCCGTATCCCGCCAAACTGCCCTGGTACGTCGATTCCATGGCGCAGGCGCGGCACGGCATGGACGCCGAGGCCATGCGCGCGTTCTGCCCGACCTGGACCGAGGAGCAGCGCCAGCTGCGCGCCGAATGGCTGCACACCTGCGACGAGCGCGCCATCATCCAGAGCTTCGAGGCCTTCCAGAGCGACGACATCCATGCCGACCTGCCGCGCCTGGACGTGCCGGTGCTGCTGATCACGGCGGAGCGGGGCGACGTGGTGCTGGACGCCGACGTGGCCGAGATCCAACGGCTGGCGCCCGGCACGCAACACCACCGCGTGCCCGCCGCCGGCCACATGATTCCGTGGGACAACGAGGAAGGCTTCTATGCCGCCTTCGGCGATTTCCTGGGCGCGCCGCTGGCGCGCGGCTGAAGCGCGCGACCGTCAAGCAAGGAGGGCATCATGCCTATAAGCGACTATGAAATGGTGAAGGCCTGGCAGCAGGTGCTGACCCTGTCCAAGCTGCAAGCGGGGCAGACCGTCACGGTGCTGACCAGCGCGGCCACCCATCCGCAAACCCTGGCGACGGCGCTGATCGCGACGCAAGCCATGGGCGCCATCGTGAACCGCCTGGACCTGCCGCCCGTCAATGGCGAGCGGGCGCTGAGCCGGGACTCGCTGGCCTACCTGGGCACCACGCCGCTGACCGGCAACAAGGCCGCCATTGCGGCCTTGAAGGAAAGCGACCTGGTACTGGACCTGATGACGCTGCTGTTCTCTCCGGAACAGCACGAGATCCTGGCGACCGGCACCAAGATCCTGCTGGCGGTGGAGCCGCCGGAAGTGCTGGCGCGGCTGGTGCCGACCGAGGCCGACCGTGCGCGGGTCAAGGCGGCCGCCGCGCGCATCGGCGCGGCACGCGAGATGAGCGTGGTATCCGAGGCGGGTACGGACCTGCGCTGCCCGCTGGGCGAGTTCCCGGCCATCAGCGAATACGGCTTCGTCGACGAACCCGGGCGCTGGGACCATTGGCCCAGCGGCTTCGTGCTGACTTGGCCGAACGAAGGCGGCGCCAACGGCAAGATCGTGATCGACGTCGGCGACATCCTGCTGCCGCAGAAGCTCTACGTGCGCTCGGCCATCGAGCTGACGGTCGAGAACGGCTACGCCACGCGCATCGACGGCGGCGTGGACGCGGAACTGCTGCGCGAGTACGTGGCCTCGTTCAAGGACCCGGAAGCCTACGCGATTTCGCACATAGGCTGGGGCCTGCAACCGCGCGCGCACTGGACCACGCTGGGGCTGTACGACCGCGAGGCCACCATAGGCATGGACGCGCGCGCCTACGAGGGCAATTTCCTGTTCTCGCTGGGTCCCAACAACGAGGCCGGCGGCAACCGGACCACCACCTGCCACATCGACATCCCCCTGCGCGCCTGCACGGTGCGGCTGGACGGGGAGGACGTGGTGCGCCAGGGCAAGGTGCTGGACGGTGCCGGCCTCCAGGCTTAGCACGCAATCACCGTACTAGGAGTTCCCTACATGAATGACGATATCTCGGCCTACGCGCGCCAGGGTTTCGGCACGGCGATGGCGCCCAAGGCGCCCTATGGCCTGCTGATCGTGGACCTGGTCAACGGCTTTGCCGATCCGGCTGTGTTCGGCGGCGGCAACATCCCCCAGGCCATCGAGCAGACCGTAGGCCTGCTGGCGCATGCGCGCAAGCAGGGCTGGCCGGTGGCGCACAGCCGCATCGTGTTCGCCGACGACGACGCGGACCACAACATCTTCACCTTGAAGGTGCCGGGCATGCTGACCCTGAAGGAAGCGGACCACAACAGCGCCATCGTGCCGCAGCTTGCGCCCGCGGCCGGCGAACTGGTGGTGCGCAAGACGGTGCCTTCGGCGTTCTTCGGCACCAGCCTGGCGGCCTGGCTGTCGCAACGCGGCGTGCAGACGCTGCTGGTGGCGGGCGCGGTCACCAGCGGCTGCGTGCGGGCCAGCGTGGTGGACGCCATGCAGTACGGCTTCCGGCCGCTGGTGGTGTCGGATTGCGTGGGCGACCGCGCCATCGGCCCGCATGATGCCAACCTCTTCGACATGCAGCAGAAGTACGCCACCGTGTTGACGCGGGACGAAGCCATGCGCGCTACGCAGGCCTGAGCTGGCGCCGCAGACCGGCACAAAAAAAGGGTTGCGCCCCGTGGCGCAACCCTTTTTTTGCATTGCTCTTCCGCGTTCTAGACGGGATAGACCAGGTCGTTGGCCAGGATGGTGGTGTCATACACCACCTGCCGTTCCTTCAGCTTGAGCACGCCGTCCTGCCGCGTGTAGCGGTCGTAGTAGGTGCCGGCCAGGTGCAGGGTGGTGGGACCTTCCACCAGCGTCTGCATCAGCATGAATGCCGCCTGGGACTCGATCTCGCCATCCGCGGATTCGCTGATGACGCGGGTGTTGCTGACCAGATGCAGCATGTAGCGCGGGGCGAACATCTGGGTGCGAGAAATGGCCACGGCGCGGTCATGCATCATGGCGCGGCCTTCGGAGTACACCAGGCCGACGGGCAGGCCCAGTTCGGCGTTCTCGCGCGCGGTGACGCGGTACAGGCCGTCCTCGGTGAAGAAGTCTGGCCAGGCCTCGACCTGGCCCGCGTCCAGGGCGGCGCAGTAGTCGGCGTGGAATTCCTCGATCTCCAGTCGCAGCGCGATGGCGCGCGCGGGATCGATCTTGCGGGGGGAGTATTCGAATCGGGTTCTCATGTTTCCTGGTTCCTGCCTCAGAAGCCCATCACGCTGCGGTAATAGCTGTACATGGAGCGGATCGCGGCTTCCGAGATCAGCGTGTTGGAGGTGCCTTGCTTGCCGGACTCCAGCTTCAGCACGTTGACGTCGGTGCTGGCGCGGCGCACGCCTTCCTGCACGAACTTCATGGCTTCGTTGTCTTCCAGGCCGAGGAAGCCCGCCGGCCCCATCAGGTTGCCCTGGCGCAGACGATGGCGCTCCATCTCGGGCGTGTCGTCCTCGTAGCCGAACATGGTCCATTGCATGATCATGCTGTCGGGCCCGTTGGGCACGATCTGGCGCACGCCCAGCGTGTTCATTTCACGTTGCACGATCAGGTTGGGCCAGACGGTCTGCATGGTGACCGACCAGGGCGAGTCGAATTCCTTGACGAACTCCAGGAAGCGGTCGTCCTGCAGGTGCAGGCCGTCGTGGAAGGAGCGCATTTCCTTCTTGTTCTCTTCGCTGACGTTGGCGTACTTGTCCTCGCTCTTGGCCGAGGCCATGGTGCCATGGCGGCCATGCACCGGATCGACCAGCATGGCGGACTTGTTGCCCGCCACCAGCAGCCCGAACACCACCAGGAACGAATGCAGCAGGGTTGCGTGGTACGGATCCTTCAGGTTCTCGTGATACATCTTCCAGTTGCACGGCAGCTCGTTGCGGTAGTAACCGTGGATCTTGAGCTTCTTGCCCGGGAAGACGGTGTCGAAATCGGCCAGGATTTCGGGTGTCAGGTATTCCTCGATGGGTTCGACCTCATCGCTGTAGGACGCGAAGATGACGCCGTTGCGCGTGGTGACGCGCAGCTTGCGCAGGCCGTGGTCTTCGTTCTTGAAGTCCTTGGGCATGCCGCCCTCGCGGTTCACGCCGCGCTTGAAGGGGATGCCCTGCAGATTGCCCTTCAGGTCGTAGGACCACTGGTGGTAGGGGCAGACGAATTCCTTGGCGTTGCCCTGGCTGTGGCGGCAGAACTCCGCGCCGCGGTGGGCGCAGCGGTTCTCGAACACATTGACCGAGCCGTCTTCGGCGCGCGACACCACCACCGGGGTCGGCCCCACATAAGACCGCTTGTAGTCGCCCGGGTTCGGCAGCTCGGCTTCCAGGGCCACGTAGTTCCAGGTCTTGCCGTGGAAGATCTTTTCCACTTCCTGGTCGTAGACGGCGCGGCTGGTGTAGACCCAGTCGGGGATGTAGTGCAGCGCGTCTTCCGGCCAGACACAGTCGGCCAGGGCGGTGTCCTTGGACGCCATCGTAAGGCCGATGACGGTTTGCGATTGATACATGAAAAGCTCCTGTCGATGCGGGGGCGGTAATGGTGGGGTCAGGACGCGGTGGCGTTTTGCTGGCAGGCTTTCACCAGCGGCTTGAGCGCCACGGTCTCGTCGGCATAGCGCTCGGGATCGATGGCGATGCCTTGTTCGAACAGCACGCGCAGCTGGCGCAGGTCGCCGCCGGCGTTGATGGCGATGGCATGCACCGGCACGCCGTCGCGGTGGCCAAGCCAGATGAACTTGGGCGCCTCGGCCTGCGCCTGGGGCACGCCGCGGCAGGCATAGACGAGGTCCGGCTGGGGCAGGCCCAGCATCTGTACGTTGCAGCCATATTGGTCCGTCCAGAACCACGGATAGGGCTCGGCCGGCGCGGGCTGGTCCAGCATGCCGGCCGCGGCCGCGCGCGCCTGTTCGTTGGCGTTCTGCCAGGATTCCAGCCGCAGCGCCATGTTCAGGTGACGCCGGTGCTGGCTGGCGCAATCGCCGGCCGCATATATATTTGGGTCGCTGCTACGGCAGGCGGCGTCCACCGCGATGCCGCCATTGGCGGGATCCAGCGCCAGACCGGCTTGTGCGGCCAGCGATACGTCGGGCACCAGGCCGATGGCCACCACCACGACGTCGGCCTCGATAGAGGAAGCGTCTTGCAGTTCTATATTGAAGCGCGCCTGATGCCGCACAGCGGCATCCGCATGGGGCTGCCAGTAGGTGCGCGCGATGCGCGCGTCCAGGCGCAGGTCCACGCTGGCGTGGCGGGCGCGTTCGGCCAGCCAATCCGACAGGGCCGCGGGCAGCACGCGTTCCAGCAAGCGGGGCGCGCTTTCCAGCACGGTGACTGCGGCGCCCAGGGCGCGCGCAGTGGACGCCACCTCCAGGCCCAGGAAGCCGCCGCCGATGACGGCCACGCGCGACTGCGGCGTGAGGGCGGCGCGCAGCGCCGCGGCATCGTCCAGCGTCCTGATGTAATGCACGCCCGGCGTGCCGCGCGGCAGGCTGGGCAGTTCGCGCGCCCGCCCGCCGGTGGCGAGCAGGCAGCGGCTATAGGGGAGGCTGCGGCCGTCGGCCAGTTCGACCAGACGGTTGGCAGCGTCGATCCGCAAGGCCTGCATGCCGGTCAGCAGGGTGACGCCTTGCTGCGCATAGAAGTCTTGGGGGTGCACAGCGGTCTGGCCATGCGCGCCGGGGCTTTGCAGCACGTCCTTGGACAGGGGCGGGCGCTCATAGGGCGCGTGCGCTTCCTGGCCGATCAGCGTGATGGGGCCGGCATGGCCCAGGCCGCGCAGCGTGGCCGCCGCCACCGCGCCGGTCTGGCCGGCGCCGATGATGAGGATCGGATCTGCGTCAGCCATGGTCAGCCTTGCAGGTTGGCATAGATGTCCTGGCCTTCGACCTTGACCGGATAGATGCGGATGCCAGTGGTGGCGGGTGCGCACATGGCCTGGCCGGTGCGGATGTCGAATTTGGCCTGGTGGAGCGGGCATTCGATGCAGCCGTCTTCCAGATAGCCGTCGGACAGCAGCGCGTAGGCGTGGGTACAGACATTGTCGGAGGCGTGGAACTCGCCTTCGATGCGATACAGCGCAAGCTGCTTTTCGCCGGCGGCGACGGGGATCACCTCGTCGTCTTCGGTCAGTTGGTCGGTAGAGGCAATGCGGATCCAGTTCATATCAACTCGCTCGTCAGTATGCTGAGTAATTGTCGTCAGTGTACTGCCTAAAAAAACAAGTCAGGAGCTAGGGATTTCCCCGACAGGCGGCGGGTCGAAGGGCGGCGGCGCGGGCCTATTATGCACGGCGTTCGCGGCGTGCAATCGCGACCGTCCGCTATATGTAAGGAGTACCCGCAAATAGCCCTCGGACCCGTGAAAAAAAACCGCCGGAATGAGTGGAAACCCAGGCGTTTCGCGGGCGTCGGCAGTGGGGATTTACCTTGTTGACACTCAAAATTACTGTCAGTATGCTGATCAACAATTCAGTGTGCTAACGTTTTTTTCGGATGTACGCGAGTGGCGTTGGCATGAGTTGAGGCGGGTCCAAGGGGACTCAATCGAACCAGATCGGGAGCAATGAATGCAACGACGCCGTTTCCTCGCACAAGCCGCCGGCGCAGCCGGCGCGGGCCTCGCCACCGTGGGCATGCCCGCCGTCGCGCAATCCGCGCCGTCGGTGCGCTGGCGCATGTCCACCAGCTGGCCCAAAAGCCTGGACACTATCTACGGCTCGGCCGAAGAACTCTGCAAGCGCGTGGCGCAGCTGACCGACGGCAAGTTCGAGATCCGCGCCTTTCCCGGCGGCGAACTGGTGCCCGCGGCGCAGAACATGGACGCGGTCAGCAATGGCACGGTGGAATGCAACCACGTGCTGAGCACGGCCTACATCGGCAAGAACACCGCCCTGACCTTCGACACCGGCCTGTCCTTCGGCCTGAGCGCGCGCCAGCATAACGCCTGGATCGCCTACGGCGGCGGCTTGAAGATGCTGCGCGCGCTCTATAAGAAGTACAACATCGTCAACCACGTCTGTGGCAACGTCGGCGTGCAGATGGGCGGCTGGTACCGCAAGGAGATCAAGTCGGTCGCCGACCTGAAGGGCCTGAACATGCGCATCGGCGGCATCGGCGGCATGGTGCTGTCCAAGCTGGGCGCGGTGCCGCAGCAGATCCCGCCGGGCGACATCTATCCCGCGCTGGAAAAGGGCACCATCGACGCGGCCGAATGGATCGGCCCCTACGACGACGAGAAGCTGGGCTTCAACAAGGTGGCGCCGTACTACTACTCGCCGGGCTGGTTCGAAGGCAGCGCCTCGATCACCAGCATGGTGCACGACAAGGCATGGGAAGCCCTGCCGCCGGCCTACCAGGCAGCGTTCGAGGCGGCGGCCGGCGAGCAGACCATGCGCATGCTGGCCAACTACGATGCGCGCAATCCGCTGGCGCTGCGCAAGCTGATCGCCGGCGGCGCCAAGGTCAGTTTCTTCCCCAAGGAAGTGATGGACGCGGCGTACAACGCCTCGCAGGAACTGTGGGCCGAACTCTCGGCCAAGAACCCGGACTTCGCCGCCATCTTCCCCGATTGGAAGAAATTCCAGGCCGAGCAGGCGGCTTGGTTCCGTGTGGCTGAAAGCCCGCTGGACAACTACACCTTCGCCGCCGTGGCGAAGGCCCAGGCCAAGTAACCAGTGTCCTGCCCCGCAGATACGCCCGCACGAAATCCCCCCATGAACGTCGGGGCGTCGTTGCAAATCCTCGCGATACCTTCGGGTATCGCTGCGGTTTGCGCCTAGCCCCGACGCTCGTGGAGGAATTTCGCCAGGCGGACGCATCTACGGGACAGGACACTAACAGGAGATAAAGGGTAGTCATGACGACAGCAAACGCCGATACGCACGGCCGGCCAGGCAAGCCGCAGGGAGTGGGCGCGCGGGTGCCGCGCAAGGAGGACGCGCGCCATCTGCACGGCAAGGGCAATTTCGTGGCCGACATGGCCATGCCCGGTCTCTGCGAGGTGGCCTTCCTGCGCAGTCCGCTGGCGCATGCGCGCATCGCTTCGGTGCGCGTGGCCGAGCAGATCGCGGACAAGGCGTTTGTGCGTCAGGCCATGGCCGATGCGCGCGACATCGTGGCGGATTCCACCTTGCCCAGCTACCAGGTGTCGGCCCAGCCGCCGCTGGCCTCGGGCAAGGTGCGCTTCGTGGGCGAGCCCGTGGCCATGGTGTTCGCGCCGACCCGCGCCGAAGCCGAGGACTACGCCGAGATGATCGAGGTCGACTACGACGACCTGCCGGTGTATGCGGACGTCGTCAGCGCCCAGGCGGCCCAGGGCGATTTCGTGCATGAGCAGTGGCGCGACAACGTCTTCGTCACCCTCAATGTCGACAAGCAGTTCGATGAGCTGGCAGCGCAGGCGGACGTGGTCGTGCGCCGCAAGATCGACCTGTCGCGGCAATGCATGGTGCCGATGGAAGGCAAGGCCGTGCTGGCCTACTGGGACCATCAGGCCGACCAGCTGGTGGTGGTCAGCGCGACCCAGGTGCCGCATATGATCCGCAGCGTGCTGGCCCAGTGCCTGGACCTGGAGCAGGGCCGGGTGCGGGTGGTGTCGCCGGACGTGGGCGGCGCCTTCGGCTACAAGTGTGTGCTGCAGCAGGAAGAGCTGTGCGTGGCTTGGCTGGCCAAGACCTTCAAGAAGCCGTTCCGCTTCATCGAAGACCGCCGCGAACACCTGACCGCGGGCGCCAATTCGCGCGAGCACCATTATGAAATGGTGGCCTACGCGGATCGCCGCGGCAAGCTGCTGGCGCTGGACGCCAAGATCACCATCGACGGCGGCGCCTATTCAGTCTGGCCGTTCACCATCGGCCTGGAGCCGGGCCAGGCCATCGGCAACCTGCCGGGACCCTATGCATTCAAGGGCTATCGCTGCGTGACGCGGGCGGTGGCCACCAACAAGCCGGGCTTCGTGCCGTATCGCGGCGTGGCGCGCACGGGCGTGTGCTTCGCCATGGAATTGACGATGGACGCGATCGCCCGCGAGGTCGGACGCGAGCCTTGGGAAATCCGCCAGGAAAACCTGGTGCAGGGCGAGCAGATGCCCTACGTCAACGTCACCGGCAAGCACCTGGACAGCGGCGATTATCCCGCCAGCCTGCAACAGGCCATGGACATGATAGGGGTGGACGCGATCCGCGAACGCCAGCGCCAGGGCGAGGCCGACGGCCGCCTCATTGGCGTGGGGCTGGCGACGTACACCGAACAGGCCGCGCACGGCACCTCGGTGTTCGCGGCCTGGGGCACGCCCGTGATACCGGGCTTTGACCAAGCCACCGCGCGGGTCACGCCGGACGGCGGGCTGGAACTGCGGGTCGGCGTGCATTCGCACGGGCAGGGCATGGAAACCACCTTCGCCCAGATCGCCAATGAAATCCTGGGCGTGGACGTGGCCAGCATCAAGCTGCTGCATGGCGACACCGGTCAGACGCCGTTCTCCACCGGCACCTACGCCTCGCGTTCGCTGGTGATGTCCGGCGGCGCCGTGTCGCAGGCCTGCAAACGCCTGCTGCCGCGGCTCACGCATATCGGCGCGCATCTGCTGCAGGCCGATCCCGCCAGTGTGACCTGGAACGGCGACCGGCTGGAAGCCGGCGGCAAGTCGGTGTCGGTCAAGGACGTGGCCGACGCCTGGTACTTGCGGCCGCAATTGCTGCCGCCCGACGTGGACGCCGCTGGCCTGGAAGTCACCGTGGGCTACAAGCCCAAGGTCGACACCGGCTGTTTCACCTATGCGACCCATGCGGCGGTGGTGGCGGTGGACCCGGGCACGGGCGGCGTGGAAATTCTGGATTATGTGGTGGTGGAGGACTGCGGGACCATGATCAACCCCATGGTGGTCGAAGGCCAGACCATAGGCGGCGTGGCCCAGGGCATAGGCACCGCGTTCTACGAGGAAACGCCTTACGACGACAATGGCCAGCCGCTGGCTTCGACCCTGGCGGACTATATGCTGCCTGGGGCCACCGAGGTTCCGAACATGCGCCTGCATCACTTCGAGACGCCGTCGCCGCATACCGAGTTCGGCGCCAAGGGCATGGGCGAGGGCGGCGCCATCGCGCCGCCGGCGGTGCTGTTCAACGCGGTCAACGACGCGCTGCGGCCGTTGGGCGCGGCTGAACTGCTGCGCACGCCGCTGTCTCCGACCCGGGTGCTGGCCGCCATCGCTCAGGGCAGCCGCAAGACCGCCACCGTTGCCGCGGAGGTGACGGCATGAAGGCCGCTGCATTCGAATACTCCCGCCCGGACACCCTGCAGGACGCCTTGCGGGCGCTGCGTGGACACGAGGGCCGCGCCAAGCTCATGGCCGGCGGCCAATCGCTGGGCCCCATGTTGAACCTGCGCCTGGCGCGTCCGCCCGTCGTCATCGACATCTCCGGCCTGTCCGAACTGCGCACGGTTTCGCGCCAGAACGGCAAGCTGCGCGTCGGCGCGGCCGTGACCCATGCCGAGATCGAGGACGGCGTGCACGAACTGCTGCGCGGCACGCCCATGCAGCAGGTGGCGCCGGGCATCGCCTATCGCGCCATCCGCAACCGCGGCACGCTGGGCGGCAGCCTGGCGCATGCCGATCCGGCGGCCGACTGGGTGCTGACCGTGGTCGGCCTGGGCGCGACGCTGGAGATCGCGGGGCCGGACGGCGTGCGCATGCTGCCGGCGGAAGACTACATGCAGGGCGCCTATACCACCGGGCTGCGCGAAGACGAGCTGATCGCCGCCGTGCACATCCCGGAAGCCGGGCCGCAGGCGCGCTGGGGCTACTACAAGTTCTGCCGCAAGACCGGCGAGTTCGCCGAGGCCAGCTGCGCCGCGTGGTTCGATCCGTCCTCGAAGACGGCGCGCATCGCGGTGGGGGCCCTGGACGGCGCGCCCAGATTGCTGCCCCAACTGGCCGCGCGCATCGCGCAGCAGGGGCTGGCGGGCCTGGATGAAGCGCTGCTGGCCAACGAGCTGGCCGGGGTCATGCAGGACAAGGATGAACACCATCGCAAGCTGCACGGGACCGCGGTGACGCGCTGCCTGGCGCAGGCCTTGGGTTGACAGGAATGAGCATGGTTCAGGTGACATTGGAAGTAAACGGCAAGCGCGTATCGCACGAGGCGCCCGCGCGCATGCATCTGGGGGATTTCCTGCGGGATCAGGCACGCCTGACCGGCACCCATCTTGGCTGCGAGCACGGCGTCTGCGGCGCCTGCACGGTGCTGGTGGATGGCGCACCGGTGCGCTCCTGTATCTCGTTCGCGGTGGCCTGCGAAGGCCGGCAGGTGACCACCATCGAAGGCTATGACGCCGATCCGGTGATGCAGCGGCTGCGCGCCGCCTTTACCAAACACCACGCCCTGCAATGCGGCTATTGCACCCCGGGCATGCTGGCGACCTCGCGCGATATCGTGCTGCGCCTGCCGGATGCGGACGAAGGCCGGGTGCGTGTGGAGCTGTCCGGCAATCTGTGCCGCTGCACCGGATACATGGGCATCGTCGCCGCCGTCATGTCGGTGCTGGCCGAACTCAGGGAACAGCCCGATCCCGCGGTAGAGACGCTGCGCGCCGCTCAGGCGCAGGGCCGGGGCGCCGCGCCAGCAGCGGAAAAACCGGTGGCGTTCGCGGGGTTCACGCCAGCGTCGGCCAGCCAGCCGGCCGCAAGCGCCGCTGCGGCGCCGGCGCCGGCCGCAGCCCCGGCCGGTAAGAAGGAAGGCAAGAAAGAGGGCCGTGGCAGCCACATCGACGGCGGCTTCAAGGTGCCTTTCCCGGCTGCGGACGTCTGGGCCTTCATGGTGGACCTGCCAGCCCTGGCCAGCTGCCTGCCGGGCGCGTCGATCGAGGAACACGAAGGCGACCGGGTCAAGGGCAAGATCGCGATCAAGTTCGGCCCCATGTCCGCCGCCTTCAATGGCGCGGCCCGCCTGGAACGCGACGACGCGGCCATGCAGGCGGTGTTTCGCGGCGCGGGGCAGGACTCGCTCAGCCAGTCGCGCGCCAACGGCGACATCACGTATCGCCTGGAGGCGCTGTCGGCCAACGAGACGCAGGTCCACGTGAACCTGCTGTATTCGCTGCAGGGGCCGCTGGCGCAGTTTTCGCGTTCGGGCCTGGTGCAGGACTTCGTGCGCCGCATGATCGCGGACTTCGGCAACAACGTCACGGCCAGACTGCGCCGACCCGCTGCCGCGGGTGAGGCGCCGGTCCAGGCCAGCTTCAATCCCACAGCCATGTTCTTCAGCGTGCTGTGGGCGCGCATCAAGCGGTGGTTCGGCCGCGGCGGCTGAACACGCGGGGTACCAGCGGCCGCGGGGCGCGGCCGCGCTGTGTCGGCACATAACGGGGAAAATCATGCTCGCGGTATTCGCAAGAAACTGGCGCAACGCGTTGTTGGGCCTGGCTGCTGTCGCGCTCAGCGCGCCCGCCTGGTCCCAGGCTTTGGAGCCTTTGAAGGTGCGGCTGGATTGGACGCCCTGGGGCGTGCACGGCGCATTCCATCTGGCGCAGCAGAAGGGCTGGTACAAGCAGGCCGGCCTGGACGTGACGCTGGAGGACGGCAATGGATCCGTGACGACGGTGCAGATCGTTGGCGCCGGCGACAGCTTCGATCTGGGGCATGCCGCCCTGGCCTCGGCCATGATCGCCCGCGAGAAAGGCATGCCGGTCAAGGCCGTGGCTGTGTTCGCCAGGCAGAGCGACATCGGGCTGCTGGTGCCGTCCGATGCCGGCATCACCGGCCCGGCGCAGCTCAAGGGCAAGAAGGTGGCCTATACGGCGGGCTCCTTGGAAGCGCCGTTCATCGATGCCTTCCTGGCCGCGGGCAAGCTCAAGAAGAGCGACCTGGAACTGATCAACGTGGACGCCGCCAGCAAGGCGTCGACCTATGCCGTGGGGCGGGCCGACGCGGCATTCTCCACCATTCCGTTCTTCCTGCCCGTGGTGTCGCAGAATCGCCCGTCCAGCGCGGTGCGCTTCGCCGATTTCGGCCTGAACATGCCCAGTTTCGGCCTGTTCGCCAATGAGTCCAAGCTGGCGCAGCGGCGCGACGCCATCGCGCGCTTTGCGAGCGTCAGCGCGCGGGCCTGGGAGTACATCTACGCCGGTCACCAGGACGAGGCGGTCGCCGCCATCCTGGCGCAGCGGCCGCAGGCCCGGTTGGACAAGAAGGTGCTGCGCGGGCAGATCGACGCCTTGCAGCCGTATTTCGGCCAGCCGGCGGCGGGCGCGCGGCTGGGCGCCATCGTGCCGCAGGACTGGACGCAGGCCGTCGCCACCTTGTCGACGGTCGGGCTGATCAGCGCCAGCGCGCAGCCCGCCACGTTCTATGCGCCCGACCTGGTGCATCCGGAACGCTACGACAGCCTGGTGCAACCATGACGCAGTGGGCCGTGTCCGCAACGGACGTGCGCAAGCGCTACCCCGGCGCGGCGGGGGTGGAAGCGCTGGCGTCGGTGTCGGTCGACGTGCCGCGCGGCCGCTTCGTCAGCATCCTGGGACCCAGCGGCTGCGGCAAGAGCACCTTTCTGCGTTGCGTGGCCGGGCTGGAGACCGTTTCCAGCGGCGAGCTGCGGGTGGAGGGCGTGCCCGTGCAGGGGCCGCCGGACGGCATGGGCATGGTGTTCCAGCGCGACGCGCTGCTGGAGTGGCGCAACGTGCGCCGCAACATCCTGCTGCCGGTGGAGTTTGCGCACAAGCCGGTGGCCGCCTATGCCGACAAGGTGCGCGCGCTGCTGGCCCTGACCGGGCTGGAAAAGTTTGCCGAAAGCTATCCGCGCGAACTGTCCGGCGGCATGCGGCAGCGCGCCGCCATCTGCCGGGCGCTGGTGGACGATCCGAAGCTGCTGCTCATGGACGAACCGTTCGGCGCGCTGGACGCGCTGACGCGCGACCAGATGAACGTCGAGCTGCAGCGGATCTGGATGGAAACTCGCAACACGGTGTTGTTCGTGACGCACGGCATCGCCGAGGCGGTATTCCTGGGCGACGTGGTGATGGTGTTCTCGCCGCGCCCGGGCCGGATCCTCGAAACCATAGAAATCGACCTGCCGCGGCCCCGGCCGCTGGCGTTGCGCGAGACGCCGCAATTCGGCGAATACGTGCGGCACATCCGCGGCATGTTCCAGAGCATGGGCCTGATAGATGAGGGCGCGCGCGCCGCGTCCGGACTGGAGTCCGTCCAATGAGCGCGCTCTTGAAAGGGGCGGGCCGGCGCATGGCCGGATTGGTGTCGGTGCTGGTCTTCCTGCTGCTGTGGGAAGCCGCCGCGCGGATCTTCCATGTACGCGCCATCATGCTGCCGCTGCCCGGCCAGGTGGCGCTGGAGCTGGCCGCGGAATGGAGCTGGTATGCCGGCCACGCCGCCTACACACTGATGACCACGCTGGCGGGCTTTGCGCTGGCAGTGGTGGCCGGGGTGGCGATTGCCGTCATGCTGGTGGGGTCGCGCTGGTTCGAACGCTTCATCTATCCCCTGATCGTGGCGCTGAACAGCGTGCCCAAGGTCGCCATCGCGCCGCTGTTCGTGATCTGGATGGGCACGGGCGCGGAACCCAAGATCGCCATCGCCTTCCTGATCGCCGTGTTCGCGATGATCGTGGACACCGTCCATGGCCTGCGCTCGGTGCCGCAGGACGTGCTGGACCTGGGGCGCGTGCTGAAGGGTTCGCGGCGCGATTTCTTCTTCAAGGTGCGGCTGCCCAGCGCGTTGCCTTCGATCCTGGCGGGCATGAAGGTCTCGATTTCGCTGGCGCTGGTGGGCGCCATCGTGGGCGAGTTCGTGTCCTCGCAGCGCGGTTTGGGCTACGTGATCATGAGTGCCCAGGGCACCTTCGACACGGTGCGGGTGTTCGCCGCGATCTTCGTGCTGGCCCTGATGGGCATGCTGCTGTTTGCCTTGCTGGTGTGGCTGGAACGGCGCCTGACGCCCTGGCTGCGCCACCACCGCGAAGACGATTGATGGGTTCAAGCCCGGGGCACCACGGGCTGAATGTGGGGCAGGTGCGTGATTAGAAACGATTCTGGGGAAAACAGATGCAAGCACTACTCGCCTTGTCGCGTGGCATAGACGCGATCAATCTACGCATGGGCCGGGCCGTGTCCTGGGTCACGCTGCTGGTTGTGCTGGTCAGCGCCGGCAACGCCATCATGCGCAAGATATTCCACGACAGCTCCAACGCCTGGCTGGAGCTGCAGTGGTACATGTTCGGCGCCATGTTCCTGCTGACCGCAGGCTACACCCTGCTGAAAAACGACCACGTCAGGGTGGACATCATTGCGTCGCGGCTGTCGCGCCGCGCGCAGATCGGGATCGAGATCTTCGGCGTGCTGTTCTTCCTGATGCCGGCCTGCCTGCTGATCATGTACCTGTCCTGGCCGGTGTTCATGGATTCGTACCTCAGCAACGAATATTCCTCCAATTCGGGCGGACTGATCCGCTGGCCGGTGAAGCTGCTGATTCCGGTGGGCTTCGCGCTGCTGGTGCTGGCCGGGCTGTCGCATCTGATCAAGTGCGTGGGCTTCCTGATGGGACGTTGCCGCGATCCGCGCGAACGCGAGGGAGCCAAGAGCGCGGAAGAAGAACTGGCCGAGGAAATCGCCCGCGAAGCGCAGGCGCGCGAGGCGGCCGCGCAGAACGAACTGAACAACAAGGGTCGCTGATCATGGAGTTTCTCATTGCCAATCTGGCGCCGATCATGTTCGCGACGCTGATCATCTTTCTACTGTTGGGCTTTCCGGTGGCGTTCGCGCTGGCGGCCAACGGCATCCTGTTCGGCCTGGTCGGCATGGAGCTGGGCCTGCTCAACTCCTCGCTGTTCCAGGCGCTGCCGCAGCGGGTGTTCGGCATCATTTCCAACGACACGCTGCTGGCGGTGCCGTTCTTCACGCTGATGGGCCTGGTACTGGAGCGATCCGGCATGGCCGAGGACCTGTTGGAGACCATAGGCCAGCTGTTCGGCTCGATCCGCGGCGGCCTGGCCATCGCGGTGGTGTTCGTGGGCGCGATGCTGGCCGCGACCACGGGCGTGGTGTCGGCGTCGGTCATTTCCATGGGCTTGATATCGCTGCCGATCATGTTGCGCAACGGCTATGACCGCAAGCTGGCCAGCGGCGTGATCGCCGCGTCCGGCACCTTGTCGCAGATCATTCCGCCTTCGCTCGTGCTCATCATCCTGGCGGACCAGCTTGGACGTTCCATCGGCGACATCTACCGCGCCGCCATGGTGCCGGGCTTCATCCTGGCCGGCCTGTACATCGTCTATGTCGTCATCATGAGCCTGCTGAAGCCGGATTCGGCGCCCGCGCTGCCGGAAGAGGCTCGCCGCTTCCAGGAGCCGAATGGTGGCCGCGGCGGACGTTCGCTGCTGGTGCTGATGACGATTTCCGCCGTGTCGGCATACTTTCTGGGCCGCTGGGTCGAGAACCACACCGCGCCGATGGATGAGCGCATCGTGGTGGCGCTGCTGTTCTGGGGCGCGACCGCCTTCGTCATCGCGCTGGTGAACAAGGCGCTGGGCCTGGGCCTGCTGTCGGCCCTGGCCGAGCGCGTGACCTTCGTGATGATCCCGCCGCTGGCGCTGATCTTCCTGGTGCTGGGCACCATCTTCATCGGCGTGGCCACGCCGACCGAGGGCGGCGCCATGGGCGCGGTGGGCGCCATCCTGATGGCGGTGGCGCGCCGCCGCCTGTCGCTGGACCTGCTCAAGCAGGCCATGGACACGACCACCAAGCTGTCTTGCTTCGTCGTGTTCATCCTGGTGGGTTCCACCGTGTTCGGCCTGACCTTCCGCGCCGTCAACGGCGACCTGTGGGTCGAGCATCTGCTGACCGGCCTGCCGGGCGGACAGTGGGGCTTCCTGATCGTGGTCAGCATCCTGACCTTCGTGCTGGCATTCTTCCTGGACTTCTTCGAACTGGCGTTCATCATCGTGCCGCTGCTGGGGCCGGTGGCCGACAAGCTGGGCATCGACCTGATCTGGTTCGGCGTGATCCTGGCCGTCAACATGCAGACCTCGTTCATGCATCCGCCGTTCGGATTCGCGCTGTTCTACCTGCGGTCGGTGGCGCCACGGGACCGCTACAAGGACCGGGTCACGGGCAAGATGATCGAGCCGGTCACGACGGGGCAGATCTACTGGGGCTCGGTGCCGTTCATCGTGATCCAGCTGCTGATGGTGGCCGCGGTGATGGCCTTCCCGGGCATGGTGATGCACTACAAGGGGACGGCTGCGGTGGTCGACCCGAGTTCGGTCTCGCTGGAGGTCGGGGGCAGCGGCTACGGGGGCAGCGCCTACGGCGCGGACGCCAATCCGTTCAAGTGAGGTGGCAGGGGCGTCCAGGGGACGCCCCTTGATCTTTAGGGCTTGACTGCGTATGTGGCCAGGAACGTCGGCAGGAAGCGGTCGATCAGGAAGCGCGGCTGGGGCTGTTCATCTTCATAAAACCCCTTCAGCAGGAACCCGGCTTCCAGCTGGCCGCCGATCTGTTCGCCCAGGCTGTGCCCGAACACCAGCGCGTCGCCCCGGCCTTGCTTTTCCGCCAGTTCCGATGCGCTCAGGTCGCGCAGGTCCGAGTAGGGCAGCCGGAAGCGCGGCCGGATCAGGCCCTGCTCGGCCAGTTCCGGCGCGCGGTCGCCGACGAACACGACCGGGTTGTAGAAGCTGCTGAGCAGCCTGCCGCCATGCTTCAGCACCCTGAAGCACTCCCGCCAAACAGGCCGCACGTCGGGCACGTACAGGTTGGAGATCGGATGCACGATGCAGTCGAAGGACGCGTCGGCGAACGCCGAGAGATCCCGCATGTCTCCCTGCACGGTTGCGAGCGCCAGGCTGTCGCGGCGCGCGACCATGTCGTCCTGGGCCAGTTGCAGCGGCGAAGCGTCGAACACGGTCACGTCCGCGCCGGCCGCGGCCAGCACGGGCGCCTGTTGGCCGCCGGCGGAGGCCAGGCACAGGATGCGCGGAACCGGATACATCGCCGGCAGCCAATCCGCGGGCAGGGCGCGCGGCGTGATGTGCACCTGCCAGTCTCCGCGGCGCGCGGCCTCGATCGTTTCGGGGCCGACAGGTTGCGACCAGGCGCATTGCTGCGCGGCCTGGCGGTCCCAGGCGGCGCGGTTGTGTTCATAGATATCGATGGTGTCAGTCGCAGGCATTGCGTTTTCCTTCTGTCAAAAGGGGAAAACTGCCGATGGACACGCGATCCGCGAGCCTGTGCCTGAAGGGAGCAGGACGCGGCGCGCCGATAGGGGCCAGGTCCTGCAAGACATCAGAATCGAACAAGCAATGCGGCTCGCGCGCCAGGCAGCGAGGGGGGCAAGATGCGTGGGCATCCCGGCATTTACTTGTTCACTCTGAGTGCTCCGGTGGAAGGGGAGAAGGTTGCAAGCTTAACCGGGACGGCGCGGCGGGACAAACGGCCGCCCGCCGCCGGTTCATCGCGCGGCCGTCGCGCAGCTATGCGCCGCGCGGCGCCGTGATCACATGCGCCTGGATCTTTCCTGCGATGGGCCCCGCGCCGTAGCGCGCACGCAGCGCATCGGTCGCGGCATGGACCGCCTGCCCCAGCATGTCCGCGCCGCGGGCCTCGATCTCGTTGCGCAGCGGCGTGCCCTGGCAATAGGCGATTGCAGCCGTCTGCGGCGTGTCGGCGCGGCTTTCGAATGCAATGGTTTCCAGCGTCTGGCGGCCGGTGAATCCGGCGCGGGCCAGGTCGGCTCTGATGACGGCCGCGTCGTAATAACCATGCGGAATCCGGCTCATGAACCTGGGAGGATCACCGGGGAACAGCCGCGCCAGGGCCTGTTCCACCGTATCGGCAAACGCGTTGTCCTCGATGCGGTCCCAGACGTTGAACAGGAAGGCGCCGCCCGGCCGCAAGACCCGGCGCGCTTCGGCGTAGGCCGCAGCCTTGTCCGGCAGGAACATGTAGCCGAACTGGCACACCACGGCATCGAAGGCCTGGTCCTCAAAAGGCAGTTGCAGGGCGTCGGCCTGGCGCCAGGTGATGGCGCGGCTTGCGCCCAGCGTCTGGGCTTGTTCCAGCATGGCCGGGTTCAGATCGGTGGCGACGATGGCCGCGCCGGCGGGCAACTGCTCCGCGAGTTGGCGCGTCACTACGCCTGTGCCTGCGGCGATCTCCAGCACGGCCGCAGGATGCAGCGCCGCCGTTCGTGCGGCGATGTCTGCGGCATAGGGCTGGAAGACGAGAGGAACCATGTACCGCTGGTAGAACTGCGGGATGGATCCGGAGAAAACACGATCACTAGGAGCAGTGTTCATGATGTTCGACTCCAAAGCGGCCGCGCGGGGCGGTCTTCAGATTCAACGCAGCCGCGTCCTGCGGCTGGGAACACCATTTTAGGCGCGGCGCGGTCGCCTGGCGACCGGCGCCGGGTGTGGGCTCATGCCCCCAGCCGCGCCTGTTCCGCCGCCAGATAAGCGTCCCGCGACGGCAGCAGGTGCTCCCGGCACAGCGCCATCAATCCCTCCCGGTCGCCATCCCGCAGTGCGTGGATCATGGCCCAGTGTTCCTGGCGGGCGCGTTCGCGGTAGCCGGCCGCGGCCAGCGAACCGAAGCGGATGGGGTGGGTGCGCCGGGCGTATTCCTCGATGGCCTGGCCCAGCACCGCGTTGTCCAGCAAACCGAAGAACTCGCGATGAAAGCGCTGGTTGCTGCGGAACACGCGGCGCGCGTCGCCATCGGCTACCGCCGCATCGTGTTCGCGCTGCACGGCCACCAGCGCCGCCAGCCGCGCCTGCGGCACGGGCAGCGGGATCTGGCTGGCGGCATGCACTTCCAGCATTTGGCGCAGCGCATACAGCTCCATGACTTCGCGCACCGCGTATGCGCGCACGACCGCGCCGATGTTGCGCTTTTTTTCCACTACGCCCAGCGCCTCGAGGTCGGCCAGGACCTGGCGCACCACATGGCGCTTGAGCGAAAAGCGCGCCATGAGTTCATCTTCGGTCAGGCGCTGGCGCGGGTGCAGCCGGCCGAAGACAATGTCTTCTTCCAGGATGGCGACCGCGGCCTGCGCGGCGTCCGGGGCCGGCATCGGCATGGAGTCGGGTGCGATGGCGTCCATGGGCTTGCCGCCTACTTTTTCGGCACGGTGTCGCGCGTGACGGCGGCGCGCAGGAAGTCGAAGTCGACGCCCTGGTCGGCCTGGGTCACGGTCTGCAGGAACAGCTTGCGGTAGCCGCGTTCGGCGACGGGGCGGACGATGGGCTGGGCCGCGGCGCGGCGCGCCAGTTCGGCGTCGTCCACCAGCAGCGCGATCTCGCGGTTGGCCACCGACAGGCGGATGCGGTCGCCGTTCTGCACGTAGGCCAACGGGCCGCCGATGGCGGCTTCGGGCGTGACGTGCAGCACGATGGTGCCGGCGGCAGTGCCGCTCATGCGGCCGTCGGAGATGCGCACCATGTCCTTCACGCCGGCGCGCGCCAGCTTCCTGGGGATGGGCATGTAGCCGGCTTCGGGCATGCCGGGCGCGCCGGTCGGGCCGATGCGCTTGAGCACCAGGATGTCTTCGGCGGTGACATCCAGCGCCTCGTCGTCGATGCGCCGCGCCATGTCCTCGGCGTCCTCGAACACGACGGCGCGGCCCTCGTGCTCCATCAGCTTGGGATTGGCGGCGGATTGCTTGATGATGGCGCCGCCCGGCGCCAGATTGCCGCGCAGCACGGCCAGGCCGCCCACCGGGTAGATGGGCGAGGCCGCGGTGCGGATCACGTCCTGCGCGAAGGCGGGCGGGGCGTCGTCGAGTTCCTCGCCCAGCGTGCGGCCCGACACGGTCAGCGCGTCCAGGTGCAGGTAGGGGCGCAGCTCGCGCAACAGGGCTGGCATGCCGCCGGCGTGGTGGAAGTCTTCCATGTAGTGCTGGCCGGAGGGCTTCAGGTCGACCAGCACGGGCGTTTCGCGGCTGATGCGGTCCAGGCCGGCCAGGTCGATGTCTATGCCCAGGCGGCCGGCGATCGCCGTCAGGTGCACGATGCCGTTGGTGGAGCCGCCGATGGCCAGCAGCACGCGCAGGGCGTTCTCGATGGATTTGCCGGTAAGGATACGGTCGGGCGTCAGGCGCGAGGCGGCCATGGCGACCGCCGTGGCGCCGGTCTTCTCGGCGACGCGCACGCGGTCGGCGGTGACGGCCGGGGCCGACGCACCGCCGGCCACCATCATGCCCAGGGCTTCGGTGATGCAGGCCATGGTGCTGGCCGTGCCCATCACGGAACAGGTGCCCACGCTGGCGACCAGCTGGTTGTTCACGTCCGAGATCTCGGCCGCGTCGATCTCTTCGGCGCGGTAGCGGCCCCAGTAGCGGCGGCAGTCGGTGCAGGCGCCCACGCGCTCGCCGCGGTGCGAGCCGGTCAGCATGGACCCCGTGACCAGCTGGATGGCGGGCACGCCGGCAGACGCCGCGCCCATCAGTTGGGCCGGCACGGTCTTGTCGCAGCCACCGATCAATACCACCGCGTCCATGGGCTGGGCCCGGATCATCTCCTCGGTGTCCATGGACATGAGGTTGCGCAGGTACATGCTGGTGGGCTGGGAGAAGCTCTCGTGCACCGAAATGGTGGGAAAGTCCATGGGCAGGCCGCCGGCCAGCATGACGCCGCGCTTGACCGCTTCGATCAGTTGCGGCGCGTTGCCATGGCAGGGGTTGTAGCTGCTGCCCGTATTGACGATGCCTATGATGGGGCGCGACAAGGCGTCGTCGGTCAAGCCCGCGCCCTTGATGAAGGCCTTGCGCAGGAACAGCGAAAAGCCGGTGTCGCCGTAGTTGGTGAGCCCGCGGGCCACGCCTCGAGCGGTGGCGCCGTCACTGCTGAAAGGGCCCGGCGCGGCTGCGTCCTTCTTGATCTCGTCCTTCATTATTTATCTCGATAATATTATTGATAATCTGATGGCGGCATCATATCCAGCCTTTGGAAATGGCTGCAAGCGATTTATCGGCGCCTTTTGATTGATCCTTTATGTAGATCAGTCGATAGAAAAATTCTGATTCTTCAATCAAGAAGGTGAACCTACACTGGCGCGGTTGACGAGCCGGGCGTCCGTTTCATTCCTATACTCATCCCGGCAGGAGACCTACATGTCAGACCTGCGTCTGCGGCCGCGCCGCGCCGTGTTGTTTTCCCTGCTGGCCTTGTGCGCCGGCGTGTCCGCTCCCGCCCTGGCCGCCGACGCCTACCCCGACAAGCCCATCCGCATGATCGTGCCGTACCCGCCCGGAGGCGCGACCGACGTCATCGGCCGCGTGCTGGCGCAGGAGCTGACCGGCGCGCTGGGCCAGTCGGTGATCGTGGAGAACCGCGCGGGCGCCGCCGGCAACATCGGCGCCGACCAGGTCGCCAAGGCGCAGCCCGATGGCTACACGCTGCTGATGGGCGCGCTGACCAGCCATTCCATCAACGCCGCCTTGTACCGCGGCCGCGTCACCTATGACGTGGAGAAGAGCTTCGCGCCGGTGTCCATCGTGGGCACGGTGCCGCTGGTGTTCGTGGTGAATCCGTCGGTGCAGGCGAAAACGCTGGCCGAGTTCATCGCGCTGGCCAAGTCCAAGCCCGGGTACATCACCATGGGTTCGGCCGGCAACGGCTCGCCGCAGCATCTGGCCGCCGAAATGTTCAAGCGCACCGCCGGCGTGGACGTACTGCACGTACCCTACAAGGGCAGCGGCCCGGCGATGACCGACCTGATGGGCGGGCAGGTGCTCAGCATGATCGAGACCGTGCCCGCGGCACAGGGCAACATCAAGGCCGGCAAGCTGCGCGCGCTGGCGGTGACGTCGGCGCAACGCGTGGACGCGCTGCCGGACGTGCCGACCGCGGCCGAAGCCGGCCTGAAGGATTTCGAGGTCAGTTCGATGTTCGGCATTGTGGCGCCCGCCAATACTCCGGCGCCCGTGATCCAGCGCTTGAATGGCGAACTGAAGAAGATCCTGGCCAAGCCTGAGGTCCAGGCCTCGCTGCTGAACCAGGGCGCCATCGCCACCTGGACCACGCCGGCCGACGCCGGCGCCCGCGTGTCGGCCGAACTGGCGCGTTGGACCAAAGTCATCGACGACGCGGGCGTGAAGGGGGATTAATACCCCTAAAGTTGTGGCTATACGTCACCCGCCGGAAGTTCCGCCCGGAACCTCCGGCGATTTTGTTTGCGCGCGCGCTCGTGAAAGACGCAACAAGGCTTGCGCGCAAACTGGGGAATACGCACTGAAAAAAGGGTGGATGCAAACTTTTGCGCTATGAACCGCCAAAGGGGACGCAATAAACCGCAATAAAACCCTCGCGAGATTGTATACAGTGGTTGACCCCGAATAGACTAGGCCGTAATGTAGTTTGCGGGCCTTCCCGGGACGGCAGAAGGGGGATAACAATGACAGACGACCAGGACGAAAAGTCGATTCTGTACACGCATTTCGGAACGCACAGTCCGTATTGGCGTCTGTCCGCCGATAGCGACGCGTTCGAACTTGCAGCAGTCAAGGGCGCAGCCAATATCGCAATGGCATTGCGCCCGGAACAAGCCGAGACGATACGCAGCCTGACGGGCATCACTTCCAGCGTGCGCATCGACATCTCGTTGTACGGCGACATGCTCCGGCTCCATCTGGTGGGCCGCAAGATCAATCCCAACGAATGGGCCGGCACCGCGTCCGCCCATTCCGATACCGAATCCGTGGCCAAGGATCTGGTCGAAGGCCTGTCCTTCGCCGAGACCGTCGTGTCCGAGGCCAACTCGGTTATCGTCATCGTGGACCAGAACGGCCGGGTGCAGCGCTTCAACAAGCTCAGCGAGGAATACACCGGCAAGCGCGAGCAGGACATCATCGGCCGCAGCGTGTTCGAGATGTTCATGACGCGCGAAGAGGCGATCGCCTCGCGCCGCAATATCGCCGAGTTCTACAAGCGCGGGCAATCCTACGAGGCCGAACGCCTCATCAATACGGTCAAGGGGCCGCGCCTTTTCCTGTTCCGCAACAAGTTCGTCACCAGCGGCAGCGGCGAAAAGCGCGTCTACCTGATCTGCTCGGGCACCGACATCACCGAGGAACGCCAGGCGCAGGAGCGCCTGCGGGTGCTGGCCAACACCGACATGCTGACCAACCTGCCCAACCGCCACGCGATCACCACGCGGCTGAAGGCGGCGCTGGCGGCGGGCCAGGATGGGCGCGGCGGCGTGCTGTTCCTGGACCTGGACAATTTCAAGCGCATCAACGACCACTACGGCCACGGCTTCGGCGATCGGCTGTTGAAGTCGGTCGCGGTCGCGATTTCCTCCTGCCTCTCCGAAGGCCAGACCCTGGCGCGGTTGGGCGGCGACGAATTCATCGTGCTGCACGAGGCCGCGCAGACCTGGGAACTGGAGGCGACCGCCCAGCGCATCATCGAACGGCTGCGCGAGCCTTTCCGCCAGGGGCTGATCGAGGTCTACACCAGTTGCTCCATCGGCATCGCCATGTATCCCGACCACGGCGCCGACCTGGACAGCGTGGTGCGCAGCGCCGACATCGCCATGTATGTGGCCAAGGAAGCGGGACGCCATACCTACCGCGTATTCCAACCCGAGATGGACCGCCGCAACGCGGACTACGTCTGGCTGGACACCAATCTGCGCAAGGCGCTGGCCGAAGACCATCTGATGCTGTACTACCAGCCCAAGCTGGCCGGCCGCAACGGCGAGGTCGATGGGGTCGAAGCCCTGGTGCGCTGGCGCTCGCCGGAGCGCGGCATGGTAGGCCCCAGCGTTTTCATTCCCTATGCCGAGGAATCCGGCCTGATCTCGCCGCTGGGCGTGTGGGTCATGCGTGAAGCGGCCAGGCAGGCCGCGGCCTGGAAGCGCGACGGCCTGAACATCCGCATCGCCATCAACGTGTCGGCGCGGCAGTTGAACGACAAGGGCGTGGTCAGCGACTTCATGCGCGCCATCGGCGACGCCAGCCTGGATCCCTGCCTGCTGGACATCGAACTGACCGAAAGCTGCCTGATCGACGACGAAGGCGCCGCCATCGAACTGATCAAGCAGTTCCGGCAACTGGGCGCGCGCGTTCATCTGGACGACTTCGGCACGGGCTATTCCTCGCTGTCGCAGCTTGCCCGCATTCCGCTGGACGCGATCAAGCTGGACGCGAGCTTCGTGCGCGGCGTCAACGAGAACCCGGTGTCGCAGGCGCTGGCGCGCGCCATCGTCGCGGTGGCGCGCACGCTGGAGCTGAAGGTGATCGCCGAGGGCGTGGAAACGACCGAAGAGGCCGTGTTCGTCGACACCCTGGGCGTGGACGCCAAACAGGGCTACCTGTACGCCAAGCCCATGCCGGCGGCGGAGTTCACCGCCTGGCTGGCCCAGCGCCGCCGGCTGCATCTCATTGCCTGACGCAGCCGGCAGCGCCTTACCGCATCAATGCATGGTGGCTTCCAGCGCGGACTCCGCGCTGGAAGAACTGCGGCGGTTCTGCGCCATCACCAGGCGCTCCATGTAGGCGCGGTCCTTCGGGTCGATCGAAAACGCGGCTTCGACCCAATCTTCCGTGATGTCCATCAGCTCCGAGCGCGACAGGCTCAGCACGCGCTGGCGCGCACGCAGCATGGCGCGCATGCCGTTGAGCTTGGGCCGCATCACGTCGATGAAGGTGCGCGTGGCCTTGTAGGCGTCGCCCGGCTCGAACAGCACGTCGACCAGGCCGCGGCCATGGAACCATTCGGCGGTGTGGGATTCGCCCGTGCCGATCAGCTCTTCGGCCAGCTTCATGCCCGAACGCCGTGCCACCAGCGAGTAGCCGCCCATGCCAGGGAAGAGGTTGAACGCCATTTCAGGAAAGCCCATGCGGGCGGTGTTCTGCGCCAGCACGAAGTGGTGGGCCAACGCGGCCTCGAAGCCGCCGCCCAGGGCGGTGCCTTCGATCATCGCCAGCGAGATCGCGCCGGTGTCGAAGCCGCGGGTGGCGGCATGCACGCAATCCACGCAAGCCCGGGCGTACGCCCGCAGCGCTTCGCGCTTGCCGGTGCGTATGGCTTCCGCGAAGAAATTCAGATCGCCGCCCACGTTGTAGATCTGAGGAACGAGCGAGCCGGTGACCCAGAAATCGATGGGCAGGCCGGAGTCCTTGGCGGCGCGCGCCAGGGTCATGATCTCGTCGATCAATTCATGGTTGAAGCACGGACGCGGTTGAGCGCGCAGCATCATCCACATGACCCGACGTCCCTCCTCGTAGAACGCCGAGAGCTGCTTCAGGTTGCCTGCGGCGGTGAAGGGGTGGCAATCCGGATGAATGAGTTGATTCATTTACTTTCGTCCAATTGATCAAGGTGAGTCGGAGTACTACGGGATCAGCCTAATACAGACCTTCCGGCTCTCGTCTCATGCAAACCTCGTCCAGCTGGCCAGACTTGTCCGTAAGTCAAAGGCCCGAGTGATCAATGGAGAAACGCGGCGAGCGGGCGCAGCCGCTCAACCCATCAGGCGATGGGGGCATGGGTAAAACGGATGAGGGATACACGCAAATTCGCGGCTGTCGGGGCGATGCGCCGCGCACGCGCCGAAAGCGGCGCGCTCATGCGTAGGGATGAGGGATGGCGCGGCCGAATGGCCGCGCGCGGGCTTGCGTTGTACCGCTTCGGAATGCGGCGGATCAGGCGACGCCGCCGTTGGCGCGCAGGATCTGCCCGTTGACCCAGCCTGCCTCGGGGCCTGCCAGGAACGACACCACGTTGGCAATGTCATCGGGCTGGCCCAGGCGTTCGAGCGGCGGCATCTTGGCGTAGTGCTCGATCAGCTCGGGGCTCTTGCCGTTCAGGAAGAGGTCGGTGGCGACGGGGCCGGGCGCCACCGCGTTGACCGTGATGCGGCGGCCGCGCAATTCCTTGGCGAACACCTGTGTCAGGCTTTCCACCGCTGCCTTGCTGGCGATGTAGACGGAGTAGTTCGGCAGGTTGAGCGCGATGGTGGTGCTGGACACGTTGACGATGCTGCCGCCGTCGGCCAAGCGCGTGGCAGCCTCGCGCAGCGTGTTGAAGGTGCCGCGGGTGTTGATGCCGAAGGTCTGCTCGTAGAGCTCGTCGCTGGTCTCGGCCAGCGGCACCATCTTCAGGATGCCGGCGCTGTTGACCAGGACGTCGATGCGGCCCAGTCCCGCTTCCACCTGGTCGAACATGGCGCGCACCTGGTCCGCCCGGGACACGTCGGCGCGCACTGCCAGGGCGCGGCCGCCCGCGGCGCGGATTTCGTCGGCAAGCGCCTCGGCCTCGGCGGCGCTGGAGGCGTAGTTGATGGCGACGGCGTGGCCGTCGCGCGCCAGGCGGCGGACGATGGCGGCGCCTATGCCGCGCGATCCGCCGGTGACGAGCGCGATGCGTTGCGTGGCCTGGGTGTTCATGTCGTATCTCCGGTTGGATGGGGGTGAGGCGTATCTTGAACTATTCCAGAAAAAAGATAATTACTCTATATCCGCTAATATAATTTCATATGCATTAATAATGGGCGAGTGACAATGGACCGGTTCCAGGAAATGCAGGTGTTCGTGCGCATCGCCGAAAGGCGTAGCTTTTCCAAGGCGGCAGAGGACCTGCAGATTCCGCGGCCCACGGTCACCAATCTGGTCAAGCGGATGGAAGCGCGCCTGGGGGCGCGCCTGCTTGAACGCACCACGCGCCAGGTACGGCTGACCCATGATGGCGAGGCCCACTACCAGCGCTGCGTGCGGCTCCTGGCGGATCTGGAAGAGGCCGACGGCGCCTTCCTGGACACCTCGCCCAAGGGCCTGTTGCGCGTCAATGCGCAGGGCACGCTGGCCAGGTTCTTCGTCATGCCCGGCCTGCCGGCCTTTCTGGAACGCTATCCCGACATCGTGCTGCAACTGGGCGAGGACGACCGGCTGGTGGACCTGGTGCGCGAAGGCGTGGACTGCGTGCTGCGCACCGGCACGCTGCAGGATTCCTCGCTGGTGGGACGCCAGATCGCGCTGATGCCGCAAGTCACGGTGGCCAGCCCCGCCTATCTGGCGCGCCACGGCGAGCCGCGGCGGCTGGAAGATCTGGAAGGCCATCGGGCGGTGGACTACCTGTCCAGCGCCACTGGGCGCAGCCTGCCGCTCGATTTCATGGTCGACGGCAAGAACGTGCAGGTACGCCCCAGGGCCGTGGTCAGCGTGACTGGCGCGGAGCTCTACACCGGTGCGGCGCTGGCCGGCCTGGGATTGGTGCAGGTGCCGCGCTACCGCGTCGAGCGCGAGCTGGCGGCGGGCGAGTTGAAGATCGTGCTGCCCGGCGCGCCGCCCGCGCCCATGCCCGTGTCGGTGCTGTATCCGCAGAACCGCCAGGTGTCGGCGCGGGTGCGCGTCTTCACGCAATGGCTGGCGGAGGTCATCGCAGCCGGCCTGGCTCAGACGATGCCGGTCAGGTAGTACACCGCGATCGCCAGGAAGACCGAAGTGGTCGATATCAGCGTGATGGCGAAGATGTCGCCGTAGGACTGCCGGTGCGTCAGGCCCGTGACCGCCAGCAACGTGATCACCGCGCCGTTGTGCGGCAGCGTGTCCATGCCGCCGCTGGCCATGGCGGCGATCCGGTGCAGCACTTCCATCGGGATGCCCGCCGCGTGGGCGCTGTCGATGAAGGTCTGCGCCATGGCCGCCAACGCGATGCTCATGCCGCCCGAGGCGGAACCCGTGATGCCGGCCAGCGAGGTCACGGCCACCGCCTCGCCCACCAACGGGTCGGGGATGGCCTTGAGCGCGTCGGCCACCAGCAGGAAGCCGGGCAGGGCGGCGATGACGCCGCCAAAGCCGTATTCCGCTGCGGTGTTCATCGAGGCCAGCAACGCGCCCGACACCGCGCTCTTGCTGCCTTCGGCGAAATGCGCCTTGATGCCGCGGAACGAGAACAGCAGGATGGTGACGATGCCCGCGATCAGCGCGCCCATCACCGCCCACAGCGCCACCTGGTCCTCGGCGTTGACGGGCATGGGCTTGGGCAGGCCCGGCAGCGCGACTTCGGAGCCTGCCGGATACCAGTCCGGTATCCAGCGCGTCAGCAGGTAGTTGGCGACGCCCACCACCACCAGCGGCAGCAGCGCGATCAGCGGATGGTGCTCGCGTTCATTGGGCGGCGTGACCGGTTCGTTGCGCAGGTCGGTGCCGTAGGTCTCGCCCGCGGCTGCCGCGCGCTTGCGCCGCCACTCCAGGTAGGCGATGCCGGCGGTCAGCGTGAAGCAGGCGCCGATCAGGCCCAGCCACGGCGCGGCCCAGGTGGTGGTTTCGAAGAAAGTGGTGGGGATGATGTTCTGGATCTGCGGCGTGCCGGGCAGCGCGGTCATGGTGAACGTGAACGCGCCCAGCGCGATCGCGCCCGGCATCAGCCGTTTCGGGATGCCGCCCTGGCGGAACATCTCGGCCGCGAACGGATACACCGCGAACACCACCACGAATAGCGACACGCCGCCGTAGGTCAGCACCGCGCAGACCAGCACGATGGCCATGATGGCGCGTTCGGCGCCGATCAGGCGCAGCACTGCCTGCACGATGGCGCGCGAGAAGCCCGACAGCTCGATCAGCTTGCCGAACACGGCGCCCAGCAAAAACACGGGGAAGTAGAGCTTGGCGAAGCCCGCCATGCGCTCCATGAAGATGCCCGAGAACACGGGCGCCAGCGCCGACGGGTCGGTCAGCAGCACCGCGCCCATGGCCGCGATGGGCGCGCACAGGATCACGCTATAGCCTCGATACGCCGCCAGCATCAGGAACGCCAGCGCCGCCACCACGATGAACAATCCGGTCATTCGGTACTCCGGGAATGAAGAGATAAGGGGTGTGGGGCTACACCTTACCGCATCGAGCCGAATGCCTTGTTTACAACGGCGGCGATTCAGCGTTCCAGCAGCGCGTGCGCCTGGCGGGCGATGTCCAGGTCGATCGCGGCGTCTTCGCCGCCGCCCATGAACCAGGCGGCGGAGAGTCCGCACCAGGCCAGGATCCATTGCAGCAGCCTGCGGCGCTCCAGGCCCGACTGAGCAACGATGAGCTCCAGCCGCCGCTCGAAGCGCCCAGGCACGATGGCGACGGGCGGAACGGGATCCGCCAGGTCCGGGTTGCAGAAGATGTTGGCGTAGTCGAAGGCGCGCTCGCCATGCAGGCGCTTGGGGTCGATGACCAGCCAGCCGCGTTCGCCGAAGTCCAGGATGTTGTCGTGGTGTACGTCGCCGTGCAGCACCGTCAGGTCGCGCGGACTGTCGAGCAGGGCGCGGGCGTGGCGCGCGCTGTGCGCCAGGATGCCGCCTTGCGCCTGCGCCATGGGCCACAGTTCCTCGAACCATTCTTCCAGCGGACGCAGCGCGGGCAGCGGCTGGGCTCGTGGGGCATGCAGGTCCCGCAGCACGCTGCAGATGATGCGGGTGGCCTCGTCGTCGCGCCCGTTGCGGGCGTAGTCCGCCAGCGAGCGCGTGCCGGTGGCCCGCTCCAGCAGGATGGCTGCGTCGTCGTGAGCCAGCACGCGCGCCGCGCCCTGGCCGTCCCACCAGCGCATCAGCACGCCGCCTTGCTTTTCGTCTTCCTCGTGCGAGACCTTGAGCATGGCGGGCAGGCCGCGATGGCGCACGGGCAGCAACTGGGCGGCGTGCGTGATGACGGGAGCGCCGTCGGGAGTAAGTTGCCAGCGGGAAAGGTAGGTGTCGAACATGGGGCGCCGGAAGTGCCTGGATGGACCCCTATAGTAGAGCTGGGCGCGGCGCGGCCTGCGTCGCGCCTTGCCGCGGCAGCAGTGCCGTGATCGCCGCCGCCAAAGCGTTGCCCGCCGCACTGGCGACGATGGGCAGCAGATAGGAGCCGCTGAGGTCGTACGCATGGCCCGCCGCCACCGGACCGATCAGCGTTCCGAACGCCACGCTGGTGTAGAGCGCGCCGATGATGCCGCTGACGTGGCGGCCGCCGAAGTAATCCATGACCACCGCCGGCATCAGCGCCACCCAGCCGCCGTAGAACGCGCCGAACACCAGGGCGAACAAAGCCAGCGTCCAGAACTGGCCGCAAGCGCCCCATAGCGCCAGCGACGCCGCCATGCCGCCATACATCGTGGCGAGCGAGGCGCGCCGGCCCAGGCGGTCGGCCAGCGTGCCCAGCAGGAATCGGCCGGCCGTGCTGCCCACGCCGACCAAGCCCAGCAGCAGCACGGCCAGCCCCGGCGCGATCCCATGATCCAAGGCGTACGGGATGAGATGCACGAAAGGCACGAAGACGCCGAAGGCGCCGGCCATGGCTGCCAGGTACAGCAGCAGGAAGACCCTGCTGCGGATGGCGGTGAGCACCGGCACGCCGGCGGGCGGGGAGGCCGACGCTGCGCGGACGGTGGAGGCTGCGTCGCCGTCGGGTTGCAGTCCGCGGTCTTGCGGCGAATTTTCAACCCAGCGCGCCGCGGCGCAGCCCAGGACAGCCACCGCCGCGGCCAGCGCCAGATACGCGGCGCGCCAGCCCCACAGTTCGATCAGCGCCGACGCCAGCGGCGGCACCAGCAGCGTGCCCACGCCGATGCCGCTGACGGCCAGCCCCGAGGCCAGCCCGCGGCGGCGCAGGAACCAACGCTGTACCGCGCCCACCACCGGCACATAGGCGCAGCCCACGCCCAACCCGACGCCCAGGCCGTAGGCCAGGTAGATCTGCATCATGCTCTGCGCGGCGCTGGCAAGCGCCAGGCCCAGCGCCACCAGCAGCATGCCTATCCAGGCCATGCGACGCGAGCCGTAGCGGTCCGCCAGCGGACCGCTGACCACGCCGAAACCGAAGTAGAGAAAGCCCGCCAGCGAGAACACCAGCGACACCGCGCCGCGCGTGGCGGAGAAGTCGCGTTGCAAGGCGTCGACGAAGGCGCTGAAGGAATAGGCGCTGCCAAAGCCGAGCAAGGTGATGGCGAAGGCCGCGGCCACCACCCGCCAGCCGTGGAAGATCCGGCTGGCGCCGTGCCGCGCATGCATGTTCATCTTTGGCCTCACAGTGCCGGCCGGCGCAGATGCCAGCTTGTCGCCGCCTGGAAAGCGGCGCCCAAGCGGAACAGCACGGGCTCGCCCAGATGGGCCGCCACCAGTTGCAAGCCCATGGGCATGCCGGTTTCGCACTGCCCGGCGGGCAGCGTCAGGCAGGGATGCCCGGTCATGTCGAACACGCAGGTATAGCGTTGCAGCGCTTCGACCAGCCCGGGCTGTAGTCCCAGGACGCTGATGGCTTCGAGCGTGAGCGGCGCCATGGGCTGCACTGGCGTCAGCAGCGCATCGACGCGGCCGAACAAGGCGTCGACCTTGCCTCGCATGGCCATGCGACGCAACAGGATGCGCTGGTAGTCGAGGCCGGATAGCGAGCGTCCCGCTTCGATCACGCCGGCCAGCACCGGTCCGTACTCCGCCTTGCGGGATGGATAGGTGCTGGCGTGCGCCACCGCCGCTTCGACCGCGCAGAGCGGCGCCCAGTCGCGCACGGCCTGCGCCGCGTCTTCGATGGGGAACTGCAGCGGCACCAGGGTTGCGCCCAGCTGTTCGAAGGCCTGCATTGCCGATTCCATCATGCGTTGAGTCTGCGCATCGACGTTGCGGTGGTTCCAGTTCATATCCACGCCGATCCGCAGGCCGGCAGCGGGAACGGCGGCCTCCAAGGCGTAGCGCGGCACGGGCGCTTGCAACGCGGTCGGATCCTTCGCGTCGGGTCCGGCAATCGCTTCCAGCAGCGCCGCGGCGTCGGCCGCGCTGCGCGCGATGACGCCGGCGTGATCCAGCGAGGCCGCCAGTTCGAACATGCCGTGGCGGCTGACACGGCCCCAGGTCGGCTTGATGCCGGTCAGCCCCGCGGCCGCGCAAGGCCAGCGGATGGATCCGCCGGTGTCCGAGGCGGTCGCGCCGAAGCACAAGCCCGCGGCCGTCGCCGCCGCCGATCCGCTGGATGAGATGCCGATCCAGTAATCCGCGTGCCAGGGGTTGCGCGGCGGCGCGACGTCGGGGTGATGGTCGGAGTACGCGCCTTCGGTCATTTGCAGCTGCCCCAGCAGCACGGCGCCCGCGTCGCGCAGGCGGCTGGCTACCGTGGCGTCATGGTCGGCGGGCACGCCCCGGTGGATCGCGGCGCCGGCAGCCGTAGGCACGCCCTTGCGCCGGAACAGGTCCTTCAGCGCGAGGGGGACGCCATGCAGGGGGCCGCGGTAGCGCCCCTGGCGTATTTCGATTTCGGCGGCCTGGGCTTCCTGCAGCGCAGAGGCCGCGGTCACATGGGCGTAGCTGCGCAGGTCGCCGTCCAGCGCTTCGATGCGCCGCAGTTGCGCGCGCGTGATCTCCACGGGCGAGACCTCGCCCGACTGGATCAGGGCGGCAAGCGCCAGCAGATCGAGTTGGTACAGGTCGGCGGCCTTGATGTCTTCCGTATAGTTCATCTATTCTTTATCCATCTTCTATTCGTCACAGACCCGATCAAGTTAATGTCTGCTGGAACAGCGTACAAACCATGATTTCTATTCGGTTTGAATTAGAAAAACTAAATCATTGAACTCTTCGGAAATGACCGCTCCACGACTGCCTCCGCTCAACGCGTTGCGCGCCTTTGAAGCCGCGGCCCGCCATCTGTCGGTCAAGGACGCGGCGCAGGAGCTATGCGTGACGCCCGGCGCGGTCAGCCAGATGATCAAGTCGCTGGAGCAGCATCTGGGCGTGGCGCTGTTTCTGCGCGTGAACCGCGGCATTCAGTTGACGGATGCCGGCCACGGTTACCTGCCGCCGGTGCGCAATGCCTTCCGCCAGATCCTGGCCGCGTCCGCCCGTGTCGCCCAGCCGCCCGAGAGCCGCGTGCTCACCCTCAGCACCACCGCGTTCTTCGCGTCGGCCTGGCTGATCCCTCGATTGCATGACTTCCATGCCCGCCATCCGGAGATCGACCTGCAGCTCGTCACCAGCAACGCGCTGGCGGCCTTCGGCCGGGACGGCGCGGACATCGCGATCCGCCACGGACTGGGCCGCTATGCGGGATTGCAAAGCGAACACCTGCTGACCGTGGAAGTCGTGCCGGTGGCATCGGCCGGCTTGGTGGCGAAGCTGGGGATGCCGGCTGGCGCGCGGGAACTGCTGCGCTGGCCGCGCGTGCATGACGAAGCGCGCAACGGCTGGCAACTGTGGTTTGCGGCGCAGGGCGTGGAGGACGCGGGCATGCCGCGTGGGCCCGCGTTCGATGATGGCAGCCTGCTGCTGCAGGCCGTGGCCGCTGGCCAGGGCGCAGGACTGCTGCCCGTGGCGATGGTGCAGGATGACGTGGCTGCTGGACGCCTGGTCCGGCTGGCCGGCGACGCCTGGCTGGAGGAGTTTGGCTACTACCTCGTGTGGCCGGGCAGGGGCGCCATGCCGGAAAAGGCGCGGGTGTTTCGCGATTGGCTGCTGGAAAGCGGCCTGGGGGAGCCAGCCTGAAACGCTACGGCGCGGCCGATGATAGCGCCGCCGCCTTGCGCGCCAGTTCGGCCACGCCGAAGCTGGTCGCGAGCGAATGATTGTCCAATGCTTCCAGCGGCACCCAGCGGGCGTCGGCGGCATCGTCGCCCGCCACCGGCTCGCCGGATTGCCAGCGGCACAGCACCGCGATCAGGATGAAGTGGCGGCGTAGCGCGCCCGCGTCGTCGCGGTCGTAGACGTCCACCGCGTCGAACACGTGCAGCGGTTGCGCGCGCACGCCGGTTTCTTCCAGCAGTTCACGCGCGGCGGCGGCAAGCACGCCTTCGCCCGCGTCGATCTTGCCGCCGGGAAAGGCCCAGCGGCCCTGGTCAGGCGGGTTGGCGCGTTGCACCAGCAGCACGCGGCCGTCGCGCACGACTGCTGCGATGGTGGCGGCGATGGGACGCTGGGGCGGGGACGCGGTCATGCGAGGTTCCTTTTCGTGGCAGAGGCCTGGGTATGCCAGGGTACGCCAACCCGGCCTTAGCGCAAATCCCCGTAGTGCCGGACCGGTCGCTGGTGCACACTGTCAACCGCGCCAGCATGAGCGCATCGAAAAGGGGGCGGGAGGGCAGCATGGATACACCGGACCGGCAGTTGCGCTATTTCTTGCGCATCGCGGAACTCAAATCGCTATCGCGTGCTGCGGAGGACCTGGACCAGACCCAGTCCGGGCTGAGCCGGCAACTGGCGGCGCTGGAGGCCCACGTGGGCAAGCCGCTGTTCGTGCGCACAGGCCGCGGCGTGGAATTGACCGAAGCCGGCGCGCGGCTGCTCGACGGCATCCAGCCCGCCTATCGGAACATCGACCGGGTACTGGAGGCCGTGCGCCAGCGCGAAGGCGTGACGCAGGGAACGGTCCGGCTCGCCACCGTGCACACGCTCAGCTACTACTTCATGGCCGAGGTGGTGGCCAGTTTCGTCAGCAGCCATGAACACGTGAACCTGTCGGTGATGGGCCGCAGTTCGCCCGAGGTGGTGGCGCTGGTGGAAAGCGGCAAGGCGGACGTGGGCTTCGTCTACGACGCGGCGGTCGCCTCGGACAACCTGGCGTCGGCCACGCTGTTTGACGACGACATGTGCCTGATCGTGCGCGGCGAGGTGCAACTGCCGGACGACGTCGACCTGGCCGGCATGGACCTGCGGCTGGTGGGCTTTCCGCCGCATTACGCGCTGCGCAAGATGATCCACAGCGCGGGGCTGGAGCCGGAGTTCGTGGCCGAGGCCGAAACCATAGACGCCATGCTCAAGCTGGTGTCCTCGGGCGTGGGCGCCTGCATCCTGCCGTCCCGCATCCCCGACAAGCTGCTGACCGAGTACGGCCTGCGCAAGGTCCGGGTCCATAGCCCCATCTTGCGGCGGCGCGTGGTCGCCATCACGCTGGCCAACCGCCAGCCCCTGCCGCTGGTGAGCGAGCTGCTGGCCGTCGCCCACCGCATCGCGGCGCAATAGCCGGCCTGGCGGGTCGAATAGCAGCTATGACCGTGGCTGCATGGCTGTATTGCGCATGGCTTTCCATACTGTGCATACCTCGCGCGGCGTCCGGTGGCGCCGATGGCGCGGGCATTACACAGGGGAAGACATGAGCACCGCATTACGAGAGAAATCCTATTTCGACACCCGCGCCACGCAGGAAATGGCGCACCATCTGCGCGCCGTGCCGCGCAGCATCCAGGAAACCATGGCCTATGCCTGTCGCATCCTGGCCATGACCGAGCAGGAAGCCGGGCTCGCCGGCCAGATCAGCGTGCGTTCGCAGCGCCCGGGGGCCTACTGGACCCTGCGCTTCGGGCTGGGCTTTGACGAAGCCACGCCGGCCGACTTCATCGAAGTAGACCGCGACCTGCACACGCTGACGGGCGAGGGCATGGCCAACCCGGCCACCCGCTTTCACCTGTGGGTATACGAAGCGCGGCCCGACGTGCAATCCATCATCCACACGCATTCGCCGTGGGCCTCGGCGCTGGCCGCGGCGCGCCAGCCGCTGGTGATCTCGCAGATGGACATGACGCCCTTGCACGACGACTGCGCCTTCCTGGGGGAATGGCCAGGCGTGCCGATCGCTGACCAGGAAGGGGTGATCATCTCCGGCGCGCTGGGCAAGAAGCGCGCCATCATCCTGGCGCATCACGGCTACCTGACGGCCGGCGTGTCTTGCGAAGAGGCGACCTACCTGTCGGTCTACCTGGAACGCGCGGCGCGCATGCAGATCCGCGCGCAGGCCTTCGGCCCGCTGACGCCGGTGGACGACACGCTGGCGCGCGAAGCGCACGACTATCTGCTCAAGCCCTCGATCGTCAATGCGACGTTCAATTACTGGGCCCGGCAGACGCATGGCATTGCGCCCTTGCCGCTGCCCGCCGCCTGATACCGCGCAGCCCCATTCCTCCAGAACTTTTTTCGGGGAGTCATGATGATGACGACCAAGCCTGCGGCTGCGCGCTCGCGCCGCGATTACGTGACGGCCGGACTGGCCAGCATGATGGGCACCACCATCGAGTGGTACGACTTTTTCCTTTACGGCACCGCTGCCGCGCTGATTTTCAACAAGATCTTCTTTCCTTCCTTCGATCCGCTGACGGGCACGCTGGCGGCGTTCGCCACCTATTCCGTGGGCTTTTTCGCACGGCCGCTGGGCGGCGTGATCTTCGGCCACTACGGCGACAAGATCGGCCGCAAATCCATGCTGCTGATCACCCTGTTGCTGATGGGCGTGCCCACCATCCTGATCGGACTGATCCCTTCCTATGAACAGATCGGCTACTGGGCCGCGGTGCTGCTGGTGCTGATGCGCTTCCTGCAAGGCATCGCGGTCGGCGGCGAATGGGGCGGGGCAGTGCTGATGGCGGTGGAGCATGCGCCGGATGGCAAGAAGGGCTTTTTCGGCAGCCTGCCGCAAGCCGGCGTGGCGCCGGGCCTGATCCTGTCGTCGTTGGCGATGGGGGCGGTCGCGACCTTGCCCGAGGCCGACATGCTGGCCTGGGGCTGGCGCCTGCCTTTCCTGGCCAGCGTGGTTCTGCTGCTGGTGGGCTGGTTCATCCGGGTCAAGGTGGCCGAGTCGCCAGACTTCGAGCAGATGAAGGAGAAGGGCGCCAAGGTCGAAGTGCCGGTGGCGGAAGTCCTGAAGCACCATCGCCGCGCGCTGTTGGTGGTGGTGGGCGCAAGGCTGGCGGAAGTGACCTGGTTCTATACCGTGGTGACGTTCTCGCTGGCCTACGCCACGGGCACGCTGGGCATTGCGCGTTCCGTGATGCTGGACGCCACGATCTGGGGCGCGGCCGTGGCGCTGTTCACCATGCCGCTGTTCGGCATGCTGGGCGACAAGATCGGGCACAAGTGGGTGTTCATGGCCGGCACCCTGGGCATCCTGGCGTGCGCGCCGGTGTTCTTCCATCTGCTGGGCACGCGGGACACGGGCTGGATCATCCTGGCGGTTTGCCTGGCGGTCGGCCTGGTCTACGCTTGCCTCTATGGGCCGGAAGGCACCTTGTTCTCCAGCCAGTTCCCGGCCGAGGTGCGCTACACGGGCATATCGCTGGCGGTACAGGTGTCCGGCGCCATCGGCGGCGGCCTGGCGCCCATCGTGGCGACCTGGCTGCTGGCCAAGGGCGGGGGCGATCCCCAGTACGTGGTGTGGTACCTGAGCATCCTGGGTGTGATCGCCCTGTTCAGCGCCTGGCTGATGCGCAGCGAGGCGCCTGCGGTTGCGGCCTTGCGGGTGCCGGCCCGCGCCAACCTGAGGACGCCATGATTGTGGACGCCATGAAGACCATCGACTATTACTTCTGGATGAACTCCGACTGGGCCTACCTCGGCGCCGACAGGCTGGAGGCGCTGGCGGCGCGCCAGCAGGCGGTGATCCGCTACCTGCCGGTGGACCTGCCCGAGGTCTACGCCCGCACCGGCGGCATCCTGCTGGGCCTGCGCGCACCTGAGCGCCAGGCTTACCGCGTGACGGAGCTGGCGCGCTGGTGCCGCAAGCTGGACATCCGCGTCAATCCGCAACCGGCCTATATGTGCCCGGATGCCAGCCTGGCTTCGCGCATCGTCATCGCGGCGGACCATGCCGGCCTGCCGGTGGCGGCGCTGTACAAGGCGATCCTGAAAGCGGAGTGGTGCGACGAGCAGGACATCTCCGACGAGGCCACCCTGCGCGCCATCCTGGCACAGCAGGGGCTGGATGCTCCGGCGCTGCTGGCCGCGGCGGCCGAGCCCGGCATCGAGGCCGTCTACCGCCGCAACACCAACGACGCGGTCGCGGCTGGGGTGTTCGGATCGCCGTCGTATGTGTACCGGGGCGAGGTGTTCTGGGGGCAGGACCGGCTGGAGATGCTGGAGGAGGCGGTGGCGGCCTGAATGAAGCAGGGGCTGGCGGGCTGTCGCGCACTTTTGGCACGGCGGCCCGCCAGGGCGATTTCAGATGTGCTTGCCCTGCGGCAGTACGGTCAGAGCGAGCAGCGCGACGAGACTGGCGGCCATGACATACAGCGCCGGGGCAAAGGCCACGCCCGTCGTGTAAGTGATCCAGGTCAGGATGGCCGGAGCGAAGCCTCCCAGCACGGTTACGGCGGTGTTGTACGTCAGGGACATGCCCGAGGAACGCACCGCGGTGGGGAACACTTCGGACAGCGCGGCGGGCGCCACGCCGACGTACATCGCTACCATCAGGCAGAACAATGACTGCACCACGATCAGCGTCATCTGCGTGTGCGATGCCTGCAGCCACATCATCAGCGGGTAGACAGCAACCAGCAGCACTGCGGCGGCTGCGCGCAGCATGTTGCGGCGTCCGTAGCGGTCCGACAGGGTGCCCGAGAATACACAGCCACCGGTCAGGAATAGATTGCCTACCAGCGCAGCCAGGAAGGCTTCCGAACTCGTGAATCCCATCGATTTCTGTACGTAGATCGGCATGAAAATGATGAGGGCATAGGGGCCGACTGCCCAGAGCACCGACATGCAGAGGCCGGTCAGCAGTTCCTTGGGATAGTCACGGATGACAGCCAATAGCGGCGCCTTGACGCGGGCATTCTGGCGGGCCTGGCGTTCCTGTTCCTCGCGGAAGTGGGGCGTTTCGTCCAGCGCCGCGCGCATCCACAAGCCCACCGGTGCGATTGCCAAACCCAGGATGAAGGGTATGCGCCAGCCCCATTCGCCAACCTGTTCTTCGGTAAGCAGGGTGGTGACCAGGGTTGCCACCAGTGCGCCCAGCAAGTTGGAGATGCCCATGCTTGCCTGCAGCCAGGACGCGTACTGGCCGCGCTTGCCTGCGGGGGCGTGCTCCACCAGGAACGCAGTGGCGCCACCAACTTCGCCGCCGGCGGAAAAGCCTTGCAATACACGGCCGCAGACGATCAACAGCGGAGCGCCCACGCCGATGGCGGCATAGGGAGGCGCGGCGGCGATCAGCAGTGTGCCCAGGGCCATCAGCATGATGGTCAGCGTCAGGGTCGCCTTACGGCCGGCCCGGTCGCCATAAGAGCCAAGCACCAGCGCGCCCAGCGGGCGGACGACGAAGCCCAGGCCAAAGGCCAGGAACGACGTCATCAATTGCACGGTCGGGTTGGCGTTCTGAAAAAAGTTCTGTCCGATGTAGACCGCGAACAGGGCATAGACGGTGAAGTCATACCATTCGAGCGCATTGCCGGCCGAAGCGGCAATGACTGCCTTGCGGCCGCTGTGATGCCGCGCGGATTGGGTCGCGTTGCGGGTCGGCACGGCCTCGGCTCCCAGGTTCATCGAGATGTCCTTCATTGTTTCCCAGTTCAGATCGTGAGCGTTCGGGGGGCGTTGTGGCGAGTAGGTGGCCAGTTCCCCGGAACAGACGAGCGCATCATAGGAACCAATGCCGATAATGTCGTATTACCTTTTGTTCCTGGTCCATAACATCAGATTAATCGCTCGCCCACGCCATAGCGGGGCTGGGGGACGGTTCGGCTCGGGCTAAGGGATAACCCCAGGGGAGGTTAAGCGGGGCCAGATGAGCCTAATTGTGCCGTTCCAACTCGTGCAGCACGTTGATGAAAGCCAGCGCGGGGCGCGACAAGGGCTGCAACTGCAAGTAGAAGACGTTCACTGGCGCGTTGACGGTGCCCCGGATGGGCACCGCCACCACGTTTGACCACGTAGGGCCAGCCACCGTGATTTCGTCCACCAACGCCACGCCTGCGCCTGCCTGCACCAGGGCGCAGGCGACATGGGCCTGCTGCACTTCGATGAGCGGCTCGGGCCGTGAGTCCTCGTTGCCGAACAGCCGGTTGATCAGCATGCCAAAAGGGATGTCGGCGCTGTAACCGATCAAGGGTTCCTTGACCAGATCGCGCACCTCTACCTGGCCTTGAGCCGCCAGCGGATGCCCCTTCGGCAAGACCGCGACGATCTTGTTTTCGTAAAGAGGCTGCGAAGCCAGGCTGGGGTGTTCCACCGGCATGTAGGCCACACCCAATTCAATCTGCTGCGTCAACAGCGCCTGTTGCAGCGTTGCCGGTATCTGAGTCTGCAGCACGATGCGCATCTGGGGATACCGCTTGCGGAACAGCGCGATGGCGCGGGGCAGCAAGGACTGGCCCAGGCTGGGGCTGCAGGACAGGCGCAGTTGCCCCTCGCGGTTTTCGGCGAGATTGTCGGCGACCTCGTTCACGCGCTGCACGTTCTGGTACAGCGCCGTGACCTCCACGAACAGCCGGTGGGCCTCAGGGGTGGGGTACAGCCGGCCCTTGATGCGCTGGAACAGCATCAAGCCCAGGCGCTGCTCCGTATAGGCGATCAGCCGGCTGACCGCGGGCTGCGAAACAAACAGCAGCTTGGATGCGCCGCTGATGGAGCCGCTGAGCATGATGGCCCGGAAGACTTCGATCTGCCGCAGATTCAATTTCATATGCTTAACCTGATGTTAATTCTCACGCACATATAAGCATAAGACGTTTTGGATGACCGCTCCTACACTGCCTGCACTCAACACAGGATGGAAGCGGTCATGAGCGATTTCGATTTGGTGGTGCGCGGCAACATCGTCGACCCGGATGGCGTGGTGATGGACGGCTGGCTGGCGGTCAGGGACGGCAAGGTCGCGGCGCGCGGCGCTGGCGAGGCCCCCGCGGGCCGCGACAGCGTGGATGCGCGGGGCCAGTGGATCGTGCCCGGCGTGGTCGACGGCCAGGTGCATTCGGGCAGCCAGCTGAACCAGGAAGGACTGGGCTGGGCATCGCGCGCGGCTGCCGCCGGCGGGGTGACGGTCATGGTCGACATGCCCTACGACGATCCGGAACCCGTGGCTTCGCGTCCGCAGCTCGACGCCAAGATCGCCGAGGTGGAGCGCGATTGCCATGTGGACGTGGCGCTGTTCGGCACCCTGAACACCCAGCACGGCCTGGCGGCCGCGGCGGGGCTCATCGAAGGCGGCGTATGCGCCTTCAAGTTTTCGACCTTCGAAGCGACCCCGGGCCGATTTCCCCGCATCGAGGAAGACGATCTGTACGAAGCCTTCCGCCTGATCGCTCCATCCGGACTGGTTTGCGGCGTGCACAACCAGATGCAGGAACTGACCCGCAAGAACATCGCGCGGCTGGTCGAGGCCGACGACACCGGCTGGGACGCGTTCATGCGCGCGCATACGCCGCTGATCGAGAACCTGGCGACGGCGCTGATCTATGAGATCGGCGCCGAAACCGGCGCGCGCGCCCATGCGGTACACGTGTCGACTTCCCGCGGTTTCGAGATCTGCAACATGTACCGCCGCAACGGCCATCGCGCCAGCATCGAAACCTGCGTGCAGTATCTGATGCTGAACCACGAAGAGCACACCCGCCGCTTCGGCGCGAAGACCAAGCACTATCCGCCGATCCGTCCCAAGGCCGAGGTCGACCTGCTCTGGACCCATATCGCCAAGGACGAATGCACCTTCGTGTCGTCGGACCATGTCAGCTGGGGCCTGGAGCGCAAGCAGAATCCGAACGTATTCAAGAACTCGTCCGGCGGCCCGGGCCTGGAAACGCTGTTGCCCGCTTTCTGGACCGGCTGCGAAGAGCATGGCATCGCGCCGTCCATGGTGGTGCGCCAACTGAGCCGCAACCCCGCGCAGCACTTCCTGCTGGATGACCGCAAGGGCTCGTTGGAGGTGGGCAAGGACGCCGACATCGTCATCCTCAAGCCGGAACGCTATGCCTTCGATCCGTCTACCAGCCTGTCGGCGGTGCAATGGAGTTCGTTCGAAGGCCGCGAGTTCACCGTGCGCGTCGCGGGCACCTGGTGCCGCGGCCAGCAGGTCTACGATGGCAAGGGCATCGTCAATCAGAAGGGCGACGGCCGCTTCCTGCGTCCGCGCCAGGCCTGAGGGAAACGGCAATGTCTGTGCAGTTTCCTCCCCTGAACGCCGAGCGCCTCTGGGCCCGCGTCGAAACCCTTTCCCGCTTCACCCTGCCCGACGTCCCCTGGACGCGCCGCGCGTTCTCGCCGTTGTTCGACGAGGCCCGCGCCTGGCTGCGCAGCGAGTTCGAGGCCGCGGGCCTGGCGACCCGCCTGGATGCCGGCGGCAACCTGATAGGCACGCTGGCCGGGCGCGATCCCGCGCGCAAGCCCATCGCCACCGGCTCGCATTGCGACACCGTGATGGCCGGGGGCCGTTTCGACGGCATCATCGGCGTGCTGGCCGGCATCGAAGTGGCCCACACCCTGCGCGAGCAAGGCGTGCAGCTGGAACATCCCTTCGAGGTCATCGACTTCCTGTCCGAGGAGCCCAGCGACTATGGCATTTCCTGCGTCGGCAGCCGCGCGCTCTGTGGCCAGCTGACGCCCGACATGCTGGCGGCCCGCAATCCCGAAGGCGAGACGCTCGCCGCCGGCATCGCCCGCATCGGCGGCGACCCCTCGGCGCTGGGCGCGCCGCTGCGCGGCCCTGACGGCACCGCGGCGTTCGTCGAACTGCATATCGAACAAGGCCCGGTGCTGGAAAGCCGCGGCCTGCCTATCGGCGTGGTCACCAACATCGTCGGCATCCGCCGCGTGCTGATCACGGTGGAAGGCCAGCCGGATCATGCCGGCACCACGCCCATGGACATCCGCCGCGATGCCTTGGTGGGCGCGGCCCGTATCATCGATGCCGCCCACCGCCAGGCCAGCGCCGCCAGCGGCAATCCGCACTACGTGGTCGCCACCGTGGGCCGGTTGTCCATGACGCCGAACGCCGCCAACGCGGTGCCGGGCCGCGTCGAGCTGACGCTGGAAATGCGCAGCGACAGCGACGCGGTGCTGGACGCCTTCCCCGAAACGCTGATGGCCGGCGTGGCCACCGACCTGACCGCGTTGCGCCTGTCCGCAAGCTTCACCCAGCTGAGCCGCGCGCGGCCCACGGACTGCACGCCGCTGGTGATGGACGCGGTGCATGCCGCCGCCGACCAGCTCGGCTACGCCTCCATGCGCCTGCCCAGCGGCGCGGGCCACGACGCGGTCTACATGGCGCCCACCGGCCCCATCGGCATGATCTTCATCCCCTGCCTGAACGGCCGCAGCCACTGTCCGGAAGAGTGGATCGAACCCGCGCAGCTGCTGGATGGCACCCGCGTGCTGTACCAGTCGGTGCTGGAACTGGACCGCAAGCTGCGGGCATGACATGGCGGGCGCCCACCGGGCGCCCGCGTCACCGCTACTTCTTCACCAACGGGCAGGACGAGCGCGACAGCGGCATGAAGGCCTGGTCGCCGGGCAGGGTGGCCACCAGCTTGTAGTAGTCCCAGGGCCGCTTGGACTCGGACGGCTTCTTGACTTCGAACAGGTACATGTCATGCACCATGCGGCCGTCCTCGCGGATGCGGCCGTTGGTGGCGAAGAAGTCGTTGATGGGCATGGACTTCATCTGCTTCATCACCGCCGTGGGCTCGTCGGTGCCGGCTGCCTGCACCGCCTTCAGGTAGTGCATCACCGACGAGTAGGTGCCGGCCTGGCTCATGTTGGGCATTTTCTTGAGCTTGTCGTAGTAGCGCTGGGACCAGGCCCGGGTCTGGTCGTTCATGTCCCAGTAGAAGGCCTCGGTCAGCGTCAATCCGGCGGCGGCGTCCAGGCCGATGGCGTGGATGTCATTGATGTAGAGCAGCAGCCCGGCCATTTTCTGGCCGCCCTTGGTCAGCCCGAATTCGCTGGCGGCCTTGATGGCGTTGACCGTGTCGCCGCCGGCGTTGGCCAGGCCCACGATCTGCGCGCGGCTGGCCTGGGCCTGCAGCAGGTACGAGGCGAAGTCGCTGGAGCCCAGCGGGTGGCGCGATGCGCCCAGCACGGTGCCGCCGTTGGCCTTGACGACTTCGGTGGCGGACGCTTGCAAGGTGTGGCCGAAAGCGTAGTCGGCCGTCAGGAAATACCAGCTCTTGCCGCCTTGTTCGACCGTGGCGCGCGCCGTGGTGTTGGCCAGCGACCAGGTGTCGTAGGTGTAGTGCACGGAATAGGGCGAGCACAGGTCGTTGGTGATGCGCTCGGTGCCGGGTCCGCTGAACACCACGATCTTCTTTTTCTCGCGCGCCACTTCCAGCACGGCCAGCGCGGGGGCGGAGCCGGCCACGTCCATGATGGCGTCGACCTTCTGGGTGTCGTACCACTCGCGTGCCTTGGCGGCGGCGATGTCGGCCTTGTTCTGGTGGTCCACCACCATCAGGTCGATCTTCTTGCCCAGCACCTTGCCGCCGAAGTCGGCGATGGCCATTTCGGCGGCGGTCGCGCTGCCCTTGCCCGTGACGTCGGCGTACACGCCGCTCATGTCCAGGATCAGGCCCAGGCGGACCACGTCGTCGGAGATCGCCTGCGCCATGGCGCAGGGCGCGGCGGCAAAGGCGGATAACAGGGCTAGCGTGCTGCGCAACTTCAGGGAAATCCGGGGGGGTCTACGGCATTTCATGGTGGGTCTCCTTTATGCCGGATCTTGTTCGGATACTGCTGGCGCTTGGGGATCTGCTGCGGCGCTCTGTTCTGGCTTGACGCTGGCGGGTCGAGGTGGGATGCCTCCTTGTCTTGAATGTGGTCTAGCGATGGGACAGCAGGTCGAATTCCATCCGCACCTTGCTGAACGGGAACTCCAGCCGCGCGAAGTACACCACGCGGCCATCGATGCAGGCGTAGCGGCGTATTTCCGCCACGGGCGAGGACACGGGAATCTGCAGGGACTCGGCGGATTCCTGGCCGGCCTGGATCACGTTCAGCACCTGGCGCGCTTCGCTGATGCGTGCGCCGTAGTACTGGTCCAGCACCGGCGCCACGGTGCTTTTGCGGATGCGGGCGCGATGCTTGCGGAACAGCGCGCTATCCAGGAAGACCTCGCTATAGCAGAAGGGGGCGCCATCGGTCGTGTGCACCCGTCGCAAATATTGGAAGCTGCCGCTGCGGTCGGCGCCGCAAGGCATGCCCAGCGTGTCGGGCAGGGGCGAATCGGCGTTGGACTCCACCAGTGAAACCGTGCCCAGCTGATTGCTGAGTTCCACGGTTTCGGCCCAGGTCTTGGGGATCAGCAGGGTGGGCGTTTCGGGCAATTCGGCATTGACGAAGGTGCCCGACCCGCGCGAGCGGCGGATCAGGCCATCGTCTTCCAGCAGGCCGAACGCCTGGCGGATGGTCGCCCGCGATATGCCATAGGTTTCCATCAGCGCTTCCAGCGGCGGGATCTGCTGGCCGGGCCGCCAGGTGCGGTTCTGGATATTGCTACGAAACAGCGCCGCCGCCTGCAGATACAGCGGCTGGGGACTGCGCGAGAAGAGCTTGGGGTCGGGCATGTTCAGGCGGAAGGCGTCGTGGTCGGGGCCGCGAGTATGGCATCGGCCATTTCGCGCAGCCGGTGCTTCTGGATCTTGACCGAGTTGGCGCTTTCCACCGAGGGGAATGCATCCAGCACGGTAAAGCCCGCCGGCGTCTTGAAGCCCGCCATCGCGGCTTTGCACGCGGCGGTCCAACCCGCGGGGTCGGCGGCTGCGCCCGGCTGCAGCAGCACGAAGGCATAGGGCACGGTCTTGCCCTTTTGCGTGGCGCCGACCACCTGGCAGGCGCGCACGCCCGGCAGGGTTTCGACCACCTGTTCGATTTCCACCGGATTGACCAGAAAGCCGGACAGGCGCAGCGAATCGCCCATGCGGGTCTGGAACACGAACTGGCGCGGATTCAGCGTGTAGCCGAGATCGCCGGTCTTGAAGTAGCCGTCATCCGTGCAGGCGCCGCGGGTGGCCTTGGGATTGTCCAGATAACCCTGCATCAGGCTGGGCGAGAGGATTTCGAGTTCGCCGGATTGGCCATGCGACAGGATTTCGCCCGTGGCGGGATCGCGGGCGCGCACGCGCGCCTCGGGGTAGATCAGCGTGCCGCCGGGCTGGTGGCGCGCGGACACGTCGCCCTCGGCGGGATCGCGCGGCTGGCCGGCGACCAGAGCCACCAGCTCGCTGGAACCATACAGGCCGGTCAGCGGCACGCCGGCCTCGCGGGCCAGGTCCAGCATGTTGTCCAGCGCCGGCGTGAAGCTGGCGAAGCCAAACAGCCGTACCGAGGCGAAGTCGCCTTGGGCTCCCGCCCGCATCATGCCGACCAAGGCCTCGTTGTTGGCGTAGGTGTGCGTCACCGCGTGGCGGCGCACCGCTGCGGCGGATTGGGCGGCGTCGAACACCGGCGCGCAGACCACGGGCGCGCCTTGCGCCAGGCCGCCGACCAGCGTCGCGAAGCCAAAGGCGCCGCAGAACGGCGCGCTGGCGAGTACGCAGCTTCCCTCGTCATAGCCATAGGCCCGCGCCACGGCCGCGCCGTGATTCAACAGGGTGCGCTGGTCGTGCAGCACGAACTTGGGCTTGGAGGTGGTGCCGGACGTGGTGAAGCACAGCACGCCCGCATTGGGCTGGGCCGGCGGCGCTGTGTCGGTGCAGGACTGCAGGTCCTGGTAGCGGTGCGCCGGCTTGCCATGGAAGCTGGGGGGCAGCGCCTCGTCGGCATTCGTCAGCGCGATCACGCCTTGCAGGCGCTCCAGGTGTTCCGGCGCGACTTCGCCCAGGATGCCCTGGAAGTCTATGCCCTTGAACCCCGGCCAGAACACCAGCCAGTCCGCCTTGCCGCGTCCCAGGATGTCGGCCAGCTCCAGCGCCCGAAAGCGCGTGTTGACCGCCAGCACCAGCGCGCCCAGGTGCGCGCAGGCCAGGAAGGATTCCACCCAGGCGGCGCAATTGGGTAGCCAGACCGCCACGCGCTGTCCCGGGCGCACGCCGATGCGGGCAAGGCCGGCGGCCAGCGCGCGGCTTTGCGTCCGCAGTTGCGCGGCGCCGATGGGCTGGTCCTGGTCGATCAGCAGCGGCGCATCGGGCCGGCGCGCGACCAAGGCGTCCAGGTGTTCGGAGAACGTCGAGTACGGCATGTTCATGGCTTACACCGTGGCGATGGGCGTCACGGGAGAACCCACCGCGCCAGGCATGCGCAAGGGCGGGGCAGTCAGCAGGAAGCGGCTGCGGCCTTGCGCATGCAGCCAGTCGGCCAGGTCCTTCAGGTACCAGAGTTCGGCCAGCGGCAGGCCCAGCTTGAAGAGGCAATGGTGGTGCAGCGGCAGGATGGAGTGGCCGGGGCCGGAGGTGCGCGCCGGATAGGCTTCGACCGCGTAGTTGTCGGCGCAGATCGCGGCGATGCCGGATTGCGTGATCCAGTCCAGCAGCGCCGGGTCGGAGCCGTCCAGCACGGCGCCGGTCTGCTCCAGCTTGTGCGGATCGGGCTGGCCGTCCATGGCAACGATCGCCTCGGCAAAGCCCGTGCGCAGCACCAACATGTCGCCGTGTTCGACCGTCACGTTCTGTGCCCGCATGGCGGCCTGCAGGGCCGCCAGGTCGACGACCGTGCGGCCGGGGCCGTAGGCGCGCGCCAGGTCCACCAGCACGCCGCGGCCCTGCATGCCTTTTTCGGCGTAGCGGTTGATACCCAGCTTGCGCGCGTACGAGCCGCCGGGCGGGCAGCAGGCGTCGTCCGATTTGTCGGGATCCGCGCCGCCGAACACGTCCACGCCGGCCGCGTAGCCGTTGTAGTAGACGCGGCGCGCCTGGCCATCCCCTTGGATGTCGAACAGCGCGCCCACGTGGCACAGGCCGTCCCACTGGGTGGAGTACTGCATGGACAGCGTGACCTGGTCGTCGGACAGCACGTCCACGGCTTCGGGCTGCACCTGGGACATCTGGAAGTTCAGGTAGGGCGTGCCTTCGCGGAAGGTGGGCTGGAGCGTCGGCGCGTGGCGGCGCGGGTTCAGCACGTTGCCGCCCGGCAGGTCCAGCGGCAGCGACAGGCAGAACACCTTGCCCGTGCGCACCTCCCGCACCGCCTGCAGTACTTTTTCCTCAGTCAGCAGGTTGAGGCGGCCGATCTCGTCATCCGGGCCGAAGTCGCCCCAGGTGGAGCCTTCGGGGCGTTGGGTCCAGCGTTTCATCTGCTTGTCTCCTGGAGGTTTTCTATGTTCTTATGAATATAGTACGTATTTACGTACTTTAAAAAGAAATCCGCAATCAGCGGGTTCGATAGGAGACAAGCCCATGACGCAATTCCTGCAGCGCAGGTTGGCGATCACTGCGCCGGCCCTGGCCGCGCTGGCCTTCCTGACCTTGCCCGCGGCCCAGGCCGCCGGCTATCCCGATCATCCCGTGACCGTCGTCGTGCCGTATCCGCCGGGCGGCGGCGCCGACATCTTTGGCCGCGCCATCGCTCACGCGCTGGAGCCGGGCCTGAAGCAGACCGTGCTGGTCGAGAACAAGCCCGGCGCGGGCGGCAATATCGGCATGGCCTACGTGGCGCGCGCCAAGCCCGACGGCTACACGCTGGGCCTGGGCACCATCGGCACCCAGACCATCAACCAGTTCCTCTACAACAACATGGCGTTCGACCCCGAACGCGACCTGGTGCCCATTGCGCTGGTGTCCACCACGCCCAACGTCATCGCCGTCAGCGCCAAGTCGCCCTACAAGACGGTGGCCGACGTGATCAAGGCGGCCCAGCAGTCCAAGGACAAGAAGCTGACCTATGCGTCGCCGGGCATAGGGTCCTCGGTGCATCTTACCGGGGCCTATTTCGAGGCCATGGCCGGCGTGACCATGCTGCACGTGCCTTTCAAGGGCACGTCCGCCTCGCTGCCGGCGGTGGCGGGCGGGCAGGTCGACCTGCTGTTCGACAACCTGCCGGGCGCGCTGGCGCAGATCAAGGATGGCAATCTGGTGCGGGGCGTGGCGGTCACGTCGGCCGCGCGCGACGCCTCGGTGCCCAACCTGCCCACCGTGGCGGAATCGGGACTGCCGGGCTTTGACGTCACCGCCTGGTTTGCGCTCTACGCCCCGCGCAATACCCCGGAACCCGTGGTCAAGCAGTTGATCGAAGCCGCGCGCAGCGGGCTGAAGAACCCGGCCGTCGCGGCCAACTTTGCCGGCATGGGCGCCAAGCCCGGCACGCTCTTCGGCGCGGACCTGGCGGCCTTCGAAGCCGGGGAACGCAAGAAGTGGGGCGGACTCATCAAGGACAAGGGAATCACCGCGCAATGAAAACGCCCACCGCACTGGTCACCGGCGGCAGCCGGGGCATAGGCCGCGCCATCGTCGCGCGCCTGATCGAAGATGGCTTCGAGGTCGTCAACTTCAGCCGCGGCGCGCCCGCAGCGCTCCTGCCCGGCGAAACGTTCCGTTCGGTCGACCTGGGCGACGCGCTGGCCACCATTGCCGCGGCGCAGGCGTTGGCGGCCGAGCGCCAGGTCCTGCATCTGGTCAACAACGCCGGCATGATCCAGGTCGCGCGCATCGGGGACGTGACGCAGGAACAGATGGCGCGGATCATGGCGCTGAACGTCACGGCGCCGGTGCTGCTGATGCAGGCCCTGCTGCCCGGCATGCGGGCGGCGGGCTACGGGCGGGTGGTGAACATTGGCAGCCGCGCCGCCCTGGGCAAGGACGGGCGCACGGTTTACGGCGCTTCCAAGGCGGCGCTGGCCGGGATGACGCGCACCTGGGCGTTGGAGCTGGCGGGCAGCGGCATCACGGTGAATACCGTGGCGCCCGGACCCATCGCGACTGAACTGTTCAACCAGTCCAACCCGCCGGGCGCGCCGCAGACGCTGGCTTTGGAGGCGGCAATCCCGGCGGGGCGCGTGGGCCGACCCGAAGAGGTCGCCCATGCCGTGTCCATGTTCATGGACCCGCGGGCGGGCTTCATGACGGGACAGATGCTGTATGTGTGCGGGGGAGTGTCGGTGGGGCTTGCCGGCTAGCCGCTTGTTGCGTTGCGCGGTTGCTCAGGCTTGCGGCGCCGTCCCTTGCGGCGGCGCGTGTATGGCGAACTCGCGCGCCATTTCCTTCCTGGACACCTTGCCGGACGCCGCCAGCGCCTGCGCACGCTCCAGGCGCAGGCGCTTGAGCACTTCCGTGGGCGCGACGCCGAAATGCGCGGCGAATTTACGCTGGAAGGTGCGGCGCGACATCTGGCAGGCGTCGGCCATGTCGTCGACCGACCAGCGCGCCGATAGCTGCGCCTCAATTTTTTCCACCAGGTCCCGGAATGGCGCGGCCACGCGGTCCTGCAAACGCAGCGCCTGGCTGTACTGGCGCTGGTCGCCGTTGCGGCGCATGAAGACCACCAGCCGCCGCGCAACCCGTTGCGACAGGTCCGCGCCGAAGTCGCGTTCGATCAGCGCCAGCGCCAGGTCGATGCCGGCGGTGACGCCGGCAGAGGTCCAGTATTTGCCGCTTTCGACGTAGATGCGGTCGTCTTCGACGCGCAGGGCGGGATGAAGCTGGCGCAGCCGGTCGGCCGATCGCCAGTGGGTGGTGACGGCGCGGCCGTCCAGCAGGCCGGCGGCGGCCAGCACGAAGGCGCCGGTGCATACGCTGCAGGTGCGCCCGGCGGTCGCGTCGCGGCGGCGCAGCCAGGCGCGCGTCTCGCCATGGGCGCCCGCGAAATCGGCGCCGGGGCCGCCGGGCACGAACATCATGTCCAGGCGCTCATCGCCATCGTCGGCAAAAGTGCCGTCCACCTGCATGCGCAGGCCCTGTTCCCAGGTGGAGACCAGCGGCGTCGCGGCGATGGTGCCCAGGCGGTACAGCTTGCGGCCGGCTTCCTCGTTGGCCGAACTGAAGGCTTGCCACGGTCCGGCCAGATCCAGCGGCTGGAAGCCGTCATACAGGACGAACTGCACGCGCAATGGCGCATCCGGCGCAGTATTTGGCGCACGCGTCCGGGCGCGTCCGCCTATGCTGGGAGTCGTCGTTTCTAACGGAGCATCGTCATGCATGTGAATTTTCTCTTGTTCGAAGGGCTGACCCAGCTGGATATGACCGGGCCGTATGAAGTGCTGGCAGGCGCGCCGGGCTTCACCGTGGATTTTGTCGCAAAAACGCGCGATCCGGTGCGCAGCGATCGCGGGCTGTGTTTCGTGCCCACGCAGACCATCGCATCGGCGCCGCCCTGCGACCTGCTGGTGGTGCCAGGCGGGCCGGGCACGGATGATGCCATTGTCGACGCCGACTGGGTAGCGTTCACGCGCGCGCAGGGGCTGGGGGCACGCTACGTATTCGGCATCTGCACCGGTTCGCTGTTGCTGGGCGCGGCTGGCCTGTTGCGCGGCAGGCGCGCTTCCAGCCATTGGCGCGCGCGCGAACTGCTGTCGCGCTTCGGCGCCATCCCCAGCGACGAGCGCATGTGCGTGGACGGCAACCTGTACACCGCGGGCGGCGTGACCTCGGGCATCGACATGGGGCTGAAGGTGGTGGCGGACCTGTGCGGCGAGGACGTGGCCAAGCTGATACAGCTGCAGATCGAATATGACCCCCAACCACCGTTTCCCGGTGGCACGCCCAAGACCTCGGAGCCGGCCGTGGTGCAGCGCTATCTGGAGATGTCGCAAGCGCGCTTCGAACGCCGCTCGCAGGCGGTGGACCGGGCCGCGGCCGCGATGGCCTGAGTTCGAGCGCGCGGCGCGCTCACTTCGCCAGATGATCCAGCGGCAGCGGGCTTTGCGGCTTGACGGTCTGGATCGCGAAGTTGCTGCGTATGTCCTTCACGCCGGGCAGCTTCAATAGCGTGCCCAGCAGGAAGCGTTCGTAGGCGCGCAGGTCGGGCACCACTACCTGCAGCAGAAAGTCGGACTCGCCCGACACCAGATGCGCGGCGATGACTTCCGGCAAGGTGCTGACCTCCTCGCGGAACAGGGCGGAGTCGCGCTCGTGGTGCCGCTCCACCTTGATGCCGACGAAGACGGTCAGGCCCAGGCCGACTTCGTCCGGCGCCAGGCGGGCTTCGTACCCCTGGATGACGCCGGCTTCTTCCAGCAGCCGCACCCGCCGCAGGCAGGGCGAAGGGGACAGGCCAATCTGCTCGGCGAGTTCGACATTGGTCAGCCGGCCGTTCTGCTGCAGGGCCTCGAGGATCCGGCGGTCGTAGGCGTCCAATTCGCGTTTTGGCATGAAATCAGGATAAGGATTATTGGATTGGCGGAATATGCCAATCATCATAAATCGAATGGCATGAATAGGATGCACATGCCAGCCTGGTTTTCCTAGAATGATCGCCTGAGCCAGGACGAAAAGGAGCGGGAAAATGGCGGATATGGCGATGTTTCTAGGGGCTTTGCTGATCGTCTACGTGGTGCCGGGACCCGACATGATCCTGCTGCTGGAAACCGGCGTGCTGCGCGGCAGAGGGCAGGCGCTGGCGGTGGCCGTGGGGCTGGCCATCGCGCGGGCCGCGCACGTGACCCTGGCCGCGCTGGGACTGGCGGCGCTGTTCAAGACGCATCCCTGGGCGTTCGACGCGGCGCGCACGGTGGGGGGATGCTATCTGGTCTGGTTGGGCGTGCGGCTATTGCGCGCAGGACCCGTGTCCTACGATGCCACCGGGCAGGCGCCCGCGAGCCGCGCGGGGCTGGGGCCGGCGCTATTGAGCGGCGTGCTGACCAATGTGCTCAATCCCAAGGCCTTGCTGTTCTGCTCGGTGCTGCTGCCGCAATTCGTGTCGCCCGCCCAGGGGCCGATAGGCCAGCAGTTCGCCGTGCTGGGCGTGATCCTGGTCAGCCTGGGCCTGGCGCTGGACGTGCTGTGCGCGTTGGCGGGCGGGGCGGTGGGGCGCTGGATGTCGGCCAGCCCCCGTGCGCAGAAGATCCAGAGCCGGGCGTTCGGGCTGGCATTGATCGGCTTCGGCCTGCGCCTGACCGTGGCCCAGCGTCCGGCCTGAAGCGGCCGGTCCCGCAGCTTGCGCTACGGGACCGGCTGTCCGCCCTATTTGGCGTAGGCGTACGAGGACTCGTCGGCTTCCTCATCCTTCGGCAGCGGCGGAACCGCGCCGTCCTCCAGCAGTTCGGACTGCGTCAGGCCCTTGGTCAGCTCCAGCGCCTGGCGTTCGAACAGGCGCCGGTACAGACCGCCCTTCAGGCGGATCAGTGCGTCATGGCTGCCTTCCTCGATGACGCGGCCGCGGTCCATCACCAGCAGGCGGTCCAGCGCGCGCACCGTCGACAGGCGGTGCGCCACCACCAGCGTGGTACGACCCACCATCAGACGGTCCATGGCCTGCTGGATCAGCACCTCGCTTTCGCTGTCCAGGCTGGACGTGGCTTCGTCCAGGATCAGGATGGGCGCATCGGCCAGGAAGGCGCGGGCCAGGGCCACGCGCTGGCGTTCGCCGCCCGACAGCTTGACGCCGCGTTCGCCGACCAGCGTGTCGTAGCCCTTGGGCAGCGCCATGATGAAGTCATGGGCGCTGGCCAGCCGCGCCGCCTGCTCGATCTCGGCCTGCGTGGCGCCGGGGCGGGCATAGGCGATGTTCTCCGCCAGCGTGCGGTGGAACAGCACCGGCTCCTGCTGCACGATGGCGATCTGGCTGCGCAGGGACGCCTGCCGCGCCTGGGCGATGTCCTGCCCGTCGATCGTGATGCGGCCGTCGTTCACGTCATACAAACGCTGGATCAGTTTGATGAACGTGGTCTTGCCCGAACCCGAATGGCCGACCAGGCCGACCCGTTCGCCCGGGGCGATGCGTACCGAGAAATGGTCGTACAACGCCTTGTCGTGCGCGCCATAGCGGAACGTCACGTCCTCGAAGCGGATCTCGCCGGCCGTCACGCGCAGCTCGCCCGCGCCGGGCCGGTCGTCCACGCCCAGCGGTTGCTTTTCCAGCGCGACCAGTTCTTCCATGTCATTGACCGAGCGTTGCAGGTTGCGGATGTGCATGCCTACGTCGCGCAGGTAGCCCTGCAGCATGAAGAACATCGTCAGGGCGAAGGTGATATCGCCCACGCTGGCCTGGCCGCGCGACCACAGCAGCAGCGACGCGCCCAGGATGCCCGCCTGCATGGCGACCAGCATGGCGCCCTGGATGCCGCCGTTGATCGTGCCGCGGATCCAGGTGCGGCGCGTGCGGCGGCGCCATTTGTCGACCACGCGGTCCAGCCTGACTTCTTCGCGGTCTTCGGCGCCGAAGGCCTTGACCACCGCGTTGCAGCTGACGGCGTCGGCCAGGGCGCCGCCCATGCGCGTGTCCCAGGCGTTGCCCAGGCGCGCGGCCGGCGCCACATAGCCCAGCGACAGCGCCGCGGTCACGGCGATGTACAGCACCGAGCCCAGGCCCACCACCAGGCCCATGATGGGCCAGTGCACACCCAGCAGCGCGGTGGCGCCCACCAGCATCACGACCGACGGCAGCAGCGCGATCAGCAGCGTGTCGTTCAGGATGTCGACCGCCCACATGCCGCGCGTGATCTTGCGCACCGTGGAGCCGGCAAAGCTGTTGGCGTGCCAGTCCGTGGAGAAACGCTGCACGCGGTAGAACGCGTTGGAGACGATGCCGTTCATCATCTTCAGCGTGAAGGTGATGATGTTCTGGAACACGGCCTGACGCAGCAGCGTGCCGCCGATGCCCAGCGCGAGCAGCAGCCAGAACGCGGTCAGCGCCGCGCTCCAGACGATCTCGTCGCCAGCCGCGCCCGAGGCCACGGCGTCAATCAGTTTGCCGGCGTACAGCGGCGTCAGCACGTCGGTCACCGCCGACAGCAGGGCCAGCACGATGATGCCGGAGGTGCGCCAGGGCTGCGCGCGCCAATGGCGGAAGGTAAAGCCAAGGACATCCTTGAAGGTCTGTCCTCGTAGATCGATTTTTTTTCTGGCCATTGCAATGGCCCGGCGTCACCAGGACGCCGGGAGTCCTTGTGTGGAAAGAGGAAGGAGCGGCCTGCGCGGCGAGGCGCGGGCGATTGCGTTCAGGTTTTTGGGGCGGGCACGGAGGACCGGTCGCTAGATAGGCATCCAGCGATGGGTCCGCGCGGGCGACGACTTAATGACGTCGCGGGGACACGCGCGGGATGGCGGTATGCGGATTCATCATCTTGCGCCTCCCAATGGTGTGAGATGTGGGGAAAGGGAATGGGCAGAGGCCCGAATTGAAGATTCTATAGAAGTGGTGTAGGCGAATCAACGGGTAGGCGCGTGCCGGTGTGGGTTTTTTTCAACTGACGCGGCGTTCAATCCGGGGTGAACAGCGTGGGCGGCAGGCGCGCCACGGCCTCGTAGGTCAGGCGGATGTGGGCGGCCAGCAGTTCACAGGCGCGGTCCGCATCGCGCGCCAGCGTGGCGTCCAGGATGCCTTTGTGTTCGTCGTCCAGGTCGCGCGCGATGGGCTTGCGCGTGACGGTCAGGCGGCGGTAGCGTTCGGCCTGCTGGTACAGGATGCCCAGGAAATGATGCAGCCAGCGCGACGGACAGGCGCGGATCAGTTCGCGGTGGAACTCGCGGTTGCGCTGTTCCCACTCTTCAAAACGGGTGTCGGGGTCGGCGGCCAGGCGCTGTTCGGCCTTGCTCAGACGGTGGAAGGCGGCCAGCACCGCGCTTTCCCAGTCGTCATCGCCCAGGGCGATGGACTGGCGCAGGGCCTGGGTTTCCAGCAGCACGCGGTTCTCGGTGATGTCGCGGAAGTCTTCCAGCGAAATCGGCGTGACGTGAAAGCCGCGCTGTCCTTGCGCGATGACCAGCGCGTCCGACACCAGCAGCGCCAGCGCTTCGCGCAACGTGCCCGCGCCCACGCCGTAATCGTCCTTCAGGTGTTCGACCCGCAGGCGCGAGCCCGGCGGATGCACGCCCTGGATGATGTCGCGGCGCAGGTTGACATAGGCCGCGCCGACCAGGGTGTTGGCCGAGGCGGAATGGGCAAGCGGGGGGAGGGTGGCGCCGTCTGACATGGGAGCTACTTTATCACTGGCTTTAAAAAATCTCGATAAAAATTATTGACGCCGAGATTTATGCTGCTTATCGTAGAAAAAAAGCGTCGAGACTACGACCGGTAATCAGCCGGCGGCAGGCGCAACCTGGAGACAAGCAGTGATACGGCTACACGACATCCGGTACGTCCGGCTGGGTACCCGCGACCTGGAATCCGCGGTCCGCTACGCGACCGCGGTGCTGGGGCTGGAAGTGGCGCGCAAGGAGCACGGCGCGGTCTATTTCAAATCCGACTCGCGCGACCACACCCTGTGCTATTTCGAAGGCGATCCGCGCGACCACACCACGGCGTTCGAAGTGGACACGTCCGAGGAACTGGAGCATGCCGGCGCGGTGCTGGAGCGCAGCGGCTATCAGGTCGCCGCGGGCAAGCGCGAGGACGCCGAGCAGCGCTACGTACGCGATTTCCTCAGTTTCATCGACCCGTCCGGCAACCGCATCGAGCTGGTGCACGCGCCGCACCACAGCGGCCGCCGCTATTTCCCCAGCCGCGATGCCGGCGTGACGGGCTTTTCGCATATCGGCCTGCGCACGCTGGACGCGCGACGCGACGAGGCCTTCTGGACCGGGCTGCTTTCAGCCCGGGTCAGCGACCGCATCGGCGAAGCGCCCTTGCTGCGCATCGACGAAGTGCACCACAAGATCGCGCTGTTCCCGTCCAGCTATCCGGGCGTGCAGCACATCAACCACCAGGTCGAAAGCATCGACGACATCATGCGTGCCTGGTACCAGCTGAAGGAATGGCAGGTGCCGATCCGCTTCGGCCCGGGGCGCCATCCGACCTCGGGGGCGATGTTCCTGTACTTCGACGGCCCCGACGGCATGATCTACGAGTACTCCACCGGCGTGCGCCTGATCACCGCCGAAGACGAGAAGACCTACCGGCCGCGCAGCTTCCCCGCAGTGCCGTCCTCGTTCTGCATGTGGGGCGCCAAGCCCGACATCCCGGAGTTCAAGACGTGAGCGCCGCGCCGATGAAAGCCGACGCCGGCCAGGAAGCGCTGGTGCGGACGGCGGCGCGCGGCCTGGCCCGCGCCGGCCTGGTCCACGCTTACGGCCATTGCAGCAGCCGCCTCGACGCCGATCACTTCCTGGTATGCGCCGCGCGGCCCATGGGCCTGATCGAACCGGGCGAGGCGGGCACGGTGGTGCCGGTGCACGGCGAACTGCCCGAGGGCGTGCTGGGCGAGGTCCGCATCCACCAGCACATCTACCGCATGCGCCCCGAAGTGGGCGGAGTGGTGCGCTCCATGCCGCCCACGGTCATGACGCTGTCCTCGGCCCGCGTGACGCCGCAGCCGCGCCATGGGATGGGTTCGTATTTCTCTCCGTCCGTGCCGCTCTGGGATGACCCGCAACTGGTGCGCAGCGACGCCCAGGCGCGCGGCGTGGCCCAGACCCTGGGCGCGGCCCGCGCCGTGGCCATGCGCGGCAACGGCGCGGTGGTGGCAGCCGAATCGCTGATGCATGCCGTGGTGCTGACCTGGTATCTGGAGGATGCCGCGCGCATCGAATGGCAACTGCGCTCGGCCGGCCTGGCCGACGGCGCGCCCACGTTCTCGCCCGAAGAGGCGGCGACCCGCGCCGTGGGCACGGGCCGGATCTACGAGCGCATGTGGGAATACCTGACCGCCGGCGACCCTGAAGCGGCGCTGGCAGACCTGTCACAACCGAGGACGCAATGACCGATTTCCGCAATTTCATCAACGGCGAATGGGTCGCCACGGACAAGACGTTCGACAACCGCGATCCGGTCGACAACCGGCTGATCGGGCGCATCCACGAGGCCGGCGACGCCGAGGTCGATGCCGCCGTGCGGGCCGCCAAGGCGGCGTTGCGCGGCCCCTGGGGCAAACTCAAGACGCAGCAGCGCGTGGAGCTGCTGCACGCGGTGGCCGACGGCATCATCCGGCGCTTCGACGAATTCGTCGACGCCGAGATCGCCGACACCGGCAAGCCCTACGATCTGGCCAGCCATCTGGACATTCCGCGCGGCGCGGCGAACTTCAAGATCTTCGCCGACCTGGTGCGCAACATCCCCAACGAGACCTTCGACCTGGAAACGCCGGATGGCGGCCATGCCCTGAACTACGGCGTGCGAGTGCCGCGCGGCGTAATCGGCGTGATCTGCCCGTGGAACCTGCCGCTGCTGCTGATGACCTGGAAGGTGGGGCCGGCGCTGGCCTGCGGCAACACCGTGGTGGTCAAACCTTCCGAAGACACCCCGGCCACGGCCACGTTGCTGGGCGAAGTCATGAACGAGGTCGGCGTGCCGCCCGGCGTCTATAACGTGGTGCATGGCCGCGGCCCCGGTTCGGCGGGCGAAAAGCTCACGCGCCATCCGTTGGTCGACGGCATCACCTTTACCGGCGAAACCCGCACCGGCGAAGCCATCATGCAGGCCGCGGCGGTGGGCGTGCGTCCCGTGTCCTTCGAACTGGGCGGCAAGAATGCCGGCATCGTGTTCGCCGATGCGGACTTCGACAAGGCGGTGGCCGGCATTGCCCGGGCCGCCTTCGACAACACCGGGCAGGTCTGCCTGGGCACCGAGCGCGTCTACGTGCAGCGGCCGATCTTCGACCGCTTCGTGGCGGCGCTGGGCGAGCGCGCCCGCGGCTTCAAGCTGGGCCGTCCGAAGGATCCTGGCGTCAACCTGGGTCCTCTGATCTCGCAGCGCCATCGCGATAAGGTGCTGGGCTACTACGCCCGCGCCCGTGAAGAAGGCGCCACGGTGGTGGCCGGCGGCGGCGTGCCGGACATGCCGGACGACCTGGCCGGCGGCGCCTGGATCCAGCCCACGGTCTGGACCGGCCTGCCGGAAAGCTCGGCCGTGATCCAGCAGGAGATTTTCGGCCCCTGCTGCCACATCGCGCCCTTCGACACGGAAGAAGAAGCCGTCGCCCTGGCCAACGCCACGCCCTACGGCTTGGCGGCCTCGGTCTGGACCAGCAACGTGGGCACCGCCCATCGCATGGGACAGGCCCTGGAAGTGGGCATCTGCTGGATCAATTCCTGGTTCCTGCGTGACCTGCGCACGGCCTTCGGCGGAGCCAAGCAGTCCGGCATCGGCCGCGAGGGCGGCGTGCATTCGCTCGAGTTCTACACGGAGCTGCGCAATGTCTGCGTGAAGCTCTGACCTGTAAGCAGGCCTTAGTACCGGCAGGCGCCGCGCAGAACGGCGCCGCCGTCCATCCCCCAAGGAGACTTAGCATGCAAGCATACGCACGCGGCCTGTCCGCGCTGGCCGCGGTCGCGGCCCTGACCGTGGCCAACGCCGCAATGGCGGACATCCGCATCGGCTTTACCGGGGTGCTGTCCGGCCCCCAGGCGGCATTGGGCCAGGATCAGTACGACGGCCTGATGTTGGGCATCGAGCAGCTGGGCGGCAGCCTGGGCGGCCAGAAGGCGGTGGTGATCCGCGACGACGACCAGCTCAAGCCCGACGTGGGCGCGCAGATCGTGCAGAAGTTCATCGAGAAGGACAAGGTCGACGTGATCGTCGGCCTGGGCTTCTCCAACGTGCTCATGGCCGAACTGCGGCGCATCAAGGAATCGGGCGTGGTGGCGCTGTCCACCAACGCCGGACCCGCGCCCATCGCCGGCCGCATGTGCCTGCCCAATCTGTTCGTGCTCGGCTGGCAGAACGACAGCATGTCCGAAGCCATGGGCAAGTACGTCAAGGACCAGGGCTACAAGCGCGCCTACCTGATGTCGTCCAACTACCAGGCCGGCAAGGACAAGCTGGCGGGCTTCAAGCGCTTCTATGGCGCCGCGCCCGCCGACGAGATCTACACCCAGCTGGGGCAGCTGGATTACTCGGCCGAGATCTCGCGCATGCAGTCGGCCTCGCCCGACGCGCTGTTCGTGTTCTATACCGGCGGGGTGGGCGTGAACTTCGTGCGCCAGCTGCGCCAGGCCGGCCTGATGGAAAAGCTGCCGTTCTTCTCGGAAAGCCTGATCGATTCCAACACGCTGACCGCGCTGAAAGAGCAGGCGGTGGGCGCGATCTACGGCACGCCTTGGGCCACCACGCTGGACAACCCGCAGAACCGCAAGTTCGTCGAGGCCTTCAAGGCCAAGTACGGCCGCTTGCCGTCGGAATATGCGGTGGGCGGCTATGACGCGGCGTTCCTGCTGGATACCGCCATCAAGCAGCAGGGCGGCAAGGTCGGCGACAGCAAGGCCCTGGCCGCGGCGGTGAAGGCGGCCGGCGCCAACTTCCCCACGGTGCGCGGCAAGTTCCGCTTCAACAGCAACAACATGCCGGTGCAGGACCTGTATGCCTACCAGGTCGTGAAGGAAGGCGACGGCGTGGGCTTGAAGCAGCTGGCCAAGGTGTTCACCGACCATCAGGACGCCTACGTGGCCGACTGCCCGCTGAAGTAACGTCCCGGGAGACGCCCCATGAACGGATCCTTGCTGTTGTCGCAGATGCTTAATGGCCTGCAGCTCGGCGCCTTGCTGTTCCTGCTGTCCTCGGGGCTGACCCTGATCTTCGGCATCATGAACTTCATCAACCTGGCGCACGGGTCGCTGTATATGATCGGCGCCTTCCTGGGCGCCACCGCCTACAACGCCAGCGGCTCGTTCGCCTTCGCCATCCTGGCGGCGGTGACGGGCAGCGGCCTGGTGGGGGTGGCGCTGGAACGCCTGATTGCGCGGCCGCTGTACAAGCATGATCACCTCTATCAGGTGCTGGCCACCTTCGGGCTGATGATGTTCTTCAATGAACTGGCTTCGGTCATCTGGGGCAGCCGGCCGTACTACGCCGCCGTGCCGCAGGGGCTGGAAGGAGCGGTCAGCCTGTTCGGCAACGACTATCCGGTGTATCGCCTGATGATCATCGGCGTGGGCGCGCTGGTGGCGGTCGGCGCCTGGTTCCTGATCCAGCGCACGCGCTTCGGCATGCTGATCCGCGCCGGCGCCAGCAATGCGCCCATGGCCAGCGTGCTGGGCGCCAACGTGGACCTGCAGAAGACGCTGCTGTTCCTGCTGGGCGCGGTGCTGGCAGGCGTGGCGGGGGCGCTTGCGGGGCCGATCCTGTCGGTGCAGTCCGGCATGGGTGAGCCGGTGCTGATCCTGGCGCTGGTGGTGATCGTCGTGGGCGGCATCGGCTCGGTGCGCGGCACGCTGGTCGCGGCGCTGCTGATCGCGATGATAGACACGCTGGGCCGGGCCTTCCTGCCCGACATGCTGCGCGCCGTGTTCGACGCTTCCGTCGCCAATGCGGTCGGGCCGGCACTCGCCTCCATGCTGATCTACGTGCTGATGGCCGTGGTGCTGGCGTTCCGGCCGCAAGGCCTGGTCTTCTCGGCGCGGCGTTGACGCGCGCTTGTACTGGGGTTGGATCATCATGCAAGAACACACATACCGGCGCTGGGCGCTGCCTTTGCTGTTCCTGGTCCTGGCCGGCGTGCCTTTCGTGGCGCAATGGCTGGGTGAACCGTTCTACGTGACGCTGGGCGCGCGCATCCTGATCTATGCGCTGGCCGCGCTGGCGCTGAACCTGGTGCTGGGCTTTGCCGGACTGGTGAGCTTCGGCCACGCCATGTTCCTGGGCCTGGGCTGCTATGCCGTGGGCATTCTCAGCTATTACGGGTTTGGCAACGGCTGGCTGCAGCTGGCCGTGTGCATCGCGGTGTGCGCGCTGGTGGCGCTGATCGTCGGCACGGTCTGCCTGCGGACCTCGGGCATAGGCTTCATCATGATCACGCTGGCGTTTGCGCAAATGTTCTATTTCCTGGCGGTCAGCCTGCGCGAGTACGGCGGCGACGACGGCCTGAACATCTACGAAGCCAGTTCCTTCGGCCTGTTCGACCTGGGCGGCAGCCAGCCCGTGTACTGGGCGGCCTGGGCGGTGCTGCTGGTGTCCAGCCTGGCGATGCTGCGCCTGCGCCGCTCGCCCTTCGGCATGATCCTGCGCGCCACCCATGCCAACCCGCGCCGTGTTGACGCGCTGGGCTATTCGGTGTTCGGCGTGCGCCTGACGGCCTACGTGGCCTCTGGCGTGCTGACCGGCGTGGCCGGGCTGCTGCTGGCCAACCTGACCGCCTTCGCCTCGCCCAGCTACATGTCCTGGCCGGTGTCGGGCGAACTCATCGTCATGGTGGTGATAGGCGGCCTGGGCAATGTGCTGGGGCCGATTTTCGGCGCCGTTGCCTATCTGCTGATGGAAGAGGCCTTCAAGAGCATGACGCAGCATTGGATGCTGCTGATGGGGCCGGCGGTGGTGGTCATCGCCATGGTGGCCAAGGGCGGCTATGCCAACTCCCTGGTCTGGCTCCGGCGTCCGCCGCCCGCCGCGCCGACGGCCCAGCCGCCGGCCGCGGGTGAACAACAGGACCGCCGCCCGCCGGACGCGATCGCCAAGGAGGCTTCGGCATGAGCATGCAAACCGCAGCCGCGCCCGTTGGATTGTCCACGCAGGACCTGGTGCGCCGCTTCGGCGGCCTGAAGGCGACCGACGGCGTGTCGCTGGACGTGGCGCCTGGCGAACTGCACGCGCTGATCGGCCCCAACGGCGCGGGCAAGACGACTTTGATCAACCTGCTGTCGGGCGAACTGCGGCCCGATGGCGGCGCCGTGCGCCTGGGCGCCGCCGACGTTTCCCGCGCCTCGGTGCAGGAACGCGTGGCGCTTGGCATGCTGCGCTCCTATCAGGTGACCTCGGTGTTCGACAGCTATACGGTGCTGGACAACGCCTGCCTGGCAGCCTTGCGCAAGCGCCGCCGGCGCCTGTCGGCCTGGACCGCCTTGCGCGATTGCGCCGACGTGGTAAGCGCCGCGACCGCGGCGCTGCGGGCCTGCAAGCTGGAAGACGTGGCCGAGGCCCAGGTGGACAGCCTGGCCTATGGCCAGCGCCGCCAGCTGGAGATCGCCATGGCATTGGCGGGCGAGCCGTCGGTACTGCTGCTGGACGAGCCCATGGCCGGCATGAGCGCGGCCGAAAGCGCGGGCGTGATCGCCTTGCTGCAAAGCCTGAAGGGCCGCTACACCATCGTGCTGGTCGAACACGACATGAACGCCGTGTTTGCGCTGGCCGACCGCATCAGCGTGCTGGTCTACGGCAAGGTCATCGCCACCGGCAGCGCGGAACAGATACGCAACCATCCCGACGTGCGCCGCGCCTATCTGGGCGACGACGCCGACGCATAAGGAGCCGCCATGTTGAGCATCAGCGGATTGACGGCGGCCTATGGGCATTGCCAGGCCTTGTTCGGCGTAGACCTGGACGTGGGCCAGGGCGAGGTCGTCGGCCTGATCGGCCGCAACGGCATGGGCCGCAGCACCGTCATCAAATGCCTGTTCGGCCTGCTGCCGGCCAGCCAGGGCAGCATCCGGTATGGCGAGCGTTCCCTGCGCGGACTGGCGCCGTACCGCATCGGCCGGTTGGGCCTGTCGCTGGTACCCGAAGGGCGCCAGATCTTCCCGACGCTGACGGTGGAAGAAAACCTGATCGCCACGGCTATACACCGCGGCGGCGGCCGCGGCTGGACGCTGGAACGCGTGTATGAGCTGTTTCCGCGCCTGCACGAACGCCGCGCCAACCTGGGCACGCAGCTATCCGGCGGCGAGCAGCAGATGCTGGCGCTGGGCCGGGCGCTGATGACCAACCCCAGCCTCTTGGTGCTGGACGAAGCGACCGAAGGGCTGGCGCCGGTGGTGCGCGCCGAAATCTGGCGCGTGCTGGCGCAATTGAAAGCCGAAGGTTTGTCGATGATCGTGGTGGACAAGAACACCACGGCCTTGCTGCGCCTGTCGGACCGCAACGTCATCCTCGACAAGGGCGTGACGGTGTGGCGCGGCAGCTCGGCGGAATTGTCCCAGCGGCCCGACCTGGTGGCCGCCTACGTAGGAGTCTGAGATGAGATTGCAGGACAAGGTGGCGCTGGTCACCGGCGCGGCCGGTGGCATCGGACTGGCGATCGCGCGGCGCTTCGCGGCCGAGGGTGCATACGTGCTGCTGGCCGACCGCAAGGAGGCCGAACTGATGGCCGCGGCCCGCGCGCTGGGCGATCGCGCCGCCGCGCTGGTGGCGGACGTGACCGATCCGGCTGATGCCCAGAAGCTGGCCGACGAGTGCGTGCGGCGCTGGGGCGGCCTGGACATCTGCGTCTGCAACGCCGGCGTGATCCGCGCGGCGGACTTCCTGGACCTGAAGCTCGAAGACCTGGATGCGGTCATGAACGTCAATGTGCGCGGCACCTTTCTGGTCGCACAGGCCGCCGCGCGCGCCATGGTGGCTGGCGGACGCGGCAACGGCGCCATCGTGACGCTGTCCTCGATGACGGCGGAACTGGCGATGCCGGACCAGCTGGCCTACGGCGCCAGCAAGGGCGCGGTGCGCCAGATGACCAAGTCGATGGCGCTGTCCCTGGCGCCGCACGGCATCCGCGTCAACGCCATCGGCCCCGGCAGCATCGACACCGAAATCCTCGCCACGATCACCAGCAATCCCGCAGCCCGCAGGACCGTGCTGTCGCGCATACCGATGCAGCGCCTGGGATCGACGGACGAAGTCGCCAAGGTGGCGGTGTTCCTGGCCAGCGATGACGCCAGCTACGTCACCGGGCAGACGGTGTACGCGGATGGCGGCCGGCTGGCGCTGAACTATACGGTGCCGGTGCAGGAGTAGGGCGGGGCAGGCCGAGGCCGGATACGCTTCGACAGCAAGAAGGGCAGGGTGATAAATTTCCACGCGTCATCCGGAACACAAACCCTGCCCATGAAAACCGCCCCGATTACCTCCTCCCGGGATGCCGCCTGGCTGCAACTGCGCATGGCGCTCTGGCCTGACGCGTCAGCGTCTGAGCATCAGGAAGACATGGAGGATCAGGTTTGCGCGCCGGACCGATACGTCCAGTTCCTGGCGCGCGCCGACAACGGGCAGGCGATCGGCCTTGCCGAAGCTGCGATCAGGACGGACTACGTCAATGGCACCGACTCCAGTCCCGTGGCGTTCCTGGAGGGCCTGTATGTCATGCCCGAGGCCAGGCGACAGGGCGCGGCCAGGGCCTTGATCGACGCCGTCCGGGCATGGGCGCGGGACAGGGGCTGCAAAGAGCTGGCCTCGGATACCGCGCTGGACAATGTCGTGAGCCAGGCCGCGCATACGCGTCTGGGGTTCAGGGAGACGGAACGGGTCGTCTATTTCAATATGCCGATCTGAGGCGCCAACGCTGGCTTTGCATTGCGAGTAAGGTATGGGCTGGAGGCCCTGATTTTCCGGCACGTTGGCCTGTGCCCTTCAGCGGGAACCTGAATACCATGAAGATATTCCGTCCGGCGCTGCGGACCGTCCTTGCCGCGGCCGCATGCACCTTGATCGCCGCCTGCGCGGATAAACCTCCCCAGCAAACCGAGCTGGACTATCGCAGCCGCGCGCCTTCCACGGGACAGGGCAAGAGCGATACCCCCGGCTCCTCGGACCAACGCTTGACCATACAATCCGGCGAAGGAGAGCGCCTGAACCTGCCCTGGTTCGTGCGGGATGCACAGGACTGGATCAACAGCAACTGACATATGACCAAGCCCATGACCATGCGACGGATTTTCCTGGCGCTTGCCGCGCTGGCCGTGTCGCCGGCCATCAACGCCCAGACGCCTTCCAAGCCTGCCGCCTGGACCCCGCCGGGCCCGACCGCATGCAGCTTCTCCGGATGGACGACGAACGATAAGCCTGCCATCCAGGTGCGCGCGGCGGCATCCGCCCAGGCAGCGGTGGTGGGCAGCCTGCCGACGACTCGTGGCGACGGTCCTGATCCCGAGATCGACTACTACAGCGTGACCTTCGACGTGACCGAGGCGCGCGACGGCTGGCTCAAAATCAGGAACGCCAGCGACGACAAGACCGGCGACGAACAGAGCAAGCCGCGACCCGTATATCGGGGCGAGGGTTGGATCGAAGCCGCGGATGCGCAGGTCGGCATCCAGTCTGCGCGCGGCTACGCCCGCCCCGACGCCGGCAGTGAACGGTTGCTGGATCTGGGCAGCGACTGGCTGACCGAAAGAGCTACGCTGCGCGGCATCGCCGCCTGCGAAGGCGAGTGGCTGTTGCTGGACTACCAGATGCGCAACAGCGACACGTTCGAGCCGCTGGCGCCCAAGGACCGCACGCGGGGACGGGCGTGGTTTCGCGGCGTCTGCTCGTCGTCGGAGACGACTTGCGACATGCGGTCGGTGGACAAGTGAGCAGACGAGCAGGCGTTCGTGCGAGTCCAATTTATTGACATATCGGGAAATCCCGATATCATGGCGCCATGGATCTGCTCGAAATATTCAAAGCCCTCTCCAACCGTACCCGCCTTGAGATCCTCAAAGGACTGAAGGACCCCGCCAAGAACTTCCCGCCCCAGGACGAGGGCGACGTTCATACGGTGGGGGTCTGCGTCAGCAGCATCCAGGAAGGCGTCGGGCTGTCGCAGTCCACGGTGTCCGACTATCTGGCGACGCTGCAGCGCGCGGGCCTGGTGGAAGCCAGGCGCATTGGGCAGTGGACCTACTACAAGCGGAACGAAGCAACCATACGTGCTCTTGCCGGGCTCATCGGGAAAGAGCTGTAATTTTTTTGCAGGTAAATATCGGTATTTCCCGATATCCCTATTTTTCGAAACAAGGAAAACCATGAAAGCGATGACACTCAAATCATTCGGCGGCCCGGAATCGTTCGAACTCCGCGACCTGCCCAAGCCGGTGCCGCTGGCGGGACAGGTCCTGGTCCGGGTACATGCGACCTCGATCAATCCCCTGGATTACCAGGTCCGGCGCGGCGATTATGCCGATCTGGTGCCGCTGCCGGCCATTACCGGGCACGACGTCTCGGGCGTGGTCGAAGCGGTGGGGCCGGGCGTGACGGCTTTCGTTCCTGGCGACGAAGTCTGGTACACCCCGCAAATCTTCGACGGGCCGGGCAGCTATGCCGAGTATCACGTCGCCGCGGAAGGCATCGTCGGGAAGAAGCCGCCGGCGCTGAGTCATCTTGAAGCGGCCAGCCTGAGCCTGGTGGGCGGCACGGCTTGGGAAGCGCTGGTCGTGCGCGCGGGGCTGAGAGTCGGGGAGAGCATCCTGGTGCACGGCGGCGCGGGCGGCGTCGGCCATGTGGCGATCCAGCTGGCCAAAGCCATCGGAGCGCAGGTGTACACGACCGTGCGCGCCGCCAACGCCGAGTTCGCGCGCAGCATGGGCGCCGACGTGGTCATCGACTACGAGAAGGAAGACTACGTCGAGGCCGTCATGCGGGAAACGGGCGGGCGCGGCGTCGACGTCGTGTTCGATACCATCGGCGGCGACACGCTTGCGCGCAGCCCCGATGCGCTTGCGCAATTGGGGCGGGTCGTCTCGATCGTGGACATCGCCCAGCCGCAAAACCTGATCCAGGCCTGGGGCAAGAACGCGAGTTACCACTTCGTGTTCACGCGGCAGAACCGCGGCAAGCTGGATGAATTGAGCGCGTTGGTGGCGCGTGGCCGGTTGCGGCCGCACGTGGGCGCGGTCTATGGGCTTGCCGACATTGCGCAGGCTCATGCGCGGCTGGAAAGTCCCAACAATGGTATCCAAGGAAAGATCGCGATTGCCGTCGCGCCGTCGGCGTACCTTCAGTGCGGGGGGTAGGGCTTCGAGGTCGCGGACGCCGGCGACTCAAGAACCCCGCCTCACAACACCGAAGCGGCAGAGCCTCGAGCTTGCGGATGTCGGAGTTCTTTAGCCGCCGAGGCTGCCCTGCGCCATTCCGATGCTCGCCCCGGTGGGGCTGCGCTTCGGATGGCTCCGGGGTCCTCGGCTGGCAGTCGCCTAATGCGTTGGTTTCGGACCCGATCATGGGCAGATGCCGTGAGGCGGGGGCCGGACGGAGGGATCCGAAGCGCAGCCCCACCGGGGCGAGCATCGGAATCCCGCAGTCCGGACGTCGGCGACTCAAGAACCCCGCCTCACAACACCGAAGCGGCAGGGCTTCGCGCTTGCGGACGTCGGCGTTCTTTAGCCGCCGAGGCTGCCCTGCGCCATTCCGATGCTCGCCCCGGTGGGGCTGCGCTTCGGATGGCTCCGGGCTGCCTCGGCTGCAGTCGCCTAATGCGGTGGCTTCAGACCCCGTTCATGGGCAGATGCTGTAAGCCGGTGTCCGGGCGGAGGAGGCGAGACCTTATATCGCGCCATGCGCGGCGATATTCCGATACTGCCCTTTGAAATACAGCAATGGCTGCGTGGAAGCAGCGATTTGCAGATCCAACGCTTTCACCTCGCCAATCACGATCAGGTGATCGCCTGCGGCGTGTTCGGCATAAATCTCGCAATCAAGCCAATGCAGGCTGCCGGCAATGATCGGGTTACCTAGCGGCGATTCCTGCCAGTCCACGTCGTGCCACTTGTCCGTGCCGCGCTGCGCGAATTGGTTGGAAATCCTGACTTGCTCGTCGGACAGGATATTGACTACGAATCGACCCGCCTGGCGAATTTTGGGATAACTGGCCGAACTGCACATCACATTGAACGACACCAACGGCGGATTCATCGAAACGCTGTGGAATGACTGGCAGGTGAAGCCTATCGGCTCGCCTTCGATCTGCGATGTGATTACCGTGATGCCGGACGCGTAGTGCCCGAGAGCTTCGCGAAAGCGCCTGGGCTCGATCGCAGTACTGGAAAGTGACATAGTGGGGGTTGAATACTGGGTGCAGCTCGATTTGGTCGTCGCGAGCCGCGCGACGACCATTTCCGCCAGGGAATCAGTTCGAGAGTTCCCGGCGGACGATTTCCGCGCCGGCGCTCAAGGCGCTCAGCTTGCCTCGTGCGACTGCGCGGGACAAGGGAGCCATGCCGCAGTTGGTGCAAGGATAGAGCTTGTCGGCATCGACAAACTGAAGCGCCTTGCGCAGGGTGTCGGCGACTTCCTCGGGAGTTTCAATGGTATTGGTTGCCACATCAATGGCGCCCACCATCACTTTCTTGCCCCGGATGAGTTCGATCAGATCCATAGGGACGCGCGAGTTCTGGCATTCCAGCGAGACGATGTCGATACTGGATTTTTGCAGCTTGGGAAAAGCCTCTTCGTATTGCCGCCACTCCGATCCCAGCGTCTTCTTCCAATCCGTATTGGCCTTGATGCCATAGCCATAGCAGATATGGACGGCGGTTTCGCACTTGAGCCCTTCAATGGCCTTTTCCAGCGTGGCCACGCCCCAATCATTCACCTCGTCAAAGAACACGTTGAATGCGGGCTCGTCAAACTGGATGATGTCGACACCCGCAGCCTCCAGCTCCCTGGCTTCCTGATTGAGAATCTTGGCGAATTCCCACGCCAGCTTTTCGCGGCTTTGATAGTGGCCGTCGTAAAGCGTATCGATCATCGTCATGGGACCCGGCAAGGCCCATTTGATCGGTTGCTTGGTCTGCTGGCGCAAGAACTTGGCATCTTCGACGAACACCGGCTTGCGGCGCGCCACGGCGCCCACAACCGTCGGCACGCTCGCATCGTAGCGGTCGCGGATCCTGACGGTCTTGCGGTTCTCGAAGTCCACGCCTTCCAGGTGCTCGATGAACGTCGTCACGAAATGCTGACGCGTTTGTTCGCCATCGCTGACGATATCGATGCCGGCGTGCTGCTGTTCCTGCAGCGACAGACGCAGCGCATCCTGCTTGCCTTCGGCCAAGCCCTCGTCCTGCAATTTCCAGGGCGACCAGAGTTTCTCGGGTTCAGCAAGCCAGGAGGGTTTAGGCAAGCTGCCGGCAGTGGAAGTAGGGAGCAATTTTTTCACAATAGATGCCTTGATATTTTTGATTGGTCAAAGAGGGTAGTTGGCGGACCACTGCTCAAGAATCGCCTGGTGCGGTTTGATGAAGTGTTCCTCGACAAACCTTCCCTGCTCGATAGCCAATTGGCTACGCTCCTCTCGATCGTAGACAATCCGGGTCAAGGAATAATCCTGATGCTTCAAACTGGGCTGGTAGGATTTTCCTGCCGCGGAGTTCGCGTTGTAGATCTCTGGCCGGTATATCTTCTGGAAGGTATCCATCGTGCTGATGGTGCTGATCAGCTCCAGATTGGTGTAGTCGCTCAGCAAATCGCCGGAAAAGTAAAAAGCCAAAGGCGCGGCGCTGTTCGGCGGCATGAAGTAGCGGACCTTCATGCCCATTTTTTTGAAATATTCGTCAGTCAGGGAATATTCATCCTGCTGATATTCAACGCCCAGTACAGGGTGCTGGTTTTCAGTCCGATGATAGGTCTTGCTGCTCGATACGCTCAGGCATATGACGGGCGGCTTGCTGAAGTGCTGCCTGTAAGTGCTTGAATTTACAAAGCACTTGAACAGCTTCCCGTGCAGGTCTCCGAAGTTCTCTGGAGCGCTGAATACCGGCTGGTTCTTGGTGTGTTCCAGCAGCAGCACGCTGAAGTCATAGTCCCGCACGTACGAGGAAAAGTTATTCCCGACGATGCCTTCGATGCGTTCGTTGGTCTTCTTGTCGACGATGCTCGTCTTCAGTATTTCGATCAAGGGGAGGGCATTGCCGCTGCTTGCGCCGGGGATGCTCATCTCGACGGAAATGATCTCAAGGTTGACGGCATAGCGGTCGCCCTTGGGATTGTCCCAATGCGCCAGGGCATTGAAGCGGTTGTCGATCATCCGGAGGGTGTTGCGCAGGTTCTCCTGGCGACTCGTGCCCCGGGCCAGATTGGCGAAGTTGGTTGTGATCCGCGTATTGTCTGAAGGACGATAGTCCTCATCGAAACAAATGCTCTTGATGGCAAATGCAAACTCTTTACTCATGGTGCTCTGCTGCCCTGAATCCTGAGATAAAACCCGCGTCTATTTCCTGCTTTTCCAGCGCTGCCTGTTTTCTTTCTTTATTCAGCAGTCTTGACTTTGGCGGTACAGGGGGCGTAGTTTATGTCGGGCAATCCATGAATAAAAGTGAATTGATCTAATGGATCAATTAGTCTGATTCATGGATGAGCGCGCGGTCGATCTGCCGGAAGATCAGACCGCCTGACGAGCAGCCGCAGCCGCGAATCAAGCCGTGGCAGGCTTTTTCGCTTGTTCAATGAATGCGCGCAGATAGTCGATGCCGATATCTGCCTCGCGTGCACCCAGATAGATGTGTTTGGCAATGCCTTTCTTGCCCAAGCGGACTGGCACCACATGCATCGTGTCCGCGTACTCCAGCACCAGCCACCGCGGCAACGCCGCCACCCCACGGCCGCTGGCGACCATTTGCAGCATGATGTCGGTGGTCTCGATGGCCTTGTGGCGCTTGGGTATGATGCCGGCCGGCGTCAGGAACATGTTGTAGATGTCGAGCCGGTCTACCGGCACCGGATAAGCCACCAGTACTTCGTTGGCAAGCTGTTTGGGAGTGACGTACTCCTCCCGGGCAAGAGGGTGGTTGCCGGCGACGACCAGCACTTGTTCGTAGTCGAACACGGGCTCGAACACGAGCCCGGGTTTGTTCAGCGGGTCAGGCGTGACCAGCAGGTCGATTTCGTAGCCGAACAGCGCCCCGATGCCGCCGAACTGGAATTTCTGCTTCACGTCCACGTCCACATCCGGCCAGGCTGCCAGATACGGCGAGACGATCTTCAGCAGCCATTGATAGCAGGGATGGCATTCCATGCCGATGCGCAGCGACCCGCGTTCTCCCTGGGCGAACTGGCGCAGTCGTTCTTCGGCCAGGGTCAGTTGCGGCAATACCCGGTTGGCCACCGCCAACAGGTATTGGCCGGCTTGCGTGAGCCTCAGGCTGCGGCCTTCGCGCAGCCAGATGTCGGTGCCCAGTTGCTGCTCCAGCTTCTTCATGCTGTGGCTCAGGGCCGACTGCGTCACGTGCAGGACGCCAGCGGCGGCAGTCAGCGAACCCTGCTTTTCGACCTCCTGCACGATGGATAGATGGACACGATCAAGCATGATGAAAATTCATGGTTTATTGAGATAAAACCATTTTACTTAATCGTTTCGCTCTATCAGAAGGTCCCGCGCACCGTCAGCGTCGCGTTGCGGGGCTCGCCGTAGAAGCTGCCCCAGCCCGGCGCGCCTATTGTCTGGTAATAGGTCTTGTCGAACAGGTTGTTCACGTTCAATGCCGCCGACCAGTTCTTGTTGATCTTGTAGCCGATGCGTGCATTCCAGACGGCGTACGGCGCCTGCGAGACCCGCACCGAGCGGGTTTCCGTGTAGCTGCCGGTCTGGTAGTTCACGCCGCCGCCCAAGGTCCACGCCGACCATTCGCCGGGCAGGCGGTAGTCGGACCACAGGCGCAGGATGTGCTTGGGCGTTACCGTGCGGCCGAAGTTGGTGCTTGATACCTCGGTGTCGTCCAGGAACTTGAGGGTGTTGAAGGTGTAGCCGGCAAACAGCTGCCAGCCCGGGGCCACCTCGCCGCTGATTTCGGCGTCCACGCCCTGGCTGCGCACCTTGCCGCTGGACAGATAGCAGATGTCGCCCACGGTGCATGCGCTGACCAGGTCTTGCTGGGCGCGGTTCTTCTGGTCGACGCGGAAGAGCGCGAGCGAGGCGTTGACCCGGCCGTCGAGCAGCTCGCCCTTGATGCCTGCTTCGTAGTTCTTGCCCATGATGGGGTCGAGTATCTGGCCCGACGCGTCCACGGCGTTCTGCGGCTCGAAGATTTCCGCAAAGCTGACATAGCCGGACCACTGGGGATTGAAGGCGTAGATCAGGCCGCCGTACGGTGTGACGACGCCGTTTTCCTTGTAGGGGTCGGTGTACTGCTTGCCGTCGTCCCGGTACTTGCCGGTGTTCTCGTACCAGCTGACGCGGGCGCCCGCCACCAGCGTCAACGGATCGGCCAGCTTGAAGCGGCCGACGCCATAGACGCCGGTCTGCTTCATCGTGATGACGGTCGCGGCGCCGCGGTAGGCATTCTCGCGCAGCCAGTCGTCGGTGGGTTCGGGCACATGGTGATCCGGGTCCCAGACGTTTACGGCGCGGTTCAGTCGCGCGGTCGCGAAATCGTTCTTGCTGGTCAGTTCGTTGATGCTGGCGCCCACGCTGATCGAATGCTTGCGGCCCAGGGCCTCAAACGCGCCGTCCACATCCAGGTTGAGCGCCTTGTTGTGCGTGGAGAAATCGAAGATGCCGGCGTACATCGTCGGCCCCAGTCCGGTGGCCGGATTGACCGCGCCTTCGGTGAAGGCGTATTTGGAATCGTTGGACTCCTGGGTGGAAGTCCCGGTGAGTTTCAGCGACCAGTCCTGGTTGAAGCGGTGCGCAAGCTCGGCGAACACGGTGGTCTGCTTGCCGTTCCAGCGGTTCCAGTCTTGCGAGAGCGAAGTCGAACGCTTCAGCCCGATGTCGTCGCCGTTGGTGTAGTGGGGCAGGCCGTGGAAGAACGGCGTGGATCGCAGTTCTTCGTAGCTGACGCCGCCGGTCAAGGTGGTGGCGGGGCCCAGGTCGTAGCTGAGTACGCCATACAGCACGCCGGTGCGGCTGTCGGCGTTATCGTAGAAGTAGTCCCGGTCGTTGTAGCTGGCCACGGCGCGTCCGCGCAGGGAGCCCGACGCGTTCAAGGGGCCGGTCGCATCGATGTCGGCGCGGTAGTTGTTCCAGGAGCCGCCGCTGGCTAACAACTGCACCTGGTTTTCGGCCAGCGGCCGCTTGCGCACCAGGTTGACCGCGGCGCTGGGCGAGCCGGCGCCCTGCAGCAGGCCGGTGGCGCCGCGGATGATTTCGACCCGGTCCAGGATCACGGTGCTGCTGGTGAAGCTGTTGGCCTGGGGGTAATAGAACGCGCGGTTGACGCCGTCGAACTGGTAGCTGTCGACGCGGAAGCCGCGCGAGAACACGTAGTTGCCGCCCATCGGGCTCTTGTAGAGCGTCATGCCGGTGCTATTGGCCAGCACGTCGTCCAGCGTGTTGGCGTTCTGGTCGTCCATGCGCTGGCGCGTCACCACCGTAACCGATTGCGGAATCTCTTTCAGGGTCTGCTCGCCCTTGCCTATGGTCACGAACCCGCTGGTATAGCTGCCCGTGCCTTCGGTGACGGCCGGGTCGGCCATGCCGGTCACCGTGACTGGCGCGAGCGTGGTCGCGTCGCCCTGCGGAATGCGGCGCAGGTGATAACCCTCTCCGTTGGCGTTGGCCACGGCTTGCAGGCCCGTGCCTGCGAGCAGGCGCGTGAGGCCCTGTTCCGCGGTGTAGCGGCCTGTAAGCCCTTGCGTCATCACCCCGCGGGTCAGCGTCGGCGACGCGGCCACGGTGACGTTGGCGGCGACGCCGAACTGGCCCAGCGCTTCGTCCAGCGTCGTGGGGGCGATGGCGAAGGCGACCCCTTGCGCGGTCGCGGGCTGGGCCCAGGACACGGCGGGCGCGGCGAGCGGGGCCATTGCGGCCAAGGCCAGATGGACGGCAAGGCGCAAGCGCGCCGGGACTGCCCCGGGGGTCTGGGGCGCGGCAAGAGTAGAGGGTGTATGGCGTGCTGCCATGAGGGCTTCCTGGTTCGTCGATGGGTAAGGCCAGACCGCGGGCGCCTCGGGTCTGTCTCTATGTCTAACGAACCACATCCGAAAATCTTCGCCGTCGTTACAAATTTCCTGGAAGACCGCCCAGGCTGAGGCTCTGCACGTCAGGCGCGATCGACGCTGACCCAGTAGCGCGTGCGGTATCGCAGCCTCAGGTCCAGCACGCCGGCCAGGACTTCCAGCGCCCGGTCGGTGTCGTCGATGCGGAACGCCCCGGTGACTTCGAGGTCCGCCACCCTGGGGTCGCAACGCAGGATGCCGACGCGGTAGCGCCCCAGTTCCGCGAGGAACTGGTCCAGCCGCATGCGGTTCGCGACCAGCATGCCGGCGGCCCAGGCAGGCTCCGTGCCGTCGACACGGGTTGCGGGGGCCAGCGTGCGTCCGTCGAATTCCGCCTGTTCGCCGGCATGCACGACCCGCCCGGCGGGATCCACGCGCACAGCCCCTTCAAAGACGGCAAGCCGCGTCGAGCCATCGCTGTCGTCCAGCTGGCGGACGGTAAAGCGCGTGCCCAGCGGCGTGAGCAGGCCGTGCCGGGTCTGCACGCTGAAGGGGCGTCCGGCGCCATCCGCGCCCGTTGAGATCAGGATTTCTCCGCTGCGCAGCGTGACGCGGCGTTGCTGCGCGTCGTAGCGCAACGCCACGGCAGTGTCGGTGTTCAGCGTCAGGAGGGTGCCGTCGGGCAGGGTCATGGTCCGCTGCTCGCCGGTGGCGGTGCGATAGACGGTGCTGCCTTCCCACCAGCCTTCGCGCGCGCCCGCCCATGCCAGCGTGCCCAGGCAGATGCCGCCCGCGGCCCATTTCATGACGCTGCGGCGCGAACGCTGCTCGCAGTAACGCAGGATGGTCTGGCTGGCGGCGCCCTCGGACACCTTGCCGATGTTGATGGTGTGGACCTCGCGCCCGATGCCCTGCAGGCGCTGCCAAGCCAGTTCGTGGCGCGCGTCTGCCTGACGCCATGCCGCACAGGCGGCTTGCGTGGCCGCATCGGGCGCGTCCCCGGTCCGCATCATCCAGAGCGCCGCCTGCTTGATGATGTCGGGATGCAGCCGTTCGGCTTGGGTGGCGCTCATGCGTACAGCACCGCGTAGCAATGCTCCCAGGCCTTGACGATGTCGCGCTGCACGGCCGCCACCGAAATGTCGAGCTGCTGGGCGATGTCGCGGTAGGGCAGGCCTTCCACCTGCGCCAGCACGAAGACCCGGCGCGCCCGCGGCGGCAACTGCTCCAGCATGCGGCATACGGCGTTCAGCGCCTCCATCACCAGCGCATGCGTTTCGGGACTGGGCTCGACGGCCTCGCTGCGCGAGGCCAGCGTTTCCAGATAGGCCTGTTCCACCGCGCGGCGGCGCGACTGGTCGATAAGGAGGCGCTTGGCGACGGTGGTGAGGAAACCGCGCGGCTCGGCGAACGCCGCGCGCGACTCGCTGCGCATGACGCGTTCGAAGGTGTCGTGCGCCAGGTCCGCGGCGTTTTCGGTATTGCCGCTGAGCCGGCGGCGCAGCATCTGCACGAGCCAGCCATGATGCTCTCGATACAGGCTGACGAAATCGTCGGAGGAGGCAAAGTCGGCGCTAGGCAAGGGGGCTTCCGTTCAAACGCTAATGGGAATGATTGCTAATTGTATAGGATCATCATTCCGGGCGTGCCTCGCGATGCCGCGCCGCATTGGCCAGATCCGCAATCGGCGCCAGCAACCCCCGATCAAAACTCTCCAGCGCCGCGCCCGCGCGCAATCTTGCGGGCCAATCGGAATGTGTCAGCGCGCCACGCCCGAGCGAAACGAAGTCCGCTTCCTGCCGCGCCATCATCCCGTTGGCCGCCATCGGGTCATGCAACGATCCGTTGGCCAGCACCGGGACCGCGACGTGCCGCCGCGCCAATGCCGCGAGGCTTGGGCCCTGATCTCCAAAAGCCGGACGCCAGGCCTCGAACTCGGTCGTGTGCAGGTAGTCGATGGGCTGGGCGCCCAGCGTGCGGTAGATCTGCGCCGCATCCGCCTCGCCGCCTTCCCACTTGTGGGTGAAGTCATTGACCTTGCCCTGGGAGCTGCGCACGCCCACGACATAGCGCTGCCCCGTAGCCTGGCGTACGGCCTGGATGACTTCCAGCGTCAAGCGCAGCCGGTTGTCCAGGTTGCCGCCATAGCGGTCTGTGCGCAGATTGGTGTGGGTGGTGAGGAACTGGTCCAGCAGGTAGCCGTTGGCGCCGTGTATCTCGACGCCGTCGAAGCCGGCCTCCTGCGCCCGGCGCGCGGCCTGGGCAAAGCCGTCGATGGCCTCCGCGATGTCCACGTCCGACATGGCTTCAGGCGTCCGGTACGGCCCATCGCCCCGATAGAACGCCATCTGCTGTCCCTTGGGCTGTACGGCCGAGGGACCCTTCGTCGTGCCGCGGTATGGGTTGCCCTGCGACAGCGCACCCGCATGCATGAGCTGCGCGACGATGCGGCCGCCGTGCGCATGTACACGGTCGACCACGGCGCGCCAGGCGTCACGTTGGGCGTCGTCGGTCAGGCCGGGCTGGAACAGGTAGCCCTGCGCATGCGCCCGGTCGGTATAGATGCCCTCGGTGATCACCAGGCCGAAGCCGCCGGCCGCGAAGGCTGCGTAGTAATCGGCCATCTGCGGCGTGGCGCGGCCATCTTCCGTGGCGCTGACGCGGGTCATGGGTGCGACGGCGAGACGATTGGTCAGGGTCAGGCCCCTTTCCAGCTGCAGCGGCGTGAACAGTGCGGCCTGCGCCGCGTCGTTCGTACGATAGTCGAGCGCGCCCATGTCAACGGCCCTCCTGCGGACGGACGGCCGCGATGGCCTCGATCTCGATCATGGCGGCCGGGTCGTAGAGCGCCTTGATCTCGGCGATCGTGTCGGCGGGGTAGGGGGCCGAGAAGTGGCGGCGGCGCAGCGTGACCACGTCCTGGAAGTGCCCCATGTCGGTGACGAAGATGGTCACCTTGATGACGTCCTTCAGGCTGGAGCCGCCGGCTTCGAGCGCGCGGCGCAAGTTCAGGAAGGCTTGTTCGCCCTGGGCCAGAAAGCCGCCCTCGACGATCTTGCCGTCATCGCCGGCGCCAGCCTGGCCGGAGATGAACAGCAGATTGCCGAACTGGATGCCTTGCGACAGCAGGAAGGGTTCGTAGTTGTCGGGCTGGGTGATGACGCGCTGTAGCATGATGCGATTTCCTTCATTTATGGTTGATCTGTGAATCAGCGCGAGAATCGCTGGTCCATGCCGTAAATGTAGGAATCTGCCGGGACGCTGACAAAGGTTCATTTATCAGCTATAAGATGAGAAAATCTCATCCATGACCATGCAACGCCGATCTCTTCCGCTCTCTGGACTGCGCGTATTCGAGGCCGCTGCGCGCCTGGGCAGTTTCAAGGCCGCCGCCGAGGAACTGGCCGTCACGCCGACCGCCGTCAGCCATCAGATCCGCGCGTTGGAAGCGCAGACCGGGCTGGCGCTGTTCGATCGCCACGTGCGCAGGGTGTCGCTGACCGAGGCGGGCGCGCAGCTCTATCCTGTGCTGCGGGATGGTTTCGATGCCTTCGAGGCGGCGCTGGCGCGCCTGACGCAGCAGCGCACGCGGATGCAGGTGACCATCTCCGCGACCAACGCGTTCACGGTGAAATGGCTGGTGCCGCGCATGGCGGATTTCCGCAGCAAGCATCCGGGCATCGATCTGCAGTTGCAAGCCAGCGACGACGTGGTCGATCTGCGATCGGCCGCGGTCGACATCGCGATCCGCTATGGCCGCGGGCCGTATCCGGGCCTCGTCGCGCAGCCGCTGTTCACGGACCGCTTCGCGCCCGTGGCGAATCCGCGGCTGGGCGTGGCATCGCCGGACGATCTGGCCGGCGTGCCCTTGATCCGTTTCAACTGGAAGTGGTCCCATCCGGACAATCCGACCTGGGAGCGCTGGTTCGCGGTCGCGCAGCGTTCCTTGCCGCGGCAGGCGGGCCAGTTGCGCTTTTCCGATGAAGGCCACGCCATACAGGCCGCCGTCGCCGGCCATGGCGTGGCGCTGGTCAGCCTGGCGTTGATCGCCGAAGAATTGGAAGCGGGCCATCTGGTGCAGCCCTTCGGCCCGGAGATCGCCGGGCATACCTACCATCTGGCCATGCCCGCCGACCGGCCGCCCTCGGCGCCTGTCCAGGCGGTTGCGCATTGGTTGAGCATGCAGGCGGCGGCGCAAGAACCGGGCCGCAAGAAAGCGTAGGCGGCCTGGCCGGAACCCGGGTTCGCCGTTGTCAGCGAGCCGCTTTTGCAAGCACTTCCATGGCAGCCGCCTTGGCGCGGCCGAACTCCGCATGGTCGTCCATCGACGCGGCGACGTTGGCATATGCCTGGTAGGCCAGCAGCTCCATGACCAGTTTTGCCTCGTCGGCGTCGGCTGCGATTTGTCCCTGCGCCCGGGCCTCGCGGATCAATCCGTAAAGACGCGTGCGTCCTGCTTCGCGGTATTGCTGGATGGCGTCGCGCAAGGGGCCGGGACGCGCACGATATTCGCTGCTTACCGCGGTGATGACGCAGCCGCCCGGAAGCTGGCGGGTTTCCACGAAGTCGAACCAGCCGTTCATCAGGGCGCGCAGCCGCGTCAGCGGCGTGCGCTTGCGCATGGCTGGCTCGACAACCTGGGTCTGGTACAGGCCTATCGCATGGGCCAAGGCCGCCAGTTGCAGGTTTTCCTTGTCGCCGAACAGAACCTGAAGATTGCTTTTTCCCACTTCAGCCAAGTCGGCCACCTGGCCGAAGGTCAGGCCGCCCAGTCCTTCGACGGAGAGGAGCTTTACGGCTTCGTCGAGCACGCGGGCTCGCGCGCGCTCGCCGCGCAAGCGGCGGCCATCGGATGGGGGAGAGGGGGGCAACGGTTTCATCGGACCTTGTTTTTCTGCTTGCACGGGTTTCATTCTTTCACGATACTATAAATACGATCGTACATATATAAATGTGAAGAATGAACGCTGAATTTGCGCTGCAAGCTGAAAAGAACCGCCCCTGGCGCGCCCTCGCTGTGCTGTTGACGGGCAACTTCGTGACGATCCTGGATCTCTTCATCGTCAATGTCGCATTGCCCAGCATCCAGAGCGGCTTGTCGGCATCGGATACCGATTTGCAGCTGATCGTGGTGGCTTACGCTTTGGCTTATGGCTTGTGCCTGATCAATGGCGCGCGTTTGGGCGACCTGTTCGGGCGGCGGCGCTTGTTCCTGGCCGGCATGGGGCTGTTCACCGTGGCTTCGGCGTTATGCGGGGTGGCGGTCACGCCGTGGCAGCTCATCCTGGCGCGCGCCCTGCAGGGCGTGGGGGCGGGCGTGCTGATGCCGCAGGTGCTGGCTTCGATAAGAGTGGTGTTCGAGGGCGAGGCGCGCAGGCGCGCGTTCGGCATCATGGGCGCGGTGCAGGGCGTGGCCGCAAGCATTTCACAGTTGCTGGGCGGCATGCTCATCACGCTGAATCCGCTGGACTTGGGGTGGCGACTGGTGTTTCTCATCAACGTCCCGATCGGCATTGCTGCATTGCTGGCGGGGCGGCGGGCGCTTCCCGAATGGCGCGCGCCGGTTCCGACGCGGGTGGACCTGCGCGGCGCGCTTGCGGGCGCTGCCGGGCTGGCCCTGATCCTGGTGCCTGTCATGGAGGGACGAGAGCATGGATGGCCCTGGTGGTCGCTTGCGGGGCCCGTGCTGGCGTTGGGTGTGCTGGCGTATTTCGTCCGCTATGAGAAAGCGCTGGCCCGGCGCGGTGGCGTGCCTGTGCTGGATATGGGCTTGTTTGCCAACCGGCCATTCGTGGCAGGCATAGGCGCGGTGTTTTTCTTTTTTTCAGCCATCAGTTCGTTCTTCTTCGCGTTGACGCTGCTGTTGCAGTTCGGGCTGGGGTTCGCGCCGCTGGCGGCGGGCGCCGTGTTCACGCCTTCGGCGCTGGCGTTCTTTGGCGCGTCGCTTGCCGGTCCGAAACTGGCCACCCGCTATGGACGCGGGGCGCTGCTGTTCGGTGTGCTGGTCTTTACCGCGGGCTTGGCGCTGTCCGCGGTTACCGCCGCCACGCAGCCCCAGAATCTGGCGCTGTTGGTGGCGTCACTGGTGCTGAATGGCGCGGGGCAAGGGCTGGTGATCCCGCTGGCATTCAACGCCATTCTGGGGGCGGTGCAGGAGGAACAGGCCGGCATGGCTTCCGGCATGCTCAGCACCTTGCAAGTCGTCGGGACTTCCGCGGGCGTGGCGGTAGTGGGCGGCGTCATCTTCACGATGCTTGAGGCCGCGGGGAGCTTGCCCGCCAGCGACGGCGCATCGATCTACGGAGGCGCGCTGGCGGCGGCCATGCTTTACAACATTGCGGCTGCGCTGCTCAGCTTCGTCCTTTTCAGGCTGGCGACGCGCCGATAGGCGCCAAGAATCCGTTCCAACATTCCCGGGTGAACTCATACAGCGCATCCTGTGCCGTCAACGGAGTGCGCCCCGCCAGCCGGGCCAGCGCATAGTGCCCCTGGCGCTGCGGGTCGGACGGGATCGGCACTTCGACCAGCAGCCCGGCTTCCTGCTGCTGCCGCGTGACGCAGATCACGCCCAGCAGCAAGGCGTCCGTGCGCAGCGCCAGTTCCACCAGCGCGTCCAGATTCTCGCAGCGGTGGGTGACCATTTGTTCCGGCGCGCCGCCCGGCCCCAGGGTTTCCGCGAGCCGCAGCGAGACTTCCGGGCTGAGAGTGGTGGATGCCACGGGGTACTGGCGGACCTGTTCTATGCCGGGCCGCTTGTGGGCAAGGATGGGATGGCCCTTGCGACACACCAGGCCCGCGCGCAGCGGGGGCAGGGCGCGGGTCTCCAGGTCGGCCGCGTCATACAGCATGCGGGCGTCGCAGACCATGGCGTCGATGCGTTCGTCGCGCAGCATTTCCAGCAAGGCGGCGGTGGCGCCCAGTTCGACGCCGACGCGTACCTGGGGATGGCGCTCTGCCATGTGGGCCAGGAAGGGCGACAGCAGCAGCGATGCGGGCGCCGGGCTCAGGCCGATGGACAGCGTGCCCGATTCGCCGCTGTGCAGTGTTTTCAGTTCGCGCTGCAGCTCCGCTTCTTCGAAGCGCATGCGGCGCGCGCGTTCGGCTACGCAGGCGCCGTAGGGCGTGAGGCGCACGCGACGGGTGCCGCGGTCGAGCAGAGGCAGGCCCAGTTCGGCTTCGAGCGCCTGGATGCTGCGGCTGAGCGCCGGTTGCGACAGGTTGACCGCCTCTGCGGCGCGCGAGTAAGTGCCGTGTTCGACCACCGCCAGCAGGTGTTTGAGTTTCTGGAAATCCATGTCCAAGCCGCATAAATACTATGAAATAAATGCATTGGAATTATAAATAGGCTGTTCGTATCATGGTCCCAGACGACGCCCGCAGAGGCGCCGCAAACCGTGCCCGGGACTCGCACCGCGGCGCGGCTCGTCAAATACGGAGACAGATTCGAATGAAGCAGCACTTGTTGTCGGCCGCCATCCTGGCGGCCTGCGCGGCCATGGGCGCCCAAGCCCATGCCCAGGAAGTCCAGCAGCACGCTCAGAAGCAGTCCGAGGCCGCGTTGCGTCCGGCCGGCGCGGCCAGCGGCCAGGTCACGATCCGGCGCGACGGCTATGGCATGCCCCATGTGTACGCCAACACCGTGTACGGCATTTTCTATGGCTACGGCTATGCGGTGGCGCAGGACCGCCTGTTCCAGATGGAAATGGCGCGGCGCAGTACCCAGGGCCGCGTGGCCGAGGTGCTGGGCCAGCCCATGGTGGCGTTCGACAAATCCATCCGCGGCAATTTCTCGCCCGAGCGCATCCAGCGCCAATTGGCCGCGCTGCCCGCATCCGAGCGGCAGATTCTGGACGGCTATGCGGCCGGCATGAACGCCTGGATCGCGCGGGTGCGGGCCGAGCCCGGCAGCCTGATGCCCAAGGAATTCAACGATCTGCGCTTCCAGCCCGCGGACTGGACGGCCTATGACGTGGCGATGGTGTTCGTGGGCACTATGGCCAATCGTTTTTCCGATGCCAACAGCGAGATCGACAACCTGGCGCTGCTGACTGCCCTGAAGGACCAGCATGGCGACGAGCGCGCCATGCAGATCTTCAACCAGCTGCGCTGGATGACCGACAGCCGCGCGCCCACCACCGTGCCCGAGGAAGAGGGCGTGTACCGGCCCGATGGCGCCAAGCCGTCCGCCAGGCTGTCCTATGCGCTGCCGCGCTACGACGGCACGCCGCCCATGCTGGAACGCGTGGCGCGCGATCCGCAGACGCGCGGCGTGCTGGATGAGACGCCCGCGGCCGCGTCGGCGCGCCTGCTGGCGCAGTTCGCGGAATCGGGGCAGCCGGGCATCGCCGGTTTTCCGACCACCAGCAACATGTGGATCGTGGGCCGCGACCACGCCAAGGACGCTCGTTCCATCCTGCTGAACGGGCCGCAGTTCGGCTGGTGGAATCCCGCCTACACCTACGGCATTGGCCTGCACGGCGCGGGTTTCGACGTGGTGGGCAACACGCCGTTCGCCTATCCCAGCATCCTGTTCGGCCACAATGCGCACGTGACCTGGGGCTCGACCGCGGGCTTTGGCGACGACGTGGACATCTACGCCGAAAAGCTCGACCCGAACGACCGCACTCGCTACTTCCACGATGGCGTCTGGAAGACGATGGAAAAGCGCACCGAGCTCATCGAGGTCAAGGATGGGCAGCCGGTGGTGATGGACGTGTACCGCACGGTGCACGGCATCGTCACCAAGTTCGACGACAAGCAGCACGTGGCCTATGCCAAGGCGCGCGCATGGGAAGGCTATGAGCTGCAATCGCTGATGGCCTGGACCCACAAGGCGCAGTCGCGCAACTGGGACCAGTGGAAGCAGCAGGCGGCGCGCCACGCGCTGACCATCAACTGGTACTACGCCGACGACAAGGGCAACATCGGCTACGCGCACACGGGCTTCTATCCCAAGCGTCGTCCGGGCCATGATCCGCGCCTGCCCGTGCCGGGCACGGGCGAGATGGACTGGGACGGCATGCTGCCGTTCTCGACCAATCCGCAGGTCTACAACCCGCGCCAGGGCTTCATCGCCAACTGGAACAACCAGCCCATGCGCGGTTATCCGTCCACTGACCTGTTCGCCATCGTGTGGGGCCAGGCCGACCGCTACGCCGAGATCGAGACCCGCCTGAAAGCCATGACGGCCAACGGCGGCAAGGTCAGCGCGCAGCAGATGTGGGACCTGATCCGCACCACCAGCTATGCCGACGTCAACCGCCGCCACTTCCTGCCGTATCTGCAGCAGGCGGTGCAGGGCTTGCCGGCGGACGATGCGCGGGCCGGGCTGGTTGCGGGGCTGGCGTCCTGGGACGGCATGGCCACCAGCGACAAGCAGGCCGGCTACTACGACAACGCGGGACCTGCCGTGATGGACGCCTGGCTGCGCGCCATGCTCAAGCGCACGCTGGCCGACGAGATGCCCGCGGACTTTTTCAAGTGGTACAGCGCCACCGGCTATCCGACACAGGCGGCGCCCGCCACGGGTTCGGTCAACCTGACGGTGGGGGTGAAGGCGCTGTTCAACGCGTTGGCCGGCCGCGATTCGGGCGTGCCGCAGAAGTACGACTTCTTCAATGGCCAGCGGCCGCGGGACGTGAGCCTGGCCGCGCTGGACGATGCGCTGGCGGCCTTGCAGAAGGCCTATGGCCAGGATCCGGCAAGCTGGCGCATACCCGCGCCGCCCATGGTGTTCGCGCCCAAGAATTTCCTGGGCGTGCCGCAGGCGGATGACAAGGCGGTGCTGAGCTTTCCGGCCACGCAGAACCGCGGCACCGAGAACAATATGACGGTGTTCGATGGCAAAGGCGTGCGCGCGGTGGACGTGGTGGCGCCGGGGCAAAGCGGTTTTGTCGCCCCGGACGGCACGCCGTCGCCCCACATCCGCGACCAGTTCGACCTGTACACCAGCTTCGGCAACAAGCGGGTCTGGTTCACGGATGCGGAAGTGCGCGCCAACGCTAAGTCGGTAGAGACGTTGCGCTATTGACGGCGTAGCCGCCCTGGTGGCTGGCCAGGCGCGCATAGACCCCTTGCCGTCTGAGCAACTGGTCGTGCGTTCCGGCCTCCGCCAGCGTGCCGCGATCCAGCACCAGGATCAGGTCGGCATCGCGTATCGTCGACAGGCGGTGCGCGATGACCAGCGTGGTCCGATGGCGCATCAGCACGTCCAGCGCGCCGCGCACCTGCATTTCCGACAAGGTGTCCAGGTGCGAGGTGGCTTCGTCCAGGATCAGCACGGGCGCGTTCTTCAGGAAGGCGCGGGCAATCGAGATGCGTTGGCGCTGGCCGCCGGATAGCTGCATGCCGCGTTCGCCCACGCGCGTCGCCAGGCCTTCCGGCAGGGCGCGCACGAAGTCCGCCAGCGCAGCCTGTTCCAGCGCGCGCGCCAGGTCCTCGGGGCTGGCTTCGGGGCGGGCCAGGCGGATGTTGCCTTCCAGCGTGTCGTTGAACAGATAGGTGTCCTGCGTCACCAGCGCTACGCGTTCGCGCAGGCCGTCCAGCTGCAGTTCCCGCAGGTCCACGCCATCGAGCTTGACCTGTCCCGCGCGCGGATCCCAGAAGCGCAGCAGCAGGCTGGCCACGGTGCTCTTGCCCGCGCCCGATGCGCCCACCACCGCCACGGTGGCGCCGGCCGGCACCTTGAAGCTCAGGTCGCGCAAGGTGTCCGCGGTCTTGCCTGGATAAGCGAAGCTCACGTGGTCGAAGGCCAGCGACAGGCCGTGGGCGGAGACGGGCGCCGGCAGCGGTCCGTCGGTCACGGGTTCGGGCTCGTTGGCGACCACATGCAGGCGGCGGGTGGCGGCGATGGTGTCCGCCAATTGCCGGCTGACCTGCGAGATCTCGGAGACTGGCAAGAAGGTCGCCAGGGCGATCAGCACCAGCAAAGGCAGCATGCCGGCCGACAGCGCGCCGGCCGATACCTGCAGCGCGCCCACGACGGCCACCGCCAGGCCGCCCAGGCCCATCGCGATTTCAAAGCCCGCGGTCTGGCGCGACAGGTCGTCCAGGATGTCCAGGCGGCGCGTACGGTAATGGTCCGCCACCCGCAGGAATTCATCGCGCCGGCGGCCGGTGGCCTGGAAGGCGGTCAGGTCGGCCAGGCCCTGGATGGTGTCGGTGGTGTGGGCGCTCATCTCGCCCAGCGCCTCGCGCGCCTTGTCGCCCAGCGCGTCGACCTTGCGGCGTCCGCGCACCGGCGACACCAGCGCATAGGCCAGGAAGGGCAGCAGCGCCAGCGCCACCGGCCAGCTGTAGACGCCCAGGAAACCCAGCACCGACAGCGGCACCAGGACCGAGACGATGGCGGGGGCGATGGTGTGCGCGTAGAAGTACTCCACCATTTCCACGTCCTGGGTGGCCAGCGCCACCAGGTCGCCGGAGCGGCGCTGCAACAGGTAAGCCGGGGCCAGGCGCTCCAGCTTGTCGTAGAGCTTGACCCGCATGTCGGCCAGCAGCTGGTACGCCATGGCGTGGGCCAGCCAGGATTCGAGCCAGTGGAACAGCGCGGCCAGCGGCGCGGCGACCAGCAGGCCCGCTATCAGGGCCGAGTAGTCGCGGCCGTCGCGGATGGCGGCGACGATCAGCGCGCTGAACACGCCCACGCCGATGTAGGCCGCGACCCGCGCCACGCCCAGCAGGATCGTGGCGGTCAGCGTGCCGCGCCACGGCCGCACCACCGAGAGCAGGGTGCCGAGCGTGGCGCGCCAGCCGACCTGGACCGCGTCCGCGTCCAGCGAGCGCAGGGCCGGGCCTTGCGCGCCGGATTCTTCGCCGGAGGCGTTGCGGTCGGTCGTTTCCGCGGGGACGGCAGCGGCGGAGGCAGGCGATCCCGCCGACGGATTGCGGTGCGCGGCCGCCTGTTCGTGCATCAGGCGGTAGTACAGGCCGTTTTGCCGCATCAGTTCTGCGTGCGGTCCTTCCTCCGCGACCCGGCCCTGGTCCAGCACCAGGCAGCGGTCGGCGCCGATGACGCTGGCCAGGCGGTGGGCCAGGATCAAGGTCGTGCGGCCGGCCATCAGGCGGTCCAGCGCCTGCTGGATCAGCGCTTCGTTTTCCGTATCCACCGACGACAGCGCCTCATCCAGGATCAGGATGGGCGCGTCGCGCAACAGCGCGCGGGCGATCGCCACGCGCTGGCGCTGGCCGCCGGACAGCTGCAGGCCGCGCTCGCCGATGCGGGTGGCGTAGCCCTCGGGCAGCGCCATGATGAAGTCGTCGATATTGGCGGCGCGGGCGGCGGCGCGCACCTGTTCGGGGGTGGCGTCGGGGCGGCCCAGCCGCAGGTTGTCGTCGATGGTGCCATGGAACAGCGTGATGTCCTGGCTTACCAGCGCGATGTGCGACAGCAGCGCCTGCGTATCCAGTTCGTTCACGTCATGGCCGCCGATGCGGATGCTGCCGGATTGGGGCAGGCATTCGCGCAGCAGCAGGCGCACGATGGTCGACTTGCCGGCGCCGCTGGGGCCGACCACGCCGACGCGTTCGCCCGCGGCGATCCGGAAGCTCAAGCCCTGGTGGGCGCGGCGCTCGGGGGTGTAGGAAAACGCCACGTTGTCGAATTCGATGGTGGGCGCGAGCCGGCCCGGGGTCTTGCCGCCGGCGGCGGGGGCGGGTGTCAGCGGCTGCGCATCCGTCAGCGCATGGATGCTGGCGGCGGCCGACTGGCCCAGCATGCCCCGGTGCAGTACCGAGCGCAGGTCGCGCAGCGGGCGGAAGATCTCGGTGCCGGCCATCAGCACGATCAGCAGGGCTTCCACGCTCATGTCGCCGTGAGCCACGCGCCAGGCGCCCAGCGTCAGCGCCAGCGCCGCGCCCAGGGCCACGCCCAGGTCGCTGATGCCGCGCGTCAAGAGGCTGACGGAAAGTACCCAGAAGGTGTTGTCGGACAGGCTGCGGGCGCGGGCGGCCAGCCGCTGGCCCCAGGCCTTGCCCTGGCCATAGGACTTCAGCGTGGGCAGGCCCTGCACGGCGTCCAGGAAGTCCTCGCCGAAATCGTTCAGGGACTTGCTGCGGGCCAGGCTGGCGCGGCGGTCCAGCATGTGCACGGCCATGGGGCCGAACAGCGCGAACAGCGCCGCCGCCAGGAACACCAGCGCGGTGGGCACGTCCCAGAACGCGATCACGGCGAAGATGGCGAAGGGCGCTGCGGCGGCGATCGCGACTTGCGGCAGGTACTGGCCGAAGAAGGCTTGCAACTGCTCGACTCCGTCGACCACCGTCAGCATCACGCCGCCCGTGCGCTGGTTGGCGAACCAGGCCGGGCCCAGGCTCACGATGCGGTCATAAAGCCGCGCGCGCAGCGCATGCTGCACGGTGGCGGCGCAGCGGTTGGCCTGCACGGTGCGCCAATGGTCCAGGAAGGCGCGCAGCAGCACCATGGCGGCGGCCCACAGCGCCGGCGCGAGCCAGTCCTGCGACGGTGCGCCATCGAATACGCGGGCCAGCAACTGGCCCAGGAACACGTAACGGGCGATGCCGGCGGCCAGGGCCAGCAGGCCCAGGAAAATGCCGCCCGCCATGCTGGCGCGCAAGCCCGCCGTCAACTGCCAAAGGCGCGAATCGAAATACATAGCAAACTCCTTTCAGTGCTTGCATGGTCCCCGATCCCGCGACCCGGCGATAGCGATAGTTTTTCAATCTAGGGTTGAGCTAGACTTGACCCATGGCCGATCTTCCCAACCACACGCCGCCCCTGGCGGCCCTGCGCGCCTTCGAGGCCGTAGCCCGCCTGGGCAGCTTGAGCCGCGCCGCCGCCGAACTTCACGTGACCAAGAGCGCCGTCAGCCATCAACTGCGGGCGCTGGAGGCGGACCTGGGGGTGGCGCTGCTGCGCCGCGGAGGCACGGTGCGCCGCGCAGAAACCACCGCGGCGGGCGCGGACCTGTTGGCATCCGTGCAACAGGCCTTGACCCTGCTGGAGACCGCCTGCCGCAACGTGCGGGCCTCCGCCCGGGGCAAACGGCGCAATACCCTGAACGTTTCCGCCAACCCGTCGCTGGCCGCCATGTGGCTGGCCCCGCGCATCGGACGCTTCATCGAGCTGCATCCCGGCATCGACATCCAGGTGTACCTGCACGCCAGCCAGGACCCGGCCTGGAAAAGCCAGGACATCGACCTGGCGTTCCTGCACGTGCGCGCCATGGGGCCGCATATCGCCGAGCCCGGCGACATCCCGTTGATGACCGAAACCGTGGTGCCCGTGTGCAGTCCGTCGCTGGTCGATCCGGCCGAGCGCGGCGATCCTGGCGTGTTCCTGCGCCATCGCTGGCTGGAGGAAAAGCACGTCGACAGCCCGGAGACCGACTGGCGCACCTGGAGTCCGCGGCTGGGCCTGGCCGAATCCGACTGGCAGGAACCCATGGTGCTGAGCGGCCTGAGCACGGTCGCGGCAGCCGCGGCTGCCGGGGTCGGCATCGCGCTGGGCCGCGCGCCGCTGATTGACGAGGAACTGGCCAGCGGCCGGCTGGTGCCCCTGGTGCCGCACCTGCGCATGCCGGGCTCCTGGGGCTACGTGATGCGGATCCAGGCCAACCGGCCGATGGACGCCGCCTTGCCGACGCTGGTGGAGTTCCTGGCGGAAGAGGGGCGCAGCACCGGCGCCTGGCAGAACCTGGCGGACGCGGGGCGCTGAGGCCGCGCCCGGGCGTCAGTCTGCGCCGCTGCGGCCTCGCGGCGGCTTGCTGATGGTGACCGCCGAGGTGACGATCAGCTCCATCAGGATGTTGCGCGCCAGGTTCTCGGCATAGTCGTTGCGCGCCTCCGCCGTGGCGATGGCGCGCTCCACCGATCCCTCCACGATGGCGTTGATCTGCTGGATGTGCAGCTCGCAGATCTGCACCAGGTCCGGGTGGCGCTTCTGGTGGAAGTACAGGAAACGCCGCGCCAGCGTCTGCAGCATGGCGTGGAACTCGGCCGCGTAGCTGTTGCGCGAGGCGGCGCCGATCTGGCTGGTCAGGGTGAAATGCAGGCGCATGTACATGCGCATGTCGTTGACGGCCTTCAGGTCTTCGAGTTCACGGGCCAGTTGCGCCAATTCGGCGCGTTCGCCGTCGTCGGCCCACTGCGCGGCCTGGGCCACGATCAGCCGTTCGATCTCGCGGCGCGCCTGGATGATCTTCAACTGGCCCTGGTAGTCGATCTCTGAGATGAAGATGCCCTGGCGCGGGGCGATTTCCACCAGGCGTTGGAACGCCAGCTTCTGCAGGGCGTCGCGCACCGGCGAGCGGCCGATGCCGACGCGTTCGCTCAGGGTGGTTTCCGACCACTGGCTGCCAGGCGGCAGTTCGCCGGTGACGATCATTTCCTCCAGGGCGCAATAGGCCTTTTCGGTCTGGCTGACAGCGGTGCGGCCAAAGAGGGGGAAAGCTTGGGTCATGGAGTCGGAAGCGCGCGTTGTTGGAGTTCGCGTTTTAACACTTTGCCGGTGCTGTTCTTGGGCAGCTCCTCCAGAAAGACGTAGCGCTTGGGGCGCTTGAAGCGCGCGATGGATTCCAGGCAGAGCCGGTCCAGATCCTGCTCGGAGGTCCGGGCGCCGGGCTTGAGCACCACGAAGGCCAGCACCGACTCGCCCCATTCGGGGTCGGGGCTGCCGACCACCGAGACCTCCTGCACCGCGTCGTGGCGCATCAGCGCCTCTTCCACTTCGCGCGGATAGATGTTGGTGCCGCCGCTGATGATGACGTCCTTGGAGCGGTCCTTCAGGTGCAGCAGGCCGCGTTCGTCCAGGATGCCGATATCGCCCGTATGGAGCCAGCCGCCAGCCAGCGTGTCGGCGGTGGCGCGCGGATTGTTCCAGTAGCCCTGCATTACGGTCGGCCCGCTGACGACGACTTCGCCCAATTCGCCAGGGGCTGCCGGCCGGCCGGAGGCCTCGCGGATTTCGACGTCCATGGCCGACTGGATGTACCCCACCGAGCCCAGCAGCGCGTCATCGTTGCGGGCCACGGCGTCGGCGATCTGGACGGCGGACAAGGCCGATATCGACATGGGGCTTTCACCCTGTCCGTAGATCTGCGCCACGCGCGCGCCGTAGCAGGCCACCGCGTCCTTGATGTCTTCGATGTAGAACGGCGCGCCGCCCACGATCAGCGTGCGCAGGCCGGGCGGCGGGCCGCCTGCCTGACGGGCGTGGCGCACCATGCGCTGCACGATGGTGGGGGAGGCGAACAGGCTGACGTTGCGGTAGTGCGTCAGCAGCCCGGACAGTTCTTCTTCGTCCAGGCCGCCGCTGTCGGGCACGATCTGCAAGGCGCCGTGCAGCCAGTACGGAATGCTGTAGAGGCCGCCGCCGTGCGACAGCGGCGCCACGTGGACCATGGCGTCGCCGGGCTGTACCGGCTGCACGTCGGCATAGAAGTTCAGGCACATGCCGACCAGGTTGGCATGGCTGAGCATGACGCCCTTGGGCTTGCCGGTAGTGCCGCTGGTATAGAACAGCCAGGCCAGGTCCTGGGGCGGACGCGTTTCCAGGGGCAAGGGCTGGCCCAGGGCGCCGGCCGCGTATTCGGCCGACTCCACGTCCACCACGCGCGTCGCTGGCAAGCTGCGGGCGACGGGCGCCAGCGCCTGCAGCAATTCGCCTTGCGACAGGCACAGGCGCGCATCGCTGTCGCGCAGGATGTATTCGAGTTCGTTGGGATGCAGTTTGGCGTTGACCGGCACGGCGCAGAGGCCGGCGTGCCAGATGGCCAGCATCGATTCGATGTAGCTGGGGTGGTTGCGCAGCGCCAGCATGACGCGCTGGCCGGGCAAAAGGCCCAGCGGGCCGCGCAGCCAGCCGGCCAGCGCCTGCACCCGGGCCTGAAGCTGGGCGTAGCTGAGGGGATCGCGGGTGCCGGCTGCCAGCGCGGGCTGATCGGCGTAAATAGTGGCGCTGCGGTGAAAGAGAGAGCTGAGATGCATGGCGGTCTCTGGGTTGATGGGGGCGCGGATCAGCGGCCAAGCAGGGTGATGCAGGTCACCGCCTCTTCCACGCCGTTGAAGCCGCCGCCGTTCTCGGCGATGGCGAAGCGCGCGCCTTCGACCTGGCGGGCGCCGGCTTCGCCGCGCAGCTGGATCACCATTTCGTGGACTTGCGCCAGCCCGGTCGCGCCAATGGGGTGGCCGCGCGACAACAGGCCGCCGGACACGTTGATGGGGATGCGGCCGCCCAGGCTGGTGGCGCCGGACTCGGCCATCGGTCCGCCTTCGCCGAAGGCGCAGAAGCCCAGCGCCTCGGTCTGCTGGATCTCGGCGAAGGCGGTGGCGTCGTGCACTTCCGCCAGCGACATGTCCTGCGGGCCGACGCCGGCGCGCTCGTAGGCCTCGAGCGCGGCCAGATGGCACAGGTGCCGGTCGTAGCGGTCGGCCGGGCGGTCGGTGGCGGTTCGCAGCACGCTGGCGTACAAGCGCACGGCGCGGGCGCGTTGCAGGCGCTTCAAGCCCTGGGCGTTGCAGACGATGGCGGCGGCCGCGCCGTCGCTGATGGGGGCGCACATGGGCAGGGTCAGCGGCCAGGACACGGGCCGGGCGGCCAGGGCCTCGTCTATCGTCATGGGGTACTGGAACTGGGCCAGCGGATTGCGGGTGGAATGCATGTGGTTCTTGGCGGCCACTGCGGCAAGCTGGCGCTGGGTGGTGCCGAAGGTCTTCATGTGCAGCCGCGCCAGGCTGGCGTAGATGTCCATGAACACGCTGCGTTTGCCCGGCTCTTCGAAGCCGGGCGGGGGCGTCACGTCGGGCGCCAGCGCCATCAGGCGCGCCATCTGCGCCGGCGCGTCGTGCACGTCCCAGGCGCCGTCGAACACGGCGAAGCTCTTGGCCTTGTCCTCGGAAAACAGCTTGTCCACGCCCACGGCCAGGCAGATGTCGCCCGCGCCCGAGGCTACGTACAAGTGCGCGGCGTTCAGCGCGGTGCTGGAGCTGGCGCAGGCATTCTCCACGTTGACGACGGGGATGCCGGCGATGCCCATGGCCTTCAGCGCAACCTGGCCGGCCACCATGTATTGGCCTTCGATGGAACCCTGGCCGGCGGTGGCGAAATAGGCCGCCTGCAGGTCGGCGGCGTCGCAACCCGCGTCGGCCAGCGCCTGCGTGACCGCGTCGCGCACCAGGTCCTTGACGCTTTTGGCCGGCTGCTTGTCGAAGCGGGTGATGCCCACGCCCGCGATGTAGGTGGTGTCGTTGCTCATGCTTGGATGCCCGTGGTGAGGATGGATTCGATGATGTGGCGGTCGGCCTGGACTTCCGCGGCCGATCCGCTCCAGGCGATTTCGCCGTGGTCCAGCACGTACTGGCGGTGCGCCAGGCGGGCAGGCACCTTCAGGTTCTGCTCGACCAGCACGATGCCGGTGCCCTGACGGTGGACTTCGGCGAAGACCTCGATCAGTTCGTTGACGATGCGCGGCGCCAGCCCCTCGGTCGGCTCGTCCAGCAGCAGGACGCGCGGATTGCCCAGCAGGGCGCGCGCGATCGACAGCATCTGCTGTTCGCCGCCGGATAGCTGGTCGCCATGGAAGCCTATGCGTTCGCCCAGCCGCGGAAAGACCTGCAGCACCCGGTCCTGCGTCCAGTAGCCGGGCTGGTGCGCCAGTGCGCCCATGCGCAGGTTTTCGCGCACCGTCAGGTTGGGGAAGATGCGGCGCGTGTCGGGCACCAGCGCGATCCCGTCGCGGCTGATCTGTTCGACGGCGCGGCGCGTGGCGTCCTGGCCGGCGATCAGGCGGTTGCCGGCGGACAGCGGCATGAGCCCGATCAGCGTCTTGAGCACGGTGGACTTGCCAGCGCCGTTGCGCCCGACGATGGCGACGATCTCGTCCTGGGCCGCGCGCAAGCCTATGTTCTTGAGCGCCAGCGCCTGGCCGTAGTGCACGCTGGCATGTTGCAGTTCGATCATGCCGCCACCTCCTCGCCCAGATAGACGGCGCGCACGGTGGCGTCGTCGCGGATGGCGGCCGGCGGTCCCTCGGCCACCTTGCGGCCGTTGGACAGCACCACGATGTGTTCGGACAGCGTCATGATCACGTCCATGTTGTGTTCGATCAGCAGCACCGTGCGGCCGGCGGCGGCGTGGCGGATCAGGCGGGTGGCGGCGGCTATCTCATGGTGGCCGACGCCGGCCAGCGGTTCGTCCAGCAGCAGGATGCGCGGGTCCGGCAGCAGCGTCAGGCCCAGCTCCAGCGCGCGCTGCAAGCCGTAAGACAAGGTACCCGCCACGGTGTCGCGCCATGCCGTCAGGTCGGTCAGTTCCAGCATGGCGTCGATGGTGGACGCCAGGCGGCGGTCGTAGCGCGGCGCCAGCCAGAACGGCAGCAGATGCGAGTGGCTGATCTGCGCGGCGATGCGCAGGTTCTCCAGCACCGTCATTTCAGGAAAGATCTTGGTGATCTGGAAGCTGCGGCCGATGCCATGCCTGGCGCGCTCATGGGCCCGCAGGCGCGAGATGTCCGCGCCGTGGCACAGGATGCGCCCGCCATGTCCGGGCAGGTTGCCGGACAGCACGTTGAGCAGGGTGGTCTTGCCCGCGCCATTGGGGCCGATCAGGCCGTAGACGCGGCCGGTTTCGAAGGCGTAGCTGAAGTCCTCGATGGCGCGCAGCGCGCCGAAGGTGACGCTGACCTGTGCGCATTGCAGTGCGATATCGCTCATGACGGGCTCCCTTCGCGCGGCGCCAGCGGCACGGCGGGCGCGGGTGGACTGGCGGGGGCGGGCGCCGCGGGGCGCTTGCGGCTCCAGCGGGCCTGCAGCGCGCCCAGCACTCCTTGCGGGAAGTACAGCGTGGCCAGGATGAAGACCAGGCCCAGGATGCCGTACCAATAAGGCGTCCAGCCGCTGAGCCATTCCTTCAGCGCCTCGAACAGCAGCACGCCGGCCACCGGTCCCCACAGGGTGCCGGCGCCGCCCAGCAGGGTCATGATGATGACGTCGCCGGAGGTGGTCCAGTGCAGCATCTGCGGGTTCATGTACATCAGCACCGCGGCCAGCAGTCCGCCCGCCAGGCCGCCGACGGCGCCGGACACGAGGAAGGTGATCTGCTTCAGGCGCTGCACGTTGTAGCCCAGCTGGGCGGCGCGGATCTCGTTCTGGCGCACGCCCGCGACCGCGCGGCCGAAGGGCGAAGCGCGCAGCATCGCCATCAAGGCCATCACCAGGGCGAACACGGCGGCGACATACCAATAGAAGTTCACGGTATCGAAGAAGTCTATCCCCGCGAGTTCCGGCCGGCCGATGCCGGGCAGGCCGTCGGCGCCGCCGGTCCATTCGCGCAACTTGCTGTCGGCCAGGATGTACATGAGCTGCGACAGCGCCAGCGTGACCAGGGCGAAGAAGATCCCCGAGACCCGCAGCGCGAACACGCTGAAGATCCAGGCGCAGGCCGCGCCCGCCACGACGGCCAGCGCCAGCCCGGCCTCGAACGGCAGGCCGTAGCGCTGGGTGGCCAGCGCCAGCGCGTAGCCGCCGGTGCCCAGGAAGGCCGCGTGGCCGAAGGACACCATGCCCAGCAGGCCGAACACCAGGTCGAAACCCACGGCGAAGATGGACCACACCATGATCAGGATGGTCAGGTTCAGGAGAAAGTCGTTTTGCGTGCAGAAGGGCACCGCGATCACCGCGGCGGCCACGCCTGCCGCGATGGCGGCATCTTGGCGGGAAGTCGTCATGCCAGCCTCGCTTGGCGGGAGAACAGTCCTTGCGGACGGGTGAGCAGGGTGGCGATCAGCATGGCGAACGTCAGGATGTCGACCCAGCTCGGCATGAAGGTGTAGCCCACCGCACGCACCATGCCGATCAACAGCGACGCCGCGACCACGCCGCGGATATTGCCCAGCCCGCCCAGGATCACCACGATGAAGCAGTCGATGATGGTGTTGGTGGCCATGCCCAGCTCTATCGGGAACAACGGCGCGGAGATGGCGCCGGCCAGCCCGGCCAGCGCCGCGCCCACGCCAAACACCGCGCTGCGGATGGTGGCGGCCGGCAGGCCCAGGATGCGCACCATTTCGCCGTCGCTGCTGGCCGCGCGCACCAGCATGCCGAAGGTGCTTTTCTCCAGCACGAAGAACAGCGCGGCCGACACCAGCAGGCCGAAGACGATGACGAACAGGCGGTAGACGGGGATGGTGCTGCCGGCCAGTTCGACCGTGCCCGCCAGCAGCGCCGGCATCGGCGTTTCCTGGTAGCCCAGGCCCCAGACGAACTTCACGGCCTCGCTGATGACGAGGATGAAGCCGAAGGTCAGGATCAGTTGATAGAAGTGCGGGCGGTTGTACAGCGGTCGCAGGGCCAGCCGTTCCATCGCCACGCCGACGAGGCCGACGCCCACCGTTGCCACGACCAGCCCGGCGATGAAGGAACCGGTGCGCAGCTGGATGTCGAAGGCCAGGTAGGCGCCCAGCATGTACAGCGCGCCATGGGCGAAGTTGATGACGCCCAGCATGCCGAAGATAAGCGTAAGGCCGGACGCCAGCAGGAACAGCAGCATTCCCAGGCTCAGGCCGATGATCACGGTGGACATGGCAAAAATCCGTCAGGCGGCGCGCAGGGGCGCGCCGGGGGGAAAACCGGTCCACGAGGACCGGCGGGTGCGTCACTCGGCGGCTTCAGCCCGCGCAGGGTTCGAAAACCTGATCCGGCGGGAACACCTTGACGATGTCCATGACGTAGGCGGGCTGCGGCGGCTTGCCCGTGTCCACCACGCCCCACAGGCCGTTCTGCATGGCCTGGTGGTCGCAGGCGCGCATGGTTTTCTTGCCTTCCACGGAGTTGGTGCGCTCGCTGGCGGCAAACGCCTCGACCCACTTTTCCTTGTCCCAGGTGCCGGTCTTGTCGACCACGTCCAGCCACCAGCTCATGCCGTCGTAGGCTTCGCCAGCGGCGGCCGAGGGGAACTCGTTGTATTTCTTGCGGAAAGCCTCGACGAATGCCTTGTTGGCGTCGTTCTCGACGGTGAAGTGATATCTCACGCCGGACTGCACGCCGACCGCGGTGGAGCCGACGCCGGCCGCCATGGTCTCGTCGGCGATCACCGGGCCGAAGATCTTGCGCGTCTTGCCCAGTTCGATCTGGCCGGCCTGCTTGACCATGGTGACGGCGTCCGAGCCCGTCATGAACAGCGCCACGCCGTCGGCGTTGGAGCGCGCGATCTTGTCGGCGATGGAGGAATAGTCGCGATTGCCCAGCGGCGGGAAATCGGCGCCCACGATCTCGATGCCGGCCTTCTCGGCTTCGCGCCGGTACCAGTCCCAGCTGTCGCGCGTGGCCTGGTAGTCGGCCGTCACGCCGTAGATGCGCTTGAGCTTCTGCTCCTTGGAGTAGGCCAGCGCCATGCGCTGCTCCATGCCCAGCGTGTTGGAGGTGCGGAAGGTATAGCGCGAGCCGCCCGGCACCGTGATCTTGTCGTCGGCCGACATGGTGACCAGATGGGGAATCTTGCGCTGCTTGGCGATGTTCATGATGGCCAGCGTGCTGGCCGAGCTGACCGCGCCGAAGATCATCTGCGATCCATCGGAGATCAGGCGGGTGGTTTTCTGCACCGCGGGCTGCGGCTTGGTTTCATCGTCTTCCCAGGTGACCTGGATGGGCTTGCCCAGCACCTTGCCGCCGCGCTGCTCGATGGCGATGGTGACGCCCTTGCGCATGTCTTCGCCAAAGATGCCGTAGGTCCCCGACAGCGAGACCACGCCGCCGATCTTGAACGTGTCGGGATCGGCGGCGCGCGCCCCTGTCGCATACAGGGCGCACAGCGCCAGCGCGCCGCAGGCGGCGTGACTCCATGTCTTCATTTTCTGTCTCCGCGTATTTTTCGTTATGGCTCGTAATGTTTTACGTAGCGCGGTTGAGATACTACGTTTTGGATTGTGATGTGAAAAATTGGGGAATACCCGAGCGCCGAGACAAAAAAAAACCGCCCCGAGGCGGCAAGCGCCTGGGGCGGTTCGGGGTGGGGACCGGCTTGCGGTCAGCGCTGGCGCGCTTCGGTCTGTTTCAGCGCCGACTGCACCATGCTTTCGACCAGCGGGATGACCTTGCCCGCCAGGTCGGGGCGATAGGCGTAGGGATGCGTTTCGTCCATGTAGGTGGACTGGCACATTTCCAGCTGGACGGCGTGGACGTTGTCGGCGGGCTTGCCGTAGTGGCGCGTGATGTAGCCGCCCTTGAAGCGGCCGTTCACCGCCCAGGTGTAGGCGGTGTTTTCGCGCAGCCGCTCTTCGACGGGCGCCAGGATGTCGGGCGCGCAGGCCGCGCCGTCGGCGGTGCCGATGTTCAGGTCGGGCAGCTTGCCTTCGAACAGGCGCGGCAGCACGCTGGCGATCGAGTGCGCTTCCCACAGCAATACGGTGCCGTGCTCGGCCTTGATGCGGTCGATCTCCTCGCACAGCTTGGCGTGGTAGGGCTTCCAGTAGGTCTGCAGCCTGTGTTCGCGTTCCGCGTCGGTCAGGACGGCCTCGTTGCGGTAGAGGGCGTCGCCGCGGAAGGTCTGGGTCGGGCACAGGCCGGTCTTGGTCTGGCCGGGATACAGGCTTTCATCGTTGGGCGGGCGGTTCAGGTCCACCACGTAGCGCGAATAGCGCGCGCCGATGACGGACGCGCCCAGCGCCTCGGCGAACCTGTACAGCGTGTCCAGGTGCCAGTCGGTGTCGCCCGACTGCAGGCCCAGCGGCGTCATCTGCGCGCGCTGCGAGTCGGGGATCATGCTGCCCAGATGGGGAATGGAGATCAGCAGCGGCGCCGTGCCGCGGCTGAATTGGTAGATGTCGCTCAAGTAAAACTCCGGGGGAAATGGCGGGGCGCAGGCAAGGGCATGCCTGGCAGCGTCCCTGGGTGTCCGGTATTGCGCCCGGCGGGGCAATGCCGGCAATCATAGTGGATCGGGCGCACGCCTATGGCCGCGGCGGCGCGGCGTCGCTGGTCCAGGGCGCGCCGCCGCGCCATCTGTCGGCGATGGCGTCGATCAGGACGCGCACCTTGGGCGCCAGGTGGCGCCGGTGCGGATAGACCGCGCACACCGGCGCGCCGGCCGGCGCTACCGATTCCAGTACCGGCGCCAGCCGGCCGGCGCGCAGATCCTCGCCCACCAGGAAGGCGCCTAATTGGACGATGCCTTCGCACGCCAGCGCGGCGTCGCGCAGCGCTTCCGTGTTGCCCAGCCTCAGCCGTCCAGCGACATGAACACTGCGTTCCTGTCCGTTGACGGCAAAGCGCCAGGGCACCAGTGCGCCGGCATGGGTGTAGGCCAGGGTGCGATGGCCAGCAAGGTCATCCGGGCTGGCTGGCGCGCCGTGGCGGGCCAGGTAGCCGGGCGCGGCGCAGGTGATCAGGCGATGCGGCGCCAGCACCCGGCGCACCAGCCGGCTGTCGGTTTCGCCGCCGATGCGGATGGCGACGTCCACGCCGTCACGCACCAGGTCGATGTAGTCGTCGGAAAAGCTGACGTCCGCCTCGACTTCGGGCCAATCGCGCAGGTAGTCGCGCAGCAGCGGCATGATGTGCAGCCGTCCCAGCGATACCGGCAGGTCGATGCGCAGCCGGCCGCGCGGCGCCTGCTTGCGGCTGGCCATGGCGTCGGTGGCGTTGTCCACTTCGGACAGGATGCGCTGCGCATGTTCGTAGAAGACGCGCCCTTCGTCGCTGAGGCTGACGCTGCGCGTGCTGCGGTGGAGCAGCCGCGCGCCCAGGCCCAGTTCCAGGCGCGCGATGCACTTGCCGATGGCCGAACGCGACAGGCCCAGCTTTTCGGCCGCGGCGGTAAAGCTCTGGGTGTCGGCCACGCGCACGAACGCGAGCAGATCGCCGATGTGGTCCAGACGGGCGGGTGGGTAGGATGAATTGCGCACGATTCGTCCCTTGTGTTTATTGGTTTTCCTACTTTATCAGCGAAATGGAAACAGTAGACTGCCCAGGAGTCGGCCCGGCCTGGGCCTTGCCTGGAACCTTTGACCATGACTCGCGGCATTTCCCCTGAAGACCACGCCATCGCCGGCGCTTCGTTTACCGAACCCATGCCTGAGCGCGCTGGCTGGCGTGCGTGGCTGGGCGTGATCGCCGTCGGCCTGGCTACCTTCTGCGTGGTCACCACCGAAATGCTGCCGGTGGGGCTGTTCGTGCCCATTACCGCTGCGCTCGACGTTTCGGTGGGCATGGGCGGCTTCATGCTGTTCGTGCCGGCCATCCTGGCGGCGCTGTTCGCGCCGCTCGTCGTCATCGGCGCGAAGGGGGCGGACCGCCGCGTGATCCTTTGCGGTTTGCTGGCGCTGCTGGCCTGCGCCAACGCGGCCAGCGCCTGGGCGCCCAGCATGGCGTGGTTCCTGGCGGCGCGGGTGCTGGTGGGCTTTTGCATCGGCGGCATCTGGGCGATCGCGGGTGGATTGGCGGGCAGGCTGGTCGGGGCGGGCTCGGTGGGACTGGCCACTTCCGTCATCTTCGGCGGGGTAGCGGTGGCGTCCGTGCTGGGCGTACCGCTGGGCGCCTTCATCGGCGAGCTGGCTGGCTGGCGCGCGGCCTTCGGCGCCATGGCCGCGCTGTGCGCCGCCGTGCTGCTGCTGAATCTGCTCAACCTGCCGCCGTTGCCCACCGCGCGTTCGCTGCGTCCGCGCCAACTGGTGTCGCAGCTGGCCAATCCGGGCCTGCGGCGGGGTCTCCTGATCACGCTGTTCCTCGTCGCGGGCCATTTCATGGCCTACACCTTCGTCCGTCCGCTGCTGCAGATCCACGCGGCGTTCGGAGAGAACTGGATCGGACCGCTGCTTTTCGCCTACGGCGCGGCGGGTGTGGTGGGCAACTTCCTGGGCGGGACTGCGGCCGCCAGGCGGCCGGCCGCGACGCTGCTGATGATCGCGGTCAGCCTGCTGATGGTCTTGCTGCTGCTGGGCATGCTGGGGCAGTTGCGCCCGGCCGTCGCGGTCTTGCTCTTGCTGTGGGGCCTGGCTTATGGCGCGGTGTCGGTGTCGCTGCAAACCTGGATGATGAAGGCCGCGCCGGATGCCGCGGAAGCCGCCACATCGCTGTTCGTCGCGGTGTTCAACCTGGGCATCGCGGCAGGTTCGCTGCTGGGCGTGCCCAGCGTGGACGCATTGGGGCTGCGGGCCAATCTATGGCTGGCCGCGGCCTGCATGCTCTGGCCGGCGCTGATGCTGGCGCGGGCTGGGTGGGGCGAGTGGCGCGGCGATTACGCGCGGAAGGCGCGCAACAGGGTATCCACCCCGTAGCGGCAGGTGGCCAGATGGTCTGCGTCGGGGCCGTCGGCGCGGCCGCCGGTCAGCCGCGCGTGCGAGGCGATGCCGTTGATCAGGTTGCCCAGGGTACGCGCTGCCAGGCGCGGATCGTCGATGCGCAATTCGCCGCGCGCGCAAGCGCGTGTCAGGCATTGTTCCAGGGGCGCGTGCAGTTGCACTTCCACCGCCTGCCGCAGGGATTCGGCCAGGTGCGGCAGGCGATGCGATTCCGACACGATCAGGCGGTAGAGCGCAGCCGATTTGGGCTGCAGGGCGTAGGTCAGCAGGCGTCGCGCAAGTTCATGCAGAGCGGGACCGACAGGCTGGTCCAGCATGGCGTCGGCGAAGACCGCCGCGCGCATGCCGTTCAATTCGTGCTCCAGCACCGCAACCAGCAGGCCTTCCTTGTTGCCGAATAGCAGGTAGGCGGTGGCCGCCGACCCGCCCGCCTGGCGCACGATGCGCTGGATGGAAGTTTGCGCGTAGCCGTGCTCCAGCAGTGACTGGGTTGCGGCTTCGAGCAGGCGCTCGCGGCGCGCCTCGCCCCGGCTGGTCAGCGCGCGCGGCGCCGTATCGTCTGGAATCGTATTCACTTCATTCCCATGGCCGCGTATCGGTCGCGGACTCTCTTGCACCAGGCGGATGTCTGGTTGAATTTGTGTAATGTATAGTACATTACGCGCTTGCAACATCATCCAAGCAGCTGTGACCCGCCGCAACGCCGGCGCCCGCAGCGCTCATCACCATGATCGACGACCTGGTTCAATTGGGAAAACTGGTCAGCCTGGGGCTGGCCTTGATGCTGCCCCTGGCCAATCCCCTGACCTCCATGACATTGCTGCTGTCCCTGGGCCAGCAGATTCCCTATAAAGAGCGCGAACGCCAGGTCAGGCAGGCCGCCTTCTACGTGGTCGGCATCATGCTGGTCACCTACTACGCCGGCGCCTGGATCATGCATACCTTCGGCATTTCGATCCCGGGGCTGCGCATCGCCGGCGGGCTGATCGTGGCCAGCATCGGCTTCAGCATGGTGTTCCCATCCGCGCCGTCGACCGCCTCCGAGGCCGACGTGGCTGATGCCCAGGCCAATCGGCAGACGCCCAACATCGCCTTCGTGCCGCTGGCGATGCCTGGCACGGCGGGCCCGGGCACCATCGCCATGATCATCAGCGGCGCGGCGACCCTCGATGCCTCGGTGACGCAGACCTATGCGCCCTGGGTGCTGGCGGTGACTCCCATCCTCGTGTTCTCCCTGCTGGGCCTGCTGTTCTGGATATGCCTGCGTTCGGCCGGGCGCATCGTGGCCGTGATCGGGCAGGGCGGGGTGGAAGCCATCTCCCGCATCATGGGCTTCCTGCTCGTGTGCATGGCGGTGCAGTTCGTGATCAACGGCGTTCTGGAAATCGTGCAACAGCATGGCGGCATGTAATCGACCCGGGCGCGGCTGCCTGGCGATCGCCGGACGCGTCATCTTCAGTCTTGTTCTTATCCTGTCCGCGCTGTGGGGCGGTCTGGCGCTGTTCTACCGCATGCCGGGCGGCACAGTGGTGCAAGGCGCAGCGGCGCTGGCCTGGGCCGCGCTGTGCCTGTATGCGGCCGTCGCGCTGTGGCGCGGACGCACGCGGCGATCCGCCTGGACCTGGTTGATCGGCATGGCCGCGCTGTGCGTCTGGTGGCAGACTCTGGCCCCGTCCAACGACCGGATCTGGGCGGACGATGTGGCGCGCACGCTGCGCGGCAGCGTCTCCGGATCCATCGTCACGTTGGACAGCGTGCGCAACTTCGACTGGCAGGCCGATACCGACGCGCGCTACACGGCGCGCTGGGAAAGCCAGCAGTACAACCTGAACGAGCTCGTTTCCGTGGACATGGTCCTGTCGTACTGGGGCAGCCCGGCCATCGCCCACACGCTGGTCTCCTTCGGTTTCACCGACGGCCGTCACGTCGTGTTTTCGGTCGAGATCCGCAAGGAACGCGACGAGCAGTTTTCCGAGATCGGCGGCTTCTTCAAGCAGTTCGAACTGAGCGTGATCGCCGCGCAGGAGCGCGACATCCTCTACGTGCGGGCCGGGCCGCGCGCCGAACGCGTGTACCTGTATCCCGTCGACATGCCCGTGCCCGCCATGCGCGAATTGTTCTTGTCCTATGTGCGCACCGCGAATGAACTGGCCGACGCGCCGCGCTTCTATCACACGGTGACCGCCAATTGCACGACGCTGGTCTACAGCATGGTGCGCGCCATCGTGCCGGGCCTGCCGATGGATTACCGCATCCTCCTGTCCGGCTACCTGCCGGAATACCTCTACGAACAAGGCGGGCTGGATACCCGCAAGCCGCTGGCCAAGCTGCGCGAACAAGCCTACCTTGGCAAGCCCGCTTTGCCGGGCCCCGATCCGGTCGAGTTTTCGCGGGCCATCCGCCAGCCGGCATCCGCTGGGGCCGCGCAGTGAGCGGAATCCGGGCGGCCGGCGCGAAGGGCGGCGCGATCCTGGCCCTGCTGCTGTGCGCCGGCTGCGCAGGTGTCAAGGTGTCTTCCGTCAGCACCCAGGACTACATCGCCCAGCGCCGCGGCGACGTGCTCACCACCGGCCAGTTGAGCGCCTCCGCGCGCGAGTCCATGGCCGTGCTGGGCCTGAACGCGCAGGAATGCCGCAAGGATCGCGACGCCTGTACCCGCGCGCTTGCCACCATGGATGGGCTGGACAGCGAACGGCGCCTCTCCACGCTGTCCGAAGTCTGGCTGATGGAGGCGTTGGCCACGGAGAAGCAGCGCCCCGACGGCCAGGCCGGCCAGGACGAGCTGCTGGACGCCTATCTGCAGACGGCGCGGGCCGCCTATGCCTATCTGTTCTTCACGCCGCGCTCGCCCAGCGACCGCGCCTTCGAGGACCGCCAGACCCAGGTGCGCGACTATTACAACTACGCGGTGCAGCAGGCCGTCACGCGCCTGTTCGAGCAGCATCGCGGCCGCCCGCCGGAACCCGGGGCCAGCATGGCGGCGGGGCCCTGGCAGGTCGTGGGCGAGATGTCCGATGTCAAGCTGCCCGGCGGCAAGCAGTTTCCGCACGAACTGGTGCCCGCGGCTAACTTGACCTTCCGGGGGCTGCGCAGCATGTACCGGCGCGACGGCTTCGGCGCCGAGTTGGTGGCGGTCACGGCGCGCCGTGTCAACGATGCCGACACCTTCAAGACGCCGTACAGTGAAACGCCGTTTCCGGCAGTGACCGTCATCATGGCTTTTCCCGGCGGCACGCTGGAGGAAGTCATGGCCACGCACAATGCGACCCTGGCGGCCTACGATCCATACAAGCGGGACTCGGTCGAACTGGCCGGCACGAAGGTGCCGCTGGCCGCCAACTTCACGTCGGGCTACGGCCTGTGGCTGGCGCGGTCGGGCTTCGCCACCCAGGCGCTGCGCAACGTGCTGGGCAAGGAAGAGGGCATCGAGGCGCCGCACGTATACCTGTTACAGCCCTACGACCCGGACCGGCGCACCGTCGTCATGCTGCACGGTCTGGCGAGCAGCCCCGAGGCCTGGATCAACGTCGCCAACGAGGTGCTGGGCGATGAAACCCTGCGCCAGAATTACCAGATCTGGCAGGTCTATTACCCGACCAACACGCCGCTGGCGCTGAACAACCGCGCCATCCGCGATGCGCTGCGCCAGACGATCGAGCATTTCGATCCCATGGGGGCGGCGCAAGCTTCACGCGATGCCGTTATCATCGGGCACAGCATGGGGGGCGTGCTGAGCCGGCTGCTGGTATCCTCGTCCGGCACCGTGCTCTGGGACGCATTGCGCGACCACGCCAAGCTGGACGAGACCCGCCTGGCCGAGGCGCATGCTGAATTCGACCCGGTGCTGAGCTTCGAGCCATTTCCCGGCATCTCGCGCGCGGTGTTCATCGCGGCGCCGCACCGGGGTACGCCATTTGCCGAGAACACTTTGTCGCGTTGGCTGTCCAACCTGATCACGCTGCCTGTGACCGTAGTCAGGCAGTTCGCCAAGCTCAACAGGCTGGCCGACGCCGATGGGCCGCCCCGGCCAGAAACCTCGATCCGGGTGCCCAATGGCGTGGACAACCTGAGCGAAAAGGACCGATTTGTGAAACTGACCGAGTCCATGCCGATTTCGCCGGCGGTGCGCTACCACAGCATCATTGCGAACAATACGCCCGGCGTCCCGCTGGCGGATTCGGACGACGGGCTGGTGCCGTACCGCAGCGCGCATCTGGACGGAGCCGAGTCCGAGAAGATCATTCCGTTCTCGCACAGCGTGCAGGAGACGCCGCAGGCGATCCTGGAGCTCAGGCGCATTCTGCGGCTTCAGCTGGAACAGGGAGCGCGCTGATGCACGGGTTGTTGTTCGGCCTGCTGGGCGCCGCCGCCGGTATCTTGATCGCGGCGCTGTTGCGCCAGCCGGGCGTACTGCTCTATGACTGGATCGCGACGCGCGCAGCGGCCAGGCGCCAGGCCACTTTCCGCAAACGCCAGGCCCGGATCGTCGAGGCAGCCGCGCGCGATGCGGCGAAGGCCAAGCACAGGCGGCCTGTCACGCAAGCCGGATAATCCTGCGCGCAGGACCGAAATGGCCGGCCAGGGACCGCTGCGCCGGCCTATCGGGATTCCAGCCCCAGGTGCCCGCGCAGCGTGCGGTGCTGGTACTCGGTGCGGAACAACCCCCGGCGTTGCAACACCGGAATCACTTGCTCGACGAAATCGTCGATGCCTCCGGGCAGGGAAGGCGGCATCAGATTGAAGCCGTCGGCGCCTTCGTTGCGGTACCAGTGTTCCATCCTGTCGGCGATCTGTTCGGGCGTGCCCACCATGGTGCAGTGGCCGCCGCCGGCCGCCAACCTTCCGAGCAACTGGCGCACGGTGGGCTTTTCGGTTTCGATGATGCGCAGGATGGTGGCGTAGCGGCCCTTGGGGCCGGTGAATTCGGCCAGGGGCGGCAGGGTGGGGACGGGCGCGTCCAATTCCCAGGCGGAGCAATCCTGCAGCACGAACATGCCCAGCTGGCGCAGCGATGCGTCGCTGGGCAGCAGCGTGTCCAGTTCGCGCTGCTTGGCCCGGGCTTCGGCCTCGGTCGAGCCCACGTAGGTGACCAGGCCCGGCATGATGGGCACGAAATCCGGGCGTCCGGCGGCCAGCACGCGCCGCTTGATGTCGCGGTAGTAGGCCTGCGCCGCGGGCAGGTCGTAGGCGACGGCGTAGATCGCTTCGGCGCGCCGCGCGGCCAGATCGCGGCCCTGGTCCGAGGCGCCGGCCTGGAACAACACCGGGCGGCCTTGCGGGGGACGCGGCACCGTCAGGGGGCCATCGACCAGGAAATGCTCGCCATGATGGCCGATCTTGTGTACGCGCGCAGGCACGCCATAGTCGCCGGCGCGATCGATGGCCAGGGCATCCGCGTCCCAAGAGTCAAACAGCTTCAATGCGACGTCGACGAACTCCTCGGCGCGCGCATAGCGCCAGTCGTGCCCCGGCATGGACTCGTAGCCGTGGTTGCGCGCTTCGGCGTCGAACATGGACGTGACCACGTTCCAGCCCATGCGACCGCCCGAAATATGGTCCAGCGAGGCCACCATGCGGGCTGCGTGAAAGGGCGTGAAGAAGGTGCTGGAGACCGTGCTGATCAGGCCGATGCGGGAGGTGGCGCGCGCAATCGCGGCCATGGCGGTCAGCGGTTCCAGGTGCCAGCGCGGGCCGTCGCCGATGTTGTCGACCGATTGTCCGTCGGCAAAGAAAATGGCGTCCAGCTTGCCGCGTTCGGCGGTGCGCGCCAGTTCCTCGTAATAGGCGATGTCGCCCAGCCGCTCGGCGGCCGAATCCGGATGGCGCCAGGCGGCGCGATGGTGGCCGCAGCCGAAGATGAACAGGTTCAGATGCAGCATGGCGATCCGGCCCGGGCAGGGGCGGTAAAAGGCGCGATAGGCATGGTCAGGCTCTACGATTGCGGCGGCGGACAGGAAAACTGCCGCCGCACGCGGGCGAACTTAGCACAAAAGCCGTGGGCGGTCGTCCGTGCCTGGCGCGTTGACATTGCCGTGCCGCTCTCCTAATCTTGCGGCAATTCCTGGGGGAGCCCTGCAAGGGCTGAGATTCCGCGGCATCGCGGTAACCCTTTGAACCTGATCCGGGTAATGCCGGCGAAGGGAAGGACATCGCGCAGTCCGCGCGCCCTCCCTAGACTTTCATTCATCTTGCGGCCTGCGCACCAGCGTGGCGGGGCCGCCGCGTTGCGCGTCCGGCTGTCCGCCGGCAGCGGGAGGACCGATACCCATGTTGACCCAATCAACCGCCCTGATGTGGCTGCTGCTGTTTTCGGGCGGCTTTGCCGTGGCCAGCGTGCTGTACACCCGCCGCAAGCGCGGCACGCTGGAAGACTACATCGTCGCCCGCAACAGCCAGGGCGCCTTCGGCACCATCCTGACGCTGATGGCCTCGACCCTGGGCGCCTGGATCCTGTTCTCGCCGGCGCAGGCGGCGACCTGGGGCGGCCTGGCTGCGGTCATCGGCTACGCGCTGGGATCGATGTCGCCGCGCCTGGTCATGATTCCGCTGGGACGGCGCATGCGCGAACTGATCCCCCACGGCCACACCCTGACGGAATTCCTGATGGCGCGCTACGGCCGGCCCATGTACGGCCTGGCGCTGTTCATCATGCTGTTCTATCTCTTCATTGCGCTGTCGGCCGAAGTCACGGCGATCGCCAAGCTGGTCACCATGCTGGCCCCCGTGCCGCTATGGGCCACCGCCGCCATCGTGATGGGCACCACCTTGCTCTACACCACCTACGGCGGCCTGCGCTCGTCCATCTTCACGGACCAGGTGCAGATGATGGTGATCGTGCCCCTGCTGGTGATCCTGTGCCTGGTCGGCTGGCAAGCCGCGGGCGGGGCCATGCCCACCATCGAAGCGCTACAGGCCAAGGCGCCGCAGTTGCTGGACCTGACCGATCCGGTGGGCATCAAGGCGGGGCTGACCTTCTTCGTCGCCATCCTGCTGACCGGGATATTCCACCAGGGCAACTGGCAGCGCATCTATGCCGCCCGCGACGCGCGCTCCATGCGCAACGGTTTCCTGCTGGGCGGCCTGCTGGTCGCGCCCTTCATCTTCCTCATGGGATTGTTCGGCCTGGCCTTCGTCGGCCTGGCGCCGCAGGGAGACAGCTCCATCGCGCTCTTCAGCGTCATCATGCCGCATGCCCCCGCATGGTTCGTGATCGCGCTGATTCCATTGGGGCTGTCGCTGGTCATGAGCACCGCCGACACGGCGATCAGCGCCGTCTCCAGCATCATCGCGGTCGACATGCGCCGCCTGATGCCCAACGCCAGCTCCATGACCATGAAGCGGCTGGCGCGCTGGCTGGTGCTGTTGATGGCCATTCCGGTCATGATCGTGGCCTCGCAAGGCTACAGCGTGCTGTACCTGTTCCTGCTGGCCGACCTGCTGTGCTCCGCAGCCGCCTTCCCGGTCTTCTACGGATTGTTCAGCCGCAAGCACGACGGCCTCACCGCCACCGTCGCCACCATCTCCGGCTTGGCGGCCGGCCTGTTCTACTTCCCGGCGCCGGGCGACAAGCCCTCGTTCCTGCTGGAGTCCTTCCTGCTGGCGGCGGTGGTGCCGGTGGTGACGACCGTGCTGATGCGCTGCCTGTTGCGCGGCCGCAAGGAGTTCGATTTTTCGACGCTGAGCGCGGCGGTGCGCCGGCTGGATCGGGATCCCGTCTAGGCGCCCGCTTTGCAGCGCGGCGCTTTTCAGCGAGCGCCGCGCTGCGTTCATGGCGCGCGCAGCGCCTTCTTGTCCACTTTGTTGGCGCCCGTGTAGGGCAGGGCGTCGAGTATGCAGATGACCGCCGGCACCTTGTAGCGCGCCAGATTCGATTGGCAGTGCGCGATCAGCCCGGCTTCGTCGATTGCCGCGCCCGGCCGCAGGACGACGAAGGCGCGGATGACCTCGCCGCGGTAGCTGTCGGGCCAGCCCACCGCCGCGGCTTCGGCCACGTCGGGATGCAGGTACAGCACTTCGTCGATCTCGCGCGGGTAGACGTTGTAGCCGCCGGAAATCACCAGATCCTTCTTGCGGTCCCGGATGTACAGGAATCCGTCCTCCGCGAATTCGCCGATGTCGCCCGTGTACAGCCAGCCGTCGCGCAGGGTTTCAGCGGTAGCGTCGGGCCTGGCCAGATAGCCTTGCATGATCTGCGGCCCCCGCGCGCGGATTTCGCCGCGCTGGCCGGGCGCCAGCACGACCGAGCCTGTTTCCAGGTCGACCACCTGCACCTCGGTGCGCGCGACGGGCGTGCCAACCGAGCCATGGCGGGTTCCGGCCGGGCCGTTGTAAGTCAGGATGGGGCCGGCCTCGGTCTGGCCATAGCCTTCGTAGATCGGCGCGCCTACCGCAGCTTCCCAGCGCCGGTGCACCTCTTCGGCCAGCGGCGCGGAACCGGAATAGCAGGCCCGCACGCTGGACCAGTCGGTGCCGCCAAAGCGCGGATGCGACAGCAGGCCGGTATAGATCGTGGGGCTGCCCGGAAACATCGTGATACGCTCGCGCTCCACCGCGTCGCAGACGTCGTCGGGCCGGTAGCGCGGCAGCACCACCAGCGTGGCCGCGGCGCTGGCGGCCAGGAACAGGCCCATGGCCATGCCATAGGAATGGAATAGCGGCATGGCGCAAAGCACGCTGTCGGCGCCGTAGCGGGTGGGCAGCGCCAGTTCCCGCTGCAACACATTGGTGGCGATGGCGTCGCGTCCGAGGATCACGCCCTTGGGATGTCCGGTCGTGCCGCCGGTGTATTGCAGCAGGGCCGGCGCCTGGGCCTCGGCATCGTCCAGCGGCGCATCGTCCATGCCAGGCTTCAGCCACGCACGGGCTTCGTCTTCCGCGACCAAGCGGATGCCCAGCGCCGCAGCCAGCGGCGCCGCAACGGCGATGGACGCGGCATCGGCAATCAGCAGCGCGGGCTGCGCGTCGCGCAGGATGAATTCCAGTTCGCGCGCCGTATAGAGCGGATTGAGCGGCACATGCTGGTTGCCGGAGCACTGCAACGCCAGCGTCACCACACAGGCCAGGTCTGAATTGCCCAGCAGGGTTGCGATCCGCGCGCCGGACACCGTACATGCTTGCAGACGGCGGGCCGTCGCCCAGACTTCGGCGGCGTAGCGCCGGTAATCGACGCGCCGCGCGCCGCAGACCAAGGCCGTGCGTTCGGGCCAGTCGCGCACCGCGCGGGCCAGCAGCGCGGGAATGCGCAGGACGCCTTCGAGGCTGGATTGGCTCATCGTGCAGCTCCGCCAGCGTCCACGCGCAGGACCACTGCCATTGCACTGTCGCCGGCCGCGCAGCCCGTGAAGAGGCCCAGTCCGCCGCCGCGCTCGGCCAGTTCCTCGATAAGCTCGATGACGGACCGCAGGCCGGTCGGGCTTTGGGGATGGCCCCACACCAGCGAGCAGCCATAGTTGTTCATGGCCATGACGTCTAACCCCGTGGCGCGCGCCAGCGCGATGTCGGAGACCACGAAGGGATTGTGCGTCTTCACCGCATGCAGGTCGGCCGCGGCCAGGCCGGCGCGTTGCAGCGCATGGCCGGCGGCTTCGATGGGCGCCTGCGGCATGTAGCCCTTTTCGGTGCGCGACTGGCCGAAGCCCAGTATCTCGATGCCGATTTCAGGACGTTGCGACAACTCACGCGCACGTTCGGCGGTTGCCAGAATCATGCCGGCGTTGCCGTCGGCCGGATGCGTCTGCCCGCCATAGGTGATGGTGCCGCCGGGCAGCACGGGCGTCAGCCGCGCCAGACCCTCCGCCGTCGTCGCGTGGATGCCTTCATCGCCTTCCAGCACCGATGCGGTCTTGGCGTAGCGCGCGTCGGGCACCTGGAAGGGCAGCGTCATGTAGCGCTGCTGGAACCGGCGGCCGTCGGCGCAGGCCTGCGCATATTGCTCGTAGCGGCGCAGCGTGACCGCATTCTGCTCGTCCGTGGAAATGCCGTGGCGCTCGGCCACGCGCTCCCCGGTCTGCAGCATGGACAGGCCGCTCCAGGGATCGTGGGAAAAATTGTCCAGCACCCAGTTTTCATGCGCGCCGGAGCCACCCGGGCCGGCGGGATCGGGATGGTAGAGCTGCGGTCCGTTGGACACGCGGTCGGCCATGAGGACCAGCGAGATCTCGGCGTTGCCGAGCATGAGTTCGGCCGCGGCGGCGGCCAGGCCCCGCACCGAGGTGGCGCAGGCCTGCGAAACCAGCGGCCCGGCCAGATGGGGCGCGCCGAGCATGCCGGCCACCCAGGGCAGACCGTAGAACGAGCCCTGCTGCGGCACCGAGCAGCCCAGCACCGCGCTTTGCAACGCCGCGGGCGCGATGCCGCGGCGCTCCAGTTCACGGCTTGCGGTCCAGGCCGCGAAACGCAGGCTGTGCAGTCGCGACAGGCTGCCCTGCCAGCGCGAGAAAGGCGTGCTCCAATACACGCCATAAGGAATGTGTACGCCAGTCATGCGGACTCCTGCTGCAAAGGGGCGGCTTACGGCAGGAACTGCCAGGCGCCCGAACGGGCCTGCATCAGCACGACGCCGCGCTCGTCCAGTCCGTTGTGGTTGGTGGGCGACATCATGTAGATGCCCTGTGTGCCGACGGTGCCCTGCAGGCTTTCCAGGGCGTCGCGCAGCGCCTGACGGAAGGCCGGGGTGCCAGGCTGGGTGCTCGCCGGAATCTTGGCCACGGCCGCGTCCAGCAACAGATAGGCGTCGTAGGTATATGGCGCGAAGGCGTTGCGAGAGTCGGCGCCGTAGGTCGATTCATACTGCTGGGCGTAACGCGTGGCGACCGGCTTGATTGGGCTGTCCGCGGGCAGCTGTTCCACCACCTGCACGGGCCCGCTGGGCACGATCACGCCATCGACTCCCTTGCCGCCGAGCTTCAGGAAATCCTTGTTGATCACACCATGCGTGTTGTACTGAACGCCCTGATAGCCGCGTTCGCGCAACGACAGATGGGGCAGGGCGCCCGGCGTGCCCGAGCCCCCGACCAGCACCGCGCCCGGATTGAGGGCGACGATCTTCAGCACCTGCGCCGTGACCGAGTTGTCGGTGCGCGCATAGCGTTCGTTGCTGAGCACCTTGATGCCGCGCTTGGCGGCCGATTCCTGCAAGGCGCGGTAGACAGCGTCGCCCCAGGCGTCCGAAAACCCGATGTAGGCCACGCTCTTCACGCCGCGCTTGAGCATGTCGGCGGTCAGCGAGTCCACCATGAGGTCTATGCCGTGGGCCACCACGAAGATCCATTCGGCGCGGTCCGGGCTGACCGCGATGGGCGCCAGCGAGAGTTGCGGCGTGCGGGCTTCGCGGGCGACTTCCGTGACCGCCATCGAGGTTGGCACGTTGCTCGGGCCGATGATGGCGTCCACCTTGTTTTCGGTGATCAGCTTGCGCGCGGTCCTCACCGCGGACGACGGATCGGTCGCATCGTCCAGCGCGATGTACTCCACCGGCTGGCCGCCCAGCGTCTTGGGCAGGAGCGGCACGGTGCTGCGGTACAGCGAACCCATGGAGGCTCCGGGTCCGGTGCTGCTGGCGATCACGCCAATGCGGATGTCGGCGGACGCAGCGGCAGGCGCCAGGGCGCAGGCCAGCGCCAGCGCGGCAAGACGATGAAACATGGCTATTCCCCTTTTTTGAATATCGCCCGACTAGCGGGATGCCCCCAGTATGGGCGTGTCGGCGATAACTGGATAATTGCGGTTCCTTATCAATCGATAACCAACTCACCGACCGCATTCCATGCCGGACATCCCCACTCTGCAGCAGCTGCGATCGCGCCTGCGCATCCGCCACCTGGTCTTGTTGCACGAGCTGGGACGGGTCGGAAATCTGCACCGGGCAGCCGAAGCCATGCACCTTAGCCAGCCCGCGCTGAGCAAGCTCCTGGGCGAGGCCGAGGCGCTGGCAGGGCAGCCCTTGTTCGAGCGTTCGCATCACGGCGTCGCGCCGACCGCGCTGGGCCTGCTGATGATCGATCGCGCGCGTCTGCTGCTGAATGAGCTGGACGCCACGCACGCCGAACTCGCGGCGGCCGCCAACGGCGCGACCGGCAAAGTCCGGGCAGGCATTTTTCCGGTGGTCGCGCACCTGCTGGTGCCGCTTGCGGTGCAAGGCCTGCAAGAAAGCCATCCAGCTCTGCGCATAGAGCTGTCCGAGGGCCTGGAAAAGCAGTTGCTGCCCGCCCTGCGTGCGGGCGAGCTGGACTGCGTCGTGGGACGGCTGGGGGTGGAGGGTGCGGACGCGGATCTGCAATGCGAGATCCTTTACGACGAGGCTACCGCGGTCGTCTGCGGCCCCGCCCATCCGCTGGCCTCGCGCAGCCGCCTGAGCGGCGCCGCGCTGGACAACTGCCGCTGGGTGCTGCCGTCGCGCAACGCCGCGCTCTACAGCATGGTAGCCGCCGCCGTCTCGGCGCGCGGCGCGGGCTTTCCGCAGGTAGCCATCGAATCCAGCGCCATCCTGACCATCGTCTCGTTGTTGCAGCGGACCTCGCTGCTGTCGGCCATCCCGCTGCGTGTGGCGCGCTCTCTGGCGGCAAACGGGCAACTGGCCATCCTGCCGCTGGCCTTGCAGGCGCGGCTGCATCCCGTGGGCATCATGACGCGGCGAGATGCGCGCGCCGCGGCTGCGGCATCGTTGTTCCTGGATGCGCTGCGAGTCGCTGCGACGACGGTGCGCGCCGACGCAAGCGTTTGAATGCCGGCAGTCAATAAATAAAATATAAACAAGTAATCATGTTTGTTTATATTTTGAAATATTTCAGGAGTTTAACTATATTGCGACAGCGGCCTTTTCTTGATTTCAGCCGTGCGATTTTCAAATGATTGCGATGCAAATGCACGGGGACGGAATTCAGAATGAAGCCGTGGGCACAAGACCTTCTATTGGCGACTAATAGCGCAACCACTGAGCAAGCTGTTTTCACGAAGGTGGCAGCCGCTGCATTGGATTTGGGGTTTACTTATTGCGGGTATGCAGTGGGGACGGCCTTGCCGTTTACCAACCCTCAGGTCATCATGATCAGCAATTATCCGACTGTGTGGCAGGAGCGCTACGCGCAGGCGCGTTACGTGGAAGTCGACCCTACCGTAAAACACTGCAGCCAGTCTGCGCTGCCTATCGTCTGGTCGGAGAGGGTGTTTGCCAAAACGCCAGAGCTTTGGGACGAGGCGCAGGCAGCCGGGCTTTGTGTGGGATGGGCCCAGTCGAACCTGGACGCGTACGGAACCGGCGGAATGCTGACGCTGGCCAGGCAGAAGGAGCAACTCTCCGATGAGGAACTGCTCAGCAAGGAATTGCGCATGCGATGGCTGGTGACCGTTGCGCACCTGGCGCTCAGCAGGGTCTTGCTGCCGCGATTTAAATTAACGCCAGATACTCCGCTGACGCGTCGCGAGACCGAAATTCTAAAATGGGCGGCGGACGGCAAGACCAGCAGCGACGTGTCCGAAATACTGGCGATTGCCGAGTCGACGGTCAGATTCCATACGAAAAACGCCATTTCCAAGCTCGGCGCCCGGAATCGGACTGCAGCCGTCGCTCGCGCCGCGTTGCTCGGACTTCTACGATAAGTGGGCGGCGCCTTGGCAGCCAGTCGATTTCCGCACGTTGCGGGATCGAGATTCGGCAGATGCCGGAACCCGGCGCATAAAGCAAGACAGGGCACTACATCGTTAAATGTAGCGCCCTGTCTTGGCGGGAATTTTGGTGGAGCGGAGGAGGATCGAACTCCCGACCTTCGCATTGCGAACGCGACGCTCTCCCAGCTGAGCTACCGCCCCAATGAAGCAAGACCAAGACTATACAGGAATGTTCTTGGCCTGCGCAATATGCCGCCGAACAAAAAATCAGGCGAATGCCAAGGTCGCAACGACCGGGGCGTGATCGGACGGTTGTTCGTTGCGGCGCGGCTCCTTGTCGATGACGCAGGCGGTGCAGCGCTTGACCAGCGGCGCGGACAGAAGGACATGATCGATGCGCAGGCCGGCATTGCGGCGGAACGCGAACTGGCGGTAGTCCCACCAGCTGAAGGATTTCTCCGGTTGCTCGAAAAGGCGGAAGGAATCCGCCAGTCCCAGGTCGAGCAGGGCGCCGAAAGCCTTGCGCTCCGGCTCGGACACCAGCACCTGGCCTTCCCATTTTTCGGGGTTGTGCACGTCTTCGTCGGCCGGCGCGACGTTGTAGTCGCCCAGCACGGCCAGCCGCGGATACTGCTTGATCTCGTCGGCCAGCCAGGCTCGCATGGCTTCGAACCAGTCCAGCTTGTAGGCGTACTTGTCCGAACCCACCGACTGGCCATTGGGACAGTAGGCGCAGACCACGCGCACATCGCCTTCGGGGCTGGGGAAAGTCAGCGCCAGGACGCGCTGCTGCGGATCTTCATACCCGGGAATGTTGCGCACCATCGACGTGCCGGGCACGCGCGAAATGATGGCGACGCCGTTATAGGTTTTCTGGCCCGCCCAGACGGCGTGGTAGCCGGCTTCGGTGAAGGCGGCCTCGGGGAACTTGTCGTCCGTGAGCTTGAGTTCCTGGATACACAGCACGTCGACGGGATTGGCTGCCAGCCAGTCCAGCACCTGCGGCAGGCGCACATTTAGGGAGTTCACGTTCCAGGTGGCTAATTTCATGGTTTTTGTAGACCGTTCATTCATGCGGCTTGCGGCGGCGTCGCCTGCCACGGTCCCGGTTCCAGTTAATCATCTGGCCATACATCCGGGGCGTGGTCGGCGGTCGCCGGGGACAGACGCAGATGATACCGTGGCCGCGCCGCTCGAGCCGGCGGGCTGTCCATTCTGAAGTTGACGTAGAGGCTTTCGAGGCTTCGTGCCGCAAGCAATCTGGAGCAGATTCGAAGCCCTGTAAAAAGCGCCAGGTTAGGGCGAAAACGAGGGCGCGGCGATAGACATTCGATTTTTCATTAATGATAATTGTTCGCAATAAATTGAATTATTACAAGTCACCATAAATCTATGCGCGGAGGCGCTTCAATGTCCATGGGTACGCAGGGAGTGGGGCTTGGAGACATATTCATTACGCATCGGGCGCAGCTTCGTCGCATCGCGCAAAGAATCGTGGGCACGCCGGAGATCGCGGACGAAGTCACGCAAGACGCCTATCTGAAACTCATGGAAGGGGCATGCGCGCGCGATGTCAGCAAACCTTATAGCTATTGTTGCCAAGTGGTTCGCAATCTGGCGTTGGACCACTGTCGCCGTCAGGCCGTCGAATCTACGTATCGCATCTATACCGACGACGGGGAGTTGCCGCAGGTCGCCGGCGGCTGCGTGCCGGACCGGCGCTTCCAGGAGCGGCAGGTGATCGATGCCATTGACCAGATCCTGGGCACCTTGCCGCCCAGGACGCGGCGCGCCTTCGAACTCTACAGGCTCGGTGGTTTGACGCAGCGGGAGGTTGCGCGGCAAATGGGCTGCTCAGCCACGCTTGTGAACTTCATGCTCCGGGATGCCACCGAGGCCGTCGCCAGCTGCCGCGATTTGCTGGAGGCCTGAGCCCGCAGGCATCAGGCTGCGCAGTTGCCCCTTCGGCCAGGTGGGCGCAGGCATGCAGTTTGGACAGCATGTCGTCCCTCAGAGAGGTTATCGTGGATAACCTTTTCCTTTACCATAGCGCCAACCAGCCTTTTAGCCCCCAAGGTAGCCTATGGGCGATGACATCAATTCGAAGCAAGACCCGGTCTGGGATGTTGCCTGGTCCTGGGTGCTGCGCCAGCACGAGCACGATAGTTTCGATGCAACCGACGAAGCCGAGCTGGTGCAATGGCTCGCCGCCGATGCGGCACATCGCCAGGCCTACGACAAGGCTGGCCGCTTGTGGTTGATGGCGGGTCTGGTTCCTTCCGCGAACGATATCGATGTTCCGGGCGCCGAGGACCTCGGCGGCAAGGCCTAGTTTTCAGGCCTGTTCTCGCCACGTCTGCCTCCATTGACGCCATGCCGCCATGCGCGGCTTGCATCTCCTGCCGCGCAGCAAACTCGATCAGCGTGGCATCCGCAAGGATGCGTTTGCATGTGCCCGCGCGCAACCAACGTGTGTAGAGAAGTTCGCCGCGGCGGCAGTCGCTGGCAACAGGGCCCACAGGTAGTCCAAGCTCCAGGCCGAGGCGGCGGCCCGCAAATCGTTGCCCGAGACGTTCAGGTGCGCGGCGTACTGTCGTATCGTGTCGCGAAAAAGCGGGTCGCGGCCCAGCAGGCGCGTAACGGGAACCGCGCCTGCCGGCCATTCAGGGGCGCAGTGCAGTGCCTCTGCGTAGGCCGCCCAGTCACCCTGGAACAACGGGGAAAGCAGGGGAATCATCGCCGCTTTCCGGACATGATGCGGCTCAAAAGCGATACCGTGCGTTGAGCACGACGGTCCGTTCCTGGCCATACTGGCACTGGCTGCCATCGCCGACCGACTGGTAGCAAGTCGCGACATACTCCTTGTCGGCCAGGTTCTGGACGTTCAGCGCGAGGCGCCAGGGTCCCGTGTCGTATTGCAGGGCGGCGTCAAAGAGTGTGAACGACGGCGTTTTCCAGGTGTTGGCTTCGTCGTTGTAGACGGATCCGACATAGCGCACGCCAATCCCGATGCCGAGGCCGCGCAGCACGGAGTCCGGCAGGCGGTAGTTCAACCAGGCCGATGCCATCTGCTTTGGCGTCGCTGTCGGCACCTTGCCCTTATCGGGGCCGTTGCTGTCGGTGATCTTGACGGCGCCATAGGTGTAGGTGGCGATGAGGTCCATGCCGGGGGCCAAGGCCGCTTTTGCTTCCAGTTCGATGCCCCGCGACCGCACGGCGCCGTTCTGTGTCTGATAGTCGGGGTTCGTCGTGTCCACCGTCAGCGCATTGGTCTTGCGCAGGTCGTACAAGGCGACCGTGTACAAGCTGCGTCCGTTGTCGGGGGTGAATTTCAGGCCCACTTCGTATTGCTTGGCTTCCGTAGGCTTGAAGGGCGTATTGTCGGCATCGCGTCCGACGGTCGGCAGGAACGACTCGGCATAGCTGAAATATGGCGTCCAACCCGTGCCGGTGAGATAGCTGATCCCGAGGCGCTTGGTGAACTTGTTGTCTCTCTGCGTGGTATCGGTTTCCGCCAGACGATCGAGGGATCTCAACGTTGTCCAGTCCATGCGTCCACCCAGCGTGATCAGCCAGTGCGGCGTCAATTTGATCTGGTCCTGCACGTACAGCCCGAGTTGACGCAAGCGCTGCTTGGAGTCGTCGAAGTCCGCGATCGGCGACACCGTCACGGGCTGGCCGTACACGGGGTCGTAGATGTCGAGCGGTCCCGTCTCGCCCGTGTAGACCCGCCTGGCATTGTTCTGCCTTTCTGCGTCCAGGCCGAACAGCAACGTGTGCGCGATGCTGCCGGTCTTGACCTGGCCTTCGACCTGCGTGTCTATCGCAATTTGTCGGTTTTCGTCCTTGAACTTGCGTACCTGGCGTTGCATGGTCCTGCCATCGTCCTCCAGGCTGAGCGACATGATGCGACGATAGGTCACGTCGACCTCGGACAAACGCGTGTTCTGGCGCAGGGTCCAGGCGTTGCTCAGCTTGTGCTCGAACAGGTAGCCGACGGCAGCCTGGTCCTGATCGAAGCCCGAATACCCGGGTTCGCCTTCGAGCAGCGACGCGGATTTCCGGGTCGACGCACCGGGCGGTGCATAGCGGAATGCAAACCCGTCGTTGCGATCGCGGAGGAATTCGGACAGCAGCGTCAGCGAGGTGTCCGGGGTCGGTTTCCAGGTAAGCGATGGCGCCAGATAGCGGCGCGTGTTCGAGACTTCGTCACCGCTGGCATACCTGTCCTGCGTGTCCGCGTTCATCCCGAGGCCGATGATCCGATACCGGATCCGTTCCTCTTGGTCCAGCGCGCCGCCCACGTCCACAGCAAGCTGGCGCCGGTCCTCGTTGCCGATCTGGACCTCGATTTCGCGCGGCGAGTCGGCTGCGGGGCGCTTGCTGACGCGGTTCACGATTCCGCCCGCGTCGCCTTTTCCATAAAGCACTGAGGTGGGCCCGCGTAGGACTTCGATGCGTTCCAGACCGTAGGATTCGCTGCGCTGACTCGCAAAGGTGCCTGCGTTGGTGTTCATCCGCAAGCCGTCCTGGTATAGCGACGTGCCGTAGCCCGAGAAACCGCGCAGATTGATCCAGTCGTCTTGTCCGCGGATGTCCGCGCCATACGTCTGGCTGGCCACGCCAGGTACGTAACGCAGCGCCTCGACCACGGACAAGGCGCCACGATCATCCAGCTCGTCTCGGCCGATGACGGAAATGGACTGCGGTACTTCGGTGATCGGCGTGCTGGTCTTGGTGCCGGTAAGGCTGCGTTCGGCAACATAGCCGGACACCGGTCCGGTGGCGGAATCCCGGTCTGCCTCCACTCTTACTGTGGGGAGAGTGACCACGATGTCGGCTTGGCCTGGTTCTTGGGCCAGGGATGTGCCGGTGACGGCGATGGTCAATAGGCCGGCCTGGGCGACGCGCGCTATGGGTGCGAGAGGCCGCGCCGGCGGTTCGCTGTTACGCAGCGGATAGTGGATTCTCATCATTTTGGTTTTGACGGTTGAAATGGCGATGCGTCGGCGGGTAGGTTCGCGAGTTCGCTGGCTGCATCGATGTAGCGAACTAGACGTTGCGCATCGGGTTTTGTTTAGGCGGGCCGAGCCAACTTTTCCCGGGACGTACCGCGGAAGGGCGGGCCGGGAAGTTGCTGCTAAACAAGCGAGTGGTTATTTCGTCTTGTTTGCGTGGCGTGCGGGGTCTTGTGGCTTTTCAAATCTTCTTTCTATTGGCGCAGATGACGAAGACGAAGCTGGTTTACGTTTGGTCCTTGAGAAATGCCGCGGCCGACAGGGCCGGGCAGCACATTGAGTACAAGGGCGGGCGGCGCTATATGAAGTCGCCGCTGGAGTACCTGGCTGAAACCTTGAACGGGACCGAGCTGGGGGATGCCTATTCGTTGGAAGCGGTCATCTTCGACGACGACGAGGGCTCGGTCCGGGACCGCGAGAGCGTGGGGGACTATGGTTTTTCATGGCGGCCCGGCGGGCAATGGTTCTATCCGCCTGCGCTCGAGGCGGGTGGGCGGCGGGTGAACGACCTGCTCTGTTCGGTTCCATCGACCTATCGGCGGCTGCCGCTGGACGCGGCGGACCGGCCCGCTGGTAAGCGCACCTTCGAGGCGCGCCTGCTGGACAAACTGCTGGTCCTGGGCGCCGAACTGGTGGTGCTCGATGGCCTGCTGGTCATACTGGACGAACTGGTGCGCCCTGGTGCGCCGTTCCATCGGAAGATCGTCAACATCCACCCTGGCATCACCAGGATCGAATCACCCTATGAGCGACGGGGAGCCTGCGCGACGCTCGACGCCTTGCATGGGGCTCGCGGACAGAAGGTCGTGGATTGGCAGACCGGCGAAACGAAGCAGGTGCCGGTGGTGGACATGACCGGAGCGTCGTTTCACTACGTCGACAATGGCATCGATTCAGGCGAAGTGATTCTGGACGTGCTCAATACGCGCATCGACCCGCGGGACACGATCCTGGAACTGCGCTGGAACAACTTCAACAACAGCCTGTTTCCGGCCCTGCGCCAGGGGCTGGCGCATATGGCGGCGATGCTGGCGGCATGACGCCTCAGGGCGCCGAAGCCGGATGGTCGGCATCGGCGCGCCATACCTACAGGAAGGATTTGAAGGATGGGCTTCGCGTACCGGTTTGCGGCGAAACGGCGCCAGATCATTGCGTGTGTCTGGAGATTGATGCTGGGCGGTGCGTTGGCGCTGGCCGGCGGCGCCCATGCAAAGGCGGATGAACCTGGAGTTCGAGCGCAAGCAACAGGCGTCGAGATTCGACGCACCACCGATGGTATCCCTCATGTTCGCGCGGAAAGCTGGCTAGGGCTCGGCGTCGGCGTCGGCTACGCGCAGGCCCAGGATGCGCTGTGCACCCTGGCCGAAGCGTTCGTGACCTACGAGGGCAGGCGGGCGTGGTTCTTCGGCGCCGAAGAGCGGCCGGTGCGGGACTCCACCTTCGGGCGGCCGAAGAACGTCGATCTGGATTTTTTCTTTCGCGCCTACGCCGATGGAGAGGTCCTGGCCCGCTATCGGGAGCAGGAGCCGCCCGAACTGAACCAGCTCGTCGAAGGGTTCGCCGCGGGCTACAACCGTTACCTGGCCGATGTCCGCGCCGGTCGGGCGTTGGCGGTCGGCCGTCCTTGTCTGAATCAGCCCTGGGTGCGCGATATTTCGGCGGACGACGTCCATCGGCGCATGTATGCGGCCCAGATCGCCGCCGGTTATGCCAAGTTCGTCACAGAGATGGCCAACTCCAGGCCCGCTGATCCCGCTGCCGTGCCGCAGGAAGGGGCGGGCGGACGCGCCGCGTTGCGCAGCCGGTTGGCTCAAACCATCGGTGCGCAGCCCGGCATCGGCAGCAATGTACTGGCCTTTGGAAGCGCGGCCACCGGCGGCGACGGCGCGGTGCTGTTCGGCAACCCGCACTGGTATTGGGGCGGGCCGGATCGCTTCTACCAGATGCAGCTGACGATTCCTGGGAAGCTCGACGTGGCGGGCGTGGCCTTTCTGGGCTTGCCGATAGTCATGATAGGTTTCAACCGCGATGTGGCCTGGAGCCATACGGTGTCGCAGGCGCGCCGCTTCGGATTGTTCGACCTGGCGCTGGATGCGGCGGATCCGACGCGCTACCTAGTCGACGGCAAGATGGAGGCGATGACGACGCGCGAAGTCGCCGTCGAGGTGCGCGCGGAAGACGGAAGTCAGCGGCGCCTGACGCGTACCTTCTACCGGACCCGATACGGGCCGGTGGTGGATCTGGGCGGACACCACGCGGCATTTGGCTGGGGCACGGCGCACGCCTTGGCGATCCGCGATGTGAACGCCGACAACTTTCGCATCTTTCGCAATTTCTTCTACTGGAACCAGGCGAAGTCGCTGGACGACTTCATCGGCATCCAACGCCGCGAGGCGGCTATTCCCTGGGTCAACACGGTGGCGATAGGTCGTGGCGAGGGGCGTGGGGCCGGCCGGGTCTGGTTTGGAGACGTCGGCGCGGCGCCAAATGTTCCGGATGCGCTGCGCAAAGCGTGCGTCACGGCGCTGGCGGAAGCGTTCGCCAGCGTGGACCCTATCACGCCGGTTCTCGACGGCAGCCGTTCGGATTGCGAATGGCAGTCGGATCCGGCGGCGGCGCAGGCCGGCGCGATGCCGGCTGCGGCAATGCCTTCGCTGCTGCGTGAGGACTATGTGGCGAACATGAACGACAGCTACTGGCTCAGCAATGTCGCCCAGCCGCTGGAGGGATACGCGGCGGTGTTGGGCGGAGAGCGCCAGCCGCTGGGGCTGCGGGGGAGACTGGGGCACCGCATGGCGCTCGACCTGATTCAAGACAAGGCCGAGTCCTCGGAAGCCCTGAGCCGGCGACTGATGCGGGAGGTGCTCGCGCCCAGGAACCATGCCGCCGAGTTGTTCAAGGACGAGGTGCTGGTCCAGGCTTGCGTGCGGTCGGAGGTCGAGCTGGATGCCGATGCGTTGGCGGCTGGGGAGCCGGGAGCATTGCGTAAAGGGGAGTCGGTCTCGCAAAAGGTCGACATAGCGCCAGCGTGCGAAATCCTGCGTCGTTGGCCGAACAAGGCTGATGCGCATGACCGGGGCGCCTTGCTGTGGGAGGCGCTTTGGGCCCGCTTGGAACGGATTCAGGCGGACGATCTTTATGAGGTGGCGTTTGCCAGCGAATCGCCGCTGGAAACTCCTCGCGAGCCGCGCGCGGGGCGGGGCGCGGCGGCCCGGGCATTGGCGGCGACCGTGCTCGAGTTCAGCGACAAGGGTTGGCTGTTGGATGGCGCGCTGGGAACGCGCCGCTTTGTGACCAGCGGCGGGAGACACCTTCCGCTCTATGGCGGATGCGACTCGGCGGGCTATTTCACCGTGGCTTGCAATGAAGATCGCGGTGACCGGATGGGCCCGGACACCCTGGGCAACAGCTATCTTCAGGTCGTGCGTTTCAGCCCGTCCGGCGTGCAGGCGCATACGCTGCTGGCGCACGGCCAGGATGAGAACGCGGTGGCCAACGGTCAGGGCTGGGGGCCCGTGCTGCGGTACGCCCGCAAGGCTTGGCTGTCTTTCCCATTCAATGAGGGGGAGATCGAGCGGGATCCTGCGCTGGAGCGGTTGCGGCTGCTTCCTTGATGCCGTTGGCGCGTCGCTCACGTAAACATATGGCCGCGCCGCTCGTCTAGGTGTAGATGGTTCCCGAAGCCATGGCCGCGCGAGCCGTGCCCGCGTCCCTCTCCATCCCAGTCCGAGGCGATTCCCTTGCTTTCTTACCTGATTCGACAGTCGCGCAAGCTGCTGATGGCCGCGGCATTGGCCAGCATTGCCCAGGGCGTGTGCGGCGTGCTGCTGCTCACTCAGATCAATGCGGCCTTGACCGCGGCCTCTTCGGCGGAGCGCGCGGCGCTGGCATGGCGCTTCGCGGCCTTCGCGGTGGCGGCCATGCTGAGCCAGATGACGGCCTCGGTGCTGTTCGAGCGGTTGAACCAACGCGCCCATGCCGACCTTCGGCGCTTCATCTCGGCGCGGGTTGTCGCCGCGGATTACCGGCGGCTGGAAGAGATCGGCGGTCCCAAGGTGCAATCGGCCCTGTCGGAACACAGCGCGCGGGTGGCCGAGTTCTTTGTGAGCTTTCCGACGATCCTGGTCAACGCCATCATCGTGGCGGGATGCCTGGCCTATATGGCATGGCTATCCTGGCAGGTGTTTCTGGCGGCGGTAGCCGTCATCGGGCTCGGTTCTCTTGGGTACCATCTGGCGCATCTGCGCGCGATCCGGCATTTGGAGGTGGCTTCCAAGGAGCAGGACCGCTTGTTCGGCCATTTCCGTTCGCTGGTGGAGGGGGCCAAGGAACTGCGTCTGCACGCCGTCAAGCGCCGCCGCTTTGCCGACGACGTGTTGGGCCGCTCCATCGAGACCGTGCGACGCGAACGCGCGCTGGGCATGTCGATCTTTCTGGTGTCGTCGGCCTGGGGCAATTTCCTGCTCTACGGCTTTATCGGCTTGACCTTGTTCGCGCTGGTGGGCGATGTGCCCGACCGCGCCAGCGTCATGACCGGCTTCGCGCTGATCTTCGTCTACATCGTGGGGCCCCTGGAAAATCTGTTGATCGCCTTGCCGCGCGCCAATCTGGCTCAGGTGTCGGGTGCGCGCATCGACGAAATCACCTCGCAGCTTGAACATGATGAGGGCGATGGCGCCCCCGCGACTACACCGGGTTTGACGAGGGTGGCGCTGCGGGGCGTTTGTCATCGCTATTACCACGAAGGGGCTGACGACATGTTCACCCTGGGGCCCGTAGACCTGGATTTTTCGCCGGGTCAGATCACCTATCTGGTCGGGGGGAACGGCAGCGGCAAGACCTCGCTGGCCAAACTGCTTGCCGGGCTATATCGGCCGGAGCAGGGCGCCATCCTGCTCAATGGCGAGCCGGTGGACGACCGCAGCCGTGATCGCTATCGCCAGACGTTTTCGGCCATTTTTTCTGACTTTCACCTGTTCGAACATACGCTCGATGCCGCGTCCGCCGAACTGGACGCGCAGGGCAACGCCTTGCTTGAAAAGCTGCGTTTGCAGCACAAGGTGCAGGTGCGCGACGGGGCCTTCACCACGCAAGCCCTGTCGCAGGGGCAGCGCAAGCGCCTGGCCCTGGTGGTCGCGTACCTGGAGAATCGGCCTTTCCTGTTGTTCGACGAATGGGCGGCCGATCAGGACCCGCTGTTCAAGGACGTGTTCTACCGCGAATTGCTGCCGGAGTTGCGGGCCCGCGGCAAGGCGGTGCTGGTGATCTCCCACGACGACCGCTATTTCCATCTGGCCGACCGCCTGATACGGATGGAGAACGGCCAGATCGTGGCAATCGAAACGACGGTTGCGCGCGATCCGGCGACCTTGGCGCCCGCCGAGCTGGCTGCCGCGCAATGAGAGGCAGCCGTTCCTCGGCGCCACCCAGATAGTTTATGTGTGAATTTTTATTTCCACCCGGCGTGGCGTGCTCAGCCAGGGATGATTGCTCCGCGCCGCTGGCGGGGAATACACAAAATGTTCTATTTTTTGCGGTTTTCTAATGCCTGAGAATTGACCCGGCGTCTACGCTCCCTACAGTTCCCTGAACGGAGAGGAGTATGAAGCCCCTTGATTTGGATCAGGTTTCTCCTGGTGTGGCTGTCATGCCTGGCGTCCCCATCGTCGGCTGGTTGCTGGACGGGCCGCAACCCGAGTTCACCGATGTCGTCAGCGTCGCCCGCCAATGGATGGCGGACGGACAGCGCGTGTCAGAAGTGGTGCGGGCGCAGGACTACCGCGCAACGCCCGCGGGGCCTGGGCACATCCTGATGCGCGCCTGCGCCATCGCGGGCCAGCGTTGAGGCGCCGGGGAGAAAACAATGAGAACCGGAGTGATCAGGCTCAACGGGCATCAGCTCGAATACGAACTCAGGCCGCTTGCGTCGCAGCAAGGCTACGAAGCCTGGGTGCGCACCGCGCCAGGCCGCGAATGGACGCGGATAGGCGTGGGCGATTCCGCCTTCGTGAGCGAGGACGCCGCGCTCAAGGGCATCAAGTACGCCGCAGTGGAAATCAGCGCGAGACGATTGCAGGCATAGCGCGCGGCGCGCCGTGTTGGCGCAGCGCGGCTCAACCCTTCACCAGTCCGCCGTCGACGATCAGGTTCTGGCCCGTCACCGCGCGCGACCAGGGGCTGGCGAAGAACAGCACGGCGTCGGCGAATTGCTCGGGCGTGGTGACTTCGCGCAGCGGCGTGCCCGCGGCAATCATGTCGAAGACCGCGTCCGGCGTGGCCGCCGAGGCGTCGGTGGTGCGCAGCAAGCCTCCCGACACCATATTGACGGTGATGCCGTCCGCGCCCAGTTCATGCGACAAGGTGCGGGTGAAGGCCAGCAGCGCCGCCTTGGCCGCGGTGTAGTCGTGGTACGGCACCACCGGGTTCTGGACCAGGTTGGTGCCCACGTTGATGATGCGCCCGCCGCCAGCGGTCCGCATGGCGGGCAGAGCGGCCTGCGTGGTGTTGAGCGCGGCGCGCACGCTGCCTTCCAGCTGCGCGTTCATCTGCGTCCAGTCCAGCGCGCCGGCATGCGGACGGGCATCGCCGTTGAACTGGAAGGCGGGCAGGGCGTTGTTGACGACGGTGGTCACGGGCTGGCCGAAATGCTTGGCGGCTTGCGCGAACATGGCGGCGACGGCGGCCGGGTCGCGCACGTCGGCCTGCAGCGCGATGGCGCGGTCAGGCGCACTGGCGGCCAGTGCCTGCGCGCGTTCGGCGCTGTTCAGATAGTTGACGACGACCTTGGCGCCTTCGCGCAGGAAGGCGCGGGCGATGGCGGCGCCCAGGCCGCGGCTGGCGCCGGTGACGACGACGAGCTGCTGGTTCAGGTCCAGGGAGGGGCGTTGTTGCGATGACATGTGGTTAAGGCTTCCTGCTCAATGTTCCGAGCCGCTGTTCAGCATGCGGCTGCGGGCTTTTTCAATATGGGCGCGCATGACGTTGCGCGCGCCTTCGGCGTCCTGTTCCTGGATCAGCCGGTAGATGTGGCGGTGTTCTTCGATGGCGGCGCGGGTGCGCTTCCAGGGTTCGCTGTGGACCAGGTGGCGCATGACGTTCACGGCGTGGCTGACGTCGTACTCCAGGGATTTCAGCACCTGCACGAAGCGCTGGTTGCTGGTGGCCGCGGCGATGGCGCGGTGGAATCCGTAATCGTGATGGTGGGCGATGGCGCCGGAAGCGTCGGCTTCTTCGTAGCCGGTCAGCATGCGGTCCATTTCGCGCAGGTCTTCGTCGGTGCGGCGCAGCGCAGCCAGGTAGGCGCATTCGGGCTCGATCACCATGCGCAGTTCCAGGCCTTCCAGGATATGGCCGACGCGGCGCGCCGGGTCGACCGCGGGCATGCCGCCCATCAGGTCGGGCTTTGCGCGCACATAGGTGCCCGAGCCGCGGATGGAGTCCACCAATTGGTCTTCGCGCAGCCGATCCAGCGCCTGCCGCACCACCGGCCGCGATACCTCGAACAGCGCGGCCAGCTCCAGTTCCGTTGGCAGCTTGTTGCCGGGCGCGATCTTGCCGGTGGCAATGGCATAGAACAGGCTTTCGTAGACGCGCTCGGCAAAGCGTTCGGCGCGCACGTAGCCCAGGCCCGAAGCCACTTCCGCCAGCACGTCCAATTCAGGACGGGGGCGGTCCACGGCTTGCAGCAGCGATTCCAGCTGTGGATCCCGCACATTGCTCATCGTCATTCCTACATGCATTGCCGGGCTTGTCAGTCACCATGACAAATCCGGGGTGGCGTTAAGCCGCTGAATTATTAGGGATTACCCGAGGTGGCCGGGAAATATCCTGACTCTTGGGACAAAAGCTGTCAATTCAATTGACAAGTTGCGGCGCGCTCCCGTACCTTGATCCGAAACCAAAACGCAACCCGCGCGCGACGCCATATCCCCGCAACCGGCCGTTCGGCCGCTACTTTACTCCGCACATCGTGACTCAGAAGAACTTTATCGCCAACCAATGGGTGGCCGCCGCCACCGGTGAAACCATTCCCGTCCTGAACCCGTCCGATGGCAAGCCCTTCGAGGCGATCGCGCGTTCGGGCGCGGCGGACGTGGACCGTGCCGTGACTGCGGCGCGCGAGGCTTTTGAAGGCGAGTGGGGCCAGATGGCGCCCGCTGCGCGCAGCCGCCTCTTGATGCGTATCGCCTTTGCGCTGCTGGAGCGTCAGGAAGAGCTGGCGCAGCTGGAATCGGCCGACACCGGCAAGCCGATCAAGCAGGCGCGCGCCGACGCCGCCGCCGTTGCCCGCTACTTCGAGTTCTATGCCGGCGCGGTCGACAAGCTGCATGGCGAGACCATTCCCTACACCCCGGGCTTCACCGTGCTGACGGTGCGCGAAGCTCACGGCGTCACCGGCCACATCGTGCCCTGGAACTATCCGCTGCAGATCTTCGGGCGCAGCGTCGGCGCGGCCCTGGCCGCGGGCAACGCCTGCGTGGTCAAGCCCGCGGAAGACGCCTGCCTGTCGCTCTTGAAGCTGGCGGAGATCGCGGCCGAGGTCGGCCTGCCGGCCGGCGCCTTGAACATCTGCACGGGCTATGGCCATGAAGCCGGCGCGGCGCTGTCCGCCCACCCGGGCATCGACCACATCTCCTTCACCGGTTCGCCGCAGACGGGCAAGATGGTGGCGCATGCCGCCGCCGAAAACCACGTGCCGGTCACGCTGGAACTGGGCGGCAAGTCGCCCCAGATCGTGTTCGACGATGCCGACCTGGACGCCGCCATGCCGGTGCTGCTGGCCGCCATCATCCAGAACGCGGGCCAGACCTGCTCGGCCGGCAGCCGCGTGCTGATCCAGCGCGGCGTGTACGAAACGGTGCTCAAGCGCCTGTCCGACGCGTTCTCGGCCACCGTTACCGGTCCGGCCGCGGCCGACCTGGACGTGGGCCCCCTGATCAACGCGCGCCAGCAGGACCGCGTGCGCGGCTTCCTGGCTGAAGCCGAAGCTGAAGGCATGAAGGTCGCGGCCCGCGGCAAATTGAAGGAAGGCACGCCCGAGGCCGGTTTCTACCAACCGCCCGTGCTGTTCCGCGACGTGCCGCCCAACAGCCGCCTGGCGCAGGAAGAAGTCTTCGGCCCGGTGCTGGCCGCCATGGTGTTCGACACCGAGGAAGAGGCGCTGGAAATCGCCAACGGCACGCTGTACGGCCTGGTGGCCGGCGTCTGGACCCGCGACGGCGGCCGCCAGCTGCGCCTGGCGCGCAAGCTGCGCGCAGGTCAAGTCTTCATCAACAACTACGGCGCTGGCGGCGGCGTGGAGCTGCCTTTCGGCGGTTCGCGCCAGTCAGGCTATGGCCGCGAGAAGGGCTTTGAAGCGCTGTACGGCTTCACCACCCTGAAGACGATCGCCATCCGCCACTGATCCCGGCTTGCGGGCGGCCCGGCCCCTGGCAAAATATCGGTTAACGTTGATGTTTTGCTTCAGGGGCGCCGCCCCGCATTCAGGATCCGTATGTTCACCGGTATTGTTCAAGGCACCGCGAAGATCGCCAAGATCGCGGATCGCGAAGGCCTGCGCACTTTCACGCTGGATTTCCCCCCTGGTTTTTGCGTGGACCTGGCCATTGGCGCCAGCGTGTCCACCGATGGCGTCTGCCTGACCGTCACGGAAATCCTGTCCGAGAACCAGGCCACTTTCGACGTCATGCTGCAAAGCCTGGCCATCACCACCCTGGGCAGCTACCAGGAGGGCGACCGCGCCAACGTCGAGCGGGCCGCCAAGGACGGCGCCGAGATCGGCGGCCATCCCTTGTCCGGGCACGTGGATTTCACCTCTGAAGTGGTGATGGTGAAGTCGTCCGATACCAACCGCCTGATGCGCTTCAGCATCCCCGAGGCATTCCGCAAGTATGTCTTCGCCAAGGGCTATATCGCCATCAACGGCGCCAGCCTGACCGTATCGGAGGTCAACCGCGCCGAGGGCTGGTTCGAGGTCTGGCTGATTCCGGAAACCCGCCGCATGACGGTGTTCGAGGACAAGCAGGTGGGCGATTTCGTCAACATCGAGATCGAACGCAGCACCCAGGTGGTGGTCGATACCGTGCGCGAAACCGTGCAGGAAAGCCTGGGCAAGCTGCAGCCGCTGCTGGAAGCCATCCTGAAGGAAAAGGGGCTGACGCTGGAAGACTTCGTCAGTCCGCAGGGCAAGCTGAAGTAGTGAGCGGGGGCGGGCGGGGCAGGCGGCGCCTGGCCCCTCAGCCGGAAAGCCGGGCCGAAGTCAGGTCCGTCAGCACGCCATTTTCCAGGACAGCCATCGTCAACTTGTCGACCGTGCCGCGAATTTCAAGTCCGTTGCGGTTCAATTCATCGCACAGCGATTTCATCAGTGCCCGGTTGGTGGACGACCCCATGGTGATGTGCGGCACATAAGGAATGTCCAGGCGCAAGGTCGGCGCCAGCACCTGGCGGTACAGGGCGTCATGCAGCCGCGACAGCTGGCTGTGGCCTTCATCGGGAACCAGGTACGCGTAAGCGTGCGCGGGGTCGGCCCCCAGCATGGCGTAACGGCATACGAAGTCTATCGGGCCGTGCAGGCCTGCGACCTCTTCGAGGTGCTGCTGGTAGGCCTGTTCGTCGATGCCCGCGCAGCCGAATGCCATGGTGAAGTGCGCCTGCACCAGCGGATGCTGGCCGTCATGCTGGCGCCGGAACTCCTCGATGAACGCGGAGTCCGACGCGCCGAGGCGCGGATAGGCGAGCGTGTGGAGCTTTTTCATGCTTCCAGTCTGCCACTGCGCCGCGCGAAAGCAAACCCCGCCGGCTGGCGGCGGGGCGGGGCGTTCAGTAAGAGAACGGCTTGCCTTGCGGCCGCACGCGGATGCCGGGCTGCAGCCGGGTCCAGGGCAGGTCGGCCGGGTCGGCCTGCATCGGGCCGGGCGCCTTGGCCACCAGCACTTCGTGGGCGATGGGCTGGAAGTCCGCGCGGAAGTGCACGGAACTCTTCACCACCAGTATCGCCATCTCCTCGGGCTGCACGCCGCCGACGCGGAACAGGTTGCGGTCCAGCATCTGCGACTTGGTGGCGCTGACCACCACCCGCACGCCGCCGATGCGCAGGCCGGCCACGGCTTCCAGGTCCACGTCCATACCGTTCATCATCGGCCCGTCAAAGCGCAGCTTGCCGGGCGACAGGGTTTCGACCACGAACTCGCCTTCGAAAGCGGAGTCGCCCGCCACGCCCGATTGGCCTCCCAGGCTCAGGCGGACCTTGCCGCCGATGCCGGCCGCGGTGGCCTGGCGTACCGCCTCGGGGTCGTAGAACAGCCCCAGCGCGGCATTCTGGGCATCGGCCTGCACCAGCGCGCGCAGCATGCCGGTGGTGTTGGCGTCGCCGCCAGCGCCCGGATTGTCCTGCGTGTCGGCGATGACCACGGGGCGCGATGCGCCCGCCGCCAGCGCCTGCGCGCGGCGCACGGCCTCGGACGGATCGAGGAAGTCGGGCGACCATTGCGGCTCCAGTTCCAGCACGCGCTGGTACAGGGTTTCGGTCACGCGTTCGACGGCTGCCGCATCGGTGCCGTAGGCCCAGACCACCGGGCCGCACTCGGGGAAGTCCGCAGCCGGAAAGCCGGGCGCGAACGAGATGGAGGCCACGCCCGGAGTCTGCTCCAGGTTTTCCAGCAGCTCGTACACACCCTTGGACGGCTGCAGCATCGTGCACATGCCGTTGATCGGAATCAGGAAAGGCAGGCGGCGTTCGCTGCGGCTCCAGCTGTCGCCGGCCGCGATGCGGGCCTGCAGCAGGCGCGCCGCGTGCTCGCCGGTGTCGGCCATGTCCACATGCGGATAGGTGCGGAACGCGGCCAGGCCGTCGGCTTCCTGCAGCATCTGCGCGGTGACGTTGGCGTGCAGGTCCAGGCTGGCGATCACCGGCACGTCGGGCCCGACGATCTGGCGCACGCGCGCCAGCAGTTCGCCTTCACCGTCGTCCAGGTGTTCGGCGACCATGGCGCCGTGCAGGTCGAGGTAGACGGCGTCGTAGCTGCCGTTGCGGGCCGCGTCCAGGATTTCGCCGGCGATTCGTTCGTAGGCGTCGCGGGTTACATGGGCCGAGGGGCTGGCGCCCGCCCAGATCACGGTCTCGACCGTATGGCCCTGGGCCAGCGTCGCGTTGATGAAGCCGCCGGCGGGGATGTTGACCTCGCGCAGCGCCAGCATGTCCTTGCCGCGCACCATGGCGGGGAATCCTTCGCCGCGCACGAAGTTGTCGTAGGCGGCGAGCGACGGCGCGAAGGTGTTGGTTTCGTGCTGGAAGCCAGCAACCAGAATATGCATGATCGTTTCCTGTGGGTTGGACTTCAGGCGCGGGCGGGCGCGGAACGGGGCGGACGGTTCACCAGCAGGAGCAAGGCGCCTGCCACCAGCAAGGCGGAGATCACGTACAGGCCGCCAGCCAGCGTGCCCGTGGCTTCCTTGGACCAGCCGATGATGGACGGGCTGAGGAATCCGCCGAGCAGGCCGATGCTGTTGATGAGGGCGATGCCGCCGGCTGCTGCCTCTCCTTTGAGGTACTGCGAAGGAATCGCCCAGAATACCGTGTAGGAGGCCCACATGAAGCCCGTGGCCAGGGTGATCGCGCTCAGGGATAGCGCGAATTGCGTCGGCGCGGCGGTGGCGATGCACAGGGACACGCCGGCCAGGAGCGCCGGAATCAGCGTATGCCAGCGCCGTTCCTGCATGCGGTCCGAGCTGCGCGCGAACCACAGCATGAAGACCGCCGCGGCGATGTAGGGGATGGCGGAATACAGGCCGATCTCCATGGTGTCGTGCACGCCCGCCAGCTTGAGCAGCGTGGGCAGCCAGAAGCTGACGGCATAGATGCCGCAGATCAGGCAGAAGTAGGTCAGGGCCATGCCGTAGATGACGGGGTCGCGCAGCACCTGCTTGAAGGCGTGCTTTTGCTGCGTGCCGCGGGTCTCCAGGTCGGCCGCCAGCAGCGCTTTTTCGTCGGCGCTGAGCCACTTGGCCTCGGCCGGCTTGTCGTCCAGGTAGCGGTACGCGATGACGCCCAGCAGCACGCAGGGCAGGCCTTCCAACAGGAACATCCATTGCCAGCCGTCCAGGCCGTGCGCGCCCGAGAACGCGGTCATGATCCAGGCCGACACGGGGCCGCCGACGATGCCGCCGATGGGGCCGGCCAGCATCACCACCGCCATGACGCCGGCCATGCGCGACTGCGAGTACCAGTAGGTCAGGTAGAAGATCATGCCGGGCGCGAAGCCGGCTTCGAACACGCCCAGCATGAAGCGCAGGACGTAGAAGCTCCATTCACCCTGCACGAACAGCATCGAGGCCGAGGTCAGGCCCCACAGCACCATGATGCGGCTGATCGTGCGGCGCGCGCCGATGCGGGTCAGCAACAGGTTGCTGGGTACTTCGAAGATGACGTAGCCCAGGAAGAAGATGCCGGCGCCCAGGCCGTAGACGGCGTCGGAAATGCCGATGTCCTGCTGCATCTGGAGCTTGGCGAAGCCGATGTTGATGCGGTCCAGGTAGGCAAAGACGTAACAGAGCAGCAGGAAGGGCAGCAGGCGCCACGTGATCTTGCGATAGAGCGGGGCCAGGCGCGGGTCCGCGCCCGGCGTGGTCGGATGGGGCATTGCATGTCTCCTCGCGCGGGTCTGGCGCCCGCGCTGGCTGGGGTTGGGCCGGAAACCCTGTGGCTTCCGCGGCCGCCATTATTGGAAGACAGGGGCGTTCCGAACAATGACCGGGGTGATAAATTATCGTTGCCCTGTGGGCAACGCTTGAATCACCTTCAACCGGCGCCACCCGGCGCCCCAGGAACGCGGGATATGCAGGAAATCAGCCAGGTCCGCCTGAAGTACTTCAACGAGGTCATGGCCTGCGGCTCGATACGGGGCGCGGCCGACAAGCTGGATACCGCGGCCTCCGTGATCAGCCGGCAGATCCAGCTGCTGGAAAAGGAACTGGGCGTGCAGTTGTTCGAGCGGCGCTCGCGCGGGCTGACGCCCACCGAGGCCGCCGACATGCTGCTGGAGTACCACCGCGGCTGCCGCGCCCAGCAGGAACACCTGAACGCGCGCCTGCAGGAATTGCGCGGCATGCAGCGCGGCAACGTGCAACTGATGATCAGCGAAGGCTTCATCGACGGCCTGATGGAACACGTGATCGGGCCGTTCTGCATCGAGTATCCGCAGATCAACATCAGCGTCAACGTCGGTTCGGTCAATGAGGTGGTCGAGGCGGTGGCCTCGGACGCGGCCCACATCGGGCTGGCCTACAACCCGCCGGTGGACCCGCGGCTGCGCTGCCGCGCTAGCCGCAAGCATCCGGTCTGCCTGCTGGCGGGCCGCGGCCATGCCCTGGCCGCAAGGCGCGGGCCGCTGACCATCGCCGACATCATGCCCTATCCCTTCGCGCTGATGTCCGCGCCCTACGGGCTGCGCCAGGCGGTGGACCTGCTGGAATTCACGGAGCGCATCCATCTGACGCCCAGCCTTACCACCAATTCGCTGCGCGTACTGAAGCAGTACGCGATGACCGGGGCGGGCGTGACGCTGATGCCGAACCTGGGCGTGCATCATGAGCTGGCCAGCGGCGAACTGGTGGCCATTCCCATCGCGCATCCCATCCTGAGTGCGCCCGAATGCCAGGCGCTGCTGCGCCTGGGGCGGCCGCTGTCGTCCGCCGCCAATGAGGTCATGCGGCGCATCGAACAACGCCTGCCGGCGTTCGCGGGCGGCTGAGCGCCAGCGCGTCGGGCCGCGCCCGCTTACAATGGGCGCACTTTCGGAGGTATCACCATGTCGGTCACAACCGATATCAAAATACGCCCCCTGGAGCGTGGCGACCTGCACTTCGTGCACAAGATCAACAATAACGACGTCATCATGCGTTATTGGTTCGAAGAGCCTTACGAGGCCTACGACGAACTGGTCGCCCTGTATGACCGCCACTTGCACGACCAGAACGAGCGGCGGTTCATCATCGAGCACGACACCGGGCAGCCCGCCGGCCTGGTCGAGCTGGTGGAAATCGACTACATCCACCGCCGCGCCGAATTCCAGATCATCATCGCGCCCAGCTATCAGGGCCGGGGCTACGCCAAGGCGGCGACGCGCATCGCGGTGGGCTATGCCTTCCGCGTGCTGAACCTGCACAAGGTCTATCTGGTGGTGGACAAGGACAACACCGCTGCCGTGCACATCTATGAGCGCTGCGGCTTCCAGATCGAAGGGCTGTTGAAGGAAGAGTTCTTTTCCAACGGCGGCTATCGCGACGCCTACCGCATGGCGCTGCTGCAGCACGACCATCTGCGCGACGTGGGGCCTGGCGCGCCGGACGCGCCGGTGCTGCGCGACTGGCCGCAGGAAGAGCAGGCGGGCTGAGGCTGGCGTTGGCGCCAGCAAGACGCCGGACAGCGTCTGTTCGTTGCGGGCTGGGCGGCTTCAGCCTTCCCGGCCCGACACGCTTTCCCAGTTCAAGCCGAATTTCAGCAGATATTTGCGTAGACGGTCAGCGTCGTTGACCACGGTGCGTTGCGCGCGAGAGCGGTTGTACAGCTTGCGCCCCGCCTCGGACAGCGAGTCTGATTCCCGGCACACGCCGATGACGGCTTGGAGCTGCAAACGATCGAACAGGTCCAGGCCGTCGGCCGTGTCGCCCGGCAGCAGCGCGTCCAGGCGCGTCTTGTCGCCGTCGCGGTCCGCGGGCGCTCCCCGCTGCCATAGCCAGTTCAGGCGCTGGATTTCGGCTTCCACCAGCTCCAGCGGGATCCGGCCGCCGTCGGCCAGCGTCGCGAGCCGCGTGATGCTGGCCGACAGGTCGCGGAAGTTGCCGATCCATTTGGCCTCGGACGACTTGGCGAACTTCAGGTAGCGCGTGCGCGCTTCGGCGTTGAACCGGACCACGGCGCCCGTTTCCTCGGCGGACAGCATGAGCAGATGGTCGACGTTGGGCTCGATGTCTTCGGGCCGTTGCGCCAATCCGGGCAGGTCATAGGACCACAGGTTGATGCGCGCATACAGGTCTTCGCGGAAGCGCCCCTGCGCCACGTCCACGCGCAGGTCGCGGTGGGTGCCGGCGATCAGCTGGAAGTCGCTGCTGGTTTCGCGGTCGCTGCCCATGGGCAGGAAGCGCTTTTCTTCCACGGCCTTGAGCAGCATGGCCTGCTCGTCCAGGCCGAGTTCGCCGATTTCGTCCAGGAATAGCACGCCCTGGTGGGCCGTGCGCAGCAGCCCGGCCCGGTCCGCGGCCGCGCCGGTGAAAGCGCCTTTCTTGTGGCCGAACAGCGTCGAGGCGGCGCCGTCGCCGCGCAGCGTGGCGCAATTTACCTCGACGAATTCGCCCTGGACCTGGTGACGGGACTTTTTCAGTTCGTACATGCGTCGCGCCAGGTGCGACTTGCCCGCGCCGGTGGGGCCGGTAAGCAGGATGGGCGCCTGCGAGCGCACCGCCACCCGTTCTATCTCTTCGATCAGCGTATTGAATGCCTTGTTGCGCGTGGCAATGCCGCTCTTGAGGAATTGCAGCGCGTCCTCGCGCGCCTGACTGAAGCGGCGGGCCAGCACGTCGTAGCGCGACAGGTCCAGATCGATCAGCGTGTACTTGCCAGGGCCTTCGCCCGCCTGCTTCCTGGGCGGCGCGGTCTGCAGCAACACGCCAGGAATGGCGCGCGACTCCACCATCAGGAACATGCAGATCTGCGCGACGTGCGTGCCGGTGGTGATGTGCGCCCAGTATTGCTCGCGCTCCGGGTCGAAACGATAGCCGCGCGTCCAGTCGTAAAGCGCCGCGTACATCTCGCCAAAATCCCAGGGATCGGCGAAGTCCATCGGGATCAGGTTCACGACGGTGTCGGGCGAAAGGTTGGCGATGTCTTGCTGCATCACCTGGGCCAGCGCCTTGTAGCGCGTCGGATAGAACAGTTCGAGCCGGTGGATCAGCGTGTCTTCGTGCTGGACCAGCGATACCGTGGGCCGCCATTTCGCCCAGCGGCCCGCGCCTTGGCCAGCATCCAGCTGGGTGCCAAGGAAGCCGATGACGACGTTCTTCTTTTGCATAGTTTTTTGGATAAAAATACTAGCTAATATTCTATATAAATTCAGGAGGCGATGAGGCGGGATTCTCTTTCCACTAGCTTTTGAAATTAATTAGTAGTTAAAAATCAATGGCTTGAGGAAAATTTGCGAGCGACCAGGCAAAGTTGGCACGCCATTTGCATAAGGGGATACATAGACAACGAATCGCATGTAAGAAGGAGAACGCTCCATGGTCAACACACAACTCTTCCAATCCCTGCGCGGCGCGCTGCTGCCGGCAGCCTTGGACGCCAATCGGGAACAGGCGCCGGCCTACGAATTCGGCCCGCGCCATCAACTGGCCCAGCTCGCCGTTACCGGCTGCCTGCGCCAGACGTTCTACGCGCAGGCGCAGGATCAGTTGGATCGCGTGCTGGCGCTGGCCGCAGCCGTGGAGCCGACCTTCGTGGCCAAGACCGCGATCCATGCCCGCGAATCCGGCCATATGAAGGACATGCCGGCGCTGCTGGCCGCAATCCTGGCGGTGCGCGACCTGAGCTTGCTGGCCCAGGTGTTCCCGCGGGTGGTGGACAACGGCAAGATGCTGCGCAACTTCGTGCAGATCCTGCGTAGCGGGGCCGTGGGCCGCAAGTCGCTGGGCACTCGGCCGAAGAAGCTGGTGCAGCGCTGGTTGCTGCAAGCCACGGAAAAGCAGTTGCTGAACGCGGCCGTGGGCAATGCGCCGTCGCTCGCCGACGTGGTGAAGATGGTGCATCCCAAGCCTGCCGAGGCATGGCGCGCGGCCTGGTTCGCCTGGCTGATCGGCAAGCCTTATGACGAAGCTGCGCTGCCGCCCGCGACGCAGGCGTTCGAACGCTACAAGCGCGATGCCACGGGCGCGCCGCCGGACGTGCCGTTCCAGATGCTCACCTCGCTCGAAATGGGGCCGGCGCAGTGGGCGCAGGTCGCGCGGGCCGGATCCTGGCAGATGGTGCGCCAGAACCTGAATACCTTTGCGCGGCACGGGGTGTTCGAACTGCCGGGCATGGCGAAGGCCATTGCCGCCAAGCTGCGCGATCCGCAGGCCGTGGCCCAGGCGCGGGTGTTGCCGTACCAGCTCATGTCGGCCTTCAAAGCGACGGGCGAGGCGGTTCCGGCGGTGGTGCGGGGTGCGCTGCAGGACGCGATGGAGCTGGCGATCGCCAACGTGCCTCGCTTCAGCGGCCGCGTCGTCGTGTGTCCCGACGTGTCGGGGTCGATGCAGTCCGCGGTAACGGGTTGGGCCGGGTCGGCGACGTCGGCGGTGCGTTGCATCGACGTGGCGGCCTTGGTGGCAGCCGCAGTGCTGCGCAAGAATGGCAGCGCCCGAGTGCTGCCATTCGAGTGCGACGTGGTCGATGTGCGGCTGAATTCGCGCGATTCGGTCATGACCAACGCCCAGAAGCTGGCTGATGTCGGCGGAGGCGGCACCAGCTGCAGCGCGCCGCTGGCTTACCTGAACCGGGAACGGGCGAAGGTGGACCTGGTGATCCTGGTCTCGGACAACGAGTCCTGGATGGATGCGCGGCGCCAGGGCGCGACCGAAACCATGCGCCAGTGGGAGGCGCTGAAACAGCGCAACCCGCGTGCGCGGCTGGTGTGTATCGACATTCAGCCGCAGGCGACCACGCAGGCGGCGGAGCGTTCCGACATCCTGAACGTGGGCGGTTTTTCCGACGCCGTGTTCGAGATGGTGGCAATCTTTGCCGAAGGACGGATGGGCGCCGAGCACTGGATGGGCGAGATCGAGGCCGTGTCGCTGGGAGTCCAGTAGGCGGCGCAGGCCGCCGCAGGAAATTGATGTACCGATTACGCGCGAATGCCGGCAGGACTACATCGGATGCCACGGGGTTCAAATCCCCAGGCCGGGAAACCGGAGCAGGCTACGTCTTGCCAATCTGGTCGCGCATTGTCTTGCTCCGGAGGAGGTTCCTCCGGGGCGGGTTGGACGAATGCGGGCGGGACTACATTCCAAGTTGTCCGTCTCGCCCACCAACTAGTCGTCCGTTGCTCGCCGTATGCAACAGTATTGTCCAATAGAAAAACAGAAGATCAACATGTCGAATCAGAACTACAACGTGGAAGAAATCGCCGGCGGCGTGCCGGTGAAAATGTGGACCAAGGGCGTGCCCGTCGAAGACGACGCCAAGCGCCAGCTGGCGAACGCCGCCCGCCTGCCCATCGTGTTCAAGCACATCGCGGCCATGCCGGACGTGCACCTGGGTATCGGCGCAACCGTGGGATCGGTGATCCCGACCGTCAAGGCCATCATCCCGGCGGCGGTGGGCGTGGACATCGGCTGCGGCATGATGGCTGCCAAGACCACTCTGCGCGCCGAGGACCTGCCCGACAACCTGGGTCCGCTGCGTACGGCCATCGAGCAGGCCGTGCCGCACGGCTCGGCGCCGCGCGGGCGCCGCGACACGGGCAGCTGGGAGAACCCGCCCGTGTCGGTGGACCTGGTCTGGGCCACGCTGGCAGACGAGTTCGATGCCTTGTGCGAACTGCATCCGCGCCTGCGCAACACCAACAACCGCAAGCACCTGGGCACGCTGGGCACGGGCAATCACTTCATCGAGGTTTGCCTGGATGAGGCGGGTTTCGTATGGTTCATGCTGCACTCGGGTTCGCGCGGTGTGGGCAACGCCATCGGCACGCATTTCATCGAGCTGGCCAAGAAGGACGCGCAGCGCCATCAGAGCAATCTGCCGGACGAGAACCTGGCCTACTTCGAGGAAGGGGCCCAGTATTTCGGCCACTATGTGCGCGCGGTGTCGTGGGCGCAGCAGTTTGCGCTGCGCAACCGCGAGGTGATGATGGCAAACCTGATCGCGACGGTGCGCAAGGTCATCGCCAAGCCCTTCGAGTCGCATGTCGAGGCGGTGAACTGCCACCACAATTACGTGCAGCGCGAACGCCACTTCGGCGAAGACGTGTTCGTGACCCGCAAGGGCGCGGTCAGCGCCAAGCGCGGCGAACTGGGCATCATTCCGGGCAGCATGGGCGCGCGCAGCTATATCGTGCGCGGCTTGGGCAACCCGGAGAGCTTCGAGAGCTGCAGCCACGGCGCGGGCCGCCTCATGAGCCGCACCAAGGCGAAAAAGATGTATACGGTCCAGGATCAGGTCCGCGCAACAGAAGGCGTGGAATGCCGAAAAGACGCCAACGTCATCGACGAAATCCCGATGGCCTACAAGGACATCGACGCCGTCATGGCGGCGCAGCGCGACCTGGTGGAAGTGGTGCACACCCTGAAGCAGGTGGTGTGCGTGAAAGGTTGACGGAGCGGGGCGCAGGCCCCGTTCCCCAAGGAGAAGGACATGAAGCGGAAAAGCATCATGAGCGCGCATCCGGTGTCGGACTATGCCTGCATGATGCAGTCCTGCATTTCGATGCCGGACCCGAGTGATACAGAATTGGAAGAGTATGAAAGTGATAGAAGTCGACGGGGCCGCCGGAGAGGGTGGCGGCCAACTCCTGCGGACCTCGCTGGCGCTGTCCATGTGCACGGGCCAGCCGTTCGCCATGACCCGCATCCGGGCCGGGCGGGCCAAGCCCGGGTTGATGCGGCAGCATCTGGGCTGTGTCAACGCCGCAACCGAGATCAGCGGCGCCTGCACGCAGGGCGCGGAACTGAACTCGCAGTCGCTGAGCTTCGCACCAGGCAAACCGCGGGCGGGCGACTACCGTTTCCATCTGGGGACCGCGGGCAGTTGCGGGCTGTTGCTGCAGACGCTGTGGCCGGCCCTGATGATGGCGGACGCGCCCAGCCGCCTGTCGCTGGGCGGCGGCACGCATAAACCGGCCGCGCCGCCGTTCCATTTTCTGGCGCGCAGCTATGCGCCCCTGCTGGGCCGGCTCGGCGCGCGGGCGGAGCTGAATCTGCGGCGATTGGGCTTCTACCCCGCAGGCGGCGGCGAGATCGACGTAACGATCTGGCCTGCCGCCGACGCGCTGGAGCCGTTCGACCTGACCGAGCGCGGCGCGCCCGCCGCGCGCTACGCCGAGTGTTTTGCGCCGGCCCTGCCGCGCGCGGTCGCGCGGCGCGAACTGGAGCATCTGGGCGAGGCGCTGGGCTGGACCGCGGAGCAGCTGCGCGTCGCGCCCGCGCGCCAGCACGAGGGGCCGGGCAACGCGCTGCTGGCGACGTTGGAGCATGAGCATGTTTGCGAGGTCTACACCCGTTTCGGCGCCAAGGGCGTGGGTGCTGAACAGGTGGCCCAGGAGCTGGCGCAGGACCTGCGCGGCTATCTGGACAGCGATGCGGCGCTGGGGCCGTACCTGGCAGATCAGTGGGCCTTGCCGCTGGCCCTGGCCGTTTGGCGCCGTGGCCGGCCCGCGCGCTACACCTGTACCGAACTGACCGCGCATGCGCACAGCAACTTCGCGGTCATTCAGCAGTTTTTGCCGTTGAGGTTCGCCGCCGTCCCGCAAGGGACGGGCTGGCGCGTATCGGTCGAGCCGGCCTAGGGCGGGCTGGTCCTAGTGTGCCGCAGGCGCCGCCCGCAACAGCCGCAGGCCGTTCGCCACCACCAGCAGGCTCGCGCCCACGTCGGCGAACACCGCCATCCACAGCGTGGCGTTGCCGGTCATGGCCAGGGCCAGGAACACGGCCTTGATGCCCAGCGCCAGCGCGATGTTCTGCACCAGCACGCGATGCGTGGCGTGGGACAGACGCAGGAAAGTGCCGATCTTGCGCAGGTCGTCGTCCATCAGGGCCACGTCCGCCGTCTCGATGGCGGTGCCGGTGCCCGCCGCGCCCATGGCGAAGCCGATGTCGGCGCGCGCCAGGGCGGGGGCGTCGTTGATGCCGTCGCCCACCATGCCGACGCGACCGCCAGACGCCAGCTTGCTTTCGATGGCGGCCAGCTTGTCTTCGGGCAACTGGTCGCCGCGCGCTTCGTCGATGCCGACTTGTTGCGCGATGGCTTGCGCGGTGGGCGTGTTGTCGCCCGTCAGCATCAGGGTGCGCACGCCCAGGGCGTGCAGGTCCGCGATGGCGGCGGCGCTGGTCGGCTTGACCGTGTCGGCCACGGCGGCTACGGCCAGCACGCGATTGCCGTCGGTCAGCGCGATGGCGCTCTTGCCCTGGCGCTCCAGTTCGTCCAGGCGCGCTTCCAGCTTGGGGCTGGAGACGCCCAGTTCGCGCATCAGACGGCGGTTGCCCAGCTGGAAGGTCACGCCGTCCAGCGTGGCGCTGACGCCGCGGCCGGGCAGGGCGGTGAAGTCCTGCACGTCCAGCAAGGCCGTGCCGGCGTCGCGCGCGGCATTGGCCACGGCCAGCGATACCGGGTGGTCGGAGCGGGCGGCCAGGCTGGCGGCGACCAGCGCGGCCGGCTGGCGGCTTTGGTCGGACACGTCCCAATCCTGGATGTCGGTCTGCACCGGCTTGCCGTGGGTCAGGGTGCCGGTCTTGTCCAGCGCCAGCCATTTCAGGTTGCGGCCTTCTTCGAGGTACACGCCGCCCTTGACCAGGATGCCGCGGCGCGAGGCCGCGGTCAGGCCGCTGACGATGCTGACCGGCGTGGAAATGACCAGCGCGCAGGGGCAGGCGATGATCAGCAGCGCCAGGGCGCGGTAGATGGCGTCGAACCAGGGCTGGTTCCAGAACAGCGGCGGCAGCACCGCCACCAGCACCGCGATGCCCACCACGGCCGGCGTATAGATGCGCGAGAAGCGGTCGATGAAGCGCTGGGTCGGCGCGCGCGCGCCTTGCGCCTGTTCGACGGCGTGGATGATGCGCGCCAGCGTAGTGTTGCCGGCGGCCGCGGTGACGCGGTATTCGAAGGAGCCGGCCGCGTTCACGGTGGCCGCGTAGACCGGGTCGTCCTGCGTCTTTTCCACGGGCAGGCTTTCGCCGGTGATGGGGGACTGGTCCACCGCCGAGCTGCCGCTGACGATGATGCCGTCGGCGGCGATGCGTTCGCCCGGGCGTACCCGCACGATATCGCCCACCTGCAATCTGGCGGCGGGCACTTCCAGCCAGTCGCCATTGGCCTGGCGCACGGTCGCCGTTTCCGGCGCCAGGTCGAGCAGGCCACGGATGGCGTTGCGCGCCCGGTCCAGGGAGCGGGCTTCGATCAGTTCGGCCACGTTGAACAGGAACATCACCATCGCCGCTTCTGGCCATTGGCCGATCAGCACGGCGCCGGTGACGGCGATGCTCATCAGGGCATTGATGTTGAGGTTGCCGTTGCGTACGGCGATCCAGCCCTTGCGGTAGGTGCTGATGCCGCAGGCCAGGATGGCGGCCACGGCCAGGGCTGCGGTGACGCCCAGCGGCCAGCCGGCGAAATGCGACAGTTCCGACAGCGCGGCCAGGACGCCGGAGCCGCCGATCAGCCACCAGTTCACCGGTTTGGCGGCAGGGGCTGGCGTGCCGGGAGCGTTGTCGGCCAGGGGCTCGGGCGTCATGTCCAGCGACTTGATGGCGGCCATGACACGGTCCAGCGCGCCTTCGGCGTGGACCACGGTCAGCACGCGCTGCATCAGGTTGAAGTCCAGCGCGTGGACGTCGGCCATGTTGTCGAGCTTTTTGCGGATCAGCGTTTCCTCGGTGGGGCAGTCCATCTGGCCGATGCGCAGGCGCGCCAGCGACTGGCCCGGGCCCGCGGTAAGCGTGGCCGCGCCGGCGCCCGAGACGGTGAAGGGCTGGCCATCGCCATGGCCGCAGCAGGCGTCGCCGCCGTGGTCGTGCTTGTGGCTGCGATCGTGCTTGTGATCGTGCGCGTGGTCATGGCCGGCATGGTCGTGGCTGTGATCGTGGCCCGCGTGGCTGTGATCCGCGTGATCATGGCCCGCATGATCGTGTCCGGCCTGGGCCTGGGCGTTCTTGGCGGGCGCGTCGCAGCCGTCGTGCGCGCAGCAGGCGCCGCCTTGCCCGGCGGGCATATGTTCGTGTTTTTTGACCGGAGGTAAAGACATCGTCCTCTGCCTTGAAATAAGCTGGTGACGCTATTCCACACCTTGGAGTTACTATAGGGTCAACCCCCTATATCAATCGGATGCGATCCGGGAGGCAGCGATGCGTATCGGCGAATTGGCCACGGCGGCCGGAACCACGGTCGAGACCGTCAGGTATTACGAGAAAGAAGGGCTGTTGCCGGCCCCGGAAAGGGGACTGAACAACTACCGCAGCTACGGCCAGCCCCATCTGGAGCGGCTGCGCCTGATCCGCAACTGCCGCGCGCTGGACATGACGCAGGACGAGATCCGCGCCATCCTGTCGCTGGCGGATAACCACCAGAGCGGTTGCGGCCCCATCAACGAACTGTTCGACGAGCACATCTCCCACGTGGATGAACGCATCGCCGAACTGACCCAGCTCAAGACCCAGCTCACGGAATTGCGCCAGCGCTGCCTGTCGGCCCGGCCCGACACGGAAGACTGCGGCATCCTGCATGGCCTGAGCGAAATGCAGGTCGAAGAGCGCCAGGAACGCCACACGCACCTGGGCTGACAGCGGCCCTGGACAGGGCGGCATCACGGAGCACGGGCCTGATGGCCTAGGGAAAACCCGCCGCGCAAAAAGCGCGGCGGCGTCTTGTTGCGTCCAAAATCAGCATGTAAGATGTCCAACATCCAACAAATAATGACAAGGCAGCCGCGGTCGACGATTGGCGGCGCCATACAGAGAGGCAGACAAGCATGGATTCCAAGCCCTTGGGCCGATTCACCGTTCTGGACCTGACGCGAGTGCGCTCGGGTCCCGCCGCCGTGCGCCAGTTCGCGGACTGGGGCGCCACCGTCATCAAGATCGAAGAGCCGGGCGACGAGCAGGACGACAAGCCGGGCGGCTCCGCCCAGTTCGCGGACTACCAGAACACCCACCGCAACAAGCGCAGCGTCACGCTGAACCTGAAGCATCCGCAGGGCCGGGCGCTGTTCCTGGACCTGGTGCGCCAGGCTGACGTGGTGGTGGAAAACTACCGGCCCAACGTCAAGTTCAAGCTGGGCATCGACTACGAGACGCTGCGCCAGGTGAACCCGCGCATCGTCTACGCCAGCGTGTCCGGCTTCGGCCAGGACGGCCCTTACGCCGGACGCCCGGGGCTGGACCAGATCGCGCAGGGCATAGGCGGGCTGATGTCGGTGACGGGCGAACCCGGCCGCGGCCCCATGCGGGCGGGGATTCCGGTGGCGGACCTGACCTCCGGCCTGTTCTGCGCCATCGGCATCTTCATCGCGCTGCTGGAGCGCGAGGTGTCGGGGCAAGGGCAGTGGGTGCAGACATCGCTGTTGCAATCGCAGGTCTGGATGATGGATTTCCAGGCGATGCGCTGGCTGATGAACGGCGAGGTGCCTGGCCAGAGCGGCAACGACCATCCCACCAGCAGCCCGACCGGCGTGTTCCCCACCAGCGACGGCTATATGAACATCGCGGCCATGGGCAACGACATCTATGCGCGCCTGTGCCGCGTGCTGGAATTGCCGGAACTCATCGAGGACGAGCGCTTCCTGACGGTGCCGCTGCGGGCGCGCAACCGACCCGCGCTGAACGCGGCCATCGGCGCGCGCACCGCGACCCGGCCCACCGCCGAATGGATCGCGCTGATGAACAAGGAAGGCGTGCCTTGCGGTCCGATCCTGGGCATGGACCAGACATTCGAGGATCCGCAGGTGCGCCACCTGGGGCTCAGCCGCGAGATCCGCCATCCCGCGCTGGGGCCGATTTCGGTGGTGGGGCAGCCCATGATCCTGAGCCGTTCCACCACCGGGGAAATGGCGCCCGCGCCCGAACGCGGCCAGCACAACGGCGACGTCTATGGCGGCATGCTGGGATTGGCGCCTGCCGACTTGCAGCAGCTGGCCCGCGAAGGCGTCATTTAAGGGATACGTCCAGGCACCGAGCATAAAATCGCCGCCAAGGCCGCCCGCGTATCCGGCGGCCCAGACGGAGACAGCCCAGACATGAACGCACCATCCACCGCCGCCGCCGACCAGGTCTTTTCCAGCCTGGGACGCCCCGACAACCTGCCGGACGAGATCGCTTCGCAGATCCGCCAGAAGATCGTGGCGCGCGAATTCGAGCCCGGCCAGCGCCTGCCCACCGAGTTCGAACTGGCGCAGATGTTCGCCGTCAGCCGCAATGTGGTGCGCGAGGCGATCGCGAGGCTGAAGCTGTCGGGGTATGTGGATACACGGCGCGGCGTGGGGTCCTTCGTGGCGCAGGACGTGGGCACGCGCAATTTCGAAATCGCGCCGGAAGACCTGCTGCAGCCGGAGCCGCTGGCGCACATCTTCCAGCTGCGCGTGGAACTGGAATCCGGCGCGGCCGCGCAGGCGGCCCTGCACCGTACCCCCGAACAAATCGAAACCCTGCGCCAGGCCCTGCAACGGGTCGACGCGGCAGGCAATGACTGGCAGGCCGGCGCCGACCACGCGCTGGACTTCCACATGGCCGTGGGCGAGGCCACCAACAACCCTTATTTCGTGCGCCTGTTGGCGCACCTGCGCCACGTGTTCCGCGGCGCCGTGCGCACGCTGCGCTACACCAGCGCCGGCACCGAGCGCGTGCCGGAAATCGAACGCGAACATCACCGCATCTTCGATGCCATCGTCGCCGGCGACAGCGAGGCAGCGCGCCTTGCCATGCGCGTCCACCTGACCAACGGCATACAACGGCACCAGACAGTCATACAAGGAAAGCAACCGTGACCATACAACGCATCCTGCAGGGCGACATTACCGACAACATCGTGGCCGAGAAGCGTGGCGCGATAGGTTGGCTGACTTTCAACGATCCGCAGCGGCACAACGCCGTATCGTTCGCCATGTGGGAAGCGGTGCCGGTAGTGCTGGAAGCCTTTCGCCACGACCCGGAGATCCGCGCAGTGGTGCTGCAGGGCGCGGGCGGCAAGGCCTTCGTCAGCGGCGCCAATATCTCGCAGTTCGACAAGCTGCGCAGCGGCGAAGACGCGGTGGTGGAGTACGAGCGCGTGGCCGAAACCGCGCAACTGGCGCTGTACGACTACGACAAGCCCACGATCGCGTACATCCAGGGCTATTGCATCGGCGGCGGCCTGAACATCGCCCTGTGCTGCGACATCCGCATCGCTTCCGACAACAGCAGCTTCGCGATTCCCGCAGGCAAGCTGGGCCTGGGCTACCGCCTGACCGCGATCCGCAACCTGGTGACGGCGGTCGGCCCGGCCAACGCGCTGGAAATCTTCCTGACGGCGGCGCGCTATGACGCCCGCGAAGCCAAGGAGCTGGGCCTGATCCGCAGGGTCGCGCCGGTGGACGAACTGCCGCAGGTGCTGGAAACCATGCTGGCCCAGATCCAGGCCAACGCCCCGCTGACGCTGCGCGCCGGCAAGAAGATGATCCGACAGCTTCAGCAGCTGGGACCGGAGGTCGACGTGGAAGGCATGCGCCGTCTGGTGCTGGAGTGTTTCGAAAGCAATGACTACCGCGAAGGCCGCAAGGCGTTCGCGGAAAAGAGAGCGCCGGTGTTCACCGGTACCTGATCTCCGGCCGCGGGCCGGATTCCCTACGCGGCTTTCAGGTCCGCGCCGTCGCCGGCGCGGCCCGGGGAGGCTTGCGTCCTGAATTCGCCGCGGACCGGATCAACCCGGCCACCGATCCCACCGGGGACGGCCTGGCCATAGACCGCGCAGCAGAAGCGCGGCGACGAGGAGACAGACATGAAAGCGGTTTATCTGAGGGCAGGCCTGGCTGGCTTGGCGGCGTGGCTGTGCGCGGCGCCGCTGCACGCGCAGGGGGCGTACCCAAGCCAGCCGGTGCGCATCGTGGTGGGCTACGCCGCCGGCGGCACCACGGACATCCTGGCGCGGGCGCTGGGCGAGCAGTTGAGCAAGGAGCTCAAGCAGCCCGTCATCATCGAGAACAAGGCCGGCGCCGCCGGCAACATCGCCGCGGCCTCCGTGCAGCAAGCCGCGCCGGATGGCTACACCTTGTTCATGGCGACCGTGTCCAGCCATGGCATCAATCCGGTCGTGTACAAGAAATCGCTGGGCTACGACCCGGTGGGCGGCTTCACGCCGGTCAGCATGATCGCGTCCATCCCGCTGGTGCTGGTGGCCAATCCCAAGCTGCCCGTGGCGTCGGTGGCCGACCTGGTCAAGCTGGCGCGCGAGAAACCGGGCGACCTGAACTATTCCTCCAGCGGCAATGGCTCGCCAGTGCACGTGGCCGGCGCCATGTTCGCCTCGGAGGCCAAGGTGCAGATCCAGCACGTGCCGTACCGCGGCGGGTCGCTGGCCAATTCCTCGGTCATGAGCGGCGAAACCCAGTTCAGCTTCGCCACCTTGCCGGCAGCCTTGCCGCAGGTTCGCGCGGGCGCGCTGCGCGCCCTGGCCGTGACCACCCGCGACCGTTCGGCCGAACTGCCCGACGTGCCCACGGTGGCGGAGGACTCGATGTTCAAGGGCTACGAGATCAACACCTGGAATGCGTTGATGGCGCCCAAGGGCACGCCCGATGCGGTGGTGGCGGTGCTGAACCAGGCGGTGGCGCGCTCGCTGGCCGTGCCGGCCTTGCAGACCCGCTTCAAGGGTGAGGGCGCCACGCCCGGCGCCAGCAGCCCGGCCGAACTGGGCCAGTTCGTCAACGCGGAGCTGACGCGCTGGGCGGGGGTCATCAAAGAGGTCGGCATCCAGATCGAATGACCTCTGGCGGTCCGGGGGGATGACGGCCTGGGGCGGCGGAGTGGCGTAATATGAATTGTGTTTCTTTCTCATTGACGCCCGATCCGATGACCACGACCCAGACCGCCACCCCGCTGCACGCCCTGAATACCCGCCGTTCCTTCAAGTTCCTCCGCGCCCCGGCGCCCAAGCCCGAGGAACTCGAACAGATCCTGCAGGCGGCGATGTCGGCGCCCGACCATGGCGCCTTGCGCCCGTGGCGTTTCGTGGTGATCCAGGGCGAGGCCATCGGCAAGCTGGCCGATCTGGCGTTGGACGCCGTCAAGCGCAGCGGCGATCCGCGCATGACGCCGGAAAAGGAAAAGTCGGTGCGCGAATGGATGGCCGGCGTGCCGCTCTTCGTCGCGGTGGCGCAGAAGATTGCGCACGACAACACCAAGATCCCGGAGCAGGAACAACTGCTGGCCACCGGCGCCGCCACCATGAACCTCCTGAACGCCGTGCACATGCTGGGCTACGGCGCGTTCTGGAGCACCGGCATCGGCACCTACGTCGAAGACGTGCAGAACGCGCTGGGCCTGGACGCGCTGGACTACCGTTTCCTGGGCTTTCTGGCCATCGGCACCCCGGCTTGCGCCGTACCGCCGGCCAACCGCCCGGACTACCGCGAATTCGTCACGGAGTGGACCGGTCCGGTCTGAGTCTGCCGCCCTGGATGAAGCAAACCGGCCCATGGCCGGTTTTTTTATGGCATCTCCGGCTTAGCGCCGGCCCGGGATCGGCCGGAATGCGGCGCGCACGAGCTTCTCCAGGCCCCAGCCCGCGAAGTAGAAGAGGGCCAGCGTGGGCAGCCCGATCAGCAGATAGCCGCCGACCCAGGACAGGTCTCCCAGCAGGCGGTCCAGGTTCAGTTCATGCAGCAGCGCCAGTTGCGGCGCCAGCGGCAACTGCAGCAGCACGAAACGCCCCTTGTCATCGCCGTCGGCCGAGAGCGCGCCGGCAACGCAGAGGATGACGATGGCGAGGTACAGCGCGGCGAAGACGATGCCGGTCCAGCTGAACCATCTTGAGGCTGTCGATCCGGGCACGTGGCTTTCCAGGGAATCAGGGACGGCAAGTATAGAGCGCTCTAAGCCTGGGATGGGGCAGGCGGGGCGCATGCCGCGCTTGCGTGGCGGGGAATAAATAACAATAATTCTTATTTTTATTGACCCGCTACCGCGCCTTCCCCCATGTCCCATTCTGCGCAGCCGACGCAGCCTACCGCCGCCCAGCTGTACGAGGCCCATCATCCATGGTTGCAGGAATGGCTGCGCCGCCGGCTGGGCTGCCGCCACGATGCGGCCGACCTGGCGCACGACACCTTCGTGCGGGTGCTGACCGGCAGTCGGGCCGAGGTCATCCGGGAACCGCGCGCCTTCCTGACCACGCTGGCACAGCGCACGCTGTACACCTTCTGGCGTCGCCGCGAACTCGAGCGGGCCTATCTCGACAGCCTTGAACTGCTGCCGCAGGCTCATGCGCCCAGCGAGGAACAACGCGCGCTGGCGGTCGAGGCCCTGATGCAGATAGACCGCGCCCTGCAACGCCTGCCGGCGCGCACGCGCCAGGTCTTTCTGCTGAACCAGCTGGAAGAACTCACGTATCCGCAGATCGCCGAGCGCCTTGGCGTGTCGGGCATCACCGTCAGGCGCTGCATGAAACAGGCCGTCACGCTCTGCGTCGCGGCGCGCCTGGCGGCATGAGCGGGCCCACGCTGCCGGCGGACCTGGAGGCCGCGGTCGACTGGATGGTGCTGTTGTCGTCGGGCGTGGCTGGCGACGCCGACCGTGCCGGCTTCGACGCCTGGCGCCGCGCCGACCCGCGCCACGCAGCCGCCTGGGAGACGGTCGCCGCGGCGTTGAAGAACACGTTCGCGCCGTTACCCGACGGGGTCCCGGCGCGCGCCGCGGGAGCCGCCCTGGCTACCGCGCCGGCGCGGCGTCGGGCCTTGCGCAACGCATTGGGGCTGGCATTGGCGGCCGGGGGCCTGGCTGTCCTGGTCGACCGGCAGACGCCATTGCGCACGTTGGCCGCCGATCTGCATAGCGGCACCGCCGAGCGCAGCACGCACACATTGCCGGACGGCAGCCTGCTGACCCTGAACGCCCGCTCCGCGGTGGACCTGGAATTTGGCGGCCGCGCCCGCGTGCTGCGGCTGCGGGCCGGCGCGGTGTACGTGCGGGTGGCGGCCGATGCTGCACGGCCGTTCATCGTCGCCAGTCCCGATGGCGAGGTGCAAGCCCTGGGCACGGTGTTCGGGGTGGCGCGCGATGAGCGGGGCAGCATCGCCAGCGTGATTGAACACAGTGTCGAAGTGCGCGCGGCCGGCCAGCGGCGGGTCCTGGCGGCGGGCGAGGGCGCGCGTTTCGGCGCGGATGGCGTCGGCGCGCCGGACGCAGCGCTGGCCGAGGCTGCAGCCTGGCGGGACGGCATGCTGGTGGTGCGCGACCGGTCGCTGGGCGAGGTGGTGTCGGCCTTGCGGCCGTACCGGCGCGGTTTCCTGCGTATCACGCCCGAAGCCGCCCGGCTGCGGGTGCTGGGGGCCTTTCCCCTGGACGACACCGATCAGGTGCTGGAGTCCTTGCGCCAGACCTTGCCGATCGAGGTGCGCGCCCTGACCGGCTGGCTGGTCAGCATCGACCTGCGCAGCCCGTCAGTCGAAAAAAAATGATCGCTTGCGCCGGGTCCGCTGGACATACCTCCTGAAGCACACACTTGCAGCAGGAGATTCCATGTTCCCCGTTCGTTCCGCGCCGCGCCTGGCGGCCGCGTTCCTCATTGCCCTGGCGGTGCCGGCCGGCACCGCCCAGGCGCAATCCAGCACCCAGGCGGGCGCATCCGCCGCGCTGCGCTACGACCTGCCGGCTGCGCCGCTGGCCGACACCTTGACCCGCATCGCGCGCCAGAGCGGCCGTGCCGTGTCGGTCGAGCCGGCGCTGGTGGCGGGTCGCCAGGCCCCCGCCGTGGTCGGCGTCTACACCGCCGAACAGGCCTTGCGGCTGGCCCTGATGGGTAGCGGGCTGGAGCTGCGGATCACCGCCAACGGCACCTTCAGCGCGCAACCCCTGCCGCAGGGCGGCGCGGCCATGCTGGAGCCCGTGCGCGTGACCGCCGCGGCCGAATCGCCCACCGGCCACGTCGACGGTTACGTGGCCCTGCGCAGCATGGCCGGCGCCAAGACCGACACGCCGCTGATCGAGACGCCGCAATCGGTGTCGGTGGTCACCAGCGACCAGATCCGCGTCGTCAAGGCCGCCAGCGTCGCCGACGCGCTGGGCTACACGCCGGGTGTGGCGGCCCAGTCGCCGGCTTTCAGCCGCATGGTGGACGACCTGATGTTGCGCGGCTTCAACGTGGCCACCGGCAATTCGGGCCTGCTGCGCGACGGACTCAAGCTGCAGTCCAACGTCTACGATGGCGGCCAGGAACCCTATGGACTGGAACGTGTCGAGGTGTTGCGCGGCGCGGCCTCGGTGCTGTATGGCCAGCTCACGCCGGGCGGGGTGGTCAACACCGTCAGCAAACGCCCGACCACCGAGCCGCTGCGCGAACTGAATCTTGAGACCGGCAGCTACGCCCGCCGGCAGGTGTCGGGCGATTTCGCTGGCGCGCTGACGGAAGATGGCACCTGGTCCTATCGCCTGACCGGCCTGGCGCGCAACGCCGACAATTGGGTCGATCACGTGCCCGACGATCGCACCTACCTGGCGCCGGCCCTGAGCTGGCGGCCCAACGCGGCGACCTCGCTGACGCTGCTGGCCAGCTACCAGCGCATCCGCACGCGTTTCGCGGCTCCGATGCCGGCGGCCAACACCTTGAACGGCCAAATCCCGCGCGACCTGTTCATCGGAGAACCGGACTTCGATCGCTATGACACTGACACCTACACCGCCGGCTACGTGTTCGAGCACGCCTTCAACGAGCGCGTCAAGCTGCGCCAGAGCGCGCGCTACTTCACCGCTTACGGCGAGTGGGACTATCTGTCGTTCGGTGGCCTGCAACCCAATGGCACTACGCTGCGGCGCGGGGTTGTGAGCCGAACCGAGAACTCGTATGGCATCGCCGCCGACACCTCGCTGGAATTCAAGCTGGAGGGGGGCGGGTTGCAGCACACGGTGCTGGCAGGCCTGGACTATTACCGCAGCAACTACGACACCAGCCGCCACTCGGGCACGGTGGCGCCCTTGGGCGACATCTATCATCCCGTCTATGGCGCGGTGCCGGTGGTGAACACCGCGCGCAACAACGGCTTCGTGACGCGTTCGAACGGCATCGGCTTCTACCTGCAGGACCAGATCAAGATCCATGACCAGTGGGTGGTGGTGCTGGGCGGGCGCCAGGACTGGGCCGATACGGACCAGCGCAGCCATGGCAGCGGCGCCGCCACCCGGCAGCGGGACAAGGCCACCACCGGGCGGGTCGGCCTGGTGTACCTCGCGCCGGCGGGCCTGGCGCCTTATGTGAGCGTGAGCCAGTCTTTCGCGCCCACCGTGGGCATGGACCGCGCCGATAATGCCTTCAAGCCGACCAAGGGCGTGCAGTACGAATTGGGTCTGCGCTACGAGCCGCCTGGCAGCGACATGCTATACAGCGCTGCCGTCTATGACCTGACGCAGACCAACGCCCTGACCGCCGATCCGGTGGATCCGACCTATTCGGTGCAGACCGGCAAGGCGCGCTCGCGCGGCCTGGAACTGGAGGCCAAGGCGCGGCTGGGGGCGCTGAACCTGACCGCGAGCTATGCCTACACCGATGCGCGCACCATCCGCAGCACCTTGCCCGAACTGGTCGGCCAGCGCACCACGCTGGTGCCGCTGCATAGCGCCGCGGTGTGGGCCGACTACAACCTGACGGCGGCGGGCGTGCCCGGGCTGACCCTGGGCGCCGGCGTGCGCTACGCCAGTTCGACCAATCTGCCGGGCTATCCCGCGGAGGTGCCGGGCCAGTTCCTGGTGGACGCGATGGCCGCGTACGACTTCGGCGCGGTCTCGCCCCAGTTCAGCGGCCTGTCCTTGACCGTGAACGCGCGCAACCTGTTCAACCGTGGTTACCTGTCGTGCGCCGGCGCCACCGGTTGCCGCTACGGCGATCCGCGCACGCTCTACGCGACTCTCAGCTACCGCTGGTAGCGAGGCCCGGCGCGGCCCCTGTCTCGGGGCTGCGCCCTGTGCTACTCTGGCTGCCGGTCGTGCATGTTCATCCCTTTGCACCGGCCGACGATGGCAATGTCCGAGGTCACCCCCTTGGGCAGTGTCTTGGTAAGAAGAATGCGCATGACACGATCAAGCGTGGAGACAATACATGAGCCAATATGGGCCGTTGAAGTTGCACGTCCCGGAGCCTACAGGGCGCCCGGGTTGCAAGACCGATTTTTCCTACCTGCACCTGTCGCCGCCCGGCGATGTGCCCAAACCCCCCATTGATGTTGCCGCGGTCGATACCGGCGGACTGGCCTACAGCCTGGTCCGGGTGATCGCGGACGACGGCAGCGCCGTCGGACCGTGGGCGCCGGAACTCAGCCACGAGCAGCTGCGCGCGGGCATGCGCAACATGCTGAAGACGCGTCTGTTCGATGCGCGCATGCTGACCGCCCAGCGCAAGAAGAAGATCTCGTTCTACATGCAGAGCCTGGGCGAAGAGGCCATCGGCACGGCCCACGCCATGGCGCTGGAGCAGGGCGACATGTGCTTCCCGACCTACCGCCAGCAAAGCATCCTGCTGGCGCGCGACGCCTCGCTGGTCACCATGATGTGCCAGTTGATGTCCAACGAACGCGATCCGCTCAAGGGCCGCCAATTGCCGGTCATGTACTCCGACCGCGAACGGGGCTTCTTCAGCATCTCGGGCAACCTGGCCACGCAATTCATCCAGGCGGTGGGCTGGGGCATGGCCTCGGCCATCAAGGGTGACACCCGTATCGCCTCCGGCTGGATCGGCGACGGCGCCACCGCCGAGGCCGACTTCCACACCGCGCTGACCTTCGCCCACGTCTACCGCGCGCCGGTCATCCTGAACGTGGTCAACAACCAGTGGGCCATCTCCACCTTCCAGGCGATCGCCGGCGGCGAGGGCGCGACCTTCGCGGGCCGCGGCGTGGGCTGCGGCATCGCCTCGTTGCGGGTGGACGGGAACGATTTCCTGGCGGTCTACTCCGCCTCGCGCTGGGCCGCCGAACGCGCCCGCAGCAATCTGGGACCGACCCTGATCGAATGGGTGACCTACCGCGCCGGGCCGCACTCCACGTCCGACGATCCCTCCAAGTACCGCCCCGGCGACGACTGGAGCCACTTCCCGCTGGGCGATCCGATCGCGCGCTTCAAGAAGCACCTGATCTCGCTGGGCATCTGGTCCGACGAAGAGCATGAAGCCGTCAAGGCCGAGCTCGACGCCGAGATCCTGGCGGCGCAGAAGGAAGCGGAAAGCTACGGCACCCTGGTGGACGGCCACGTTCCCAGCGCCGCCAGCATCTTTGAAGACGTGTACAAGGACATGCCGGAGCATCTGCGCCGGCAGCGTCAGCAGCTCGGAGTCTGATCATGGCTATCGATAACAACGCTGGTCCGGCCTCCGCGCCGATGACCATGATCCAGGCTTTGCGCTCGGCCATGGATGTGATGCTGGAGCGCGACAACAACGTGGTGGTGTTCGGGCAGGACGTCGGCTATTTCGGCGGCGTGTTCCGCTGCACCGAAGGCCTGCAGACCAAGTACGGCAGCTCGCGCGTGTTCGACACGCCCATCTCCGAAGGCGGCATCGTCGGCGTGGCGGTGGGCATGGGCGCCTACGGCCTGCGTCCCGTCTGCGAGATCCAGTTCGCCGATTATTTTTATCCCGCTTCGGACCAGATCGTGTCCGAGGCCGCGCGCCTGCGCTACCGCTCGGTCAACGAATTCGTCGCGCCCATGACCATCCGCATGCCTTGCGGCGGCGGCATCTACGGCGGCCAGACGCACAGCCAGAGCCCCGAGGCCATGTTCACGCAGGTCTGCGGGCTGCGCACGGTGATGCCGTCCAACCCGTACGACGCCAAGGGCCTGCTGATCGCGGCCATCGAGAACGACGACCCGGTCATCTTCCTGGAGCCCAAGCGGCTCTACAACGGCCCGTTCGACGGCCACCATGACCGGCCCGTCACGCCCTGGACCGGACGGCCGGGCAGCGTGGTGCCCACCGGCTACTACACCGTGCCGCTGGATACGGCAGCCATCGTGCGCCCCGGCAACGCGCTGACCGTGCTGACCTACGGCACCACCGTGCACGTGTCGCTGACGGCCGCCGAGGAAACCGGCATCGACGCCGAGATCATCGACCTGCGCAGCCTGTGGCCGCTGGACCTGGACGCCATCGTCAACTCGGTCAAGAAGACCGGCCGCTGCGTGGTGGTGCACGAAGCCACGCGCACCTGCGGCTTCGGCGCCGAGCTGATTTCGCTGGTGCAGGAACACTGCTTCCATCATCTGGAGGCGCCCGTGGAGCGCGTGACCGGCTGGGATACGCCGTATCCCCACGCGCAGGAATGGGCGTACTTCCCCGGCCCGCGCCGGGTCGGCGAAGCGTTCAAGCGCGCGATGGAGGGTTGAGAGATGGGTATTCATGTCATCAAGATGCCCGACATCGGCGAAGGCATCGCGGAAGTGGAACTGGTCGCCTGGCACGTGAAGATCGGCGACATGGTGGCCGAGGACCAGCCGCTGGCCGACGTCATGACGGACAAGGCCACGGTCGAGATTCCCGCGCCGGTGGTCGGCCGCGTGGTCGCGCTGGGCGGGGACGTGGGCCAGGTCATGGCGGTGGGCGGTGAACTGATCCGCCTGGAGGTCGAAGGCGAGGGCAACCTGAAGCAGGGCGCCGATGCGCCGCCGGCCAAGGCGGCTGCGGCTCCCGCTGCGGCACAGCCTGCCGCCGCAGCGTCTGCGCCGCAGCCTGCGCCAGCGCCGAAGGCTGAGGCTGCCGCACCCGCGAAACCGGCCGCGCCGCCCGCTGCGCCGGCCAAGCCCGCGCGCCAGGCGTCCGCCGCCGTCGCGCGCCAGCCCGGCGACAAACCGCTGGCCTCGCCGGCGGTGCGCAAGCGCGCCTGGGACCTGGGCATCGAACTGCGCTACGTGCACGGCAGCGGCCCGGCAGGCCGGATCCTGCACGAAGACCTGGACGCCTATCTGCAAGGCCAGGGCGGGGGCGCTCAAGCCCGCGGCGGCGTGGCCTACGCCGAGCGTAACGACGAGGAAAACGTGCCGGTCATCGGCCTGCGCCGCAAGATCGCGCAGAAGATGGCCGAGTCCAAGCGCCGCATTCCGCACTTCAGCTACGTCGAGGAAATCGACGTGACCGAGCTGGAAGAGCTGCGCGCCAGCCTCAACCAGAAGTGGGGCGCGACGCGCGGCAAGCTCACGCTGTTGCCGCTGCTGGCGCGCGCCATGGTGGTGGCGCTGCGCGATTTCCCGCAGATCAACGCGCGCTACGACGATGAGGGCGGCGTGGTCACGCGCTACGGCGCGGTCCACATCGGCATCGCCACGCAAAGCGACGGCGGCCTGATGGTGCCGGTCATGCGCCACGCCGAGGCGCGCGACCTCTGGTCCATGGCGGCCGAGATCGTCCGCCTGGCCGAGGCGGTGCGCACGGGCAGCGCCAGCCGCGACGAGCTGTCGGGGTCGACCATCACCATTACCAGCCTGGGGCCTTTGGGCGGCATCGTCACCACGCCGGTGATCAACCATCCCGAGGTCGGCATCGTGGGCGTGAACCGCATCGTCGAGCGGCCCGCCATCCGCAATGGCGCCGTGGTGGCGCGCAAGCTGATGAACCTGTCGTCGTCCTTCGACCACCGCGTGGTGGACGGCATGGACGCGGCGCGCTTCATCCAGGCGGTGCGCGCGCTGCTGGAGCAACCCGCGCTGCTTTTCGTGGAGTAAGCATGAGCCAGATCACTAAGACTACGACTTTGCTGGTGATCGGCGGCGGCCCTGGCGGCTACGTCGCCGCCATCCGCGCCGGCCAGTTGGGCGTGCCGACCATTCTGGTCGAAGGCGCCCAGCTGGGCGGCACCTGCCTGAACATCGGCTGCATCCCCTCCAAGGCGCTGATCCACGCGGCCGAGGAATTCGACAAGGCGCGCCACTACGCGGGCAAGTCGGCGCTGGGTATTTCCGTGTCGGCGCCCGCCATCGACCTGGCCCAGACCGTGGCCTGGAAGGACGGCATCGTCGGCAAGCTGACCGGCGGCGTTGCTGCGTTGTTGAAGAAGAACGGCGTGGAAGTGGTGCGCGGCTGGGCCCGGCTGCTGGACGGCAAGACCGTGGAAGTGGATGGCGGCGAGTCCGGCGCCATCCGCATCCAGTGCGAGCATCTGCTGCTGGCGGCGGGCTCCGAACCGACGCCGCTGCCGTCCATGCCGTTCGGCGGCATGGTGGTGTCGTCCACCGAAGCCTTGTCGCCTTCCAGCATTCCCAAGCAATTGGTGGTGGTGGGCGGCGGCTATATCGGCCTGGAACTCGGCACCGTGTACCGCAAGCTGGGCGCCGAGGTGGCCGTGGTGGAAGCGCAGGACCGCATCCTGCCAACCTACGACGCCGAACTCACCAAGCCGGTGGCCGCCGCCTTGGCGAAAATGGGCGTGGAGCTGCATCTGGGCCGCAAGGTGCTGGGCCTGAATGGCGCCGGCAACGCGGTGCGCGTGCAGGACGCGGCGGGCGTCGAAACCCTGCTGCCGGCCGACCGCGTGCTGATCGCGGTAGGACGGCGTCCGCGCACGCAGGACTGGGGGCTGGAAAGCCTGCAGCTCGACCGCAAGGGCAACGCGCTGCGCATCGACGACCAGTGCCGCACCTCCATGCGCGACGTCTGGGCCATCGGCGACATCGCCGGCGAACCCATGCTGGCGCACCGCGCCATGGCGCAGGGCGAGATGGTGGCCGAGCTGGTTTCGGGCAAGCGCCGCCACTTCCTGCCTGCCTCGATCCCGGCGGTCTGCTTCACCGACCCCGAGGTCGTGGTGGCGGGCCTGTCGCCTGCCGAGGCGGAAAGCGCTGGACTGGACTGCCTGACGGCTTCCTTCCCCTTTGCCGCCAACGGGCGTTCGATGACGCTGGAATCCACCGACGGCTTCGTGCGCGTGGTCGCGCGCCGCGACAACCACCTGATCGTGGGCTGGCAGGCGGTGGGGCGCGGCGTATCGGAGCTGTCGACGGCCTTCGGCCAGTCGTTGGAAATGGGCGCCACGCTGGAAGACGTGGCGGGCACCATCCATGCGCATCCGACCCTGGGCGAAGCGGTGCAGGAAGCGGCGCTCAAGGCGCTGGGGCACGCGCTGCATATCTAGGAGGTGCAATGGAACGCCGCGCTTGCGCGGCGTTCCACCGCAAGCCCGGACAGTGCCTAGCGAGGGGTTACGGCTTGCGCCAATGCGGCGCTGAATCCTTCCACCGCAGGGTTGCCTTGGTCGCGCAACGCTGCCAACACCACCTGGGCCGTGGCTCCAGCCACATCGCGCAAAGGCAGGAAGCGCAATGAATCCGAACGCATTCGGGACAACGATTGGGGCACCAGTGCAGGGCCGACGCCGGCTTCCACCAGCGTCAGCAAGGTGGGAATGACGCTTTCCTGCGCGATTTCCGGCTTCAGCTGCGCACGCGCGTACAGCGCCTGGATCATATTGCGGAAGTACGGCGAGATGTCCTGGCGGTAGCCCACCAGGGGAAATTCCAGCAGTTCTTCCAGCGAAACATCACGCTGATGCGCCAGCGCATGATCATGGCGCAGCGCCACGCGCAGGGGCTCTTCGTAGATGACGCGGGTCACGATATCCGCATCCAGCGGATGCGGACGCATCAGCGCCACATCGACCGCGCGCGACCGCAGCGCGGGCTCCATGTCGACGGAGTTCATTTCGCGCAGATCGATGCGGACTTCGGGGTGCGCATCGCGGTAATGGCTGAGCGCCGACACCAGCGGCGAGCTTGCCGCGCTGGGCGTGATGCCTATCACCAGCGACCCGGTTTCGCCGCGGGCCGTGCGCCGCGCCTGCCGCAGCATCAGCTGGGTGTCCGCCGCGATCTTGCGCGCCCGCTCGTACATGATTTCGCCGGCGGGCGTCAATTTCACCGAGCGCGTGGTGCGCACGAACAGCGGCACGCCGACGATCGCTTCCAGTCGCTTGATCTGCTGCGTGAGGGGCGGTTGGGTCATGAACAGGCGTGCCGCCGCCCGCGCGAAGTGCAGTTCTTCCGCCAGCGTGCAGAACAGGACCAGCAAGCGACCGTCCACGAAGATTAATTCTGATTTCGACATAATTAGGGCGAAATTACATATTGGACATAGATTAGTCGAGTTCCTAAGATGCCGCATCGCTACACACCGCCGGCATTCCGGATCCGCACATGTCCCTCGCTTCCATTTCTCCGTCAGTCGCTGCCATCGCTCAAAGAGTGCGGGATGGCGAAGCGGCGGTGTTCGCGGCGGCGCGCCAGAGCCTGGCGGCCATCGCGCGGCAAGATCCGGCAATCCGCGCATGGAGCCATGTGCTGCCCGCCGTGGCGCTGGAGCAGATGGAACCGGCGTGGCACGCCGCCGGCGCGCTTGCCGGCGTGCCCATCGGCATCAAGGACGTGATCGACGTGGCCGACATGCCTACCGGTTTTGGGGCGCCCGCCTTGATTGCCGGCAATGCGGCGTTCGACGCCTGCAGCGTGGGCATGTTGCGCGCGGCGGGCGCGATTCCGGTGGGCAAAACCGTGACGGCCGAGTTTGCGTTCAGGACGCCGGGCCCCACCCGCAATCCGCATGCGCTGGCGCACACGCCTGGCGGCTCCTCGAGCGGTTCCGCGGCCGCGGTGGCGGCCGGCATGGTGCCAGCCGCGCTGGGCACGCAGACCGGAGGTTCGATGATCCGCCCGGCGGCGTATTGCGGAGTGGTGGGATTCAAACCGAGCGCCGGGCGCGTGTTCCGGGACGGCATGAAGCTCACCTGCGAATCGCTGGACACCATAGGCTGGTACGCGAATAGCGTGGCGGACGCCCAGCTCATCGCGGACGTGCTCGTGGGCGGCGCGCACGCGCCCGTACCGTCCGGCCGCCAACTGACCGTCGCGGTGCAATTGAACAATCCGAAAGCCGGATTGTGTGCCGAGAGCCATGCCGAGATCGATCGCGCCCGTGCGGTTCTGGCCGCGCATGGCGTGCAGTGCGTGCCAGTGCAAGCCGAGCGCGAGACGGCGCTTTTGCTGCAGGCGCACGATGTGATCATGCACTACGAGTTCGCGCGCAGTCTGGGGCCGGTGGTGGAGCGCCAGTGCCATGCATTGAGTGCCGTCTTGCGCCAGGCGGTGGCGCGTGGCCTGGCCATCGGGGCAGGGGAGTACCACGAGATGCTCGGGATTCAGGCCGCGCTGCGCCACGGCTGGGGCGCGCTTTATGGCGGCGCCGACCTGGTGCTTACGCCCAGCACGCCAGGTCCGGCGCCCCTTGGGCTGGAGCACACCGGCGACGCTTCATACAACAAGATCTGGTCGGTGCTGGGGTGGCCTTGCCTGCACCTGCCGACCGGATTCAGCCGCGCGGGACTGCCCATGGGCATGCAATTGGTCGGCGATCTGGGCAAGGACCTGGCCTTGCTCGCCGTCGGCCGGGATTTACATCATCTGCTGAAACAGCAAGGGGAATGAAATGAGATTCAAGAAACTGAGGCAGGGCGTGCTGGCCCTGTGCGCCGCCGCGGCGGTGACGGGATTGGGGCAGGCGCATGCCGCTTTTCCCGACCGTCCGATCAATGTCGTCGTGCCCACCGCGGCCGGCGGCACGGTGGATATCGTTGCGCGCATCATGGCGGAAAAACTCGGCGCCGAACTGGGACAGCCGGTGGTCGTCATCAACAAGCCCGGCGCTGGCGGCGTCGTGGGCACGCAGGCGTTCCTGCGCGAGCCGCAGGATGGCTACACCGTGCTGTTCACGGCGAACAGCAATCAGCTGATCGTGCCTTGGGTCTACAAAGACGCGAAGTTCGATCCCATCAAGGACTTCGCGCCGATCGCCGCAGTGGGTGAAGTGCCCAACGTGCTGTGCGTGAACCCGGCCTTTCCCGCGAAGGACATGAAGGAATTCATGGCCTTGATCAAGGCCAATCCGGAGAAGTACCAGTACGCCTCGGCCGGGGCGGGAACCTTGAACCATTTGCTGGGCGTCATGCTGGACCAGATGGGCGGGCTGCGCATGCAGCACATCCCCTATCGCGGCGTGTCGCCAGCCATGGCGGATGTGATGGGCAATCAGGTGCCGATGCTGTTCGCCAGCCTGCCCTCGGCCGTGGAAGGCATTAAGGCCGGCAAGCTGCGCGCGCTGGGCGTCAGCAGCGAAAAGCGCAACGCCTTGCTGCCCGACGTCCCTGCCATCAACGAAGCCATACCGGGATTCCGCGGCGACCTGTGGGTGGCGTTTTATGGCGCAAAGGAAGCGCCCAGCGCGGCGATCGACACCTTGCATCTGGCCATCCGCAAAGTCCTGGCCGACCAGGCGCTGCAACAGAAGTTCGACCAGCTGGGGGTCACCATGATGCACGACGGCCCGGCCGAGCTGGCGGCGCGGCAGCAGGCCGAGTACATGCAGTGGAAGCAGGTCGTGCAGGCCTCGGGAGCGAGTCCGGATTAAGGCCTAACGGCTGCCGTCGATATACGGCCGGGCCTGCAGGATCAGGATGTTGTCGCCCTGCACGGCCCATTCGATATCCTGGTCCGCGCCGCCCAGGCGCTGCTTGACCTGGCTGCCTACCGCGGCCAGGCGCGCCACCAGGGCATCGTTCAACACCTGGCGCGCGCCCTCGATCGGCACTTCGCGCACGCCGCCCGCTGCGTCGGCTACCAACTGGGTGTCCTCGGCTGAGCGGGTCAGTACCTGCACTGCCTTGGACCAGCTGGAGTACATCAGCTGTTCGGCCTGCCGCTTGCCTTCCACCACCTTGATGCCCAGGCCGCGCTTGGCCGAGATGTAGGTGACGTAGCGGCGCGAGGCGTCGAAGGGATCGCGGGTGATCATGACGCCCGAGCTGTCAGACGCGGCGGCCTGTTGCACCAGCACCGCCATCACCACACCGTCCTGGCCGATGCCGGCCGCGCGCCGGGCTTCGTAGGCTTCGTAGTTGTAGACCGAGGCCCACACGGTCTGCACGGCTTGCGCCAGCGCGTCGGCCTGCGTCACGTTGGGTACGGTGGTGTAGAGCCCGGCGCCGCTGAATCCCGGCAGGTCTTCGGAGTTGGACGAGCTGCGCACGAATACGCCGCGGCCCTGCAACTGCTTTTGCCAGCGTTCGCGCCAGGCCGCGGCCAAGGCCGGATCGGGCTGGGCCTGGATGATGTCCTGGCGCAGCGCGGCCAGTTCGGCGCGGCGCACGTTGGCATCGCTGGCGAAGTCCGCCCGCTGTTCCAGCGCGGCGATGCGTTGCGGCACGCGCAGCTGCGCCATGAATGCCGCGTACTGCGCGAAGGGGATGCAGAAGCCGTCCGGCACGGTGGCCGCGGGTGGCAGCGCCGACTTCAGCGCGCCCAGGTTGGCCGCCTTCACGCCGCAATGGCGGCTGTCGCGTGTGACCATGCCGGAGAGCGGCTTGATTGCCTTCACCGTCAGGTCGGGCTTGGGCAGCGGCCGCGCGGTCTTGGGCGGCGGCGCGGTTTCAGGCTTGGCGATGCGCTGCACCTGATAGGCATTATTGGTGACGGTCAGCTCGACCCACTGGCCGTCGTGCTCGCGCAGCGTCGCCACGGCATCGCGCACATAGGCATTGGGGATGCGCCAGCCCTTGGCCAGCAGATTGACATGGGACAGCAGGGTGGAGGGCCGTTGCGTGACCAGGCCGGCCACGGGCGGCAGCGCGACCGGGACCTCGTCCAGCACCAGGATATCGGTCGGCGCCAGATCCGGCGTGTCGTCAACCGAGGCCACGATGCGTAGCCGGCCCTGGGCCTGACCCGTGTTCAGCGGCAGGAAGGTCTGTTCGCGCAGCAGCGATTCCTGCGTCACGGCCTTCAGGCCGGCGTCTTGCGCGAGCTGTTCATGCAGCGTGGAATTGGCCTTGAAGCGCACCGGTTGGTAGAAGCTGGCCTGCAGTTTCTCCTCGGTCAGCTGCAGCAGTTCCGGAGTGAGCCGGTCGCCTTCCCAGAATTCATAGGTGTAGCCGGGCAGGTCGCGCTGCCAGCTCAGGGTGCCGAACAGCAGACGCCGCTGCGGGTCCTTGTACTGGGCGATCAGCGTGGCTTTGTCGTCGGCGGGCAAGAGGCGACGTTCACGTGCGAAGTTCTCGTGCAGCGAGTAGCGCGGTGTGTTGAGGTAGTAGATCTTGCCGCCCTGTTTCCGGTCGATCACGAACAGTACGTGCGGGATTTCCAGCGGCGTGCCGGGGTTGTAGACCCGGGCCAGCTGCTGGAATTCGGCCTGGGTCTGGATTTTCCCCAGAAAGGCCGGCCCCGCCTTTTTGGCGTCTTCCGCTGGCTGCGCCGCGCGCTCGTCGGGAGTCAACGGCCGCGAGTTCTCGTAGGGCGAAGGCTTGCGGGCAGTCTGCGCCTGGACGGACGGACCGAAGCCGGCGGCTGCCCCAGCCAATGCGGCCAGGACGATCAGGCGGGTCAGGTGGCGGGAGGAAAGGCGGCGGCGGGCGGGTGATGGACGCATGGACGGGCGGGCAGGGCGCAGGGAGCCGCGATGATATCGGAGTGGCGCGGGCGGTTGTTTCTGGATGTGGCCAACTATGCGTTGACGTTGCTGCCGGACGCAAAATACCCAATTTCAGTGATATGCATGGGGCCAAAGATGGCGTGTAATGCCGCCCAAGGCTATATCGCGCCCGCCGGCGCCGCGAGAAACCGGCCATCTCCGCACGCGATGATGGAAACGGTTTTTTCGTAGGGTCTTTTCAAAGGAGCAGCTATCACTGCTCCTTTTTTTCGTGGCCGCTCGGGGAAACTCCCTATCTTCTGAGGACGCGCCGCCCGTTGACAGCGGCCTTGCACGAATCGATACTTGAATCAAGTACGTATACGTACAAAATGACAGGCGTCGCATCGGCCTAACGGGTTCCCACTGCTCTCGCAAAGGAGTAAGCAATGAAGGACGGCGAAATTCTTTCCGGATTCCTGGCTCCCCACCCGCCGCACCTGGTGTACGGCGAGAACCCGCCGCAGAACGAGCCGCGCTCGCGCGGCGGCTGGGAAAGCCTGCGCTGGGCCTACGACCACGTGCGAGAGAGCATCGAACGCCTGCAGCCCGACGTGCTGCTGGTGCATTCGCCGCACTGGATCACCCAGGTGGGCCACCATTTCCTGGGCGTGCCGCGCCTGGCGGGCCGCTCGGTCGATCCGATCTTTCCCGACCTGTTCCGCTACGACTTCGGCATGGACGTGGACGTGGAACTGGCCGAAGCCTGTTGCGAGGAAGGCAGCAAGCTGGGCCTGGTCACCAAGATGATGCGCAATCCGAAGTTCAGGGTGGACTACGGCACCATCACCACGCTGCACATGGTGCGGCCGCAATGGGACATCCCGGTGGTGGGGCTGTCGGCGAACAACACGCCGTACTACCTCGACACCCAGGAAGGGCAGAAGGAAATGGACCTGCTGGGCCGGGCCACGCGCGAAGCCATACGCAAGAGCGGGCGGCGGGCGGTCCTGCTGGCCAGCAATACGCTGTCGCACTGGCATTTCCACGAGCAGCCCGAGGTGCCCGAGGACATGTCCAAGGAGCATCCGGCGCGTTACGACGGCTATCTGTGGGACATCCGCATGATCGAACTGATGCGCAAGGGCAGGATGGGCGAGGTGTTCGAACTCCTGCCCCAGTTCATCGACGAAGCCTTCGCCGAAGTGAAATCCGGCGCGTTCACCTGGATGCACGCGGCCATGGGCTATCCGCAGCTGGCGGGCAAGTTCCATGGCTACGGCACCGTGATCGGCACGGGCAACGCGGTGATGGAATGGAATCTGCAGGAGGCCGGGCTGTCCCGCCTTGAAGCCCCCGCTGGCGTTACGGCCTAGCCGTTGGAGACATGCCATGACTCTCGTTTCCGCATTTCTCGTTCCCGGCAGCCCGCTGCCGCAGTTGCGCAGCGACGTGGCGCCCTGGGGGCGGCTGCATCAGGCGCTGCGCGCGGCCGGCGAGTCGCTCGCCGCTTCCCGGCCCGACGTGGTGCTGGTGTATTCGACGCAGTGGATGGCGGTGCTGGACCAGCTGTGGATCACCCGCGCGCGCAGCACCGGTGTGCACGTGGACGAGAACTGGCACGAGTACGGCGAGCTGCCCTTTGACATCGCCAGCGACACGGGCTTGGCAGAAGCCTGCGTGCAGGGCTGCCGCGACGCCGGCATCCATGCGCGCGGCGTGGACTACGACCAGTTTCCCATCGATACGGGCACCATCACGGTCAGCACGCTGATGGGCTTCGGCACCGACAAGCTGCCCGTGACGCTGGCGGCCAATAACCTGTATCACGACAACGCGCAGACGGAGCAGCTCAGCCGCATCGCCTTGCAGGCGGCCGCGGCCCAGGGCAAGCGGGCGGCGGTCATCGGCATAGGCGGCCTGTCCAACACCATGTTCCGCGAGCCTGTGGCGCCGGAATCCGACCGCTTGATCTCCCAGACCGACGACGACTGGAACCGCCGCATGCTGGCGCTGCTGGAAAGCGGCGACGCCGGAAAACTGCGTGAACTCATGCCCGAGTACGCCGGGCAGGCCAAGGCGGAGATGGGCTTCAAGCACATGTCCTGGCTGCTGGGCGCGTTGGGCGACCGGTTCCGTGGCGCCAATGTGCTGGAATATGCGCCTCTTTATGGCAGCGGCGGAGCCGTGGTGGAATTCAAGCTGGATTGAAGACGCGTACCGCGCGGCGCCTTCGAGGGGGCGCCAATCCCCGTGGTCAGGCAGCGCCCGCCAGCGCCACCGGTATCTCCCTGGCCCCCGCCGTGCGGCGCCATTGCGCCGGCCCCGACACATGCAGGTTGCCGCCCTCCGCGTCCACCGCCACGGTCACGGGCATGTCCTGGACTTCGAACTCGTGGATCGCTTCCATGCCCAGGTCCTCGAACGCGACCACCCGGGCGCTGCGGATGGCGCGGGAGACGAGATAGGCCGCGCCGCCCACGGCGATCAGGTAGGCCGCCCGGTGGCGTCGGATTGACTCGACCGCCTGCGGGCCGCGCTCGGCCTTGCCTATCATCGTCAGCAGTCCCGTGCGCTCCAGCATCATGTCGGTGTAGCCGTCCATACGCGTGGACGTGGTCGGGCCGGCAGGGCCGACGGCCTCGTCGCGCACGGCGTCCACCGGGCCCACGTAGTAGATGGCGCGGCCGCGGAAGTCGGCGGGCAGGGGCTCGCCGCGGGCCAGCATTTCGCGGATGCGCTGGTGCGCGGCATCGCGTCCGGTCAGCATGCGGCCGTTTAGCAGCAAGGTTTCGCCGGCGCGCCAGGACCCGACCTCCTCGCGGGTGAGGGTGTCCAGGTTCACGCGCCGACCGGCGCTGGATCCGCGCCCGGGTCCCAGGTCGGGCCAGAGATCCAGCGAGGGCGGGGCCAGGTGTGCGGGGCCGGATCCGTCCAGCACGAAGCTTGCATGGCGCGTGGCCGCGCAATTGGGGATCAGCGCGATGGGCTTGGCGGCCGCATGCGTGGGGTAGGTCTTGATCTTCACGTCCAGCACGGTGGTGAGGCCGCCCAGGCCCTGCGCGCCCACGCCCAGCGCGTTGACGCGCTCGTGCAGTTCCAGCCGCAGCGCGTCCTCGGGCTCCAGTATTTCGCCGCGCTGCGCCCGCGCCTGCAGTTCGTGCATGTCCAGCGACTGCATCAGGCTTTCCTTGGCCAGCAGCACCGCTTTCTCGGCGGTGCCGCCCACGCCTATGCCCAGCATGCCGGGCGGACACCAGCCCGCGCCCATGGCGGGTATCTGCGCCAGCACCCAGTCGACGACGCTGTCGGCCGGGTTCAGCATGGCCAGCCGCGCCTTGTTTTCCGAGCCGCCGCCCTTGGCCGCGACCGTGACGGCCACGCTTGCGCCCGGCACGATGCGTGTGTTGATAACGGCGGGCGTGTTGTCGCGGGTATTGCCGCGGCTGAACAGCGGGTCCGCCACCACCGAGGCCCGCAGCGGATTGTCCGGGTCCAGGTAGGCGCGCCGCACGCCGGCGTTGACGGCGTCCTCCAGGCTGCCGCCAAAGCCCTCCCAGCGCACGTCCATGCCGACTTCCAGGAAGACGTTGACGATGCCGGTGTCCTGGCAGATCGGCCGCTTACCGATGGCGGCCATGCGCGAGCTGGCCAGGATCTGAGCCATGGCGTCGCGCGCCGGCGCGCTGGCTTCGCGTTCATAGGCGCGGGCCAGGTGCGCGATGTAATCGGCCGGATGGTAATGGCTGATGTATTGCAGCGCGCTGGCGATGGATTCGATCAGGTCGTCCTGGCGGATGAAGGTGCTCATGGCGTGCGAGGGCAGGTGGCTTTGGCAGAGGATCAAGTTCAATCGGCGTGCAGCGTGACGCCGGGCCGGTCCTTGACCAGGCTCACGGCGACGAACGACACCACGGCCATGGCGATGACGTAGACGCCTACGTGCCAGGACTGTCCGGTGGCGGTGATGATGGACTGCGCGATCATCGCGGCGAAGGCGCCGCCCAGGATGGAGCCCAGCGCGTAGCCTGCCGACACGCCCGAGTAGCGCACGTCGGCCGGGAACATCTCGGCGTACAGCGCGGCCTGCGGGCCGTAGGTCAGGCCCAGCGGCACCGACAGCACGGCCAGGGCGAAGGCAAATTGCATGACGTCGCCGGAGTCGACGAAGGACCACATCGGTATGGCCCACAGCGCCAGCAGCACGTAGCCGAGCTGGAAGGTGCGCACGCGGCCGATGCGGTCGCCCAGCCAGCCGCCCAGCAGCGTGGTGCCCAGCCAGCAGGCCGCGGCCAGCGTGCAGATCATCAGCACCTGCTGTGGCGGCATGCGCAGCGCCCGGCTGCCGTAGCTGATGAAGAAGCCGACCAGCAGGTAACCCGCCGTGCTGTTGCCCACGAAGATCAGCGTGGTCAGCAGGATCTGGCGCGGATGTTTGCGCAACAGCGTGCCCAGCGGCGCCGAGGAATGGCTGCGGCGCGACTGCATCTCCAGGAACACCGGCGATTCCTCGACTGCGCGGCGGATGAAGACGCCGACAATGATGAGCGCGATGGACAGCAGGAAAGACACGCGCCAACCCCAGGCCATGAAGTTGTCGGGGCCGACCAGGGAGGTAATGCACCACAGCACGCCGGTGGCGACGATCATGCCCAGCGGTACGCCGATCTGGGGGAAGGCGCCGAACAGCGAACGCCGGTCGCGCGGCGCGTGCTCGACCGCCATGAGCGCCGCGCCGCCCCATTCGCCGCCGGCGGAGAACCCTTGCAGCACGCGCAGCGTCACCAGCATCACCGGCGCCCAGATGCCGATCTGCGCGTAGGTGGGCAGCACGCCGATCAGCGCGGTGGACACGCCCATCAGGATCAGCGTGGCCGCCAGCACCCGCTTGCGGCCGTAGCGGTCACCCAGATGGCCGCAGACGATGGCGCCCAGCGGCCGGAACAGGAAGGCCACGCCCACCGTCGCGAAGGACAGGATCAGCGACAGCTCGGGATTTTCCTTGGCGAAGGGCGCGAAGAACAGCGAACCCAGCACCAATCCCGCGGCCTGGACGTAGATGAAGTAGTCGTACCACTCGATGGCCGAGCCGACCAGGGTGGCGGCCAGTACCTTGCGGTCGTCGGCGCTGACCAGCGGGCCGGATGCGGACCGGCGGGCGGAAGCGACGGCGGCGCCGTCGGCGGGAATTTCTGTCTGCATGGTTGTCTCCGTGGGGGAATGCGGCGATTCAGCTTCTTATTGGGAGGCGTTGCCTAGGCCGCGGCGCTCTGCGGCGCGTCGGGCTGGTTTTCCGGACGGGCCGCTACGAACGCGGGCAGGCTGGCGCAGGCCTGGACGATGGCGCGGACCCGTTCGAAGGGCGTCAGGTCCGCGCCGTAGCGCAAGGCGTTGTAGACCTGCGGGATCAGATAGCACTCGACCAGCGTGGGCGCGGCGCCCAGCGCGTAGCCGCCGTCCTGCGCCACGGGCAGCGCCGCCTCGAAGGCCTGGAAGCCCTCGGCGCACCAGTGGCGGTACCAGTCCTGGATCTGTTCGTCATCCGCGCCGAACTGGGCGCGCAGGCGCTTGAGCGCGCGCAGGTTGTTGAGCGGATGCATTTCGCAGGCGACCAGTTGCGCCAGCGCGCGGGCCTGCGCGCGCAGCGCCGGATCGGCCGGCAGCAGCGGCGCGCCGGGATGCCGCTCGTCCAGGTACTCGATGATGGCCAGCGACTGCTGCAGGCGCAGGCCGTCGATTTCCAGCATGGGCACCAGGCCGAAGGGCGCGAGCGAGCGGTAGGCGGGCTGCTGGTGCTCGCCCTTGACCATGTGCCAGGTGACCTGCCGGTAAGGCAGGCCTTTCAAGGCCAGGGCGATGCGGACCCGGTAGGCCGCGGAACTGCGCCAGTAGCTGTGCAGGGTGAGGGCAGGCGTATCGGCCATGGCGGTCTCCGGTCAGGCAGCGGCGGGCTCAGAAGCGTCGGCCGATACGGTGCCAGGCAAGGGGCGCGTGCCGGGAATGCGCACCTGCTGGTCGATGTCGCCGAACAGGCTTGCGCCCGCGTCGTCGCGCATGCCGATGCACACACGGTCGCCATGCTTAAGGAAGGGCGTGCGCATTTCGCCGTCGCGCAACTTCTCCCGCACGCGCGCCTCGACCAGGCAACACACGCCGGCCGCGTCGCTGGCATTCGAAATGGTGCCGCTGCCCACCAGCGTGCCCGCGCCCAGGCGGCGCGTGCGGGCCGCGTGCGCGATCAGTTCGCCGAAGTGGAACTGCATTTCCTCGCCCGCCTGGGGCCGGCCGATCTGTTGGCCGTTGAGCCACACCTGCATGGCGCGGTGCAGCTTGCCGCCGCGCCAGTAGGGGGCGAGCTCATCAGGCGTGACGAGCACGGGCGACAGCGCCGAGGCGGGCTTGCCCTGCAGGAAGCCGAAGCCCTTGGACAGCTCTGGCAGCACCACGTTGCGCAGGGTCACGTCGTTGACCAGGCCCAGCAGCACGATGTGTTCGAGCGCCGTGTCGGCGTCCACGCCCAGCGGCACGTCGTCGGTCACCACCACGATCTCCGCTTCCAGGTCCACGCCCAGTTCCTCGCTGGCGGCGGTGATGTCTTCGCAGGGGCCCATGAAGTCATCCGACGCGCCCTGGTACATCAGCGGATCGGTCAGGAACGAAGGCGGCATCTCGCCGCCGCGGGCGCGGCGCGTCAGCTCCACGTGGTTCAGGTAGGCCGATGCGTCCAGCCATTGGTAGGCGCGCGGCAGGGGGGCGGCGCAGCGGGCGGGGTCGAAGGGGAGGCTGGCGCCGTCGCCGGCGTTCAACGATTCGTATTCGGCCTGCAGCAGCGGCGCGGCGCGGGCCCAGTCGTCCAGCGCCTGCTGCAAGGTGGCCGCGATGTGCGGCACGGCGCGCATGCAGGTCAGGTCGCGGTTGACGATGGCCAGGACGCCGTCGCGGGCGCCGTTGGTCAGGGTGGCGAGTTTCATCTTCAGGTACTCCGTATCGGATAGGCAGGCCCGCGCCGGGGCCTTGTCGTGCGGGATCAGGCGGTGAGTTCAGCCCACATGTCGCGGTCGCGCTGGGCGGTCCAGACGCGCGGATCGGCGATGCCGCTGGCCTCGTCATAGGCGCGCGAAACATCGAAGGGAATGGCGTGTTCGTAGATGACGACGTGGCCGAACTCGGGGTCCATGACGCGGCGCGTGTCCTCATAGACCTGCTTCAGGCTCTTGCCTTGCTCCACGCCCTGGCGCGCGCAGCCGTACAGCGTTTCGACCCAGCTGCGCGTGTAGCCGATGGCTTCGCGGCAGGCGGCGGGCGTGGTCAGCGCGGGGCCGCGGCCCGGCACCATCTGGCGCGGCTCCAGCGCCTGCAGGGCGTCCAGCGTGGCGGGCCAGTCGGACAAATAGGCATCGCCCGTGTACACGCCCGCGTTGAATTCCACCAGGTCGCCGGAAAAACAGATGCCCTGCGACGGAATCCAGACGATGGAGTCGCCCCGGGTGTGGCCGGCGCCCAGGTGCAGCATGCGCACTTCGAGGCTGCCCAGGAACACGGTCAGTTCGCGCTCGAACACCACGGTGGGCCAGGTCAGCCCGGGTATGGTCTCGGCGGACTGGAACAGCCGCGGGAAGCGGCCGATCTCCGAGTCCATGTCGGCCTGGCCGCGTTCGACGATGAGCTCATGCGTGCCGCGGCTGGCGTACACGTTGGCCGCGCCCTCGGCGGCGAAGGCCGACGCGCCCAGCACGCGCACGGCGTGGTAGTGCGTCAGCGCCACGTGGCGGATGGGCTTGTCCGTGACGCCGCGGATCGCGCGGATCAGCGCCTGCGCCATGGCCGGCGTCGCGGTCGCGTCGACCACCATCACGCTGTCGTCGCCGATGATCACGCCCGAGTTGGGGTCGCCGTCGGCAACGTAGGCGTAGGCGTTGTCGGACAGGCGTTCGAAGGAGATCTTCTTTTCCGCCAGGTCGGCCTGGGAGGCGAAGGGTTTGCTCATGGTGTTCCTTTAATGAATGGAAAGTGGGCGGCGGTTCAGCTGGCGTGGACTTGGCCGCGCTGCTGGCTGCTGGTGCCGGTGGCGCCGGGCATCAGCCCGGCGGCCTTGTCGCGGGTCCAGGCGGCCAGGTCGTCGTGGGCGCTGCGGCGCTTGCGGGCCACGTAGTCGTCCACGGGCAGGCGCAGGGTCAATTCGAGCCGGATGCCATTGGGGTCGAAGAAATAGATGGAGCGGATGAAGTGGTGGTCGGTCGGCCCCACCACGTCGACGCCGTGGGACAGCAGTCGCTGGCGCATCCCTTCCAACTCGGCCTCACCGCGGATTTCCATGGCGAAGTGGTTGACCCAGCGCGGCGTGGCGGGATCGGGCTGGCTGAGTCCGTTGTCGCCCAGATCGAAGAAGGCGATGTGGGAGCCATCGGCGAATTCGAAGAACAGGTGCACGAAGGGGCAGTGCTCGCCCGTGGAGGGCACGCGTTCTTCCTTGACCACGTGCACCAGCGGCAGGCCCAGGATGTCTTCGTAGAAATGCCGGGTTTCTTCCGCGTCGCGGCAACGCCAGGCGAAGTGATGCAGGCCCTGGATGGCGGGGCAGGCAGGGGGGGGTTGCAGCGTCATGGCGCCGTCTCCGTGGTTCATGGAATGTTCAAGGCGGGCGAACCGGGCTGGCTCGCCAGCATCTCGTCGACCGCCGCCTGCACACGGGCCGCGTCGTCCACGGCTTCGATGAGCAGAAGCGACAGCCGGGCCAGGCTGTCGCGCTGGGCCGCGGGGTCGGGCACGTTGGTCAGTGCAATGAGGCGCTCGAGCAGGTCGTCAAGCTGTTGCTGGGATAGCGGCATGGCTGGCGCCTCCGGTTGAGCGGTAGAGGCCGCGGGCCTCGGGCAGGGATTCGGGACAGGCGACGGGCGCATCCAGCGCCGCGCTGATCCAGGCCTGCACGGCCTGGGGATCGCGCGTCTCGGGCGTGGCGGCGGCCATGACGTGCTGGTCGGGGCGCAGCAGCCAGGCCTGGCCATCCAGCGTCTGGCCGAGCTGGTGCGCCAGAGCCGCGCGTCCACGCTCATCGCACAGCGGCCCGACGGCGGTCCAGCGCAGCAGGCCGTCGTCGTCCTCTACGCCGGCGGGCAGGGCATCGCCGAACACCAGCACGGTGAACCAGGGGCCAAGCAACCCGTGCAGGGTCAGCCCGTCGCTTTGCCGCAGCACCACGTTGGGTAGCGCGCGCCCGGCCAGGGCGTGCGGACCGCAAGCCAGCGCAGATTCGGGATAGATGGCCGGCATGCACAGGCGGCCGGTGTTGATCATGCGGGCGGCGACGGCGTGGCGCGGCGCCAGGTCGATGATGGCGTCGCGCCACAGCGCGGCCGAGCGGGCCGCGCCCGGGTAGACGAAGCGCGAGGAGCGGCGCGCCTGGCGGATGTTCTCCATCGCGGCGTGCTTGCGCTCCACGCTGTAGGTGTCCAGCAGGGAGTCGCCCGCGCGGCCTTGCAGCAGCAGGGCCAGCTTCCAGCCCAGGTTGTCGGCGTCCTGGATGCCGCCGTTGCCGCCGCGCGCGCCGAAGGGCGCGACCAGGTGGGCCGAGTCGCCTGCGAACAGCACGCGGTCGTGGCGCAGGCTGTCCAGGCATTCATGGCGGTAGGCCCAGACGCCGTGCCAGGCGATGTCGAATTCCACGCGTTCGCCCAGCAGGTCCCACACGCGCTGGCGCATCGCCGCGTCCGTTGCCGCCTCGGCCGGATCTTCGTCCGCGCGCAGTTGGAAATCCAGCCGCCAGGTGTCATCGGCCATCTTGTGGCGCCAGACCGCGCGGCCATGGTTGCTGCGCGCGTCCAGCCAGGTCCAGCGTTCCTCCGGCCAGGTGGTGTCGCGCAGCACGATGTCGATGATGATCCAGCGGTCTTCGGTCTGGTCGTAGACCCGCGGACTCAGGCCCAGCATGCCGCGCACCGCGCTCTTCGCGCCGTCGCAGGCGACGACCCATTGCGCGCGGCACAGATAGACGCCGTCGGGCGTCTCCACCTGCAGCGTCGCCGGGCCGTCCGCTTGCGGTTCGATGCCGGCGACGCGGTTCAACCAGCGCAGCTCGGCCAGCGGCTCGCGCATCAGCGCGTCCACCAGGAAGGCTTCCAGGTAGTACTGCTGCAGGTTGACGAAGCCGTTGTGGCGCATGTCGGGCTGGTCTTGCAGCGTGAATGAGGCCACCGCCATGTCGCGGCACAGCACGCGGCCCACGTTCCAGCGCACGCCCTTGCCGACCACGTCGCCGGCCATGCCGAGCCGGTCGAAGATGTCCAGCGTGCGCTGCGCCCAGACCATGCCGCGCGAGGCCAGGCCACGCACGCCGACGGTGTTGTCGTCGTCCAGCACGACCACGGGGATGCCGCGCCGCACCAGATCCAGCGCCAGCGTCAACCCGGTCAATCCGGCCCCCACGACCGCCACCGGATGCGGATCGCGGCGCGGGCGGTCCATTTCCTCGGGCCTGACGTATGGATAGATGGGAAGCTCTTTCATCGTTTTCCCTAGTTCGATGTGGTTTGTTGCAGGCCCCACTCTAGGAGCGCCGCGCGGGTCCGTCATGTCCTCACGGAAGAGGACATCGCGGCGGCGGGGGATGACCTTAGAATCGGGAAAACACGCGCAAGCGGGGGAAAACGACACCATGGAAGAGACAAACAACCCTATGCCCGCGGGCGGGGGGCCGGACCGTTGGGCCGAGTCCGCCGTCATGGACCTGGGCGGTCCGATGTTCCATGCCGCGCTGTTGCTGGCGTTGCGCGAAACCGTGGCCGCCGACCACGTGTCGCACGTGTTCTACGGCCACGAGGGCTCGGTGCAGTATTCGTCGGCCGCCAGCCTGCTCAACCAGTCCCTGATCGAATGGACCACGAATGTGTTCGTGGACAACGAGTTCTACCGGCGCGACCCCAATTACGGACTGCTGCGCGACATGGCGTGCCGGCCCGGCCACCATCCCGACCTGGTCGTCCAGACCGCGTCGCCCGAACGCATCGCGGATGACGAGTACCGCCGCGTGCTGTTCGAGCGCCCGGGCTTTGCCAGCAAGATTTCGCTCATCGGCTGCCGCGACGAGGGCATCAGCTACCTGAACCTGTATTTCTCGCACGCCCATTCGCCGGACGTAGCCGAACTGATGCGCGGGCGAGCGCCCCTGCTGATCGCGTTGGCGCGGCGTCATCACCAGTTGTGCCGCGCGGAAACGGACGCGCCGCGCGCGCCGTCCTGGTGCAGCGGACTGTCGCTGCGCGAGATCCAGGTGGCGGACTTGCTGCGCCAGGGCCATACGGCGAAGGAAGTGGGGCGCGAACTGGGCCTGTCGCCCACCACCGTGGTCACCTACAAGAACCGCATCTTCAAGAAGAACAACGTGGCCAGCCTGAAGGAGTTCCTGATCAAGGCGCCGGCCGCGTGCGCCGTGCCGGCCTGTATGCCGGAGGCGGGCGGGCGCTGAGCGTCGGGGCTGCTGCTGCCGGGTTTCGGCGCCGGCTCGCGGGCGTCGGGTAGCGCTTGCCCGCGGCCCAGGTCGACGCCGTCGCCGCCGGCTTCGGCATCGCGCAACTGGCGACCTGGCTCGCGGCCGACGCCTTGCGCGACGGCCGGGTGATCGAGGTGCTGCCGCAATTGGCCACCGAAGGCCTGCCGCTGTACCTGGCGTGGCCGCTGGGCAAGCAGTTACTGCCCAAGGTGGACGCGGTGGTGGAAATGCTGGGGGAGTCACTCAGCATCGTGTAGCGGGCGGCCGCAATATCGTTTGGTCTGAGAAAGTGACGGCCCTGCGCCGCGCTGTTCCTACGTCTTCTACGCTCATGGTGGGAGGAGGACGGCTCAAGTAAACAGTTCTGTTTATTTATTCAACATTTTTGTTTATGCTCAATCAGGCCGTGACCATCGGTCATGAAATACAGCGAATTCAAGAGATGGCTGGAACGACAAGGGGCAGTGTTTGTGCCGCATAAGTCAGGCAGCAGCCATTACCGGGTTACCTTGAACGGCGTGACCACTATCTTTCCACATCATGGGTCCAAGGAAATGGGCAAGCATCTGGAAAGCGAAATCAAGAAACAGCTCGGTTTGAAATGACGCCGTGCGTCACGTGGACAGCCTTGCCTGGCACATTCATCAAACGGAAGCCCAAATGCTGACCTATCCCTATACCCTGACTCGCGACTCCAACGATACGTGGCTAGTCCGGTTTCGCGATATTCCAGAAGCGCTAGCCGTAGGGCAGGACGTCGATGAGGCGGCAATCAACGCCGAAGAGGCGCTCGAAGCTGCGCTGGAGATCTACTTCGAGGCGCGTCGCCCCATTCCCATGCCCTCCAAACCTGCCAAGGGCCAGGCGTCAGTAACCTTGCCCGCCTTGGTCACCAGCAAGGTTTTTCTGTCGAACGAGATGATTCTTCAGGGGGTGCGCAAGGCCGAGTTGGCGAGGCGCATGGGGGTTCACATGCCGCAAGTGGACCGGTTGCTCAACGTGCGACACGCATCCCGGATCGAGCAAGTCGAATCCGCTCTCGGGCAGCTTGGGCGCCGCCTGGACGTGTCGATTGCCTGAGGCTGGCAAGCCTGCAAGTCCCGCATGTCAATGAAAATCGGCCCCGCTAACGGGGCCGATCATCTTGCATCGGAAAACCAGGCTTACTCCGCCGTTTCCTGCAGCACGCGCCGGGCTTCCTCGGCCACGCGCTCGGGGGCGGTGCCGCCCACGTGCTTGCGGGCCGCGACCGAGCCTTCCAGGGTCAGGACCTGGTGCACGTCGTCGCCGATGCTGGCGTGGTAGGCCTTGAGTTCGTCCAGCGACAGGTCGGCCAGGTCGCAGCCGCGCTGTTCGCAGTCGCGCACGGCGTGGGCCACGACTTCGTGGGCGTCGCGGAACGGCACGCCGCGCTTGACCAGGTAGTCGGCCAGGTCGGTGGCGGTGGCGAAGCCTTGGAGGGCGGCGGCGCGCATGTTGTCGGCCTTGACCTTGATGCCGCCGGCCATGTCCGCGAAGATCGTCAGCGTGTCGCGCACGGTGTCGACGGTGTCGAACAGGCCTTCCTTGTCTTCCTGGTTGTCCTTGTTGTAGGCCAGGGGCTGGCCTTTCATCAGGGTCAGCAGGGCGACCAGGTGGCCGTTGACGCGGCCGGTCTTGCCGCGGGCCAGCTCGGGCACGTCGGGGTTCTTTTTCTGCGGCATGATCGAGCTGCCGGTGCAGAAGCGGTCGGCCAGGTCGATGAAGCCCACGCGCGGGCTCATCCAGAGCACCAGCTCTTCGGACAGGCGCGAGACGTGCGTCATGATCAGCGCGCCGGCGGCGCAGAATTCGATGGCGAAGTCGCGGTCGGACACGGCGTCCAGCGAATTGCGGCACACGCCGTCAAAGCCCAGGGTCTTGGCGACGCGCTCGCGGTCGATCGGGTAGGACGTGCCGGCCAGGGCGGCGGCGCCCAGCGGCAGGCGGTTCACGCGGCGGCGGCAGTCGGCCAGGCGCTCGGCGTCGCGGCCGAACATTTCGGCGTAGGCCAGCAGGTGATGGCCGAAGGTGACGGGCTGGGCGACTTGCAGGTGCGTGAAGCCGGGCATGATGGTGCCGGCGTTGTCCAGGGCCACCGTGGCCAGGGCGTGGCGCAGCTGGCGCAGCAGGTCCAGCAGGTTGTCGATTTCGGCGCGCAGCCACAGGCGGATGTCGGTGGCGACCTGGTCGTTGCGCGAACGGCCGGTGTGCAGGCGCTTGCCCGCGTCGCCCACCAGTTCCACCAGGCGCTTTTCAATGTTCAGGTGGACGTCTTCGAGGTCGAGCAGCCATTGGAAGCTGCCGGCGTCGATTTCGGACAGGATCTGTGTCATGCCGCGCTGGATGTCGGCCAGGTCCTGGGCGCCGATGATGCCCTGGGCGGCCAGCATGTCCGCGTGCGCGAGCGAACCCTGAATGTCGTAGCGCGCCAGGCGCTTGTCGAAATCCACGGACGCCGTATAGCGCTTGACGAGTTCGGAAACCGGTTCCGAGAACCGGGCGGACCAGGCCTGCGCCTTGTTGGCGAACTGGTTTTGATCGGGGGAGGGAGTGTTTGCCATGATGGGCGGAATTATAGGGCCTGGCGCGCAAGGCCGCGCCGCCGGGCGCGGGTTCCGCGGGGGCGAACCCTCCGGCCCGGCCTTTGTCGGATAATCCTGGATTAGTTTCAAGACCTTAGAGCAGGAAGAGAGTCTATGCCCCTGGAATGGGAAGAGCTGGTCACCCAATTGGATACCCATCTGCCGCGCGAAGCCTGGGCGCAGACGCTGATCGGAATCGCCGCGCTGATCCTGACGGCGCTGTTCGTCCAGTGGGTCGTGGCCCGGGTCGTGCTGTTGCTGGCCCATCGCGTGCTGGTGCTGAGCGGCCGGGGCGACTGGGACAAGGCCCTGCAACGCCGCCGGGCGTACCAGAACCTCTGGTACGCGGTGCCGTTCGCCGTGGTGTCGCTGGGCATAGGCCTGGTGCCGCACGTCGAGCGGGCGGTGACCATCGTCGGCCGGCTGGCGCATGCCGGCGCCTGGATCTGCGTGTTCGTGGCGTTTTCCGGGGTGCTGAGCGCCTGGCAGGATACCTATTCCGCCACCACCCGGGCGCAGACCCGCTCCATCAAGGGGTATATCCAGATCGGCAAGCTGATCCTGATGGCGGTATGCACCGTTTTGGTGCTTTCCATCCTGATCGACCGCTCGCCGCTCTGGATGATTTCCGGCCTGGGCGCGCTGTCCGCCGTGCTGCTGCTGGTGTTCAAGGACACGCTGCTGTCGCTGGTGGCCAGCACCCAGCTGACCAGCAACGACATGCTGCGCATCGGCGACTGGATCGAGATGCCGCAATCGAACGCCGACGGCTTCGTCAAGGACATCGCGCTGCACACGGTCAAGGTGCAGAACTGGGACAACACCGTCACCACGGTGCCCACCTACAAGCTGTTTTCGGAAAGCTACCGCAACTACCGCCACATGTTCGAATCGGGTGGACGGCGCATCAAGCGCACCGTGCGCATCGACTCGGCCAGCGTGCGCTTCCTGACCGACGACGAGGCGCAGCGGCTGATGCGTTTTCGCCTCTTGCACGACTACCTGCAGGCCAAGACCCACGATATCGCCCAGGCCAACCAGACCATGGGCGAACTGGCCAGCGTGCCCGCCAACCGCCGCCGCCTGACCAATATCGGCACCTTGCGGGCCTATGCGTTGGCCTATCTGAAACAGAATCCCGAGGTCCGCCAGGACATGGCGATGATGGTGCGCATGATGGAGCCCACCTCCGAAGGCATCCCGGTCGAGGTCTATTGCTTTACCGCCGTCACCGCCTGGGTCGAGTACGAGCGCATCCAGGGCGACATCTTCGACCATCTGCTGGCCATCCTGCCCGAACTGGGCCTGCGCCTGTACCAGCAGCCGTCCGGCGCCGATATCGGCGCAATGGGCGTCCACCTGCGCGAAGGCGCCTTGCAGGCCGCGCTGGCGGGCGAAGGCGGCCGTCCGGGCCTGGCCGCGCCGTCGGAACGCGGCCTGACCGACGAGAAGATGCCGCGCTAGCGGACAGCAGGCGCGGCAAGGCGTGGGGGCGGGGCCGGCGGGTGGCCCCGTGAGATAATCCAGGCGTTGAAATCCCTGGCGATAGACCCGATGTCGAACCCGTTCTTCAACCTGTATTCCCACGGCTTTGCCCGGGTGGCCGTCGGCGTGCCCGAATGCAAGGTCGCGGACCCCGCCTTCAACGCCGCCCAGACCATCGCGCTGGCGCAGCAGGCCGCCCAGGGCGGCGCGGTGCTGGCGGCGTTTCCCGAGCTGGGCCTGTCCGCCTATACCTGCGACGACCTGTTCCACCAGAAGGCCCTGCTGGACGAATGCGAAGCCGCGCTGGCCCAGGTGGTGGCGGCAACCGCTGAAATGGACATCGCCGTCGTGGTCGGCGCGCCGTTGCGCGTGGCCCATCAGCTGTTCAATTGCGCCGTGGTCGCCGCCGGCGGCCGCGTGCTGGGCGTGGTGCCCAAGAGCTACCTGCCCAACTACGGCGAATTCTACGAAGCGCGCCAGTTCAGCGCCGGCGATTGCGCCACCGCATCCGAGATCCGCCTGCTGGGGCAGACTGTGCCGTTCGGGTCCGAGCTGGTCTTCCAGATGGAAAAGCTGCCGCTGTTCCAGTTCCACGTCGAAATCTGCGAAGACGTCTGGGTGCCGATCCCGCCGTCTTCCTACGCCGCGCTGGCGGGAGCCACCGTGTTGGTGAACCTGTCGGCCTCCAACATCGTGGTCGGCAAGTCGGAGTACCGTCACCAACTGGTGGCGCAGCAGTCGGCGCGCTGCCTGTCGGCTTACATGTACACCTCCGCCGGGCGGGGCGAGTCGTCCACCGACATGGCCTGGGACGGCCAGGCGCTCATCTACGAAAACGGCGAACTGCTGGGCGAATCCGAACGCTTCCTCGGCCATTCCCACCTGCTGTTTGCGGACGTGGACCTCGAACGCCTGTCGCGCGAACGCATGCGCCAGACCACATTCGGCCAGTCCGTGCGTCGCCACCAGGACGAAGTCCGCAAATTCCGCAGCGTGGCGGTCCCCGTGAATCCGCCGCTGGAAGACGCCGAGCTGCCGCTGGAGCGGCGCGTGGCGCGCTTTCCCTATGTGCCGGCCGACCCGCAGCGCCGCGACGCCCGCTGCAAGGAGGTTTACAGCATCCAGGTCCAGGCCCTGGTCCAGCGCCTGTCGGCCAGCCGCATGTCCAAGGTCGTCATCGGCATTTCCGGCGGGCTGGATTCCACCCATGCGCTGCTGGTCTGCGCCAAGGCCATGGACGCGCTGGACCTGCCGCGCTCCAACATCCTGGCCGTCACCATGCCGGGCTTCGCCACCAGCTCGCGCACGCTGCAGCAGGCGCGCAAGCTGATGGAGGTGGTGGGGTGCACGGCTTCCGAGATCGACATCCGGCCCAGCTGCCTGCAGATGCTCAAGGACCTGGGCCATCCCTATGCCGACGGCAAGCCGGTCTATGACATCACCTTCGAGAACGTGCAGGCCGGCGAACGCACCAACCACCTGTTCCGCATCGCGAATTTCAACAACGCCATCGTCATCGGCACCGGCGACCTGAGCGAGCTGGCCCTGGGCTGGTGCACGTACGGCGTGGGCGACCACATGTCGCACTACAGCGTCAATGCCAGCGTGCCCAAGACGCTCATCACCCACCTGGTGCGCTGGGTCGCGGAATCCGGCCGCCTGGGCGACGAAGGCGCGCAGGTGCTGCTGGACGTGCTGGGCACCGACGTCAGCCCCGAACTGGTGCCGGGCGGCGCGGACGACAAGCCCGTGCAGAAGAGCGAAGACTCCATCGGTCCCTATGAACTACAGGACTTCAACCTGTACTACACGCTGCGCTACGGCTTTGCGCCGACCAAGGTGGCGTTCCTGGCGCTGGCGGCCTGGCGCGACCGCGAGGCCGGCGCCTGGCCCGAGGGCGGCCACGTGGCCCGCAACCAGTACGATCTGGCGGCCATCAAGCGCAACCTGAAGATCTTCCTGGACCGTTTCTTCCGCCTCAGCCAGTTCAAGCGTACCTGCGTGCCGAACGCGCCCAAGGTCGGCTCCGGCGGTTCGCTGTCGCCGCGCGGCGACTGGCGCGCGCCCAGCGACTCCGAGTCAGCGGTGTGGATGCGCGACGCCGAACGTATTCCCGACGAGGCCTGACCGGGATTTCCCGCCCAAGGGGGACCCGGCGTCCGGGCCCCCGCGGGTGGTATTCTCTTATCCGATGCGCCCTGCAGCCATGCCGTGTCAGGGCGACGCAACAGATCAAAAACCCAGGACGACCAACGTGAAACAAGTCACCGCCATCATCAAACCCTTCAAGCTCGACGAAGTCCGCGAAGCGCTGGCCGAAGTCGGCGTCAGCGGCCTGACCGTTACCGAAGTCAAGGGTTTCGGCCGCCAGAAAGGCCATACCGAGCTCTACCGCGGCGCCGAGTACGTGGTGGACTTCCTGCCCAAGATCCGCGTTGAAGTGGTGCTGCCCGACAGCCAGGTCGAAGCCGCCATTGAAGCCGTGGTCAAGGCTGCCCGCACCGGCAAGATCGGCGACGGCAAGATCTTCGTCACGCCGGTCGAACAGGCCATCCGCATCCGCACGGGCGAAAGCGACGAAGAGGCGCTGTAAGTTCCTGGGGACTTGCGGCTGGCCGGATCCGCCGGCAGCCGCGAGACCGCAGCAGGATATTGCGGGCTTGGCGCGGCGGGGAAGCTGCCGCACCAAGCCCGCAACGCATTTTCCAGCCTAGCGGATGAGCTGATTCATCTCCAGGATCGGGCTCATCACCGCCAGCACGATCAGCAGCACGAATCCCCCCATCAGCAGTATCAGCGCCGGCTCCAGCAAGGCCGTCATGGCCATGGCGCGCCGCTCCAGATCGCGCGACAGGTTCTGCGCGCCGCGGTCCAGCAGTTCGGGCAGGCGGCCGGTCTTCTCGCCGCTGGCGATCAGATGCACCAGCAGCGACGGAAACACCTTTTGCGCGCCCAGCGAGGCCGACAGCGACGCGCCTTCGCGCACGCGCGCAGAGGCTTCGTCCACCGCCTGGCGCAGCACATCGTTGCCCAGGGTGCGGCGCGCCGCCTCCAGCGCCGTCAGCAATGCCACGCCGCTACCTGAGAGTATCGCCAGCGTGGAAGCAAAGCGCGCGGCATTCACACCCAGCACGAAGCGTCCCGCCAAGGGCAGCTTCAGCACGCGCGCATGCCAGGCCCGCCGCGCAGCGGGCGCGCGCAACGCATACCGCCACAGCGCGACGGCCGCCGCCAACGCCGCGCCCGTCGCCACGCCCCATTCGCGCACATAGTCCGACAACGCCAGCATGATGCGCGTCAAGAGCGGTAGTTCCTGCTTGGCCTGGCTGAACGCCGACACCACCTGCGGCACCACATAGCCCAGCAGGAAGATCACGATGATCACCGACACGCAGGCCACCACCGCCGGATAGATGAACGCGGTCAGCACCTTGCTGCGTAGCGCGTTGCGCTCCTCGATGTAGTCCGCCAGCTTCTCCATCACTTGCGCGAGATCGCCCGATTCCTCGCCAGCGCCGATAAGCGCGCGATAGATCTCCGGAAAGTCGCGCGGCCGTGCGGCCAGGGCGGTCGACAGCTTGTGGCCCGCGCGCACGTCGTCGCGCACGCCGCCCAGGGTGGCGGCGATATGTTTTTTCTCGGCCTGCTCCAGCGTGGCGCTCAGGGCCGCGTCCAGCGGCAGGCTCGCGGCCAGCAGGCTGGCGAGCTGGCGCGTCAGCCAGGCGAGATCCGCATCCGACAGGCGCGTGCGCAGCGATGCGCCGAACCCTTCGGCGCGCGCCGCGAGGGACGTGGACAGCGGCAGCAGGCCGCGGCCGCGCAGCTGGTTGCGGGCGCCGCGTTCGCTGTCGGCGTCGATCGTGCCGCGCACGATCTTCCCTAGTGCGTCGGTGGCTTCGTAACGGAAGGAAGGCATCTGGAAAGCATGGCCGGCACGCATTCAAAAAGCGCGCAAAGCCCCGAATTTAAAGGGTTTCAAGGCCGCTACGATGCCTGCGGATTATGACCGTAGTGTTGCACTGTCACCACGTATACTCCGACGCGCTTTCACGTTTTTTCACACGATTTCACGTTTCAGGCACCTATCCCGTCATGCGTCATATTGCGCAATTCAGCCTTGCGGTACTGCTCGCCGCAAGCCAGCTCGGACCCGCAGCCAGCAGGGCTCACGCTCAACAGACCGACAATCGCGTCAGTCTGAATTTCGTCGACACCGACATCCCCGCCGTGCTGCGCGCGCTGTCGTTGTTCACGCAGCGCAACTTCCTGGTGGATCCGCGCGTCAAGGGCAAGCTGACGCTGGTGTCGGACCGTCCCGTGGACAGCGCGCAGGCGTTGTCGATGCTGACGGGCGCGCTGCGCATGCAGGGTTTTGCCATCGTCGAGGTCGACGGCGTGACGCGCGTGGTGCCCGAGGCCGACGGCAAGCTGCAAGGCAGCGTGGTCGCGGGCAGCGCGCGTCCCGCGCAAGCCGTGGGCGGCGCGGGCCGCGGTCCGGTGCCAGTATCCGCGTTTGCCAAGGGCAGCAGCGGCGAAATGCTGACCCGCGTCTTCCCGCTGAAGTACGAAAACGCCGCCAACCTGGTGCCGGTGCTGCGCCCCATGGTGCCGCCCAACAACCCGATCAACGCCTATCCCGGCAACAACACGCTGGTGGTCACGGACTACGCCGACAACCTGGAGCGGATCGCGCAGGTCATCGCGCGCATCGACGTGCCCAGTTCGATCGACACCGACGTGGTGCCGGTGCGTTCGGCCGTGGCCACCGACCTCGCCATCCTGGCCTCGCAACTGCTGGATACGCAAAGCAGCGACCCGACCCAGCGCATCGCCGTGGTGGCCGATCCGCGCAGCAACAGCGTGCTGGTGCGTTCCGGCAGCCCGGCGCGCACGCGGCTGGCGCGCGACCTCATCATGAAGCTGGACGCGCAGCAGAACCGCGCCGGCAACCTGCACGTGGTCTACATGCGCAACGCGCAGGCCACGCGCATCGCCGAGGTCCTGGGCGGGTTGCTGACGGGGCAGGCGAATTCCGCGCCCGGCGCCACGGGCGGCGCCAGCGGCGGCACGGGCGCGCAGGGCGGAGCGCGCACGCAGAACGCCGCGGCTGGCATGCCGGCCCAGGCGACAGCGGGCATGGCCGGCATGTCCGGTTCGAACACGGGCGGATTGTCGGGCGAACAGGAACGCATCTCGCGCGAAGACAACAGCACGCAGGCCGTGTCGTATTCGGCCGGCGGCGCCACCATCCAGGCCGATCCGGCTACCAACTCGCTCATCATTTCCGCGCCCGAGCCGCTGTACCGCAGCCTGCGCGAAGTCATCGACCAGCTCGACCAGCGCCGCGCGCAGGTGCTGGTGGAAAGCCTGATCGTCGAAGTCAGCGAGGCCAAGGCGGCGGAGTTCGGCATCCAGTGGATGACGGGCGCCGGCAACATCAACAGCGACGGCACCAGCTTCATCGGCGGCACCAACCTGGGCGGCAGCGGCATCACCGGCAAGGGGCCGACCACCATCGACGGCATCGGCAGCGGCCTGAGCCTGGGGGTGGTCAAGGGCACGGTCGACGTGCTGGGCAACAAGGTGATCAACCTGGGCGTGCTGGCCCGTGCCATGGAGAACACTGGCGAAGCCAACATCCTGTCCACGCCCAACCTGCTGACCCTGGACAACCAGTCGGCCAGCATCCTGGTGGGCAAGACCGTGCCGTTCGTGACCGGGCAGTACGTGACCTCGGGCAGCAACGGCAGCACCAATCCATTCCAGACGATCGAACGTGAGGACGTGGGCCTGAAGCTGAACATCCGGCCGCAGATTTCCGAGGGCGGCGCGGTAAAGCTGGACATCTACCAGGAAGTCAGCAGCATCGACGAAAGCCGCTCCAACTCCACTACCGGCATCGTGACCAACAAGCGGGCCATCGACACCAGCGTGCTGATCGACGACGGCCAGATCATCGTGCTGGGCGGCCTGCTGGAAGACAACGTCACGCTCTCCACCAACAGCGTGCCGCTGCTGGGATCCTTGCCGGTGATCGGCTCGCTGTTCCGCTACGACACGCGCAAGCGCACCAAGACCAACCTGATGGTGTTCCTGCGCCCCTATGTGGTGCGCGACGCCAACCGCACGGCGGGCGTCACCATGGACCGCTACGACTACATGCGCCGCGCGCAGGCGGCGGTGCAGCCGGGCCAGCACTGGGCGCTGCCCGACATGCAGGCGCCGATGCTGCCGCCGCCGGGCTCCGCGCCCTCGGTGTCCAACAACGCCTATGACCTGCGTCCGGAACATCAGGCTGAAACGCTGCGCCGGCCGGCGCCGGTCACGGCTCAGTCCTTCGCCGTGCGCCAGTATGCCGGCATGGAACCCGCGCGCGACGCGTCGGGCGCCATCCGCGTGTCGCGCACGCTGATGCACAGCGTGGCCGTGGACCCCGATACGCTGCTATGAGCGCGCACCCCTTGCCTTATGCCTGGGCGCGGGCGCAGCGCGCGCTGCTGTCGCTGCGCGGCGGCCAGGCCCGGCTGACCGTCAGCCCGCGCACGCCGGAATGGGCGGTGCGCGAGATCCGCCGCTGCCACGGCGACATCGAGTTGGCGCAGGTCGAGGACCAGGCGCTGGAAACCTTGCTGACCGCGGCCTACAGCCATTCGGAGGATGCGGCCTCGGTGATGGGCGTGGCCGAGAACGAGATCGACCTGGACCGCCTGATGCAGGACATGCCCGAGGTGGCGGACCTGCTGGAGGCCCAGGACGACGCGCCCGTGATCCGCATGATCAACGCGCTGTTCGCCCAGGCGGCGCGCGACGGCGCCAGCGACATCCACATCGAACCCTTCGAGACCCACTCGGTGGTGCGCTACCGGGTCGACGGCACCCTGCGCGACGTGGTGTCGCCGCGCAAGGCGCTGCACGCCGCGCTGATCTCGCGCATCAAGATCATGGCGCACCTGGACATCGCCGAAAAGCGCTTGCCGCAGGACGGCCGCATCGCGCTGCGCGTGGGTGGACGGCCCATAGACGTGCGCGTGTCCACCTTGCCCACCGGGCACGGCGAACGCGCGGTGCTGCGCTTGCTGGACAAGGAAGCGGGGCGCTTGCAGCTGGAGAAGCTGGGCATGGACGCGGGCGTGCTGGGCCAGCTGGACCGGTTGATCCGCCAGCCGCACGGCATTGTGCTGGTGACGGGGCCCACCGGCAGCGGCAAGACCACCACGCTGTACGCGGCTTTGAGCCGCCTGGACGCGTCCACCAGCAACATCCTGACGGTCGAGGACCCGATCGAATACGACCTGGCCGGCATCAGCCAGACGCAGGTCAACGCCAAGATCGACATGAGCTTCGCGCTGGCCCTGCGCGCGATTCTGCGGCAGGACCCCGACGTCATCATGATCGGCGAAATCCGCGACCTGGAGACCGCGCAGATCGCGGTGCAGGCCTCGCTCACCGGTCACCTGGTGCTGGCTACGCTGCACACCAACGACTCGGTGTCCGCCGTGACCCGACTCACGGACATGGGCGTGGAACCTTTCCTGCTGGCGTCATCGCTTTTGGGCGTGCTGGCGCAGCGCCTGGTGCGCAAGCTCTGCCCGGCCTGCAAGAAACCCGCCACGCAGGACGGCGCGCGTGTGTTCCATCCGGTGGGCTGCGACGCCTGCAACCATACCGGCTACAGCGGGCGTTCCGGCATCCACGAACTCTTCACGGTGGACGACGAGGCGCGCCGGCTGATCCACGAAGGGCGTGACGAACGCGAACTGCGCCGCGCGGCGGCCGCGTCAGGCATGCGCACCATGCGTGAGGATGGGCAGCGCTGGGTCGACAGCGGGCAGACCTCGCCGGAGGAAATCCTGCGGGTGACGCGGGACGCCTAGCGGACGATGGGGAACGCCAGCGACTTGTCGCTGTGCCTAGGTGCCGAACGACGCCACATCCCCCGAACGCCGCCCCAGCGCCGACAACAGTCCGTCCAGCGCCGCCCGATCCGCCTCGCGCGCGGCGCCGGCGTAGGTTGCCTGGCCCTGGAACTTCAGGCCGCCGCGCCCGCCCGCGCTGCCCTGGCCGCTGACGTCCAGCAGGCCGCTTTCCGTACTCAACGCCAGCGTGGCGCCAGACTTGCCGCCTTGTACCCGCAGCAGATACGAGCCCACGGGCGCCACCGGCGTCAGCGCGGTGCTGGCGTTGCGCCAGCGCAGTTCGGCCACGGGGCCGGCGGGCAGGGGCGCGCCCAGCCGCAGCGGCTGCCAGCGGACTTCCAGCGTGCCCTGGGGGGCAATGGTGTTCCACGGCGCGCCCAGCGCGGACAGGATGGAGGCGGGCGCGCGCAGCGACTGGGCCGGCACGGACACGCCGTTCCAGCCGGGCGTGGCGCGCAAGGGACCTTGCAGCCAGGGGTGGGAGATATCCAGAGCGAGCACGTCCCAGCGCCATTGCCATTGCACCGGTTGCGGCAGCATGCGGCGCGCGCCAGGCGGGCCCAGCGCGATCCAGGCGCTGCCGCGCCACAAGGTGCCGCTGGCGTCGGCCAACGTGACCGGCGCCTTGTCCGGCAGCAGGGCCAGCAGCCAGCGCGCGGGCAGCACGGTGACGGCGCCCGCGGCGGCGCAGACGGCGCCGGCCAGGAGCAGGGCGGCGGAACGTTTGGAAAGCGGGAAGCCGGACATCTCAGCCACGCTCCGAAGCTTGCGGCGCCATCAGGCTCACCTTGCCATTGACCAGGCCGGGCAGCGGCCGCCCGTTGACATTGGCGGCACGGGTGAGCTGCACTTCCTTGACCGCCAGGCCCCAATCGCGCGCTGCTCCGTCGAGCCAGCGCAGCAAGGCCGAAGAGGGCGCCTGCTTCAGCGTCAGCAGCACGCCCGGGCCGTGTTCGGGCTCGCCCAGCGCCCACTGTTCCGCGGCGAGTCCGGCGCGCTCCAGCGAGGCGCCGATTTCCGCGGCGCTGGGCAAGGCGCCGGCGGGCGCCGCGGATTTGCGCCGCAACGCCGTGGCTTGGGCGGTCAGGTCCGCGACCGTGGCCGCCTGGCCGCGCAGCGCGGGCAATTCCGCCTGCAGTTTGCGCAGCGTGTTCAGGGGCGGTTCGATCAGGGTCACGAAGACCAGCGCGCCGCCCAGCAGCAGGGCAGCCGCGGTCACCAGCCGGCGCTCGCGCGGCGCCAGCGCCTGGTAGCGTAGTCCGGCGCGCGCCAGCGCGGGAGTCAGGGTCTTGGCCAGCGACTGTCTGGCCGCATGCAGGGCTTGCGGGAGTTTCATGGTTGCGCGCGCACGATGCGCCAGGTGGTGTCGTTGTCGCCGCGTTCGAGCTTCAGGCCCAGGGCCGCGGCTTGCTGGATCAGCGCGGGCGTCTCAGCCACGCGTTGCGACTGCTCGCCGGCATCCGCCAGTTGCAGCGTCAGCGCCTGTTCGGCGTAGCCCAGGCGGGCTACCTTGTCGGCGGCGAAGGGCAGGGCCTGGGCCGCGGCGCGCGCCAGGGGCAGAAAGTCGGCGGCATTGGCCGCGCCGCGGTTCGCCTGCAGCGCGTCCAGGCCTTGCTGCGCCTGGCGCGGCGGATCCAGGACCACCGGCAGGTCGGGGAACGCGGCCAGGACCTGCGCGTGCATGCCGTTGCGCAACGCGTCGGCTTCGGCTTGCAATTGCGAGGCGTACAGGTTCAGCCCGCCTATCCAGACCACTGCCGCGGCCGCGCCCCAGCGCCAGGCGGGGCGCCAGGCCGAGACGCGGGCCGGCGCCAGCTGGGGCATGGCCAGCGACCACGAAGGCGAGGGCGCCTGCCAGCGGGGATCGGCAGGGTCGCGCAATGGCGCCGTGGTTTCGGCCCCCAGCGCTTGCGGCGCGATGAGCGCCTGCGTGCGCAAGCCCTGCGCATTCAGCAGGCTCCAGCCGCGGCGCACGGGTTCGCGCGCGGCCCAGGCCAGCGGCACCGTGCCGTCGGTCGAGCGCGGGCCGTGGCCGATGGCCAGCGCGTCCAGGTCGCTGAGCACCAGCGGCTCCAGGGCGCTGTGCACCGCGGCGGCAAATCGGGCGCGCGCCACCGCGGGGATCTGCACGCTGGCGGCGATCACGTCGGCGGGATGCAGCACGGCTTCGCAGGCGGCGTGGGGATAGGCATGGCCCAGCGCCTCAAGCGCGAGCTCGCCCTGGCGGGCGCAGCGGCCGCGCCGGTCGAACCAGGCATAGGGCAGGAGAGAGCCGGCGCCGAACTCGTCCAGCGGCGGCAGCGCGATGCGCAGGATGTTCTTCAAGGTATTTCTCTGGTCCATAAGGTGTCTGGGGCGGCGGGCGGTGAACTGCGCAGCAGCGCCTGCATGGAGATGCGCGCCCGCTCATAGGCCACGGTGCCGCTGGCCAGGAACCAGCCGCTGGTGGTGGCGACGGCGGGCGCAGGCGCTTTGACCCCCGCGCCCGCCAGACGATTGGCGAAATCGCCGGAATTGTTGAACCAGTTGCCGCGGTCGCGCTCGCCCGCCATGGAACGCGCCTGGCTGAGCGACAGGCCGGGCACCAGTGCCGCAAGCACCTCCGCGGGCGCGGTGTTGACGTTGACGCTGGTGGAAACGGGCAGCACCGTCATCGTGCGGCGCAGCTCGTTGCGAGCCGACGGCTCCAGCGCCAGCAGGGCCGCCACTTCGTCCACGCCGCGCGGCAAAGGGGCGCGGGCGTCGGGCGCGGGCCGTCCTGGCGGCGCCGCCGGCGCATCCGCCGGCGGCGCCACGGGCTGCGCGGCCGACATGATGTCCACCATGCGCGCGGCCAAGGTGTCGGGCAGTTGCAGCGTGTTCAGCAGCCGGCGCAGCACCCGTTCCTGCTCGGGCTGCGGCACGCCATTGTTCGCCAGGTTATAGAGGTTGTACTTGCCTTGTTCGTCCTGCACGCGGCCGGAGAACACCGCGACGCGTTCGTCGCCGGGGCGTTCGATGCGCGTGTCGAGTACCGGGGTGGCCCAGATCTGGTCGCCGCGGGTGATGGATTCGCGCTTGCTGTGGTCGCGCACGATCAGGCGGGCCCAGTCTATGCCGCCCGCCAGCATGGCGCGCGCCTGCACCCGCGCCATCTCGTTTTCCACGCGCCGCGTGCTGGCGGTCTGGCGCTGGAACAGGCTGGTGGTCAAGGCCGCGACGATGGCGACGATGATGAGCGCACTGATGACCGCTGCGCCGCGTTCTGCGTTACTCGGGCGTCTCATGGCAGCTCCAGCACGCGGGTATAGCGCTCGGGGGATCCCGGGGCGCCGCGTTCCAGCACGATCTCCAGGCCGGTCGGAGCGGCGGCCTGATTGCCTTCGCCATTCACCCAACCGGTACCCGGCACCCAGGCGCGCAGCGTCAAGGCTCGCGTGCCGGGCAGCAGGAGGATGCCGTTGTCCGCCGCGGGCAGCGGACTGCGCGCCGCCGATGGCCCGCTGGCGCGCCACAGGCCGTCCTTGCGCACCTGCCATTGCACGCGCTGCCACAGGCCGTTGCCGTCAGGGTCGGGGCGCAGGATCTCGAACACGGGCCCGCCGCCTGCACGGCGCAGCAGGCGCAGGCCGCTGGTGTAGGCCTGCGCGTCCAGACCCGCCGGCTCGAAGCCGGGTCCGGTGTAGGACAGCTCCACATCGCGCGCCATCTGGCCCAGTGTGCGGACGATGGCGTCGATGTCCTCGGCCTGTTCCTCGATCCGCTCGCGCGCGCCGGACACGCTGGCCAGGCCGCGCCAGGCCATCAGGCTGACCAGCGCCATCAGCGCCAGGGCCACCAGCACTTCGATCAGCGTGAAGCCGGCTTGGGATCGGGGAGGGCGGCGCATGGCTATCTCAGGCTGGACAAGAGGCCATCCAGCTGCAGCAGTACGGCGTCCGCCTGCGCGGCGCCGGCGTCGCGCACCCTGATCGACACCTGGCGGAAGCTGCGGTTCATCGAATTCGTAAACTCCATTTCGCACTGCAAAGCCCGGCCGCCCTGAGCACAGGGCGCGCTGCGCGTGCCTGCGCGCGGCAGCGCTTGTTCCAGCCGCAACTGGGCCAGCGCGTTCTGCGCAGCCAGCAGCGCCAGCGTCTTGTCCTGCAGGGCGCGGTTGTTTTCCGCCATGACGCCGGTCGCGCGCAGGGCGGCGCCCATGGCGACGGCGATGATGGCCAGGGCCACCAGCACTTCGATCAGCGTGAACCCGCGCTGCCGATCGGGCGGGCGGGGCGGCTCATTGAATTTCATAGCGGCCCGCGGCGTCGCGCTGCAAGGTGACGCGGGCATCGCCCGCGCTCAGCGTCAGCGTGACCGGCGCGGCGACCCATTCCGTGTTGAACACCAGCGGCCGGTCCGGATCGAGCCGTAGCGCCACCGGCGCCGCCGACCAGGATTGCGGGCGCAGCACCTCGTCGCGCTCCAGCCGGTCCGGCGGCAGCGGCCTGTCGTCCTCGGCGTTCGGGCCTGGCAGCCGCCCCTGGCGTTCGAACGACCAGCCCTGGCCGTTGGCGAGCCAGCGGATGGGACGGCCGTCGCTGCGGGCCTCGCTCTGGGCCACGGTGAAGGCGTCGGCCAGGCGCAGGGCGTCGCCGCGCAAGCGGTTCTCGCCGCGGCCCACGGACAGGCTCACCATGCTGGCCGCGATCGCCACGATCACCAGCACCACCAGGACTTCGACCAGCGTGAAGCCGCGTTCAGAGTTCCCAGGAGCCGATGTCGGCATCGCCGCTCTCTCCGCCGGGCTTGTTGTCGGCGCCGAACGAGAACACGTCGATATCGCCTTTGACGCCAGGGCTCAGGTATTGGTAGGGATGGCCCCAGGGATCGTTGGGCAGCTTGTCCAGGTACCCGCGCCAGTTGTTCACGCCTTCGGGCTTCTGCACCAGCGCGCGCAAGCCCTGCGCAGTGCTGGGGTAGCGGCCATTGTCCAGGCGGTACAGCTTCAACGCCTGCATGATGCCGGCGATGTCCTGGCGCGCGGCGACCTGGCGGGCCTGGTCGGGACGATCCAGCACGCGGGGGACGATCAGCGCCGCAAGTATCCCCATGATCACAATCACCACCATGATCTCGATGAGGGTGAAACCTTGCTGGCGGGCAAGCCCGCGCGGTAACTGACGCACTTGATGACTCCGGTCTTTCAGTAGGAGCGGAGGATTGTGGACATGAAATATGACAGCAATAGTGACGGCGCGGCCAAATGCGGGCAGGTCCGGTCTGCGCCCGGGGCGCGCGTCGCAGCGCCTGCGGCGCGGCTCACTTTTCGCGCGATATGCCTGCGGGAGCGGGCAGGGCGGCCGGAGCCGGCAGGCGGCTGGCGCGCCCAGCCTGTTCCACCGTCACCGCGTCCGCGGCGACTTCGCGCAGCACGATGCCGGGGGCCACTTCGCCGCCCGCGCGCCAGGCCAGCGGCGGACCGCCGTCGATGCTGAGCACGGCGGCGCCATCGGCGCCTGCGGCGATCACGCCCAGCACGGAGATCTGTGTGCGCATGGCCTCGTCCTTGCCGAACCACAACGCCACGGGCGTGTTGTCGGCAGCGCGCGGCGCTTGCGCCGACACCGCGGGAGGCAGGGCGCCAGCCTTGGGCGCAAGCAGGATCGACGTCCATACGCCCAGGCCGGCGGCCAGGGCCAGCACGGCGAGTATGCGGAATGCGGCGGGCAGGGTCGGGCGCAGGAACAGGGGCATGGATTGAACGTGCGTGGCGGGTTGAGACCGCGCCGACTATAGCCGCCGCACATGACAAGCCCGCGATGCGCGGCGCCTGCGCCATGGCTGCGCGCAAAAGAATCCTGATCCGTCGATCAAGGTTTCTCTTCTTTGCTTCACGGGGCTTTCACCTTGGCTGGCCATCATGTGGCCCTGCATAAAACCCTGTTCATGACTAGAGAAGAGAAGCATGCAAGCATTGAATTGGAGAAGATGGTGCGCGGCCCTGCTGGCGACCAGTGCCCTGGCGGGCTGCGGCGGCAGCGACGATGACGACGACACCGACGCGCCGCCGACCCAGCCGCCTGTGACCCAGCCGGACCCGACGCCCGCCGACAAGGTGCTGTTCATCGGCGTCGACGGCCTGACCTATGACGCGATGCGCCGCGGCGTGGCCGACAAGGCCTTGCCGAACCTCGCGCAGCTCAACGCCACGCGCGCCTGGACCGGCGGCGTGACGGACGCGCCCACGCAGCAGCCCACGTTACTGGCGCCGGGCTGGGCGACGCTGCTGACCGGGCAATGGGCCGACCAGCACGGCGTGCGCTACAGCGTGCAGGGCGAAACGCTGCAATCGCCGACCCTGTTCCAGCGCATCAAGCAGGCGCGCCCCGAAGCGCGCACCGCCGCCGCCTTCAATTCGACCGTGGTGGCCGGCCTTATCGCCGGCCAGCGCGACGCGGGCTATCTGCAGTCGCTGACCGACTGCGCCGGCGCGGACGATTGCGTCGCCGCCCAGGCGCGCGACCGCATCACCGAAGGCTATGACGTGGTGGTGGCGCAGTTTGGCGCGCCGGAACGGATTGCCTCGGAGAACGGCTTCGGCTCGGCCTATGACAGCGCGATCCGCCAGGCCGACGCCGCCATCGGCGCGCTGACCAAGCAGATCGCCGACCGCAAGGCGGAGCACCCCGGCGAGAAGTGGCTGGTGATCGTGGCTTCCAGCCACGGCCTGGGCAAGACCGGCGCCAGCGACGGCCGTCCCATGTCCTCGAACAAGACCATCCTGTTGGCCGCCAACCAGCCTGCGCTGCTGGGCGGCAGCGCCGACGACGCGTCGTTCGACGGCCTGTGGGACAACAACTGGTACGCGCTGCCCAGCGCGGCCGATGTGGCGCCGACGGTGCTGGACCACCTGAAGGTCCTGCCGCCCGCCGCCAAGTACGACATGGCGGGCACCTCGCTTGCCGGCAAGCTGGCACTGCGCCACACCGCGGCCCGCACCTCGACCGACAACAAGAGCGTGACGCTGAGCTGGGTGCGCGTGGGCGAGCCGGCCGGCGACATCGTGGTCAGCCGCGACGGCGTGGAGATCGCACGCGTGGCCGGCACGGTCGCCGAGTATGTGGACAAGGGCTTCAAGTTCGACACCGAGGGCGTGCACACCTTGAACTACAGCGTGGCGGTCGGCAACGCGGTCAGCGCCGCGCGCACCACCGTGGCCTACACCAAACCGCTGCCGCTGCTGGCTTCGCTGCGCACTGGCCTGACGATGCTGTTCCCGTTCGAAGGCAATATGACCGACATCGCCGCGGGCGGCGGAGCCATCACGCCGTTCGACGGCACGCAGGCGCCGGCCTACGCCGACACGGGCGTGTTCGGCAAGATGTTCAAGAACGACCGCAGCGCGGCGGCCCTGGGCGGCTTCAAGCTGGACTATCCGGCAGGCATGCTGGACGCGGCCCAGGCCTTCACCATCGGCTTCTGGTACCAGTCCGACGGCACCGCCAACGACCGGTCCATCCTGGGCAACAAGGACTACAACTCCGGCGGCAACCCTGGCATCACCATCGCGCAGTGGGCAGGTCCGGTGCTGTATTTCAACCTGGCTGGCGGCGGCTCGCGTGTCGACATCAACAACGTCAAGTTCACCCCGAACAAGCCGGTCTACGTTGCGATGACCGTGAACAAGACGGCCAAGACTCTGACGGCCTCCGTCTACGACAGCGAACTGGGCTTCTCGCAGCGCACCATCGGCACGGGCTCGGTCGACCTGACCAAGATCGCGGGCGTCTACGGGCCGCACCTGGGCCTGAACGAAGACGGACGCGGCACCTATGGCGTCTGCTGCGCCGGCACCAAGGGTCCCTACACGATGTATTTCGACGACCTGGCGTACTGGTCGCGCGCGCTCACCGAAGCTGAAGTGAAGTCGCTCGCCCTGTCCGGCAAGTCCGTTTCCGAACTGTTTCCCTGATGTACCGAGGATAAAAAAATGAGCATGTCCATGATCTTGCGCGGTTTCCTGCGCCTGGGCGCGGTGCTGATGCTGAGCGCCACGCTGGCTGCCTGCGGCGGCGATGACGGCGACGACGACGGTGGCAAGGACCCCGGCACCGGCCAGCCCGAAACGCCGAAGCCCGAGCCCGTCAAACCCGAATTGCGTTGCGCGCCTTGAGCGGCGCTCCCTCCAGATCCATAGGAATAGAATCCGTGACGTTCGATAAAGACCAGGTCCACGCCGGCAAGCGCCGCTTCCTGCGCAACGCCGCCGCCTCGACCGCAGGCCTGACCGCGCTGTCGATGTTCCCGCCGGCGATCCGCCGCGCGCTGGCCATCCCCGCCAACAACCGCACCGGCACCATCAATGACGTCGAGCACGTGGTCATCCTGATGCAGGAAAACCGCTCCTTCGATATGTACTTCGGCACCTTCAAGGGCGTGCGCGGCTTCGGCGACCGCATCACCATTCCGCTGCCTGAAAAGCGTTCGGTCTGGGAGCAGAGCAACGGCACCCGCGTGGTGATGCCGTATCACCTGGACAGCAGCCAGGGCAACGCCCAGCGCGTGGCCGGCACGCCGCACGACTACGTGGACGCGCAAATGGCCTGGGACGGCGGCCGCATGGACCACTGGCCGCGCTACAAGCAGAACCAGTCCATGGGCTACTACAAGAAGAAAGAGGTGGAGTTCCAGTTCGCGCTGGCCGAAGCCTTCACGCTGTGCGACGCCTATCACTGTTCTACCCACGGCGGCACCAACACCAACCGCCTGTTCCACTGGACCGGCACCAACGATCCGCTGGCCCTGGGCAACGGCCCCTCGACCCGCAACCAGTGGGACAGCCTGGGCGCTTCGTCCACCGGCTGGACCTGGAAGACCTATCCCGAGCGCCTGCAGGAAGCCGGCGTCAGCTGGAAGGTCTACCAGAACCTGCCCGAAAACTTCGGCGACAACCCGCTGGCCGGCTTCAAGCAATACCGCCGCGCCAACGAGCTGGCCGGCAACAGCGCCAACGGCGCGCCCTATCCGGCCTGGACGCCGTCCATGGATGCCGCCAATCCGCTGTACAAGGGCACGGCCAACACCATGCCCGACGGCGGCTTCCTGAAGGCGCTGCGCGAGGACGCCGTCAACGGCACGCTGCCGCAGGTGTCGTGGATCGTGGCGCCCGCCACGTATTCCGAGCACCCCGGCCCGTCCAGCCCGATCCAGGGCGCCTGGTACATCCAGGAAACGCTGGACGCGCTGACGGCCAACCCCGAGGTCTGGAGCAAGACCGTGCTGCTCATCAACTTCGACGAGAACGACGGCTATTTCGACCACCTGCCGCCGCCCGCCGCGCCCTCGCTGAACCCGGACGGCTCGATGGCCGGCGCCTCCACCGTCAACACCGACCTGGAGCGCCATACCCATGCCTCCGCCCAGGACGCCGCCGACGACCGCGTCTACGGCCCGGGCCCGCGCGTCCCCATGTACGTGGTGTCGCCGTGGAGCCGCGGCGGCTGGGTCAACTCGCAGGCCTTCGACCACACTTCGGTGCTGCGCTTCCTGGAAGCCCGCTTCGGCGTGGCCGAAGACAACATCAGCCCCTGGCGCCGCGCGGTGCTGGGCGACCTGACTTCGGCCTTCAACTTCGCCACGCCCAACAACGAAAAGCTGCCCGACCTGAACCTGCTGACCCGCGCGGGTTCGGACAGCGAGCGCAGCGCGCAGGAAGCGCTGAAGGCCGTGCCGCTGCCCGATCCCAGCACCCAGGCCAAGCCGGTGCAGGAGCAGGGCGTGCGCTATTCCCGCGCCTTGCCCTACGAACTGCACACCAGCGCACGTGCCCAGCCGGACACGGGCGCCATGCGCCTGGTGTTTTCCAACACGGGCAAGCAGGCGGCGGTGTTCCACGTCTATGACCGCCTGCACCTGGACCGCCTGCCGCGCCGCTACACGGTGGAGCCGGACAAGCAGCTGGAAGGCAACTGGGACACGGCGGCCGACGGCGGCAAGTACGACCTGTGGGTGCTGGGCCCCAACGGCTACCACCGCCATTTCGCGGGCGACCTGGCCCTGGCCCGCACGTCGGCGCTGGCGCCGGAGATCCGCGTCTGCTACGAAATCGCCAAGGGCGACGTCTACGTCAGCTTCATTAACGGCGGCAAGAGTCCCTGCACCTTCGAAGTCGCGCCCAACGCCTACTACGCCAACCACGAGCGCTGGAAGTTCACGGTGCCCGCGGGCGGCCAGGTCGAACAGCACTGGGCGCTGGAAGGCAGCCAGGGCTGGTACGACTTCACTGTGCGCCTGGCCGAAGATCCTGCCTATCTGCGCCGCTTTGCCGGTCGCGTGGAAACCGGCCGCCCGTCGGTGACGGACCCGGCGATGGGGCTGTAAGCCGCCCCGAGGCCATTGAGAGGTTTGCCGCCAGCGGCTTTGGCTAGCCAGGCTCGGTGCTTTACAGGCACCGAGCCTGGTGCGCTGCGGCATCGCCAGGCGAAAACGCAATTCGGCCGCCGCCGTTCGATTGCATGCCGTACACCCTTCTTAGGCCGTTTTTCAAGGCTTTCTCCGAGCGGTCCGCTCTGTATCATCGTGCGCATTCTCGTATTCCTACAATTACGCACGAATCATGCCCACGACTCCCATTGTCACCTTGCCCAGCCTGGATCGATTGCGCGCGGCTGCCTATCTGTACGGCATCGAAGCCCCGGCAATAGATCAGGCGCGCGTGTTATGCATTGGCATGGGACCCGAGCCGGCGTTGGCGCCACTTGCCCTGGCGTACCCGCGGGCGCAATTCCTGGTCGTGAGCATCGGCGGATCCCAACACGCCACGCCTCAGGCCACGCCGGACAATCTGCAATACCTGTTGACAAGCCTGGACCAGATCGACGGGAACCTGGGCCGATTCGACTACATCCTCGTCCCAGGCCTGTACGGCTACCTGCCCGCAGAAGCGGCCACCTATCTGCTGCAGACCTGCGAAAGCCTGCTCTCGCCCTCCGGCCTGGCCTGCATCGGCTATCCGGTCTATCCCGGCGCCAAAGCATCCGAGATCGTGCGCGACGCGATCCTGCTGCATCTGCACAACAGTTCCTCGGATACGCCGCCTGAGTCGCTACGCGATCAAGCCTTGGCAGCCTTGAGCCTGTTCGAAGATGGCTTGGCCAACGCCAATTCGCTGGCACCGGCGCTGCGTGAAGTTGCTGGCGTCATGAAAGCTGACATCCAGCGCGGCCATTTGGACGTCATCCTCAATAGCCCCACGGTCGCGGGCAGCTATTTTGTGGAATTCGCGCAACGGGCCCTGCAGGCTGGCCTGGCCTGCGTGGGCGATGCCCGTCCTCAGCTGGATGTGGCGCGGCATTGGGGCGATGGCGTGCGGGCCACCAACAGCTTGCTGGGTCTCGGTCAGGCCGAGGCCACCCGACTGCAGTACCTGGATTTCGCCAGTGGTCGCGCGCAGCGTCACGCACTGCTGGCGCGCGCAGATCTCGGGACCGGCATCCGGACTCAACCCGACCTGGAACGCTTGGCCGACCTGCGTTGGGCAGGCTACTCCGAACCCAGCGACTGGCGGCCGGCGCAGGCGGGCCAGATCTACCGGAATGAGCAGGGACGCTCCTGGACGATTGCCGGCGCCAACGACGCCCGGCTGTTGGACGCGCTGGCTGCCAGTTGGCCGCGCAGCCTGTCGGTTGAGCAATGGTCACATGCTTCCGGCCTTTCCTGCAACGAGGTGCTGTCCTTCCTGCGTCCGCTTTTCGCCGCGGACATGCTCCATTACTGCTTGGGCGCCGGTCCTTGCGATGGGCTACAAGAGGGGCGTCTGTATCTGGCGCCTTCGTTGGCGCAATTGCGCCCGTCTCCTATTGGCGACCAGGCTGAGGGCAACGGCGGTCCGTCGCAGGCTCTGGCGCATTGGAACTTCTGGGGGGGGGCGGTCGATCCCGGATTGACGAGCCATGAAACGGAGTTCGTGGCCGGCCAGGGCGGTCGGATCGACGCGGAAGCATTCCTCCCCGAAACCCTCGACAGGGGTCAACTGGACGCTCATGGCTTGTCTGATTTGGCAAGCGTCCAAGAAGTTGTGCACAGCGGAGTCCTGTCCAAACTTTGGAAATCAGGGCTGCTGACCGGTTCGAAGACCACGTGGTTGGACCTGCTCGGACGGAATCTCGACGCACATCACGGGAAGTCCGCCGGCTGGTCGCTTTATGTCCAGGCCTGCCTGGCCGACATTGACCCACAGGCTCGTTTCGGGCCCAGCACGCCGCAGGACCAGGCACGGCTCGATCATCTGCAAAGACTTCTCGAGGAACTGGCCTACGGCCAGGTGGAACCGCTGGCCCGCCGCGAAATCGAGAAGCAGCCGGCTCGCATCGAAGGTTGGACGGCGTTGGTGCGCAGCCTTTCGGGACAGGGACGGTACGATGAAGCGCTTGGCGTTCTCAGGCAGATGCGCGACAGCTTTCGAGCTGATCCAGGCTATGGCGAGCTGCTGGCCATAGTGCTGTCACAGGCCGGCCATAACGATGAGGCCATCCGCGTAGGTCGGCTCGCAATGCATGGCCGGCCTGGCTCGGGGCAGCTGATCAATGCCGTCGCGTTGGCTTGCCTGCATGCGGCCCGCGTCGCGGCGGCGGAGCAGTATTTAAGCCATGGGATGGCCGTTGATCCGGAATTTCGCCCATTGGGAGTTAATCTGGTTGCCGTCTACACGCGCCAGGGCAAGATCCGCGAGGGCATCGCCCATTGCCGCGAGCTGCTGAACCGCGCCGACGCGGTGGGCGATTACCGGGCTGCGATTTACCACAATCTCTTGTTCTTTGCGAACTACGATCCCGACCGCAACGCCGACCAGATTTTCCAGGACTACCAGGCGTTCGAAAACGAACTGTGCCGACCGCATTACACAAGCTGGAAAACGCACAGGAATTCACGTAGCCTGAAAAGAAAGCTCAGGATCGGCTACGTATCCGCGGATTTCAAAGATCACGCGGTCGCGCGGTTCCTGGAACCGATCTTTGCCTGTTACGACAAGTCGGCCTTTGAAGTCTATGCCTATGCCAACATGGGGGCGGAAGATTCCGCCACGGCGCGCTTTCGCAAGATGGCCGATCAATGGGTTTCGATCTACGGAATGAAGGATGATCAGGCCGCCCAGCGTATTCGCGACGACGGCATCGATATCCTGGTTGATATGTCCGGCCACACCGGCGGCCACCGGCTAGGGGTTTTCGCTCGCAAACCTGCCCCGGTTTCGCTGACCTGGCTGGGCTACGGTTACACCACGGGTGTCTCGGCCATCGATTATTTCCTGGGCAACGAGGCGTTATGTCCTCAGGGCTCGGAGCAGTTGTTTGCCGAAAAGATCTGGCGCCTCGAGGGTAGCTGGACGGTCTACCAGCCGCATTGGGCCGATATTCCTGAGCCGGGCGCCCTGCCAGCAGTGGCCGAGGGTTTCATTACCTTTATCAGCCTTTCGCGCGTCATTCGCATCAACGAGCGGGTGATCCGGGGCTGGGCTCGGATTCTGATGGCTGTTCCTCGGTCGCGGCTGGTACTTAACAGCATGGATTTCGCCGACCCGGAAACCTGCGCCACAATCCAGGCAAAGTTTGCTGAGCACGGCATCCCGGCACATCGGCTGATGATGGGGTACACCAGTCCTCCCTGGCATTCCTTGCGCCATGCCGACATAGGGCTTGATTGCTTCCCGCACAATGCCGGCACCACCCTGTTGGATATGCTGTGCGCGGGGGTTCCCTATATCACCATGGCGGATCGACCCAGCGTGGGACGGATAGGTTCCTCACCCTTGCATAGCCTGGGGCACACGGATTGGATCGCTGTGGATGACGCGGATTATGTGGAAAAGGCCGTGTCGCTAGCCTCTGATGTGCAAGCGCTGGCTGACATACGCCGGACCCTGCCGGCGCGCTTTGCGAAGAGCGATCTTATGGATCAGGGCGCCTTTATTGAGAAGCTGGAAGCAGCTTACCGTGAAATGTTCGCCGTCTGGGCTGAAAAGCGCGCAGGCTCCTGAACCGAGTAGGCATTGCTCGGACGCCGGTCCGGATTTTGCTTCAAGACGTCATCGGCCGCCGCATTCTTCAGCGCCAACTCAGCAGTCTGCCTGAGTTGGCGCTCGCCCCAGTGGCGGCTGGCCTAGCGGCAAATGCCTAACGGCGCTTGAGAAAACCGTCTGGCGCCACAGTAATCTGCAGCTTGTCGGGAATCGTCCGGTCGATTTCGAACTCGGCATGCGACTTCAGATACTCCCATACCGCCGTCTTCGGGTTGTTTCCAGGGCCCCAGGGTCGATCTGGAAACATGGAAGCGGGCAGGTCTTCTATAACGGTATCGAATACGACGCAATAGCTGCCAGGGCTGGTCAAGGGCGCATACGCTTCCAACTCTGCAAGAACATGCTCATGCGTATGGTTGCTGTCCAGGCAAACCAGGATTCGTTCATATCCCGCAGCGGCCGCAAGTACCTGCGCGACGGTCTCAGGGGCGATGCTGGAGCCTTGGATCATCTGTATGCGCGTAGCCATGGGATGCGCCTCGATGGCGGTCCGATTATGGTCGCGAATGTCGATGTCCACCCCGAGCACTTTCCGTTTCGATTTCCTCGGGTCGATAGTCGTGCCGGTTTCGATGGCGTCAGCCATGTCCAGCAGGGCGAGCATGGACGCGCTGAACACCAGCGATCCTCCCCTTGCAATGCCCGTCTCTATGATCAGATCTGGCTTGACTGCCCAGATCAATTCCTGCATTGCCACGATGTCCTGCGGGTACTGAATGATCGGCAAGCCCAACCAGTCGAAATGGTAGGAGTACTTCTGGCCATTTGCGGTCTGCAGCCACGAGGATGTTTTGCTTCCAAGATCCGAATCTTCTCCCATACGTTGTATTTCGTGGATGCGTGATTCTCTGAAAATTGCTGAATCGTCCATTGATAATCCGATTATTGATTGCTGGTGCACTTGATGGTTCTGGCCGGATTGCCGACCACAACGGAAAAATCCGGTACGTCTCTTAGCACCACTGAGCCTGCGCCTATGATGCAATTGGCTCCGATTTTCACTCTTGGAAGAATGCAGGCGCCGGCGCCGATCATGGTGTTTTCGCCGACCGAGACACAGCCGCATAGCGTCGCGCCTGGGGCTACATGCACGCCGGGGGAGAGCAGACACTCGTGATCGATGTTTGCGGAACTATTGATGATGCAATCGCGCATCATGCGCACGCCAGATCCGATCATGCTATTTGCCAGTAGTTGGCAGCCCTCCGAAATCTGCGCCGAGGGTGCAACATATGCGGTCGGATGGATCAGCGGCGGCAGGGTGAAGCCCTGATTGCGCAACAGATCCGAGATGCCTTGCCTGTCCGACCCACGGCTTCCTCCGATGGCGACGGCGGCCTGGCCAGGCTGCTGGCCGTCCAGCGTTTCAACCCAGTTTTTCAGGGCTTGCGTGCCATGGTAGAGCGGCACGCCCTCAATCACCGAAGAGGCATCTGGATTGTTGTCAAACAAGGCCACGACGCTTTCACCCTTCAAGAAGAGCAAGTCTGCCAGCACGAGCGCGTGGCCCGCGCTTCCCCAGATCAGGTAGCCGTTGTCGGTCTTCATCGGAGCATCCGGTGAAGCACGTCGATCACCCGCGCAATCTGCGTGGCGTCCATATCGTGGTAACTAGGCAAATTAATCGCGCGTCCCGGGATGGACCACGCCTGCCTGTTGCTGCGCACAGGCTCGAACATTTCCAGGCTGGACAGCGGCCAGAAAAACACGCGCGCATCCACGTTCTCGGCGTTCAGGGCGGCCTGCAGCTTTTCCCGGCTGACCCCGGTGCGTTCGTCGAACACCGCGGTGGGCATCCATGCGCCATTGATCGTGCCTGCGGGTTCGGGGTTCATCGATACGCCGTCCAGCACGCTCAAGCCGCTTCGGTATGTCGCCAGGATCTCGCGCTTGCGCGCGATCAGTTCGTCGATGCGCTCCATCTGTGCGCAACCGAGAGCCGCCTGGATGTTGGAGAGCTTGTATTTGAATCCAACCTCATTCGGCCAGAACTGTTTCGTCTCGCCCCGCGCGCGGCCATGATTGCTCAAGGTCAGCACGCGTTCGTACAGCTCGGCGTCCTGAGTGACAAACATGCCTCCTTCGCCCGTGGTCATGGTCTTGGAGCCATGGAACGAGAACGATGCAAAACGTCCCATGGAACCGGCGCGCTTGCCATGATAGACAGATCCGATCGCTTCGGCGGCATCTTCGATCACAGGGATGTTGTGGCGCGCGCCTATCTCCAGCAACGCGTCCATGTCACAAAGATTGCCATACAAATGGACAGCCACGATGGCGCGGGTTCGAGGGGTGATGGCGGCTTCCACCGCACCCGGGTCTATGCACCAAGTGCTGGGCAAGATATCGACGAAGACCGGTTTGGCCCCCAAGTGCACAATTGGCGAGGCCGTTGCGATCCAGTTGGTGTCGGCCAGGATGACCTCATCTCCTGGACCGATGCCGAGCGCCGCCATCCCCAGGTGCAGGGCTCCCGTGCAGCTTGAGGTGGCCATCGCATGTTCAACGCCCAGGTGTTCCCGGAATGCCTGCTCGAACCGCCCGATGTACTCGTAGCAGCGATCGCCCCAGCCGTGGGCTGCCGCATCCGTGGCGTAGCGCACTTCCAGATCGGTAATGGACGGCTTGGTGTAATAGATGCGGGATTTCACAGAATCTCCAGTTTCGGCACTGCCACCACGAATTTCGTTCCCTGCTCGGCAAGGCCCCGGTTTTGTTCCTTGACCTCCGTCGCGATGTTCCACGGCAGGATCAGGACGTAGTCCGGTCGCTGCGAGGCCAGCGCCTGTGGTTCAAATATGGGGATGTGGCTGCCTGGCAAATACATGCCTTGCTTGGCCGGCGCTGCATCGCAGACGAATGGCAGCAGATCGGGTTTGACGCCGGCATAGTTCAGCAGCGTGTTGCCCTTGGCCGCGGCGCCGTAGGCCGCCACGGTCTTGCCCAAACGCTTTTGCTCGATCAGGAAGGCCAACAGATCGTCCTTGACGCGGTCGGCACGCGCCTGAAAGGCCTGGTACGTGGCCAGATCCAACAAGCCGCCTTCCTTTTCCAGCTGTAGCACACGCTCGACGTCGGGCTGCTGCGCGAGCGCAGCCGCGGCGTGGCAGCCATAGACCCGCACGCTGCCTCCGTGCGTGGGCAGTTCCTCGATGTCGTAGATGCGCAGCCCGCAGGCTTCGAAGATCCGTCGCACTGCATGCACGGACAGGTATGAGAAATGTTCGTGATAGATGGTGTCGAACTGGTTGTTCTGGATCAGGCGCAGCAGATGCGGAAACTCCAGCGTGATCGTGCCTTCCGGCTTCAGGGCGGCGGCTAGGCCACGCGTGAAGTCGTTGATGTCGGGCACGTGCGCGTAGACGTTGTTGCCCGCGATCAGGTCGGCCCGGCGGCCTTCGCTGGCTAGCTGGCGGCCCAGCGCCTCGCCGAAGAACTCGCGCAGTACCGGTACGCCGATGCGCTCAGCCACCGCCGCCGTGCTGGCCGTCGGTTCGATGCCCAGGCAGGGAATGCCGTCGGCGACAAAGTTCTTCAGCAGATATCCGTCGTTGGAGGCGACCTCGATGACGAAGCTGTCCTTGTGCAGTCCGAGACGGCGTGTCATGGCCTGCGCATACTGGCGCGCGTGGGCCAGCCATCCGCTGGACGTGCTGGAAAAGTAGGCGTAGTCCGGGCCGAACAGTGCATCCGCCTGCGCGTAATCCTCGGTTTGCACCAGCCAGCATTGGTCGCAGACGCGGGTGTTCAGCGGGAAATAGGTTTCGGGCCGTTTGAGATCCTCGGCCCGCAAGTAGGCGTTTGAGGGCGGAGCGAAGCCCAGGTTAAGGAATGCATGACGCAGCAGGGCGCCGCAATGACGGCAATTCATTGATTCAGGTCCAATCCGGTAAAGCCCTCGGGCAGCCTGGGAAACGTTTTATCGCGCGCAGACTGCAGGGCGAGGGGCAGGGGCCATTCGATCGCGAGCGCCGGGTCGGTGGCCGATATGCCACCCTCGGCTTGGGCGGCATAGGGCGCGGAGTGCAGGTACAGCAGTTCGCAGTCCTCGCTCAGCGCCTGAAAACCGTGCGCGAACCCCTCGGGAATCAGCAAGGCGCGGGCGTTGTCGGCCGATAATTCGACGGCGCGCCATTGCAGGAAAGTGGGCGATCCGGCACGCAGGTCCAGGGCTACATCCCATACCGCGCCACGCAGGCAGCTCACGAGCTTCATCTCGGCGTGCGGCGGGCGTTGGAAATGCATGCCACGCACCGTGCCTTGGATTCGGGTCCTGGTGTGATTGATTTGTGCAATGGGTTTGCGCCAGCCAGCGGCCGCCAGTTCCTCGGCGCAGAACAACCGTGACAGGAAGCCTCGTTCATCGCCCAGACGCTGGCGTTCGACCACGTGCAAGCCCTCGATGCCGGTTTCGGTGATAGAAAAACGGCTCATGGCGCGGCTCCCAGCGCCTCGAAAGCCTGGATGTCGGCCTCGCATAGCGCACGGGCATTTGCGCCCGCGCGCTGGTTGCGGTACCAGGTCATGGTCCTGTGGATCGACGTCTCCAGGTTCCAGCGCGGGTGCACGTTCAGCGCTTCGCGCGCCCGGGCGATTTCCAGCGCCAGCCAGCCGGCCTCATGTGGCCCTTCGGTGCCGTCGCCCCACTGGATGTCGCCACGACCGTAGGCCTGCCGCGCCAGGGCGATTACCTGGCGCACCGTGGCGGCCTCGTGCGTGTGCGGGCCAAAGTTGTAGGCGGCGGCCGGCGCCGACCGGGCGTGCAGGGCCTCAGCCAGGCGCAGATAGGCGCTTACTGGTTCCAGCACGTGTTGCCAGGGCCGGATCGCCTGAGGGCGGCGTATCGGCAAGGGTTGACCTGACTGCCAGCAGCGGATCGCATCGGGAATCAGCCTGTCGGCCGCCCAATCGCCGCCGCCGATCACATTGCCCGCGCGCGCCGAAGCCATGGCCGTGCCCTGCGGCGAAAGCCAGGTGTCGCGGTAGCTGGCTATCACCAGCTCGCTGGCCGCCTTGCTGGCGCTGTAGGGGTCGTGCCCGCCCAGCGCATCGTCCTCGCGGTAGGGATAGGCGTGTTCCAGGTTGCGGTAGACCTTGTCCGTGGTCACCATCACCGCGGCCGCTACGCTCTCCAGGCCGCGCAGCGCATCGAGCACATGAGCGGTGCCCATCACATTGGCGGCGTAGGTTCCCAGGGGATCCGCATATCCGGTGCGCACCAGCGCTTGCGCGGCCAGGTGGAAGACGATCTCGGGCCTGGAGCGGCGGATCTGCTCAGCCAAGGCGTGCGCATCGCGGATGTCGATGTAGTGGCTGTCGCATAGGTCGCCGACGCGCGCCAATTCGTACAGATTGGGTTCGCCGGCAGGCGCCAGCGCAATACCCGTTACCTGGGCGCCCAGGCGATGCAGCCACAGGGCGAGCCAGCTTCCCTTGAACCCGGTGTGCCCGGTCAGCAGCACCCGCCGGCCTTGCCAGAAGGCGGGATTGGGATTGGCCAGGACATGGTCGTCCGGCTGCTTCACGCCCAGACCTTCCACGGCGCTTGACCCGATGCCCATAGGTCTTCCAGCAGGTTCTTTTCCCGCAGGGTGTCCATGGGTTGCCAGAAACCCTCATGTTCGAATGACATCAATTGACCGTCGCGCGCGAGCGAAGTCAGCGGATCGCCCTCCCAACTAGTCTGGTCGCCCTCGATACGGTCCAGGCAGGCGGGAGACAGCACAAAAAAGCCGCCATTGATCAGGCCGCCGTCGCCACGGGGCTTTTCCGTGAAGCCCGTCACCTGATTGCCCTCGCGCTTGAGCGCTCCGTAGCGTCCCGGCGGCTGCACTGCCGTGACCGTCGCCAGGCGGCCGGCCTCGCGGTGAAAGCGGATCGACGCGCCGATGTCCACGTCGCTCAGGCCGTCTCCGTAGGTGAAGCAGAAAGCGTCCTCATTCTTGACGTAGTCGCGCACCCGCTTCAAGCGTCCGCCCGTCAAGGTGCTTTCGCCCGTATCGACGAGCGTCACGCGCCAAGGCTCGGCGTGCCTCTGGTGAACTTCCATGCGATTGGTGCTCATGTCGAAAGTGACGTCCGACATATGCAGGAAGTAATTGGCGAAGTACTCCTTGATGACATAGCCCTTGTAGCCGCAGCAGATCACGAAGTCGTGAATGCCGTGATGCGAGTACAGCTTCAGGATGTGCCATAGGATGGGCTTGCCGCCTATTTCCACCATGGGCTTGGGCTTCAGGTGCGTTTCTTCGGAGATCCGGGTGCCCAGACCCCCGGCCAAAATGACTGCCTTCACGTCGATGCCTTTGAAGAAGGAACCCCGTCCTGTCAGATCGCGAGGCATCTGGAAGGGCCGGGAATCGGCTCAAAATTTCGTGATGCAGTATAGGAAAAGCAGCCCCTAGTCAATCTATTGAAAAAGGGGTGGAAAAGCCGGGTTGATGGAGCGCATGGAGACTTGGGTTTGCGCCGTGAAACCGGGGCTCGCTCGCTGCCAGGCCCATCGTTCCAGGGCGGCCAACACAGACTGGCAGTCCCCGCTCAACGTGGTTCAGGCGGCCGTCTGCCCGTCGCGTTCACGGAACGCCGCGGCGCAGCTTGCGCAGATCGCCGCCGTGATGCCCTGGCGCGCATGCTCGCGCCGCTCCAGCATGCCGATGGCGCGCGCCATCGGTCCCAGGTCCTGGGGCAGGGTGAGAATCCGCAGTTCCGGGCTGTGCTGCCAGTTGGAGCCGTTGATCAGCGGCAGCAGCGTCACGCCAACCTCCTGGCGCACCAGCTCGACCAGGGTCTCGATGGCGTTGAGTTCCAGGTATTCGTTCAGCGGCACCGCCAGGCGGCGCAGCAGCCGGTCTATTTGCAGGCCGGTGCGCTGGGTGCGGTCAAAGCGCAGGAAGGGGTTCTGCGCCAGTACCTGGCGCGCGTCTTCGCCCGGCGCCGAGCGCGGCGCGATGACGACCAACTGCTCTTCATATAGCGCGGTCCAGCGGGTGCTGGCCATCTTGCGCCCGGCCTCCACCAGGAAGGCCGCGTCCAGCTCGCCGTCCTCGACCTTGCCCGCCAGCTCGCTGGCCTTGCCCGACAGGATGCGCACGTCCAGCTTGGGGTGCTGCTTCTTCATGCCCGACACGACCTTGGACAGGGTCCCCATGCACGACACGATGCTGCCCACGGCGACCGACCCGGCCAGCTCGCCGGGCACGGTGCGCGGCAGCCGCATGCGGTCGTAAAGATCCAGCAAGTGCTTGATTTCCGGCAGTAATTCCCGGCCGGCGGCATTCAGGATGGCGAGCCGTCCGCTGCGGTCGAAGAGTTCGCGGCCCAGTTCCGTTTCCAGGGAGCGCATCTGGAAGCTGACCGCGGCCTGGGTCAGCGCCACCTGTTCGGCCGCTTCGGAGAAGGAACCGTGGTGCGCGACCGCCAGGAAAGTGCGCAGAAAACGGATGGTACTCACAAAAATCTCTTTTATGACGGAACAAAATTTCAAATTGATTTAATTAAACCACGGGAGTAACTTCGGCCGCTTACCCGTTATGAGACTAGCCACATGAAATCCTTCGACTGGGGCAACCCGTATCCTTCCGTCCGCATTCCGCTGTTCGCCCGCAACGTGGTGTCCACGTCGCATCCGCTGGCGGCGCAGGCAGGGTTGCGCATGCTGCTCAAGGGCGGCAATGCCGTGGACGCCGCCATCGCTGCGGCCGCCACCATCGTCCTGGTCGAACCCGTGTCCTGCGGCCTGGGCGGCGACTGTTTCGCCATCGTCTGGGACGGCAAGGAATTGCACGGCCTGAACTCCTCGGGCGTGGCCCCCGCGGCCTGGAGCACCGAATACTTCAAGCGCAAGCACGGCGTGGGCGCCGACGGCCTGGCGATCCAGCCCAAGCGCGGCTGGGACGCCGTGACGGTGCCGGGCGTGGTGGCCGGCTGGGCCGCGCTGCATGAAAAACTGGGCAAGCTGCCGTTCGAGCAATTGTTCGAACCCGCCATCGAGATCGCCGAGCGCGGCTACGCCGTGCCGCCGGTGGTGGCGCACAAGTGGGCCGCAGCCGCCGAAGAACTCAAATCGCAACCGGGCTACGCCCAGGCCTTCCTGCCCGAGGGCCGCGCGCCCAAGGTCGGCGAACACTTCCGCTTCCCGGACGCCGCCAACACGCTGCGCCGCATCGCCGCTTCCAAGGGCCGCGACTTCTACGAAGGCGAACTGGCCGAGCGCATCGCCGCCTTCAGCCAGGAATGCGGCGGCGCCATGACCCTGGAAGACCTGCGCAACTACCGCCCGGAATGGGTCAAGCCCATTTCCAAGTCCTACCGCGGCTACGAGCTGCACGAGATCCCGCCGAACGGGCAGGGCATCGCCGCGCTGATCGCGCTGGGCATCGTCGAGCGCTTCGACATGGCCGACATTCCGGTGGACTCGGTACAGTCGCAGCACATCCAGATCGAAGCCATGAAGCTGGCCTTCGCGGACCTGTACAAGTACGTGGCGGACCCGCGTTCCATGCAGGTAACGCCGGAGCAGATGCTGTCCGACGCCTACCTGGACAGCCGCGCCAAGCTGATCCGCCTGGACCGCGCCACCCATTTCGAGGCGGGCCGTCCGCACGCCGGCGGCACCATCTACCTGACCGCCGCCGATGAAAACGGCATGATGATCTCGTTCATCCAGTCCAACTACATGGGCTTCGGCTCGGGCGTGGTGGTGCCGGGCACCGGCATCAGCATGCAGAACCGCGGCGTGGGCTTCTCGATGGATCCGAAGTCGGCCAACGTGGTCGAAGGCGGCAAGCGTCCGTTCCACACCATCATCCCGGGCTTCCTGACCCGCGGCGGCAAGCCGGTCATGAGCTTTGGCGTGATGGGCGGCGACATGCAACCGCAAGGCCACATGCAGACCGTGGTGCGCATGCTGGACTATCACCAGAATCCGCAGGCCGCCTGCTGCGCGCCGCGCTGGAAGGTCAACCGCGATTTCACGCTGGACATCGAGACCAATATGAAGGCTTCCACCATTGCGGGCCTGAAAGACCTCGGGCATGCTTTGAAGTCGGTCGACGATCCGTACATGGATTTCGGCGCGGGCCAGTTCATCTGGCGCATGTCCGAAAACGACAACGAGCTTGGCTACGTCGCCGCCAGCGACAGCCGGCGCGACGGTCAGGCGGTCGGCTTCTAATACGCAATAGCGCAGCCACAAGGGGAATCTAAATAATGAAACGCTTGACCTTGACCTTCGGCGCCAGCCTGCTGGCGCTGGCCGCGGGCGCGGCTTCCGCCCAGAACATCCGGATCGGCCTGCAGGAAGATCCGGACGTGCTGGACCCGCACCGGGCGCGCACGTACGTGGGCCGCATCGTCTTCACCTCGCTGTGCGACAAGCTGATCGACATCGATCCCAAGCTGCACTTCGTGCCGCAACTGGCCACCTCGTGGTCGTTCAGCCCCGACAACAAGGTGCTGACCTTCAAGCTGCGCGAGGACGCGCTGTTCCATGACGGCTCCAAGTTCGATGCCGCCGCGGCCAAGGCCAACCTGGAACGCGCCATGTCCCTGCCGGACAGCCTGCGCAAGGGCGAACTGGCCTCCGTGGAAAAGGTCGACGCGCCTGATGCCACGACGCTGGTGCTGACGCTGAAAAAGCCCGACGCCACCCTGCTGGCGCAGCTGTCCGACCGCGCCGGCATGATGCTGTCGCCCAAGACCTTCAGCGACGACGTGGCCGCCGTGGGCCGCAAGCCCGTGTGTTCCGGTCCCTACAAGTTCGTCGAACGCATCCAGAACGACCGCATCGTGCTGGAGAAATTCGACCAGTACTACGACGCCAAGGATTTCGCCTTCAAGCGCGTGACCTTCCTGCCGATCCCGGACACCACCGTGCGCCTGTCCAACCTGCGCGCGGGCGACCTGGACATGCTGGAGCGCCTGAATCCCTCCGACGTGCCGCAGGTCAAGAGCGACGCCAGCCTGACCTTCGCGCCGGTGGCCGGCCTGGGCTTCCAGCAGTTCATGTTCAACGTCGCCAACGGCAAGCGCGCCGAGGACAATCCGTTCAAGAACAAGCTGGTGCGCCAGGCGTTCCAGTACGCCATCGACCGCAACGCCATCAGCGAAGTGGCCGGCGGCGGCATCTTCGATCCGGCGCAGCAGCCGTTCCCGCCCGCCAGCCCCTACCACAGCGACAAGTTCCCGCCGACCAAGCGCGACGTCGCCAAGGCCAAGGCGCTGCTCAAGCAGGCGGGCTTTGACCGCGTGAAGGCCGAGGTCATGTTCGGCAACAACACCACCACGTCCTCGATCGCCGAGATCGTGCAGGCCATGGCGTCCGAGGCGGGCTTCGACCTGTCGCTGCGCCCGACCGAGTACGCCGCGCTGCAAAAGGAATCGGCCGGCGGCAACTTCCAGGTCGTGATGCTGGGCTGGTCGGGCCGGGTCGATCCGGACGGCAACATCCACGCCTTCGTCACCTGCAAGGGCGCGCTGAACGATGGCCACTACTGCAACCCGGAAGTGGACAAGCTGCTGAACGAGGCCCGCACCGTGCCCGACGAGGCCAAGCGCCGCGCTATCTACGACCAGGCCCAGACCATCATCCAGGACGAATTGCCCGGGGTGTATAACTACTACCAGCCCTGGCCCTTCGCCATGGCCAAGAAGGTCAAGGGCTTCACGCCTTATCCTGACGGCATGATCCGCCTGAAAGGCGTGACCTACGCGCAGAAGTGATCGCGGCGCGGCAGTCAAGCGCCGCGCCAGCCGGACGCGCCTTGCGCGTCCGGTTGTCGTTTGCGGCGGCAGGGCGCGGTTTATCCTGCGCGTCCCGTCCGCCGTTCCTGTCTTACGGTTTCTCATATGCTTAAACTCATCTTGCGCCGCGTGCTCGTCGCGATACCGACACTGATACTGGTGTCGATGATCGTCTTCATGCTGCAGAAAATCCTGCCCGGCGACCCGGTGCTGACACTGGCCGGCGAAGAACGCGATCCCGCCGTCCTGGACTACCTGCGGGACAAGTACCGCCTCAACGATCCGCTGCCCGTGCAGTACGCCGCCTGGGCCGCGCAGGTCGTGCAAGGCGACCTGGGCAAGTCGCTGCGCACTGACGTCCCCGTCACCACGCTGATCGGCCAGAAGCTGCCGGTCACGCTGCAATTGGCCGCCATGGCCATGTTCTTCGCGCTGCTGATAGGCATCCCCATGGGGATCGTCGCCGCGGTGCGCAAGGGCAAGCCCATCGAAATGGGCGCCAACATCGCCGCGCTGTCCGGCATGTCCATCCCCAATTTCTGGCTTGGCATCATTCTCATCATGGTGGTGTCGGTGCAATGGAAGCTGCTGCCGGCCTCGGGCTATGTGTCGCCGTCCGAGGACTTCTGGCTGTCGATCAAGACCATGCTGATGCCGTCCCTGGTGCTGTCCACGGCCATCGCCGCGTATCTGATGCGCCATACCCGTTCGGCCATGCTGGAAGCCTTGTCGGCCGATTATGTGCGTACCGCCCGCGCCAAGGGCGTATCTCCGCGCAGCGTGGTGCTGCGCCATGCCTTGCGCAATGCGCTGATGCCCATTGTCACGCTGGTGACGCTGCTGTTCGGGGAACTGTTGGCGGGCGCCGTGCTGACCGAGCAGGTCTTCACGATCCCGGGCTTCGGCAAGCTGGTGGTCGACGCCGTCTTCACGCGCGACTACGCGGTGGTGCAGGGCGTGGTGCTCTGCGTGGCGGTGGGTTTCATCATCATGAACCTGCTGGCCGACATCCTGTACATCCTGGTCAATCCCCGCCTGAGGCACTCATGAGCGCAATTCCTGCAACGGCCGCAGCCGTCACGCCGCCCCGCAGCCGCAACCGCGCCTGGGGCAAATTCAAGCGCAACCACATCGCCATGCTGGGCCTGGGGATCGTGCTGTTCTTTGTCGTGATCGCCATCCTGGCGCCGCTGATCGCCAGCCACGATCCCTTCCAGACCAGCTTCACCACCATCCGCAAGGCGCCTTCGGCGTCCTACTGGCTGGGCACGGATGAATTGGGCCGCGACATCTTCAGCCGCATGGTCTATGGCGCCCGCGCCTCGCTGATGGCGGGCCTGGTGTCGGTCCTGATCGCGCTGGCGGTGGGCGTGCCCTTCGGTCTTGCCGCCGGCTATTTCGGCGGCTGGACCGACAGCATCATTTCCCGTGCCACCGAGGCGCTGCTGGCCATTCCCTTCCTGATCCTGGCCATCGCGCTGGCCGCCTTTCTCGGGCCCAGCCTGACCAACGCCATGATCGCAATCGGCGTCTCGGCCGCGCCCAAGTTCATCCGCCTCACGCGCGGACAGGTGCTCGCAGTCAAGAACGAGGATTACGTGCAGAGCGCGCGCGCCCTGGGCGCGTCCGACCTGCGCATCATCGGCCGGCACGTGTTCCCCAACGTGATGCCGCCGCTGATCGTGCAGGCCACCATCACCATCGCCACGGCCATCATCGCCGAGGCCAGCCTGTCGTTCCTGGGCCTGGGCCTGCAGCCGCCGAACCCGTCCTGGGGCTCGATGCTGAACACCGCCAAGAACTTCATGACCCAGGCGCCCTGGATGTCCATCTTCCCCGGATCGGCCATTTTCCTGGTGGTGCTGGGCTTCAATCTGCTGGGCGACGGCCTGCGCGACGCGCTCGATCCGCGTCAGGAAAAGTAATCACCATGGCAACAACAATGGACCCCAAGCGCGTCGTCCAGGTCAACGACCTGACCGTGCGCTTCAAGACCCCCGAGCGCACCGTCGAAGCGGTGCGCAAAGTCTCCTTCCACGTCGACCGCGGCGAAACCCTGGCCATCGTCGGCGAATCCGGCTCGGGCAAGTCGGTGACCTCGCTGGCGCTGATGCGCCTGGTCGAGTATGGCGGCGGCCGGATCGTCAATGGCGGCATGTTGCTGCGCCGGCGCAGCGGCGAAGTGCTGGATCTGCTCAACGCGCCCGACAGCACGCTGCAGCGCGTGCGCGGCGCGGACGTGGCGATGATCTTCCAGGAGCCCATGACGTCCCTGAACCCCAGTTTCACGGCCGGCAACCAGATTGCCGAAGCCCTGCAGCTGCACCAGGGACTGGACGCCGCCGCGGCCCGCGCCGAAACGCTGCGCATGCTGGAGCGGGTGCGCATCCCCGAAGCCCGCGCCATCCTGGACCGCTATCCGCACCAGTTGTCGGGCGGCATGCGCCAGCGCGTCATGATCGCCATGGCCCTGTCGTGCAAGCCCCAGTTGCTGATCGCCGACGAACCGACCACGGCCCTGGACGTGACCATCCAGGCCCAGATCCTGCAGCTGATCCGCCAGTTGCAGGAAGAAATGGACATGGGCGTGATCTTCATCACGCACGACATGGGCGTGGTGGCGGAAGTCGCCGACCGCGTGCTGGTCATGTACCGCGGCGACAAGGTCGAAGAGGGTAGCTCGGACGAGGTCTTCGCCCGCCCGCAGCACGCCTATACGCGCGCGCTGCTGTCGGCGGTGCCGCGGCTGGGCGCCATGCAGGGCACGGACGAACCCGCGCCGTTCCCGCTGCTGCGCGTGGACGACCCCACGGCGCGACCGCAAGCCGCCGCCGCGCCCGTCGCGGCTGCGTCCACCGTGCGCCGCGAGAACGGCCCGGTGCTGAAGGTGCGCGACCTGACCACCAGCTTCGATATCACCGGCGGCATCCTGGGCCGGGTGCAAAAGCGCGTGCACGCCGTGGAGAAGGTCAGCTTCGACCTGTATCCGGGCGAGACGCTGTCGCTGGTGGGCGAGTCCGGCTGCGGCAAGACCACCACCGGCCGTTCGCTGCTGCAGCTGGTCAAGAGCAAGGCCGGCAGTATCGAATTCGACGGCAAGAACATCGGCGCGCTGCGCGGCAGCGCCATGCAGACCCTGCGTCAGCACATCCAGTTCATCTTCCAGGATCCGTTCGCCTCGCTGGATCCGCGCATGACGGTGGGCTATTCCATCATGGAACCGCTGCTGATCCACGGCGTGGCGCGCGGCAAGGCGGCCCAGGACCGGGTGCGCTGGCTGATGGACAAGTGCGGCCTGCTGCCGGAAATGATCGACCGCTATCCGCACGAGTTCTCGGGGGGCCAACGCCAGCGCATCTGCATCGCGCGCGCGCTGGCGTTGAACCCCAAGGTGGTGATCGCCGACGAATCGGTGTCGGCGCTGGACGTGTCGATCCAGGCGCAGATCGTCAACTTGTTGCTGGACCTGCAGCGCGAGCTGGGCGTGTCGTTCCTGTTCATCTCGCACGACATGGCCGTGGTCGAGCGCGTCAGCCACCGGGTGGCGGTGATGTACCTGGGCCAGATCGTCGAGATCGGCCCGCGCCGGGCCATCTTCGAGAACCCGCAGCATCCCTACACCAAGAAGTTGATGGCGGCGGTGCCCATCGCCGACCCGCAGCGCCGCCACCGCGAGCGCTCGCTGCTGGTCGACGAGATCCCCAGCCCGATGCGCAAGCTGGGCGACGATCCGCTGGTCGAGCCGCTGGTCGCCGTGGGCGAGGGCCATTTCGTGGCCCGCCATTCGATCGGGGTCTATTGAGGCAGGTGGCCGCCCGCTGGCAGCCGGTGGCCGCTTGCATCCCCCCCGCTGCGCGCGGGGGGGGGGCCGAAACTAGCGCTTTTCCAGCGCCAGCTTCAGCCCGAAGGCGATGAAGACCGCGCCCGTCATGCGGTCCAGGCCGCGCATCACGGCCGGCCGCGACAGCCAGCGCGCCAGCGGGCGCGTCGCTGCCACCAGCACGCCAAACCACAGTATCCCCAGCATCGCGTGGATGCCTGCCAGCAGCAGGCTGAAGCGCAGCACGTCCGCGCCCGCGGGAATGAACTGCGGCAGGAAGGTGATGTAGAAGATCCCGATCTTGGGATTGAGGGCATTGGTCAGGCAGCCGCGCATGAACCAGCCGCCAGCGCTGGCTGCCGCGGCGGGGGCGGGCGGCGCGGAATCGGGTGCGGCCTGCTTGCCTGGCCGGGCGCCCCACAGCAGTTTCACGCCCAGATAAAACAGATACAGGGCCGCGCAGATGCGCAGCGTGTCATAGGCCAGGGTCGATACCAGCAGCAGCGATCCCAGGCCGAATGCCGCCACCACGCCCCACGCCAGGCATCCGGCGGCGACACCCAGGCCAGCCATGAGCGCGCGGCGGCCGCCCTCGACGGCGGCGGTGCGCAGCACCAGGGCGGTATCCATGCCGGGCGTGACGGTCAGGATGGCGGCGGCCAGGGTAAAGGCGAGCAGGGCGGCGGTGGCGGTCATGGGCGGGGTCCGGTGGCGGGCGCGGCGAAGCGGAGCCGTTCAGTGTAGCGCCGCCGGGCCGGCGCCTGCAGCCGTCTGTGGACGTGCCGCAGCGCCGCAGGCGTTATCATGGCGGCCTTCAGCAATTCGCTACATTCACCGGATTTACGCCATGGCCCTGCGCGCCACCATCTACAAGGCCGAGCTCAACGTCGCCGACACCGACCGTCACTACTACGGCAGCCACGCGCTGACGGTCGCCCGCCATCCCTCGGAAACCGACGAGCGCATGATGGTGCGGCTGGTCGCCTACGCCCTGCACGCGCAGGAAGAGCTGGCCTTCACCAAAGGCCTGAGCGACACCGACGAACCCGACCTGTGGGTCAAGGACCTGACCGGCGCGGTCAAGCTCTGGATCGAAGTCGGTCAGCCCGAAGAACGCCGCATCCTGCGCGCCTGTGGCCGCGCCGACGAAGTCATCGTCTATTGCTACGGTGGTTCCGCCAGCAAGATCTGGTGGGACGGCGTGAAGAACAAGCTGGAACGCACGCGCAACCTCAAGATCGTGAACCTGCCCTCGGAACAGACCCGTGCGCTGGCCCAGCTGGCCGAGCGCACCATGCGCCTGAATGCCAACATTTCGGACGGCGTGGTGTATTTCTCGGCCGACAAGGGCGAGGTCAGCGTCGAACCGGAAGCCTGGCGCTAGGCTCCCGGCCGCCTCAGTCGCAGGCGTCGGCGGCCTGGTTCGCGGGATCGGCGCAGGCGCGCCAGCGGGCCTCGTCCATCGCAGGCAGCAGCAGCACCCGGCTCATCAAGTCCGAATACCAGAAGATCCTGCCAGGCTTGTCGCGCATGGCCTGCCAGACGCGCGCCTGCGCGTCCGCCGCAAGCAGCGCGCGGCCTTGCGCATCGGTCACGCCCTGGGCCAGGATGGTCTGCGTGTCCGGATTCCAGGACTGCATGTCCGTGTCGTCCAGCGGCACGTCGTCGGCGATGCTGACGATGCGCCAGTCATTGCCCGGCACCTCGGTGGACAGCTGGTTCAACTCTTCCCGGTGCACCGGATAAGGGCGGGAGTCAGGGGAGGCGTGCGCGACATGGGCGTAGGATCTGGCGCCATCCCCGGGGGAATGGCGGCGCACATAACGTTGGTCCGGCTTGCCCTGGGCATCATAGGTCTGCACCTGGAACGCGCCGCCTTGCGCGGCGATATCGATGGCGCGCAGCAGGCGGCCCGCGGCGTCGCGCGCGTAGAACCGGCCGGCGGCCGGCTGTTGCTTGTCTTCGCAAGCCTCATTGGTGAAGGCGGTCAGCGCGCCCCGGGCATCGCGTTTCAGGCAGGCCTGGCCGCTTGCCTCGTAGGTGGCGGGCCGGCGGACCGCGGTCTGTTCGTACTCGACCACCCGCGTCAGGGCGCCGGCGCCGTCGTACTCCAGGGTGTAACCGCCCGACAGAAAGGGTGGGCCGTCGCCGCGCCGGGGAAGTTCATAGGATTCCGCGCGGCACAGCCGGCCATCGCCGTCGAAATACAGCCTGGCGGGCGCCCGAGACACGTTGTCCAGCCGGTAAGCGGACCAGTCGACCTTGTCCATCCAGGTCCGGGGCAGCGGATCGCCGGTTTCGTCGACCCATACCGGTTGGTTGCGGGCGGCAATGCGTTCGCCCTGTCGGCCCAGCAGGACACGGTCGCCGCCCAGGCCGACCGAGACGGGCACCGCCTTCAGCGGCACGGGCGCGGTGAAATCGACGGCGGCAGGGCCGCAAGCCGCGAGGGCTGGGCCAGCGTGCGCGATGGCCGCCAGCAGCAGGACCAGTCGCCTAGGCATATTGCAGCGTATCCATGAACCTCACCAGCTCCCAGAATTCCTTGGACACGCCGCCCAGCCGCAGCTTGCCGTCATGTTCCTCGAACAGCAGGAAGGGGTAGGCGTCGCGCTCCAGGGTGCCGGGCGCGGGCAGGCGGTAGGGTTTGAAGTGCTCGGGGTCGTTGAAAAAGGATTCCAGACGGCCGCCGCCATCCACGTGCATGTAACGCACGCGCAATACTTGTTTCTGATACTTGGCCTGCGTTTCCGGGTAGTCTCCGCCGTCGCCCGCCACCACGGCGTCGGCCAGGGCGGCCAGGAAGACACGTTGCAAGCCTGCGTAGTGGATCTCGCCGCTGGTGGAGTCGCCCGGCGCCTGCGCCAGCGTCCTGACCAGCTGGGTGCCGCGGGAACCCGGCACGATGGTCTTCGCGAACAGCCTGTCGATGTCGGCCTTGGCCGGATCGGGCGATTGCCGCAGACGCTGGAGGTCGGCGCGGAAGTCTTCCAGCCATTGCCGGTAACGGGCGTTCTCCGCCTGGCGATCGAACGCCTGGGCGTGGGCCAGGCCGCCGTGAAGGGTGATCAGCAAGGCCAGCAGCAGTAGCCAGGCGCGTTGCAGCACGCGGGTAGGGTGTTCCATAGGCCGGTGATCATATCGTTCAAAATGATGCTATTTTGGTGCAGAGCGTGACAAAATGTCAGACATGGCCACCGGCATGGCCATGTTTATGAATCTCGTGTTGAGTCAGGTCCAGACATGCCAGCAACAGGTGACGTTCCTCCTGCAAGCGCGCCGGCCGGCGGCGCGGAAAATGTGCAAGCGGGGCTCGACGGCCCCCTGGACCGGCTCGTCCGCTTGGCCAGGCGGCAGTTCGGCGTGGACATGGCGCTGGTCGCCTGCAGCGACGCCGATGGCGTCTGGCAGGCCCAGGCGGGCGCCTTGCCCGCAACCGCGGCCGGTACGCTCCCTTTCTCCGTGGATTGCCCGCTGCGCGCCAGCGATGGCCGCCGGCTGGGCACGTTCCGGCTGCTGCATGCCCAGCCGCGGGATTTCGGCGACGAAGACCTGGATGCCTTGCACGATTTCGCCGAGCTGGCCGTCGCGGCCGTCGAGAAGCGCGAGGCCCTGGCGGCGGAGCGGGCGGCGGAAGACGGCTGGCGCACCGAGGCGCGCAACCTCTCCATGGCCATCGCAGGCAGTGGCACGGGGATCTGGGATCGCAACGTCGTAACCGGCGAAATCACCTATTCGCCGGGCTGGAAGGCCCTGCTGGGCTACGCCGAATCCGAAGTCACCAACCGCATCGAAGACTCCTACAAGCGCCTGCACCCAGACGATGCCGACTATGTGCGCGCCGCCATGCAGGCGCATTTCGAGGGCAAGACCGAGAGCTACGAGGTCGAGCACCGCATCCTCTGCAAGGACGGCAGCTACAAGTGGATCTGCAGCCGCGGCAAGGTCGTCAGCCGCGACGCGCAGGGGCGGGCCTTGCGCATGATGGGCACCACCACTGACATCAGCGCCATGCGCGCGATGTCGGAGCGCCTGCGGCGCACGGCGGACCTGCTGGTCAACCTGACCGACGCCGTGCCGGGCATGGTATTCCAGTGCGGCCAGCGGCCCGGAGGCGGGTCGCGCTTCCTGTACGTCAGCGCGGGCATCTGGGACATGTTCGAACTCACGCCTTACGAGGTGCGCACCAGCCCCGCGGCGATCGAGCAGCGCGTCCATCCCGAGGACCTGGCGACCTACCACGCCTCGCTGCAGGCCGCGGCCGCGGCGCAGACGCCCTGGCACCTGGAGTTCCGGGTGTGCCTGCCGCAGCAGGGCCTGCGCTGGCGGCAGGGCGACGCCAGTCCGCGCAAGGCGGCCGACGGCACCGTGGTCTGGCACGGCTTCGTGACCGACATCACCGACCGCAAGCGCGCTGATTTCGAACTGCGTGAACTCGCCGCCACCGACGCCCTGACCACGCTGCCGAACCGCCGCCACTTCATGTCGCGCATCGCCGCGGAACTGGCCCGGATCAAGCGCCAGGGCAGCGATTGCGCCGCCGTGCTGATGTGTGACCTGGACCATTTCAAGCGCATCAACGACACCTGGGGTCACGCCATTGGCGACGGCGTGCTGCAGCACTTCGCCAACACGCTGCGGGCCCAGCTGCGGGCGGTCGACCTGGTGGGGCGCATCGGCGGCGAGGAATTCGCCGTGGTGCTGCCGGATACCGACATCGAGCGCGCGCACGCCTTCGCCACGCGGGTGCAGCAGCGCATCGCGGCGGCGCCGTTTTCGCTGGGCGACGACCGTCATATTCCGCTGACGGTCAGCATCGGCATCTCGACCATGCACACCATGGACGCGGACGCCGAACTGGCGCTCAGCCGCAGCGACCGCGCCCTGTATTACGCCAAGCAGCGCGGGCGTAACCGGATCGAATCCGCGCCCTCAGTGTTTTCCCGATAGAACAACCCTCAAAGCCATTTGTTCCATTGACGGTACATTAGGACACTCCTAGAGTTCCCGTCATGGGAACCTCATTACCTCTGCCGAAGTACCACCAGATCTACCTCGTCCTGCGCGAACAGGTGCAGGAAGGGCGCTTCGATCAGGACGGCGTGCCAGGCGAGCACGCGCTGGCCGACCAGTTCGACGTGGCCCGCATCACCATCCGCAAGGCCATGGAGATGCTGGTGGCCGACGGGCTGGTGTCGCGCCGGCCCGGCCTGGGCACCTGGCCGCTGCGCGCGCCGGCGACTCCGGCCAGCGCGCCCAAGGCCAATCCGCCGCAGAAGGCCCATCTGACCGGCCTGCTGGAAAACATCGTCAACATGGGCCTGCGCACCTCGGTGCAGGTGCTGGACAGCGCCCTGGTGTCGGCGCCGCCCGTGGTGGCCGAAGCGTTGGACCTCGCGCCCGGCGCGCCCGTGCACAAGAGCCTGCGGGTGCGCAGCACCGAAGCTGGGCCGCTGTCCCACATCACGACCTACGTGCCGCAGGCCGTGGCCGATTTCACGCGCGAAGACCTGGAGCGCGAACCCCTGCTGATGTTGCTGGAAGCGGCCGGCGTGGAGTTCGGCGGCGCTACCCAGACCATTTCGGCGCGGCTGGCCGATGCGCAGGTGGCGCGCCATCTGGACGTGGCCGTGGGCTCCGCGCTGCTGGCCGTGACGCGCATCGTGCGCGACGTGAACGAGCGGCCCGTGCAGCTGCTGCAAGGCCTGTATCGCCCCGATCGCTATCAGTACCAGTTGCAGCTGTCACGCGTCGGCAGCATCGACGCCAAGGTATGGGTCAGCGAAGAGCTGTCCGCCCAATTCCATTGAACTCTCGGAGATCGCCCATGAACTCGCGCCGCACTTTCCTCTATCAATCCGCCGCCGCAGCTGCCCTGGTGTCGGCGCCATGGGTGGTACGCGCCCAGGGCGCCAAACCCGTCAAGGTCGGCATCCTGCATCCGGTGACGGGGGCGCTGGCCTATTCGGGCCAGCAATGCCGCCTGGGCGCGCTGCTGGCGATCGAGGACATCAACAAGGCCGGCGGCATCAAGTCGCTGGGCGGCGCGCCGCTGGAAGCCATGCTGGGCGACGCGCAGTCGCGCCCCGAGGCGGGGTCGGCCGAGGTCGAGAAAATGAACGAGGCGGGCGTGTCGGCCATTGTCGGGGCCTATGCGTCGGCGATCTGCCTGGCCACCACGCAGACCGCCGCCAAGTACAACCTGCCGCACGTGGTGGACGTGGGCGTGGCCGACCAGATCGTCGAGCGCGGCCTGAAGAACACTTTCCGTTTCGGCCCGGGCTATCGCGCCTGTAGCGAACGCGCCATCACCGACCTGGCCGCGCTCAACGACGCGGCAGGCAAGCCCGCCAAGACCGTGATGATCGTGCACGAGGATTCGCTGTTCGGCACCGGCACCGCGGCGCTGCTGTCCAAGGCGCTGCCGCAGCATGGCTTCGAGGTCAAGGACGTGGTCAAGCACCCGAACCCCACCCGCGACTTCAACAACATCGTGCTGCGCATGAAGTCCCTCAATCCGGACATCGTGATCCCGGCCAACTACTACAACGAATATGCCTTGCTGCTGCGCGCCATGAAGCAGCAGAAGGTGCAGCCCAAGGCGATCTACTCGGTGCTGGGCGGCGCGGCCTCCAGCTACAAGTTCCTGAAGGAATTCCCCGACATCGCCAATGGCATCCTCGACTGCAACCACTGGTTCAACCCCAAGGATGCGCGCGTGGCCCCGTTGAAGGCGCGCGTCGAAGAGAAGGGCGCCTACTTCAGCTACGAGGTCTTCATGACCTACACCTCGGTGCTGCTGCTGGCCGACGCGCTGGAACGCGCCAAGTCGGCCGACCGCGCCGCCATCATCGACGCGCTGGCTTCCAGCACCTTCTCGGACCACATCATGCCCTACGGCCCGACCAAGTTCGTGAACGGCCAGAACACCGGCGCGCAGCCCCTGCTGACGCAGGTCATCGGCGGCGACATCAAGGTCGTCATCCCGGCCGACTACCGCCAGGCCGACGCCATCTTTCCGCTGAAGGCCTGAGCGTGCTCGATCCCGCCATCCTCTTTTCGTCGGTGCTCAACGGCCTGACCACGGGCGCGGTGTACGCGCTGATCGCCTTGGGCCTGACCTTGATCTACGGCGTGCTGCACATCATCAACTTCGCCCATGGCGCGGCGCTGATGGTGGCGCTGTACGCGGTGTATCTGCTGAAGGACCGCCTGGGCATCGACCCGTACGCCGCCTTGCCGCTGGTGGTGGCGGGCATGTTCGCGCTGGGCTACGCCTTGCAGCGTTACGTGATCAACCGCGCCAGCCACGGCAAGGACGAGAACATCCTGCTGGTGACGCTGGGCCTGGCCATCGTGCTGGAGAACCTGGCGCTGGTGTGGTTCAAGTCGGATACGCGCACCATCGACACGGCCTACACGCTGTCCACCGTGGAGATCGGGCCGGCCATGATCGCCTTGCCCAAGGTCATCGCCTTCTGTGGCGCGCTGGCGGTGGCGGCGGTGCTGTTCTGGATCATCCGCAGCACCGACCTGGGCCGGGCGATCCGCGCGGTGGCCAAGGAAAAGCAAGGCGCCAAGCTCATGGGCATAGACGTGGAAAAGGTCTATGCATTGTCGTTCGGCATCGGCATGGCCTGCCTGGGCGCGGCGGCCTGCTTCCTGCTGCCGGCCTACTACGTCAATCCGCAGGTCGGCGGCGGCTTCGTGCTGGTGGCCTTCACCATCGTGGTGCTCGGCGGCATGGGCAGCTTCGTGGGCGCGCTGGTCGGCGGCCTGCTGATCGGGGTGGTGGAGTCCATCGGGGGCCTGTTCCTGGGCGACTCGCTGGGCCAGATGGGCATATTCGCGATCTTCATCGCGGTGCTGCTGTTTCGCCCGCAGGGGCTGTTCGGGGCGAGGGGCTGAGCATGGGCAAGGATCTTTTGACTATCGCGCTGTTCGGCGCGGCGCTGGCGGCCGCCGCCACGCTGACCGAATCGGGCGTGGCGCTGACGTTCGTCATGATGTCGCTGTACGCGGCCCTGTTGTCGCAGGCCTGGAACATCCTGGGCGGCTATGGCGGCCAGCTGTCGTTCGGCCATGCGCTGTTCTTCGGCGTGGGCGCCTATGCCCAGGCGCTGGGGCAGCTGAACCTGGGCATCAATCCCTGGCTGGCGCTGCCGATGGCCATCGCGCTGGGCGCACTGGTCGGGCTGGCGGTGGGCGGGCTGACGTTCCGCTATGGCCTGAAGGGCTCTTACTTCGCGCTGGTGACGCTGGCGTTTGCGGAAGTGTTCCGCATCCTGGCGTTGTCGGTGTCGTTCACCGGGGGCGGCGTGGGCCTGATGGTGCCGTTGCAGGAGGGCGTGGCGAACATGCAGTTCGGTTCGCGCCGCGGCTACATCTACCTGCTGCTGGGCTTCGTGCTGCTGGCGCTGGTGGTCACGGCATGGCTGCGCCATTCGCGCTTCGGCGCCTACCTGCAAGCCGTGCGCGACAACGAGGACGCGGCGCGCGCCATCGGCGTGAATCCGCTGCGGGTCAAGCTCGGCGGCATCGCGCTGTCTGCGGCCTTCATGAGCGCCGCGGGCGCCTTCTACGTGCAGGTGTTCCAGTACATCGATCCGGGCATCGCCTTCGGCTCGGCCGTGTCGGTGGAGGCCCTGGTCGGCGCCATCGTCGGCGGCCTGGGCACCTTGTGGGGGCCGGTGCTGGGAGCGGTCACGCTGCATGCGCTGAGCGACCTGACGCGCAACCTGTTTGGCGAACTGCCGGGCATCAGCATGGTCATCTACGGCGTGGTGCTCATCGTGATCGTGATGTTCCTGCCCCGCGGCATCACCGGCAGCGGCCAGGCTTTGGGCCGGCTGTTCAGTGCCAAGGAGCGCGCCCGTGTCTGAGATCCTGCTGCAAGCGCGCAATCTTTCCATCACTTTCGGCGGCCTGAAGGCGGTCCAGGATGTGAGCCTGGACGTGCGCCAGGGTTCGCTGACGGCCCTGGTCGGTCCCAACGGCGCGGGCAAGACCACGCTGTTCGGCCTGTTGTCGGGCTTTCTCAAACCCGGTTCCGGCTCGGTGCATTTCGCCGGCACCGACATCACCGGCCGTCCGCCGCACGAATCGGCGCGGCTCGGGCTGACCCGCACCTTCCAGATCGTGCAGCCCTTCGGCGCGCAGACGGTGCGCCAGAACATCGCCGTGGGCGCGCATTTGCGCCTGGGCAATCGCCGCGAGGCGCTGCAAGCGGCCGAAGAGGTTGCGGCGCGGGTCAATCTGGGGGCCTTGCTGGACCGGCCGGCGGCGGATCTGACGGTGGCCGGCCGCAAGCGCCTGGAGCTGGCGCGCGCGCTGGCCACGCGGCCGCGCCTGCTGCTGCTGGACGAAGTGTTGGCGGGGCTCAACCCCAGCGAGATCGACGAGATGATACCGGTGGTGAAGAAGCTGGCCGAAGACGGCGTGACCGTGCTGATGATCGAACATGTGATGCGCGCGGTGATGAGCCTGGCCGAACATGTATGGGTGCTGGCGCAGGGCCGCCTTATCGCCTCGGGCACGCCGGGCGAGGTCACGCGCGATCCGGCGGTGGTCGAGGCCTATCTGGGCCAGGGCGCGGCGGCCAGGCTGGCCGCGCAGGGAGCGCCGGCATGAGCGCGCTGCTGGAAGTCCAGGGATTGCGCGCCGGCTACGGCCGCATGGAAGTACTGCGCGGCGTCGACCTGCGGGTCGACCAGGGCGAGATCGTGGTGCTGCTGGGCAGCAATGGCGCGGGCAAGTCCACGCTGAACAACACGGTCTGCGGTCTGTGCCGGCCCTGGGGCGGCACGGTCCGCTTCGAGGGCCAGGACCTGACCGGCCGCCATTACCGCGACGTGGTCAAGGCCGGGCTGATCCAGGTGCCGGAAGGCCGGCGCGTGTTCCCCAACCTGAGCGTGCGCGAAAACCTTGAACTCGGGTCATTCACCCGGGCGCGCGAGCGCCGCGCCGCCAACCTGGAGAAGGTGCTGCACATCTTCCCGCGCCTGCGCGAACGCCTGGCGCAACTGGCTGGCACCATGTCCGGCGGTGAACAGCAGATGCTGGCCATCGGCCGCGGCCTGATGGCCGAGCCGCGCCTTCTGATCCTGGACGAGCCGTCGCTGGGCCTGTCGCCGCTGATGGTCGAAGAGCTGTTCGGCCTGATCGCGCGCCTCCATGGCGAGGGACTGGCGATCCTGCTGGTGGAGCAGAACGTGGGGCAGTCCCTGGAGACGGGACAGCGCGCCTACGTGCTGGAAAACGGGGCGGTGCGCTATAGCGGCGCCTGTCCGGAACTGATGGCCAGCGACGACGTGCGCCGGGCCTATCTCGGGATGTAGCCATGGCCGAGCCTCAAACGCTGGCGCAGAAGCTGATCGCGGCGGCCTGTGGCCGTGCTTCCGTTGCCGAGGGCGAAATCGTCACCTGTGCGGTCGACCTGGCCATGTTCCATGATTCCAGCGGTCCGCGCCGCCTGCAGCCCATGTTGCAGGAACTGGGCGCCACGCTGTGGGATCCATCCAGGATCGTGCTGGTCATAGACCACTACGTGCCCGAATCCGATGACGAGTCGCGCCGCATCGTGCGCATCGCGCGCGATTGGGCGGCCGAACAGCGCTTGCCCAACGTCTATGACTCGCTCGGCATCTGCCACGTGGTGGTGCCGCAGCATGGGCATATCCGCCCCGGCATGTTCTGCGTGGGCGGGGACTCGCATTCGCCTACCGGCGGGGCATTCGGCGCCTACATGTTCGGCATCGGCAGCACCGAGATGCTGGGCGTGGCCGTCACCGGGCAGATCTGGGTGAAGGTGCCGCAGACCCTGATGATGCGCTGGAGCGGCCGGCTGGCGCCGGGCGTGACCGCCAAGGACATGATGCTGCACATGATAGGCCGCTACGGCATGAACGGCGGTCGCTACCAGGCGGTGGAATTCTGCGGCGAAGCGGTGCGCGCCTTGTCGATGCAGGAACGCATGACCCTGTCCAACATGAGCGCCGAACTGGGCTCGCAGGTCGGCCTGATCGCGCCGGATGCAACCACCGAGGCCTATCTGCGCGAGGCGGGCGTCACGGACAAGATCGATCTGGCGCGCTGGCGCAGCGACGAAGGGGCGCAGGCCGAATGGCACGATTTCGATGCCGCGGCGCTGGCGCCGCAGGTCGCCGCGCCGCACAGCCCGGCCAATGCGCGCGACGTGGATCAGTATGGCGACGTGCCGCTGCAAGTGGCCTATATCGGCGCCTGCACCGGCGCCAAGCTGGAGGACCTGCGCGCCGCGGCCAGCGTGTTGCGCGGCCACCGGCTGGCCGCCGGCATGCGCCTGATGGTGGCGCCGGCCAGCCGGCAGGACCAGTGCCAGGCCGAGGCGGAAGGGGTGATGCAGGCGCTGCGCGATGCCGGCGCGGACGTGCTGGCCACATCCTGCGGCGCCTGCGCGGGCTACGGCGGGTCCATCCCCGACGGCGCCAGCGTCATCGCCACCACGGCGCGCAATTTCAAGGGGCGGATGGGCTCGGAGACGGCCCAGGTCTATCTGGCTTCACCCTATACGGTGGCGGCATCGGCGATAGCCGGCCGCATCGCCGATCCGCGGGAGTTCATGGCATGACCGAGCAGTCCGTGACGCACCGCGTCTGGCGCGTGGGCGCAGATATCGACACCGACGCGCTGGCGCCTGGCGCGTATATGAAATTCGGCATCGACGAGATCGCGCGCCACTGCCTGCAGCGCGTTCGGCCCGAGTTCGCCGCCGGCGCGCGGCCGGGCGACGTGCTGGTGGCCGGTCCCAACTTCGGCATCGGCTCCTCGCGCGAACAGGCTGCCGCGGCGCTGGTGCGCCTGGGCATCGCCGCGGTGGTCGCGCCGTCCTTCAACGGCCTGTATTTCCGCAACGCCTTCAACGTGGGCCTGCTGCTGTTGACCTGCCCACAGGCCGAAACCCTGCAAGAGGGCGAGCGCATCGCCCTGGATCCCGCCGCCGGCCGCATCCGCCGCGCCGCGGGAGAACCTGCGGAACTGCATTGCGACACCGTGCCCGCCTTCCTGCTGGAAATGGTGCAGGCCGGCGGACTGCTGAATTTGCTGAAACAGCGCAAGACTCATTAGGAACCACATCATGCTTGACCCCGTCACACTCGCGGTCCTGAAAGGCCGCCTGGAACAGATCGCCGACGAGATGGACGCCACGCTGTACCGCAGCGCGTTCAACCCCATCATCGCCGAGGCCCACGACGCCTGCCACGGCATGTACGACGCCGCCACCGGCGCCACGCTGGTGCAGGGCAAGTCCGGCCTGCCGGTATTCGTGGGCGCGATGGCATTCGCCGTCAAGGCCGCGGCCAAGGCGGCCGCCGAGCGGGGCGGCATGGTCGACGGCGACGTCTGGCTGTTCAACGATCCCTACGAAGGCGGCACCCACGCCAACGACTTCAAGCTGGTGCGTCCGGTGTTCCGCGGCGGCAAGCTGTTCTGCTTCCTGGCCTCGGCGGCCCACTGGCATGACGTCGGCGGCGCGGTGCCGGGCAACTACAACCCCGCCGCCACTGAATGCTGGCAGGAAGCCGTGCAGATTCCGCCGGTGCGCATCGTGCGCGCGGGCGTGCTCGACCTGGACGTGCTGGCCATCCTGAAGGCCAATACGCGCCTGCCGGACAGCCTGTGGGGCGACCTGAACGGTCAGTTGGCGGCGCTGGAACTGGGCGCGGGCCGGCTGGATGGCCTGCTCGACGAATACGGCGACGCCACCGTGCTGGAATCGCTGGACACGCTGCGCGAACGGGCGCGCCGCCTGATGCGCGACCATATCTCGCGCCTGCCCGACGGCGAGTACGCCTTCGAAGACATGCTGGACAACGACGGCGTGCGCGACCAGCCGTTGCGCATCGCGCTCAATCTCATAGTCCAGGGCGAGCGTCTGACGCTGGATTTCACCGGTACCTCGCCGGCCTGCGCCGGGCCGGTGAACATCTCCCGCGCCACGGCGATCGCGGCCTGCTACGTGGCCCTGAAGCACCTGTTCCCGGACGTGCCGGCCAACGCCGGCGTGCTGGACGCGGTGGACGTGGTGCTGCCGGACGGCCTGGTGATCTCGGCGGACCGCCCGCGTCCGGTCGGCGGCTATACCGAAACCATCCTGCGCATGATCGACGTGATCTTCTGCGCCATGGCCCAGGCCGAGCCGGCGCGCGCGCTGGCGCAGGCCTACGGCACCATCAATGCCTTGTCGATCGCCGGCTACCGCAGCGACCCCGCCCGGCGCGGCCAGCGCTGGGTGATGTTCAGCTTCTTCGGCGGCGGCCACGGCGGCCATTCAGACGGCGACGGGCTCAGCCACGGCAATGCGCCCATCTCTACGGCCACCATTCCGCCGCTGGAGATCCTGGAGGCGGCCTATCCCGTGCGTTTCACGCAATGGGCGCTGCGGCCCGATTCGGCGGGCGACGGCCAGCACCGCGGCGGGCTGGGCGCCATCTATGAAATCGAACTGCTGGAAGACAGCGCCGAAGCCTTCATCTTCGGCGAGCGCGGCAAGAGCGCGCCCAAGGGCATCGCAGGCGGCAGGGAAGCGGCGCTGAACGTTTTCCGCTATCAGCAGGACGGTGGCTGGCAGACCCCGCCCATGCGTTCGAAGATGCTGGGCATCCAGCTCCAGCGCGGCGACCGGGTTCGGCTGGAAACGCCCGGGGGAGGCGGCTATGGCGAGCCTGCCGCGCGTACGCAGGCGGCGCGCGAGCATGACCGCAAGATGGGCTATGTAAGTGGAAATCTGAAGGAGCAGTCGGCATGAGCGCGGCACAAGGCTTGGTCGTAGGCGTGGACGTGGGCGGCACGTTCACCGATATATTCGTGCTGGACGAGGCGGGCGGTGGCGCCCGCGTGGTGAAGGTGCCTTCCACCCGCGGCGAGGAAGCGCGCGGCTTCATGAACGGCATTGCCCGCGTGGCCGATGGCGCGGACGCCATCGCCACCATCGTGCACGGCACCACGGTAGGCACCAACGCGCTGCTGGAGCGCAAGGTGGCGCGCACCGGCATCATCACCACGGCAGGTTTTCGCGACGTGCTGGAAATGCGCCGTCGCGACCGACCCCAGACCTGGGGCCTGCGCGGCAACTATGAGCCGGTGGTTCCGCGCGACCTGCGCCTGGAAGTCGAGGAGCGCGTGCTGGCCGACGGCACCATCGACACGCCGGTAAACCTGGCCCAGGTCGAGGCCGCGGCCCGCCAACTGCTGGAGCAAGGCTGTGAGGCGGTCTGCCTCTTCTTCGTCAATGCCTATGCCAATCCGGCCAATGAGGCGCAGGCCGCGGCCTGCGTGCGCGCGCTCTGGCCCAACGGCAACGTCACCGCCGCGACCGAGGTGCTGCCCGAGATCCGCGAATTCGAGCGCTGTTCCACGGCCGTGCTCAACGCCTCGCTGCAGCCGGTGGTCGGCGGCTATCTGACCCGGCTGGAAGCGGATCTGAAGGACAACGGCTTCGGCGGCGAACTGTTGGTGGTGCAGAGCAACGGCGGCGTGATGTCGCGCCAGACCGCTTGCGACGTGCCGGTGCGCACCGCGCTGTCGGGCCCGGCCGCGGGTGTCATCGCCTGCGCTGCGATCGCGCGCGCCGCGGGCTTTCCCAACGTGGTCAGCGGCGACATGGGCGGTACTTCCTTCGACGTGTCGCTGGTGGCGGACGGCGAGGCCTCGCTGTCGGCGCAGACCTCCATCGACTTCGGCATGGTGGTGCGCGCGCCCATGATCCAGATCGAAACCATAGGCGCGGGCGGCGGCTCGATTGCCAGCGTGGACGCGGGCGGCCTGCTGCAGGTGGGTCCCGAATCCGCCGGCAGCGTGCCAGGGCCGGCCTGCTATGGCCGGGGCAACACCCGTCCCACCGTGACCGACGCCAACGTGCTGCTGGGCCGCATCGCGGCCGAGCGCCCGCTGGGCGGTGGCCTGCTTGCCACCATGGACGTGGCGCTGGCGCGCGCCGCCATCGAGGAACACGTGGCCAAGCCGCTCGGCCTGGACGTGCATGCCGCGGCCGAGGCCATCCTGACCGTGGCCAATGCCAAGATGGCGGGCGCGATCCGCGTGGTGTCCATCGAGCGCGGCCACGACCCGCGCAAGTTCGCCTACATGCCGTTTGGCGGCGGCGGCGCGCTGCACGTCTGCGCCATGATGAACGAAGTGGACGCGGCACGCGGCATCGTGCCGCGCTACCCCGGCGTGACCTCGGCCCTGGGCTGCGTCATGGCCGACATGCGGCATGACGGCGTGCAGACCCTGAACGTGGCGCTCGCCGCCCTGGATGCCGACGACCTGCTGGCCCGCATCGATGGCCTGGCCCTGGCCTGCCAGGAGCGGCTCGATTCCGCTGGCGTGGGCTTTCAGGGCATACGCGAGAGCATCGAACTGGACATGCTGTACGTGGGTCAGAGCCATACGGTGCGAGTGGAAGTCGGCCGTGATGAACTGAACCGCGCCGGCATCGGCGCCGCCTTCGAGCGCGCTTACCGCGCTGCCTTCGGCCGCAGCCTGGACGGCATCGCGGTGCGCATCCTGAACCTGCGCTATGCGCGCATCGGCCAGCGCCCCAAGTTCGATCTGGCGCTGCTGGCGCCGACCAGCACCGCGATGCCGGACGCGCTGGGCACGCAGCCCGTCTTCCATGGCGGGCAATGGCATGACGCCGTGCGCTATGCGCGGCTGGACCTGCCGGTGGGCGCAGAGGTGGCGGGACCCGCCATCCTGGAGCAGCCCGACACCACGATCTGGATCGAGCCCGGCTTTGCCGGCCAGGTCGATTCCCTGGGCAATCTGCTGATCGCCCGCCAGGCTTCCTAGGAGCAGAGCCCATGTCAGCCTTCGATCCCCGCAGCACAGCGCTGGTCGTCATCGATCTGCAGAACGATTTCCTCGCGCCCGGCGGCGCCTACGACCGCGGCGGCGCCGTCAGTCCGCAGGCGCGGGCCTTGCCCGCCCGGGTCGCGCCCGTGGCCCGCAAGCTCAAGGAGCGAGGAGGCTTCGTGGCGGCCAGCCAGTTCACGCTATGGCCGGACGCGCACGGCGAACCCATGATCTCGCCGCATCTGCGGCAGTTGCGCCCGTTCCTGCGCAAGGGCGATTTCGTCGCCGGCTCCAAGGGGCAGGCCAACGTCGCCGAACTGGACGGACTGGTGGACGTGTCGGTCTGGAAGGTGGCGTATTCCGCCTTCTTCAATACCCAGCTGGACTGGGTGCTGCGGCGCGCGGGCATCTCCAACGTGGTGATCGCCGGCATCGTCACCAATGGCGGCGTGGCCAGCACCGCGCGCGACGCCCACATGCGGGATTATCACGTGGCGGTGCTGGCCGATGGCTGCGCCGCGCCCACGCCGGCCATGCATGATGCCGCGCTGGCGGATTTGCGCACCGTGGCCGATGTGCTGTCCTGCCAGGAATTCCTGGACAGGCTGGCCTCGTGAGCGCGCCGCAAGTCCTGCGGGGTGCAGCGCCTGGCGCGGACGCGATGCACGTGCCGGTGGCCATCATCGGCGCGGGCGCTTGCGGCCTGACCGCCGCGCTGCGCCTGGCCGATGCCGGCATCGAGACCGTGCTGATCGAGCGCGACGCCGCGCCCAGCGGCTCCACCGCCTTGTCGTCGGGCTTCATCCCGGCAGCGGGATCGGCGGCGCAGCGGGCCGCCGGCATCGAGGACGACGCGCAGCGCTTTGCCGCGGATATCCAGGCCAAGACCGGCGGCACGGCCGCGCCGCAGCTGGTCGATGCCTACACGGGCGCGGCAGCCGCCGCGATCGACAACCTTGCGCGCCACGGCCTGGATTTCCAGGTGCTGGACGGCTTCCTGTACCCGGGCCACAGCGCCCGCCGCATGCACACTTTGCCCGAGCGCACGGGCGCGGCCCTGGTGGCCGCGCTGGAGCGCGCCGCCACCGCAGCCGGAGCCTATCTGCTGACCCGCGCCCTGGCGCGGCAGATCTGGACGGACGAAGCCGGCCGCATCACGGCGGTGGGCTGCGAGCGGCCGGACGGCTCCATCGACGTGATCGGTTGCGACGTGCTGATCCTGGCCTGCAACGGCTTTGGCGGCAACGCGGCGATGGTGGGCAAACATCTGCCGGCCATGCGCGAGGCCGTCTACGGCGGCCACGTCGGCAACGACGGCAGCGCGATCGAATGGGGAGTGCAGCTGGGCGCGCGCCTGGCCGACCTGGGCGGCTACCAGGGGCATGGCTCCTGGGCCACGCCGCAGGGCGCACTGATCTCCTGGGCGGTGATGATGGACGGCGGCGTGCAGATCAATGGCGCGGGGCGGCGCTTTCATGACGAGACGCACGGCTATTCCGAGGCCGCGGTGCATGTGCTGGAGCAACCGGGCGGCGTGGCCTGGAACGTATTCGACGACCGCACGCTGGCGCTGGCGCGCGGTTTTCCAGACTTCGTCCAGGCAGAGGCGGGTCAGGCGCTGAAGACCTGCGCCGACGTTGCGGCGCTGGCGGGGGTAATCGGCTGCGACGAAGCGACGCTGCGCGCGACGCTCGCAAGCGTGGCCCCCGACGCCGCCGATCCGTACGGCCGGCGCTTCGAGCGGACGCTGCAGGCGCCATATCACGCCGTCAAGGTGACAGGCGCGCTGTTCCATACGCAAGGTGGCCTGGACATCGACGCGGATTGCCGCGTGCTGGACCAGATGGGCCATGCCTTGCCCAATCTGCTGGCCGCAGGCGGCGCGGCGCGCGGCGTGTCGGGCAACGACGTGTCCGGCTACCTGTCCGGCAATGGCCTGCTCAGCGCAGTGGCGGGCGGCCATATCGCCGCGGCGACCGCCGCATCCCTGCTGGGCCGCGAGCTTTCCTAGGATTTTCCAGACCATGCAAATACAGAATCTGCAAGCACAGCTGGCCGGCGGCGCCGTGCTGGCTCCCGGCGTCTACGATGCCTTGTCCGCGCTGATCGCCGAACAGGCGGGCTTCGGCGCGCTATACCTGTCGGGCGCGTCCATCGCATACACGCGGCTGGGCCGCTCGGATATCGGCCTTACCACGTACAGCGAGGTCGAGGACACGCTGGCCCGCATCACCGAGCGGGTGGCCACGCCCGTTATCGTCGACGCCGACACCGGCTTCGGCAATGCCCTCAACACGCAGCGCACCGTGCGCGGCCTGGAGCGCGCCGGCGCCGCCATGATCCAGCTGGAAGACCAGACCTTTCCCAAGCGCTGCGGCCATCTGGACGGCAAGGCCGTGATCCCGGCCGCCGAGATGCGCGGCAAGCTGCGGGCCGCGGTGGATGCCCGCGCGCATGCGTCCACCCTGATCCTGGCGCGTACCGACGCGCTGGCAGTGGAGGGACTGGAAGCGGCTATGGACCGCGCGGAATCGTATCTGGAAGCGGGCGCGGACGCGCTGTTCATCGAGGCGTTGCGCACGCCGGAGCAGATGCAGGCGGCGTGCAGCCGCTTTGCGCACCGCGCGCCGCTGCTGGCCAACATGGTCGAAGGCGGCAAGACCCCGGTGCAAAGCGCCGATGCGCTGACCGCGCTGGGATTCCGCATCGTCATCTTCCCGGGCGGCACGGCGCGCGCGGTGGCGCACACGCTGCAGGGCTACTACGCCAGCCTGCGCCAGCATGGCACGACCGCGCCCTGGCGTGAGGGCATGCTGGATTTCGACGGCTTGAACGCTGTGATCGGCACGCCCGAACTGCTGGAGCGCGGGCGCCGCTACGAAGGCTGAGGCCGGGGTGTCAGCGCGGCGTGCGCTGATGCGGCACCAGCGGCGGCACCGGCTGATCGGCGACCAGCTCCCAGAACGCCGGCAGGAAGCACTCGGCCACCAGCAGCGGCTGGCCCTGGCGCCAGAACACCGAGCGGCGCGCCCAGATGCGTCCGCCATCGCGGTCGCGCTGGCCGGCCGGCAATACGCTCAGCGCGGTGGCATGGAACGGCACCGGCGAGGCCAGCCGGCGGCAGGCAAACGGCGAACGCTCGACCGTGCTGTCGTGGTAAAGCATGTCCGCCAATGGCCGGGTCAGGAGGCGGCGCATGCCTTGCCAGGCGCCGTGAGAGGCGCGCAGCGGCGTCAGGCTGCGGGCAGGCACGCTGTCCACGCCATTGACCGACATCAGCACCTCGCGAATCCACACCGGCGTGCCGGGCGCGAGGCCCATCGCCCGGGCTTCGTCCGGCGGCGCGCCATCCGCGTATTCGGCCAGCACGCGCAGGCGCACCTGGCCAACCTGGCGCAAACCGGCGGTCAGCGCGCCGGGGCGGAACAGCCAGTGGCGCGGGGCAGGAGGCAGGATGGGAGGCGCGCTGGCCAGCCAGCCTGCGGCAAGGGGAGGGTGGTGTGCTGCGGGTTTGCTCATGGCTGCGTATTATGCCAAGCCGGGCGGGACGACCCAATGCGTCGCAATGACGCAGTGCCGGACTCCCGCCGGAATATCGTCCGGGAAAGCACTTATTGTCCCAGGAACCCGCGTCTCCCTATCATTCGCACACGGTCAACATTGACCTGAATGGCTTGCAGTACCCCGCAGCAATGATTGCTGCCTGAACATACAGTCTTGGCTATAGAAGCCCCCGACTTGCACGCAATGCGTGGTCGGGGGCTTTTTCGTTTTCAATTTCTGAATATGGAGCTCGCATGCAAGTGTCGGAACCGCAACGTTCTCCCGCCGCCGTGACCTGGGTGGCCAGCGTGCAGATGGAGCCCGCGATCGGCGAAACCGCCGCCAACATCGCGCGTTCCATCGAACTGGTGGAGCAGGCCGCGGCCCAGGGCGCGCGGCTGGTGGTGCTGCCTGAACTGGCCAACACGGGATATATGTTCGAGAGCCGCGAGGAGGCCTACGCCCTGGCTGAACCAGTGCCGGAAGGCCCCAGCTCGCAGGCGTGGATCGCGTTGGCGCAGCGCCTGGGCATCTATCTGGTGGCGGGCATCGCGGAGCGCGCCGGAGGGCGTCTCTACAACTCCGCACTGGTCGCGGGTCCGGATGGCTATCTGGGGACCTATCGCAAGCTGCATCTGTGGGGCGACGAGAACCTGTATTTCGAGGCGGGCGACCTGGGATTGCCGGTGTTCGACACCGAGCTGGGCCGCATCGGCGTGGCCATCTGCTACGACGGCTGGTTTCCCGAGGTCTACCGGCTGCTGGCGGTGCGCGGCGCGGACATCGTGGCGGTGCCGACCAATTGGGTGCCGATGCCGGGGCAGACCCGCGACGGACCGGTCATGGCCCATGCGCTGACCATGAGCGGCGCCCACAGCAACGGCTTAACAGTGGTGTGCGCGGACCGCGTCGGCACCGAGCGCGGCCAGCCCTTCGTGGGCCGCAGCCTGATCGTGGGGTCCCAGGGCTGGACGGCGGCGGGACCCGCCAGCATCGACCAGGAGGAGGTGCTGCTGGCGCCCATAGACCTGAAGGCGTCGCGCCGTGCGCGCCAGTTGAACGATTTCAACCATGTGCTGCGCGACAGGCGCCGCGACATCTATGACGAGCAGTTGGGCGCCGCCGCAGGCCCGCGGCAACGCTGAACGACGGTCCACGGCCGTACCCCCCCAAGGAGAAAACCCATGAAGAGCCTATTGAATAGCTGCCGGATCCGACTGTCGTTTGTCGCACTGCTGGCTGGCGCCGCCAGCGCGCACGCGGCCGAACCGCTGCGCATCGGCGTGCCCGTCGGCCTGTCCGGCGCCAACAGCGTGGTCGCGCCGGGCGTGGTGCAGGCCTCGCAACTGGCGGCCGACGAGATCAATGCGGCCGGCGGCATCCTCGGCCGCCAGATCGTGCTGGAGATCGCCGACGATGCCTCGGGCGCGGTCGGGGCGCAGAAGGCCTACGACACCCTGGTGTTCCAGAAGAAGGTCGATGCCATCATCGCCATGGAAACCAGCGCGGCGCGCAACGCCGCGCTGCCCATCGTGTCGCGCGGCAAGGTGCCCTATATCTACACGTCATTCTATGAAGGGCGGTCGTGCAACCGCTGGCTGCACGTGAACGGCTGGGTGCCGGAACAGCAGGTCGCGCCGGTGGTGGACCACTTCATGCAGGACCGCAAGGCCAAGACCTTCTTCCTGGTGGGCAGCGACTACGCCTTCGGCCGCGGCATGCTCAAGTTCACGCGGGAATACATCGAAAAGCAGGGCGGACGCGTGGTGGGAGAAGAGTACCTGCCGATCGACGGTTCCGACTGGACGCCGGTGGTCTCCAAGATACGCTCGGCCAACCCGGACGCGCTGATCAGCTCGACGGCGGGCGGCGGGCCCAACGTCAGCCTGGCCAAGCAGGTCAAGGCTGCTGGCCTGGCCATGCCCTACGGCAATCTGGCGATCGACGAAGGCACGGCCAAGACCATGGGCGACACGGCAGTGGGCATGTACATGTCGGCCTCGTACCTGACCAGCATCGACACGCCGCAGAACCGCAAATTTCTGGACGCCCTGAAGGCGAAGTTCGGCAACGACGCCAAGACCGCCAACGAATTCTCCGCGCCGCAGTATGAAGCCTTCTACCTGTACAAGGCGGCCGTCGAAAAGGCTGGCGGCACCGATGCGCCCAAGGTGGTGCAGGCGTTGAGCGCGGTCACGTTCGATGGCCCGCGCGGCCCGGTGACCATGGACCGCCAGCGCCACGCGGCGCTGACCATGCGCCTGGGGCAGGTGCAGCAGGACGGTTCCATCAAGATCCTGCAAACCTTCGACAAGGTCGACCCGGGCGCGCAGTGTCCGGACCTGAAGTGACGGCCATGCCATGACAAGCGCCGCCGGTCCTGCCGGCGGCGCCGGAGAGCGATATGGGTTTGCTGCTGGACATCCTGAGCACGGCCGCCATGCTGTTCATCGTGACGGCCGGGCTGATGATCATCTTCGGCGTGATGAAGATCGTCAACTTCGCGCACGGCGCGATTCTTACGCTGGGCAGCTACGCCAGCCTGGTGGTGACGCAACTGGGGCTGAATCCCTGGCTGGCGCTGCCGTTCGCGTTGGCGGTCGGCGTGCTGGTGGGCATGGGCGTGGAACGGCTGATCGTGCAGCCGCTGTACAAGCGGCCGCTGGACGCCATCCTGGCCACCTGGGGACTGGGCATCGTGATCGGCCAGCTCATCACCATGGCCTTCGGGCGCGAAGTGAAGTTCGCCGATTCGCCCATCCACGGCGCCGTGTCCTTTCTTGGGACGGAGTATTCGGCATACCGCCTGTTCCTGGTGCCGGCGGCATTGCTGATGTATGCCGCGATGACCCTGCTGCTCAGCGGCACGCGCTTTGGCGTGCGGACCCGGGCGGTCATCATGAACGAGGATCTGGCGCGCGGCCTGGGCATCAACGCCGAGCGCATCCGCTTCACCACATTCGGCCTGGGCGCGGGGCTGGGCGCGCTGGCCGGCGCGCTGATCACGCCCCTGTCCAGCGTCGACCCGAACATGGGGCTGCCGTGGCTGGTCAGCGCCTTCATGCTGGTCATGGTGTCGGGCCATTCGATCACCGCGCTGCTGCTGACCTGCCTGCTCTATGGCGCCTGCCAGGTGCTGGTGAGCGTCTACGTCAGCCCGATCCTGGGCGGCGTCACCATCGCCGTCCTGGCCGCGCTGACGCTGCGTCTGCGTCCTCAAGGATTCGCCCATGACTGACCGCGCATTGATCCCTCAAACGCTGGCTGGCGCCGCTGACGACGCCTCGGCGCAAAAGACCGCGCGCAGCCGCAGCCTGCTGGGCCTGGCCGGGCTTTGCCTGGTCCTGACCGCGGCGGGTCCCTGGCTGTTCGACACCTATTTGCTGAACGTGCTGATCAAGGCGCTGTTCTTCGCCGTGGCGGCGGTCACCGTGGACGTGCTGTGGGGCTACACCGGCTACCTGACTTTCGGCCAGTCCGCCTTTTTCGGGGTGGGCGCGTACGCCGCGGGCCTGGCCTTCACGCACTACGGATTCTCGCCCGCGATCGCCGCGCTGGCTGCCTTGGCCGCGGTGGGCGCCGCGGCGCTGCTGGCGCTGGTGACGGGCTGGCTGTCGTTCTACCGTGGGGCCTCGCCATTCTTCGCCACGGTGATTTCGCTGGTGCTGCCCATCGTGCTGATGCAGCTGGTGCTGTCCGGCGGCACCTACACCGGCTCTTCATCCGGCCTGACGGGCTACGAAACCTTCGACCTGTCGCTGGAGGCCTGGTACGTGATCGCGGCAGGCGGCCTGTCGGCGGTGGCGCTGCTGGCCTGGGTGGTGGTGCGCAGCGACGGCGGCCGCGTCCTGGTGGCGCTGCGCGACAACGAGGCGCGGTGCAGCTACCTCGGGTTGAACACCGCCCATTGGCGCATCGCGTTGCTGGTGGCCTGCGGCGCGGTGGCAGGCCTGGCGGGCTTCGGCTATGGCGCGTTCAGCGGCGTGGTGGCGCCGGAGCTGACGGGCTTCGTCTTCGGCACGGAACTGATCATCTGGGTCGCGCTGGGTGGGCGCGGCACCATCTGGGGGCCGGTGCTGGGAGCCATCCTCATCAACGTCGCGGGCTCCTATCTCAGCGGCAACATGCCGTTCGTCTGGCAACTGCTGCTGGGCGTGACCTTTGTGCTGGTGATCCTGCTGCTGCCGCGCGGGCTGCTTCCCCTGCTGACCGCGCCCTGGCGCGCAAGGGCAGGGCGCGCGGCCATGCCCGCGCTGGGCGAGCGCGTCGTCCCTGCGCGGCAGGCCGGCGGCGCGGCCCAGGCCTTGAGCCTGGCGGGCGTGTCCAAGCACTTCGGGAGCCTGAAGGTGCTGGAAGGCATAGACCTGCAAGCCCGCGGCGGCGAACTGCTGGGGCTGATCGGCCCCAACGGCGCCGGCAAGACTACGCTGATGCGCTGTATCGCGGACGGCGCCGAACGTTCCCAGGGCAGGCTGGAACTCTATGGCCACGAAGTGCTGCGGCGCGATGGTCCTGAACAATGCGTGCGCCACGGACTGGGCCGCAAGTTCCAGAACGCCAACGTGTTCGACACGCTGACGGTGGCCGAAAGCCTGCGCATCGCGACCACGCTGCGCGAACGGCCGTCTTGGTGGCGCCGATCTTCCACGCTGGATCTGCCGCCCTATGCGCTTGAAACGTTGCGCGTGACCGGCCTGGACCAGTGCCTGGACCGTGTGGCGCGCGACCTGTCGCACGGACAGCAGCAGGCGCTGGAACTGGCGATGGTGCTGGCGCTGGAACCGGGCATCGTGCTGCTGGACGAGCCGACGGCCGGGCTGAGCAAGGCCGAACGCCTGCAGATCGGCCACGTGCTGTCGTCCCTGGCGCACCGTTATGGCCTGTGCTGCCTGCTGGTGGAACATGACCTGGATTTCGTCAAAGAGATCGCAACGCGCATCGTGGTCCTGCACCAGGGCCGCATCGTCATGGACGGAGGATTCCGCGAGGTCGTGGAATCCGAACTGGTGCGCACCATTTACGCCGGCAGCGCGCCGGCCGCGCAAGGAGCAGGGCAATGACGAGCATCGCAGCGCCGGCGTTGCGCATGGAAGCGGTATCCAGCGGCTACAAGAGGGCCATGGTGCTGCATGACGTGTCGCTCACGGTCGAGCGCGGCGCCTGCGTCGCGCTGCTGGGCAAGAATGGCATGGGCAAGAGCACCTTGCTCAAGACCGTCATGGGCTATCTGCCCAAGCAGCGCGGGCGGGTCAGCGTGGGCGGAGTCGACGCCACCCGGCTGCGGCCGTACGAAGTGGCGCGTTGCGGCGTGGCCTACGCCGCCCAGGAACAGCCGCTGTTTCCTGACCTGAGCATCCGCGACAACCTGCGCCTGGGGCTGCCGCGCGACCAACTCTTCGACGAACGCTTCGCCGAGATCGCGGAGCTGTTTCCGGTGTTCACGAGCCGCCTGCGCCAGCACGCCGGCACCCTGTCGGGCGGAGAGCAGAAAATGCTGCTGGTGGCGCGCGGCCTGATGCAGCGGCCCGCGCTGCTGCTGTTGGACGAGATTACGGAAGGGCTGCAGCCCTCGGTGATCGAGCGCCTGGGCCGCGCGCTGAACTGGGAACGCGAGCGGCATGGCACGACGATGTTCATCGTGGAGCAGAACGTGGCGTTCGCGCTGGACGTGGCCGATCGCTACCTGGTGCTCAAGCAGGGCAGCATCGTCGATGAAGGCGAGGCTGGCGCGCCAGAGGCGGCGGGCAATATCATTGCTCATCTGAAAGTATGAAGGCCACGCGGCCCGGATTCGCCATGACGCACACGCGCACTACCCGTTCAAGGATTCCCTCATGAGTACGCCCCAGGACAAGCACGCAGAGCGGCCGGGCTGGCGCATCGGCGTGCTTTATTCGCGCAGCGGCGTCACCGGAACCACGGAATCGCAGCACTTCTTCGGCACGGTACTGGCGGTGGAAGAGATCAACGAACTGGGCGGCGTTCTGGGGCGGCCGCTGGCGCCGGTGGTGTACGACCCGCGCAGCGACGCCGAAGAGTACCGCCGGCTGGCGGCCAGGCTGCTGCTGGACGACGAGGTCAGCGTCATCTTTGGCGGCTGCACCTCGCACTGCCGCAAGGCCATGCTGCCGGTGGTGGAGCGCAGCAATTCCCTGCTGTGGTACGGCTCGGTCTACGAAGGCTTCGAGTATTCGCCCAACGTCATCTATACCGGCGCGGCGCCGAACCAGGGCAGCATGCAGCTGGCTGCATACCTGATCCAGAACTGCGGTTCGCGCATCTTCCTGGTGGGCGCGGACTATATCTACCCGCGCGAGACCAACCGCATCATGCGCGAGACGGTCGAGGAGCATGGCGGCGAGATCCTGGATGAAACCTATCTGCCGCTGGGCTGCGACGACAGCGAGATCAACGACGTGGTGGAGGACATCCGCCGCATCCAGCCCGACGTGGTGTTTTCCACCTTGATCGGCTCCGATGCGCAGCGCTTCTACCAGCGCTACCACGAGGCTTGCCAGGCCGAGGGCGCAGCCACCGCGCACATCCCCATCGCCAGCCTGACCATGGCGGAGTCGGAGGTGGCGGAGATCGGACCGCGGCGCTGCGTGGGCCACATCACCGCTGCGACCTATTTCAATACGGTGGATACGCCCGCCAACGCGCATTTCCTGGAACGCTGGCGCGCCCGCTTCGGCGACCATCCCGCCAGCGTCTATGCCGAGACCTGCTATAGCCAGATGCACCTGTTCGCACGTGCCTTGCAGCGCGTGGGCAGCATGGACACCCGCAAGCTGGTGCAGGCGGTGCATCAGGTGCAGTTCGACGCGCCGGACGGGCAGATGTCCGTGCTGGCGGAAAACAACCATAGCGTGCTGACGCCGCGCATAGGCGTGTGCCGCGAGGACGGTCGCTTCGACATCGTCTGGGAAAGCGACGAACCCGTGAAGCCGGACCCGTACCTCACCGCGTTCGGCCTGGACGAGTTCTGGTTGAAATAGCCATGGACCATAGCCTACGCCGCCTCTACGAGGACCTGCGCAGCGTGGCCGTCGCCGTGGTGTATCCGCCCGGCGAGGATCGCGACCTGCTGGTCGAACAGCTCAAGCGCATCGGTTGCCGCATCCATCTGCACTGGCCGTTTCCGGATGGCCCGCCCGCAGGGGTGGACGTCATCTTCTTCCAGGTATCGCAATGCGGCCGCAACAGCGCCGCCTGGACGGCCAGCGAGGTCGAGGCCACCCTGATCGCCTTGTCCGAGTACGAAACCCCGACCACGTTGAAGCAATTGCTAAAGACCAATGCGCACGGCGTGCTGACGCGGCCGTTCCGCTCGGCGGGCGTGCTCAGCACGCTGGTGCTGGCGCGTTCGGCCAAGCAGTTCCAGAGCCGCCAGCAGTCCAAGATCAACAAGCTGGAAAGCACGATCAAGGCGCGACGCGTCATCGAGAAGGCCATCCGCGTGCTGATGGACCACCAGCGCCTGGACGAGCGCGCCGCCTATGAGCACATGCGTACCCGGGCGACGGGCCTGCGTGTAAGCGTCGCGGAAGTGGCCGCGATGATCGTCGAGGCCAGCGAGGCCATGGAAAAGCTTGGCCTGGGGGCCTTGCGCCCGGGGCCGTCCCAGAACAACTGAACACACGGAATGCGCATGCAGAGGAGCCGGACAATGAAGGTCATGATCGCCCGCCTGAACCACGAGACCAACACGTTCTCGCCGGTGCCCACGCCGCTGTCCGCGTTCGGCAATGACGGTCCCGCCTTCGGCGCCCAGGCTTATGCCGAGAACAAGGACAAGCGCACGGCCATGTCGGCCTTCATCGATATTGCCGAGGCCAACGGCGCGACCGTGGTCACGCCGGTTTCCGCGACCGCCTACCCCAGCGGCCCGGTGTCGGCGGATGCCTATAGCCGACTGTGCGACGCGATCGTGGCCGGCGCGCAGGGCTGTGGCGCCATCCTGCTCGATCTGCATGGCGCGATGGTGGCCGAGACCACCGACGATGGCGAGGGCGACTTGTTGGAGCGCCTGCGGCGGCGCACGCCGGACGTGCCCATCGCCGTGGCGCTGGACCTGCACGGCAATGTCACGCCCAAGATGATGGCCAACGCCGACGTGATCGTCAGCTTCAAGACCTACCCGCATGTGGACATGTACGAGACCGGGGAGCACGCGGGCCGTATCCTGTATGACTGGCTCAACGGCGGTCCGCGCCCGGTCATGGCCTGGCGCCGCCTGCCGCTGATGACGCACACCCTGCGCAGCGCCACGTCCCAGGGCGCCATGCGCCGCGCGGTGCAGGCGGCGCGGGGCGCGGAAAAGGGCGGCATCCTGGGCGCCTCCGTGCTGGCGGGCTTCGCCCTGGCTGACATCCCCAACCCATGCCTGAGCGTGGTCGTGGTGGGCTCCGGGCCGCAGGAGCAGGCGGAACGGGTCGCAAGCGAAATGGCGCAGGCCATCTGGGCCGAGCGCGACGGTTACTTCTACGACAGCGAACCCCTGGGCGAGTCGCTGGCCCGCGCGGCGCAACTGGCCCATGGCGCGGACAAGCCCGTGCTTCTGCTGGATCATGGCGACAACTGCATGTCCGGCGGCACCTGCGACACCATGGAGGTGCTGACAGCCGCGGTCGACGCCGGCCTGACGGGCATCATTGCGGGCCTGTACTGTGACCCCGAGGCCGTCGCCGCGCTGATCGCGGCGGGCGAGGGCGCGCAGGTGGAGCTGGCGGTGGGCAACAAACGGCCGATTCCGGCCATCGGCCGCCCGGCGGCGCCCGTGTTGCTGCGCGGGGTGGTCCGCGCCGTGACCGGCGGCGAATATGTCATTACCGGTCCGACGTACACGGGGCAGACGGCATGCATGGGCCGCAGCGCGGTGCTGGACATAGGCGCTGCGCAATTGGTGATCACCGAGAGAACGCACGAGCCCTGGGACCTGGGCGTGTTCGAGAGCATGGGGCTGGACCCGCGCCGGGCGCGCTTCGTGCTGGTGAAGTCGCGCATGTATTGCCGCCCTGTGTTCGAACCTATCTCCCAGGCGCTGGTGGAATGCGCCAGCGCGGGCGTCACGAGCTCGGACTTCGCGCTGTTTCCCTATCAGCGGCGCAGCCGGCCGCTCCATCCGCTGGATCCGATGGCGCCGTCGGACTACGACCCCGCGGCATGAAGAGTGTGGCGCATGCCGTCCGCATACAATACCGGCCATGGAAAAAGTACGTATCTCCAAGCTCATGTCCGAGCGTGGGCTGTGTTCGCGCCGCGAGGCCGACACCTATATCGAGCGCGGCTGGGTCCGCGTGGACGGCGCCGTGGTGTCCGAACTGGGCGCGCGGGCCTACCCTGACCAGGTCATCACCCTGGAACGCGCCGCGCAGGCGCGCCAGACCTCGCGCGTCACCATCCTGATCAACAAACCCGTGGGCTACGTCTCGGGCCAGGCGGAAAAGGGCTACACGCCCGCCGTGGCCCTGATCGACTCCCGCTCCCGCTTTGCGGGCGACCGCGCGCCGCAGCGTTTCGAGCGTTCGCACCTGGACGGGCTGGCCGTTGCCGGCCGCCTGGACATCGATTCCCAAGGCCTGCTGGTGCTGACCCAGGACGGCCGCATCGCCAAGCACCTGATCGGCGAAGATTCCAGCGTGGACAAGGAATACCTGGTGCGGGTGCAGGGCAACCTGTCCGACAACGGGCTGGCGCTGCTGAACCATGGTCTGTCCCTGGACGGCAAGGCGCTCAAGCCGGCGCAGGTGCGTTGGCAGAACAGCGACCAGCTGCGTTTCGTGCTGCGGGAAGGCAAAAAACGGCAGATCCGGCGCATGTGCGAACTGGTCGGCCTGAAGGTAATCGGCCTGAAACGCGTGCGCATCGGACGCGTGTCGCTAGGCGACCTGCCGCTGGGCCAATGGCGCTACCTGCGTGAAGACGAGCGCTTCTGATTGGTCGAATTGACCGACAGGTGTTGTCGGCCAGTCCTAAATTTTTCAGTCTGTTTCCGGCTTCCGTTTATTTCATGAAAGCGGGAGTATTCTTCGCTTGCCCGACGTCGCCCAGGCGCTCCATCAGGAATTCGATGAAGATCCGGGTCTTGGCGGGCAGCAGCCGTGTCTCCGTCACCGCGTAGACCGGGAACGGACCCAGTTGCCAGTCGGGCAGCACTCGCTGCAATTGGCCGGACTGTTGTTCGGCCAACTGGTCGCCCAACAGCACCACGATGCCCGCGCCCAGCAGGGCCAGGCGCCGGGCCATGGCGACGCCGTTGACGGAAAAGCGGTTGCCGGGCGTGAATTCGATGTGCTGCTGGCCGTCGGTCAGGGGCCAGCGGGTCACCTGCCCGGCGCCCTTGGCGCGGAACTCTATGCACTCGTGGCGGGTCAAGTCGCTGGGATGCCGCGGTTCGCCGTGCTTCTCCAGGTATTCGCGCGAGGCGTACAACTGGGCCGGCAGCATGCCCAAGAGCCTCGCAATCTGTGACGAATCGGGCAGTTCGCCGATTTCGATCGAAACATCGCAGGTCTGGAACACGCGCTGCGCGTGGTCCGGGTTGGCCAGGTCCAGGAAAAACGTGACGTCGGGGTAGCGGCGGGAAAATTCCATGAACGATTCAGCCAGGAAGTCCGTGCCGAAATCCGCGGGCATGTTCACCCGCAGCGGCCCGGCCGGCGTATCGACCAGCTTCTGCAGTTCCTCATGGGCGATCTGCGCCTCGGCCACGATGCGCTGGCAGCGGTCGAAGTACAGCCGGCCCGCGTCGGTCAGTTCGACCTTGCGCGTGGTGCGGCTGAGCAGCCGCAAGCCGACGGAGCGCTCCAGCTCGGCCACCTGGCGGGACAGTGTCGATTTCGGCACGCCGAGCATCGCCGCCGCGCGGCTGAAGCTGCGTGTTTTGGCGACTTCGACGAATAGTTCCATGCCTTGCAAGCGTTTCATGGCGGAATTTTGTCATATTCAACGGTAAAGCCATTGTCCCATAAATGGAATGATGTTTTCTCAACATGCCTCTTTGTTTCTGGGGCGGGATAACGCAGAATGCGAGTTCTGCAATGCAGCAATGCGACAAAGCCCAGCCTGCGTGTTCGAGGCAAATCCACCCAATCGATGCGCACGGAACGCTCATTACGCGATCCGGGGCGGGCTTTTTTTTTGTTGAAATCGGGAATGCAATCTATGGATAAGAAAAGCGCTATGTGGCGCAGCGCGGCAGTCGTCACGCTGACGGCATCGGCCCTCACGCTGGCCGCTTGCGGCAAGAAGCAAGACGCTCCCCAGGCGGGCAAGCCCCAGGTAACGGTCGTGACGCTTGCCACGCAGCCGGTTTCGCTGACCACCGAACTGCCTGGCCGCACCTCGCCGTTCCGCGTGGCCGAAGTGCGTCCCCAGGTCAATGGCATCGTCCAGAAGCGCCTCTTTACCGAAGGCGGCGAGGTCAAGGCGGGCCAGCAGCTCTACCAGATCGATCCCGCCCTCTACCAGGCCAGCCTGGACAGCCAGAAGGCCGCCTTGGCACGCGCCCAGGCGCAGCAGAAGACGGCCGCGTTGCTGGCCGAACGTTACAAGCCGCTGGTCGCCACTCGCGCCGTCAGCCAGCAGACCTACGACAACGCCGTCGCCTCGCGCGATCAGGCCGCCGCCGACGTGCTGTCGGCCAAGGCGGCGCTGGACACGGCCCGCATCAACCTGGTCTACACCAAGGTGCTGTCGCCCATCGACGGCATCATCGGCCGTTCGGCGGTGACCGAAGGCGCGCTGGTCACGGCCAACCAGACCACGGCCCTGGCCGCGGTGCAGCAGATCGATCCCATCTACGTCGACGTGACCCAATCCAGCGTCCAGCTGCTGCGCCTGCAGAACGCGCTGGCCAGCGGCCTGCTGAAAAAGGCCGATGGCGAGCAGGCCGCGCTGGTGACGCTGACCCTGGAAGACGGCTCGCAGTACAGCCAGCCGGGCAAGCTGCAGTTCTCCGAAGTCACGGTGGACCAGGGCACCGGTTCGGTCACCTTGCGCGCGGTGTTCCCCAATCCGGAACGCCGCCTGTTGCCGGGCATGTTCGTGCGCGCCCGCCTGGCCGACGGCGTCGCCGCCGACGGCCTGCTGGTGCCGCAGCGCGGCGTGACGCGCAACCAGCGCGGCATCCCGACGGCGCTGGTGGTCAACGCCAAGAACCAGGTCGAATTGCGCGAACTGAAGACCGACCGCGCCATCGGCGACAAGTGGCTGGTCACCGACGGCCTGGCCGCCGGCGACAAGGTCATCGTGGAAGGTCTGCAGATGGTGCGTCCGGGGGCTGAAGTCGTCGCCACCGAAGCCAGCGCCGCGCAACCGGCGCAGCAGCCGCAAGCAGCCGCCGCGGCGGCCAAGCAGTAGTAGTCAGGAGCCTTGCATGGCAAAGTTTTTTATCGATAGACCGGTCTTCGCATGGGTGATCGCGATCGTGCTGATGATGGCCGGCGCGCTGTCCATCCTGAAGCTGCCGGTTTCCCAATACCCCAACATCGCGCCGCCAGCCATCGGCATCGCGGTGACCTACCCGGGCGCGTCCGCGCAGACCGTGCAGGACACCGTGGTGCAGGTGATCGAGCAGCAGATGAACGGCCTGGACGGCCTGCAGTACATCTCCTCGGAAAGCAACTCCGACGGCAGCATGTCCATCACCCTGACCTTCACGCAGGGCACCAACCCTGATACCGCGCAGGTCCAGGTGCAGAACAAACTGTCGCTGGCGCAGCCGCTCTTGCCGCAGGAAGTGCAGCAGCAGGGCATCCGCGTCACCAAGGCCACCAAGAACTTCCTGATCGTGGCGGGCTTCGTGTCCACCGACGGCTCGATGACCAAGGACGACCTGGCCGACTACGTCGCCTCGTATGTCCAGGATCCCATCAGCCGCACGCAGGGCGTGGGCGACTTCCAGCTGTTCGGCTCGCAGTACGCGATGCGCATCTGGCTGGATCCCGCCAAGCTCGTCAACTACGGCTTGACCACGGTCGACGTCGTGGCGGCGATCAAGGAACAGAACGTGCAGGTGTCGTCCGGCCAGCTGGGCGGCTTGCCGTCCGTGCGCGGCCAGCAACTGAACGCGACCATCATCGGGCCTTCGCGCCTGGAAAAGGCGGAAGACTTCGGCCGCATCCTGCTCAAGGTCAACGCCGACGGTTCGCAAGTGCGCCTGGGCGACGTGTCCAGCATCGAGCTGGGCGGCCAGACCTACGCCATCGACAGCTTCTACAACGGCAAGCCGGCCTCGGGCCTGGCGGTCAAGCTGGCGCCGGGCGCCAACGCGCTGGATACGGCCCAGGCGGTGCGCGACACCATCAACAACCTGAAGCCTTACTTCCCGCCGGGCATGGACGTCGTCTATCCGTACGACACCACGCCGTTCGTCAGCCTGTCGATCCATGAGGTGTTCAAGACGCTGATCGAGGCCATCATCCTGGTCTTCCTGGTGATGTACCTGTTCCTGCAGAACTTCCGCGCCACCATCATCCCGACGCTGGCAGTGCCGGTGGTGCTGCTGGGCACGTTCGGCGTGCTGGCGGCGTTCGGCTACTCCATCAACACGCTGACCATGTTCGGCATGGTGCTGGCCATCGGCCTCTTGGTGGACGATGCCATCGTGGTGGTGGAAAACGTCGAGCGCGTGATGGCCGAAGAGGGCTTGTCGCCCAAGCAGGCCACCCGCAAGTCCATGTCGCAGATCACCGGCGCCCTGATCGGCATCGCCATGGTGCTGGCGGCCGTGTTCATTCCCATGGCCTTCTTCGGCGGGTCCACGGGCGTGATCTACCGCCAGTTCTCCATCACCATCGTGTCCTCCATGGTGCTGTCGGTGATCGTGGCCATCGTGTTCACGCCGGCCTTGTGCGCAACCTTGCTCAAGCCCATCCCCAAGGGCCATCATGGCTCGAAGAAGGGCTTTTTCGGCTGGTTCAACCGCACGTTCGAGCGCAGCAGCAACGGCTACGCCAATACCGTCGCGCGCGGCTTGAACCGCAGCAAGCGTCTGATGGTGATCTACCTGGCGCTGGTCCTCGCCATGGGCTGGATGTTCACGCGCATTCCGACCGCGTTCCTGCCGGATGAGGACCAGGGCATTCTGTTCGCCCAGATCCAGACGCCTGCTGGCGCCACGGCGGAAGCCACCAAGGCCGTCATCGACGACGCCACCAAGTACTTGCTGAACGAGGAAAAGGACGCCGTCACCTCGGTGTTCGCGGTCAATGGCTTCAACTTCGGCGGCCGCGGCCAGAACGCGTCCATCCTGTTCATCAAGCTGCGCGACTGGGAAGAACGCGGCGACGCCCGCCTGAAGGCCGGCGCCGTGGCGGCACGGGCCAACGCGCACTTCCGCAAGACCGAGCGCCGCGGGCAATTGTTCGTGGTGCCGCCGCCGTCCGTGATGGAACTGGGCAACGTCACCGGTTTCGACTTCCAGTTGATGGACCGCGCAGGCGTGGGCCACGAGAAGCTGCTTGCCGCGCGCAACCAGTTGCTGGGCGAAGCCGCCAAGAGTCCGGTCCTGCAGGGCGTGCGCCCCAACGGCATCGAAGACGCGCCGCAGTACCAGCTGGACATCGACCGCGAGAAGGCGCGCGCCCTGGGCGTGGCGGTCTCGGACATCAACAGCACGCTGGCCACGGCCTGGGGTTCGTCGTACGTCAACGACTTCATCGACCGCGGCCGCGTGAAGAAGGTGTTCGCGCAGGGCGAGGCGTCGTCGCGCATGCTGCCGGAAGACCTGGACAAATGGTACGTGCGCAACAAGGCGGGCGACATGGTGCCGTTCTCGGCGTTCGCCAAGGCCACCTGGAGCTACGGTCCGCAAAAGCTGAACCGCTACAACGGCGTGCCGTCGTACAACATCCAGGGCCAGGCGGCGCCGGGCTACAGCTCGGGCGCGGCGATGGAAGAAATGGAACGCCTGGCGGGCAAGCTGCCGGTGGGCGTGGGCTTTGAATGGACCGGCCTGTCGTTCGAAGAACGCCTGTCCGGCGCCCAGGCGCCCGCGCTATACGCGATTTCGTTGATCGTGGTGTTCCTGTGCCTGGCGGCGCTGTACGAAAGCTGGACCATCCCGTCGGCGGTGATGCTGGTGGTGCCGTTGGGCATCATCGGGGCCTTGCTCGCCACCATGCTGCGGGGCCTGTCCAACGACGTGTACTTCCAGGTGGGCCTGCTCACAACCATCGGCCTGGCGGCCAAGAACGCGATCCTGATCGTGGAGTTCGCCAAAGAGCACTACGAGCAGGGCGCCAGCCTGACGGAATCGGCCATCCACGCCGCGCGGCAGCGCCTGCGTCCCATCCTGATGACGTCGCTGGCGTTCATCCTGGGCGTGACGCCGCTGGCGATCTCGTCGGGGGCGGGTTCGGGCAGCCAGAACGCCATCGGCACGGGCGTGATCGGCGGCATGCTGACCGGCACCTTCCTGGCCATCTTCTTTGTTCCGGCCTTCTTCGTGATCATGCTGCGCGTCTTCAAGGTCAAGCGCATGAGCGAAAACGTCGACGAGCACGACACCAGCGCCAATGGCACGCAGGGCGTCTCGACGGAGGGCCAACCGCAATGACATTCCCGATGAGAACCTTGCTGTCTGTTTCCCTGGCGGCGGCCCTGGCGGGCTGCTCGCTGGCCCCCACCTACGAACGGCCGGACGCGCCGGTCGACGCGGCCTATCCCACGGGTCCGTCCTACCAGGCGGCCCAGCCGGCCGACGCGGGCGGCCTGATGACGGCCGACATCGGCTGGCGCGATTTCTTCGGCTCGGACCCGCTGCTGCAACAGCTGATCGAGCAGTCGCTGGCCAACAACCGCGACCTGCGCGTGGCGGCCCTGAACGTCGAGGCGGCGCGCGCCCAGTACCGCATCCAGCGCGCCGACCTGATGCCCAGCATCGGCATCGCCGGCCAGGAAACGGCCCAGCGTTCGCCGGCCGATCTGTCGCCCAGCGGCCGCGCCACCACCAGCCACAGCTACCAGGTCGGCGCCGCCATGTCGGCCTGGGAGCTGGATCTGTTCGGCCGCATCCGCAGCCTGAGCGACAAAGCGCTGGAATCCTATCTGGCGCTGGACGAAACCCGCACGGCGACCCAGCTGACGCTGATCGCCGAAGTGGCCAACGCCTACCTGACCCTGCGCGCCGACCAGGAACTCGTCGGCCTGACGCGCGACACGCTCAAGAGCCAGCAGGATTCCTTCAAGCTCACGCAGCAGAGCTACGACCAGGGCTTGTCCACGGCGCTGGACCTGAGCCAGGCGGAAGTGTCGCTGCGCACCGCCGAGCGCAACCTGTCGCAATACACGCGCCAGGCCGCGCAGGACCGCAATGCGCTGGTCCTGCTGGTGGGCCAGCCGCTGTCGCCCGAGCTGACGGCGGCGCTGGATAACGCGGTCAAGCTAGACGATGCCATGCTGCCGACCACCTTGCCCGCCGGTCTGCCGTCGGACCTGCTGGCCCGCCGCCCGGACATCCGCGCGGCCGAGCACCAATTGAAGGGCGCCAACGCCAATATCGGCGCGGCGCGCGCCGCCTTCTTCCCGACCATCAGCCTGACGGGCTCGGCCGGTACCGCCAGCGCCAGCCTGGGCGGGCTGTTCGAAGGCGGCTCGGGCGCCTGGAGCTTCGTGCCCCAGATCACCGTGCCGATCTTCGCGGGCGGCTCGCTGCTTGCCGGCCTGGATCTGGCCAAGGTGCAGAAGAACATCCAGGTCGCGCAGTACGAGAAGTCGATCCAGACGGGTTTCCGCGAAGTGGCGGACGCCCTGGCCGGGCGCGGCACCCTGGACGAGCAGATCCAGGCGCAGCGGCTCCTGGTGGCCGCCAACCAGCGCGCCTACGACGCCTCGGATCAGCGTTTCCGCCAAGGCATCGACGACTACCTGAGCGTGCTGGATTCGCAGCGCTCCCTGTACAGCGCGCAGCAGGCCCTGGTGGACACGCGCCGGGCCAGGCTGTCCAACCTGGTTACGCTGTACAAGGTGCTGGGCGGCGGCTGGACCGAACGCACGGTGACCGCGCAGGCCCAGCAGCAATAAGGGCAGACGGAAAAAAAACGGGCCGATCGAAAGATCGGCCCGTTTTCATTTCAGGTCCAGCAGAACGTCAGGCGCGTTTCTTGGCGATCAGGCCCACCACGAACAGCACGACGATCGCGCCGACGACCGATCCGATCCACCCGGCGGGTTCGCCCGGCGCGTACCAGCCTAGCGATTGGCCCAGGAATCCGGCGACGACCGAACCGACGATACCCAGGATGGTGGTCATGATGATCCCCATGTTCTGGTCTCCGGGCATGATGGCGCGGGCGATCAGGCCCACGACGAACCCGACGATGATCATGATGATTATGCTCATGCGCGTACTCCTTGCTGGAAGTAAAAGGGGGCAGTGTGGCTAGATGATACTCACGCCCCGCGCGTAGCGGCTGTAACAACTGGTGTATGGGGCGCACGGGCAACATTGCGCCCCGCCGGCGCTCAGGAAGTCAGGTCGATCAACTGGCGCACGTCCTTGGTCATGGCCTCGATGCTGTCCGTGTCCGATGCCAGCAAGCGGGCCTTGCCGTCCTTGTCGAATATATACACGCCGCGGCTGTGCGTGACCTCGTACATATTGGCGTCGTCGCCCGGGCGCGGCTTCTCTATCTGGTAGGCCACGCGATAGCGGCGCGCCAGGTCGGCAATCTGCTTTTCATCGCCGGTCACGCCGATGGCGTTGTTGTTGAAGGCATTGACGTAGGCCTGCAGGATGTCCGGCGTGTCGCGGTGCGGGTCCACGCTGACGAACAGGATCCGTACATCGCGGGCCTTGTCGCCCAGGTTCTGCAGCACGGCCGTCAACTGCGCCATGGTGGTCGGGCAGATGTCGGGGCAACTGGCATAGCCGAAGAACAGCAGCACCGTCTTGCCTTTCAGGTCGTCGCTGCTGACCATCTTGCCGCCTGCGCCGGGCAGCGAGAACTTCAGGTCGGGCAGGTGTCCCTTCACGTTGTACAGGGTCCAATCGACGTTCCTGTCGCCGCAGGCAGCGAGAAACACGCACAGGGTCAGCAGCAGGCTGCGCAGGGCGCGGCCGGAAATGAGGTGTCGCATGAGTCCAAGGGCCGGTAGAGGGTAAACCTTTTGATTCTACCCGCAAGGCGCGGGCAGGGCAGGGTGCGGGGGGCGGGCGGACCTGGGGCCGGCTTGTCCTGGCGCAAGCCGCGGGGCCGGGACCGGCCGTCCGACTTGTAAAGCTTTGTCTGGTTATTGTTTGGAAGTGGCGAATTCGCCAGACCGGATGCCATGGCTGCCGCTACATTCAGGACCGTGTCAGATTTCAGAATCCAGAGGCGCCACATATGGACATGCCGGTCAGGAATTCCCTGGGCTACCCCTACTATCCCTACTACCCCGTCGTGCTCGAAATCCTGCGCAGCCGCCTGGCGGATTCGGTGCTGGACGCGCCCTGCGGCACGGGCTGGCTGGGCGACATGCTGCCCGCCGCCAGCGGCCGGCAGGTCGATATCGACGGCGTGGGCCTGTGGGAGTTTCCGCAGGCCGGCGGCTACCGCCGCGTGACGGAGCACGACCTGGAAACGCCGTTGACGGTTGCCGAACCCTATGACGCCGTGGTCTGCTGCGAGGCGATCCATCTGCTGACCAACCCCGGCGTGCTGATGCAGAGCCTTTACCGCGCGCTGCGCCCGGGCGGCACCCTGATCGTCACCACGCCCAACACCTGGTATTTCCGTTCGCGCCTGCAGTTCCTGCTGCGCGGCTTCCATTCGGGGTTCCGGCCCATGGTGGGACGGCAGCGCGGCGAGGATTACGTCACGTACTTCCCCTGGAGCTTTCCGCAGCTGCACCTGCTGTTCCAGCACTACGGTTTCAGGGACATCAGCTTGCACGATGTGGACGAGATCAAGCCCAAGCGCATGGTGGAGCATGTACTGGCCGTGCCGTCGCGCCTGTATTACGGCCGCCGGCTCAAACAGGCGCAGGACGAGGAAAGCCGCCGCTATTGGAAGCAGGCCGGTTCCGACCAGTCCGTGCATGGACGCTGGCTGGTGATGTCGGCGCGCCGGCCAGTCGACGACGCCGCCGCAACATAGCAAACGGCCCGCCAGGGCGGGCCGTCGGGTAGCGACCGGGAAGCGGACGCTCAGGCAGGCGTCATGCCGCTATGGCGCAGCAGGGCGTCGATGCGAGGCGCACGTCCGCGGAAGGCGGCGAAGGACTCGGCCGCCGGGCGCGAACCGCCTACTGCCAGCACTTCGCGCCGGAAGCGTGCGCCCGTTTCGGGATCCAGCGTGCCCAGCGCGTTGCCGGCCTGGCGGGCCGCCGCCTCTTCGAAGGCCTCATAGGCGTCGGCCGACAGCACCTCTGCCCACTTGTAGCTGTAATAGCCCGCGCCGTAGCCGCCCGCGAACAGGTGCGAGAAGGCATGCGGCAGACGGTGCCAGGCGGGCGGGAACAGCACGGCCACTTCCTGGCGCACTTCCTGCAGCAGTGCCAGCACTTCGGCAATCGACGCGCCCTGGGCGCGGTCATGCATCAGCATGTCGAACAGCGCGAACTCGATCTGGCGCACGGTCTGCATGCCGCTCTGGTAGTTGCGGGCGGCGACCAGGCGGTCGTAGAGCGCGCGCGGCAGGGGCTCGCCCGTGTCCACATGGGCGGACAGCTTCTGCACCACCGCCCATTCCCAGCAGAAGTTCTCCATGAACTGCGAGGGCAGCTCGATGGCGTCCCATTCCACGCTGGCGAAGGCCGCCGCGCCGGGCTCGTCGACTTCGGACAGCAGGGCATGCAGCGCATGGCCGGTTTCATGGAACAGCGTGATGACGTCGTCGTGCGTCAGGACGGCGGCTTTGTCGCCGTTGGGGCGCGAGAAATTGCAGGTCAGGTAGGCGATGGGCGTCTGCACCTTGCCAGCCACGACGCGGCGCGTGCGTTCGCTGTCGACCCAGGCGCCGCTTTGCTTGCCGGCGCGGGCGTACAGGTCCAGATACAGATAACCGATGAGTTCGCCCTTGGGGCTTTCCACGCGCACGCCGCGCACGTCGCCATGCCAGGACGAGACGGGCGTTTCAGCCAGGCGCACATCGAACAGGGTCTCGATGACCTCGAACAGGCCCGACAGCACGCGCGGCTCGGTGAAATACTGCTTCACCTCGTCTTCGGAATAGGCGTAGCGCGATTCGCGCAGGCGCTCGGAAGCGTAGGCCACGTCCCAGGGCTGCAGGTCGTCCAGGCCCAGTTCGCCGGTGGCGTAGGCTTTCAGTTCAGCCAGGTCGCGCTGGGCGTAGGGCTTGGCGCGCGCGGCCAGATCGCGCAGGAACACAGTGACTTCCTGCGCGTCGCGGGCCATGCGGGTCTGCAGGCGCAGCGCGGCGAAGGTGCCCAGGCCGAGCAGGCCGGCTTCCTCGGCGCGCAAGGACAGCAGCTCTTCGATGAGCGGCGAATTGTCGAATTTGCCGTCGCCGTGTTCCGACGCCACGGTGCCGTAGCCGCGGTACAGCGCCTCGCGCAGCGAGCGGTCCTGGGCGTACTGCATCACCGGCAGGTAGCACGGCATCTTCAGCGTGAGCTTCCAGCCCGGCTTGCCGTCTTCCTCGGCCGCGGCGCGGGCCGCGGCCTGTACGTCGGCCGGAATGCCGGCCAGGCGGGCTTCGTCCTCGACCAGCAGCGCCCAGGCGTCGATCGAGTCCAGCACGTTTTCAGAGAACTTCTGCGAGGCCTGGGCCTCGCGGTCGGAAATGGCGGCGTAGCGTTCGCGGTCTGCGCCTTGCAGCTCCACGCCGCTCAGGCGGAAGTCGCGCAGGGCCATTTCCACGATGCGGCGGCGCACTGGCGTCCAGGACGCGAAATCGGGGGCGGCGGCCAGGCGCTGGTACTGCTTGTACAGGCCTTCGTGCAGGCCGACCCAGGTGGAGAATTCGGTCACCAGGGGCAGTGCGGCGTTGTAGGCTTCGCGCAGTTCCGGGGTGTTGACCACGGCGTTCAGGTGGCCGGCGACCGACCAGGCGCGCCACAGGCGCTCCGAGGCCGTGTCCAGCGGCTCAACCACGGCTTCCCAGGTGGGCGCCAGCGCGGGATCGGCGGCGCGGTCCACGGCCTGGCGGGCGATGCCCAGCAGTTCCTCGACCGCCGGCACGATGTGTCCGGGCTTGACGGCCGCGTAGTCGACGAGGTCGGAGACAGGGGCGAGCAGGGGGTTCTGGGTCATGGTGTTACAGGCTGGGAAGAGGTGAGCAGCGCCACGAGGCGCCGGCAAGGGCATGAGAATCAGGTGAGGGCGATCTGCCCGAACGCAAGGGCAGATCGCAATCCCCGTCCCGCGGCCTGGCCGGCCGCGGGTACGCCGGCCGTCAGGCTGCGGCGCGTTCGGCCGCTTCGATGGTGTTGACCAGCAGCATGGCGATGGTCATGGGGCCCACGCCGCCCGGAACGGGCGTGATGGCGCCGGCCACTTCCTTGGCCGAGGCGAAGTCCACATCGCCGCACAGCTTGCCGTCGGCGCCGCGGTTGATGCCCACGTCGATGACGACCGCGCCGGGCTTGATCATCGAACCGTCGATCATGCCGGGCTTGCCGGTGGCGACCACCAGCACGTCGGCGCGGCGGGTCTGGGCCGCCAGGTCGCGCGTCTTGGAATTGCAGATGGTGATGGTGGCGCCGGCCTGCAGCAGCAGCATCGCCATGGGCTTGCCGACGATGTTGCTGGCGCCCACGATCACGGCCTCGGCGCCGCGCAGCGTCACGCCTTCCGATTCCAGCATCTTCATCACGCCATAGGGCGTGCAGGGGCGGAACAGCGGCTGGCCGGTCATGAGCAGGCCGGCGTTGCTGATATGGAAGCCGTCCACGTCCTTCTCGGCCGCGATGGCCTCGATGACCTTGTGCGAGTCCATGTGCTTGGGCAGCGGCAACTGCACCAGGATGCCGTGGATGGTCGGGTCCTGGTTCAGGATGGCGATGCGGGCCAGTAGTTCGGCCTCGGTCATGTCCGCGGGGTACTGCTCCTTGACGGAATGCAGGCCGGCCTTTTCGCAGGCGGCTACCTTGTTGCGGACGTACACCTGGGAAGCGGGGTCTTCACCCACCAGCACCACGGCCAGGCCGGGGCGCGTGCCCTTGGCGGCCAGGGCCGCAACGCGTTGGGCAGCTTCTTCGCGAATGCGCGCCGACAGGGCCGCGCCGTCGATAATCCTTGCCGTCATGCCGTCGCCTCGGGTTTGGCCAAGGCCACTTTCATCAAATCAGCTACGGTGGTCACTTCAAGTTTTTCCATGATGTTGGCGCGGTGCGCCTCTACGGTCTTGATGCTGATGCCCAGGTCGTCGGCGATCTGCTTGTTCAAGCGGCCGGCGACGATGCGCTCCAGCACCTGCTGCTCGCGCGCGGTCAGGCGCGCCAGCATGGCTTCGTGGTCTTTCTGGGCCTGGTGCTTGCTCACGCGCTGCGTGGCCTGCTCCAGCATGCGCGCCACGATCTCGCGCAAATCGGATTCATTGAACGGCTTTTCCAGGAAGTCGACCGCGCCTTTCTTCATGGTGGACACGGCCATCGGTACGTCGCCGTGGCCGGTGATGAACACGATGGGCAGCGGCGCATTTCGGGCGATCAGCTGCTCCTGCAGTTCCAGGCCGCTCATGCCGGGCATGCGCACGTCGGCGATCAGCACGCCGATCTGGCTGGCGTCGTAGTCTTCCAGGAAGGACTCGCCGCTGGCGTAGGCGCGAACGCGATAGCCATTGGCCTCCAATAGCCAGCGCAGCGAATCGCGGACCGCTTCGTCGTCGTCAACAATGAAAACCGTGCTCGACAGGTGGGGCGTGTTCATGCGTGCAACTCCTCGGACTGATCGTTCTGGGCCTGCGACTGGGGTGCAGCGCAGGGCAGGGTAAAGCGGAAAATGGTGCCACCGGCGGGATTGGGATCCGCCCACAAGCGGCCGTGGTGCGATTCAATAATGGTACGGCAGATGTTCAGCCCCATGCCCAGGCCCTGGGTCTTGGTGCTGAAGAAGGGTTCGAACAGGCGTTCGGGTTCGGCCAGGCCGTGGCCGCGATCGACCACCGCGACCTCGATGTGCTGTTCATGCAGGATCACGGCGACCTTGAGTTCGTCGGATTCGCTTTTTTCCATGGCCTCCAGCCCGTTCTTCAGCAGGTTCAACAGCACCTGCTCGATCAGGATGGGGTCGGCCAGCACGTCCGGCGCGTTGGACGGCACGAAGCGGTCGATGCGGATACGGCGCTTGCGGGCGTCGATCTCGGCGAAACCGATGGCATTGTCCACGATCCGGCTGATGGCCACGCGCTGGCGGCGGGGCTCGCTGCGCTTCACGAATTCGCGGATGCGGCTGATGATCTTGCCGGCGCGCTCGGCTTGCGAGGCGGCCTTTTCCAGGGCCGGCAGCAGCATGTTGGGGCTGGTGTGGCCGGCCTTGACCAGGGCGACGGCGCCCATGCTGTAGTTGGCGATGGCGGTCAGCGGCTGGTTCAGTTCATGCGCCAGCGAAGACGCCATTTCGCCCATGGTGGTCAGGCGGCTGGTGAGCTGGATCTTTTCCTGCTGCACACGCGAGGCTTCCTCGTGCACGCGGCGCTCGGTGATGTCGCGCGCCACCTGCATGCGCACGCGGCGGCCGTCTGTCCAGGCCAGCATGCGGTGGTGCACTTCGAACCAGCGCTGCACCGAGGGCGCGAAGACTTCCACGGATTCGTCGGTGAAGCGGCCGCGGCGGCCGGCCAGCAGCTCGTCGTGGCCGCCGGTCTGGGCGCCGAACACGCGGCGGTAGGTGCGGTTGGCGAACAGCAGTTCCAGGCCGTCGTGGGTGTCGGCGGTGACCGAGATGGCGTCGTCCAGGCCTTCCAGCACCGTCATGAAGCGCTCGTGCGCGGCGGTCAGGGCCTCGCGGATGCGCTTGGGCTCGGTGATGTCGGTCATGGAGGTCATCCAGCCGATCTGATTGCCGTTGGGGTCCAGTAGCGGGGACACATACATGCGCGCCGTGAATCGCGATCCGTCGCGGCGCTGCGCCTCGACCTCCAGGCCGCTGCTGGGCGTCTTGCCGGACATCAGCACGTCCAGGGTGTGCTGATGCTGTTCATGGCGGCCCGGCACCCAATAAGGGAAGGGCGGGCTGCGGCCGATCAGGTCAGCCTCGTTCCAGCCGATCATGCGGCAGAAGGCCGGGTTCACGTAGGCGATGCGGCCTTCCATGTCCAGCACGCGCATGCCGGTGGACATGGAGTTCTCCATGGCGCGGCGGAATCCGGTTTCGGCGATCAGGGCGGCTTCGGCCGCCGAACGGAAACGGGTATAGCGCCACAGCATCAGCAGGCTGATGACGATCACACAGGACAGGGCCAGCACTACCCAGATCAGGCGCTGCTGGCGCATTTCCTGGTCGATGGTGACAAACATGACACTGTCGTCATGGATGCGCTGCAGCCAGAAAAACACCGCCATCACACAGATATAGAGGATCAGCACCATTGCTGGCGTGACCCAGTACACCCCGCGTCGGCGAGTGCGGGCGTGATCGTGGAACGGCGTAGGAATATTGGACTTGGGCGCGCTGGACATGGAATTCGGGCCGGATAGACCGCGCATTTTAGTGCGTGTTGGCAGGGATTTGCCGGGAATCGACTCGTCCTTTTGGAGTACCTAAGTAAAAGTATGACGCCAAAGCGTTCAGCTGGCTTTAAATTTTCCGCATTATGAAATGCCGTACCGCAACATGAAATTTTTCTTGCGACCGGTTAATCTTCTTTCTTAGAATGCCGGCTGATAGGGAACCGACCCAGTAGCAGGTCTCTAGAACAACCCGACCCCATGCCTTGCATGGTAGCCCGGATGATCCCGGCTACCATGCAATGTCCGCGAGTAGATAAGTAAGCGGGTGCGGTCACGAACATTCCAACAGGAGACACACGATGTCCTCTTACGCCCAGGCTGGCGCCGTACAGGCTGCCAACGACGAAGACACCCTTGAAACCCAGGAGTGGCTCGAAGCCCTGGCGGCTGTCCTTGATCGTGAAGGACCGCAGCGCGCCCACTATCTGCTCGAACGCCTGATCGACGAAGCCCGCCGTTCCGGCGCGCATATCCCGTTCTCGCCCAACACCGCCTACGTCAACACGATTCCCCCCGGCCTGGAGCCGGCGCACCCGGGCAACCTGGAGCTGGAATCGCGCATCCGTTCGTACGTGCGCTGGAACGCCATGGCCATGGTGGTCAAGGCCAACAAGCACAATCCGCCGGACGGCGGCGACCTGGGCGGCCACATCGCCTCCTTCGCCTCGCTGGCCACCATGATCGGCTGCGGCCAGAACCATTTCTGGCACGCCGAAGACGAAAACCACGGCGGCGACCTGGTCTACTTCCAGGGCCACACCTCCCCCGGCATGTACGGCCGCGCCTACCTCGAAGGCCGCCTGACCGAAGACCAGCTGAACCACTTCCGCCAGGAAGTGGACGGCAAGGGCCTGTCCTCGTACCCGCATCCCAAGCTGATGCCGGACTTCTGGCAGTTCCCGACGGTGTCGATGGGCCTGGGCCCGCTGATGGCCATCTACCAGGCCCGCTTCCTGAAGTACCTGCACGCCCGCGGCATCGCCGACACCAGCAAGCGCAAGGTCTGGGTGTTCTGCGGCGACGGCGAAATGGACGAACCCGAATCCCTGGGCGCCATCGCCTTGGCTGCCCGCGAAAAGCTGGACAACCTGATCTTCGTCATCAACTGCAACCTGCAGCGCCTGGACGGTCCGGTGCGCGGCAACGGCAAGATCATCCAGGAACTCGAAGGCGACTTCCGCGGCTCGGGCTGGAACGTGATCAAGCTGATCTGGGGTGGCTACTGGGATCCGCTGCTTGCGCACGACAAGGAAGGCATCCTGCGCAAGATCATGGAAGACACCGTCGACGGCGAGTACCAGGCGTACAAGGCCAACGACGGCAAGTTCGTGCGCGAACACTTCTTCGGCAAGCATCCGAAGCTGCTGGAAGCCGTGTCGCGCATGAGCGACGAAGACATCTGGCGCCTGAACCGCGGCGGCCATGACCCGCACAAGGTGTACGCCGCGTTCAACGCCGCCGCCACCCACGAGGGCCAGCCCACCGTCATCCTGGCCAAGACCATCAAGGGCTACGGCATGGGCCACGTCGGCCAGGCCAAGAACCCCACCCACCAGCAGAAGAAGCTGGAGCTGGACTCGATCCGCGAATTCCGCGACCGTTTCGGCATCCCCATCCCGGACGACCAGCTGGCCGACCTGCCGTACTTCAAGCCGGCCGAAGACTCGCCCGAAATGAAGTACCTGCACGAGCGCCGCGCCGCGCTGGGCGGCTACCTGCCCCGCCGCCGCGCCAAGGCCGACGAGCAACTCAAGGCCCCGGCGCTGGACGCCTTCAAGGCCGTGCTGGAACCCACCGCCGAAGGCCGTGAAATCTCCACCACCCAAGCCTTCGTGCGCATCCTGAACCAGGTGCTGCGCGACAAGGAGCTGGGTCCGCGCGTCGTGCCGATCCTGGCCGACGAATCGCGCACCTTTGGCATGGAAGGCCTGTTCCGCCAAATCGGCATTTATGCGCCGGAAGGCCAGAAGTACACCCCGGTCGACAAGGACCAGGTCATGTACTACAAGGAAGCGGCCGACGGCCAGCTCCTGCAGGAAGGCATCAACGAAGCGGGCGCGATGAGCTCCTGGATTGCGGCGGCCACGTCGTACTCCTCGAACAACCGCATCATGATCCCGTTCTTCATCTACTACTCGATGTTCGGGTTCCAGCGCATCGGCGACCTGGCCTGGGCGGCCGGCGACATGCAGGCGCGCGGCTTCCTCCTGGGCGGCACCGCCGGGCGCACCACGCTCAACGGCGAAGGCCTGCAGCACGAAGACGGCCACAGCCACATCCTGGCTTCCACCATCCCGAACTGCGTCTCGTACGACCCGACCTTCGGCCACGAACTGGCCGTGATCATCCAGCATGGCCTGAAGCGCATGGTGGAAGACCAGGAAAACGTCTACTACTACCTGACGGTGATGAACGAAAACTACCCGCAGCCCGGTCTGACCCAGGGCGACGAGGAAGGCATCATCAAGGGCATGTACAAGCTCAAGTCGCACGGCAAGGGCAAGAACCGCGTGCAGCTGATGGGCTCGGGCACCATCCTGCGCGAAGTCATGGCCGCGCAAGAACTGCTGGAAGCCGACTGGGGCGTGGCTTCGGACCTCTGGAGCGTCACCAGCTTCACGGAACTGCGCCGCAACGGCCTGGACGCCGAACGCCACAACATGCTGCACCCCGACGAGAAGAAGCCGCAGGTGGCTTACGTCACGGAACAGCTGGCCAAGACGGAAGGCCCGATCATCGCGTCGACCGACTACATGAAGCTCTTCGCCGACCAGATCCGTCCGTTCGTGCCCAAGGGCCGCGAGTACAAGGTGCTGGGCACCGACGGTTTCGGCCGCTCGGATTTCCGCTCGAAGCTGCGCGAGCACTTCGAAGTGGATCGCCACTTCGTCGTCGTCGCCGCGCTGCGCGCGCTGGCCGACGAAGGCAAGGTGCCGGTCGCCAAGGTGGCCGAAGCCATCAAGAAGTACGGCATCAATCCGAACAAAGCCAACCCGCAATACGCCTGAGGGTAAAGAGACATGAGCAACATCGTGCAAATCAAGGTTCCCGACATCGGCGACTTCAAGGAAGTGGAAGTCATCGAAGTGCTGGTGGCGGTGGGCGACACGATCAAGGCTGAACAAAGCCTGATCACCGTCGAGTCCGACAAGGCCTCGATGGAGATCCCCGCGTCGCAAGGCGGCGTGGTGAAGTCGATCAGCGTGAAGGTGGGCGACAAGGTTGCCGAAGGCACGGTCGTGCTGGAAGTGGAAGCGTCGGGCGCGGGCGAGGCTGCGGCCCCCGCGGCTGCGCCGGCCAAGGAAGAGGCTCCCAAGGCCGAAGCCAAGGCTGCCGCGCAGCCGGCCGCTGCTGCCGCTGCCGCCGCACCGGCCGCCTCCAGCGGTCCGGTGAACATCGAAGTGCCCGACATCGGCGACTTCAAGGAAGTCGAAGTCATCGAAGTCATGGTCGCGGTGGGCGACACCATCAAGGCCGAGCAAAGCCTGATCACCGTCGAGTCCGACAAGGCCTCGATGGAAATCCCCGCCTCGCAAGGCGGCGTGGTCAAGGAAGTGAAGGTCAAGGTCGGCGACAAGGTTGCCAAGGGCTCGGTCGTGGTCGTGGTGGAGGGCGCCGCGCCCGCCGCCGCTGCCGCCGCAGCCCCGGCTCCGGCCGCCAAGGCAGAGGCCGCTGCCGCGCCCGCCGCCAAGGCCGAAGCGCCTGCGCCTGCCGCGCAGCGTCCGGCTCCGGCCGCCGCGCTCGAAGACGCCAACCTCAAGCCCGGCCAGCTGCCGCACGCGTCCCCCTCGGTGCGCAAGTTCGCGCGCGAACTGGGCGTCAACCTGAGCAAGGTCAAGGGCTCCGGTCCCAAGGACCGCATCACCGCCGACGACGTGCGCGGCTTCGTCAAGCAGGCGCTCGCAGCTGGTCCGGTGGCCGCTGCCGGCGGTTCGGCCGATGGCGCCGCGCTGGGCCTGTTGCCGTGGCCGAAGGTCGATTTCACCAAGTTCGGCCCGATCGAAGCCAAGCCGCTGTCGCGCATCAAGAAGATCTCCGGCGCGAACCTGCATCGCAATTGGGTCATGATCCCGCACGTCACCAACAACGACGAAGCGGACATCACCGACCTGGAAGCGCTGCGCGTCACGCTGAACAAGGAAAACGAGAAGTCGGGCATCAAGGTCACGATGCTGGCCTTCCTGATCAAGGCCGTGGTCGCGGCCCTGAAGAAGTTCCCCGAGTTCAACGCCTCGCTGGACGGCGACAACCTGGTGCTCAAGCAGTACTACCACATCGGCTTCGCCGCCGACACGCCCAACGGGCTGGTGGTGCCGGTGATCCGCGATGCCGACAAGAAGGGCATTCTGCAGATCGCCCAGGAAATGACCGACCTGTCCAAGAAGGCGCGTGACGGCAAGATCTCGCCCGCCGAAATGCAGGGCGGCTGCTTCTCGATCTCGTCCCTGGGCGGCATCGGCGGCACCTCGTTCACGCCCATCATCAACGCCCCTGAAGTGGCGATCCTGGGTGTGTCGCGCTCCTCGCACAAGCCCGTGTGGGACGGCAAGCAGTTCGTGCCGCGCCTGATCGTGCCGCTGTCGCTGTCGTACGACCACCGCGTCATCGACGGCGCCGCGGCCGCGCGCTTCAATGCCTATCTGGGCGCCTTGCTGGCCGACTTCCGCCGCATCGCGCTGTAAACGGGGAGCCCCATGAGCAATACCGTTCAAATCAAAGTGCCGGACATCGGCGACTTCAAGGAAGTGGAAGTCATCGAAGTGCTGGTGGCGGTGGGCGACACGATCAAGGCTGAACAAAGCCTGATCACCGTCGAGTCCGACAAGGCCTCGATGGAAATCCCCGCGTCGCAAGGCGGCGTGGTGAAGTCCATCAACGTCAAGGTCGGCGACAAGGTTGCCGAAGGCACGGTCGTGCTGGAAGTGGAAGCAGCGACGGGTGCCGCCGCAGCCGCGCCCGCCGCCAAGGAAGCCCCCAAGGCCGCCGAGGCGCCCAAGCAGGCGGCTCCGGCTCCCGCCGCCGCGCCCGCCGCGGCCAGCTTCAAGGGCTCGGCCGACGGCGAATACGACATGCTGGTGCTGGGCGCCGGCCCCGGCGGCTACTCCGCCGCCTTCCGCGCCGCCGACCTGGGCCTGTCCGTGGTCCTGGTCGAACGCTACGACACCCTGGGCGGCGTCTGCCTGAACGTGGGCTGCATTCCGTCCAAGGCGCTGCTGCACAACGCCGCCATCATCGACGAAGCCCGCGAGCTGGCCGCCCACGGCATCAGCTTCGGCGAGCCCAAGATCGACCTGGACAAGCTGCGCGGCTACAAGGACAGCGTGGTCGCCAAGCTGACCGGCGGCCTGGCCGGCATGGCCAAGGCCCGCAAGGTCACCGTGGTGCATGGCGTGGGCGAGTTCGCCGACCCCAACCACCTGACCGTCAAGGCGGCCGACGGCAAGACCCAGACCCTGCGCTTCAAGCAGGCCATCATCGCCGCCGGCAGCCAGTCGGTGAAGCTGCCGTTCCTGCCCCAGGACGACCGCATCGTCGACTCCACCGGCGCCTTGTTGCTGCGTGAAGTCCCCAAGAAGATGCTGATCATCGGCGGCGGCATCATCGGCCTGGAAATGGGCACGGTGTACTCCACGCTGGGCGCGCGCCTGGACGTGGTGGAAATGCTGGACGGCCTGATGCAGGGCGCCGACCGCGACCTGGTCAAGGTATGGCAGAAGAAGAACGCCTACCGCTTCGACAACATCATGTTGAAGACCAAGACCGTGGGCGCGGAAGCCAAGAAGGACGGCATCTACGTCAGCTTCGAAGGCGAGGGCGCGCCCAAGGAGCCGCAACGCTACGACCTGGTGCTGCAAGCCGTGGGCCGCAGCCCCAACGGCAAGAAGATCGGCGCTGACAAGGCTGGCATCGCCGTGACCGACCGCGGCTTCATCGAAGTCGATCGCCAGATGCGCACCAACGTGCCGCACATCTACGCTATCGGCGACATCGTCGGCCAGCCCATGCTGGCGCACAAGGCCGTGCATGAAGGCCACGTCGCCGCCGAAGCCGCCGCAGGCCAGAAGTCCTTCTTCGACGCCCGCGTCATTCCGTCGGTGGCCTACACCGATCCGGAAGTGGCCTGGGTCGGCCTGACGGAAGACGAAGCCAAGAAGCAGGGCATCAAGATCGAGAAGGGCGTGTTCCCCTGGGCCGCCTCCGGTCGCGCCATCGCCAATGGCCGCGACGAGGGCTTCACCAAGCTCATCTTCGACGCGGAAACGCATCGCATTCTGGGCGGCAGCATCGTCGGCACCCATGCGGGTGACCTGATCAGCGAACTGGCCCTGGCCGTGGAAATGGGCGCCGACGTCGTCGATATCGCCAAGACCATCCACCCGCACCCGACCCTGGGTGAGTCGGTGGGCATGGCCGCCGAAGTTGCAGAAGGTGTTTGCACCGACTTGCCGCCGATGAAGAAGAAGTAATGCGCAGGAGGGCGGTCATGCCGCCCGCGCAATGCAAAAGCGCCGGCCCTGGACAGGGACCGGCGCTTTTTTTGTGCGCCTGCGGCGCGGCGTTCAGGCGTGCGTATCGATGCGCGAACCCAGCGTGGCGTCCACTGCCAGCACCGGCAGCGACTGCATCAGCGTCAAGGCCGTGTCCGCTTGCGCATTGAGCGCCTTCTTCAGTACGCGGGCCTGTACTTCCTGCATGAGGTTCGCGTCCTGCAGGGCCAGGGCGGTATTGACGGTGTTGCTGATCGATGCGTCCATGCTTGGGGTGTCCTAGTGTTTGGTAGGGGGCTTAAGCCGGTATTGGATTATCGCGTGGGCCGCACCCGGATGCACGGGATTCGTGGCGGTCATCACGGCCGATTCGGGCATTCCTTGATGGTGCCCCAAGCGCGATTGGGCTCGCAGAACTGCCGGCGTGCGGCCCAGGCGCAGTCGGGGCGATCGAAGAACCCCAACGTCGCGCAACGCGCCATCTCGTTTTTCAGTTCTTCCACCCAGGCCATGGGGTCTGCGGCGGGGATCTCAGTGATCCGCAGGGTAGACCTGGGTGCAGTGTTCATCGTGTCCGCCGCTGCGGGCGGCGCCGGGGCGTGCTCGGGTTGCGCCTGCGAGGCGGGTTGCTGCTCGGCAGGGGCGGGCTGCGGCGCTGGGTTGGGCTCAGGTTGCGGTTCTGGCGAACCTGGGCCCGAATCCGAATCGGAGTCCGAATCTGGAACGGGTGTTGGCATCGCCGCCGGCGTCATTTCCGGGTGACCGAATACAGGTTCGGCGTTCGCAGGCGGTGCCGGCGTCAGAGGTATCCGTACCGGGCCGGCAGCCGTGGAGCCCGAAACTGTCGTATTCGGCGAGCTCCATGACACCACCAGCAAAACCAGCGCGCCATAGATTGCCAGCGTATACAGCACGGTCAATGTGGCATATCCCACGCGTTTACCCGTGATCGGCCGCGCGTCTTCGCGTCCTACCAGGGCGCGCCAGCGGACCAGTGCAGCGCCAGGCGCCGATATCAACCACCAGAACATCCGCCGTAGCGGACCGGGTTCCTGCGGCGCGGGCGCGGCCTGCGCCTGCGCCACCAGCAATTCGCGCAAGGCGCGGTTCTCTTCGCGCAGACGCAGGGTCTGCTCATCCATCGGCGCCTGGGCATCGGGATCCGGAATGCTGCTGTGCTGCGTAGCGAGTGGATCGGGAGGCGTCGCGGTCATGTTGTGAAAATTATTGATACAAAGCGTGCAGCCGCGAGTATGAGGCAATCGGAGGAAGTGAAAAAGGGGAATAGTCCGAAAAAATGGGGCTTGATTGGGACTGGGGTATATGCCGGTTCGGCGCCGGATCCGTATCGTTGCCGGGCTGATCCAATCTCATGGATGCGGTGAACAAATTGCGCCGGCTTGGAGCGCTAGCGACAAGTTGGGCCAAAAAGAAACAAGCCGGCGGATGCCGGCTTGTTGGTCTCGACCAGAGCGTGAGGGCCCTGGGTCGGTGCCGGGAGGGCAGGGCAAGGCCCTGCATCTACCCGACCGTCAAGCGTTGCGGCGTGATTAACGCAGCAGCGACAGAACGGTTTGCGGAACTTGGTTGGCTTGCGCCAGAACCGAGGTGCCAGCCTGTTGCAGGATCTGGGCCTTGGTCATGTTCGACACTTCCGTGGCGTAGTCGGCGTCTTGAATACGCGAACGGGCGGCGGACAGGTTGGTGATGGTGTTGTTCAGGTTGGCGATCGTCGATTCGAAACGGTTCTGAACAGCGCCGAGCTCACCGCGCAGGGAGTCAACGTCCGACAGCGCCTTGTCCAGCTTGGCCAGCGGGTTGGCGGTGGAGCCGGTGGTCATGGCGGCCACGCTAAGGTCGCTGCTGCCGAGCGTGAACGCGGCAGTGGCGGTACCCGTCGAGGTGGTCGATTGCGGGTTCACGGCGATGTAGAACGTGGAAGCCGCGCCAGATGCCAGCGCCTGGCCGTTCGAACCGACCGTGATGCCACGGCTGGCCAGGTTTTCGACTTCAGTAGCGGTCGACGGGGTGACGGTCACGGTGGCGTACCAGTTGCCGCGGCCATCGGACTTCAGGTCGGTGCCGAGCGCGATGCTGCCCGACGCGACACCCAGCTTTTGGGCGAAGTCAGCCTGAGCGCCAGTGCCGAAGCTGACCGACGAAGACGTGAATTGGGTGTCGTCGCCGAAGACTTTCTTGAATTCGGTCGCGCCCACGCTAGCGGCTGCAGCGCCGGTCGAATCCGTGATCACGCCAGTCGAGTTGACGGTCGGACCCGCAACGCTGAAGCTGCCCAGGCCCAGCGTGCCAGCGGTGATCTGCTTCAGGTCGATGCTGATGGTTTCGTTGTCGTTGGCGCCAACTTGGATCGTCAGCTTGTTGTCGGCCGACAGAACCTTCACGCCGTTGAATTGCGTTTGGGTCGACACGCGGTCGATTTCGTCCAGGCGTTGCTGGATTTCGTCCTGGATCGAGCGCAGGTCGGAATCGGAGTTGGTGCCGCTGACCGCTTGCACCGACAACTGACGGATGCGCTGCAGGTTGTTGTTGATTTCGTTCAGGGCGCCTTCGGTCGTTTGAGCGATCGAGATGCCGTCGTTGGCGTTACGGGCAGCTTGGGTCAGGCCATTGACGTTGGCGGTGAAGCGGTTGGCGATGGCTTGGCCAGCGGCGTCGTCCTTGGAGCTGTTGATGCGCAGGCCCGACGACAGGCGCTCGATGGCGCTGCCCAGCGACGATTGCGACTTGTTCAGGTTGTTTTGAGCAACCAGCGAGAGGTAGTTGGTATTGATGACTGCAGCCATGTTCAGGCTCCCAAGAGAGAAAGGCTTCTTCAAACTGGGCAGCAAGGCCGCCCACTGGTGTTAACGGGAAAGTTCGTCGACTTGGTGTCTGGGAATCTCTCCGTTGCCAGGATTACGGCAGTCCAAAATCAATCTTTAGCGCTATTTCGCGAAAGTCGACATTTTTCTTCTATCCGGCCGGCTAGGGCGGGCATCAGAGCCAAGTCCGGCGGCTACCGCTACCGCTGCTGCTGCTGCTCCCTTAATGTAAAGACATCGTTCTTTGGAAGTTTGCAGGCAACGCATGTCCCCGATGTCGCTGTATGTGGTCTCTTCAGGCATCGCCCAATGAGAAACGGACGCGAAGTGCGTCCGTTATGTTGAGAGCCTTTCGTGGCGAGGGGGATGAGTGTGCGGCAAAGGTGCCTCCCCACCCGACGTTCTTCTATATCACCTGCGCAATCTGTCCATCCTGGGGCAATTCCTGCCAAGCCTGTTCCTTCAGCTTCGCCCGTATCCGCGCCGTCGCCTGCGACCTCAGTTGGCACACCCGTGCCTCGGTCACATTCAGGATCGCGCCGATTTCCTTCAGGTTCAGTCCTTGCTCGTAGCAAAGTGACAACAGCAACTTTTCACGCTCGGGCAGGGCGTCGATCGCGTGGATCAGCGCCTGGCGGAAGTCCCCGGCCAGCAGCGAATCCAGCGGATTGCCGCCGGCCGCGCCATGGTTCAGGGTGGCCGCCCAGTCGGATTGACCGCCAGCCGAGTCAGGCTCGGTGGTGAAGTCTTCGTAATGCACGATCTGCACGCCCTGGGCGTCGTGCAACAGTGTTTGATAGTCACCCAGGGGCATGTCGAGCTGTTGCGCGATTTCTGCTTCGGTCGGCGCGCGCATCAAACGCTGTTCGAGCTGCTGGATGGCCTGCTCGATCTTGCGCGCCTTGGCGCGCACGCTGCGAGGCAGCCAATCCTGTCCGCGCAATTCGTCCAGCATCGCGCCGCGGATGCGGGTGGTGGCGTAGGTCTCGAATTGGGCGTCGGCCGTTTCCTGGTAGCGGCGCACGGCATCGAGCAGGCCGATCATGCCGGCCTGGATCAGGTCGTCGAGCTCTACGCTGGCGGGTAGCCGGGCGAGCAATTGCAGGGCCAGCTTCCGCACTAGCGGGGCATATTCGACCAGGCTGTCATCTGCGTGAGGCATTGCGGGAGTGTCGGGCGGTGTCCATCGTGGCGCGTGGTCTGTTGTTGTCAATTTGCGACATTGTCGACAAACGCGCGTCGGCGCTAAAGCTAGGTGGATTTAGTGATCTGCAAGCTGCCATTGTCGGCAAACAACACCGTTTCATTCCCCAAAGTACGCAATGTTTTGAATGCTTATTTGCCAAATTGACGTAAATTCGTCTGAAATTTATATGTCAAGGTGTATCGGAAACGGTAAGTTGCGCAACATCAACAAAGTTTTGTCATATAAGTCATAGAAAATGACATCAGCTGTGGTAAATTTTACTTAAATTGCGAACAAATGATACATTTCGCATCAAAGCGGGATGTATCGAACGTAATGGCAACGGAATTCCGGTGCTTTTGCTTACACAAGCCCCCATCGGCGGGATAGGGAATAGGGAGTTGGGCGTGCAACAAGTCGAAAATTCATTGCTGACAGACATTCGCGAAGTGAATCTGTCCTATTTGTTACTGGCACAGCGCATGCTGCGCGACGACTACGCGGCGTCGATGTTCCGCCTGGGATTCAGCAATGAAGTTGCTGACATCCTCATGCGCCTTTCGCCGGCGCAATTGGTCAAGCTCGCAAGCTCCAGCTCGTTGCTGTGCCGCTTCCGCTTCGATGACTACAGCCTGCTGTCCGCGCTGACCCATGACGTTCTGGGCGGTGCGCTGCAGCAAGCGCACGCAACTATCCTGCTGGCCAAGCAGCCTGTCGAAGAATTGGCCTGACGGCCTGATCATTCCATCCGGAAGCACGTGTAATGGCCACCAAGAGCGTTTCGCAGGAAGCGGATGACATTCTGCTAGCCAGCTCCATGATCACTTTGGGAGCCCGGCTGCAGGTGCTGGAGGCTGAAACCAGCCTCAGCCATGACCGCCTGGCGCGCCTGTACCGCGAAATCCGCGGCTGCTCGCCACCCAAGGGCATGCTGCCCTTTTCGGTTGACTGGTTCATGACCTGGCTGCCGAACATCCATTCCTCGCTCTTCTACAACGTGTATTCGTTCCTGAATACGCGCACCAGCAGCAAGGGCATACGCGCCACCATCGACGCCTATCGCCTCTATCTCGAAAACGCCGGCACCGATGCCGCCGAAGGCGCAGAGCCCGTCCTGAGCTTCACGCGCGCCTGGATGCTGGTGCGCTTTTTTGATAGCGGCATGCTGCAAATGTCCGCCTGCCGCCAATGCGGGGGGCATTTCATCGCCCATGCCCACGATCCCCAGTCGGATTTCGTGTGCGCGATCTGCCGGCCGCCCCCCCGCGCTGGCAAGACCCGCGCTGCGGCCAAGGCGCGCTCCGGCACCCGCCCCGCACCCGTTGCGAATGCCGCCCGGCTCTGACCGGCGGTATTCAAATACATCAAAAGCCCTGGAAAACCCCCCGTAACCCGCCTTTTTGGGTCGAGGGGAACAGGGGATCATTGACGCCAGTTTTAGACTTCGTTGGCAGGGGCCTGATGTGTTGATTGTTATCGGTTTTCTCGTGGTGGCCGTGTCGGTCGTCGGCAGCTTCATAGCGCTGGGCGGCCATTTGGGCGCGCTATACCAGCCGTTCGAGCTCACGCTGATTTTCGGGGCGGCTTTTGGTGCCTTCCTCGCCAGCAACAGCAAGAAGTCGTTGATGCTGGTCAAGTCCGCCTTGCCCGACGCCTTGAAAAGCTCGCGCTACGGCAAGGACGTGTACATGGAGCTGATGGCGCTCTTGTACGTGCTGCTGAACAAGGCACGCCGCGAGGGCCTCATGGCCATCGAGTCGCATATCGAAGACCCGGAGTCCAGTCCGATCTTCAGCGAGTACCCCCGCATCGCCAAAGACGCCAAGCTGATGGAGTTCATCACGGACTACCTGCGCATCATGATCAGCGGCAACATGAGCTCGTTCGAAATCGAGACGCTCATGGACGAGGAAATCGAAACCTACCGCCATGAGCGCGAAGTTCCTGTGCGCGCACTGCAGCAAATGGCCGATGGCCTGCCGGCCTTCGGTATCGTGGCCGCCGTGCTGGGCGTGATCAAGGCGCTGGCCGCCGTGGACCAGCCTCCGGCGATCCTGGGCGACCTGATTTCCAAGGCCATGGTGGGCACGTTCCTGGGTATTCTGCTGGCCTACGGCTTCGTGGGGCCGCTGGCGTCGCGCATCGAGCGCCGCAGCGATGAGGCCACCAAGGTGCTGGAATGCATCAAGACCACGCTGCTGGCCAGCATGAACGGCTATCCGCCCCAGCTGGCCGTGGAGTTCGGCCGCAAGGTGCTGTTCTCCGCAGTGCGTCCGACCTTTGGTGAGCTGGAAGAGCACGTCCGGCAAGCCAAGTCCACCGCCACCGGCAAGGCCTGACGGAGCGGGCCATGAGCACGGTAAACAACCACCGTGTGGTGATCCGCCGCAAGAAGGTCCACGGCGGCGGGCACCACGGCGGCAGCTGGAAGATCGCGTACGCAGACTTCATCACGGCGATGATGGCGTTCTTCCTGGTGATGTGGCTGATCAGCGTGGTCCCGCGCGAAGAGCTCAAGGGCATTGCGGAGTACTTCCGCATGCCATTGCGCGTCGCCATTACGGGCGGGCCCAGCAGTTCGGCCGAAACCAGCGCGGTTCCAGGAGGCGGCAGGGATCCCTTGCGCAGCGAGGGCGATGTGCGCCGCGCGCAGGGCAACCGCGTCGAGGCCCAGCCCATGGGCGACGCCGAACGCCGCGAACAGCATCGCCTGGAAAATCTGAAAAAGCGGCTCGAAAACGTCATCGAGACCAGTCCGGTGCTGAAGAGCTTCAGGCCGCAACTGCTGATCGACCTGACTACGGAGGGTCTGCGCATCCAGATCATCGACAACCAGAACCGTCCGATGTTCGCCACCGGCCGCGCGGAAGTGCAGCCTTACATGCGCGACATCCTCAGGGAACTGGGGCCGGTCCTGAATGAATTGCCCAACAAGGTCAGCATCTCCGGTCACACCGACGCCTCGCAATACGCTCGCGGAGAGCGCGCCTATAGCAATTGGGAGCTGTCGGCCGACCGCGCCAATGCGTCGCGCCAGGAGCTGGTGGCGGGCGGAATGAACGAAAGCAAGGTCCTGCGCATCCAGGGGCTGTCGTCCAGCATGAGCCTGGTTAAAGATGACCCGTATGCGGCCGTTAATAGACGTATCAGCCTTGTGGTGCTCAACCAGAGCACCCAGCGGCGCATCGAAAGCGAGAACGCCGCGGCTGCGGACGTCAGCGCCAAGGATGCCCGCGAGGTAGGAACGGCGGTGGAAGCGGCGCAAGCCGCGGCCCAGGCCACGACGGCAACCAAACCAGGCGAGGCGGAGAGCAACCCGCCCGCGGAAGGGGTTCGATAGCAATGGCTGCAACGATTCTTGTGGCGGACGACTCGGCGACGATGCGCATGATCGTCCAGGCGACGTTGACGGGTGCGGGATGGAAAGTCCTGACGGCCGGCAATGGCCAGGAAGCGCTGGAATTGGCCAAGAGCCACCCGGTGGACCTGGTGGTCAGCGACTGGAACATGCCGGTCATGGGCGGTCTGGAGCTGATCCAGGGACTGCGCCAAGAGGACGAGTACCTGGACGTGCCGGTCCTGGTGTTGACCACCGAGGACGACGTGGACAGCAAGATGGCCGCCCGGGATCTGGGGGTCTGTGGCTGGCTTTCCAAGCCGGTCGACCCGGATGTGCTGGTGGAATTGGCGTCTGAACTGCTCGACGAGCAGGCTGGCGCGTAAGCAAGTTCATTTTTGAAGGCGTACGGGTCATGAGTTCTGGTTTGGACCTCAGTCAGTTTTACGAGACCTTTTTCGACGAGGCGGACGAGCTGCTCGCGCAGATGGAGCAGCTGCTGCTCGAGCTGGATGTGGGCGCGCCCGACATCGAACAGCTCAACGCGATCTTCCGCGCCGCCCACTCGATCAAGGGTGGGGCGGCCACCTTCGGCTGCTTCACGCAGCTGGCGGGCACGACCCATTTGCTGGAAAACCTCCTGGATGCGATCCGTCGCGGCGAAATGGCGCTGCGTACGGACATGATCGATATTTTCTTGGAAACGAAAGACGTGCTCAAAAGCCAACTGGATGCCTATCGGGCCTCCGAAGAGCCCGATGAAGCCGTGTTTGAGCGTATCTGCGCCGTACTGAGGCAGCTTGCGCTGGAGCATAAGGATCCCGCCGCGGCAGCCGCGCCGGCCGAGGCCCCTGCACCCGTGGCAGCGCCGGTTCCGGCCCCTGCTCCCGTGATCGCCCCGGCGCCTGCCCCCGAGCCCGCCGCGCAAGCGCCGGCAGCGGAAGCCGGCAGCTTGCCTCTGCGTGTGCGGATCACCAAGGTTTCGGACAAGGACGCCGCCTCCCTCCTCGAGGAAATGGGCAATCTCGGCAACGTCAAGGCCAGCGAACGCGCCGACGGCGCCCTGACCGTCTGGATGGACAGCACCTGCACGCCGGACGATATCGAGGCAGTATGCTGCTTCATCGTCGACGGCGACCAGCTGGAAATCAGCCGCGAGGCTGCTCCGGCGGGCGTAACGCAGGCTGCTGCTCCAATTGCGGCTGCGACGCCCGCGCCGGCTCCCGCACAGACGGCGCCCGAAGTGCCGGCCGTCGCCGAGTCGGCTGCGGCCGCCGAGGCCATCACACAGTCCACCCGCGCGGCCCGGCCCGCTGCGGCAGCTCCGGCGCACGCGGACAAGGAATCCACCTCGATCCGCGTCGGCGTCGAAAAGGTCGACCAGGTCATCAACCTGGTGGGCGAACTGGTCATTACCCAAGCCATGCTGGCCCAGACCGCATCCACGCTGGATCCGGTGCTGCACGACCGCCTGCTCAATGGCATGGAACAGCTTGAGCGCAATGCCCGCGACCTGCAGGAAGCGGTCATGTCCATCCGCATGATGCCGATGGATTACGTGTTCAGCCGCTTCCCACGCCTGGTGCGTGACATCGCCAGCAAGATGGGCAAGCAGATCGAACTGCAAACCCACGGCCGCGCAACGGAACTGGACAAGAGCCTGATCGAACGCATCATCGATCCGCTGACCCACCTGGTGCGCAACAGCCTGGACCACGGCATCGAGACGCCCGAAAAGCGCGTCGCCGCTGGCAAGGACCCCGTCGGACAGCTGGTGCTGTCGGCCCAGCACAACGGCGGCAACATCGTCATTGAAGTCAGCGACGACGGCGGCGGGCTGAACCGCGACAAGATCCTGAAGAAGGCGATCGCCCAGGGCCTGCCCGTCAACGAGAATTCGCCGGACGACGAAATCTGGCAGCTGATCTTTGCGCCGGGCTTCTCCACCGCCGAAAAGGTGACGGACATCTCCGGCCGAGGCGTGGGCATGGACGTGGTGCGTCGGAACATCCAGGACATGGGCGGCCACGTGCAGCTGTCGTGCGAACCGGGCAACGGCACCACGACGCGCATCGTCCTGCCGCTGACGCTGGCCATTCTGGACGGCATGTCGGTGCGCGTCGGCGAGGAAACCTTCATCCTGCCGCTGAACCATGTAACCGAATCGCTGCAGCCCTCCAATGACCAGATCTACTCGGTGGCGGGCAACGAGCGCGTGATGCACGTGCGCGGCGAGTACCTGCCGCTGGTCGAAATGCACCGGGTGTTCTCGGTCAGCGACGCCCAGACCGATCCCACGCAGGCCATCGCGGTCATCATGCAAGCCGAGGACCGCCGGTTTGCGTTGCTGGTGGATCACCTGATCGGCCAGCACCAGGTGGTGGTGAAGAATCTGGAATCGAATTACCGCAAGGTGCCGGGCATTTCCGCCGCGACCATCCTGGGCGATGGCAGCGTGGCCCTGATCGTCGACGTATTTGCGCTTGCGCGCGCCAACCGCGAGCGTTGGTCGCAGCCCGAAGCCATTCTGAATTGATGGAGAAATAAACCTCATGGCAGCCAAACCGCAAGCGCAAGCCGCGCGCAATGAAGATGTCGGCAGCGAGTTCCTGGTGTTCACGCTGGGCGACGAAGAGTACGGCATCGACATCCTGAAGGTGCAGGAGATTCGCGGCTACGACGCCGACACGGTCACCCGCATCGCGAATGTTCCGCCGTTCATCAAGGGCGTGACGAACCTGCGCGGCATCATCGTGCCGATCGTCGACCTGCGCATCAAGTTCAATCTGGGCCGCGTCGACTACAACGAGCAGACCGTGGTCATCATCCTGAACCTCGACCGCCGCGTCGTCGGTATCGTGGTGGATGGCGTGTCCGATGTGCTGATGCTCAATTCGGGCCAGATCCGCCCGGCGCCGGAATTCGGCGCCACTTTGTCCACCGAGTACCTGACGGGCCTGGGCACGGTGGACGAACGCATGCTGATCCTGGTGGATATTGAAAAAATGATGACCAGCGACGAAATGGCGCTGGTGGAGAAGGTCGCGTCCTGATCGGAACGGCCTGCTGGGAGGTAAAAGCGCCATATTGAACCCAATGTGGCGCTTTCCTTTAACGACTTCAATCTGGGAGTGGTTCTTGTGATGCGCAAGTTCTTCGCAAACATGACGATACGCAGCAGCCTGTTGTGGGTGCTGGCGTTTTTCTCATTCATGTTGGTGATAGGGGCCGCGTTGGGCGTGCTGTCCCTGCGCATCAGCAATGGCACCCTGGCGCAGATCAAGCAATCGCAAGAGCTGGATGACGCGGTCGGCCGCGTGGTCTCCAGCTACAAGGACACCATGACTGGCCTGGGCCGCGCGGCCGCCGCCAACTATGCGGACATCGTGAAGAGCGTGGGGCAGCCCACCTTGCTGACCCAGGGCTTGTCCTCCGAGGCGGCTGGCCTGCTGGAGCGGGCCAAGGCCTCCATGAACAAGGGGCAGGCCGAGTACGAGTATTACAAGAGCCTGGCTCGGCCCGCCGAAGCGGCCGACGCCCTGAAAGAAATCGACGAATCCTATGACGCGCTGGTCCGGCAAGGGCTGACGCCGCTGGTGGCCGCCTTGGAAAAGGCGGACATGCCTGCCTACCAGAAGCAAGTCCAGACAGTACAGGACGCTCTCGAGGGGCGGTACGCGCGCGCCATCGAAGGCTTTGATTTCTGGCGCGCCAGCAAGACGCTGGATGCGCACGAAGTGGCACAGGTGCGCTACCAGTTCGTCCTGATGGCAGTCGCCGCCGGCGGCGTGATCGCCGCGCTGCTTGTGTTCGCCACCTATGTGTTCCTGCGTCGCCGCGTGCTGCTGCCGCTGAAGGAAGCCGGTCATCACTTCGACCGCATCGCCGGTGGCGACCTCACCGCCCGCGTGGACGCGCGCAATACCAACGAAATCGGCCAGCTGTTCGCCGCCTTGAAGCGCATGCAGGAAAGCCTGACCCGCACCGTGGCGTCAGTGCGCCGCGGCGTGGATGAGATCAACGTCGGTTCGCACGAGATCGCGGCAGGTAATACGGACCTGTCCAGCCGCACCGAGCAGCAAGCGGCCTCGCTGGAAGAAACCGCGGCTTCGATGGAAGAGCTGGCCTCTACCGTCAAGCAGAACGCCGACAATGCGCGCCAGGCCAACCAGCTGGCGGCCAGCGCCTCGGACGTGGCAGAGCGCGGCGGTTCGGCGGTGTCGGAAGTGGTCCACACCATGCAGGAAATCTCGGCAAGTTCGCGCAAGATTTCCGAGATTGTGTCGGTGATCGACGGCATTGCCTTCCAGACCAACATCCTGGCGCTGAATGCGGCGGTGGAAGCTGCCCGAGCGGGCGAGCAGGGCAAAGGCTTTGCCGTGGTGGCAGGCGAAGTGCGCTCGTTGGCGCAACGCAGCGCCCAGGCGGCCAAGGAAATCAAGGGCCTGATCGAGGATTCCGTGACCAAGGTTGGCGCGGGCTCGCAGCAGGTGGAGCGCGCCGGCTCGACGATGCAGGAGATCGTGGCCTCGGTGAAGCGCGTGACGGACATCATGGGCGAGATCTCGGCGGCGTCCGAAGAGCAGTCCAGCGGCATCGAGCAGGTCAACCGTGCCGTGTCGCAGATGGACGAGGTGACGCAGCAGAACGCGGCGCTGGTGGAAGAGGCTGCAGCAGCTGCGGGTTCTCTGCAGGAGCAGGCGCAGCGCCTGGCCGAAGCGGTGTCCGTGTTCAAAATCAACGTGGGTGAGGTCATCGAGGTTCCGGCCCAGCGCCTGTCGTCGGCGCGTTCCGCCGGTGACGACACCCGCTTGCAGGCGCCTGACGCGCTTGCGCTTGGGCACTGAGGATCGCAGTGGCTACAGCAGCGGCAACCCAGGCGCCGTCCATTTCGGTGGAACGCCAATTCGATTTTCGCGACGCGGACTTTTCGCGCGTGCGCAAGATGATTCACGCCTATGCGGGAATTTCGCTGGGCACGCACAAGCGCGAAATGGTCTACAGCCGGCTTGCCCGGCGCCTGCGCGCGCTGGGCATGCAGGATTTCGGCAGCTATCTGGACCAGCTTGAAAACGAGCCGAATGCGGCCGAGTGGGAAGATTTCGTCAACGCATTGACGACCAACCTGACCGCCTTCTTCCGCGAATCGCATCACTTCCCCATCTTGGCTGACTTTGCCAAACGGCGCGGCGGCCCGGTGTCGGTGTGGTGCTGTGCGGCCTCCACCGGGGAAGAACCGTATTCCATCGCCATGACGCTGGTGGAAGCGCTGGGCCCTCGGGCCAGTGCAAGTTCGGTGCTGGCCACCGATATCGACACCAATGTGCTCACCCGTGCGCGCGCGGGGGTCTACCCGGCCGAGCGCGTGGACAAAATGGATAACGAGCGTCTGCGGCGCTTCTTCTTGAAAGGCCGGGGCGCCAACGAAGGGCAGGTCCGGGTGCGTCCCGAGATCGCCGACATGGTCCGATACGAGACGCTGAACCTGTTGGCGCCGACGTGGCAGATCAACGAACAGTTTGATGTGATCTTCTGTCGCAACGTCATGATTTATTTCGACAAACCTACCCAGGCCAGGATCCTGGAACGGTTTGTGCCGCTGCTCAAGCCGGGTGGCTTGCTGTTTGCTGGCCATTCCGAGAACTTCACCTATATCAGCCGGGACTTTCGTCTGCGCGGGCAGACTGTCTATGAATGCGCGGGCAGGTCCTGAGCGGGCCGAGGCAGCAAAAATGAAGAAAATTAGCGTTTTGTGTGTGGACGATTCGGCGTTGGTGCGTGGCCTGATGACCGAGATCATCAACAGCCAGCCGGACATGGAGGTGGTCGCAACCGCGCCCGATCCGCTGGTGGCACGCGAACTCATCAAGCGCCATAACCCCGACGTGCTGACGCTGGACGTGGAAATGCCCCGCATGGACGGGCTGGATTTCCTGGAAAAACTGATGCGCCTGCGGCCCATGCCGGTGGTGATGGTGTCGTCGCTGACCGAGCGAGGCGGCGAAATCACGTTGCGGGCCCTCGAACTGGGGGCCATCGACTTCGTCACCAAACCCAAACTGGGCATCCGCGACGGCCTGCTCGAATACACCGAGATCATCGCCGACAAGATACGCGCCGCCTCGCGCGCCAAGCTGCGCGCGCCAGCAGCGCACGCCGCGCCCGCCGCACCCGCGCCCATGTTGCGCCGTCCGCTGTCCAGCTCGGAAAAGCTGGTCATCGTCGGCGCGTCCACGGGCGGCACGGAAGCGATCCGCGAGGTGCTGCAGCCGTTGCCGCCCGACAGCCCGGCCATCCTGATCACCCAACACATGCCGGCGGGCTTCACGCGCTCCTTTGCGCAACGCCTGGATGCCCTGTGTGCGGTGACGGTCCGTGAAGCCGTGCACGGCGACCGCGTGTTGCCCGGGCACGTTTATCTGGCGCCGGGCGGTGACATGCACATGCGTCTGGGCCGCAGCGGTGCCAACTACGTGATCGAGCTTGAAGCCAGCGAACCCGTCAACCGCCATCGCCCGTCGGTGGACGTGCTGTTCAACTCGGCGGCCGTCGCCGCGGGCAAGAACGCCATCGGCGTCATCCTGACCGGCATGGGCAAGGACGGCGCGGCCGGCATGCTGGCCATGCACCGCGCGGGCGCCCACACGATTGCGCAGGACGAGGCCAGCTGCGTCGTCTTCGGCATGCCCCGCGAAGCTATCGCCTTGGGCGCCGCGGATGAAGTGGTTTCGTTGTCGGCGATAAGCGAACGCATTCTGACTCGCCTGGGCGATCGCGGGCACCGCGTCTGACGCGCAAGGCTCCCCGATCGGTCCAAGCTAAATTTTTTCTGGAGTAGAAGATGGTAGACAAGGGCCTGAAGATTCTGGTGGTGGATGACTTCCCCACCATGCGGCGGATCATCCGCAACCTGCTCAAAGAGCTGGGTTTCGAGAACGTGGATGAGGCCGAAGACGGCGCCATCGGCCTGGAAAAGCTGCGCAACGGCGGTTTCCAGTTCGTGGTGTCGGACTGGAACATGCCCAATCTCGACGGCCTGGAGATGCTCAAGCAGATCCGCGCCGACGCGGCGCTGGCCTCGCTGCCCGTGCTGATGGTGACGGCCGAGGCCAAGAAGGAAAACATCGTTGCCGCGGCCCAGGCCGGCGCCAACGGTTATGTGGTCAAGCCTTTCACGGCGGCGACGCTGGAAGAGAAGCTCAACAAGATCTTCGAGAAAATCGCCGGTTGAGGTGAGCCATGAGCACGACGGAACATGAGAGCCCGGGCGAATCCCCCGACCTGATCCACCGCATCGCGTCGCTGACGCGCATGCTGCGCGACAGCATGCGCGAACTGGGGCTGGATCAGGCCATCAAGGACGCAGCCAACGCCATTCCCGATGCCCGCGACCGTCTGCGCTACGTGGCGCAGATGACGGAGCAGGCCGCCAACCGCGTCTTGAACGCCACCGAGCAGGCCGGCCCCATCCAGGACGGCCTGTCGCGCTCGGCACAGGCGCTGGATGCGCGCTGGCAGCAGTGGTACGACCAGCCCCTGGAATTGCCCGAGGCGCGCGAGCTTGTGAAGGACACGCGCGCCTACCTGCAGGATGTGCCGAAGCAGGCGCAGCAGACGCAATCCCAGCTGATGGAAATCATCATGGCGCAGGATTTCCAGGACCTCACGGGCCAGGTCATCATGCGCATGATGGACGTGGTCGGCGCGATCGAGCGTGAACTGCTGCAGGTGCTGCTGGACAACGTCCCGCAAGAACGCCGCGACGAAGCCAACAGCCTGCTCAACGGGCCGCAGATCAGTCCGCAAGGCAAGACCGACGTAGTGACCAGTCAGGACCAGGTCGACGACCTGCTGGCCAGCCTGGGCTTCTAGCCGGGAGCCGCGCCGCCGGACTGGGACTCCGGCGGTGCATTTTCCGGGTGGTGCCGCCCGCGCATGAAGGTAGTCCCTAAGGGCGCAAAGCGCGCCTCGTGGATAGACTCCCCTCCAAAACAATAATCAGGGGCCGTGCAGCGTGAATCATGGCGCGCAATGCGCGCCAGGCAACGGATGCCCATAGAAGGCGATCCGGGCCGGCACAAGGAGATTGATCATGGCCAGATCCGTATTCCGCCTGGGCGGCATGTGGCGGTTGTTGCGGCGGCTCAATCGCGGCGACGCGACCCTGTCGGAACGTACGCTATCCATCAGCCCGGCCGTTTGGCCGCTGTACGGTTTCATGGCGCGCATACGCAGCCGCATCATGACCGTACGCCAATCCAGCATCGAAATCGCGCTGAACGCCGCCCGCACGCAGTTCCAGGCGGGCCATTGTTCGATCCTGGCACAGGAGCAGGCGCGGGCCGCGGAAGCGCTCGCGGCCAGCGGCGCGCAAATCGCCGCGTTGTCGACGTCAACCTCCACCCATGCGCGCGAGATTGCCGAGGTGTCAGGGCAAAATCTGCACGCGGCGCAGCAGGCGCTGGCCGAACTGTCCGACGTCAAGGCGCGGGTGGAGCGCATGACGCGGGAGATGGCCTCATTCACCGAGGTGGTCGGTCAACTGACAGACCGCGCCCACTCCGTTGGGGACATCAGCAAGCTGATCAAGGAGATCGCCTTGCAGACTCAACTCCTGGCCTTGAACGCCGGGGTCGAGGCGGCCCGGGCGGGGGATGCGGGGCGGGGATTCGCCGTGGTCGCCAGCGAGGTCGGGCGGCTGGCCGAGCGTGTGAACTCGGCTACCAGCGATATCGGCCGGCATACCGCCGAGATGTTGGAGCTGGTGGAGACGACCCAGCATCAGACCGGCACATTGCGCGAGGACGTCAACGCGTCCGGCTCAGTGCTGGATCGGACATGCTCCGGCTTTGAGCGTTTCGTGCGGGACTTCGACAGCATGAATCGCCAGGTCGGCGACGTTGTCCAGGCCATAGGCGAGGTGGACTCCACCAACCACGGTATGAGCGAGGAGGTGGGGCGGATAGCGGCGTTGAGCGCCGACGTGTTGAATCGCGTCGGCAACATGTCCAGCGAAATCGACCGCATCCGTCGCCAGACGGAGAGCGTGCAGGAGGTGCTGGCCGACATACGCACCGGCAATACCGCCTTTGACGGCCTGTCCCAGGCTGTCGAAGCCTTCCGCGACGCCGCTGTCAACCTTCTGGAAGACGCCAGAAGCCGTGGTGCCGATGTGTTCGACCGCCACTACCGGCGCATTCCCGGCAGCGAACCTGCGCGCTACCACACCAGTTACGACCGGCAGATCGATGAGACCGTGACGCAGTTGCTTGATAGTGTGCTGGATGGCGTGCCGGGCGGGATCTACACGATCCTGGTGGACGGCCGGGGATACGCGCCGGCCCACAATCGCCGCTTTTCGCAAGCGCCTACCGGGGATCCGAAGCAGGACATCCTGCGAGTGCGCAACAAGCGCATCTTCGATGATCCGGTGGGCTTGCGCCTGGCGACCAATACCGGCGGGATGCTGCTGCAGACCTATTCCCGCGATACGGGCGAAATCGTCAATGACATTTCCATCCCGGTCTATCTGGGGTCGGAACATTGGGGCGCGGTGCGGATCGGCCTGGACTTCAACCGCTTCCAGGCGGCGGCCGGAGAGGGCGAGGCAGACCGGCTGGCGGTCGCCACAGGCCACTGACGTGGCTGGCCTGCCCGGGCCTGGGGGCGTTCCGGGCGGGCCTGGAGCGCGCCGCCTGAAACGCATCCGGGAATAGCGCCGCTTTCCCCCCGTTTCTTGGCTTATCGCCAGACCCCGGGGCCTCCTAGAATCTCGGCGGGCAGCTCGTAATTCCAGAATCCGCGAGCCGCAACGACACCGCAGAGCATGGCCGAAGAAAGCGACCTCGAAAAAACCGAAGCCGCCTCTCCCAGGCGCCTGGAAAAGGCGCGCGAGGAGGGGCAGATTGCGCGTTCCCGCGAGTTGGGAACGTTCATGATGCTGGCGGCGGGCGTGGGCGCCATCTGGGTGGGCGGCAGCTCGCTCTACCGGACCCTGAGCGGCGTATTGCGCAACGGCCTGGCGTTCGATCAGCGCATCGTTCTCGATCCCGGCGTGATGGTCGAGCGTGCGGTGGAGGGTTTCGGCCAGGCCCTGCTGGTGCTGTTGCCGATTTTCGGGCTGTTGGCTGTCATCGCCGTGTTGTCCAGCGTGCTTTTGGGCGGCATCGTCATCTCGGGCAAGCCCCTGCAGTTCAATTTCTCCAAGCTCAGCCCCATTTCCGGGGTGAAGCGGATGTTCTCGTCACAGACGGTGGTGGAGCTCATCAAGGCGCTGGCCAAGGCCGCGCTGGTCGGCGGCGTGGCGGTCTGGGTCATCTGGCGCTACCACGACGACATGCTCAGCCTGATGCACGTGGCGCCATCGGCGGCGCTGATCAAGGCGCTGACGCTGGTGGCGATGTGCTGCGCCTTCATCGTGGCGTCGCTGATGATCATTGTCATGCTGGACGTGCCGTGGCAGATCTGGAGCCACCTGAAGAAGCTGCGCATGTCCAAGGAAGACGTGCGCCAGGAACACAAGGAAAGCGAAGGCGACCCTCACGTGAAGGCGCGCATCCGGCAGCAGCAGCGCCAGGCGGCGCGCCGCCGCATGATGGCAGAGGTGCCGAAGGCGGACGTGGTGGTCACCAACCCCACGCACTACGCCGTGGCCCTGAAGTACGACGAGGAAAAGAGCGGCGCGCCGCGGGTGCTGGCCAAGGGTACGGGCCTGATCGCAGCCAAGATCCGCGAGCTTGCCGCCGAGAACCGCATCCCCACATTGGAAGCGCCGCCCTTGGCGCGCGCATTGCATCAACACGTGGAGCTTGGGCAGGAAATCCCGTCCGAACTCTACACCGCGGTGGCAGAAGTGCTGGCGTGGGTCTTCCAGCTGCGCTCCTGGCGGGCCGGTTGGGGCGCCGAGCCGACGGCCCCGACCCGGTTGCCCGTGCCGGTCGAGCTGGACCCGCAAGCCAAAACCGCAGCACAAGGAGCTTAAGGAATGAGCGCTTTGCTCACCATGTTGAAAAGTAACGGGGCCACGCATGCGCGGCTGCTGGCAGGGCCCATCCTGATCGTGATGGTGCTGGGCATGATGGTTTTGCCCCTGCCCACGTTCCTGCTCGACCTGCTGTTCACCTTCAACATCGCGTTGTCCGTGATGATCCTGCTGGTGGCCATGTTTACGCGCAAGCCGCTGGATTTCGCGGCATTTCCGGCCGTGCTGCTGTTCGCCACGCTGCTGCGCCTGTCGTTGAACGTCGCTTCCACCCGCGTGGTGCTGCTCCATGGCCACACCGGGCCCGACGCCGCTGGCAAGGTCATCGAGGCCTTCGGCCACTTCCTGGTCGGCGGCAACTTCGCCGTGGGGATCATCGTCTTCGTGATCCTGACCATCATCAACTTCATCGTCATCACCAAGGGCGCGGGCCGTATCGCCGAAGTGGGCGCGCGCTTCACCCTGGACGCGATGCCGGGCAAGCAGATGGCGATCGACGCGGACCTGAACGCGGGCCTGATCGGCGAAGACGAGGCGCGCAAGCGCCGCGCGGAAGTCTCCCAGGAATCCGACTTCTTCGGCTCGATGGACGGCGCCAGCAAGTTTGTGCGCGGCGACGCCATCGCCGGCCTGCTGATCATGGCGATCAACATCATCGGCGGTTTGATCGTGGGCGTCGCCCAGCATGACATGTCGATGGGTGATTCGGCGCGCGTCTACACGCTGCTGACCATCGGCGACGGCCTGGTGGCCCAGATCCCGGCGCTGGTGATCTCGACCGCGGCGGGCGTGGTGGTGTCGCGCGTTTCGACCGACCAGGACATCGGCCAGCAGATTCTCAGCCAGCTGTTCTCCAACCCCAGCGTGCTGTTCCTGACCGCCGGTATCGTCGGCATCATGGGCCTGATCCCCAATATGCCGCACGTTGCATTCCTGACCCTGGCCGCCGCGCTGGCCTGGGGCGGCTGGATGCTGTACAAGCGACAAACCGCGGCAGCGGCCGCGGCGGCCGAGGTGCCGCCACAGGCGATTACGCAGGCGCAGGCCGCGGCGGCCGAGGCCAGTTGGGACGACGTGTCCATGGTGGACCAGCTAGGCCTTGAGGTCGGCTACCGCCTGATCCCGCTGGTGGACCACGCCCAGAATGGTGAACTGCTGCACCGCATCCGCAGCCTGCGCAAGAAATTCGCGCAGGACGTAGGCTTTTTGCCCCCGGTCGTGCATATCCGCGACAACCTGGAGCTCAAGCCCAACGATTACCGCATCCTGCTGTCCGGCGTGGAGGTCGGTCACGGCGTCGCCATGCCTGGCCAGTGGCTGGCCATCGACCCGGGCGGCGTGACCGTGCAGATCAAGGGCACGCCCACGACCGATCCCGCCTTCGGCTTGCCGGCGCTGTGGATCGACGGCAGTCTGCGCGATCAGGCGCAGGTGGCGGGCTACACAGTGGTTGATGCGGGTACCGTGGTCGCTACCCATCTGAATCACCTGATGCATCGTCACGGTTCCAATCTGCTGGGCCGCCAGGAAGTGCAGCAATTGTTGGACCGCATTGGACGCGATGCGCCCAAGCTGGTCGAAGATCTGGTGCCCAAGACCCTGTCGCTCACGGCATTGCAGAAGGTATTGCAGGGCCTGCTGTCGGAAGAGGTGCCGATCCGCGATATGCGCACCATCATCGACACCTTGTCCGAGCACGGTCCGCGCCTGGCGGCGCTGGCCGCGGGTACGGGCAGCCAGCCCGACATCAACGAACTGATCGCGCTGACGCGCCGTTCGCTGGGCCGCGCCATCACCCAGCAATGGTTCCCTGGAGAGGGCGAGCTGCGGGTGATTGGCCTGGACGTGAAGCTTGAGCGTGTGCTTTCGCAGGCGATGACGACCAGCGGCGGCCTGGAACCCGGGCTGGCAGATACCTTGCTGCGCGAAGCGCAGGCTGCGGTCGAACGCCAGGAATCGCAGGGCAACGCGCCGGTGCTGCTGGTGTCTCCGGTCTTGCGTGCGCCTTTGTCGCGCTTCCTGCGGCACCATCTGCCGCAGCTGGGCGTGTTGTCGAATACGGAAATACCCGATGAGCGCATGGTGCGTGTTACCGCGCTGATCGGCGGAGGTAATGGGGCATGAAGATAAGCCGATTTTTTGGGGCGAATAGCCGCGATGTGATGCGCCAGGTCCGGCAGGTGCTGGGCCCGGACGCGCTGATCGTGTCGAACCGCAGCGTCGATGGCGGTGTGGAGGTGCTGGCCACCGTCGAAGGCGCTTTTGACGATGTCGGCCATGAGGCCGCGCCGCGCCAGGACGCCGCGCCCGTCCGGCCGCCCGAAGCGCTGCCGCCTGCGGGCATGCGCTTCGATCTGCCTGAGCAGGCAGGGCGCGCGTCCACGCCTGTGATGCCGCAGGGCGGATATGCGACGCCGTCGCGTTCGATCGCCGCATACCAGACCGCCTACGCCTCTTCGACACAGCCTGAAGATGAGACGCCCCAGGTTGCTCCGATAGCGCCGCAGCCGGTGGCGCCGGTGCGCGTTGAGTTGCCATCCCTGCCGCCGTTGCGTCAGGTCCCCGCAGATCAGTCCGCCGCATCCGCTGCCGCGCCTGGCGCTTCTGCTGCATCATCCGCGTACGCTGCTGCGCCGGCTGGGCTGGCCCCGGCGGCGCCTGTGGCCTATGCGGGCGTCCCTGCAAGCGCAGCTCCGGCGCCTGCGGCTTTTACGCCAGCCGTACCCCAACCGGCGCCTGCGGCTTATGCGCCGGCTGCACCCCAATCGGCTCCCGCGCCTGCGATGGCCCGCATGCCGGACGCGCCGTTGCGCCAGCCGCCGGTCTTGCCGCCTGCGGCGATGCCGGCCGACACTGCAGCCGGACTGCAGGACGCCATCAGCGCGCTGCGTGGCGCGCTGGAAAGCCGCATGGACGGCCTGCTCTGGGGCGGCCGCCAAGGGCCAGGCCGGGAACCCGCGGGCGCGGCTCTGTTTCGCAGCCTGCTGGATGCGGGATTCAGCACCAAGCTGGTGCGTACCCTGGTGGAGCGCCTGCCGGAAGGAATGACGCCGGAAGCGGCGCTGAGCTGGGCCCGCAACGAACTGGTCACCCACCTGCCGGTGCTGCGTTCCGAAGATGAGTTCCTCGCCGGCGGCGTATATGCCCTGGTCGGCCCGACCGGTGTGGGCAAGACGACCACGCTGGCCAAGCTGGCCGCACGCTGCGTGGCGCGCGAGGGCCGCGAGCAGGTCGCGATGCTGACCACCGACAATTTCCGGATCGGCGCGCTGGAACAGCTGCAGATCTACGGACGCCTGATGGGCGTGCCCGCCCACTCCGTGCGCGACGCGGGCGAGTTGCGCCGCATCCTGGCCGAATTGGGCAGCCGCAAGATCGTGCTGATCGATACCACCGGCATCAGCCAGCGCGATCGCCAGGTGGCGGAACAGGCAGCCATGCTGTGCAATGCGGGCAAACCCGTGCGCCGGCTACTGGTGCTCAACGCGGCCAGTCAAGGCGACACGCTGGATGAAGTGGCGCATGCGTATCGCAATGGCGTGGGCGAGGATGTCGCCGGTTGCATCATTACCAAGCTGGACGAGGCTACGCGCCTGGGCGCGGCGCTGGATACGGCCATCCGTCATCGCTTGCCCATCCATTACATGTCGGTCGGGCAGAAAGTGCCGGAACACATGGAGCTGGCCCGCGCCGACGTGCTGATCGACCGCGCCTTCTCGATGGTCGAGCGCGCCCGCGCGCTGTACACCCCTAGCGAGGCAGACCTCGCTACGCTGGTGTCCGCGTCGCGGGAGCCGGAAAGCGTGGATCCAGCTCGCAAGCGGCAGTTGTTGGCGTCCGCCATCCTGCGTCCACAAGGCGGCGCGGGGTCCATCGAGGCCGCGCAGAACCTGGACGACGCGATCACCTGGCTGGAAAGCGATCCCGCCTGCGTGCAGGCTCGCGCATCCTGGCGCGGCTATGTCGGCGACAGTTCGGGCGCGAGCGTAGCCGCCTTGGGCGATGACCCCTTGGCGATGGTGCGTCGAGAGTTTTCCGCGGTTTGCGGACGGCACCTGCTTGCCATGCACGGCAAAACCGCCATGAAGGGGGAGGGCCTCCCGGGCGGGGCCTTGCTGGGCACGCTGCTGATGAGTGATCGGGGCACGGCTTTGGCGGCACCGGCGCAGCAATTGGTGCTGCCGCACGGCCTGTTGTCCTCCTTTGCGCCAGCGGCGCCGGCGCAGCCGGACGCGGCCCTGGCGCTACAGGCGCGAGTGGCCTGGCTGGCCGAGAAACTGGCGCGCGTCCCGGTCGTACACATGCTGGAAACCGGTACTTCCGCCTTGTGGCCAGCTTTGAACGAGCAGGGCGTTGCCTGGGTTGCGCGCAGCGCTGGCGGGCAGCGCGTCATCCAGGATGACTGCCCGACCAATCTGAATGCCGTGGGCAAGAGCGTGGGCTATCTGCCCGTCGGCCAACCTGGCGGCATGCCGGGGCTGCACAGCGTCCAGGGCAGCAAGCGCGTGCCCCTGGCGTTGTGGGCCTCAGGTACGGAAGTGATCCTGCCGGGCCGCAACGGTGGCGAGCCCGTCCGGCTGGTCTGCGCCCGGCTGATCGACACGGTCAGTGGTGAGGTGGCCGGACAGTTGTTCGGCATGACCAATCTGCCCGCGTCCCAAGCGGATGCCGCCACCGTGGCGCGCTGGCTGGTGCTGCAGGATGAGGCCAAGGCGGGGTTCCGCTATATGGCGAATGCGTGGCAGGCTTTGCCGGCGGTGGACGGCGCTCATGCCTTGGCGCGCCAATCGCTAATGGCCGGCCAGATGGGCGCGGCATGCTGGCAGCTGGCGCATACGCCGGCAGCGGAAGTGCTGCGCGGCCCCCTGTCGGGCATCATGGGAACGGATCGCAAGCTGTCCGGGCGCATGTTGCCTGTGGCTTTGCTGAAGATGTATGCGATGCTGGAAATGACGGCGGGGTGACGACGGCCGTTGTCGCAGTGGCTTTGCGCAAATATGTGATGGGTTGCGCGCGATAGCGAGGTGGGATCTTGCGCGCGAACTGGCGCGCTTTACCCATCCTGCCAGGTTCAACCAGCGACGATGGGCTTGCGGCCCGGGCCGCTGCGGGCGCCACGCCCGCGGGCGTCGTAAGTGGACACGGTGCCACCCGCCGCGCCCAAGCCGCGCAGGGCGTCCAGCGACTGCTGCGTGTAGCGCAGGTGCACGTCGATGAGCGCGCCGTTGCGCAGGTTGATTTCGTTGGCGGATGCCGATTTGCTGAGCAAAGCCTGCCAGACGCCGGACAGTTGCGGGTGCAGAACAGCCGCCTGCTCGGTGCCGGTGTGCCCGGCGGGCAGGCCAATTTCCGCGAGCAGGGAGTCCCGGACCTGGCTCAGGTCCACAAGCTTGCGGGCGACGTCGCCCTTGCGCTCGGTGATTTCCTGCAGTGTGCCGACGCTTCCCAAGCCCACCAGCACCTCGGTCTCTTCTTCCAGAATGGCGGAGAACTCGGTGATCAGGGCATCTTCCTGGCGCATGCAGGATTGCAGGGATTCGACGGTGCTCATGGTCATGCTGTTGGACTCGGGAGATTCGGGGTTACTTCAGCAAATCGCGGGCGCTGGCAATCAGACTGTCCGCGATGCGGCCGGTGTCGATCTTCAACTGACCCGATGCGATTGCCGCACGGATGGCGGCGACGCGTTCAACGTTGATGTCATTGGAGCCGTCCTGCAGCGCCAACAGTTTGCGCGACGCCGAGCTCAGCGCCACCTGCGAGCTGCTGGAGCCGCTGGCGCTACTGGCGCCATAGGCCTGGGCAACCGCCGAGTCGGCGCGGGGCGCGACGGCGTCAGCCGATAGGGGGCGGTTGGTGGTCGAATTGATCTTCAAGATTTTCTCCGCAGGGCGTCCTGGGTCGGTTGTGCGACGGTTTCGCCTACTTATGCCTCAGTAACGGCAGGGCCGGACGGAACTTTAGGGGCAGGCGGCGTGTTGGTGCAATGCGACATGTAACAACAATTACAGTTGTATTTCCACCAGGCCGGCGTTGCGCACCACGCCGCTGACCACTTGGCCGCCTGCGGTGCGGACCTGCACGGTTGCGCCAGGTGCGGCGTTGTCGAGCGCCTGGCCTTCGCTGCTGACGACGAAGCCCTTCCCGCGCGCGTTGATGCGGACGTTGGCGCCGCGCACCACCGATTGTGCGTTGCGCAATCCGGAACCCCGCACCGCTTGCCCCGCATTGATCCGGTGCACGGCCGACATGCCCACCACGGTTTGCGGATCTGTAATCGCGCCAGGGGGCAGGGAGACCAAATCGCCGTCTCTTGGAGCGAGGTCGTCCGGCGTCAGGGCCTGCCCCGCAGCAATCATGCGGGCGGCGACGTAGTAGTGGCCCGGCACGCTCACCGTCGCCTGGACATACGCCGTCCAGGGCTTGGGCGCGTTGCAGCGCACCCCGACCGTCATGCGTGAACGCAGTTTCATACCCGAGGGCATAAACGGGGACATGGCGTCGCAAGGCGCCAGGCGTTCCGCGCGCGGCGGGTCTATCGCGATCGAGGGCTGCCCTGGAAGGCCGGCCAGTTGATCCAGCAGATAGGTTTGTGCGGCAAGAGCGATCGCCTCGGGTGCCTGGACGGCGGCTTCCTGCCCCTGCGCGGCGGCCAGGGGCAGCAGCAGGGCTGCCAGGCAGCCTGCGCGCGCGCGGAGTCGGAGTGCGGATATTTTCATGATGGAGGAATTGTAGAAGTCCGCGGCATTCGGCAATACGTGAATTGGATGAGAAATGACGGGTTATTTGGCTGATTGTGTTGAGCCCCCGGCCCCTATGATGCCGTCATCCAATGGGATAACGGTCTGTCCGGCGTCCCTGGCTTTATCTGAATTGCAACGCACCAAGGCGCCCCGATGCTAGACAGGCTTAATGAAGATTTTCGGTTCTTCCAGCAGTCCCTGGGACTGCGCGCGCAACGCCAGGAAGTGCTGTCGTCGAACATCGCCAATGCCGATACGCCCAACTACAAGGCGCGCGATTTCGACTTCAAGACGGCCATGGCCAACGCCATGGAAGGCACGAAACGCCTGCCCGACACCGCGCTCACGCTGACTGCCGCTCGCCATATCCCGGCCAAGGCCGTATCGCAAGGTCCAACGGAACTCCTGTACCGCCTGCCGTACCAGCCGAGCATGGATGGCAACACGGTGGACATGGACATCGAACGCGTGCAGTTCGCGGATAACACCCTGCATTACCAAAGCACGATGCAGATGCTGTCTGGCCGTATCCGGACCATGATGGCCGCAATTCAGGAATGATTCTTTAAAGGGAGCGGCAGGCAATGTCCTTGTTGAGCATTTTCGATATCGCCGGTTCGGCGCTCAGCGCGCAATCGCAGCGCATGAACGTGGCGGCCAGCAACATGGCCAACGCCGACAGCGTGGTTGGCCCCGACGGCAAACCCTACCGCGCCCGTCAGGTCGTGTTCCAGGTGAATCCCCCGGCCGGCCAGGCGCTGGGCCAGGAAATCGGCGGCGTGCGCGTGGCTGGCGTGGTCGAAGACCAGTCCCCCTTGAAGCAGGTCTATGACCCGCAGCACCCCATGGCCGACGCGCAGGGTTACGTCAGCATGCCCAATGTCGACCCGGTGGCCGAAACCGTGAACATGATCGCAGCCTCGCGCTCTTACCAGGCAAACGTGGAAGTGCTCAACACCGCCAAGGCCCTGATGCAGAAGACCCTGACCATCGGCCAGTCCTAATTTCCGGAACCAGTTAATCCATGACCACTATCGACCAATCGACGAGCAAGACCGGCTTGGGCCTGGCTCAAACGGGCGCCAATAGCAGCAGCACGGCGCAAGGCCTGCAGGACCAGTTCCTGAAACTGCTGGTCACGCAGCTGCAGAACCAGGATCCCCTGAACCCGATGCAGAATGCCGAGCTGACCTCCCAGCTGGCGCAGATCTCCACGGTGGAAGGCATCACCAACCTGAAGAACACCATGCTCGCCATCAGCGGCCAGATCGACGTGTCGCAGTCGATGAATGCCGTGGCCATGATAGGCAAGGGCGTGCTGATTCCCGGCTCCAAGATCAAGTCTGGCGTGGATGCGGCAAATCCCGAGGCCCGCGTCGTCACGCCTTACGGTCTGGACCTGCAGGGCGATGCCCAGAAAGTGCAGATCCGCATTTCCGACGCCAATGGCGCGGTCGTGCGCACGATCGAAACGACAGACCAGAAGCCCGGCGTGTACACGCTGTCCTGGGATGGCAAGAACGATAACGGCATTGTGCTGGAACCGGGCGCGTACACCGTGTCCGTCCTGGCTACGGATGCCGATGGCAAGAAGGTGAATGCGGAAGTCCTGAGCTACGGCCAGGTCAAGAGCGTGGCGTACTCCACTGAAGGCCTGAGGCTGGATCTGGGCCTGGAAGGCCAGACCAGCATGCTGGACGTGCGCAAGGTGATCGGCGCCTGAAGCGGGCGCAATGTATCGGTGCCGGCGCAAGGGCGGCGGCTTCCCCTAGTTAAAGATTAGCGAGAACAAACATGGGTTTCGGACAAGGATTGAGCGGCTTGAACGCCGCAGCGCAGAACCTGGACGTCATCGGCAACAACATCGCCAACTCCGGCACGGTCGGCTTCAAGTCCGCCACCGCGTCGTTCGCCGACGTTTACGCCAGTTCGCGCGTCGGCCTGGGCGTGAAGGTTGCGGCCATCAACCAGCGCTTTACCGTGGGTACGGTGAACGGCGGCGGCGGCGAATACGACATCGCCATTGACGGCGCCAAGGGCATGTTCCGCGTAACCGACCAGAGCGGTGCGGTGATGTACACCCGCAACGGCGAATTCCTGGTCGACAAGAACAACTTCATCATCAACGCACAGGGCTATCGTCTGACGGGTTATCCGCCGGGCTCCGTGGGCGCGAATCCGGTGGAATTGCAGTTGCCTACTGCCAACGTGGCACCGAAGGCGACTTCCACTGGCACCACCGTGGCCAACCTGGATGCCAACGCGAAAGTCATCTACGAAACGGATACGCAAACCAAGGCGCCTGTCCTTGGGAAGGTCACGCTGGGTGCGGCGCCTGGCACTGTGTACACCTTCAGCCGAGATGCCACGGGTACCGCCAAACTGGAGGATACTGAGCCCGCCGGTGGTGGGCTGCCCGCCGCGGGCTCCACCTTCACCGTCGGTACGGAAACGGTAACCGTGGGCGCGGGCGGAGTTATTACGAGCGGTGATCTGTCGAAGATGGGGGCGTTCACGGAGTACACGGCGGCTGTCGTCGAAACTGGCAAGCCGTTCGACCCGAAGCTGTCCAACACCTATACCAACGCCTCGCCGATGACGGTGTTCGACTCGCTGGGCAATTCCCATCAGGTCATGCAGTACTTCGTGAAGCGCCCCGCAGCTACTGCGGATACCAGCACGTACGACGTTTACTACACGATCGACGGGCAGGCCATGGCGCCGACCACCGAAGCGGGCGGAGTCTGGGGCAACCCGCAGAAGTTCACCTTTAACAAAGCCGGCGTGATGACCAGCGCACCTGTCGTCAACCTGTCCTTCGCCAACCCGGGCGGCGGCACCACGCCCGCAGATCCGATCAACATTGCGATGAACTACGCCGGCACCACACAGTTCGGCAGCGCCTACAAGCTGGTAGCCAAGCCGGACGGATACGCTTCCGGCGAGTTCAGCGGCATCAACATCAGTGGTGACGGCAGCATAGTGGCGAGCTACACCAACGGCGAGACCCAGGTCGTCGGCACCATCGTGCTGGCTGACTTCTCCAACCTGCAGGGGCTGCAGCCCGTGGGCAACAACGCCTGGACGGAAACCTCCGCCTCCGGCCAGCCCATCCTGGGCCAGCCCGGCACCAACGGCCTCTCCAAGGTCGTGGGCCAGGCCACTGAGTCGTCCAACGTCGACATGAGCAAGGAACTGGTCAACATGATCATCGCCCAGCGCACGTACCAGGCCAACTCGCAGACCATCAAGACCCAGGACGAAATCATGCAAGTCCTGATGAATCTGAAGTAAGCCGGGCAGGCACGAGACGACACCGACGGAATAGGCAATGGACCGTATCATCTACACCGCCATGAATGGCGCGGCGCGCATCACCGAGCATCAGGCCGCGCTTTCCAACAACATGGCCAACGTGAACACGGCGGGTTTCCGCGAGCAGATCGCGCTGTACCGCTCCGTGCCGGTCACGGATGGGACGAGTCTGCCCACGCGTGTTTCGACGGTGGCGTCCACGCCGCGCAACAGCTTCCAGATGGGCAATATGCAGACCACGGGCCGGGACCTGGACGTGGCGCTGTCCAGCGAGCGTGGCTGGATCGCCGTGCAGACGCCGCAGGGCGAGGCGTACACCCGCGCCGGCAGCCTGCAGGTCGGCATCAATGGCTTGTTGCAGACCTCGTTGGGCCAACCCGTGTTGTCGGACCAGGGCGGCCCTATCGACGTGCCCGACCAGGCCGCGCTGACCATCACCGCGGACGGCACCATTACCGCCATCGGCGCAGGCGACGCGCCGAACAACATCCTGAACCTGGGCCGGATCAAACTGGCCAGCCCGCAGAACGAGCAGCTGGTGCACGGCGACGATGGCGTCTTCCGCATGGCGCCCATCAATGGCCAGCCCGCGCCTCCGGTGCCTGCCGACCCCAGCCTGCGGCTGTTGTCGGGCGTGCTGGAAGGCAGCAACACCAATCCGATGGCGGCGATGGTCGGCATGATCGCCAACGCCCGCCGCTTCGAGCAGCAGATGCAGGTGATCCAGCAGTCGGACCGCAACGCCGAGCGCGCCAACGGCATCCTGTCGGTAAGCGCGTGATACGGCAACTGAACTAGAAACATTTTTTGCGCGCGGCCGGGCCGCGGCACCAGGAGTACTTCATCATGATGCGTTCGTTGTGGATCGCCAAGACGGGTCTGGAAGGTCAGCAGACCTCCATGGACGTGATTTCGAACAACTTGGCCAACGTTTCGACCAATGGCTTCAAGCGTGGTCGCGCCGTGTTCCAGGACCTGATGTACCAGACGCTGCGTCAGCCTGGCGCCCAAGTCGGCGACGCTACCCAGCTGCCGTCGGGCCTGCAACTGGGTACCGGTGCGCGCGTGGCCGCGACCGAGCGCATTCACACCGCCGGCAATCTGAACAACACCGGCAGCGAGATGGATATCGCCATCAATGGCCGTGGTTTCCTGCAGGTCGAACTGCCTGACGGCACCCAGGCCTACACCCGCGACGGCGCACTGCAACGCGACCAGAACGGCCAGTTGACGACCGTCAGCGGCTACGTGATCCAGCCGCCGATGAACATCCCCGACAATGCGCTGTCGATCTCCATTGGTAACGACGGCATCGTTTCGGTGACGCAGCCCGGCGCCGCTGGCATCAACGTGCAGATCGGCCAGCTGCAGATCGCCACGTTCATCAACCCCACCGGCTTGCAGAGCGTCGGCGAGAACCTGTACCTGGAGACCGACGCTTCGGGACCCGCCAACCTGTTGCAGCCTGGCGTGGACGGCGCCGGTTCGATCATGCAGAAGTACGTTGAAACCTCCAACGTCAACGTCGCTGAAGAGCTGGTCAACATGATCACCACCCAGCGCGCCTACGAAATGAACAGCAAGGCCGTCAAGACCTCGGACGAAATGCTGGCCCGCCTGACCCAACTGTGATGCCCATGTCTGTCCTGCGCCTGGTATCGAGTGCGGCCCTGGCTATGCTGGTGGCCGGTTGCGCCATGATCCCGCCCGAGCCCATCGTGACCGGGCCGACGACGGCGGCGCCGCCGCCGCCGCCCACGCCCATGGCGCAGCCCACGGGCTCGATCTATCAGCCGACGACCTACGGCAACTATCCCTTGTTCGAGGACCGCCGGCCGCGCAACGTGGGCGATATCGTCACCATCGTCCTGAACGAAAAGACCAACGCTTCCAAGAACGTCGCCACCAACACCAACCGCAGCGGCAGCGCTTCCCTGGGCATCGCCGCCGCGCCGTCCTTCATGGATAGCTGGGCCAATGCCAACCTGAACACGGACGCCAAGGGCGGCAATGTGTCGCAGGGCAAGGGCGACAGCACGGCGAACAATGCCTTTACCGGCACCATCACGACCACGGTGGTGGGGGTGATGTCCAACGGCAACCTGCAGGTCGCGGGCGAAAAGCAGATCGCCATCAACCGGGGCAGCGAATTTGTGCGCTTCTCCGGCGTAGTCGATCCGCGCTCCATTACCGGCACCAACACCGTGTCGTCCACGCAAGTGGCCGACGCCCGCATCGAGTACCGCAGCAAAGGCGTCATGGACGAAGTCCAGACCATGGGCTGGCTGCAACGCTTCTTCCTGATCGCTTCGCCGTTCTGAACATGAAACAACCGAATCCGATATCCGCCTTGGTGTCCTTGTTGGCGCGCGTCTGCATTTCGGTCGGGCTGATAGCCGGCGCGGGTGCGGCGCACGCCGAACGGCTCAAGGACCTGGCGTCGATCCAGGGCGTGCGGGGCAACCAGCTGATCGGCTATGGCCTGGTCGTGGGTCTGGATGGCAGCGGCGACCAGGTGCGGCAGACGCCGTTCACGCAGCAAAGTCTGACCAATATGTTGTCGCAGCTCGGTATCACCGTTCCGCCCGGCAGCAATATGCAATTGAAGAACGTGGCCGCGGTCATGGTCACGACCACGCTGCCGGCTTTCGCCCGTCCGGGCCAGACGTTGGACGTGGTGGTTTCGTCCATGGGCAACGCCAAGAGCCTGCGCGGAGGCACATTGCTGATGACCCCGCTCAAGGGGGCCGATAGCCAGGTCTACGCGATCGCCCAGGGCAATATCCTGGTGGGCGGCGCAGGCGCCTCCGCCGGTGGCTCCAGCGTGCAGATCAACCAGTTGAATGGCGGGCGCATCAGCGCGGGCGCCATCGTAGAGCGCGGCGTGCCCACCACGTTCGCGCGTGACGGCTACGTTTATGTGGAACTGAACAATACCGATTTCGGCACGGCGCAGAATGTGGCCATGGCGTTGAACCGCAAGTTCGGCCAAGGCACCGCCACTGCGCTGGACGGTCGCGTGGTGCAGGTGCGCACACCGATGGATCAGGCTTCGCAGGCGCGCTTCCTGTCGCAACTCGAAGACTTGCAGGTGGCGCGCGCGCCCACGGTGGCCAAGGTCATCATCAATGCGCGCACGGGTTCGGTCGTCATGAACCGCACCGTCATGATCGAAGAAGCCGCCGTGGCCCACGGCAATCTGTCGGTCATCATCAATCGCCAGAACCAGGTATCGCAGCCTGACACGCCTTTCACCGAAGGGCAGACGGTGGTGGTACCCAATACGCAGATCGAGGTGCGTCAGGAGAACGGTTCCCTGCAACGCGTGAGCACCAGCGCCAATCTGGCGGATGTGGTCAAGGGCTTGAACGCCCTGGGCGCCACGCCGCAGGACCTGCTGGCGATTCTGCAGGCCATGAAGACCGCCGGCGCCTTGCGTGCCGAACTGGAAATCATCTGACGGCCATGGCGTACACCAATGATGCGGCGCGCGGCGCCAGCCGGCAGGATTCGGTTTTCGACATGGGCCGCCTGTCTGACCTGAAGCGCGATGTCAAAAAGGATCCTGAGGGGACCGAGCAGCAGAAACAGGTTGCCAAGCAGTTCGAGGCCCTGTTCCTGCAAATGATGGTCAAGCGCATGCGCGAGGCGACGCCTAAGGAAGGGCTGTTCGACTCGCAGCAGACGCAGATGCTGCAGTCCATGGCGGACGAGCAGCTGGCCCTGCATCTGGCGTCGCCTGGCATCGGCCTTTCCGGCGCCATTTTGGCGCAGATGCAGCAGGGCAAGCCCGGGGAGTTGGGCGCGGACGCGGTCAAGCGCCTGGGAGAGGGCGCGGACCTCGACTTCCGCGCCGCTGGCTCGCGCGAAGTGTCGGCATTGCTGAATGTGATGCGCAATAACAGCGCGCAGAACCGGGCGCTGGCCGCTGCGGAAGGCGCGCCCGACCACGTGGTCGCCTTCGTATCCAAGATGTCGCGCGCAGCCAATCTCGCTTCCCAGCAAAGCGGCGTGCCGGCCCGCCTCATCATGGGCCAGGCGGCGCTGGAGTCGGGCTGGGGCAAGCGCGAGATCAAGCACCAGGACGGCAGCACCAGCTACAACCTGTTCGGCATCAAGGCGGGATCCAGCTGGAAGGGGCAGGTTGTCAACGTACTGACTACTGAATACGAAGACGGCGTGGCGAAAAAGGTGACGCAACCTTTCCGCGCCTACGCGTCCTACGAGGAATCGTTCGCGGATTACGCCCGTCTGATCGGCAACAGCCCGCGCTACGAGGGCGTCACGCAGGCCCGCAACGAGATCGAGGCGGCGCGCCGGATCCAGGATGCGGGTTATGCGACGGATCCCCAGTATGCGCAAAAGTTGATCGGCGTGATGAGCCAGCTGCGGGGTGCGGCATCCAAGGTGGAAATTTCTCGCCAGATGTTGGAAGGACTCTAAATTCGGATCACCTCCTGCCGTTAATTGGATATCCAGGTATATCAGCGGTTAAATACGGGGCATTGTCAGCATGAATATGTATAAATTGGCGCTGGGCGGGCTGAACGCCGCTCAGGCAGGGCTGGCCACCACCAGCCACAATATCAACAATGCCACCACGGTTGGTTACAACCGCCAGCGCGTCATGGTTTCGACTGCCGGCGCCCAGGCGACCAGCAACGGCTACATAGGCCGAGGCGTGCAGGTCGACACGGTCGTGCGCAGCTACGACAGTTTCCTGTACAAGCAACTGGTCGGCGCTCAGGGCAGTGGCGCCCAGTTGCAGACGCAATACAACCAGGTTTCGGCAATCAACAACCTGTTCGCCGACCGCACCGTCGGCATCGCGCCGGGCCTGACCAATTTCTTCACCAGCATGAATGCGGTGGCCAGCAAGCCTGCCGACCCTGCCGCGCGCCAGGATTTGCTAGGCAAGGCCAATAGCCTGGCCACCCAGATCCGTTCGGCCTACACCGAGATGCAAAACCAGCGCATCGGCCTGAACACGCAGATCACCACGACGGTCGAGCAGGTCAACAGTTATCTGACGCGTATCGACGATCTGAACCAGCAAATCTCGCTGGCTACGGGCAAGGCGGGCGGCAGTCCTCCGAACGATCTCCTGGATCAGCGCGACCAGGCCGTCATGGAACTGAATCAGCTGGTAGGCATCACCACCTACGAACAAGGCGACAAGATCAACATTACGTTGGCCAACGGTGGCCAGGCGCTGCTATCCGGCAACACCATCTATCCGCTGCAAGCGGTGGCTTCCTCCAAGGATACGGGACGCACCGCCATTGCCTACACGCTGCCGGCCGGCTCGGGTAAGACGGTCGCCGTGGAGCTGGATGATGCGGAAGTGACCGGCGGCTCGCTGGGCGGCCTGTTGCAATTTCGCGCGACTTCGCTGGATGTCATGCAAAGCCAGCTGGGTCAGATGGCCGTCGGCCTGGCGCTGTCCTTCAACGAGCAGCACAAGCAGGGCCTGGACCAGAACGGCAATCCCGGCACGGACTTCTTTGGCATCGGTTCGCCGCAGGGCGTACCGAATGCGCAGAACAAGAGCAACGCGTCGCTTTCGGGTCAGTTCACGAACCTGAACAACATCAACGCCAAGGAATACGAGATTTCCTTCGACGGCACGAACTACCGCGTGCTGCGCATGCCGGAAGGTTCGCAGGTCTACAACGGTCCGGCCACCGGGACGCCGGGCACGCTGAATCTCGACAGCGAGATGGGTGTGACCCTGACCATCAGCGCGCCGCCCCAGGCTGGCGACAAATGGTCGCTGGCACCCACGCGCGATGCGGCACGCGATCTTACCGTTCTGATCTCCGATCCTTACAAGATCGCGGCGGCCGACTTAGAAGGCGGTGACGCCAACGGCAAGAACGCGCTGAAACTGGCTCAGCTGCAGAACAGCAAGGTGCTTGGTAACGGCACGATGAGCGTGAACGATATGTTCGGCCAGGTGGTGAATACGGTTGGGGTGCAAACCGCTCAACTCAAGTCCGCGGCGACCGCGCAGGCAAACCTGATCACGCAGAAGACTGCGGCGCAGCAGGCTGTCTCGGGCGTCAACCTGAACGAAGAATACGTCAGCCTGTCGCTGTACCAGGAACAATATCAAGCCAGTGCTCGCATCATTGACGTGGCCAGCACCATGTTCGACACGCTGCTGGGTCTGCGCGGCTGATCGGATCGTTGAATCGTGACAAATAAAGAAAATTTCGGAGCTTCACCATGCGCCTGAGCACCTCGATGATGTACTCGAACGGCCTGAAGGGCGTTCTCTCTCAGGAATCCGATATGAACCGCCTGGTTGAACAGGTCGGTAGCGGACGCAAGAACCTGACTCCGGCGGATGATCCCCTGGCCGCTGCGTTGGCCATTAGCGTGGCTCAGACGCAGAGCATGAACAATACGTATGGCATGAACCGACAGACGGCCAACACGAATTTGGGTCAGGAAGGCAATACCTTGACGGCGGTGACAAACGCCTTGCAGGAAGCGCGGACCCGTATCATTCAGGCAGGCGGTGTGCTCTCTGATAGCGACCGCCAGACGTTGTCCACCGCGCTCAAAAACACGCGCGATGCGCTGTTGGGTCTAGCGAACACGACGGACGGCAATGGCCAGTATCTGTTCTCGGGCAACGATGGCAACGTGATACCGTACTCCAAGGACGCCACGGGCAAGATCGTCTATAGCAATTCGGTAGGTGAGCGGACCATTCAGGTTGACCAAAGCCGCCAACTGTCCACCAGCGATCTGGGTAAGGATATTTTCGGTCGCGCCAATCCGGGATCGCAAGCCTTTGTCGCGTCGGGGGCAGACTCCAATACTGGCACCGCCGAGTTTGGCTCGGCATCCGTGACGCCGGGCTCGGCCAACGCTGGCAAGAAGTTCGCGGTGCAGTTTGAAACCGATGTGGCTACTGGAAAGATTGGGTATCGGGTCACGACGACGAATCCCGATGGTTCCAGCACGACTGTTCCGGCGGCCGGGTCGCCTGCAGCTTACGCTGACGGCGCCACGATCAATTTGGGTAGCGGTGTATCCGTATCGATCAAGGGCGCCCCGAATGCGGGTGACGTGATCAACGTCGATAGCGTCCAGGCTATCGATATGGACGTGTTCGCTACCCTGGACAATGTCATCGCTGCGCTGGACGCACCCAGCGCTGGCGACCCCGTCGCGACCGCCAAACTGAACAATGCACTAGCGACGGCCAACAAGAAGCTGGCGAACACCTACGACAACGTTCTCACGGTGCAGGCTTCGGTCGGCGCCAGGATGAACGAACTGGACGCACTGAACTCCACGGGTACGCAGAAAGGCCTGTCTTACTCGAAGTCTCTGTCTGATCTGGAAGAACTGGACTACTACCAAGGCGCCAGCCAGCTCGCGTTGCGCCAGGTCGCGCTGCAAGCGGCGTCGGCAGCATTCATGACCATCCAGGGATCAAGTCTGTTCAGCCGCAAGTAGCAATGCGGTAGGTTCAAAAGCGCGCCATCGGGTGCGTAGGGTTGCGCCTTTGCGGACGCTACTGGCCAGGGGCCGGGGCGTCCGTGTGTGCGTGCAGAGTAGGAAATAGTCGTTTCACATTGCTTAACGCTCGGATATTCCATGCTTGTCAACTTGAAAGTCCGCACCTGTCTCGTTCTGGTGTTGCTGCTCTTCACGGGCGCCATGTTCATCTCAAATGGCGTGGCGTGGATGGGGCTGAACTCGAGCAATGAGAAGCTGGAGCGGGTCAACGACGCCTATTCCACGCAGGCCTCGCAGCTGAACCGGGCCTACATCCTGTTCCTGCGCGGCCGCTTGCTGTTGGCGACGTCGCTGATGGATCTGCAGCAAGGAAAGACCGAACAGGCGACTTCGCAGGCCAAGCGCGCGGAAGGTTTGATGCAGGAAGGCGCTCAGGCGCTGGACGCATACCGCAAGGCACCGCGCCTGGAAGGCTCGGAGGCTTTGAATCAAAAGCTGGAAGGCGCCTACAAGCAATTCAGCGACGTGGTCAGGCGTCAGGCGGCCGCTTTGTCGACCATGGCGGTGCAGGACTACCTGGATCTGAACGACGCGGGGAGCGCGGCGAACACGGCTCTGAGAGAGGCCGTCGGCGGCGTGCTGGCGCATATCGACTCCAGCACCGATGAGCTGGTGGTGCAGGCCGAAGCGGCCCACGGCGTTTCGCGCACGGTCACGATAGTCATGCTGGCGATCTCCCTGGCCTTGGCATTGGGCTGCTGGCTGTTCATCAGCCGGACCGTGCTGCGCCCGTTGCGGGAAGCGGGCGACCATTTTGAAAAGATCTCGGGCGGCGATTTCACCGGTCGCATCGACGTGCGCAGCACCAACGAGATCGGCCAATTGTTTGGCGCTATCAAGCGTATGCAGGAAAGCCTGACCCGCACCGTGGCGCTGGTGCGCCGTGGCGTGGACGAGATCAACGTGGGCTCGCGCGAGATTTCCGCCGGCAACACGGACTTGTCCAGCCGCACCGAGCAGCAGGCGGCCTCGCTGGAGGAAACCGCGGCGTCGATGGAAGAACTTGCGTCGACCGTGAAGCAGAACGCGGACAATGCGCGCCAGGCCAATCAGCTGGCGGCCAGCGCGTCCGACGTGGCCGAGCGCGGCGGTTCGGCGGTGTCGGAAGTGGTCAGCACGATGCAAGGCATTTCGGCCAGCTCGCGCAAGATCTCCGAGATCGTGTCGGTGATCGACGGCATTGCCTTCCAGACCAACATCCTGGCGCTGAATGCGGCGGTGGAAGCGGCGCGCGCGGGTGAGCAGGGCAAGGGCTTTGCGGTGGTGGCGGGCGAGGTTCGCTCGCTGGCGCAGCGCAGCGCCCAGGCGGCCAAGGAAATCAAGGGCCTGATCGAGGATTCCGTGAGCAAGGTCAGCGCGGGCTCGCAGCAGGTGGAGCGCGCAGGGTCGACGATGCAGGAGATCGTGGCCTCGGTGAAGCGGGTGACCGACATCATGGGCGAGATCTCGGCGGCGTCCGAGGAACAGTCCAGCGGCATCGACCAGGTGAACCGTGCCGTATCGCAGATGGACGAGGTGACGCAGCAGAACGCGGCGCTGGTGGAAGAGGCGGCGGCTGCCGCGGGCTCCCTGCAGGAACAGGCGCAGCGCCTGGCCGAAGCGGTGGCCGTGTTCAAGATCAATGCGGGCGAAGTGATCGAAGTCCCCGCGCAGCAATTGGCATCGCAACGCAGCGCGCCCCGCATGCCGGCGCCGCCCACACAGCCGCAGGCTGCGGCAGGCAAGGTGCCCGCCGAACCCGCCAACGCTGAAGCGCCTCAGCCGGCGGAACCTGCACCCAAGGCGGCGCCTGCGCCACGCCTGACTCAGGTCGCCCGGCCCAAGCCAGCGCCGGAAGCGGCTACCACCGTTCGTCCGCTACGCCGGCCAGCCAGTCGCCCGGCGAGCGCCAAGGATGCCGCGCCTGCGGCGCCAGCCTCCAGCCGGCGCCCAACGCCTGCGGCGGATGACGATTGGGAGTCTTTCTGACGGAGGGATCCGTCAGCGCAGCACAGGCAGTAAAGCTACCCCCCTATTTACGGCCTGGCGGCAAGAGTGCCGCCGGGACGACTACCGGAATATACGGAAATGTTTAGCAATCTGAAGGTGCGTACGGGCTTGATGCTTGCCCAGTTGGCCGTAGCGCTGGCAGCGCTGGTTTCCATCGTTCTGGGCTGGAACAGCATGCGTTCCAACTCCGAGGCGATCAATGCACTGGATAGCTTGAGCGTACAGCAGGCGAATCTGATCAAGGACGCTTACACGCAGATGCTGCGCGCGACCATACGCGCCGACATCGCTGCCGCGCAGCGGGCCACGGGCGACGCCAATGGCGCCAGCGAGAACACCCGTACGGTGCAACAGCTGGTCGCCGACGCCAAGAAGAAGATGGAGACCTTCAAGGCCATCCCGAAGACCACGGCGGTAGGCAAGAGCGCCGAGGGTGACCTTCTTTCCTCGTTCAACGGCTTTGCAGACGCATTGCAAGCCATGATGTCGGCGTTGGACAAGGGCGATTCGGCGGCTTACCTGGATTTGAAAAACACCAGGGCCGGCGCCGCGAGCGGGGCGTTCTCGAAACAACTGGGCGAATTCGCCAAAGACATTACCTCCTATAGCGAAGAGATGGTGTCGTCCTCGCGCTCGCAGGCGGCGACGATGGCCATTGTGTACGCCGCGTTGGCGGTGCTGATCGTGGCGGTATGGCTGGGCGCCTTCCTGTTCATGAATCGTGTCGTTCTGCGGCCTTTGCGCGCTGTCAGCGACAGCTTCGACAAGATCGCTGGCGGTGATCTGACCGTCCGCGTAGACGTGACCTCGACCAACGAGATCGGCACGTTGATGGCTGCGGTCAAGCGCATGCAGGAAAGCCTGACTCGTACCGTATCTGCGGTGCGCCGTGGCGTGGACGAGATCAACGTGGGCTCGCGCGAGATTTCCGCCGGCAATACGGACCTGTCCAGCCGCACGGAAGAACAGGCCGCTTCGCTTGAGGAAACCGCGGCTTCGATGGAGCAACTGGCATCGACCGTGAAGCAGAATGCGGATAACGCGCGCCAGGCCAACCAGCTGGCGGCCAGCGCGTCCGACGTGGCCGAGCGCGGCGGTTCGGCGGTGTCGGAAGTGGTCAATACCATGCAGGAAATCTCGGCCAGTTCGCGCAAGATCTCCGAGATCGTGTCGGTGATCGATGGCATTGCCTTCCAGACCAACATCCTGGCGCTGAATGCGGCGGTAGAAGCGGCCCGCGCGGGTGAGCAGGGCAAGGGTTTTGCCGTGGTGGCGGGCGAAGTGCGCTCGCTGGCGCAGCGCAGCGCCCAGGCGGCCAAGGAAATCAAGGGCCTGATCGAGGATTCCGTGTCCAAGGTCGGCGCGGGTTCGGAGCAGGTGGAGCGCGCCGGCTCGACGATGCAGGAGATCGTGGCCTCGGTGAAGCGCGTGACGGACATCATGGGCGAGATCTCGGCCGCGTCGGAAGAACAGTCCAGCGGCATCGACCAGGTCAACCGTGCCGTGTCGCAGATGGACGAGGTGACGCAGCAGAACGCGGCGCTGGTGGAAGAGGCTGCCGCGGCCGCGGGTTCGCTGCAGGAACAGGCGGAACGCCTGGCCGAAGCAGTGGCTGTGTTCAAGGTCAATGCGGGCGAAGTGATCGAAGTCCCCGCGCATCAGTTGGCGGGTCAACGTCCGGCGGCGCGCGTGGCTGCCCCGGTCGCGGCCGCAGTGCAGGCGGACGCGCCCGCGGCGGAGGCCAAGGTAGTGCCGGCCGTGCGCTTGACGCATTCCACCCGGACCAAGCCGGCTGCGGCTGAAGGGGCGACAGCGGCGCGGCCGCTGCGCCGTCCCACGGTACGTCCGGCTGCTGCACCGGCGGCCAAGCCCGCCGCGACGGCTGGCCGCCGATCAGCGCCTGCGGATGACGACTGGGAATCTTTCTGACACCGGCGTTGCCGGTAAATGGGTAGGGTATGCGAGGCTATATACATCTTCTGGCGACGGCCGTGGTGGCGGTTCTTCTGGTCGGCTGCGCGGCGTCCGGGCACAATTTCGACCCGGACAAGCTGTCGACCTTGACCCCTGGGCAAACGACGCTGGAAGAGGCTTCACGTGCACTGACCGCCCCGCCCGACAAACTCTACAAGCAGACCGACGGTACGCTGCTCGCGCTCTGGGCCTTCAAAATCACCTTCGTCGCGGACGGCTTGTACAGCCGCAAGGAAGCGCTGCTGCAATTCGGTCCGGACGGCCGACTGCTGCGCCTCGTCGACAGCACCAATATCTTGCTGGAACCCTGGGAACGCCAGAAGCTGCTGGGACCCGCGCCTATGCCTGACTTGCGTCAGGAGATGGCGCCGCCCGCCGCGGCCCCCGAGGTGCAGACCATCTACATACCGGGTCCGGGTGAACCGGCCGGATTGCAGCCTCAGGGCAAATAGCGCCCTGTAGTCCAGCGGGGAGCATCGCGGCGCGAGCCGCGATGTACGTCGCCCGGAGTGCATGTCTCGTGTAACAAGGCATGTCCATCGGGTGGTTTTTTATTTGGTCAGAGTAGTTCCTGAGGGATGGGGAAATAATATGGAAGCGAGTCTCGAGTCCGGTACGAAGTCCGGAAAGGTCGGCAAGAAGAAGGCCGCGCGCGCACCCAAGGTGAAGCGCAAGCTGCGGTTGCGCGATGCCCGCGTCGGCACCATGTTGCTGTGGGTCATGGCGTTCTTCGCCGTGTTGATCGCGGCGGTGGGCGGTCTGGCCGCGTATTTCCTGCAGAACAACTATGAGTCGATTCGCGAGGTCAATGCACTGACCGAACGTTCGAAGCAGGTCGAAGTGATCAACAGCGACATGTTGCGCGCGCGGGTTGCCTTGATGGTCGCCGCGCGCCACCTGCAGGAATCCGGCTGGGGCAGCGGCGAGAACTCGGCCCGCGATGCCGCGGCGGCCTTGAAGGGCGCCACGGACCTGCTGACCGGCGTGCGCAGCCGTTTCGCCGATTTCCAGAAGAACATGCTGCAGGACGATACGGGCCGCCAGCTGTCCATGAACCTGGTCCGTCGTTATCGTTCCTACATCGACGACGGCGTGGATACCATGGTCGAAGCCCTGCGCAGCGAAGACTATTCCACCTTCTACATGGTGAACAACGAGTACGGCACGCCGCGCAGCGCAGCCTTCATCGAGGCGCTCAGCGAGTTTGGCAAGTACATCGGTGACCAGCAGCAAGCCACGATCGAAAAGGCCGAAGCCAATTTCAACCTCGCCATGGTGGCGGTGGGTGTCGCGGTCGGCCTGGCTGTGCTGCTGATGATTCTGGCGCGTCTGGTGTTCGGCCGCCTGGTGGTGCGCCCCTTGGTGGAAGCCGGCCAGCATTTCGACAAGATTGCAGCCGGAGACCTGACCAGCCGCGTGGAAGTGCGTTCTCACAATGAGATCGGCCAGTTGTTCGCCGCGCTCAAGCGCATGCAGGAAAGCCTGACCCGTACCGTATCCGCGGTGCGCAGCGGCGTGGACGAAATCACGGTGGGTTCGCGCGAAATCTCGGCCGGCAATACGGATCTGTCCAGCCGCACGGAAGAGCAGGCGGCTTCGCTGGAGGAAACCGCGGCTTCGATGGAAGAACTTGCGTCGACCGTGAAGCAGAACGCGGACAATGCGCGCCAGGCCAACCAGCTGGCGGCCAGCGCGTCCGATGTGGCCGAGCGCGGCGGTTCGGCGGTGTCGGAGGTGGTCAGCACGATGCAAGGCATTTCGGCAAGCTCGCGCAAGATCTCCGAGATCGTGTCGGTGATCGATGGCATTGCCTTCCAGACCAACATCCTGGCGCTGAATGCGGCGGTGGAAGCAGCGCGCGCGGGTGAGCAGGGCAAGGGCTTTGCCGTGGTGGCGGGCGAGGTTCGCTCGCTGGCGCAGCGCAGCGCCCAGGCGGCCAAGGAAATCAAGGGCCTGATCGAGGATTCGGTGAGCAAGGTCGGCGCGGGCTCGCAGCAGGTAGAGCGTGCGGGTGCGACGATGCAGGAGATCGTGGCCTCGGTGAAGCGGGTGACCGACATCATGGGCGAGATCTCGGCCGCTTCCGAAGAGCAGTCCAGCGGCATCGACCAGGTGAACCGTGCCGTGTCGCAGATGGACGAGGTGACGCAGCAGAACGCGGCGCTGGTGGAAGAGGCGGCCGCGGCCGCGGGTTCGCTGCAGGAGCAGGCCCAGCGCCTGGCCGAAGCAGTGGCCGTGTTCAAGATCAACACGGGCGAAGTGATCGAAGTTCCTGCGCACCAGTTGTCAGGCGGTTACGCCGCGCCGACGCTGACGCAGGCTTGATGCCCGTCGTCTGACGTCAGTAACAGGACCGCGGCCGCGCTGATGCGCGGCCGCGGTCCATATGCTTTGCGCCTTGGCGTGCGCAAATTCATGCGCACGTTAAGTTTTCGAAAATTTGGTCGTTAACAACAATAACGCCTGAAAAGGGCGGTGAACAGTGTTCGAAAATGCGGGGCCGTGCCGTCCCGGAGCCTGACGAACCTGGCGGGGGAACACGTCTATGCGGGGCGTCAGATCCGGTTTGCTCGCCGATATTCATTCGCTGCTCGACATGATGTATCCGGAGGCAAGCTGTGCGCGTCAACCTACCCGTCCACAATGTAGAAACCAAGCTGCGCGAGGATCAATACCTGATCTCGCGTACTGATACCAAGGGCCGGATCGTCTATGCGAACCCGGCTTTTGTCGAAGTCAGCGGTTTCTCCCGCGAAGAACTCATCGGCAAACCGCACAACATCGTGCGCCATCCCGACATGCCGCCCGAAGCCTACGAAGACCTGTGGGAAACGCTGCAGGCCGGAGAGTCGTGGCTGGGCCTGGTGAAGAATCGGCGCAAGGACGGCGGTTACTACTGGGTGCTGGCCAATGCAACGCCCATCGTCGAAAACGGCGAGGTCGTGGCGTATTCCTCGGTACGGGTGCGCCCCTCCGAAGAACAGATCGAAATGGCTGAGGATTTGTATGCCCGAATTCGCGAGGGCACGGCCAAGGGCGTGCGCATCCTGCGCGGGCGTCCCGTGCGGGCGGGCTGGCGGCGCGGCGTGGACGTGCTGGCATTTCCATTCCGGCGCAATGTCCGCAGCCGCATGCTGCGCCACGCGCTGCTGTCATCCGCAATCATGGCTGGCGCGGGCATTTACGGCCTGCGGGCCAATTGGGCGGAACTGGGCACCTTGGGCGCGAGCGTTGGCTGCGCGGCCATTGCGCTGGGCGTCATCGCCATCTTTGGCATGGGCTGGCGCCTGTCGCGCTCGCTGCTGGATCCGATGGTGGATGCCGCCAATATGGCGCGTCAGGTGGCCGCGGGCAATCTGACCACGCAGATCGTGGCGGATTCCGACGATGAAGTCGGAAGTTTGAAGTTCTCGCTGGAAGTGATGCGCAAGAGCCTGATCGGGATTGCACAGGACGTGTATCGCGGCATTGAAGGCACGACCCATGCCGCAGCGCATATCGCGCGCGGCAACCAGGAACTCGCGGGTCGTACCGAAGGCCAGGCGGCGTCCTTGCAGCAGACCGCGGCCAGCATGGAACAGCTGACGTCCACGGTGCGGCAGAACGCCGACAACGCGCGTCAGGCCAACCAGCTTGCGGCCAGCAGCATGGAAGTGGCGCGCAAGGGCGGCGTGGCGGTCGGGCAGGTGGTCAGCACCATGCACGGCATTTCGGACAGCTCCCGCAAGATCGCCGATATCGTCAGCATCATCGAAGGCATCGCGTTCCAGACCAACATCCTGGCCCTGAACGCCGCCGTGGAAGCGGCCCGCGCCGGGGAGTCCGGCAAGGGCTTCGCGGTGGTGGCGGGCGAGGTCCGCAGCCTGGCGCAGAAGAGCGCGCAGGCAGCCAAAGAGATCAAGGGCCTGATCGAAGACTCGGTGGAGCGCGTGACCGAAGGCTCCCAGCAGGCCGAGCAGGCGGGCGCGACGATGCAGGACATCGTGGCCGCCGTGCATCGTGTCACCGACATCATCGGCGAGATCTCGCAGGCTTCGCAGGAACAGTCCAGCGGCATCGAGCAGGTGGATACGGCGGTGTCGCAGATGGACGTGATGACGGTGCAGAACACCGCGCTGGTTCAGGATCTGGGTGGCGCCGTGATGCAGCTGGGCAACCAATCCGGCGCGCTGCGCGAGACGATCCGGGTGTTCCGCCTTACCGGGCAGCAGTAAACGGAAACGGGCGGTGTCACGCACCGCCCGGCATCCACCACTACCAGTCCAGTCCTATTTGCCCGCCAGAGCGTCGGCGACCCGGCTCATCGCCGTGAGCCCAGATTCGAACAGCGATTCCAGGAACGGCCCGGCGTGCGGCAGCACGACCGTCAGAATGGTGACGCCGATGATGAGCGTTACGGGAAAGCCGATAGAGAACACTGACAGCTGCTGCGCCGCGCGGTTCAGGATGCCCATGGCCAGGTTGATGGTCAGCAGCGCGCAGATCAGGGGCAGGGCCAGCAACAGGCCCGATACGAATATGGTCTTGCCCCATTCCACCACCACGCCAAAGCCGTTCTGATGCAACTGGATCATGGCGACGGGCAAGGTGTCGAAAGAGCGAACCAGCGCAGCCAGGACCAGCAGATGGCCGTCCAGGGCCAGAAAAGTCAACATCGCGATGATGTTGAACAGGCGCGACAGCACCGCGGTGTTGGCGCCGGAAGCCGGGTCGAAGAACGAGGCGAACGACAGGCCCATCTGCAGGCCGACGAATTCGCCGGCGGTCTGCACGGCGGCGAACACCAGGCGCATCGTGAAGCCCAGCGAGATGCCGATCAGCACTTGCTGCATGACCATCCACAGCCCGGTAAACGAACCGGGCGCAATGGGCGGCACGGGATCGAGCGCCGGACTGATGGCGACGGCCAGGACGAAGGACAGCCCGACCTTTACCTTGATGGGTATCAGCGATTCGGAGAACAGCGGGGCGGTGCCCACGAGCGCCAGGATGCGCACGAACGGCCAGAGAAACTGACCGATCCAGCCGTTGAGCTGCTCGAGCGTGAAGGCGATCATGGGAAAAGTCCGGTGTCCGGCGGCGGGTGCCGCTCAGGACACCAGCATGGGGATCTGGCCGATCAGCTGCCGTATGTAGTCGACCATGACGCCGATAAGCCAGGGGCCCAGCAGCACCAGCACGCCGCACATGGCCAGCAGCTTGGGAATGAACGACAGCGTCATTTCGTTGATCTGCGTGGCGGCCTGGAAGATGCTGATGACCAGGCCGACCACCAGCGTCACGAGCAGCAAGGGCCCGGCCATCGCCAGCACGATCTTCATCGCCTGGTAGGTCATGGTCATGACGGTTTCGGCGGTCATGGCGATTTTCCTCCAGGCGTTATTGGTAGAAGCTTTGGGCCAGGGAGCCCATGAGCAGGTTCCAGCCGTCGGCCAGCACGAAAAGCATCAGCTTGAAGGGCAGGGCCACCGTCACTGGCGGCACCATCATCATGCCCAGCGCCATCAGTACGCTGGCGACGACCAGGTCGATGATGAGAAAGGGGATGAAGATGGTGAAGCCGATCTGGAACGCGGTCTTGAGTTCGCTGGTGATGAACGCCGGCACCAGGATGCGCAGGGGCACCTGAGTAGGGTCTTCCAGTGCCGGCTGCTTGGCCAGGTTGGCGAACAGCGACAGATCGTTTTCGCGCGTCTGGTGCAACATGAAGGTACGCAGCGGCGCGGCGGCGCGCTCGACGGCCGCCTCGAACTGGATCGAGCCTTCGGACAGCGGCTTGTAGGCGTCGGTGTAGATCTTGTCGAACACCGGCGACATCGTATAGAAGGTCAGGAACAGCGCCAGGCCGATCAGCACGTGGTTGGGCGGCGACATGGCCGTGCCCATGGCGCTGCGCAGCAGGCCCAGCACGATGATGATGCGGGTGAAGCCCGTCATCATCAGCAGCGCGGCAGGCAGGAACGACAGCGACGTCATCAGCAGCAAGGTCTGCATGCTGAGCGAATAGGTTTCGGAACCGTTCGGACCCGGCGTGGCGGTCAGCGCTGGCAAGGTGGCCTGCGCGACGACACCCGCGGGAAACAGGGTGAGGCCCAGCAGGGCGGCGGCGCCGAGCAGGTGCAGTGCGCCGGGCCGGGCGCGGACGAGTGTCGTGCTTGTGGGCAAACTCATGGGTGTCGCTTGGAGGGCGCTGCAGCGCTAGCGGCGCTTGAGCGCCTGGCCCAGCTTGGCCGCGAAGGCGGCCGCGGGCAAGGTCGAAGCCTCGGGCAACTGGCCGGCGGGCAGGGTATGCAGGGTATTGAGCTGGTTCGGGCCGACGCCCACCACCAGCCAGGTATTCTCGACTTCCACCACCACGATGCTCTGGCGCGGACCGACGGGCAGGCTTGCGACCTGCCGCAGCAGGTTGCCGCCGCCGCGTTGTGTCAGCCCGGCGCGGCGCGCCAGCCAGGCCGAGGCCAGGATGGCGGCCACGACCAGGATCAGGCCGGCAACGACGCGCAGGAGGGCGGTATCGTCCATGGCGCCAGGGTCAGCGGCGGTTGTTCAAGCGGTTGATCCGCTCGGACGGCGTGATGATGTCGGTCAGGCGGATGCCGTACTTGTCTTCCACGACCACGACTTCGCCCTGGGCGATCAGGTAGCCGTTGACGAAGATGTCCATCGGCTCGCCTGCCAGGCCGTCCAGCTCGACCACGGAGCCCTGACCCAGCTGGAGCAGGTTCTTGATGGTCAGGCGGGTGCGACCCAGCTCGACCGTCAGCTGGACGGGTACGTCCATGATCAGGTCGATGTCGGCGCCAGCGCCGCCGGCGGTGCCGGCCAGGGGCTTGAACACGGATTGCGCAGCCGGTTGGGCTGCTGCGGCAGGAGCTGCAGGTGCCGCCGCGGCAGGGGTCGGCGCGGCCGCGGGAGCGGCCGCGCTGGTTTGCTCGGCCATGGCGGCGGCCCAGTCGTCCTGCGGCTTCAGGCCGTCGGCCTGGGTGGGCGGATTGGCGCGGGATTGTTCGGCGAGCGCGTCGGCCCAGTCGTCGGCCGGGGACGAGCCGGTACCGGGCTCGTTCTTGTCAGTCATGGTCAGAGGCCTCGTTGGATTCTGTATCGTGGGTAAACATGTTCTGTACGCGCAGGGCGTACTGGCCGTTGAAGACGCCGTAGCCGCATTCCATCAGCGGCACGCCGTCGACGCTGGCGACTATGGTTTCGGGTACGGTCACGGGGAGGACGTCACCGACCTTCAGGCTCATCAGTTCGCGGATCGACGAGGGGATGCGGGCAAATTCCGCTACCACGTCGATGTCGGCGCTACGTACCTGGCGCGAGAGCTGCTGCGCCCAGCGCTGGTCCACTTCTTCGAGCGTGGTTTCCTGCAGCGGGCGCGTCAGCAGATCGCGCACCGGTTCGATCATGGAATAGGGCAGGCAGATGTTCAGGTCGCCGCCGGTCGCGCCGAATTCGATGTGGAACGAGGTGACGACCACCACTTCATTGTTGCCGGTGATGCTGGCGAACTTGGTGTGCATCTCCGAACGCACGTACTCGAATTCGATCGGATAGACGGGATCCCAGGACTTGCCGTAGCTTTCCAGGGTCAGGTTGAGCAGGCGCCGGATGATGCGCTGTTCAGTCGTGGTGAAGTCGCGGCCTTCGACGCGCGTGTGGTAGCGGCCATCGCCGCCGAACAGGCTGTCGATGACCAGGAACACCAGGTTCGGGTCATAGGTGAAGAGGGCCGTGCCGCGCAGGGGCTTCATCTGAATCATGTTCAGATTGCTCGGCACGGGCAGGTTGCGTTCGAAATCCGCGTACTTCTGGATCTTGATCGAACCTACGGTTATGTCCGCGCTGCGGCGCATGAAGTTCAGCAGCACGTGGCGCATCTGCCGGGCGAAACGCTCGTTGATGAGCTCCAGCGTCTGCATGCGGCGGCGTACGACGCGCTCGGGCGAACTCAGGTCGTAGGCGCGGGCGCCGGCGTTCGGGTCCGTGGCGCTAGCTTTGCTGTCGCTTTCGCCGGTGACGCCCGCCAACAGCGCATCAACCTCGTCCTGCGAAAGAAATGCCTCGTAGGCCATGCTTATTGCACCACGAACGCCGTGTACAGTACGTCGGTGACGTACTGGCCGTCCGGCAGGGGCGAGAAGGGGCGATTCACGGCCTGCTTGATGGCGTTGGCCATGTCGGTCTTGCCTTGCTGAGTCTGTACGCCGGTGGGCGATTGCGACGACAGCACCATCAGGATGCGGCTGCGCACTTCAGGCATGTACTTTTCGAGGCGCGTGCGGGTTTGTTCGTCGCTGACGCGCAACGTCAGGCCCACGTGCATGATGCGTTCCGTATCAGGATTCTGCAGCGTGACGGTGAAGGGTTCGATCGGCACGAAGATCGGCGCGGGCACGGCGACCGGGTTGGCCGGCGGCGCGACAAAGGTGGTCGGGGCTGCTTGCGGGCCTTGTTCGGGTTGGCCGGGCTGACCGGGTTGGCCAGGTTGCCCTGCCGGCACCTGACCGACGCCGAGCTGCACGGTTGCGCTGTTCTGCGGCTGCATGCGTTGGGTGATGAACCAGGTTGCGCCGGCGCTGGCCGCGGCAACGATGAGCAGGACCAGGATTGCCAGCAAGGGGCGAAGAATACGGCCCATGCCGCCGGAGCGGGAAGAAGGCGCGCCGCGCGCAGGCATGGGTGAAGGTTTGGAAGTCGCCATCTCGGTGTCGATGCGTGTTTTGCCGCTGATGAAAACGGGTTCTTAGTGGATGAAAGCATTCTGCCCCAAATGCCGCTTCCGCTTGGAGGCGAAAAACAGGGCGAAAGCCGCGTATCTCAAGCTATTGCTGCACCGCCCGCAGCCGTGGCCGGGAGCGATGCGTTGCTTTGTCAGGCGAAGGTGTCCACCAGCGCGTTGGCGTTGCGCGGGGCCGTTACCGCAGCCGGTGCTTCAGCCACGGCTTCGGCGCCAGTCTGGGCGCCTCCGGCATGGCGTTGCGAGCTGTTGCCGCCTTGTTGCGCGAACTCCTGTTGGGCGGCTTGTTCACCCACGCTGGTCTGCCCCAGCGAGATGCCGGCCTGGGCCAGCGCCTGCTGCAGTTGCGGGATGGCGGTTTCGATCGCCTGGCGTACCGAGGCGTGGGCCGACACGAACGAAGCGCTGGCGACGCCGTCCGACAGGTTCAGGCTGACGCGCAGCGGGCCGAGATCGGGCGGATCGAGGCGCAGTTCGGCAGTTTGCATGCCTTGGCGCGCGTTGTGGCTCATCATGACGACCTGTTGGCCGAGCTCCGTGCCCCAGTGGGTGCCGCCGACGGGAGTGGCGACTTGCAGCACGACCGGCACGACCGGAGCGGCGACCGCTGCAGGGTTTGCAATGGGAGCGGTGGCAGGACGCTGCGCGGCTGCGGCAAGCGCCTGGGCCAGATGGTCCTGGGCCGAGGCGCCATGCTGGGGTGCCTGGAATTGCTGTTGCGCGCTGGCCAGGGCAGGGGTCTCGTCGGTCTGTTCTGGCATGGTGCCATGGTCCGCGGCGGGGCGTGCGTCGCGCGCGGGACGGGGCAGCGCGACCTCCGCAGCGAGTCGCGGCGTTTCGGCCTTGACGGGCGCGGTAGCGGCCGGGGTGCGGACCGGCGTTTGCGCGACGGCCGCGGCGTCAGTGCCGGGCTTGGCTGCCGCGGTGACGACCGGTACGGCGATTTCTGCCTCGCGGGCGGCCAACGCGGCGGCAGCCTCTGCCTGCGGAGCGGTCAGGCCGACAGCGCCAGAGGCTGCGATGGCAGCGGCCTGCGCCTGCGTCGCGGGTGCCGCGTCGGCGGCATTCAATGCGGCGGTCAGAACGGCGGCGCCGCTGCTCATCGCTGCGGCGGCAGCGGTGGCGTTGCCGCGCGCGAGCTGCACTTGTTCTGCGGCCTGGGCCGCGATTTCGAGGGCTTGCTGCGGGAGTATGACCGCGGGTTGCGCGGCCGCAACGGCGAGTGCGCCTGCCTCGGCCTGCGCGGCGGCTTGCACCGCCTCGTCGATGGCGCCGGCGGCGGCGCCTTCGGCGCGGGCGGCTGGGTCGCTGGATGTCTTGCCATCAGCCGGCGTCTTGGCGCCGTTGTTGGCGGGGCGCGAGTCGGCGGCCTGGTTGGGGCGTTGTTGCGCGGGACGCTGCTGGGCCAGCACGTCGGAGAAGCTGGGGCCCTTCTTGTTATTTGTAGGCGCGCTCTTGGCGCCGAGCGCGTCGGCGATCGACGATGGCGCGGCGGGCGCGATGGAGGGCAGGGGCAGGGGAGCGTTCATCTGGGGCTTCCTGTTAGGTATTGCTTAATGCATGCCGGTCTGGCGCTGGACCAGACGGGCGGAATATTCATCGTTGGCGCGCTGTTCGCGGCGGGATTCCACCACGGCCTGGGCGCGCAGTTCGCGCTGCGCCAGGGCGTCGTAGGAGTTGAGCTTGCGCTTTTCCTGTTGCCAGTAGAGCCGGCCCTTGGCGAGGTTGTCGTCGGCTTGGCGCAACACGCCTTGTTGTTGGCTGATGGCGTCGTCCAGCGTGCTGATGAAGCGCTGGTAGTTATGGCAGTCGCTGGCGGACATTCCGCTGGTCATTGCCTGTTGCAACCGTTCCAGGTAGTCCTGACGGTAGTCGTGCAGCATGGACAGCTGGCGTTCGGCGTTGGTGCGTTCGGCGCTGAGCCTGCCGAGGAGGCGGGCGGCTTCGTCCGTGCTCTCTTTGGCCAGGTTGATCAGCATGTCCAAAGGCAATTGGCTAGGCATAAGCGTCCCTCAATTCGAAACTGGCGCGCAATTGGCTGACGGCGGCTTCATAGCCGACGTTTTCGCCGATGTCTTGTTGCAGGAAGGCTTCCAGGCGTGGATAGCGGGCGATGGCCTCGTCCAGCTGCGGATCATTGCCGGCAGCGTAGGCGCCCACCGCGATCAGATCGCGGTTGCGCTGGTAGCGCGACAGGCTTTGCTTGAAGCGGCGCACCACGGCGAACTGCTCGGGCGTGATCAGCGAAGTCATGGCGCGCGAGATCGACGCTTCGATGTCGATGGCCGGGTAATGGCCTGCTTCGGCCAGGTGGCGCGACAGCACGACGTGGCCATCCAGGATGGCGCGAGCCGAATCGGCGATCGGATCCTGCTGGTCGTCGCCTTCGGCCAGCACGGTGTAGAAGGCGGTGATCGAGCCGGCCTTGCCGGATGGTCCAGGCGCGCCCATGCCGGCGCGCTCGACCAGCGTCGGCAGCTTGGCGAAGACCGAGGGCGGATAGCCCTTGGTTGCCGGCGGCTCGCCGATGGCCAGCGCGATCTCGCGCTGCGCCATGGCGTAGCGGGTCAGCGAATCCATGATCAGGAGCACGTCCAGGCCCTGATCGCGGAAGTGTTCGGCCAGGCGCGTGGCGTAGGCGGCGCCTTGCAGGCGCAGCAACGCCGACACGTCCGCCGGCGCAGCCACCACGACGGAGCGCGCCAGACCCTCCGGGCCCAGGTTGTGTTCGATGAATTCCTTGACTTCGCGGCCACGTTCGCCGATAAGGCCGACGACGATGACGTCGGCCTTGGTGTAACGGGCCATCATGCCGAGCAGCACGCTCTTGCCGACGCCGGACCCTGCGAACAGGCCCATGCGCTGTCCTCGGCCCACGGTGAGCAGGCCATTGATGGCACGCACGCCGGTGTCGAGCACCGTATCGATGGGGGCGCGGGATAGGGGGTTGATCGGTTGGGCGGACAGGGGGGCCAGTTCGGCGCCCGTGAGCGGGCCCAGTCCGTCCAGCGGGCGGCCGGCGCCGTCCAGTACCCGGCCCAGCAAGGCGTTGCCCACCGGCAGGTGGCGGCCCAGCTGCGGCTTGGCGTTGCCGTTCAGTTCGGCCTTGCGCGGCAACGGAATCTGGCGTTGCACGGGGGGCTCGCCAGGCACGACGCGCGCGCCGGGCGGCAGGCCCGAGATATCAGCCTGCGGCATCAGGTAGAGCGTGTGGCCGTCGAAACCCACGACTTCGGCATCCGCCCAGTGGTCGTGGCCGCGAGCGATTTCGATGCGGGCGGCTGCTCCGACGGGTAGACGCAGGCCGGTCGCGTGCAGCACCAGACCTGTGGCGCGCGTGATCTTGCCGCTGACGAGCCACGGATCGGTCGAGCCCGCGCGGATGGAGCCGATTTGCAGTTGGGTCTGCCAGCGGTCGATGACCGGAACCGTAATAGCGGGCGCAGCCGGTTGGCCTGGCTGGAGGGAGGCCGGATTGGCGCTCACACCGGTTCCTCCCAGGATACGTTGCGGCCCAAGGAGGCCGCGACCCGGCGCCAGCGCGTCTGCAAGGTGGCGTCGATGTCACCAAAGGGCGTTTCGGCGCGGCAGCCTCCGCGCGAGATGGACTCGTCGGCCAGGACGCGCCAGTGGCCTTCCTTGAGCTCATCCGCCAGATGCAGGCGGATCAGTTCGATGTCTTCGGGGTTGGCCCACAGGCGCATCTGGCCGCCGGCGGTGGGGTTGATGTGCAGCACTTCCCGCACCGCGTTGATAACGGTTTCCGGCTGGTCTGCGAGCGTGGTGCGCACTACCTGCTGGGCGATGTCCAGGGCGAGGGTCAGCAGGCCCTGGCCCATTTTTTCTTCGAGCGAGCCGAGGGAAGCGGCGCAGGCTTCGACCAGCGCATGCAGGCGCTGTGCTTCCGCGGCGCCCTGTTCACGCGCCTGGACGAGACCTTCTGCGTAGCCTTGTTCGCGGCCGGCGGCCAGGCCGGCTTCGTAGCCAGCCTGTTGGCCAACTTCCAGGCCGGCGGCATGGCCCTGCGCGTGGCCTTCCTCGCGGCCTTCGACAAGCGCCTGGGCGCGCAGCTGGGCCATCACCACTTCGGGATCCGGTCCCGGGTCGGGTTCGGGTTCCGGCTCCGCTTCGACGACCGCGGGCTCGTCGAACGACAGCATCTGCCAGCGCCGCCAGGCGGCGCTGCGCGAGATGAGCGTCGTGGCGCCGCTGTCCACCTCAGACATAGGTGTCGTCTCCCTGGTTGCCCAGGACGATCTGGCCGCTTTCGGCCAGGCGACGCGCGATCTGCAGGATCTTCTTCTGCTCGGTCTCGACCTTGGACATGCGGATCGGACCTTGCGCGTCCAGGTCTTCGCGCAGCATTTCGGCGGCGCGGCTGGACATATTGCGCAGGAACTTGGCGCGCAGCTCTTCCGGGGCGCCCTTGAGCGCAACCATGAGCGTGTCGTTGTCGATTTCCTTGAGGATGAGCTGGATGGCGCGATCCTCGACGTCGAGCAGGTTGTCGAAGACAAACATCTCGTCGATGATCTTCTGTGCCAGATCGTTGTCGCGCTCGCGCAGGCTGGCGACCACGGTTTCTTCCTGGGTCGAGTTCATCATGTTCAGGATCTCGGCCGCGGTGCGCACGCCGCCCATCTTGCTGCGCTTTGCGCCCTGGCCGGCCAGGACCGAATTCAGGACTTCCGTGAGCTCGGACAGCGCTGCGGGCTGCACGCCGCCGAACGTGGCGATACGCAGCATCACGTCGTTGCGCAGGCGGTCCGTCAGGAGCGCCAGTACGCCGGCGGCGCGGTCGCGCTCCAGGTGCACCAGGATGGTCGCGATGATCTGCGGGTGTTCGTCGCCGATCAGTTCGGCCACGGTGTTCGGATCCAGCCAGTTCAGCGCATCGATGCCGCTGCCGCCTTCGCCGGCTTCCAGGATGTCTTCGATCAGGCCGGCCGCGCGGTCGCTGCCCAGTGCCTTGGTCAACACGGTACGGATGTAGTCGTCCGAGCCCAGCGTGACGGCCATGAATTGGTCGGCTTCCTGGCGGAACTCTTCCAGTACCACCGCAACGTCGCTGCGCGTGACCTGTTTCAGGCTGGCCATGGCGGCGCCGACCTGCTGGACTTCACGGGCGCCGAGGTATTTGAAGACCTCGGCCGCCGCATCTTCGCCCAGCGACATCATCAGCACGGCGCTGCGCGTCATGCCGTCCAGCGGGGTGGAATCATTTTTCATCTTTATTCATCCAGGTGCGCAGAACCATCGCGACGGCGCGCGGATCCTTGTTGGCCATCGTGCGGGCGCGTTCGAGGTTGTCCTGGTAGCGGTCCACTTCCTTGGCGCGGGCCGCGTCCTGGGCCTCGCGTGCAGCTTCGATGCGTTCGGCTTCAGCCTGTTCCGGATCGACCGGCGGGTAGAGGTAGTCGCCCACCGTGCGGCGCAGCAGGCGATACAGCCACAGTGCCAGCACGCCACCGACCAGCCAGGCCAGGATCGTCTTGAACAGCGAGATCATTTCCGGATCGCGCCACATCGGCACCGGCGGCGGGCCATCGTTGAACTGACTGTTGACCAGGTTGAGCGAGTCGCCACGGGTCTCGGAGTAGCCCATGGCTTCGCGCACGAGGTTGGTCAGCTTGTTCAGCTCTTCGGCCGGCAGGGGCTGCAGTTCGCCGTCTTTGTCGCGCATGTAGTTGACCACCACGGCCACCGACAGGCGCTTGAGGTTGCCTACCGGCTGCTTGATGTGGCTGATCGTGCGATCCACTTCGTAGTTGGTGGTGGCGTCGCGGCGTTCATTGAGGTTGCCGGTGACCGCTTGCGTGCTGGTCTGCTGCTGGGCGTTGGCCGGTTGCTGCGGCTGGCCGGGGCGGGGCGGCTGGGGTTGCGGCGGGTTGGCGATGGGGGCCTGGGGGTTGGCCGGCGCCTGGTTCGACAGCGCGCCGGGCACGCCTTGCGCGGGGTTGATGCCGCGCTGGGTCGAGTCGCTGGTTTGCTGGCTGCGCACGGCGGCCTGGCCGGGCTCCTGGTTCGGGCGGTAGACCTCGGACGTTTCTTCGCGGCGGGCGAAGTCGACGTCGGCGCTGGCCTGGGCGTGCACGTTGCCGGGACCAACCAGCGGATTGAGGATGGTGAGGATGCGTTCGACCGTGCGCTGTTCCATTTCGCGCACGAAGCGCATCTGGTCGGCGTCCATGCCGCGGCCTTCGCCCATCGGCGCCGACAGCAGGCGGCCGTTCTGGTCCACGATGGATACGTTCTCGGCGGTGAGTTCGGGGACGCTCGAGGCCACCAGCCAGGAAATCGCGGAGACCTGGGCGTCGCTCAGGCTGCGTCCCGGATGCATGTTCAGCAGCACCGAGGCGGTGGGCGCCTGGCGTTCGCGCACGAAGAGAGACTGGCGCGGCATGGCCAGGTGGACGCGGGCGTGCTGCACGGTGTGCATGGCTTCGATCGAACGCGCCAGCTCGCCTTCCAGGCCGCGCTGGTAGTTGATCTGTTCCGTGAACTGGCTGGCGCCGAAGCGGGCGTTGTCCATCAGTTCGAAACCGACGGAGCCGCCGCGCGGCAATCCCTGGGACGCCAATTGCAGACGCGCGTCGTACACGCGGTCGGCCGGAACCAGCACGGCGGTGCCGGTTTCGTTATAGCGGTAGGGCACGTTCATGGTCCCGAGCGCTGCCACGATGGCGCCGCCGTCGCGGTCGTCCAGGTTCGAGAAGAGCACCTTGTATTTGGGTTCGCTGCTCCACATCGCCACGGCGACGATGACCGCGACGAGAGCCGCCGCCGCGCCCAGCAGGACAGGCTTGGGCAGTGCGCGCACCTTCTCCAGCACGGGGAACTTCGTCAACAACGACGAACTCAGGGTGGCCTGCTGGTTCATTGGCGGCCCCCGCTGGCCACGCGGAGCTGGAATTGGGACTTCATGTCTGGGTAGGGCAGATTACACATGCAACGTGCTTCTGGTCTGGGGAGAGCGTGGATTATTGCCCCTGAGACGTCCATCCCAATCGTTGAAAACAGCCGGTTTTTGGCGTTACTTATCTCCTATGTCCCCGACAAGGCGAACCGAGCCGCCGTCGCCCTGGCTGCAAGCGGCTGCATTCGTGGAAATGTCGGGTTTTTTGGCGGTTCTTGTCAGCTATGAACCGGCGGGGTTGGCGTTACGCTGGGCGCACTATTGGTGTAATCCCAAACAGCAAGGAAATCAGGTAATGGCTGTATCAGGCTTGTCCGGCATCGAAAGCATGCTCCAGCAGATGCGCGCGGTAGTGAGCAAGGCGGAGACCGGTAACCTCAGCGCGGGTGAAATGGTCGGTCAGCCGGATGGCTTCGCCGCGGAACTGCAACGTTCCATCCGTCGCGTCACTTCCGCCCAGAACGCCGCCACGGCCCAGGCCAAGGCGTTCGAGCTGGGGGCTCCCGATATTTCCCTCAACGACGTCATGATCGACATGCAGAAGGCCAGTATTGGCTTCCAGACGGCGGTGCAGGTGCGCAACAAGCTGGTTGCGGCTTACAAGGAAATTTCTTCGATGGCGGTCTGAGTCCCATCGCGGGAACTGCGCTTGCATATACACCGCAAGCGCAGCAGGCATCAGGCGAGGCGCTTGCAACGCGTGGCCCCGCGTCTATCCATCAATTGCGCTGGGCGCCTCTTTCCAGGCGCCAGACCACCTGCTGCAGCCAGTTTTCCTGGCGCGCGTCGAGATTCAGGAAGATGGCCCCCAGATGGCTGACCGGCGGCTCGCCAGTCAGCGAAACGTGCTTGGCCGGCGGTTCGTCCGGATTGGCGGACGAAACCATGGGCTGCCCCGAGACGGGATATACATTGCGCACTTCCAGGCTGGCGTTGAGCTTGCCATGGTCGCCAAAATCCAGTTGCACGTTTTCCATCACGGTACCGCGCTCCGGCAGGGCGGGAACCGCCAGCCCTGCACGCAGGCCTACGCCGTCCACCGAGATGTCGCGTATCGTGAACGAATAGGGCTTGTCGTTGAGGGTGGCTTGCCAACTGGCGCGGCATAGATTGGCGGCCGCGATCAGGGACGCGCGGAACATCTTGCGGCGCTGGATACGGGCCAGGCGTTCTGGAAACGGCGATACCAGCGCGGCGCTGCCGTCGTCGAAATGAATGATCTGGGGGCGCTGCACACGAAAGCGGATCTGCACGCCGCCGTAGGCGGTGGCATGGAAGTGGAAGGTGGTGCCGCTCAGCAAGCCCATGGAGTCGGACTGCTCGAAGTCTGCCCCGGCGTAATCGCGGGGCCTCCAGAAGAACTCGCCCGCCTGCTTGTCCACGCCGAGGATCAGCACGGCCATCTCCCGGTCCGCGGCGTCGCGCACCAGGATGTGGCTGTCAGGGTGCGTCAGCTCGAACAGGGCCGAACGCATCTCGTCAGGCCGGGTCAGCAGGAACTCCGGATCGCTGGCATCCAACACTTTGGTCTTCCTCAGGTAATAGGGTCAGGCGGGCGTAGCGGGTTCGGGGAACTCGCGCGATTCCAGGCGGTAGAGCCAGGCCAGCAATTCTGCCACCGCTACATAGAGTTGGGGAGGAATATGTGCGTCCAGGTCCACCTGCATCAGCAGGCCGACCAGTTCTCGCGACTCGTGGACGTAGAGGCCGTTTTCCTGCGCGGCCCGGACGATGGTGTCCGCCAACTGGCCGTAGCCCTTGGCGACGACGCGCGGAGCGCCTTCCTTTTCTTCGTACGAAATGGCTACCGCCGCGTTGCGGCCGGCGTTCGGATCCGATTCCGGATGGGGGGGCAGGCGGCTCATCAGATATCGGCGGGAATGTCGGCGCGCGGTTCGATCACGCTCACCATCAGATTGCTCAAGGTCAGGCCCGCGGCCAGCAGGCGCGAACGCAGCGTGTCCGAGGAGTCATTGATCTCGGCCGCGCTGTGCGGCGCAATGAGTTGCAGGACGATCTGATCGCCGGCCAGATTCAGTCGGGCATCGACCAGGCCCAGGCGGGGCAGGTCCAGCTTCAGGCGCGTGGCCCAGGTGGAAACTGCGGAGTCCGGGTCGCCGCCGTATGGGTCGCGCTCGACTTCCCATTCCATTGGCGTGCCGGGCCAGGCTTCACCTTGCCAGGTCAGCGTCTGGTTGGCCAGCACGTCCAGTTGTTGGCGAACGAGTACGGTCAGGTCCTGGTGTATGCCGGTGATGGGCGTGCCGGGAGCAGGCGTGCCGGAGGCGGGCGAGCTGGCGGAGCCTGCGCCGCCGGGTGTGGCGTCGACGCCTGTGCGGCCGCTGGGGGCTGCGCCCGCCCGCGGCCGCGAAGGCGCGGCCTCCTGCGCGGGCGGATTCTTGCCGAGCACCGCCTGCGGCTCGTTGCGCAATTGCTCGGGGTTGGCGCGGCCGAAGACCATGTCCGTCAGATGGGACTCGTAAAACAGGCCGCTGCCTTGGAGCGCCTGACGCAGAGCCTGTCCCAGCGCGCGCGCCGAAGGTCCGCCAGCCGCCAGGGCGACATGCGCGGCAGCGTCGGGTCCTTTGGCGGCGCTGGGATTGACGCCCGGTCCGGCCGGCCGGTCCTGTGTTGCACCGGTTGCCGGAGTGTCGCCGTCAAGCGCCGCCGCGGCCGAAGCCGCGAGCGCGCCGGCTTGCTGGGGAAGGGCCGGCGCCGGCGTTTGGCCAGGCAATGGCTGGGATGCTTGCGCAGTGGCCTGTGCCGTTTGTTGGCCTGCTTGCGCTGCCGGCAAGGGGCCGGCGCTAGCGCCACCGCCGGATTGGCCCGGCTGCGCATGCGCGGTCCATAAGGGGGCACGGCCCTGGACCGCAGGTGCGGCCTCTGGGAATTGGGCGAGCAAGGCAAGAATCGTACGCGCCGTCGTGCCCAGCGTGGTCGGGGCCGATGCGGTGGTGTCGCTGCTGGTCACCAGGCCGCGGGCGGCCAGCGCCAGCGCTGCAGCGGTTTTGGGGTCGACGACAGTATTCGGACGGTCGCCGCGGGCGCCGCCGGGCTGTATGCCTTGCCGCGGGTCGCGTGTTGATCCATCCGAGGCGCCGGGCTTTTCCAGGCTGCCGGGCTGGCTGACTGCGTCGGGGCGGGCGCCGGATACCTGGTTGGCGCTGGCGGCGGACATCGTCGTGCCCAGCACGGCGTCCAGCCGCTGCACCAGGACGTTGCCGAGTGCGGCGGGACCTACGCTCATTCTTCAGGCGCCTGCTGGTAACCGTAGGCGGACAGCAGGGTCTGCTGGCGCTTCATGCGTCCCAGAAGGTCGCCCAGACGGGCCAGTTGCGGCAGCGCCAGATCCCGGGTGAGCGCGTCGTTTTCCAGGATGCGCACGAGCAGGTCGTATTTCATGGCGCGGCCGGCTTCGTCCAGTGGCGCCGAATGTTCGGTCTGGCGCAGTCGTTCCACCAGTTCGCAATATTGCTGTCCATGGACCATGGCGCCGTCCCAGTCGCCGGCTTGCGCCGCCACTAGCATTTCTCCCGTGATGAGAGCGATCTCCTGGTAGTGTTCCAGGATGGGGGAGGTGTACTGGGTCGTGGACGTCATGGAAATCTCGGGCGTTCGATGGCTGGCTGGGGCTTATGCGATGCCGTCAAGGCTGCACGCCCCCGGCAGGGCGATCAATGGATGTTTGCCAGGCCTCGGCCAGATCGGCCAAGAGGCGGTCTGCCGTTTCGAGCGCTTCCGCGTCTGCTTTCAGATTTGCCATCAACAGCGTGCGGATAATGTAGTCGTACAAGCGCGCCAAGTTTGCTGCGATTTCGCCGCCTGCCTCCATGTTCAGGCCCATCTTCAGGCCTTCGTCTACGATCTTGATCGCCTTCGAGAGGGCGGCGCCACGTTCCGTGATTCTGCCTTCCTGGAGATGCAAGCGTGCCTGCCCGATTGCCGCCCGGGCTCCCATGTATAACAGCGAAATCAGCCGTTCAGGGCTGGCCCCAAGAATTTGCGTTTCCAGGCCGATATCGGTGTAGGAACGTACGGAGTGAGATCCGGTTGGGCGTCGGGCGGCGTAAGTCATCAATACATCTTCTTTAAATTACTTGGACTTGCTCATGGCCGCGAATTGCTGAGTCAGGTAGTTCGCCGTGACGGTTTGTTGCGAGACGAACTTGTCGAGCGCGACGAATTGGGCGCGCATAGCGGCCATGGATGCCGCGCTGGAAGCCTTTGCGCGCGCCATTTGTTCCTTCACATCCTTGATCGATTCACTCAGGCCTTCCTGGCTGATCTTGATCGACCCACTGTTCCCATTTGCGCCGAGGATGCCCTTGGTTGCGGCGTCAAACTTGGCCGCGAGGCCTTCTGGCGAAGTCATGATGCGCTTGACGTCGGCCGGATTGGACGTCAAAGCCTTGTTCAATTCCGTTTGATCCAGTTTCAGGAGGCCGGTTTTGGGGTCCATGGCGATGCCAAGGTCTGCCAGCGAGCGCAGCGAGCCTTCGCCGGTTATGACCTGCAGGGCGCCGGAAAGAGAGGTCTGTATGCTGCGTGTCGTGCTGTCGCCGGTCAGCGCCTGGTTCGTTTGCGCGGTGACATCAAAGGCGGTCAGTTTCGCAATCGTGCTTTGCAGCGTGTTGTACGCGCTGACAAAGTCCTGGACCGCCTTGCTGGCGACGCTGGTGTCGCTTTGCAGCTTCAGGACGGTCGGCTTGTCGGCGGCGGTCTTGGCAGTGAGGTTAAGCGTCACGCCGTCGATTGCGTCGGAAATGGTGTTGCTGCCACTTTTGACCACAATGCCGTTGATCTCGATCTCAGCATTGATGGCTGCAGTCTGCTGAGTCATCTGTGCACCGGAGCCAGAGTTGTAGCTCAGGATATCCTGCAGTTTCTGGTCGCCCGTTACTGTGATGGAACTTACCGATGCTTGCACCCCAGTGTCCTTGGCACTGAGCATCAGGTAGCTGCCGCTCTCATTGGTGATGATGCTTGCTCGTACGGGTGCCTTGTCGTCGCTGTTGATCGCTTTAGCAATGCCGTCCAGCGAGGTGTCGCCCGTCAGGTCGATGGTGTGCTTGTCGCCGTTGGTCAACTGGATTTCAAACGAACCGCTGGCCCCGTTGGAAATCTTTCTATCGGCGACCTTGCCGGATTGGAGGGTCTGGGCGGTCGCCAGGGCATTGATCTTTATGGCGTATTCACCCATCGAGGCGCCATTCTCACCGATCGTCGCGGTCAGGCCGTCGCCGGTCACTACGGGTTTGACCGCGTCCAGCGTGGATGATTTGCCCAGTGCCGCCGCTGCCTTCTGCAGCGCTTCAACCGCGCTTTGAATCTGACCAAAGGCGCTTACCCGGGCCTCGTAACTGGCCTGGCGAGTCGTGTAGAGACTGAGCTTCTTGTCCTCGGCCGCCTGGAGATCGGTGAGGATCTTTTCGAGGGGCAAGCCGGTGGTCGAGCCGAGGTTGGTGATAGAGGCCATGTGAAATTCCTTCCTAGCGATGCGATTCTGTCAAAAATACGGTGGCGGTGATTGGCCGGGTAAGGGCATTAGGCGGGCCTAATTCGACGCTTCCATGGACGGCCCGCTCGATGGCGGCGGGGTGCATGAAATCGGGGTCGAATCAAGCTGTGGTTTTGATGCCGTTTCCTTGCATGTTCACGATCATTTTGGCGATTTTCAGTAGTGTTTCACTGGGGATGGTGCGTATGACGTCGCCCGACTCTGCATCGATCACTGACACCACTACTTGATGCACATTGGGATCGATTTCGAACTGAAGCTGTGTGGACCAAGCCTTCATCTGGTCGTTGATTTCGTCCAGCGCCTTGTCCAGAGGAAGTTTCTGCGAATCTGACTGATCTGATGTCGCGCTGTCCGACGCTCCGCTGTTCGTTGCGGCCGCCGCGGGAAGCACGCTAACGGTGGGGTCTGGCGCGACAGGCGCAGGCGCGGCCGGCGCTGGCGCAAACGATGGGGGAGCTATGGGAATTACGGCCATGATCACTCCAACGGCGATGTGGGCGTCTCGGAGGAACGCGCTGTTTTCAGGGAATTCTCAGCTACCATTACGGCAGGCCCGCAGGGAACTTTAGCCGCCGGCGAGCCAGATGTTTCACGTGCTAAACAGTTCGGACCAGGTAATGAGTGTCAAGACGGCGCTGCGAGTTATCGAAATCATCGAAACCTATGCCCGCGAAAAGCGCGCGCTGCCGCTATCGGAACTGGCCCGGTTGCTGGATGTGCCGGTGTCCAGCTGCCTGGCCCTGATCCGCACCCTGACCGGCCTGGGTTACCTGTATGAAACCGGCCGGCGCCAGGGCTACTACCCGACCGGCAGGCTATTGGCCATGGCGCAGCGCATCGCCCGCGCCGATCCGGTGCTGGACCGGGTCTATCCCAGCCTTACCGAATTAAGGGACGCCACCCGCGAAACGATTGTTTTCGCCAAGCTGAGCCAGGACGGCCGGGTGGTCTACCTGGATGTGCTGGATTCCCCGCATACGATCAGATACGCGCCGGTTGCGGGTGAGTTCAAGGACGTTCACGCAAATTCGCTCGGAAAGGCGCTGCTGTCCCTATTGGACACACCGGCCCGCGACGCCATGCTCGCGGACATGACCATGACCCGCCACAACGAGCGCACCCTGGTGACGCGCGAGGCGCTGCTGGCGGACCTGGAGCTGTCGCGACAGCGCGGCTGGTTCATGAACAGTGGCGAGTCCATTGCGGACGTGGGCGCCATCGCCTGGCCCGTTACGCTGTCCGGCGAACACTACGCGATTTCGGTGGGCGGGCCGATCTACCGGATCGAGCCGCAGCAGGAGGCCTACGCGCGCATCCTGCGCTCGGCCTGCACCGCGCTGGAGCAGCAGGCCTGACGGGCAGGCCTGGGCGCCTATCGAACGCCGTCGCTCAGTAGGACCTGGGCAGTCCCAGCACTTTCTCCGCGATGAAGCACATGATCAGCTGCGGACTGACCGGCGCGATGCGCGGAATGAAGCTTTCGCGCAGCAGGCGCTCCACATGGTATTCCTTGGCGTACCCCATGCCGCCCAGGGTCATGACCGCGGTCTGGCAGGCGTTATAGCCGGCCTCGGCCGCCAGGTATTTGGCCGAGTTGGCGTAGGGGCCGCAGGGCTTGCCCGCGTCATACAGGCTGGCGGCCTTGAATACCATAAGGTCGGCGGCTTCGAGCTGCATCCAGGCCTGGGCCAGGGGGTGCTGGATGCCTTGGTTCTGGCCGATGGGACGTCCGAATACGGTGCGTTCTCCGGCGTATTTCACCGCCCGGTCCAGGGCGGCTCGGCCGATGCCCACCGCCTCGGCCGCGATCAGGATGCGCTCGGGGTTCAGGCCGTGCAGGATGTACTCGAACCCCCGGCCTTCCTCGCCGATGCGGTCGGCCACGGGGATGCGCAGACCGTCGATGAACAGCATGTTCGAGTCCACTGCCTTGCGGCCCATTTTCTCGATTTCGCGCACTTCTATCTTGCTGCGGTCCAGGTCTGTATAGAAGAGCGACAGGCCCTGCGTGGGCTTTTCGACGTCTGACAGCGGGGTGGTGCGGGCCAGCAGCAGCATCTTGTGGGCGACCTGGGCGGTCGAGATCCAGATCTTGCGGCCATGCACCACGTACTCGTCGCCCTGGCGCACCGCGCGGGTGCTGAGCTTGGTGGTGTCCAGTCCGGCGTCGGGTTCGGTGACGGCGAAGCAGGCCTTTTCGCGGCCCGCGATCAGGGGTGCAAGCCAGCGCTGGCGCTGCTCGTCGCTGCCGAAGACCACTACCGGGTTCAGGCCGAAGATATTCATGTGGACCGCCGAGGCGCCGGTGAAGCCCGCGCCGGAAGCCGCGATGGTCTGCATCATCAGCGCCGCTTCGGTCATGCCCAGACCCGCGCCGCCATATTCCTGCGGCATGGCGATGCCCAGCCAGCCGTCGCGCGCCAGATCGGCATGCAGGGGTTCCGGAAAGCCGCCTTCGCGGTCGCGTTCCAGCCAATATTCGTCCGGATAGCGTTCGCAGATGCGGGACACGGCGTCCCGCAGGGCCAACTGGTCGGGGGTGAATTCAAAGCCCATCAGTCGTTTCCATCCAGGGTGATGCCGCGGGCCGTCATGGCGTCGATCCGGGCAGGGTCATAGCCGGCTTCGGCCAGCACCTCGCGGCTGTGCTGGCCCAGCCTGGGGGCGGGGCGGCGTATCGAGGTGGGGGTGTTTTCGTATCTGCCCAACGGCGCGGTCGTGCGGATCCGGCCTTCGCTGGGGTGGTCCATGGGCGGGATGAAGCCGGTCGCGGCCAGGTGCTCGTCCTGCAGCAGATCGTCCACGGAATAGAGCGGCGAGGCGGGAATGTCCGCCCGCGCCAAGCCTTCCAGCCAGTCCTGGCTGCCCCGGCTGGCGATGACGTCGGCGACAAAGGCGTAGACCTCGCCGATATGGGCGGCGCGCGCGCCGTGGGTGCTGAAGCGCGAATCCCGCGACAATTCCGGGCGGCCGATCAGGTCGAAGAAGTTGCGCCAGTGTTTGTCGTTATAGATCAGCAGGCTGATATAGCCGTCGACCGTGGCGTAAGGGCGGCGATGCGGCGCCAACAGGCGCGCGTAACCCGTGGGGCCGAGCGGGGGATCGAAGGTGGCGCCGCCGAGATGGTCCCCCAGCACGAGGTGGGCCATGCCCTCGAACATGGGGATTTCCACCTGCTGGCCTTGTCCCGTGCTGCGGGCGTGCAGCACCGCGGAGACGAGCGCGATGCCGACGTGCAGTCCGACCGCGCGGTCGGCCAGGGTCAGCGGCGCGTAGCGCGGCACATCTCCACTCTGCTGGGCGGAGAGGGCGGCGATGCCGGTCTGGCCCTGGATCAGGTCGTCATAGGCGGGACGGCCGGCGTACGGGCCGGCCTCGCCATAGCCGTAGGCGCCCAGGTAGACGATGCGCGGATTGCGCGCCGCGACCGTTTCGTAGGACAAGCCCAGCCGGGCCATCGCCTGCGGGCGGATGTTGTAGAGCAGGGCGTCGCAGCTTTCGGCCAGTTTCAGGCAGGCCTCAAGCCCCTCCGGCGTCTTCAGGTCCAGCACCACCGATCGCTTGTTGCGGTTCAGGTGCAGATAGATATGGCCCATGCCGGGGTTGCGCATGGGGCCGACGGCCCGCATGTTGTCGCCTGCCGGCGGCTCGACCTTGATGACGTCCGCCCCCAGGTCGGCCAGGACCTGGGTGGCATAGGGCCCCATCACGACGGTGCTCAGGTCCAGGATGCGTACGCCCGCCAGCGGGCCGCCGGGAATTTCGGATTGCGGCCGGTCGCTCATTGCTGCTCGATTCCCGCGTCGCGGATCAGTTTGCCCCACAGGTCCAGCTGCGAGCCGACGAACTGGGAAAAGGCCTCGGGCGTGCTGGAAAAGGCGTCGAAACCCAGGCCGGCCAAGCGCTTTTGCACGTCAGGCTTGGCGACCACCTGATTGATCGCGGCATTCAGCTTGGCCACGATCTCCGGGGGCATGCCCGCCGGGCCGAAGTAGCCGTTCCAGGAGTTCAGGTCGAAGTCCTGCACGCCGGATTCGGCCATGGACGGCAGGTCCGGGACGATGGCGCTGCGTTCGGCGGTCGACACGGCCAGCGCGCGCAACTGGCCCGATTGCACGAAGGGCAGGCCGGAAGCCAGGTCGGTGAACATGAAATCGACCTGCCCGCCGACCACATCGGTCAGCCCTTGCGGCGTGCCTTTATAAGGTACGTGCAGGATGTCGATCTTGGCGCGGTTGGCCAGCGTGGCGCCGGCGACGATTCCCGTGCTGTTGCCGCTGGCGTAGGTGATGCGGCCGGGATGCTGGCGCGCGTCGGCCACCAGTTCGCCCACGGTCTTCCACGGGCGTTTCGGGTTTACGACCAGGATGAAGGGCAGGTTGCCGCCGCGGGCGATGGGGGTGAAGTCCTTGACCGGATCGTAGGGCACGTTCTTCATCAGCCAGGGCGCGGCCGAATGCGAGGTGTTGGTGGTGACGAAGAGCGTGTAGCCGTCGGGCTTGGCGCGCGCCACGTAGTTGGCGGCGATGGTGGCGTTGGCTCCGGGCTTGTTCTCCACCACGACCTGTTGGCCGAGGATGTTGCCCAGCTCGGCGCCGAAGATGCGGCCCACGGCGTCGGTGCCGGATCCGGCGGGAAAGGGGACGATCAGGGTGATGGGTTTCGCGGGATAGTCGGCGGCGTGGGCGGCGGGGCCGGCGAACAGCGCTGCGCCGCCGATGAGGGCGGCGCCCAGCAGGCTTAGGGGTCTCATGGGTTTGTCTCCTGTGTGCTTCGGGTCCAGGCGCGGTTTCTGCGTCCGCTGCCCGGGGCTGCGCCGCGTCAAGCGGCTGGGGATGGCGCCGGAAAGCCGCGTATCACGCGGTCTGGGGATTCTTCATAAGGGGGCGTATAGATCACCAGCAGGCGGGCGGGCTCGTCGCTGGTGACGGTGAAGACGTGCGGAATGTCCGGGGGGAAATAGCAGCAGTCGCCGGGTCCCATGTCGGCCCATTCGTCCTGCACCTGCGCGCGCGCCGTGCCGGACAGCAGATAGCAGACCTGCTCGATGCCGGGGTGGGCGTGCGGCAGGGCGCCCTTGCCCTTGTCGATCACGCCCAGCAGCACTTCCACGCCCCGGGAGCCGACGGTGTCCGGGCCGATCAGGCGCCGGTTCAGGGTGCCGGTGTGATTGGCGGGGTGGTAGCCGGGCACGTTGGCCTCGCGCACCAGCCAGGCGGGAGTCTTGCTTTGCGTCATGGTTGATCCGTTTAAATTTTCATACGTGAAATTATTTTTATGTATGAGAAAAATAGTGGCAAGCAGTTTTTCGCTGCGGATACCTTGCCGCTCCCTGGGGGATTAGGGAAAACACCGGGCGCGGACTGCTAAAATCGAAGGCTGATCTCACTACCGGCTTTGTCATGTCTTCTGCCCGCACGCCCGACGTTTCCGCCACCCTGTCCGATTGGCTGCAGTACCTGGAATCGATCCACGCCACCGCCATCGACATGGGTCTGGACCGGGTGCGCGAGGTGGCGGGGCGCCTGGGGCTGGAGCTGTCCGGCGTGAAGTTCGTCGTCGGCGGCACCAACGGCAAGGGTTCCACCTGTGCCATGCTGGAGGCAATCCTGCTTGCGGCCGGCTACAAGGTCGGGCTGTACACGTCCCCGCACCTGATCAATTTCAACGAACGCGCCCGCATCAATGGCCAGATCGCCACGGACGAGGCCTTGATTGCCCAGTTCCAGGCGGTCGAAGCCGCGCGCGGCGACGTGTCGCTGACGTACTTCGAGTTCACCACGCTGGCAATCCTGCGACTGTTCTCGCAGTCGAAACTGGACGCCGTGGTGCTGGAAGTCGGCCTGGGCGGACGGCTGGACGCCGTCAATATCGTCGATGCGGATTGCTCCGTCGTCACCAGCGTGGACCTGGACCACACCGACTGGCTGGGCGATACGCGCGAGAAGATCGGCTTCGAGAAAGCCCACATCTACCGCAGCGGCCGGCCGGCGATCTGCAGCGATCCCATGCCGCCGCAATCGCTGCTGGACCACGTCCAGGAAATCGGCGCGGACCTGTGGCTGTTCGGACGCGACTTCAACTATTCCGGCGACCGCCAGCAATGGGCCTATGGTGGCCGCGAACAGCGACGCAACTCGCTGGCCTATCCGGCGCTGCGCGGCGCCAACCAGCTGCTGAACGCGTCGGCCGCGCTGGCCGCGCTGGAATCGATGCGCGACCGCCTGCCGGTGCCGCAACAGGCCGTGCGCCTGGGCTTGCTGCAGGCGTCCCTGCCGGGCCGTTTCCAGATCCTGCCGGGCCAGCCCGCGGTCATCCTGGACGTGGCGCACAATCCGCATGCCGCGGCGGTGCTGGCGCAGAACCTGGACAACATGGGCTTTCATCCCTACACCCACGCGGTGTTCGGCATGCTCAACGACAAGGATCTGGCCGGCGTCATCGCCAAGCTCGGCACGCGCATCGACAACTGGTACTGCGCCGGCTTGCCGGGGCCGCGCGGCACCTCTGGAGACGCGCTGGCGGAGCAGGTCGCCGCCGCGCTGCCGCCTGCGCCGGCGGATGGCGAAAAACCAGGTATCTCCGCTTACCCGGATCCCGCCCAGGCCTTTGCGGCAGCGCGCGAACGGGCAGGGGAGAATGATAGAATCGTGGTGTTCGGCTCGTTTCTCACCGTAGCCTCGGTTTTGCAGGCTCTGGGTCGCAAGGCATAGGCAGCAGCGGGTCAGTCGCGTCCGGCGGCCCGCCGCCATATCGCCGCAAGGAATTCTCCTCCATGGGTTTTTTCAAACGCAAAGATCCTGCCGACCAGGCGCAGTCCTCCAAGCGGGCGGCTGTGCCCAGCGAGGTGCAGGCTGCGGAGCTGCGCGGTCGCGCGCGGCGCAGGCTGGCAGGCGCTGTCGCGCTGGTGCTGGCAGCCGTCATCATCCTTCCCATGGTGCTCGATTCGCAGCCCACGCCTGTGGACGACAACATTCCCATCAGGGTGCCGGAACGCAATACGCCGTTCCAGCCGCAAGTGACCGAACCGCAAGTCGCCGCGCCGCAGACGCCCGCGCCGGGCAGTGCTGCGCCGACGGATCCTTCGGCCATCCCGACGCCGCCTCCCGTGACGTCCGTGCAGCCGCCGGCGACGACGACGCCTCCGGCCGCGCAACCTGCGACGCCGCCCGCGACGGCGGCCGTCACGCCGCCCAAGCCCGAGCCCAAGCCGGCTACACCACCCAAGCCGGACCCCAAGCCCGCGACGCCGGCCAAGCCCGATAACCGATCGGATGACGGCGCGCGCGCGCTGGCCTTGCTGGAAGGGCGTTCGGCGCCTGCGGCTTCGGCGCCCGCGCCCAAGCCCGCCGCCAAGGGCAATTTCGTGTTGCAGATCGCCGCCTATACGACCTCCGAGGACGCCCAGTCGCGGCGCGGCAAGCTGCACCAGGCCGGCGTCACCAACGCATTCGTGGAACAAGCCACCATCAATGGCAAACAGCAGTACCGTCTGCGGGTGGGGCCGTTCCCCTCGCGCGAGGCGGCGCAGGCGGCCCAGGCGCGGTTGCGCACCCTGGGCTATGACAATGGTTTCATCGCCGCCCAATAGTGACCGGCTTCGACTTCGTCGTGCTGGCCATCCTGGTGGTTTCGGGTGTGCTGGGCCTGGTGCGCGGCCTGCTCAAAGAGGTGCTGTCGCTGGTCGCCTATCTGCTGGCCTTCGTGGCGGCGATATGGTGGGGGCCCACGGTCTATGCCTGGCTGGAGCCCTATATTGAAACGACGCTGCTGCGCATGGGAGTCTCGTACGCCGCGGTGTTCATCATCGTGCTGCTCGGCGTGGGCTTGGTCAACATGACGCTTGCCGCCCTGATCCGCAGCACCGGACTGAGTCCCGCCGACCACGGCCTGGGCGGGATGTTCGGGCTGGCCCGTGGCCTGTTGATCGTGCTGGCGCTGGTCGCCGCCGCAGGCTACACGCCGCTGCCGCAGGAGCCGTGGTGGAAGGACGCCATGTTTTCGCATTCGGCCATCGAGGCCATCAAACATATCAAGACGTGGCTGCCGCCGTCCCTGGCGACGTGGCTGCCGTATTGATTAGCTTTAAATCAACCAGGAAATCTCACCATGTGTGGAATCGTAGGGGTCATCGGGCGCGGGCCGGTCAACCAGCTGCTCTATGACAGCTTGCTGCTGTTGCAGCATCGCGGGCAGGACGCCGCGGGCATCGCGACATCGCAAGGTAACCAATTCAATATGTACAAGGCTCACGGCCTGGTGCGCGACGTCTTCCGCACGCGCAACATGCGCGCGCTGCCGGGTACGTCGGGCGTCGGCCAGGTCCGCTATCCCACCGCGGGCTCCAGCGCCAGCGAGGAAGAGGCCCAGCCGTTCTACGTCAACGCGCCGTTCGGCATCATGTTGTCCCACAACGGCAACCTGACCAACTGGCGCGAACTGCGCGAATCGCTCTACCGCGTCGACCGCCGCCACATCAACACCAACTCCGATTCCGAAGTCCTGCTGAACGTGCTGGCGCACGAGCTGCAATCGGCGGCCAGCGGCGTGTCGCTGGACGACGACGCCATCTTCCGCGCCGTATCGGCCCTGCACAAGCGCGTGCGCGGCGCCTATGCCGTGGTGGCGCAGATTTCCGGTTACGGCCTGCTGGCCTTCCGTGATCCCAACGGCATCCGTCCGCTGTGCATCGGTCGCCAGGAAACCGAAGAGGGCGTGGAGTGGATGGTCGCGTCGGAATCGGTGGCGCTGGAAGGCAGCGGCTTTGCCTTCGTGCGCGACGTCGAGCCCGGCGAAGCCGTGTTCATCGACCTGGACGGCCGCTTCGTCAGCCGCCAGTGCGCCGACAATCCGCAACTGGTGCCCTGCATTTTCGAGTACGTGTACTTCGCGCGTCCGGACTCCCTGATCGACGGCGTGTCGGTGTATGACGCCCGTCTGCGCATGGGCGAGTACCTGGCCGACAAGGTCGCGCGCAACATGCGCCTGGGCGATATCGACGTGGTCATGCCGATTCCGGACTCCTCGCGTCCCGCAGCCATGCAGTTGGCCGCCCGCCTGAACCTGGACTACCGCGAAGGCCTGATCAAGAACCGCTACGTGGGCCGCACCTTCATCATGCCGGGCCAGGCCGTGCGCCGTAAGTCCGTGCGCCAGAAACTCAATGCCATCGGCATGGAATTCAAGGGCAAGAACGTGCTGCTGGTGGACGACTCCATCGTGCGCGGCACGACCAGCCGCGAGATCGTGGACATGGCTCGCGCCGCAGGCGCCAACAAGGTCTACTTCGCCTCGGCTGCTCCCCCGGTGCGTTTCCCGAACGTCTACGGCATCGACATGCCTACGCAGAGCGAACTCATCGCCACCGGCCGCAGCGACGAGGAAATCGCCCGCGCCATCGGCGCCGACTCGCTGGTCTACCAGGACCTGCACGACATGCAGCAGGCAGTGCGGGACATCAACCCCAAGCTGTCGCGCTTCGAGGCTTCGTGCTTTGACGGCCAGTACGTCACGGGCGACATCACCCCTGAATACTTGGCTCGCCTGGGCCAGTCCCGTGGCGAACCGGGCGAGGAAGGCGGGGCCAGCGGCCTGCAGTTCAACATGGGCTACGCCGCCAGCGACGCCTGACGCGTTTGCCTGGTGGCAAGAAAAATGCCGTCCTCCGGGACGGCATTTTTTATTGCGGGGTACTGGGCGCCTGCACTGCGATATCAGGCCGCGGCCTTCCACAAGGTTTCGCGTGTCGCCTCCAGGTGCGTCAGATACAGCCGCAAGTCGAACTCATACTGGTGGTACTGCGGTTCCATGCGCAGGCACAGGTTGTAGAAGGCCTTGTTATGGTCCTTTTCCTTTAGGTGGGCCAGTTCATGCACCGTGATCATTTTCAGGAATTCCGCCGGCACGGTCTTGAACAATGTGGCCACCCGGATTTCGTGCTTGGCCTTCAGCTTGCCGCCCTGCACGCGCGAGATATACGTGTGTTGTCCCAGCGCGTGCTGGATCACATGGATCTTGCTGTCGAAGGCGACCTTGTTGATCTGGTCGCCGTTGCGCATGTAGCTGTTCTTCAGGTCCGTTACGTATTGGTAGAGCGCCCGGTCGGTGCGCACGTCGTGGGGACCGGCAGGGTAGCGCGCCAGCAGCGCCGGGCCCAGCTTGCCTTGGTCGAGCAGCTTTTGGGCCTGGGCGAGCAGGGATTCCGGGTATCCGGTCAGGTACTTCAAGGCAGGCATGATCAAGAGGGTATGACAATAAGCCGCGGCCAGGTGTCGGCATGGCGCTTGGTGGCCAGCCGCGAGGCGTAGGCCTGGCGATCCGCTGCGGGGCTGGGCCGCAGTACTAGTCCGAACAGGTCGGTCAGCCCATAGGGGGCAATGATATCCACCAGGCCATCCCGTGTCAGGCGCACGGCCACGCAAGTGGCGGTTTCGGGCCAGCTGGCGATGCCTGCGGCCAACGATGCCGCCGGGAGTGGCGCCTCGCCCGCACTGTCGCGATGCCACAAGTGCACGCGAGCCTGATTCACGACCTCCCAGGGGGCATCAGGCGCCGCTGCGCGCAAACGGTCAGCGACCCGGGCCTCGTGCTCGCGCGAGAGATCAGTGGGATCGTGATAGATGAAGTCGATGTCGGTCGGTGCGTGGCTGCCTATGGGATAGCCATGCAGGTGATTCCAGACCAGGGAGCGCACCGCGCCCGCGCCGATGTAGCCACCCGAGGGGCCATGGTCGCGGGCGACGCACAGCCAATGCACCAACGGTGCGTGTGCAAGGACCAGCCGGCGCAGCGCAGCGGCATGCGGATCCTCGGGCTGCGCCTGCACCGGCTTACTGCGATCCGCCGCGCCGGAACACGACCGGCAGCGCCATGAAGAAAATGATGACGAAGAGCGCCAGGCTCCACAGTGCATATTCGATGCCCAGCACCGGCACTTTGGCGTCCATACAAGTGGCATAGATGCCGAACAGCCATGGCACGGCGCTTTCCAGGCCGATGCCGGTCATGAAGCGGTCGGCGAAGGTCTGGTCGCAGGACAGCATGTTGGCCGCTACGCTGTACTGATACCAGGCCGCGGCGATACCGCCCAGGGACAATAGCGCGGTGAGCGCGCCGCACAGGCGCGTCAGGGCGCGTCCGCCGCCGAATCCGCCCACCAGCGCAATCACGCCGATCACCAGGTAGATCAGGCGCTGCATGACGCACCAGGCGCAGGGCGGCATGTCGAAGACGTGCTGGGAAACGAGGGCAAGGCCGACGGCGCCGAAGCAGAAGAGGGCGATCAGGCGGAGCAGGCGTTCTGAGCGAGAGGTCATTGTTGCTTTGCAAGGGTTGGAAAAGGGGCCGGACGCGGCCCCGAGCCAGGCTTAGGCCTTGGGAATCGGAATTGGTTGCATCACTTGCTGCAACACGCCCAGCAGCAGTTCGCGCGAGCCTTCCCAGAAGATCTGTACGCCGAGGCACAGCATGATGAAGGCCGAGAGGCGCATGAACACGGCGGTGCCATTGTCGCCCAGGCGGTGCAGCATTTGCGCGGCAAAGCGCAGGCATATGTAGAGCGTGACCGATACGACGATGATGCCCGGAATGGATCCACCCAGCCGCACCAGGCTCAGCACGTGGTTCTGATCGCGCAGCGACACCCCCACGGTGATGGCCGCGGCGATGGATCCGGGACCGCAGCTGATGGGGAAGGTCAGCGGATAGAACGCGCGGGCCTTGGCCATCTCCGGGGTGAACGACTCGGCCATGCGCGCCACGCGCTCGGTATCGGCGTCGGGCGAATTCACCAGCCGCCAGGCGCTGGCGATCACGAGCATGCCGCCGCCGACCCGCACGATGGACAGCGAAATGCCGAAGAAACTAAGCAGCACGTTGCCCGCGACCATGGCGACGATCAGCATCAGGCAGACATTGATGGCCACGCGCTTGGCCAGCACCATCCGGGTGGATGATGACGCGCCCTCGGTCAGCGACAGGAAGATCGGCGCGATCGCGGGCGGGTTCAGAAAGGGCAGCAGGGTGGCCAGCGCGAAAAAGAAGCTGGTGCCGAAAACGCGCAGATAATCGTTTAGCTCCATGGGGAGGGTATCGCCTGGCCGAAAACCGGGATTGTATGCGGTCCCGGCGGCGCTGGCGATGCCAGGCACCCGTGATCAGGCGGCGCGCTGCTGGGCTTCCTCGCCCGCCAGGGCGTCCAGGACGTCGCGTTCGAACTGCATCTGGCTGCGCGGGCGTGTCAGCGCCGAACCGTCGACGATGAATACGTCCTCGACCCGGTCCCCCAGCGTCATGATCTTGGCCATCAGCAGGTTCACTTCGTGCCCGGCGAAGACGCGCGCCAGCGCGTGCAGCAGGCCGGGGCGGTCGGTCGCGGTTACCGACAGGCGCCAGGAGGTGCTGCGCTCGTCGGGCTGCAGTTCGGCCTGCGGCATGACCGGGAACACCCGTGACACGCGGGACTGCCGGCCGCGGCCGTAGTAGCCGCCGCGCGCGGGCTGTTGCAAGGCGGCGGCGTGCGGGTCCTTGAGGCGTTCGGCCAATTCATGTTCGACCAGGGTGGCCTGGGCGCGCAGGTCGCTGGCGCCTTCCGGCAACAGCACGATGAAGCTGTCCAGCGCCCAGCCGTGGCGTGTGGTGTGGATGCGCGCATCCTGAATGGAAAGCGATTTGGCGTCGAAATAGCCGCAGATCGCCACGAACAGGTCGGGCGCATCGCGGGTGTACACCATGATCTGCAGGCCTTCGCCATGTTCGGTGGGGCGGGCCTTGACCACTGCCTGCGCTGGCGCGACCTGATGATAAAGATGGCGCGTGTGCCAGGCGATGTCCGAGGCGTCGTGGCGCAGGAAATACGCCACGTCGAGCTGGTTCCAGAAGGCTTCCCGGGCATCGTCGCGCAGGCCCGCCAGTCGGGTCAGGCGGGCGGCTTCTTCCTTGCGCTCGGTCAGGACGGTGTGGGCGTCGGCGTGGGCGCCGCCCAGGGCGGCCAGCGTCAGCTTGTACAGGTCTTCCAGCAACTTGCCTTTCCAGGCATTCCAGACCTTGGGGCTGGTGCCGCGGATATCGGCCACCGTCAGCAGGTACAGGGCGGTCAGGTGGCGTTCGTCCTTCACGGTGGCGGCGAAGTCCTGCACCACGGCCGGATCGGACAGGTCGCGCTTCTGCGCCACGGCCGACATCAGCAGGTGCTGGCGGACCAGGAATTCGACCAGCTTGGCGTCCTCGGGCTCCATGCCGTGGTCTTGGGCGAACTTGCGCACTTCGCGCGCGCCCAGTTCGGAATGGTCGCCGCCGCGGCCCTTGGCAATGTCGTGGAACAGCGCGGCCACATACAGCAGCCAGTGCCGGTCCAGGCCGGCGATCAGCTGGCTGGCCAGCGGATACTCCTGGGCATGTTCCGGCATGGTGAAGCGGCGCAGGTTGCGCACCACCGCCAGCGTGTGCTGATCCACCGTATAGGCGTGAAACAGGTCATGCTGCATCTGGCCGACGATGCGGCGGAATACCGGCAGATAGCGCGGCAGGATGTTCAGCATGGTCATGCGCCGCAGCTCATGCACGATGCCGCGCGGCTGCTGCAGGATCTGCAGGAACAGCTTGCGGTTGACCGGGTTGCGGCGGAATTGCGCGTCGATGCGGTGGCGCGAATGCCAGATGGCGCGCAGCGTGCGCGCCGACATGCCGGTCAGTTCCGGATGCTGTTGCATCACCAGGAAGGCCCGCAGCAGCAGGGTGGGATTGCGCTCGAAACCGTCGTCGCGAATGATGTCCAGGCGGTCGCGCAGATTGCGGAAGTCGTCGTCGATGTCGCGCGCGTCGCTGTCCGGACGCGGGAACAGCCGTTCCTCGATGTTTTGCACCAGGATGCCGTTCAGCTGGGTCACCAGCCGCGCCGCCCAGTAGTAGCGCTGCATCAGCAGCTCGCTGCCGCGGCGGGTGGCGGTGGCATGGATGCCATAGACTTCGGCCAGGGCGGGCTGCAGGTCGAACAGCACGCGGTCTTCGCGCCGGTTCGCCAGCAGGTGCAATTCGATGCGCAGGCGCTTGAAGGCTTGTTCTGCTTTGCGCAGGTCGCGCGCCTCGGACGAGGTCAGCAGGCCGGCTTGCGCCACGGAGCGCCAACTGTTGCCAAAGCCGGCTGCCCGGGCCATCCACAGGATGACCTGCAGGTCGCGCAGTCCGCCCGGCGACTCCTTGCAGTTCGGCTCCAGCGCATAGGGCGTGTCCTGGTAGCGCGCGTGGCGCTGCTGCATTTCGACGCGCTTGGCGCGAAAGAACGCGCGCGGGTCCAGGCGCGACTTGGTCGCGGCTTCGAAGGCCTTCATCAGCGTGCGGCTGCCGGCCAGCCAGCGGGATTCCAGCAAAGCCGTTTCCACCGTGATATCGGCGTCCGCCTCGCGTTCGCAGTCCTCGATGGTGCGCACGCTATGGCCCGGCTCCAGGCCCAGGTCCCACAGCGAGGCCACCAGCTTTTCGATGGCCGACTCGTCCTCGGGCGTGGGAGCGTGCGGCAGCAGGATCAGCAGGTCCACGTCGGAGTGCGGGTAAAGCTCGCCCCGGCCATAGCCGCCCACGGCCGCCAGCGTGGCGCCGGCGGGCAGGGGGCAATGCTTGATCAGGTCGCGCAGCGCGGCGTCGACGATGCGGCGCAGCTCGGACAGCAGGGTGTCTGGCCGCAGGTGCGTGCGGAATTGCGCCACCGCGGTCCGCCGGGCTTCCTGGATGCGTTCGCGCAGGGCGCTGAGAATGGCGGCGGTCATGGTGGCTAAGGTTGTGTGTCAGACGGCTGGGATGACCAGGGGTTCGGTGACGAAGGCGGGCGGCTTGGGCATCCCCGGCGACAGGGTCAACACTTCGTAGCCGGTCTCGGTGACACAGACAGCATGCTCCCATTGGGCCGACAGGCTGTGGTCGCGGGTGACGACCGTCCAGCCGTCGGACAGCTGGCGGATCTCGCGGCGGCCCGCATTGATCATCGGTTCAATGGTGAACAGCATGCCCGTCGTCAGCTTCACGCCCGTACCCGGCTTGCCATAGTGCAGCACCTGCGGGTCTTCGTGGAAGCGCTGGCCGATGCCGTGGCCGCAGAACTCGCGCACCACTGAAAAGCCGTTGGCCTCGGCGTGCTTCTGGATCGCGTTGCCGATGTCGCCCAACGTGGCCCCGTTTTTCACCTGCTGGATGCCCTTCCACATGCACTCGAAGGTGATCTCGGTCAGGCGGCGCGACAATATGGATTGTTCGCCCACTGCGTACATGCGGCTGGTGTCGCCGAACCAGCCATCCTTGATGATGGTGACGTCGATATTCAGCGAATCGCCGTTTTTCAACACCTTGTCGCCCGGGATGCCATGGCAGACCTGGTGGTTGACCGAGGTACAGATGGCGCCGGGGAAGGGCGGGTAGCCCGGGGGCGCATAGCCCACCGTGGCCGATTTCACGCCCAGCTCATCGGTCAGGTACTCCAGGCAGAGGCGGTCCAGCTCTCCGGTGGTGACCCCAGGCTTGACGTGCGGCGTGATGAAATCGAGGACTTTGGCCGCATCCTGGCAGGCGGCGCGCATCTTGGCCAGGTCGGCTTGATTGGTGATAGTGCCCATGGAATAGCTTGGCGATGTCTCGCTTGAATGTCTGCTTGAAAGAATAGTAGAATTATAGGCTTCCCTAAAATTTTGGGGAGCAATCGGGTTACGGCAAAGGCCGAACCCGGCGGGTGCAGGCAGCGGAACCGATGTCACGCAAACCCGGCAGGTAGTCTGGCAGCAGGTCCTTTCATAGTGATCGGCGGCGCGCCCTGAAGTTTCACCGCAAGCGAAGGTTGTGGAGCGAAATCGGGCAGGTCGTTGGTTCCGTGGGTGGGCACGCAGGCAGGAAACCAGTCGGGCGGGCGGAGCGGCGGCAAATTCGATGCAGGCGCCAGGCTGGGGACGCGGCGTGCTTGTAAGCCCGGTCATGTTTTAGAGCGGCGATGCAGGCTCAGGGTTTGGACTCGGTATGGATGTCGGCTTAAGTTCTTGAAAACGTTCGCGTTTTCTTAAGAAATGCCCCGATGGTCTGATGCGCGGTCGAACTGAAGCCAGGGTGTGACAACCCCGCGCTTGAACGCGAAGAGCTGGATTTTCCAGAGCTGGATTTCGCCGCCAACAAAACAGGTCCGGGTGCGCTTTCGGGAAACCGCCGGAAACTTCCAGGAAATTCCTGGTGGGTCTGGAAAAGCGCCTGCAAGCATGCGGTGCAAGGCTCTTGGTCGTGGCGGCCGTCTGGGTTTATCGCGGCAGCGTAGTAGAAGGCGCCCCAGGGCGTCGCAGTTATTGCGGCAGTGATCGGTCGGCCCGGTTAAAATTTTGTCATCCCGCATTTGCGGGAAATCGCGCGCAACACCACCCAGGGTGTCAGCCAGAGGCTGATGCAGGTGCGGCGCAAGAAATCAACCCTTGGAGAAAGTTATGTCTTTGATGCGCGAAATGCTGGAAGCGGGTGTCCACTTTGGTCACCAGACCCGCTACTGGAACCCCAAGATGGCCCCCTTCATCTTCGGCCATCGCAACAAGATTCACATCATCAACCTGGAAAAGACGGTTGATAAGTACCAGGAAGCCACCAAGTTCGTGAAGCAGCTGGCTGCTCGCGGCGGCAACATCCTGTTCGTCGGCACCAAGCGCGCTGCTCGCGAGCTGGTCGCCGCTGAAGCCTCCCGTTGCGGCATGCCCTTCGTCGACGCCCGCTGGCTCGGCGGCATGCTGACCAACTTCAAGACGGTCAAGACCTCGGTCAAGCGCCTGAAGGACATGGAAGCCGTGGTCGCCGAAGGCGGCGCCGAGCGCATGATCAAGAAGGAAGGCCTGCTGTTCCAGCGCGAACTGGAAAAGCTGAACAAGTCGATCGGCGGCATCAAGGACATGAACGGTCTGCCTGACGCCATTTTCGTGATCGACGTCGGCTACCACAAGATCGCCATCGCCGAAGCCAAGACCCTGGGTATCCCCGTGGTCGCCGTGGTTGACACCAACCACTCGCCCGAAGGCATCGACTACGTCATCCCCGGCAACGACGACTCGGCCAAGGCCATCGCGCTGTACGCCAAGGGCATCGCCGACGCCGTGCTGGAAGGCCGCGAACAGAACCTGAACGGTCTGGTCGAAGAACTGGGCGAAGGCCAGGAAGAGTTCGTCGAAGTGCAGGACAACCAGGCCTAAGCCTGTTGTCATGTCCGGCGGTTAGCGTCTGGGAGCGGTGCCGAAATCGGTCCGCTCCCGCCTCGCCGGCAATGCGAAGGTGGGCTCCCATCTTCCTGATCCGCTAGTCGCGGATGTCCCATCGAATCAAACCACTGTCCCGGTTTCCCGGGGCATGTTCTAGCAAATTGGAGCAAACATGGCTGAAATTACCGCTGCCCTGGTCAAGGAACTGCGCGAAAAGACCGACGCGCCCATGATGGAGTGCAAGAAGGCCTTGACGGAAGCCGAGGGTGACCTGGCCCGCGCCGAGGAAATCCTGCGCGTCAAGCTGGGCAACAAGGCCAGCAAGGCTGCCGCCCGCGTCACCGCTGAAGGCCTGATCGGTCTGTTCATCTCCGCCGACGCCAAGAAGGGCGCCGTCATCGAAATCAACTGCGAAACCGACTTCGTCGCCAAGAACGACGACTTCGTCGGCTTTGTGAACAAGCTGGCCGAGCTGGTCGCCACGCAGAACCCCGCCACCGTGGAAGCCCTGTCGGCGCTGCCCTACGGCGACGGCACGGTCGAAAGCACCCGTACCGCCCTGATCGGCAAGATCGGCGAAAACATCTCTATCCGCCGCTTCGAGCGCATCGAGACCCCGAACTCGCTGGCCAGCTACGTGCACGGCGGCAAGATCGGCGTGCTGGTCGAATACACCGGCGCGGAAGAAGTGGGCAAGGACCTGGCGATGCACATCGCCGCCACCAAGCCCAAGGCCCTGAACGCCGACGGCGTGAACCCCGCCGACATCGCCGCCGAACGCTCGGTCGCCGAACAGAAGGCTGCCGAATCGGGCAAGCCGGCTGACATCGTCGCCAAGATGGTCGAAGGCTCGGTCGCCAAGTTCCTGAAGGAAGTCACCCTGCTGTCGCAGCCGTTCGTCAAGAGCGACAAGCACAGCGTTGAGCAGATGCTCAAGGAAAAGGGCGCTTCGATCAGCAAGTTCGTGCTGTTCGTTGTCGGCGAAGGTATCGAGAAGAAGACCAGCGATTTCGCCGCTGAGGTCGCCGCTGCCGCCGCCGGCCGCGCCTGACCCAGGGTAGTGCTTAAGGGCCGGCGCTAGATTAAATTCTAGTCCGGCCTATTTCTTGTCTTACACTTTCGTCGGATTGTTCTTCGGGATATCACCTATGAGCAGCAGAGCATACAAACGGGTTCTTCTCAAACTTTCCGGCGAGGCGCTGATGGGCGACGATGCATTTGGCATCAACCGCTCCACCATCGTCCGCATGACCGATGAGGTCGCTGAAGTCGCCGCCACGGGCGTCGAGCTGGCCATCGTCATCGGCGGGGGCAATATTTTCCGTGGCGTCGCCCCGGGCGCGCAGGGCATGGACCGCGCAACCGCCGACTACATGGGCATGATGGCCACCATCATGAACGCGCTTGCGCTGCAAGACGCGCTCAAGCACAAGGGTGTCGACACCCGCGTGCAATCGGCCTTGAACATCGATCAGGTCGTCGAGCCGTACATCCGCCCGAAGGCGCTGCGCTACCTCGAAGAGGGCAAGGTCGTCATCTTCGCGGCAGGTACCGGCAACCCCTTCTTCACCACGGACACGGCCGCTGCGTTGCGCGGCGCCGAGATCGGGGCGGAGATCGTGCTGAAGGCCACCAAGGTCGACGGCATCTACAGCGCGGATCCCAACAAGGATCCCACCGCCACGCGTTACTCGCGCATCAGCTTCGACGAAGCGATCGTCCGCCGGCTGGAAGTCATGGACGCCACCGCCTTTGCGCTGTGCCGTGACCAGAAGCTGCCGATCAAAGTGTTTTCGATCAATAAGTCCGGCGCCCTCAAGCGGGTCGTCAGCGGCGAAGACGAAGGCACCTTGGTACACGTCTAAAGAAAAGGAAATTCCATGAGCGTCGCAGAAATCCGCAAATCCGCCGAAGCCAGGATGGCCAAGTCGCTTGACACGCTCAAGACCAACCTGGCCAAGATCCGCACGGGCCGCGCCCATACCGGCATCCTGGACCACGTGCAGGTCGAGTACTACGGCTCGCCCGTGCCGATCAGCCAGGTTGGCAACGTGAACCTCGTGGACGCCCGCACCATCAGCGTGCAGCCCTACGAGAAGAGCATGGCCTCCGCGATCGAAAAGGCGATCCGCGAATCGGACCTGGGCCTGAACCCCATGTCGATGGGCGACACCATCCGCGTGCCGATGCCCGCGCTGACCGAAGAGCGCCGCCGCGACCTGACCAAGGTTGTCCGCAGCGAAGGCGAGGACGCCAAGGTGGCCGTGCGCAACCTGCGCCGCGAAGCCAACGAAGCGCTGAAGAAGCTGGTCAAGGACAAGGAAATCTCCGAGGACGACGAACGCCGTTCGCAGGACGACGTCCAGAAACTGACCGATCGCAGCGTGGCCGAAATCGACAAGATGGTTACGCAGAAAGAAGCGGAAATCATGACCGTATAATTCCTGGATGCCGTCAGGGTGATAGGCTAGTCCGTATCCCCCTGGCGACCAGGATATCCTGCCTGAGCGCCGTCCTGTCCATTGGTTCGCAGCATTGCTGCTTAGCGGTGGAACGACGGCGCAGGCTTTTCTTCACGTAGTTCCGTTTTCGCCGTTTCACCGCGCGCAACCCCAGACCAATGGCAACCAGTTCGACCCAGGCGGTTCCCGCTACCCGCGACATTCCCGAGCACGTCGCCATCATCATGGATGGCAATGGCCGGTGGGCGACGAGGCGGCTGCTTCCGCGCACTGCGGGCCATGCCAAGGGCGTGCAGGCGGTGCGGCGCGTGGTCGAGGCGTGCGGGCGCGCCGGCGTGCGCTATCTGACGCTGTTCGCCTTCAGTTCCGAGAACTGGCGCCGCCCGGCCGAGGAAGTGTCGCTGCTCATGCGCCTGTTCGTGCAGGCGCTGGAGCGCGAGATCGGCAAGCTGGAAGAGCAGGGCGTGCGTCTGCACGTCATCGGCGACCTGTCGGCCTTCGAGCCCCGTTTGCAAGAGCTGATCTTCGCGGCGCAGGAGCGCACGGCCCACAACGACCGCCTGCACCTGACGGTTGCCGCCAACTATGGCGGACGCTGGGACATCCTTCAGGCCACCCGCGCCATGCTGGCCGCCGAGCCCGCACTGGCCACGCAGCCCCAGTTGGTGGACGAGGAGCGCCTGGCGCGCCATCTGTCCATGGCCTGGGCGCCAGAACCCGACCTGTTCATCCGCACCGGCGGCGAACAACGCATTTCCAATTTTCTGATCTGGCAGATGGCTTACGCGGAGTTCTACTTCACGGACCGCTACTGGCCGGATTTCGGCGCCGCCGAGCTCGCGGCCGCCTTTGACTGGTACCGCACGCGCGAACGCCGTTTCGGCCGTACCAGCGCGCAACTCAGCGAAAACGGCGCGAAATAAAACGGACGGCGACTAGCGCGTCTTTCCAGGGCTGTACACGAGGAGACCGTCATATGTTGGGCCAGCGTATCGTTACCGCAGTCGTTCTGTTGGCCGTTCTGGCTGCCGCGATGATCAGCGCGAACCCGTGGTGGTTCGTTGCGCTTCTGGCTCTGGCGGCCGCCTGCGCCAATTGGGAGTGGCTCCGCCTGACCTTGCCGCAACCGCCTTCCCCTCTCATTGCCGTCGGCGTTGCCGTCCTGCTGTTCGCGGGCATGCTGACGTTGGCCTCCGCATGGCTCGCGGGACAGAATGCCGGAATCGCAGATCCCGTCTGGGTGCTGCGCTACGTAGTGCCGGCGGTGGCCGCGGTCTGGCTGTTCGGCGGCCTGACGGCGGTGGTGCGCGGGCGTTCCGATGCGCCTCCCGCCAGTGTGGGCTGGTCGATTTTCTCCGTGCCCGCGGCGTTTGCCGCCTGGGCCGTGCTGGCGCAGATGTTCGTGGCGCATGGAGCCGGTTTCGTAGTGTCGCTGCTGGCGCTGGTCTGGGTCGCCGATATCGCCGCTTATTTTGCCGGCAGAGCCTTCGGCAAGCGTAAACTGGCCCCGCGGGTCAGCCCGGGCAAAACGATCGCAGGCGCGGTCGCTGGCGTCCTGGGGGCGGTGGTCTGGATCGGTCTTTCCAGCCTGTGGGAAGGCACGTACGGCCACGCGCTGGTCGAACGCTGGACCTTCTGGCTGGCGTTGCCCATTGCCGCTGTGCTTGGCGTGCTGTCGATCGTGGGCGACCTGTTCGAATCGCTGCTCAAGCGGCGCGCCGGACGCAAGGATTCCAGCACGCTGCTGCCTGGCCACGGCGGGGTCTATGACCGCATCGACGCGATTCTCCCGGTCGCGCCGTTTGCGCTACTTTTGTCTGGAGTGTTGTTTTGACGGCTTTTCAACGCGTCGTCGTGCTGGGATCGACCGGTTCGATCGGTGAAAGCACGCTGGATGTGATCGCCCGCCACCCCGAGCGCCTGGCGGTTTATGCGCTGTCGGCGTACAGCCAGATGGCGCGCCTGGCGGAGCAGGCACAGGCCAGCCGCGCCGCGGTCGTGGTGGTGCCCGACTCTGCGGCGCGCGAGAAATTCATTGCCGCATGGGCTGGCGGCCAGTCCATGCCGGAAATCCGCGTCGGCGCCCAGGCGCTGGCCGATACCGCCGCCGATCCCCAATGCGACTCCGTCATGGCGGCCATCGTGGGGGCCGCGGGCCTGCCCGCCGCCCTGGCGGCTGCCCGCAGCGGCAAGCGCGTCTTGCTGGCCAACAAGGAAGCGCTGGTTGCGGCCGGCTCGCTTTTCATGCAGGCCATACGCGACAACGGCGCCGAACTGCTGCCTATCGACAGCGAACATAACGCCATTTTCCAATGTCTGCCTCACGGCGGACGAGCCGTCGCGCCGGATAGCCCCGCACCCGGCGTGCGCCGGCTGCTGTTGACCGCTTCCGGCGGTCCGTTCCGCGGGCGCGACCTGGAAGACCTGCACGACGTGACGCCGGCCCAGGCTTGCGCCCACCCGAACTGGAGCATGGGCCGCAAGATTTCGGTCGATTCCGCCACCATGCTCAACAAGGGGCTCGAGGTGATCGAGGCGCATTGGCTGTTCGCCATGCCTGCTGATCGCATCGAGGTGGTGGTGCACCCCCAGAGCGTGGTGCACTCCATGGTCGAGTACGACGACGGCTCCGTGCTGGCGCAGCTCGGTCAGCCCGACATGCGCACGCCCATTGCCTATGGCCTGGGCTTTCCCGAACGCCTGGACAGCGGCGTCGGCCCGCTGGATCTGACGCGGCTGGGGCGTCTGGACTTCGAGAAGCCTGATCTGGCGCGTTTTCCGTGCCTGGCCTTGTCGTTTGCGGCGCTGCGAGCCGGGCAGGGGGCCTGCGTGGCATTGAATGCCGCCAACGAGATCGCCGTGGAGGCCTTCCTGAGCGGCCGGCTGCCCTATACCTGGATTCCGCGGGTAATCGAGGCTTCCCTGGAGTGGCAGGCACGGCAAGCATCTGTTACGCTCAACAGTCTTGACGACGTGCTCGCGCTGGATTCTGACGCGCGCGTCTTCGCTGGCAACCTGGGCCTGGCCTGATGCGGGCTCGGTCGCCCGTCCGCCGGCCTCTGATTTCCTAGATTTCTTCGATTCCGATGCTTTTCACCCTGCTGGCCTTTGCGGTTGCGCTTGGCACCCTGATCATCTTCCATGAACTGGGGCACTATTGGGTGGCCCGCCTGTGTGGCGTGAAAGTGCTGCGCTTCTCGGTGGGGTTCGGCAAGGTCATCCTGCGGCGCACCGACCGCCACGGCACGGAATGGGCGGTCTCGGCGCTGCCGCTGGGCGGCTACGTCAAGATGCAGGACGATCCCCCCGCCGGCGCGAGCCCGGCGGAAGTGGCAGGGGCCTTCAATAGCAAGCCCGTCGGCCAGCGTATCGCCATCGTTGCCGCCGGCCCCATTTTCAACCTGATACTCGCGGTCTTCCTCTATGCTGGCCTGAACATGGCCGGCACCGAGGAGCCCGTGGCTGTCATCGCCCAGCCCGCGGCGGACACGCCTGCCGCGCGCGCCGGCCTGCTCTCTGGCGACCGCATCCTGGCCATCGACGGCGAAGAGGTCGCTTCCTGGTCCGACGCGCGCTGGCGCCTGATGGACGTCATGGCTACTGGCGGCAGCGCCAGGATCGAGGTCAAGACCCCTGCGGGCGCCGTCCAGCAGCGTGAACTGGTCCTGCCGTCCAACACCATGGATCCGGCCGGCGGCGACCCGCTGGCCGCAGCCGGCGTGCGCCTGGCTCAGCCCAAGCCCGCAGTGCGTGTCGTCAATGATGGCGGCGAAGGGCAGGCGGCCGGGCTGCGGACGGGCGACCTCATCCTGGCCGTGAACGGCGTTCCCACCCCGGATACCGGCGCGCTGGTGCGGCAGATTCAAGAAAGCGCCGGCAAGACCCTGGCACTGACGCTGGCGCGCGACGGCGCCAATATCTCCCTGAACGCCACGCCCCGCGCCGAGACCGTCAACGGCCAGGTGATCGGCCGCCTGGGCGTCCAGCTGGGTGGCGACGTTCCCATGGTGACCGTGCGCTATGGCGTATTCGAAAGCCTGTGGAAGGGCGCCGTGCGCACCTGGGATACCGCCTGGTTCTCGCTGCGCATGATGGGGCGCATGATCACGGGCGACGTTTCCTGGCGCAATGTCAGCGGTCCCGTGACCATCGCGGACTACGCCGGCCAGACCGCCAGAATCGGAATTGTTGCGTATATCGCTTATATCGCCTTGATCAGCATCAGCCTGGGCGTACTAAATTTGCTGCCTATTCCCATGCTGGACGGTGGCCATCTGCTGTACTATCTCGTCGAAATTGTGCGGGGTAGCCCGCCGCCAGCAAGGTGGATCGATATCGGACAGCGCGCCGGCATAGGTTTATTGGCAAGCCTGATGGGGCTTGCGCTGTTCAATGATTTCACGCGTTTGTTCACTTGAACGCGATTTAGCATAAAATCCCCCGCCATTTGCACGACCGAGGATACTCAAGGATGTCTTTTCGCCGGATGTTTCATCACAAAAAGGGTGTACTGCCGGGTTTGATCGCCGCACTGCTGGTTCCGGCCATCGCCCACGCCTTCGACCCTTTTGTCGTGCGGGATATCCGCGTAGAGGGTATTCAAAGAACTGACGCCGGCACCGTCTTCGGCTATCTCCCCGTCAAAGTGGGCGAAAAGTTCACCGAAGAAGAAGCCACTGAAGCCATCCGCCGCTTGTACGGCACCGGCTTCTTCACCGACGTACAGATCCAGACGGACAACAACGTCGTCGTGGTGGTCGTGCAGGAACGCCCCACGATCGCGTCGGTGAACTTCAACGGCATGCGCGAGTTCGACTCCAAGGCCATCACCACGTCGCTGGCCCAAGTGGGCTTCGCCGAAGGCCGCATCTTCGACCGCTCCATGCTCGAGCGCGCCGAATACGAACTGAAGCAGCAGTACCTGTCCAAGGGCAAGTACGGCATCGAAGTGACCTCCACCGTGACCCCGCTGCCGCGCAACCGCGTGGGCGTGAGCTTCGACGTGTTCGAAGGCTCGGTCGCGCGCATCCAGGAAATCCGCTTCGTGGGCAACAAGGCTTTCTCGGAGAGCGACCTGCTCGACGAATTCAAGCTGACCACGCCGGGCTGGTTGACCTGGTATACCGATACCGACAAGTACTCGCGCGAAAAGCTCGAGGGCGACCTGGAGCGCCTGCGCTCCTTCTACCTGGACCAGGGCTACCTCGAATTCTCGGTCGAGCCGCCCCAGGTCACGATTTCGCCCGACCGCAAGGACATCCGGATCACGATTACCGTGCACGAAGGCGAGCCCTACAAGGTGCGCAGCGTGAAGCTGGCCGGCAATCTGCTGGGCCTGGACAAGGAAATCAACGCGCTGGTGGAAATCAAGCCGGACGAAACGTTCTCGGCCGCCAAGGCCAACGGTTCGGCCAAGGCCATCACCGACTACCTGGGCGAACTGGGCTACGCGTTTGCCAACGTCAACCCGAACCCGCAGCTGGACCGCGCCAAGCATGAGGCCGACCTGACGTTCTACGTCGATCCCAGCCGCCGCGTGTACGTGCGCCGCATCCAGATCGGCGGCAATACCCGCACGCGCGACGAAGTCGTTCGCCGCGAAATGCGCCAGCAGGAAGCCGCCTGGTACGACGCCAAGGACATCAAGGCCTCGCGCGACCGTGTCGACCGCCTGGGCTATTTCAGCGACGTCAACGTCAAGACCGATCCGGTTCCGGGTTCGCCCGACCAGGTCGACGTCAACGTCGACGTCAAGGAAAAGCCCACCGGCATGATCAACCTGGGCGTGGGTTATGGCTCGTCCGAAAAGGCCATTCTGTCTGCCGGTATCAGCGAAGACAACGTCTTTGGCAGCGGTACCAACCTGACCCTGCAACTGAACACCAGCAAGACCAACCGCGCCATCGTGCTGTCGCATACCGATCCGTACTGGACCAAGGACGGCATCAGCCGCACCACGTCCGCCTACTATCGCGTGACCGAGCCCTGGAACAACAACGACGGCGACTACCGCGTCAAGGCCATGGGCCTGGGCATGAACTTCGGCGTGCCGATCTCGGAATACGACCGGATCATGCTGGGCGCGAACGTCGAACGTAACCAGATCGACCTTTTCAACAACTCGCCGGCGGCCTACGAGAAGTTCGTCAAGGACTATGGCGACGCGACCAACTCGGTGATCTTCACCACCGGCTGGACCAAGGACACCCGCGACAGCGGCCTGGCGCCGACCAAGGGCGGGTACACCCGCCTGAAGGCCGACCTGTCGACCATCGATCTGCAGTACACGATGCTGACGGCCCAGCAGCAGTATTTCGTGCCGCTGGGCGGCTCCTACACCCTGGCCTTGAACGGCATGGTGGACTGGGGGCAGGGCTACGGCAGCAAGGATTACCCGATCATCAAGAACGTCTATGCCGGCGGTATCGGCACGGTACGCGGCTACGAGGGCTCGTCGCTGGGCCCGCGCGATACCAAGACGGGCGACTACCTGGGCGGCACGCGGCGCGTCATCGCGAACGCGCAGCTCTATCTGCCGTTCCCGGGCGCGTCGAAGGACCGCACCCTGCGCTGGTTCATTTTCTCGGACGCGGGCCAGGTTTCGGCCGGCAGCGGCCAGAGCTGCACCGGCGGCAAGCCTGGCAGCGAGGTCGAGGATCCGTGCGGCTGGCGCTTCTCGGCCGGTATCGGTCTGTCGTGGCAGTCGCCGATGGGGCCGCTGCAGCTGTCCTATGCCCGTCCGCTCAATTCGAAGTCGGGCGACGACAAGCAGAGCTTCCAGTTCCAGATCGGGACTGGTTTCTAAGCGCGCCGTTACGCTTGAAAACAAGGGAGAAGGGCGCACGGCCGGCTCCCTTGCTGTTTAGTGGCACAATACACACTTTGGCTTTGCCTTACTGGAAGGTGAGATTTTCATGATGTCTGATTCCGCACTTAAAACCTCGAAATCGCTGCGCACCACGCGCCGCGGCAAACTGGGCGGCTCCATTGCCCTGGTAGGTGCGCTCATTCTCGGTTCGGCTGCTGCGATTCCCGCGCAGGCCCAAGGCACGAAGATCGGTTTCGTCAATACCGAGCGGATCCTGCGCGAGTCGGGTCCGGCCAAGGCAGCGCAAAGCAAGATCGAAGCTGAATTCAAGAAGCGCGACGACGAGCTTCAGCGCCTGAACAACAGCCTGCGTTCGCAAGCCGAGAAGTTCGACAAGGACGCGCCTGTCCTGTCGGAGTCCGATCGCGTCAAGCGCCAGCGTGAACTGTCCAACCTGGATACCGACCTGCAGCGCAAGCGCCGCGAGTTCCAGGAAGACTTCAACCGCCGCCGCAACGAAGAATTCTCGGGCATCGTGACGAAGGCCAACGACGCCATTAAGCGCATCGCCGAGCAGGAAAACTACGACCTGATCATCCAGGACGCAGTGACCGTCAACCCGCGCATCGACATCACCGACAAGGTGATCCAGAGCCTGGGCAAGTAAGCAGCACCCGTCACGTTATGCCGGTTCTACTGGATCTTGCCCGCGCGCCAACGCTGGAAACACTGTTGAGCGCCGCCAACACCCAGGGGATGGACTGGCGCATCAGCGCGGTTCCCGGCGCGGACCCCATGCGGGTCTGCGGCATCGGAACCCTGTCATCGGCGGGTCGGCAGGAAATCGCTTTCCTGGCCAACCCCCGCTACCAGAGCCAGCTAGGCGCCACGCAGGCTGGCGCCGTCATCGTCTCGCCGGACGTGGCGCAGGCTCTGGAGGCCGAGGGCAACGCCCGGCCGCCGTTCGCGCTGGTCGTCTGTCAGCATCCCTATCTGCTTTACGCCCGCGTGGCGCAATGGTTCGATGCCGCGAGACGGCCCGAGCTGCCCGCATCCACGCATCCTTCCGCGGTGGTCGCCGCTGACGCCATCATCGAAGAAGGCGTGCGCATCGGCCCGAATTGCGTCGTCGAATCCGGCGCCCGCATCGGCCGCGATACCGTGCTCGGACCTGGCTGCGTCATTGGCGCAGGCTCGTCCGTCGGCCCTGGCAGCCGGCTGTACGCCCACGTCACGCTGTACGACGGCGTCAAGGTGGGCGCACGCGCCATCATTCATAGCGGCGCTGTGCTGGGCGCGGATGGTTTCGGTTTCGCGCCGGATCCCACGCTGGGCAAGGGCGCTTGGGGCAAGATTCCCCAGCTCGGCGGCGTGACGGTCGGTGACGACGTCGAAATCGGCGCCAACACCACCGTCGACCGGGGCGCGCTGGAAGACACCGTCCTGGCCGATGGCGTCAAGCTGGACAACCAGATCATGGTGGCCCACAACTGCCGGATCGGCGCGCATACCGCGATTGCGGCCTGCGTGGGCGTGGCTGGCTCGACCACCATCGGCGAGCGCTGCACCATAGGCGGAGCGGCCATGCTGTCCGGACACCTCACGCTGGGCGACGATGTGCATGTCTCCGGCGGCACCGCGGTGACGTCCAGCATCTCGAAGCCTGGCCGCTACACCGGGGTCTTCCCGTACGCGGAACATGGCGAATGGCAGCGCAACGCCGCCGTGATACAACAGTTGGCGCAATTGCGCCGGCGCGTGCGGACGCTGGAAAAAGACTAGGGCGGCGCATCGCCGCCCCTGGCGCGTCCGCGCCGCACAATTACTTTACTTCGCAGGAAAGCATAGAAAAATGGAACTCGACATCAAGGGGATCATGGAGAGGCTGCCGCATCGTTATCCGATGCTGCTGATTGACCGCGTCGTCGAAATGGTGCCTGGCAAGTCCATCGTGGCCATCAAGAACGTCTCGATCAATGAACCGTTTTTCAACGGCCATTTCCCGCACCACCCGGTGATGCCGGGCGTGCTCATCGTGGAAGCCATGGCTCAGGCCTCCGCCCTGTTCTCGTTCACCGACGAGAATGGCGGCCTGAAGTGCGAAGGTTCCAAGACCGCGTATTACCTGGTCGGCATCGACGGCGCGCGTTTCCGCCGCCCCGTGGTGCCGGGCGACCAGTTGCGCATCGAGGTCGAAGCCGAACGCCTGAGCCGCAGCATCTGTAAGTATCAAGCGCGCGCGACGGTGGATGGCCAGGAAGTCGCTTCGGCCAAGCTGATGTGCGCGATTCGCAGCCTGGAAGAGTAAATGGCAGGAAACATTCACCCCACCGCCGTCGTTGATCCGGCGGCAAAGCTCGACCCGACCGTCGTGGTCGGTCCGTTCGCGACCATCGGTCCCAACGTGACCATAGGCGCGGGCACCGAGATCGGCCCGTACTGCATGGTGGACGGGGTGACGACCATCGGGCGCGACAACCGTTTCTACCGGTACTGCTCGATTGGCGGCATGCCGCAGGACAAGAAGTACCAGGGCGAGCCTACCCGCCTGGAAATCGGCGACCGCAATACGTTCCGGGAATTCGTCACGCTCAACACGGGCACCGTGCAGGACGGCGGCGTTACGACGATTGCCGACGACAACTGGGTCATGGCGTACGTGCACGTTGCACACGATTGCCACATCGGCAGCAACACCATCCTGGCCAATTCGGTGCAGCTGGGCGGCCACGTCCACGTTGGCGATTGGGCCATCGTGGGCGGCCTGACCGGCGTGCACCAGTTTTCGCGCATCGGCGCGCACAGCATGACGGGCGGCAACAGCTCCCTGATGCAGGACACGCCGCCGTTCGTGCTGGCTGCGGGCAATCCGTGCCGTCCGGTGGGCGTCAACGTCGAAGGACTGAAGCGCCGCGGCTTTACGGCGGCCGACATTGCGGCGCTGCGCGACGCCTACAAGATCATCTACCGCCGGGGCCTGTCCCTGGACGCGGCGCGGGCCGAACTGCGCGCCCGCCAGCAGGCGGAGCCCGAGGTCGCCCCGCACCTGCAGACCATGCTCGACTTCCTGGACGTCGCGAGCCGCGGCATCATCCGTCCATGAACGCCCGGATCGGCATGGTGGCCGGCGAGCCTTCGGGCGACCTGCTGGCCGGTCGCATCATTGCCGGTCTGCAAGCGCGCGACGCCGGCGTGCGCTGCGAGGGTATCGGCGGGCCGCAAATGCAGGCCCGCGGCTTCGATACCTGGCACCCCATGCATGCCTTGACCGTGTTCGGCTATGTCGACGCGCTCAAGCGCCTGCCCAGCCTGCTTGGCACCTATCGCGACGTCAAGCGGCGCTGGTTGGCGCAGCCGCCCGCCGTGTTCGTCGGTATCGATGCGCCGGACTTCAATCTGCGGCTGGAACACCAGTTGCGCCAGGCGGGCACGCCCACCGTGCATTTCGTCGGACCGTCGATCTGGGCCTGGCGCTATGAGCGGATCCATAAGATCCGCGAGTCGGTGTCGCACATGCTGGTGCTGTTCCCGTTCGAGGAAGAGATCTACCGCAAGGAAGGCATTCCGGTCACCTATGTGGGCCATCCGCTGGCTGGCGCCGTGCCCATGCAGCCCGACCGCGCCGCGGCGCGCGAGCGCCTGGGCATCGACCAGAATGCGCGCGTGCTGGCGATCCTGCCGGGTAGCCGCTCGTCGGAGATCCGTCTGCTGGCGCCGCGCTTCCTGCAAGCCGCGCAGATCCTGCAGAAGAAGGATCCGGCCCTGCAATGCGTCGTCCCCATGGTCAACGACCAGCGGCGCGCGGAGTTCCAGGCCATCCTGGCCCAACACCCCGTGCCTGGACTGCGCTGCGTCACCGCGAACGATCTGCACGGCGAGGGCGGAGAGCGCCAGGCGCCCGTGGCCTGGTCCGTCATGGAAGCGGCCACGGCAGTGCTGGTGGCCAGCGGCACCGCCACCCTGGAAACGGCGCTGTACAAGCGGCCCATGGTGATTTCCTACGTGCTGTCGCCCTGGATGCGCCGCATCATGGCCTGGAAGTCCGGCCAGCAGCGTCCCTACCTGCCCTGGGTGGGGTTGCCGAACGTACTGCTGCGCGATTTTGCCGTGCCGGAGCTGCTGCAGGACGACGCCACGCCCGAGAAACTCGCGGAGGCGACCTGGACGTCCCTGACCGACGACGCGGGCAGGGCGCGCATCGAAGCCCGCTTTACCGCCCTGCATCAGGAGCTGCTGCGCGACACGCCCGCGCTGGCTGCGCAGGCGATCCTGGAGGTGGCCGGTGGAGCAGCCTGACCTGTTCGCGGCTCCTGAACAGCCCGTCATGATCACGGCAGGCGTGGACGAGGCGGGCCGCGGCCCGCTGGCGGGCGCCGTGTACGCTGCGGCCGTCATTCTGGATCCGGCCCGGCCCATCGCGGGCCTGGCGGATTCCAAGGTGCTCAAGGCTGCCACGCGCGAGGCGCTGGCGCTCGAGATCCAGGAATTTGCCGTGGCCTGGTGCATCGCCAGCGCCAGCGTGGCCGAGATCGACAGCATGAACATCCTGCGCGCCACGATGCTGGCGATGCAGCGCGCGGTGCAGGGCTTGTCCACCTTGCCGCAGCTGGCGTTGGTGGATGGCAACCAGGCTCCCAAGCTCGGCTGCACCGTGCAGACCGTCATCAAGGGCGACGCCCTGGTGCCCGCGATTTCCGCGGCTTCCATTCTTGCCAAGACCGCGCGCGATGCAGACCTGCTGCGCCTGCATGCCCTGTATCCCCAATATGCCTTCGATCAGCACAAGGGTTATGGCACCCCGCTGCATCTGGAGATGCTGCGCGAGCACGGCCCCTGCGCCGAACACCGGCGCAGCTTCGCCCCCATCAAGGCCTTCGGCCTGACTTCATGAAGCACATCAGTTCTCGCGACAATCCCGCAGTCAAGGCGCTGGCCAAGCTGGCCGGCACGGCGGGCAAGCGCGGCGCGCCGGTGCTGCTGGATGGCGTCCACCTGTGCCAGGCCTGGCTGCAGCATCACGGCGCGCCCGATCAGGCCATCTTCGATGTGGAGCGCTTGTCCCAGCCCGACATAGCGGCGCTTGCGGCCGCTGTGCCGGACCGCGACTGCCTGGCCCTGGACGCGCGCTTGATGCAGTCCCTGGCAGCCGTGGAAAGCGGGCAGGGCGTGGCCTTTCAGGTGACGCCGCCGGTTCTGGACTTGCCTGACGCTGTGGACGAGAACTGCGTGCTGTTCGACCGCATCCAGGATCCCGGCAATGTCGGCACGTTGCTGCGCACCTGCGCCGCAGCGGGCGTGAAGCGCGTCTTCCTGGCCACGGGCACGGCCGCGGCCTGGTCTCCCAAGGTGCTGCGCAGCGGCCAGGGCGCCCATTTCGCCTTGGCCATCCACGAACACGTGGATCTGGCTGCCTTGCTGCCGCGGCTGAAGGTGCCGATGGTGGCGACCGCGCTGGACGGCGCGCGCGATCTGTACGAAGGCTTGTTGCCGGAACGTTGCGCCTGGGTGTTCGGCCACGAAGGCCAGGGCGTGGCCGCGGAGCTGATTGCCGCCGCCAGCCTCAAGTTGCGTATTCCGCACGACATGGTGGCGGTGGAATCGCTCAATGTGGGCGCCGCAGCCGCGATCTGCCTTTTCGAGCAGCGGCGCCAGGCTTTGCGCGGCAAGCCGGACTGAACGCCGATCTGCCCTTCGTTTCGCCGCTTTTCCGCGGATTGCGGGCACCGTCCCCTGTTTATACTGCCCCGTTTTCCCGAGCCGGAGCGGTCCTGAGCCGCGTCTGGCGGCCGGGATCCGATCAAGGACGGGACATGAAAAGCTGGATCAAATCGAGTCTTGCCGCGCTGGGCGCGGCGGTGTTGCTTTCTGCGTGCGCCGGTCCCCGGTATGGCGATGTGGCGGACCGCATCCCGGCGCTGGAGGCTGCGGAAGGCCGGATTTACTTCTACCAGCCCGTGACGTCCAACGGCGACAAGGTCGCGCAGCCCGCGATCCTGGTCGACGGCCGCAAGGTCGGTCGCTCCAAATCCGGTCGTTTCTTCTTCGTGGACCGCGCGCCCGGCGAGGTGGAAGTGATCACCGCCACTGACCGCAAGGAGCGCAAGGACGCGCTCAAGGTTCCGCTGGCCGCCGGGCAGACCCAATATGTGCGCGTCGATATTGCGGGCGGCAGGCAGGTCCTGAGGTTGGAGGGCTCCGCTGACGTAGCCGTGCAGGCGATGTCTGACCTGCGCTATTGGGGTGCGGGACGCCGCGAGCGCGAGCCGCTGCGCTATGAGTAAAATTACAATATGTAGTGTTTAAATTCATTCACATACTTTCGCGCCTGGACCAATCATGTTGGGTGGCCAGCGGGATCGGCAAATCGGAGAAGACGGAATGAAGCGCAGGTTCAAGATGGTGGCTGCCGCCGTGCTGGGCGCGGCCTTGTTGGCAGGTTGCGGCGGACCCCGGTACAAGGACGTCGCCAGCACCATCCCCATGATGGTGCCGGAAACGGGGCGGATCTACTTCTACCAGCCGCCGGCGCCGGTTGGCGTGGTGTCGGCCCAGCCATACCTGCGCGTGAACGGCGTCAAGGTCGGCCGTTCCAAGCCGGGCAGCTTCTTTTACGTGAACCGGCCTGCCGGCCAGTACGTGGTCGACACCTTGCGCGACGACGAACAACTGTCGTTCACGCTGGCCCCGGGCCAGACCCGTTACGTGCGCTTGAGCATCGAAGGCGTGAGCGGCAATTCGTCCAATGTGGGTCGCCAGGACATGCGCCTGGAAGACTCGGAGGCGACCGCCCAACAGGAAATGGGACCGCTGAAGTACTGGGGCGCGGGCTCGCGCGAACGCGTCAAGCTGCGTCCCTGATCCGGAGCACGTTGCAGGAGAGGGCGCGCCACGGGCGCGCCCTTGTCGTTTTCAGCCCCGGTCCAGGCCGACTTCCTGCAGCACCGTCGTGGCGATCTCCTCGATCGATTTGGTGGTGCTGGACAGCCAGGAAATGCCCTCGCGGCGCATCATGCGTTCGGCCTCGGCCACTTCGTAGCGGCATTGCTCCAGCTGCGCGTAGCGGCTGTTGGGGCGGCGCTCGTTGCGGACTTCGGCCAGGCGCTCGGGCTGGATCGACAGGCCGAACAGCTTGCCGCGGTGCGGGGCGATGGTCGAGGGCAGGGTGCCGCGCTCGAAATCGTCCGGCGTCAGCGGGAAGTTGGCGGCCTTGATGGCGTATTGCATGGCCAGGTACAGGCTGGTGGGCGTCTTGCCGCAGCGCGATACGCCAACCAGGATCACGTCCGCCTGGTCCAGCTGGTTGACGAACTGGCCGTCGTCATGCGCCAGGCTGAAGTTGATGGCGTCGATGCGGTTGCGGTATTTTTCCGAATTGGCCTGCATGTGCGAGCGGCCGATGGAATGGCTGGACTTCAGGCCCAGCGCCTGCTCGATGTGGCTGACGAAAGTGCCAAACAGGTCCAGGAAAACGCCGTTCGCCTGGCGAACGCGCGCCAGGATATCCGGATTGACCAGGGTGCTGAACACGATCGGGGGAACTCCGGCCTCCTGGGCGCTGCGATCGATGCGCATGGCCACTTCTGCGGCCTTTTCCAGCGTGTCGACAAAGGGCAGGCGGACAGGCTTGAAATTGACCTCTTCAAACTGCGAAAGCACTGACTGGCTGAAGGTTTCTGCGGTGATGCCGGTACTGTCGGAAACGATGTATACCGTGCGTACGATCGGGGTAGATGTCATGTGTAAAAAATTCCAACCAGGCAGATGGCCGGACGCACTCCACCGAGTACAATCAGGCCCCTATAAGTCACCCCAAGGGCGGTCCAAGGCCAGTTTGGTCAGCGCGTAAATCGGGGCTGTGATCCAGCTTTCCGACGCATTGACCAAACTCGCTTTCATTCCATTGTAAAAGGTGACTTCAATGTCGTACGTTGTTTTGTTCGAGCAGCTCCGCATGACGGACGTGGACTCGGTAGGAGGCAAGAACGCATCACTAGGTGAAATGATCAGCCAGCTGTCTGGCGCGGGTGTCCGCGTGCCGGGCGGCTTTGCCACGACCGCTGATGCTTTCCGCGACTTCCTCAAGGCCTCCGGCCTGGACAAGCGCATCGCCGAACGCCTGACCACGCTGAACCCCGAAGACGTGCGCGAACTGGCCAACGCCGGCTCGCAGATCCGTCAATGGATCATCGACGCGCCGTTCTCGCCCGAGTTCGAATCGCAGATCCGTACCGCCTTTGCCAAGCTCGACGCTGATGGCAAGGGCTCGTTCGCCGTGCGCTCCTCCGCCACCGCCGAAGACCTGCCCGACGCTTCGTTCGCCGGCCAGCAGGAAACCTTCCTGAACGTCGTCGGCATCGACGACGTGCTGGACAAGATCCGCCACGTGTTCGCGTCGCTGTACAACGACCGCGCCATTTCCTATCGCGTGCACAAGGGCTACGCCCACGCCGACGTCGCGCTGTCGGCCGGCATCCAGCGCATGGTGCGTTCCGACAAGGGCAGCGCCGGCGTCATGTTCACCATCGACACGGAATCGGGCTTCCAGGACGTGGTCTTCATCACCTCGTCCTACGGCCTGGGCGAAACGGTGGTGCAGGGCGCGGTCAACCCCGACGAGTTCTACGTCTTCAAGCCGACGCTGGCCCAGGGCCACTACCCGATCGTGGGTCGTCGCATCGGCTCCAAGCTGATCAAGATGGAGTTCGATCCCGAGCGTCCCGAAGGCCGCGCCGTGCGCACGGTCGACGTGCCGGTGTCCGAGCGCAACCGCTATTCGCTGACCGACGACGAGGTCAACGAGCTGGCTCGCTACGCCGTCATCATTGAAAAGCACTACGGCCGCCCGATGGACATCGAGTGGGGCCGCGACGGCATCGACGGCAAGATCTACATCCTGCAGGCGCGTCCGGAAACGGTGAAGTCGCAGCAGGGCGCCAACGACGTGCAGCAGCGCTACCGCCTGAAGGCCACCGGCCAGGTCCTGATCACCGGCCGCGCGATCGGCCAGAAGATCGGCGCGGGTCCGGTGCGCGTGGTCGGCGACATCTCCGACATGGACAAGGTCCAGCCCGGCGACGTTCTGGTCACCGACATGACGGATCCCAACTGGGAGCCCGTGATGAAGCGCGCCTCGGCCATCGTCACCAACCGCGGCGGCCGCACCTGCCACGCGGCGATCATCGCGCGCGAGCTGGGCATTCCGGCAGTCGTGGGCTGCGGCAACGCGACCGACCTGCTCAAGGAAGGCCAGGCCGTGACCGTGTCTTGCGCCGAGGGCGACGAAGGCCGCATCTATGACGGCCTGATCGAAACCGAAGTGGAAGAAGTGCGTCGCGGCGACATGCCCCCCATCGATCTGAAGATCATGATGAACGTGGGCAACCCGCAGCTGGCTTTCGACTTCGCGCAGATCCCCAACGGCGGCGTGGGCCTGGCCCGCCTGGAATTCATCATCAACAACAACATCGGCATCCACCCCAAGGCGGTGCTGGACTACCCGAACGTTGATGGCGAACTGAAGAAGGCTGTGGAATCGGCCGCCCGCGGCCATGCCAGCCCGCGCGCCTTCTTCGTCGAGAAGATGGCCGAAGGCGTGGCGACCATCGCCGCCGCCTTCTACCCCAAGCCCGTCATCGTGCGCATGTCGGACTTCAAGTCCAACGAGTACCGCAAGCTGGTCGGCGGTTCGCGCTACGAGCCCGAGGAAGAAAACCCCATGCTGGGCTTCCGCGGCGCGTCGCGCTACATCGCCGAGGACTTCGCCGAGTGCTTCCGCATGGAATGCGAAGCGCTCAAGAAGGTGCGCGATGAAATGGGCCTGACCAACGTCGAGATCATGGTGCCCTTCGTGCGCACCCTGGGCCAGGCGGCCAAGGTCGTGGACCTGCTGGCCAAGCACGGCCTGGCGCGCGGCGAAAACGGCCTGAAGCTCATCATGATGTGCGAAGTGCCGTCCAACGCCATCCTGGCCGACGAATTCCTGCAGTACTTCGACGGCTTCTCGATCGGTTCGAACGACATGACCCAGCTGACGCTGGGCCTGGATCGCGATTCGGGCATGGAGCTGCTGGCCGCCGACTTCGACGAACGCGACGAGGCCGTGAAGTTCATGCTGCGCCGCGCGATCAAGGCTTGCCTGGCCGCCAACAAGTACGTGGGCATCTGCGGCCAAGGCCCCAGCGATCACCCGGACTTCGCGCAATGGCTGAAGGAAGAGGGCATCCTGTCGATGTCGCTCAACCCGGACACCGTTGTCGATACCTGGCAGCGCCTGGCCAAGAGCTGATCGGTTTGCCGATGTGAAAACCCCGCGCCTGCAAGGGCGCGGGGTTTTTTTTATGCGTGCAGGCGGGAAAGGGCTACGCCGCCAGCGCTTCGCGCGCAATCAGTTCGCGCTTGCGGTCTATGCCCCAGCGGTAGCCAGCCAGCGAGCCATCCGTGCGCACCACCCGGTGGCAAGGAATGGCCAGCGCGATGTTGTTGGTGGCGCAGGCGCGGGCCACGGCGCGCACGGCGCGTGGGGAGCCGATGCGTTCGGCGATGTCGGTATAGGTGGCGGTTTCACCCACGGGGATCTCGCGCAGGGCTTGCCATACCTGGCGCTGGAAGGCCGTGCCGCGCACATCCAGGGGCAGGTCCAGGCCGCGAGAGGGGTCTTCGACGAAGCCCACCACGGCCGCCACCCAGCCTTCGAATTGCGCGTCCGCGCCGATCAGGCGGGCGGCCTTGAAGCGGTCCTGCAGGTTGCGCACCAATTGTTCCGGGTCTTCGTGCAGCGCGATTTCACAGATGCCGGTATCGCTTGCCGCCACCAGCAGCGCGCCCAGGGAGCATTGCGCCACCGCGAAGCGGATATCCACGCCCTCGCCACTCTTGCGAAAGGCGGTGGGCGTCATGCCCAGGATGGCGGGGGCGGCTTCGTAGAAGCGGCCACTGGAATTGAAGCCGGCGTCGTACATGGCGTCCGTGACGCTCGCGCTCTGCTTCAGATGCTGGCGGGCGCGGCTGGCGCGCAGGGCGTCGGCGTAGGCCTTGGGGGTGATGCCGGTGGCCGCCTTGAAGACGCGGTGGAAATGGAAGCGGCTCATGCCGGCCTGTTCGGCCAGGGTGGACAAATCCGGCGGCTGCTCGGCTTCCAGGGCGCGGCAGGCGCGCTCGATGGCGGCGGCGTGCTGTTTGCTCAGGGCGGCGGCTTGGTTCATGAAAAAGCTCCTGTTGCGCGTGGATTCGCGCGCTTGGACCCATCGTCTCAAAAGCCTTCCGCCGCCGCACTCCGTATATTGCGCGGTGGCCGCGCAGGGCGCTACGCGGGTGCGTAGGCGTCCAGAAAGCGCCGCAGGAGACCGCCCGCGACGGGCGTGGCGCGGACATTGGCGGACAGCCCCGGGACGTCGAGATTTTCAGCCGCATAGCGGCGGCCGAAGCGTTCCAGATGGGCGCGGATGAAGTCAGGGCCGAATTCGGGATGGAACTGGGTCGAGAACACGTTGCGGCCGATGCGGATCATCTGGTGTTCGTCCAGGTCCGAGCGCGCCAGCACGGCGGCGCCAGGCGGCGGCTGCAGCACGGTCTGCGCATGCAGCATCTGGGCGGGGAAGGTGGACGGCAGTCCGGCCAGCAGCTTGTCGCCGGCCGCGGGCGGCAGCAGTTCCACGGTCTGGGTGCCGACTTCGCGCCCGGCGGGGTTGTAGCCGACCTTGCCGCCCAGCGCGTAGGCCAGCAACTGATGGCCGTAGCAGACGCCGAACATGGGCAGGCCGGCTGCGGCGGCTTCGCGCAGCCAGGCGGCGGTGTCCTCGCTCCAGGGTTCCTTGTCGGTCACCATGGCGGGCGAACCCGTGATCAGCGCGGCGCGATAACGGGCGGGAGCCTGCGGCCGCTTGCCTTCATGGACGGGCACGATTTCCATGGCCTCGGCGGTCAGGCCGGCGGCCTGCGCGAGTTGTTCGGCATAGCCGCCGAACTGGCTTTTGAGCGTGTCGTCCGGATCGCCGGTGTGCAGGATCAGGACGGGGAGAGCGGTGGGTATTGCAGCGGTCATTGGGGGCTTGTGCGTAAAGGATGCGGGCGCCGGGTTCCAGGGGGAGATCCACCGCCAGCGCACATCATAATCCAGCCCTCCGATCCGTGATGAAAGGCGCTTTTCCGTTCCGTCCCGGAAATACGTACAATTCCGCTCAGAGACTCATCCTTTCGGGCGAACGAAGACTATGTGGATTTGGCTGGGATTGGCTGCGCTGGCCCTGATCGGGGAATTGGCGACCGGCACTTTCTATCTGCTGCTGGTGGCCCTGGGGCTGGCGGCGGGGGGCGTGGCCGCATGGTTCGGCGCAGGCCTGGAATGGCAACTGGTAGGCTGCGGCATCGTGCTGCTGCTGGGTTTGCTGGTGCTGCGCAAGACCCGCGTGCTGAAAAAGCGCGAGGTCGATTCCGCCCGCAACGCCGACGTCAACCTGGACATCGGCCAGACGGTGTCGGTAGAAGCCTGGTCCGACCAGGGCACCGCGCGCGTCTGGTACCGCGGCGCGCACTGGCAGGCAGAGCTGGCCCAGGGCCAGCCGCCCGTGGCCGGAGAACAAACCATCATCGAAATGCGCGGCTCGATCCTGGTGCTGGCCCCCAGGGGCGTGCCGGGTTCGGTCTGACGAAGGCCATCCCGCCGCGGGCGGGACCGGCTGCGGGCGTCCGCAAGGTCCGGACGTTTCCCGCATATGTATTTACCAGAAGGAGAGGCTCCGAATCATGATGATCGATACATCCACCATCGTCCTGCTCGTCATCGTCGCGCTGGCGATACTGATAGTCATCAAGGCGATCGCCATCGTGCCTCAGCAGCACGCCTGGGTGGTCGAGCGCCTGGGCAAGTTCGACCGGGTCCTGTCGCCCGGCGCGGGCTTCGTCATTCCGTTCATCGAGCGCGTGTCGTACAAGCACTCGCTCAAGGAAATTCCGCTGGACGTGCCCAGCCAGGTTTGCATCACGCGCGACAACACGCAACTGCAGGTCGACGGCGTGCTGTACTTCCAGGTGACCGATCCGATGCGCGCGTCGTATGGCTCGTCGAACTACATCTCGGCCATCACCCAGCTGGCGCAGACGACCCTGCGTTCGGTCATCGGCAAGATGGAACTGGACCGCACCTTCGAGGAACGCGACTCCATCAACAGCAACATCGTCTCTTCGCTGGACGAGGCGGCGCTGAACTGGGGCGTGAAGGTGCTGCGCTACGAGATCAAGGACTTGACGCCGCCCAACGAGATCCTGCGCGCGATGCAGGCGCAGATCACCGCCGAACGTGAAAAGCGCGCGCTGATCGCGGCCTCGGAAGGCCGCCGCCAGGAACAGATCAATATCGCCACCGGCGAGCGCGAAGCCGCCATCGCCCGTTCCGAAGGCGAGAAGCAGGCCCAGATCAACCAGGCCCAGGGCGAGGCCGCCGCGGTGCTGGCGATCGCCGAGGCCACCGCCAAGGCCATCACCCAGGTGGCGGACTCCGTGCGCCAGCCGGGCGGCATGGAAGCGGTGAACCTGAAGGTGGCCGAGCGCTACGTCGAGGCCTTCGGCAATGTCGCCAAGGAAGGCAACACCTTGATCCTGCCGGCGAACCTGGCTGATGTGGGCGGCATGATCGCCTCCGCCATGACCATCGTGAAGTCCACCCGCAACAGCTGATAACCGCGCCTGGCGGCGCCTGACGATGATCGCTCCCGTTAACTTGCTTTTGATAGCAGCATTGGCGGGAGTGCTTGCGCTGTGCGTGCTGGGGTCGCTGGCCCGCAGCGGCATGGCGGGCATCAAGGAGGCGATACGCGCCAACCTGCTGACGCTGGCGGCTTTCGGGCTTTACGCCTTCCAGGTCACCGAGGCGCCGCTGTGGGTGTCGGTGATGGCGGCGAACACCGCCGTTGCCCTGGCGCTTTGCGCCTACTACACGGGATTGCGCCGGCTGGTCGGCCTGACCGTGCCCAAGCGTCTCATGGCGCTGGCTTCCTGTACGGCGCTGCTGGCGCTGGCGTACTACACCTATATCGATCCCCAGGTCGGGCCGCGCATGGTGGTCATGTCCTGGCTGATGTTCGGGTTCATGGTGGCCATTGCCATGACGGTCAAGCGCGGCATGCCGATGAACCGGTCGCGCTACAGCTACCATTTCGTGCGCGTGGTGGCCCTGATCTCCGCGCTGGTGTGCGCAACGCGGGCCGTCGTCTACATGTTCGACATCGCCATCGCGCAGGCCCTGCTGCTGCCCACGGCATGGAACGTCGCGTTCATGACGCTGGGCGTGCTGACGATGCCATGCCTGACCCTGGGCACGATCATGATCATCCACGACCGCATGCTGGCCGACCGCGAACAGGAGGCCAGCACCGACTTCCTGACGGGCCTGATGTCGCGCAAGGCGTGGTGGCTGCAGGCCGAGCGCTATTGCGCCCAGGCGCTGCGCACGCGGCGGCCGCTGACGCTGCTGTTGCTGGATATCGACTATTTCAAGCGCATCAACGATACCCATGGCCACGCGGCCGGGGATGCGGTGCTGCGCCATTTCGGCCTGCTGGCGACCGCCACGCTGCGCACTGGCGACCACGTCGGGCGCGTCGGCGGCGAGGAGTTCGCGGTGCTGTTTCCGGACATGCGCAGCGATGCAGTGATGGATGTGGCGGAGCGGCTGCTGGATTCGGTGCGGCGCACGCCCTGTGCGCACGGAGGCAGCACCATTTCCTATACGTTCAGCGCCGGAGTCGCGGACTGGATGCCCGGAGAGAGCCTGCAGGCGTTTTTCGAGCGGGCCGACCGCAAGCTGTATGCGTCCAAGTCGGCCGGGCGCAACCGCATCACGGGACCGGGGCAGGAGGCCGAGCGCCAGACGCTGCCCGAGGCCGCCTGATCAGTCGTCCTTACCCTTGCGAGGGGCGCGGGTGTCGTGCTTCATCATGCGCTCTTTCTCGCGCTGCCAGTCTTTCTCGCGCGCGGTATCGCGCTTGTCGAACAGCTTCTTGCCGCGGCCCAGCGCGAAGTCCAGCTTGATGCGCCCGTTCTTGTAGTGCAGGTTGAGCGGCACCAGCGTGTAGCCGCGTTGCTCGACCTTGCCGATGAGCTTGCTGATTTCCTCGGCCTTGAGCAGCAGCTTGCGCGTGCGCATGGCGTCGGGGTGGATATGGGTGGAGGCCGTGGGCAGGGGGCTGACGTGCATGCCCAGCAGGTAGAGCTCGCCGTCGCGCACGATGACGTAGCTTTCCTTGAGCTGCACGCGGCCATCGCGGATCGCCTTGACTTCCCAGCCTTGCAGCACCAGGCCGGCCTCGTAGCGGTCTTCGATGAAATAGTCGTGCGTGGCCTTGCGATTGTCGATAATGCTCATAAAGCCCTTGTGCCTGGGTGCCGCGGGCCCGCGCTAGGCGTATTTTGGCCCCAGGTCGTGTTGTGCCGGTAAAATCGTGCCATTCTAGCCATTTGCGATAGTCGATGCACAAAGTACAACGATCCGTCCTGGTGCCTTACAGCGCCGCCCAGATGTTCGATCTGGTCGCCGACGTGGAGAAGTACCCCGAGTTCATGCCCTGGTGCGGCGGCGCCGAGGTGCAGACCCGCGACGAGCACGGCATGCAGGCCTCCATCCTGATCAGCTTCGCGGGCATGAAGCAGCGCTTCACCACCCGCAACACCCATGCCTATCCCGACCGGATCGACCTGGAACTGGTCGACGGCCCGTTCTCCAGCCTGGTCGGGCACTGGGAGTTCCAGCCGCTGGCCGAGGACGCCTGCAAGGTCCTGTTCACCATGGAGTACGCGTTTTCCAACCGCGCGCTGGAAATGGTGGTGGGCCCGGTGTTCAACCGCATCGCCACCAGCTTCATCGATTCCTTCACCAAGCGCGCGCAGGCCAAGTATGGCGAATGAGCCGTCCGCGGCGCAGATCGGCGTCAGCGTCTGTTATGCCCTGCCGGGCCATGTCTGGCTGCGTGAATTGCGCCTGCCCGACGGCGCCACGGTGGCCGACGCGCTCGCGGCCAGCGGCTTTGCCCAGGCTTTTCCGGTGGTGCAGCCCTGGAGCCGGGGCGTGGGTATTTTCGGACGCGCCACCGAGCCGCAGGCCAGGCTGGCCGATGGCGACCGGGTGGAAATCTACCGCGGCCTGAGTTTCGATCCCAAGGAATCGCGGCGCCGCCGCGCCGAACACCGCCGCGCCAAGACGGCCAAGAACGGCAGGGTGCGCCCGGCCGGGCTGCTGTAGGGAAGCGCTCCGAGGGGGGGGCGCGCCGCCCCGCACAATGTCGCAAATAGGACAAATTCCTTTGCCGCTTCCGGCGTAACATAGGCACCGTCACGCATTTACGTTTACGTCAACGTCATGTCAAAATCGACGAGCTGGCGTTCACGAGACGGCAGCAACGCCAACAGACAATACTCAGTACAACAGGAGACAGGCTGTGGACTTGGAACTGACCGACGAGCAACGCGCTTTTGCGCAGGCGGCGCGCGACTACGCCGAGGGTGAACTGGCGCCCAACGCGGCGCGCTGGGACGCCGAAGGCATCTTCCCGCGCGAGGCCTTCGCCCGTGCGGGCGAAATGGGTTTTTGCGCCATCTATGCCAGCGAGGACATCGGCGGGCTGGGCCTGCCGCGCCTGGATGCCACCCTGGTGTTCGAGGAAATGGCGGCGGTCGACCCGTCGACCACGGCCTTTCTCACGATCCACAACATGGCCACCTGGATGGTCGGCAAGTGGGGCCAGCCCGCGCTGCGCGAAGCCTGGGGGCCGTTGCTGGCCAGCGGCCAGAAGTTGGCGTCCTATTGCCTGACCGAGCCGGGCGCCGGTTCGGACGCCGCATCGCTGTCGACCCGGGCGCAGCGCCAGGGCGATGACTACATCGTCAACGGCGCCAAGGCCTTCATTTCGGGCGGCGGCGACACAGACCTGCTGGTGGTCATGGCGCGCACCGGCGGCGAGGGCGCGGGCGGCATCAGCGCGTTCGCCATTCCGGCCGACAGCGAGGGCATAGGCTATGGCCGCAAGGAAGAGAAGATGGGCTGGAACAGCCAGTCCACGCGCCCCATCACCTTCGAGAACGTGCGCGTGCCGGCGGCCAACATGCTGGGCCAGGAGGGCGAGGGCTTCAAGATCGCCATGAAGGGCCTGGACGGCGGACGCATCAACATCGGCACCTGCTCGGTCGGCGCGGCGCAAGGCGCGCTTGATGCCGCCCGGCGCTACATGGACGAACGGCGGCAGTTCAACCGCCGCCTGGCCGAGTTCCAGGCGCTGCAATTCAAGCTGGCCGACATGGCGACGCACCTGGTGGCGGCGCGCCAGATGGTGCGCCTGGCGGCCTGCAAGCTGGATGCGGGGGCGCCGGACGCGGCGACCTACTGCGCCATGGCCAAGCGCTTCGCCACCGACATGGGTTTCCAGATCTGCCTGGACGCGCAACAGATCCACGGCGGCTACGGATACCTGCGGGACTATCCCTTGGAGCGTCTGGTGCGCGATACTCGCGTTCATCAGATTCTGGAGGGGACCAACGAGATCATGCGCGTGATCATCGCCCGCCAATTGTTGGAAAAAGGAGCCGACATAAGATGAATGCACCGGTGCTGTTCGAAGAGAAAACCGCTGCCAATGGAGTACGGTTCGGGATCGCGACGCTGAATTCGCCGCAGACCCTGAACGGCCTGTCGCTGGAAATGGTGGACCTGCTGGCCGAACGGCTGGACGCCTGGGCCCGCGATCCCGGCGTGGCCCTGGTGGTCCTGCAGGGTGCGGGCGACAAGGCCTTCTGCGCGGGCGGAGACCTGCATGGCCTGTACCGCAGCATGACGGAAAACGCCGGCAAGCCGGGCTGGAACAACGCCTACGCGCGCCGCTTCTTCGAGCACGAGTACCGGCTGGACTACCGCATCCACACCTATCCCAAGCCGGTGCTGTGCTGGGGCCATGGCATCGTCATGGGCGGCGGCATCGGCCTGATGATGGGCGCCAGCCACCGCGTGGTCAGCGAGACCTCGCGCCTGGCGATGCCGGAGGTCACGATCGGCCTGTTTCCGGACGTGGGCGGCAGCTGGCTGCTGAACCGCATGTCAGGCAGGATCGGACTGTTCCTGGCCTTGACCGGCGCGCAGCTGGGTACGTCGGACGCTTTCTTCGCGGGCCTGGCGGACTTCCGCCTGGATCACGCGGATTGGCCCAAGCTGCTGGCTTCGCTGGAAGAGCAGCCCTGGGCCGGCCAGGCGGCCGGCGCGGCGGAGGATGCCATTCCTCCGCGCGCGATCAACGACGGCCTGCTGCGCCGCGCCCTGACGGCGCTGGAGCCCAAGACGCCGCTGGCGCCGGGCAACTTGCGGCAGCACTCGTTCCTGATCAACAGCCTGTGCAGCGGCAATCGCCTGGACGACATCTACGAAGAACTGGCCGCGCTGAAGGACCACGAGGATCCGTGGCTGGCGCGCGCGGCGCAGACGATGCTGGCCGGCTCGCCTGGATCGGTGCGCCTGTCGTTCGCGCTGCAGCAGCGGCTGCGCCTGCGCTCGCTGGACGACGTTTTCCGTGCCGAGTACATCGCGGCGCTGGCCTGCACCGCCCATGGCGATTTCGCCGAGGGCATCCGCGCCTTGCTGATCGACAAGGACAAGAAGCCGCGCTGGAATCCCGCCGTCATCGACATGGCGACCGACGCCTGGGTGCAGAAATTCTTTGACGAACCCTGGCCCGAGGGCGAGCCCCACCCGTTGGCGGACCTGGGCCAGGAAGGCCGCTAGGCGCCACGCGGCGGCGGACCGGCCGCCGCCCGCCGGCGCGGCAACGCTAGTACCACGATGGTTTCACACCTATAGCAATAGCAACAGGAGACAAGACATCATGAGCAGCATCGCGTTTATCGGTTTGGGCAATATGGGCGCGCCCATGGCATTGAATCTGGTCAAGGCCGGACATAGCGTGACGGTTTTCGATCTGGTGCCGGCAGCGGTGAAGACCCTGACGGACGCCGGCGCCCGCGCCGCCGCGTCCGCTTCGGAAGCCGTCAAGGGCGCCGAGGTGGTGGTTTCGATGCTGCCCGCCAGCAAGCACGTCGAAGGGCTGTACCTGGGCGAGGACCTGCTGGGCAAGATCCCGTCCAGCGCGCTGGTCATCGAATGCAGCACCATCGCGCCGGACTCGGCGCGCAAGGTGGCGCAGGCGGCCGAGGTGCGCGGCATCGCCATGATCGACGCGCCGGTGTCCGGCGGCACGGGTGGCGCAGCAGCCGGCACGCTGACCTTCATCGTCGGCGGCCAGGCCGCGGCGCTGGAGCGCGCCCGTCCGGTGCTGGAAAAAATGGGCAAGAACATTTTCCACGCAGGCCCGGCCGGCGCCGGCCAGGTGGCCAAGATCTGCAACAACATGCTGTTGGGCATCCTGATGGCGGGCACCTCCGAAGCCCTGGCCCTGGGCGTGGCCAACGGGCTGGATCCCAAGGTGCTGTCGGACATCATCGCCAAGAGCTCCGGGCGCAACTGGGCCACGGAACTCTACAACCCCTGGCCCGGCGTGATGGAGCACGCGCCGGCCTCCAAGGGCTACGCCGGCGGCTTCGGCGTGGACCTGATGCTCAAGGACCTGGGCCTGGCGGCCGAGGCCGCCCTGTCGGCGCGCGCCTCGATCCCGCTGGGGGAGCTGGCGCGCAACCTGTATTCGCTGCATAGCTCCGGCGGTTCGGGCAAGCTGGACTTCTCCAGCATCGTCAACCTGGTCAAGCGCGAGCAGGACTGACATGGCGTCATCGCAAGCGCCGCTGGACCCGGCCGCCAGGGTCCAGGAGAGCTTCGCCCGGCAAAGCATCATGACATTGCTGGGTGCGCAACTGGACGTGGTCGAGCCGGGCAGGGTGGACATCGTGCTGCCTTACCGAGCCGACCTGTGCCAGCAGAACGGCTTTCTGCACGCCGGCATTTCCACGACCATCGCCGACAGCGCCGGCGGCTATGCCGCCTACACGCTGTTTGGGCCTGGCGAGGACGTGCTGACCTCGGAGTTCAAGATGAACTTCCTGGCGCCCGCCAAGGGTAGCCGCTACGTGGCCAGCGGCCGCGTGGTCAAGCCGGGCAAGCGCCTGTCCGTCTGCCAGGTCGAGGTGCATGCGTACGACGGCGAGCAAGCCACGCTTTGCGTGATAGGCTTGCTTACCGCGGTGCGCGTGACGCCGCGCTGAATCCCGCGCGTGGCGGGTCCTGCGCAAGCCGGACCCGCCACGCGTTCATCGCGCGGCGCATGGGTTTCTGGCAATGCCTTCAAAAGAACATCATCGGATTTTCCGCAGCAACTGGCTGCGCGCGGCCGTCCTGGGCGCCAACGACGGTATCGTGTCCACCGCCAGCCTTATTACCGGCGTGGCAGCGGCCCAGGTCACGCATGACGCCATCCTGACCTCGGGCGTGGCCGGACTGGTGGCGGGGGCGCTGTCGATGGCGGCGGGCGAATACGTGTCGGTGCGGTCGCAGGCCGATACCGAGGCCGCCGACCTGCGCATGGAGCAGCGCTCGCTCAAGCGCAATTCCGGCGAGGAACTGGCCGAACTGATCGACATCTATGTGGCGCGCGGCCTGACCCGCGACCTGGCCGAGCAGGTGGCGCGGCAATTGACCAGCCACGATGCGCTGGACGCGCATGCCCGCGACGAGCTGGGTATCTCCATCCATAACCGCGCCCGTCCGGTGCAGGCCGCGGTGGCGTCCGCGGCCTCGTTTGCGGGCGGCGCGGCCTTGCCGCTGGCCGTGGCGGCGACAGCGCCTTTGCCGCAATTGATTGTGTGGGTCATCGGCGCATCGGTCGCCTGTCTGGCCGGCCTGGGCGCTCTGGCTGCGGGCGCAGGCGGCGCGCCCAAGGGGCCGGCCGCGTTGCGGGTGACGATCCTGGGCGGCCTGGCGATGGCGGTGACGGCGGGGGTGGGCGCGCTGTTCGGCGTGGCGGTGTAAGGGCCGGCTTGGGAGCGTCCGGCCCGGCGCAACCGCGCCGGCTCAGGCGCGGCGGCCTTTGGTTTACGGCGTGATGGAGTAGGGCAGCGCAGCGGCCGCAATGCGCGGACCGTCCACGGCGCCCAGCCGCAGGTCGCCTTCCGGCAAGGCTGCCAGCGTGGTTTCGAATAGCACCGAAACGGCGCCTTGCGCGGCGGCCGCGTCCACGATACGCCCGGTGGGTTCGCCGGGCTGGCTGGCGTCATAGACATCCATGCCGGCCAGCGCCTGGCCTTGGACGGCGGCGTCGGCAATGGTGCCGTATGCCATGCGCCGCTTGACCGTGCCGCGGTAGTGGCTGCGCGCCACCACTTCCTGGCCCGGATAACAACCTTTGGTGAAACTGACGCCCTGGATCAGGTCCAGATTGACCGTTTGCGGGATGAAGACGTCCTGCGTGGCCGCAGTGATCCACGGGATGCCTGCGGCCAGGTCGGCGGCGTGCCATTGCGCGGCCGGCGCCAGGCCTAGCGCGCCTGCCAGCGCGGCGGACTGTTCCAGTTGTTCGTCGGACGCGATCCACCACCAGCGCAGGCGCGCGTCGGCGGACGGCGCGGCGATCCAGGTGCCGGACGGCAGGTCGGCGCGCTGCCAGGGTTCGCGCGGCAGCGCGCCGGCGGCGGCTTCCAGCGCGGCCACGTCCGTGGCCGAAGCCGTCACGCCCGCCACATGCAGCGGCGTGGCGGCGAGCTTGGCCTTGGCGCGCAGCACGAACATCGACAGGCGCTTGAGCAGCGCCTGCGCCAGATCCTGGCGCACCAGGCCATAGAGCTGGGGCGCGTCGTCCGCGCCGGGGGCGGCGCGCCACATCACCAGGGTGGCCAGCAGGCGGCCCTTGGCGGTGCAGTAGCCGGCCAGGCGGGCGGCGTCCCGGGACAGGCCGGTGACGTCCTGCGTGAGCTGGCCGTGCAGGAAGCCGAGGGCGTCCGCGCCGGATGCGGAAAAGACCAGGAAGTCGTCCAGCGGCGCAATTTGCGCGCAACCTTCCGCGCGGGCGGGAATCGAAGAATGGAAAGCGTGCATGGAGGCGGTGTTATCGCGTCATCAAAGTGCTGATGATAGCCGTGTTCCCCTCCGGGCTGGGCCATGTCCCCGCGGCGCGCAGGGCCGCGCGCTACGTTCCGCCCCTCTTTAGCCGCAACAGGTCCGCGCGATCAATTAAACTTCCGACACTTATGAAGAAGCGACTCTTTTTTTTCGTCCTGTGGTTTTTCCTGTTGATTGCGCTGGCTGCCGCCGCAGCCGTGGGCGGCGCCTGGTATTGGGCGCACAAGCCCATGCAGCTGAAGGCCGACAGGATAGATTTCGTGGTGGATCCGGGCAGCAGCCCGCGCACGGTGGCGCGGGTGCTCAACGATGCCGGCGTGCCGGTCTGGGAGCCTGGCTTCATCTGGATGGCGCGCCTGTCCGAACTCGACAAGCAGATGAAGGCGGGCGGCTACCAGGCCATCAACGGCGACTCGCCCTGGAAGTTGCTGGAGCGCCTGGCGCGCGGCGACATGACGCAGCGGCAGATCACCTTCCTGGAGGGCTGGACCTACCGCCAGATCCGCCAGGCGCTGCGCGCGAATCCCGACGTCAAGCAGACGCTGGGCGAAACCACCGATGAAGAACTGATGGAACGCCTGGGCTCGGAAATCAAGCAGCCGGAAGGGCTGTTCTTCCCGGACACCTATATCTTCACGCCCGGCAGCACCGATTACGACCTGCTGCGCCGCGCCTACCAGGAAGGCCAGCGCATCCTGCAGGACACCTGGGCCAAGCGCCAGCCGGACCTGCCGGTGACCACGCCCTACGAGGCCCTGGTGCTCGCATCGATCGTTGAAAAGGAAACCGGCCACGGCCCGGACCGCCGACGCGTGGCCGGCGTATTCACCAACCGGCTCAAGATCGGCATGCTGCTGCAGACCGATCCCACCGTGATCTACGGCATGGGCGACGCCTACCAGGGCCGCATCCGCAAGCGCGACCTGCAGACCGACACGCCCTGGAACACCTATACGCGTCCGGGCCTGCCGCCCACGCCGATCGCGGCGCCGGGCCGCGCGGCGCTGTTGGCCGCGGTGCAGCCGGAGCAGCACAAGTTCCTCTTTTTCGTTTCCCGCGGCAACGGCACCAGCGAGTTCTCGGTCAACCTGAACGAGCACAACCGCAACGTTTCCCGCTATATCCTGGGCCAGGGCCAAAGCCAGAATGCCGCGCCCGGCCCGGCTTCGAGCCGCGGCGCAGCGACTGGCAACCAGGCCAACGGCACGCCCGCAGCCGCGCCCAGCGCCAGCCCGGCGCCGGACGCCGCGCCCGAGCCGGATCAGGGACAGGCACAAGTACAAGGACAAGACCAATGACCACGCGCGGACGCTTTATCACGCTGGAAGGCGTGGACGGCGCGGGCAAGAGCACGCACACCGTCTGGATCGCCGATTTCCTGCGCGCGCAGGGGCTGGACGTGGTGTCCACCCGCGAACCCGGCGGCACGCCCTTGGGCGAGAAGTTGCGCGCCTTGCTGCTGACCGACCCCATGGGGCTGGACACCGAGACGCTCCTGATGTTCGCCGCACGCTGCGAACATCTGCACCAGGTCATCGAACCCGCGCTGGCGCGCGGCGCCTGGGTGGTCTGCGACCGCTACACCGATGCCACCTATGCCTACCAGGGCGGCGGGCGCGGCCTGGGCGCGGCGCGCGTGGCCGCGCTGGAAGCCTGGATGCAGGCGGGCCAGCCCGACCGCACCTGGCTCTTCGACGTGCCGCTGGAAGTGGCGCGCGCCCGGTTGACCGACGCGCGCGAGCCGGACCGCTTCGAGCGCGAGGGCGCGGCCTTTTTCGAACGCACCCGCGAGGCCTACCACGCCCGCGCCGAGGCTGATCCGAAGCGCATCCGCATTGTCGATTCCACCCAATCCATTGCCCAGATCCGCACCGGCCTGGAGGCGGGACTGCGTGAATTGCTGGGGCAGGCGGCATGAACGCGACCCGCGCCGCCAAAGATGAGGACGCCACGGCTTCCAATGCGCCGCAGTTCCTGCCCTGGCAGGCCGAGACGGCGCGCAACTGGCTGGGCAACCGCGACCGCTTCGCCCACGCCTGGCTGATCCATGGGTTGGCCGGCATCGGCAAGCTGGACTTCGCGGTCGCCGCGGCGGCCAGCCTGCTGTGCGAAACGCCGGACAATGGCCTGGCCTGCGGCCGTTGCGCCGCCTGTGCCTGGTTCGCCAGCGGCAATCATCCCGACTTGCGCCGCATCCGGCCCGAAGCCGTGGCGGTGGAAGAGGGGGCGGACGCCGCCGAACCCTCGGAAGACGCCGAACCCGCCACGGGCGCAGCCAAGCGCGCGCCGTCCAAGGAAATACGCATAGACCAGATCCGCTCCCTGGAGTCCTGGTTCAACACCGCAACGCACCGCGGCGGCTGGCGCGTGGCGCTGCTGTACCCGGCCCATGCGCTGAACGTGGTGTCGTCCAACGCCTTGCTCAAGGTGCTGGAAGAACCGCCGCCGCACACGGTGTTCCTGCTGGTCGCGGACGCGCCGGACCGCCTTTTGCCCACGCTGGTGTCGCGCTGTCGCCGCCTGCCGCTGCCGGCGCCCGACCCGGAGACCGCGCTGCAATGGCTGCGCGAGCAAAACGTGGAACCGGCCCGCGAATGGCTGGCGGCCGCCGGCGGCGCGCCGCTGGCGGCGTTGAGGCTTGCCCAGTCTAACGAGGCCGCTTGTCCGCCCTGGCTGACCCAGCTGGTCGGGCCGCTGTCCAAGGGCCAGTCACCCGACGTGGGCACGCTGGCCGAGGCCCTGGAAAAGGTGGCGGCCACTGAGTGGATCGACGCCTTGCAGCGCCTGTACACCGACCTGATGCTGGCCAGCGCGGGGGCGCCGTCGCGCTACTTCCCGGCCCTGGGCAGCGCGGTCGCACAAGTCGCCGCGCGCATGAATCCGGCCAAGGTGGCCGAGGCCGCGCGCTGGCTGACGCGCCAGCGCGCGCTGGCCACCCATCCTTTGAACGCCAAGCTCTTCGCCCACGCGACCCTGCAGCGCGTGGTGCTATCCTGCCTGGCGTAAGCCCTTGATCCGGCGGCGCTTCGTCCGGCAAAGGGCGCAGCGCCGCGGCACTTGTATCCAGACTCATCATGTACGTCGATTCCCACTGCCATTTGAACTTCCCGGAACTGGCGGCCGACCTGCCGGCCATTCTTGACCGGATGGCCGCCAACCAGGTCACCCACGCGCTGGTCGTCAGCGTCAACATGCCGGAATGGCCGGGCCTGATGTCGCTGGTCGAACCGCAGGCCAATCTGTGGGCCTCGGTCGGCGTGCATCCCGATTACGAAGACACTCCGGATCCCACGCCCGAGGAGCTGGCGCGCCTGTCGGAGCATCCCAAGGTGGTGGCCATCGGCGAGACCGGGCTGGACTACTACCGTCTGTCCGAACCGCTGGACTGGCAGCGCGAGCGTTTTCGCCGCCACATTCGCGCCGCCCGCGACACGGGCCTGCCCCTGATCGTGCACACGCGCTCGTCCGCCGAGGACACCGTGCGCATGTTGCGGGAAGAGCGCGCGGCCGAGGTCGGCGGCGTGATGCATTGCTTTACCGAAAATTGGGAAGTGGCACAGGCTGCGCTGGACCAGAACTTCTATATTTCCCTGTCCGGCATCGTGACCTTCAAGAATGCACAGATCGTGCATGAAGTGGCCGCCAAGGTGCCGCTGGACCGTTTGCTGATCGAAACCGATTCGCCGTATCTGGCGCCGGTGCCGTACCGCGGCAAGCTGAACGATCCGTCCAAGGTGATCCACGTGGCGGAGAAGATCGCGGATCTCAGGGGCATACCCGTGGCCGAAGTGGCGCGTGCATCAACCGAAAATTTCTTCCGTCTTTTCAATAAGATAAAGAAATAATCTAATCTAATTTATTTAAAGTGATTTATAGGAAATCCATGGCTGCCCGCAACGCTTCCGTCCAGAACGCCTTCTTGTCGTGTTGCCGTGGAGCGCTGCTGGCGCTGGCCGTGGGCATGGCGGTTCCCGCTGCGGCGCAGGCCGCCAATCCCGGCGATTGGTGGGTCTACGTCGCCAATGACTACCCGGACGACATCAAGGAACTGCTGGCGCGCGGCGAAGATCCCAACGTGCGCTACAAGAATGGCCAGCCCGCGCTGATGCGCGCGGTGGTGGACGGCGCCTGGAAGGTGTTCGACGTAATCGCCGCCGACAAGCGCACCGACGTCAACGCCGAGAACCCGGCGGGCGAGACGCCGCTGATGTACCTGGCCATCGCCGGCCAGACCGAACGCGCCAAGAAGCTGATCGCGCGCGGCGCCCAGGTCAACCGCCTGGGCTGGACGCCGCTGCATTACGCGGCCTCGAAGGGCCAGCTGGAAATGGCGCGCCTGCTGCTGGCGCACAAGGCCATGGTCAACGCGCCCGCGCCCAATGGCGAAACGCCGCTGATGATGGCGGCGCTGTCGGGCCGCAAGCCCATGGTGGACCTGCTGCTCAAGGCGGGGGCGGACGTGGGGTCGCGCGATACCAAGGGCCAGACCCCGGCCGATTGGGCCAGGACGGGCAAGTCCACGGCAGTGGCGGCGGAACTGGACAAGCTGATCGCGCAACAAGAAGAAACCCGCCGCAAGCTGCGGGCGGCGCGGCCGGCCGAAGAAGGCGCCGAGGCGGCGGGGACGACGACGGGCGCGGCAGCGGACACGCCGACCAGTCCGGAGCAGGGCGCGGCAGCCGCGCAGGCTCCCGCCGCAGAAAAGAAAGCCCCGGCCGCATCTTCCGCGGTCCAGGGCGTTTCGGGCGTGAAGCTCAATAACTACGACGAGCCCGCCGCGCCCTGAGGCGCGGGCTTGCCCGAGGCCGGCCCGCAAGGGGCCGGCCCGATTCAGATCACGTAGTTCTTGTAGCGCTCGATGTAGTCGCGGGCGCTGCCGTTCAATTCGCGCACGCAGCGTTCGGCCTCGTCGCCGTCGCCGCGCACCATGGCGTCCAGCAGGGCGCGGTATTGCTTGATCCCCATCTCTGAGCGGCCCGGCAGCAGGGCCACGCGGCGCATCGACACGCGGGTGCGGTCGTAGATGCGCTCGATCATGTCGCTCAGCACCGGATTGCGCGCCAGTTCCTTGATGTGGTTGCGGAACTGCTCGATCGTGGCCACGTGCGCCTCGATGTCGCCGCTTTTCAGGCTTTGTTCGAAGGGCTCGCCCAGCAGGGCCTGCATCGCTTCCCAGTCGGCGGGCGTGGCGTTGGCCATGGCCAGCCGCACCGCCAGTCCGTCCAGGGCTTCGCGCACCTGATACAGGCGATAAGTGGTTTCCATGTCGACCAGGGCCACCACGGCGCCCTTGTTGGGCACCCGTTCCACCAGCGCGCGGTCTTCCAGCGTCGCCAGCACTTCGCGCGCCTTGGCGCGCGGGATGTCATAGGCCTGCGCCAGGTCTTCTTCCGGCACGCGGGTGCCGGGCAGCAAGGCCTGCGACGCAATGCGTTCCCGCATATCCAGTATGACTTCGTGGGTGGAGGCCGCCTTGCGTGTTTCGGGGGCGGCGGCGTCAGCAGAGGCAGTCGCGCGTTTAGTGGGCATGTAGGCACCTGGGTTGAGTGGGGCAAAGCATATCACAATTTGAACGCAAGATTGTGCACAATTTAGAATGCGTAGTTGTAAATCAGCATTGACACAATAAAACGTACAAGAATATAGTGGCTTCACTTCGTCGCCGTACCCACTCATCCAAGGAGCCCTGGGCAATGAAAGACGCCGCGCAGTCCCCTCAACTTCCCGGCCCGCAGTGCCAGGCGTATCTGGCCCGGCGCAATGCCGCGGTCGCGCTGGGCGTGGCCAATGGCCCTCCGGTGTTCGCGGCCGCTGCCCGCGGCGCCACGCTGACCGACCTGGACGGCAACGCGTACATCGATTTCGCCGGCGGCATCGGCACCCTGAACGTGGGACATGCGCACCCCGAGGTGGTGGCCGCCGTCCAGGCGCAGGCGGCGCGCTACCTGCACACCTGCTTCAACATCGTCATGTATCCGGAATACATCGAGCTGGCCGAGACGCTGGTCGGCCTGGTCCCGGGATCCTGGCCCAAGAAGGCCATGCTGCAGACGACTGGCGCCGAGGCCGTCGAAAACGCCATCAAGGTGGCGCGCCGCGCCACCGGCCGGCAGGCGGTGGTGGCCTTCGAGAACGCCTTCCATGGCCGCACCTACATGGCGCTGTCCCTGACCGCCAAGGCGCCCGCCTACAAGACCGGCTTCGGTCCCTTCGCATCCGAGGTCTATCGCGCGCCGTTCCCGGTGCGCTACCGCTCGGGGCTGACCGAAGCCGAATGCGCCGAGGCCGCCTTCAATGAATTCCGCCGCCTGGTCGAAACCGAGGTCACGCCGGAGCAGGTCGCCGCGGTGATCATCGAGCCGGTGCAGGGCGAGGGCGGCTTCCATGCCGCGCCGCCCGCCTTCCTGCAGGCGCTGCGCGCCTACTGCACCCAACACGGCATCGTGCTGATCGCCGACGAGATCCAGTCTGGTTTCTGCCGCACCGGTGAATGGTTCGCCACCCAGCATGCCGGCATCGAGGCCGACCTTTACACCCTGGCCAAGTCCATGGGCGGGGGGCTGCCGATAGCGGCGCTGGTGGGGCGCGCCGACCTGATGGACGCGCCCGCCGTGGGAGGCCTGGGCGGCACCTATGGCGGCAACCCGCTGGCGTGCGCCGCGGCGCTCGCCACCATTGCCGTCATGCGGCGCGAAGACTACGCGGCGCGAGCCAGCGACCTGGGCGGCCGGGTGCGCACACGCTTTGCGGACTGGGCCGGCCAGTACGGCATCGTCGGCGACGTGCGCGGCCTGGGCGCCATGGTGGCGTTCGAAGTCGTGCGCGGCGCGGGCGACGACAGTCCCGCTGGCGATCTGGCGGCCCACATCGTGCAGGCCGCCTACCAGGGCGGGCTGGTGCTGGTGAAGGCGGGCTTTTACGGCAACGTGATCCGCTTCCTGGCGCCGCTTTCCATTACCGACGAGGAACTGGCCCGCGGCCTGGACATCCTCGGACGCGCGGTGGCCGACGCCCAGCGCATCGCCGACGCCCGCGCGTCGCAAGCGGCTTGAGGAGCGCGCCATGCATACATTGTTGAAACTGAAGAACGCGCGCAAGGTGGTCAGCCAGCTGGGCGCGGCCAAGCCGGGCATGGAAGTGCTGGTGCTGTATGACCTGCATACCCACCATAACGTGGAGCCCCTGGCCATTGCGGTGGACGAGGCGGGCGCCGGCCTGCATCTGCTGCAGATCGCCGGCTCCGCGCGCCACGGCCGGCAGTTGTCGCCGGTGGTGGCCCAGGCCATGCAGGCGGCCGACCTGGTCATCGCGCTGACCCGCGCCAATGCCGCGCACACCGATGCGCGCCAGCAGGCCACGCGCGCCGGGGTCGGCGTGATCGTGCTGCCCGAATCACACCTGCCCGATTTCTTTCTGGCCGAAGGCTGGGACTGCGATTTCGATGCGTTGCGCCCGCAGATCCAGGGGCTGGCCGACGCGCTGACCCGCGCCGACACCGCCCGCGTCACTAGCGAACTCGGCACCGACGTGACCATGAGCATCGCCGGCCGCCGCGGCCGCGCGCTGCACGGCTTTGCCAACACCACCGACATTTCGGCGGGCTATTGCCTGGAGTCCAGCCTGGCGCCCGTGGAAGGCACGGCCGAAGGCGTGATCGTGGTCAACGCCAGCATCCCCGGCGTCTCGCTGATCCGCGACGAACCCGTGCGCATCCATATGGAAAAGGGCATGGCGGTGGCGATCGAGGGCGGCGCGGTGGCGCGCCAGTTCCGCGATCTGCTGGCCAGCTTCAACGATCCGCTGGTCTACAACCTGGGCGAGCTGGGCGTAGGCATGAACCCGCGCTGCCAGCTGGACGGCACCATGCTGTCCGACGAATCGGTCTACGGCTCGATCCAGCTGGCGCTGGGCACCAGCGCCTACATCGGCGGCACCGTCAAGGCGGCGGCGCACTACGACACCATCGTCACCGACGCCACGCTGGAACTGGACGGCAGGGTGGTGCTCAAGGGCACCGAACTGCGCCTGGAGGGCGCGGCATGAGCATAGACCTGAGCCGCGACGCCGACGGCGTGGCCACCGTGCTGATGAACCGCCCGGAAAAGCGCAACGCGTTCACGCTGGACATGTACCGGGAATTCGGCCGGGTCATGCGCGAACTCGACGCCGACGACGACGTGCGCTGCGTGGTGCTGCGCGGCGCGGGCGGGGCCTTCTGTGCCGGCAGCGACATCGGCGGCTTCGAGGAAGACCGCGACGGCGCCGCGCAAGCGGCCGAATACGCGCTCTTCACCCTGTCCATGACCGACACGCTCAAGCACCTGCGCCATCCGACCGTGGCCTGCATCGAAGGCGTGTGCGTGGGCGGCGGGCTGGAGCTGGCCGCCCTGTGCGACATCCGCATCGGCGGGCGCAACAGCCGCTACGGCATCCCGGTGAATCGCATCGGGCTGACCGTGGACCACCAGGAACTGACCGACCTGATCCGCGTGGTGGGCGCTGCGCGCGTGCTGGAAATCCTGCTGGAAGGAAACATCTTCGGCGCCGAAGAAGCCATGTCCAAGGGGCTGCTGACCCGCGTGGTGGATGACGAACGCGTGGCGGAACAGACCTACGCGACCGCCCGCCGCATCGCCGCGGCGGCGCCGCTGGTCAACCGCTGGCACAAGCGCTTCGTGAGCCAGCTGCGCGAAGGACGCGCATTGACTCCGGACGAACGCAGCGAAGCCTACGAATGCTTCGGCACCGAGGACTACCGGCGCGGCCGCGAAGCCTTCGCCGCCAAGCGCATTCCTGAATTCATCGGCCGCTGATCCGGCCACCGACCCAAGACGGACCGCATATGACTCAAGCTGCATCCCCCCTTGCCGGCATCAAGATCCTGGATCTTTCGCAGATCATGGCCGGGCCGTATTGCACCATGGTGCTGGCCGACCTGGGCGCCGAGGTCATCAAGGTCGAGAAGACCGGCGCCGGCGACGACTCCCGTGAAATGGGCCCCTATGTGAACGGCGAATCCACCTGTTTCGCCCAGATCAACCGCAACAAGCAAGGCGTGGCGCTGAACCTGAAGGACCCCGAGGCGCGCGAGGTGCTGTACGAGCTGGCGCGCTGGGCCGACGTGGTGGTGGAGAACTACCGCGTGGGCGTGACCAAGTCGCTGGGCGTGGACTACGAAACGCTGTCGCGCATCAATCCGCGCCTGGTGTATTGCTCCATCTCCGGCTACGGCCATTCCGGACCCTACGCGGGCAAGGGCGGCTTCGACCTGGTGGCCCAGGGCATGAGCGGCATCATGAGCATGACGGGCGAACCCGGCGGGCGGCCCCTGAAGTCGGGCATCGCCATCTATGACGTGGGGGCGGGACTGACCGCGGTCTACGCCATCCTGGCCGCCTGCATCCACCAGATGAAGACGGGCGAGGGCCAGCACATCGACATCGCGCTGGCCGAGTGCGGACTGCCCTGGTTCGTCTGGGAAGCCGCCGCCTATTTTGCCGACGGCACGGTGCCGGAAGGCACCGGCAGCCGGCACCGCGTGTCGGCGCCATATCAGGCGTTCAACACGCGCCAGGGCTACATCATGATAGGCGCGGCCAACCAGCGCACCTGGGAACGCCTGTGCGCGGATGTGCTGGAACGGCCTGAACTGATCACCGATCCGCGCTTCATTACCAACTCCGACCGGCTGACCCACATTGCCGAGCTGGAACCCATATTGGAAGCGGAGTTTGCGCGCGCCGACGCGGCCGAATGGATCGAGCGCTGCGAACGGGCGTCCGTGCCCTGCGGCCCGATCAACGATTTCGGCCAGGCCATGCAGGACCCGCATTACCTGGCGCGCGGCATGGTGCAGGAACTGGACCATCCCGCGCTGGGCAAGATGAAGACCATCGGCATTCCGACCAAGTTTTCCAAAACGCCAGGCGCCTTGCGCACGGCGGCGCCGCTGATGGGCCAGCACACCGACGAGGTGCTGCGCCGCTTTGGCGTGGCGGAAGACAGAATTGCAGGCATGCGCGCCCGAGGAGTCATCGCGTAGCAGGCAAACCGCAGCAGGCAGTATCGAAGTCGCATCCAAGCTACAAGGGGACGCCGGCGTTTTCGACGCCGGCGGCTATTCGAAGTTGAACAAAGATGTTCACGCCGCAAGGAACCTTCATGACACAGCCCATCCATCTCTCCCGCCGCGGCTTTATCGCGGCCAGCGCCGCGCTGGCCGCCTGCGCCGCCGCGCCCTCCCTGGTCCGGGCGCAGTCGGCCCAGCCGTTCCGCCTGGGGGCGCTCAATTCCATCACCGGCGTCGGCGGCCCCTACGGGCCGGCCATGCTGGAAGCCATCAAGATCGCCATCGACGAGGTCAACGCCGCCGGCGGCGCTGCCGGCCGCAAGATCCAGCTCTACGCCGAAGACGACCAGACCAAGCCCGACGCCGCCGTGCTGGCCGTGAAGAAGCTGATCGAGATCAACAAGGTCGAGGCGGTGGTGGGCATCTGGCCGTCGTCGGTGGGCCTGGCCGCCATGCCCATCACCAATGCCGCGGGCCTCATCACCATGAACACCTGCGGCGCGCCGGAAATGCTGACCGAGAACAAGCAGGGGCTGGCCTGGATGTTCCAGGCGTCCAACGCCGTGTTCGGCCGCGCCTTTGCGGAAGTGGCGCGCCAGCGCGGCTTCAAGCGGCCGGCGGTCATGGCTTTCAATAACTCCACCTTCGTGGGGCAGGCCAACTACTTTCGTGATGCCTGGCAGGAGAAGGGCGGCAAGGTCAGCGCCTTCACCATCTACGAACCCAACCAGACCACCTACCGCACCGAGCTGACCAAGGTGCTGGCCTCCAAGCCCGACGTGATCTCGCTGAGCGCCTACCGGCCCGACGCCACCATCATCCTGAAAGAGTGGTTCCAGACCGGCCAGGACTGCAAGTTCATCATGCCCGGCTGGACCGCCAACGAAGACCTGGTGAAGGCGCTGGGCAAGGAAGCCACCGAGGGCATCATCTCGATCTCCAACGTCGCGGCCCACGAGCACCAGGCGTACAAGACCTTCGCCGCCGAATTCCGCAAGCGCACCAAGCGCGAGCCGGACATCTTTGCTTCGCAGTCCTACGACATGGTGATCACGCTGGCGCTGGCGATCGAGGCGGCGGGGGCCACCGCGGACGTGGCCGCCATCAACGGCAAGATCCGCGCCGTGACCGCGCAGGGCGGCGGTGAAAAGGTCAGCGGCTTTGCGCAAGGCCAGGCGCTGCTGCGCGCAGGCAAGCCGGTGGACTACGACGGCGCATCCTCGCGCCTGGACTTCGGCAAGCAGGGCGAGACCGTGCCGGACTTTGGCGTCTTCGACATCCGCGACGGCAAGCTGGTGCTCAATGAAGTCATCGCCGGCAAAGTCTGACGATAAAAACACTAGGGGAACACAAGTATGGATGCAATCACCGTCATCAACGCCGGGATCAACGGCGTTGTGATCGGGATGCTGCTGGCCTTGCCGGCACTGGCGATCACGCTGGTGTTCGGCATCGCCCGCTTTCCCAATGCCGCCAGCGGCGACTACATGACGTTGGGCGCCTACGCCGCCGTCTTCACGCAGGCGCTGGCCGGCGGCTCGATGCTGGCGGGCGGCCTGGCCGCCGTCGCCGGCACCACCCTGGTCAGCCTGTTCTTCTATGCCTGGGTGTTCCGGCCGCTGGAGTCGCGCTCCAACGTGTCGCGCCTGATCGCGTCCATCGGCGTGGCGTTCGCGCTGCGCAGCACGATCACCTTCTTCGCCGGGCAGGACCAGTACACCTTCGACCTGCCGCTTACGCGCGCCTGGAATTTCGGCGGCGTGCGCATTTTGCCTACCGATCTCTACATCGTCGGCACGGCGGTGGCGGCGCTGGCGCTGGTGTTCGCGCTGATGCACATGACGCCCACCGGGCGGCGCATGCGGGCGGTGGCCGACAACCCGGAGCTGGCCGCGGCCAGCGGCATACGCGGACGGCGCGTGATGATCACGCTGTGGAGCATCGCGGGCGCCTATTGCGGGCTGGGCGGCGTGCTGCTGGGCATCAAGGCAGTGGTGATCCCCGAACTGGGCTGGGAACTGTTGATGCCCATGTTCGCGGCCGTGATCCTGGGCGGCATCGGCAATCCGGTGGGCGCCATCGTCGGGATCATGGTGTTCAGCATTGCGCAGGAAATCGCCAGCCTGGTGGTGGGACCTGCCTACAAGATCGTGTTCGCCTTCGCGGTGCTGCTGTGCGTGCTGCTGCTGCGTCCCCAGGGCATCTTCGGCCGTCCGATGGCGGCGAGGTGAAATCATGGAAGCCTATCTGATTGCTATCGCCATCGGGATCCTGATCTACATGCTGCTGGCCTTTGGCCTGTCGCTGCATTACGGGTTCACCGGACTGATCAACTTCGGCCACGTCGGCTTCTTCGCCATCGGCGCCTATACCTCGGCCCTGCTGTCGCTCAAGGGCGTGCCCATCCCCATCTCCATGGCGGCGGCCGCGGCCTTCGCGGCGTTGGCCGCGTGGCCGCTGGGCATGATCGCCTTGCGGCTGGGCAGCGACTACCTTGCCATCGTGACGCTGGGCTTCTCCGAGTCGGTGCGCATGATGCTGCAGACCGAGGAATGGCTGACGCGCGGGATGCACGGCCTGCCAGGCATCCCGCGGCTGTTCGCGGGCTGGGCCTCGCCGCAGACGGTGGACCTGTGGATCATGCTGCTGCTTCTGGCGGTCAACGCCGGCGCGTTGTTCCTCATCCATCTGGTGATACGCAGCCCGTTTGGCCGCGTGATCGAGGCGGTGCGGGACAACGAAGTCGCGGTGCGGGCGCTGGGCAAGGACCCGGCCCGCTTCAAGACCCGTTCGCTGATGCTGGGCGCGGGCCTGGCCGGCCTGGCGGGCGCCTTCCAGGCGCACTACCTGACCTTCATCAGCCCCGAGCAGTTCGTGCCGCTGATCACCTTCTACATCTGGATCGCCATCATCCTGGGCGGAGTGGGGCGCTTGAGCGGCGTGGTGGCCGGCACGGTGCTGCTGGTCGGATTCCTGGAAGGTTCGCGCTTCGTGCGGGACTTCGTCGGCGGCATCTCGGAGGTGCAGATGGCCAGCGTGCGCATCGGCGTCATCGGCCTGGCGCTCATCTGCGTGGTGCTTTACCGGCCCCAGGGCATTTTCGGCAATGCTGCCGCTACCCGCAGGAGAAAGGCATGACGCTGCTTTGCATCAAAGGGCTGAGCGCCAGCTTCGGCGGCTTCAAGGCGCTGGACGACGTGTCGCTGGAAGTGCGCAAGGGTGAAATGGTGGGGGTGATAGGCACCAACGGCGCGGGCAAGAGCACGCTGTTCTCGGTGGTCACGGGCTACATTCCGCCCAGTTCCGGGTCCGTGCGCTTCGCGGACGAGGACATCACGGGTGTGGCCGTGCACCAGCGCGTGCGCCGGGGCCTGGCCCGCACCTTCCAGGTGCCGCGCGAGTTCAGCCAGCTGACGGTCTTCGACAACATGATGGCGGCGGCGCCGGACCAGCGCGGCGAAAAGCTGGCGGCGCTGGTGTTCGCCCGCCGTGAGGTGGCCCGCGAAGAGGCGCGCAACGCCGAGCGCGTGCATGAACTGCTGGCCTTCCTGAACCTGTCGCGGGTCGCGGACGAGCCCGCCGGGAAACTGTCGGGCGGCCAGAAGAAGCTGCTGGAGCTGGGACGGCTCTTGATGCTGGAGCCGCGCTGCATCCTGCTGGACGAGCCGTTCGCCGGCGTCAACCCGGTGCTGATCGAGGAGCTGTCGGCGCGCATCGTGGAACTCAACCAGCGCGGCCTGACCGTCGCCATCATCGAACATAACCTGGAAGAGCTGTCGCGCATCGTGCCGCGCATGTACGTCATGGACCGCGGCCGCGTCATCGCCGAAGGCACGCCCGACAGCGTCCTGGCCAATGAACAGGTGCGCGAGGCGTACATGGGGGGAGTGATATGAGCCAGCTCGTCATGCAAGGCCTGTCCGGCGGCTACGGCGAGGTCGATATCGTGTCCGGCATCGACATGCACGTGGCGCCGCGCGAGATCGTTACCATCGCCGGCACCAACGGCGCGGGCAAGTCCACGCTGGTCAAGGCGGTGATGGGCCTGTTGCCGCGCATCGCCGGCACCATGGCCTTTGACGGCCGCGACCTGCTCACGCTGCCGGTCGAGGAGCGCGTGCGCATCGGTATCTCCTATGTGCCGCAGGTGCGCAATGTGTTCGGCGCGCTGACCGTGCTGGAGAACCTGCAGGTGGTGGAACACGTGCAGGCGCGTGAAAAGCGCATCCGCGACATGTTCGAGCTGTTCCCGGCGCTGGCCGGGCGGCGCAAGACCCACGCCGAGAACCTGTCCGGCGGCGAACGCCAGCAACTGGCCTTCGCCCGGGCGCTGATGTCCTCGCCGCGCCTGATGGTGCTGGACGAACCGTCCGCCGCCTTGTCGCCGGCGTTGACCGAGCAGGTGTTCGCCGAAGTGCGGCGGCTGCCGCAGATCGGCGTGGGCGTGCTGATGGTGGAGCAGCGCGCGCGCCAGGCGCTGGCGTTCAGCGACCGCGGCTACATGCTGGATTCCGGCCGCATCGTGCTGACCGACACGGGGCAGGCGCTGCTGGCCAACCAGCATATGAGCGATCTGTACATAGGACGGGGCGGCCACGCGGGCGCGGACCGTCCGCCCGGCGGCAGCATCCCCGCTTGAAACCGCCAGAGCCATCCCGCCGGCAGCCGCCGGCGGGATGGCAAATTCCTATTCCCATATCCCTTTGCAGGAGCCGTATCTTGCCTAATTCCGAAGCCATGGTTTCCCCGGCGTCCGTTGCGCGCCGCCCGGCGCCCGACGCCATCGCCGCCTTGACCGCCACCCAGGGCCTGGCCGCGCTGGAGCAGGGCACGCTGACCTGCGAAGCCTGGGCGCGCGCCTGCCTGGACCGCATCGAAGAGCGCAACGGCGGCGTCAAGGCCTGGGTCCGGGTGGACGCCGAGGGCGCGCTGGCCCGCGCCCGTGAATGGGACCGCCACGGCCGGCGGCGCGCGCTGGACGGCGTGCCGCTGGGCATCAAAGACACCATCGACACGGCGGCCATGCCCACCGAATTGGGCGACCCCGAGATCTTCCCCGGCCGCCAGCCCGAGGCCGACGCGCCCGTGGTGACGCAGGCGCATGAGCTGGGGTTCAACGTGCTGGGCAAGAACACCGTGTCGCGCCACGCCATCATGCTGCCGGGGCCTGCGCGTAATCCGCATGACCTGACCCGTACGCCGGCCGCGTCCTCGGCCGGTTCGGCGGCGGCCGTTGCCGATTTCATGGCGCCGCTGTCCATCGGCACGCAGACGGCGGGTTCGATTCTGCGGCCCTCGGCGTTCTGCGGCGCGGTGGGCTTCAAGCCCACGCTGGACGCCATTCCCTACGTGGCGATCCGGCGCTATTCGCGGGTGCTGGACGTGATCGGGCCGATCTCGCGTTCGGTCGACGACGCGGCCTTGTTCATGCGGGCGTTTACCGGCGATCCCCGGTTCGATCCGGCCTCCGCATTGCGCAGCGATTTCCGCCTGGGCGTTTGGCGGCCGAAGGACTGGGCCGACACCGAGCCCTGCATGCGCGAAAGCTTCGAGGCCAATCTGCGCGCCTTGTCGGCCGCAGGCGTCAAGGTCACGGAACTGGCCATGCCCGCAGCCTTCGACACCATGGGCGAGGCGCAGGACGTGATCATGGCCTACGACCTGGCGCGCGAGTACGCCGCCATCAAGCGCGATCATGCGGCGCTGTGCGATCCCGGGCTGATCGAGTACCTGACGATGGGCGAGGGCCTGTCCGCGGCCGAGTACGCGGGGGCGCTGGATGCCGCCGACGCATGCCGCCGGGCGTTCTACGACGTTGCGCGCGAAGTCGACGCAGTGGCCATGCCGTCCACGCTGGGCGAGGCGCCGCCGGCCAGCTCCACCGGCAGCTCCGCCTTCATCCGCATCTGGTCGCTGCTGCACAACCCGTCCATCACCTTGCCGGTGGCGCGCGGCCCCAATGGCCTGCCGCTGGGCTTCCAGATGGTCGGCTTCGTGAAGGAGGACGCAAGGCTGCTGTACTGGGCGCGTTGCGCCGAGCGCATCCTGGGGTCGACCGCGCACCAGCCCTGACCGGCCTCTGGCCGCGGCTTGCGCCGCCGTGCGCCGCCGGGGCGCGGCGGATGCTTTGGCGCCTTCGGGCGCATTTTTTGCGTCTGGGCTCTGGGGTTTTCCCTATTAATTCTCAGTATTCGGGAATAAAAAGCAGAGTAAGAGCCATAAATTGATAATCTGCGCTCCGTTAGCTTGGAGCCAAATGTTGAAAGCGGATCTATCAGTCGGGGCAGGCGCGGATCGCGTGCTGTATGTGCTGGCCACCCTGGCCAGGCACGACGGCCCCCTCAGCATCGCCGCCCTGGCCGAGCAGACCGGCCTGGCGCAAAGCACCCTCTACCGCCAGGTGGCGCTGCTCAAGCGCTGGGGCTTCGTTGCCGAGCACGATGGCGAGTACGGTCCCGGCCCGCTGTGCGTGCAACTGGCCTGGGGCTTTGACCAATCCTCGTTCCTGATCCATGAAGCGCAGCCCGACATGGCCGCGCTGGCCGCCGCTTCTGGCGAAACCATAGGCTTGCTGGTGGCGGTCAAGGATCAGGCCGTGTGCCTGGACATGATCGAGAGCCAGCATCCGCTGCGCTGTTCCTTCACCAAGGGGCGCGGCCTGCCGCTGGCGCGCGGCGCCTCGGCCAAGTCGCTGCTGGCTTTCATGCCGCTTGCCCGACAGCAGGCCGCGTTGGCGTATCTGGCGGCCGAGGCCGATGTGGACGCCGGCCGGCTGGGCCACGAACTGGAAGCCATCCGCACCCAGGGCTATGCCGTCACCGACAGCGAAGTCGATGCCGGCGTCTGGGGCGTCAGCGTCCCCATTTTTCAACGCGCCAACCAGGCCGTGGCCTCGATCACGCTGATGGCGCCGTCGACCCGGGCCGCCCAGCGGCCCGAGGCATTGACCGAAATGACCGTGGCCGCGGCCCGGCGCATCTCGGCGAAGCTGCAAGCTCATTAAGACCGCCTTCTTCCATTCCACGCCGTACCCGTAGACACCCGACTGCCGTATCCATATTCCATAGAGGACCCACCATGACCACTCGCCGCACACTGCTGACCGCCGCCCTGACGCTGGGCCTCGCCTGGAGCGCCGCCCCGGCGTTTGCCCAGGACACCATCCGCGCCGTCACCGACGCGACCTTCCCGCCGATGGAGTTCGTCAAGGACGGCAAGCGCACCGGCTTCGACATCGAACTGGTGGAAGCCCTGGCCGGCGCCATGGGCAAGAAGGTCGAATGGATCGACATCGACTTCAAGGGCCTGATCCCCGCGCTACAGGCCGGCCGCGCCGACATCGCCGTGTCCGCCATCTACATCACGCCCGAACGCGCCAAGGTGGTGGACTTCACCGATCCGTACTACGCGGGCGGCCTGGTCGTGATGACCAAGAAGGACGGCCCGGTCAAGACCCTGAAGGACCTGGACGGCCGCAAGGTGTCGGTGCAGGTGGGCACCAAGTCGGTCAACTACCTGAAGGAACACTACCCGGCGGTGCAGCGCGTGGAAGTCGAGAAGAACCAGGAGATGTTCAACCTGGTGCAGATCGGCCGCGCCGAAGCCGCCGTGACCGGCAAGCCCGCCGCCAAGCTGTTCGCCCAGAGCACGCCGGACCTGACGGTGCTGAACGACCAGATCACCACCGAGGACTACGGCATCGCCGTGCCCAAGAACAAGCCGGAGCTGACCCGTGAGCTGAACGCCGCGCTGCAGAAGCTCAAGGCCGACGGCAGCTACCAGGCCATCGTCAACAAGTGGTTCGAGGCCCCCGCGAAATGAACCTGGATTTTTCTCCCGTCTTTGCCGACTTCGGCGCGCTGATCAATGGCGCCGTGGTCACCGTCGAGGTGACCGCGGGCGCCTTGCTGCTGGCCTGCGTCATCGGCCTGCTGGTGGGCGTGGGACGCCTGAACCCCAAGCGCTACGTCATCTACAACCTGTGCAGCGTTTATTTGCTGCTGTTCCGCGGCACGCCCTTGCTGGTGCAGCTGTTCATCTGGTTCTTCGGCCTGCCGCATTTCGGCATCACCCTGCCGGCGTTCGCCTGCGGCGTGCTGGGCCTGGGCATGTACTCGGGCGCCTACGTGTCCGAAATCGTGCGCGGCGCGATCCAGTCGGTGGACCGCGGCCAGACCGAAGCGGCGCGCTCGCTGGGCATGTCGTCCGGCCAGGCCATGCGCATCATCGTGCTGCCGCAGGCCGTGGTGCGCATGATCCCGCCGCTGGGCAATGAATTCATCGCGCTGATCAAGAACTCGGCCCTGGTGTCGCTCTTGACGATCCATGACCTGATGCATGAAGGCCAGAAGATCATCAGCGTGTCCTATCGCTCGCTGGAAACCTATCTGGTGGTGGCGCTGATTTATCTGATCCTGACCACGGCCACCATGCTGGTGCTGCGCAAGGTTGAACACCGCCTGCGCGCGGGAGGGATGGTGCAATGAACTCCGCAATGAACTCCGCTACGACCCGGGCCGCGGACCCGCAAGAAATGATCCGCATCCGCGGCCTGCGCAAGTCCTACGGCGACCACGAGGTCTTGCGCGGCATCGACTTCGACGTGCTGCCGTCCCAGGTGGTGGTGGTGATCGGGCCCAGCGGCTCGGGCAAGAGCACCTTGCTGCGCTGCTGCAACGGCCTGGAAGTGGCGCAGACCGGCACCATCGACATCTGCGGCCAGACCCTGCTGGACCACGGCGAGCTGTTGCCCGAGGCCGAGCTGAACCAGCTGCGCATGCAGGTGGGCATGGTGTTCCAGGGCTTCAACCTGTTCCCGCACCTGTCGGTGCTGGACAACGTGACGGTCGGTCCGCGCAAGCTGCGCGGCATGGGCCGCGAAGAAGCGCATGCGCTGGCGGCGGACCTGCTGGACAAGGTCGGCCTGGGCCAGAAGATGTCGGCCATGCCGGCCAGCCTGTCCGGCGGGCAGAAGCAGCGCGTGGCCATCGCCCGCGCGCTGGCCATGCAGCCCAAGGTCATGCTGTTCGACGAGCCGACCTCGGCGCTGGATCCGGAGCTGGTGGGCGAAGTGCTGCAGGTCATGAAGCTGCTGGCCAAGGAAGGCATGACCATGATGGTGGTCACGCACGAAATGGGCTTCGCCCGTGACGTGGCCGACGTGGTGGCGGTGATGGACGGCGGCGTGATCCTGGAATCCGGTTCGCCCGACGTGATCTTCACGCAGCCGCGCGAGCCGCGCACCCGCGAGTTCCTGCAGGCGGTGCTGAACGCGGGGCAGGGGGCGGCATGAGCGTGGCGCAATTCGACCCAAGTCTCTGGAAGGCCCGCGACGACAGCGCCGAACAAGGCGACACGCGCCGCCTGGCGCATATCGTCGAAGCGGCCAGTGGCCAAGCCCGCAAGGGCGAGGCGGTGCTGCTGGGCTTTGCCTGCGATGCCGGCGTGGCCCGCAACCAGGGCCGCATCGGCGCGGCCGAAGGCCCGTCGGCCATCCGCAAGTTCCTGGCGGGCCTGCCGGCCCACGGCCTCACGCGTTTGCTGGACGCGGGCGACGTGGCCTGCGAGGGCGACCGGCTGGAGGACGCGCAGGAGCAACTGGGCCTGCGCGTGGCGGAACTGATGGAGCAGGGCGCACGCCCGCTGGTGCTGGGCGGCGGCCATGAGATCGCCTGGGGCAGCTTCCAGGGCCTGGCGCGCTGGCTGGACGCCCGCGGCGACACGGAACCCGTGCTGGTGCTGAACCTGGACGCGCACTTCGACCTGCGTACCGGGCGGCCCGGCAGTTCCGGCACGCCCTTCGACCAGATCTCGCGCTATTGCGAGGAACGCGGCCGGGCCCTGCAATACGCCTGCCTGGGCGTATCGCGGCTGGCCAATACGCCGGCGCTGTACGCGCGCGCCGCGGAAGTCGGCGCGGTCTGGGTCGAGGACCGCGACATGCAGGAGCGCCATCTGGCCGCGCGCCTGGCCAACGTCGACGCCTTGCTGGCCCGGGCCCGGCACGTCTACCTGACCATAGACCTGGACGTGCTGCCCGCGGCGGTCATGCCCGGGGTGTCGGCGCCGGCGCCCTATGGGGTGCCGCTGGCGGTGATCGAGGAAATCGTGCTGCGGGTCAAGGCCAGCGGCAAGCTGCGCCTGGCCGACATGGCGGAGTTCAACCCGCGGTTTGACGTGGACGGCCACGGCGCGCGGGCGGCTGCCCGCCTGGCCTGGCAGTTGTTGAACGATTGAGCGGACCGGCGTCTCATCCTTCGGATGGGGGCAGGACCATACGGGGCGGTTTCCTGGGAGGAAACCGCCCCGTTTTTCGTCCTCCTTATGGCGGGCGGCAGGGCTTGCAGCTTATGGCTGGCAGGCTGGACGCTGCCGATTTGGCGGCTTAGGATAAGGGCAGCATCAGGCTTGGGTTTGCGGCCCGTTCAACCGCCGCAACAGTTATGTGTCCCCAATTAAAATATTTTCGTTTTAAATGGGGACGCTATAACTTTCGTGGATAAAATGGCGCAACTTTGTCAGGAGAGCCAGCTCATGTCTCAAACTCCCACCCACGCATTGCCGTCTTATCTGAACGCCGAGGACCTCGGCCCCTGGGGCAACTATCTGCAACAAGTCGACCGGGTCACCCCGTATCTTGGTTCGCTGGCGCGTTGGGTCGAGACCCTGAAGCGCCCGAAGCGTTCCCTGATCGTCGATGTGCCGATCGAACTCGACAACGGCAGCATTGCCCACTTCGAGGGCTACCGCGTCCAGCACAACACCTCGCGCGGCCCCGGCAAGGGCGGCGTGCGTTTCCACCAGGACGTCACGCTCTCCGAAGTGATGGCGCTGGCAGCCTGGATGTCGATCAAGAACGCTGCGGTGAACCTGCCTTACGGCGGCGCCAAGGGCGGCGTGCGCGTCGATCCGCGCAAGCTGTCGGCCTCCGAACTCGAGCGCATGACGCGCCGCTACACCTCGGAAATCGGCGTCATCATCGGACCGTCCAAGGACATCCCGGCGCCTGACGTGAACACCAACGCCCAGACCATGGCCTGGATGATGGACACGTACTCCATGAACGAAGGCGCCACCGCCACCGGCGTGGTCACCGGCAAGCCGATCGCGCTGGGCGGCAGCCTGGGCCGCGTGGAAGCCACCGGCCGCGGCGTGTTCGTGGTGGGCTGCGAAGCCGCGCGCGATCTCAACATCGACGTGTCCAAGGCGCGCGTGGTGGTGCAGGGCTTCGGCAACGTGGGCGGCACCGCCGCCCGCCTGTTCCATGAAGCCGGCGCCAAGGTCATCGCCGCGCAGGATCACACCGGCACCGTCCACAATCCCGCGGGCCTGGACGTGCACAAGCTGCTGTCCTACGTGTCGCAACATGGCGGCGTGGGCGGCTTCTCCGGCGGCCAGGCGATGGACAAGAACGAGTTCTGGACGCTGGAAACCGAATTCCTGATCCCGGCCGCCCTGGAAAGCCAGATCACCGTCGACAACGCCGCCAAGGTGCGCGCGAAGATCGTCGTGGAAGGCGCCAACGGCCCGACCACGCCGGAAGCCGACGACATCCTGGCCGAACATGGCGTCTACGTGGTGCCGGACGTGCTGGCCAATGCCGGCGGCGTGACGGTCAGCTACTTCGAATGGGTGCAGGACTTCTCCAGCTTCTTCTGGAGCGAGGACGAGATCAACCAGCGCCTGGAGCGCCTGATGCGCGAAGCCTACGCGTCGGTGTCGCAAGTGGCCAAGGAACACAAGGTCACCCTGCGCACGGCGGCGTTCATCGTCGCTTGCACGCGCATCCTGCAAGCGCGTCAGGTGCGCGGCCTGTACCCCTGATACCCGATACGGCGGGGCGTCTCCGGACGTCACGCCGAGGAGGGCAGGAGACAAAAACGGAAATCGCCCCGCAAGGGGCGATTTCCATTTGCGTGGCTGCAAGCGCATCACGTTGCGCGCATGGATAGCACACCGACATTGCAGGCCTGCGAGGGCCGCGCCCTACGTGGGGGCTGTCGGCAGGACGCCACATCCCCCTCACTTTTTTGCGGCCTAGGGAATTTCCCAGCTTGCGTTACAAGAACTGACACATTGCGTCCCTAGAATTCGTTCCTGCCATGCGCCGAGCGCGCCGCACGCGATGCGTGCCAGCCCGGATGCGCATGTCTGTTCAATCAATGGGAATTTGCAATGAAAAAGACTTTGTTCGTCACCGCCATGCTGGCCGCGTTCGGCGCAACGGCGCAAGCGGAAACCTCGGTGACGCTCTATGGCCTGATCGATACGGGTATCGGCTACCAGCGCATCAAGGGCGATGGTTACCATGAGTCCAAGGTTGGCATGGTCAATGGCGTGTCCAGCGGTTCGCGTTGGGGCCTGCGCGGCGCCGAGGACCTGGGCGACGGCCTGAGCGCCGTGTTCACGCTGGAAAGCGGCTTCAACTCGGCCAACGGCACGTCGGGCCAGAACAGCCGCCTGTTCGGCCGCCAAGCCACCATCGGCCTGAAGAGCACCTCGTGGGGCCTTCTGGAACTGGGTCGTCAGACCAACATCGCCTCGAAGTACTTCGCCGCGATCGATCCGTTCGGCGGCAGCTACGGCCAGGCCAACGTCGGCGTGGCCTTCAGCGCCGCCAACACGGTCCGCTACGACAACATGGTGCAGTACTCGACGCCGTCGTTCAGCGGCCTGCAGTTCGGCATCGGCTACTCGTTCAATGCCTCCGACACGACCACCGCGCAGACCGGCTTCAAGACCGCCGACAACACCCGCGCCATCACGACCGGCCTGCGCTATGTCAGCGGCCCGGTGAACGTGGCGCTGACGTATGACCAGCTGAACCCCGCGAACCAGTTGAACACCGACGCCACGCCCAAGTCGTGGATGATCGGCGGTTCGTACGACTTCGAAGTGCTGAAGCTGGCGCTGGCCTACGGCCAGACGCGTGACGGCTGGTTCACCGGCCAGGGCGCCAATGCCTTCGGCAGCGGCAGCCCCACGGCCAAGGGCTTTGGCACCAACGTTGCGGTGTCGGGCTTCAAGGCCAATTCCTACCTGGTGGGCCTGAGCGTGCCGATTGGCGGCGCCAGCAACATCCTGGCTTCGTGGCAGCGCGCCGACACCGACAGCACCAAGCTGACCGGCGACGACGCCACCATGAACATCTACAGCCTGGGCTACACCTACAACCTGTCCAAGCGCACCAACCTGTACGCCTTGGGTTCGTATGCCACCAACTTCGCGTTCACCGACGGCGTGAAGAGCACCGTGGCCATGGTGGGCGTGCGTCACCGCTTCTAAGACGAGAGGCGCGCATGGGCGGCGCTTGGGCGCCGCCCTGCCGCCGCGGTTGCACTGAGCGGACTGGGCGTCTTACCCGGCCACAGACGCGAAAAAAGCGGCCACCTCCCTAGCTCCATCCTCAGTCCGCTCAACCGAACCCCGGCTTGCTGCCGCAGGGAGCGCCCGCGCAGGCCGCGGGCGTTTCCAGGGGCGGCTTATGAAGCCGGCAGCAGCTCAGGCTTCAGGATCCCGCGCAGTTCCGAATACGGAATGTTCAGCTCGGGTTCGCCATGCGAGTACGGCGCGATGGAATAGGCGTCGTACTTGACCACGATGCCCTCGCGCGTCAGCGCATAGTTATCGCTTTCCTGGAACGGCCACATCTTGTTGTAAGCCGTCGGATCGCGGCGCGCATCCGGATTGCCGGCCAGCCACTTGGCATGCGCCTGGCGCAGCGCCGCCACGTACTGCGGATGGCGGCCCGGTATCAAGGCTTCTTCCAGGCTCATCACGCGGCCGTGGCTGCGCTCCCAGTTCAGGTACTGGGTGGCCGGAATGCCGTGCGCCGCGCCAGTGAGGAATTGCTCGGTGTGCAGTTCGACGGCCACGATGTCGCCTACCGTGTCCTTCACGCTGGCCTTGAAATAGGTGGCGTCGCGCGCGCGAGCCACCGACCAGAAATACTGCGTGTATTCGGACAGCGTGTCATAGGGCCCGCGGCGGTTGGCATCGGTGCCGGTCATGTAGGCCAGCACGTGGTCTACCAGCGCGGTCAGCTTGGGGATGCCGGGAAACGCGACGCTGTCGATTTCGATGCGGGGGCAATCGCCCTCGCAGCCTGGCTTGCTGGACGCCCACTTGATGCGCTCGGTGGACAGGTCGCCGACTTTTTCCGGCGTGGACGCCGAGGCCGGAGCCTGCGTGGCCAGGGTGATGTCCGCGGGCGGCGTACTGCCGCAGCCCGCCAAAGCCAGCAGGGCCGCGCCCAGGATGAGACCGCTTATCGCGCCTTGCGGCGTGAATGTGCGACGCATTGAAACTACCTCCAGAAAATCGGGGCGCGGCCGTTCAGGGCACCACGCCGGTCCACTCGGGCGTGGCGAACTTCTCGGCCGCCTGCGCCTGCGCACGCGCCAGCGTGTCGCTGCCTATCTGCCCGGGGGTGAGACGGTGCAGGCCGGCAAAAGTTTCCACCATGCGGTCGATGATCACTTCCCGCGCCAGCCCGGTCTGGGTGCGCAGGGGATCGACGCGCTTCTTGGCGCTGGTGGTGCCTTTGTCGGACAGTTTTTCGCGGCCGATGCGCAGGACCTCGACCATTTTATCCGCGTCGATGTCGTAGGACATGGTGACGTGGTGCAGCACTGCGCCGCCGCGGCGGGCCTGCGCCGCGCCGCCGATCTTGCCGATGTCCGAGGCGATGTCGTTGAGCGGCTGGTACCAGGCCTTGATGCCCAGGCCCTGCAGGGCGGTCAGCACCCAGGCGTCCAGGAAGGCGTAGGACTCCTGGAAGCTCATGCCATGCACCAGCGCCTGGGGGGCGCTGAGCGAATAGGTGATGGAGTTGCCGGGTTCCATGAACATCGCGCCGCCGCCGCTCACGCGCCGCACGACCTGGATGCCATGGCGGCGCGCGCCTTCGGGATCGACTTCGTTCTTCAAGGATTGGAAGCGGCCGATCACGACCGCGGGCGCGGCCCATTCCCAGATGCGCAGCGTGGGCGGACGCAGGCCGGCGCCGACCTCGTCGGTGATGACGGCGTCCAGCGCCATGTGCAGCACCGGGTCCTGCGGCCCTTCATGGATCAGCTGCCAGTCGTAGTCGTTCCAGTCGGTGCGCGTCATGCCAGCGCCCTCCGCAGCACCACGGCAACGGCCTCGGCCGAGAAGCCGAACATTTCGGCATCGGCGGGCAGGGCCGATTGCACGGCCAGCGCCAGTTCCAGTTCGCTGGCGTCGGCCGGCAGGCCGTTCAGGCCGCTATTGATGGCGTCCAGCGCCTCGGGCGGCTCAAGAAAAAAGTCGCCGCTGATGCGCACGTCGGCCAGGCGGCCGTCGCGCACTTCCAGATCCGCGACGACCAGTTTGCCGCCGGGGACTTTGTATTCGCCATGCATGGGCGCTCCTTGCTGTATCAGTACCAAAAACTACAGGCTGAGCTTCATGCCGTCATGGCTGGCTTTGAAGCCCAGGCTTTCATAGAACCTGCGCGCGTCGGGCCGGGCGCGGTCCGTGGTCAGCTGCACCAGGCTGCAGCCCTGGATGCGGCATTGCTCGATCGCCCATTCGAACATCTTGCGTCCGAGGCCCGCGCCGCGCGACGACGAGGCGATGCGCACGCTCTCGATCTGTCCGCGCCATTGGCCCAGCCGCGACAGGCCGGGTATGAACGATAACTGCAAACAGCCGACCAGGTTCGAGTCCTGCTCGACCACGGCCAGGAATTGATTGGGGTCCTGGCCGATTGCGGCAAAGGCGGCAGCATAGCGCGGGTCCAGCGGCAGCGCGGGATTCTCGCGCGTGGCGCCGAGTTCATCGTCGGCCAGCAGGGCGACGATGGCCGGCAGATCCCCCAGGCGCGCGCGGCGGAAAACCAGTTGCGGGTCGGGCATGGCGGCTCCTTCAGCGGGTGGTGTTCTGGGCGGTCTGGCCGAACAGGATGCGGCGCGATTCCTCGTCGCTGATGGACGGCGCCGTGTTGATGGTGTCGGCCAGGGCATAGGCGCGCTGCGTGGCGGGGCGGGCCGCGATGGCGTCGAACCAGCGCTTGAGGTGCGGGAACTCGTTCAGGTCCTGCCCCTGCTTGGCGTGCGGCACGATCCAGGGATAGGCCGCCATGTCGGCGATGGAATAGTCGCCGGCGACGAACTCGCGGTCCGCCAGGCGCTTGTTCAGCACGCCGTAGAGGCGGTTCGTTTCCTTGACGTAGCGGTCGATGGCGTAAGGGATGCGCTCTTGCGCGTAGCCGGAAAAGTGGTGGTTCTGGCCGGCCATGGGACCCAGGCCGCCCATCTGCCAGAAGAGCCACTGCGACACTTCAGCGCGGCCGCGCACGTCGGCGGGCAGGAATCGGCCGGTTTTCTCGGCCAGATACAGCAGGATGGCGCCCGACTCGAACAGCGAGATCGGCGCGCCGCCGCCGGCCGGGGCCTGGTCGACGATGGCGGGAATGCGGTTGTTCGGGGCAATGGCCAGGAACTCGGGCTTGAACTGATCGCCGCGGCTGATGTTCACCGGATGGATCTTGTAGGGCAGGCCGGTTTCTTCGAGGAACAGCGTGATCTTGTGGCCGTTGGGGGTGGTCCAGTAGTAGAGATCGATCATGGGATGTCCTGTGCGTCGCGCCGGCGGCGGCCGGCGCAGGGAAAGGCCATGATAGCGGGGCCGGCTTCGCGCCGGCCCCAATAACCGGGGGGCGGGTACGGGTTTGCCCCGGGGGCTTGCCCTGGCAGCGGCCCGCGTTCAGGCCGTGCCTGCGCGCGGCCGCCCCGGCAGGCGCCAGCTCCAGTTCAGGCTCACGCCCGCCGCCGCCAGGAAGATCATGGCCACGCCCGCGATCTGCGTGGCGTCCATGCGGTGGCCGTAGACCATGAAGTCCAGCAGGATCGCGACGGCAGGATAGATGAAGCTCAATGCCGCGGTGGACGTGGTAGGCAGCTTCTGGATGGCCGAATACATCAGGATGTACATCAGGCAGGTGTGGATCAGCCCCAGGGCCACCAGGTAGCCCCATTGCAGCGGCGCGGCGGGCAGGGCGTTGAAGTCCGCCATGGGCAGCAGCATCACCGCGCCCAGCGTCACCTGCACCAGCGCCAGCACCTGCGGCGGAATGTGCTTGAGCCGCTTGACGATGATGGCGGTGACGCCATAGAGCGCCGCCGCGCCCAGCCCCAGCATCAGCCCCGACAGATAGGCGCGGCCGTCCGCGCCGCCAGCTTCGGACAGGCGCAGCACCAGCATCAGGCCGGCGAAGGCCAGCACCGACCAGGCCAGCTTGCCGCGCGTGGGCCGCTCGCCCAGGAACAGCACGCCCAGGCCGATCAGGAAGAAGGGCTGCACGTTGTAGACCGCGGTGGCCAGCGAAATGGACGCCAGCCGATAGGCGGAAAACAGCAGCACCCAGTTCAGCACCAGCGCGGCGCCCGCGGCCAGGGCCAGCATCAGCGTGCGGGCGGTGAACAGGCCCGGCTTGAGCAGGCCGCGCGCCCAGCAATACACAAACAGGGAGAGGGCGCCGAACACGCAGCGGAAGAAGACCACGTTCCAGGCGCTTTGCCCCGACTCCAGCACAAACACGCCCAGGGTGCCGGACAGGGTCATCGCCGCGGCCATCTGGGCCAGGCCCACGCGTTCTGATGAGGGATTCATGAGGTTCTCCAGGGCCTTGCGGCCACGATATTCGATGGAGAAATTATCCCAGGCGGATCAAGCTGGTTATATGATGTTGATGTGGTGAATCGATTCCGAAACCTTTGTTTAGGTGGAATTTATGCAAAACGACCTAAAAAGTGAAAACCCGGTCCTGGACGGTATCGACCGCCGCCTGGTGGAGATGCTGACCACCAATGCGCGCACCACCACGGCCGACCTGGCGCGCCAGGTCGGGATGTCCGCGCCCAGCGTCGCGGACCGCCTGCGGCGGCTGGAAGAATCGGGCGTGATCCGGGCCTACACCCTGGACGTGGACCCGGTCGCGTTGGGCTACGCGCTGGAGGCCATCGTCCGCATCCGCCCCTTGCCCGGGCAGCTGCGCCACGTGGAAGGCCTGATCCAGCAGATTCCGGAATTCGTGGAATGCGACAAGGTGACGGGCGACGATTGCTTCATCGCCCGCGTGGTGCTGCGCTCGATCTCGCATCTGGACGGCATCCTGGAGCGCGTGACCGAATTTGCGGAAACCAATACCGCCATCGTCAAGTCCCACACGGTGCGCCGCCGGCTGCCGCCGCTGCGCTGACGCGCGGCTCAGACCGGCGCGGACAGCGCCTTTTCGATGTCGTCCTTGATGCCGGCCGGGGTATCGGTGGGCGCGTAGCGCTTGATGACCTGGCCGTCGCGGCCCACCAGGAACTTGGTGAAGTTCCACTTGATGCCCTCGGTGCCGAAGACGCCGGGCTTCTCGCCCTTGAGCCAGCGGTAGAGCGGGTGGGCGTCCTCGCCGTTGACGTTGATCTTGGCGTAGAGCGGAAAGGTGATGTCGTACTGCGTGCTGCAGAAATTGCGGATTTCGGCTTCGTCGCCGGGTTCCTGGTGGCCGAACTGGTCGCAAGGAAAACCCAGCACCGCGAAACCATCGTCGTGGAACGAGCGGTAGAGTTCTTCCAGGCCGGCGTACTGCGGCGTGAAGCCGCATTTGGAGGCCACGTTCACCACCAGCAGCACGCGGCCGCGGTACGTGTCCAGGGACTGTTCCGTGCCGTCGATGGCGCGGGCGGAAAAATCGTAGAGGGTGCTCATGCGGGCTCCTTAGGCGTCCGAACGCGAGGGCGTCAGCGCGCCGGCTTGTTGTCCAGCGAGTGTAGCCCCGGCATCGCGGCCGTAGTAGCGCGTACCCCACAAGGTCAGCAGCAGGACGGCGGCGGTGATGCCGGCCGACATCCAGGGCAGGTCCGTCAGCGGCAGGCCGTGGCCCAGGGCCACGCTGCCCAGCCAGGCGCCGCCCGCATTGCCCAGGTTGAAGGCGCCCTGATTGAGGGTCGACGCCAGGTTGGGCGCGTCGGCCGCCTGGTCCACGATCAGCGTCTGCAGCAAAGGCACGACGGCAAAGCCCAGCACGCCCCAGATGAAGGTCATGACCAGCATGGGCGCCAGCGCGTGGATGGCCTGGCTGAGCGCCAGGAAGACCAGCAGCAGGCCGATGAAAATGCGGCGCAGCGACACTTCCAGGTTGCGGTCGCCCAGCTTGCCGCCCAGGGTGCTGCCCACGGTCAGCGCCACGCCGAAGAGCAGCAGCACGCCGGTGACGCCGCGTTCGGACACGCCGGTCACTTCGCGCAAGAGCGGCGCGATGTACGTCAGCACACAGAACAGCGCCGCGGAGGCCAGCACGCTGGCGGCCAGCGGCCAGACCACGCGCACGTCGCGCAGCACCTTGAATTCGCGCAGGATGTTGCCGGGCTGCATGGGGATGCGGGCCGGCAGCCAGACGGCCAGCGCGGCCACGGCCAGCAAACCGATGCCGCTGACCACCCAGAAAGTCGAGCGCCATCCGGCCACCTGGCCCAGCGCCGTGCCCAGCGGCACGCCCAGCACGTTGGCCAGCGTCAGGCCGGTGAACATCAGCGCAATGGCGCTGGCGCGCTGGTTGCGCGGCACCAGGTCCGCGGCCACCACGGCTCCCAGGCCGAAGAAAGCGCCATGGCAGAAGGCGGTGAACACGCGCGCCGCCATCAGCAGCGCGTAGTTCGGCGCCAGCGCGCACAGCAGGTTGCCCACCACGAAGGTGCTGGCCAGGCCGATCAGCGTGGCCTTGCGCGGCAGCCTGGCGGTGAGGATGGCCATGATGGGCGCACCGATCACCACGCCCATGGCGTAACCGGTGATCAGCAGGCCTGCGACGTCAATGCTGACTTGCAGGTCGGCGGCGACGTTGGGCAGCAGGCCCATGATGACGAACTCGCTGGTGCCGATGCCGAAAGCGGCGGCGGCCAGCGCGATAAGGTGCAGGGGCATGGGACAGGGCCGGGACGAAAGGAAGGCGCCGGCGCAAAGAGAAGGCAAGGGCGGAATTCTAGGGCAGCGCCGCGCAAGCGTCGGGGGAAAGCCCTATTCTGAATAAGGGTATACCCTTAAATTGACGCGGCGCGGGCCTTTGTTCCGGACCGGCCGCGACGTCGCCAAGGGCTTGCGCGGCGCGGGGCCATTGGGCGGGTTTCGCCACAGCCGTCCTATCATGTCCATCAGATCCAAATGCGCGCGCTGTAGGAGAAATCGGCAATGGAAGGAATGATTGAACGCCTGGAGGCGATGCTGGCCAAGGGCACGGACAACATGCTGCTGCGTTTTTCGCTGGGAAAGGCCTACGCGGAGCAGGATTGCTTCGCCGATGCCGAGCCCCATCTGCGCGCGGCGCTGGCGTTCGATCCCGCCTATTCGGTGGCCTGGAAATGGCTGGGCAAGGCTTGCCTGGGACAGGGCGACAAGAGCGGCGCGCGCGCCGCCTGGGAATCGGGCCTGCAGGCCGCGCAGGCGCGCGGCGATCAGCAGGTGGTGAAGGAGTTGCAGGTGTTCATCAAGCGCTTGGACAAGGAGGCTGCGGCTGGGCACGCGTGAGCCGGAATACCTCGATGGCGTGGCGCAGCTCCTCGGTTTCGGCCCGCTGCGCAACCGTCCCAGGCGCATCCGCTATGCCGGTGTGCACGTCGCGGGCCAGGCCGACCAGATTCCTGCGCGTGGCCTCCAGCGAAAATCTTAATGCGCCGATCTCATCGTCCGGATTGCCCGGCGCCAGCGGCGTGCCCAGATTGCCGGCCGCGATCTGCCGCGTGAAGTTGGTGGCCGTGGCCAACAGGCCGGACAGGGAGCGGCCATAGGCCCAACCCGATGCGAAGATCAGGCAGACGCCAGCGGCCAGCACTGCCGTGGCCAAGGCCAGTTGCTCGATATTCAGGTTGGCCGCCATGCCATGCAGCGCGAAGCCGCCGGCGGCCAGGAACAGCGCGGACGAAAGTCCCGCCCAGGCCAGCATGCGCGCGCGTATGCCCGACGCCCGCCAGTCGCGCAGACGCGCCAGCGGGCCTCCCGGCAGGATCCGCCCCGCGCGCAACCGCAAGCCGCCGGTAATGCCGGTGCGCAGGCGCCGGTAGGCGCTGTCCGCGGTGTCGATCTGGGCGCGCGTTGGTTTGACGCGCACGCAGGCATAGCAGACGGTGACGCCGCGCTCCACCACCGGGGTGATGCTGGCCAGCGACCAATAGTGGCCGCCATGCTTGCGCCGGTTCTTGATCACGCCCGTCCATGACTGGCCCCGCTGTATCGTGCGCCACAAGTCGTCGTAGGCGGCCAACGGCATGTCGGGATGGCGCATGGTGTCATGGCCCTTGCCCATCAGATCCGCCTGCGTGTAGCCGCTGACCTCCAGGAACGCCGGATTGGCGTAGATGATGCGGCCGCGCGCGTCGGTGCGGGTGATGAGGCACTGCTCGTCGTGCAGCGTGTATTCCTGGTCGTGGACCTGCGGATGGTCGCGCATGGCTGTGTCGTCCTGCGATCGGCGTTGGCGGAATGTCGTAGACCGATCATCCGGGACGCGGACGGAAGCGGCGTTGACCTAGGTCAAGCGGGGCCGACGTCGTTCCCGCCCGCGGCCAGCGTCTCAGGCCGGCGGCAGCCCGCTGAACGCCTCCAGCGCGCGCAACCGGCTCTGGGCCAGGTCGACAATGGGCAGCGGATAGCCGGCGGCGGCGCGCTCCATCGGGCTGGGATCATGGATGGCGCGGCCGTCCAGATGCGCCAGTTCCGGCAGCCATTCGCGCAGGAACACGCCGTCCGGATCGAACTTGCGCGACTGCGACAGCGGATTGAAGATGCGGAAGTAGGGCACGGCGTCCGCGCCCGTGGACGCGCTCCATTGCCAGCCGCCGTTGTTGGCGGCGAGATCGCCGTCCACCAGCTGCGCCATGAACCAGGCTTCGCCCAGCCGCCAATCGATCAGCAGGTTCTTGGACAGGAACATGGCCGTCACCATGCGCAGGCGGTTGTGCATCCAGCCCAGCGCCAGCAACTGCCGCATGGCCGCGTCGACGATGGGAATGCCGGTCTGGCCCTGCTGCCAGGCATGCAGGTCCTCAGGCGCGTCGCGCCACGGCACCGCGGCGGTCTCCGGCTTCATGGGCTGGTGCATGGACAGCGCCGGGTAGGCGGCCAATAGATGCTGATAGAACTCGCGCCACAGCAATTCGTTGATCCAGGTGGCGGCGCCGCGCTTCCCGCCCTCTATTTCCCCGTGGTTTGCGGCCTGCGCCGCGCGCAAGGCCTGGCCCGGCGACAGCACCCCCGCCGCCAGATAGGGCGACAGGCAGCTGGTGGCGGGCAGCGAGGGAAAATCGCGTTCTTCCTGGTAGGCGTCGATGACGCCGTCGGCAAAGGCTTCGAGGCGTTCGCTGGCCGCGTCCTCGCCAGCGGGCCAGAGCGCGCGCACAGGCTCGGCGGGCGCATCGAAACCCTCGAAGGCCGCGGGCAGCGGATCCGCCGGCCAGGGCGGCGGGGTCTGCGCGCGCGGGGCGGGCAGGGCGCGCAGCGGCGCCGTGCGCAGCCGTTCGCGGCAGGCCCGCGCGTATGGGGTATAGACGCGGTAGCACTCGCCCTTGCCGGTCAGCACCGTGCCGGGCCGCAGCAGCGAAGCGCCATGATGCAGGGTCCAGTCCACGCCCAGGGCTCGCAGGCTGGCGGCGACCGCGGCATCGCGGCGGCGTTCGTTGACGGCCCATTCGGCGTTGGCGTGGACCTGGCCGATGGCGTGGTCGCGGCAGAAAGCGGCCAGCGCGTCCGGCGCCTCGCTCCAGTCATGCACCGTCAGCAGCCGCAACGGAATGCCCAGGCGGCCGAGTTCGCGAGACAGTTCGCGCAGATTGCGCAGCCAGAAATCCACCTTGGCCGGCGCGTCGCCGTGCTGCCGCCATTGGCCGGGCGCGGCCAGGAACAGGGCGGTGACCGTGCCGGCTTCGGCGGCCGCGGCCAGGGCAGGGTTGTCATGCGCGCGCAGGTCGGTGCGCAGCCAAAGCAGCGTGTTCATGGGTGGTCCAGGGCAGGGGCGGCGAGGCTGGCATTCTATATTGCGCCCGCCGCGCGGACGCGCCGGCAGACCGGCCTTGGAAGACGATGTAAAAACTACGAGTAGATGTGTCCTGGCTTGCGCCGGCTGGCGCCGCGGGCCTCGCGGGGGAAAGCGCCCGGCGCGGCCGGATTGCGCCGCTTTGCGGTCAAACCATGAAACACGCTGGCGCGCCGCGGATATTGACGCCGCCTGGTCCCCGCCCTGTAATTCAAATAAACGACTAGAGCAAGATGAACGCTATGGGAAATCTGATGGACCTACGCCCGTCTTTTCTGAGGGGCCGCACACCCGCAGGCAACGCGTCCCGCGACGTCTTGCAAAAACTCTGGCGCTCGGTGGATCTGCCCGGCGAATCGCTGGACCATGTGGTGTTGACTGGCGCCGATCCGGTACTCCCATCGTCCTTCGCTGTCGGCATGGCGGCGCAGACCAGCATGGCCGCGGCCGCGCTGGCCGCCGCGGAGATCTGGAATCTGCGCGGCGGCGCCAGGCAGCAGGTCGGCGTCGACATGCTGCACGCCGCGCAGGAATGCCGCAGCCACTACACCATCAACGGCATCACGCCCAATCCCTGGGACCCCATCACCGGGCTGTACCGCTGCGGCGACGGCGGCTGGGTCCGAATCCATGCCAATTTCGCTCATCACCGCGATGGCGCGCTGGCGCTGCTGGGCTGTCCGGCCGGCGAAGACACTACCCGCGCGATGGTCGAGCGCGCCTTGAGCCGCTGGAAGGCCCTGGACTTCGAACAGGTGGCCGCCGACGCGGGCCTGCCCGTGGCCGCCATGCGCAGCTTCGACGAATGGGACCGCCACCCCCAAGCCCTGGCGGTGGCCGCGCAGCCCCTGCTGACCATCGAGCGCATCGGCGAAGCCGATCCGCGTCCCTTGCCCAAGTACGGCAATGGCGCCCGGCCGCTCAAGGACATCCGCGTGCTGGACCTGACCCGCATCATCGCTGGCCCGGTCTGCGGACGGGCGCTGGCGGCGTACGGCGCCGATGTGATGCTGCTCAATTCCCCGCATCTGCCCAACATCGACAACATCATCGATACCAGCCGCGGCAAGCTGTCGGTGCTGGCCGATCTGGATACGGCCGACGGCCGCATCGCGCTGGGCAACCTGCTGCGCAGCGCGCACGTGTTCGTGCAGGGCTACCGCCCCGGCGGCCTGGCCGCGCTGGGCTTCGGCCCGCAGGACGCGGCGCGCATCCGTCCGGGCATTGTCTACGTGTCCTTGACCGCCTATGGCGACAAAGGTCCCTGGGCCGGCCGCCGCGGCTTCGATTCCCTGGTGCAGACCGCTACGGGCTTCAACCACGCCGAGGCGCAGGCCGCGGGCCAGGACACGCCCAAGCCCATGCCCATGCAGATCCTGGACCATGCCTCGGGCTACCTGATGGCGTTTGGCGCGCAAGCCGCGCTGGCGCGCCAAATGACCGAAGGCGGCAGCTGGCATGTGCGCGTGTCGCTGGCGCAGACCGCGCATTGGCTGCGCGGCCTGGGCCGTGTCGAGGGCGGCCTGGCCTGTCCGATGCCGGGTTTCGAGGGCCTGCTGGAAACCGAGCCCTCCGGCTTTGGCGAACTGGTGGCTCTGCGCCACGCCGCTCAGTTCTCCGATACGCCGGCCCGCTGGACGCGTCCGTCCAGCCCGCCCGGCACGCATCCGCCGGTCTGGCCATTCAACTAGAAACACCCGCTCAAGCCTGCGCGCCGCCGGCGTCTGGCTGGAAGCAGCGCGTCTCCAAGCAAGGGCCGCGGTTTCATCTGCGGTTCTGTCTGATTTTCATGTAAGCGCCTCAGCACGGCCCCGGAGCCTGTGGCCGGCGCTCTGCCTGCACTTCTTGCGTCCAGCCATGGCTGAGGCGCTTCCATCTCTTCCCACGCAAGCCCGCCCGATACCGCCATGCGCAGCTATCGGGTTTTCTGTTATGGAATCAATAAATTACATATTGATATCAACAGTCATATAAATAGCATGTCGTCATATTTTGTCATTGTTAAGTAACAACCAGAATCCCCGGGTGTAGTCGCTGGGAGTGCGCGCAGGACTTCGTCCTGGATGTGGCTCAGAACGGATCCGCCGACGCCGCAGTTCAGTAGCTTGGCGACTTTGCCTGGCCGGCGCATCTCCCGCCCGCGGGATTCCTTTCAGACAAGGTCATGACGATGCTGAAGCCATCCAAGGCACACGCTTGGTGCATAGCGGCTGCGCGCCAAGTCAGAAAGGCGCTGTGCGTGGCGCTTTCCAGTTTGCTCCTGTTCCAGGGCTGCGCCGCGCCGCTAGCCGGCGAACACCGCAAGCCGCTCCCCGACGCCGAAGGCCGCGCCGCATCCGCCAGCATTGCCGCTCAGGACCGGGCGCGGGCGATGGATCCAAGCGCGGCCGCGGCCAGCGCGCCTATCCCCGGCGGCATGGATCCCGCGCCCGATCTGGAGGGACGCCCCTTGCCCGCCAATCCCAACCAAATGGCGAGCGCGGACGCCAGGTCGACGGCCAGCGGCAAGGCCATCGGTGCAGCCCAGCAAGCGGCGGAAAGCTGGCTGCGCCAGTTCGGCACGGCCAGGCTGGACCTGCTGGGCAGCTTCCATGGCGGCGCTCTGGATATGTTGTTCCCGCTGCGCGATTCCGGGACGAGTCTGATTTTTTCCCAATTCGGCGCGCGCCGGACCAATCTGCTGCAAGAGTCATATCGGACCACGGTCAACCTCGGGCTGGGCTACCGCCATTTCGGCGATGGCTACATGGCTGGCGTCAACGCATTCCTGGACCAGGACGTGTCGCGCGGCCATCGGCGCCTGGGTCTGGGCGGCGAATGGTGGGCGGATTATCTGAAGCTCAGCATGAACGGCTATTTCCGGCTGAGCGACTGGAAGCGTTCGCCCGATGCGCGGGACTATCAGGAACGCCCGGCCAGCGGCTGGGACATCCGGACCGAAGGCTATCTGCCGCAGTATCCGCAGCTGGGCGGCAAGCTGATGTTCGAGAAGTACTACGGCGACGAGGTCGGGCTGTTCGGCGCCAGCAACCGGCAAAGAAATCCCAGCGCCTGGACCCTGGGCGTTTCCTATACGCCGGCGCCGCTGGTCACGCTGGGCCTGGACCATCGCATGGGGCAGGGCGGGCAGTCCGACACCAGCTTCAAGCTGGGCCTGAAGTACGCGCTTGGCGTGCCTTTGGCCAAGCAGTTGCAGCCGGGTGAAGTCGCGCGCAGCCGCAAGCTGGCCGGCATGCGCATGGATCTGGTCGAACGCAACAACGAAATCGTCCTGGAATACAAGAAGAACGATCCCATGACGATACAGCTGCCGGCGGCTGCTTCCGGATATCCTCGGACGGCCCTCAGCTTTCCGGTAACGCTGACGGGCGCGGATGCCGCGCCCCGGATCGAATGGTCCGGTTCCGCGGCGCCGTTTGCGATGCCATACAGCGGCGGCGCGTCCGCATCGCTGATGCTGCCCGATTACCGCAGCGGCGGCATCAACAGCTATCAGCTGATGGCGTCCGCTACGGATGTGCACGGCCGCAAGATCAGGTCCAACGTCATGACCGTGAGCGTCAACCCGCTCAGCGTCAGCGTCGCGCGTTCCAAGGCCGCCGCCATGGCGGACGGCGTGGACAACGTCAGATTCACGGCCCAGGTTCGCGGCGTCCAGGCCGAACCCATGGGGGGGCGCACCGTCACATGGGTCCTGCAGGGGGCCGGCACGATCCGGGAGTCTTCGGACCGCACCGATGCCGATGGCGTGGCGTACGCCCTGGTCAGCAGCACTGTCTCGGGCACGATCGGGGTCGAGGCAATGGAGGCGCAAGGGTTCAAGGGCAGGAGCGAGGCAGAGTTCCTCGAAGCGCCGGGCACGGCCAGCGTGGCGCTGCTCGTTGCGCAGCCCGCGTCCATTCTTGCAAACGGCAGGGACAAGACTGTATTGAAGGCGACAGTCAAGGACGGCAAGGGCAACGCAGTGGGCGCGGGCGTCGCGGTGAACTGGACCGCCACCGGCGGGCGGCTTTCCAGTAACAGCAGCAATACCGACGCGAGCGGCATTGCCGTGGCGGAACTGCTGTCCGCCACTGTTCCAGGCCTTGCGGCCATCACCGCCAGGGCCGGAGCCGAGGATCCGGGCAAGACGGGATCCGTCGCATTCCTGCTCGATGCATCCGATGCCCAGGTGCTGCGGCTCACGCCAAGCAAGACCACCGCCCTGGCCGATGGCCTGGACACGGTGACCTTCACCGCCACCGTCGCGGATGGCCGAGGCAATCCGGTGGGAGCGGGCGTCGCCGTCAACTGGGGCGCCAGCCTGGGCACGCTGGGCGCCGCTTCCAGCAACACGGACGCGAGCAGCCAGGCCACGGTCGTACTGACCGCGCCGACCGCGGCTGGCGCGGCGACCGTCACCGCCAGGGCCGCAAGCGGCGACCCGGGCAAGACCGCCGCGGTCGCGTTCGTCGCGGATGTCGCTAACGCGCGCGTCGTCCAGCTCACGCCCAGCCAGGCCAGGGGCACGGCCAATGGCGCGGATGCCGTGGTTTTCACCGCCATGGTTGAAGACGGCCGCGGCAATCCGGTGGGGGCGGGCGTCACCGTCAACTGGAGCGCCAGTCTTGGGACGCTCGCCGCTACCAGCGTCACCAACGCCAGCGGCCAGGCTTCCGCCTTGCTGATCGCGCCGATCGTTCCCGGCACGGCAACCGTCACGGCCCGGGCGGCGGATGGCGATGCCGGCAAGACCGCGTCAGCCGTCTTCGCGGCAGACGAACTGAGGGCCCGCGTGGCCGCGCTAAGCCCAAGCAAGACCACCGGCCTGGCCAACGGCACTGACACCGTCACACTCACGGCCACGATCGATGATGGCAGAGGCAATCCGTTGGGGGCGGGCATCGTCGTCAACTGGAGCGCCGATCGGGGCTCGATAGGCGCTTCCAGTATCACCAATGCCAGCAGCCAGGCCACCGTCGTCCTGACCGCGCCTACCGCGACCGGAGCGGCGACTGTTACCGCCAAGTGCGCGCCGGCCCGCCAGGCGAAGAGCGCCGGCGGAGATCCCGGCAAGACCGCCGCCGTCGATTTCATCGCTGACGCCTCCAGCGCCCACGTCATCGAGCTGGCCGCGAGCAAGACCGACGCGGTGGCTAACGGCGCCGATACCGTGACCCTCCGGGCCGTCGTCGTCGACAAGCAAGGCAATCGGGTGGGCGCAGGTGTTACCGTCAACTGGAGTACAAGTCTGGGCCAGCTCCCCGCGGCCACCACGACCGATAGCAAGAGCGAAACCTCGGCCGTCCTGATCGCGCCGACTTCCACGGGCGTCGCGACGGTTACCGCCAAGGCTGCGGGCGGCGATGCGGGGCAGGTGGTGTCTATCACCTTCATGGCCGACGCGTCGACCGCCCGTGTGGCGACAGTCGCGGCGAGCAAGACGAGCGGCTTGGCCGATGGCACGGATACCGTGACCTTCACGGCCACGGTTGCGGACGCCAAGGGCAATCCGGTGGGCGCGGGCGTCCCGGTCAACTGGGGCGCCAGTCTGGGCACGCTGGCTGCAACGGTCAGCAAGACCGACGCCAACAGCCAGGCCTCGGCTGTATTGACCGCGCCGACTGCGGTGGGCACGTCGACCGTCAACGCCCGGGCCGCGGGCGGCGACGCGGGCCAGACTGCCACGATAGCCTTTACGGCCGACGCTTCCAGCGCCCGAGTGGTTAGTTGGGCGTTCAGTAGCAATAGCTCGCCGGTACGGGCCAATGGCGTAGACGCCATTATCCTCAGGGCCCACGTGAAAGACGCCATGGGCAATCGCGTGGCCGGGGCGACGGTCGACTGGACCACCAGCCTGGGCAGCCTTGCTAGCGCGACAAGCGTTAGCGACGTCACTGGCGAGGCTCTTGTCAAGCTGGTGTCGACCACCGCCGGTGAAGTTGTCGCCACGGCCAAGGCAGGGGCGGCGGATCCGGGCAAGATCTTGCGCGTGGGTCCCTTCGTGGCCGATCCCGCCACCGCCCGCGTGGTCGTGCTTACGCAAAACAAGACCAATGGCGTCGCCGATGGCGCAGATACGGTGAGATTTACGGCCACGGTACAGGACGCACACGGCAATGCGATGATGAGGTGGGACGTCAACGGCACGCCGAGGCCGCTCGACATTCCCGTCAATTGGACCACTTCCGGCGGCAGGCTGGCCGCAACTGCCAGCAGCACCGATGAGACCGGCAAGGCCACAATGGTATTGACCGCGCCGAAGGTTGCCGGCAGCGTGAATGTCTCCGCCATGGCCCCTGGGCGGGATGCGGGCCGGACAGCCAGCGTGACCTTTGCGGCCGCCACGCCCCGCACCCGCGTCGGCAGCGCTTCGGCCAGCAAGACCAGCATCGTGGCCAATGCCCGCGATACCGTGATCTTCACGGCGGTAGTGCTGGACGGCAACGGCAATTCAGGAGGCGCAGGCCACGTGGTCAACTGGAGCACCGATCTTGGCACGCTGGAGGCGTCATCCTCCAGGACCAACGCCAAGGGCGAGGCCACGGTTGTGCTGACGGCGGGAAAGCTCGCGGGGCAGGCCACGGTGACTGCCAAGACGGGCGCAGACGATTCGGGCCGTGCCTTCCGCGTGGCATTGACCGCTGATCCGATAACCGCCCGCGTCGCTTCCCTGGCCAGCAGCAAGACCTCTGCCCGGGCTGACGGTCAGGAAAAGCTGATCCTTAAGGCGACCGTGAAGGATGCCAACGGCAATCTGGAGGTCGCGGGCGTCACGGTCAACTGGCGGACCAACCTCGGCACGCTGGCCTCGGCAACCAGCAGTACGGATAGCAATGGCGTTGCCACGATGGAACTGCGCGCGCCAGGCGCTCCAGGTATCGCCGTGCTTACCGCGAGGGCAATCGCGGCGGACGGGGGCAAGACCGTGCGCGTGGAGTTCATATCGTCGAGTACGATCCCGCCGCGGCCATGGCAATGAGCAGGCATGTGCGCGGATACATGCGGGACTGCCGTCATGGACGGACTTGCGGCCGAACAGTAGCGGCGCATGCCCGCCAGCGCCGCCTACTGCTTGGCCTTCCAGTCGCGCAGTGCGCGCATGGTGTTGGCCACGTGGGAGTCCGGATTCATGTCGGTGTATTCATACAGGATCTTGCCTTGCGGCGAGATCACGTAGGAGATGCGCTGCGCGTACTCGGGACGCTTGTCGTGGACCGCGTCGTAGGCCTTCATGATCTTGCCATCGCCGTCGGCCGCTACCGCGAACTTGCCGCGGCATTCGCTGACCGAGAACTTGTTCAAGGTGTCGATATTGTCGGTCGACACACCGATGACGGTAGCGCCCAGGGACTTGTAATCATCGGTGGCTTCGGCGAAGTTGTGCGCCTCTATCGTGCAGCCCTGGGTGAACGCGGCGGGGAAGAAATACAAGACCACCGGACCTTGCTTGAGCGCCTCGCTCAGCGAGAACGTGTAGACCTTGCCGCCCAGCGATGCCTGGGTGCTGAAGTCCGGGGCGGGCGCGCCCACGTCCAGCGCGGCCTGGGCCGAGGGACCGGCCAGCAGACTGCAAAGCAATAACCAGGGGGCAATGCGCTTCATCGGAATCTCCAGGAATTTCAGGGGCCGCGCGGCAACGGGTCTACTGTAGCCGTGCAGGAGGCGAGGGTCCAGTAAGCGGCGCGGCGGCGTCGCCCGTCCTAGTCGCGTCCGGAGCCGCCGCGGCCATTCCCGTTGCCATTGCCGTCTCCGCGCGGTTGGTCGCGCTGCTGTTGTTGACGCGCCTGCTGCTGGGCCTGTTGGTCGCGCTGCTGTTGTTGACGCGCCTGCTGCTGAGCCTGCTGGTCGCGCTGCTGTTGCTGACGCGCCTGCTGCTGGGCCTGCTGGTCGCGCTGCTGTTGTTGACGCGCCTGCTGCTGGGCCTGCTGGTCGCGTTGTTGTTGTTGTTGACGCGCCTGCTGCTGGGCCTGCTGGTCGCGCTGCTGTTGTTGACGCGCCTGCTGCTGGGCCTGCTGGTCGCGCTGCTGTTGCTGACGCGCCTGTTGCTGGGCCTGCTGGTCGCGTTGCTGCTGCTGGCGTTCCTGCTGCTGGGCCTGTTGGTCACGTTGCTGTTGCTGACGCGCCTGTTGCTGGGCCTGCTGGTCGCGTTGCTGTTGCTGGCGTTCCTGCTGCTGGGCCTGTTGGTCACGTTGCTGTTGCTGCTGCGCCTGCTGATCGCGCTGCTGTTGCTCTCGCGCCTGTTGCCCCTGCGGCTGCTGGGGGCGGCCTGTCTGCCCGGCAGACATATCGCGTCCGCGTTGCATGTCGCCGTGGTCCGCGTTGTTCCGGTCAGCGCCGCCGCGGTTATCGCGCCCGTTGTTGTCCTGGCCGCGATCGCGTCCGTCGCGTCCATTGTCCGGACGCTGGCCTTCATGCGGCCGGCCATTGGATTGATGGTCCACGTAGGCCTGGGGCGGCCGGCCCTTGTTGTGGTCGTAGAACTGAGCCCGGTTATTGCCGGCGTCGCGCGCGTAGCCGCGCTGTATGTCGGTCTGCGGAGAATGGCGGTCCTTGCGCGCGGCAAGTTCGCGCGGGTCCGCGTTGCGCCGGATGCCGGATGGGCCGCCGTGGTAGCTGACGCGGCGGTTGTCCACGTTGTTCACGACCACGGTGTGGTTATAGACATTGGTCACGCGCGTGACGTTCACGTTCGTGACGGAACGGTTGTAGTAGAAGCGGTCGCGCTTCCAGTAACCGCCCACATAGCCCAGGCCGTTGTAGCCAAAGCCGTAGTTGATTCCGCCATAGAAGCCCACGTGTGGACCCCAATAGCCGGGGGTCCAGAGGTAGATGCCATTGCTGAAGCCCCAATAACCGGGTGTCCAGAGCGCGCCGGCATAGGGCGCGAGCACCCATGCGCCGGGTACCCAGAAAAACCCGTAGCGGTTCAGGCTCCAGTAGCCCGGCACCCACATATAGCCGTCGGCGGGCGCTGGCGGCTGGACATAGACGGGTAAGGGCGGGGGCGGCTGGGGGCTGCGGTCCACCAGTGCCAGGTTGGCGTTGGCGGGATCGCCGTCGTCATAGACGGGCGCGGCGGGCGCCGGCGGCGGCTCATAGGTCTGCGCCGCCACGCTGGCACAGGCAACCATCAGGACAGCCGCGGCCAAAGGGCGCGGGCGCAGGATCCGGGAACAGGTATTCATGGTTTTTCCTTGGCGCAACGGGCGCGCGGATCAATAGCCACGATAGTAGTAATGGGGGGCTGGATACGCCGGGTAGTAATAATGCGGCGTGTAGTAGACCGGCGCGGGACGATAGTGCGCGGGCCTGGCGGGTACGACCACGCAACCGGTCAAGGCGCTGGTCACGGCCAGCATCAGCAATAGACTTTTCTTCATTTTGCGACTCCTGCCGAGCGCCTGGCGTGGTTCACGCCTTTTTTGCGCTCGTCAGGATTAGGCCACAGGCCGGTCTCCACGGTTCTGCACTGTAATCGTTCCGAAACAGCTTTCCGGTGACGGATATTTGCGCCTGCGTGACCGTCGATGTCGTTCGTATCAATGTCCGCGCAAAAGAAAAGGGGCCGCCTCGGCGACCCCCTCATAGCGCGTAGCGCCGTGTTACGGCTGTCAGTTCCAGCGGCCGCCGTTACCGGCGAGGCTGAAGCGGCCCGCGCCCATGAAGGCGATGGCCAGGCCGGTGAACAGGAACATGCCTTGCAGTTCCAGCGCCCAGCCACCGTTGTTGGTCATGCTGCTGATCTGGCCGGAGTGGGCCAGCAGGATGGCGACGACCATGTTGATGGCGATCAGCAAACCGCCCAGGCGGGTGTAGATGCCGACGATGAGCAGCACGGGGGCGAGGATTTCGCCGACGTAGGCGCCATAGGCGAGGAAGCCGGGCAGGCCGTGCGAGGACAGCATGCCGCTGATGCCGCCGACGCCGCCGCCGGTCAGTTTGAACAGGCCATGCAGCAGAATCAGAATACCGAGGGTCAGGCGCAGGATCAGCTTGCCAGTGTCGTCGGATTTGATCATGGTGAGTTTCTCATCTATTGGTTGAAAGGGGACCGCGGCCGTTGGAACAGGGCGCGAGCCTTTGGTTCCGCGCCCCGGTGATCGCGGGCAGGGCGGCCGCCGGGGCAGGCCGCGCCATTATTGCAAAACCCGAGCAAAACCATCAAGTTTTTGTCGCCCGCCGACACTCAGAACTCTTCCAGATAGCGCATGCGGAAGCGCCGGCCCTTGATATTGCTGTTGGACAGACGCGAGAACGCCTGCTTGGCGATCTGCCGGTCCAGCGCCACGTAGGAGTTGAATTCGGTGATGTTGATCTTGCCAACCTGCTCGAACGTCAGGCCGCCGTCGCCGGTCAGCGCGCCCAGCAGGTCGCCCGGGCGCAGCTTGTCCTTCTTGCCGCCCTGGATGCACAGCGTGATCATGGGCGCGCGCAAGGGACGATCCGCCTTGGGCCGCAAGGCCTTGATGTCGCCCCACACCAGCGGCGCGCCCTGATACTGCTCGATCAGGTTGGCCCAGCGCATCTCCTCGGGCGAGCACAAGCTCAGCGCCAGGCCCTTTTGTTCGCCGCGGCCGCTGCGGCCGATGCGGTGCACGTGGACCTCGGTGTCCTTGGTCACGTCGACGTTGATCACGGCGCCCAGGTTCTGGATGTCCAGGCCGCGCGCCGCCACGTCGGTGGCCACCAGCACGGCGCAGCTGCGGTTGGCGAACTGGATCAGGATTTCATCGCGCTCGCGCTGTTCCAGGTCGCCGTTCAGGGCCTGGGCGCTGATGCCCTCGGCCTGCAGCCGTTCCACCAGGTCGTGGCTGCGGATCTTGGTGTTGCAGAAGGCCAGCGTGGATTCGGGGCGGAAGTGCGCCAGCAGGCGCGTCACTGCGTCGAGCCGGTCCTTTTCGTCGATTTCGTAGAAGATCTGCTCGATGCGGCTGGCGTCATGCTGCGCCTCGACCTTGACCTCGGCGGGATTGCGCAGGAAGCGGGCGCTGAGCTTGCGGATGTTGTCGGGATATGTTGCCGAGAACAGCAGCGTCTGGCGCTTGGTCGGGCAATGCGAGGCGATGGCCACGATATCGTCATAAAAGCCCATGTCGACCATGCGGTCGGCCTCGTCCAGCACCAGGGTGTTCAGGCCCGACAGGTCCAGGCTGCCGCGCTCCAGGTGATCCTGGATCCGGCCGGGCGTACCCACCACCAGGTGCGCGCCGCGCGCCAGCGATTCGGCTTGGGGACGGGCGGCGGCGCCGCCGCACAGGGTCAGGATCTTGACGTTGGCGATCTGGCGGGCCAGCCGGCGCAACTCCTGTGCGACCTGGTCCGCCAGTTCGCGCGTGGGGCAGACCAGCAGTGCCTGTGGGGTCAAGCGCGCGGGATCGAGCTTCTGCAGCACGCCCAGGCCGAAGGCCGCGGTCTTGCCGCTGCCGGTCTTGGCTTGCGCAATGAGGTCGCGGCCTTCCAGGATCAGCGGCAGGCTCTGGGCCTGGATGGGTGTCATCTGCTCGAAGCCCAGGCTCTTCAGGTTGTCGAGCAGGGCGGGCAGCAGGGGCAGGGAGGTAAAGGAAGTGTCGGTCACGATAGAAGAGTGTCGCTTTCTGCCCGGCATCGGCCTGGCGGCAAAAGGAAGGGGCGGCTGCGTCATGAGGCAGGCGCGCGTACGCCCAAGAGTGTAATGCCTGCGGCCGATGGCCCTTGCAACAAAGGCGGAACATAGCGTTCCAGACGCGCCCCTGGGCGGGCGGGAGCCGCCGGCCGCTAGGCGTCAGGCCCGTAGGTGCCGGCCAGCGCCCGGGCGGCCTCTTGCATGCGCGGCAACCAGGCGCGCGCGCCTTCGATGGACAGCCGGGCCACCGGTGCGTGCAAGGCGACCGCGGCGATGGCGCGCGTGCCATGCAGAATGGGCACCGCCATGCAGACGATGCCCAGCAGGAATTCCTCGCGGTCGAAGCTCGCGCCTTCCTTCTTGATGGTGCGCAGTTCCTGTTCCAGCGAGGCCACGTCGCACAGCGTGTTGGGCGTGTAGCGCGGCAAGGGCGCCGCGGCCAGCAGCCGCTGGCGCGCCTCGCGCCGCATGTGGGCCAGGAACAGTTTGCCGCTGGCCGAGCAATGCAGCGGCACGCGCGAGCCCGATTGCAGGTTCACCCGCAGCGGCCAGGCGGTTTCGACGCGGTCCAGGTAGATGACCTCGTCGCCGTCCAGCATGGTGCAGTTGCAGGTTTCGCCGATTTCGTCGACCAGGCTGTCCAGGATGCGGTGGCGTTCGCCGCGCAAGGGCGAATTCAGCAGGGTTTCACGTGCCAGCGCGCTCAGGCGCGGGCCGCTGACGTAACTTTTGCCGGCGGGCTCGCGCAGCAGCATGCCGGCGTCGACCAGCCGCGACAGGATGCGCAGCACGGAGGGCTTGGGCAGGCCGGTGGCGTCCGTCAGCGCGGCCAGCGATACCGGCTGCCCCGAGCGGGCGACCTGTTCCAGCAGGGTCAGCGCGCGCAGCGCTGCGGAGGATTCGTCTTTCATCTTTCAATAATTGAAGATTCGGCGGCTTGCTGCGCATCGTCGCACGGATTTTGCAGAAAATGAAACGCCGTGGGCTGGGAACGGGCAGGTTTCTGCTGCAGTATCGGATCATGCCGGCCCAGATGCAATCCGACACCGCCGGCCTGCCAGGAGAGAGACCATGAGCAGCAAGCAACACATGACCCCCAGCGAAGCGTTTGTGGAAACGCTGGTCGCGCAGGGCGTCAAGGACGTATTCGGCATCGTCGGCTCGGCCTTCATGGACGCGCTGGACCTGTTCCCGGCGGCCGGCATCCGCTTCGTGCCGACGGTGCACGAGCAGGGCGCCGCGCACATGGCCGACGGCTACTCGCGCGTGACCGGCCGCCACGGCGTCTGCATCGCGCAAAACGGCCCCGGCATCACCAATTTCGTGACCGGCGTGGCAGCGGCGTACTGGGCGCATAGCCCGGTCGTGGCCATCACGCCCGAGACCGGCACCGCGGGCATGGGGCTGGGCGGCTTCCAGGAAACCGAGCAGTTGCCGATCTTCTCGCGCATCACCAAGTACCAGGCCCATGTGAACCGGCCCGACCGCATGGCGGAATTCACCGCCAAGGCCTTCGACAATGCGCTGGCCGAGCGCGGTCCGACGCAGTTGAACATCCCGCGCGACTATTTCTACGGCGAGATCGACGTGGCCATTCCGGAACCGCGCCGCATTCGCCGCGGTCCGGGCTCGGAAGAGGACCTGGAGGCGGCGGCGCAAATGCTGGCGCAGGCCAAGTTCCCCGTCATCGTGGCGGGTGGCGGCGTGCTGTTCTCGGAAGGGCAGGCGGAATGCGTGGCTCTGGCCGAACTGCTGGGCGCGCCGGTGGTCACCAGCTACCTGCACAACGACGCATTCCCGGCCAGCCACCCGCTGTGGTGCGGCCCCTTGGGGTACCAGGGCGCCAAGGCCGGCATGAAGCTGCTGTCGCAGGCCGACGTGGTGCTGGCGCTGGGCACGCGCCTGGGACCCTTCGGAACCTTGCCGCAGCACGGGCTGGACTACTGGCCGCAGGGCGCGCGCATCATCCAGGTGGACGCCGACCACCGCATGCTGGGCCTGGTGCGTCCGGTGTCGGTGGGCATCTGCGGCGATGCCAAGCCGGCGGCTGCGGCGCTGGCGGGCAAATTGCGGGGACGCGAGATCGCTTGCGCCGCCACCAAAGGTGGCCGCGCCGAACAGATCGCGGCGCAGAAGGCCGAATGGGAAAAGGAACTGGACAGCTGGTCGCACGAACGAGACGACTGGAGCCTGGACATCATCGAGCACGGCGGCGGCCGCATGCATCCGCGCCGCATGCTGCGCGAGCTGGAACGCGCCATGCCCAAGCATGTCATGGTGTCCACCGACATCGGCAACATCTGCTCGGTGTCCAACAGCTATCTGCGCTTCGACGAGCCGAACTCCATGCTGGCCGCCATGAGCTTCGGCAATTGCGGCTACGCCTTGCCGGCGCTGATCGGCGCCAAGCTCGGCCGGCCCGACCGTCCCGCCGTGGCCTACGTGGGCGATGGCGCCTGGTGCATGAGCTTCCAGGAATTGCTGACCTGCGTGCGCGAGAAGATACCGGTGACGGCCGTGGTGTTCCACAATGGCCAATGGGGCGCGGAAAAGAAGAACCAGGTGGACTTCTACGGCCGCCGCTTCGTCGGCAGCAACCTGAAGAACCCGAACTTTTCGGAGTTGGCGCGGGCCATGGGCGCGGAAGGCATCAGGGTGGAGCATGCCGACCAGGTGGGCGCCGCCTTGCAGGCCGCATGCAAGGCGCAGTCCGAAGGCAAGACCACCGTGCTGGAGATGATGGTCAGCCAGGAACTGGGCGACCCGTTCCGCCGCGACGCGCTCAAGCAGCCGGTACGCTTCCTGGACAAGTACAAGCAGTACGTGAACCAGCCTTTCCATCCGGGCGAGGTGCCGCTGTCGATCGATCCGGCCAAGCGCTGATCGCGTAGCGTGCGTCCGGCGCGGCGGCGGCCGCGCCGGATTTCTTCCGCCAGGCGCCGCGAATCTCCGCGGCAGGAGCAGACAGAAATGGAAAGCGATCGCTTGTTCGAGCCGCTGCGCAATGCCGCGCTGTCGGCCGGCCGCTTGCGCACTGCGGTAGCGTATCCGCTGTGCCCGACCAGCCTGGGCGCGGCCGTGCAGGCGCGCGACGCCGGCTACATCGAGCCGGTGCTGGTCGGCCCGGCCGCCAGGCTGCGCGTCCTGATGGCGGAGCTGGGGCTGCGCGACAACGAAGTGGAAGTGGTCGACACGCCGGATGACGAGTGCCAGGCCGCGCGCGCGGCGGCGGCGCTGGCCCGGGACGGCGCGGTGCGCATGCTGATGAAGGGCAGCCTGCACACGGACCACTTCATGTCGGCCGTGGTGGCGCGCGACGCCGGCCTGCGCACCGATCGGCGCATCAGCCACGCCTTCGTGATGGCGGTGGCGGCGTACCCCAAGCTTTTCATCCTGACCGACGCGGCCGTCAACATTGCGCCCACATTGCAGGAGAAAGCCGACATCGCGCAGAACGCCATCGACCTGGCGCGCGCGCTGGGCGTGGACCGCCCCAAGCTCGCGGTGCTGTGCGCTACGGAATCCGTCAATCCTTCCATGCCCGCCACGCTGGACGCGGCGGCCCTGTCGAAGATGGCCGACCGCCAGCAGATCCGCGGCGGCGAGATCGACGGCCCCTTGGCCTTCGACAACGCCATCTCGCGCGAGGCAGCCGATCAGAAGGGCATCGTCTCGCGCGTGGCGGGCGATGCCGACATCCTGCTGGTGCCCGATATCGAGGCCGGCAACATGCTCTACAAAGAGCTGACCTGGCTGGCCGGCGCAGGTACCGCCGGACTGGTGCTGGGTACGCGCGTGCCTGTGCTGCTGACCAGCCGCTCCGATTCCATGCAGGCCCGCGTCAACAGTTGCGCAGTCGCTTCGCTGTACGCGCGGGCGCTGGCAGCCTGAATCCAGACCGTCCGCGGGGCTGGCTCCAAAAAGTCCGGCGGTTTGGTACTAAGCCTGGACCAGCAGGCTGGATACGCTAGCCCCAAGGCCATCCGATGAATGGCTCGTGACACTGGACATCAAGGGGTAGAACATGCGCAGCGCAAAAAAATGCCTGACCACGATACTGACGGCGTTGGCCCTTGCGGGCGGGGCCATGGCTGCGGACGCGCCCAAGTCCGGCGGTACGTTGGTGATAGGGTCGACGCAGGTGCCGCGGCACCTGAACGGCGCGGTGCAGTCGGGCATCGCAACCGCCTTGCCCAGCACGCAGCTGTTCGCCAGCCTGCTGCGCTACGACGCCGAATGGAAGCCGCATCCCTATCTGGCGCAGTCCTGGGAACTGGCGCCGGACGGCAAGTCGCTGACCCTGCATCTGCGCAAAGATGCGGTATTCCATGACGGCAAGCCAGTGACTTCGGCCGACGTGGCGTTCTCGGTCATGGCGGTCAAGAAGAACCATCCGTTCCAGACCATGTTCGCGCCTGTCGAGGCCGTGGACACGCCGGATCCCTACACCGTGGTGCTGCGCATGAGCAAGCCCCATCCGGCCATCCTGCTGGCGCTGTCGCCGGCCCTGATGCCGGTGCTGCCCAAGCACATCTACGACGATGGACAGGACCTCAAGAGCCATCCGCGCAACTCGGCCGACGTGGTCGGATCGGGTCCGTTCAAGTTCAAGGAATTCAAGCCGGGCCAGGAAATCGTGCTGGAGAAGTTCGACAAGTTCTTCCTGCCCGGCAAGCCCTACCTGGACCGGATCGTGGTGAAGATCAATCCCGACGCCACCAATCTGCTGATCGGGTTGGAGCGCGGCGACATCGGCGTGTTGCCCTTCATGACCGAGCCCACCATCCTGCGGCGCGCCAAGGAAAATTCCGCCATCGTCATGACCAGCAAGGGCTATGAGGGCATAGGCGCCCTGAGCTGGCTGGCTTTCAATACGGCGCGCAAGCCCTTGAACGACGTGCGGGTGCGGCAGGCCATCGCCTATGCCACCGACAAGGGCTTCATCACCAAGGCGCTGAACGCGGGCTTCGCCAAGCCCGCCGACGGGCCTATCATCGGCACCAGCCCGTTTGCCACGCAGGACGTGGCGAAGTATCCGCTGGACCTGAAGAAATCCGAGCAACTGCTGGAAGAGGCAGGCTACAAGAAGGACGCCAAGGGCGAACGCCTGTCGCTGACGGTGGACTACATGCCGGGTTCCGACGTGCAGGGCAAGAACGTGGCGGAATACCTGCGCAGCCAGTTGAAGAAGGTCGGCATCGCGGTGCAGGTTCGCGCCTCGCCTGATTTCCCGACCTGGGCCAAGCGCATCGCCGGCAAGGATTTCGACATGACCACGGACATCGTCTTCAACTGGGGCGATCCGGTGATCGGCGTGCACCGCACCTACCTGTCCAGCAATATCCGCGACATCATCTGGACCAACACGCAGTCCTATTCCAACCCCAAGGTGGACGAACTGCTGGAACAGGCCGGGACCGAAACCGACGCGGACAAGCGCCGCGCGCTGTACGCCGAATTCCAGCGCCTGGTCACGGCCGACGTGCCCATCGACTTCCTCACGGTCATTCCGTACCACACCCTGTCGCTGAAGAAGGTGCACGGCCTGCCGGACGGCATCTGGGGCGTCATATCGCCCATGGACGACACCTACCTGCAGTAGGGTGGAGCCGCCATGACGCGCTATCTCTTGCGCCGCCTTGCCTATGCGCTGGTGCTGCTGCTGGCCGTGGTGACGCTGAATTTCCTGCTGATCCACATCTCGCCGGGCGATCCGGTCGAGACCATCGCGGGCTCCATGGGCGGCATCAGCGAAGAACTGCGTGCGCAGCTGCGCGCGCAGTACGGGCTGGATAAGCCCTTCCTGACGCAACTGGGCATCTACCTGATGCAGGTGCTGCGGGGCGACCTGGGCTATTCCTATTTCTTCAACGTGCCGGTGGCGCAGCTGATCTGGGACCGCGTGCCTGCCACGCTGCTGCTGGTGGTGACCTCGGTGCTGAGCGCGTTCCTGGCCGGCACGCTGCTGGGCACGCTGGCCGCGCGCAAGCCCAATGGGCCGCTGTCGCAAGGCATCACGCTGTTGTCGGTGGTGGGCTACTCCGCGCCGGTGTTCTGGACGGGCATCATCCTTATCATCCTGTTCGCCTCGGCGCTGCCGATCTTCCCGGTGTCGGACATGCGTTCCGCCGGCGGGCCGCAGGACGGCTGGGCGGGTGTGCTGGACGTGCTGCATCACCTGGTGCTGCCGGCCTTCACCCTGGCCTTCGTCTACCTCGCGCAGTACAGCCGGCTGGCGCGCGCCAGCGTCATGGAGGCGCTGTCGGCCGACTACATCCGCACCGCGCGCGCCAAGGGCTTGCCGGAACGCTCCGTGCTCTACAAGCACGCGCTGCGCAACGGCGTGCTGCCGGTGGTGACCATGCTGGGCCTGCAGTTCGGCAACGTGCTGGCCGGCGCGATCCTGGTCGAGACGGTCTTCAACTGGCCCGGGCTGGGCCGGCTGGCGTTCGACTCCGTGCTCAGGCGCGACTATCCCACGCTGCTGGGCATCCTGCTGTTCGCCTCGCTGCTGGTGGTCGTGATGAATCAGCTTACCGATCTGGCCTATCGCCTGATCGATCCCAGGATCAAGACCTCATGAGCCAGACTCCTCCCGCCGTATCCATCGCCGCCATGCAAGGCCAGGCGGCGCGGCCGCCGGCCCGTCCGTCGTACGAGGCCTTGCGGGTATTCGCGCGCAATCCCGCGGCGCTGGCTGGCGTGCTGCTGCTGGCCGCCATTCTGGCCGTGACGCTCTTTGGGCCCATGATCATGGAGGCGGATCCCTTCGAGATCGCCGGCGCTCCCATGACGCCGCCGGGCGCGGACGCGCTGCTGGGCACCGACTACCTTGGACGGGACGTATTGACCGGCATGGTCTATGGAGGCCGAGCCACCTTGCTGGTCGGCGTGGTGGCGGCCGTGCTGTCCATGGCCATCGGGCTGACGGTCGGCGCGCTGGCGGGCTACTACGGCGGCTGGATCGACGAAACCCTGATGCGCATCACCGAATTCTTCCAGGTGCTGCCGACCCTGCTGTTCGCCATGGTGCTGGTGACGCTGTTTTCGCCGTCGCTGGCGACCATCGCCATCGCCATCGGCGTGGTCAGCTGGCCGGGCACGGCGCGGCTGGCGCGCGGCGAGTTCCTGCGCCTCAAGCGCCGCGAGTACGTGCTGGCCGAGAGGGTGATAGGCGCGGGCGACGCGCGCATCATCTGGCGCGTGATCCTGCCCAACGCGCTGGCGCCGCTGATCGTGTCGGCGACGCTGGCAATAGGCACGGCGATCCTGTTCGAGGCCGGCCTGTCGTTCCTGGGGCTGGGCGACCCCAACATCATGAGCTGGGGCTTGATGATAGGCAGCAATCGCCCCTACATCCTGACCGCGTGGTGGGCGGTGACCCTGCCGGGCGCCGCCATCTTCGTGACCGTGCTGGCCGTCAGCCTGATCGGCGACGGGTTGAACGACGCGCTCAACCCGAACTCGCGGGGGCGGGCATGAACGCCGCGCTGCAGGCGCCCGTGCTGGAGGTCGACAGCCTGAGCCTCGAGTTCCAGTCGCGCGGCCGTGTCGCCGAGGTGCTGAGCGCGGTGAGCTTCGACTTGAACCCCGGCGAAACCCTGTGCCTGGTGGGCGAGTCCGGCTGCGGCAAGAGCATGACGGCGCTGGCCATCATGCGGCTGATACCAGCGCCGGGGCGCATCGGCGGGGGCTGCGTGCGCCTGCGCGGCGACGACCTGGCCGGCCGCGACGAGGAGGCCATGCGCCAGGTGCGCGGCAACAAGATCTCCATGATCTTCCAGGAGCCCATGACGGCGCTGAATCCCGTGTATACGGTCGGCGACCAGATCGCGGAGCCCCTGCGGCTGCATCAGGGCCTGAGCAAGAGCCAGGCGCGCGAGCGCGCCATCGAAATGCTGAAGTCGGTGGGCATCCCCTTGCCGGAGCGGCGCGTGGACGATTATCCGCACCAGATGTCCGGCGGCATGCGGCAGCGCGTGATGATCGCCATCGCGCTGGCCTGCGATCCGGATGTGCTGATCGCCGACGAGCCGACCACGGCGCTGGACGTGACGGTTCAGGCGCAGATCTTCGACCTGCTGCGCGAACAGCAGGCGCGGCGCGGCACCGCGGTGCTGCTGATCACGCATGACATGGGCGCGGTGTCGGAGATGGCCGACCGGGTCGTGGTCATGTACGGCGGACGGGTGGTGGAGCAGGGCGGCGTGCGCGAGATCCTGGCGCAGCCCCGCCATCCCTACACCCAGGGGCTGATCGCCTGTCTGCCGGAGCTGGACCGCGAGCCCGACGACGTGCGCCCGGACCTGCCGGAGATTCCCGGCGTGGTGCCCTCGATCTGGGAGCGCGGCGCGGGCTGCCCCTTCATGGAACGTTGCGGGCAGGCCATGGCGCGCTGCCGCGACGCGTTTCCGCCCCTGACCCGTGTAGGCGAGGGGCAGGAAGTCGCCTGTTGGCTGTATCCGGAGACCGCGCAATGACGTCACCGCAATCTTCCGCCTTGCTGTCCGTGCGCGATCTTGCCGTGCATTTTCCCATCGGCGGGCGTGGCCGCGACGGCAAGCCGGTGGTCGTGAAGGCCGTGGACGGCGTGTCCTTCGAGCTGCAGCGCGGCCGCACGCTGGCGATCGTGGGCGAGTCCGGTTCGGGCAAGACCACCACGGCCTTGTCCGTGCTGCGGCTGGCGGACCCGACCGCGGGCTCCATCCACTTCGACGGTACGGACATGACGGCGCTGAACGGCTCCGCCCTGCGCCGCATGCGCCGCCGCGTGCAGCTGGTGTTCCAGGATCCGTATTCCTCGCTCAATCCGCGCCAGCGGGCGGGCGACATCGTGCGTGCGCCGCTGGACCTGATGGGCATCGATCCGCCCGGCGGACGCGAGGCGCGCGTGGCCCGCATGTTCGAACTTGTGGGCCTGCGCCCGGAGCAGCGGCAACTGTTTCCGCACCAGTTTTCCGGCGGCCAGCGGCAGCGGCTGAACGTGGCGCGGGCGCTGGCCAGTGCGCCGGACCTGATCGTCTGCGACGAACCGGTGTCCGCGCTGGATATCGCCATCCGCGCGCAGATCCTGAACCTGCTGCGGCGCATTCAACGCGAGCAGGGCCAGTCGTTCCTGTTCATCTCGCACGACATGGCGGTGGTGGAGCACATCTGCGACGACATCGCTGTCATGTACCTGGGCAAGATCATCGAGCAGGCCACCCGCAACGCCTTCTTCACGCGGCCGCTGCATCCCTACAGCGTCGCCTTGATGTCGGCGGTGCCGACCGTGAAGGGAGGGCGCGAGCTGGCCGCGCGCCGCGTGCGGCTGGCGGGCGATCCGCCCAGTCCGGTCGATCCGCCGCCGGGCTGCCGTTTTGCCGGACGCTGCCCGGCCGCGCAGCCGCTCTGTACCACGCGCGAACCCGGCTTGCGGGAAGTCGCGCCGGGCCACCGCGTGGCCTGCCATTTCGTCGAATCCCGCGATGGCGTCCTGGCGTCGCCGCTGCAGGGATGAGCCCACCCTCCGATAGAAGGACAGACAGATGACCGACACCCGCGCCCGAACCACGATCTATGCCGCGCGCAGCATCCTGACCATGAACCCGATGCAGCCCCGCGCCACGCACGTGGCGGTGCGCGAGGGCCGCATCCTGGGCGTGGGCAGCCGCGAGGAACTGGCGGGCTGGGGGCCGGCCGACCTCGACGAGCGCTATGCGGACAGGGTGCTCATGCCAGGCCTGGTCGAAGGGCATTGCCATCTGCCGGAAGGCGGCATGTGGAAGTTCGTGTACGTGGGCTTCTACGACCGGCGCGGACCCGATGGCAGGCTGTGGGAAGGCTTGAAGAGTTTCGATGCGGTGGCCGCGCGGCTGCGCGAGGCCGAACGCGTCCTGGCGGCCGGCGAGACGCTGATAGGCTGGGGCTTCGACCCGATCTTCTTCGAAGGCGCGCGCATGCGCGTGCAGGACCTGGACGCGGTGTCCGCCGAGCGGCCCGTGGTGGTCATGCATGCCAGCATGCACCTGATGAACGTGAACACGCCCATGCTGGCGCGCGCCGGCATAGACCGCGATACCGACATCGAGGGCGTGACGCGCATGGAAGACGGACGGCCCAGCGGCGAACTCTGCGAATTCGCCGCGATGTTCCCCGTCATGCGCCTGATCGGCAGTCCATTCCGCACCGTGGGCGTATCGGAAGAGGGCCTGCGCATGTTCGGCAAGGTGGCGCAGTGGGCGGGCGTCACCACGGCCACGGACCTGGTCAATGAACTGGGCGACGAGGGCCTGGCGACGCTGGCCCGCATCACCGCCGAACCGGACTATCCCGTGCGCATCGTGCCGGCCGCGTCCGCGCTGACCTACGCGGGCGATCCGCAGCGCTGCCTGGCCAAGCTGGCCGAGGCCCGGCGCCTGAACAACGACAAGCTGCATCTGGGCATGGTCAAGCTGGTGGTGGACGGTTCGATCCAGGGCTTTACCGCCCGGTTGCGCTGGCCCGGCTACTACAACGGCGCGCCCAACGGCATCTGGGTGATCGCGCCGGCCGAGCTGGACGCAATGGTCCAGACCTACCACGACGCCGGCGTGCAACTGCACATACACACCAATGGCGACGAAGCCACCGAGCTTGCGATCGACGCGGTGGATCGCGCCTTGCGCCGCAGCCCGCGGCGCGATCACCGCCATACCTTGCAGCATTGCCAGATGGCCGACGCGGCCCAGTTCCGGCGCATGGCCAGCCTGGGCATGTGCGCCAATCTCTTTGCCAACCACATCTTCTACTGGGGCGACGCCCATCACGCCCTGACCATGGGGCCGGATCGCGCCAGGCGCATGGACGCCTGCGCCTCGGCGGCGAGCGCCGGCGTGCCGTTCTCCATCCATTCGGATGCGCCCATCACGCCGCTGGGACCGCTATTCACGGCCTGGTGCGCCGTGAACCGCCAGACTTCGTCGGGCAAGGTGCTGGGGGAGTCCGAACGCATCGGTGTGGAGCAGGCCTTGCATGCGGTCACGCTGGGCGCGGCCTACACCTTGCACCTGGACCATCTCGTCGGCTCCATCGAGGTCGGCAAGCATGCGGACTTCTGCGTGCTGCAGGACGATCCGCTGGAGGTGGCGCCCGAGAAGCTGAAGGACGTGCGCGTACTGGGCACCGTGATCGGCGGCAGACCCTTGCCACTGCGGGAAGCCTGAGATGGCGGCCCATGGCGCACCGCGAATTGCGCTGACCGTGGTGGGCGGATTCCTGGGCGCGGGCAAGACCAGCTTGCTCAATCATGTGTTGTCCCGCAGCCAGCGCCGCGCGGCGGTCCTGGTCAATGACTTCGGCCCGGTCGATATCGATGCCGGGCTGATCGCGCAGCGCAGCGACCAGGTGATCAGGCTGGCCAACGGCTGCGTCTGCTGTTCCGTGGCGGGCGGCCTGGACGATGCCCTGGCGCGCGTGCTGGCGCTGGACCCCTTGCCGGAATGGATCGTGATCGAGGCCAGCGGCGTGTCGGATCCGGGCCGCATCGCGCAGGTCGGCATGTCGGATCCCATGCTGCAGCTTGAGGGCGTGGTGGTGCTGGCAGATGCCGCGAACGTGCGCACGCTGGCGGCGGATCCCTTGCTGGCCGATACCGTGGAACGCCAGCTCAAGGCTGCGGATCTGCTGGTGTTGAACAAGACCGATCTGGCGTCCGCCGCCGAACTGGCGTCGTTGCGTTCATGGCTGCAAGCGGCGACACGCGGGGCCGCGATGGTCGAGACGCGCGAAGGGCGCGTGGACCTGCGCCATCTGCTGGGCGAAGGCGGGTCTTGCGGCCTTGCGCAGGCATGCGCCAGCGGCGCTTGCAACCATGCGGGACACGTCCACGCCGCGATGCCCGACGACCCCGACCATCCATTCCAGAGCTGGCTGTGGCGCGCGCCCGCGCTGCTGGACGCCGACCGGCTCGCCAGCCGGTTGCGCGACGCGCCCAGGCAGCTGCTGCGGGCAAAGGGCTGGGTGCGCACCGATCGCCACGGCCTGGTGCTGGTGCAACTGGCGGGCCGGCGCGTGCGCTACGACACGCAGGCCAGGCCGCCCGAGGATCTGGACGAGCCGTCGCTGGTGCTGATCGGCATGCGCGGCGCCGTTGATCCCGCGGACGTCGACGCCTGGCTGGCGCCGGCGGCGGCGTGAGGGGCGGGCGTAGATAGGTATAGATTTATTGGATTGCTTGTCAATTTTTTCCTTGTTGACCGATTCGAGGCAAACGGGAGAATTCGCCGGTTCGATAGCCGGCCCTTCTCCCGGCTGCTTACTGACCTATCGGCTTACAAGGAGCGAATCATGACAGGCATTTCCGGGGGCTTGCGCAAGGCCGCAATCGTATTCGGCGGCTCGCGCGGCATCGGCGCCGCCATTGTCCGGCGGCTGGCGGCCGACGGCGCGGACGTGGCGTTCACCTATGTTTCCGCGCCGGAGCGCGCGCGCGAGACCGCCGCCGCGATCGAAGCGGGCGGGGCGAGGGCGCTGGCCATTCATGCCGACAGCGCGAACTCGGAGGCGATTCGCCTGGCCGCCGCGCGCGCGGCCGAGCATTTCGGACGGCTCGACATCGTGGTGGTCAACGCCGGCATCCTGAAGTTGGGCGGGGTGGCCGACGTGAGCGTGGCGGATCTCGACCAGATGCTGGCCGTCAATGTGCGCGGCGTGTTCCTGGCGATCCAGGCCGGCGCTGCGCACCTTGCGCGCGGCGGCCGCATCGTTACCATCGGCAGCAATTTGGCCGCGCGCATCGGCGGGCCGGCCGTGAGCGTCTATGCGATGACGAAGGCGGCGGTGGCGACGATGGTCAAAGGCATCGCGATCGATCTTGCACCCCGCGGCATCACCATCAACAACGTGCAGCCCGGGCCGATCCAGACCGATATGACGGTCAACCATCTTGATGCGGTCGTTCCGCTGATCCCGTTGCAGCGCGCCGGCAGCGCCGATGAAATCGCGTCGCTGGTGGCATGGCTTGCCGGCGCCGAATCGGGATACATGACGGGGGCCAGTTTGACTGCCGATGGCGGGATGACGCTGTAGCCGGCGCCGTCCGCAACACGGCGGGACGCCCAACCGGGTGGCCGGTTGCGTATTGCGCGGCCTGCCACCCGATGTCGCTTCTGGTGCAAGCGATTTCCCGTTTCTGGTTCTAGACCCTGCCTGGGGGCTCACTTACCTTTGGTCCTGAATGCTGGCGCGTGTTGCGCCCGCGTCTACCGGAGGTATGCAATGCAGAAGACCGTCACCGCGGACATGCTGGCCGAATTCGCGGCGGCCTGGAACCGCCACGATATCGACGCCTTGATGTCCTTCATGAGCGACGACTGCGTGTTCGAGACCGTGGCCGGCCCCGAGCGATGGGGCGCGCGGCACGAAGGCCGCGAGGCGGTGCGGGCGGCCTTCGCGGCGGCCTGGGCGAATTTCCCCGATGCGCAGTGGCAGAACGGCACGCATTGGGTCGCAGGCGACCGCGGCGTGTCCCAATCGACCTTTACCGGCACCGCCGCCGACGGCTCCCGCGTGGAGGCGGACATGGTGGACGTCTTCACCTTCCGGGACGGCAAGATCCGCGTGAAGAACGCCTACCGCAAGCAGCGCCCGGTATTGCCGGCCCGCGGTTGAACACGCACCCGCATCCAGCAACCGGAACGCAGCATGGATACTCAAATGTCCTTCCAACCTGTAGGTCCGGCCCCCGCTGGCCGGACGGCGATCAGCGCCTACAACCCGGCCTACGATCCGCTGGTGTCCCCGCCCGGCCGCGGGCAGGACTACGCGCCCACCTACTGGGTCGCGACCGCCGGTGAACCGCCCGAGGATGACGGCCCTGTCAACGGCGATATCGACGCCGACGTGGTGATCGTGGGCTCGGGCTTTACCGGGCTGTCGGCGGCGTTGACGCTGGCGCGCGACTTCGGCGTGAAGGCCGTGGTGCTCGAGGCCAATCGCGCGGTGTGGGGCTGCACCAGCCGCAACGGCGGACAGGGACAGAATGCGTCCGGACGCCTGTACCGTTCGCAATGGATAGCGCGCTGGGGCCTGGCGACCGCCAAGCGCCTGGACGCCGAGATCCGCGAAGGATTCGAATATTGGAAGAGCCTGGTGGCCCAGGTGGATTGCGACGCGCAACCTGGCGGCCATCTGTACACGGCGCACCGCCAGAAGAAGATGGCGTTCCTGGAAAACGAAGCCCGCGTGATGCGCGAGGTGTTCGGCTATGACGCCCGGATGTTGAGCCGGGAGGAACTGCGCGAACGCTACGTGTACGACCGCGAGGCGGTGGGCGCGATGCACGAGCCGGATGGCGTAGGCGTGCATCCGTTGAAGCTCGCCTATGGCTATATGCGGCAGGCGCGGGCCCTGGGCGTGCGCATCCATCCGGGCAGCCCGGTGCTGGGCTGGCGCGCCGAGAATGGCGGCGTGCGGCTGCAGACTCCCAACGGCTACGTGCGCGCGCGGCGCGTGGCGTTCGCCACTGGCGGCTATACCGCGCAGGGCGTCAACCGTTTGCTGGACAACCGCATCATGCCGGTGCTGTCGAACTCGCTGGTGACGCGGGTGCTGACGCCGGCGGAACGCGATGCAGCGGGCCTCAAAAGCACGGTGTTCATCACCGACACGCGAACCCTGCGCTTCTATTACCGCCTGCTGCCCGACGGCCGCATGCAGATCGGCAGCCGCAGCGCGCTGCGCGGCGCCGACGCGCAGCATCCGCGCCATCTGGCTCTGCTGCGCGAAGGGCTGGCGCGCAAGTTCCCCACGCTGGCGGGCGTGGACGTGGACTATTCCTGGTGGGGCTGGGTGGACGTGAGCCACGACATGATGCCGCGCGTGACCCAGCCCGACCCGGCGCAGCCGGTCTATTACGCCTTCGGCTACGGGGGCAATGGCGTGGCGTTCTCGGCCCACGCGGGCAAGCGCCTGGCGCAACGCATGATGGGCAAGGACGGCGTGGCCTGGGACCTGCCGATCTACGACTCGCCCTTGCCGGGGCATATGTTCGCGCCGTTCCGCAGGCTGGGCCAGGGCCTGCTGTACCGCTGGTACTACCTAAGAGACGAAGTGCTCTAGCGCGTGCAAGTCCGGGCCCTGCGGGGCCTGCTTGCCGTCCGCGGCGCGGCCGCGGTAGCGGTCGACCACCTTGGCCAGCCGGGCAATCCCCGGCTCGATGTGTTCCGGCCGGATCGATGTGAAGCCGACCCGCAGGAAGTTGCGCGGCGCGTCGGCTCCGTTCATGAAGAAGACGTCGCCGGGCTCCACCACCACGCCCTCGGCCAGCGCGGCCTCGGATAGCTCGCAGGCGTTGAGCCAGGGCGGGCCTTGCAGCCAGCAGGACGAGGATCCGGTAATGGGTATGACCTTGAAATCGGGCAGGTGCCGCGCCAGCGCGCGGGCCAGTTCGGTGCCGCGCTCCTGGTAGGCCTGCGATTGCCTGCGCAGCAGCGAATGGTGGTGCCCCAGCGAAATGAACAGCGAAAACGCCCGCTGGATGTAGGCCGAAGGGTGGCGCAGCATGAGCCGGCGCAGGGCGCGCAGTTCCGCGGTGAGTTCGCGTGGCGCCACGATGTAGCCGATGCGCAGGCCGGGCGCGAAGGACTTGGCCAGGCTGCCCACGTAGATCACGCGGCCGTCGCGGTCCAGGCTCTTCAAGGCGGGAATCGCGCCTTCGCCCCAGCGGCTTTCGCTTTCGAAGTCGTCCTCGATGATCAGGCTGTCGGCCTGGCGCGCCAGCGTCAGCAGGTTCTGGCGGCGCTCCGGCGATAGCGTGACCGTGGTGGGGCACTGGTGCCCCGGCGTGACGAAGATGTAGTCGCAGCCCAGCAGATGGGTGCCGGTGCACAGCCCTTGTTCGTCCACCGGCAGCGGCAGCAGGTTGCGCGTGTGGCTGGCGAAGATGTTGCGGGCGTCGGGATAGCCGGGGTCTTCCATGCCGACCACGGTGTCCTCGTTGACCAGCAGATCGGCCAGCAGGTAAAGCGCATGCTGCGCACCCACGGTGATGACGATTTCCTCGGCGTCGGCCCAGACGCCGCGCCGGGGCAGCACCTGGGTGCGGATCTGCTCGATCAGCGCGGGGTCGTCGTGGGTGATCAGGTCCGGCGCCCAGCTGCGGATGTCCAGCACCGACAGCGCCTTGATGCAGCATTCGCGCCATTCCGCGGTGGGGAACAGGTCCTGGTCGAACTGGGCGTAGACAAAGGGATAGGGCTGCTTCTGCCAGTCGCGCGGCTTGGTGATGTTGCGTTGCCGGGACGGGCGGAAGCGCAGCCTTTCGTCCCAGCGCACGTCCGGCTCGCCGCCGTCGGCGGGCGGGGCGTCGGAAGCCGGACCGGAATGGCCGCGCATGACTGTGTCGCTGACGAAGTGGCCGCTGCGTTCGCGCGACACCAGATAACCCTCGCTCACCAGTTGCTGGTAGGCGAACACGACAGTGTTGCGCGCGATGCGCAGCTGGTCGGCCAGATGCCGGCTGGACGGCACCGGCGTGCCCGGCGGCAGGTGGCCGCTGAGGATGGCGGACACCAGCATCTGGCGCACGCAGCCCTGCAGGCTGAGGTTGGGCGCGCTTTCGCGTTCGAACAGGCGCTCCCACAACACAGGCTTGAGCATCGAGGCCTGGCTGGACATGACGGCTCCTTGTCTAGGCCGCGCAGCCGGTAGCCGCTGCGCAGGCGCCGCTCTTGAGGATAGAGGAGCCGGATGGGGGACGAAATGAGGGATTGCCCGGGCGCGTTTCAGACCCGTCCCTTCCATGGAATGGCGAACTTCTCCAGATAACGGACCAGCAGGTCGAAGGCGAAGGCGAACACGCCGATCACGATGATGCCCATGATGACGGTGTCGCTGGCCAGGAACTGGGCGGCGTTCAGCACCATGAAGCCCAGGCCGCGGTCGGCGGCCACCATTTCGGCGGCCACCAGCGTGGTCCAGCCCACGCCGATGCCGATGCGCATGCCCGTGAAGATCTCCGGCATGGCGGCCTTCAGGATCACGTGCCAGACCACCTGCGCAGGCGTGCCGCCCATGGCGTAGGCCGCGTGGATCTGTTCGATCGACACCGAGCGCACACCGGCGCGCGCCGCGATCGCCATGGGCGCGAAGATCGCCAGGTAGATCAGCAGGACCTTGGGGAATTCGCCGATGCCGAACCAGATGATGATGAGCGGCAGATAGGCCAGCGGCGGCAGCGGGCGGTAGAACTCGATGGGCGGATCGAAGATGCCGCGCGCGTACCGGTTCACGCCCATCAGGATGCCGACGGGAATGGCGGTCACGCAGGCCAGGAAGAAGGCCCCGAACACCCGCGACAGGCTGGCCAGCGCATGTTCGGTCAGCGTGGAGTTGGCCACGCCGTCGGTCATGGCCGAGACGAACTTGTCGTACACCGCCAGGGGCGAGGGCAGGAACAATGGCCGCACCCAGCCGGCGCTGGTCACCAGGAACCACAGCCCGATGAGCGCCAGGCTGGTGATCAGGCTGATGTGGCCGCTGTAGCCCGCGCCCGGCGCGCCGTAGACCTTGCCCGGCGCGGCGGGCTTGTGTCCCGGGCGGCTGCTAGCCATGGAAGCCTTGGGGGGAGGAGGCTCGCTCGTCGCCATAGATGATGCCGAGGACTTGTTCGCGCATGGCGATGAAGTCGGGACTGGATTTGATGCTGCGGCCATCGCGGGTCTCCAGGTAGCGCCGGTTGAAGTCCGGCGTGAAGGTATGCGTGATGCGGCCCGGGCGGGGCGACATGACGATCAGCCGCGAACCCAGAAACAGCGCTTCTTCGACGCTGTGCGTGATGAAGAAGAACATCTTGTTGGTCTGCCGCCAGATGTCCAGCAGCAGCTCCTGGATGGTTTCGCGGGTCAGCGCGTCCAGCGCCGCCATGGGCTCGTCCATCAGCAGCATGGCGGGGTTGCAGGTCAGCGCGCGCGCAATGCCCACGCGCTGCTGCATGCCGCCGGACAGCTGGTAGATCATGTGGCGGTGGAAGTCCTGCAGGCCCACCAGCTCCAGATTGCGGCGGGCGCGGGCGCGGCGCGTTTCCTTGTCCACGCCTTGCAGCTTCAGGCCGAACTCGGTGTTCTCCAGCACGTTCAGCCAGGGCAGCAGGGCATGCTTCTGGAACACCACGCCGCGGTCGGCGCCGGGACCCACGATAGGCCGGCCGCCCAGCGTGATCTCGCCCTCGGTGGGCGACAGGAAGCCGGCCAGCAGGCTGAGCAAGGTGGTCTTGCCGCAGCCCGAGGCGCCCAGCGCCACGACGAACTCGCCAGGCTGGATGGTCAGGTTGACGTTCTGCAACGCGATGACCGGACCGCTTTCGTGCAGGCCGGGGTAGGTGACGCTTACTTTTTCCGCGCACAGGCTATGCGTGGCGGACGAGGACTGCATGGTCATGCCGGCTCCCCTGGTTGCGACGGGCTGCGCGCAGCCCTGCGTGGCGCTGGGCAGGCGGCGCCGGACGGGCCGCCTTGGCCGCAAGCGCTCCTTACTTCTCGGCCGCCTTGGCGTACTTGTCGGTGACGTGCGGGCTGTAGTCGGCCAGGGCGCGGTCGATCTGCTTCTGGTCCTTCAGGAATTGGGCGCTGGCCGCGAAGGCGCGCGCGGCGCCCGATTCCTTGCCGCCGCCCAGCCAGACATTGGAGGCCTGTTCCTGCACGGTCGGGAAGACCAGCAGCTGGAGCGCTTCGACCATGTCCTCGGGCTTGCCGCCGATCAGCTTGACGATGCTCTTGACCTGCGGGGAATCGGCGGTCCACTTGGCGCTGTTGGCGCGGTAGTCCGCATAGGACTTGGCCAAAACGCTGGTGAAGGCGGCCATGAACTTCGGATTCTTGGCGGCCCAGGCGCGATCGACCACGATGCCGTCGAAGGTTGGCACGCTGGCTTTGCCGATCTGTTCCGAGTCGGCAATGATCTTGCCGCTCTTGGCGATCTCGGTCAGGGCGGGCGGCCAGACGTAGGCCGCGTCGATGTCGCCGCGCTGCCAGGCGGCCACGATCTGCGGCGGCTGCATGTTCAGGATGCGCACGTCGCGCGGATTGATCTTCCAGACCTGTTCCAGCCCGACCAGCAGATGGAAGTGCGAGGTGGACACGAAGGGCGTGGCGACGCGCTTGCCCTTCAGGTCCGCCGTGCTGTTGATGCCGGAACCGTTGCGCGCCACCAGCGCCTCGGATTTGCCGATGTTGTCCAGGATCCAGAACAGCTCCATGTCGACGCCGCGGGTGGCGGCCGCGGTGATGCCGGTGGAGCCCAGCACACCGACTGGCACGTTGCCGGAAGCCAGCGCGGTGGAAATGTCGCCGCCGGAGGTGAACTGGCGCCAGTCCACCTGGTAGCCGGCGTCCTTCAAGGCCTTGTCGAAACTGCCGTCGGCGATGGCCGTCAGGAATGGCCCCACGATCAACTGGTAGCCGACCACCAGCTTGGTCTGGGCATAGGCGGGAGCGGCCAACAGCGCGGCGGCCAGGCCGGCCAGGGTGCAGCGGCGGATGAGGCGGAATATCGCGTTCATGGAGATCTCCGGGAGGGAACGGCCGCGCTCCGGCGCGACCGGCATGCTGGAGCCAGTTTGCCCGGATGGAGCCAGAACGCTAGGGCCAGATGCCCTAATCAGTAGGAGCCAAAAAGGCCCGGGCCCGCCCGCCGCGCCGGCAACGCCAGTCCTGGCGCGGCCGGCGCGGCGGGGTGCGGCCGGCGAGGCGGCCCGCGATATGCGCCAAAAGGGGGAGAGGGGGATCGGCCTAGCGGATGAGGCTCAGGAACTCGGCCCGGGTCGACGGATTGTCGTGGAATTCGCCCAGCATGACCGAGGTGACCATGGACGAGTTCTGCTTTTCCACGCCGCGCATCATCATGCACATGTGCTGGGCCTCGATCACCACGGCCACGCCGGCCGCGCCGGTCACCGACTGCACGGCCTCGGCCACCTGGCGGCTGAGGTTTTCCTGGATCTGCAGGCGGCGCGCGTACATTTCGACGATGCGGGCGACCTTGGACAGACCCAGCACCTTGCCGTTGGGCAGGTAGGCCACGTGCGCCTTGCCGATGAAGGGCAGCATGTGGTGTTCACAGAGCGAGTACAGCTCGATGTTCTTGACCAGCACGATCTCGCGCGTGTCGGAGGTGAACAGCGCGCCATTGACGATTTCGTCCAGGTTCTGGCCGTAGCCGCGGCACAGGTGGCGCATGGCCTTGGCGGCGCGGGCGGGCGTATCGGCCAGCCCTTCGCGGGACGGATCTTCCCCTAGTTCTTGAAGAATGGCGGTGTAGTTCTTTTCCAATGACATCGGGGACTCCTGGGGGCGGCGCTGGTTGCGGCGCTTTACTGTGTAGCGTAGTGCTGCAAGTCTACCGCAGCGCGGGAAAACGATCAGGCCGGGCTCAGGCCCAGGCCCAGGCCCGGGTCAGACCCCGCGGTTCTCGACCGCGTACTTGATCAGCTCGGCCTGGCCGTCTATGCCCAGCTTGCGCTTGATGTTCAGGCGATGGGTCTCCACCGTGCGCACCGACAATCCCAGCGCCTGCGCGATCTGCTTGTTGGCCTCGCCGCTGGCGATGTGGCGCAGCACGTCGCGTTCGCGCTGCGTCAGCATGGTGGCTGGCGCCGTGGCCTGCGACAGGCGCACCGCGACCGCAGCGCTGAAATAGCTGCGGCCTGCCATGACCGCGTCGATGGCGGTGACGATCTCATGCGCCGGTTCGTCCTTCAGCAGATAGCCGCGCGCACCGGCCTTGACCGCCTGCACCATGTATTCGGGGTTGTCGTGCATGGACAGCACCAGCACCGCGATCTGCGGGTAGCGCTCGTGCAGCAGGGCGGTCAATTCCAGCCCGCCCACGCCGGGCATGTTCAGGTCCATCAGCGCCAGGTGCGGCAAGGTGCCTCCTTGCGGGTCCTCGGCCAGGCAGGCGGCCAGGAAGGCCTGGGCGGCGGCGGCGTTGCCGGCTTCGCCCACGACCCGCAGTTGCGGCACGGTTTCCAGGCGCAGCCGCAGCCCGTCCCGCACCAGCGGGTGGTCGTCGATCAGCAGCAGCCGGATGGCGTCGGGCTTGTGGTTCATGCGTCGGAACTCGCGGGGAGAGGGGCGGCGGGCAGCGGCAGCCAGGCCTGCAGCACCGTGCCGTGGGAAGTGGAGCGGAAAGTCAGCGTGCCGGACAGCGCGTTCATGCGTTCGCGCATATTGCGCAGGCCGATGCCGCGGCGCGGATCCTGTTGCACCTCGGCATAGTCGAAGCCGCGGCCGTCGTCGGCGATGGTCAGGCGCAGGTCGCGCGGCGAATAAGCCAGCGTCATGTCGGCGCGGGTGGCGCCGGCGTGGCGGATGACGTTGGTCAGGGCTTCCTGGGTGACCCGGAACAGGGCGGTGGCATAGGCCTCGGGCAGCTTCACCGGCTGCCCGGCGGTGTGCAGGCGCACGGCCAGAGGCGGGGCGCCATCCTGGCTGGGAATGGCGAATTCCCGGCCCAGATGTTCGAGTGCGGCCGGCAGGCCCAGGTCGTCCAGCAGCGTCGGCCGCAGGTTGTGCGAAATGCGGCGGACTTCGCCCACGGCGGTATTCAATCGGTCCAGCGCGCCGCCCAAGGGGGTGTCGATATGAGCGAGGACGCGTGGCTCGTCCGGCAGCGTCTGCCGCAGCCGTTCCCGCGCCGCTTCCAGCGACAGCTTGATCGACACCAGCACCTGGCTGATGCCGTCATGCAGCTCGCGCGAGAGCCGTGCGCGCTCGTCTTCCTGCGAACGCACCAGCTGGCGCGCCATCAGCCGCAGCTTGGCGTCGGACTGGCGGTGGTCGCTGATGTTCAAGGCCAGGCCGCAGGCCGCCACGCCCAGGATGGACACGGCGGCAATCCCGGCCACCCAGGCGAACATGCTGCGGATATTGGCCTGGGCGGCGGCGTCGATGCGCTCCAGCGCCTGCTGCACGTCGTCCAGGTAGATGCCGGTGCCCAGCATCCAGCCCCAGCGCTCCAGCACCACCACGTAGCCCAGCTTTTCCTCGGTCTGGTGGGTGGACGGCTTTTCCCAAAGGTAGTGCACCGCTTCGCCGTCCTGGCCGCCGCGCCGGGCGGCGGTCAGCAGATTCTGGATGACGGGCTGGCCCTTGGTGTCGCGCAGTTCCCAAAGGTCCTGCCCAACCAGCTCCGGCTGGCGCGGGTGCATCAGGTTCCTGCCCTTCAGGTCGTAGACGAAAAAGTAGCCGTCGTGGCCGAATTCCATTTGCGCCAGCAGGTCCAGCGCGCGCTGGCGGGTGGCGTCATCGTCGGCCGCCGCCTGCAGGGGGGCGATGGCGCTGTAGGCCAGGTTGACGTAGTGGCGCAGCTCGCCTTCCTTGCTGGCCAGCCAGGCGTTTTCCACGACCTGCTTTTCGCGCTGCGCCAGCTGCAGGCCCTGCACGTAGACGGCCACCGTGATGGCGGCGACGGCCACCAGCAAGGGCACCGCGGCGAGCAGCAGGATTTTCAGGCGCAGCTTCATGAAGGATTTGTATCAGCGCGAACGCGAATATTGCGGCGCAGCATTTTGCTTGCCGCAGTCAGGATCGGGAAATTTCAGCCGTGATTTTACGGTTTTCGCCAAATCATGCTGCGGCGCATTGCGTAGTAACACGTAGCGGAATTGCGTAGTTTCGCGCTTGTTGCTGCGTAGTCAAAACGAAATACTAGCGTCCGCGTCGACACGGCGCTGCGTGGACGCGCGCGCGTCCGCCACCCCACAACAATGAGTCTGCCTTCCGCGGGACGATAAAAGCGTTTCACGCCAAAAGCATGGCGGGAGGCTAGAGGAGCACTTATGCAAACCAGCAGTAAGGGACTGGGTCAGCACCTGGTCTGGCTGGCGGTTGCGGTACTGGGCGCGTTCGCGCTGGGCACCGTGGCGCTGGCCAGAGGGGAGACCATCAATGCGCTATGGGTGGTGATCGCCGCCGTATGCGTGTATTTGATCGCATACCGTTATTACAGCCGCTTCATCGCCAAGAACGTGTTCCAGCTGGATCCGACGCGCATGACGCCGGCCTGGAAGCACAACGACGGCCTGGACTACGTGCCCACCAACAAGCACGTGCTGTTCGGCCACCACTTCGCCGCCATCGCTGGCGCTGGCCCCCTGGTGGGCCCGGTGCTGGCCGCGCAGATGGGCTATCTGCCGGGCATGCTGTGGATCCTGGCCGGCGTGGTGTTCGCCGGCGCCGTGCAGGACTTCACAATCCTCTTCATCTCGACCCGCCGCGACGGCCGTTCGCTGGGTGACCTGGTCAAGTCCGAGCTGGGCAAGATCCCGGGCGTGATCGCGCTGTTCGGCGCCTTCATGATCATGGTCATCATCCTGGCCGTGCTGGCGCTGATCGTGGTCAAGGCGCTGACGCATTCGCCCTGGGGCACCTTCACGGTGGCCGCGACCATTCCCATTGCGCTGTTCATGGGCGTGTACCTGCGCTACATCCGCCCGGGCAAGATCGGCGAAGTGTCCATTATCGGCTTCGTCGGCCTGATGGCCGCCATCACCTTCGGCCAGGACGTGGCCGCGCACCCGGTGATCGGCCCCATGTTCGACTTCGACGGCAAGGGCCTGACCTGGATCCTGATCATCTACGGCTTCATCGCTTCGGTGCTGCCGGTGTGGCTGCTGCTGGCCCCGCGCGACTACCTGTCGACCTTCCTGAAGATCGGCACCATCGTCGGCCTGGCCATCGGCATCGTCGTGGTCGCGCCCGAGCTGAAGATGCCCGCGCTGACCCAGTTCGTCGACGGCACCGGTCCGGTGTGGTCGGGCAACCTGTTCCCGTTCCTCTTCATCACCATCGCCTGCGGCGCGGTGTCGGGCTTCCACGCCCTGATCTCCTCGGGCACCACGCCCAAGCTGATCGAGAACGAAACCCAGGCCCGCTACATCGGTTACGGCGGCATGCTGATGGAATCCTTCGTGGCCATCATGGCGCTGGTGGCGGCTTGCGTGATCGAGCCGGGCATCTACTACGCCATGAACAGCCCGGCGGCCGTGATCGGCACCACGCCCGACCAGGTGGCCCAGGTGGTCTCCAGCTGGGGCTTCGTGGTGACGCCCGCGGACCTGATCCAGACCGCCAAGGACGTGGGCGAAAGCACCATCATCTCGCGCGCCGGCGGCGCTCCGACGCTGGCCGTGGGCATGGCGCACATCCTGCACCAGGCCATCGGCGGCCCGGGCATGATGGCCTTCTGGTACCACTTCGCCATCCTGTTCGAAGCGCTCTTCATCCTGACCGCTGTCGACGCCGGCACCCGTGCGGGCCGTTTCATGCTGCAAGACCTGCTGGGCACCTTCGCCCCGTCGCTCAAGCGCACTGACTCGCTGCCTGCCAACCTGATTGCCACCGGCCTGTGCGTGGCGGCCTGGGGCTACTTCCTGTATCAGGGCGTGGTCGATCCGCTGGGCGGCATCAACACGCTGTGGCCGCTGTTCGGCATCGCCAACCAGATGCTGGCCGCGATTGCGCTGACGCTGGGCACCGTGGTGCTGTTCAAGATGAAGCGTGACCGCTACGCCTGGGTCACGGTGCTGCCGACCCTGTGGCTGCTGGCATGCACGCTGACCGCCGGCTGGCAGAAGCTGTTCCACGCCGACCCGCGCGTGAGCTTCCTGGCCCATGCCGACAAGTACAACGCGGCCATCGCCGAAGGCAAGGTCCTGGCTCCGGCCAAGTCCCTGGGCGAAATGTCGCGCGTGGTCTTCAACGACTACATCAACGCCGGCCTGTGCGCGATCTTCATCTTCGTGGTCGTGAGCATCGTGGTGTTCGGCCTGCGTTCGGTGCAGCGCGCGCGCAACGAGAACAAGCCCACCGCCCGCGAAATGCCGTACGAAACGCTGCCGGCCGCCGCCGGCGCGGACTGAGCGCAACAGGGAGACGACGCATGCTGTTCACCAACATGAGTTCCGCGGCCGGCGCCGCCGGCCGCTACCTGGGGCAGACGCTCCGGCTGATGGTCGGCGTGCCGGACTACGAGACGTATGTGGCGCACATGCGGCGCACGCACCCTGACCAGGAGCCGATGACTTACGAAGCATTCTTCCGCGAGCGCCAGGACGCGCGTTATGGCGGGAAGAAGCGGATCGGTTGCTGCTGACAGGAAAGGCCTCGCTTGCGAGGCCTTTTTTTCGTTGGGCGCAGGCGGCGACGGGTTATACCGACTTTCTGCGTACCCTTTCGGCGTAGACCACCAAAGGCACCGCCCCGATCGCGCACAGCGACATCACCAGAAATCCCCCCGGCGCATAGCTGCGGTACAACGCGCCGCCCAGCTGGATGCTGGCGAACATGAAGACCCCTCCCGACAGCAGCGCGTAGAGCGCGATGGCCGACGTCTTGATGGCGGCGGGCACGTGGCGCGTGATGTACCACATGATCGCTGCGTTATTGCCCGCCAGCGTGAAGCACTGCAGCAGTTGCAGGCCCGCGATCAGCGCCGGATCGGTGGTGGCGGACAGACCGGCCCAGCGGATCGCGGTCATGACGGCGGACGCCAGGATCAGCCATTGCGCGCCCGTGCGGGCCAGGATGCGGGGCGCCAGGAAAAAGAACAGGACCTCGCTGGCAACGCCTACCACCCACAGCATGGAAATCAACGCGGTCGACAGGCCGCTGGCGGTCCAGTACAGCGTGGAATAGGAATAGAGGAAGCCGTTGCTGGCCTGGACCAGCGAGGCCGCAGCGATGCACATCAGCAGCGGGCGGTCGCGCAGGACTTCGAGCATGGGCAGGCGGACCGCCGGCGCGAGCGCTTCGCCCGCAGCGGGGCGCGCCGCCCGAGGCAGCAGCCGCACGCAGGCCAGGCAGGCGATGATGAGGACGATGGACAGCCACATCACCCAGTCGGCGTCGAACGTCTTGATCAGGTAGCCGCCCGCCAGGGTGACCACGGCAAAACCCAGCGAGCCGCAGGCGCGCATGACGGTGTAGGAACTCCCCTGGCCCCGACCGCTGGCGATGGCCATGCGGTCCATCAGCGGCAGGACCGCCGGGAACACCGCATTGAGCAGCAGCGTGATGGCCAACAGCCAGCCGGGCGCGCTGCTGAACGGATAGCAGACGAACAGCGCCAGCGACGCCGCCAGCGCCGCCGCAATCAGCGCATGGGCGCGGCCGGTCTGGTCGGCGACGTGGGCGACCACTGGCGTGGACAGGATCTTGGGCAGGAAGGACGTGGCGACGATCAGGCCGATGACGGCGGGATCCAGTCCGCGGCTGGCGAACCACAGGGGCAGAAAGGGGATGCTGACTCCCTGCAGGCCGTAATACAGGAAGTAAAACCCGTGCAGGGCGATGGCGCCTTGCCTGGGGTCGGGGTTGCCGCGCATAGCGATGGAGGGATCCGGCTGAATTGACGCGCCGTAGCATACTCCTAGCCGGATCGGATTTCAGAAGGGAGGGCGCCTTGATCCCGGACATTGGCAAAAGAACGCGTGCGGATTTACGCTAGCGAAGTCGCGGCGCAAGCAAGCCTCGCGCCGCGCGTGTGTTTTCACCATCATTCCTAGGAGTTGCGACCCATGGCCAAGAAACTGGATGAGAAGACCACCAAAGCCCTGAAAGAGCGGCGCAAGCGCCCGCTGGCGACGCCGACCGACCTGGCGTCGGCGGCCACCAGGGATATTTCCGCCGCGCTGAACCAGATACTCGCCGACGTGTTCGCGCTGTATCTCAAGACCAAGAACTTTCATTGGCACGTCAGCGGCCCCCATTTCCGCGACTACCACCTGCTGCTGGACGAGCAGGGCGACCAGCTGTTCGCCATGACGGATCCCATCGCCGAACGCATCCGCAAGATCGGCGGCACGACGCTGCGTTCCATTGGCCACATTGCGCGTTCGCAGCGCATCTCGGATAACGATGCGGACTACGTGCAGCCGCTGGATATGCTGGCCGAGCTGCGCGAGGACAACAAGGTCCTGGCCGCGGCGCTGCGCGAAGCGCACAACATCACCGACGAGCACCGCGACATCGCCAGCTCCAGCCTGATCGAGAACTGGATCGACGAGACCGAACGGCGCACCTGGTTCCTGTTCGAAGCCAGCCGGGAAGGGGATTCGACCGGCCATTGAGGCCGCAGGCGAGCCCCGCGCGCCCTGTCCACCGGGCCGCGCGGCTGGCTTGCCCGCCTTAGAACGACGCGGTGACCGTCGCGTAGTAGGCGCGGCCCGGTTCGTTGTAGGTGGCGGCGCCCGCTTCGCCCGCGTTGCCTTCGCGGTAGAGCTTCTTGTCCAGCAGGTTGCTGACGCCGACGCGCAAGCGCAGGTTCTTGTTGAGCTCGTAGCCCGTGCTCAACCCGACCAGGGCGTAGGGGCTGACGCTTTGCAACCCCTGGCCCGTGATGGTTTCGCCGCGGCGCGGGTTCAAGGTCGGGGCTTCCTGCTTGCCGTAGTAGGTCAGGTTGGCCTGGAACGACAGCTTTTCGGTGGCGAACCAGTCCAGCGTGGAATTGATCGTGTACTTCGGGATGATGCTCAGCGGCTGGCCATTGTCCTTGCTTTCGCTCTGGATCATGTAGGTGAAGTTGGTGTTCCAGTCCAGGCTGGGCGCCAGCGGAATGAAGAGATTGCCTTCCAGCCCCTCGACCACGGCCTTGCCCGAGTTGCTCCATTGCAGCACGCGCGCGCCGTTGGCCAGGCGATAGGCGATGTCCGTGCCGGCCACGATCTTGTTCTTGTAGTCGTTGCGGAAGTAGGCCGCGCTCATGCGCCAGCTGCCGGGGTCGTACTCGAAGCCGATTTCCTTGTTGACGCTGGTTTCGGGCGACAGGTTTTCATTGCCCACCAGGTAGCAGCCGTTCTGATTGGCCTGCGAGGCCAGGCAGCCGAAGCCGCGGCTGTACATCAGGTAGTTCGGATTCGACTGGTACAGGTTCGGCGCCTTGTACGCCCGCGCGATGCCGCCCTTGAGCCTGAAGGCCTCTGTGACCTTGTAGGCGGCATTCAGGCTGGGGCTCCAGTTGTTGCCGAACTTCTCGTTGTGGTCCAGGCGTACGCCCGGCGTCAGGGTGGTGCGTTCCCCGGCCTCGATATTGTCCTCGACGAACAGCGCGTAGCTGTTCTGCGTGGTCTTGGGATCGCGGTTGCCAGGCGCCACGCCGCCGATGACGCCGCCCGTGTAGGTCTGGCGCAGGCTGGCGGGATCGTCCAGGGATTCGCGCAGCCATTCCACGCCTACCGTCGCGACCTGCTCGAAGCCGAGCTTGAACGGGACGTTGACCTCGCCCGCCGCGCGCAGGTTCTTCAAGCGCGAGGTGGACCAGCCCAGGTCCATCGGGCTGCCTTCGCCGCTGCCGGCCAGGCCTTCGTTCTGGCGCGCGTTGCGGGTGTAGTCATAGCCCATCGAGGCGCGCGAGGTACCCCAGTCCCAGGTGCCGCGATGCGTCAGGCTCAGGCTCTCGCGGTAGAGCACGTTGGTTTCTTTGCCGTACAGGCTGTCGGTGAACTTGGTGGTGGAGTTCAGCATCGTGTCGCCGGCATAGAGGTTGCCCTGGCGGCTGAAGGCGGCTTCCAGGTCCAGCGTGTTGCGGTTGTCGGGACGCCAGGAGAAGACCGTATTCAGGTCCTGGTTGATCACGCCTTCGCGGCCGGCCGATTCCGCCTGGCCGTCGCCGTTGAGCAGCGAGCGGCCGGCGTTGATGTTGCGGGCGTCGGGGTTGGTCTTGTTGTAGTTGCCATAGAGCCGGAAGCTGAGGGTGTCGCTGATGGGGCCGCTCAGGCGAATGCCGACCCGGTTGGTATTGCCTTCGTCGCTGTTCTCGGGCTGGTTCAGATAGTAGGTCAGCGAACCGCTGAGCTTGTCCGTGGGCCGCTTGGTGATGATGTTCACCACCCCGCCCATCGCGCCCGAGCCATAGCGCGCGGCGGCGGGGCCGCGCAATACTTCGATGCGCTCGACTTCCTCGGCGGGCACCCAGTTGGTGTCGCCGCGGGTGTCGCGGTCTCCGCTCCAGCCATAGCGGATGGCGTTGCGGGAGGTGGCGGGCTTGCCGTCGATCAAGATCAAGGTGTTTTCCGGCCCCATGCCGCGGATGTCGACCTGCCGGCTATTGCCGCGTGAGCCGCTGGCGCTGTTGCCGGTCAGGTTGACCCCAGGTTCGCGCCGGATGATGTCGGACAGGTCGTTGGTGGGAGGACGGCGGGCGATTTCCTCGGCCGTGATCACCGAGACGCCCAGCGCTTCCTTCACTTCCTCTTCGGCGGTGCCGAGCACCTGCACGGTGGGGAACTGCTGGATGTGATCATCCTGCGTCGAGGTCGTCTGCGCGGTGGCGCCGGCGGTATGAAGCGCGCAGAACAGCGCCGCTGCGGCGTAGTTCAGGCGTTGGTTGGACAGGGACAGCACGAAGTTCTACTCCACAGGCAACGCAGCATGCGGACCGGGCGGGCAGGGTGGGGTTTTCACAACGCCCGCCGCAGATGCTCAACCCAAAGCCGGATGTGCATGATTTAATTGAGAACGATTTCTATTTGAAGCGTTCAGAATTATGTCAGCGGGAGTGCACGCCGGGTTTTGCGCCGGCACCACAATGCTTTGCGGCATCGCCAATCCTCCGGAATCCGGCATGGACGAGCTTCGGCGCGTAGCCGTTGCGGAATCAGCACATCGGGTCGTCCATTACGGGATGGCGCCTGTGGTCCCTGCGCGCGCGCAGACCGTCATGGAAGGCTGGTCTGACCTGGCCGAACTGGACCCGGGCATGGTGTTGTGGCGGCTGGACGCGCGCGATCTGCAAGGCGCGCGCATGCGGGCGGCGGTGCGGCCAGGCCTGCACCTGGCCCTGGTGGTCGGCGGCCGCGTGAACGTGACGCTGGGGGAACACAGGCTCACCCTGGGACCCGGCGCCGATGGTAGCGTGCAAGGGGTGATGCTTTCCGCGCTGCGGCCGGACGCCTTCCTGCGCGAGTCATGCCGTGGCCATATCGAGCGCACGGTGATGCTGACCTTGCAGCCGCAATGGCTGGATCGGCATCTTCCCGGCGAAGAGGGACTGGCGCTGCGCGCGTTCGCGCAGCGCCATCTGGCGTTGCAGACCTGGAAGGCATCGGACCAGGCCGTGGCCGCCGCGCAGCAGATGTTGCGTCCGCCCGTGCTGCCGCCGCCTTTGTGGCGCCTGTACCAGAAGTCGCGCGCGCTCGACATCGTGGTCGAGGCGCTGGCGCATGCGCACGGCACGGCCACCGAGGAGGCCGCGCCGCTCAGCCCGCGCGACCGCCGCCGCATGGCCGCGTTGCGGGAATGGATAGACCAGGGCGGCGCCGATGCCTTGCCGCTGGCGGAAATTGCCGCGCGGGCGTGCGTCAGCGTGAACACGCTGCAGCGGCACTTTCGCGCCATGTGGGGCACCACGGTGGCGCAATACCTGCGCGAGGGCAGGCTGTCGCGCGCGCGGTTGGCGCTGGAGCGCGATGGCATCAGCGTCGCGCAAGCGGCTTGCATCGCCGGCTACGGCAGCGCAGCCAACTTCGCCACCGCATTCCGGCGCCGCTTCGGCGTGCCGCCGGGGCAGGTCCGCGCGCGGCGCTAAGGCGCGGCCGAGGCCGGGGTTTCAGGTCAGCCGTGCTTGCCGAAGCCGCCGCTGGCCCACTCCGAGGCGCGCTGCACGCTCAGCTTGTAGGTCGGCGCGACATGGGTCTGGGCCAGTTGTTCGCCGGATTCATCGTAGGCGCTCAATACGGCATACGGCTCGTCTTCGTCGGGAACGATATCCAGCTTGACGGTCAGGCGGCCGGCGGCGGCGTCGATCTTCACGCTTTTGTGTAGCGTCGCGTGCAATTGCTGCTCGTGGCGGCGCAGGACTTCCCGGGCGGTCTTGACCAGGGTGATGAAGGCCGGGGAGTCGAGCGGCTTGGGGTTTTTCTTGTCGCGGCCCATGGTCCATGGACCGACCAGGGCCGGCTCGGCCTCGCCGTCCATGGTCATTTCCACGGCCCAGCCGTCGTCTTCCTCGTTCTTGATGATCCTGGCGGTCCAGCCATCGTCGCGCCACAGCGTGGGCAGCTGTTCTTTGCGGTCTTCGGGGGTTTCCGTTTCCGGTATGTGGGTATCGTTCACTGCTGTACTTCTCCTGGACTCGTTTGCCGGCAGGCCCGCGATTGGCGGGCATCGCAGCTTCCGGCTGTTGCCGGAAACCGTTGCCGCAGCGCGAACGCCATCGCGATGGCGGCAATTCCGCCTGCCGACAATTGGGTGCCGGCAACGCCGGTCTTGGCCAGCATGATACCGCCCAGCGTCGCGCCGCGGCCGATGGCGCAGGATGCAGCATTGCTTTTCCGTTTTCGTCATTCACGCAAAGCGCCGGAACCTGGACACGCCCGCATCGGGCAAGCCGATACCCCGATCGGACATTCCTGCTGGCGCCCGGCACTTCGTAGCGCCACCATCGCCTGCTCCAAACACGTGTTTCAAGGAAATGAGCATGGACAATGGTCTTGCAGGACAACGGGTGGTGGTGGTCGGCGGTAGCTCGGGCATGGGGTTGGCCGTCAGCGAGCGATTGCTGGGCATGCACTGCGAGGTACTGATCGTGGGCAGGTCCCGCGACAAGCTCGACGCGGCGCGCGAGCAGTTGCGCGCGTTTGGCGCGCCTCGCCTGCACCAGGCGGATGTGACGAGTGAAGCGCAAGTGCAGCGGCTGTTTGAAGAATCAGGCCCGGTGGATCATCTGGTCTGCACGGCTGCCGACATACGCGGCGCCTACGAGCTACTGCCGCAACTCTCGCTGGACGCGCTGGACCGAGCCATCCGCTCCAAGGTCGTCGCGCCCATCCTGCTGGCCAAACATGGCGCCCCGCGCATGCCGGCGCACGGTTCCATCACCCTGACGTCGGGCATTGCCGCCTACCGGCCCCGGCCGAAGGGCATCGCCGTGGCGGCGATCAATGCCGCGTTGGAGGGTGTCGTGCGCGCCATGGCGGTCGAGCTTGCGCCGCTGCGGATCAATGCCGTATCGCCGGGCTGGGTGGATACGCCCATCTGGAATGACGTAGCCGGCGCCGACAGCGGACCGCTTTTGGCATCGATGGCCGAGCGGCTACCGGTGGGCCGGGTCGGCGCCGGCAGCGATATCGCCGATGCCATCGGCTTCCTGATCGGCAATGGCTACACCACCGGCACCGTGCTTCATGTCGATGGCGGCCATCGGCTGGTCTGAGCCAGTCGCCGCGAGGCGGATCATCTCGATGAAGGCGGCCACCTGGCGCGTAGGCGTCCGGTGCAGGGTGAGCAGGCAGATGGGAAGACCTGCTTCCGCGGTCGACAACGGCCGCCACCGGACGCAAGCCGTTGTCGCTGCGGGATCCATGGCCATCCGCGGCAGGATCGATACCCCGAGGCCCGCGGACACCATCTGTATCAAGGCCGGTACGCTGTCGGCGACACCGCGGATACGCGGCTGCACCGGGGCTTCCTGCAACACGGCCTCCAGGTATTCCCGGTATCGGCAGCCGTCCATCGTGACGACCAGCGGGAATGCGGCAAGCGCGTCGGCCTTGATGTCTACAGCCTCGGATAGCGGATGCCCAGGGGGCATTACGACCACCGGCATGTCCCGCGCAATGGCTTGCGCCCGGAGCTTGGCGTCGCTTGCCGGCCATCCGTGCACCAGACCGAGGTCGGCCGTCCCATCGAGCACCGCCTGAGCCGTCGCCATGGAGTTTTTTTCTTGAACTGCAACCTGCGTTCCGGGGTGCATGCCGGCAAAGCGCAACAATTGCGGAACCAGCACACTGGTGCACAAGGTCTGCGGCGCGGCGACCCGGATCGTGCCTCCTGAATCGTCGACGTTGTCGCGAACTTCTTGGAAGGCGTCATCGGCCCGGGCAAGCAATTCGCGTGCTCGAATGGCCAGTCTCTCTGCGGCCGGGGTGGGTTGCAGGCGATTGTTCTGGCGGATGAAGAGCGCCTGGCCGACGCTCTCTTCCAGCGCCCGTATCTGTTCCGTAACGCTGGGTTGCGACAGATGCACCTGTTTGGCGGCTTTCGTGAAGCTCAACGTTTCCATCGCCGCGACGAAGATCTTCAGCTGTCGTAGTTGGAACATGTGGGTACGCGGTTGTGCTGGGTGGGCCTGTGTGCAGGTGGCTGTCTGCTGCCGAGTGTACTTCCGGTCCAAGACGGGCGGTTCAGGCATAGCGGGCGCCCTTGGCCAGCTCAGGCCGCGGGCAGGCATGACACCCCGAAGGCATCGAACCGCATGCGCCGGTGCTGGGCTCGGCTGGCGCAGCAAGCAACGCAAATTGATGCCGACCGTCGTGGAACGGTTGATCTGGGGCTATGGCGACGGCTCCACCATGCCCGTGTTCGATACACCCCGCGGAAAACTGGGTGCCGTGATCTGCTGGGAAAACTACATGCCGCTACTGCGTATGGCGATGTACGGGACAGGCATGAGCCGCCGTGGCCGAACTGATACGGTCGCGTATACGTAGCAGTTTCCGGTGCAGCAAATTGCATGAAGTTCGACGGTAAACTCCGATTGTTTGCAGGGCGTATGGCGCTCGCTCTGCCCATTTCCAACCTCTTTTTGCGTTGCCATTTTTAAGCAACCGTCAGAGGAAGGCATGGGGAAAAATCTCCGGTTCCTATTTGCGGTACCTGCTGATAGCGCTCGGCGGCGCTGAGTTCGTTTGTCGTTGCCTGGCCCGCGAGTCGTAAATGAAGCTGCTGAAGCAGCGTTTTGAGGAAATGATGAATTTTTGGGTCCCTGTAGTCTTCGGTACGTTCAAGCTTCTGGTGTTGGGCACGGGCATGTTTCTCGCCATCAAGTCCCATTACGATGGAGAAAAAAAGGAGAAAGCGGAAAAGAAGGAGATAAAGGCTCCGTAAGCGAGCCTTCGTTGCTACGCAAGGGTTTAGAGCGCGGCCGACTTTATTCAGCGCGGCCGGCTCCATTTATCGTCTTCAGTTCACCAGCACAGGCTTGTCCCGATACTGCTGCGGAAACGTCTTGGCCAGGTTTTCGACCTTGGGCACGTCGTTGACCATGATGTACATGCTGTACGGATGGCGCACGAGATAGTCCTGGTGGTAGTCCTCGGCAGGATAGAAGGCTTTCAGCGGTTCTATCGTCGTGGCAAGCGCCTTGGGGTACACACCTGTCTTGTTCAGCTGCGCGATGTAGGCTTCGGCGACCTTGCGCTGGCCGTCGTCCGCAGGAAAGACCGTTGAACGGTATTGGGTACCGCTGTCCGGACCCTGGCGGTTGAGCTGGGTGGGATCGTGGGCCACCGAGAAATAGATCTGCAGCAGCTGGCCGTAGCTGACCTGAGCGGGGTCGTAGGTGATCTCGACCGCTTCGGCGTGGCCGCTGCGTCCGCCGCTGACGGTATCGTAATTGGCGGTGGACGCCTGGCCGCCGGCGTAGCCGGAGACGGCGGAGCTGACCCCCTTGACGTGCTGGAACACGGCTTGCACGCCCCAGAAGCAGCCGCCGGCGATGACGGCTTTTTGCGGTGCGGCGGCCGCGGGCTGGTCCATGGCCGGGGGCGGAATGATGAAGGCGGTTTCCGCGGCGCTGGCGGAGGCGGCGCCCAGCAGGCCGCAGGCGACGGCCAGCGCGGCGCAAAGTTTGCGGGGCAGGTGGATGGCGGACATGGTGTCTCCTGATGGATGGGGCGGCCGGAGTTCAGGCCTGCGGGGTGAACGCCAGGGCCACGCCATTCATGCAGTAGCGTAGCCCGGTCGGACGCGGGCCGTCGTCGAAGACGTGACCCAGATGGCCGCCGCAATTGGCGCAATGCACGGCGACGCGCGTCATGCCGAAGCTGCGGTCCTTGGTTTCGCCCACGGCGCCGTCCAGCGGCTGCCAGAAGCTGGGCCAGCCGGTGCCGCTGTCGAACTTGGTGGAAGAAGAGAACAGCGGATGGGCGCAGCCGGCGCAGGCGTAGGCGCCCTTGCGATACTCCTTGTCCAGCGGGCTGGAGTAGGGACGCTCGGTGCCTTCGCGGCGCAGCACTTCGTATTGTTCGCGCGTGAGCCGTTCGCGCCATTGCGCGTCGCTTAGCGTGTAGGGGAAGGCCTGGGCGGCGGCGGCCGGGCCGCCGCGCGCCGCCAGGACCGGGGCCAGGCCGGCGGCGATGGCCGCCGCGCTGCCCAGGCCCAGGAAATGCCTGCGGTCTAGTTTCATGACATGCTCCGGATCAGGGGCGGGCCGGGTGGGCGCTATTGCTTCATGCCATCCTTGGACATGCCGCCTTTCGACATGCCGTCCTTGGACATCGAATCCTTGGACATGCCATCCTTTGACATGCCATCCTTGGACATCGAGTCCTTCGACATGCTGTTCTTGGACATCGAATCCTTGGACATGCCTTCCTTCGACATGCCGTCCTTGGACATGGAATCCTTGGACATGGAATCCTTGGACATCCCGCTCTTGGCCATTCCGTCCTTGGCCATCGAGCCGCCGCCCATGGCGTCCTTGCTCATGCTGTCCGCGGCATGGACCGCCGCGGCGCCGAAAGCCAGGCACAGGGACAGCGCGGCGGTGGTAGCGATTTTCTTCATGATGCGTTCCTTTATGGAGAGTGAAAGCGTGAAAGATTCCACCTAGCTGCCGCCGAACCAGTTGTAGCCCTGGTCCTCCCAGTAACCGCCCGGGTAGGTGTTGGTGACGAAAATTGCCTGTATGTGCTTGGGGTTCTTGTAGCCAAGCTTGGTAGGCATGCGCAGCTTCATGGGGAAGCCGTACTCTGGTGGCAGCGTCTGGCCGTCATAGGTCAGCGCCAGGATGGTCTGGGGGTGCAATGCGGTGGGCATATCGATGCTGGTGTAGTAGTCGTCGGCGCACTTGAAGCCCACGTACCTGGCGCTCAGGTCCGCGCCCACGCGCTTGAGGAAGGCGGAGAACGGCACGCCGCCCCATTTGCCGATGGCGCTCCAGCCTTCGACGCAGATGTGCCGCGTCACCTGGTCGATCTGCGCCATGGCGCGCAGTTCCTCCAGCCGCCAGCGGCGCTTGTCTGCGACCAGTCCGCTGACTTCCAGGCGGAACGATTCCTCGTCCACATGCCGCACCTCGTCAATGCCGTAGTAGGCATTGAAGGGGAAGGGCCGCGTGATCATCGATTCGGGATAGGTCGGCGCCAGCTGGTCGGGGTCGAAGATCCAGCCCTGCACCCGGTCGTTGAAGCGCGAAACCGCGGTCAGCGCTTTCTCCACGCTTTCGTCGTCCGACAGCGAGCAGCCCGACAGCATGGCCAGTCCGCCCAGGGTCAGGCTGCTGCGCAGGAAGGCGCGGCGCGAGGGCTGTTCGACCCGCTTTTCCAGGATCCTGCCGGCTTCCTTGAGGATGGCCGGGCCGTCCAGGCCGGGCAGGGAGGGGCGCTTGTGCTTGTTCACGGATGGCTCCTTATTTGCCGCGGATCATGGCGATCAGGCTGCGCGGCACCAATGCAACCATCACCAGGTGGACCGCCACGAACGCCGTCAGCAAGGCCATGGCAATGAAGTGCACGCGGCGCGCGGTCTCGTAACCGCCCATCAGTTCGCGCAGCAGTTCGAACTGCACCGACTTCCACAGCACCAGTCCGGAAAGCACCAGCACCGCGATGTCGAGCATCACGAACAGATAAGCCAGCCGCTGCACCTGGTTGTAGCGGCGCGGATCGGCGTGGGCGAGCTTGCCGCGCAGCGCCGCGCCCAGGTCGGCGGCAATGCCGCGGATGCTTAAGGGGAAGAACTTGCGCCAGAGGCGGCCGGTGACCAGATTCATGGCCAGGTACAGGATGCCGTTGAAGAACAGCAGCCACATGCCGGCGAAATGCCATTGCAGGGCGCCGCCCAGCCAGCCGCCCAGCGTGATCTCCCGTGGAAATACGAAGTCGAACAAGGGCGAGGCGTTGTAGATGCGCCAGCCGCTCATTACCATGACCACCACGGCCAGGGCGTTGAGCCAGTGCATGGCGCGCAGCCAGCCGGGATGGATGGGTACATTGGCCGGCGGGGCCGGAACGTCGTGGCTTGCGGGAGGGGCCAGCATGGCGGGACTCCGGGGGGGGCTTGTTGTCGTTGGAGCCATTCTTCCCCGGGGCCGATACCGAAGTCCTCACGCAAACTTAAATTAATTGTGATAACTCGGCGGCGCGGATTGGCGACAATAGGCGCATAACCCCTTTAGAGTTTGCTGCCCATGGACACGCCCCGACGCGTACTCATCGTCGAAGACGACGCCCACATCGCCGAACTGCTGCGCCTGCATCTGCGGGACGAAGGCTACGCGGTCGAGCATGCCGCCGACGGCAACGAAGGCATGCGCAGGCTGGAGGAAGGCGGCTGGGACGCCCTGGTGCTGGACCTGATGTTGCCCGGCATCGATGGCCTTGAAATCTGCAAGCGCGCCCGCGCCATGGCGCGCTATACGCCCATCATCATCACCAGCGCGCGCTCCAGCGAAGTGCACCGTATCCTGGGCCTGGAACTGGGCGCGGACGACTACCTGGCCAAGCCGTTCTCGATGCTGGAACTGGTGGCGCGGGTGCGGGCGCTCCTGCGCCGCAGCGACGCGCTTGAGCGCAACGCGCGCATCGACGCCGGCAGTCTGGCCCTGCACGGCGTGGCCATCGACCCGGTGGCGCGCACGGCCGAGGTCGACGGCCGCCGGCTGGACCTGACCCCGCGCGAGTTCGATCTGCTGCATTTCTTCGCGCGGCACCCGGACAAGGTTTTTTCGCGGATGGATCTGCTGAACCAGGTATGGGGCTACCAGCACGAAGGCTATGAACACACGGTCAATACCCACATCAACCGGCTGCGGGTGAAGATCGAAGCGGACCCGTCGGATCCGCAGCGCATTCTGACGGTCTGGGGCAAGGGCTATAAATTCGCCGCGGGGCCGGGCGGCGCGGGAGGCGCATCATGAAGCGGTTCACGCTTACCCAACGGCTGTCCGCCGTGTTTGCGTTGCTGTTGCTCGCCAGCTGCGGCGCCTCGGCCTGGCTGCAGATCGCGGCCAATTCCCGCTACGAGCAGGAGGTGGTCCAGCGCCTGTCCAGCGGACTGGCGCAGCATATCGCCGGCGCCAACGAATTGATGGACACCAACGGCTGGAAGCCCGCTGCGGTGCGCTCGCTGTTCGACATGCTGATGGCGGTGAATCCGGCGGTCGAGGTCTACCTGCTGTCCAACGACGGCGACATCGTGGGCGATGCCGCGCCCGCCGGCCAGATCAAGCGCGAGCGTGTCGACCTGGGGCCGGTCAAGCGCCTGTTGGCCGGCGAGATGCTGCCCATCACCGGCGACGACCCGCGCAGCCTGGACGCGCAGAAAGTCTTCAGCGCCGCGCCGGTGCGCGTGGGCGGGCAGGACAAGGGCTACGTCTACGTGGTGTTGCAGGGGCAGGCGCACGACGCGCTGGCGATGGCCGTGTCGCGCAGCTCCGTGCTGCGCACGACCTTGTGGTCGATCGCGCTGGTCGCGCTGCTGGGCCTGGTGGCTGGCCTGGCGGCGTTCGCCTTGATCACGCGGCCGCTGCGCGGGCTGACGCGCGCGGTGCGCGCCTTCGACGGCGACGACGGGCAGGCCCTGGCCGCGCTGGAGCGTCCGGGCGACGCCTCGGAGCGCAATGGCGACGAGATCGCGGTGCTGCGGCGCAGCTTCGTGCAGATGGGCAAGCGCATATCCGACCAATGGCGCGAACTCACCCGGCAGGACCAGCAGCGGCGTGATCTGGTCGCCAACATCTCGCACGATCTGCGCACGCCGCTGACCTCGCTGCATGGCTATCTGGAAACCCTGAGGTTGAAGGATCAGACGCTGGACCCGGACGAGCGCCGCCGCTACCTGGACATTGCGCTGGCCCAGAGCCGCAAGGTCGGCCGCCTGGCGCAGGAACTCTTCGAACTGGCGCGGCTGGAGTCCGGGCTGGTGCGGCTGGAACCCGAGACCTTTTCGTTGCCGGAATTGGTGCAGGACGTGATCCAGAAGTTCGAGCTGGCGGCCGAGGCGCGCCAGCAACGCCTGACCACCGACATCCCGCGCGAACTGCCGCCGGTGCGCGCGGACCTTGGGCTGATCGAACGCGTGCTGACCAACCTGCTGGACAACGCCATCCGCCACAGCCCGCCCGGCGGCCTGATCGAACTGCGGCTGGGCAGCGCGCATGACCTGGTGCAGGTGCAGGTCAGCGACACGGGCGAGGGCATTCCGCAGGCGCTGCGCGCGGGACTATTCACGCGGGCCAGCGCCTTGAATCGAGGCCCTGGCGACGGCGGCGGGCTGGGGCTGGTGATCGTGCAGCGCATCCTGCAGCTGCACCACAGCGAGATCAGGCTTGTGGACCGCGCCGGATCGGGCGCGGTGTTCCAGTTCGACCTGGCCGCGGTGCGCTAGCGGGCTTCTACGAGTCGGATGCGCCCAGGCTGGAAGCGGCTGCCAGCCGCCGCACCGTGCCGCGCGACGCGTCCACTTCCAGGACGTCGCCGGTGGCGACCTGCCGCATGATGCCTTGCACATTGACGATAGCCGGTATGCCGAACTCGCGCGCCACGATGGCGCCGTGCGACAGGTAGCCACCCGCCTCCATGACCAGGGCCCCGGCCCGCAGGAACAGCGGCGTCCAGGCCGGGTCGGTGGACGCGGCGACCAGGATGCCGCCGGCCGGCATGGCCAGTCCTTCGGAGGGCGAGCGGGCGACGAAAGCGCCGGCCCGCGCATGGCCGCCCGCGGCGGGCGTGCCGCGCCAGGATCCGGCGGCGCCGGCATCGGCAGGCGCAGGGGGCGGCATGTCCGTGGCGGCGCCTGCGGCATCTTCGGCGATGACGTCCTGATCGGGGGCCGCGGCCCAGGACTCCAATTGAGCGCGGCGCAGGGCGGCGCGGCGGCCCGCGGCGGCGGGCGTCAGCCTGGCGTCGGCCAGGGCGAAGAGTTCGGCCGCATTCAGGTGGAAGATGTCGTCCGCGGCGGCCAGGCCGTCGGCGTGGACGTAGCGGCGCCCCAGCGCCAAGGCGTTCTGGCGCGCGGCGGCAAGATAGGCCACCAGTACGCTGCGCGCGGCCTCGCGCTGCCGGCCCTCGATGCGGGCAGCGGCCAGCAGACGGGCGATCAGCGGGCGCTGCCAGAAAGGTAGCGCCGCGCGCAGGCGCAACCGGGCCTGGCTTGCGGCGCTGTCCTGCCGGGCGCGCAACGCGGCAGGGTCGGCGTCGGTCAACTGCAGCACGCTGTCCAGCAGATAGCCGGGGTCCTCGCGCCAGCGCGGGTTGCGCAGATAGGTTTCATAAACGGCGCGATGGCCGTATTGGCGCAGGAAGTCCGCGAAGGCTTGCTTGAAGGGAGCTCCATCCGGCAAGGCGCGCTGCCAGCCGGCGCTGTCGCGCTGGGGATCGCGCAGCCACTCCATCACGCTTGCGTCGCCGGCGGCCAGTTTGGCCAACGCCATGAGGGCATAGCTTTGCGCCGCGGTCACGCTGGGTTCGCCGCCAGCCATCAACGCGGCCGTGAGCGCATGGCCTTCGCCCGGGCAGGCTTTCTCCACCAGTTCCAGCAGCTTGTGCAGCGCGCCGCCGCCCGAGCCCTGCAGGAAGAACAATTGATCCGCCGCCAGCACCGTGTGGAACTGTTCCCGCAGGCGCGCGCCCAGCGCGGCGTTGGACGCGGGCGCGGGCTCGTCCAGCCAGGCCTGGGCGCGGGCGAACAGGCGCGGCAGGTCCTGTTCCGCCTGCTTGCGCAAGGGGGCTGCGCGGCGCAGGTAGCGCAGGATGCGCGCGCCATGCCGCAGGCGTTGCGCCAGCGTCAGGGGCGTCACTGCGATTTCGGGCTGGGGACCGCCCAGCAGCGCGTTCATGGCTTTCGGCGGCACGCCCAGCGCGTCGTAACCCAGCCATTGGATGACCGAGGCGTCCAGATAGACCCGGCCCTGGAACAGCGCCGCCAGCCGCACGCCCGGCAGGGTGGAATAGCCGCTCAGTTCAAAGCCCGTGGTCAGCATACGCTGCGCCATGACGCGCCCCGTATCCCATTCCAGCGCCGACATGGCCAGCGGCAGCACTTCGCGGGTGTTGCCGCGCGACCAATAGGCTGGCTGCGCGCGCAGCGCCGGATAGGTGTGGCGCGCCGCCGCGGTGATGGGACGGGCCTGCACGATCCAGAAGCGCCGCCCATCCCAGACCCATTCGATGTCGTAGCCGCCGCCGGCATAGTCCAGCGCGCGCGCCGCGTCGCGCACGATATCGCCCAGGGTTTCGGCCTGCGCGTCGCTCAGCACGGCCTGGGCAGCGCGCGCGGCCGGCGTCGGAGCAAGCAAGGTGCCGGCGCCTTCCGCGGCCTGGCTGGCGTGGCGCTTGGCGCCGATGCGCCGGCCGGCCAGCGGCCAAGCCTGGCGCAGATAGTCTTCGCGCAGGCGGTACTCGTCGCCTTGCGCCGCGCCGTCGACCAGCGACTCGCCCAAGCCCCAGTTGGCGTGGATGACCATCTCGTCATGCCGCCCCGACACGGGATCGAGGGTGAAAGCGATGCCCGAGGCGACCGCGTCGATCAGCGGCATGACGACCACGGCCATTCCGGCCGGGTTCAAGCCGAGCTTCTGCCGGTAGGCGCAGGCCTGCGGCGTCCATTGCGAATCCCAGACCTGCCGGACCGCGTCGATCGCCGCATCCGCGCCGCGCACGTTCAGGCAGGAAAGATGGATCCCCGCGAACGAGGCGCCCGCGGAATCTTCCTGTGGCGCGGACGAGCGCAAGGCCAGCGGCCGTTCGAGCCAGCCGCGCGCGGCCAGTTCATCGCGCAGCGCCTGGGCGGCAGCGTGCGGCAATGCCTGGCCCGGTTCGCGAGCCAGGCTCAACGCTGCCGGCAGCACGAAGCCGTCGGGCACCGGCACGCCCAGTTGCGACATGCGGCCCAGCTGCCAGCCCTTGCCGCCGGCCGCCTGTGGGCCGGCCAGGGCGGCGGCGGCCCAGTCCAGCGCGGCGGCGCTCATGCCGCCGCCTCGGGCGTCACGCCGCGCACGAAGAGGCTGATGGCGGCATCGAACTCTGCCTTCAGGCTGCTGCGGGGCTGGTCCAGCCAGCGCAGCATCGCGCCCAGGTACAGGAATTGCAGCTGATGGGCCAGTCGTCCGGCGTCCAGATCGGTCCGCGCCTGGCCTGCCGCCTGCGCCTCTTCGATCAGCGCGGTGTACAGCGCCTGCATGCCGCTGCGCGGGTAGCGGCCGTCGTCGCGCGCGCCGGGCTGCAGCGTGGATAGCCGGTAGCGCAAGTACGGCCCCAGATAGGTCCGATGCGATTCGGACCAATGTGCCGAAGCATGCAGTATCCGCGTCAGGCGCTGTGCGAGGGTGGGCAGGGCGCGCAGCGCGGGCTGCAGTTCCCGCAGGCTCGCCGCCAGTTCGCCATGGAAGCGGTGCGCAAGCAGGGCTTCCTTGACCGGAAAATGGTTGTACAGCGTGCCCTTGGAAACATCCGCCTGCGCGGCGATCTGTTCCATGGTGACCACGTCATAGCCCAGGGTCTCGAACAGGCGCCAGGCGGTTTGCGCCAGGTGGTCCAGGGTCTGCAAGCGCTTGCGTTCGCGGCGCCCGGCTTCGGGTGCGGCGGATTCGGATGGAGATAGGGCGGAGGTATCCATGGGCGGAAATAATTGAACGACGAATAATATTGTACGTCGTTCAATTATTTTAGGAAGCCCCCGCGTTTGGGCCGACCTGTTTCAGGCGGAGGCGGGCATCTCGCCGTGCAGCAGGTAGTCCATCAATTCACGCACCGAGCGCATGGCGCTGCCGAACGGCAGCTTGGACGCGCCGCGGAAGAACAGGCCGCGGCTGACCTCGCCGCGCATGGCGGCCGCCAGCTTCAGGTCGATGCAGAATTGTCCGAAGCGCGCCAGGCCGTCGCGCAATCCGCATTGCGTCAGGCAGTCCATGCGCTGGCTGCAGCGGCGCGCATCGCAGCGGGTGTTGGCTTGCAGGGTCTTTTCCTGCCGCAGATAGCGCGTCAGCCAGGGCGTTTCCACGGCGCGGGCGGGCAGGCCGGCCACGCTGGTGAATTCGGCCAGCTTGTCCGGATCGGCGTCAATCAGCACCCGCTTGAAGTTCTCATGCGCGTCGCCTTCGCTGGTGACGGCAAAGGCCGTGCCGACCTGCACGCCGTCGGCGCCGTTGGCCAGCCAATGGCGCACCTGCTCGTGGCTGCCCACGCCGCCCGCCACGATCAGGCGGGGCGCATCCGAACCCAGCGCCAGTTCCTGGAACAGCTTGTGGCAATCGGCCAGCACATGCTGGAAGTCGAAGCGCTCGCTGTGCACGTCATCCAGCCGGGCCGCGCCCAGATGGCCGCCGGCGTAGCCAGGGTGTTCGATCACCACGGCATCGGCCATGCGGCCCTTTTTCATCCATTTCTTCAGCACCACCGCCACGCCGCGCGCCTCGGACAGAATGGGCACCAGCGCTACCTTCGGGTAGTCGGCCGTCATCTCGGGCAGGTCCAGCGGCAGGCCCGCGCCCATCACGATGGCGTGGGCGCCGCTTTCGCAGGCCTGGCGCACCAGGGCGGGATGGTCGCGCACCGCCTTCATGACGTTCACGGCCACCAGGCCGCGGCCTTGCGCGGTGTCCAGCGCGGCGCGTACCTCGCGGTCCAGCGCGACCTGGTTGGCGCTGTCGATGACGTCGCGATCATGGCAGCGTTCGGTTTTTTCCAGCAGGTCGGGATGGTGGTGGCGCAAATCCACACTGGCGATGGTGCCCATTGCGTTCTGGCTGGCGACCGCGCCGGCCAGGCGATGGGCGGATACGCCGACGCCCATGCCGCCCTGGACAATGGGCAGCAATTCGCGTCCGGCGAGGGTGAGTGATTTGAACCACGTCATGATGAGTCTTTCCTCTTTTCAAGTGGAAAGAGGCTAGAGCAAGGGAGTGCGCGTCGCCTTGCGCAGGATCAAGCGGCGAACAATGGAGGGCCCGGCTTAGGCGCAGGCCCACCGCCGGGCCGCCCCAAGGTGGGCCAGCCCCCTCGGGGGGCAGCTAGCCCCGCAGGGGCGCGGCGTGGGGGCCCTCCCAGGCGCAGGCCCACCGCCGGGCCCCAAGGTGGGCCAGCCCCTTCGGGGGGCAGCTAGCCCCGCAGGGGCGCGGCGTGGGGGCCATTAGCCTAGCAGCTTGACGATTGCCGGCACCGACAGCACGGCGGTGTAATAGCCCATGAACTGCACGCCCGTATTGAAGCCGAACAGGCGCGACAGCAGGCCGCCGATCAAGCCCATGGTCAGGATCACCAGCAGGCCGAGGAACTGCCCTTCCCAGATGCTGATGACGATGATCAGGCCTACGAAGGTGGCGATGATGGCTTCATGGCTGACCTTGCGCGACACGAAGAGCGCGGCGCGGCGTGCGAAATTCATCGCGAACGGATAGGACACGACCGCGGCCAGCAGCACCGCCAGCATGCCGTAACCCAGGAATTCCCAGTGGTTGAGCAGATTGTGCAGGTTGTGGGTCTGGCCCGAGGCGGCATCCACCGTGAAGCGCGGCGGCGCGTTGAAGAGCGGCGCGGCCGGGCCGGCGGCAACCGGGCTTAGCGGCAGGCCGAAGGCGATCAGCGGGATCAGCGCCTCGGCGATGTAGGTGGCCTCAGTCACGCCGTTGCGCGCGCTCAGCACCGTCGTCAGGCGGTGGTAGGCATGCTTGATGCGCGAGCCGACCAGTTCCCCCAGCACCACGGTCATGGCCACGGGACTGAACACGAAAGTGGCGCTGGAGATCGCGGCCGTGGCCAGGGTCCAGCGCGTCTGCGTGCGGTCCATGACCTTCAGCGGGTTGGGAAAATAGCCCGACCAGCCCTTGACGTCGGGCGCCAGCGAGAACGTGCGCACCTTGTCGCGCATCATGCGCGAGCGGCCCTGGGGCGAGATCACCGTGAACAGATCCGCGATCAACGGGCCGATGGCGATGCCCAGGAAGTAACTGATGCTCAGCTTGACGCCGTACTTGGCCGTGAGGCTTTGCAGCGCGATGATGACCACCACGAAGGGCACCAGCAGCGCCACGGCGGCCCAGCGTCCGGCCGAGAAATAGGCGATCAGCACCGCGGCGGCCAGGAAGATCCAGGGCGCGGACTTGGTGATGGCGGCGCCGAACGGAGCCAGCAGCACCGCGAACAGCACGGCCAGGGGCACGGCCACGAAGGCCGCGACGATGGCGCCGGACACCATCTTGCGCAGAGCGATGTGCGGCACGCCCAGCTTGCGCAGCATGTTCGCGTCCTGCAGCAGCGGCGTGGCCAGCGTGTCGCCCGGGATGCCGAGCAGGGCCGTGGGCACTGCGTGCGTCATGTGTTTGGCGACCGCGCCGGCCAGGAAGAAAGTGAATACGCCAGCGGGCGGCACGCCCAGCAGCACCACCAGCAGGGTCAGCGGCGCCAGCGTGGTGGTTTCGTCGGTGCCGGACACCAGGCCGATGGCCGCGAACACCACCGCGCCCAAAAGCCCCATCGCGGCGGCCACCATGATTTGTTCAAGCAGGATGGGGTCGCTCATGCCAGCGCCTCCTTGCTTGGGCCGGCCTGCGCTGCCGCGGCGGGTTGCGGTTGCGCGGGTTGGGCGGCGGCTTCGGCGAACAGTTCGTACAGACCCAGTTCCTTCAGTTCGCGCTTGGTGGGTTCAGGCAGGTCCGCCAGGGAGCCCAGGCCGCCCGGTTGCTCGGCCAGTTCAGCCAGGACTTCGGCGCGCCAGGCAGGATCATGGGCGGCGCTGTGTTCGATGACTTCGCGCTTGGGCGGAAACAGCCGGGCGCAGATCACGCCCGCCAGCACGCAGCCGGCCAGGCCGGCCAGCATGGCGTAGGCGTGCGCAAGTTCGGGTGATGCCACGATGCCGCGCAGCCAGCGGCTGGCGGCGTAGAAGCCCGCCACGCTGATGACGATGCCGAGGCCGATGGCCCAGGCCAACTGGCGCAGATCCACCGTGTCGCTCCAGACTTCCGCCAGGCGCCAGGAGGGCGCCGGGGTGCTTGGTTTCATGTCTCTCTCCTCTGTGGTCGGGCGGCATCCGGGGAGTCCGTGCGCCGCCTCTGTCGTTGTCCAGGGCCCGCGAGGGGCGCCTGTCGCTGCATGCAAAGCCGCCTGACCTTGCGGGACAAACTCATCGCGGGTTGCGCAGTTCCTCCAGCAAGGCCAGCGCGCGGTCGGTGCGGACGTCTTTTTCCGCCGCCATGCGCTTGGCGACCGCGTCGATCTCCGCGCCCGTCGCGCCGGCCACCAGCGCGATGTTGCGGGCGTGCAAGGCCATATGGCCGCGCTGTATGCCTTCGGTGGCCAGTGCGCGCAGCGCGCCCAGGTTCTGCGCCAGGCCCACAGCCACGGCGATTTCGCCCAATTCCTGGGCGGAGCGCAGGTCCATGATCTTCAGCGCCACCTGCGCCAGCGGATGCGTCTTGGTCGCGCCGCCCACCAGGCCCACCGGCATCGGCATTTCTATCGTGCCGACCAGCGCGCCCGAATTGTCTTTCTCCCATTGCGTCAGCGAGGTGTAGCGTCCCGAGCGGCTGGCATAGGCGTGGGCGCCGGCTTCGACCGCGCGCCAATCGTTGCCGGTGGCAACGATGACGGGGTCGATGCCGTTCATGATGCCCTTGTTGTGCGTGGCGGCGCGGTAGGGATCGACGGCGGCGAAGGTGTAGGCGTCCAGCACGCCCTCGATGATCTCGGCGCCGCTGCGCTCTTTGGTGTCCAGGACTTGCGGCGTGAGACGCACGCGGGCGCGGGCCAGGCGCAGGTCCGCCAGGTTGGACAGGATGCGCAGCCGCACCGAGCCGCCGGTGATTTGTTCGACCAGCGGCGCCACGGCCTCGGCCATGGTATTGACCGTATTGGCGCCCATGGCGTCGCGCACATCCACGATCAGATGCATCACGATCATGGGACCGCGCGGCGTGTCGGGGAATACATGGACCTCGATGTCCTGGCAGCCGCCGCCCAGCTCGATCAGCACCTTGTCGCGGCTGTTGGCCAGCGTGACGATGCGTTCGCGCTCGCGCAGCAACGCCAGGCGCGCCCCTTGCGGGTCGCCCAGTCCCAGCACCTGCACCTGCGCGCGCATCAGCGGGCGGGTACTGGAGGTTTCGAAGCCGCCGCATTCGCGCGCCAGCTTGGCCATGTAGGATGCGGCCGCCACCACCGAGGGCTCTTCGACCGCCATGGGCACCAGCACGTCGCGGCCATTGACCTGGAAATTGCCGGCTACGCCCAGCGGCAGCTCGAACGAACCGATGACGTTCTCGATCATGCCGTCGGCGCGGTCCAGACCAAGCGCGCCCGGTTGGGCAAGCAGCGCGCGCTCCGCGGGCGTGAGCGCGGCGGCGTCGGCGATGGCTGTCAGGCGTTGCGCGGGGGTCAGGGCGCGGAAGTTGGGCAGGCGTGAATCGGCCACGATGAGGTGTCTCCGTATAAGAATCAAGTGGCCTGATTCTAGGTAAACTGTACCGCTATTGAGAGGTACAGTTTTGGCAAACAGTACCATTGCACTGCACCAATTCTGATAGTCCAGCCAACAGGAAGACGCGCGTGGAAGCAGCACACACCGGCGGCAGGCCCCAGCGCGCCGCGCCCATCGCCGAAAGCCTGGCCAAGTTGATCGGCCAGCAGATTGCCGATGGCCTCTACCGGCCGGGCGACAAGCTGCCGTCCCTGCGCGAACTGGCGCAGTTGCATCGCTATGCGAAGAACACGGTGGTGGTGGCGTTTGAAATGCTGGTGGCGCAAGGCTTGGTGGAACCGCGGCGGGGCTCGGGCTTTTTCGTGCTGGAGACGAAGTTCGCGCGCCAGGCTGCGGAAGAAGAGCCAGGGCAGTTGAGCCGCGCCATGGACATCGTGTGGCTGATGCGCGAACAGCTCAAGACCCAGCCCGACGCCGTGGCCGTGGGGGACGGCTTTCCGCCCGTGGAATGGCTGGCGGACATGCGCATGGACCGCTATCACCAGAAGGTGGTGCGCACCGGGTTGGGCGCCTTGTTCCGATACGGCAGCCGCTTCGGCTATGCGCCGCTACGCGAGAGCCTGGTGCGCAAACTGGGCGACGTGGGCATCAACGCGGCGCCGCCGCAATTGGTGCTGACACAGGGGGCGAACGAAGCCATGGATCTGGTGATCCGCTATTTCGTGCCGCCGGGCGCCGCCGTGCTGGTGGACAACCCCGGCTACTACCCTCTGTTCGGCAAACTGAAGCTGGCCGGCGCGCGCATGCTGGGCGTGCCGCGCCTGGCGGACGGTCCCGACGTGGCTGCACTGGAAGCGCTGTTGCAACGCGAAAAGCCGCGCCTGTTCTTCACCCAGTCGCTGGCGCACAACCCCACTGGCTCGGACATCTCGCTCGCCAAGGCCTACAGGGTCCTGCAACTATCCGAACGCTACAACCTGACGGTGGTAGAGAACGATCCGCTGGCTGATTTCAAGCCCACCTCGGCCGTGCGCCTGTCGGCGCTGGATCAGCTGGAACGCACGATCTACATAGGCAGTTTTTCAAAGTCCTTTTCGGCTGCGCTGCGGGTGGGCTTTATCGCATGCAACGCGGCCCTGGCCAGCGATCTGGCCGACCTGAAGGCGCTGGTGCATGTCAGCAGCTCAGAGTATTGCGAACGCATGGTGGACGTGATGCTGCGCGAAGGGCACTACGAACGGCATCTGGTCAGGCTGCGCCAGCGGCTGGAGGCGGCGACCGGCCATGCCTTGCAGGTGCTGGACGCGCTCGGCGCCGGGGTATACACCCGGCCGACCAGTTCGCTGTACCTGTGGTCGACCTTTCCGGGTGTAGAGGACTCCCTCAAGCTGGCGGCCGATTTGATACCCGAGAAGGTCACCATGGCGCCGGGGCGCGTGTTCAGCGTGGATCCCACGGCGGTGTCGCCGTGGTCCCGCTGCAACGTGGGCGCGGTGGGATCGCCTCGTTTTCTGGCCACCATGCGGCAGCACCTGGCTCAGCGATAGGCGAACTCCTCGAACCATTGCATCAGCAGCGCCAGGGCCGGCGAGCTTAGCGCGCGTACCGGCGGCGCATCGGGCGAGCGGCGCGCGCCTTGCACGGCAAAGCGGCGCACGCCGCGACGCGCCAGCTCGCGGGCCAGGGTCAGCAGCCGGGTCTCGTCCAGCCAGTCCGGGTGCCAGGTGATGCGGCACTCGAAGTCGATGTCGGCCGCCAGCAGTTGCGTCAGGCAGGCCAGCGCGGGGCGCTGGGAATCGCGGCGGCCGGTGATGTCGTCATAGCCCTGGGCGTCGGCCTTGATGTCCAGGCCGATCCAGTCCAGATGGCGCAGCACGTCGGCCAGGCGTAGCGGATAGATGCCGGCGGTATGCATGCCGACGCGGTAGCCCATGCGCCAGACGTCGCGGATCATCTGCGGCAGGCGCGGTTCGCTCAAGGGCTCGCCGCCGGAGAAAACAATGGCGTCGAGCAGGCCCTTGCGCGTCTCCAGGAAGGCGCGGACCTCGCGCCAGTCGTAGCGGGCGGCGCGGGTCTGGAGCTCGACGTTATGGCAATAGTGGCAGCGCCAGGGGCAGCCCGAAATGAATACCACCGCCGCCAGTTGCCCGGGCCAGTCCACGGTGGAAAACGGCACCAGCCCGCCGACGGCATGCGAATGCCGGGGCAAGGGCTGGGCCACCGGTTGCGGCGCGGCCGGGTAGGCCGGGCGCGCCGTCAGCCGCCGCGTGCCCGGGCCGCAGCCCGTGGTTGACGCGGCGGCTCGCATCGCGCCCTCAGGCGCGGCGTTCGACGAAGAAGCGGCGTTCATTGAATTCGCCCTGTTTGCCGGTGTTGAAGGAAGTGACGGGGCGGTGGTAGCCCATGACGCGGGTCCAGATCTCGCAGCGCACGCGCTGGCTGTCGTCCAATTGCGCGGCGGGAGCGGTGGTGACTTCGGGAGCGATCAAGGTTTGCATGGCGGTTCCTTATGGAGTGGATGCCGGGCGGTTGCCCGGCGGTCCGGTCCGGGGCCTGTCGTTTACAGGTCCTAGGCCGGGGTGCAGCATGCCGCTTGCTTGGCCAGCAGTTCGGCATCGCATTTCGGGCAGAACTCGTGGTGCCCCGCCAGATAGCCATGGTTGGGGCAGATGGAGAAGGTCGGCGTGACCGTGATGTAGGGCAGCCGGAAGTTCGACAGCGCGCGGCGCACCAGCTGCTTGCACGCGGCGGAAGAAGAAACCGCTTCGTTCATGTACAGATGCAGCACGGTGCCGCCGGTGTACTTGCCCTGCAGCGTTTCCTGCAGTTCCAGCGCATGGAAAGGATCGTCGGTGTGGCCGACCGGCAGCTGGCTGGAATTGGTGTAGTAGGGCTGCGTCTCGCTGCCCGCCTGCAGGATGGCGGGATAGCGCTTCCTGTCTTCGCGGGCGAAGCGGTAGGTGGTGCCTTCGGCGGGCGTGGCTTCCAGGTTGTACAGGTGGCCGGTCTCTTCCTGGAACTCGGTCATGCGGTCGCGCACGCGGTCCAGCAAGCGCACGGCCAGGGCATGGCCCGCGGCGGTGGTGATGTCCTCGGCGTCGGCCGTGAAGTTGCGGACCATCTCGTTGATGCCGTTCACGCCCAGCGTGCTGAAGTGATTGCGCAAGGTGCCCAGGTAGCGGCGGGTATAGGGGTAGAGGCCTTGATCGATGTAGCGCTGCACCACCTTGCGCTTGGTTTCCAGCACGTCGCGGCCCAGTTCCAGCAGGTGGTCCAGCCGCTGCATCAGCCGTGCTTCGTCGCCGCGGCAGGTGTAGCCCAGGCGCGCGCAATTGACCGTCACCACGCCGACCGACCCCGTCTGCTCGGCCGATCCGAACAGGCCGTTGCCGCGCTTGAGCAGTTCGCGCAGGTCCAGCTGGAGGCGGCAGCACATCGAGCGCACCATGTGCGGCTCCAGGTCCGAGTTCAGGAAGTTCTGGAAATAGGGCAGGCCGTAGCGCGCTGTCATCTCGAACAGGCGCTCGGTGTTGGGGTGGTCCCAGTCGAAGTCGGGCGTGATGTTGTAGGTCGGGATGGGGAAAGTGAACACGCGGCCCTTGGCGTCGCCGGCCATCATGACTTCGATGTAGGCGCGGTTGATCATGTCCATCTCGGTCTGCAGGTCGCCGTAGGAGAAGGGCATTTCCTCGCCGCCGATATACGGGATCTGGTCCTTCAGGTCCGGCGGGCAGGTCCAGTCGAACGTTAGGTTGGTGAAGGGCGTCTGCGTGCCCCAGCGGCTGGGCACGTTCAGGTTGTAGATGAGTTCCTGCATGGACTGCTTCACGTCCGCGTACGTCATGGCGTCGCGGCGGATGAAGGGCGCCATGTAGGTGTCGAAGGAGCTGAAGGCCTGCGCGCCGGCCCATTCGTTTTGCAACGTACCCAGGAAGTTGACGATCTGGCCGATGGCCGCGGACATGTGGCGTGGCGGCGTGGCTTCGACCTTGCCGGGGATGCCGTTGAAGCCTTCGGTCAACAGCTGGCGCAGTGACCAGCCGGCGCAATAGCCGCTCAGCATGTCCAGGTCATGGATGTGGATGTCGCCTTCGCGATGGGCGCGGCCCGCCTCGGGCGCGAATACGTTGGACAGCCAGTAGTTGGCGGTGACCTTGCCGGCCACGTTCAGGATCAGGCCGCCCAGGCTGTAGCCCTGGTTGGCGTTGGCGTTGACGCGCCAGTCGCGCTGGTCCAGGTATTCCTCCATCGCGCTTTCCACGTCCACCAGCGTGTGGCGCAGCGCGCGCAGCCGGGCGTGCTGTTCGCGGTGCACGATGTAGGCGCGCGCTGTGCGCCAATGGCCGGCCTGCACCAGGGCTTCTTCCACGCGGTTCTGGATGGTCTCGACGCCCGGGCAGGGGTTGCCTTCCAGCGCGGCGATGACGGTGTCGGTCAAGGCCTGTGCGCCTGCCAGGTCCAGTTCTCCCGTGCTGTTGCCGGCCGCCGCCATGGCTTGGGCGATCTTGTCGCGGTCGAATTCCGCGACCCGGCCGTCGCGCTTGAGGATGTGCTGGATATGCATGACTGACACCATATGTAGTAGGGTGTGAAAACTCTACCACCACATATGGTGCGGGCGCCGCCCAGCACCGCCTGGATATCAGGCTTGCTTGATGCGCGTCAAACCTGCGCTTCAGAAGCCGATGCCGACCCCGGCCAGGGATATCGCCACGGCCAGCGCCGCGGTGCGGGCTGCCGGACGCGGCGCCCACGACAGCATGCCGACCCAGAGCAGCGCGCCGGCCGACAGCCAGCCCAGCCAGGCCACCACGCCTACGGTGTTGCCCCAGAGTCCCACGCAGGGCAGTAGCGCCAGCGCCAGCAGCAGCACGCCGGCGCCGCGCAGCACGCGGGTATGGCCGGCGGAGGGATCGCGTCCCCAGACCTGGTCGTAATGGCGCGGCATGGCCAGGCTCAGGCAGGCCATGCCTGAATAGGTCAGCAGCAGCGCCATGGAAATCGCGTACAGGTCGTTGGTGTTCATGCGGCCGCCTCTGCGTCACTGCGGGGATTGCGCCGGATGGGCGCGGATGCGGGCCGTCGCCACAACAGCAGGGCCGCCCAGCCCGATAGTACGCCGAATGCGGCGGACGTCAGTTCGACGCCCGCGCTTTCCCAATCGCCGCGTGCGATCTGCGCTGCCGGATGGTCGCCCAATGTGACGAACGATAGCGCCGGCAGCAGCAGGCACAGCGCCGACAGCAGGACCAGTTGCGAGATCCAGGCGCGGCGCGGGCTGCACAGCCAGGCATGCGCCAGGGTCAGCGCCCACACCAGGAAGAAGCAGCGCAACTCCCATAGCGCGCGGTTTTCCAGCGCCACGGGCAGCAGGCGGTTGGCCCAGAGGTAGCTGATGCAGGCGATCGCCAGCCCGGCCAGCGCGGCCACGTTCAGGCCTTCTATCAGCCGGTACATGCGCGCCGTCGCGCTGCCGAATTCTCCGCCATGCTTGGCGCGGCGCTTGACCATGAACAGCAGCGCGCCGGTACCCATCATGGCCGCGCCCGCCAGGCCGCAGATGAAGTACAGCCAGCTGACGGCCAGTCCGCCGAACTTGGACATGTGCAGGTCGCTCATGACCTGGAACGCCAGGGCCGGCGCACCGCCATGCACGCCGCCCGCGGGCCGCAGGCGCAGCAGTTCGCCGCTGGCGGAGAACTCCGCCATGCCCGTGGTGGCGCTGATATTGCGGAAGGTGTCGGCGTCTTCGTTCCAGCCGTAGACGCCGATGCGCATGGAGCTATCTTCGGGATTGTTGATGACGATGGCGCGCGCCGTCTGCCCGATCAGTTGTTCGCCGCGGGCCACGATGGGCTCGAGCGCCGGCATGGCCAGCGCCACACCCGTGCGCGAGGGACGCTCCTCGCCGGACAGTTCGGCCAGATAAAGGCGGCTGGCCTGGGGACCCGGGCCGTAGGTGGCCGTGACGGGGGCGGGCATCAGTATCGCGCTCGAAATCACGATGCCCGTGTAGGCGATCATGAATTGGAAAGGCAGGGTCAGCACCGCCACGGCGTTGTGCGCATCCAGCCAGGACCGTTGGCCCTTCCTGGCGCGGAAGGTGAAGAAGTCCTTGAAGATGCGCTTGTGCGTGACCACGCCGGAAATCAGCGCGACCAGCATCGCCATGCTGGCGAAGGCAACGATCCACAGCCCCAGGCCGGCGTCGTGCAGCGTGTAGTGGAAGTTCACGAAATGCGTGCCGCCCATCGTCGCGCGACCTTCGGCGTCGTGGTGGTCCGCCAGTTCGGCGCCCGTGTCGGGATCGAGTTCGGCATCCGCGTACTGGCCGTTCTGGTCGAACCAATAGGCCGTCAGGCCATTGTCGTGAAAGCGGTCCACCGGCCAGATTTCCCACATGCCGGCGCCCGCATGGTTGCGCGCCATATAGTCCACCGCCAGTTCCAGCCGGCGCGCGCGGTCCACCGGAACGCTTTCCTTTTGCGCAGCCTGCGCTTCCGCCTCCTGGTGCTCGGGCGTCATCCAGTGCGTGATGGGTTCGGAGAAGACGGCCAGCGATCCCGTCAGGAAGATGGCGAACAGCAGCCAGGAAAACCACAGGCCGACCCAGGTATGGAGCCAGGCCATGGATAGGCGGAAACCGGATTTCAGGACGAGCCTCTTTCTTGTTGGCGCCGCCGCGAGCCGGGCGGTCTGATTTTATTGAGAATGGTTCCAATTCTAGTCTAAATGGGGACGAGGTTGTCCCTGCCGTCGGCCTTGTATTTTTTGCCGCGCAAGCGGCATCCGCTCCGAGCTGCCGCAGGCAATCGCCATCGCGCGGGCCGGGCACGGCGATTGCTGGGTAGGCGCTCCATCCGCATATCCGCCGCGGGCATGCGCGGATGCCCGCAAGACATGAAAGAGGAGCGCCACATGAAACGCAAAGCTGCAAACGCCTCGCAGATCGAGGAATTGCTGTACCAGGCCCTGGAAACCGAAATAGGCGGCCTGGCCGTGTATGAAACCGCCGTGTCCTGCGCGGTGAACGAGGACCTGAAAAAGGAATGGCTCGGCTACCTGGAAGAAACCCGCACGCATCGCCGGGTGCTATTGACCGTATTCGAGCAACTGCGGCTGGATCCGCAGGCGCAGCCGCCGGGCCGCCAGGTCGTGCGCCATATCGGCGAGGCATTGGTCAAGGCCATGAAGATGGCGATCAGCGCGGGCGATCCGGACGCGGCCCAACTGGTCGCCACCGAATGCGTGGTGCTGGCCGAGACCAAGGACCACGCGAACTGGTCCCTGATCGGCGTGATTGCCGAGCAGCACAGCGGCGACGAGGCCAAGGTATTGAAGCAGGCGTATGACGCCGTGGCCACCGACGAGGACCACCACCTTTATCACACGCAGGGCTGGTCGCGCGAATTGTGGATCCAGTCGCTGGGATTGCCGGCGGTGCTGCCGCCGCCCGAAGAGGTCAAGCAGGTGGAGACCGCCATCGGCGCATCGCGGGCCGAACAGGCGCGCGGCAAGATGTTGAGCCACTAGGAGATTGCGATGCCAGCCAAGAAAGCAGCAGGCAAGGGCGGCGCAGGCGCGGCCGTGGACACGGCCTACCTGAATACGGACAGCGGCCCCGCGTCCGGACCCGCGGGCAAGCCCAGCCATCCGGCGCTCAAGCGCGCCGCGGCCGTGGGTGATACGGCCGCCGCGATTCCCCACAATGCCGGCAAGGCGGCGGAGTACGGTGAAGCAGGGGCGCGGTGCCCCTATGCCGGCGCGCACGTCGCGGCAGCGGATCCTTCCGCGACGGCCAGTTCGCTGTCCGAAGCCGAGACCTCGGCCAAGACCGGGGGCGCGGCCGCGGCCGGCATCAACGCGGCCGACGGCCGGCTGGAACGCGTGCGCGCGGATTCAAGCGGACAGATGCTGACCACCAACCAGGGCGTGCGCGTCAGCGACAACCAGCACTCGCTGAAGGCGGGTTTGCGCGGGCCGGCGCTGCTCAAGGACTTCATCCTGCGCGAGAAGATCACGCATTTCGACCACGAGCGGATTCCCGAGCGCATCGTGCATGCGCGCGGTTCGGCGGCCCACGGCTACTTCGAATGCTACAAGCCGCTGACCGACCTGACCGCGGCCTCTTTGTTCGCCGAAGCCGGCAAGCGCACGCCGGTGTTCGTGCGTTTTTCGACGGTGGCAGGCGAGCGCGGCTCCAAGGACACGGCGCGGGACGTGCGCGGTTTCGCCGTGAAGTTCTATACCGACGAGGGCAACTGGGATCTGGTCGGCAACAACATGCCGGTCTTCTTCATCCAGGACGCGATGAAGTTCCCGGACCTGGTGCACGCCGTCAAGCCCGAGCCGCATCATGGCATGCCCCAGGCCGCGTCCGCGCACGACACCTTCTGGGACTTCGTGTCGCTGATGCCGGAATCCACCCACATGCTGATGTGGCTGATGTCGGACCGTGCCATCCCGCGTAGCTATCGGATGATGCAGGGCTTTGGCGTGCACACCTTCCGCTTCGTCAACGCCGCGGGCGAGTCGCGGTTGGTGAAATTCCATTGGAATCCGCTACTTGGCACGCATTCGCAGGTCTGGAATGAAGCCGTGAAGGTATCCGGCGCGGACCCTGACTTCCACCGCCGCGATCTTTGGGAGGCGATCGACGCCGGCAATGGCCCGCAGTGGGAGCTGGGCGTGCAGGTATTCACCGAGGAGCAGGCCGAAGGCTTCAGCTTCGACGTGCTGGACGCCACCAAGATCGTGCCGGAGGAACTGGTGCCCGTCGTGCCGGTGGGGCGGATGGTGCTGGACCGCAATCCCGACAACTTCTTCGCCGAGACCGAGCAGGTCGCCTTTTGCGCTGCCCACATCGTGCCGGGCCTGGACTTCACCAATGACCCGCTATTGGCCGGGCGCATCCATTCCTACGTGGACACGCAGATTTCGCGGCTGGGCGGCCCCAACTTCCATGAAATCCCGATCAATGCGCCGCTTGCGCCCGTGCACAACAACCAGCGCGACGGCATGCATCGCCAGGCCATCCATCGCGGCCGCGTGGCCTACGAGCCCAACTCGCTTGCCGGCGGCTGTCCGTTCCAGGCCGGCATGGATGGCTTCGTGTCGTTTCCGGAGCCGGAGACGGGCGACGAACTGCGAGGGCATCCTGAAAAATTCGCCGAGCATTACAACCAGGCGACGCTGTTCTACGACAGTCAGGCAGACTGGGAAAAAAGCCACATCGCCGACGCCTATGCCTTTGAATTGAGCAAGGTCACGGTGCCGGCGGTGCGCCAGCGCATGGTCGCGTCGCTGCGCAACGTGTCCGAAGAACTGGCGCAGGGCGTGGCCGACCAGTTGGGCATGGCCTTGCCCGCGCCCTTGCCGCGGGCGATCGAGCGTCCGCCCAAGCCGGAAGTCGAGGTGTCGCCGGCATTGTCATTGGCCGCGCGCCCTGGGGATGGCGGCATCGCCACGCGCAAGGTCGCAATCCTGGTGGCGGAGGGCGCGGATGGCAAGAGCGTGTCCGCCGTAGCCCAGGGGCTGATCGCGGCGGGCGCCATCGTGCGGCTCGTCGGGCAGCGCATCGGGCCCGTCCCGGCTGCCGGGGGCGGCACGCTGGATGCCGATGCTTCCCTGGACAACCATCCTTCGGCGCTGTTCGATGGCGTGGTTGCGGCGGGCGGCGAGGCTGCGGTGGCCCGCCTGGAATCGGACGGACGCGCGCTGGAGTTCCTGCGCGACGCCTATCGCCACGGGAAGACTTTGATGGGCATGGGCGAGGGCGTGCAGCTGCTTGCCGCGGCGGGCCTGTCCGCCGATACGGCGGATGGCGGACTGCTAAGGATGGACGCGGCGGCCGCCGCCAAGAGCGTGACCGCCTTCATCGAAGCCCTGGGCCGGCATCGCCACCCGGAAAGGGAGACCACGCCGCCCAGGGTTTGATGCCGCCGCTGCGGCCAGGTGCATGTGTATCTTGACAAGGCATCGGCGCCTGCCAATACTGATCCGGCAAGTCGGGGCGAGCGCGTCGGGCGCTTGCCGTCCTTTTCCTTTCGAGATCAGGGGGCTGTATGCGTCGCGCGTCCGTTTTGCCTATGAGTATCCGCGGCTGGCTTTGGGCCAGCCTTTTTTTGTGGGTCGCCTGTATCTTCCTGGCGCCGCAGGCCAGGGCGGAGTCCGCGGCCGAGCTCAGCCGTGAAGCGCAGAGTGCGCTGGATCGCCTGTACCAGCAGGAACCCAAGACGCGTGTACTGGGCAACAAGGCAGTGGGCGTGCTGGTGTTTCCCCGCATTCTGAAGGGCGGCCTGCTGGTCGGCGCGGAAACCGGCGACGGCGCGCTCATCCGTCGCGGCAAGGTCCAGGCCTACTACAACATATCGGCCGTATCGTTCGGTCTTCAGGCCGGCGCGCAGGAGTTCAGCTATGCGCTGTTCTTCATGAACGAGCCGGCGATGCGATACCTGGACCAGAGCGACGGCTGGTCGCTTGGCGCCGGCCCCAGCCTGGTCGTGGTGGATGACAGCTATGCCGCCAGCATTACCACCACCACCCTGAGCCAGGATGTCTACGCCGTGCCATTCGGAGGACAGGGGCTGATGGCGGGCATGGGCCTGGAAGGGTCCAAGATCACCCGCACCCAACCGGACTGAGGCCAGGCTTCAAGCTGCCGCGGTTAGTCCAGCGTGATGCCGGCGCGGGCCGCTACTTCGGAAAAGGTGTGCAGTTCCTTCGTGATCTGCGCCTTGAATGCCGGCCCGGGCAGATAGACCGGATCCAGCGCCAGGTCCGCCACCGATTTGCGGACCTGCGGATCCTCCATGATTTCCGCCACGGCGCGGCTCAGGGTATCCACCACAGGGGCCGGCGTGCGCGCCGGCGCCACCAGCGCGTACCAGCCCACGAAAGAAACGTCCGCCATGCCGGCTTCCGCGAAGGTCGGCACGTCGGGCAGTTGCGGCATGCGACGTTCGCCCGTCACGGCCAGCGCGCGGATCTTGCCGGCGCGGACCTGCGGCGCGGCGGAAGACACGGTGTCCACGCCCAGGTCGACCTCGCCGCCTATCATGGCCGTGACCAGCTGCGCGCTGCCCTTGTAGGGCACCGGCAACATCTTGGCGCCCGCGGCCTCGGCGTACATCTCGCCCGCCAGGTGTGGCGCGGATCCGGGACCGAAGGTGCCGTACATCAGGCCGCCCTTGGCGCTTTGCTGCCGGGCCAGCGCCGCCGCTTCCTGCGCAGTGCTGGCCGCAAGGCCGTTCTTGGCCAGCAGCACCACGGGCGCCATGGCGACGATGGCGATGTGTTCATAGCTCTTTTGCGGGTCGTAGGGCAGCCCGGGCTTGAGCGCCGGCAGCACGGTATAGGTGGTGCTGCCCGACAGCATCAGGGTGTAGCCGTCAGGCTGCGCGCGCGCCGCCGCTTCCGCGCCGATCACGGTGGATGCGCCGGGGCGGTTCTCCACGATGACCGGCTGGCCGAACTTGCCGGACAGCTTGTTGGCCAGCAGACGCGCCACGGCGTCGGTCGCTCCGCCCGGCGTGAAGGGTACGACGATCTTGATTGCCTGTTCAGGATAGGCGGCTTGGACGCCGCCCGCATGCGCGGCGGCGGCAAGGCTTGCGGCGGCCAGGGCGGCGCGGAGTTTGACGTTCATGTCGGAGATTCCGGTCAGTTGGCGTTGGAAGACGGGCGCGCAGCCGCCTGGCGCAGGGCGCTGCCCTGATCGCCCAGGTCCCAGTACAGGCCAGCCATGATGGCCAGCCCCTCGCGGGCGACGCTGCCCAGCAGGTGTTCGTTGGGCGCGTGCTGGGCGCAAGCGGGATAGGAATGCGGCACCCACAATGTGGGCAGTCCCAATTGGTCGGCGAAGATGTCGTTGGGCAGCGAGCCGCCCAGGTTGGGCAGCAGCGCCGGCCGCTTGCCGGTGCTGCGTTCCAGCGAGGCCGCGGCCCAGCGCACCCAGGGATTGTCGGGCGATAGGCGGGTGGCGCCGGCCTGCATGCCGATGCGCACCTGCACGTCCTCGAAGCCCGCCGCGCGCAGGTGTTCCCGCACGTGCGTTTCCAGCGCGCGCCAGTCCGTGCCGACCACGAAACGCAGCTGGCACCAGGCCACGGCCTCGGGCGGTATAGCGTTGACCGGCTTGGCCGGATCGCCGGCGCCAAAGGTCAGGACGTCCAGGCTGTTCCAGCCGAACACTTTTTCGGGCGCGCTCAGCCCGGGTTCGCCCCACCACGCGTTGATGTCGGGGTCGTCTTCGCCGCCGCCGACTTCCAGGTCGGCCAGCGCCCCGGCCACCGCCTCCGGGATGGGGGGCGGGCGCAGGCCGGGCACCGTGATTCGGCCGCGCGCATCGACCAGCGTGGCGATGGCGTGCGCCAGCACGATGGCGGGGTTGGCCAGCAGGCCGCCCCAGTTGCCCGAGTGGTAGCCGCGTTCGCGCGCGCGCAGTTTCAGTTCGAAGTTCACCGCGCCGCGCGAGCCCATGAACAGGGTGGGACGCTGCGCGCTCAGCCGCGGGCCGTCGCTGGCAATGAAGACATCCGCCGCCAGCGCCTCGCGCTGTGCCTCGCAGAAGGCGGCCAGTCCGGGGGAGCCCGCTTCTTCGCCGGTCTCGATCAGCCAGGTCGTGTTGAAACCGAGCCTGCCGCCGCGCGCGGCGATGACCTGGCGCAAGGCTTCCAGATTGATGCTGTGCTGGCCCTTGTTGTCGGCGGTGCCGCGTCCGTACCAGCGGTCGCCTTCGACCTGCAGGCGCCAGGGATCGCGGCCGGCTTCCCACTTGGCGGCGTTGCCGCGCACCACGTCGCCGTGGCCGTACATCAGCACCGTGGGCAGACCGGCCTGCTCGATGCGGCGCGCCACCAGGATGGGCAGGTCGGCGCCCGAGGGGTTGGGGTGCACCTCACAGGCGAAGTCCAGTTGCTGGAGCAGCGGAACCAGTTCTTCGTTCAGGTAGGCATGCTGGGCCGGCGCCTGGTCGGGCACTTCGCTTTCCGTCGCGTAGGCGACGCGGCGGGTCAGCGCGGCATGCAGGTCGCCGTTGTCGTAGGCTTGAACTGCTTGGAGCAGGGCTTGTTCGCGTGTCACTTCGGTGCCTGGGATGGGATGCAGAGGGAGGCACAAAGTTATTACGCTTCACTACATGCCACAATTAGATAATTAGCATTCTTTCATTGCCATAAAGGCATGGATAAGAGGGGCCGCCATGATTTCGCTGGGCTTGAGGTATTTTCTGGAGGTCGCGCGCTGCGGTTCCATCGCGGGCGCCGCGGCGGCACAGCACGTGGCGGCTTCTGCCGTAAGCCGGCAGATCGCCAAGCTGGAGGACGGGCTGGGCATCGCGCTGTTCGAGCGGCAGGCGCGCGGCATGGAGCTGAGCGAAGCCGGCCGCCAATTGGCGGCCTACGCCAATGCCGCCGCCCTGGAAGCCGAGCGCGTCACCACCGAGATCCGCCAGCGCGGCCACCTGGGCGACGTGACCATACGCCTGGCCTGCACCGAGGGTTTCGCCCACCGCTTCCTGCCCATGTGCATGGCCGAGTTCAAGCGGGTCAGGCCCGAGGCCCGTTTCCATTTGCACGTGGAGCGCCCCGAGGAGGTCAGCCGCCAGATCCTGGAGGGCCTGTCGCAGCTGGCGCTGCGCTACACCACCGCGCAGGACGACCGGCTCAAGACCGAACTGCTGGTGCGCGCGCCGGTCTATGCGGTCATGTGCCGCAACCATCCGCTGGCCAGCCGCCGCAGCCTTGGCGTGCGCGACCTGACCAAGGTGCCGCTGTCGCTGGGCGACCATGGCACTACGGTGCGGCAGCTGTTTGACGCGGCCTGCGCCAACGCCGGACTGCACATCGAGCCGGCCTACGTGTCCAATCATTCCGCGGCCTTCCTGCCCATGCTGCCGGGCAGCGACATCGTGGCGCTGTCGGGCTACCTGACGGTGCTGGGACAACGCGACGGCGAAGGCCTGGTCGCGGTGCCGTTCAGCAATCCCGAAATGCGGCAGCGGAGCATCCAGGTCCTGACCTTGCAGGGGCGGACCTTGCCGGCGCTGGCGCGCGAGTTCCTGGAGTTCATGGCGCAGCGGCTGACGGCCACGCCCAAGGCGCCGGAAGGGTAGCGGGGCCGCGCGGGCGGCCCCGGGACTGCGCTTCAGTCCAGCGAGATATTGGCCTCTTTGACCACGGCCGCGAAGCGCGCCGAATCCGCGTCGCGGGCCTGGGCCAGCGCGGCGGCATCCTGCGGCCAGGCGTCGAAGCCATAGGTCTCGAAGCGCTTGCGCACCGCGGGCGTGACCACGGCCTGGGCAATGGCGGCGTTGATGCGCTTGACCACGGCATCCGGCGTGCCTTTGGGCGCGAAGGCCGCGACCCAGGTCTTCAACTCGAAGTCCTTGGGGCCGCCGGCCTCGCTGACCGTGGGCACGTCGGCGTAGGAACCGAGGCGGGACGGCGCCGCCAGCGCCAGCAGCTTGACCCGCTTGGCCTGGTACAGGTTCTGCACGGTGGCGGCCGTGCCGAAAGCCCAGTCGACCTCGCCATTGGCCACCGCCGTGTAGAGCTGGGCCAGGTCCTTGAAAGGCACGTGCGTCATGCTGGTCTGCGTGGCGGTCTGGAACATGGAGGTGCCCACATGCGCCACGCTGCCCATGCCCCAGGTGCCGTAGGTCAGCTTGCCGGGCTGGGCCTTGGCCGCGGCGATCAGGTCGGTGACGTTGTTCCAGGGGGACGAGGCCGACACCACCATGAAGAAATGCGTGGTGTAGATCGGCGCCACAGGGACGAAATCCTTGACCGGATCGAAGGGCAGATTGCGGTAGAGCTGCGGCTGCAGCGTCATGTGGGTGTTGTCCACCACGGCCAGCGAGTAGCCGTCGGGCGTGGCGCGCTTGACCTCGCCGATCGCCAGCCAGCCGTTGGCGCCGGGCTTGTTCTCCACGATAAGCGGCTGCTTCCAGGCCGCCGTGAGCTGTTCGCCCAGCATGCGGGCGACGGCGTCGGGGCCGCTGCCCACCGAATACGGCAGCACGATGCGCACCGGCCGTTCGGGGTACTTGTCGGATTGGGCCTGTGCCGAGGCGCAGGCCAGGGCGCCGGTCAGCGCCATGCACCAGAGAGTATTTTTCATGTCTCCTCCACTTTCCATGGATGGTTTTTGCGGCGCTTCCCCGCGCCGTTTATCGTCGGGGCCGCATGCGCGGATGCGCCGCGGCCGGGTACTTACAGCAAAAGGGTGCGTGGCTCAGGACACCGCTGCCGCCTCCGGGTGCAGCGCCTCGTAGGCGGCGGCGAAGCCGGGGTCGCGCTGGCGCAGGTCGTCGTGGCTGACCTGGCCCGTGCGGCGCATGTAGTCGTAGGCGAAGGACACGGGGTCCAGGTGCATCTTGTCGGCCACGTTCTCGTACCAGTCCAGGCTGCGCGCGGCGGCAGTCTGGAAATTGGCCGATGCCGGACGGCGCTGCGCCTCGAAGTGCGCGAAGGCGGCCTGCGTGTCTTCCGGATGCTGGGTGAGGCCCTGGTGCAGCGCGATCGCGTCCTGCATCGCCATGCGGGTGCCGGAGCCGAGCGAGAAATGCACGGTGCGCAGCGCATCGCCCAGCAGGACGATGTTGCGATGCGACCAGCGTTCGTTGCGCACGATGTTGGCCTCGAACCAGAGGGAACGGTTGCCCAGCAGTTCGTTGGCGCCCAGGTCGGCGCGGAACACCTCGGCGCAATATTGGCGGCTTGCGTCCTCGCTGGCCGTGTCCAGGCCGGCGCGCTGCCAGGTGTCCGGGTCCACTTCCACCAGGAAGGTGCTGAGGTCCTTGCTGTACTGGTAGCTGTGCGCGATGAAGATACCGTGGTCCGTTTCGCGGAAGATCAGCGATACCGGATGAAAGCGCTGGCGTGTGCCGTACCAGGCGAACTTGTTGCGGCGGCGTTCGAAGCTGGGCCGGAAGTGTTCGGCGTACTGCTTGCGCACGGCGCTGTTGCTGCCGTCCGCGGCCACGACCATGTCCACTTCCGCGGCCAGCCGCTCCACGTCGTCGATCTGCTGTTCGTGCAGGATCTGGACGCCGGCCTCCAGGCAGGCTTTTTCCAGGACTTCCAGCATGTCGATGCGGGCCGTGCGCGAGAAATGGTTGCCCTGGACCTGGACGCGGGCGCCTTGGTGGATGATCTCCATGTAGTCGCAGCGTTCGTGGTGCGCGACGAAGGCCTTGAAGAATTCGGGGTCCGCTTCGCGCAGGAAGGCCAGGCCGATGTCCGAGAACACCACGCCCCAGCCGTAGGTGGCGCCGCGCGGGTTCCGTTCGTAAACGGTGATTTCATGTTGCGGCGCATGCTTCTTGGCAAGCAGCGAAAAGTACAGGCCGGCGGGGCCCGCTCCGATGACAGCGATCTTCATTTGGCTTCACTCCTGTTTGCTTCGGCCTGCGCGCAGGCTTGCCGATATGACTGCAGCGCGCCGCGCAGCGCGGCGGGTACTTCGATGGCGCGCCGTTCGCCGCGCGCCACGCAGATCGGGGTCAGCCTGGCGTCGAACGCGGGCTGGCCCCGCACGCTGCCGGCGACGTGCAGGGTGTAGGTGCGGGTGCGGATTTCCTCGACCCTGACGCACATGTCGAATTCCTCGTCCGGCCACAGCGAGGCCTGGAAGTCGAACGACAGCGCGCGCGTCGGCGTGCCGAAGCCGTGCTCATCCTTGATGCGCTGCGGCGTGCCATTGAACAGGTGGCCGTAGAACAGTTCGGCGGCCGATAGCACGTATTCGCCGAACGTGACGGTGTAGACCACGCCCGCGGGATCGCAGTCGCCCCATTTGACGCGGCGGCGCACGATGAAAGGCGTTTCGCTCAGGACGTATTCAGTGCTGGTCATTGCCGTTCTCCCGGGCCTTGGCGGCTTCCTGGTTGAGCATTTCCGCGACGCTATGGCGCAGGGCCGCCTTGTCGAGCTTGCCGACCTTGGTGACGGGGAAGGCTTCGATCTGCTCGATGCGTTCCGGACACTTGTATTTGGCGAGCCCCTGGCCGGTGAGGAAGTCCGCCAGCTCCGTCAGGCCGGGCGCCGTGTGGCCGGGCCGGACGATGATGAAGATGCAGCCTTTTTCGCCATAGAAGGGGTCGGGCATGGCCACCAGGCGCGCTTCGGAAATGGCCGGATGCGCGCCCACCAGCGCCTCGACTTCCTCGCAGCCGATCTTCTCGCCGCCGCGGTTGATGTTGTCGCGCAGGCGGCCTTCGAAGGCGTAGCAGGTTGCGCCATCGACCACGCGCGCCGTCATCATGTCGCCGGTACGGTAATAGCCGTCCGAGGTGTACGCGGAGGCGTTGGCCGCGGGAGCGTCGAAGAACCCGGGCAGCGTGGCGGGGCCGCGGAAGCAGAGTTCGCCCATCTGGCCTTCGGCCACTGGTTCCTCGGTGCCGGGCGCGAGCAGGCGGATGTCGTCCTCGGGACAGCCCGAGCGGCCTTGCGTATGGTGCCGTTCGTACTCGGACGCGTCGGCGGGCGAGCCCAGCAGCAATCCTTCCGTGATGCCGAACAGGTTGGAGCAGGGCACGTTCAGGTGCGCTTCAAGCCGGTCCGCGGCGCTCATGGTGATGAACAGGCGCAGGGACGACAGGTCGTAGTTCGCCAGGTCGGCGAAGGCCATGATCTGCGGCGCTATCGGCCCGATGGACATGGCGCGGGTGACGCGGTGGCGCTCGATCAGTTCCAGCATGCGTGGCACGTCGACCCGCGGCATCAGCACCGCGGAAACGCCCATGGCGATGACGGGAATCAGCACATAGACCTGGGCCGCGTTGTGCAGCAAGGGCAGGGCCCAGATGATGCGGTCGTCGTCCTGCATCTTGTAGCGCCGGGCGCAGGCCAGTGAATGGCCCAGGTACTCGGCATGGAAGCGCGGGATGATCTTGGGCATGCCGGTCGTGCCGCCCGACAGCTGGAAGCTCAGCACGTCCTCGCAGCCGGGGCCTTGCTCGGCGAGGATGAGGCGGGCCTCGGCCAGCGGCATCGCATCCAGCAGCGCGTGCAGGGACACGCCATGCGGCGAGTCGCCGCGCGCCACGACCAGGTGCTCCAGCGTGTCGCTGGCGGCCAGCATGCCGGCGGCGAAGGCGGGCAGATCGAACTTGCCGAAGTCGGCCTGCACGAAATAGCCGCGGGCGCGGGTCTGGCGCGACAACTGGCCGATCTCCAGTTCGCGGTGCTGCGGCAGGGAACAGACGGGGACGATCCCCGCCTTGTAGCAGGCAAGCAGGGCCAGCGCCGTTTCCAGCGTGGTGCCCATCTGGAAGATGGCGCGGTCCGCGGGCGCGAGGCCCAGCTTCAGCAGCGCGGCGGCCAGCCGGTCGGTCTGTTCGTCCAGCTCGCGAAAGCTCAGGCTGCCTTCGTCGATGATCAGCGCGGTGCGCTCGGGGCAGCGCTGGGCGGTGGCGTGCAGCGCCGCGCCGACGGTCGAAGGTTCCCAGGCGCCGCTGGCGAAGTACTGGCGCGCCCGCTCGGGGTGGTGGTAGATCACGCCCTCTATGGGGTGGCGTATATCTCGCATGATGGTCTCCTCCAGGCCCGTGTCTCAGTGCCGCGCGGCCGAGATCCGCACGCGGTCCCGGTCCAGTACGTCGATCGTGCCGCTGACGCCGCCGGTGAACAAGCCATACCAGACGGCGGGCTTGAGTCCCAGGGCCTTGCGCTGGAATTCCACCGGGCCGTCGGAGACGATGCAGTCGAAATGCTCGCCCGGCACCACGGTGCAGTTTTCGCGACCCGAGGCGTCCTCGACCAGGGATGAAAACTCTTCGACGCGCGGCACGAAGATCCGCACGGACGGTTCGACGCCGCCATCCGCCAGCTCCAGCCGGTCTTCCAGCAGCGCCGCCTTGCGCGCCCAGACGTCGTCGATGTGCTGGATGCGCCCGCCGGCTGATTCCGCATCGGCCTCGGCCTGCATGGCCGCCTGCAGCGTCAGGGCGGCGTCGATCGAGTCGACTTCGCCCAGCGGCCGCAGCTTGCGCGTGAATTCGATGAAATAGCCGTTCGGATCGCGCACGTAGATGGATTCGATCACTTCATGGCGGGTTTCGACCGAGACTTCCAGCCCGGCATCCTGCAACTTCTGCTTCCAGGCCTTGAGCTCGTCCTCGCTTTCCACCAGCCAGGCGGTATGCGTGGCGTCGAACACGTGGTCTTCCGGCAGCGGCCGCATGCGGCTGCGTCCGCGCAGCGTCTCGGGTTCGTCGGAACCCAGGTAGTAGAAGAAGGCGATGGTGCTGCCCTGGCCGCTGTCGAAGAAGAAATGCAGGAAGTCCGGGTGCGTGGCGGGACCCCAGCCGCGCGCCGAGATCACATGCACCAGCGGCAGGCCGAGGATGTCGCGATAGAAGGCGACGGTTTCGCGCAGGCGCCAGGTGGGCCGCGCCGTATGGTCCACGCCGTGCAGGCGCAGGGGGGCGGGGGTCTTGGGAGTTGCAGTCATGACTTGCTCCGTCGGCATTCGGATTACAGGAAACGTTGGCGCAGCCAGGCGGCCAGTTCGCGGCCGGCCGCGTAGCGCCCGGGCTCTTCGCCTTCAACCAGCGCGCGGCCGTGGTGATCGCCGCGGATGCGCAGGTGGGTCTTGTCCGGCGCGGGGATGGCGTCGTGGATGGCGCGCACGTCGGAAGGGAAACAGGCCTGGTCGCCCGTGTATTCGACGATCAGGGTGGGCTGACTGATGCCGCCGGCGGTGCGCGCCATGCTGGCGTTGGAAGACAGGCCGGACCAGGTCGACAGCCAGCTCTCGGGCGTGCAGAAGCGGGCGAAGCCGACGGCGCCGTAGTTCGACGCGTACGGATCCTTGCCCCAGAGCGAGCCCGGGTGGCGGTCCGAAGGATCCAGGCTGAGGTCCAGGCAACGCAGGTCGGCGTCGGTGCGCCAGACCACCAGCACCGGCGTGTGCGCGGCCTGGCGCCGGCGTTCGGCCGAGGCGTCGGCGCCGCTCTTGACGTCGGCGCGGGCCGCCAGGCGGTCGGCGATCATCTGCCGCGCCTGCGCGTCCAGGCGCGCCACGCGGTCGCGCTGCGCCTGGCGGTAGCGGGCGACGAACTCCGGCGCATAGCGCGCCTGGCCCTTGGGCCGATAACCGTTCTCGGGCGCCAGCGGATCCAGGTCCGGCGTTACCGACAGCGCGTCGTTCTCGTCGGCGACGGACGGATCGATGCAGTTCAGCAGCAGCGAGCCCTGGCCCGGGTGCGGGCCGACCAGCACCAGGCCGTGCACCTCGGGCATGTCCAGTTCATCCAGCCCGCTGGACTTGCCGCCCGGCGTGCGGGCGACGCGCTCGCCGGCGGGCAGGCCGGCCTGCTGCGCATAGAACGCATACAGGCCGGCGCCGCCGGAATTGCCCAGCAGCACGATTTTCTTGAAGCCCTGTTCGCGCAGGAAGCGCAGGCCGGCGGCCACATCCTGCAGCGCTTGTTCGTGTTCCAGCCTGAGATCGTTGCCGACCGAGCGCGCGCCTTGCGACCAGGCCGCAAGACCGGCGCCGACGATGTCGGGGATCAGGTAGTGGCAGGCCATGAACTCGCGCGGATGCATCACGCAGACCACGGTGTCGGGACGGGGGCCGGCCGGCTGGTACAGCGATCCGGAAGTGGCGGCGCCGTCGGCGGTGCGCAGCACGACGTTGCGGGTCGAGGCGCCGGCGGGCAGGTCGCGCGGATTCCAATCGGTGTTGAGAAAGCCGGCGGTGATCTGGCTGGAGGGGGCGGCGGTAGTCACATTCGTCTCCTGTGGCGATGGTCCTGGGACCTCGGTTTGACGTATTAGACGAATATTTGACTTTAGTGTCAATTAAATTTAAAAAACTGACAGTGGCGTCAAAAATTGGGGACTCAGTCGCGGGAAAACGCCGGCCGGCGCGGCTTGGAGACGTAAACGCGCATGCCATAATTTCGGGACAGGGCCGTCCCGGACGGTCCATTCGAGGAACATCGCAACGTGAACGACGCAAGCACCAAGGGAGCGCTGAAGGGCGAAGCGCTACGCACCGCCATACTCGACGCCGCGGCGACGCTATTCATCAAGCGCGGCAGCGGCGGCACCAGCATCCAGGACATTGCCGAATCCCTGGGACTGAGCCGCACCGCCGTCTACTACTACTTCAAGAGCAAGGACGAGATCCTGCGTTCGCTGACCGAGGACGTGCTGAGCGCGGCCAAGAAAATGGCCGGCGAGACCGCCACCCGCGAGGACCTGGATCCGGTCGAGGCGCTGCGCGCGCTGGTCACGCGGCATGCCGACCTGATCCTGTCGCGCACCGCCGAGTTCCGCGTGGCCGACCGTACCGAGGCCGACATGACGCCCAAGCAGCGCGCCGCCGTGCAGGCGTCGCGCCGCAACGTGCTGGAGAACTTCAGCCGCGTCATCGAAAACGGCATCCGCGACGGCCAGTTCCGCATGGTCGATCCGCACGTCGCCGCCTTCAGCCTCATCGGTATGTGCAACTGGTCGGCGTGGTGGTACAAGCCGGATGGCCGGCTGAGCCGCGCCGAAGTCGCGGCCATCATGGCCGACATGGCGGTGCAATCGCTGTTGCGCGACGCTGCCCGTCGGCCGCGCTCGCCGGACGTGAGCGAGTCCTTGCGGTTGGTGCGCGAGGATCTGGACTACCTGGAAAAGCTGGTGCTGCCTGGCGGGCCGCAGTCTTGATCGCCGTGGCCGCTGCGGGCTGGGAGTTGCCTAATGCGTTGGTTTCAGCCCCCGTTCATAGGCAGATGCCGTGAGCCGGTGGCCGGGCGGAGGGATCCGAAGCGCAGCCCCACCGGGGTGAGCATCGGAATCCCGCAGTCCGGACTCCGGCGACTCAAGAACCCCGCCTCACTAAATCGAAGCGACCGGGCTTCGAGCTTGCGGATGTCGGGGTTCTTAAGCCGCCGAGGCAGCCCTGCGCCATTCCGATGCTCGCCCCAATGGGGCTGCGCTTCGGATGGCTCCGGGCCACCTCGGCTGTAGTCGCCTAATGCGGTGGTTTCGAACCCCGTTCATGGGCAGATACTGTGAGCCGGTGGCCGGGCGGAGGGATCCGAAGCGCAGCCCCATCGGGGCGAGCATCGGAATCCCGCAGCCCGGACGCCGGCGACTCAAGAACCCAGCCTCACAAAGTCGAAGCGACAGGGCTTCGAGCTTGCGGGTGTCAGGGTTCTTTCGCCGCCGAGGCAGCCCTGCGCCATTCCGATGCTCGCCCCAATGGGGCTGCGCTTCGGATGGCTCCGGGCCACCTCGGCTGGTAGTCGTCTAATGCGGTAGTTTCGAACCCCGTTCATGGGCAGATACTGTGAGCCGGTGGCCGGGCGGAGGGATCCGAAGCGCAGCCCCACCGGGGGAGCATCGGAATCCCGCAGTCCGGACGCCGGCGACTCAAGAATCCTTCCTCAGTGGGGCCCCGGCTCCGGGTCCGCTAACCGACTTTCCCCGTCAGGCGCCGCGCCGCCTCCTGTACCGCTGCCAGATGGGCGGCAACGTAACGATGGACGGGCGCGGTCAGCGTCACTGCCGCCGCGATTTCGCCATTGAGCAGAAAGACGGGCGCGGAAATACCCGCCACTTCCGCCAGGCGATCGCCCATGGCTGCGAAATAACCGTCGGCGCGGATGCGCGCATGCAGTTCCTGGTCCGGTCCCGGCGCCCGCCCCAGCAGGGGATCGTAGGCCGTCAGGACGCGTCCGCCGCTGCCGCGGTCCAGCGGCAGCAGATCGCCCGCGCGGATGTGGTCTCTTACAGGATGCGGCGAATCCACGCGGTAAAGGCACAGACGCGCATCGCCCTGGCGGACGTGATAGGCCGCGCTTTCGCCGGTTGCCGCGACCAGGTCGCGCAATACCGGCATGACCACCTCTTCCAATGAAAACGAGGCTGCGTAGATGCCGTGCAGACGGGCGATTTCTCCGCCCAGGGCATAGCGGCCATCGTCCAGGCGCTGGATCCATCCGGCATGCTCCAGCGACGCCAGCAGTCGCAGGACCGTGCTCTTGTACAGACGCGTGCGCTCGGCCAGTTCGCCCAGTGACAGAGCTTTGTCGCCGGCCGCATAAACCGACATCAGGCTGAGCGCGCGGTCTACCGCAGCCACGCCGCCTTGGGCGGCATCGGTATCGGCCAGTGATTCCGTGGCGGCTTTACGCGGCATGTGCGGCTCCGTGGGGTTGATTCCGGGGCGGGACCATATTCCATCCTTTAGAACGAATGACGGCATTGTAGGCGCTGCCTAATGCCCCGCTCGTGGTTTTCCTGTACGCCCCGGCGCTTGACAGCTACGGTCGGTGAATTCAATAATTCTATCTAAAGAAACATCGTTCTATTAGATAGAATTATTGGAGATTTCAAACATGGCCCAGCCCAACGACCGCAAACCCGACGTCCTGATCAGCGAGGTCGGTCCGCGCGATGGCTTGCAGTCCGTCAAGGCGACCATGCCCACCGCCGACAAGCTGCGCTGGATCGACGCGCTGGTCGCGGCTGGCGTGCGCGAAATCGAAGTGGCTTCCTTCGTGCCGGCGCGCCTGCTGCCGCAGATGGCGGATGCTGCCGAGGTGGTGCGGCATGCGGCGCGCCATCCGGCGCTTACCGTCATGGCGCTGGTGCCCAACCTGCGCGGCGCCGAGGCGGCGTTGCGGGCCGGCGTCCACAAGCTGACGATGCCGGTCTCCGCCAGCCGTGAGCATTCGCTGGCCAATGTGCGCAAGACGCCCAAGGAAATGGTGGAGGAGGTCCGGGCGATCGCAAGGCTGCGTGATGAACTGGCTCCCGCGGTCAAGCTGGAGGCCGGCATTTCAACGGCCTTCGGCTGCACCTTGCAGGGCGTGGTGCCCGAAGACGAGGTCATCCGCCTGGCGGCGCTGTGCGTGGCTGCGGGCGCCGACGAATCGGGGCTTTCGGACACCGTGGGCTATGCCAATCCCGCGCAAGTGCGGCGGCTGTTCCGTCGCCTGCGCGCAGAAATCGGGGAGCAGGCGGGCGCGGCCCACATGCACAACACGCGTGGCCTGGGCCTGGCCAACTGCCTCGCTGCCTGGGAGGAAGGCGTGCGCACTTTTGATAGTTCGCTGGGCGGCCTGGGCGGTTGCCCCTATGCGCCGGGCGCGTCCGGCAACGTCGTCACCGAAGACCTGGTCTTCATGTTCGAGGCCATGGGCGTGCGCACCGGCATCGACCTGGATGGAATCGTTGCCGCGCGCGAGCCGCTGGCGGCCGGCCTGCCCGGCGAGCCGTTGTATGGCATGACCCCCGACGCCGGCTTGCCCAAGGGATTCGTCCAGCGGGCCTGATCGGCCATTCCCGCAGGCCTACGACCTAGATACACGCGGCCAGGCCGGCCTTTGCCGTAATGGCCCTTACTTGCAGAAGATCCACACCCATGTCCAGCCACGCCCATCCGCGTCTTCCGTACGAAAACATCCGCGTCGTCGAATTCACTCACATGGTCATGGGCCCGACCTGCGGCATGCTGCTGGCGGACCTTGGCGCCGAAGTCATCAAGGTCGAACCGGTAGGCGGCGACAGCACGCGCCGGCTGTTGGGTTCGGGCGCGGGCTTCTTCCCCATGTTCAACCGCAACAAGAAGAGCATCGCCCTGGACCTGAAGCAGCCCGAGGGCATAGAGGCCGCGTTGCGCCTGATCGACTCGGCCGACATCGTGAGCGAGAACTTCAAGGCCGGCGTCATGCAGAAGCTGGGCCTGGACTACGCCACGCTCAAGCAACGCAATCCCCGCCTGATCTACGTGAGCCACAAGGGCTTCCTGCCCGGACCCTACGAACACCGGACGGCGCTGGATGAAGTCGTGCAGATGATGGGCGGTCTGGCCTATATGACGGGGCGTCCCGGCGATCCGCTGCGTGCGGGCGCCAGCGTCAACGACATCATGGGCGGCATGTTCGGCGCCATCGGCGCCATGGCGGCCCTGGCGCAGCGCGAGCAGACGGGAGAGGGCACGGAAGTGCAGGCCTCGCTGTTCGAGAACAACGTCTTCCTGGTGGGGCAGCACATGATGCAGTACGCCGTCACCGGACGCGCTGCCGCGCCCATGCCCGGCCGCATCTCGGCCTGGGCCATCTATGACGTGTTCACCGTCAAGGGCGGCGAACAGATCTTCCTGGCCGTGGTCAGCGACAAGCAATGGGGCACCTTCTGTCGCGCCTTCGGCTTGGCCGAGCTGCTGGCCGATCCGCGCCTGGCCAGCAACAACGACCGCGTGCAGGCGCGCGACTGGCTGATGCCGCAGCTGCGCTCGCACTTGGCGGACCGCAGCGCGGCCGAGTTGGCGGCGGTGTTCGAGCATGAAGGGTTGCCCTTCGCGCCGATCACGCGGCCTGAGCAACTGTTCGACGATCCGCATCTGGCGGCTACCGGCGGCCTCGCGCCCATCACCCTGGAGGACGGGCGCGAGTCCCTGGCGCCGCTCGCGCCTTTCACGCTGGGCGGCGCCCAGCCCGGAATACGCCTGCAGCCGCCTGCGGTGGGCGAACACACCGACGCCCTGCTGCGCGGCGTCGGCTATCGCGACGACGAAATCGCAGCCTTGAAAGCAAGGCAAATCACACAAGGAGACTAACCATGATCACGCTATCCCGCCGCGCTTTCCTGGGCGCGGCGATGTGCGCTGCGGCCTTGCCGCTGCGCGCCCAGACCGCAGCCGCCTATCCGAACGGGCGGCCTGTGCGCCTTATCGTTCCCTATACGCCGGGCGGCGGCACGGATTCAGTGGCGCGCGCCATCGCGGCCAAGGTCACTGCGCTGGCCGGCTGGTCGGTGGTGGTGGAGAACCGTCCCGGGGCGGGCGGCAACATCGGCATGGATTTCGTCGCCAAGGCCAAGCCGGACGGCTACATGCTGGGCCTGGGCCAGACCGCCAACCTGGCCATCAATCCCGCCCTGATGCCGCAGATTCCCTTCGACGCGGAAAAGGACTTCGCGGCGGTCTCCCTGATCGCATCGCTGCCGGTCGTGCTGGTGGTCAAGGCCAACGCACGTTGGCAAACCTTGGCCGACTTGATCAAGGACGCGCGGGCCGAGCCTGGCGCCATCAAGCAGGCGCTGGCGGGTTCCGGCACGGTGGGCCATCTGGCGGGCGAACTGCTCGCCTATCAGGGCAAGTTCCAAGTGCTTAACGTGCCCTATCGCGGCGCGGCGCCTGCGCTCAACGACTTGTTGGGCGGCAATACCGACTACATGTTCGCCACGCCGCAGGCCGCGCAGGAAATGCTCAAGGGCAAGGTGCTGCGGCCGTTGGCCGTCAGCTCGCGCGCGCGGCTGGAGATCCTGCCCGATGTGCCCACCGTGGCCGAGTCCGGCTACGAGGGCTTCGAGGCGCTGGACTGGAAGGCGCTGGTCGCGCCGGCCGGCACCCCGCCCGAGGTGGTCCGGGCCGTTAACGCGGTAGTGGAGAAGGTGCTGGCGGATCCGGCCACAGTTGCCATGTTCACCGCTGAGGGCAGTACGGCCATGGGCGGATCTCCGGAGGCCGCGCAGCGCTACATCCAGGAAGAACAGAAGAAGTGGGCGCGCCTGATACGCGAAGCCGGCATCCAGACCGCCGCCTGACGCGCGCCGCAGACCATACCAGGAGACAAATCCGTGAAGCATCTTTTAGGAATTGCCGCGCTTGCCTGCGCTGTCGTGGCACAGCCCGCGCTGGGCAGTAGCGGGTCGCAATGGCCCGAACGTTCCATCCGTCTGGTCGTACCGTTTCCCGCAGGCGGTCCGACCGATATCGCCGCGCGCGTGGTCGGCAAGGCGCTCTCCGACCGCTTGGGCACGCCTTTCGTCATCGAGAACAAGGCCGGCGCGCATGGCTTCATCGGCGCAGGCGACGTCGCCCGCAGCAAGCCGGACGGATACACGCTGATGATGGCCAGCATCGGCACCATGGCGATCAATCCGGGGCTCTATCCCGACATTCCCTACGATGCGAACAAGGACTTCACGCCCCTGGCGCTGGTCCTTACGGTGCCCATCGCAGTCGTGATCAACCCGCAACAGATGCCGGCGCAGACCGTGGGCGAGCTCGTGGACTACCTGAAAGCCCACCCAGATCGCGTGAACTACGGCTCGGCGGGGAATGGCGGCTCTTCCCATCTGGTGCCGGAGTATTTCAAGTACAAGACCGGCACCTCCATGACCCACATTCCCTACAAGGGCTCAAGCCCGGCAGTGACCGATCTGGTGGCGGGTCAGGTCCAGGTCATGTTCGATACGCTGCTGACCAGCACGCCTTTCGTGAAGGCCGGCAAACTGCGCATGCTGGCTGTCACGACAGCGCAGCGGCTGCCGGACTATCCAGAAGTGCCAACCATGGCCGAGGCCTTGGGCGCGCCGGATTTCGAAGCGTCGTCCTGGTTTGCGATGTATGCGCCGGCAGGCACGCCGCAGGCGGTGCAGCAAAAGTTGTCCCTGGCCATCAACCAGGCCCTGGGCGACGCGGCGGTGAAGCAGCGCTTGGCTGAACTGGGCGCGATTCCGGCAGGCGGCACGCCGGGCGAACTGGCGGACTTCCAGCGGGCTGAGCAGCGCAAATGGGCGCAGGTCATCAAGGCGGCGGGAATACTCCCGGACTGACCCTGCAGGCTGGGCCATGCGTCAGGCCTCGGGGCCAGGACGCAGCCGGCCAGCCTTCCACTTCAACCGCAGCCTCTCCAGCGCCAGATACACGATCGGCGTGGTGTACAGCGTCAAGAACTGGCTGATCATCAGCCCGCCGACGATGGCGATGCCCAGCGGGCGGCGCAGCTCGGAGCCTTCGCCCATACCCAGCACCAGGGGCAGGGCGCCCAGCAGCCCCGCCAGGTTGGTCATGACGATGGGCCGCAGCCGCAGCATGGCGGCGCGGTGGATGGCCTGTTCCGGCGTGAGCCCTTCGCGCCGTTCCAGGCTGAGCGCGAAGTCGATCATCAGGATGGCGTTCTTCATGACGATGCCCACCAGCAGGAACAGTCCCAAGAGCGCGATCAGCGTGAATTCGATGCCGGCCAGGCGCAGCGCCAGCAGCGCGCCCACGCCGGCGGACGGCAAGGTCGACAGGATGGTGAGCGGATGCAGCGGGCTTTCGTACAGGATGCCCAGCACCAGGTAGATCGCTACCAGCACCGCCAGGATCAGCCAGGGCTGGTCCTGCAGGCTTTGCTGGAAGTTGCGCGCATCGCCGCCCAGGCGGGTCTGGATGTACGAGGGCACCATCAGCTCGGCCATGGTCTTGTCGATGGCGGCCAGGGCCTGTTGCAGCGATACGCCCTCGGCCAATGAAAAGCCCACGCCCACGGCGGCGAACAGGCCGTCATGGAACACGCGGTCGTTCACCAGGCCGTAGTCATAAGTGGCGAAGGCCGTCAGCGGCACGCGCGTGCCGTCGGCGGCGACCACCTGCACCTGCTCCAGCACCTCGGGGTCCTCGGTGTAGCGCGGGTCCAGCTCCAGCACCACGCGGTACTGGTTCATGGCGTCGTACAGCGTGGCGACCTGGCGCTGGCTGAACGAGTTGCTGAGCACGCTGCTAATGGTGCCCATGTCCACGCCCAGGCGCTGCGCGGCGGCGCGGTCTATGTCGATCACGACCTGCTGGGTGGCGCCGTCGCCTTCCGCGTCGACGTCGCGCAGTTCGGGGATCTCCTGCATGGCCTTGGAGATCTTGCGCGACCATTGCCGCAGCGCCGGCACGTCGCTGGCCATGATGGCCAGTTCATGGTCGCCCGAATTACCGAACCCGCCGGGCATGCGCAGGTCCTGGTCCACGTTCAGGAAGAACATGCCGCCCGGCACTGCCGGCGCATTGGTGCGCAGCCAGTTGATGACCTCGGTCGACGATTCCTGGCGTTCGGCGGCGGGCTTCAGGCGGATCAGGAACAGGGAATTGCTGATGCCCAGGCTGCCGCCGTTGTAGCCGATGACGTCCTGCACCGCCGGATGCTTGAGCACCAGTTGGCGGTACTGGTCGATCTTGGGCTGCATGACCTGGAACGAGAAGCCGTCGTCGCCGCGCACGAAGCCCACCAACTGGCCGGTGTCCTGCACCGGCAGGAAGCCCTTGGGCGCCTGCACGTACAGGTAGACATTCAGCCCTACCACGCCGGCCAGCAGCAATAGCGTCAGGCGGGCATGGCCCAGCACCCGCCACAGGGTGTTGCCGTACCAGGCATGCAGGCGTTCGAAGATCGCCTGCATGCGCGATGGACGCGCGTTCGCCATGTGCGCGGCGGGAACGGCGGGCCTGAGCCAGCGGGCGCACAGGCTGGGGATGATGGCGACCGAGACCACCAGCGAGATGACGGTGGCGGCGACCAGGGTGATGGAGAACTCGCGGAACAGCCGCTCGACCAGGCCGCCCATGAACAGGATGGATACGAAAACCACGCTCAGCGCCACGGTCATGGCCACCAGCGTGAAGCCTACTTCGCGCACGCCGCGCAGCGCGGCCTTGCGCGGCGAGAGGCCGCGCTCGATATGGCGCGAGATGTTCTCCAGCACCACGATGGCATCGTCCACCACCAGGCCGGCCGCGACGATCAGCGCCATCAGCGACAGATTGTTCAGCGAAAAGCCCCACAGGTACATGACGGCGAAGGTGGCGATCAGGCACACCGGAATCGCCACGCTGGGAATGGCCGCAGCCCGTGCATTGCCCAGGAACGCCCACACCACCAGGATCACCAGCGCGGTGGCCAGCCCCAGCGTGATGTGCGCTTCGCGCAAGGTGGCGTTGATGCCAGGCGAGCGGTCCAGCGCCACGGTCAGGTCCACGTCGGCCGGCATCAGCGCGCGCAGGCCGGGCAGGGCCTGGTTGATGGCGCCTATGGTTTCGATGATGTTCGAACCGGGCTGGCGGCTGATTGTCAGGACCACGGCCGGGTTGCGGTTGTGAAAGCCGCTGCTGTAGCGGTTTTCGACGGAATCGCTGACGCGTGCGATCTGCGACAGCCGGATCACGGCGCCGTCCTGGTGGCGCACGATCAGGCTTTCGTAGTCCCCCGCGGCGCGGGGTTGTTCGGGCGTACCGACTTCCCAGCGCCGGCTGGCGGAATCCAACTGGCCTTGCGGCCGCATGGGCGCGGCGTCGGCGATGGCCTGGCGCACTTCATCCAGCGCCACGCCATAGTGGGCCAGGGCGTTGGAATTGACCTGTACGCGCACCGCGGGCAGGGAGCTGCCGCCCATGGTTACTTCGCCCACGCCGTTGATCTGCGATATCTTCTGCGCCAGCACGGTCGAGCCCAGGTCGTAGAGTTCGCCCGCGGGACGGGTGGGCGAACTGAGCGCCAGTGCCATGATCGGCGCCTGGGACGGGTTGACCTTGCGATAGCTGGGATTGCCGGGCATGCCGGCGGGCAACTCGGCGCGGGCCGCGTTGATGGCCGCCTGCACGTCGCGCGCGGCCTCGTTGATGTCGCGATCCAGGTCGAACTGCAGCTGTACGCGGGTCGCGCCCTGGTTGCTGGAGGACGTCATGGCGCTGACGCCGGCGATGCTGCCCAGCGCGCGCTCCAGCGGCGCGGCCACGGTGCTGGCCATGCTTTCGGGACTGGCGCCCGGCAGTTCGGCGCGCACCTCGATGGTGGGAAAGTCGACCTGGGGCAGCGGCGCCACGGGCAGCAGCCGCCACGCGACCGCGCCCAGCAGGGTCAGCGCGATCGCCAGGAAGATGCAGGCGGTCGGGCGGTGCAGCAAGGCGCGGATCATGGCGCCGGGCCTTCAACCCCGGGCTTGGCGGCCGCGGCGCTGGGGCGCTGGCCCAGGCGGTGGAAGAACAGGTACACGACGGGCGTGGTGAACAGGGTCAGCACCTGGCTGACCAGCAGCCCGCCCACCATGACCCAGCCCAGCGGTTGGCGCAGTTCCGCGCCCGAGCCCGTGGCCAGCATCAACGGCAGCGCGCCGAACAGCGCGGCCAGCGTCGTCATCAGGATGGGACGCAGGCGCAGCAGCGCGGCTTCGCGGATGGCGGCCTGCGGCGCCAGGCCGCGCGAGCGTTCTGCCTCCAGGGCAAAGTCCACCATCATGATGCCGTTCTTCTTCACCAGCCCGATCAGCAGGATGATGCCGATGACGGCGATCAGGTCCAGCGGACGCCCGGTAAGCAGCAGCGCCAGGAAGGCGCCCACCGCGGCCGAGGGCAGGGTGGACAGGATGGTCACCGGGTGGATGGCGCTTTCATACAGCATGCCCAGCACCAGGTACATGGTGACCACCGCGGCCAGCATCAGCCACAGCGTGTTCGACAGCGAGGCCTGGAAGGCCGCGGCAGCCCCCTGCAAGCGCAGCTCCACGCTGACCGGCATGCCGATCTCCTGCCGCGCCGATTCGATGGCTGCGATGGCCTCTCCCAGGGAGCCGCCGGCGGGCAGGTTGAAGGACAGATTGACCGCGGGGAACTGCGACAAGTGGTTCACTGCCAGCGGCGCCGCGCGTTCGCTGACGGTGGCCAGCGCCGACAGCGGGATCGCCTGGCCGTCCTCGGTCTGCAGATGGATGCGTTCCAGCGCGTCCGGGTTCAGCGCCAGCTTGCGGTCCACTTCCAGCACGACCCGGTACTGGTTGGACTGCGTGAACAGGGTGGCCACCTGGCGCTGCCCAAAGGCGTTGTAGAGGGTCTGCGCCACGTCGTCCATGGTCACGCCCAGGCGGGCGGCGGCGTCGCGAGAGACCTGCAGGTAGGCCTGGCGGCCGTCGCCTTGCAGGTCGGTGGAAACGTCGGCCAGCGCGGGCGACTGCGCCAGGCGTTCGGCCAGGGCATGGGTCCAGCGCGCCAGCAGCGCGCTGTCGGGGGAGGTCAGCGTGAACTGGTACTGGCCGCGGCTGACGCGGTCCTCGATGTTGAGTTCCTGCACCGGCTGCAGATAGAGCGAGATGCCCTGGACCTCGCGGGCGCGCGCATCCAGCCGCGCCATGATGTCCGCCAGCGGCGCGCTGCGGTCCGACCAGGGTTTCAGGTTGATCAGCAAGCGGCCGGTATTCAAGGTGGTGTTCATGCCGTCGATGCCGATGAAGGACGACAGGCTGGCCACGTCGGGGTCGGCCAGCAGTGTCTCGGCCACCGCCTGCTGGCGCCGCGACATGGCGTCGAACGAGGTGCTCTGGGACGATTGCGTGACCCCTTGCAGCGTGCCGCCGTCCTGGGTCGGGAAGAAGCCCTTGGGCACGGCCAGGTACAGCAGCCCGGTCAGCGCCACCGTCGCCAGCATCACGGCCAGCGTCAGCCGTTGATGGCGCAAGGTCAGGTCCAGCCAACGGGCGTAGCCGGCCTGGATGCGGTCCAGCAGCCCCGGGCGCGTCGCTTCGTGCGCGGGCAGCAGCCGCGCGCACATCATCGGCGTCAGCGTCAGCGACACCGCCAGCGATATCAGGATGGCGACCGCCAGCGTCACCGCGAACTCGCGGAACAGACGGCCCACCACGTCTTCCATGAACAGCAGCGGAATCAGCACGGCGATCAGCGACAGCGTCAGGGACACCAGCGTGAAGCCGATCTGGCCGGCGCCCTTGAGCGCGGCCGACATGGGGCTGTGGCCTTGCTCGCGGTAGCGCGCAATGTTTTCCAGCATCACGATGGCGTCGTCCACCACGAAGCCCGCGCCTATCGTCAGGGCCATCAGCGTCAGGTTGTTGGTGGAGAAGCCCGCCAGATGCATGAAGCCGAAGGTGCCGATCAGCGACAAGGGGACCGCCAGGCTGGGGATCAGCGTGGCGGGCAGGTTGCGCAGGAACAGGAACGTCACCAGCACCACCAGGCCCACGGCGAAGGCCAGTTCCCATTGCACGCCGCGCACCGATGCGCGGATGCTCTCGGTGCGGTCCGTCAGCACGCGGACCTGCGCGGCGGCGGGCAGGCTGGCCGTCAGTTGCGGCAGCAGCGCCTTGACCTGGTCGGCCACGGCGATGACGTTGGCGCCCGGCTGGCGCTGGATGTTGACCAGCACGGCCGGCTGCTTGTCGACCCAGGCGGCCAGATAGCGGTCTTCCGCCCCGTCTTCGACCGTGGCGACCTGGCCCAGCCGCACCGGCGCGCCGTTGCGCCAGGCCACGATCAGTTCGCGGTATTCCTCGGCGCTTTGCAGCTGGTCGTTGGCATCCATGATGACCGAACGCACCGGCCCGTCGAAGCTGCCCTTGGGCTGGTTCGAATTGGCCTTGCTGATGGCTTCCTGCACGTCGGCCAGCTGCAGGCCGCGCGCGGCCAGCGCCATGGGATTGACCTGCACCCGCACCGCCGGCCGCTGGCCGCCCGCCAGGCTGACCATGCCCACGCCGGACAACTGCGACAGGCGCTGCGTCATGCGGGTGTCGACCAGGTCGTAGACCTGGGGCAAGGGCAGGGAATCCGACGTGACCGCCAGCGTCAGGATAGGCACGTCGGCGGGGTTGACCTTGCGGTACACGGGCGGCGTCGGCAGGTCATTGGGCAGCAGCGCGCCGCTGGCGCTGATGGCCGCCTGGACTTCCTGCTCGGCCACGCCCAGCGACACGTCCAACGCGAATTGCAGCGTGATCACAGAGATGCCGCTGCCGCTGGTGGAGGACATCTGCTTCAGGCCCGGTATCTGCCCGAAGCGCCGTTCCAGCGGCGCGGTGACGGTGCGCGCCGTCACGTTCGGACTGGCGCCGGGGTACTGCGTGGTCACCTGGATGATGGGGTAATCCACCTGCGGCAGCGCCGCCACGGGCAACATGCGCCACGCCAGGATGCCCGACAGCAGCAGGGCGATCATCAGGAAGGACGTGGCGACGGGGCGCAGGATGAAGGGGCGCGACAGGCTCATGATTTCTGCGATTCGACAATTTGCACGTCGCGGCCGTCGTGCAGGCGGTCCACGCCTTCGACCACCACGCGTTCGCCTTCGGCCAGGCCGGCCTGCACCACGATGCGGCCAGCGTTGGCCGGGCCCAGCTCCAGCACGCGGCGCGTGGCCCGCGTGTCCTCGCCGATCACGAACACGAAGGCGCCCTCGGAGCCGTACTGCACCGCGGCCGTGGGAATGGAAATGACGTTGTCCTGCTGTACCACAGCCAGCCGGATGTTCACGAACTGGTTCGGAAACAGCGATTCGTCGGCGTTGGCAAAGCGCGCGCGTAGCCGGACGGTGCCGCTGGCGGCCTGGATGCGGTTGTCCAGCGCCTCCAAAGTGCCTTCGGCCAGAAGGCGGCGGTCGTCCGCGTCCCAGGCCTGGACCCGCAGCGCGGCGTCGCGCGCCTGGGCCTGGCGCAGGATATCCAGGCGCGTTTCGGAAATGCTGAAGAGCGCCGAGATCGGCCGGGTTTGGACCAGCGTGGTCAGGCCGTCGGCGTCGGCCGCGCGCACGTGATTGCCGGCGTCGATGCGGCGCAGCCCGATGCGGCCGTCGTGGGGCGCAACGATACGGGTGTGGTCCAGCAGACGCTTCGCGTCGGCCACCTGGGCCTGGTTGCGTAGCCGCTGGGCCGCATAGGCGCGCACCTGGGCTTCGGCGGTATCCAATTGTTGACCCGACACCGCTTCCTGGCGCGCCAGCTTGCGGTAGCGCTGCAGATCGGCCTCGGCGTTCTCCAGCAGCGCCTGGGTGCGCGCCAGTTCGCCTTCGGCCGCGGCCAGCGCCGCAAGGTAGGGACGCGCATCGATCTCGGCCAGCAGTTGCCCGCGCGTCACGGCCTGGCCTTCAGTGAAATGCAGCTTCAGCAGTTCGCCATCGACCTGGCTGCGCAGGGTCACCTGCGCCAGGGGCGTGATGGTGCCAAGCGCATGCAGGTCGCGCTGCAGCGGACCGGCGCTGGCAGCCTCGACCGCGACGGCGACAGGGATCTGCCCATACTCGGGCGGACGCGCGGCGGGTGTGCCCTTGGACCCGACGTACCAGAGCGCCAGGGCAGCCAATATGACCAGCGCGGCGGCGATCAGGACCAGGCGTTTGCGTGGGAAATGAGGGCCCGTGGAAAGGGGCAGGGACATCGGGACTGCCAGGCTAGGGGGTTACGGACAGTCCGGATTCTATATGAATAAAAACTATTCGCGTTTTTAAGTCAGTGAAATGTCAGCTTCGAGCGGCTTCGCGATCAGGGCCCGCAGCAGTTCCCCGGATAATCGGCTCGCGGCGCGCCGGCATAGGCGGCAAACACAAGCGGGTTCCGTTGCGCTACCGCAGTATGGGACAACACCAGATTCTCCAGCTTGGACCAGGGAAAGTTGATTCCGGGATCCGACCGGCGATTCGGGTCCAGCTTGGCATGCGAAATGACATGCTTCAGGTTCGGATACTTGCTCCAGGCATAGGTAATGATCCGGGCCGTCGCTTCGATTTGCCAAGCCGAATAGGGGTCCTTGTAATTCTGGACATCCTGGGTGTTGACGATCTCGATCCCCAGGCTGCGGTTGTTGACGTTCGGACCCTGGCCCAGATGCGGCGCGTAGTTGACGTCCCCGACATGGAATGCCGCCTTGGCTTCGGCGACCACGGACCAGACGAAGTGGCCATGCTGCGGCTCGTCTTCATCCGGGACGATCCAGTGGGCGCTCGCCTTTCTGACTTTCCAGTTGTCAATGGCGTGCCGCGTGGCATAACCCGCCGTCGCGTGGATCACGATCGTGTCGATGACCGCGAAGACGTCCGCTCCGCGCGACCGAGCGCGATTCGCGGTCAGCCAGGGGAAGTCGGGGTGTACCTCCTCGTTCAGCGGGCTGAATGACGGGCGCTTGTCCGCTGGAAGCAGGAAATGAAAACTCTTGGGGTCCATGGCGACACCTCCTGATTCCTCGTGCTCATAAGTAGTACTTGGGGGAGGGGCCTGCGGCATCATGATCGACGACGCGGTGGCCCGGGAACCGCTGTCAGCGACTTTTGCAGTTCTGGCGTGGCCGGGCAATACTCCAAATCGAGTATCCGCGATCGTCGGATCTGGACTAGGGCATGGGAGCAAAAGACGTGCTTCACGCCTCGTTGGACGGCCTGCACTCGGGCTCAAGAACGGCTGGAGAGTGTCCGCGCAGCCGGTTCGCAGGAATCGCGATAGGCAACCGCATACATCGTTGCCACCACAAACACGAGGGGGACGCAGAGCAGTGCGCTCATCGCTGCCCGCGCCAGTCCAACGTCCGGGTAGCCGTACGCGAGCATGCCCAGAATGTAGCCGGCATGGCCGGCCGCCGCGATCAACATAAGCAGCGCCAGCATCAGCGGCCACGGCTTGTACGGCATGGCGGCGCGCGCGGCGTGGAAACGGTACTCGCCGGCTACCGCCGCGCGCGGCAGGCTCAGTCCGTACATTGCCAGCGCGTACAGCGTGGGCACCCAGATCAGCGCCAGCGCGGCGCACAAGACGCTCCAGAACACGGCGTCATTCGATCCCGCCAGCACCATGTAGATCACATAGGGCAGGTCCCCGGTGGCGCGGGCCATCGCAGTGCCTGCAATAACGAGCGCGCAGAGCAACGCCAGATGACGGGCCTGCGCCGCGCTGCCGCGGGTGGCGCCGACGTCCGTCAAGTCCGCCGGCTGGACGACGCGATGCCAGGCGCAGGTCATGCGCGCCAACGCAATCAGGTTGATCAGCGCCAGCGCCATGAACAGCCCATTCCCGTACGGAAACAGGTTGGTGATCAGCAAGGCGAAAGGCAGCGACAGGATGAATAGCGCCAGCGACAAGGGGGCCGCGGCCAGCATGGCGCGGCCCTGCTGGCGCATGGCGTCAGCCGTCGCCGCGAGGAAATGGCGGGCTCCGAGTTTGTTCGACAAGAGGGGGCGCTGCCTTAATTGCTGCGGTAGTTGTTGGCTTCACGCTCGCCCGCCCACTTGCGCAGCGCGGCGATGAATTCGGGGCAGACATTGCCGTCCACCTGGCTGTCGATGATGACGCTGTTCTGCATGCGCATCACCACGGTGCATTCGTAGACCTTGGTGCGGTTGTTGTAATAGCCGTGGTTGGTGTTCTGGAAGACGGGGGTCGCGGCGCTGGTCGAGGTGGCCGGGATCATGCCCACCACCTGCTGGGAGGTGCCGGTCGAGACCCATTCGGTGTAGGGCGCGGTCTGGTAGTCCGACCAGATGAGCTCCATCGTGTTGCCCACGCCGCGCTTCTTCGACGGTTCGCCCAGCGCCGTGATGGCGTCGCCGACCGGACGGCCCTTCATGTTCTTGGCCACGTTCACGCTGGGCGAGAACGACAGCCCGGACGAAAAGATGTTGGTCAGCGAGGGCAGCGTGGAACTGCCGCCCGTGGGCATCGGCGCGCAGCCGGCCAAGGCGGCAAGGACCAAGGCCGCCGGCAGGGCGCGGCCCAGCAACCAGGTCGAACGGAGTCGCGATTTATTCATGCTGAGCCCTAGCTCCCTCAAAGATCCGGCGTGCCGGAACATAATTCAGCGGCCGCAAGATTTTGTCTTGTTTTAGTTTCGTTTCGTGACTAGTCGTATCGCGGCGCCCGAGCGCTGGCAGTGCGGCGTACACCTGCAGGCGGTCGTCTGACGCTGCGCTGCGAGGGCAGAATGTTAACGAAAAAATAGTGGCGCATCGGCTTTCTCCCGCTGAAAAATTGGTTACGTAATACCTGGAAACGTGAGAAAGCGAGGAGAGGAAGACAAACTGTAACGTGCTACGATCCGCGCGTTCTGCGCCCCGGGGGGCACCTTGGCGATGGCAGATCGCGAGGCGCACGGCGCCACAACCACTGGATATTGCACACCCATGATGCTCGCGCGATTGCTCGTTCAGTTCCGTTCCACCGTGGCCGCATTGGCCGGCGCAGGCGCGCTGGCGCTGGGCTTGGCTGCCCCAGCGGCGCATGCCGACACGCTGTACGGCGCCGTGGCCACCGACGAAGCGCACGCCAAGCTGTATTGGGTCATGCCCGAAACCTCCACCAAGGAAGCGCAGGACGCCGCGCTGGCCAAGTGCAACAAGGCCGGGGGCAAGGGCTGCAAGAGCGTCACCTCATTCTCCGACAGCTGCGTGGCGTTCTCGCGCAATTCGCGCGGCGACCTGTTCTGGGGCGCCAGCGTGTCGTCGGAGGTCGCCGCGAAGAAGGCCATCCGCACCTGCACCAACGACAGCGCCGACGGCAAGTGCAAGCTTGCCGTCATGCCCTTGTGCGTCGGCCCGGGCTACAGCGAAGCCGACCTGAAGGCGCCCGACACGGCCACGCCCGCCCAGCTCGAAGCCCTGTCGGCCAAGCTGGATTCGCGCGGCTACTGGGGCTCCGTGGCTGAAAAGGACTCGGGCCAGCTGACCTATGCCGATGGCTATCCGAGCGAGAAGGAAGCGGTCGACGCCTTGCTCAAGTGGGAAGACTGCGTGGGCTGCCGCACGGTGCTCACCTATACCGACACCTGCGTCGGCATGGCCTGGGGCAAGGGCAGCAAGGGCCGCGGCACCAGCTTTACCGCGAAGAATCCCGACCCCGTGGCCGCGCGCAACGAAGCGCGCGCCATCTGCGACGCCAAGAGTGGCGGCCTGACCTGCGTGGCCTTCGTGCGCTGCTCGGGGCGGGCTTATATCAGCGGTTACAAGGGCGAGGACGAGAAGGCGAATTAAGCCCCGGGGCCTGGAGGCCGTGGGGCGTCCAGGCATGTCATGCGGCGGCGCGTGGCGTCACTCTGCAAGACCGGCGAGCCGGTTGAACTCGGTGATGTGCGTGGTGCGCTCTTTGTCGGCCCGGTCTGCGGTGTGTTGCTTCAGGGCCTGCCCCAGCGGCATCAGCAATTTGTCGAGCGCATCCAGAGTCAGGCTCTCATCGCGGATCCGCTCCACGCGATCAAGATAGAGTTGATATCCCTCGGACGTGCTTGCGCCGCTGGCCGAGGCTTTCCATTTTCCATCCCTAGTGGCCAGGAGGCTGCGGCATAGTCCGATCTGGCCATGGGTCATGCTGCTGTCGATGGCCCAGAGCGCGCGCAGGGCGTGCTGGTCGTAGATGGGCCGGGATGAATTCGCAAGATGCTTTGCGAACGCGTAGAAAACAACGTCGGTGGTCTTTGGCGCGCTGTTGGCATCGGCGACATATCCGACGAACGATCTATAGACTTCCCACTTGCCCATTTTCCACAGCAGGGCCTCAGCCAGGGATTGCGGAGCGTCCTGCAAATCGGTGGGCCAGGCGTGGTTGGAAGGAAGCGCGGGAAACCGGGCCACGTCGTATTCGTATCCGGCAGCGGCAAGCATGCCAGTCATCGAACTGACGATGCCGGCGCCGAGCCTGCCGGTGGTCAGCCGTTCGCGTAGCGAATGAATAATCTCTCGTAGATTGTTGCTTGTCACGGTCCGTGGGTGCCTGGAAATGGATGGCCAAAAGGAGCGGCGAAGCTGCGCTTGATCTATTGCTCACACTACTGAAGTGCTTACGTGCAGCAAGGCTGCCTGCTTCAATATTCCAACCCGCTCCAGGTCGCGCCCCGCATTGTTCCAGCTTGCCGGAATGCCAAATCCGTTCATCAATCAAGCGGTTTCAGCGTTAATCAGGCATTTGACATAGGATTTCGCTGCGCAGTTCCTGGGCTGGCTTCGATGTGCGGCGCTAAACTCGAAGGTGGTGGGTTTCTTGTCTTCAATGGAGTTTTTCATGAAAAAGTCCATACGCCCCTGTACCGCGACGCTTCTTTCCTTGTTCTGCCTGTGCGCCACCGCACAGACGGTAACCCCGCTCAAAGGGCAATCGCCCCAAACCACCCAGCAGGACATCAGCGCATGCCAGGCTCTGGCAGGCAGCGGCGCCAGCACCAGCACGAACGATCCTAAATCCGGCGGACGGGTCCGTGGCGCCGCTGCGGGCGCGGCTGCGGGTGCGGCGGCAGCCAGCGCGCGCGGCAATCAGCACGAGGAGGTCTACGACCGGATGAGCGACGATGCCAAGCAGCAGTACCGGCAGAACCAGGCGAAAGACGCGGCGGCGGCGGGGATGGTCGTGGGCGGTTCGCGGCAACGCCAGGACCGCCGCCAGGATCGCGCCGAAGCGTCGCAGCAGAATGCGGCAGCGGCCTCCACATATAGCAATTGCATGCAGCAGCGCGGGTATCAAGTGGCGCCGTGAGGCGCGAGGGTTGACCGGTGAACGGGCTGGGGGTGCGCTGCATTGCGACTGAGAATAAATCTCAGTACAATCCGGCCACTTTCAACCGACCCGCGCCGCATGAGCCGCAACCCTTTGCTGGCGTCCGACACGACGCCCGCATCCGCCGACGACCAGAACGGAAATTCCAGCGCGATCGCCAAAGCCTATGCGCGCTGGCGCTTGCCGCTCATGCGCGGCCTGGCCCGCTTCAAGGGCAGCATCGGCAGCGCCGAGGACGCGCTGCACGATGGCGTCGTCAAATGGGTGGCGGCCAATCCCGCGCTGGATTCTTCCGATGAGCAGGGCGCGTACCTGCGCAGGACGGTATTGAACGGCGTGGCGGACGAATTCCGCGAGCGCAAGGCGGGGCGGCGCCTGCAGACCGTGTCGCTCGATGAAGCGGAAGAGGGCGTGCGGGCCCTGGCGGCGGGCGATGCTTCATGCCCCATGCGCGCTGCCGCGCATCAGCAACGGTTGGCGCGCCTGGGCGAGGCCTTGCAGGAACTCCCCGAACGCCAGCGCGAAGCCTTTGTGCTGAGCCGTTTCGATGGATTGACACAGGACGAAGTCGCCGCCCGCATGCAGATATCGCGGCGCATGGTGGTCAAGCATCTGGCGCGGGCAATCGCTTACTGCGAGGTCCGCGTGCACTATGCTACGGTTGCCCAGATGCAGCAATTGCATCGGCCCGCTGGCGATGACGCCGGCCTGGACAAGAACAACAATAGCGACTCCGCCTCGTCATGACCGAACCGTCTTCCTCTGCCTCGCCGGACACGCTCGCCTTGCACGAAGCGGCGGCTGAATGGCTGGTGCGTCGCCAGGACGCCAGCTGGTCGGACGCTGATGAGCAGGAATTGCATGCCTGGCTGGCCGCCCAGCCCGCGCATCGGCAGGCCTATTCGCGGGTATCGCGAACGTGGGATGACCTGTCGCAGGCGCCTCGCCCCGTCTTGGCCCGCGACGCGCAGGCGGCCAGCCGTCCATCCCCGCGCTTGCCGCGACGCGCCTCGCGGAAGGCCTCCACCCAGCCGCGTTTCTGGGGCGCGCTGCTGGGGCAACCCGTCTTTTCGAAGACCTTCGCCGCCGCCTGTGCGGCGCTGGTCGTGGGCGGCGGCTACGGTTGGTATCGCTGGGACAACACGCCCGGTTATGTGTTGAGCGTGAACACGGCGGCGGGAGAGGTGCGTCAGCTGGACCTGCCCGACGGCTCCCATGTCGCGCTGAATTTCGGCAGCACGCTGGAGGTCCGCTACTACCCGCGGCGCCGCGAGCTGGTGCTGAACCAGGGCGAAGGGTTCTTTGACGTGGCGCCGGATACCAGCCGTCCGTTCACCGTCGATGCACGGCAAAGCCGGATCACCGTGGTGGGCACGGCCTTCAATGTGCGCAACACCCCGGATCAGGTCGTCGTCAAGGTGTCGCATGGCCGTGTGCGTGTGCAGCCCGATCGCGACAAGGCCACGCCGGAATTGTCGCTGAACGCCGAGCAAGGCGTGACCGTGGATGCGCGAAACGCCACCTATCAGGCAGTGGCAGCGGTGCCGGACGGCGTGGGCGGGTGGCGCAATGGCCGTCTGGTGTACCGGCGCACGCCGCTGGGCGAAGTGGTCCAGGAAGTCGCGCAGTACCTGGGCAAGCCGGTGGCGCTGGCCAGCCCGGGCCTGAAGTCCCTGCCGGTCTCGGGCTTTGCCGCGACCAATGCGCCCGCCGCATTCCTGGAAGCCTTGCCGGATCTGCTCCCGGTGCAGGTCAAGCGCGCGCCCGACGGCGGCTACCTGATCCTGGATCGCTGAGCGTCCAGGCGCCTGCCTGAAAATTATTTTTATTCGCATGTGGTGTGCGGGTTCCCAATCCCGCCCCGGAATCCGTTTACTCCCGCAAGGCCGGTAGCGGCCAACAACGATGGAGCGGGAATGGGACGGGGATTGTTGAAGGGCGCGCTTGTTGGCGGCGCGTTGACGACGGGCATGCAGCTCAGGGCGATGCCGGCAATGGTGGCGGGCGCGCTGGCTGCGCTGGCATGGCCCGCTGCGGTGCATGCGCAGCCGCAAGCGTCGCAGGTGGATTTCAGCATTCCGGCTCAGCCGCTGGAGCATGCCTTGAGGATGTTTTCGGAGCAGTCCCGGCATCAGGTGCTGTTCGACGAGGCCGTGGTGGCGGGCAAACGCTCGCCAGCGGTCAACGGCCGTTACACGCCGCGGGAAGCGCTGGACCAGTTGCTGTCCGGTAGCAACGTGCGTGTGAACAGCGCCAGGCCGAATGTGTACACCTTGACGGTGGTCGGGCAAGCCTCGGGCGATGCTGTCACGCTGCAGTCGGTGACAGTCACCGGCAGCGGCGTGGGCAATCCCACCACCGAAGGAACCGGCTCATACACGAGCGATGCCATCACGATCAGCAAGATGACACAGTCGGTCAAGGAGACGCCGCAATCGGTCAGCGTGCTCACGCGCCAGCTGCTGGACGACAAGAACCTGACCACGCTGGACGAGGCGCTGGCGCAGACCACCGGCGTGACCAAGACGGCAAGAAACTTCGGCAACCACAAGTTCTCGATCCGCGGCTTCACGGTGGACGACAGCAATTACCTGGTCGACGGCGTGGCCGGCGTGGTCTATGCCCCGGTGGGCTGGCTGCCCATCGACACCGCTGTCTTCGATCGTGTGGAAGTGCTGCGCGGCGCGGCCGGCTTGATGCTGGGCTCGGCGGATCCCAGCGGCGCGATCAACATGGTGCGCAAGCGTCCGCGCGGCGAAGGCCATTTCGAGGGCTCCACCACGGTGGGATCCTGGGACAACTACCGCATGGAACTCGATGGCGGCGGCCCGCTCAACGAGTCCGGCACGGTGCGCGGCCGCCTGGTGACCGCCTATCAGGACCGCCATTACTTCTACGATGGCACGAAGTCGAAATCGCCCCTGGTCTACGGCGTGATCGACGCCGATCTCGGGCGCGACACGACGCTGACGTTCGGGGCGCGCCACCAGGCCACCGATACGGACGGCTATTGGTTGTTCGGCCTGCCGCGCTATACCGACGGCGGCGCGCTGGACGTTTCGCGCTCGACCTCGCTGATCCAGGATTGGAACCGGCAGAAGGGCCAGGTGAACGAAGTGTTCGCCGAAGCCGAGCACCGGCTCGACAAGGACTGGAAAGTGCGCCTGTCGCTCAATCACACCGAGGTCGACCTGGACCAGCGCGTGGCCATTCCGGTCGGCGGCGTGGATCGGGCGACCGGCGTGGGTTCCAGCTTCTATACCATCTATTTCAACAATGCGAGCGTGAAAAGCGATGGCATCGATCTGAACACCACGGGCAGTTTCCAGGCGCTGGGCGGCACGCACCAGATTCTGCTTGGCACCAGCTGGTCGCGCCAGCGCGTCAACCAGAAGTCGGCGAATCTGGACAGCGACTCGCCCATCAACGTGTACGACCCGGACCATTCCTCCATTCCTGAGCCCACGCGTCCAGCGTGGGGCAGCAAGGAAACGTCGCGTTTGGAGCAGACCAGCCTGTACGGCAGCATGCGCCTGCAATTGGCGGACCCGTTGCATTTGCTGCTGGGAGGCAAGTTCAGCTGGCTGAAGTACCGGTCCGACGATGGTCTGACGGGCGCGAGAACCCGGGACTATGAGCAGAAGCACGAATTCACGCCCTATGCCGGACTGGTCTACGACCTAGACCAGCAATGGTCGGTCTACACCAGTTATGCGGACACCTACCAGCCGCAGAGCACCTACGTAACGTCTTCGGGCAAGCCGCTGGACCCGTCCATCGGCGCCAACTACGAGGCGGGGGTGAAGGGCGAACTCTACGACGGACGCTTGAACCTATCCGCAGCGGTATTCACCGTGAAGAAGTCCGGCATCGCAGTGGAGGACTTGTCTGCCCCCGGAAACTGCCCGGGTTCGCTGGCCTCGCCCAATTGCTATCGCAACGGCGGGACGCTGCGCAGCAAGGGCTTTGAACTGGAAGCCAGCGGGGAACTGTCGCCGGGTTGGCAAGTGATGGCCGGCTACACCTACGTCACCAGCCGCGACGACGAAGGCGAGACGATCAGCGCGGAAACCCCGCGCCATCTGTTCCGCCTGTCCACCACGTACCAGCTGCCGGGGCGCTGGAACGCCTTCAGCGTCGGCGGCGGCGTCTCGGCGCAAAGCGGCTACTCGTACAAGGCCTATGACGACATGTCGGTGCGGATGGGCGCGCCCGGCCGCGCGGTGTGGGACCTGCGCGCGGGCTATCGCATCAACAAGCACTGGTCCGCCAGCCTGAACGTGGCGAACGTGTTCGACAAGGACTACTACGGCATGGTCAGCCAGATCCGGCGCGGCAACCACTACGGCGAGCCTCGCAACGTGATGCTGACCTTGCGGGGTACGCTGTGACCGGCCGCGTGTCGGCCGATGATCACGGCGGCCTGCGGACCCGGTTGTGAAAGGGGGATTTCGCCAAAGCATGTCATGGCTGCACACCTGGTGCGGCCTGACCTGCGGCTGGCTACTGTGCGCGATCTTCCTGACCGGCACGCTCAGCGTGTTCCGGGAACCCATCACGCGTTGGATGGAAGCAGGGCCGCCGGCCGATCCCGCTGCCGCGGCCGTGGACGCCCGGCAGTGGCTGCCGCGCGCCACGCAGGAGCTGTCGTCCCGCGCGGCGGCGGCTTCCGCCTGGGACATCTCCCTGCCGGTCCGGCCCGGCTGGCCGGCGCAACTTTCCTGGCGCACCGACGACGGCGCACGCCAAGAGATCTGGCTGGACTCGCGCACGGGCGCAGTGCAGCCGCCGCCCCAGATCCGCGAGACCGAGGGCGGCCGGCATTTCATGTCCTTCCACTACACCTTGCACGGCGGCTTGCCGGGCTACTGGCTGGTGGGCTGGATATCCATGTGCATGCTGGTCGCGCTGGTCTCCGGCGTGGTGGTGCACAAGCGCATCTTCAAGGACTTTTTCACTTTTCGTCCGGGCAAGGGACTGCGCAGCTGGCTGGACGCGCACAACGCCACGGCAGTGCTGACGCTGCCGTTCCTCTTCATGATCGGCTACACGGGCCTGGCGTTCTTCTACACCAGTTACATGCCCTGGCCGCTGCATGCGGCGTATGGCGGAGACGCCGGCGCCTATCGCCGCTACCAGGCCGAGCTCGCGCCAGCGCAGCCTGTGCCGCGCATCGCGGGGCCGGGTTTGGACGGGGTTCCGGATCTATACCCGTTGCTGTCGCGCGCGCGCGAACTGACCGGGCAGGAAGCGGCGCGCCTCACGATAGAGCGTCCCGGCGATGCGCGCGGCATCGTCCTGGTGTCCGGGCGCAAGCCCCTGGCCGGCGCCGCCCCGCGCCTGCTCACAGATGCCAGCCGCGTCGTGTTCGATGGCGCGAGCGGAGCGGTCTTGCAGGTCGTGCCCGCTCATCACGAGGGGTTTGAAGCAAAGCAGGTCCATGAGACGATCGAAACCCTGCACAAGGCAGACTTTGGCGGATGGACCATCAAGTGGCTGTATTTCTTCAGCGGCCTGATGGGAACCGCCATGATCGCCATCGGCACGCTGCTGTACTCCATCAAGCGGCGCAAGAAGAGCGAGCATGAATTCGGCGGGGCCACGGCGCGGGTTTACCGTTGGGTCGAGGCGCTCAACGTCGCTGCGCTGGCAGGTATTGCGCTGGCAAGCATCGCCTACTTTTACGGCAACAGGTTGATTCCGGCGTCCTGGCCCCAGCGCAGCGCCTGGGAGATCCAGTTCTTTTTCGTGGTGTGGGCCGCCTCATTGGCCCATGCGTTGTGGCGCCAGCCCCGACAAGCGTGGATGGAGCAACTGGCCATGGCCGCCGCGCTATGCCTGGGTTTGCCGGTGTTGAACTGGGCGACGACGGGGCGGCATATGCAGGCGTATGCCGTGAGCGGGGAGGGGCAGCTCGCGGCGGTGGAACTCACGGCGCTCGCCTTCGGCCTGGCGCTGGCATACATGGCATATGCGCTGCGGCGCCATTGGCAGGTTGAGCCAACGGCCGCGGCGCCGCAGCCACAGAAAGCGCGGTCCGCCAGCGACGGAACCGCGGCGCAGCGATGGCGGACCGGCGGGCGCGTGCTGGCCGCGGCGGCCGGCGGCTATCTGCTGTCGGCCCTGGCGATGTCGGCATTGGCGTTGATCTTGCCGGCTGTGGCCGGCGCGTCGCCGGCCGTGGGCGTACTGATTGGAACGCTATTGAGTTTTGTCGCATACGCGGCGATTGCGGTGGGCGTATTCGGCGCGCGTAGTGCAGGGCGGGCGTGGGCGACGCTGGCAATGGCTTGCGTGGCGGCTTGGGCACTGTTGCTGTGGTTGAGCACGTAGAAAGAAGTTGCCGGCCGGGCGAGGGGTCGCAAAACATGGCAAATCATTGCGCAATAAATGCAAATCTGATCTTGTCATTTCGTCAGATGAGGGGATTTTAATAATCCTATGATTCTTGATGGTGCCCCGATTCCAGAGAATGAAGCCTCTTATTCATTCTCTCCTTGTCCGGGTCGCAGGCTTATTGATCGTCAGGCAATGCACTATCGCGAGTGATTTGCGATGTTCATCGGCGGACCTTGGCAGGGGCCAAGGAATCCACCATGAACCAGCATCTCACCCCCATCATGATCGGCATACTGGCCGCCACGCTTCCCGCTTACCCCGTCGTGGGCGTCGCGGCGGAACTCGGCCAGGTGGACGTGTCGGATCCCACGGGCGGCACGCAGATGACGTTGGAGTCCGGGGCTACGGTCACCCATGCCGGCGCCGGAGCGGCCATCACGGTCTCCGGCGCGGGCAACAAGGTGATCGGAGACGGCATCCGCATCACCGCGGGCGGGGCTGGCGGCCAGAACACCCCGGGGGTCAAGGCCAGCCAGGGCGGGGCGGTGGAACTGTCCAACGGCAGCGTGCAGACCGTGGGCACCGGGTACTACGCATATGGCTTGCATGCGACGGGCGCGGGCAGTTCGATATCGGCCGTCAACACCGAAATCAGCACGGCGGGCCTCTATTCCCATGGGGCTTACACGCAGTCGGGCGGAAAAGTCACGCTGAAAGGCGGCAGCATCTCGCTGACCAACAACGGCAGCACCGGATTGCGCGCGGAAGGCGCAAACTCTCTCATCACGGCGGAATCCGTCGACATCACCACGGCCGCCAACAACAGCGCCGCGGTGTATGTCGATAACGGCGGCCGGGTCGAACTGACAGGCGTCAACGCCAGCGTTAGGGGCAATACGATCGCCGCCATGACCGCGAGGGGGGCCGGGTCGACGCTGTCGCTCAAGGACACGCACCTCACGGCTGTATCCGGCCGCGGCATCGACGCGGAAAGCGGGAGCCTCGTGATGACGGGCGGCTCGGTGACTGCCTATGGCGACGCGATCATGGCAAACAGGCTTTACGGCGTCCAGGGCGGCGCCGTGGAGGTCAGCGACGCCACGCTGTCGAGTTCGAACGGGTACGGCATCAACCTCAACGCGGACGGCGCTTCGGCCAAGCTGCGCAACGTCTCCATCTTGGCAGAGCGTTCGTGGGGAGCGGGGATCTGGCTCATCGGCGTCGATAGCGAACTGGACGCCGTCGACTTGCATATCGACTCCCAGTCGCTCGGTATCGACAACCGGCGGGGCCGCGCGGTCCTGCGCGGCGGCTCCATCACCACGCGCGGCAACAATGCGTATGGGCTGTATGCGTCGCGCGAAGGGGGAACCCAGGCCACGATAGAAACCTACGGCACGCGGATCCAGACCAGCGGAACAGGTTCGGTTGGCGCATTGGCGCGGGTATCCGGCGCCAGCATTTCGTTGACGGACTCCACCGTCGATACCGAAGGCGCCAAGGCGCACGGGCTCTTTTCCAGCGGCACCAATTCGAAGGTCAGCGCGACGGGAACCGTCGTGCGCACTCGCGGCGCCGACGCCACGGGCCTCGCCATGAGCAACCGGACCATCGTGATGCTGGACAGCACGCAGCTGAGCACCGAGGGCGCCGACGCCTACGGCATCTGGAGCTACGTGACCGGGGACGACATCACCAATACGCTGTTCCTCACGAACGGAAGCCGCGTCGACACGCAGGACGCCGCCGCGTTGCTGGTCACGGGCGGCAACCACGACTTCACGCTGCGCGACGCGCACGTCACGGCCCGCCAGGGCGGCGTCGAGGACGGCGGCTTGCTCCTGCACTCGCGGGCGGTCGATGTCACCAGCGGCGGCACGACCACGACCATCGAAGCGGGGCAGGTCAACCTGGACGCCGCAGGCTCGACCCTGACGGGCGACGTCCTGGCCGACAGCGGCGTCGTGGATATTTCGCTCAAGGATGCCAGCGTGTTGACCGGCGCGCTCATCTCCCGCGGCGGCCGCGTCAATAGTCTGGGCGTGGACGCCACCAGCACCTGGAACGTCCGCGGCAATTCTTCTTTCGGCGTCTTGAACAACGCGGGCACGGTGAGGTTCGTCGCGCCCGACGCTCACGCGGGCTTCAAGACGGTCACTGTCAACGACTACGCTGGCGGCGGCACGCTGGTCATGAACACCAGGCTGGGCGATGACAGCTCCCTGACCGACAAACTGGTGATTGACGGCGGTTCCACCTCCGGCACCACGGCCATGTGCATTATCAACGCGGGCGGCGCGGGCGGGCAGACCACGCAAGGCATCCGCCTGGTGGAAACGATCAACGGAGGCACCACCACTGCGGACGCGTTTCGCCTGGACGCGGGATCGACGGGTTACCGGGGTAGCGCGGGAACAATCGCGATCAATGGCTACGACTACAGCCTGGTACGCGGCGGCGCCAATGGCGTGGCGTCCGATTGGTACCTGACTTCCGTCTATACGCCAGGCGAGGTCGACCCGGAAACGCCCGAGCCGCCGATCACGGATCCGGGAGGCGAGGTCGACCCGGGCACGCCGGAGCCGCCGATCACGGATCCGGGCGGCGGCGTCGACCCGGAAACGCCGGAGCCGCCGATCACGGACCCTGGCGGCGAGGTCGATCCGGGAACGCCGGAACCGCCGGTCACGGAGCCGGGCGGTCCGGTGACGCCGCCCGAAATCACCCCGCCCGGCGGCGAGGGCTACGTCAACGTCTCACCGGAAAGCGGCGCGTACCTGGGCAACCAGTTGGCGGCGACACGGATGTTCATGCACAGCCTGCATGACCGCGCGGTGGGTCGGATTACGTCGGCCGACGATGCGGATAGAGCCGGCAATGCGCTCTGGGCGCGCGTGAAGGGTAGCCATGACAGCGGCCTGCGCTTGACGCAGGGCAAGGTTGACGTCGACACGGACAGCTACGTCATGCAGTTGGGCGGCGATGTGCTGCACGCCCGCGCGGGGCAGGACGGCGTGATTCTCGCCGGCGTGATGGCGGGTTATGGCGATGCGCGGGCGAATTCCACGTCGCGGCTCATGGTGCCTGGCTCGAACACGTCCGTGAACGCGCGGGCACGGGGCAAGGTCACGGGCTATTCCGTCGGCGTGTATGCCACGGCGTACGCCAATGACGTCACACGCCTGGGCGCCTATGCGGACTCCACGCTGCAGTACGCCCGCTACTCGAATCAGATCAGCAGTGAACTGGGATCGGCGCGCTATCACGCCAATGCCTGGATGGCTTCGGTCGAAGCCGGCTATGCCGTGCAGCCGTTCGCGCCCGGCTCGGCGCTGGCCGCCGTGGTGGTTGAGCCTCAGGTTCAAGTGGCCTACACCCGCTACGACGCCGAAGATGCCACGCTGCCGGGCATGAAGCTGGAGAGCGGCGGCGCGGATTCGGTGACGACGCGGGTCGGCGCACGCGTTTATCCGCTGGGCAAGTCCGAGGCCAGCGCGACGGTGCGTCCATTCCTGGAGGCCAATTGGCTGCACAACACGGGCGCCCCGCGGGTCGAGATCGGCGATGGACGCTTCAGCGCCAAGCCGCTGCGGGACGCGGCTGAGTTGAAGCTGGGCGCCGAGGGTAGGATCGGCAAGTCCCTTTATCTGGCGGGCCAGGTGTCTGGCCTGGCCGGCAATGGCGACCAGCGCGGAGTTGGCGGGATGTTGAACGTGACCTACCGCTGGTAAGGGCAGGTCCGCGTCAAGCAACGCCCGGTTGTGCGATGCGCGCAGCCGGGCGTTGCGCGTAGGTGGGCGGGACGGCGCTCAGGCGAATCCTTGTTCGTCGGCGTAGCGCAGCAGTTCGGCGTTGCTGTCGATGTTGAGCTTGCGCATGGCCGACTGCTTCTGCGTGCCGATGGTTGCGACGGACCGGTTCAGCCGGCGCGCGATCTCCGTCACCGACAGCCCCAGCGCGAACAGGCGCACCACTTCGAGCTCCTTGGGCGACAGGTTCTTGGTGCGGCCAGCGCCGCCCATCGTCACATCATTCTGGCTGAGCCGCTTGTCGACGCCGGCCGACAGGATCGTCTCTTCGCCGGTCATGGCGCGCAGGCATACCGCCACCAGCTTGTCGATGGGTTCGTCTTTGCCGACGATGCCTGCCACGCCCAGTTGCCGCAATTGACTGAGGATGCCGCTATTGGTCAGCATCGTGAATACCACAATCGGGACTTCCGGAAACTGGCGCTGCAGGCGCTCGATGAGGCGCAGGCCGTCCTCGTCCGCTGTGTCGGACTGCATCGTGAAGTCGGTCACGATCAAGTGGCAGGAGTGGCTTTGGACCGCTGCAAGGAGCTCCAGTCCGGAGCGGGCGGTCGCCACGACGCTGAAGCCTGGCACTCCGTTGAGAGATTCGGCCACGGCAAGCGAGATGATCGGATGATCATCGGCGACGATGATACGTACATCCTGTCCAGATAAGGGCTTGCTCATGTATGGGCTATCGAATGCGCGGCTTCCGAAGCCATCCAGGCTTCCGAGTGTGCTCATTCTAATCCAAGTTCCTGGCGGGAAAGGGCGAAAACGGGTTCAGATATCCGCCAACATTCGCCGCAGCGCTGCGGTCAGGGCTTCCGCTTCGCCGAGGGTCACCGCGTTCAATCCTTCTTTGTGCAGCGCCGCTTCCAGCGCTTCCAGCCTGCGGGTCAGCGCCGCCATGTGCACGACGCCGACCGCCCCCCGGATGCGGTGCAGCGTTTTTTGCAGCAGATGCAGGTCGCCGGCCGCCAGCGTCTGTTCCAGCTTCTCCAGATCGTCCTGCATCGTACTGATGAAAAGCGCGCGAAACTTGACGGACGCCTTGGGCGGTATGCCAGGCGCGGCGGGAAGCAGCCGGGTCACGGCCGTCGCGATGCCCGAGGCGCCGTCGTTGTGGCGCTGCAGATGGCGCCGCAGCGTGCGCAATTCGATGGGCTTGACGAGCCATGACGTCATGCCTGCATCCAGGCAGCGCTCTTCCTCTTCGCGCATCGCGTTTGCCGTGACGCCGATGATCGGGACCTTGACGCCCTTGGCGCGCAGCTCGCGAGCCAAGTCGTAGCCGTTCATGCGGGGCATGTTGACGTCGGTCAACAGCACGTCGTAGGTTCCCAGTCCCCAAAGCGTCAGTGCTTCGGCGCCATTCGGGGCCACTGTCACGGCACAGCCCAGCTGTTGCAGCTGATTCTGCAACGTTGCCTGATTGATCGGATTGTCTTCGGCGACCAGGACCCGCAGCCCCAAGGGCGTGAAAATGGCCGCGTCAGCAGCGCCTGGCGGCGCCGCCAGGTGGCCTTGCAAGGCGCCCAGGATGCCCGCGGCGATCTGGTCCACGCCGGGTATGACCCGGATGGTGCGGGCGGAGGGCGCCTTCACGCCAGCGGCGGCCAGCACGTGGTGGCCGGCCCAGTCCAGGGCATCCAGGTCGGGCCCGCTGAACAGCACGTCCAGCAGAACCTCGCCGGGCGCGCCCAAGGGCAGGGGGACCGGAGCGGGGGTGGCCTGCGCGCCCCAGAGATTCAGCCACAGGCAAACGTTGTCGGTCAGCTCGCGATTGGGGCTGCGCACCAGGACACGAGCGCCGCGCAGATCGGGCGCATTCAGGGGCCGGCCAGGAACCGTCCGCAGCGGCAATTCCAGGGAAAAACTGCTGCCCAGCCCCAGTTCGCTGGTCACCCGTATCTCGCTGCCCATCAGCTTGGCCAGGCGCGCGCAAATGGGCAGGCCGATCCCCGTGCCTCGTACCGTGTGCGATGCGCCATCGATCTGGTAGAAGGGCAAAAAGAGCTGGGTCTGTTCGTCCTTGCCGATACCGATGCCCGTGTCGACGACCTGGAGCGTGAGGTTGGCTCTGTCTGCCTCGGCGCTTGCAACCTTCAGGCGTGCGATGACATGTCCCGATTCGCTGAACTTGATGGCGTTGCTCAGCAGGTTGCCCAGTATCTGCCGGATTCGGGCAGCGTCGCCCGTCACCCAGGCCGGCACGTCGATGTCCACGCAGCAGAACAGCAGCAGGCCCTTTTGTTCGGCCATCGCCGCATAGGAGCTGGTGCAGCTCTGCACCAATTCACGGGGGTTGAACTCCGTGGACTCCAGCGCAAGCTGGCCGGCTTCGATCTTGGTGATGTCGAGGATGTCGCTGATGAGCTGGAGCAGGATCGCCGACGAGCTTTGCATGCGTTCCAGATGCTGCCGCTGTTCGCGGTCCAGCTGCGTCAACCCCATCAGTTCCAATGTCCCCAGCACGCCATAAAGCGGCGTGCGGATTTCGTGGCTCATGGTCGCCAGGAACGTGGACTTGGCTTCGCTGGCTTTATCCGCTTCCCGCTTGGCCTGCGCAAGCGCGCGTTCTATCGACGCCCGGGCGCTGATGTCGGAAAAAGCGCACAGCACGACATCCCGGTTGTTGTAGCGCGTCGGCGCGTAGGCGACATACAGCGGGCGGCCGTCGGCGGCATGAAAATTGGCGATCGTGCCCGGCCCCGTCGCCGCCAGCACCTGGCGCAGCAGCAGATTGGCCTCGGGCGTGTTTTCCAGGGGTTGGCCGGCTGCGACGCCCAGCCATTGCAGCGCCAGGCCGTTGCCGAACACGATGTCGCCGGTGGGGCGCGCCAGCAGGCAGAGCGCCACCGGCGCGGTTTCGATCAGCGTGCGGCTGAACTCTTCTCGTTCGACGATTTTGTGCTGGGCATTCTGCGCGGGCGCGATCACGCTGCGGTTGAACCAACGCATGAAGGCAAAGCCGCCGCCCAGGCTCAGGAGCAGGAGCAAGGCGGCGGTGATCGGCAGCCAGAGATTGTCCTGGAAGAAAACGGGATAGTCGACCCGATAGATGCCGGTCCAGACGCCGGTCGAGTCGGTCGTGCGCAGCACCAGTCCGTCAGTCGTATAGTGCAGCCCGTTCTCGCTCACCGTTGGACGGTCGCTGTCGCCCAGCAGTATGCCGGCGTCGCGGTGCGACAGCCAGAATCCGCCGTATAAAGGCCGGCTCATCGCTTTTTCGAAGATGCTGATCCGGTGGTGGCTGAGCAGCGTGGCGGCATAGATGGCGGGCGTGGTTCCCGGTCTTCCGCTCCATGCCGATTGCGGGACGTTGGCGTAGATCATTCCCAACATGCTGCCCGGCAGCTCCGCCGTGCGGAACCAATGAATGCGGCCCGCGCTGGCTGGCCCCGGCAAGCCGGGCAGATCCTGATCGATCAGGCGTTGCTGGACCGCATCCAGTTGGCGCAGTTCCGCGCGTATGGCGTCCGTGGCCGCCAGGAAGTGGCGCGGGGTCAGCATCTCGTAGCCGGACGGCGCGTCGACCGCCGGGACGCTGAGGCTGATGCTGTCGTTCTGGTTGACCAGGAAGCTGGTGGACGCGGGGAAGTAGGACGACGCCCAATAGGTGGAATAGAAATTCGCCAGATAGCCGCCCAGGCCCGCCAGCCGGCGGCCGGCCTGGGGACAGTCGGACGGGTCTACGCACGCCAGGGAGAACGCCATTTCGGCACTGCTGTTCTGCCCATCGAGGAGCTGCACCCCGAAGCGTTCGCGGACGTTCGTCGCGTGCAGGGAAATCGTGGTCGAGGCGTTTTCGGGAGGCAGCGATGCGCTATGGGAGCGCAGCTTGTTCAGGAACTGCTCCTGGGCGTGGACATAGCCGATGAGTATGGTGAAATCCAGGTTCAGGCGTTCGCGCTCTTGTTCGATGATGCGCTGCAGGCCCCAGAAAAACGCGCTGCCCAGTACCAGCACCAGCGGCAATATGCCGAACAAGGCGAGGTTCAACCAGCGCGAGGTGCGTGTAATCCTGCCGAATGGCGTGTCCTGCAAGGGCATGAACGGCTTCCTCGACGTTAGGATGGGTTCATCGCCTGGCGCTCCAGGGCCAGCAGATTGCTGAAGGCTTCGGCGTCGACCGCGGCGGAAATCAGAAAGCCCTGTGCGCAGTCGCAGCCGATGCGCCGGAGAAACTCAAGGTCCTTGCTGGTTTCGACGCCCTCGGCCGTGATCTGGAGTCCCAGCTGCCGTCCCAACTGAACCGAAGACACAAGCGCGGCGGCGCGGCCTTCGTCATCGGCGGCGCCGCTGACAAAGGCCCGATCGATCTTCAGCTCGGTGAACGGAGTGCTGATCAAGCTGTACATGGAGCTATATCCTATGCCGAAATCGTCTTGCGCCAAGCCGAATCCTTTCAGCCGCAACCTGCTCGCGCCCATATAGTATTGGCCTTGGACCGAGGTTGTCTCGTCTTCCAGCAATTCAAATGAGATTTCTTGCGTCGCCACGTCCGCGGCCAGCACGATGCGCTCGAGTTCGTCGGGCAGGTGCGGGTCGTCCAGCAGCTGGGTCGGCAGGTTCACGGAAACGGGCATCCGGTATCCCTCGCGCCGCCAACGCGCATATGCCTCGAGGGAGTCTGCGAGCATCCGCAGGAGCAGCGAGCGATCCAGCGAGTGACGCCTCACCGCGGACAGGAACGATCCCGGCAGCATGAATCCGAATTCGGGATGCTGCCACCGGACCAGCGCTTCAGCGCTGACGATGCGGCCGCTGGCCAGCGCTTTCTTGGGCTGGAACCAGGCCCGCAGCTGCCCCTGGCGCAATGCGTGTTCGAGGGTTCCGCGGTCGAACAAGGCCTCGGCATTGGCCAGCAAAGCCGGACCGCGCGGTTCGGCCCGGCTTTGCCGCAGTTGGCTGGTCAACTGCCGCGCGTGGTCCGCCGTCAGCGGTTTTGCAAACGTGCCCAGCACCGCCAGGCCTTTCTCCTTTGCCATCAACGCCACGCTGTTCATGATGCGGCGCGGGCACGCCGACACGATAGCCAGCATGGGATTGTGATGCAGCGTGGCGAGGCGGTCGATGAACTGCACGCCATCCATGCCCGGCATGTTCAAGTCGATCAGCACAAGGTGATACGGCGCTACGCCGATCATCTCCAGCGCGGCTTCGGCGGAAGTGGCGACGTCCGCTGGGGCGAACCCGGCGGCTTCCAGCAGCGTCGTCATGTGGACGCATTGGAGGGGGTGGTCTTCCACGACCAGAATCCTGTAGTCGGCGAGCTGCTTCATCATGAGGCTTCCTTAAGGGCAACGAGGGTTTGGCGCAATGCGTCAATGGGCAAGGGCTTGAGCAGGACCTTGGTCATGCCGGCGGCGGCGCTGCGCCGCAGGTCGTCGGTGAATGCGTTGGCGGTGATGCCGACGACTGGACGGGTATAGCCCTGGCTGCGAAGGGCCTGGGTCAGTTCATGGCCGTCCATCTGCGGCATCTGGAGATCGGTCAGGATGGCGTCGAACGCGGTCACGTCCGGGCGGGCCAAGGCTTCGCGGCCGTTGGCGGCCAGCACCACGGTGCAGCCCAGATGCTCCAGCTGTTCCCGCAAGATATGCTGGCTGACCGGGTTGTCCTCGACCACCAGCAGGTGCATGTCCAGAACGTCGCGCACTGCCTTGGTTTCCAGGGATTCCTTGGCCGCCGCGCCATCCTGCGCCTGGCGCACCGCGGCGGCGATATCGGCCAGGCTGTAGGCGTTGGCTATCCAGCTGCTGCGCGCCTGATCCTGACGGGGGCGCGTGCCGGGGGGGTGCGCAATCACCCGGGCCCCTGACCAGTGCGACGGGTTCGGGATCTGCGGCCAGGCGTCCACCAGCACGCTGGCTTCCGCCTGGCTGTGGTCTTCCGCCTGGTAAGGCAGGGCCAGGGCGCCCCAATGACGCAGCCAGTGGCACAGGTTGTTGACGACTTCGTTCACGGCGCCGCGCACGAAGACCGGCGTGGCCTCCAGGTGGATCCGCGTGCCATCGCGGACGCCGCCGACCAAGGGCAGCGTCAGTTCAAGCGATATGCTGGTGCCGAGGCCGGGCTCGCTGACGGCATGGAGGGATCCACCCATCATCTCGGACAGGCGCGCGCAGATCGCCAGTCCCAGTCCGGTGCCGGGAACGGCGCCGGGCCGGCCCGATTCGGCGCGATAGTAGGGCTCGAACAGCTGGGCGTGGTGTTCCGGCGGAATCCCGACGCCCGTGTCCGCGACCTGGAATCTCAGCGTCGCGGCCTCGGTGTCGCTGCGCAAGACTCGCAAGCGCAACACGATTTGGCCCGAATCCGTGAATTTGATGGCGTTGTTGACCAGATTGTTGAGTATCTGCCGCGTGCGCGTCAGATCGCCCAGCACCGACGCGGGCGCTTGCACGTCGGCCACTGCGTAGAGGTGCAGGCCCTTGCTTTCGGCGCGCGCGGCATAGCCGCTGACCACGGCGTCCAGCAGTTCCGCCGGAGAGTAAGCCTCCGACTCCAGCTCCAGGTAGCCGGCTTCGATACGGGACAGGTCCAGCGTGTCATTGATGGTGCGCAACAGCGTCGACGAGGACTGCTGCATGGTTTCCAGATATTGGCGCTGCTGGTTGTCGACGGCTGTCAGCTCGAGCATTTCCAGCGTGCCCAGGATGCCGAAAAGAGGCGTCCGGATTTCATGGCTCATGGTCGTCAGGAAGACAGTCTTGGCGTGGTTCGCGGCGTCGGCGTCGAGCTTGGCCCGCATGATCGAGCGCTCGACCTGCTTGAACGGGGTGATGTCGTTGATGCCGCACAACACCACCTCCTGGCCGCGGTAGGTGATGCCGGCAAACGTGATGTGGACATTGCGGCCGTCCTGCAAGGCGTACTCGCGCGTCGAGTTGAGGCCGGCGGAGGTGGCCGCGCTGCATAGCAGGCCGGCGTCGCTGAGCAGCCATTGGCGGGCTAGTTCATTGGACAGGATGAGCTTGTGGTCGGCGCGCCGCAGCAGGCACAGGCCCACTGGTGCCACCTCGACGAGCTTGCGGGTCAGGGACACGCTGTCGGCCAACGCTTCGTATTGCCGGATGGCCGGCGCGATCAGCTTTCTCTTGATGTGCCTCGCGCCGAGAACCACCGCCGCGATCAGCAGGACCGTGGCGGCCAGCGTCGCCTGGACCGCAAAGGCGGTGTTGGCGAGAATGCGGCTGATTGGCGTGTGGTAGACCAGCCGCCACCCAGCTTCACCAACGGATTTGTTCAGCACCACATACTCGGGCAGCAGCCCAGGCCCCCCCCAGCCGAAGGAGTCTTCTTGCGCGCCGCGCGGGCTGGACATGGCCAGGAACGAGGCGGCCGGACTGTGCAGGACGGGCGCGCCGTCCTGGTCGTACAGGGCGTAGCTGCCGCCGACCAGGGGCGACAGATCCATGGCGGCGTCGATATCCACCACTTCCAGGCCGATCCACCCCGAGTCCGGTGCGGCGGAATCCATGGGGGTGTAAAGGTACAACCGGTTTGTCTGGTCCATCGGCGGCTTGAGCCAGACGATGGGATGGCGGCCGGCGGGATCCAGGCCGGGATCGGCTGCCGCCAGCGTACGCGCGATCCAGCGCTGCTTGGCCGCGTCCATCTCGTTCTGTTCATGGCCAGGCAGCGGTACCAGCAGGGAGGTCTGGCCCGTGCGCACCGAGCTGTACAGCAGCTGGGTATGGGCAAGACCCACGTCGTTCAGGTCGCGGGGAGTGAGGATCAGGGCCCAGTCGTAGGCGTCCTGCTCTTCCAGCAGAGGAAATACCTCGATCTGCCGCGTATTGCCAAAGAAGCGCGGCGTCTGGGAGACCGGCGCGCGGTCCGTGTTGCGCACCGCGGAAGAGGACAGGGAGCGCAGCAGGATCTCCCGTTGGTCGAAAAAAAGCTGCGCGTTGTAGGCCGCGGCATTCATCTGGCGGCGATAGGCCGAAACGGTGTCGCTGAATGCCCAGTAGAGGGAAAAGGCCGCCGCGGCCGCGATGCACGCCAGGAGCGCGAGGGCGAACAGATGCAGCAATAGTGTCGGCGCCCTGGGAGGGGCCTCGACATCTTCATGCGAGAGGGGTTGGGATTCCTGGACAGGCATGAGCCTATCGTAGAAATGGGGGGCGGCACGGAACATCAAAAGATTTTGAAAATGCCGTCCGCCATGCGTGTCCAGGCGCGTCCGACCGCAGGGACGCTGCCAGGACCAGGAGAATCAGAATCTTATGATGGGCGCGCCTTGCGGTGGTCCGTACTCTGGCGCCAGCAACCTGAGCGCGGCCCCCGCGCCGGCGGAATCACTGAAAACACGCATGAACGTCAATGATAGGGCCGAAGTCACGCCATGCCCGGGCAGTTCGCTGAAGATTCAGCCCATTCTGGACGCGAGTGGCGCCATCTGCGAAATGGCGCTGGCGGGGGATTGGATGAGCCGCCTGCCCATGGAAGCATCGCATGCAGCGGCGGCATCCGCGTTGCGGGCCGCAGGCGACATCCTCCAGGAGAGCGGCAGCCTGGCGCTGTTGAGCATGGACCATCCGCTCAACGTGTACACCGGGAGGAGCCTGGCCGAACAGCTTTGCCTGGATCTGCGCATAGCGCAGGTCGGCGGCAACTTGCTGTCGGATGAGCGTCTGGTCCGAGAAAGGCCGCAGCCGATTTACCCGAGCGCGCGCGTCGTGTTCAACGTCCCGCTGAGCAGCCGCATCGCCGAGGGCGCCGAATTCTTCCGGCGCTATGGTGACTTCAAGGCCACGCTGCGCGTCCGCCTGCTGCCCTGTAGCCGGGACGGCGCGCCCACGCCATTCGGCGTCCTGCGCGCGGTGGGCCTGCGCGTCGACATCCCCGCGGGCATCAGCCAGGCCAATGCGTGGCAGGAGCAGTTCTTCAGTTTGCTCGGGCACGCGTCCAGAAGGGGTGTCAAAGTGCTGGCCTGCAGGATCCGGACCATCGAGGACTTCAATTGGCTGCGGTTGCAGCCTGATCTGCGATTCCAGGGCGACGTGCTGTCCACCGCCTTGAGCCTGTGCTACGTCCGGCATTGGCTGTCAGGCCCCGGCACTGACTGGCGCGCATTCCGGATGGGAGAAAAGGTCGATCCAGCCCGCTCGGCGCCCGACCAGGCGCCACACGGCGGCTAGCGCGCGTGGCGCGGCATCGTCAGGGTTTTGCGGTCGCCTGTGGTCACACTTTGCTCAACCGCAGTTGCATCAACTCGAGCAGCGCCCGCACCCGTGCAGTGACTGAATGGCGATGGCTGTATGCCCCCAGCAGTTGCAGCGGCGCCGGCTGCAGATCCAGCGCCACCTCCACCAGGCGGCCCGCAGCAAGGTCTTCCTGGCAACCAAACGCCGCCAGTATCGCGAAACCTATGCCTTGCCGCGCGCCCGCGCCTGCGAGTTCGCCGCTGTTGACGCGGTAGCGGCTGCGGACCGGCACTTTGACGATCTCGCCGGCGGCGTCGATGAATTGCCAGGGCTGGCCTTTCAATGCGCTCAGGGTGGTGATGCAGGGCAGGGACTTGAGTTCTCGTACGTGGCGAGGCGTTCCGGTCCGGGCAAGCAGGCTGGGCGCCGCGACCACGATGCTGGGCAGGGTCGCCAGTTCACGCGTGATGAAGGCGCTGTCGTCCTGCCGGCCGCGATGGAAAACGATGGCCAGGTCCACGTCCTCTTCCCGCAATGACTCCAGCCCGCTCATGCGCGTATCGCATTCGAGTTCCACGCCGGGGTGCAGGCTGCAGAACTCGGCAAGGATAGGGGCCAGCAGTCGGGGCGCTTCGCCCGGCATGCACATTCTCAGGGGGCCGCGCAGCTCGCGTTGCACCGCGCCCAGTTCTTCTTCGGTGGCGAGCAAGGTATCGAGCAGGGGCTTGGCGCGTTCGTACAACAGCCTGCCGGCTTCCGTCATGCGCAGATGGCGGGTGCTGCGCTCGAGCAGGCGTACGCCCAGCCTGCGTTCCAGCGACGCGACATGGCGGCTGACGTTGGACGAAGGCAGCGCCAGCAGCCGGGCGGCGCCGGCGAAGCTCTGTTCGTCGACGACCGCCGCATAGACGCGGACGGTGTTCAGGTCGAGGGCAGCGCTCATGATTGTCCCATTTAAGGTAATAGGTCAGCCCATTTTTACATGCTAGTTCTCAAAATTGACGGAATCTAAAATGCCGTCATCGTCCGAAAAGCGCCGTCGGCGGCGCGTCGAGACGGGTTCTACTGGAGAGCATCGGCATGGAAATCGGAATACTGGGCGGCGGCATCGCGGGCTTGAGCGTGGCGCTGGCTTTGCGCCAGCAGGGGCACGGACTTCGCGTGTATGAACGCAGGACGCAGCCGGCGACCATGGGGGCCGGCGTGACCTTGTGGCCGAATGCCGGCTTCGTGCTGGACGAGTTGGGCTTGCTGCCGGACATCGCGGCAGCGAGCGGGAGGCCGGTTGCGGCGCGCCGCGAGGATGCGGCAGGCAATCCGCTGGGCGGAATCGATATCGCCTTGCTGGATCGGATGATGGGATATTCCACCCACACGATTCTGCGTCGGGATCTGCAGACGGTGCTGTTGGACCATGCGGCGCGGGCAGGAATTCCGGTGGAGTATGGGCATCGGGCGGTGGCGATCGATCTGCACGAGGATGGCCGGGCCGAGGCGCGCTTCGAGAATGGCCGGAGCATCCGACCGGACTTGCTCATCGGCGCCGATGGCCGCATGGATTCGGTGGCGCGCCGATTCGTCGCGGGAGACAACGCGCCGGTTTATCAGGGCTTCGTGAATTGGATAGGCGTGGCGCAGGCGGACGGTGTGCTGGTCGACGAAATCGCCATCCAGGACTATTGGGGCGCGGGCGAGCGCTTTGGCGCCGTGGCGGTGCGGCCGGGCCTGGTCTACTGGGCGGGCGCGCAGGCGCGGCCCTTGTCCGCGGCCGGGCCTGCGGCGGACCTGCGCCAGGAGGTCGAGGCGTTGTTCGGAAAATGGCCCGACCCTGTCGCCCGCATCATCCGCGCGACGCCGGCGCACGCCATCCGCCTGATCGCCGTGCACGACCGCGATCCCCTGACAAGCTGGAGCCGGGGCAACGTGCTGCTGGTGGGCGACGCCGCGCACGCGCCCCTGCCGACCTCGGGGCAGGGCGCGTGCCAGGCGCTGGAGGATGCCTGGCACCTGGCCCGATGCCTGAACGGCCCGGACGCGGGCCTGGCGGCGGCTCTGAGTGAATTTGCGCAGATACGCATTCCCAAGACCACGCAGTTGATCGAACAGGCGCGGGTATCTGCGCGCGGCCTGTTCGCCACGGACCCGCAGACCTGCCGCATCCGCAACGAGCACGCCAGGACGGCAGATCCCGTGCATGTTGCGCAAGCCCTGGCGGCGGGTTGGGCCCAAGAATTGCCTATGCCCGGACTCGGGAGCGGCGCGCCTGTTCACGGCGCCGGATTCGGCCGCCTGGCCCGCATCTGAACGCCTGAGCCGGGTCAGAACGCTACAAGCCCAGTCCCAGCAGCATGAGGAAGGTGCCAAACAGGATGAAATGGGTCATGCCCTCGATCGCGTTGGTCTGGCCGTCATTGAGGTTGATTGCCGCCACCAGCAGGGTGACGAGCATCATCAATGTCTGCGCCGGCGTCATGGCCATGACGATGCGCTGACCTGTGATCAAGGCCAGGGCCTCCATCGCCGGCACGGTCAGTATCACCGTGGACAACGAAGCGCCAAGCGCGATATTGACCACCGATTGCATCCGGTTCGCGAGCGCCGCGCGCAATGCGGTCAGCATTTCCGGCGCGGCGGAAATGCCGGCCACGATCAGTGCCACCAAGCCAGGAGGCACTTCGATGCCTTCCAGGCTGCGATCGAGGGAATGGGACATCAGTTCGGCAAGCGCGCCCACGGCAATGATGCCGATCGCCATGACCGCCGCCGATTGGCCTCGGGTTGGGTAGCCTGAGGTTGGCAGGGGCCTGCGGGTTTTCTTGTCCGGATAGCTGTAGCTGAAGAAGTAGCTGTGCGGGCCGGTCTGCATGCGCAGGAACACGCCGTACAGGAGCAGCATGGCCGCAATCGTGAAACTGCTATACGCGCGCCAGCGCGACTGAGGAATGAACTCGGGAATGATCATCGAGACCGTAACCGCGGTCAGGATCATCACGCTGTAAGTTCGGGCGGAATCATCGTTGTATGCCTGCTCGCCGTGCTTGAAACCGCCGATCAGGGCGGCTACGCCCAGGATGCCGTTGATGTCCAGCATGACGGCCGAATAGATACTGTCGCGCACCAGCGTGGGTGAGTGGGCCTTGGTGGACACGATTGCCAGCACGATGACCTCGACCAGCACGGCGGATAGCGTCAGGATCATGCTGCCGTAAGGGTCGCCAAGCTTCTGCGCGACACGCTCGGCGTGGCGGGCGACGCTCAGCGAAGCGGCCAGGATGGCGGTGATCAAAACGGCAGTCTCGACCAGGCTGGCAAGGCGGCCGTAACCGCTTGCGCCGGAATCGGCCAGGTATCCGGCGGCGGCCAGCGCGCAGGCCAGCAACAGGAGCTTTTCGGACTGCAGAATGGATTTCATCTGGGCTCCGCCGGCCGCAATCCTGTCAGCCTAGCACGCCGCATGTCTTCTTTCCCTGGCCGGGGGCGGGCACGGAACTTGCTGAACAGGATGTCCCGTGGAGCAAGGGGGCCAGCATGCTCAACACTCGCGTACCCAGGCGGCGTCCGGCGCCGAAGCGTTCGGCTGCACCCGACGCGGGCGGTGCTGACCATCCGGTAGCGCGCTTCTTTGATCATTTTGCCGCGCATGTGACCAAGTGGGTGGGGTCGCCCATCGCCTTCGGATTGGCGGTCATCACTGTTGTGCTGTGGGGGGCCTCCGGTCCTGCGTTCGGCTATTCCGAAGTGTGGCAATTGGTGATCAATACCGGCACCACCATAGTCACGTTCCTGATGGTGTTCCTGATTCAACAAAGCCAGAACAAGGACAGCGAGGCGTTGCACCTCAAACTCGATGAATTGCTTATTGCGCTGGAGGGCGCGGACGAAGGGCTGGTCGACGCGGAGCGCCTGGACGAAGACAAGCTGCTCGCCCTGGCCGCGGCCTGTACCGCTCGCGCCAGACAGGAACGCCGCCGCCGCGCCCGCAAAAGGAGGCAGCCATGATCGGAATCAAGCCCACGGTCCGCAAGGGCCAGTACGACGGCCCGCTAGCGCGGGAAGAATTCCGCCTGCGCTTCATGCGGCGCTTTTACGATCCGGCCTTCGAGGCCGAGCGCGACGCGCTGGAGCGCCTGGAAGCGATTGCCTGGGAAGGCTACGAAGCAGGGCGCAAGGCGCCTGTCACGGTGAAAGCCGGCCAGGGCTACGCCGATCCCGATTACGATCTTTCCCAGGAGTGGAAGGAAACGCGCGACCGCCTGGAGCGCGCGGAGGCAGTTCAGCGCGATCCGGACACCCCGTCTCGCGTCCTGGTGATCGTCGGCGCCGCGCGCAATGACGGCACCTGTCCCGGGGAGGTCTCCAAGAGCTGGCGGCTGGCGCGCCTCGTCCTGGATGAGCTGCAGACGGCCGGCGTGCAGACGGACCTGTTGGATCTCAGCCGCCTGGTTTCCGAATATGAGTACCGCATCCATCCCTGCAAGGGCTGCGTGTCGACCGCGATGCCCCTGTGCCATTGGCCATGCAGCTGCTATCCGAACCACTCGCTGGGACAGTCCAACGACGCCATGGCCGGGATCTACGAGCAATGGGTCGCGGCACATGGCGTGATCCTGGTGGCGCCCACGTACTGGTACCAATCGCCCAGCCCCTTGAAGCTGATGATAGACAGGCTGGTGTGCGCCGACGGCGGCAATCCCGATCCCACGCTGACTGGCGGCAAGGATCCGCTCAAAGCCAAACAGGTCGAGCTTGCCGGTTGGCCATACCCCAAGCATCTGGCCGGCCGCGCCTACGGCCTGGTGGTGCATGGAGACGTGGCCGGCGTCGAGGCGCAGCGGCGCGGGTTGGCCGATTGGCTGGACTGGATGGGGCTGATGGACGCGGGCGCGGCGTCGCGGCTGGACCGCTACATCAGCTATTACCGCCCGTATGCCACCAGCCACGACGACCTGGACCAGGACCAGGCGGTGCAGCAGGAAGTGCGCAACGTGGCGCAGGCCATGGCCAATTTCCTGCCGCGCCTGCGGCGCGGCGAATTCGAGGGACTGGATCAGGGCATCCGCGATCCCAGGCCGAAGTAAACCGCAGTAGCATGAAGGCAGGATTCGACAGGAGGCCCCTATGGAACACGCCAGTTGGGATTTCGAGCTCGAGCGTCCGGTTGAGCATCAGGGCAGCTGGAGCATCGCTTATGTGCTGGTGCCGCCGGCGGCGGGAGCGCCGCAGGAGCGGATAGCCGTCGAGGAGCGCTTCGCCTCGGCCCAGGTTGCGATAGACGAGGCGACGCGGCTGGCCCAGATCCACGTCGCGGACTTGAACGGGGATACCGCGTCGTTCGAGAAGCCGACAGACACGGAAGTGCCGTTCGGCAAGAATCCACGGTTCTGACGCCTCTTGCGCGGGCGTTGTGGCATGGCGCTTGCTGATACCGGGCTGCGGCGGATTTCGCCGCACTTCCTGATAGGTGCTGCGATGCCCCAGATCCAATTCGAGTTGGCTTTGCATCCGATAACGATGGCGTCCGTGCCGCCGCCCGGGACCCCAGCCCATCGGCCGCCGGCGCAGAATCCGGATGACGCCAACGACAGCGCTCAAGGCGATGAGGTGCCCGACGAGGACATCGAGCCCGCCGACACGACGTCCAAGGACAACGCCGCCGAGGGTTCGGCGGACAGGTAACCTAAAATGGCGCTCCGATCATTTCAAGGCGCCTATGGCGCCGCCTGCCCAGGTTCCCTCCATGCAAGAAAACACGTCCGCCGCGCAGCCGGCATCCGGAACGCCGCAACGTCAGAGATTCGAGTCGCTCGTGCGCACGCTCGAAGCGCAGCGCGCCCGCCTGCGCGGCTGGCAGGCCGTGCTGCCGGAATACCAGAAGAAATACGAAGACGTGCTGGCGCCGCTGGAGACGGTCGAGGTCGAACTGAAGGCCAAGCTGGTGGCCTGCTTCGACCATGCCTGCAAGCAGAAGGAACTGACCAAGGCGGAACGCGCCCTGGCGTCGGAGATCGCTGCGCAGCTGGCACAGGAAACGCTGGACGCCATCGTGCTGGATGGCACGCCGGCCGAGTGCGACACGGACAGGCTGAAGGCCTTGTATCTCAAGCATGCCGGCTCGGACTACGACGCCGGCGCGGAAGACGGACAGGACGAGGACGATGCCGAAGCGCTGCTGACCCAGGCGGCGGGCGATAGCCCCGCTCCCGCGCCCGAAACGCTGGCGGAAATCGAAGCCTTGGCCGCTGCCGGTCCGGATCGTCTGGCTGGCGTCGATGAGGAACGCTACGCGCAGTACATCCAGGCGCTGGACGCGCAGCTCGCCAAGCTGGCCGGCGAAATCGCAGCCGCGGAAGACGGCTTCAAGGCCAAGTACCATTTCGATCCCGCGCAATCCATAGACCCTTCCGAACTGATGGAAGACCTGGACGCGGAGATCGCCGATGCCGAGGAATACATAGGCGAACTCGAATTCGAGCTGTCGCAGTTCGTCGACATGCAGCAGGTCAAGGCCTGGCTCAAGGCCATGAAGCAGCAGCTGGCGGCCACACGCCGGCGCGAGGGGCGCGGCTGAGGTTCAGGCGGCCGGACGCCGAGCGACCGGCACCACCTTCATCGCCGGCGCGGCCGTCTTGCCCGCATCGGCCCGCGGCCGGATCATCATCGGGAAGAAGCGCCAAAGGTATAGCGCGAAGGCCAGCGCCCAGGCGGTCGCCGAGGCATGCAGGAAGCCGATGGTGGCGGCGGTCGGGAGCAGGGCGGCCAGGCGCAGCAGGGCCGCCAGAATCATCAGCGCATAGCTCAACACCATGCTGCGGTCGGTCTGCAGCGGCCGGCCCAGGTGGCCGAGCGCGGTGCGCGTGACCATGCCCAGGATCAGCACCGAGAATCCGGCCACGCCGATCACGTGGGCGGGCCAGGCGGGCCGCAGCACATAGCCGGCCAATTGCGCCGCGCCTGCCAGCAGGCCGATGCCCAGGCCGCAATACCCCGCATACAGGATCCACAACAGCGGCACCTTGCGCACCGCCCAGGGCTTCCAGGATATCCATTGCGCCAGGGCGATCAAGCCGGTCGCGGCCAGCGCCAGCGCCGCAGCTTGCGGCTGGCCGGCAAGCAGGCAGGCGATGGCGACGATGCCCGTACCCAGCTGCCAGTGGCCGCTGCGGGTGTGCGGCGGGATGTCCAGTCCCGCCACGGCGCGCTTGGCGAAGAAGGGGATGACCCGGCGCGCGATCAGCAGCGTCAGCACCGCCATGCACAGCAATCCGGCATTGAAGTAGCGCATCAGCGCAAAGTAGTCGCCCTGGACCGAGGCCCAGAGGTAGAGCGCGTTGGTGGCGGCCAGGCCCAGCAGCAGGAAGGGTATGCCGTAGTTGCGCTGGTTGCGCGTGACGGCGACGGCGCGGCCCAGCGCGCCCGCGGCCCACAGGAAGAACAGCAGATCCGCCGACGCGGCCACCACGAAAGCCGGACGTCCGGGTACGAGATAGCCCGCGCGCGCCACGATCCACACCGCGCACAAGATGGCCAGGGGCGTGCCGCGCAAGGGGTTCTTGCCGGTCCAATTGGCGCCCGCCGTCAGCAGGAAGCCCACCGCGATGGTGGCGACGAAGCCCCACAGCATCTCGTGCGCGTGCCAGAACATGCCGTTCAACACGCCCGTGAGGCGTGCCGGCGCATGCACCCATAGCAGCACGGACGCCAGCGCCCAGAAGCAGCCGGCCAGGTAGAGCGGCCGGAAGCCCATTTCCGTGAAGGCGCGCCATTGGGGCCGCGGACGGGGAGGGGCAGCGGCGGGTTCTTCGATGCTAAGCAGCGTGCTCATGAGGGCAGTCGCGGCGCCGTTTCGGCTTCGCGTTTAAAGGTGTATTTGAAATGCATATTAATGCCTCCCGCGCGTTGCCGCCAGCGCGGCCGCTTGATCCAGCGCAAGCCGGGCCGCCAGGAAAGGGGTGACTAGTCACATCGGCAAGGGGCTTCTGGTCGGCTGGCGAATGGTCCGCAAGGCCCGCCATGCCTAGGCTAGCCACATGTCTTCGTGAGTAAAGCGAGAGTAACCATGGCATCAAGTCAACCTTCCGCCGGCGCGCCGATGCGGGTCCTGATTTCAAGCACATTCGCCTTCACCATCTGTTTCGCGGTGTGGATGATCTTTGCGGTGCTGGGCATTCCCATCAAGCAGCAACTGGGCCTGTCCGAAACCGAGTTCGGCCTGCTGGCCGCCATGCCGGTGCTGACCGGTTCGCTGGTGCGGGTGCCGCTGGGCATCTGGACGGACCGCTACGGCGGCCGGCCGGTGTTCTTCATCCTGATGCTGCTGGCGGTGGTGCCGATCTGGCTGCTGTCCTATGCCACCGAGTACTGGCAGTTCCTGGTGCTGGCGCTGTTCGTCGGCCTGACTGGCGGCTCGTTCTCGGTCGGCACGCCCTACGTGGCGCGCTGGTTCCCGCGCAACAAGCAGGGCCTCGCGATGGGCGTGTTCGGCGCCGGCAACTCGGGCTCGGCCATCACCAAGTTCGTGGCCCCCGCCCTGATCGCGGCGGCGGGCGGCGCCTGGGTCATCGTGCCCCAGGTCTATGCCGTGGCGCTCCTGGTCACGGCCATTCTGTTCTGGCTGTTCTCTTCTTCCGACCCCGCGCACCGCGTCAAGAGCGGCGCCAGCCTGTCGGCCCAGATGGCCATGCTGAAGGACCCGCGCGTCTGGCGCTATTGCCAGTACTACTCGGTGGTGTTCGGCGGCTACGTGGCGCTGGCGCTGTGGATGACCAAGTACTACATCGGCGAATACGGCTTCGACATGAAGCTGGCGGCGCTGCTGGCAGCCTGCTTCTCCCTGCCCGGGGGCGTGCTGCGCGCCGTCGGCGGCTGGATCTCGGACCGCTACGGCGCCTACAAGACCACCTGGTGGGTGATGTGGGTGTGCTGGGTGGCGTTCTTCCTGCTGAGCTATCCGCAGACGGAATTCACCATCGTGACGGCCAACGGTCCGCGCAGCTTCGGCATCGCGCTGGGGCCGGTCACCTTCACCGTGCTGCTGTTCGTGGTCGGCATCGCCATGGCCATCGGCAAGGCCTCGGTCTTCAAGTTCATCTCGGACGAGTTCGGCGAAAACATCGGCGCCGTTTCCGGCATCGTCGGCCTGGCCGGCGGGCTGGGCGGCTTTGTGCTGCCGATCATGTTCGGGATCCTGCTCGACCTGACGGGCGTCCGCTCCAGCGCCTTCATGCTGCTGTACGGCACCGTCTGCGTCTCCCTCATCTTCATGCACTTCAGTTTCCGGCCGGAAAGCGCGGCCATTGCCCGGCAACACGCCGCCTCTCCCTCCACCACCTCCTGAGAGTATCCCTATGTCTTCCACTCAAGTCCTTGCGCGCTGGGAGCCGGATAATCCCGGTTTCTGGAAGCAGACCGGCGCCCGCGTCGCCAACCGCAATCTCTGGATCTCCATTCCGGCGCTGATGCTGGCGTTCAGCATCTGGATGCTGTGGAGCGTGGTGGTGGTCAATCTGGACCGCGCCGGCTTCATGCTGTCCAAGAACCAGATGTTCTGGCTGACGGCGCTGCCCGCGCTGTCGGGCGCGACCCTGCGCATCTTCTATTCCTTCCTGGTGCCCGTCTTCGGCGGGCGCAAGTGGACGGCCATTTCCACGGCTTCGCTGCTGATTCCGGCGCTGGGCATGGGCTTCGCCCTGCGCGACCCGACGACTTCGTTCCCGACGCTGCTGATCCTGGCGCTGCTGTGCGGCCTGGGCGGCGGCAACTTCAGTTCCAGCATGGCCAACATCAGCTTCTTCTTTCCGAAGGAGAAGAAGGGCCTGGCCACCGGGCTGAATGCCGGTATCGGCAACCTGGGCGTGTCCCTGGTGCAGTTCGTGGTGCCGGTGGTGATCTCCATCGGCGTATTCGGCGTGGCGGGCGGCGAGCCCCAGGTCATCAACGCCAATGGCGCGCAGCAGAACCTGTGGCTGCAGAACGCCGGCTTCATCTGGGTGATCCCCATTGCGCTGGCCTCGATCGCCGCGTGGTTCGGCATGAACGACATCGCGGATGCCCGCGCCTCGTTCGCGGACCAGGCCGTCATCTTCAAGCGCAAGCACAACTGGCTGATGTGCTGGCTGTACGTGGGCACCTTCGGTTCCTTCATCGGCTTTTCGGCCGGCTTCGCCATGCTGACCAAGACGCTGTTCCCGCAGGTCGACCCCATGGCCTATGCCTTCCTCGGCCCGCTGGTGGGTTCGCTGACGCGGCCGTTCGGCGGCTGGGTGTCGGACAAGCTGGGCGGCGCGCGGGTCACGCTGTTCACCTTCGCGGCGATGATCGTCGCGGTGCTGGGCGTGGTGATGTTCCTGCCGGTCGCCGGACAGCCCGGCAACTTCAACGGCTTCCTGGCCATGTTCATCGTGCTGTTCGCGCTGACCGGCGTGGGCAACGGTTCGACCTTCCGCATGATTCCCGTGATCTTCCTGCGTGAACGCACGCAGGCGGCCGAAGGCAAGGGCGCCGCGGCGCAGAAGCAGGCCCAGGCGGACGCCGCCAAGGAGTCGGCCGCGGTGCTGGGCTTCTCGGGCGCGATCGGCGCATACGGCGGCTTCTTCATCCCGCGCAGCTTCGGCACCTCGCTCGAGATGACCGGCAGCGTGCAGGCGGCCCTGTATTGCTTCATCGGCTTCTACGCCACCTGCATGGTCATCACCTGGTGGTACTACGCCCGCCGCAATGCGCCGGTGCCTTGCTAGAGCGAAACGGACGCGGCCGGAGTGACTAGTCATTCTGCCGCGCCCGGCCTGTGCCACCGGCGAATGGTCCGGCAGGCGGGCCGCGCCCACAATGGATTCAACAGCATTGATCGCAGTACGCGCCGGCCGGACCGGCGCTCTTGGAGAATAGAGAATGAGCCATTTTCTGGACCGCTTGAAGTTCATGTCGCGGGTGAAGTCCACCTTCGCGGACGGTCACGGCGAAACGGTCAACGAGGACCGCAAGTGGGAAAACGCCTACCGCGCCCGCTGGCAGCATGACAAGGTGGTGCGTTCGACGCACGGCGTGAACTGCACCGGCTCCTGCTCCTGGAAGGTCTACGTCAAGAACGGCCTGATCACCTGGGAAACCCAGCAGACCGACTACCCGCGCACGCGGCCGGACCTGCCCAACCATGAACCCCGCGGCTGTCCGCGAGGCGCTTCGTACAGCTGGTACGTGTATTCGGCGCAGCGCGTGAAGTACCCGATGATCCGCGGTCGCCTCATGGAAATGTGGCGCGAGGCCCGCAAGACCATGGACCCCATCGCGGCCTGGGAATGGATCAGCCAGGATCCCAAGCGCGCCAAGCGCTACAAGGCCGTGCGCGGACTGGGCGGCTTTGTGCGCGCCGACTGGGATACGGCGATGGAAATCGTGGCCGCCGCCAACGCGCTGACGATCAAGAAGTTCGGCCCTGACCGCGTGATCGGCTTTTCGCCGATCCCGGCCATGTCCATGGTCAGCTACGCCGCTGGCGCGCGTTACCTCAGCCTGCTGGGCGGCGCCTGCCTGAGCTTTTACGACTGGTACTGCGACCTGCCGCCCGCCAGCCCGCAGATCTGGGGCGAACAGACCGACGTGCCGGAATCGGCCGATTGGTACAACTCGACCTACCTGATGGTGTGGGGTTCCAACGTGCCCCAGACCCGCACGCCGGACGCGCACTTCTACACCGAAGTCCGCTACAAGGGCACCAAGACGGTGGCCGTGTCCAGCGACTTCGGTGAAATGGTCAAATTCGGCGATATCTGGCTGGCGCCCAAGCAGGGCACCGACGCCGCGCTGGCGATGGCCATGGGCCATGTGATCCTGAAGGAATTCCACCTCTCCGGCGCGTCGGACTACTTCCGCGACTACGTGCGCCGCTACACCGACATGCCCATGCTGGTGCAGCTGAAGGAGCGCGACGGCTTCTACGCGCCGGACCACTTCCTGCGCGCCTCGCACCTGGACGGCGCGCTGGGCGAACAGAACAACCCCGATTGGAAGACGCTGGTGCTGGACGCCAAGAGCGGCGACCTGGTCGCGCCCAACGGCAGCATCGGCTTTCGCTGGGGCGAGGGCGCGGTCAACGGCGGCGAAAAGGTCGGCCGCTGGAACCTGGAGTCCAAGGACGGCGGCAGCGGCCGCGAGATCGAACCCACGCTGAGCCTGCTGGACCAATCCGACGCCGTGGTCGGCGTGGGCTTCCCGTATTTCGGCAGCGAGCATGGCGAGCTGCAGGTGCGCAATGTGCCGGCGCGCCGCATCCGCCTGGCCGACGGCAGCGAAGCCCTGGTGGCCACGGTGTACGACCTGCAGATGGCCAACTACGGCCTGGACCGCGGCCTGGGCGGCGGCAACGTCGCCAGTTCCTATGACGATGACGTGCCTTACACGCCCGCCTGGCAGGAAAAGCATACCGGCGTGCCGCGCGCGCAGGTCATCCAGGTGGCGCGCGAATTCGCGCAGAATGCCCACGACACCGAAGGCAAGTCCATGGTGATCGTCGGCGCCGGCCTGAACCACTGGTACCACATGGACATGATCTACCGCGGCATCATCAACATGCTGATGATGTGCGGCTGCGTGGGCAAGAGTGGCGGCGGCTGGGCGCACTACGTGGGCCAGGAAAAGCTGCGTCCGCAGTTCGGCTGGGCCCCGCTGGCCTTCGCCGCGGACTGGGTCCGTCCGCCGCGCCAGATGAACGGCACCTCGTTCTTCTATGCGCATACCAGCCAGTGGCGCCATGAAAAGCTGAACGTCCAGGAGATCCTGGGTCCGACGGCAGACCGGGGCCGCTACGGCGACCTCAGCATGATCGACCTGAACGCCCGCGCCGAGCGCATGGGCTGGCTGCCGTCGGCGCCGCAATTGCGCACCAATCCGCTGGACGTGGTGGCGCAGGCCGAAAGCCAGGGCAAGGATCCGGTGGCATTCGTCGCAGAGCAGCTCAAGTCGGGCGAATTGCGCATGTCGTGCGAGAACCCGGACGATCCGGCCAACTTCCCGCGCAACATGTTCGTGTGGCGCTCCAACATCCTGGGCTCCAGCGGCAAGGGCCATGAGTATTTCCTGAAGTACCTGCTGGGCACGCAGAACGCGGTGTTCGGCGACGAAACCGAGGCGATCAAGCCCACCGAGGTGACCTACCAGGAAGACGCGGCCGAAGGCAAGCTGGACCTGCTGACGGTGCTGGACTTCCGCATGAGCACCACCTGCCTGTACGGCGACATCGTGCTGCCCACGGCCACCTGGTACGAAAAGGACGACCTCAATACCTCGGACATGCACCCGTTCATCCATCCGCTGAGCGAAGCCGTGCAGCCCTTGTGGGAAAGCAAGACCGACTGGGAGATCTACAAGCTGCTGGCCAAGAAGTTCAGCGAGATCGGCGGCCCCTACCTGGGCAAGCGCCGCGACGTAGTGCTGACTCCTCTGATGCACGACACCCCGGGAGAACTGGGCCAGGCCTTCGAACCCAAGGACTGGAAGCTGGGCGAATGCGACCTGGTTCCCGGCAAGACCGCGCCCAACATGACCGTGGTCGAGCGCGACTACAACGACATCTACCGCAAGTTCACGTCGGTGGGGCCGTTGCTGGACAAGCTGGGCAACGGCGGAAAGGGCATCAACTGGAACACCGAGCACGAGGTGCATGAGCTGGCCGGCATCAACGAGGCCGTGACCGAGCCGGGCGTGAGCCAGGGCCGGCCCAAGCTCGACACCGCCATCGATGCGGCCGAGATGATCCTGACCTTCGCGCCCGAGACCAACGGCCACGTGTCGGTCAAGGCCTGGGAAGCCCTGGGCAAGATCACCGGGCGTGACCACGCACACCTGGCCATCGGCCGCGAGCACGACAAGATCCGCTTCCGCGACATCCAGGCGCAACCGCGCAAGATCATCTCCGCACCCACCTGGTCGGGCCTGGAAAGCGAAGAGGTCAGCTACAACGCCGGCTATACCAACGTGCACGAGCTGATCCCATGGCGCACGCTGACCGGCCGCCAGCAGTTCTACCAGGACCATCGCTGGATGCTGGACTTTGGCGAAGGCTCCTGCGTGTACAAGCCGGCCATCGACACCAAGACGGTCGCGCCCATGCTGGGCCGCTACCCGAACGGCGAGAAGGAATTGGTCCTGAACTGGCTGACGCCGCACCAGAAGTGGGGCATCCACAGCACGTACTCGGACAACCTGCGCATGCTGACGCTGAGCCGCGGCGGTCCTCACGTGTGGATTTCGGAAGCCGAGGCCAAGCAGGCCGGGCTGGTCGACAACGACTGGGTCGAAGTCTTCAACGTGAACGGCACCCTGACGGCGCGGGTGGTGGTGAGCCAGCGCGTGCCGGTGGGCATGTGCCTGATGTACCACGCACAGGAAAAGATCGTGAACGTGCCGGGCGCCGAAACCAGCGGCAAGCGCGGCGGCATCCATAACTCGGTCACGCGCACGGTGCTCAAGCCCACGCACATGATCGGCGGCTATGCCCAGCAGGCCTACGGCTTCAACTACTACGGCACGGTGGGCGCCAACCGCGACGAATTCGTGGTGCTGCGCAAGATGAAGAAGGTGGACTGGCTGGAAGGTCCGCTGGTTGAAACGCAACAAGAAGAGAAGCAATCATGAGGATACGCGCCCAAATCGGCATGGTGCTGAACCTGGACAAGTGCATCGGCTGCCACACTTGCTCGGTCACCTGCAAGAACGTCTGGACCAGCCGCGACGGCGTCGAGTACGCCTGGTTCAACAACGTGGAAACCAAGCCCGGCATCGGCTATCCCAAGGAATGGGAGAACCAGGAAAAGTGGAAGGGCGGCTGGAAGCGCACCGCCGCCGGCAAGCTGGAACCGCGCCAGGGCGGCAAGCTGCGCATCCTGGCCAATCTCTTCGCCAACCCGAACCTGCCGCAGATCGACGACTACTACGAGCCGTTCACCTTCGACTACGAGCACCTGCAGAAGGCGCCGCTGTCGCAGACGCCGCCCACCGCGCGTCCGGTGTCGGTGCTGACCGGCAAGAAGATGGACAAGATCCATTGGGGCCCGAACTGGGAAGACGACCTGGGCGGCGAATTCAGCGCGCGCAGCCGCGACGCGCTGTTCGAGGGCGTGCAGAAGGAGATGTACTCGACCTTCGAGAACACCTTCATGATGTACCTGCCGCGCCTGTGCGAACACTGCCTGAACCCGGCCTGTGTCGCCAGCTGCCCGTCCGGTTCCATCTACAAGCGTGAAGACGACGGCATCGTGCTGGTCGACCAGGACAAGTGCCGCGGCTGGCGCATGTGCATCTCCGGCTGCCCGTACAAGAAAATCTATTACAACTGGAGCAGCGGCAAGGCCGAGAAGTGCACCTTCTGCTATCCGCGCATCGAGGCCGGCCAGCCCACGGTGTGCTCGGAAACCTGCGTGGGCCGCATCCGCTACCTGGGCGTGATGCTGTACGACGCCGACCAGATCGAGCACGCCGCGTCCACCGCCAGCGAGCAAGACCTGTACCAGTCGCAACTGGACCTGTTCCTGGACCCGCATTCGCCCGAGGTGATTGCCGCCGCGCGCGAACAGGGCATCCCGGAATCGTGGCTCGAAGCCGCCCGCAAGTCGCCGGTCTACAAGATGGCGGTGGAGTGGCGCGTCGCCTTCCCGCTGCATCCGGAATACCGCACCTTGCCCATGGTCTGGTACATCCCGCCGCTGTCGCCCATCCAGACGGCTGCCGAGTCCGGCCAGATGCCGCGCCGCACGGTGGGCAAGAGCGGCATGATCCCCGACGTCTCCAGCCTGCGCATCCCGGTGCGCTACCTGGCCAATCTGCTGACCGCGGGCAAGGAAGCGCCGGTGGTGCAGGCGCTGGAACGCATGCTGGCCATGCGCGCCTACAAGCGCTCCGAGACCGTGCACGGCGAACGCGACACGGCCTTGCTGGACCAGGTCGGGTTGACGGAGGCCACCGTGCAGGACATGTACAAGATCATGGCCATCGCCGACTACGAAGACCGCTTCGTGGTGCCCAGCAGCCACAAGGAAGTGGTCGAGGACAGCTTCAACGAGAAGGGCAGTTGCGGCTTCACCTTTGGCAACGGCTGCTCGGGCGGGGTGTCGGAAGGCACCTTGTTCGGACGCAAGCCCCAGGGCAGCGAGATCTTCATCGAGATGCCGAAATCCCGCAAGAAGGCCGCCTCGGTCTAGGAAAGGAGAAAAACATGAGTCTGTACCGTCTGCTTTCCGCCTTGCTGTGCTACCCGGAACCCGAGCTGCTGGACGCGCTGGGCGAAGTCGAGACCGCCTTGGCCGACTATCCCGACGCGGAGGAAACCCTGCAGCCGCTGGTCGGCTACCTGGCCACCAGCGACCTGATCGCGCTGCAGGAGAACTACGTCGCCACGTTCGACCGCAACCGCTCGCATTCGCTGCATCTGTTCGAGCATGTGCACGGCGAAAGCCGCGACCGCGGCCAGGCCATGGTGGACCTGCTGGATACCTACCGCGAGCACGGTTTCGAGCCGGTGGTGTCCGAATTGCCGGACCATGTGCCGCTGTTCCTGGAGTTCCTGGGCGTCATCGACCCGGCCCAGGCTCAGGATCTGCTGGACGACGCCATCCACGTGCTGGCCGCCATCGGCGCGCGCCTGGCCAAGGGCGAAAGCCCCTACGCCTGCATTTTCGCGGTGTTGCGCGCGCAATCCCGCGTGGTTCCGCGCGAGCAGACCGAGGCGCCCGTGCGCGACATGGACGAGGCGATGGAAACGTTCGGCATAGGCGCGGACGGCGTGGAACCGCTACTGCGGCCGTTCTCGGGCGATGGCGCGCAGACCGTGCGCTTCTATCCCCGCGCGCCCGCGGCTCATTAAATCTTCAGGACGACGCATCATGAACTCCCTGAATCAGTTCTTCTTCGGCATCTATCCCTACATCGCGCTGACGATCTTCCTCTTGGGCAGCCTCGTGCGCTTCGAGCGCGAGCAATACACCTGGAAGACGGACAGTTCGCAGTTGCTGCATCGTGGGCAATTGCGGTTGGGCAACATCCTGTTCCACATCGGTATCCTGGGTCTGTTCTTCGGCCACTTGGCTGGCTTGCTGACGCCGGTGGTGGTGTGGGACACGCTGGGCGTATCGCACACGCTCAAGCAGACCGTGGCCATGGTGGCCGGCGGCGTCATGGGCGGCCTGTGCCTGATCGGCCTTCTGATCCTGATCCATCGCCGCCTGAGCGACCCGCGCATCCGCGCCACCACGCGGCCCGGCGACAAGCTGTTGCTGCTGTGGATCCTGGTCACGCTGTTGCTGGGCCTGTCCACCATCGCGCTGTCTGCAGGCCACATGGACGGCGAAATGATGGTGCGCCTGATGACCTGGGCGCAGCACATCGTCACCTTCCAGGGCGACGCGGCCAGCCATGTTGCCGACGTGCCACTGCTGTTCAAGGCGCACCTCTTCATGGGCCTCACGCTGTTCGTGATCTTTCCGTTCACGCGCCTGGTCCACGTCTGGAGCGGCTTCGCGTCGGTGGGCTACCTGGGCCGCGCCTGGCAGCTGGTCCGCCCGCGCTGATTCCCTGTCCCAGGAGCCGAACATGCCTGTCATCGTCAATGGCGTCGAACTGAACGACGCGGATCTGGAACGCGAACTGCCGCTGCATGCAGAGGCCGGCAACCCCATGCGCGAGGCGATCACTGCCCTGGTGTTGCGCCGCGTGCTGCTGGACGAGGCTGGCCGCCTGGGCCTGGACGCCGCGGACGAGGAGGGCGCCATCGGCGCCTTGCTGGCCCGCGAGGCGCCCGCGCCCGTAGCCGACGAGGCCGCCTGCCGCCGCTTCTATCAGATGCATCCGCAGCGCTTCATGGTGGGCGAGCTGATCGAGGCGGATCACATCCTGTTCCAGGTCACGCCGGGCGTGAATCTGGACATGCTGCGGGCCCACGCCAACGTGGTGTTGGCCGAGCTGCTGGAAGATCCCTCGCGCTTTGCGGAGGTAGCGCGCGAGCAATCGAACTGTCCGTCCGCCGCGCTGGGCGGCAGCCTGGGACAACTGGGCCGGGGCGACACGGTGCCGGAGTTCGAGCGGGCGGTATTCGCGCTGCCCGCCGGCGGCCTGCTGCCGCAGCTGCTGGAAACCCGCCACGGCCTGCATATCGTGCGGGTGACGCGCCGTATCGAGGGCCGCATGCAACCCTACGAGCATGTGGACAAGCAGATCGCTGCCGCGCTGTCGTCCATGAGCCGCGATACTGCCTGGCGCCAGTATGCCAAGCTGCTGGTGGAGCGCGCCGATATCCAGGGCATAGATTTGCAGGGCGAGGAGCCCGAGCGCGTCTACGGCGGGAGCGCCGCATGATGGACGAGCCGGCTGCGGGACCTCTAACGGATGGCTACGGACGCCGCATCGACTATCTGCGCGTCTCTGTCACGGACCGCTGCGACCTGCGTTGCAGCTACTGCCTGCCCAAGGATTTCAAAGGTTTTGAAACTCCCGCAAACTGGCTGCGCCACGAGGAAATGGCGCGGCTGGTGGGGCTGTTTGTCGGGCTGGGCGTGCAGAAGGTCCGGCTGACCGGCGGCGAGCCCCTGCTGCGCCGGGGCGTGGCCGGACTGGCCGGCGTCATCGCCGCCATGCCGGGATTGCAGGACTTGTCCGTGTCCACCAACGGCACCCAATTGGTCCGCCATGCCCAGGAACTGCGCGCCGCCGGCGTGGACCGGCTGAACATCAGCCTGGACACGCTGGATGCTGCCGCCTTCAGCCAGATTACGGGCCGGGATTGCCTGGAATCGGTGCTGGCGGGGCTCGCTGCAGCCAAGGACGCGGGCTTTGCGCCGATCAAGCTCAACAGCGTGGTGCACGCGGCCACGCCGGAGGCCGAAGTGCGCAGGCTGCTGGACTACGCGATGGCACAGGGCTTCGTGCTGCGCCTGATCGAGCCCATGCCCATGGGCAGCTGCGGCCAGGGCTACGCCCACACCGACCTGAACGCCATGGGCGCGCGGCTGGCCGCCGAAACCGGCCTGGTTCCCGCGCTGAACGGGGCGGGCGCGGGACCGGCGCGCTACTGGACCACGGGCCATGGCACGCCGGTGCTGGGTGTGATCACCCCCATGTCGCGCCACTTCTGCGCAAGCTGCAACCGCGTCCGGCTGGGCGTGGACGGCACCCTGTACCTCTGCCTGGGCCAGGAAGACCAGGTGCCGTTGGGTCGCCTGCTGCGCGCGGGCGCCAGCGACGCCGAACTGGTAGCGGCGATCCGGGCCGGTATCGCCGCCAAGCCGGAGCGCCATGATTTCGTGGCCCGTCCGGAACGCATCGTGCGCTTCATGGCGCAGACAGGAGGCTGACATGCGCGATATCGAACGGCTGGTCGACGGCTTCCAGCGCTTTCAGCAGCAGTACTACGAGGACGCGCCATCGCTTTACCGCAATCTGCGCGAAGGCCAGCACCCCAGCACCTTGCTGGTCGGCTGCTGCGATTCGCGGGTGGATCCGGCCATGCTGCTGGGCTGCGACCCTGGCGACATCTTCACGGTGCGCAACGTCGCCAATCTGGTGCCCCCGGCCAGCACCGACCGCGGCCTGCAAGGCGTGCTGGCCGCGATACAGTTCGCGGTGGAGCAGTTGCAGGTCAGCCGCATCATCGTGCTGGGCCACGCCCACTGCGGCGGCATACGGGCGCTGATGGACCGACGCACCCGGGGCGACGGCGAGACCGACTACCTGGAACGCTGGATGGACATCGCCGAACCGGCCCGCAGGCAGGTGCTGCAACAGATGCCGCAGGCAACCGCGGCCGAGCGCCGGCGCGCCTGCGAACAGGCCTCCATCCTGATTTCGCTGCGCAACCTGGAGGACCTGCCCTTTGTGCGGCGTGCGGTGGAGGCGGGCAGCCTGACGCTGCACGGCTGGTATTTCGACCTGGTGGCAGGCGCTTTGCTGGCATACTCGGCGCGGGCGGACGCATTCCTGCCCATCGTATGCCCATTGTTCACGGAGCTTGCATGACCCCAGTTTTCGGCATCGCCGGCCGTTCCGGCAGCGGCAAGACCACCCTGATCGAGGCGATGCTGCCGCTGCTGGCCGCGCGCGGCCTGCGGGTCAGCGTCATCAAGCACAGCCACCACGATTTCCAGATGGAGCCGCCCGGCAAGGACAGCGCGCGCTTCCGCCAGGCGGGGGCCCTGGAGGTGATGGTGGCCTCGCCGTTCCGCTACGCCATCGTCCACGAGCTGCGCGACGCGCCCGAACCCACGCTGGACGAGCAGCTGGCGCGCCTGTCGCCGGCCGACCTGGTGCTGGTCGAAGGCTTCAAGCAGGCCGCGATCCCGCGCATCGAGGTGTACCGGCCCGCCGTGGGCAAGCCGCCGCTGCATGCGGAAGACAGCAGTTTCGTGGCGGTGGCCACCGACGCGCCGCTGGATACCGGTTTGCCCTGCCTGCCGCTCAACGAGCCGGCGCAAGTCGCGGATTTCATTTGCCGTACCCTGGGGCTGGCTTGAGGGCCTGGCTCGGGAGCAGGAGGCGCAGCGGCTACACTGGAAGCCGCAGCATTCCTACAGCAAGATCGCGTTGAAAGCCATGAAGCCCACCGATACCGCCGCCCCAGCCGACGGCCTGCCTTCGCCCTGGCATCGCCTGTCCACGCGCATCGTCATCAGCTCCCTGGTGGCGCTCGTGGTGGTGCTGTCCATGGTCAGCTGGACGCTGTGGCTGTCCTGGCAGCTGGAAGGCGCGGGCGCGGCCATCAACGATACGGGCAGCCTGCGCATGCGGGCCAACCGGGTGGCGGTGGAGCTGATGCGGCCGCAGGCCGGGCGCGAGTTCCGCACCAACGAGCAGGTGCAGCTCATGGATGACACCATCGCCCGCCTGGCGCGCGGCAATCCTGCGCGCCCGCTGTTCATTCCCAACGACGAAGCCATCCGCAAGCAATGGCATGACGTGGCCGCCTACTGGTACGACGTCATGAAGCCGGCCGCCACGCGCGCCCTGGCGCAGCCGGATGCCGCCACCTATCTGGAGACCCTGCCGGAATTCGTGGCCCGGGCCGACACGCTGGTGCGCATGATCGAACAGGACAACGCCGGCAAGACCACCTCGCTGCGCCTGTCGCAGGGCGTGCTGGCGGCCATTGCCAGCGCCGGCACGCTGGCGATGATCTATCTGTTGTATCTCTGGATCATCTCGCCGGTGCTGCGCCTGCGCGACGGCCTGCAGCGCATGGCGGCCAGGGAATTCAGCACCCGGCTGCCGGTGGAAAGCCAGGACGAGTTCGGCGTGCTGGCGCGCGGCTACAACCGCATGGCCGATGAATTGCAGGACCTGTACACCGGCCTGGAGCGGCGCGTCGAAGAAAAGACCGCGCAACTGGCCGCGCAGAACCGCGACATCGGCGCGCTTTACGACATGGCTGCCTTCCTGAACCAGCCCAACGAGATCGAAGCGCTGTGCGACGGCTTCCTGCGGCGCGTGATGCTGCAGTTCGACGCCGAGGGCGGCAGCATCCGGGCGCTGGATCCCAACAACGAAAAGCTCAACCTGATGGTGTCGGTGGGCTTGTCCGACGAACTGGTCGAGTCCGAGCATTGCATGCGCGTTAACGACTGCTATTGCGGCGTCGCCACGCGCCAGGCCGGGGTCATCGTCATCCAGGATTTCCGCGAGTCGCCGCCAGCCATGGAACTGAACTGCCAGCGCGACGGCTTTGCCAGCGTGGCCGTGTTCCGCATCGTCACGCGCGACGAGGTGCTGGGCTCGTATTCCTTGCATTTCCGCCAGCAACGCCGCCTGTCGCCCGCAGAATCGCAGCTGCTGGAAACGCTGGGCCAGCATCTGGGCGTGGCCCTGGACAACCGCCGCCTGAGCGCGCAGGCGCGCCAACTGGCGGTGGTGCGCGAACGCGGGCTGGTGGCGCAGGGGCTGCACGACAGCCTGGCGCAGGGCTTGAACTTCCTGAACCTGCAATTGCAGATGCTGGACGCTGCCGTCAAGCGCGGCGACCAGGCGGAGATCGACGAGATCCTGCCGCTCTTGCGTACTGGCGTCGACGAAAGCTACCAGGACGTGCGCGAACTGCTGACCAACTTCCGCACCAAGCTGTCACAGGGCGACCTGCAGGCCGGCATCGAAGACACGGTGGCGCGCTTCCGCCGCCAGACCGGCATCGAGACCGAACTGCGCTTCGGCCGGGGCGAGGGCGCGCCGCTGCCGCCTGACGAGCAGTTGCAGGTGCTCTTCATCCTGCAGGAAGCGCTGTCCAACGTGCGCAAGCACTCGGAAGCCAGCCACGTGCGCATCGACGTCTCCAATGACCGCGACTTCAGCCTGGTCATCGCCGACGATGGCCAGGGCTATGACCCCGCGGAGGTGGCCGAGCGCGGCGAATCGCATGTGGGCCTGCACATCATGCGCGAACGCGCCGCGCGCATGCGCGCCGTGATAAAACTTGAATCGCAGCCCGGCGCCGGCACGCGCGTCGCGCTGACCTTGCCCGGCAGCGAACGCCAGGCCGCTTGAACTTTCCCACCATGCCCATCCGTATCCTCCTCGTCGACGACCACACCCTGTTCCGCTCGGGCGTGCGCCTGCTGCTGCAACGCCAACCCGACTTCGAGGTCGTGGCCGAGGCCGGCGACGGCGTCGAAGGCCTGAAACGCGCCAAGGAACTCAAGCCCGACGTGGTGCTGCTGGACCTCAACCTGCCCGGCTTGTCCGGGCTGGAAACGCTGCAGCTGCTGACGCAGGAGTTGCCGTCTTGTGCGGTCATCATCCTGACGGTGTCGGAAGAGGCAGACGAACTGGGGCAGGCGTTGCGCGACGGCGCGCGCGGCTATCTGGTCAAGAACATCGATGCCGAGGCGCTGACCGCCGCGATCCGCCGCGCGGCGGGCGGCGAGCCGGTCATCGCCGAGAGCATGACCGCCAAGCTGGTCGAACAGTTCCGCGGACAGGCCAGCCTGGCCGCGCAAGCGCCGCAGCCGGGGGGCAGCGGCGAGCGCCATCGCCTCACCGCGCGCGAGACCCAGATCGTGCAATGGCTGGCGCGCGGCGCCAGCAACAAGGTCATTGCGCGCGAACTGGACGTCAGCGAAAGCACGGTCAAGATCCACGTGCAGAACGTTTTGAAAAAACTCAATCTCACCAGCCGGGTGCAGGTCGCGGTGTACGCGGTCGAGCACGGCCTGTACACGGAAGAATAGGGCGGCATGCGGCGTTCGGCATAGGCCGTTTGATCTGCGACAAGGCCAGGGGCGTGACGGCCCCATAGACTGGCCGGCATGGAAACTCGAACCTCTCCCCTGGAGCTCGTGGCCCCCGCCGGCAGCCTGGCCGCGCTGAAGGCCGCCATCGATGCCGGCGCCGACACCGTCTACCTCGGGCTCAAGAACGCCACCAATGCCCGCAACTTCGCGGGACTCAACTTCACCGAAAGCGATATCCGCGCGGGCGTCGAACTGGCCCACAGCCGCGGACGACAGGTGCTGTTCGCCATCAATACCTTTGTGCAGGCCGGACGGGCGCCCGAATGGCGCGCCGCCGTCGACGCCGCCTACGGGCTGGGCGCCGATGCGGTCATCATGGCCGATGCGGGGCTGCTGGCCTATGCCAGTGACCGCTATCCGGACTTGCGCCTGCACCTGTCGGTGCAGGGTTCCGCCACCCATACGGACGCCATCGAACTGATGAAGGAACAGTTCGGCATCCGCCGCGTGGTGCTGCCGCGCGTGCTGACGCTGGCGGAGATCGCGCGCATCTGCGCCAACGTCAGCCTCGAGGTCGAGGTGTTCGGCTTTGGCAGCCTGTGCGTCATGGCCGAAGGCCGCTGCCTGTTGTCGTCCTACGCCACCGGCGATTCTCCCAATAACAAGGGCGTCTGTTCGCCCGCGCATGCGGTGCGCTGGTCGGAAGAGAACGGCCGCATGGACGCACGCCTGAACGGCATCCTGATCGACCGTTACGAGCCGGGCGAACCCGCCGCCTATCCCACCCTGTGCAAGGGCCGCTTCGACGTCGACGGCCAGGCCGACCATGCGCTGGAGGAACCCACCAGCCTGAACGCCATCGGCCTGTTGCCGCGCCTGGCGGAGATGGGCGTGTCCGCCATCAAGATAGAAGGGCGGCAGCGCAGCCCGGCCTATGTCACCCAGGTGGTGTCGACCTTGCGCGCCGCGCTGGACAGCGCGCATGCGGACGCTTCCCGCTTTTCGCCCCGTCCCGAATGGAACGCCATGCTGGCGCGCCATTCCGAAGGTTCCCAAGTCACGCAAGGCGCATTCGAACGTCCATGGAAATGAAACCTAGCGCGTACCGGATATCGGTCGCACCGTTGCAGTATTACTGGCCGCGCCAGCACACGCTGGATTTCTACGCGTCGCTGGCCGACAGCCCCGCCGACATCATCTACGTGGGCGAAACCGTCTGTAGCCGCAGGCACGAGCTGCGCGCAGAGGACTGGATGGAGCTGGCGCGCGACCTGCGCGCCGCGGGCAAGGCGGTGGTGCTGTCGGGCCGCACGCTGATCGAGACCGGGGCCGAGGCCAGCGCGCTGAAGAAGCTCTGCGGGCAGGACGACTTCATGGTCGAAGCCGGCGAGCTGGGCGCGGTGCGTCACCTGAACGGCCGCGCCTTCGTGGCGGGGCCCCATGTCAACGCCTATCACGGCGGCACCCTGGAATGGCTGGCCGCACGCGGCGCCGCGCGTTTTGTCGCACCGCTGGAAATGGACAGCAAGACGCTGGCTCTTCTGATGGCGGAAAAACCCGCCGGTCTGGAGACGGAAGTCATGGTCTGGGGCCGCATGGCGCTGGCGTTCTCCGCACGCTGTTTCACGGCGCGTCATTTCCGTTTGAAGAAGGACGACTGCGGCTTTCGCTGCATCGAACATCCGGACGGACTGGACATGCGCACACGGGAGTCGAGCGATTTCCTGGCGATCAACGGCATCCAGGTGCAGTCCGGAGCCTGCCTGGACCTGCTGTCGCAGGCGCCGGCGCTGGCCGCGCTGGGCGTGGAGGTGCTGCGGGTGAGTCCTCAATCGGCCGGCACGCTGGAAGCGATCGCCGCGCTGGATGCGATGCGGCGCGGCCTGGCGCCGATGGAGGCGCGGCCGCCTGCCGGCATGGCCCGCTGCAACGGCTACTTCCATGGCAAGCCGGGCATCGACCTGCTGGAGGCCGTGGCATGAGCGCGGCGATTCAAGTACCGGGCGTGCTCGCCAGGCTGGGGCGGCGTCTGCCTGCGCCGTTCGTCTCGCTGCACTTCACCGCCGGACTGGAACTGGCGCGGCGGCTGAAATGGCTCACACCGCCGGCCGAACTGGAGGGCCGCAGCTTCGGCATCACGGTCGAGGACCTGGGCCTGCGCAGCAGTTTCGCCGTGCGACAAGGCGCTTTTCGCCCGGTATGGAACGGCGCTGCCGCCGAACTGGAACTGGGCGCGAAGCTGGCCGATCTGATGGCCCTGATGCGCTCGGAAACGGACGCCGATACCTTGTTCTTCCAACGCCGGCTGCGGATCTCCGGCGATACGGAGCTGGGGCTGATCGTCAAGAACTGGCTGGACGCGGCGCCACGGCCGGCGTGGCTGCAGGGCGCGGCGCGTTGACGGCGCAATGCCCGCCGTCGCTTGCGGGCATTGCTTGAATCCGCAAGGGATCGTGCTATACAGGGCGTCGTTGCCGCGGGGGGGCTTGGCGCTTTCCCGGGCGTGATCGGATGGAGGCAGCAATGCGGATCATGGTGGTGGGCGCCAGCAAGGGGCTGGGCAGGGCGTTCGTGGAAGGACTGGGCCAGGATGCCACGCTGATCGTGGGCGTGGCCCGCCGCGCGCCGCCAGACATCACTGTCCCGCCCGGCTGCGAACTGCGCTGGATCGAGGCCGATCTGTCGCAGCCAGTGGCCGCCGTCGAGCAGATCGCGGCGCAGGCCCCGGACGGTCTCGATGCCATCCTCTACAACCTGGGCGTGTGGGAAGAGCACGCATTCAGCGAACACTACGACTTCCTGGCGGACTCGCCCGCGGAGATCGCGCGCATGGTGGACATCAACGTCACCGCGACCATCCTGTTGCTCCAGCGCTTGATCCCGCGCGTCCTCGGTGCGCGCAAACCGCAAGTCATTCTCACTGGTTCGACCTCCGCGTTGGCCGGCAGCGGCCGTCCCGAGGTGACGTTCGGCGCGTCCAAGCACGCGCTGCGGGGTATCGCGGACGCCCTGCGCGAAAGCTTCAGAGCGCGGCGGCTGGCGGTGACCTGCCTGCAATTGGGCTACTTGAACACGCAAGACGGCTTGGGCGTGCCGCGCGACGCGGCCAGCCTGCGGGGAGAGGGCGGCCTGATACCCGTGCACGACGTGGTGACGATGACACGCGCGCTGCTGAATCTGTCCGATGCGTCGTTCGTGCGGGAAATCGTCATGGCGGCGCTGATGGACGAGCGCTTCTGAAGCGGGTCCACCGCGCCAACGGCGTCATGCCGGCCTCAACTGCGGCCGGGCTTGCCTTCCATGGCGCGGGCCACGCGCGATAGGGCCAGGCTGGCGGCGAAGTACAAGGCGGCCACGGCCAGGTAGACTTCGACGTGGTAGGGCCGCCAATCGGTGCCGGCCACCACCGCCTTTGCTGCGCCCAGCACGTCGAACACGCCGATGATGCTGACCAGCGAAGTGTCCTTGACCGCGCCCACGAATATGCCCAGGGCGGCAGGCGCGGCAATGCGGCGGGCTTGCGGCCAGATCACCGAACCGTAGGCCATTGCTGCAGGCATGCCCAGGGCGCGCGCCGCCATCATCTGGCCGGGCGGTATGGCTTGCAGCGCGCCGCGCAGCACCTCGGCCAGCAGGCAGGCGGTGTGCAGCGTCAGGGCGGCCAGCGCCATGGCGAACTTGGACACGCCGCCGCCCAGCAGCATGGGCAGCACGAAGGACGCGAACAACAGCTGTGTCACCAGCGGCACGCCGCGGACGGCCTCGATCAGGCCGGCGGCAGCCAGCGAGGCGGCGCGGTTGTGGCTACGGCGCAATAACGCAAGCGCGAAAGCCAGCGGCACGGCCGCCAGCAGGGCGGAGATGGCCAGAACCAATGTGACGAGCAACCCGCCCCAGCGTTGCGGACCGATGGCGGCGCCGCCCCAGGGCCAGCCGGACAGCGCGCTGATGGCCGCGCCCAGCAGGACGGCGAGCAGGGCCGCACGCGTCGCGGGACGGACACGCGGAGCAGTCAACGCCAGCGCAACTCCGGCGAGCAGGGCTGCGCAGGCGGCCAGCGCGGGCGCCCGGTCGGCCTGGGCCATGGTGCCGAAGAACAGCACTGGCAGGTTCTCGCTCACGGCGGCCCAGCATGCGCCCGCCGCGTTCGCGCATGCTGCGGGGTCGCCGCGCCACACCGCGCCGAGCAAGGCCCATTCCAGCAGCCGCCATAGGATCAAGCCCAGGACAGCGGCCAACGCGGTCGATAACAGCCCGCCACGCCAACTGCGGCGTTCGCCCGCAGCGTTCCACGAAGGCCGCTCGCCCAGGCGCGCGCCATGCGTGTCGCCGGGGCCGTGGCGGGTATTGCGCGCGTTCCATGCCGACAATCCGCCGCCCAGCGCCAGCGCCAGGCCCAGATAGACCGTGACGGCCAGCGCGATGCCCTCAAGCGCCAGGCCGGTCTGCGTGATGGCGGTGTTGATCACCGCCATCAATTCCTGATAGCCGATGGCAATGGCCAGGGTGCTGTTCTTCACCAGCGCCAGGCACTGGTTGGCATACGGCGGCAGCGCCACGCGGGCGGCATAGGGTGCTATCACCAGCCGCAGCACGCTGCGGGGCTTCAAGCCTAGCGCCTGCCCGGCCTCCACAAGTCCAACCGGCACGGCGCGCACGGCCGCGCGTGCGATGTCGGCGATGTAGGCCGCATGGAACACCACCAAGCCTATCGTCAGCGCCGCGAATTCCATGCTGGGCTGCCAGCCGCCCTGCAGTCCCAGGCCGCGCCTGACCGGCATATCGATGCGCATGGGCGGCAACAGGACCCACGCCAGCAGCGCGCCGGCCAGCGCGGCATACAGCGCAGGATTGCCCCAGCGGCGTCGGACCAGGCCGCCCAGCGCCAGCGCGGTCACCGTTACGGCCGCGTAGGGCAGCCAACCGTGCACGGCTGGCAGAGCCAATCCGCGATTGGACAGCAGCATGTGCGGCAACGGCGACCACGCCTGGCGCAGATCGGGCAGGCGCAGCAGCAGCCCGTACCAGACGAAGAGTTGCAGCAGGACCGGCGTATTGCGCAAGGGCGCGATGATGGCGGCGGCGCAACGCGCGGCCAACGGGTTGCGCGACATGCGCAACAAGCCCAGTCCCAGGCCCAGCGCCGTCGCCAGCGGGATTGCCACGGCGGCGACGGTCAAGGTGTTGACCAGGCCGGCCGCTATCGACATCCAGTAGGGATCCTCTGGCGTGATATCGAGCAGGCTTTCGGAAATGCGGAAGCCTGCGGGCTGGAACAGGAATCCGAAGCCGCCTTGGATGCCGCGTGCAGTCTGCACCGATTCGATGTGCCAGAGCAGGACCGCGGCCATGCCGCCCAGCGCGAGCGTCCACGCCAACGCTGGCAGCCAGCGTCGCCACGGGCCGGTGGAGGGAAAACGGAGAGCGGTCGCTGCCATGGTCGAGAAAGAGTCGGGGCCAGGATCACTGGAACGGCGGCGAGTACAGCAGCCCGCCCTGGTTCCATTGCGCGTTCAGGCCGCGCTCCAGCCTCAGCGGCGTTGCGGCGCCCAGATTGCGGTTCCAGACTTCGCCATAGTTGCCCACGGCCTTGATGGCGTTGCGGGCCCAGCCTTCGTCCAGCCCGAAGCTCTTGCCTATGCCGGGGTCCACGCCCAGCAGGCGGCGTACCTGGGCATCGCTGCTTTGCGCCTGGTTGTCGGCGTTCTGCGCGGTGATGCCGAGTTCCTCGGCCGCCACCAGCGCGTTGATGGTCCACCGGACGATGGCGGCCCAGTTGGCGTCGTCTTGCCGCACGAAGGGGCCTAGCGGCGATTTGTTGATGCGTTCAGGCAGGATGACGAAGTCGTCCGGCTGGCCGGCTCGCGCCGCGCGGCTGGCGGCCAGGGTGGACGCATCCGACAGGTAGACGTCGCAGCGTCCTGCGTAAAAGGCCTGTTCGAGCTCGACCAGATTCTCGATGACGACCGGACGATAGCTCAGCTTGTGCTTCTTGAAGTAGTCGACCAGGTTCTGCTCGTTGACCGTACCAGGCTGCACGCAGACCTGCGCGCCTTCGAGCTCTGTCGCGCTCTTGACACCCAGCTTGCGCGGCACCAGAAAGCCCTGGCCGTCATAGAACACGATGCCGGCGGACGCGATGCCCAAGCCGGCGTCGCGGCTGGAGGTAATCGTGGTGTTGCGGTTCAGCACATCGATCTCGCCCGACTGGAGCGCAGGAAAACGTTGCTGCGAACTCAACGGCACGAAGCGCGTCTTCTCCGGATCGCCGAGCACGGCGGCGGCCAGCGCGCGGCAGAGGTCCGCATCCAGGCCGGTCCAACGGCCTTGCTTGTCGGCAATGGACAAGCCGGCAGATCCCTGGCTCACGCCGCAGACCAGTTCGCCGCGTTTCTTGATGGTCTCGACCGTGCCCGCATGAGCCGCGCCGGCCAGCGCCAGCATCGCCGCCACGCCCGCGATCTTCAGTTGTTGAGTCAAACGCATGCCATTCCTTTGTTTGATGCAGTCCGGAAAGGCAGGAATTCTATGGGTGCTATGACGTTCGGCGAGCGACTATATGGTCATATGGATATAAAAACTAAGCCTTACTCAAATCTGCGTCATATACCTAGAATCGCTGCATACCAAGTTGAAATGACGGAGCGGTGGCGCATGAGCTGGCAGGACGAATTCAGGCAGTTGTTTCCGATCACGCAAGACCAGGCTTACGCCAACATTGCCTACACCAGCCCGCTGGCGCCCAAGGTGGCCGAGGCGGTCGGCGCATTTTTCCAAGGCATAACCTACGCACGCAGCGACAAGCCCCAGTGGCTGCGGGACGCAGATGCGTTGCGCTTGCGGCTGGCCCGCCTGATCGGCGGCGACGCCAAGCGCCTGGCTTTCACCAAGAACACCACCGAAGGGTTGAACATCGTTGCGCAGGGGCTGGCCTGGCAGGAAGGCGACAACCTGGTGGTGGACGACCAGGAGCATCCCACCAATGCCTTGCCCTGGTTGAACCTGCGGCGCCGTGGCGTCCAGGTGCGCGTGGCGCAGGCGAATTCGCATCGCTACACGGTGGATGACCTTTGGCAGCATGTGGATGCGCGCACGCGGCTGATTGCAGTGTCCTGGGTGCAGTACGGCACCGGCCTGCGCACCGATATCGCCGAACTGGGCCGGCGCTGCGCCGAACGCGGCATCTTTCTGGTCGTCGACGGGATTCAGGGCGCGGGGCTGTTGCGCGTCAACGTGGATGAATGGGGCGTGGATGCCTTTGCTTGCGGCGCGCATAAGGGCATGCTTGGACCGCTGGGCGTGGGCCTGCTGCATGTATCGCCCCGGCTGCTCGAAGCCCTGGATCCGCTGTATATCGGACCTTCCGGCGTCAACACGCTGGATAAATCCGGACTGCAATGGCAGGTGGGCATCGCCGATGCTACTGACGCCCGCAGGCTCGAATCGGGCAACCTGAACTATCCGGGCATCGCGGGCTGGGCCGGCGCGCTGGACCTGATCGAAGGCGCGCGGCCCGAACGTATCGAGCCCTGGGTGCTGGAGCTTTCCGAAGCGCTGAGCACGGGCTTGCGCGGAGTGGGCCTGCAGGTCGTGTCACCGGCCGGTCCGGAATTCCGCAGCACGACGACGGCGCTGCGCGTGCCGGATCCCGCGGCCGCGCTGGCGCATCTGACACAATCCGGGATCGTGGCCAGCATAGTGGAGTATGGTTACGTGCGCTTGTCCGTCGGCGCCTATAACAATCATGCGGACGTGGAACGCATACTGCGCGCAGCGCGGACGCTTCCCGTCTGAGAAGAATCATTGATAAGCAACACTTCAGGAGATACTGATGACCGAAGCGAAGAAGCCCCAGTGGCGGCTTGAAACCGTGGCCGTGCATGGCGGCTACCGCCCCGATCCGACCACGCGCGCCGTGGCCGTGCCCATCTACCAGACCGTGGCCTACGCGTTCGACGACACGCAGCACGGCGCCGACCTGTTCGACCTCAAGGTGCCGGGCAATATCTACACCCGCATCATGAACCCGACCACCGACGTGCTGGAGCAGCGCGTGGCGGCCCTGGAGGGCGGCATCGCCGCGCTGGCGCTGGCCTCGGGCCAGGCCGCGGTGACCTACGCCATCCTGACCATCGCCGAGGCGGGCGACAACATCGTCTCGTCCAGCACACTGTACGGCGGCACCTACAACCTGTTCGCGCACACGCTGCCGCAATACGGCATCACTACGCGTTTCGCCAATCCTTCCGACCTGGCCGCCTTCGAGGCCCAGATCGACGACCGCACCAAGGCCATCTTCGCGGAATCCGTGGGCAATCCGCTGGGCAACATCACCGACATCGCCGCCTTGGCCGACCTGGCGCACCGCCACGGCCTGCCGCTGATCGTCGACAACACCGTGCCGTCGCCGTACCTGCTGCGTCCCATCGAGCACGGCGCCGACATCGTGGTGCAGTCGCTGACCAAGTACCTGGGCGGCCACGGCACCAGCCTGGGCGGCGCCATCATCGACTCGGGCAAGTTCCCGTGGGCCGAGCATAAAGAGCGCTTCAAGCGCCTGAATACGCCGGACGTCAGCTACCACGGCGTGGTCTACACCGAAGCCTTCGGTCCGGCCGCCTACATCGGCCGCGCCCGCGTGGTGCCGCTGCGCAATACCGGCGCGGCGATCTCGCCCTTCAACTCGTTCCAGATCCTGCAAGGCATCGAGACCCTGGCGCTGCGCGTGGACCGCATCGTCGAGAACACCGTCAAGATCGCCAAGTACCTGCGTGAACATCCGAAGGTCGAGTGGGTCAACTACGCCGGCCTGCCGGACCATCCCGACCACGCGCTGGCGCAGAAGTACCTGGGCGGCAAGGCGCCCGGGCTCTTCACCTTCGGCGTGAAGGGCGGCCGCGAGGCCGGCGCGCGCTTCCAGGACGCACTGCAGCTGTTCACCCGCCTGGTCAATATCGGCGACTCCAAGTCGCTGGCCACGCACCCCGCATCCACCACGCACCGCCAGCTCAATCCCGAAGAGCTGCAGAAAGCCGGCGTGCGCGAGGAAACCGTGCGCCTGTCGATCGGCATCGAGCATATCGACGACCTGCTGGCGGATCTGGATCAGGCGCTGGCGCAGGTGTAAGCCATGACGATGCTTCCCCGCAGAACCTTGTTGAAGCTGGCCGCGGGCTTGCCCGCGCTGGCAGCCGCGGGAGCGGCCGGGGCGGCAGCCCCGGCTGCCCCGGCCGCAAAGGCCCGCAACTACGTCCTGGCCCACGGCTCCTGGCATGGCGGCTGGTGCTGGCGTCCGGTGGCGGACCGCCTGCTGGCGGCCGGCCACCGCGTGTACGCGCCCAGCTACACCGGCATGGGCGATCGCGCCCATCTGCTGAGCAAGAACATCACCATCGACACCTTTGTCGAGGACCTGGTCCAGGTCATCGAGACCCAGGAACTGAAGGACGTGATCCTGGTGGGCCATAGCTTCGGCGGCATTCCCATCACGGGCGTGGCCGAACGGATTCCGCAGCGGCTGGCGCATCTGGTGTACTTCGACGCCATCGTGCTGCAAAGCGGCCAGAATGCATTCTCGGTGTATCCGAAGGCGGATGCCGACGCGCGCATCGCCACGGCCTCGAAGGCCACCGATGGACTGGCCGTGCCGATTCCCGATCCGCTGCCGGCGGCCTGGGGATTCACGCCGGGCAGCGCGGACCATGATTGGGTCAAGCGCCGCCTGACCGCCCATCCGCTGGCCAGCTACACCACGCCGCTGAACCTGAAAAACCCCATCGGCAATGGCGTGGCCCGCACCTATGTCCATTGCACCCAGCCCGAGCTGGCCGTGCTGGATGAATCGCGCAAGCTGGTGCAGTCCCAAGCGGGCTGGAACTGGGTCGACATCGCCGCGCCGCACGAAGCCCACATCACGCATCCGGCCTTGCTGGCGGATCTGCTGCTGGGCCTGGCCTGAGCCGGCACGGCCAGGATGGGCGGCTGATACGGTCGCCCGAGCATCGCAGTTTGCGGGCATCATGCGGGATTGCGCCGGGCCGCCAGTGCCCGCGCGTCCGATGCCGACCCGCAGGAGACCTCCATGGCCCGTCCGACCGTCCACGCCGCGCTGCCCGCGGATCTGCAAGCCTGGCTGCGACAGCATGCCGATGCGCTGGACGACGGCAGCATGGACGCGGCGGTAGTGTTGCCGCAACTGGCTGCCGCCGACGTGTTGCGCCATGGCGTGCCCGTGGCGCAGGGCGGCTTGCCAGACACGGATATCGGCGACGCGATCGAAATGATCGCGCAATTGGCGGAGCTTTCTGTTGCCGGGGCCTTCGTGGCCTGGAGCCAGCGAGTCTTCATCGAGTATCTGCTGCGCAGCCCCAACAAGGCTCTTGCGGAAGCCTGGCTGGCGCCGCTGCTGAAGGGTGAGCAGGCCGGTGCGACCGCGCTGTCGAACGCCATGAAGTTCCTGAGCGGCATCGAGTCGCTGCAGATCGCCGCGCGCGAGGCGGACGGCGCGTGGGTGCTGGACGGCCGGATGCCCTGGGTCACCAATCTGCGGCCCCAGGGCTTCCTGGTGGCCGCCGCTGTTGCCGCGCCCGATGGAACGCCGGCGGTGGTCGCGCTGCCGCATGGCATCGCGGGACTTGCCCGCAGCCCGGACCTGCCTTTGTTGGCGCTGCAATCGACCCACACCGCGGCGCTGGACCTGCGCGGCGTGCGCATGGGTCCCGAATGGATCATCCATCCTGATGCGCGCGAGTATCTGCCCCAGGCCAGGCCGGCCTTTGCGGGCATGCAATGCGGCCTGTCCATCGGCCTGGCGCGGGGCGCTTTGCGCGCCGCGCAACAGGCAGGGCAGGGCCTGGCCTCGCGCGGCATCCTGGGCCAGCCGCTGCAAGCGCTGGAGACGCAGTTGCACGCGCTGACGGCGGGTTTGATCGATGGGGTGCGCAGCGGGAGCTTCGTCTCGCAGCCCTGGCGGCTGTTCGAGCTCCGCATCGCCTTGGCCGAAGCGGCCCAGCAGGCGGTGCAGCTGGAACTGCAGGCCAGCGGCGGCGCGGCCTATCTGCGGCCGGCTGGCGCAGGCTTTGCGCGGCGCTGGCGGGAAGCGGCATTCCTGCCCATCGTCACGCCCAGCCTGGTGCAATTGAAGACGGAGCTGGCCAAGCGCCAGGCGCGGCTGGCGGCCGAAGCGGGTGGATAGCGGCGCGGCGAGGCCGCGACGGCCGGGTCTTATCGCCGTATGCCTTTGCCATTGACCGGGCAGACAATCTCGCGCAGCTTGCGCTGCACGGGGTCTTGCGCGATTGGCGCGTTGCGGATGCCGGGCGGAGGCAGGGACTCGACGATGGGGCCGGTGGCGTTCTCGCCCGCATGGTGCACGACCTGGCTGACGGTATAGGTGCCGGCGGTGCAGTTCATGGTGACCGGCTGGATCACGGAGCGGTAGGGTTGCCCGTTGGCGGCGGAAATCTTGGGCTGGGCGTAGAACCAGGCTACGTTCACGGCCATCACGGCCGGGCGCTCCGATACCACCTTGATCGACGCGCTGTCGTAGAACACGCCAGGCATGGCTTGGGGGTCCAACGGCAGCCAGGCTGCTGCGGCGGACGGCATGTCGCCGGGCGGCGCGGCCTGCGCGGGGTGGACCCAGGCGGTCACGGCCAGGGCGATCAGGAATGCGTGCCTTGCGGTCATTGGTGTTTTCCGGTGGTGGCGCGGCGCGCCGGCGCCAGGCTTGTGGCCATGGCGTGTACCTGATCATACCGGGCAGGGCGCGTGCGCGCGGAGCGAATACGTCCGAGGGGCGGCGGGGCCTAAGCCGTCAACACATATTCCGGATAGCGCCTGCAGATCTCGGCTACTTGGCTGAGGGTGCCCGAAAGGTGTTCCCGCAGCACCTGCTGGGCGCGCTGCGGGTTCTGCGCGACGATGGCGTCCAGCAGGCGCTGGTGGTCGTCCAGGATGCGCTCGGCCTTGCCGGCCTCGGGCAGGTGCAGGCGGCGCAAGCGGTCCAGGTGGCCGCTGTAGCGTTGCGCCAGTTCCCACAGCCGGGTCACGCCGGCGGCTTCGTGCATGTCGCGGTGGAAGGCCTGGTCGGCGTCGATGAAGCGCTGGTACTGGCTGCTGGCGTGGCTGGCGCGCTGCAGGTCGATGCTGGCCTGCAGGCGCTGGAAGAGCTGCGGATCCGGGCGCTGCGCCAGCATCTGCACGATCTCGAGCTCCAGCGAGCGGCGCAGGAAATGCGCCTCGCGGGCGGCGTCCACATCGATGCGGCTGACCACCGTGGTGTGCTGCGGATAGATCTCGACCAGCGCTTCCTCGGCCAGCCGCATCAGCGCGTCGCGGATCGGGGTCTGGCTCAGGCCGTAGGTTTCCGCCAGCGTGATGCGCGACAGGGGCGTGCCCGGAGCCAGTTCCAGGGACACGATCTGTTCGCGTAGATGTTCGAAGACCTGGGGCGCGGCGTGGCGCGAACGGTCCAGTCTGAGCTTGGTGCTTTGCATCGGGTCGCGTGCGGAGTTGGGCCTGAAGAGTAACGGAGTTTAGCGGGTTTTTACCTAGCTGACGCACTAATGTATTAGTGTTTAAATGGCCCGGTCAACATTGCGAAAGACCGCCTCACCCCTATGAAACGCTCCTACGAAAGCCTGCGCAGCGCCGCCTGGATGGCCCGGGACGACCTGCGTTCCTTCGGCCACCGCTCCCGCATGATGCAGATGGGCTATGGCCCCGACGACTGGGCGGGCCGCCCGGTCATCGCCATCATCAACACCTGGTCGGACCTTAATCCCTGCCACAGCCACTTCAAGCAGCGCGTCGAGGACGTCAAGCGCGGCGTGTTCCAGGCGGGCGGGTTTCCGGTGGAGCTGCCCGCGATTTCGGTATCGGAATCCTTCGTCAAGCCGACCACCATGCTGTACCGCAACTTCCTGGCCATGGAGACCGAAGAGCTGCTGCGCAGCCATCCGGTCGACGGCGCGGTGCTCATGGGCGGCTGCGACAAGACCACGCCGGGTCTCATCATGGGCGCGGTCAGCGCCGGGCTGCCTTGCGTCTACGTGCCCGCCGGCCCCATGCTGCGCGGCAACTGGAAGGGCAAGATCCTAGGGTCCGGGTCGGATGCCTGGAAGCTCTGGGACGAGCGCCGCGCCGGCAAGATCACGCAGGAGCAATGGACCGAGGTCGAGGGTGGCATCGCCCGCAGCTACGGCACCTGCATGACCATGGGCACGGCCAGCACCATGACCGCCATCGCCGAAGCCATAGGCATGACGCTTCCGGGCGCCTCCTCGATCCCGGCGGCGGACGTCAACCATATGCGCATGTCGGCCGAATGCGGCCGGCGCGTGGTGGAGATGGTCTGGGAGGACCTGACGCCGCAGCGCATCCTGAGCCTGGCCTCCTTCAAGAACGCCATCAACGTGGCGATGGCCATGGGCTGCTCCACCAATGCCATCGTGCACCTGGTCGCCATGTCGCGCCGCGCCGGCTGCGCCGTGGGCCTGGACGACTTCGACGCCGCCAGCCGCAAGGTCCCGGTGATCGCCAACATCCGGCCCAGCGGTGACACCTATCTGATGGAAGACTTCTTCTACGCGGGCGGGCTGCCGGCGCTGATGTCGCGGCTGCAGGATCATCTGGATCCGTCCGCCATGACAGTCACCGGCAAGACCCTGGGCGAGAACATCGCCGGCGCCGAGGTCTACAACGACGACGTGATCCGCCCGCTGGACCAGGCCATCTACGACGAAGGCGCGCTGGCCGTGCTGCGCGGCAATATCGCGCCGGACGGCTGCGTCATCAAGCCCAGCGCCTGCGCGCCGCAGTACCTGCGCCACACCGGCCCGGCCCTGGTGTTCGACGACTACCCCAGCATGAAGGCCGCGGTGGACGACGAGAACCTGGACGTCACGGCCGACCACATCATGATCCTGCGCAATGCCGGACCCCAGGGCGGTCCCGGCATGCCGGAGTGGGGCATGCTGCCCATTCCGACCAAGCTGGTGAAGCAGGGCGTGCGCGACATGCTGCGCCTGTCCGACGCCCGCATGAGCGGCACCAGCTACGGCGCCTGCATCCTGCACGTGGCGCCGGAAAGCTATATCGGGGGCCCGCTGGCCCTGGTGAAGACGGGCGACCTGATCACCGTCGACGTGCCCGCGCGCAGCATCCACCTGAACGTCAGCGACGAAGAACTGGCCGCGCGCCGCGCCGCCTGGACGCCGCCGCCCCGGCGCTACGAGCGCGGCTACGGCTGGATGTACTCGAAGCACATCCTGCAAGCCAACGACGGCTGCGATTTCGATTTCCTGGAAACCGCTTTCGGCGCGCCCGTGCCCGAACCCGAGATCTTTTAAAGCGTCATCCGCGCCCATCCCACCGTCTTCAGAATACGGAGCCATCGTGTCCCAAATGAATCCCGAAACCCGCGCCCGCCTGGCCGGCGTCAGCACCGCCACCCTGTGCACGGCCTTGTTCAAGCGCGGCCTGCGCAACCAGTTCATCCAGGACGTGCGTCCACTGAACGCCACGCTGCCCAATATGGTCGGCCCGGCGTTCACCCTGCGCTACATCCCCGCGCGCGAGGACCTGAACACCATCAAGGTGTTCGAGGACCGCGCCCATCCGCAGCGCGTTGCAGTCGAGACCTGCCCTGAAGGCGCGGTGCTGGTCATGGACAGCCGCAAGGACGCGCGCGCGGCTTCCGCCGGTTCCATCCTGGTGACGCGGCTGATGAAGCGCGGCGTGGCTGGCGTGGTGACGGACGGCGGCTTTCGCGATTCGCCCGAGATTGCCGAACTGGGCTTTGCCGCCTATCACCAGCGGCCTTCGGCGCCCACCAACCTGACCCTGCACCAGGCCTTGGATATCAACGCACCCATCGGCTGCGGCGACGTGGCGGTGTGGCCGGGCGACATCGTCGTGGGTGACCGCGAGGGCGTGGTGGTGATCCCCGCCCATCTGGCCGACGAGATCGCGGTCGAGGCCGTGGAAATGACGGCCTTCGAGGACTTCGTGACCAGCGAGGTGCAGCAGGGCGCGTCCATCCTGGGGCTGTATCCGCCCACGGATCCCGCCACCAAGGACAAGTTCGCCGCATGGCGCAAGCAACAGGGCCGCTGAGCCTTGCCGCCGGCGCAGCCGGCAACCCTACAAGCCAAACAAGAGGCAGGAGACAACCATGAACACGCAACGACGCGGCGCGCTGGCCGCGCTGCTGGCCGCCGCCATGCTGGGCACGTTGGCGGCGCCCGCGCAGGCCGCCGACTGGCCCGCGCAGAAGCCGATTTCCTATGTGGTGCCGTTCACCGTGGGCGGCTCGACCGACGTGGTGGGCCGGGTGCTGGCCCAGAAGCTGGGCGACCGCCTGCACCAGAACGTCATCGTCGAGAACAAGCCCGGTGCCGCGGGCGGCATCGGCGCGACCTATGTGGCCAAGGCGCCGCCGGATGGCTACACCCTGTTCGGCGGCACCATCAGCACGCATGCCATCAACGCCAGCCTGTACAAGAACCTGAAGTACGACCCGGTCAAGGATTTCGAGCCGGTCTCGCTGATCGCCTACCTGCCCAACGTATTGCTGGTGGATCCGAACCTGGGCGTGAATTCCGTGGCCGACCTGATCGCGCTGTTGAAACGCGACCCTTCCAAGCGCACCTTCGCGTCCTCGGGCGCCGGCACCTCCACGCACCTGGCGGGCGAACTGTTCTCCAGCATGATAGGGGTGCCGCTCACGCACGTGCCGTACAAGGGCACGCCGCCCGCCATGGTCGACGTGTCCTCGGGCGCGGTGACCTTCATGTTCGACCAGATGACGGCGGCCTTGCCCCTGCTGCAGACCGGCAAGCTCAAGCTCCTGGCCGTGACCACCAAGGACCGCATCGCCTTGGCGCCGGAGGTGCCGACCATGCAGGAGGCCGGCGTGCCGGGCTTCCAGATGGCGTCCTGGCAGGCGGTGTACGCGCCCAAGGGCACGCCCAAGCCCATTCTCGACAAGCTGTCGCAGGAAATCGCGGTGATCCTGAAAGAGCCGGACGTGCAGGAGAAGCTGGGCAAGACCATGGGCATGGAACTGGTCGGCAGCACGCCCGAACAGCTGCGCGACCTGATGGCGACGGAGATCCCGCGCTGGGCGGAAGTGGTGAAGAAGTCGGGCGCGACGGTCGAGTAAGCGGATCGGGCAAAGGGGGGACGGCATATCGGCGCCGTCCCCGCCGCCGCTCAGGATGTCACCATCAGGGCTTCAAGTTCAGCTTCGGCACCAGCGCCTTGAACGCCTCTTCCTGGCGCGCCACGTCGGCCGTGAATTGCGGCTGGTCGGCATAGGAGGGCGTCAGGTTCTGCTTGCGCATCAGCGCCTGGAAGTCCTGCGATTGCGCGACTTGGCGGGCCGCGGTGCGCCATTTTTCAACCGCGTCCGCGGGCGTGGCCTTGGGCAGGCCGATGCCGCGCCAGACGCTGAATTGCAGGTCCGCGCCTTTTTCCTTCATGGTCGGGACGGAGGGCAGGTTGTCCAGGCGCTTGGGCGCCATGACCGCCAGGGTGCGCAGCTTGCCGGTTTCCACGTGCTGCTGCAGTTCGGCGTAGGCAACCGTGGTGGCCTGCACGTCGCCCGCCAGGAGACCCATGATGGCCGGGGCCGAGCCCTGGTAGGGCACGTGCACGAACTTCACGCCAGCCTGTTCGCCCAGCGCCGCCGCCGCCATGTGCGGCACCGTGCCGATTCCGGCGTTGGACACGGCGACGCGTTCGGGATTCTTCTTGGCGTCCGCCAGGAATTCCTCCACCGTCTTCCAGGGCGCATCGGCGCGTACCGTGACCGACGAGGGATCGTCGGTGAAGCGGGCGATGGGCTGGAAGTCGCCGACCGTGGTCTTGCCTATGCCCATCAGGGGCACCACCAGCATTTCAGGCGTCATCAGCACCAGCCGGTAGCCGTCGGGCTGCGCGTTGGCCACGTAGGCCCAGCCGATGGAGCCGCTGGCGCCCGGCTTGTTGATCACCACCGTGGGCTGCGCCAGCATGGGCGGGCGCACCGCCTCGGCGATGGCGCGCGCGGTGTTGTCGCTGCCGCCGCCGGGCTGGTAGGCGACCACCAGTTCCATCGAGCGGGCGGGGTAGTCCGCGGCGTGCGCGGCGGACAGGACGGAAACTGCGGACAGGGCGCTGAAGGCCAGCGCGGACAGGCGGTATGGGCGCATGGTGGCGGCTCCGGTATTAGTAGCCCAGGGCGGAAAGATCCGCGAGCGTCTGTTTGGTGATGGCGATGGTGCGTTCGCGTTCGGCCCCGGCCAGGTCCAGGCGCGGCGGCTTGACGGTTTCGGCGCTGCCGGTGATCAGGTGCTCGGCCAGCTTGATGTGCTGCACCAGCTTGACCACCGTGTCCAGGTGGAACAGCGGCGTCAACGCGGCGTAAAGCTTGCGGGCCCGCACGAAATCGCCCTCGACGGCCAGTTTCAGCAGGTCGACCGAGGCGCGGGGCACGGCGTTGGCCATACCCGACACCCAGGCCGTCACGCCCAGCGCGGCGCTTTCCAGGATCAGGTCATCCACGCCGCAGACCACGGCAAGACGGTCGCCGAAGCGCGTGATCAGGTCGGTCACGCGGGTGGTGTCGTAGGACTCTTCCTTGATGGCGACGATGGTCGGCTCTTCCAGCAATTCGGCCACCAGGTCCGGGGTCAGGTCCACGCCGTAGCCGCGCGGATTGTTGTAGAGCAGGATGGGCAGGGCGCTGGCGCGCGCCACCTCGCGATAGAAGGCCACGGTCTCGCGGCCGTCGGACTTGTAGGTCAGGCCGGGGAACACCATCAGGCCATTCACGCCGATGCGCTCGGCTTCCTGCGCGAAGGCCGCGGCGCGGGCGGTGCCGGTTTCCGCCACGCCGGAAATCACCGGCACACGGCCGCGCACGGTGTCGACGGCGGTGCGCAGCACCTGCAGCTTTTCTTCGGGCGAGAGCTGGGCGTTTTCGCCCACCATGCCCATCATCACGACGCCGCCCACGCCGTTCTCGATCAGCCGTTCCAGTCCCTGGCGGATGGCCTCCAGATCCAGCGAAAAATCGGGTTTCAGCTTGGTGGTGACGGCGGGAAATACGCCTTGCCATTGAATGCTCATGCTGCGGCTCCTGATGCGTGATCCATCCGGTGCAATCCGGTTGGATAGTGGTTATTGGATATTGGATCCAAAAATATGGGGCTTAAAAAAACGAGGCTCGGGCCTCGGTCCGTCGCCCTTGGGGGCGCCGGCTTGAACTGGATCATGGATCCAATATACTCACATTAAAAGGGCTGCGGGTAGCGGCTGTCTCTCGGGGTTTTCCTGGGCATGGCGGCCCTGTTTTCCGCCCAGTCCTGCCGTGCCGCCCCCGCCGCACGGTGCAACCAGGCAGGTTTCATGTCCCAGAATTCGCCGCTTTCCGCTTCCAATCCGTCCCGTTCCCAGACCGCCAGCCCCGGCCGCCTCGTGCGCAAGACCGCCGTCGAACTGGTGGTCGACGAACTGCGCGACCGCATCCTGTCCGGCGCGATTCCCCCCGGTTCCGCGCTGCGCCAGGAACTGTTCGCCGAGGAACTGGGGGTGAGCCGCCTGCCCGTGCGCGAGGCCATCCGCCAGCTCAGCGCCGAAGGACTGATCGACATGATCCCGCATCGCGGCGCCTACGTTTCCATGCTGTCGCGCGCCGAGGTGCAGGAGTTCTTCGACATCCGCCTGCGGCTGGAGCCGTGGCTGTTGCGCCTGGCCGTGCAGCAGCATCAGACGCAGGATCTGGATCTGGCGAGCCAGGTGGTGGCGCAGATGGACACGGCCGAGCCTGAGCAATGGGGCCGCCTGAACTGGCAGCTGCATGAACTGCTGTACCGCTCGGCGCAACGTCCCGCCGCGCTGGCCATGGTGCGCGCGCTGCATGAAAAATCCGAACGCTATTTCCGCTTCCAGATCGTCAACGCGCCGATTCGCCAGCAAGCCCACGACGAGCACAGCGAACTGATCGCGCTCGCCCGGCAGGGGCGGGCCGAAGACGCCGAGGCCGCGCTGGAGCGGCACATCGGCGAAGCCGCCGAGCAGATACTCGCCATCGTCGACCATCTGCTGGATGCGTCGGCGCTGCAGGAACCTGCCTAGACGTCCAGCTCCAGCGTGCCGCAGCCGCGCGACACGCAGACCATCATGCTGCGGTTGGCGGCGCGTTCCTCGTCGCTGAGCACGTAGTCGCGGTGGTCGACCTTGCCGGACAGCACGCCGGCTTCGCAGCTGCGGCACAGGCCTTCCCGGCAAGAGTACGGCCAGGCGACGCCGGCCGCTTCCAGCACATCCAGCACCGACTTGTCCGCGGGCACTTCGTGGCAGCCGCCGCTGCGCGCGAGCCGCACGGCAAAGCTTGAACCGGGCTCGGCCGCAGCAGGCGCGCTGGCGGAAAAGCGCTCGAAATGCACGCGCGCCGCGGCGATTCCGCCGCGTTCGCAGGCCGTGGCCACGGCATCCATCAACGGCCCGGGGCCGCAGCAATAGACATGCAAGCCTGGTTCCCCCAGCGCGCCCAGATAGGCGTCGAGGTCGCAGCGCGCGCCGCCTTGTTCGCTGTCGACATGCAGCGTCACTCGTTCGCCGTGCAAGGCCAGTTCAGACAGGTAGGCTGCCGCGTCGCGGTCGCGCACGCAGTACAGCAGCCGCCAGGGCTCGCCGCGCCTGACGCTTGCATGGATCATGCTGAGGATGGGCGTGATGCCTATGCCGCCCGCGATGAAGACATGGCCGGCGGCCTGCGCATGCAGCCCGAACAATTGCCTGGGCTCGCCGATATCCACCAGGTCGCCCTCGCGCAGCTGTTCATGGATGTAGCGTGAACCGCCGCGCGTCGCGGCCGCCAGGCCGATGCCCAGCCGGTACACGCCCAGTTCCGCCGGGTCGCCGCAAAGGGAATACTGCCTGACCAGGCCATTGCCCAACGCCACATCCACATGCGCGCCGGCCTCGAAGGCCGGCAGTATGGCGCCGTCAGGACTGCGCAGCGTCAGGCCGAGCACGCCGCGCGCCTCGCGCACGATGCGGCTGATGACTAGCCGGCGCATTTCAGGCCACCGCCTGCGCAGGGCGCACGCCGGACGCGCCGGCTGCCTGCTGCTCTTCTTCGATGCGGCGCGCCACCACCCAGCGGAACTGGGACAGCCCGGCGTCGATGGACAGCGGCACCATCTTGAAGTCGGGCGCCAGGGACAGCGAGCGCTGCTGCGCGGTGATGATGTCGCGGTCTTCGTCGAAGGCATCCACCACGCTCTGGTGGATGGAGGCAGTGACCTCGGGCCGGTCGATCGAGAAGTTGTGCGGATGCGCGAAGAAGTAGTGCGTCGAGGTTTCGGTTTCGGGCGTCAGGGCCTGGCAGCCGCGGAATTCGATCGCGCCGGCGCGGTTTCCTTCTTGTGCACCGTCTCCGGCCGGGGCCATGCCCGAGTCCATCAGCAGGATGCCGGGCAGGGTGAAGTTGTAGATGTTCCAGCGGTCCACCAGGCCTGGCCATTCGCGGACCTTCTTGGCAAAGGCCGGCGCTTCGGTATTGAGCGTCCAGCGCGTGATGCGCACGCCGTCGGGCAGCCGGTCGACCTTGGGCGAGACCGAGGCATAGTCCTCGCTGCCGCCCAGCGTGGTTGGGTGCACGAAGGGCAGGTGGGAGAAGTCCAGCAGGTTGTCTGCGATCAGCAGATAGTTGACGTCATAGTGGATATAGCCGTCCAGGCTGCGCCAATCGGGATGGTCCAGCCATTGGGTGTCGGGGATGAGGGCCGGATCCGCGCGTTCCGGATCGCCCATCCAGATCCAGATCCAGCGGTGCCGCTCCACCACGGGAAAGGTCCGCACCCGGGCCTGAGGCGGAATGCGCGCCTGCGCCGGGGCCTCGACACAGGCGCCGCTGGGATCGAACTTCAGGCCGTGGTACATGCAGCGCACGCAGTCGCCTTCGCGCCGTCCCACCGACAAGGGCGCGCCGCGATGGCAGCAGCGGTCTTCCAGCGCCACCAGCCGGCCGGCGCCGTCGCGGTATATCAGCACGGGAACGCCGGTGATGGTACGAGAGAACAGGCCGTCGGCGCTGACTTCCTGGTCCCAGGCGGCGACGTACCAGGTGTTTTTGATGAACATGGATGAGCTCCTTGGTTTACTTGACGTAGCGCCAGGCGCCGTCCTTGATCTGCACCATGACAGCGGCGCGCTCGTCATAGCCCACGTGGTCGGTGGGCGACATGGTGGACACGCCTTGCGAGGTCACGGCGTCGCGCGTGGCTTCCAGCGCGTCGCGCAGGCCCGCCCTGAATTCCGGCGTGCCCGGCCTGGCCTTGGGCAAGGTGGTCTTCAGCGCCTGTTGCAGCACGATCCCGGCATCCCAGGCGTTGGCCGCGAACACCGACATGGAATCCTTGCCGTGGGCGGCTTCGTAGCGCTGCGTCAGGTCCATGGCGACCGCGCGTATCGGGTTGGCCTGGTCCAGCTGGCTGGCGACCACGACCGGGCCCACGGCGAACAAGGCGCCCTCGGCGTCCTTGCCGGCGATGCGCAGGAACTCGCGGTTGGCGATGCCGTAGGTCTGGTAGATGCGGCCGGCATAGCCGCGCTCGCGCAGGGACTTCTGCGGCAGCGCCCCGGGCGTGCCGGACGCCGCCACGATGACCGCGTCCGGCCTGGCGGCCAGCAGCTTCAGGGTCTGCGCCGTGACGCTAGTGTCCGTTTTCACGTAGCGCTCGGAGGCAACCAGCTTGATGCCGGCGCGCTGCGCCTGCGCGGAAACTTCGGCCAGCCAGCTGTCGCCGTAGGCGTCCGCAAAGCCGATGTAGCCCAGCGTCTTCACGCCGGCGGCCTGCATGTGCGCGACGGTGCTGGCGACCATCAGGTTTTCGTTCTGCACCACCTTGAACACCCAGTGGCGCTGCGCGTCCATCGGTTCGACCAGCTTGGCCCCGGCCGCCAGGCTCATCAGCGGCACTTTCTTCTCCTGGGCGATAGGCAGCAAGGTCAGGGTGGCGGGGGTGACGGACGTACCCAGCACCACATCCACGTTATGCTCGTCGACCAGCCTGCGGAAGGCGCGGGCGGCGCCGGTGGCGTCCGAGGCATCGTCCAGCACGATGTAGCGTACCGCCTCGCCCGCGATCTCGCGCGGCAGCAGGTCTATCGCGTTCTTGGCCGGGCCACCCAGCGATGCGGCCGGGCCGGTGAGCGACAGGATGACGCCGACGCCGACATCGGCCGAGGCGGCGTTACAGGACAGCAGGGCGCACGAAACCAGCACCGCGCGCACGGGGTGTAGAAGGGGCTTCAAGATGTTGTCTCCTTGTGGAAACGCCGGTCTGCGCGGCGTTTGACAAGACGATAGATAGCGGCGGAATATGCGTCAATGTCATGAGCATGATTCTGGAAATGCACGCTATGCATAACGAGAAACTGGACCTCAACCTGCTCGCCGTCTTCGACAGCCTGCTGCGCGAGCGCAGCGTGACCCGCGCCGGCGAGCAGCTCGGCCTGTCGCAAAGCGCCATGAGCCACGCCGTGAACCGCTTGCGCGCGTTCTTCGACGATCCGCTGTTCGTGAAGACCGGCCAGGGCATGCAGCCCACGCCCAAGTCCGAGAGCCTGGCGCCCACCATCCTGGCGCTGATGGCGACCATACGCGGCCAGGTGCTGTCGCAAGCGCAGTTCGATCCGGCCTCGGCGATGCGCGTGTTCACCCTGTGCATGACGGACATGGGCGAACTGGTGTTCCTGCCGCCGCTGATCAAGCGCTTGCGCGAACTGGCGCCGCATTGCACCCTGCGCACGCGCCAGGTGCCGCTGCAGCAGGTCGAGCCGCTGCTGGCGTCCGGCGAGGTGGATCTGGTGCTGGGATCGCTGCGGGCTGCGCCCCAGGGCCTGTTTCAGCAGCAGCTCTTCATGCACCGCTTCGTGACGCTGGTGAGCGTGAAGAACCAGGAGGTGGGCGACGAGCTGACCCTAGAACAATTCCAGCGCATGCCGCAGATCGTGGTGACCTTGGCCGGACGCTCGTCTGAAGCCTATGACAGCGCACTGGAGGAGCAGGGCGTCAAGCGCAACATTTTCCTGTCCACGCCGCACTTCCTGGTGGTGCCGCTATTGCTGGACCAGCACCCGGATCTCATCGCCACGGTGCCGCAGGAGTTGGGCAATGTGTTCGGCGGCTACGGCGTGGTCAAGGTGCTGGAGCCGCCGCTGCCGCTGCCGTCCTTCGCGCTGCGCCAGCATTGGCATCCGCGCTTTCACCAGGATCCGGCGATCATCTGGCTGCGGGAACTGGTGAAGGATACGTTCGATGGGTATCCGTGGGACGGGGCGAGGCTCAAGCAGGGTGGGCGCGACTAGAGATCCGCATAGCGCGGCAGCAGGTCCTGGTCCACCAGGCGCATCTCGATGCGGTTCGCCAATTCGACGTGGCTGGCGTTGTCCAGCGAAAACACTTCGTTCGCGACGCTGACGATGATGGTGCCGGTTTGCTTCTTTCCGGCAGCGGGAACGGGAATCAGAGCCTGGGCTTCCGGGACTTGCTCGGGAGTGATCACTTGGGGAAGGTAAAGCATCCAGCCGACGCCGGGTTTGTCGTCGAAAACCTGCTTTTCGTCGTAATAGCGTGGCGAGACGGCTATGTACTGCGCGACGAAGAGCTGGGCGATCGCGGCGACGATGTCCTTCACCGAAGCGGCGCCGCCAAAGCGGTCGTCGCGTCGCTTATGGTAAGAGACGGTCAGAGTGCACGGCCTGCCCCTGTCGTTGCCCTGCAGTTCAAGAACTACGCTGTTGCGCTGTTCTTCAGCGCCATTCCAAATAGAGATGGCAGTAAATGACCGATCAAGCCGATATTCGTTGTTCAACACGGCAAGAAACGCATTCGAGGGTTCGTCGCCCTCGAATGCAGGATACAACCTGGCTTCGTCAATTGACTCACCCTGCGAGAACCACTCCGTCAATCCGTCGGATTTGTCAGCCAGCAGCTTCGTGATCGCGTGCAGTCGACGAAGCATTTCGGGAAAATCGCCGGACTGATGTTTCGGGTCTTCAAATTGGCATGTGATAAGCATGTCTTTCTCGTCAGGGAACAACTACGGATTCTGCACCCAGGCTATTCAGCAACTGCCGCAGCAGCGCCTGCGTTCTAGGCGTTTGAAAATACCATCTCAATCTTGTTGGAGGGTTGATGCGAACCGCGCCTGCCTGGCGGCTGGCTTGTAAGCGCATGGTCTTGAAGCCGCCAAACCAACCTGCTTGCTCGCCGTCCTCATCGATGAAACTGTCGTAGTTTCCTTTGGTCTCCTGCAGCAGGCATTCCGTCGACACAAAGCCGTCGAAATCGATGTCGAACCCGCCGCCGTGAGCGCCTCCCTGCCAGTTCCATTCATCGCTCCACAAACAATACTCCGTGTCGTAGTCGAATCCGGTAATCCTGGCCTGGTATGCGTAGGCGTTCCAATTTGCCCCATGCCTGCGTCTGACTTTCATCCCCAGGTCCGGCGGGCATTTCTTGCACGGTTCTTCGGTCCTGGGCAAGGCGCGGTCGGTGGGTTTGGCTTCACTGTCTTCCCGAGGCGTATCGCCTGGTAAAGTGGTCACGCCTCCCAGCACGGCACCTGCCGCGGCGCTTGCTGCCGCCCGGGCGAGCGCTGCCGCTATGGCTTCCGCTACCCATCCCGCGATTGGTATTGCCAGAGGTCCGGGCATTCTTCCTTACTCCCTTTGCTCTTGTTGAAGCCGTTGGCGCGATTGCCATTTCATCACTTGCATGTAGTCATGGAATCGTTGATCGGCGGGGCGTCCGGGCTTACGGATCCAGGCAAGAAACCCGGGTTGTTCATAGAATCCAGGAACCAGCGCCTCGGTCCGGAGGAAGTCGACAAGATTCGCATCGTCGTCTATCCCCAAGGCCCGCGCCCGTGCAAGGGCCGTGGCTAGTCTTTCGCTCAAGCCTGCCTCGGCCAGCCCTGGGTAGTCGCGCAGGATGTCTTGCTCGACCCCGTGCAAAAAGCCCTTGGCGTCGATTGCACATAGACCTGCAACCTGTTGTGGAGTGAATTCAAGCACCATGGACGGAATGGATCCTGATGAGTTTGCCGTTGCGCTCCACAAGCCAGTCCTGGAAGGGGGCAAAGAACGCGGCCCGTTGCTCGGCGGTCAGCAGCGCTGCAATGTCGTCCGCAAGTCTTGCGTCGTAATAGCGCAGCAATGCAGTTGTCCCGTTGGGCATGCGCACGTCCAATCGCGCCCGCAGCGCTTCGGCCAGATCGTCCATTGCGTAGCCGCTGACGATCCAGGTGCATCCAAGCTCGCTTTCCGCCAGGCGTTGCAGCGCAGGGATGTGCGCGCTTCGATCGGCGGAGCAATCCAGCAGCCATGGGCCGGCATGAGCCAGCGCTTCATCAGGCGTGCCGTCGAACAGCGCCACGCAAGATGAGGAGCGGAATAAGGGCTGTGTAGCCGACACTTGTGCGTGCAGCAGCGCGTCAACCAGACCATAAAGCCGCAAGGGAAAATTTGTTTGCTGCAGACGGGCCGCGAAGTGTTCCTCTGCCTGTATCGCCACCGGGCTACCCTCGCGCCACGGTGGTTGCGGCATTGCGGGCAGCGGCCTCCAGGCACTCCTGGCACAGCGTGTCGCTCTGCGCGGTTTTCATTGGAGCGGGATCGGACAATCCTTGTGCCAGACCGATGCGCGCCACCATCTGTGACGCTATCAATACGGCGCCGCAGGCGGTGCGCATTCCCTCCACGGCGGTGTCCTGGCCCATGAATGTATGATTGCGCCCCGGATCCGCCAGGATGGGAAAGGCGCCCTTGCATTTGGGGCAGGTGACTTTATGCCCCACCAAGGCGATCTCGCGTCCAAGAAGCATCGAGGTGGGGTGGCCCTCGGCTACGGTCCCGCCGTGCGAAGTCCGATCTCCCTTTCTGATGATCGATCGCTCAGACATGCCGCCTCCTTCTTGGTTGAAGGCGAACTTAGCATCGTTCAACCAAGGGGGGCGTTGACGAGAATCATAAGTGGGAAGACGAAGGCCGCGCCGCCCTCAATTGATCTTGATATTGCGTTCCTTCACCAGCGTCTTCCACTGCGCGGTCTCGCGCGCCAGGTGGTCGCGCAGTTCGTCCGGCGTGCCGCCAATGGGCTCGGCGCCGATGGAGTCCAGCGTGGCGCGCACCTTGGCGTCGTTCAATGCGGCGCGCATGGCGGCGTTCAGTTTCGCGACCACGTCGGGCGGCGTGCCGGCGGGGGCGAAGGCCGCGAACCAGGGCATCAGTTCATAGCCGGGCAGGCCGCTTTCGGCCACGGTAGGCACGTCGGGCAGGGCGGCCGAACGCTTGCTGGTCGTTACCGCCAGCGCGCGCAGCTTGCCGGCTTCGATGTGCGGCTTGGCGGAGGTGATGCTGTCGAACATGTAATCCACCTGTCCGCCCAGCAGGTCGGCGACGGCAGGGCCGCTGCCCTTGTAGGGCACGTGCAGCATGTCCACCTGGGCCATGGACAGGAACAGCTCGCCCGCCAGATGGATGGACGTGCCCACGCCGGCCGAGGCGTATGTGTAATGGTTGGGTTGCGCCTTGGCCTTGGCGATCACGTCCTGCACGCTGGTGGCGCCGGTGCGTGCGGGATTGGTGACCAGCACGTTGGGCACCACGGCCAGCAGCGAGATCGGGGCGAAGTCCTTGACCGGGTCGTAGTTCAGGTCCGTGTACAGCGCCGGGTTGACGGCCATGCCGTTGGCGACGATCAGGATGGTGTAGCCGTCCGGCTTGGCGCGGGCCACGCTGGCCGCGCCGATGTTGCCGCCCGCGCCTGCGCGGTTTTCCACGATGAAGGTGGTGTTGAGCTGCTTGCCCATGGATTCGCCCAGGGTACGCGCGATGCTGTCCATCGCGCCGCCGGGCGGGAAGGGCACGATCCATTTGACCGGGTGATCCGGGTAGGTTTGCGCCAGGGCGGCGGACGAGCCCCCCAGCAGCGCCAGGCCCATACAGGCCCGGGCGAGTCGTTGGAATGCAGAGCGCAAGCGCATGATGGTCTCCGTATTGCTGGAATTATTGTGTCGCTGCGCGCCGGCGGTCCGCAGATCACGGGAAGATGTTCCCGCGATTCATACTTTCCATGATCAGGTTCGTGCGATAGCTCAGTATGGCTTGCGTTTTCCCTGCGAGTCCAAGACTATATGGGTTCCGATTAATACCTTTATGGTATGTATAAGACCACGCGATGCAATTGAGGCAACTGCGTTATTTCCAGGCCGTGGCAGAGGAAGGCAGCTTCACCCGCGCGGCCGCGCGGCTGCACATGGCCCAGCCCCCGCTCAGCCGCCAGATCCGTCTGTTCGAGGAAGAACTCGGCGTGCAGCTGTTCGAGCGCACCACGCGCGCGCTGCGCCTGACGGAAGCGGGCCGCTTCCTGCTGGAACAATCGCGCCTGCTGACTGCGCGCCTGGAAGAAGTGCTGGAAGGCACGCGGCGGCTGGGGCAGACCCAGCGGCGCTGGTTCGGCATAGGCTTCGTGCCGTCCTCTCTTTACGGTTTCGTGCCGGAGCTGATCCGGCAGCTGCGCAACGCGGACCCGCAGGTCGAAGTGGGGCTCACGGAAATGACCACCTTGCCGCAGCTGGAGGCGCTCAAGGCCGGCCGCATCGATCTGGGCATCGGCCGCATCCTGTTCGACGATCCCGCCATCGAGCGACGGGTGCTGATGACCGAAGCGCTGATGGCTGCGGTGCCGCTGGGCCATCCCATTGCGCGGCTGCGGCGGGTATCCGTCGAACGCCTGGCGCGCGAACCCTTCGTGCTGTATCCGGCGCGGCCAAGGCCGAATTTCTCCGACCATGTGCTGGGCCTGTTCCGCGCGGCGGGGCACGCGCCGCAGGTGGTGCAGGAAGCCAACGAACTGCAGACCGCCATTGGCCTGGTGGCGGCGGGGCTGGGCGTGACGGTGGTACCGGCGTCGGTGCAGCGCTTGCAGCGGCAGGACGTGGCGCATGTGGCGATAGACGCCGATACTTTTGTGTCGCCCGTGATCGTCAGCTATCGCAAGGACGACACGTCGGCGTTCCTGGCGCGGGCATTAGGGCTGGCGCAGGCGCTGGCCGGTTAGCACCTGAGGAAACATGACCATGCCGGATCAGGCCGCCAAATCCCTCTCCCTCAGGCAATTGGAACTGCTGCTGGCGCTGGCCTCCGCCGACAGCATCGCGGGCGCCGGCGCCCGGCTGGGGATGACGCCCTCGGCCACCAGCCACGCCCTGCGCACGCTGGAGGCCACGCTGGGAGCGCCCTTGCTCGACCGCAATGCATCGGGGGTGCACCTCACCTATGCGGGACAGCAGATTCTGCCGCATGTCAGGGACGTGTTCGCGTCCCTGCAGATCGTGCGCGCGACGGCGAACGCCAGCGCGGGCTTGCGCTCGGGCCTGCTGAATCTGGGTTCGCTGGGGGCGAGCTCCTCCTTGAACATCCTGCCGCAGCTGCTTGAGATGTTCAAAGCCCGCTATCCGGGCGTCGACGTGTTCGTTACCGAGAAGCCGGACCCGGAATTGGAGCGCGCGCTGGTCGAACGCCGCATCGAGATCGGCGTGGTGGCCTTGCCCAAGCCGGATTTCGACACGCTGCCGCTCGTTACCGATGAGCTGATGGTGGTGCTTCCGGCTGGCCACCCGCTGGCCGAGCGCAAGACCATCGCGGTGAAGGACCTGATCGACTATCCGCTGATCATGACGCGCGCCGGTTCGCAGCCTGTCATTACGCGCATGTTCGAGCGAGCCGGCGCCAAGCCGCACATCGCGCACGACCTCTCGCAGATCATGTCCATCCTGGAGTTCGTCAGGCGCGGGCAGGGCATCTCCGTGCTGGCGTCGCTGGTGCTGCCGCAGGCTTACGACGGGCTGGTCTACCGCAAGATCAGTCCCGCCTCCAAGCGCAGGATCGGCTTGGCCTGCCTCAATGAACGCAAGCTGTCGCCTGCTGCGCACGCCTTCTGGGCCATGGTCAGGGAAGCCGCGCCCAAGCTGAAGTTTCCGGTCAAGTAAAGCCGCGCGTCAGCCGTCCTGCTTGGCTCGAAGGCTGCCCTTCATATTGAAAAAAAACTCAATTGAAGGTGAGGATTGCGAATTTTAGACTGCATCGATCGACTCTGATGGAGAAGGCGTATGCAGTCAGTGGAAGCTTCCGCGCTCAGCGGCGTGCGTGTCGTGGACCTCTCTCGCATCCTGGCGGGCCCGAGCGCGACGCAGCTGCTGGGCGACCTGGGCGCGGACGTGGTCAAGGTGGAAAAGCCGGAGGAAGGCGATGACACCCGGAAATGGGGGCCGCCCTACATCAACGACCAGGACGGCCGCGCGACCGCCGAAAGCGCCTATTACCTGAGCGCCAACCGCAACAAGCGGTCGATCGCGCTGGATATCGCCACCGAGGCCGGCCGGGACGCGCTGCATCAGTTGCTGGACCATGCCGACGTGCTGGTCGAGAACTATAAGGTCGGCGGCCTGGCCAAGCATGGGCTGGATTATGAACAACTCAAGAGCAGATACCCGCGCCTGGTCTATTGCTCCATCACCGGATTCGGGCAGACGGGTCCGTACGCCAAGCGCGCGGGCTACGACTTTTTGATCCAGGGCATGGGCGGCATCATGAGCCTTACCGGCGAGCCGCAGGGCACGCCCATGAAGGTGGGCGTGGGCATCGCCGACGTCATGACCGGCATGTATGCCGCCGTCGGCATCCTGGCTGCGCTGCGCCACCGCGACCTGACCGGCCAGGGGCAGCACATCGACATCTCGCTGCTGGACAGCCAGATCGCCTGGCTGGTGAACGCTGGAACCAACTACCTGGCACAGCAGGAGCTGCCCGCGCGCCTGGGCAACGGCCACCCGAACATCGTGCCTTACCAGGTATTCGACGCGGTGGACGGTCCCATGATTCTTGCTGTCGGCAACGATGCGCAGTTCCGGCGTTTCTGCGAAGTTGCAGGCCTGGCCGGGCTGGCGGACGACGAGCGCTACGCCTCCAACGCGGCCCGCGTCGCCCACCGCGCCGAACTTTGCCAACGGGTACAGGACGCGCTGGCCCTGCGCTCCAGGAAAACCTGGCTGGAACAGCTGGAAGCCGTGGGCGTGCCTTGCGGCCCCGTCAACGATTTGCGCGATGTGTTCAACGACCCGCACGTCCAGGCCCGCGGCGCGCAGTTGCGCATGCCCTGCGCGTGGGCGCAAGGCGGCGAGCTCAACCTGTTGGCGAACCCGCTCAAGCTTTCCGCCACGCCGGTGTCATATCGCAGGCCGCCGCCGCGCCTGAACGAGCATGCGCAGCAGATCCTGCGCGATTGGACGGCGGGCTGACATCACACACCTTAGACAACACCGCTGCGACGACGGCGGATACAAGAGGAGAGAGGCATGGATAGGAGACAGCTGTTGGCGCTGGCCGTATTGACACCCTTGAGCCGCGCATTCGCGCAGGGCAAGTACCCGTCGCAGAGCATCAGGCTGATCGCGCCCTATGCACCGGGCGGAACCGTGGACATCCTGTCGCGGCAGCTGGCCGAGCCGATGCGCGCCAGCCTGGCCCAGTCGGTCATCGTGGAAAACCGCGGCGGCGCCGGCGGCACGCTGGGCGCTGACGCCGTGGCCAAGGCCCGACCCGACGGCTACGCAATCCTGTTCGGAGCGGTGCATCACGCGATCGCCCAGTCCGTGTATCCGAAGCTGGGATACGACATCCGCGAGATGACGGCGGTGGGCTTTCTGGGGCGCGTCAACCATGCGCTGATCGTCAACAAGGATCTGCCCGCGCAGAATGTGCAGGAGCTGGTGGCGCTGCTGAAGGCCAACCCGGACAAGTACAGCTATGCCACGCCGGGCGCGGGCACCATGCAGCACCTGATGGCCGAATATTTCAAGAACGTCACGGGCACCCAGATGATGCACGTGCCATATCGCGGTTCCGCGCCGGCAATCGTGGACATCATTGCCGGGAACGTCCACATGATGTTCGAAACCATGCCTTCGGCCATCCAGCACATCCGGGCGGGCAGCGTGCGCGCCATCGCGGTGACGTCGAAGGTCCGTTCACCCAGCTTGCCCGATGTGCCCACGGCGGCGGAGAGCGGCGCGGCCAATTACGACGCGACCAGCTGGTACGGCATCTATGCGCCGCCGTCCACGCCCGCAGACGTGGTGCGCGTGCTCAATGCGGCGGTCAACGCGGCATTCGCCGACCCGGCTTTCGTGCAGCGGTGGATCGCACTGGGCGCGGATGCGGGCGGCGGCACGCCGCAGGAGCTGGCCGCGCTGACGCGCAGCGAAGTCGAGCGCTGGGCCGAGGTGGCGCGGCGCGCGGATATCAAGGTGGGTTGATGCCGGCGGGCCTGGCGGCCCGGCCGGAGTTTTGCACGTAGCAAGGATGAACCATGACTGAACTTTCCCAAGAGCAATTGGCGCTGCAGCAGCGCGCGCGCGAACTGGCGCAGACCGTATTCAAACCGACAGCCGCAGCCACCGACCAATCCGAGCAGTATCCCTGGGACAACGTCCGTCAACTGCGCGAAAACGGCTTCATGGGCATGACGATCCCGCGCGAGTACGGTGGGCGGGGCCTAAGCTATCTAGATACTGTCCTGGTCGTGGAGGAAATGGCCAAGGCTTGCGCCACCATGGGGCGCATCACCGTCGAAGCCAACATGGGCGCGATCGGCGCCATCATGCAGTACGGCACCCATGAACAGAAGGCGCTGGCCGCCGAGTGTGTATTGGCTGGCGACAAGCCCGCCATCTGCATCTCGGAACCCCAGGCCGGCAGCGCGGCCAGCGAAATGGGCACTCGCGCAGTCCGTCAGGGCGATGACTACCTCATCAACGGCGAGAAATACTGGATCACCGGGGGCGGGGTGTCGCGCCTGCACCTGATCTTTGCGCGCGTGTTCGACGAGGGCGTGGACCTGGGCATAGGCGCCTTCATCCACGTGCGCGAGCCGGACGCCGAGGACGATGGCCTGGAGATCGCCAAGCGTTCCTACGCCATGGGCGTGCGGGGCATACCCGAGACCTACATCGCGTTCCGGGATCTCAAGGTGCACAAGTCCATGCTGGTGGTTCCGCCGGAGGGCTTGAAGCGCGGCTTTGCCGGGCTGATGCAGGCCTACAACGCCCAGCGCGTGGGCGCGGGCACCGTGGCGTTGGGCATCGCGCAGGGCGCCTTTGAAGAAGCCGTCGACTACGTCAAGCAGCGCCAGCAGTTCGGCCGGCCGATAGCGGAGTTCCAGGGCTTGCAGTGGATGGTCGCCGACATGGCCATCCAGTTGAATGCGGCGCGGCACATGCTGCATGCGGCCGCAAGCAGCGGCACGGCACGGACCTTTGGCTTTCCGGACCTGTCGCTGGCCGCGCAGGCCAAGATCTACGCGGCCGAAACGGCGCAGCGCGTGACCAACGACGCCTTGCAGCTGCATGGATCGTCCGGCTATGGACGCGACCTGCCGATGGAACGCCATGTGCGCGATGCGCGCATGTTCACCATCGCGGGCGGCACCGCGCAGATCCTGCGCACCCAGGTCGCTTCCGCCGTGCTTGGGATGAAGCTGCCGCAGACGCGGGATGGGTATATCCGCGGGAAGTGATGCTTGACGACGAATTCCGCTGCGCGTAGCATCTTTTGAACCGATCGGTATAAAAGGAGCTCGGCGATGGAATTCCAAGGCAAGGTTGCGCTGGTCACCGGGGGCACGCGCGGCATCGGCGCCGCCATCGTGCGAAGGTTCGCTGAGCAGGGCGCTGATGTCGCGTTCACTTACGCCAGATCTGATCAGACAGCGAAAGACTACGCCCAGGAACTTGGTGCAACGGGCGCCAGGGTCCTGGCTATCAAGGCGGACAGCCGTGACCCCGCCGCCGTCCGTGCGGCGGTGGAGCAGACTGCCGGGAAACTGGGCAGGCTGGACATACTGGTCAATAGCGCCGGCGTGTTCCCCTACGGGCCTGTCGAGGACGCCACGCTCGAGGAAATCGACGACACCCTGGCGATCCACGCCAAGGCGGTATTCGTGGCCTCGCAGGCCGCGCTGGTTCATATGGGGACCGGCGGACGCATCATTTCCATCGGCTCCTGCTTCGCGCAACGCGTGCCTTATGGGGGCGTGACGCTCTATGCGATGAGCAAGTCGGCGCTCATCGGATTCACCAAGGGCCTGGCTCGGGAGGTCGGCGGCCGCGGCATCACGGTCAACATCGTCGATCCGGGATCGACCAACACCGACATGAATCCCGCCGATGGTCCGGCGGTAGCCGCCGAGCTGGAACTCATGGCGGTCAAACGCTATGCCGAACCCCAGGAAATTGCCGCAGCCGTGGCTTATCTTGCGGGGGCCGAGAGCCAATTCATCACCGGCGCGTCGCTCGCCATCGATGGCGGCTTCACCGCCTAGGGCTGCGGGAAGTCCAACAGAAATGGGGATTCAGATGGCATGGGGTTTCCTGGTTCTGGCCGGCATGCTTGAAATCGTCTGGGCATTGGCACTGAAGCAGGCCGACGGATTGACGCGGTTTTGGCCAAGCCTGATCGGCATAAGCGTCGCCATGCTGAGTCTTGTCCTGCTGGCCTTGGCCCTGAAGCATCTGCCGGTGGGCACCGCTTACGCCATCTGGGTGGGCATAGGCGCTTTCGGCGTGGCGGTTTTCGGCACATTGGTGCTCGGCGAGCACATGTCATCGGCCAAGCTGTTGTTCCTGGGCTTGATAGGCATAGGCGTGGCGGGCCTGCGGATAATTGAAACGTGAATTCTGGCAATCAAGCTAAACCGGCCACCGCGCCGAAAATCGGGCGTCCGAAGGCGTTCGACAAGGACCGGGCCTTGCTGGCGGCCATGCGTACCTTCTGGGCGCAAGGTTATGAAGGCACCTCGATCCAGGATCTGGTCAGCGCCACGGGCGTCAACAAGCCCAGCCTCTATGCGACCTTTGGCTGCAAGGAGGAAATCTTCCGGCAGGCCGTCGAACTTTACGACCGCGTCGAAGGGCGAGCGACGTCGCAGAGCCTCAGCGCAGCTCGGACGGCCCGCGACGCCGTCGAAACCATGCTGCGATCGAACGCGCGCGCCTATGCCGTCAACGAGGGCCCGCGTGGGTGCATGATCGTGTTGTCATCGCTGCTGGGCGCGCCTGAGAACGAGAGCGTGCGTGCGTTTCTTGCCGCAAATCGGGAGGAAGGAGAATCGACGCTGAGGGAACGGCTTGCGCAAGGCATTGCGGAGGGCGACCTTGCGCCATCCGCCGATGTCCGGCAGCTTGCCGCCTTCTACACGACCGTGCTTGAAGGCCTGTCGATCCAGGCCCGCGATGGCGCGGGCGCGAAAAAGCTCAACATGATCATTGATGCCGCGATGCTTGCGTGGCCGGCCGGTTGACATTGCCGGCGCAGCTCGTCGCAGCGCTTGCGGGCCAGCTTAGGGCGAGACCACCATCCAGGCGACGATCCGCCGCACGACAGGCAGCAGCAGCAAGAGGCTGGGAAAAGCCACTATCCACGAGGCTCCCCAGGCGCTGGGCCAGTTGAGGACAAAGTCGGGACCCACGCCCACGCTCGCGGCGGTCGCCACCGCTGAAACGATGGCCGACATGAACACGGAAAGAACCAGCGGCATCAGAACGGGGGCATAGTGCCGCGGGAGCTTTTTCAGGGTGGGGCTTGATGAATGGTCAGCCATCTCAATACTCCTTGCCGCCGCGCGCCGCTTGTTTCTCGGCTACCAGGTCCTTGACGTACTCGCGCAGTGAACGCGGATCCCGTCCGAGTGCAGCCTTCAGCACAAGACTGTTTCCTCCAAGCCCGCAGGCCCGGTAGTGATCGAAGACTTTGGACAGAAGAAGCAACTGCTGTTCGCCATAAGGCAGGCGCGCGTCTTGCGCCCACGCGTTGAAACCGGGCTCCAATGCAGTGACCGGAGATCCCAGCTCCTCGGCCAGGGCCGTCACGATGTCCATGCGGCTATACATGCCGGCGCATAGCTCCAAGGTCGCGTAGGCCAGCCTGTCCTCGGTCAGGGCGATCGCGGCGACTTCCGCCACATCGCGATAGTCCACGCGGGCGATTCTCGTGTCTTTGGGAAAGGGCTCGCTGAAGCGGGAATGGTCGCGGATCGACGGCCAGGCCAAACCGATGTTCTGCATGAAGTTCGCGGGATGCAGGATTGTGTATTCCAGTCCCGACGAGTAGAGCGCGTCCTCCACCGGGATCTTGCTGGCGTGATTGGCCAGTCGCACGTTCGTTGGCTGGATGACCGATGAAAAGACGAACCTCCTCACGCCGCTGCGCTTGGCCGCGTCGACCAGGGCAACGCCCATGGGCGCTTCGTCTGCGGTGAACGCGGGGCCGATATGAAAGACGCCGTCCACGCCTTGCGTTGCGGCTGCGAGGCTGTCGACGTCGCGGAGGTCACCGATGGCGGTCTCGGTCGCTCCCAGCGAGCGGGCCTGAGCGGCGCGTGTTTCGTCGCGGACGAGCGCCCGGACCGCGACCTTGCGCCGCTGCAATTCAGGAACGACCAGGCCGGCGAATTTGCCGGTGGCTCCTACGACCAAAACCGTGGGCTGAGTGCCGTTCACAGGGTTTCTCCTTCGCATGCATGTGGGTACGAAGGCAGTGTATTTTCTGCCGATTAGTGGAACAATACTTGTGAAATATGAATGTGAATCACGTTATACGAGATAAATAATGAGCCGCCTCGAAGACCTGGAAGCGTTCATCCACATCGCTGAAACGGGAAGTCTGACGAAAGCCGCGCGCCATCTCAGCCGCTCGCTACAGGCCGTCAGCCGTTCTCTTGCCGCGCTGGAAGAGGACGTCGGCGTGCAACTGATCCATCGCACTACGCGGCATTGCTCTCTCAGCGAAGCGGGCGAGGCGTTCTTCCGGCGGGTCAAACCGGCGATGGAGGAAATAGGCGAGGCCCGGCTGGAGGTTGCAGACCGCCGAGCCGCGCCGTCGGGCATATTGCGTGTCGGCGCGCCGGTACTGTTCGGGCCGGACTTCCTGGTTCCGATCATCGCGCAGTACATGCGCGCATACCCGCAGATGGAAGTCGATCTGCAATTGACGGATACCTTTGTCGACCTGTCCGCCGCAGGCCTCGATCTGGTCGTGCGCATCGCAGACCTGCCGGATTCCGGCTTGCAGGGAAGACGATTGGGAGCCTTGCGCAGAGTCGTATTCGGATCGCCTTCCTATTTCGAACAGTATGGCCGTCCCGCGCATCCTTCGGACCTGCGGCAGCACGCCTGCATTGTCAGGACTCTCGATCAACGCTCGGGGCAGTGGGCCTTTGAGATAGACGGCAAGCGGCGCAGCGTCGGGGTGCGGGGTCCGTTCCGGACCAACACGATGGCGGCGATCTATTCCGCGGTCAGCGCCGGACTCGGCATCGGCTATTCGCCGCTATGGCAGATCAGGCACCTGCTGGATGCGGGGCAGGTGGAGGTCATACTCGAAGCGTTCGAGTCCAAGCCTGTGCCCATACACGTGCTTTGGCAGGAGCACAGGCTTCCGCCTGCCAAAGTGCGGGCTTTTATTGATTATCTGGCGGCTGGGCTGAAGCTCGATCGGTTCTAGGGGCGCCGCGGGAGTCTGCGGGCGAGGGCGCCGCTACTATCCCAAGCGCGGCACGGTAGACTAAGAATCCCCGTATCCTGATGCGCACTTTCGCTCCAAGGAGGATCATCATGCCGGTATTTCAGATCAAGCACTTGGACCATGTCGTGCTCAGGGTTCAGGACCTGACGCGTAGCGTGGACTTCTATACGAAAGTACTGGGCTGCGAGATCAAGAAGAAGAACGATGAGTACGCAATGATCCATCTGAGCGCCGGCGGTTCCATGGTCGATCTGGTCGATGTGCAGGGGCCTCTGGGCGCCGCGGGCGGGGCAGCGCCAGGGAAAGACCGGCACAACCTGGACCACTTCTGTCTTCGCGTCGAGCCGTTCGATGAAACGGCCATCCTCGAGCATCTGCGAACTTTCGGCATTACGGCGGACAAGGCCGTGATGCGATATGGCGCGGAAGGCGAGGGACTTTCGATCTATTGCTTTGATCCCGACGGCAATCAGATCGAACTGAAGGGGCCTGCGATCTAGGGCTGGCGCAGGTTGGATCTCTGTATTAGGTCAACGCACGGGCAGCAGATATCTCAAGGCCTGCATAAAGCCACGCGGCGCCACGGTGAGATGGTCCTCGTCATTCAGGACCACGGACTTCAGTTTCAAACCTGGATATTTCCGGCTTTGCAGCGCCGCCTCCAGCGCCCGGTTGTCGGCGACCATGTCCACCGTCTGGTTGTAGCGCCGGTCGCCTTTGCGCAGGGCTTCGTAGGCGCCGACATAAAGAAAGACATTCGCCGTCAGGTCCCGATGCTGCTGGGCATAGCCCGCTTCGAGCTTCAAGGCATGCCGTTTGTCGTACCAGAGGGACGGGCTGCCGAGGACATAGCCGTTGAACATGGCGGGCTCGGTGAACAGGATCTGCGTCCCCAGCAGCGCCCCATAGGAGTGGCCGAGAAAGAGGGCTCTGGCCGGGTCGGTCCGGTAGCGGGCGGTGATGTAAGGCTTTACCTGATCGCGCAGATACGCTTGATAGGCCCGCGCCTGGCCATGGACCGCATTGGCCGGCGCGGTGCTTGGGCCGTTCGGTGTAGGCGTGTAGTCGCGCTGGCGGCTGACTCCGCCATCCTCGCCTTTGCCATATGACAGGCCGACAAGAATGAACTCCTCGATCCGCGGTCCTTCCACGTTCAGGCGGCGCGCCAACTGCCGGATGATAGGGAAGGCATAGTCGGCATCGGTAACATAAAGCACGGGGTAGCGCCGTTGCGGCTGCTTCGCATAGGACGGCGGCAAGGCGACGTAGACCTGATAGCCGCGGCCCGACACGGGATCGGGCACGTCCCAGACTTCGCTATCGGCGATTTCGTATGGGCGACCCTCGCCAGATTGCATCTTGGGCGTCGATTGGGCCTGGGCTTGCGTCGGGCCGCCATGTAGGCCGAAGCTGACGAGGAGGGCAATCAACAGGGCATTCAGAAGGCGTCGTTGCATGGGGGAAGGCTCGGCAGCCTGCAAGTTTGAGCACATGAAGTGGGCGGAATTGTAGACTGGCACCATAATCCCGGTCCGTTGCCGCCAGCAGACGTGACGAGTTCCTCAAACTTGCTGCCAGGAAGATCGCCCTGCAAATGCGCCGCGGCGACGGCGTTCGTACCTCAAGGAGCAAAATCATGGCCACAACCCTGCGCGCAATCCGTTCAGACATCACGAAGCTCGAGGTGGACGCCATCGTGAATGCCGCGAACTCCTCATTGCTGGGCGGCGGCGGCGTCGATGGCGCCATCCATCGCGCGGCGGGCCCGGATCTAGTGCATGAATGCAGATTGCTGGGCGGTTGCAAGACGGGGGACGCGAAGGTGACCAAGGCCTATCGCCTGTCCGCTCAATACATCATTCATACGGTGGGGCCGGTGTGGCGGGGCGGGGACGGCGGAGAACCGGCGCTGCTGGCCAGCTGTTATCGCCGATGCATCGAGCTGGCGCAAGAAAGAGCGGTCAAGTCGATTGCGTTCCCCAGCATCAGCACGGGGATATATGGGTACCCCATTGAATTGGCGGCGGAGATTGCCGTCAAGACCGTGCGTGAAAGCCTCGCTGGGGATTCTTCCGTCCAAGAGGTGATTTTCTGCTGCTTTTCTCCGGAAGACCTTCTTCAGTATGAGCGCGTCTTGAATCGGCCGACTGTTTAGCCAGCCGATTCCATCCAATCTCTTCCATTCACTCCGGCCTCACCACGTGTATTTCACGCCGATACGGCCCACGTACTGATGGTAGTCTTGCGCGCCCCAGCTGCCGGAAGCATTGACCCATCCTGACCAACCCTTGGTGAAGTTGGCATGCACGCCCAGCTTCAGTTCATACCGGTCCTTGGGATAAAGGTCTCCGATGGGTAATTGATTGAAAGACACGGAACTGTCGACGTTGCTGTGCCACCAGTTCACGGTTGCGAAGGGTTGGGCCTTGCGGTTGTTGCCAAGGTCAAACGTGGTGAAGGTGCGTACCCCAAGGCGGGTAATGGTCCCGTTCGAATCGGCGCGGTCTACCCGGGTGCCGTTCTGTTCGGTGATGCTGTCGGTGTTGCTGTCGACATAGATGATTTGAGCCTGTGGTTCCAGCGTCCAGTTTTCCCGTAGCTTGAATGCGTAGCCGGCCTCCGCCGATATCGCCCAAGCTTGCGAGTCGTAGTCCACGCGCGGCAGTTCGGCGCCTTGCACCCGGTTGTTGAACCAGCCGTATTGGAACCAGGTGTCCACGTAGGCGCCCAGCTTGGTCTCGTCGTTTTGAAACCATGTGCCGTACACGCCTGCGCTATAGCCGTTGACGCGGCCCTTTGCCTTGTAGGGGTTGCCGTCGGCGCGGGCAGTGCTGTCTGCAGTGCCGTATCCGAGCATGGCTCCGAGGTGCAGGCGATCGGTCTCTGAAAAGAGCTTCCATTGCGCAAGATCGCCGCCGCCCTGCAACAGGAAAAGGTCGGTGCTGACGTTAAAATTGCCGTCACGGCTGTGGCTTCCTTCCCATTTTCCGGAGGTGCGCAGCCAGATCGAATTGCGCTTGCTGCCATCGACTGCGAACGGTTGCGATTCGATGAATTGAGGTTCACCCAAACGGTCGTGCATGCTCTGCACGAACATCTGCCCGACCAGGCGTTGGTTGGCGAGGTAAGCCGCGACTTCGGGCCGATATAGGGGCTCGGGCTCGGGCTCGGGCTCGGGCTCTGGGTCGGGCGGCGGAGGCGGTGGTGGCGGCGGAGGCGGCGGCGGCGGGGGAGGCGGCGGCGGTGGAGGCGGCGGTGGAGGAGGCGGCGGGGGCGGTGGCGCTTCCTTTTCAGACCGCAAGTACCAGCTCTGATCGGTCGGCGCTGCGGCGCTTCCCTGATAGAGCCGATACTCGTAGGGGCCGGCCACTGCTCGGCCGGACAGCGCGAACGCACCCGCGCCGGATACGCCGCCGTTGACCACTTCGACCACTTGAATCCCGCTTGCCGTCGTCAACGCGCCGGGGCCGCCAGTGTTCTTTATGCGTAGTTGCGATGTGCCAGTGGCGCTGCCGCCATTGACGATGAGCTTGTCCGACGGGGAACTGTCATCTCCCAGGTAGGTATTGAGCGCGATGGTGCCGTTCCCGCCGTAGTTGCGCGTCGTGACGGTCTTGTAGCTGCCTGCTTGCGGGGCCGTGAAGTCGATGAGGCTGTCGGTATTGACCAGGTTGGTGAGGTTGGAGTTTCCCGTCACCTGCCAGGTGCTGTCATTGCTCATGGAAAGATTGGTCGTGCTGCCAGGCTGCGTCAGCACGCGCCCCTGGATCAAGGTGCCGCTGGCGCCGATATCCGCAGTCGCGGCGGCAGTGGCGCCGATGTTGATGGCGGCATTGCCGCCGGTGACGGAGGAGCCGGTCAAAGACACGATGGCGGGCCCCTCCGACAGGTGTATGCCGTCGGCTTGGGCTGAGGAGATCCTGGAATCCACAAGGGTGTAGGTCTTTGCCGCGGCGCCCGCCGTCCCGGTCAGGTGCAAGCCCTGGGCGTTTGCGCCTGCGGTTTGCAGCGTCGCGCCGGTGGCGCTGAAGCGCGTGGCATTGACCGACACGCGGACCGCATCGGCGTCCGCGCCCTGGGTGTCGACCAGGGTACCCGTGTCGCCGTCGCGGCCCAGATTGACCGTGCCCCAGCCCTCGACGTGGATGCCGTGCGCCGCCAATCCCAGCGTGCTCACCCTGGTGCCGTTGATGTTCGCCACCGCGCCGGACTGGGTGCGCACGGCCACGGAACGGTCGGCGAAGGTCAGGATCTGCCCTCCATCCACGGTCGCGGGCGGCCCGCCGTTGACGAACAGCGCAAACGAGCCGGCGGCCAGCGTGCTTACCTGCGTGTCTTTCAACGTGGCGGTGCCGCCGTTGACGTACATGCCGTAAGTGCGGTCGGACTGGATGGTCATCCCATCGGACTGGAAGATGCCGTTGGTAAAGACATAGACGCCGATCGCGTTTTGTGCGCGCACCGACGTGCCGGTGCCCATGAATTTGCCGTAGTCCTGTACCAGAACGCCGTATGCGGTCGTGCCTTCGGTGGTGATCGATCCGTTTGTGGCCGTGAGTTCACTGCCGTTCTGGAGGACGTGGGCGCCGTACGCGGTCGTGCCCTTGGTCAGAATGGCGGTGTTGTAAAGGTTGGCTTTGGCGCCTTGCCACACCTCGGCGCCTTTGGAGCCGTTTTGCAAGGTGGTCAGCGTCGAGTCCCGCAGTATGGTCGTCGCGTCGGCGCCATAGGTGCGCAGGGCATGGGAATCGGCGAAATCCGTCGTGACATATACGTTCGAACCATCGAACTGTGACGGGAGACCGGTAGACCCGACGTTGTAGATCCCCCGAACGCTGCCGCCGGTGGCATAGACATAGACGCCTCCCGGTCTGACTATCAACTGTCCGCCGCTTCGGACATACAAGCCGTCAATGGCATTGCCGTTGACGCTTATGCGGATGGGTGTTCCGTCGCCGAGCGAGGGGTCCAGGATAGCCAAGCCGCCCTGGACCTGAATGCCCGTACCACCTAAAGGTGGGGGATAGGGCGGGATGGGCGTGATGACGGTGCCGCCGACAAACGTCTTTTCTTCGCCGGTGACGACCCGAAAAGGGGTGGTGTAGGTGCCTTGCGGGATTATCTCCGCAAGCGTCGCCGAGCCGCTGAGCGCCGCGGCAAGTCCGATGGCGACACGAGCCGCGAGGTTCGGCGATTGAAAAATGGGGGGGACATTTTCATGCTCTGCGCATTTCACTAGCGGCTCCTGCCAGGGGAAACGTGACCGGAAGTCAATCTGGACGCCGCAGGAACATCGATGCGCCGTCTTTCGAGCAGACACAACATGAACGCCATGGAACCCTACTACTACTTTTTGCCTAGTGCAAATGGGAGTTGCGTAATTGCACGAGTCGATTCGCGTGCAGGCCCGAGCAGCGGTTTCGATAATGAGGCACTGAGGGCACGCCGCGCTGGCGCAGTGAATTCCTTGGAACTAGGGAAAACCACTATTACGAATCGCCTGCATCGCGGTCGGTCCGCTGCCGAAGGAAGACGCCATATTGCCGGGATCCGAGGCTACAGCCGCTGCCCGCCCGTCGCATCAATGCGCTGCCCCGTGATCCAGCGCCCCTCATGCGACGCCAGAAAGGCGACGATGTCCGCAATGTCCTCAGGCTGCCCCACGCGCCCCAATGCAATCGTCTGGGCGATGACCTTGCTCTGCTCCGGATCGCGTGCGCGGGCATTGAGGTCCGTGGCCGTGGCGCCGGGCAGGACGGCGTTCACGGTAATGCCGCGTGCGCCCAATTCGCTCGCCAGCAGCAGGGTCAGCGCTTCCAGGCCGGCCTTGGCCGGCGCGTAGACGCTCATTTCCGGATAGGCGGCGCGCGTGCCCATGGAGGACACGTTGACGATGCGGCCATGGTCGCGCAGGAAAGGCAGGGTCTGCTGGATCAGGAAGAAGGGGGTCTTCAGGTTGACCTGCAGCACCCGGTCGAACGCGTCAGGAGTGACTTCCGGCAGGCGGGCGCGCAGGCCCACGCCGGCGTTGTTGACCAGGATGTCCAGGCCGTCGTCGGCGTAGCGTTCCTTGAGCGAGGCGCGCAAGTCCCGCGCCAATGCTGCGGCGGCGTCCGCCAGCGCCAGGTCGGCCTGCAAGGCCCAGGCTTGGCCGCCAGCTGCCTGGATCTGGCGCACGACCTCGTCGGCGGCATCGCCAGCGCTGTTGTAGTGCACGGCGACGCGCGCGCCGCGCCGGCCCAGGGCCAGCGCGATGGCGCGGCCGATGCCGCGGCTGGCGCCGGTCACGAGCGCGGTTTTGCCCACGAGGCTGTCGGGGAATTCAGTCTGACTCATGCCGTTTCCGTTTCGGGTTGGGTCCACGCATGCTGCGCTTCCAGTTCGCGCGCGGCAAGCAGCAGCGCGTTGCGGTCGATCTTATTGGTGCCGGCCCAGGGCAGTTCATCCACGAAGCGGATGCGCCGCGGATGCTGGTAGGCGGGGCCGTGCTCGAGCGCGTGGCGCTTGAGCGCATCGGCATGCAGTCGGCTGCCGTCGCGGCGCACGACGAAGGCGACGGGGATATGGCCGCGTTCCTCGTCGGCCAAGGGCACCACGCAGCTCTGGCGCACGTCGGGGTGCGATTCCAGCAGTTTCTCGACCTCGACGGGATAGATGTTCTCGCCCGAGCAGACAAACATGTCGTCGGCGCGTCCCACGAAGTAATAGAAGCCGTCGGCGTCGCGCCGCAGCACGTCGCCGCTGTAGTACCAGCCGTCCTTGAGCACCTGTGCGCTCTTTTCCGGGAGGTTGTGATAGCCGGCGAGCACTGCGGGGTTCTTCATCAGCAGCACGCCCTGGTCCGGGCCAGGACCGTCAGCGAGCCGCACCTGGGTGGGATCGAGCGGGTAGCCCAGCGCCAGCGCGGGCGTGGGCAGGCCGTCGGGATGCGGGCCAAACACGGCGGGGCCGGCCTCGGTGGTGCCGTAGCCGTGGGTCACGCGCACGCCGGGCAGGGCGCGCTGGATGCGTTCCAGCAGCGCCACGGTCATGGGGGCCGAGCCCAGCATGACGCGGCTCAGCGCCGACAGGTCGCGTCCTTGCAGCAGAGCCGGGTCCTTGACCAGTCGCGCGAACATGGTGGGCACGGCGGTCAGGACGGAGATGCGGTAACGCTCCAGCGCGTCGGCATAGGCGGCGACATCGAATGAAGGCTGGATCACCAGCAGGCTGTTGCTGGCGAAGGCGCGCTTGGCCATGAACAGGCCGTTCATATGGAATAGCGGCTGGGCCAGCAGGTATCGTTCCTGCACGCCGGCGCGGGCGACGACGGCGGCGGAGGTGGCAGCCAGCGCCCACAATTGGCCGCGATGCGTGAGCGGCACGCCCTTGGGCTTGCCGGTGGAGCCCGAGGTGTACAGCATCTGCGCGATGCCGTCGGCCTGCGGCGTGACGAAGCCGAAGTCCGTGGGCGCGATCTGCGCGGCAAAGCCTTGCGGACCGGCGTCGTCGAAGTCCAGCACCGGCACCTTGGCTTCGAAGGCGGCGCGGCGCGGGCCGTCCACCAGTGCGAGCGCGATGCCGGCGTCGCGCAGTACATAGTCGATGTTCTCTTGCGACTGCTTGATGTTGACGGGAACAGCCACGTAGCCCGCCCGCATGATGCCGAAATAGGCGATCAGGTACTCGGCCCGGTTCAGCGCGGCGATGGCGACGCGGCTGCCCGGCGCCAGGCCGCGCGCGGACAGCCAGGCGGCCACGCCGCCCGCCAGCAGGCGGACCTGGGCGTGGGTGTAATGCCGCGGCGTGTCGGACTGGCGCAGGTCGATGATGGCGGGCAGATCGGAAGACAGTACCGGGTCGGCCAGATGGCCCAGATTGAGCAGGGAATGCGTCATGGAATTTTCCGGAAAGAATGCGGCTCAGCGCTTTTGCAGCTTGGGATTGAGCGCGTCGTTCAGGCCGTCGCCGACCAGGTTCAACGAGAGCACGGCCAGCATGATGGCCACGCCCGGCACGGCGCAGATGTACCAGGAAGAGCGGATCAGGCTGCGGCCTTCGCCGACCAGCCGGCCCCAGCTCGCGATGTTGGGGTCGCCCAGGCCCAGGAAGGACACCACCGATTCGTAGAGGATGGCGCCGGCCACGACCAGCGAGGACATCACGATGACGGGAGGCAGGGCGTTGGGCAGGATTTCCGCGGCGACGATGCGCAACGGACTCATGCCCAGCGCGCGGCAGGCCTGCACGAACTCGCGTTCCTTGAAGGACAGGAACTCGGCCCGGGTCAGGCGCGCGATGGGCGGCCAGGACACCAACCCTACGGCCAGTGTGATGTGTTCGATGCGCGGCCCCAGGATGGACACCACCGTCAGCACGAACACGACGTTGGGAATGATCTGGAACAGTTCGGCCACGCGCATCAGGCCCTCGTCGACCCAGCCGCCGGCCCAGGCCGCGGCCGCGCCCACGCTCACGCCGATCAGCGTGGCGGTGGCTGCGGCCACCAGGCCGATCAGCAGGGTGGCGCGCGCGCCGTGGGCGATCATGGCGGCGATGTCGCGTCCCATGGAATCGGTGCCCAGCGGATGACGCCAGGACTCGAACGGCCAGATCTCCGGCGCGCCGACGATGCGCAGCGGGTCTGTGGGATATAGCCAGCCGGCGCCCACCGCCAGGAAGGCGACCAGGACGAGCAGCGCGGCGCCCGCGACGGCGCCCCGGTTGCGCGCAAAGCGCGCGGCGAACGAGGCGCGGCCGTGGGGGGATGCCGCAGGCAGGGCAGTAGCGAGGGTAGGGGATGCGGACATGTCAGGCAGCCTTGATGCGCGGGTCCAGCCGCGTGTAGATCAGGTCGACGGCGATGTTGGCGATGATCACCACGAAAGAGCTGAGCACCAGGATGCCCAGGACGACGGGATAGTTGCGGCTCATGACGCTGTCGAACAGCACGGCGCCGATGCCGGGCCAGCTGAACACCGCCTCGACCACGATGCTGCCGCCCAGCACCGCGCCCAGTTGCAGGCCCAGCAGCGTGACGATGGGCAGGAAGGCATTGCGCAGCACGTGGCGCAGGACCACGGCGCTGCGCGTCAGGCCCTTGGCGTACGCGGTGCGCACGAAGTCCATGCGGCTGACTTCCAGCATCGAGGCGCGCATCACGCGGGCATAGGCGGCGGAATAGAACAGCCCCAGGGCCAGCGCCGGCAATGCCAGGTGGTGCAGCACATCCAGCGCCTGGCGCCAGGCGCCGCCGGACAGGCCGATGGTCACCATGCCGCCCACCGGAAACCAGCCCAGCTTGACCGAGAACAGCACGATCAGCATGATGCCCAGCCAGAAGCTGGGCGCGGCAAAGCACAGCACGGCGAACACCGACACCGCGCTGTCCCACCAGGTGTTGACCTTGACGGCCGACACGATGCCGGCCGCCATGCCCACCAGCACCGCAATGGCGAGGCTTGCGCCCATCAGCAGCAGCGTGGCTGGCAGGTGCGCCAGGATCACGTCCAGCACGGGCAGGTTGTGGCGGTAGGAATAGCCCAGATCGCCGCGCGCCACGGAGCCTATGTACTTCAGCAACTGCACGGCGGGCGGCTGGTCCATGCCGTAGGTCACGCGCAGGCGCTCGATGAGCGCCGGGTCGGTGACCTGCTGCTCGGCCGTCATCACGTCCAGGAAGGTGCCGGGCACGGATTGGATGAGCGCGAAGTTCAGCACCACCACGCCCAGCAGCAGCGGGACAGCCTGGGCCAGCCGGCGCAAGATCAGTCGGATCGGCATGCGTGCGCCTCAGGCCTGCAGCCAGACGTCGGCCAGGGTTTCGCCCTGGACGTTGGCGCCGGTGGTGAAGTTGCGCACGTTCTTGCCGGCCAGCGTGAACGACTGGATCTCCACCAGCGGCACGTGCGGCACGTCGGTCGAGGCCAGGCGGGCGAACTGGTGCGCAAGCGTTCGGCGCGCGTCCGGGGCGGTCTCCTGGGTCAGCTTGGCGACCAGCGCGTCCATTTCCGGGTTGGAGTAGCCGGTGGCGTTGCGGAAGGCGGCGCCCTTGACGATGCCGTCGGTGGTGTAGAACTGGGTGACAGTGGGCACCAGTTCCAGCGGCGAGGTGAAGTTGGAGACGGCGATGTCGTAGTCGTAGTCGCCATAGATGCGCTTGAGCGCCGTGGCGCGGTCCACGGAATCCAGCTTGACCTCGATGCCCACGTCCTGCAGCGCCTGCTTCAGGTACTGGCCGAGCTTGGCGTTCTCCTCGAACCAGGCGGCGGCGACCAGATTCACGGTGAAGCGCTTGCCGTCCTTCACCGGCAGGCCCGCGGCGTCCAGCAGCGCGGCGGCCTTCTTGGGGTCGAACGGATAGCGCGGCACGTCCTCGGTGTAGAACAGCGGGTTGCTGCTGAAGACCGGCGCGATGGCGGGCTTGCCGCGGCCGTAGTAGATGGTGTCGACGATGAACTGGCGGTCGATGGCGTGCAGGATGGCCTGGCGCACCTCGCGGCGGTTGACGATGTCGCGGCGCTGGTTGAATTCGGCGGTCACGGTCCAGGCCGAGTTCTGGTAGCCGCGCGTGTCCACCACCACCTTGCCGGTCTTGAGCAGGCGGTCGATGTCGCGGGCAGGCACCGGGTTGGAATAGGCCAGGCCCAGCTCGCCGGTCTCCAGCGCGGCGCCGCGCGTGGCGGGGTCGCCCCACCAGCGGATGATGAGGCGGTCCAGGTTGGGCTGGCCGGCATTCCAGTAGCTGTCGTTGCGCAGGTATTCGACGTGGCTGCCGCGCACCCACTTGCCGTACTTCCAGGGGCCGGTGCCGACCGGCGTGTTGTTCAGCGGGTTGGTGATGATGTCGCGCCCGTCGTACAGGTGTTTGGGTATCAAGAGCTGGAACTGACCGGCCAGAGTGGATTTCAGGAAGAACTCCGGAACCGGCGCGTCGAAGTTCAGCACCACGGTCAGCGGATCGGTCGCGGTCGCGCCGGTCAGCGACTTCAGCGCGATGCCGGCGGAAATCGGCTTCCAGTGCTGCAGCACGTTGTAGACCACGTCGGCGGACGTGAACGGCGCGCCGTCGTGCCAGGTGACGCCTTCGCGCAGCTTGATGGTGTAGCTGCGGAAGTCTGCGGCGGGCGTCACGGACAGGGCCAGCGCGGGTTGGAACTTCAGGTCGGCATCCAGCTTGAGCAGGCGTTCCAGGATCTTGGTCGCGGTCTGGAACGGGCTGGACCCGCCGCCGCCGGGCACGAACAGGGCCTGAGGCTCCAGGCCGCCCCAGCTGGCGACCAGGGTGCCGCCTTTGCGGGCGGGGCCGGCGTCGGCGCCGGGCTGGGCAGTCGCGGCCAGCAACGCCTGGGGCGCGACGCCCAGGCCGGCGGCCAGGCCGCCCGCGGCGGTACGGGTAAGGAAGGCGCGCCGTCCGGGGCGCTGCGCGGTGGTCATGATGGTGTCCTTGAAGATGAGAGCCCGCTCAGCCCTGGGCGAGCGTGGCGTAGGTGGCGCGGCCGATGGCCACCAGCGCACCCTGGTCGTTGTAGAGGTCCACGTCGGCCACGCCCACGCTGCGGCCGTTGCGGCGCACGCGGGCCACGGCGGTCAGCGCGGTGTTGACGGCGGGACGCAGGTAGTCGACGCGGAAGTTGATGGTCGGCAGGCCGCGGCCCAGCAGCATGCCGACGGCGAAATCGCCGACGGTGTCGATCACCGCGGCCAGCGGGCCGCCATGCCATTGGCCGCTGGCCGCGCCGCGCTCGAATTCCGGGCGCATGGGGGCCAGCACGGTCAGTTCTCCCTGTTCATGGTTCACGTCGCGCACCGACAGGCCGAGCCAGGCGATGAACGGCGAATCGTCGAACCTGGCCTGGATGGCCGCGGCGTCAAGGGTGGCAGCCGGAGCCAGCGCCTTCGGGTTCGCGCTCATGCCGACACCAGCACTTTGCCGACGATCTTGCGATCTTCCAGCGAGGCCAGCGCCTGGGCGCCTTGTTCCAGAGGCCACTTGCGGTCCACGTGGACGCGCAGCCGGCCGTCGCGCACCAGCGCCAGCAGCTCGTGCAGGTCCTCGCGTTCCCAGCCGTTGGAGCCGCGGATCTGCAGCTCGAAGGTCCAGATATAGCGCAGGTCTTCCTTGGGATCGAAGCCCGCGGTGGCGCCGCAGGTCAGCAGGCGGCCGCCCAGGCGCAGGCAGCGCAACGATTTGACCCAGGTGTCGCCGCCCGTGAAGTTGACCACCACGTCCACGCCGCCCGGCTTGCCGCTGCGGCGGCGCGACGGCTTGCCGAAGCGCTCCTGGACCGCCTTGAGGAAGTCTTCCTCGGTGTACAGAATGATGTGGTCGGCGCCCAGGGCGCGCAGCGCCTCGGCCTTTTCGGGGCTGCCGGCGCAGGCGATGACTTCGGCGCCAGCCAGCTTGGCCAATTGCACGGCGCACACGCCCACGCCGCCGCTGGCGCCCAGGATCAGCACCTTTTCGCCTGGCTGCACCTGGCCGATGCGGTTCATCATGCGCAGGGCGGTGCCGTAGGCCACGGGCAGCGCCGCCGCCTGATCGAAGCTGACCTCGTCGGGCAGACGCAGCAGCTGGTGCGCCGGTACGCGGCACAGTTCGGCCAGGCCGCCATGAATCGTCTCGCCCACCAGGCCGCCATCGACCCGGTCTATCGGGTCCACCAGCACGCGGTCGCCCGCCTTCCAGTCGCGCACGTTGGCGCCGGTCTCAACCACCACGCCGGCCACGTCCAGGCCGATGATGACGGGAAAGGGCAATTTGATACCGGGCATGCCGCGGCGAGTGAACACGTCGTGGTAGTTCAGGGACGAGGCCCCGACGCGGATGACCACGTCGTCGGGACCGGCAACGGGATCGGGGAATTCGGTTTCCAGGCGCAGCTTGTCGGTGCCGCCGTGTTCACGCAAAACAATGGCTTTCATGAGTCTCTTGATGGATGGGTAGGGAAAGAATCACCACGCGGCCAGGCCGGCGATGGCCTGGCGCGTGATCTGCAGGCCGTGGGCCACGACATTGCGGCGCCAGACGCTGGACACGGGTACGAAGGCATCGACCAGATCCGCCCGCAACTGCGCATCGCGCGCGGCGTCGGGCGCCGCCGGGGACTTGAAGCGCAGCCATTGGTCCAGCCTCAGGGCCGGCCGCATCTGCAGGCCGCGCGTGCCGAATTCGACGACTGCGCCGGCCAGCGGCCGCTGGCCCAACGCTTGCTGTACGCCACGGAACACCAGTCCCTGGTAGTCGGGACGAGCCAGGCCGTGCGGGCGCTGCCCCAGTACGCGATCCGCGCCCCACCAGGCCGCGGCTTGCGCCTGCTCGGCGCTGCCGTCGGGGTTGAAGCACAGGAAGAAGGGCTCGCCGTATTCGCCGATGCCGGTGTGCCAGTCGATGAAGGCCACCCGTTCGCTCGCGCCCAGGTGCTCGTCGACGATGCGGCGCAGCGTGCGGTTGGACCATTCGGGGCCGTTGCCGCCATAGACCAGGCCGTCCGGGTGCGTGTACTGGCCGCTGGCCGTGACGTTGAAGAGCGCGTCCGCGCCGTGCTCCTGGCGGAAGCGCTCCAGCGCCTCGGCGCCGGCGTCCAGCGCGGCCTCGGTCCAGTGCTGCGGGATCAGGTGCGGATGCAGGCTGGCATAGTGCGGGTTGGGCGGTGCGGCCCGGGTGTGGTCGATGAAATTGCGGTTCAGGTCGACATTGTTTTCGGTGGTGCGCGTGTCGTGCGCATAGCCGTAGGGATTCAACGCATGTACCAGCACCACGTTGACGCCGTCCGGCAAGGGCAGGCCGCCGTCCGCCTGCAGCCACGCGAGCTGCACCGCCGAGCCGGCCGCGCCTTCGAGGCCGTGGGTGCCGCTGATGGCCAGATGGGTGCGGGCGGCGCCGGGGCGGCCCAGCACCGCCACGTCTACGGTCAACGGCCGGCCCTGCGGGTCGCGCGCCGTGGGATGTTCGTGGCGCGAGAGCGCGGCGCCCCGCGCCGCGGCGGCGGCCACGAAGGCCTCGCGCGCTGTTGCGTAGTCGGCGGAAAAGCAGGTCCAGTAGTCGGGCAGGGGCTGGCCCATCATGCCTCCTGCACGAAGACTTGCAGCGCGCCGGCAGCATGCTCGGGCGCCACCGCCAGTTCGCCCTGTGCGTTGGCGCGGTACGGGACCTCGTTGGCGTCGAGCCACGCGCGCGTCTGCCCGATATCGCGCACGCCGATGACCGATCCCGCGAACCAGCCGCCCTGGCTGCTGGCGGGCAGGCCAACTGGCACGCGCACATGGGGGAAACGCTGCTCGAAGGCGGCGGGCGCGAGGAAGTCGATGCGCAGGCTGCCGCGCCGCACTTGCAGGCCCTGGTCAGGAAGCTCGCTGATGGCAATGGGGCCCAGCACGCGTTCATACGCGGCGCGCAGGGCGCGCGGCTCGGGATGCACGGCGATCAGCGACTCGATGCGGCGGGCGCCGTTGGCATGATCCTGCCATTCGGGCCGGTAGACCAGATGGCGCGTGAGATGGCCGCAGGTGAAGAAGTCCGGCACCGCGAAGAGGCCCGCCGGAAACTGGGTGTTGTTCCAGGCCGCGTCCTCGCTGCCGGCGGGCAGGTGCACCGGACGGCCGCCGCGCTGCGGCGCTTCGGCGTCTATGCCCAGGCGGGCAAGCTCGGCGTGCACGGCGCTGCTGTCGGTGGTCTGCAGCGCGACGGAGACCGGGCCTTCATAGGCGTCGTCAAAGCCCGCAAAGCGCGACTGCTCGCGCAGCTCCGGCGGGAATGCCAGCAGCTCCAGGTAATTGGCGTCCAGGATCAGGGTCTGGTTGCGCGTGCCGCGATGGTGGCGGCCTTGCGGCGCCAGGACAAAGCCCAGCTTCTGGTATTGGGCGGTTGCGGCCTGCAGGTCATGCACCCGGATGATGTAGTGGTCCAGTCCGGTGACTGAGGGTATGGACATCGCGTTTCCTGAATTTGCTTGACGGAAGCGGGCAGTCTGGCCGAAGCGCAGGCGGGCCAGAACGATTGAATTCGCATGTGGATATTTGCTTTCTGTTCGCGCCAGGGGACAGGAGGCATCCGCATATTCATATCTGAAAGTCTTCTTTGCTCCTGGGCCAACCCGCAAGCAGCATGGTGGTCCGTTCAAAGCACATCCCTCTACAACGACATGACGACTCGCAAGACTCCGGGCGGCGCCCGCATCGCATTCTCCCTGGCGCTGGCCCTGGCCGCCGGCGCGGCGCAGGCCGACGCCACGCTGGAAAAGATCAAGGAACGCGGCACCATCACCATAGGCGTGCTGGCCAATGGCGGCGTGTTTGGTTCGCTGGACCCCGCGACGCAGCAGCTGGTGGGCTGGAACCCGGAGCTGGCGCGCGAGCTGGCCAAGGGCCTGGGCGTGAAAGCGGAATTGGTGCAGGTGCAGACCGCCACGCGTACGCAGTTCCTGATCTCCGGCAAGGTCGACCTGCTGATCGCGTCCATGGAGCTGAACCCGGAGCGCGCCGAGATCCTGGGCTATGCGCCGACGCCGTTCTTCCGCGTGGGCGGAACGGCTGCCACCCTGAAGACCAGCGGCATCGCCAAGTGGGAGGACCTGCGCGGCAAGCCGGTGTGCGTGTCCCAGGGCAGCAGCTTCGCGCGGCCCTTGTCAGCCGATTACGGCGCGGTGGTCAAGGGCTACAAGAGCTCGTCGGATTCGCTCCTGGCGCTGCGTGGCGGCCAGTGCGTCGCGGCCGTGCACGATTCGACTCTGATCCAGCCGTTGTTGCGCAGCAACCCGGAATGGAAGGACTACCACGCGCCCATCGCCAGCGAGGTGCTGCCGGCCAACTCGGTGGTCTGGACCCGCAAGGGCGAGGCCGACACCATCGCCGCCGTCGACAAGGTGGTGCAGGACTGGCATCGCACGGGCTGGCTGATCGCCACGGAAACTCGCCTGGGCATCGCACCGCCGCAGCCACTGCTGCAGGAGCTGCATGCCAAGTACAAGCAGGGAAGCTGAGGCGGGCCGGCGCATGTTCGAATCGGCACTGCATGCCTGGGTCGGCCTTTTCAAGCCCCTAGGCCTGAACTACAGCTTCGTGTTGGACGCGAGTGAACTGTCCGCGTTCGGCCGCGGGCTGCTGGTCACGCTGCAACTATGCGCGTGGACCATACCAGTGAGCCTGGCGTTCGGCGTCCTGATCGCGGCGGGCCTGACCAGCGGCCGCGGCTGGCTGGCAAGGCCATTGCAGGCTTTTGTGGAAGTCACGCGCAGCACGCCCACGCTGGTGCAGCTGTATTGCGCCTTCCTGGTGCTGAACATGCTGATCACGCAAAAGCTGGGCGGCGGCAGTCCGATAGCGCCGTTCGCCTGGGTGGTGATCGTGGTGGCGCTGCACAAGGGGGTGTTCCATGCCGAGGCTTTGCGCGCGGGTATCGAAGCGGTGCCCGCCGTAACCATGGAGGCGGCTCGTTCGCTGGCATTCTCACGGCGCCAGATCCTGACCCAGGTGCAACTGCCGCTGGCGTTGCGCTTTGCCTTGCCGGCACTGGTCAACAACCTGGTGGACTTGGTGAAGATGACAGCGATTGCGTCGGCCATCGCGGTGGGCGACGTGACCTATGAGTCCATCATGATCTGGTCGTACCGCGACAACGTGTTGGAACTCTTGCTGCTCATCCTGCTGTACTTCGGCCTGCTGACCTGGCTGGTCGGTCTGGGCGGGAGATGGCTGGAAGAACGTTTGAGGATGCCTGGCTATGGCCAATGACCTGGTCCTGAACGCACAGGCCGCGGGGCGACGGCTGCCGCCGGCCTTGCGCGATCCCTGGCTTGTCGTATTGCTGGCGTTGGCGGCGCTGAACCTGGCGTGGGCGGCCACCAACTCGGCGCCCGCCGCCGTGCGGACGCTGTGGTATTGGTCGCCAGCCTTGCTACGCGGTTTGGCGATGAACGTCCAGATCAGCGTGCTGGCCATGGCGCTGGGTACGCTGGCCGGGCTGGTGGTGGGTGCGCTGTCGTTGTCGCCGTCGCGGCTGATGCGCCGCCTGACACGCGCCTACGTGCTGTTGTTCCGCAATGCGCCCATCCTGGTGTTGGTGTACTTCACCACCTACGTATTTCCCTTCGAGCTGAGGCTGGGCGGATGGAATCTGCCGTTTCCGGACTGGATCAAGGTGGTCATCGGCCTGGGCCTGCCGGCCAGCGCCAACGTCGCCGAGATCTTCCGCGGCGCGATCCAGTCCATCCCCAGCGCGCAATGGGAGGCCGCGCAATCGCTGGCGTTCCGCCGCGCGCAGATCTTCCGCATGATCGTATTGCCGCAGTGCCTGCGGCGGATGCTGCCGTCGTGGATGAACCTGTACGCCAGCATCACCATGAGCACGTCGCTGGCCTCGCTGGTGGGCGTGCACGATCTGGTGGACGCGGCCACGGTGGCCAGCAATACGGTGTCGCGCACCGACTTCACGATATTGGTCTACTTCACGCTATTGGCGCTTTTCTTCGCCTATTGCTACCCCATCGCGCGCTGGACGCGGTATCTGGAAAAACGCCATGAGCATTATTGAATTCGAGGCGCGCACAGCCGCCTCAAGGGGCGCGGCTACGCCGCCGCTGGTCAGCCTGCAGGACGTGCATCTGGCCTTTGGCCAGACGGAGGTGCTCAAGGGCATGGACGTCGAGGTGCGGCAGGGGCAGGCGGTGTCCATCATCGGACCGTCGGGATCGGGCAAGTCCACCATCCTGCGCTGCATTACCGGACTGCTGCGCCCGCAGCGCGGCCGCATCGAGGTTGGCGGCGTGCGCGTGGACGCCTTGAAGACGGAAGCCGAGCTGATCGGCCTGCGCAAGCGCGTGGGCTTCGTGTTCCAGCAATACAACCTGTTCCCGCACCTGAGCGTGCTGGAGAACCTGACGATCTCTCCCATCAAGGTGGGCGGCGTACCGCGCGCGCAGGCCGAGAAGCGCGCGCGCGAGCTACTGGCCCAGGTGCGGATGGAGCACAAGCAGGACGCCTATCCCGGCGAACTGTCCGGCGGCCAGCAGCAACGCGTGGCGATCGCGCGCGCGCTGGCATTGCGGCCCGAGCTGATCCTGTTCGATGAAGTCACTTCCGCGCTGGACCCGGAGATGGTCGGCGAAGTGTTGGCCGTGATTCGCGAACTGGTGGAGGACGGCCTGACTTGCGTGCTGGTGACCCATGAGATGCGCTTTGCCGAAGAGATCAGCGACATTGTGTATTTCACCGAGGCCGGCCGGATCGTCGAGTCCGGGCCGCCGGCGCGCCTGTTCGGGGCGCCTGCCAGCGAGCGCACGCGCGCCTTTCTGCAACGGGCGGTCGGCGCGGCGCCCGTGCGCGAGCGGACTCCCGATCCCATACAGAGCTACCTGCATTTCGATCCGCTGCGCCTGGCGGTGTGAACCCTGATGGAGTTGCGCATGATTTTCATATCCCTGATTCCCATTTGTGGCGAGGTGACCGCATGAGCCTTGCAGACGCTCGCGTCCAGACCCGGCTGGTGCATGCCGGCGCGCCCGACCTGAAGCAGGGCGGCGGCCCGGTGAACGTGCCGGTGGTACGCACCAGCACCGTGCGCTTTGCCGACACGGCCGCGCAGGCGGCCCTGGGCCGGCAACGCGCGGCCGGGGAACGCGTGGCGACCTATGGACGCCATGGCCTGGACACCCATCAGGCGCTGGAAGAGGCTGTGACGTCGCTGGAAGGCGGCTACCGCACGCTGCTGGCACCCTCCGGGCTGTCAGCCATCGTGCTGGTGCTACTGGCGACCCTGGCGCCGGGCGAGCACGCCTTGGTGGCCGACAGTGTCTATTCGCCGGTGCGCAAGGTGGACCGCGCGCTGTTGCAGCGCTATGGGATCGAGGTGGAGTATTTTTCCGCAGCACGCGACGACCTCGCAGCGCTGATCCGTCCGAACACCCGCCTGCTATACCTGGAGTCGCCCAGCTCGCTCCTGTACGAAGTGCAGGACCTGCCTGCGCTGGCCGCGACGGCGCGGCGGCATGGCGTGCTGGCGGCGGCGGACAATACCTGGAGCGGCGGCCTGTATTATCAGCCGCTGGCGTTGGGCGCGCACATTTCGATTCAGGCGGCCACAAAGTACCTGGCGGGACACTCCGACGTGATGATGGGCGTGGTCACGGTCGATAGTCCGGAACTGGCCAGGCAACTGGGCGCGACCTACGACGCCCTGGGCCTGTCGGTGGGCGCGGACGATGCCTATCTGACCTTGCGCGGCCTGCGCACGTTGGATGTGCGGCTGGCGCGGCATCATGAAAACGCGTTGGTCGTGGCCGAATATCTGGCGCGGCACGAGGACGTCGCCAGAGTCTATTACCCAGCGTTGGCGCAGGACCCGGGCCATGCGTTGTGGCGGCGGGATTTCAGCGGCGCCAGCGGCCTGGTGTCGTTCGCGTTCCGCCATTCCGATGCCGCTGCCGGCGCGCGCTTCATCGATGCCTTGCGCTATTTCTCCATCGGCGCATCCTGGGGCGGCTACGAAAGCCTGGCGCTGGAGGCGGCGCCCGAGCGCCTGGCCGAGCACAGCCAGTGGCGGGATGGTCCGCAGACCCAATCCGTGGTGCGCCTGCACATCGGGCTGGAAAGCCCGCTGGACCTGGTGGACGACCTGGAGCGCGCATTCGCGGCAACACGCCAGGCCCTGCGGCGCAGCGCCTGAGGCATATGCAAATGAGCGGTTTTCTTTAGGGTTTCCGGCTATGTAGAAGCAACGTTTACCTCTTTGTCCGTCAGTACCCGCGACCACTAGAATTTGCCCTGTTCCATGATTGGCGGCAGGGCATGTCTACTATTCTTTCCATCGGTTCGGTGCAGCTTCCGTTTCTTGTCCAGCGGCAGGCGGCGGTACGCGAGTTCTATGGTCACATCATCGGCCTGGACGAAATGGCCGGGGCCGGCGGCCAGCGGCTGCTGTTCGCGCTGGGCGAAGCGACCTTGTCGCTGTCTCCCGTGGACGAAATCAGCAGGGAAGTGAAGCCCGATTACCTCGCGCTCAGGACCGGCGACTATGACGTCATCCTGGCGCGCCTGCGCCGGGCTGGACACCATCCGGTCTGCTCCTTGCCAGACGCCGAGCCGCGCGTGATGTACGTGAAAGATCCGTCCGGCAATCAGCTGGCATTCCTGGGCTGAGGCGCGCGATGAACTTCCAGCAATTGCGCTCCGTGCGCGAGGCCGTACGCCAGGACTTCAACCTGACCGACGTGTCCGAAAGCCTGCACACCTCGCAGCCCGGCGTCAGCCGTCAGATCCGCGAACTCGAGGAAGAGGTGGGCGTCGACATCTTCGTGCGCTCGGGCAAGCGGCTGATCGGCCTGACCCCGCCCGGCGAGCTTATCCTGCCCTTGGTCGAGCAGATCCTGCAATGCGCCGATAACATCCGCCATGCCGGGGCGGAGTACGCCGACAGCCGGACGGGCGTGCTGTCCATAGCGGCCACCCATTCGCAGGCGCGCTACGCCTTGCCGCCCGTCATCAAGGAGTTCCGCGAACGCTATCCCGAAGTGGTGCTGCATCTGCATCAAGGTTCGCCCAAGCAGGTGTCGGAGATGCTGCTGGAGGGCGAGGCCGACATCGGCGTGGCGACGGAAGCGGTGGCCGATTATCCGGGGCTCGTCAACCTGCCTTGCTACCGTTGGAGCCACAGCATCATCGTGCCTCGCGGCCATCCTCTGGAACGGCAGCAGGACGGGGTCACGCTGTCGCAGCTGTCGCGCCATCCCATCATCACCTATGGGCGGGGCTACACGGGCCGGGCGCATATCGACGAGGCCTTCGCGCGAGCCGGCATCACGCCCGACATCGTCATGACGGCGATGGACGCGGATGTGATCAAGACCTATGTGGAGCTGGGGCTGGGCTTGGGCATCGTGGCCTCGGTGGCCTGGGACGCCGAGCGCGACACGCGCCTGTGCGCCATCGACGCCCGCCACCTGTTCGAGATCAACCTGACGCGGCTGGCGATACGGCGCGGCGCATGGCTGCGCGGTTACGCTTTTCACTTTATCGAGATGTTCGTGCCGACTTTGACGCGCGAGATCGTCGAACGCGAGCTCAAGGGCGAAGGCTGAGGCAAGCGGCGCAGGGACAGTCGTCCCGCGCATATCCATAGTTGCATCGCTTCGTTCCCGCCGCGGCGCCGCGCACGTAGGCTGACCTTTTCTTCCACACGGAATTCAGGGCCATCCCATGAGTACATCTGCACCGCTGTCCGCAACCGCGAGCATCCACAACCAACGCGCACGGGCCGTGCGCGAGTTCATCGCCCATGCACGGCGGCTGGCGCCCGATGCCGCCAGCGTCACGCGCGAACAACTGGCCGAAGTGGCAACGCTGCTGGAAGCGCTGGGGCGCCGCCGCGAGCTGTTCCCGGCCGAAGCGTTCGCCTTGGTCCCGGGCAGGCCGAACGCCATCTACCGGCTGGCGGAGGACCTGGACGGCGGCCATGCCCTTTACCTGTCGCTGGGCGCGCCGGGCAAGGCCCAGCCGCCGCACGACCACACCACCTGGGCCATCATCGCCGGCGTGCAGGGCAATGAGCGCAATGAGGTCTATGCGCGCGAGCGCAGCGCCGATCCGCTGCGCGATGTGCTGACCCACGTCCAGCGCGTGGATGTGCAGCCGGGCAGCTCCATCGTGCTGGGGCCGGCGGACGTACACACCATCGAACTGGTAGGTGACGAGCCTGGCGCGCACCTGCATTTCTATGGCCTGGCGCTGGACCGCCTGCATGGCCGTGTGGTGTTCGAAAGCACGGCGGGCGGCACCTACCGCACATTCTCGCCGCCTGCGGCGATCTATCATGCGCGTATTTCCACGCAGGCGCTGCAGGACGAACTGCGCGGCGCGGGCGAGATCGCCTTGCTGGACGTGCGCGAGGCGGGCCGTCATGCGCGCCGCCATCTGCTGCACGCCGTGCCAGCGCCCTTGTGGCGCCTGGAACTGCTGATCGACAAGCTGGCGCCGCGCCGCGATGCGCGCATCGTGCTGGTGGATGATGACGAGACGCTGGCACACCAGGCCGCGGCCAAGCTGACGCGCCTGGGCTGGAGCGATATTTCGGTGCTGGCGGGCGGGACGGACGCCTGGGAGCGGGAGGGGCGGGAGTTGTTCTCCGGCACCAACGTGCCCAGCAAGGCGTTCGGCGAAGTCATCGAGCATGAGAAGCGCACACCCTGGATCGACGTCGACGAACTCGATGCGCGCGTGGCGCGCGGTGACGACATCGTGGTGGTCGACAGCCGCACGCCGGAGGAATTCCATAACTTCACGCTGCCCTTCGCGCACAGTCTGCCTGGGGCGGAACTGGTCTATCGAATCCGCGAGCTGGCGCCGGACCCGGCTACCTTTGTGGTGGTGAACTGTGCGGGACGCACGCGCAGCATCGTCGGCGCGCAAACGTTGATCGACGCCGGCATACCCAACCGTGTCGCGTCGTTGCGCAACGGCACCATGGAGTGGCTGCTGTCGGGCCGCGAGCTGGCCCATGGCAGGCATGCGGCGCTGCCTGAGCCGGACGGCCAGACCTTGACTGCGGCCCGCCAACAGGCGGCCGGCGTCGCGCGCCTAGCAGGCGTCGCGCACATCGATACCGCCGCCTTGCTGGCATTCGAGGCGGAGCAAGACGTGCGCACGCTTTACAAGTTCGATGTGCGCACCCGCGAGGAGTACGAGACCGGCCATCTGGAGGGCTGGCGCTGGGCGCCCGGCGGCCAACTGGTGCAGGCCACGGACGAGTACCTGGCCACGCGCCGCGCCCGCGTGGTGCTGGCGGATTGGGACGGCGTGCGCGCCTTGACCACCGGCGCCTGGCTGGCCCAGCTAGGCGCGGTGGAGGTCTATCTGTACCGACCGCCGGCATCGGCCGCGTTGCAGAGCGGGCCGGAGCCGCGGCGGGTGCTGCGCCACCGGCCTGACGCCGGCGGTTTGCGGCCGCAAGCCTTGCGGGCCGCGTTGGAAAGCGGCCAGGCCGTGCTGTTCGACGTCGATGCACGGGTTGCGTACGAACGCGGCCACGTGCCGGGCTCCCGATACTCGGCGCCCGACCGCCTGGCCGAGTTCCTCCCCGAAGACCGGGACCGGACCATCGTGCTGACTTCCGCCGACGGCGTGCTGGCAAGCGTCGTGGCGGCCGAGCTGGCGTGGCGCAGCCAGCGGCCGGTGCGCTACCTGCTGGGAGGCACCCGCGCCTGGAAGGAACAGGGCCTTGAACTGGCCCGTGGCGGGCAAGGCGTGCTGACGGGGGACGACGACCAGAGCGTCAGCCCTTATCTGTTGGACGACCTGGCCGCGCGGGATCAGGGCTTCCGCGACTATCTGGACTGGGAGCTGGGACTGGTGGCGCAGCTGGAGCGCGAAGGCAGCCAGGAGTTTCGGTTGATCGCGCGGGAGTGACGGGAGCGGCCAGCGGGCCCCGGCTTCAGCGTGCAGTGCCTTTGATCGCGGCCATCAGGTCATCCGGGTGCGCCATCAGTTCGCGCGCCTGGCATAGCGTCGGGTACTGCTGCAGCACGCCGGTCCATTGCGCCGATTGCAGCAGCTGTTGCCAGACGGGCTCCAAGGTATCGCGGGCTGCGTCCAGGCCCTGCGCCAGCAGACCGGCATACTCCAGGCTGGGCGGCGCGGATAGCAGCTGCATGCGGCTGGCGGCGCTGAGCAGGCGCGGGATCGCGTCTGCCGGGCCATCGCAGACATAGAGCACGGTGGTATCGAGCCGCGGGCCTTCGGCCGGCAACGCCCGCAGCGCCGCGCCGCGCAGGGGGAACCGGCCCTGGCGCGTACTGAAGGCGTAGTCGGTCCGCGGATCGGCTTGCGCCAGCAGGCGCAGCCCGCGCAACAGGCGCGGGAAGTCGGTGGCGGCTGCGTCGGCCGAGGCCTTGGCTTCGAGAAGCAGGCACAGGTCCCAGGCCGGCGGCCCGCCATCGCCTTCCGCCTGGCGCAGCAGCGCGGCATCCCATTCGGTCTTGGCGCGGTCGGCGTTGGCGGGCATCGAAGGCGGTACGCGCATGGACGACACGGCCTGGTAGGCTGGGCTGCCATCGGCGTCGTTGAGGCGGCGTGCCAGGGCCTGGAGCGCTTGCAGCGCTTGCGCCTCGACGGCGTCGCCGCGCAACCGCGAGGCGTTGCCTTCGGCCAGGGCGCTGGCGCTGCCCGGGCGCGGGCCTTGCTGTTCCCACAAGGCGCGGTAGCGGCGCACGTCGCTGTCGGCCGTCAGGACGTCCAGGCGTTGCAGATGATCCAGCGCGGGGCTGGCGAGCAGACGGTCGAGAGCGGCAGAGGCCGGCTGGGCTTCGGCGGACAAACCAAGAAGCCGGCGCGCGGCATCGGGCAGCGCCGTCCAGGAGTCGGATGCTGCCGCAGCCTGCAAGGCGGCCATGGCGTCGCGCGCGGGGCCTGCCGGCATGCGTTCAAGCTTGGCGGGATGGGCGACTGCGTTGGCGGCGGCAATGATCTCGCGGCGGTCCTGGGCTGCGCGCGCGGCCAGGGAGGCATACTCGCGCACGAGCGGCAGGCGGTGCCGCAGCAGCATGGCCTGGAATGCCGGATCGCCGTCGGACTCGCGCATGGCGTCGCGGATCAGGCGCGCCAGGGCGTCGAGAAAGGCTCGCTCGACCGCGGCCGGCGGCGCGGCGCCATCTTCGACCGACTGGCGCGCCTGTTCGATGGCGACGGCCAGAGCGGTCGCGGGCGGGGCGTCTTCCGTGGGGATGCGGGAAATGGCCGGCACGCGATAGCGCCGGGCGGTGCGGCGCAGGATGGCGTCGAGCAGGGATAGGGAGGGCGGCTGGGGCATGGCGCCCCAAGCCTACCGCGATGCCGCCGGCGCGGCAAACGCACCGCGCCCTGGCCGGCAGCGGCTTCTTACTTGAACAGCGCGGCGTTTTCCTGCAAGGCGGTGTCGGCGCATTGCGCGTCCAGGTTGCCGCCGGGTGCGCCCGCCACGCCGATGGCGCCGATCACGGCCGAGCCGGCCTTTACGGGCACGCCGCCGCCCAGCACCAGGAAGCCCGGAATGTCGGTCAGGGTGGCTGCGGCGGGATTCTTCTGGACGTTTTCCAGCATCGTCAGCGTCGGGGTCTTGGCGGACGCGGCGGTAAACGCTTTCGCACGGCTGGCTTCGATGGTGTGCGGGCCGGCATTATCGGCGCGGGCGAAGGCCTTGAGCAGGCCGGCGCGGTCCACGACCGAGGCGCTCACGTTGTAGCCCTTGGCCTGGCAGGCGGCGACGGTGGCCGTCGCCAGCTTCTGCGCGTCGGCCATGGACAGGTTGCTCTCGTTGAGCACGGCGGCGTTGGCGGCGCCGGCGCAGGCGAACAGGGCGGCGAAAGCGATGAATTTGGGCGACATGTCTGTGTCCTTAGTGGGTCGGTGACAGGAACAGACAGATTAAAGATGACGGCCGATCGGCGGTATTCGGTCGGCTACGCTGGGGCCTCCGTAGGGCTACGGAGGGAGGCTGCGCAAGGCTGCCCGCAGCGTCGACAGCCTTCAGGCCAGCAGCCCTGCGTATTCGCGGATCAGTCCGGCCAGGTTGTCCGCTTCCAGCTTGGCGAAGACGTTGGCGCGGTAGGTCTCCACCGTGCGCGGCGACAGGTCGAATTCGCGCGCGATCTCCTTATTGCTCAGGCCTTGCACGACGCGTTCCAGCACATCGCGTTCGCGGCCGGAAAGCTTGTCCAGCCGTTCCTGCGCGGCCTGCGTCACGGCGAGTTTTTCGCGGCTGGCGATGTGGGTGCGCACGGCGGCCTGCACGGCGTCCAGGAAGACGTCGTCGTCCACGGGCTTTTGCAGGAATTCCATGGCGCCACCCTTGAACGCGCGGCGGCACAGGTCCACGTTGGCGTGGCCGGTCAGCATGACCACGGGCAGGTCCGATTGCTCGGCCAGCCGGCTCAGCACGTCCAGGCCGCTGATGCCGGGCATGCGGATGTCCAGGACCACGCAGCCGATGGCCTGCGGGTGCAACCGGGCCAGGAAGGCCTGCGGGTCGCCATGGCCCTCGCTGCGCAGGCCGACGCTGCGCAGCAGCAGCGCCAGGCCGTCGCGCACGGCGTCGTCGTCATCGACCAGATAGACCAGCGGGGATTGTTCGAACATGGGAGATTCCTGCGTCATCATGCGGCGGCGGCGGCGCGCGGCAGGCTGACCGTGAAGCAGGCGCCTGCCGGGCTGAGATTGCGCGCGGCGATACGGCCGTCCATGGAGCCGGCCAGCGTGTCGCACAGCGCCAGGCCCAGGCCCATGCCTTGCGGCCGCGTGGTGTAGAAGGGAGCGAACAGGCGCGGCAGCGCGTCGGCGGCGATGCCGGGGCCGGTGTCGCTGACGCTGAACAGGTAGGCGTCGCCATCGGCGCGGCCTTCCAGCAAGATCTGGCGCGGTCCGGGAACGTCGGCCAGCGCATCGGCGGCGTTCTGCACCAGATTGTGCAGGATCTGCTCCAGGGCCACGCGGTCGCCGAGCGGCCGCACGCCTGGGCTGGCGTTGTGCCAGCTCAGCCGTATGCCTAGCCGGGCCAGTTCCGTTTCGCGCAGAAAGCGCAGCGACGCCACCAAGGCGTCGGGGTCCAGCGCCTCGCGCCGGGCGGGCGAGCTGGGCTGCACCAGGGCGCGCATGCGGCTGATGATTTCGGCCGCGCGCTTGGCCTGTTCGGCGCTGGCCAATAGCGCGTGGCGCACGGCGGGGCGTTCCTCTTCGTCGTCCAGCAGCCGCTCGGCGGCGCGGGTCTGGGCCAGGATGGCGGTCAGCGGCTGGTTCAGTTCATGGGCGATGCCGGCGGCCATTTCGCCCAGCGTGCTCAGGCGCGCCATGGCGCCCAGGCGCAGTTGTTCCTGGTGGCGGCGGGCCTGGGCGCGCGAGCGCTGCCACGCCGCGGCGCCGGCCACCAGCAGCGCGCTGGCCAGGCCCCAGGCGAGCCAGGTGGCCCAGGGCCAGGCGCCGGGCGTCAGCGTGCGCGTGCTGCGCATCTGGAAGGGTTGGCTGGCCGCGCCCAGCGGCTTTTGCAGGGCCAGCGGCCAGCCGAGGCTGCCGGCGTCGGGCTGCTTGTCCAGCAGCCGCAGCGGGGTCTGGTCCACCGTCAGGGTGAGGTTGGCAAGGCCGGGAGGAAAGTCGGCCGCGGGTATCAGCTGGCTGGCGTCCAGCAGCAGGCTCCAGCCCGAGGGCGCCACCAGCCAGTAGCGGGCGCTGTCCACTGGCAGCGTCACCGGCCGGCCCTGGCCGCGCGCGCGGTCGACGGCGGCCGCAAGGCCCGGAGGTTCCGCCACGCTGCCGCTCCAGGCGCCGCCGGGCAGGTAGCCCAGCCCCAGCAGTTGGGGCATGGCCGGCCGCAGGCTGGGATAAAGGCGTTCCGGAGCAGGGGGATGGGAAAGGGCGGCCAGCGTCGCCAGCACGGCTTCATGCTGCACCGTTTTTTGGCTCAGCATGCGCTGCGCCACGCTGGTGCTCTGGGTGAAGCGTTCGTACTGGTCCACATAGTCCTGCCGCCCGATCCAGAGGGCGCCGAAGGTGAACAGGACCAGCCAGCAGAAGAAGGCGCGAGCGCGCGATAGGGGATTCACGCCTGAAATTATGCCTTGCGGCCAACGCGGGCAGGAATCCGTAGGGCTACGGAGGGGTGGGCGCTCAGGCCGCCAGCCGCTGGGCGTCCGGGTCCGGCGCCTGCGAGCTGGCCGCGAGCGCGATCTGGTACAGCGCCGCCACCAGGTCCGATTGCGTCACCAGTCCGACCAGGTTGCGCGCTTCATCCAGCACCGGCACGCAATGCAGGCTGTCCGACATGGGGCGGGCCAGCTCGATGACGGGCAGGCCGGGGGTGGCGAAAGGCACTTCGCTGCGCATGCAGTCGGCCACCAGCAGGTCGGGCGCGGCATCCGCATCGGCGGCGACGGCAGCCAGCCGGGTCCGGCGCGCCAGCACGTCGCCCTGGCTGACCATGCCGGCGTAGCGGCCGGCCGAATCCAGCACCGGCAATGCCTGCAGGCGATGCTTGTCGAACAGGCGCACGGTGTAGTCCAGCGGGTCCTGGGCCTGTACCGTGACTACGTCGCGCGACATGATGTCGGCGCAATGCACGTCGCCGAAGCGGCGCACGCTGGCGCGCATTTCCGCGGCCAGGACGATTTCTTCCAGGTCTTCCTTGCTGATGTCCAGCAGCTCGCCGCGCTGCGTGAGCGCGTCGTCCAGGTCGGCCAGACTGAAGCCCAGGCGGGCGCTGGGCGCGAGGTCGCGGGTGTTGTGGCCAGCGGCCGGGTCGGCGTGGCGGCGCGGATAATTGCGCTTGAGCGCGCCATTGAAGACCACGGCGATGCACAGCAGGATGGCGGAGTTCAGCGCCACGGGCCAGAGCGCAAAGCCGTAGCCCAGGCTGGCGACCGCGGGGCCGCCCAGCACGGCGGTCAGCGCCACTGCGCCGCTGGGCGGATGCAGGCAGCGCAAAGAGAACATGGCGCCAATGGCCAGCGCCACCGCCACGGCGGCAGCCACGCCGGGCACAGGGATGAACTGGGCGCAGAAGACGCCGATCAGGGCCGATACCAGATTGCCGGCCATGATGGACCAGGGCTGAGCGAGCGGACTGGCTGGGGCGGCGAACAGCAGCACGGCGGACGCGCCCATGGGGGCGATGAACCAGGGGCTGGCGTCGCCCAGCGCGTGGCGGCCCACCCATTCCGTGCAGAACAGGCCAAGCAGCGCGCCCAGCACGCCGTAGAGCTTCTCGCGTCCGTTGACGCCCACCGGGGCTGGCGCGAACGAGCCCAGCCAGCGCTTGATTGCTACACCCAAAACGATCTCCTCGCGCATCGATATGTCGCGGGGCGACAATTTATCACGCGAGGCAAAGCTGCGCTGCATAAGCTTATGCAGCAGCGCGTGGATCAGGCGTTGCCGGAGTCGTCGCCGATGCGGGTCAGCAGGCGCGTCAGCAGCGGGCGCATGGCGCGTAGCTCTTCCAGGTGGGAGGCCGAGAGGTCTTCGAGCATGCGCTCGGCCTTCGCGGTCAGCACGACCTCTACGCGGCGGCCGTCCTCGGGGTCCGCCTCGCGGCTGACCAGATCCAGGCGCGCCAGCCGGCCCACCAGTTCGGCGGCGGTGTGGGGCCGGATCAGGAGGCGTTCGGCGATTTCGCCCACGTACAAGCCGCGGCGGCCAGGGACGTTCTTGCGCGTGCCCTTGATGGCGAGCAGGGCCTGGTGCTGCTGCGGCATCAGGTCCAGTCCGGCGGCGGCGTTTTCGCTGAAGGCGGCAAAGCGGCGCAGCGCATAGCGGAAGTCGGCCAGGAGCTCGTAGTCCGTGGCGGTCAGCTGGGGTGGGGGCGAGGGCGGTTTCACCTGGGCGATTCTAATATATGTCGTGATACGATATATATGACATTTCGCAAATCCCTGCGCAATTCTTCCCGTCTTCGAACATGCCTCCCACTTCTTCCTCCGCCCGGGCCGCGCTGCGCCTGGGCGACTTCACCACGGACAAACGCGTGGTCCTGCTCATGGGCCTGGCCATCCCGGTCGGCCTGGCCAGCGTAGCCGCGGCCTGGGCCCTGCTGCGGCTGATCGCGCTGTGCACCAATCTGGCGTACCACCAGCAGTTCTCGTTCAAGGACCAGCCCATCACGACAGGCCACCTGGGCCTGGCTTCAGTCGCCATTCCGGTGGTGGGCTGCCTCATCATCGGCTTCATGGCGCGCTACGGTTCGGAAAAGATCCGCGGCCACGGGATTCCGGAGGCGATGGAAGCCATCCTGATCGGCAAGAGTCGCATCCAGCCCAAGGTGGCGGTGTTGAAGCCCGTGTCTTCCGCCATCTCCATCGGCACGGGCGGCCCGTTCGGGGCCGAAGGCCCGATCATCATGACGGGCGGCGCCATCGGCTCGCTGCTGGCGCAGACCATCCACCTGGACGACGGCGAACGCAAGACCCTGCTGGTGGCCGGCGCGGCCGCGGGCATGACGGCCATCTTTGCCACGCCCTTGGCGGCGGTGCTGTTGGCGGTTGAGCTGCTGCTGTTCGAATGGAAGCCGCGCAGCTTCCTGCCGGTGGCGATGGCGGCGCTGGTGGCGGCGGCCACGCGCGCCTTCGTACTGGATGGCGGACCGATATTCGCGTATTCGGGTTCGCTGGGGTTCACGCCCGCGCATCTGCTGGCCTGCGCCGCCGTGGGCGTGCTGGCCGGGCTGGGATCGGGCGTGCTGACCTCCATGGTCTATGCGGCCGAGGACCTGTTCGAAAAACTGCCGCTGCACTGGATGTGGTGGCCGGCCTTCGGCGGCCTGGTGATCGGCCTGGGTGGCTTGATCGAGCCAGCGGCGCTGGGCGTGGGCTACGACAACATCCGCCATCTGTTGGCGGGCGACCTGGCATTCCAGGCCGTGTTGCTGCTTCTGGCGGTCAAGGTCATCATCTGGTCCGTCGCGCTGGGTTCGGGGACCTCGGGCGGGGTGCTGGCGCCGCTGCTGATATTCGGCGGCGCGTTGGGGGCATTGGCCACGCCGTTGCTGCCGCAGGCCGATCCGGGCTTCTGGGCGCTGCTGGGCATGGCCGCAATGATGGGCGGCACCATGCGCGCGCCGCTGACCGCGACCCTGTTCGCGGTGGAACTGACCGGCGACATGGGCGCGCTGCTGCCAGTATTGGCCGCCTGCGTGTTCGCGTATGGGATGACAGTGCTGCTGCTCAAGCGTTCCATCCTGACCGAGAAGATCGCGCGGCGAGGCCACCATATCAGCCGCGAATACCGCGTGGATCCCTTCGACCTGCTCCGGGTCAGCCAGGTGATGACCACGCCGGTCCAGACGCTGCCGGCCGACTGGACGGTGGCGCAGGCCATCGCGCATTTCACGACGGCGCAGCCGGTGCATACCAGCTATCCGGTGCTGGATGCCGAAGGCGTGGTGGTAGGCGAAGTCACGCGCGCCGATACGCTGGCCTGGGCCATCGACGACGAGCAGACCGGGCGTACGTTGGCCGAGGCCCTGCAAGGCCGCGACCTGGTGTACGGCCATCCCGAGGAACTGGCCAGCCAGATCGCCGACCGCATGGCGCTGACCGGCGCCGGCCGCATACCCATCCTGGACCGGGCCAACGGCCGGCTGGTGGGCATCGTGGGGCGCAAGGACCTGTTCCGCTCGCGCGCGCGGCGGCTGCGCGAGGAAAGCCAGCGCACCGCGTACTTCCGCCGCACGCCTTCAGCGGGCGGGTGAGGCGCGCAGCTCCCACAATACGTCCAGCACGTGCCGGGTGGCTTGCTCCACCTGCCCGGCGCGGTGCGCGATGCCCAGCGGGCGCCAAAGGGCCGGCCGCAGCGCGCGCATCTCGATGCGCGGATCCGGCTGCGGCGCGGTGGCCTCGTGCGGCAGCAGCGTGGCGCCGTAGCCCGCGGCCACCAGGCTCTTGATGGCGTCGTTGTAATTCAGCTGGATGCGGGCGCGCGGGTTCAGGCCGGCGGCGGCGAACCATTCGCCCGTCAGGCGCGACAGCCGCGTGCTGGCGTCGTTCAGGATCAGCGGCCGTTCGGCCAGCCAGGCCGGCGTCAGGCGCGCGGGCGCTTTCCAGCTGGCGGGCAGGAAGGCCATGACCGGGTCGCGCCGCCAGGGGCGCAACACCAGGCCTTCCAGCGGCGGCTGGGGCAGGGCCACCAGGCCCACGTCCAGCGAACTGTCGGCCAGGCGCAGGAGCGTTTCCTGCGAAGTCAGCACAGCCACTTGCACGTCAATGCCGGGATGGTTGCGCCCCAGCGTTTCCAGGGCCTGCGGCAGCAAGTGGGCTATGGCGCCGGTGGAAGCCCCCAGCCGCACGCGCCCGGACAAGCCCTGCACCTGCCGCTGCACGTCGTCCAGCGCCTGGTCGGCATCGGCCAGCAGGCGGCGCGCGCGTTCCAGCAGGGTTTCGCCGATGGCGGTGGGGCGGACCTGGCCGCGCTTGCGCGTGAGCAGCGGCGCGCCAATGCGCTCCTCCAGGTCGGCCACATGCAGGCTGACGGTGGGCGGGGCCAGATGCAGCGCGCGCGCCGCGTCGGCGAACGAGCCCAGGTCGGCAATGGCAACCAGGGTGCGCAGGCGGTCCAGGCTGATTTCACGCATGGCGGTGTCGTTCAGGAAAGCTGAATTGGATAGTCATGATATTCGACTTTTGTTATCTGCCAGTCCAGCCGATGATGGAGTCCTGCGCCCGGAACCCCTTCCGGCGCGCCTTTGATCCAGGACGCAAGCGCCATGACCCAACCTCTAGTTTTCATCGACGGCGACCAGGGCACCACCGGCCTGCAGATCCATGAACGCCTGCATGGGCGCACGGACCTGCGGCTGCTGACGCTGCCCGAGGCGGAACGCAAGGACCCGCAACGCCGTGCGCAGGCGATCAACGGCTGCGACATCGCCATTCTCTGCCTGCCGGACGAACCGGCGCGTCAGGCTGCCGCGTCCATCGTCAATCCCGCGGTACGGGTGATAGACGCCAGTTCCGCCCACCGCACGACGCCCGGCTGGGTCTATGGCTTTCCGGAAATGAACGCGGAGCAGGCCGGACTGATCGCCCAGGCGCTGCGGGTCAGCAACCCGGGTTGTTATCCCACGGGCGCGGTCGCGTTGCTGGGTCCGCTGGTGCGGGCCGGGCTGGTGCCGGCCGACTATCCGGTGGTGGTGCACGCGGTATCAGGCTATTCGGGCGGCGGGCGCGCGGCGGTGGACACCTACGAAGCCGCGGACGGCGCGCCGGGACCGGCGTTCCAGCTCTACGGCCTGGGCCTGGCGCACAAGCACACGCCCGAGATCGAGCGGCATGCGGGCCTGACGCAGCGGCCGGTGTTCGTGCCGGCCTACGGCGCGTATCGCCAGGGCATCGTCCTGACCGTGCCGCTGCAGTTGCGCCTGCTGCCGGCGGGCGTCGACATGGAACGCCTGCACGCCTGCCTGCAGCAGCATTACGAGGGCGCGCGCCATGTGCAGGTCGTGGCGCCGCAGGACGCGGCCGCCCATACGCACCTGGATCCGCAGGCGCTCAATGGCACCAACGACCTGCGCCTGGCCGTGTACGGCAATGCGCAGCACGGCCAGGTGTTGCTGACGGCGGTCTTCGACAACCTGGGCAAGGGCGCGTCGGGCGCGGCGGTGCAGAACCTGGACCTGATGCTGGCCGCGCTGAAATAACCACCATGGCCCTGGGCTGCCGCAACGGCCCGCGCTGGCTCAGGCCGTAGCCCGGTCCGCCAGCGTCTCCACCACCAGGCGGCGCAGCCAGACGGTGCCCGGATCGCTTTCGAAGCGCGCGTGCCAATGCACCGTCACGGACAGCGGCGGCAGCGCGATGGGCAGCGGGCGTATCTGGAACGCGTCGTCGTGGTTGAACCAGATCGCGGCCCGCAGCGGCAGGGTCATGGTGAGATCGGTGCGCCGCACGATCTCGGCGGCCGCCGAGAAATGCGGCAAGGTCAGATATGGCCTGCGCGGCAGGCCGGCCTCGCTCAGCACGTCGTCCAGCAAGCGGTGGGCGCTGGCGCGCGAGGCCACCAGGATGTGGTCCAGGCGCTTGTATTGGCTACGGGTGAGGCCCGCCGACAACACCGGATGGCCGCGCCTGCCCATGCAGGTGTAGCGTTCGCTGAACAGTTCCGCGTGGCAGGTCTCGCTGCCCAGCCCGGCCAGGTTGCCGATGGCGAGATCGACCTCGCCGTCTTTCAGCGCCTGCGGCAGCCGTTCCAGCGGGATCTCCAATACTTCCACCTGCAGGCGCGGCGCCAGGGCGTGCACGCGTTCCATCAATGACGGCAGGAACACCATTTCACCGATATCGGACATGGACAGGCGAAAGCGCCGGGTGCTGCTTGCGGGCTCGAAGCGCTGCCGCAGGTTGACCGCTTCCGCAAAGCTGTTCATGCCGCGCTCTATGGGGTCGGCCAGGGCAAACGCGACCGGCGTGGGCTGCATGCCGGACGCCGTGCGCGCGAACAGGGGGTCGTCGAATTTTTCGCGCAAGCGCGCCAGCGCGTAGCTCACGGCGGGCTGCGTCAGGTTCAGGCGCTGCGCCGCGCGCGTGACGCTGCGTTCCTGCAGCACGGTCAGGAAAACCCGCATGAGGTTCAGATCGAAGTCCACGCATGCCTCTCATATCAGCTTGATTTATAAGATAAATAATATCCATAAATTTGACATATAAATAGTTGATTCCTAGACTAATTTCATAAGGCTGGGGCAACGCTTGCCGATGGCCGCAACACAGGGGAAGCACCGCCATGCATGCGTTGACACTGCCGTCGTTGTTGCTGGAGCAGGGCGCCCGATGGGGCGAGCGCACATGGGTGCAGGCGCCAGGCGGCGCACTGCGCTACGGCGATGCTCCCGGGCATGCAGCGGACTGGGCCGCGCGCCTGGCTTCGGCCGGCGTCGCCCGGGGCGACCGGGTCGGGCTGATGGCCGGCAACCGGCATGAATTCCTGTCCATCGTGCTGGGCTGCGGCTGGCTGGGGGCGGTGGTGGTGCCCATCAACACGGCGTCGCGCGGCATGCAGTTGCAGCACATCCTGGCCAACAGCGGTTGCCGCTTGCTGGTGGCCGACGCCGCGTCCTGTCCGGCGCTGGCTGCACTGGACATGCAGCCCCTGGCCTTGCACCGCATCTGGCTGCTGGACGGCTACGCCGACGCGCTGCCGGTGCAAGCGTGTCCGCCTCCTCCCGCACCGGACACGCCGCTGCCGCCGGCAGCCGACCTCGGGCCGGGAGATACGCTGGCCATCCTGTACACCTCGGGCACGTCAGGCCTGTCCAAAGGCGTGTGCTGTCCGCACGCGCAGTTCTATTGGTGGGGCAGGATCGCCGCGCGCAACCTGGAAATCGCCGAGAGCGACGTGCTCTACACGAGCCTGCCGCTGTTCCATACCAATGCCCTGAACGCCTGCTTCCAGGCGCTGGTCACGGGCGCGACCATCATCTGCGACGAGCGCTTCTCGGCCAGCCGCTATTTCGACCGGCTGGAGGCCACGGGCGCCACGGTGACCTATCTGCTGGGCGCCATGGTGCCCATGCTGCTGGCGCAGCCGCCTGCCGCAGCCGAACGGCGTCAGCGCGCGCGGATTGCGCTGGCGCCCGGGGTGCCCGAACGCTTCCATGCGGCATTCGCCGAACGCACGGGCATCGCGCTGCTGGAAGGCTACGGCTCGACCGAAACCAACTTCGCGCTGGGCGGCACGCTGGACGAGCAGCGGCCGGGCACGATGGGGCGCGTCGCGCCCGAATTCGATGCGATGGCGGCTGACGAGCACGACGCGGCGGTGCCAGACGGCACGCCGGGCGAATTGCTGTTGCGCTCGCACATCCCATACGCCATCGCCACCGGTTATTTCGGCATGGACGACAAGACGGTGGAAGCCTGGCGCAATCTCTGGTTCCACACGGGCGACCGGGTGGTGCGCGATGCGGACGGCTATTTCCGCTTCCTGGACCGCACGAAGGACGCCATCCGCCGACGCGGCGAGAACATTTCCTCGTACGAGGTGGAGCAGGTGCTGCTGGCGCATCCGGCGGTTGCCGCCGTGGCGGTCTACGCGGTGCGTTCCGATCTGGCGGAAGACGAGGTCATGGCGGCGCTGGTCTACAAGACCGGGCAGGCCATCGCGCCCGAGACGCTGTTGGACTTCTGCCAGCCCCGTATGCCGTATTTCGCCGTGCCGCGCTATCTGCGCGTACTGGACGATTTGCCGCGCACCGAGAACGGCAAGATCCGCAAGTTCCGCTTGCGGGACGAGGGCATTACCGGCGACGCCTGGGACCGCGACGCCGCCGGCTATCGCGTGGCGCGCTGAGCGTCATCAATCCATTCAAACAGACTAGGGGCGGCAATGACGATGGCATACAAAGGGGCGGCCGCGGCCGCTGGCGACGATGCGCGCAGAAAACGCACGCGGCGCGTGGTGATGGCGTCCGTCGCGGGCAACGCGATGGAATGGTATGACTTCTTCATCTACGGCACGGCGGCGGCGCTGGTGTTCGGCGAACTGTTCTTTCCCAAGGGCACCGACCCGCTGCTGGGCACCATGGGGGCGTTTGCCGGCTTTGCGGTCGGCTTCCTGGCGCGGCCGCTGGGCGGCGTGATCTTCGGCCATATCGGCGACCGCTACGGCCGCAAGCTGGCGCTGGAATGGACCCTGGGCTTGATGGGCGCCGCCACCTTCCTGATCGGGCTGTTGCCTACCTATGATCAGGTCGGCTTCTGGGCGCCGGTTGCCATGGTGGTGTTGCGCATCCTGCAAGGCGCGGCCGCGGGCGGCGAGTGGGGCGGGGGCGTGCTGCTGATCAGCGAGGCGGTCGGGGGCAAGCGCCGCGGCTACTTCTCGTCCTTCAGCCAATTGGGAGTGGCGGGCGGCTTCGTGCTGTCGTCGGGCGTCTTCATGCTGGCGCAGCAGCTGCCGCAGGAAGCCTTCATGAGCTGGGGCTGGCGCCTGCCGTTCCTCTTGAGCGTGCTGATCTTCGGCGTGGGCCTCTACATCCGCAAGCACATCCCCGAAAGCGATGAATTCGTGCAGGCCGCCAAGACCGCCAAGCGTGGCATGCCGGCAGTCGAAGTGTTCCGCCGCTATCCGCGCCAGGTCTTTACCGCGATGGGATTGCGCGTGGCCGAGAACGGCGGGTCGTACATCTTCCTGGCGTTTGCGCTGGCCTACGGCAAATTCCTTGGCATACCCAACGACGTCATGCTGGGCGGCGTGCTGGTGTCGATGTTCATCGAGCTCGGCACGCTGGTCTGGTTCGGCCACCTGTCCGATCGCATCGGCCGGCGGACGGTGTACCTGATTGGTTCGGCCGGCCTGGTGCTGGTGGCATTCCCGTTCTTCTGGCTGGTGCAGACCAAGGAGCCGGTGTGGATATTCCTGGCCTTCTTCCTGGGCAACACGGTCTGCCATGCCGCGATGATCGGCACCCAGCCGGCGTATTTCGCCGAACTGTTTCCCGCAGAGGTCCGCTACACCGGATTGGCGCTGGGGCATGAACTGGCTTCTGTATTCGCCGGCGGCCTGTCGCCGCTGATCGCCATGGCGCTGCTGCGCAAGTATGAATCGGCGACCCCGGTGGCGTGGTTCCTGGTGGGCATGGCCGCGGTCACCGTGATCACCTTGCTGCTGACGCGCGAACCCCCACGGCAGGAGTCGGCGTGAGCGCGGCGCGCGGCCCGGGCATCGTCGGCGTGGGCGAAACGCCTTCGCTGCGCCATCCCGGCCCGGGAACCAGCACGGCCGGCCTGATGGCCGAGGCGATCGCGCAGGCGCTGCGCGGCGCAGGGTTGAAGCCCGGCGATGTGGACGGCCTGGGCGTGGCTTCATTCACGCTGCGCCCCGACCGCGCGATCGATCTGGCGTGGCGCCTGGGACTGCGGCTGAACTGGTGCATGCAGGACGAAATGGGCGGCGCCAGCGCCATCAACCTGTTGCGCCAGGCCTGGCTCGCGTTGCAGGCCGGGCAGGCCGAGACGATCGTGCTGGTCGCGGGAGACCATTTCACGGGCGCCGATTTCGCAGGGCTGGTACGCGGCTACAACCGCAGCGCGCAGGACTATCTCAGTCCCCTGGGCTGCGAGGGGCCGAATCCCCTGTTCGCCATGCTCACGCAAAGGCAGATGGCGCGCGCCGGTCTTGCCCGCGAGGACTATGGCGCGCTATGCGTCGCGCAGCGGCTATGGGCAGCAGGCAACCCCAACGCCGCGTATCGCGATCCATTGAGCCTGGCGCAATACCTGGCCGCGCCCATGGTCGCGCCGCCGCTGGGACGCCTGGATTGCGTGCCGGTGGTCAGCGGGGCATGCGCGCTGGTGCTGAGCGCGCGTCCGGCGGGAATCAGCGTGCGGCTGCTGGCCAGCGATGCGCGCTACAACGACGACCAGCAGGAAGGCGACGGATTGCAGACCGGCATCGCGGCGTTCGCGCCAGCGCTCTGGCAGCGCGCTGGCCTGGGACCGGAAGACATGGATGTGCTCAGCGTGTACGACGACTATCCCGCCATGGCGCTGGCGCAGCTGTGCGATCTGGGCTTCGCCAGCATCGATGACCTGCCTGGCTTCATCGCGCGCCGCCTGGCCACCCGGGACTTGCCGGTCAACACCGCAGGCGGCCAACTGTCCGCCGGGCAGGCGGGCACCGCCGGCGGCATGCATGGCCTGGTCGAAGTGGCGCGCCAATTGCTGGGGCAGGCAGGGGAACGGCAGGTGCGCGGCGCGCGTCACGGCGTGGCTACCGGCTACGGCATGGTGCAGCTGCGTTACGGGATGTGCGCCAATGCGGCCGTGCTGGCGCGGGAGGAAGCATGAGCGTCGACGTCAGCCAATGTTGCAGCTGCGACCATCTGGTCTATCCCGTGCGGCTGTGGTGCCCGGCTTGCGGCCATGGACAGGCGCGCGCGGCGGCGGTGGAACAGGCCGAGTTGCAGGCCTGGACCGAATTGCCCTCGCGGAACGGTGCGCCTGCCGCAGTCATCGCCACGGTCCGGGCGCTGCCCGCGGGACCGGTCCTGGTCGTGCGGCTGGAAGAACCGCCCGCCCATGCGGGCCAGCGCCTGTGGCTATTCGAACGCGATACGGACGGGCAGCCTTTGCCTTGGGCCCGCGTCGCGGCCGAACCGCAGATCTGAAGCGCCAACGCGTCAATCGCCGCTGGCCGGCGCCTGGATCGCCTCCAGGCGCTGGGCCAGCGAAGCCGCGGACAACTCGCCCACGCGCAGGTCCACCAGCCGTCCCTGGGCGTCCAGGAACAGCGTGGCGGGCAGGCCGCGATTGCTCATCTGGCGCGAGGCCGCGCCTGCGGGATCGAGCAGCACGTTGCGCAGCGACGGCGCGTGCTGCGCCAGGAACGCCGTCACGTCCGGCGGCGCTTCGGCCTGGTTCAGGAAGACGAAATTGACATCGGGATGCGCCGCTTGCGCCGCGGTGAATGCGGGCATTTCGCGGCGGCAAGGCGGGCACCAGCTTGCCCATAGATTGATGACGGTAGGTTTGCCCTGGTAGGCCGCGAGCGCTGCGGGCGTGCCGTCCAGCTGACGCAAGGCGAGCGCGGACAGCTCGGGCAGGGCCTGCGGCGCGCGCGCCAGCCACCGCCCGCCGCCTATCCAGACCGCGCTGGCCAGCGCCAGCGCGCCCAGCAGCGCGGGCCGCGACGCCTGGCGGCGCAAGGCCGCGTACAGCGTGTAGAGCCATGCCGCGGCAAGCCCGGCCATACCGGCCCAGCCGCCATCACGCACGTCCAGGATCCGGAGCGGATTCTCGATGAAGTGGGCCTGGAACTGCCAGACAAAGCCGAGCCGGGCGACGACCAGGCCGATGATGAGCGCGCGCCACAACACCGTACTGGTGTCGGGCCGGGACTCCTGCCCGCGGGTCAGCAGCCTGGCGGCCAGCAGTCCGATAGCGGCGGCAACGATGAGAACCAGCAGGTCCGAGGGAAAGACGAGGGGACCGATACGGATGGCGGGCGTCATGCGTGAATCTGGAACTGGCGCGGCGGGGATCAGGCTGCCTGCTGCAGCTTGGCCGGCGCCTGCGCGATGCGGCGGGTGATTTCGGTGGCGGCGCGGCAGGTCAGGCCGGCGAGGTAGTCCTCGCGGAAGGCCGCGAAGGCGTCCTGCATGCCGATGAGCGTGATGCTGCCCAGCACATGGTTCTCTTCATCGAAGATCGGCGCGGCGATGCCGGTCTTGCCGGAATCCAGTTCCCCCGACGAGATGCAATAGCCGGCCTTGCGCACTTGCAGCATGGCCCGGGAAAAGGACTTCCAGTCCTGGCCCAGCCGCTGCATGTCGGGTGCATCGGCGTGTTCGTCGTAGACGCGGCGCAACTGGCGCGGCCCCAGATTGGCCAGGATCACGCGGGCGGTCGCGCTGCGCAAAAGCGGCATGTGCCGGCCGCGGCCGAAGTTCAGGGCCTGGGTATTGCGCCCGGCCTGCTGGTGCACGTTGATGACCTTGTCGTCGTAGCGCGCGCTGAGCAGCACGTCCAGGCCGGTCTGGCTGGATAGTTCCTCGATCAGGTCGCGGCTGACCGTCAGCATGGGGTCGTACTCCCGCATCTGCAGATCCAGCGCGATGATGCGCGGACCCAGCGCGTAGCCGGCTGGCAGGCGCACCAGCAGGCCGCAGGCGCACAGTTCGCGCACGTAGCGGTAGGCGGTGGCGGGCGCGTAGCCGCGCAGCTGGCAGATGGCATCGACGTCCAGGACCGGCCGGTCGGGCTGAAAGAGGTCCAGGACATCGAGCATGCGGCGAAGACTGTTCATGTGCGTGAGGTGTTGTAAGGCTGACGTGCTGCGAGGGTGCACCAAGGGGCGCGTATTGGCAAATCGTCCCGCCGCGCGCGCAGCGTGCACGCGCGTATAGGAGATCCGCGCAGAACTATCAAATAGATAATTCTAATAAATTATCCAGCATCAATCCGCCAAAAAAAATTGCACATTTATCAAATTACGATAAAGTAGCGAAAAAAGGAGGCGGTAATCATGACCGGAGCTAGTGCCTTGCTGGAGGCTCTGCGCAAGCAGGGCGTGGAAGTCTGTTTCGCCAATCCCGGCACGACCGAGCTGGACCTGGTGCGTGCGATGGAGGAGGTGCGCGGCATGCGCTGCGTGGTCGGCCTGCAGGAGAACGTCTGCACCGGCGCGGCCGACGGTTATGGCCGGCTGGCTGGAAAGCCGGCCGCGACCCTGCTGCATCTGGGGCCGGGCTTCGCCAATGGCATCGCCAATCTGCACAATGCGCGGCGCGCCCGCACCCCCATCGTCAACATCATCGGCGACCACGCCAGCTGGCACCTGGAATGCGACGCGCCCCTGACTTCGGACATCGAGTCGCTGGCGCGCCCAGTCTCCGGCTGGGTGGAGCGCATCGCGTCCGCCCAGGACGCCGCTGGCGCCGCCCGCGCCGCCGTGCAGGCCAGCCTGGCCGATGGCGGCCAGGGCGCGACGCTGATCTTTCCCGCCGACTTCCAGGCGGAAAGCGTGACGCCGGATTCCGCGGATGCTGCCGCCGAGGCCGCTGCGCAGCCCGAGACCTTCGACGCCGCCGCCGCATGGCAGCGCCTGAGCCGCGCGCAAAAGCCGCTGTTCCTGCTGGGCGGGGGCGGTCCCGCCAGCGGCCTGGGACGCCGCGCGCAGATTGCGGCCGCGCGCCTGTGCGCAGCCCTGAGCGGCAAGGCTTACGCCGAGACCTTTCCCGCCAGATCGGAACGCGGCCGGGGCTTGCCGGACTTCGACCGCCTGCCGTATTTCCCGGAACCCGCTCGCGCTGCCCTGGACGCTGCCGACCTGGTGGTGCTGGTGGGGGCGCTGCCGCCCGTGACCTACTTCGGCTATGCCGGTCACCCCAGCCGGTTGGTGCCGGCGGAACGCCTGCTGGAACTGGCCGCTCCCGGCCAGGATGCGGCCTCGCGCCTGGAGGCGCTGGCCGAATTGGCGGGCGCGCCGGCTTTCGAACCCGCCGCCGCGCTACTGCCCGAGCCTGCGCCGGGCGCCTTGACGCCGCAATCCATTGCCGCAGTGGTGGCGCGGGCCTTGCCCGAAGACGCCATCGTTTCGGTCGAAGGCGGCACCTGCGGCTATCCCCTGTATGCCGCGTCCGCCGGCGCCGCGCCGCACACGGTGCTGACCAATACCGGCGGCGCCATCGGCCAGGGCTTGCCGGTCGCGATGGGCGCCGCCATCGCCTGCCCGCAGCGCCGAGTGGTGGCCGTGCTGTCCGACGGCAGCACCCAATACACGATCCAGGCATTGTGGTCGCTGGCGCATGAAAACCTGCCGGTCACGGTGCTGATCGCCGCCAACCACCAGTACGCCATCCTGCGCAACGAGCTGCGCCGCGGCAACGCCGTGCTGGGCGAACGCGCGGCCGAACTGACCGCGCTGGACCGCCCGCGCATCGACTGGGTGGGGCTGGCCTCCAGCTACGGGGTGCAGGCCAGCCGCGCCGCGACCTCGGAAGAATTGGCCACGCAGCTGGAATCGGCGCTGCGCCAGCCGGGCCCGGTCCTGATCGAGATGGCGCTGTAGGCGCCGCCATATATATAAGGAGCATCAAAGCATGGACTTGCAACTCAAGGGGAAAGTCGCGGTGGTCACGGGCGGCAGCCTGGGCATCGGGCGCGCGGTGACCGAAGCGCTGGCCGCCGAGGGCGTGCGTGTGGCCATCGTGGCGCGCCGCCAGGCGCAGCTGGACGAAGTGGCGGCTGAAATCACCCGGGCCACGGGCGTGGAAGTGCTGGGCGTGGCGGCCGACGTGTCGGACACCGCCCAGGTCAACGCGATGATGCAGCGCGTGGCCGAACACTTTGGCCGCATCGACATCCTGGTCAATGGCGCGGCCCATCCCGGCGGCCTGGTGCGCAGCGAGATCGACGAGGCCGATCCCGAAGGCCTGCTGGAAGACATCAACATCAAGGTCGTGGGCTACATGCGCTGCGCCAAGGCTGCGGCGCCGCACATGCGCCAGGGCGGTTTTGGCCGCATCGTCAACATCGGCGGCCTGACCGGGCGCGGCAGCAAGCAGCTTTCGGGCATGCGCAACGTGGCCATCTGCCACATGACCAAGACCCTGTCGGACCAGCTGGGTCCGCATGGCATCACGGTCAACGTGATCCATCCGGGCGTGGTCGAGACGCCCCACATCCATGAACTGTACGAAAAGGAAGCCGCCAAGCAGGGGCTGACCCCCGCCCAGGTCGAGGCCAACTATGCCAAGGCCACGCCCATACGCCGGGTGCTGCAGCCGGCCGAGATCGCCGACGCGGTGCTGTTCCTGGCATCGCCGCGGGCAGGGGCCATCACCGGCGAATCGCTGGGGGTGGATGGCGGCATCACGCGCGGCATCTTTCTTTGAACCGCTGAACCTCATTCGGGGAGTCTGGATATGCAAGGCACGATACTGGTCGGCACCGCCGGCCAAGGAATACTGCGCAGCGTGGACGATGGCGCCACCTGGCACCGCCTGGGGCTGAAGGAAGCCATCGAGTTCGACGGCACGGTGCGCAGCCTGGCCGTGGACCCGGCCGACCCGCGCCGCGTCTTTGCCGGGGCCGACGCCGGCATGTGTGTCAGCACCGACGGCGGCGCGCATTTCACGCGGGTGGACAGCCCCATGAACGGCATGACCGTCTGGGCCATGGCCATCGATCCCACGGATCCGCGGCGCATGTACGCGGGCACCGGCGCGCCGTCGCGCGCAGCGATGTTCCGTTCGGTGGACGGCGGCGCCAGCTGGCAGCGCCTGTCGCCCGAACTGCCGGAGTTCTGCCGCGGCGTGAACCGCCCGCGCATCCTGTCGGTCTGCGTGGATCCGGACGACGGCCGCGAGGTCTGGTTCGGCGTCGAAGAAGGGGGCTTGTGGCGCAGCCGCGACGGCGGCGATACCTGGTCGCGCGAGGACGATGAAGGCAATGCCGATGCCATCGCCAACCCCGACATCCATTGCGTAGCTGTCCTGCCGGCCACGGCCGCCGCGCCCAAGACCGCCATGGTGCTGACGGTGAACTCCGTCTATCTCAGCGAGGACGACGCCCGGCGCTGGAATGGCGTGGCTTCCAAGTCGCGCTTTGACGGCATGTACTACACCCGCACGGTGCAGGCGCTGCCGGACGATCCCGACACGCTGCTGCTGGCCATCGGCGACGGCACGCCAGGCACGCGCAGCAGGATCTACCGTTCGTCCGACCGCGGCCGCAACTGGCAGCCGGCGCTGCTGCACACGCCGCCAAATTCCACCTTCTGGGCCTTCGGCGTGCACGCAGCCGACCCGCGGCTGGCGTTCGCCGGCACCAAGTACGGCCATCTGTTCCGCTCCACCGACGGCGGCCGCAGCTGGTTCAAGGAATGGCGCGATTTCAGCGAAATCACCGCCGTGGCCTGGACGCCGTACGCCGCGCCCGTGACCGCGCACCCCCAGTCCATCAACTGACAACCCGCCCGAGACCGCCATGTCCACCAACACCACGCTTGCGCCGGCAGACCGCCGGCCGCGCATCGCGCGCACCCACCTGGCCCTGTTCGTGCGCGACCCGTTCGCGTCGGCGCCCTGGTACGAATCCGTGCTCGGCATGCAGGAGACCGCGCGCGGCGAGCAATGGGTGTTCCTGTCCTTTGGGCGCAAGCACCACGACATCGCCCTGATCCGCGCGGCCGAAGGCGAGCCCGCCCGCGGCCCCGTCAACATGCAGCACTACGGGCTGGAGATCGAGGGCGACGTGGACGAGCTGCGCCGCCTCTACGGCATGTTGCTGGCCAAGGGCGTGGACGTCGTGAAAATCACCGATCACAAAGTCGGCTACGGGCTGTACTTCACCGACCCCGACGGCCACCGCTTCGAGTTCTTCTGCGAAACCGTGCACGGCGACGAAGAGGGCAAGCAGGTCCTGCACGACCACAACGCGCCCAGCGTCCCCATGACGCTGGACCCGCTTTGACCGCCCGCACGGCGCACCCCTTCCTGATCCCACATTTTCTGGAGCATCCATGAGCAGCACCAACTTCGGTCCCTACCGCATCCGCAAGTGGTATTTGCAGATCGACGACACCCTCACTACTGAAACCGGCGAACCGGCCGACGGCGAGCCGCTGCGCAAGATCGTCATCGCGGCCGCGCTGCACAACCCCTATGCCGGGCGCTTCGAACGCGACCTGTCGGGCTATGTCGAACCCTCGGGCATGCTGGGCGAGGAGTTCGGCCGGCGCATCATCGCCGCGGCCGGCGGCCAGCCGCTGGAAAGCTACGGCAAGGCCTGCGTGGTGGGCACGGACGGCGAATACGAGCACGGCAACGCGTTGTTGACCACCATCTTCGCCGAACCCGTGCGCGCGGCGCTCGGCGGCGGCAAGGCCTGGGTGCCTTCCACCGGCAAGCGCGGCGGTCCCGGCACCGTCATCGACATTCCGCTTGCCCACAAGGACGCGCTCTATGTCCGTTCGCACTACGACAGCGTGACCGCGCTGTTCGGCGACGCGCCCAACCGCGACGAAGTGCTGATCGCCTTCGCGTTTGCCACGCGCGGGCGCCTGCATGCGCGCCTGGGCGGCATCCCCGCCAGCGAAATCCAGGGCAAAGACGGACTCTGCTGAAAGGAAGCCGATATGCAACGCCGCGACACCGCTATCGCCGTCAACGGCATGACTTTGCATCTGACCGAGTGGGGCCCCCAGGCGGGGCGTCCGCTATTCATGCTGCACGGCATCCGCGGCTATGCCGAGACCTTCGCCGGCATCGCGCAGGCGTTGCAGCCGGATTTCCGCGTCCTGGCCTATGACCAGCGCGGCCGCGGCGCCAGCAGTTGGGATCCGCAGCGCAATTACTACACCGACGCCTACGTGGATGACCTGACGGGCGTGGCCGACGCGCTGGGCCTGGACCGCTTCGATCTGCTCGGCCATTCGATGGGCGGCATCGCCGCCATCGTCTTTGCCGCCCGCCATCCGCAGCGCGTGCGGCGCCTGATCATCGAGGATGCCGGACCCGCCGCCTTCGAAGGCAGCGCGGGCGCGGCGCGCATCCAGCGCGAATTGCGCGAAACGCCCGAGTTCTTTCCCGACATCGCCGCGGCCCGCGAGTACCTGCGCGCGCTGCGGCCCAGCGTGACCGAAGCCGCCCGCGAGGAACGGCTGCGCCACATGTTGAAGGAAGACGGAGCAGGCGGCTGGACCTGGCGCCACGACCATGCGGGCATCGCCGCGACCCGGCTGGACCCCGATCCGGCGCGCGTGGTGGACCTGTGGCCGCAGGTCCAGGCGCTGGGCTGTCCGACCCTGGTCGTGCGCGGCGGGCGTTCGGACTACCTGCAGGCCCAGACCGCCCGCGACATGGCGGCGCGCAATCCGAACGTGGAATGGGTCGAGATAGAAGGCGCCGGCCATTACATCCATGACGATCAGCCGGCCGCCTTCGAGCAGGCCGTCGGCGGGTTCCTGCGGCGCGCCTGAGGCGTCTGAGCGCAACCCGTCAGGCAAAAGACAAGAATCCAAGGGAGAGCCGAGATGGCGCATATCGTAGAAGTGCCGGTGCTGGTGGTGGGCGCCGGGCCGGTCGGCGTGACGCTGGCCAATCTGCTGGGCAGTTATGGCGTGGAAACGCTGGTGCTGGAACGCAACCAGGACGTGCTGGACTATCCGCGCGCGGTGGGCCTGGACGACGAAGCCATGCGCACCTTTCAGAGCGCGGGCCTGGCCGATGAAATGCTGCGCGACATGATCCAGAACGTGCCCATGCGCATGTACACGCGGACCAAGCGCTGCTTTGCCGAGATCCTGCCGGCCACGCGCGAGTTCGGCTGGTATCGCCGCAATCTGTTTTCGCAGCCGCTGGGCGAACGCACCCTGCGCGCCGGTCTGCGGCGCTTTCCCCATGTGACGCTGGAACTGGGCAGCGAGCTGCTGTCGCTGGCGCAGGACGAGCGCGGCGTCACGGTGCGGGTGCGCGATGCCGAGGGCGCCGAGCGCGAGATCCGCACGCAATACCTGCTGGCCGCCGACGGCGGGCGCAGCACAGTGCGCGAACGCCTTCTGCAATTGCCCTTCGACGGCAATACGCATCCGCGCAAATGGGTGGTCATCGAATGCGACCAGGACCCGCTGGACGCCCCTTATACCGCGCTGCATTGCGAGCCGCGCCGCCCCTATGTCTGCCTGCGCCTGCCTTACGGCCTGCGGCGCTGGGAGTTCATGCTGTTTCCGGGCGAGGACGGCGAGCAGATGCTGCAGCCGGAAAAGGTGCAGGAACTGCTGCGCCATCACGTGGCCGACCCGGCCAGGTTGAACGTCATCCGCGCCCGCGTCTATACCCACAATTCCCGCGTGGCGCGTACTTTCGTCTCGGGCCGCGTCTGTCTGGCGGGCGACGCCGCGCACCTGACCCCGCCCTGGATCGGCCAGGGCCTGAACGCCGGTCTGCGTGACGCTTTCAACCTGGCCTGGAAGGTGGCCTGGATCGTGCAGGGCCGCCTGGACCCGGCAGCCTTGCAGAGCTACCACGACGAACGCCACAGCCATGCCCGCGCCATGATTTCGCTGGCCGACATGTTCGGCGCCATGCTGTCGCAGACCAACCCGGTACTGGCGGCGCTGCGCGACACGTTCTTCCTGTCGATCCGGAATATTCCGAAGATCCGCGACTATGTGCTGCAAATGAAGTTCAAACCCATGCCGCGCTATAGCCGCGGCGTGGTGGGCGACAGCGCCGACAAGACGCAGCGCGAGTGCATCGGCCGCATGTTCATCCAGCCGCTGGTGGAAGGCGAGAACGGCGCCACGCTGCGCCTGGACGAAGCGCTGGGCGCGGGCTTCGCGCTGATAGGCTGGCGCCGCGATCCGCGCGCAGGGCTGCCGCCGGTCCTGCGGGCGCAGCTGGACAAGCTGGGCTGCCGCTACGTGGCGGCGCAGCGCGCGCGCAGCGGCTGCGATCCCGACGAACTGCAAGCCGGCGCCTTGCCCGTGTTGCAGGACACGGAGAACGCGCTGCATTTCTGGTTCCAGCGCACCCGCGCGGACTGGGTGCTGGTGCGGCCGGACCGCTACGTCGCGGCGCTGGGCCGCAGCGCGGACGCCGCCGACGCCCTGGGTCGCTTCGCCGCCCGCTTCGTACCCGGGGCAACCCAGATGGCCGCGCAGCCGGCAGGCAAGCCGTCTCACGCGCCCGGGGCGATCCTGAACGGAGCGCAGCCATGAACGCACCGGTCCAGCCCGCGGGCAACCCGGTCCGCAACGTGCTGTTCATCATGTGCGACCAACTGCGCGCGGATCACCTTTCCTGTTATGGCGGAGCCGGCGCCTTGCGCACGCCCCACATCGACCGGCTGGCAAGCATGGGCGTTCAGTACGACCGCGCCTACGTGACGTCCGCGGTCTGCGGCCCGTCGCGCGCGTCCTACTACACCGGCCGCTATCCGCTGTCGCACCGCGTCACCTGGAACCGGGTGCCGCATCCGGTGGACGAATGGTGCCTGGGCGAATACCTGGCCCAGGCCGGACTGCCGCTGCACCTGCTGGGCAAGACGCACTTCGTGCCCGACCGCGCCGGATTGCGGGGCAAAGGCTATGCGGCCGAGGACGAGCAACGTTTCCTGCAAGGCGGCTTCGTGCCGATCGAGCGTTACGACGGCCATTTCGAACTGGCCAAGGACAGCCCATACCGCCGCTACCTGCGCGAACGCGGCTACGACAGCGAACGCCCCTGGGAAGACTACGTGGTGGGCAGCCAGGCGGCCGACGGCAGCATCGCCAGCGGCTGGCTGATGCGCAACGCGCCGCTGCCCGCCCGCGTGGACGCGGCGGATTCCGAGACGGCCTATCTCACGGACCGCGCACTGGACTTCATGCAGGGGCAGGGCGACAAGCCCTGGGCGCTGCATCTTTCCTACATCAAGCCGCACTGGCCGTACAAGGCGCCGGCGCCATACCACGCCATGTACGGCGCGGAAGACTGCGCGGCGCCCGTGCGCTCGCAGGCGGAGCGGGAGCGCCCCCATCCTGTGCATGGCGCCTACCAGCGGCTGGAAGAGTCGCAGTCCTTCGCCCGCGACGAAGTCTGGCGCAGCGTACGGCCGGTCTACATGGGGCTGGTCAAGCAGATCGACGACCAGATCGGTCGGGTGCTGGACTTCCTGGAGCGCAGCGGCCGGCTCAAGGACACGCTGATCCTCTTCACCTCCGACCACGGCGACCACCTGGGCGACCACTGGTTGGGCGAAAAGGAATACTTCTACGACAGCGCGATGCGCGTGCCTTGCCTGGTCTATGACCCGGCGCCGGCCGCCGACGCGACCCGCGGCAGCCGCAGCGACGCATTCGTCGAATGCATAGACGTCGTCCCCACGGTGCTGGAGGCGCTGGCGCTGCCGGGGCAAGAACACCGCATCGAGGGCCGCTCGCTGCTGCCGGGGATCCGCGGCGTGTCGGAGTCTGCGCCGTCCGCGCGCGAGTACGTGGTGGGCAGCCTGGACTACGCCTACCGCGAGGCGCGCCTGTTCCTGGGACGCGGCGAGCGCGAGTGCACCGGCCTGATGGTGCGCGACGAGCGCTACAAGTACCTGCATTGGCAGGGCTATCCCGCGCAATTGTTCGACCTGCGCGACGACCCGGGCGAGCTGCATGACCTGGGCGCCGATCCGGGCATGGCGCCGGTGGCGGCACGGATGCGCTCGGCGCTGCTGGACTGGCACGAAGGCCTCAAGCGCCGCGCCACCGAGACCGACGAGGAAGTACGCGAGCGCACGCATGCGCACGAACGGATGATGGGCATTCTGATCGGCCGCTGGTGAAGCGGACCGGTCCTGATCTGGATTTCCAGCCGCCCGGGTCCGTCCTGGCCCGGAGCGGCAACTCAGTCGCCGGACTATTCCGGGAAACGACATATACAAGGGGAAGTACCATGGGATCGCCGTACCGTTGTTGTTTGCAACCCGTCTTGTGGGCCGCGCTGGCGCTAGTGCCGGCCGGCCAGGCCGCGGCCCAGTCCTGGCCGTCGGACACCGTGAAGATCGTGGTGCCGTATCCGCCCGGCACCGAACCCGACGTGCTGGCGCGCGACCTGGGCAACCGCCTCTTCAAAGAGAGCGGCAAGACCGTGGTGGTGGAAAACCGCCCCGGCGCCAACGCCATCATCGGCAGCGATTACGTCGCCAAGGCGGCGGGTGACGGCAATACGCTGCTGATGGTCGACCGCCTGGCGCTCGAGACCAATCCCTTCCTGTACGCCAAGGTGCCGTACCGGTGGCAGGAGGATTTCAAGCCCGTCACCGACCTGGGCCAGGTGCAGCTTTACGTGGCGGTCAGCAATGCCTTTCCGGCCAAGACCTACAAGGAGTTCATCGACTACGCCCGGGCCAATCCGCAACGCATCAACGTCGGCACCGGCGGCCAGGGCCACGTGAACCATCTGGGCATGGCCATGCTGGCCGGCGCCGAAGGCGTGCAGTTCACCTATGTGCCGTTCAAGGGCGTGGCGCCGGCCATGACCGCGACCATGGCTGGCGACGTGGACAGCGTCATGGCTGGCGGCCTGGCGGTGTCGGAACAGTACAAGGCCGGCAAGATCCGCGTGCTGGTCGCCGGCGCTTCGCAGCGGGCGGCGATGATGCCCGACGTGCCGACGCTGCAGGAAGCGGGCGGCAAGGCCGGCAGCATCCCGTCCACGGTCTTTACCCTGTTCGCTCCCGGCAAGACGCCGGACGAGCTGGTGGCGCGGATCAACCAGGCGGTGACGGCGGTCACGGCGGATCCGGCGTTTCGCCAGACCTACGAAGCGCGTGGCCTGCTGGTGCGCGGCTCCACGCCCCAGGCCACGCTGGCTGCCATGAAGGAAGAGGCCGGCCGCTATGAAACCCTGATCAAGTCCGCTGGCATCAAGCCGGATTGAGCACGCGTCCCGGCGCCGCCGCGGGTGGCGTCCGGGGACGTGGAAACGCCGGGGCCGGCGCTATAGCGCCGCCAACAGCCGTTCCAGGAATGCATCGCACTCGGCGAGTTGCGCGCGCGAGATGAATTCGTCGGGCTTGTGGGCTTGCGTGATGGATCCCGGACCGCACACCACCACGGGGACGTCCAGGTGCCGGGTGAACAGCCCGCCCTCGGTGCCGAAAGCCACCTTGGTCTTGCCGGTCCCGGCGGGCAGCAGGGATTCCACGAAACGCACGGCCTCGCTGGCCGGATGCGTGTCCAGCCCCGGATAGGCGTTGATCTGCTCTATCCGGATATCCGCGGCGGGCGCACGCAGGCGCGCCTGATCGCGGATGTCCTCGGCCGCCTGGCGCAAGGGCGCAAGCAGCGCGTCGGGATCGTCCTGGGCCAGATGCCGGATCTCGAAGTCGACCGCGCATTCGTTGGGCACGATGTTCAAGGCGCGTCCGCCGTGGATGCAGCCCGCGTGGACGGTTGCATAGGGCACCTCATAGGCCGGGTCGCGCGCGCCATGGGCTTGCAGCTCGTCCTGCAGGGCGCGCATGGCGCCGACCATGTCGCACGCCAGATGGATGGCGTTCAGCGCCCGCGGCGCCAGCGCGGAATGGCCTTCGAGTCCCTGGCAGACGGCGCGCAAGGCCATCTTGCCCTTATGGCCGGTGGCGATCTGCATGGAGGTCGGTTCGCCCACGATGCACAGCGCGGGCCGGGTGGGCGCCATTTCCATGACGTCCAGCAGCCGGCGCACGCCGACGCAGCCGATCTCCTCGTCGTAGGACAGCGCCAGTTGCAGCGGCCGCCGCAACGGACGCTTGCTGGCCAGCAGCATCGCGTTGACGGCACAGGCCACGAAGCCCTTCATGTCCGCTGCGCCGCGGCCATACAAGAGCCCGTTGCGCTCGGTCAGCGCGAAGGGCGGCACGGTCCAGGCCTGTCCGGCGGCGGGCACCACGTCGGTATGTCCCGACAGCAGCACGCCCGGAACATCGGCGGGGCCGACGGACGCGTGCAGGTTGGCGCGGGTGCCGTCGTCGCTGCGCACCAGCGTGCAGGCAATGCCGTGCGCCGCCAGCAGTTCGCGCACGGCCTCGATCAGCGCCAGGTTGGGCGTGAGGGTCACCGTGTCGAAGGCGATCAGGCGCGCCAGCAGCGCCTCGGAAGCGGTAGGCATGGCGTTGCCGCCTCAGCCCGGAATGACCGCGGTCACGTCGATTTCCACCAGCCATTCGGGCCGTGCCAGGGCCGAGACCACGATACCGGTGGAGACGGGGAACACGCCCTTGAGCCAGCGGCCAACCACGTTGTAGACCTCTTCGCGGTAGCGCACGTCGACCAGATAGACGGTGAGCTTGCATATGTGCGAGAGTTCGCTGCCGCATTCCTGCAGCAGCATGGCGACGTTGGCCATGGCTTTTTCGGCCTGGGCGGCCACGTCGCCGACGCCCACCGATTCCCGGGTGTCCAGGTCCTGGCCGATCTGGCCGCGCAGGAACACGGTGTTGCCGGCGATCACGGCTTGGCACAGGTCGTTGTCCAGGCGTTGTTCGGGATAGGTTTGGCGAGTATTGAATTTGCGGATGCGGGTGTGGGCCATATTGAGTCCTGATGCGGGCGGATGGATCTGGCGGCTATCCGGCCGTCAGTGGGGAAGGATCTTGGAAAGAAAACGGCGCGCCTGGGGGCTGGCCGCGTCGCGGAAGAAGCTGTCCGTGGGGCAGTCCTCGATGATGGCGCCGTCTTCCATGAAGACCACGCGATTGGCCACGCGGCGCGCAAAGCCCATCTCATGGGTGACGACCATCATGGTCATGCCTTCCTCGGCCAGCTCCACCATCACGTCCAGCACTTCATTGACCATCTCGGGGTCCAGCGCGGAGGTCGGTTCGTCAAACAGCATGGCCATCGGATCCATCGAGAGCGCGCGGGCGATGGCTACGCGCTGCTGCTGGCCGCCGGACAGCTGGCCCGGATGCTTGCCGGCATGGGCGGACAGGCCCACGCGTTCCAGCAGCGCGCCGGCCTTGGCGCGGGCCGAGCCGATATCCCGCCCCAGCACGATCTGCTGCGCCAGGGTCAGGTTGCGCATGATGTCCAGGTGCGGAAACAGCTCGAAGTGCTGGAACACCATGCCGACCTTGGTGCGCAGCTTGGGCAGGTCGGTGGCGCCCGTCACCGAGGCGCCGTCGATCAGGATGTCGCCTGCCTGGATCGGTTCGAGCGCGTTGACGGTCTTGATGAGGGTGGATTTGCCGGAGCCGGACGGCCCGCAGACCACCACGATCTCGCCCCGGTTCACGCGCGTCGAGCATTGCTTGAGCACCTGGTGGCTGCCGTAGAACTTGTCCACGCCGCGGATTTCGATGATGGGGGCGGGCGCGTTCATTTGTCGTAATGCCCTGCGCGGATGGACGCGCCGATGAGATTGAGGATCAGCCGGCCGGCCGTGATGCAGGAAATCTGGTTCAGGTCCTTTTCGGGCTGGATTTCGACGATGTCCATGCCCACCACGCGGCCCTTGCGCACCAGGCCGTGGATCAGCTTGCGGGCCTGGACGAAGGTGACGCCGCCCGGGGCCGGGCCGGCGACCGCCGGCATGGTGGCGGGATCCATGCCGTCGGCGTCGATGGTCAGGTAGTAATTGCCGCCGTCCGGAATGCGCTCGAGCACCGCGTCCATGCCGATGTCATGCAGTTCGTACGCGGTGACCAGTTCGGCGCCATAGGCGCGCGCCGCTTCCAGCTCTTCGGGGCGGCCGCTGCCCTGGGCGCGCAGGCCGATCTGGATGATGCGGTCCACGTGCGCCATTTCGGAGGCGCGCCGGATAGGGCTGGACAACCCGTCACGCACGCCGTTGACGTCGTCGCGCCAGTCCAGGTGGGCGTCGATGTGCACCAGCGTGATCGGACCCTGCTGGTCCAGGCCGCGCAGGACGGGCGTGGTGATGCCGTGGTCGCCGCCCAGCACGATGGGCACGGCGCCCGCGGCGGCGATGCGCCGCACCGCGGCCTCGGCGCGTTCATAGTGTTCGCCGCGGGGCTTGGACAGGTCGGGGATGATGTCGCCGCAATCCACGAAGCGGATGTCGTCGCGGCCTTGCAGCAGCGGCCCGTCGATGTCGAAATCGTAGTGCCCTGGGCGGCGCACCACGCGGTCGGTCGCCTGGCGGATCGCCGTGGGCGCATTGGTCTGGTCGTTGCTGAAGTCCGCGGCCGAATAGGGCGAGCCGTAGGGCATGCCCAGCACGGCGACATCGGCCTGCAGGTTTTCCAGGTCCAGCGCCAGCGTGGAGTACAGCAGGGTGGGGTGGCCGGTGCGGGGAGGGACCGTATAGGTGCTCATGTTCTCGTTTCCTTGATGGTGGGAGGATCAGGCCTGGCGCGTCTTGCGGCGGACCAGGGTTTCCAGGCGGCGGCCCGTGCCGGCCATCAGCACGCTGCACACCCAGTAGATGAGGGCGGTGGTGCCCAGCACTTCCAGGTAGGCGAAGGTGTTGGCCGTGAGCAGATTGCTCTGGTAAGTCATTTCCGGCAGGCTCATCACCGAGAAGATCGCCGAGTCCTTGAACATCATGATGACCAGGCTGGTGGTGGGCGGGATGAGAAAGCCGAACAGCTGGGGCACGACGATGTGGCGCTGCGTCTGCCAGTAGGTCATGCCCAGCGACAGGGCGGCGCTGGTCTGGCCGCGCGGCACGCTCTTCAACGCGGCGCGCAGCACCTCGCAGAAGTAGCCGCCGGTGTAGAAGGCGGTGCAGCCGATGGCGACCGACATCGCCGAGGCCGGCACCCCCAGCTTGGGCAGGCCGAAGAACGACAGGTACACGAGGATCAGGTACGGGATGTTGCGCACCAGTTCGACGTAGGCCAGGGCCACTGGCCGCAGCAGGCTGCGCGACTGCGCGGCATAGGCCGCGATCGTGCCGATCAGGATGCCCAGCGGAATTCCGATGAGACTGACCAGGGCGGTGATCCGCAGGCCCTTGAGCAGGACCGGGACGGACTGCCCGACGATGGAGAGATCAATGGGCATTGGGCAGCATCCTGGACACGCGGCGCTCGCACAGGCGCGAGGCGGCCGACAGGCAGAAAAGAATGATGAAGTACACCGCGGCCGTCACGGTGAACACCTGCAGCGGCAGGTCGCTTTGCAGCGTGGCGTTGCGCGCCACGGTGGCCAGCTCCGGAACGGCGATGATGGACATCAGCGACGAGGCCTTCAGCAGTATGGTGAGTTCGCTGGTCAGGGGCGGGATGGCGCGGTAGAACACCTGCGGCAGCAGCACGTGGCGCCAGATCTGCCGGCTGCGCATGCCCAGCGCGCGCGCGGCCGCCACCTGGCCGGACGACAGCGTGCCCAGCGCCCCGCGCAGGATCTCGACGATGTAGGCGCTGGTGTTGCAGGCCAGCGCGCCGATCCCGGCCGCCAGCGGCGACACGGAGATGCCCAGCAGGGGCGGCACCACGTAGTAGGCGATCAGCATATGGATGAGCGCGGGCGTGCCGCGTATGGCGCTGACCCAGAACATGACTAGCCCGCGCAAGGGCGCGTAGGGGGACAGGCGCGCCAGCAGCAGCGCGACCCCCAGGCAGATGCCGATGGCGAACGCCGCCACCGATGCCGCCAGGGTGATCGCCGTGCCCGAGACGACGCCGTGCAGGAACGGCGCCAGGGCGCCGTTCTGATTCAACCAATCCAGCATGGGAGGTCCGCCTAGATCGCGCCGTCAGGCAGGTAGTTGGCGCGCGGCGTGTCCATGGGGGCGCCGAACCACTTCTTCTGCAGCTCCAGCAGTTGGTTGCTGGCGCGCAGTTCGTCGAAGGTGTCGTTGATGAACTGGCGGATCTCCAGGTCCTTGGGGTTGGCGACCCATGCCAGCAGCTTGGCCTGGCCGATCTCGCCGGCGATGCGGAACGCTCCCGGCTGCTTGCGCATCTGCACGGCCGCGATGTTCGAGGGCATCAGCGCCACGTCCACGGTCTTGTTGGCCAAGGCGTTGGAGACGTCCGGGTAGGCCTGGAACAGCTTGGTGTCGGCATAGCCCTTGCCGTTCTTTTCCTTCAGCCGCTTTTCGAATTCTTCGGCCACCGGCTGGGAAGACGAGCCCATCTGGGTCCCGATGATCTTGCCGGCGATATCCATGTCCTGCTTGATGGACGCATCGTCCACCCGCACCATCAGCACCGAACGCACCACGCCCACGGGCTGGGTGAAGGCGAAGCGGCGGGCGCGTTCGGGGGTGATGCCCACGCTGGTCGCGACAAAATCGAACTTGCGCGACATCAGGCCCGGCAACAGACCCTGGAACGGCAGGTTCATCTGTTCCAGCTGCACGCCGAGCTTGGCCGCCATCAGCTGGAGCACGTCGTGCCCATAGCCCACGACCTTGCCGTTCTCGACGAATTCGAACGGTTCGTAGGCGGCTTCTGTGCCCACGGTCAGCTTGCCGCGCTTCTTGATGTCGGCCAGCGATCCGCCCTCGGCGTAGGACAGCGAGGGCAGGGCCAGCGCGGCCCCGGCTGCGAGCGTAGTCGCGACAAAACGCCTTCTGGACAGGTTCTGCATGATTTTTCCCTTGTATGTCGTCATGGTTCCGGCACTGGGCCGGCGGATATCCCTTGCGGAATGTGCCGGGGTCTGCGCCCCTGGACGCCAGTGCTGGACCCACTGTATCTGCCGGGTTGGGTTGTGAAAAATGATTTTTTTAGTGGTATGGTTTCGAAAACCGATACCTTTTCAGAGCCGCCGCCTTGTCCCGTCCCGAGTTCACCGAACGCGACCTGCGTTCCCTGCGGATCTTCTGCGCCGTGGCCCAGGCCAACGGCTTCGCGGCGGCGGAAAAACAGCTGCACATGTCCAAGGCGTCCATCAGCCGGCACGTGCGCGAGGTCGAGGAAACCCTGGGCGTGCGGCTGTGCGACCGCGGCCCCTCGGGCTTTGAACTCACGCAAGCCGGCAAGGTCGCCCTGGAGCTGGCCCGCGATGCCCTGAAATCGCTGGAGCGGATCCGTCCCGAAATCGACGCGGTGCGCGGCGTGCTGTCGGGCACCCTGTCCATCGGCATGGTCGAGCACGTCATCACCGACGCCGACTGCCATATCCCGGAAGCCCTGGCGGCCATGCGCGTCGAGGCGCCCGACGTCAAGGTCGAACTCACCGTCATGACCTTCAACGAGCTGGACCAGGCGCTGCGCGAGCGGCGGGTGCAGGTCGCCATCCGCGGCATGTACCGGCGGGAAAGCGGCTTCAACTATCAGCGGCTGTTCATCGAGCGCCACCAGATCTTCGTGGCGCGCGGCAGCGTGCGCCAGGCCCGCGACCTGCCGCTGGTCTACCGTTCGCACCCATTCGTGCACGACGCGCTGGGCGTTTACGGCTTTGCCCGCGGGCCGGAGGCCACCGGGCTGGAGGCCATCGCCATGCTGGTGTCGTCCGGTCACTGCGTGGGCCTGCTACCCGCCCACTACGCAGATTCGGTCTCGCGCCGCCACGCCCTGACCCGCCTGCCGGGCGGACCCACCTACGAAAACACCCTCTGCGCGATCACCGAGGTGTCGCGCCCGGGCTCGCGCGCCGTGGAACTGTTCCTGCGCCTGCTGGAGCGTTTCCACCCGGCGCAATAGCGCACGCCAGCCCGGGTCCGCGCCCGCGGTCGCGGGGGAGGCTAAAATACCGGCTCGCGGCTTTTTGACTGGCCATTCCGGCATTCTTCATTCTTGCGCCCGGCGCATCCATAACGATGAAAAAACTGACAGCTGTACTCCTCGCTTCCGCAACCGCGCTGCTGACCGCTTGCGGTCCCAGCGACAATGCGCCCGCCGCCAGCGCGCAGGCGCCTGCCGCCGCCAAGAAGGTCGTGGTTGGCCTGGATGACAACTTCCCGCCGATGGGTTTCCGCGATTCGAACAACCAGATCGTCGGTTTTGACATCGACATGGCCAAGGAAGCCAGCAAGCGCCTGGGCCTGGAAGTGGAGTTCAAGCCCATCGACTGGAGCGCCAAGGAAGCCGAACTCAACGGCAAGCGCGTCGACGTGCTGTGGAACGGCCTGACCATCACCGAAGAGCGCAAGAAGAACATCAGCTTCACCGCGCCCTACATGGCCAACCACCAGATCATCATCGTCGGCAACGCCTCGCCCGTGAAGCTCAAGGCTGACCTGGCGGGCAAGGTCGTGGGCGCCCAGGACGGCAGCAGCGCCACCGACGCCATCGCCAAGGACCCGGTCGCGGCCCAGATCAAGGAAGTCAAGAAGTTCGGCGACAACGTCACCGCGCTGATGGACCTGGCCGCCGGCCGCCTGGACGCCATCGTGGTGGACGAAGTGGTGGGCCGCTACCTGATCAGCAAGCGCGCCGGCGAATACCGCGTCCTGGACGAGAACTTCGGCACCGAAGACTACGGCGTCGGCGTGCGCAAGGACGACACCGAGCTGCTGGGCAAGCTGGATAAGACCCTGGACTCGATGAAGCAGGACGGCACCGCCGGCCGCATCGCCACCCAGTGGTTCGGCGCCAACATCATCAAGTAAGGGGCGGGCGGCGTCCGCGGCCATTGGGCCCGGGCGTCCCGGCCTGTATTTCGCAGCCCGCCGCGGCGCCATGCGCCAGGCGGGCTTACTCATGAAACGATCTTGCCCTGGCGTCCGCGGACGCTGACGGCGTGAACCCAAGCATGGACTACGTACTCTCCCTATTGGGGCCACTGGCGCAAGGCGCGAAAGTCACCTTGACGCTGTTTTTCATCACGCTGGCGCTGGCCGTCCCGCTGGGCCTGGTGCTGGCGCTGGTGCGGATTTCCAAATGGCGGCTGGCCAGCAGCCTGGTCAACGGTTACATCTGGCTCATGCGCGGCACGCCGCTGATGCTGCAGATGCTGTTCATCTACTTCGCGCTGCCGTTCGTGCCTGTGATCGGCATCCGTCTGCCGGACTTTCCCGCCGCCGTGGTGGCCTTCGCGCTGAACTACGCGGCCTATTTCGCCGAGATCTTCCGCGCCGGCATCCAGTCGGTGGACCGCGGCCAGTACGAGGGCAGCAAGGTCCTGGGCATGACTTATCTGCAGACCCTGCGCCGCATCGTGCTGCCGCAGATGGTGCAACGGGTGCTGCCGCCCATGAGCAACGAGACCATCACGCTGGTCAAGGACACCTCGCTCATCTACGTGCTGGCGCTCAACGACATCCTGCGCACGGCGCGCGGCATCGTGCAGCGCGACTTCACGACCACGCCGTTCCTGGTTGCCGCCGCCTTCTATCTCATCATGACGCTGATCCTGACGTGGTTCTTCCAGCACATGGAAAAGCGCTATGCCAAATATGACCAGTAATTCTCCGTCCGCGCGTCCCGTCATGATCGAGGCCCGCGAAATCATCAAGTCGTTCGGCTCCAACCGCGTGCTGGACCGGGTGTCGCTGACCCTGGGCCAGGGCGAAGTGGTGGCGGTGATCGGACCGTCCGGCTCCGGCAAGAGCACCTTCCTGCGCTGCCTGAACCACCTGGAAACCATCGACGAGGGCAGCATCGAGGTCGAAGGCGAGGCCATGGCCCGCGCCGTGCCGGGCGGACGCAGCCAGTACGCCAGCGACGCCGACGTGCGCCGTATCTGCCGCAAGATGGGCATGGTGTTCCAGTCGTTCAACCTGTTCCCGCACATGACCGTGCTGCAGAACATCATCGAGGCGCCCATTACCGTCAAGGGGATGAGCCGCGCCCAGATCGTTCCCAAGGCGGAAGAGCTGCTGCGCAAGGTCGGCCTGCTGAACAAGCGCGACAACTATCCGACGCGCCTGTCCGGCGGCCAGAAGCAGCGCGTGGCGATCGCCCGCGCGCTGGCCATGGAGCCGGACATCATGTTGTTCGACGAGCCCACCTCGGCGCTGGACCCGGAACTGACCGGCGAAGTGCTGCGCACCATGAAGCAGCTGGCCGACGAACGCATGACCATGCTGGTCGTCACTCATGAAATGGGCTTTGCGCGCGAAGTCGCGCACCGGGTCATCTTCATGGACGAAGGCCGCATCATCGAGGAAGCGCCTTCGGCGGATTTCTTCCGCGCCCCGCAAGAGGCGCGCAGCCGCGAGTTCCTGGCGCATATGCTCTGAGGCGTCTGCGTTGCAGGACAAGGCCCGCTCAGGCGGGCTTTTTCATTTCTCAGCGGTGCTTGTCATTGCCGGGAGGTGCCCAGGGAAGAGCAGACCGTCTCTGCGATGAGCGCAAAGGGCAGCTTCTGGGCGCTGCGCGGGAGCTGGGCGGAACGGAAGCCGTCGGCCAGCCAGTCCTCCACGGTATGTTCCGGCCGCTCTTGCGGGGAGGCCGCCGCCACCGTCTTGGGTACGGAGATGGCAAGCAACAAGGACTCCTTTTTCGCGTAGTACCTGGCGGTGGAGGAAAAGCCTTCTGGTCCGTAGTCGGTGATGCTGCCGCCGATCCACAACTCGATGTCGATGGTTCCCAGGCCGTTGACGGACAGGTCCGCCAACGCGGACTTCAGCTTCGGCCGAAGCTGGACGATGCTGGCGAGCCAGGCGGCTCCGGCCTCGGGACCGCCCATTCTGCAACTCAAGGAAACTTCCATCGATACTCCTGAAAAGGCAGACAGGCTGCAATGCGCGGCGCGCCATCGCCGCATGTTACGCGGCAGCCCAGGGGTACTTGAGAGTAACGCATCGCCGATGTGGCTCCAGGAGCAGGGCGGCGCCAGGCGCTAAGATCTCTATCCATGCCGAACACCACCATCGACGCCCACCCGCTGCTCAGGCTGCGCGGTATTTACAGCGAACGCCTCTCTCCCGTCAGCCTGGATCTCGCCGCGGGCGAGTGCGCAGCCATCATGGGTCCTTCGGGCTCAGGCAAATCCCTGTTGCTGCGCCAGGCCGCCGATCTGGACCCCGGGCATGGCGAGGCCTTGCTGGATGGCCGGCCGCGCTCGGGCATGCGGGGCTACGAATGGCGCCGGCAGGTCATGTACTGCCAGGCCGAGGCCGGCTGGTGGGACGACCTGGTCGCGCGGCATTTCACGGACCGCGCCCGGGCCTTGGCCATCATGCAACGCCTGGGGCTGTCCGCGGACAAGCTGGACGCCTTGGTGCATGAACTGTCCACGGGCGAACGCCAGCGCCTGGGCCTGGTGCGCGCATTGGCGCTGGCGCCGCGCGTGCTGCTGCTGGACGAGCCGACCGCGGCGCTGGACCAGGCGGCCACGGACCAGGTCGAAGCGGAGCTGCGGCGCTACCTGGAGGGCGGGGCGGGGATCCTGATGGTGACCCATAGTCCAGCCCAGGCCGAACGGCTTGCGCGGCGTTCCTGGCGCATGGAACAAGGCAGGTTGGAGCCGCTATGGACGTGATCAAACTGCAGGCCTCGGACCTGGCCATTGCCTCGCTGCTGGTGCTGCTCAGCGCCGGGATTTCCTTCGCCTTGCGCCTGAACCTGCAGCGACAGGTACTGTGGGCCGCGCTACGCACCGTGGTGCAGCTGCTGCTGGTCGGCCACATTCTGCGCATCCTGTTCGCGCACGCCGCCCCCTGGCTGACGGCGCTGGTGGTGGCGGTGATGATGGCGCTGGCGGCCAGGGAGGTCGCCGCGCGCCCGAAGGCCAGGCTGACGCAACGCGGAAACGGCTGGGTCGGCGCGATGGCGGTGGCGGGGACCACGGTCATCACGGTGCTGTTCATCCTGAACACGGCGCTGCGTCCGGACCCCTGGTACGACCCGCGCTACACCATCGCGCTGATCGGCATCGTGCTGGGCAGCGTGCTCAACGCCGCCAGCCTGGCGCTGGACGGGGTGCTGTCCGGCGCTCGCCGGGAAAAGCTGGCGATCGAGGCGAGGCTGGCGCTGGGCGCGACCGTGCACGAGGCATTTTCGTCCTTGCTGCGCGAATCGGTGCGGCGCGGCATCGTGCCCAGCATCAACCAGATGTCGGCCGCCGGCATCATCACGCTGCCGGGCATCATGACCGGGCAGATCATCGCCGGCATGGATCCGATCGAGGCCGCCAAGTACCAGATCCTGCTGATGTTCCTGCTGTGCGGCGCCAGCGGCATGGCGGCGATCGCCGCAGCCTACGGCGCCATGCGCCGCCTGACCGACGAGCGCGGGCGGCTCAGGCTAGACCGGCTGCATCCGTCCTAGGAAGCGGCGGCTTTTCCGGAAATTTCATGAAAGCTTGACGCGCGCTTGGCGATACTGCGCGAAATCTTGCATTTTCCTGAACCTTTCCCGGATCCCCATGCCTTTTGCTTCCCATTCCGCGGCGCCCCCGCAGCAGCTTGCTTCCGCTCAGCGCAGCCTCTCTGAGCGCGCCTTGCCGGAGCGCCGGGCATGAGCGTTTCCATGACCGCATCGATGGCGCCTGCGGCGCGCCGCGCTGCCTTTCCAGGCTGGCTGGTGCTGGCGTGCCTGGCTCTCTGGCTGGGGGCGCTGGCCTGGGCCCGCTGGCTGACCTTGCCCGACGAAGGCCGTTACGCCGGAGTGGCCTGGGAGATGTTGCGCAGCGGCTCGCCGATGGTGCCGCTGCTTGACGGCATGCCGTACTTCCACAAGCCGCCGCTGTATTACTGGCTGGCCCAGATCAGCTATGTGCTGTTCGGCGTGCACGAATTCAGTGCGCGGCTGCCTTCGCTGCTGGGCGCCTGGAGCGCGGGCGCCGGGCTCTATGCCTTCGTGGCGCGCTACCGCAATGCCGCGCAAGCGCGCTGGGCCGTGGTGATCCTGGGCATGATGCCGCTGTTCTTCGGCGCCGCCCAGTTCGCCAATATGGACATGCTGGTGGCCAGCATGATCACGCTGTGCGTGCTGGCAGCCGCCGACACCGTCTTGCGCCGCGCCGCGGGGCGCCCGTTCCGCGCGATGTCGGTGGCCACGGGCGTGCTGGCTGCGCTGGCGGTGCTGGCCAAGGGACTGATCGGAGTGGCGCTGCCCGGCGCCATCGTGCTGGCCTGGCTGCTGCTGCGCCGCGACTGGCCCGGCGTGCGCGCCTTGCTGTGGGTGCCAGCCTTGCTGGGGTTCGCGGCAGTGGCGGTGCCCTGGTTCTGGCTGATGGAGCTGCGCTATCCCGGCTTCTACCAGTACTTCTTCGTCTACCAGCAGTTCGAGCGTTTTTCGCAGGGAGGCTTCAACAACGCGCAGCCGTTCTGGTTCTACCTCCCCATCGTGGCGGGGTTGGCGCTGCCGTGGTCGATTTGGGGCGCGTCGGTCTTCAGGCCGTCTTACTGGCGCGAGACCGATCCGCAGGGCCTGCGCCGCCTGGCGGCGATCTGGATGGCGGTCGTGATCGTGTTCTTTTCCATCCCGCATTCCAAGCTGATCGGCTATGTGCTGCCGGTGTTTCCGCCGCTGGCGTTCCTGGTCAGCGAGCGTATCGCGCCTGCCTGGGCGGCGGGCAAGCGCAGGGGCGTCTGGATCGCCGCCGCGGTGTCGGCCGTGATCTGCCTGGCCGCGGTCATCGTCGGGGCGTCGAATCCGCGCGGCAGCGCGGGGCCGCAGGCGCGGGAACTGCGCCGCGAAATGCAGCCGCAAGACATACAGGTCGCGCTGCATGCGTTGCCCTTCGACCTGGGTTTCTATACCCAGGCCCGCGAGCCCGCCTGGATCGTCGACGACTGGCGGAACCCCGATATCCCCAAGCGGGACAACTGGCGCAAGGAGCTGTACGACGCGGCGCAATTCGATCCGGCCACGGGCAAGCGCGTGCTGATCGACGACCAGGACTTGCGTCTGCGCATGTGCGAGGCCGCCGACGGGGCGCGTTTCTGGATCTGGGGCCAGAAGGAGGACGGCGGACGATATCCCGTACTCAACGGCGTGGCCGCGCGGCTTGCAAGCGAGAAGCGGAGTATTTGGCGCATCGACGTGGACGCGGCGTTCCGCCAGCGTGCGTGCGCCGGTCTGCCGTCCGCCAATCCGACCCCAATGCCGCAGCCCGGGCCCTGAACCCGAGCGCATGAAAAAAGGCCGGCAGCCCGAGGGCTGCCGGCCTTTTCCTTGCCGCTATGCGCGGCAGGCGCTTAGCCGATCGAGGCCAGGGCCTGGTTCAGCGTGGCGCTGGGGCGCATGGCCTGGCTGGCGAGGGCTTCGTTGGGCTGGTAGTAGCCGCCGATGTCGACGGGCTTGCCCTGGGCAGCCTTCAGTTCGGCCAGGATCTTGTCCTCGCCGTCGGCCAGCGCGCGGGCCGGCGCCGCGAACAGGGCAGCCAGTTCGCGGTCGTCAGTCTGCGCGGCCACGGCCTGGGCCCAGTACATGGCCAGGTAGTAGTGGCTGCCGCGGTTGTCCAGGCCGCCGACCTTGCGCTCGGGCGACTTGTTCTCGTCCAGGAACTTGGCGGTCGCCAGGTCCAGGGTCTTGGCCAGGACCTGTGCGCGGGCGTTGCCGTAGCTGCGGCCCAGGTGGTCCAGCGATTCTGCCAGGGCCATGAACTCGCCCAGCGAATCCCAGCGCAGGAAGCCTTCTTCCAGGAACTGTTGCACGTGCTTGGGCGCGGAACCGCCCGCGCCCGTTTCAAACAGGCCGCCGCCGGCGACCAGCGGCACGATCGACAGCATCTTGGCGCTGGTGCCCAGTTCCATGATGGGGAACAGGTCGGTCAGGTAGTCGCGCAGCACGTTGCCGGTCACCGAGATGGTGTCCAGGCCTTCGCGGATGCGCTTGACCGAGAACTTGGTGGCTTCCACCGGGCTCAGGATGCGCAGATCCAGGCCGCTGGTGTCGTGGTCCTTCAGGTAGTGCTTGACCTTGGCGATGATCTGCGCGTCGTGGGCGCGGTTTTCGTCCAGCCAGAACACGGCGGGCGTCTTGGTGGCGCGGGCGCGCGTGACGGCCAGCTTGACCCAGTCCTGCACGGCGGCGTCCTTGGTCTGGCACATGCGCCAGAGGTCGCCGGCTTCGACGGCCTGTTCCAGCAGCACCTTGCCCGAAGCGTCGGTGACGCGCACGGTGCCGGCAGCCGGGATGACGAAGGTCTTGTTGTGCGAGCCGTATTCCTCGGCGGCCTGGGCCATCAGGCCGACGTTGGGCACGCTGCCCATCGTGACCGGGTTGTAGGCGCCATTGCGCTTGCAGTCTTCGATGACGGCCTGGTAGACGCCGGCGTAGCTGCGGTCGGGGATCACGGCCTTGGCGTCCTGCAGGTTGCCTTCGGCGTTCCACATCTTGCCCGAGTCGCGGATCATGGCGGGCATGGACGCGTCGACGATGACGTCGCTGGGCACGTGCAGGTTGGTGATGCCGCGGTCGGAGTTCACCATGGCCAGCTGCGGCAGGGTCTTGTAGCCGGCGTCGATGTCAGCGGTGATCTCGGCCTGCTTGTCGGCCGGCAGGGACTGGATCTTGGCGTACAGGTCGCCGATGCCGTTGTTGGGATCGAAGCCCGCTTGCTTGAGCGCGTCGGCGTGCTTGGCCAGCACGTCCTTGTAGAACACGGACACGACGTGGCCGAAGATGACCGGGTCGGAGACCTTCATCATCGTGGCTTTCAGGTGCACCGAGAACAGCACGCCGGTGGCGCGGGCATCGTCGATCTGGGCTTGCAGGAAGGACTTCAGCTTGGCCGTGGACAGCACGGCGGCGTCGATGATCTCGCCGGCCTTGACCGGGGTCTTTTCCTTCAGGACGGTCTTCGCGCCGTCGGCGGCGGTCAGTTCGATCTTGACGTCGCCGGCTTCCGAAATCAGCGCCGACTTTTCGGTGCCGTAGAAGTCGCCTTCGCTCATGTGGGCGACGTGCGACTTGGAGTCAGCCGACCAGGCGCCCATCTTGTGCGGGTGCTTGCGGGCGTAGTTCTTGACGGACAGCGGGGCGCGGCGGTCGGAGTTGCCTTCGCGCAGGACCGGGTTCACGGCGCTGCCCTTGACCTTGTCGTAGCGGGCCTTGACGTCGCGCTCGGTGTCGTTGGCGGGGGCGTCCGGGTAGTCGGGCAGCTTGTAGCCCTGGTCCTGGAGTTCCTTGATGGCCGCCTTCAGCTGCGGCATGGACGCGCTGATGTTGGGCAGCTTGATGATGTTGGCTTCGGGCTGCACGGCGAGGGCGCCGAGTTCCGACAGGGCATCGCCCAGTTTCTGGCTGTCTTCGAGGTAGTCGGGGAAGACCGAGATGATGCGGCCGGCCAGCGAGATGTCGCGGGTCTCGACCGTGATGCCTGCGGGCTTTGCGAAAGCCTGGACGATGGGCAGCAGCGAACGGGTTGCAAGCGCCGGAGCTTCATCGGTGAGGGTATAGATAATCTTCGGAGTAAGAGACATGATCCTTGAATCTGTTCGGCAGGCGCTAGGCGCAAACCCGAACATGCTATGCGGCCAGAAGCCGGTAGATGTTGTCGGAGAGTGGGTTCGTATGGGCAAGCACGCGGACGCGTCCAGGACCTGGTCGGAAGGCGTATACCCAACATGGCTGGCGCCTGCCCTTTTTTGATTTGGGGAAGTGCGACTGCCACGAACCTTCCATTGTAATACCGCGCTACGCCTGCTGCGCAGCAAAAACCCGCGGATTCGGCCGGGATGTGGCCATAATGGCGCCAAATTAAACGGGGACATATTAAATCAGGCGCGCCATGGCCGATTGCCCGTTTGACAAAGCGCCGCACAAGGAGGAAGCTACGTCCCCATGAATTTCCGCGCCGTCCGCATTTCGCTGATTATTACCATCATTCCTGGAATGGTGGGTTAGCGCGCGACCGCAACAGTCACAGCCACCCGCCCCTCGAGGCGGGTTTTTTGTGGCCGCCTCTGCCGGGCAAGCACACCGAAGCAGAGAGCCAGATGCACCACACCCCGCAAGCCAGCCAGCAAACCGCCACGCCGACCGCATTCCAGGACGGCCGGGCTACGCCGATGGAATACCTGAGGCAGATCCTGACCGCCCGCATTTACGACATCGCCCGCGAAACCGAGCTGGACCGCGCCCGCGGCCTGTCGGCCCGGCTGGGCAATCCGGTCTACTTCAAACGCGAGGACAATCAACCGGTCTTCTCCTTCAAGGTGCGCGGCGCCTACAACAAGATGCGCAATACGCCGCAGGCCGCGCTGGATCGCGGCGTGATCACGGCGTCCGCCGGCAACCATGCGCAGGGCGTGGCGATCTCGGCGGCCAGGATGGGTGTGCGCGCCATCATCGTGGTGCCGCAGACCACGCCGCAGGTGAAGGTGGATGCGGTCAAGGCGCATGGCGGCCCCACGGTGACGGTGGTGCAGGCGGGCGATTCGTATAGCGATGCCTACGGCCACGCCCAGAAGCTGGCCAGCGCGCAGGACCTGACCTTCATCCCGGCCTTTGACGATCCCTATGTGATCGCCGGCCAGGGCACGGTGGGCATGGAAATCCTGCGCCAGCACGCGGGCCCCTTGCATGCTGTCTTCGTGCCGATCGGCGGCGGCGGGCTGGCCGCGGGCGTGGCGACCTACATCAAGGCGGTGGATCCGGGCGTCAAGGTCATCGGCGTGCAGACCGAGGATTCCTGCGCCATGTCGCTGTCCATGCAGGTGGGCGAACGGGTCAACCTGCCCGAGGTGGGCCTGTTCTCGGACGGCACGGCGGTCAAGCTGGTGGGCGAGGAGACCTTCCGCCTGTGCCGTGAACACCTGGACGAGATCATCCTGGTGGATACGGACGCGGTCTGCGCGGCGATCAAGGACGTATTCCTGGACACGCGCAGCGTGTTGGAGCCGGCCGGCGCGCTGGCGGTGGCCGGGCTGAAGAAGTACGTGGAACGCGAAGGCGTGCAAGGCCTGCCCATGGTGGCGGTGACCTCGGGTGCGAACATGAACTTCGACCGCCTGCGCTTCGTGGCGGACCGCGCCGAGGTCGGCGAAGCCCGCGAGGCGGTCTTTGCCGTGACGGTGCCGGAAGAGCGCGGCAGCTTCCGCCGCTTCTGCAGCGTGATCGGCCAGCGCAGCGTGACGGAATTCAACTACCGCATCGCCGATGCGCGTACCGCTCACATCTTCGTCAGCATGCAGATCTCGCGGCGCGGCGACGCCGCGGAAATCATGACGGCGCTGCAGGAGCAGGGTTTCTCCGTCGGCGACCTGAGCAACAACGAAGTGTCCAAGCAGCACATCCGCTACATGGTGGGCGGCCGCTCGCCGCTGGCAGCCGGCGAGCGCCTGTTCCGCTTCGAGTTTCCTGAGCGTCCCGGCGCCCTGATGAAGTTCCTGTCCGAGATGGCGCCCAACTGGAACATCAGCCTGTTCCACTACCGCAACCAGGGCACGGAGTTCAGCTCGGCGCTGGTCGGCATCCAGGCTCCCTTGGCGGACAGCGCCGCGCTGGACGCATTCCTGCGGCAGTTGGGCTACGCCCATACCGAAGAAACCGCCAACGAGGCCTATCGCCAGTTCCTGATCTGAGCGGGCGAGATCAACCCGGCGCGCAGCCAGGCTTGCGCGGCAGGGCCACGCCCGGCTGCAGGCGCAGCGCGGCGCGCCCCTGCGCCGCCTGCGTCAGCTGCAGGGTGGCGGCGCGCCAGGCCGGCACGTCGTCGAAGGCCACGTCGGGCGCTGCCGACGTCTTGGATAGCGCGTCCGGCCGGTCGAACTGGATCGCGGGCAGGCGCAGGCAAGGGTCCTTGAAATCCAGGCGGGCCAGTTCGCGCCCGTCGCTCATGCGCACCGCGCGGAACGCCACCGGAGTGTCCACGAACTTGGTGATGGCCGGCACGATCTGCAGATAGCCATCGGCATCCTTGACCCGCTTGGTGGGCTCGATCTCGATCACGTCCCTGCCTGGCGGCACGGCCAGGTAGGCCACGCCGTCGGCCACGTCCAGCAGCTTGCCCGGGCCCAGGTTCAGGGCGGCAAGCGGCGCGTGGCGGATCATCACGGTTTCGTTCCAGGAAGTCTGGACGCGTGTCCAGCCGGGCAGGCGCGCGTCTTCGAAGCGGGTCGTGGAGATGCGGTCGCGCTCGGGCTTGGCGGACAAGGCCAGGCGCTCGACCCGCAGCGCGCCGTTGGCCACGCGCAGTTGCGCCAGCACGGTATTGGCGCTTGAACTGGTGAAGTAGGCCAGCACCGCGTCCGTTTCCAAGGCCTTGGCGGTGGACGCGCAAAAGAAGGCGCGGGCCTCGATGCGCTGGCCATCGGGATAGAGCAGGGCGCCGACGTCCTTGCCGCAAAGTGGCTGGCCCCGGTAGGTGATGGTGGTGGCGCGGGTGGTCTGCCGCTGGCCGGTGTTCCAGTCGCTGCGGCTGCCGGTGGCGGCTTCGACCACCAGTCCATGGTTGTCGTAGACCACGTCTGCGCCCGCGGGCGCGGCAAGCATGCTGAGCACAAACGCGAGGCTGCGTCGACGCGCCATGATCGGACTCCCTGGTGTGGCTGGACGGGTCTATATATACCACCGCCAGGGAGCGTCCCTTACTGCGGGCCGAGCTTGCGGATCAAGGCGTCCAGCATCTCCAGTTCTTCAGTCCGCAAGTCCGTCAGAGGCGCGCGTACGGGACCCGCATCGTGACCGACCAATTTGGCGCCCGCCTTGACGATGCTGACGGCATATCCCGGCACGCGGTTGCGGATGTCGAGATACGGCAGGAAAAAATCGTCCAGCAGGCGGTTGGTGGTGTCATGGTCGCCCGCGGCGATCGCGCGGTAGAAGTCCATGGCCATACGCGGCACGAAATTGAACACGGCCGACGAATAGACCGGCACGCCCAGCGCGCGGTAGGCGGCGGCATAGACCTCGGCCGTGGGCAGGCCGCCCAGGTAGGAAAAGCGGTCGCCCAGCTTGCGGCGGATGCGCACCATGGCTTCGATATCGCCCACGCCGTCCTTGAAACCCACCAGGTTGGGGCAGCGTTCGGCCAGTTGCGCCAGGCTGTCGGCCGAAAGGCGCGACTGTGCGCGGTTGTAGACGATGACGCCGATGTTCACGGATTTGCAGACCTGCTCGACGTGCGCCGCGATGCCCTGTTGCGAAGCCTCGGTCAGGTAGTGGGGCAGTAGCAGTATGCCCTTGGCGCCCAGGCGCTCGGCTTCTTGCGCGTAGGCGATGGCAGTGCGGGTCGGACCGCCCGCGCCGGCCAGGATGGGAACCTTGCCCGTGCAGGTCTGCACCGCGGTGCGGATGACGTCGGCGTATTCCTCTGGCGCCAGCGAAAAGAACTCGCCCGTGCCGCCGGCGGCGAACAGGGCGGTCGCGCCGTAGGGCGCCAGCCATTCCAGGCGCTGCGCATAGTTCCTGGCGTTGAAGTCGCCGTTCTGGTCGAAATCGGTGACGGGGAAAGACAGCAAGCCTTCCGAAACGATGTGCTTGAGTTCCTGCGGGGTGGTCATGTTGCGTTGATCCGTATGGGGCGCCATCGAACGGCAAAGTCTGCCGGCAGCCTGGTTAAGTGGTAAGTCATCGTACAACATGAAATATCGCCATTCAAGGAAAATTCATTGCCGTAGGCTCCGGGATAGGTGCATACCCGATGGGGATATATTTTGCTTTCCAATAATAATTTCATAGTTGTACGATGACTATGGTCTAGCCGGACGAAGCTGGCGCAGGTGCGCGCGGCGGCCGTTCCCAAAAGGCTGCGGCAGTGCGCCGGGGACGGCGTCCGCGCGCAAGATAATTCCAGAGGAGACTGCATGAACCCGAGCAAGAGACAATTCCTGGGCGGCGCTGCGGCGCTATGCCTGTCGCCGTGGTTGCCGGCATGGGCGCAGCCGGGCGACTGGCCGACGCGCGCGGTCCGCATCATCGTGCCTTACCCGCCCGGCGGCTCGTCGGACATCATCGCGCGCATCCTGGCGCCGCGCCTGGCCGACGCCCTGAAGCAGACCGTGGTGGTCGAGAACAAGCCTGGAGCCAATGGCAACCTGGGCGCCGGCCTGGTGGTGCAGGCGGCGCAAGAGGGCCATACCGTGCTCTTGTGCGACGTGGGGGCGCTGGCGATCAGTCCGTCCGTGTACACCAAGCTGTCTTTCGATCCGTCCAAGGACTTGCGCGCGGTCGGCATGCTGGCCTATTCGCCGCACGTGCTGGCCGTGCATCCCGACGTGCCGGCCAAGACGGTGACCGAACTGGTGGCCCTGTCGAAGAAGCAGCGCCTGAACTTCGCGGTCACGGCGATCGGCAGCGCGCCGCATCTGGCCGCGGTCGCCGTGCAGCAGGCGACGGGCGCGCAATGGGAGTATGTGCCCTACAAGGGCGGTTCGCAGGCGGTGACGGACACCATAGGCGGGCAGACCCAGGTCATCATGAATGGGTTGCTGGCCACGTTGCCCCACATCAAGGCCGGCAAGCTGCGGCCGATCGCGATCTCCAAGCGCGAACGCATGCAACTGGTGCCTGACATCCCCACCATTTCCGAACAGGGCGTGGCGGGCTTCGAGTCCGGCACCTGGCAAGGGGTGATGGCGCCCGTGACCACGACCGATCCCGTCGCCATCCGCTTGTCGGAACTGATGGCGCAGATCGTCAACCAGCCGGACGTGAAGGCGCAGTTGAACGAACAGGGCGCTGAAATCGTCACCCGCAATCCCGCCGAACTGGCGCAGTTCTTCAACAGCGAACGCGCGCGCTGGGCGTCGGTGGTGAAAAGCGCGGATATCCGGCTGGATTGACGGCGGGGCTGCCTGGACAGGCATTCAGGCGCGGGAGCACACTGGAATCATCCCGCGTCCGTCCAGGCCCCGGCGCGACGCGGGCCCGGGCTGCGCAGGCAACATCGCGCGCGGCCGCAGACCAGGGGCAGAGGGGCTGCAGCCATGAAAATTCTTTGCGCCGCCGCGCTGCTGGCGGCGGCCTGCGGGCCAGCCGTCGCGCAAGGCGCCGGACCCGCGGTTCCCCAACCCCCGCCTTCGGCCCGCGTCATACCCGATGCCTGCGTCGGCGCATCATGTCCCCGGCTGATCAATCCGGGCGCTACCCAGGAACCCTGCCTGGGCACCGGTTGCGCCACCGCGGGCAGGCCGCCTGGCCCGCCCGCGCCACCCTCCAGTGGACCGAGCCGGCAGCCCGGCTGGATGAGCCCCGCGCCATCCCGCCTGCCGCCGATGCCCGCGCAGCGCGGCGTGCCGACGGGGCCGCTGACGCCTGCGCCGCCGTTGCCGGTGCCGAGGTGATGCGGGGGGATGGAAGGCGGCAAAACCTCATGGCGGTGCCGACCGCGCATCCGCCATCCGCATGTACGACCGATAAGGCTCCGCCTCAACCATGTCCCGCAGCAATTCACGCAGGATGTCCTGCACTATCTTCACCGCCTGCGTCAGCGGCCGGTTCGATGCGGTGGCCAGCATCAGGCGGGTGGACAGGGCAGGATTGACGATCCTGCGGGCGACGAGCTGGCCGCTGTTCAATTTGCCTACCACTGCAGGCAGGGCCAGCACCGTGTGGGCCAGTCCGTTCAGGACGATTTCCTTCATCAGTTCCAGCGCGTCCATTTCGAACACGACATTCAGGGGCGCATCGGCCTGCGCTGCCGCCTGTTCCAGCGTGCGGCGCAGACCATGGCTGCGCGTGGGCAGCGCCAGGGGCAGATCGCCCAGTTGAGCGAAGTCGATGGAGGGCAAGGCCCGCGCGGCGGGGGACAGGTTCTGTGCGGGCGATACCAGCGCCAGGTCCAGCTCGGCCAGGGGATCGACCACCACGTGCTGGGAACGCCGCGCATCGTGCAGCACCGCGATGTCGACGCGGGCGTTGGCCAGCCATTCGTGCACATAGCCGCTGTAGCCGGTGATGACGTTGAGCTGGATGCGCGGATGGCGCTTCCAGACTGCCGCCACCAGCGGCATGCCGACCATGTGGGACAGCGTGGGCGTCAGGCCCAGCGTGACCTGGCCGGAGGGCGATTTCTGCTCGTCATGGAATTCGGTCACCACCCGCGCCATTTGCGCCAGCAAGGGGCGCAGGCTATCCAGCAGTTTCTCGCCTTCCGGGGTCAAGGACACGCCGCGGCCGTTGCGGTAGAGCAGGGCGCAGCCGCATTCGTCTTCCAGCTTTCTGACCTGGCGGCCCAGCGCCGATTGCGCGATGCCCAGCACCGAGGCGGCCTTGGAGAAGCTGCCCGAGTCGGCCACGTGGATCAGGTTTTCGATCTTGCGCAGGTCCATCGCGATGTCTCGCCGCCAGCGCTTGCGGGCGGCTCCTCCTTGTGTGCGTTTTTTGTATATCTGATAGGCACAGTATGCCTACATGGCCTGCCGCCAGCCACCCTAGAATTCCTGCGTATCAGACCCGCGCCTGCGCGCTTGCCCTTGGTTTCCTGCCCTCCATGACACCTGCTGCCGAACTGAACACGTCTTCCCACGCCTTGCTCGGGGTCTTCGCCCGCAACGGCATCGACCGGGTCTTCCTGGTCCCTGGCGAAAGCTATCTGGGCGTGCTCGACGCCTTGCACGATTTCGCCGGCATCGACGTGGTGACCTGCAGGCACGAAGGGGGCGCGGCATTCATGGCGTGCGCCGATGGCCGGTTGACGGGCCGCCCGGGGGTGGTCATGGTGTCCAGGGGACCGGGCGCGGCGAATGCAGCCATCGGCGTGCATGCCGCGCAGCAGGACGGCGTGCCGCTGATCCTGCTGATCGGGCAAGTGCCGCGCAAGGACCTGCGCAAGGAGGCCTTCCAGGAGATCGATTACCAGAAGATGTTCGGTTCGATCGCCAAATGGGTGCATGAGGTGGCGGCGCCCGAGGACGTGGCCTGGGCCGCTTTCAAGGCTTTGCGCGTGGCCGCTTCGGGTACGCCAGGGCCAGTGGTGCTGGTGGTGCCGGAAGACGTCCAGCAGGCCTGCGTGCCGCAACCGGACTGGGTGGCCGAGCCGGCCAGTCCCGCGCAGCCGGCGCCCGCCGCGCTGACGCGACTGCAAGCCTTGCTGGACGCCGCCCGCAAGCCGCTGATCATTGCCGGGGGCGCCTTCAACGCGCCGGGCGGCCGCGAGGCGCTGCGGCAGCTGGCGGAGCGGCACGGCATACCGGTGGCAGTATCGTTCCGCCAGCATGACTTGTTCCCCAACACGCATCCGCTGTACGCCGGCGACCTGGACCTGGCGACGCAGCCCGCGCAGGTGGAGGCGTTCGATTCCAGCGATCTGATCCTGGCCCTGGGCACGCGCCTGGGCGACATCACCACCCAGGGCTACACGTTTCCGGCCTATCCCAGGCCGTCGCAGACGCTGGTGCATTGCCATGCCGACGCGCATTTCGTGAACCAGCACTTTGCGGCGGACGTGGGCATCATCGCGGATCCGGTGGCTACGGCGCAGGCGCTGGCCGCGCTGCCGGCGGCGGACCGTGGCGGGCGCGAGGACTGGGCGGAATCCTTGCGCGCGATCCGCGAGCGCTCCGCCGCCTGGCCCGATCCAAAGGCCGACGATGGCGTGCCCTTCGTGTCGGTGGTGCGAGCGCTGGCCGAACAGGCGCCGCCGGACCTCATGGTTTGCCTGGACGCGGGCACCTTCGCGGCGCCGGTGTATCGCCACTTTCCCTTCGTCTACCCGCAACGGCTGATGGCCTCGCAATCGGGCGCCATGGGCTACGGCACGCCGGCGGCGATTGCCTCGCAGCTGCGCAATCCGCATGGCAAGGTGGTGTGCCTGGTTGGCGACGGCGGCTTCATGATGACGGGCAACGAGATGATGGCCGCGGCCGAGCGCGGACTGCCGGTGTTCTTCATCGTCTCCAACAACAATTGCTATGGCTCCATCCGCCTGCATCAGGCGCGCACCTATCCCGGGCGCTACGCGGGCACCAATCTGGCAAGTCCCGATTTCGCGATGATGGCGCGCGCCTTCGGCATGCAGACCGAGTATGTCACCCATCCGGACCAGGTGGCCGCGGCCATCGCCCGCGGGCTGGCCTCGGCCGCGCCGTACTTCGTGGAGGTCAAGACCAGCCTCGCCGCGATCCTGCCGGACGGCGCGGACAGCGCGGCCGGCATCGACCTTCTGGGGCGAGACCAGGCAGGGACTCAATCGCGGTAGCCAGGATCCTTCCTGTCCATCAGACGCAGCATGGCCGGCCATTCCAGTTCGCCGAAGGGGCGGCGCGTTGTCGGCTGATACAGGTGCCAGGTCTTCTCGACGACCTCTGGCGGCGGCACGCATAGTTCGCGGTTGGCGGCCAGGGCGTCGACCTGCGCCTTGCAGGCCATTTCCAGCCAATACAGTGTGTTGAATGCCTGCGCGATGCTCGGGCCGGCGGCTAGCAGGCCGTGGTTGCGCAGGATCATCGCCTCGGACTGGCCCAGGTCCGCCACCAGGCGCGCGCGCTCGTCCAGGTCGATGGCCACGCTCTCATAGTCGTGGTAGGGAATCTTGGCGAAGCGCATGGCGGTCTGGGTCAGCGGCAGCAGGCCGCATTGCAGCGCCGATACCGCCATGCCGGCCCGCGTGTGGGTATGGATGACGCATTGCACGTCGTGGCGCGCGCCGTGCACGGCGCTGTGGATCACGTAGCCCGCAGCGTTGATGCCGTACTCGCCGGGATTGTCCAGCACGTTCCCGTCCAGGTCTATCCTGATCAGGCTGGAAGCGGTGATTTCGTCGTACATCATGCCGTAGGGATTGATCAGCAGATGGCCCTCGGGCCCGGGTATGCGCGCGGTGATGTGGTTGTAGATGAGATCGCTCATGCCAAAGTGGGACACCAGCCGGTAGCAGGCGGCCAGTTGAATGCGGGTGTCGCGTTCCGCGGGGCTCATGGCTTTTTGCATGGTTCGGGTCTCCGGTTCAGTCGCTGGCCTTGACGTTGAAATCGCGGACCACCTTGCCCCACGATTCGTATTCGGATTTCATCAGCGCGCCGAACTCGGCGGGCGTGGCGGTGGTGCGGACCTGGGCGCCCAGGTCCGCCAGCTTGTCGCGCACGGCGGGGTCTGCCAGCACGGCGTTGACCTCGACGGCCAGCTTCTGCTGGATCTCGGGCGGGATGCCGGCGGGCGCGATCAGGCCCAGCCAGGCGCCCATGTCGAAACCGGGGTAGCCCTGTTCGGCGACGGTGGGCACCTCCGGCAGGCTCGCGACCCGCTCAGGGGTGCTGACGGCGATCGCCTTCAGGCGTCCCGCTTTAACCAGGGCCAGCGAGGACACCATGGTGTCGAAGGTGGCGTAGGTCCGCCCGCCCACGATATCGGTCTGCGCCTGGCTGCTGCCTTTGTAGGGCACGTGGATCATGCTGGCGCCGGCCTTGGCCAGCAGCACCGAGGTCACCAGATGGCTGGTGGTGCCGACGCCGGTGGTGGCGTAGGTGTACTGGTTCGGTTTGGCCTTCACGGCAGCGAGGAAGTCCTGCAGGTTGTTGGCCGGATTGTCGGGGCTGACGACGAACAGGTAGGGCAGCCAGGTCAGCAGGCCGATGGGCGCGAAATCCTTGCGCGCGTCGTAGTTCAGGTTGGGATAGACATGCGGGTTGATGGCTTGCGGCGCGGACGCGCCGATCATGAGCGTATAGCCGTCGGGCTTGGCGCGCGCGCCCAGGCCGGCGGCGATGGAGCCGCCCGCGCCAGGCTTGTTCTCGACGATGAACTGCTGGCCCAGACGCTGCGCCAGGCGGTCGCCGACCATGCGGGCGACGGTGTCGGTGGCCGTGCCGGGCGGGAATCCGACCAGGATCGTGACGGGCTTGGAGGGATAGGGGGCTTGCGCCCAAGCCGGCCCGGCTGCGGCCCAGGCTGTGGCGGCCAGCATGGCGGCCAGCGCGGCTCGCGTTGTCGCATTGCGCATCGTAGTCTCCAGTCATTGTTCTGATGGCGGGAGAGCGCCTGCGCCTGCCCGCAACGGAACCGCGGTGGGCAGCCCGTCGCCGTTCAAGGTCGCACAAGGGCCCACCGCCTTCAATGGCGCTGGCGGCCAAGCAGATAACGCGAAATGGCAAGGATGGCGGACGCCGCGCGGGCGTCCGCCCAGGGGATCAAGCCGTCAGGCTGATCCAGGTCGTCTTCAGGTCGCTGTACTTGTCCAGCGCGTGCAGCGACTTGTCGCGGCCGAAGCCCGACTGTTTGACCCCGCCGAAAGGCACGGTGATGTCGCCGTCGGCGTAGCAGTTGACCCACACCAGGCCCGCGCGCAGGCGGCGCGAGAGACGGTGCGCGCGCGACAGGTTGGCAGTCCAGAGCCCAGCGCCCAGGCCGTAGATCGAATCGTTGGCCAGCCGCACCGCGTCGTCCTCGGTGGCGAAGCGCTGCGCGGCCAGCACCGGGCCGAAGATCTCCTCGCGCACCAGGCTGCTGTCCTGGCTGGCGCAATCGAAAATCGTCGGTTCGATGTAGTAGCCCCCGGTGGCGCCCAAGGCCTGGCGCCCACCCATGCGCAACTGCGCGCCTTCGGCCGAGCCCGCTTCGATGCGGGCCAGCACGCCGCGCATCTGGCGTTCGTCGACCATGGCGCCCATGGCGGTGGCGGGATCCAGCGGATCGCCCGGTTGCAGGGCGGCGGCGTAGTCCGCGACCTTGGACATGAAGGCGTCGTAGATGCCGTCCTGCACATACAGGCGCGAGCCCGCGATGCAGACTTCGCCCTGGTTGGAGAAGATGGCCAGGGCCGCAGCCTGAGCGGCGCGGTCCAGGTCGGGGCAGTCCTCGAACACGATGTGCGGCGACTTGCCGCCGCACTCCAGCCACACGCGCTTCAGGTTCGATTGTCCCGAATACTCCATGAAGCGCTTGCCGGTGGCGGTCGACCCGGTGAAGGCGATGCAGTCCACATCGGGATGCAGGCCCAGCGCCTGGCCGGCCTGCGCGCCCAGGCCGGGCACCACGCTGAAGACGCCGGCGGGGATGCCTGCTTCCTCGGCCAGCGCCGCCAGCCGGATGGCCGACAGCGAGGCCTGTTCGGCCGGTTTGAGGATGACGCTGTTGCCGGCGGCCAAGGCTGGCGCGACTTTCCAGGCGGCCATCATCAGCGGGTAGTTCCACGGCACCACCGCCGCGACCACGCCCAGCGCTTCGCGCGTGATGGTGGCCAGCGCGTCCGGGCCGGTGGGGGCGATCTCGTCGTAGATCTTGTCGATCGCCTCGGCGTACCAGGCGTAGCAGCGCGCCGTCTCGGGTACGTCGAAGGCCAGCGCGTCGCGGATGGGCTTGCCCATGTCCAGCGTTTCCAGCAGCGCGAGTTCCTCGCGGTGCTCGTCGATCAGCGCGGCCAGGCGCAGCAGATGCTGCTTGCGCTGGCGCGGCGCCAAGGCGCTCCAGACGCCGGCTTCGAAGGCGCGGCGGGCGGCCTGCACGGCGCGGTCCACGTCGGCCGCGCCGCAAGACGCCACGTCGGCCAGCTTGCGCCCGTCTATCGGGCTGGTGGCGGGGAAGGTGGCGCCATCGGCCGCGTCGCAATAGGCGCCGTCGATGTAGGCCTGGCCATTGAAGGCGAGCGCGGCGGCGCGGGCGCGCCAGTAGGCGGCGTCCTGGGTCATGAGCGGACCTCCTGGGCGTTGGCGCGCGCCACCATGGCGTCGAGCAGCACGTTGCACCCGGCTTCCAGGTCAGCGGGCTTGGCGTCCTCGATCTCGTTGTGGCTGACGCCGTCCTTGCACGGCACGAAGATCATGGCGGTTGGGGTGACGGCGGCCATGTAGACCGCGTCGTGGCCCGCGCCGGTGACGATGTCCATGGCGGCCAGGCCGCGGCGCGCGGCGCCGTCGCGCACCTTGCCGACCAGGTCCGGGTCGAACGGGGTGGGCGGGAAGTACTGCACGTGCTTCACGTCCACTTCCACGTTGTGGCGCTGGGCGATTTCGGCGCAGATTTCGTGCCAGCGCTGGTCCATGCGGGTGAGCGTGGCCTCGTCCTCGTGGCGCAGGTCCACCGTGAAACGCACCTGGCCCGGGATGACGTTGCGCGAACCGGGGTGCGCGTGGATTTCACCCACGGTGCCGCGGCCATGCGGCTGGTTATCGTTGGCAATGTCGACCACCGCCTGCAGCAGGAAGCTGGAGGCGTACAGCGCGTCGCGCCGGATCGGCATGGGGGTGGGGCCGGCATGCATTTCCATGCCGGTCACTGTCACGTCGTACCAGCGCAGGCCGAGCGACCCGGTCACCACGCCAACCACTTTTTCTTCATGCTCCAGGATCGGGCCTTGTTCGATGTGGGCCTCGAAATAGGCGCCCACCGGGCGGCCGCCCACGGGGTCCGTGCCGGCATAGCCGATGGCTGCCAGCTCGTCGGCCACCGACTTGCCGTCGCGGTCGGTCGCGGTCAGCGCCACTTCCAGCGGGAATTTGCCGGCGAATACGCCCGAACCCATCATCACGGGCACGAAGCGCGAGCCTTCCTCGTTGGTCCAGATGGCGACTTCCAGCGGCGCCTCCGTGACCACGCCGTGGTCGTTCAGGCTGCGCATGACCTCCAGGCCCGCCAGCACGCCATAGCAGCCGTCGAACTTGCCGCCGGTGGGCTGGGTGTCGATATGGCTGCCGGTCATGACCGGCGGCAGGTCATTGTTGCGGCCGGCGCGGCGGGCGAAGATGTTGCCCACTTGGTCCACGCGCAGCGTCATGCCGGCATCGCGCATCCAGCCGGTGACCAGGTCGCGGCCCTGGCCATCCAGCGCGGTCAGCGCCAGGCGGCAGTTGCCGCCCTTGGCCGTGGAGCCGATCTGCGCCAGGTCCATCAGCGACTGCCACAGCCGCTGTCCGTTGATCGATATCGTCGTCGTCATGTTGGAGTTCCTCTGTGTCAGTGGCTGGCGGCGGCATTGCGGGCCAGTGCGGCTTCGCGGATGCCCATCAGGGTTTCGCCCGGCGAAATGCCATTGGCGTCGTAGCGGATTTCCAGAAGGGCCGGCATGTTTTCGCGTTCGGCAAAGGCCAGCGCGCGTTCGAATGCGGGACCGAAGCTGGCGGTGTCTTCCACGGCTTCGCCGTAGCCGCCGTAGCCGCGGATGATCTGCGTGAAATCCGGGTTCTCGAAGGACAGGGCGATGGTGCGCGCCGGGAACTCGCGTTCCTGGTGCGCGCGGATGGTGCCCCAGATGCCATTGTTGAACACCAGCACCACCACGCCCAGGCGGTATTGCAGCGCCACGCCCAGTTCTTGCATGTTCATCTGGAAGCAGCCGTCGCCGGCATAGCAGACCACCGTGCGCTTGCGGTCTTCCAGCTTCGCCGAGATCGCCGCCGGCAGGCCGTAGCCCATGGAGCCCACGGTGGGCGTGAGGCTGGTGCCGGGGCCGGCATAGCGGCGGTAGCGGTGGGGATACAGCGCATAGTTGCCCGCGCCCACGGTGATGCAGGCGTCGGCCGGCACGTGCGCGTCGACGTAGGCGGCGGCCTGGTCCAGGCTCATCGGCCCGGGCGAAGGCAGCGGCTTGAGGCTGTCAACCAGTTCCTGGTGCGCGGCGCGCACCGCCTCGCCGCGCGCCGTCTTGTGGCCGGGGACCAGGCCCGCCACGCTGGCGGCGAAGCTGGCCACGTCCGCCACGATGGCCTGGGTGGGCGAGAACACGCGGCCCAGTTCGGCGGCGTCCGGATACACGTGGATCAGTTGCTGGCGCGGCAGCGGGCTTTCGATGACGGTATAGCCTTCGGTCGTGGCCTCGCCCATGCGCGTGCCCACGGCCAGCACCAGGTCGGCGTCGTGCAGGCGCTGGCGCAGCTCGGGCGTCATGGCCCAGCCGACGTGGCCGGCGGCGTTGGGGTGGCGCTGGTCGAAGCACTCCAGGCGGCGCCAGGCCGTGCCTACCGGCAGCTCGAAGCGTTCGGCGAAGCCGGCGATCTGGTCGATGGCGGTCTGGTGCCAGCCATTGCCGCCCAGCAGCAGGAAGGGACGTTCGGCAGCGTCCAGCAATTGGGTCATGCGGGCCAGGTCGGCGGCGCCGGGGTGGCTGTGCACGCGCGGGTAGCGCGGCAGGTCGGCCACGCGGGCGCGGCCCCACAGCGTGTCCTCGGGCAGCGCCAGCACCACGGGGCCGGGACGGCCGCTGGTGGCAATTGCGAAGGCGCGCGAGATGTACTCGGGGATGCGGTCGGTGCGGTCGATCTGGGCCACCCATTTGGCCATCTGGCCGAACATGCGGCGATAGTCGATTTCCTGGAAGGCTTCGCGCTCCATGAAGTCGTTGCCCACCTGGCCCACGAACAGGATCATCGGGGTGGAGTCCTGGAAGGCGGTATGCACGCCGATGCTGGCGTTGGTGGCGCCCGGGCCCCGCGTGACGAAGCAGATGCCGGGTTCGCCGGTCAGCTTGCCATAGGCTTCGGCCATGTAGGCCGCGCCGCTTTCCTGGCGGCAGACGATGGCCTCGATGGCATCGGTGTGGTCGTTCAGCGCATCGATGCAGGGCAGATAGCTTTCGCCGGGGATCATGAACACGCGGCGCGCGCCATGGATGCGCAGCTGCTGCATCAGGATCTGACCGCCATTGCGTTCGGGAATTGCTGCTGACGTCATGCGGAGTCTCCTTGTTGCGGGACGGCCTGCGCGCGGCGCTCGGCGGCCCATCGTTCGAATTGGTGATGGCGCGCCAACAGGCGGCGCGCGGTGTTGTAGACAGGCGGATCGATGCGCTCGGCGTCGTGGCGGCCGGCGCGCTGGGCTTCATAGCGGGCGACGCAATCATGGGCCGCCATGACTTCGTCCGGGGCGGGCGTGAACACCGCGTGGATCAGCTTGACCTGGTCGGCCACGGTGGCGCACTTGGACTTCAGGCCCATGCGGCGGGCCCAGCGCACATCGGCTTCCAGCGCCGGCATGTCGCGGTAGTTGAAGGGGCAGTCGATGGGCAGGCAGCCGGCCGCCGTGCAATCCAGCAGGAAGCGGGCGCGCAGGTGATGCAGTTCGATGCCGTCCTTGCCGCGCTCGGCGCCCAGGCTGGCGGTCAGGTCCTCGGCGGCCAGCAGGCAGGCGGACACGCGCGGGCTGGCGGTCAGGATGTCATAGGCGCGGTGCACGCCCAGCGCGGACTCCAGCGTGGGCACGATCTCGGTGCTGCCCGCGGGGAGGCCCAGTTCGGCTTCCAGCGCGGTGATCGCCTGGTCCAGCGCGGCGATCTGCGCCGCGCTTTCGGCGTGGGGCAGGAACACCGCGTCCGGCGCGCCCGGCATCACGCCGCGCAGGTCCGCCAGGCCGTCGTCTTCGAGCTTGTTGATGCGCACCGCGGCCACCACGCCCAGGGCGCGGCAGCGGCCGAACAGTTCGGCGATGATGGGGCGCGCGGCTGGCCGGTCCGCCGGGGCGGTGAACTCTTCCAGGTCCGCGACCAGCGCATCGGCGCCGCTGGCCAGGCCGTCGGCCTGGGCGTTGGGGTCGAATCCGGACACGAACATCCAGCTGCGGCGCAGGAAGGGGGGACGGCGGGAGGGGGTAATAGGGGTCATTGCACGTGCCTCGGCAGGAACAGCACCAGTTCAGGTACGAAAGTCAGCAGCAGCATGACCGCGGTCATGGCCAGCATCATCCAGGACAGAGGACGCAGGGTCTGCATCATGTTGATGCCGCCGATCTTGCATGCGGCCATCAGGTCGACCCCGACGGGCGGCGTGTTGGCGCCGATGGCCATGTTGATCGACAGCAGGATGCCGAAGTGCACCGGATCGATGTTGTAGTGCGCCAGCACCGGCATCACGACCGGGGCCACGATGATGATGACCGGGATCGCTTCCATGAAGGTGCCCAGCAGCAACAGCACCACGGTCAGCACCAGCAGCACGGCGGTCTTGCTGTCGGTCCATTCGACCAGCAGCGTGGACAGCGCCTGCGGCACCTGCTCGGCCACCAGCACCCAGGCGAACAGGCCCGACGCGCCGATGATGAGCAGGATGGATGCGCTGCTTTCGCCGGTGGACTTCAGGTTGTCCCACAGCGACTTCAGGCTCAGCGTGCGGTACCAGAAGAAGCCGATCAGCAAGGCGTAGATGATGGCGCTGGAGGCGGCCTCGGTAGCGGTGAAGATCCCGAAGCGGATGCCGCCGATGATCAGCACCGGCACCATCAGGGCAGGCAGCGCGTCGATGGCGGCGGCGCGCAGTTCCGGCCAGCTGAATGGCTGGCCGCCGGCCCAGTTGTGCTTGCGCGACTGCCAGACGGCCACGCCGATCAGCGACAGCCCCAGCAGGATGCCCGGAATGATCCCGGCCACGAACAGCTTGCCCACCGAGGTGTCGGTGATGGTGCCGTAGACGATCAGCACGATGCTGGGCGGGATGATGGTGGAAGTGGCGCCGGCGCTGCCGATCAGGGCGCAGGAAAAGCCCTTGTCGTAGCCGCTGCGGGCCATGGCGGGCAGCAGCAGGCTGCCGATGGCGACCACGTCGGCCACGCCGGAACCGGACAGCGCGCCGAACATCAGGCAGGCCAGCACGGCCACCACCGCCAGGCCACCCTTGATGTCGCCGACGATGGCGGCGCACAGGCGCACGATGCGCTGGGTCAGGCCGGCGCCGTTCATCAGCTGCGCGGCCAGGATGAACAGCGGAATCGCCAGCAGCGTGAAGCTGTCCAGCCCCACCACATACTGTTGCGCCGCCACCATCATGGGCGCGGAGTCGAAGACCGCCAGATAGGCCAGGCAGGACAGCACCAGGCCGAAAGCGATGGGCATGTCGATCAGCACCGTGATCGTGAACACGCCCATCAGGAAGAGAGCACCCGTAGACATCTTGTTAATCCTTTGCAGCGGCGGGAGCGGAAGAGAACAGCTGCGCCAGGTGCACCACGATGGTGATGGCGCAGGCGAAAGGCAGCGCCAGGTAGACGGTGCCGGCGGACACGTCCAGCGCGGGCAGGGTCTGGTCCATGGTCAGCTCGGCCAGCTGCCAGCCGGCATAACCCAGCGCCGCCAGGCCGACGATGATGAGCGCCTGGTTGATGCGTTCAAAGGCGTTGAGGATCCGGGGATTGCGCACCACGAACGGCAGCAGCCCGGCCATCAGGTGCGAACGCTCATGGCTGCAGACGACGCCGCCGATGAAGGCCGACCACACCAGCACCAGCCGCGGCAGTTCCTCGGCCCAGTGCGGCGTGGTGTGGGTGACGAAGCGGGCGAACACCACGTAGGAGATCAGGATCGCCAGCAAGGCCACCGCCAGGGCGGCGAAGGCCTTGCTGATGCCCGACAGGATCGCGGACAGTCGGTTGAGCATTACTTGGCCTCGCGGTACTTCTGCACCAGCGCCATCAGCTCGGGGCCGTAGGTGACCGAGTAGGTCTTCCACACCGGCTCCACCGCGGCGGCGAAGGCGGCCTTGTCGACCTCGTTGACCTGCATGCCCTTGTCCTTCAGCTGGGCGATGTATTGCTGGTCGCCGTCGGTGATCATCTGGCGCTGGGCGTCGCGCCACTTGTCGGCGGCGGCCTGCACGATCTTCTTGTCCTCGGCCGAGAGGCGGTTCCACACCGGCTTGGAGATGATCAGGTTGGCCGGACCCCAGACGTGGCCGGTCAGCGACAGGTATTTCTGCACCTCGAAGAAGGAAGAGGTGTAGATGATGGACAGCGGGTTCTCCTGGGCGTCGAACACCTTCTGCTGCAGGGCCGAATACAGTTCGCCGAAGGCCAGCGGCGCGGGGTTGGCGCCCAGCGCGGTAAAGGTGTCCAGGCGCATCTTGTCGGGCGTGACGCGGGTCTTCAGGCCGGCCAGGTCGGTGGGCTTGGCCACCGCGCCGCGGTTGTTGGTGACGTGGCGAAAGCCGTTTTCCCACCACGAGATGATGGTCAGGTTCTTCTTGTCGGCCAGCTTGGCCAACGCCTCGCCCAGTTCGCCGTCGAAGGCCTTGTAGGCCTGTTGCGAGGTCGACCAGGTATAGGGCAGCTCGACCACGCCGAACTTGGGTTCGATGGGCTGCAGCGAGCCCGAGCCGATGATGGCCGCGCCCTGGCTGCCGATCTGCAGGCCTTCGAGCATGGTCTTTTCATTGCCCAGCTGGCCGCTGGGGAACAGCACGAAATTGACGCGGCCGGCGGTCTTTTCCTTGACCTCGGCGGCAAAGCCTTCGGCGGCCTTGTTCCAGCTGTGGCTGGGCGCCAGCACGTGGCCGAGCTTGATATCCAGGGCGTGGGCCGACAACGGCGCGAGGCCGGCGAGGGCGAGCAGGGCGGCGGCCAGCAGGGCCGGTTTCTTTTGAGGAGCGGTGGTCATGGCGGAACTCCGGGAGCAGGGGGGATGGGTAGGGTCAGTAGGATTGGGCGCGCATCGAAGCGGGCCGTCCGGGCAGGGCGATGCGGGTGCCGGTGTCGCTCAGGTCGTGGTCGCCCACGGCCAGAACCTGCATTTCGGCATCGAGGAAATTGCCGACATAGAGGTAGCGGCTGTCGGGGCTGAAGGCCAGACCCTCGGGCAGCGCGCCGACTTCGATGGCGCCGGCGCGGGTCACGGACTGTCCGTCGATGCGCAGCAATACGATCTGTCCGCGCGGGTGGTGGAACCAGACGCTGGACGGGTTGTTGGAACCTTGCACGATGGCGACCGCGGCATGGCGGCCGTCGGGACTGATGGCGATGCCTTCGGGGCCGTCCTCGACCATGACGCGGTCGATCACGCGCGGCGGATCGGCGCGCAGGTCCACCACGCTGACCGAATCCGCGTGGCCGTCCGACGCGGTCGGGCTGCCCATGTCCACCACCAGCGCCAGCGCGCCGTCGGGCGACACCACCAGGTTGAACGGCACCAGGCCGGTGGTCAGATCCTCGGCCGGATCGTGGGTCACGATGGGGGCCGCGCCGCTCTCGTCGATGCGCAGCACGCCCAGGCGATGGGTGTCGGTCTTGACCACGAAGGCGCGGCGGCCGTCCGCGGAAAATGAAACGGCCACCACAGGGGTGCCTACGTCCACTTCGCCGCAGACCTCGGCGCGCTTGCCCGCGATGCGCAGCACCGACACCGAGCGGCCGGCCTTGTTGGCCACCAGCGCCAGCGTGCCGGCGCGGTTGATGGACAGGCCGGAGGGCTGCAACCCGACCTCCAGCCGCTGCACAATGGCGGGCGGGCTGGCTTGCAGGTCGATCACGTACAGGCCGCGGCCCGGCTCGGGCTGCCAGCCGGCGCCGTCGGCGCGCGCGGGCCAATCCATCGAATCCGCGATCAGGCCCAGGCGCTGGTCGGGCGTGACGGCCAGGTTGACTGGCGGGCCGAACAGGGAGTTGGGCAGGGACAAGGTGGCGACCAATTCCGGCGCGGCGGGATTCGCGCCGGCGTCGTAGACGCACAGGCTGTCATTGCCCGGGGCCAGGAAACGGATCCGGCCGTCGTCCCAGGTGACTTTCTGGTCGTTGCCGACCAGCAGCAGGTGGCGGGTGGCGGGTGTGGTCATGCCGCGAGCTCCTGCGCCTGCGGTACCGCCAGGGTGGCGCCGATGAGCTGCCGCGTGTACGGGTGGACCGGCTCGAAGTAAACCTGGCTGGCAGGACCGCGTTCGACCACGCGGCCGCCTTGCAGCACCACGATCTCGTCGGCAATGTGCTGCACCACGGCCAGGTTGTGGCTGATGAACAGATAGCCCAGGCCGCGTTCGCGCTGCAGTTCCATCAAAAGGTTCAGGATCTGCGCCTGCACAGATACGTCCAGCGCCGAAGTGGGTTCGTCGCAGATCAGCAACTGCGGCTCCAGCATCAGGGCGCGCGCGATGGCCACGCGCTGGCGCTGGCCGCCGGACAGCTCGCGCGGATAGCGCGCGGCGAAGGCCGGCACCAGGCCCACGGCGTCCATCATGCGGCGCACCGACGCGGCCTGGGAGGCCGCATTGCCGATGCCATGCGTGCGCAGCGGCGCGGTCAGGATCTCGCTGATGGTGCGGCGCGGGTTGAGCGAGGAATAAGGATCCTGAAACACCATCTGGATGCGGCGGGCGCGGGCGCGGGCCGGCATCGCGGCCAGCGGCTTGCCGTCCAGCAGCGCCTGGCCCTGGGTCGGCGCCAACAGGCCCAGCATCAGCTTGGCGATGGTGGACTTGCCGCTGCCGGATTCGCCCACCAGGCCGATGGTCTGGCCGGCGGGCACGTGCAAGTCGATGTCATGCAGGATGCGCGGCGCGGGCCGGCGCGAGAACAGGCCGGCGCGGCCATACTGGAAGCACAGCGCGTTCAGGCTGATGCTGGCGGAAGTGGCGGTCGGGCTGCTCATGCCGTGGCTCCTAGGCGCAAGGCGCCGGGTTTGATGCACAGGCAGCGGTGTCCGCCCTGCACGCGCGCGGGGAAGGGCTGGGCACAGCGGGCTTCGGCCGCCGGGCAGCGCTCGCGGAAGGCGCAGCCGCGGATGGCGGTGTCCAGCGAGGGGACGGCGCCGGCGATGGTGGGCAGGTCGGCGCGCGGCGCGGTGCGTCCGGGCTGGGGGATGCAGTTCAGCAGCATCGCGGTATAGGGATGGCTGGGTTGCTCCAGCACTTCGCGCACGCTGCCGCCTTCGACGATGTCGCCCGCGTACATGACGATGACATGGTCGGCGATGCGCGCCACCAGGCCCATGTCATGGGAGATGAACACCATGCCCAGACCGAACTCGGCCTGGATGTCGCGCAGCAGGTCCAGCAGCTCGGCCTGCACGGTGACGTCCAGCGCGGTGGTGGGCTCGTCGGCGATCAGCAGCTCGGGACCGCACATGAGCGCCATTGCGATCATGACGCGCTGGCGCAGTCCGCCCGAAAGTTCAAAGGGATACTGCCGCATGCGGTCGCGGGGATTGGCGATGCCGACGCGGCGCAGCAGGTACTCCGCGCGTTCTTCAGCCGCGCGCCGGCTGACACGCTTGTGCCGGCGCAGCACGTCGACCAGCTGGGTGCCGATGGGGAACACCGGGTTCAGCGAGGTCATCGGATCCTGGAAGATCATGGCGATGCGCGCGCCGCGCAGCTGCGCCAGTTCGGCGGGCGTGAGCGCCGCCAAGTCCTGGCCGGCGAACTCCAGCTTCGCCACGCGGCGGCGCGCGGCCGCCGGCAGCAGGTCCAGCAGCGCCAGCGCGGTCAACGATTTGCCGCAACCCGATTCGCCCACGATGCACAGTGTCTTGCCGCGCTCCAGACTGAAGTCCACCGCGCGCACCACGTGCTTGACGTGGGTGGGCGTCTGGATGTCGATGTGCAGATCCTGGACCCGCAGCAGGGGATGGCTGGTATCGGTCATGGGGTCAGCCCTTCTTCATTTGCACGGCGCGCAGCGATTCGCCCGCGCGGTTCACGCACAGCACCAGCACGAACAGCACCACGCTGGGGATCACCACCAGCGAGGGCTGGAACAGCATGTTCTCCTTGCCTTCGGCGATCATCAGGCCCAGCGACGGCATCGGCGCCGGCACGCCCAGGCCCAGGAACGACAGCGACGCTTCCAGCGTGATCGCCATGGCGGCGTCCACGGTGCCGATGATGAGCAGGTTGCCCACCAGGTTGGGCAGGATGTCGCGCCAGATGATCTGCAGATGGGTGCAGCCCTGCAGGCGCGAGGCCGTGACGAACTCGGCGTTGCGCAGGCCGGCCGCCATGGTGCGGGCCACCAGCGCATAGCGTTCCCACAGCAACAGGCCCAGCACCAGCATCACCACGGTGAGCGAGGCGCCCACCACCGACACCACCGCCAGCGCCACCAGGATGATGGGCAGCGCCAGGCGCGCGGTGATCAGGAAGGACACGGCGCGATCCACCGCGCCGCCGAAGTAGCCGGCGGCCACGCCCAGCGTGGTGCCGATCAGCCCGCCCATCAGCGCGACCGACAGGCCGATCAGCGCCGACACGCGCACGCCGTACAGCGCGCGCGCCAGCACGTCGCGGCCCAGCTGGTCGGTGCCGAGGATGTGGTTCCAGCTGCCGTCTTCGCCCCAGACGGGCTCTTGCAGCCGCGCCAGCAGGTCCTGCGTGTACGGGTCGTGCGGGACGAGGTAGGGGCCCAGCAGTCCGGCCAGCACCAGCAGCGCCAGCACGGCCAGGCCCAGGTTGCGGCCCAGGCGGGCCGCGCGTGCGCCGCGCGAGCGGACGGGAAAGGAGGAGGCGATGACGCTGCTCATGAGGAAACTCGCACGCGGGGGTCGAGCCAACCGTTGATCAGGTCGGCGACCAGGGTCAGGACGATGTAGATCAGGGCGAAGATCAGGATCAGCGCCTGCATCGTGGGAAAGTCGCCGCGCAGGATCGAGGTCCAGGCCAGGAGGCCCGCGCCGTTGATGGCGAACACGGTCTCGATGACGACGGAACCGGCCAGCAGCGTGCCCATCTGGGCCGCGGCCAGCGACACCAGCGGCCGCAAGGCGTTGCGCAGCGCGTACTTGAGCACCACGCTCGGGCCGCCCAGGCCCATGGCCCGCGCAGTCCGGATGTAGTCGGTGGCCAGCACGGTTTCCATTTCGGATTTCATCAGCCGCAGCATTGCCGGCATGGCGAACAGCCCCAGCGCGGTCACCGGCATCACGTAGTGCTTCCAGCTGTCAAAGCCCGAGGCCGGCAGCCATTGGTTGCGCACGCTGAAAAGGATGATGAGCAGGAAGGCCAGGCAGAACGGTGGCATGGCCTGGGCGCAGGCCGACAGCAGCATGGTGGCGCGGTCGATCAGCGAGCCGCGGCGCAGTCCGGCGACCACGCCCAGCGGTATCGCCAGCAGCAGCGCGAACAGCATGGCGGCCAGGCCCAGCTTGGCGGTGGCGGGGAAATGCTGGGTCAGCAGTTCGGCCACCGGGCGGCTGAAGTACAGGCTGTCGCCGAAGTCGCCGCGGGCGACGCCGGCCAGCCAGCGGCCGTACTGCACCAGGATGGGGTCGTTGAAGCCGTGCAGCTGCGCCAGGCGGGCCGCGTCGGCGGCGCTGCCTTCACCGGCCAGGCGCGCCGCCGGGTTGCCGGAAGCGAACACCAGCGAGAAGCTGATCAGCGAGACGAACACCACCAGCAGCGCGGACACAATCAGGCGGCGGAACAGGAATGCAATCATGGGGCTACCTATGACGGAATGCGCCGGAGAGGCCGCCGCTCCCGCCCGGCCGGGCGTGGGAACGGGGCCGCGCCGGCGGCGCCGGTCAGTTCCAGCGGGCCTTGTAGAAACGCGGGAACTCGTCGCCGTCGACCGAGAAGTTCAGGTCCTTGGACTGCACGGCGTTGAGCGAGTGGTTCCACAGCGGCACCCAGTAGGCCTGTTCGGCCACGATCTTCTGGGCGGCGGCGTAGTTCTTGGCGCGCAGCTCGCGGTCCACGGAGGTGTCGGCGGTTTCCAGGTACTTGATGACTTCCGGGTTGCGCGCCTGGTCGTCCGGACCGCCGCGGAAGAAGTTGCTGGTCGACAGCGCCGCGTCGGCGATGCCGTAGGAGCCCCAGTTGGACGACAGCATGGCGATCTTGCCTTCGCGCCAGTTGGTCATGGCGGTGCCGTACTGCTGTTCGACCAGGTTCAGCTTGATGCCGGCCTGCGCCATCTGCGCGGCGGCGGCGTCCAGGATGGCGCGCGGCGGGGCAGATATCACCAGGTCCAGCGTCACGCCGTTGGGGTAGCCGGCCTGGGCCAGCAGCTGCTTGGCGCGGGCGGGGTCGAACTTGTAGGACTGCACGTCGGCGGCGCAGCCGAACTGCGCCGGGTTGCAGGCCGCGTTGATCACCTTGGAGGCGCCGCCTACCAGGGCCTTGCGGATGGCTTCGCGGTCGATGGCGTAGTTGATGGCCTGGCGCACTTCCTGCTTGGCCAGCGGCGACTTGCCGTCGTCAGCGCGCGGGTTCAGCGAGATGTAGCTGATGCGCATGATGCTGCTGCTCTTGACTGTGACGGCCGGCTGCTTTTCCATGCGCTTGGCCACGTCCGGCGGCACGCGCCAGATCCAGTCCAGGCCGCCGGACAACATCTCGGCGTATTGGGTATTGGCGTCCGGCAGCACGCGCACCACCAGCTTCTGCACGGCGGGCTTGGGGCCGAAGTAGTCCTCGAAGCGCTCGTACACGTAGCGGCTGCCGGGCTGGCTTTCCACCAGGCGGTAGGGGCCGGTGCCGATGGGCTTGGCGCCCATGTCGGACTGGTTGGCCTCGTAGTACTTGCGCGGATAGATCGGCAGGTTTTCCGACAGCATTTCCAGCGCCAGCGGGTACGGCGTCTTCATCTTGATGCGGACGGTATCGTCGGAAGCCTTTTCGGCCTTGGCGATCCAGGCCACCTGGTTCTGGAAGCGCGCCTTGTAGCCTTCGGATGACACCAGGTTCAGGGTGTACAGCACGTCGTCGATGGTGAGCAACGAGCCGTCATGGAACTTCACGTCCTTGCGGATGGGCAGTTCGATCGTGGTGTCGTCCACGAACTTGTAGCCGGTGGCGATGGCCGGACCGAATTCGCCCGTGTCCTGGTTCTTCTGCAGCAGTCCCGAGAACACCATGCGCGCCAGCGCCAGGCCGGGACGGTCCGATTCCTTGTAGGCGTCCAGCGTGGCGGGCGCCGCGTCGAACGCGATGTTGAGGGAGTTGTCAGCCTTGTTGGCCTGGGCGGCATGGGCGCCAAGCGCCAATAGCGCCGCGCTCAAAAGCTTCACGGTACGGGTCAGCTGCATGTTTTCACCTTGATGTGTTTTAGGTATGGGACTTACGGGTACTGCGGAACTGCTGTTTGCGTATCGGCGGGCAAGCCGCTCCCCTTGCCGCAGGCGGCGCGTTCTGCGCCGGCGGTGCTTGTTCTGTCGGTAAGGGGAGGGGCCTGGCGTTCAGGCCGGGGTTCAGGCGTTCATCAAATCATCGGATCCCAGCGCTGCCGAAGTCTTCCCGCAGGCGGGCCAGGATGCCGACCAGGTGGTCGTGCATGGCGTGGCGCGCGCGGATGGGATCGCGGTCGGAAATGGCCGCGAGGATGCGTTCGTGTTCCTGCTGGGCTTCGCTCCACACCTTGGTGGTCACGAAGTGCTCTTCAAGACGGTTGAATACGGGACTCAGCGTGCTGAGGTGCCAGATATGGGAAATTGCCGCCGCCAGGGCGGCGTTGCCGCAGGCCGCGCCGATCGCGCTGTGGAAGGCGCGGTCGTGCACGCTGGGCGATTCGGTCAGGGACATGCCTTCGTGCGCGGCGCGGATCGCCGCGATCTGGGCGGGCGATGCCTTTTGCGCCGCCAGGGCCGCGCACTCGGGTTCCAGCAGCAAACGGGTTTCCAGCAGGTCGAAGGGGCCGATGTCGGTGGCTTCGACGCCGTTGGCGGCAACCGGCGCCTGCTGTGGCGACAGGTACTGGCCGTCTTCGCGCGCCGGGTTCACGAACACGCCCGTGCCTACGCGCACTTCTACATAGCCTTCGATTTCCAGCGCGATCAGCGCCTCGCGCACCGAGGCGCGGCTGACCTGCAACTGTTCAGCCAGTTCGCGCTCTGCCGGCAGCCGCCCGCCTGCGGGGAAGTCGCCCGCCTTGATGCGCGCGGCGATCTGGTCGGCAATCATGCGGTAGAGGCGGGTGGAGGCGACGGCCTGGAGAGAGGTCATTGTTGCGTTTGGATGAATGGTCGGGATGTAGAGGGTAATGGGTCAGCCCGGGCTTTGTCTTGCGTGCCCCCCGGGCGATCACCGAGGGTGCCTGGATATCTGGTGGCCCAGTGGTCAGGCCACTGGACGAAATGTACCGGAGGCGCCCCGGCTTGTGAACCGGGCTTTTCCATTTCTAGGGAAAACCACTAGCGCGGCTTTTGCGCCACGGCAGCGGACTTGCGGCCGGCGTCCGCGGCGGGACGCCGGCGGCGCGCGGGGTCAGCCCGAAGCCAGTCCGCCGAAGAAGCGCGAGGCGTTCGATTCCAGGCCTTCGATGTAATAGCCGCCCTCTTGCACGATCAGGGTGGGCAGCGCCAGGCCGCCGACTTCCCGGCCCAGGTGTTCGAAGCCGTTTTCGCTGACGGCGACCATGGCCTGCGGGTCCTTCTCGAAGATGTCGAAGCCCAGCGACAGCACCAGGGCGTCGGGTTGGAACAGTTCGATGGCGCGCCGCGCCTCTCCCAGCTTGTCGAAGAACACCGATTCCGGCGAGCCATGGGGCATGGGCAGGTTGATGTTGTAGCCGTATCCCGGGCCGGCGCCGCGCTCGTCCTCGTAGCCCGCGACGACGGGATAGAAGTTCTCGGGATCGCCGTGGATGGACACGTACAGGACGTCGTTGCGTTCGTAGAAGATCTCCTGGATCCCCTGGCCGTGGTGCATGTCGGTGTCCAGGATCGCCACGCGCGGAAAGCGCGAGGTCAGGCGCTGCGCGGCGATCGCGGCGTTGTTCAGGTAGCAGAAGCCGCCGGCCGCGTCGCGCCGCGCGTGATGTCCGGGCGGACGGCAGATGGCGTAGGCGTGGCGCTCGCCCGCCAACAGCGCATCGGCGCCGGCGATGGCGCATTGCGCCGACCAGTAGGCAGAGTGCCAGGTGTGCTGGCCGACCGGGCAGCTGCCGTCGGCCAGGTAACGCGCGGCCTGGGCCAGCACGCCGCGCAAGGGGTTGGGTTGGCGCACGAAGACGTTGGAGACGACCTCGTCGCCCCAATCGTCGGGCAATTGCTTCCAGGCGGAGTGCGCCCCTTGCAGGAAACGCAGGTAGTCCAGCGTGTGGACCGCCGAGATCGCGCCCGCGCCCTGGTCGGGCGGCGCCTGCACGTCAAAGCCCAGCTTGCGCGCGGCCTCGGCCAACGCGTCCAGGCGCGATGGCACTTCCTGGGGCGTGCGCATCTTGCCGCGCGAGAAATAGGTCTGCGGATGGTGCAGTTTCTGGTCGTCGTGGAAGTATGCCTTCATGCGGGGTGACACCTGGTTGCGGGTTGACGCGACGCCGGCCGGGTCTGTTGTCCCGGGCAGGCGGCCAAGACGACGTTATACGTGGCCGCGCTGCGAAGGACAATTGGCAACACCCAGGATTCAGCGCAAGGCGGCGCGCGCGGCGGTCTCCAGACTTACCAGGCGTTCATGGAGCTTGCCGCGGTCCTGGGCTGCCGCATACTGCCCCATCTGCATGCAGAGGTCGGCCACGGCGGTCTTTCCTATCATGGCGAACGCGCCGCGGATCGAATGGCATTGTTCGCGCACGCCTTGAAAGTCCGCTCGCGCCAGCGCGTCGCGGATGGCCGCCAGCGAGAAGCCCAGGCTGGAGTCCAGCGCCGCCAGGACGGCGGGATCCGGCGGCAACGCCGTCGGTTCGGCAAGCCCCGCGGGCTCTTCATTCAGCCGCGCCCGCGGAATGTGCTCGCTTATGATGCGCCGTAGCGTACGCAGCGACATGGGCTTGAGCAGCACCGCGTCGAAGTCCGCCTGACTGTTGTGCAGTTCGTCCGGCTCCACGTGCGCCGTGACCGCGACGACCGGCAGCCTGGGGCCGCGTTCGCGCAGGAACTGCGCCAGCGCATAACCGTTGATCTCGGGCATGGAGATGTCCGTCAGCACCATGTCGTAGCGGCGCATCTTCACGCAGCGCATCGCCGCCGCCGCTCCTTCCGCCGCGTCTGCCGCGACGCCCAGGGCGGCCAGCTGGTCCAGGATCAGTTCGCGGTTGGCCGGATGGTCGTCGACCACCAGCACGCGGATGTCCTGAGGCAGGGCGTCGGGCGCAGGCGTTGCGGGGTCGTCCGCGGACGGCGCAGCGTTCAGCGTTTGCGCGCAGGGATGCAAGGGCAGCGTCACCGTGAATGTGGCGCCCCCGTCGGCGGGGCAGGCGACGGCGATCGTGCCGTCCATCATTTCCACGAGCTTCTTGCTGATCGGCAGGCCCAGTCCGGAGCCGCCGTAGCGGCGGTTTATCGAGCTGTCGGTCTGCGCGTACAGCGTGAACACGCGATCCGCCTGTTCGGGCGTCATCCCGATGCCTGTGTCGCGCACGCGCATGAGCATGGAATCCGCCAGCGCAGGGTCGCGCGCAGGCTCGACCGTGATTTCCACTGCGCCCGCGTCGGTGAACTTGAGGGCATTGCCGACCAGATTGACCAGAACCTGACGTATCCGCGTCGGGTCGCCGGCATAGATCTGGGCCACCTCGCTGCCGACAGTGGCGGACAGTTGCACTCCCTTGGCGAGCGCGGCGGGCTTGAACATCGCGACGACCTGGGCGACAAGCTGCGGCAGGTCGAACGGTATGCGCTCGACCGTCATCTGCCCCGACTCCATACGCGACACGTCCAGAATGTCGTTGATGAGATCGACCAGTGCGCGCGAAGCGTTGCGGACGGTGCGCAGACGCCCGCCCTGGCCGGCGGCGGCCGGATCCCGGTCCAGCAGTTCCAGGTGGCCCAGGACCAGGCTCAGGGGAGTCCGGATCTCGTGGCTCATGCTGGCCAGGAAGACGGACTTTGCCCGCGCGGCATCGATCGCGGCGATGCGCGCGTCCTCGCGCTTCTTTTCGATGTCCTTGCGGGCCGTGGCGTCCGAGAAGCTGCACAGCAGCACGTCATCGCCGTGATAGCGGGTCTTGACGATGTTGACCAGCAGTTCGCATTCGCGGCCATCGTCCAGCGTCAGGGTAAGTTCGCGGTCGCGCTGCAGCCAGGCCTCGCGGTCGCCGCGGGCGTGGCAGTCACGCAGCAAGGCATGCAGCGACACGCCTGGCGCGGCGCGGGCAGCGTAACGCTGCATCATCGCGTTTTGCAGCAGCGCCTCGCCGCTTGCGCAGGACACCAGTCCCACGCCGAACTGCGCCGATGCGATGATGGAGCGGTTCATGTGCTCGCTTTCAAACACATGCTGCGAACGGCGGTACACGGGGGCCAGGGCCTTGCGGCTGAACCACAGCAAGAGCGCCCAGAGCGTCCCGAGCAGCAGCACGGTTACGGTCAGGTATAGCGTGAGGCTGGGCAGAAGCGCGGCGGCGACGGTGCGCCAGGAATAGGCATACACCAGGGTCCAACCGGTATCGAGCAACCGCGCGCCGACGCTGAACACGCCGTCCTGATAGCGCGTCAGGGGTTCTTGCGTCGCCTGCTTCCACGGATGCGACGCCAGCGCGATCCGGCTGGGCGTATCCAGGCCTGCGGCGGATTGCGCGCGGTCGAACTCGAGCAGGATGCCGCCATTGCCGTCGACCAGCGCCACGGCGGTGCCCGCGGGGATGTCATCCAGGCGGGCTGCCAGGGCGCTGACGGGGTAGTCGCTGACGAAGATCATGAACGGCTGGGGCCCGTCGAACGCGGGTTCGACCAGCTTGATCACGTTTTGGCCCGTCAGCGGATTGATTGCGGGCGGCTGCCAGAGGATGCGCCGGCTGGTCTCCCATTGTTTGGCCACGGCGGGATCGGACAGCATGCCGAGGTCATAGGACAGTTGGCCGATGAGACCGGCGGTGTCCGCCGCGCCCAGGTGCTCGAGCAACTGCGCATAAGGCGTGGAGGGCGCGGGCATCAGGGCCAGGAAACTCAGGTCCGGACTGTAGCCGTAAGCCGTCAGCGGCAGCTTTCTTTCGCGCTCGCTGGCCGTCGCGGTGAACGCCTGCAGTTCCGTCATGCCCAGGTAGCGGGCGTAGCTGGCCGGGGGCGCGGCGGCCGTGACGCTGCCGGCCGCCAGAATGGATGGCAGGCCCGCGCCGACCTGCAGCCGCGCGTGGCCGCCGCCAGCGCGGAAAGCCGCCTCGGTTTCGGGCGTGGGCGCGGGGCGCGCCTGCCAGAGCAGCTCCGCATGGATGACGCCGCGCCGCATGGCCGTCTGCTTGCCTTCGAGGTCCAGCGCCACCTGGGACTGGTGCGCGACGAGTTCCGTGTGCAGCCTGGAGATGGCGGCATGCGCGGAGTGATAAAGCACCAGGCACGCCGCGACCACGATCAGGACGGACAGCACGATGCCGCCTCCGAACAGCATCACGGAGTGATAGCGGGCGAGGAGGCTGAGTTCCCTGGCATGTCGCGCACCAGCGCTGAGCAGGTTTTGAGGATCGCCAAGGCTGGCCGTGGCGGTGGTATTCGGCATATCGGTGTATCGGTTGGGACTGCGCGCGCGGATGTGTGGCGCGCGCGATGCAGAAGCGAAGAATCCCATGAAATTCCCGCTTGCTATCCATTTTCAGGGCTATATTTGCATTTGTTTTCCAGTATTCGGATTCGTCCTATATCAATGGCTTACGAACTAGGACACGGCTGATGAATTCGCCCCTGGACAGGACTGCGGGCAGGGCGCGGACGGCTACGCCGGCTCAGGCTCGGAGCGCGCAACGCAACTCCATCGCACCGCAGCGAACCGCCTGTTCCGCTCAAGCCCGCACCGCCTGTTTGCCCGGCGTCAAGGCCGGCTTCGAGGTGGCCTGCAGGCCACGCTTCGCGCTTCCAGACTTGCCGCCGCGCAAGAGACTGTTGTGCCACGTCCGGGGCGGCGGCTCCGCGCTCTCAATTCCGAGACCTGGCAGTCGTTATCCGGTCATGAATGAAGAATATGCGGCGCCCTTGCCGCATTTGTTGAGGAGTTGACATGAGGCATCCTGCGAGGATTTCTGTTCGTATGGTCATGGCAAGCGTGTTGGCGGCGGGCGTGATGCCCTGGGCGGCGCATGCCGCCGGAGGGACGGTCTCGTTCACCGGCGGCATTTCCGCAGCTTCATATACGCGCACGCTGGCGCCGACGGCGGCAGGCGCCGCCATGCAGTTCCAGGGCGCGCGCGTCGAGCGCAGCAGCGCGACCGTCAGCCTCGTCAATCTGGACGCATCGTCATATGCCCTGGCTTGCGCAGGCATGGGCAAGCAGCAGGCCGCGACCTGCCATCTGCCCGCGGGCGGCGGCGCGCTGGCCTTGACCGCAAGCCGGACGCATCCGCCGGCCGGGCCCGCCAAGGCGGTCGTCATGCTGGCCTACGACTAGCCGGTGGCTGGCGGAGCCCGCCGTGGTCGGGCGGGCTCCGCCTTTCGATACTCGCTGACGCCATTAGGGCGAATACAATGCAGCGCCCCGGCAGCGCGCCGGACCAGAGGGTCGGACATGGACGAATTCAAGATCAAGGTGATGCTGGCGGATGACCATCCCGGCATGGTCGCGGGCGTACAGCACGCGCTGGCCGAAGTGCCCACGATTGCGCTGGTGGGCGCGGCCGCCAACTCCACCGAGCTGGTCGCATTGCTGGACCGTACGCCCTGCGACGTGGTGGTATCCGACTACTCCATGCCCGCGGGCGATTTCGGCGATGGAGCATCGCTGTTCGGCTTGTTGCAACGGCGCTATCCGCAACTGAAGCTGGTGGTCCTGACCATGCTGGACAACGCGGCGGTCCTGCACACGCTGGTCACGCTGGGCATAGGCGGCATCGTCAGCAAGTCTGACGCGCTGGCGCACTTGATACCCGCCATCCACGCCGCGCATACCGGCGGCAAGTACTATTCGCCCAGCGCCAACAAGGTAATCCAGGGCATAGACTGGAACCGGCGTGGACGCAATCCGGAAAGCGTGTTGAGCCAGCGCGAATCCGAGGTCGTGCGGCTGTATGCCTCGGGCCTGACGATCAATGAAATCGCCGAGCGCCTGCATCGCAGCAAGAAGACCATCAGCACCCAGAAGGCCAAGGCCATGGAAAAGCTCGGCATCGAACGTGAGGTCGACCTGTTCCGGTATGCGATGGAGAACGGCCTGACAGCCACGCTGGCCGCGGACTCCGCGTCCCCAGTGCAGGAGCCGGCGGAAGGCGCGCAGGGTTGAGGCCGGTCGCTTGCCCCGGCTTATGACGATGCAGGCGCTTGGTCCATTGCGCCTGCCGGGCTTCCCGACGGATTGGCGCTGACCAGTCCCGATTCGATGCCGTAGCGCAGCAGTTCAATGTCGCGCTCCAACCCCAGCTTTAGCATGGCGGTGCCTTTCTGCGTACTGATGGTCTTCTTGCTGCGATGCAGGCGCTCGGCGATTTCGTTGATTGTCAGGCCGGACACGAACAGGCGCACCACTTCCAGCTCGCGCCGGGTCAGCATGTGGATCCCATAGTCGCCGCGGTCCAGCGCATTGGCCAGATCGGCGATCCGCGGCGAAAGATAGCGGCCGTTGGCATGGGCGCCATGTATCGCGGGCAATAGATGATTCAACGAATCGGACTTGCTGAGGACGGCGGGAATGCCCAGGTTCAATAGCGAATGCACGATGCCGGGGCTTTCCAGCATGGTCAGCACGACGATCTTCAGGCCGGGGTAGCGCTGGCGGATCAGGCCGAACAGGGTGATGCCGTCGCCGAAATGGCCGCCCGGCATGGAATAGTCGGAGATCAGCACCTCGCACGGATGCCGGCTCAGCATCTCCATCAGCTCGGTGGAGTCGCGGGCCGCGCCGATCACGGATACGGTGCTGCTGGATGCGAGCGTGTGTTGCACGCCGGCGCGCACGGCGGGATGGTCGTCGGCGACCACGACGCGTAGATTCAGAGGCTTCATGATGGAACAGGGTGGGACCAGGCTGGCGAGGCGGCCAGGCGCGGCGAGGCGGCGCAGGACAGACTGTAGAGGCGCGTGGTCTGGCGGATAAGCAGCCGAGTCCGATTGCAGGCCTGGTTCGGATAGGACTAAGCCTATTTTTCGGCGTCGCGGGGGGGGCGCCCTGCGAGGGCTGCCAGCGCCATGGGTTCGAACACGTCCAAGGCCTCAGCCAAGGCATCGGTGCGCCGGTTGCGCGCCAGGTCTTCCATCTGTGCGCACCGGTCTGCCAGCGCCGTTTCGTGAATCATGGCGTAGGCCCCGCGCAGCGAGTGCAGATGCGCTCCCGCCTCGGGCTCGGCGGGCGCATTGCCGGTTCGGATCGCCGCGAGTTCCTTGCGGATGGCTGCGAGCGACTGGTGCAGCGACCGCGTCAGTGCCTCATGGACTCGCGCAGGCAGCGGGCCTTGTGCGATCTCGTCCCGGGCGCGCGGGCGCGGGGCAGGCGCCGGGGCGCCGCGCAGCAGGCGCCGGATGGCGGCATCCAGCTTGTCCAGCAGCAGGGGTTTGACCAGCACCGTGTCGATGCCAGCGTCGCGGCATTGCTGGTGCTCCTGCGCGCCGACGTGGGCGGTGTAGGCGATGATGGGCACTTGCGCGCCTTGTGCGCGCAGGCAGCGGCCCAAGGCATAGCCGTCCATGCCGGGCATGTTCACGTCGGTGATGACCAGGCCGTAGGCCTGTTCCATGAAGCGCGCCAAGGCCGCGCTGCCATCCGCCGCCAGGTCCGCCTGATAGCCCAGGGTCTCCAGCTGTATTTTCATGAGCTCGCGGTTGGCGGGGTTGTCATCGATCACCAGGATGCGGGCGGCAAGCGGCTGCTCCGGTTCCAGCGGCGCCGTGCTCGCCGGAACTGCAGCATCCGGGGCCTCGGCGGGTGCGGGGGGCAAGGGGAGCGTGACGAGGAAGGTGCTGCCTTCCTGCGGCTTGCTGGTGACGGCTATGCTGCCGTGCATGAGCGTGGCCAGCCGGCCGCATAGCGCCAGGCCCAGCCCCGTGCCGCCGTAGCGCCGGGCGATGGAGGAATCCGCCTGGGTGAACGGCCGGAACAGCACGGCTTGCTGCGCCGGGGTCATGCCGATGCCCGTGTCGCTGACGCCGATCACGATAGGGGTGTCGGGCGCATCGTCGTCCTGGCGGTAGACCTCAAGAAGCACATCGCCGTGGGATGTGAATTTGATGGCGTTGCCGACCAGGTTGAACATGATCTGGCGGATGCGCGTGGGGTCGCCCAGATAGCGGGGCGCCAAGCCGTCGTCTATGCTGCAATCCAGCTCCAGGCCCTTGGCCTGCGCGGCGGGCGTGAAAACGGCGACGACTTGCCGGGCGGCTTCCGCGAGGTCGAAAGGAATCGACTCGACGCTCATCTGGCCGGATTCGACCTTGGAGAAATCCAGAATGTCGTTGATGATCTCCAGCAGCGTGGCCGAGGAGGACGTCACCGCCCGCAGGCGCTCGCTCTGGGCGGGCTGCAGGCCAGAGCGCTCGAGCAGTTCGAGATTGCCCAGGATGGCGTTCAGCGGCGTGCGGATTTCGTGGCTCATGGTGGCCAGGAAGGCGGATTTGGCCTGATTCGCCGTGTCGGCGGCGACGCGGGCTTCGTCCAGTTTCTGTTCAAGTTGCTTGCGGGCCGTGATGTCGGTGAAGTTGCACAGCAGCACGTCCACGCCCTGGTACTTGGTCCGCACCGCGTTCACCAGCAGATCGCTGTGGCTGCCGCCGATGCGCGGATGGGCCAGTTCCAGCTCGGCGTGCCAGCCGGCGGCGTCCGAAGCGCCGCCATACAGGGCGAGCAGACGCGCATGCAAGGGCGGGCTGCCGGGCGCTGCGCTGGCGGCATAATCCTGCATGACCTCGTTCTGCAACAGCACTTCGTCCGTGTTCAGCGACAGCAGCGCAAGGCCCGAGGGCGCGGTGGCGACCATGGTGCGGTTCAGGTTCTCGCTTTCGAATATGCGCTGTGAGCGGGCATAGCCGGGCTTGAAGACCTTGCGGTCGAGCAGCAGCAGTACCGCCCAGACGAACGTCACCATCAGCAGCGTCGCGAGCGCGTAGCCGGCCAGCCTGGGCCATAGGTCGGCGACTATGGTGCGCCAGGAAAAGGCGTAGGTCAGGCGCCAGCCGGATTCGGAAACCTGGTCGCCGAGGATGAACAGGCCGTCGCGGTAACGCACCTCCGACGGCGCGACCGGATCCGATCGCGTTGCGTCCAGCATCCTGGCAGCGATCTTCGCGTCTTGCTCTTCCATGGCGACAGGCAGGAGCTGGCGCCCGTCCTGGTCAACGATCAGGGCTGCCTCTTCGTAGCGCGTTGTCGTCAGATAGGCGTTCAGCGTATCGGCAGGATAGATGGCAACAAAGATGGCGAATATGCGGCCCTGGCTGCTTGCGGCCTGGTACAGCCGCAGGGACAGCTTGCGCGTCAAGGGATCGACGGCGGGCGGCAGCCAGCGCGGTCCGCCTGCCGCCATCAGGCGCTGCTGGATCTCGGGCGATTCCAGGTCGCCCAGGTCGGGGGCGATCGTCCGGATCAGTTCCGCGACGTCTTTCGCGCCCACCAGCGCCAGCGGATCCACGGTGTCGGACATGGGACCCACGCCGAGGAAGCCGCGGTCGGGGCTGTAGAAGAAGCCGCTGACCGAAAGCGCCTTGGCGTAGGCCGCAGCGGAATAGCTGATCTCGTCGGTCAGATGCAGATAGGGCAGGTAGGCGGCGGCGGGCCGGCCGGGTTCGATGTCGGCCAGGGCCACCACCGGAGGAAAGTTGGGGTTGCGCTGGAATTCCATGCGCCCTTGCAGGCGCGCGAAAGTCTGCACCAGGTCGGGGGCCGCGGACGACACGCGTGCGGGCCAGGCGTACTCCTCGTGCGAAAGACCGATGCGGAATGCGCCCTCGCGCACGCCCAGCGCCGTCTGCAACAGCGCTTTGCGCACCACGAAGCCGGCATAGCGTTCCGCGACGTAATCCTTGGCTTGCGCGAACAGCATGACGCCAGCGACTGTCAGCAGGACCAAGGTTGTGACGGCGCCACCCACATATAGCAGCGCCCGTTGATAGCGGTTCAGGATGCTGATGGCGCTGCGCGACGGCCGGCCGGCGGTCTCGGGCTCAGGGGCGTCTTGGATCTGCGCGGCCATGCTGGGTTCGGCTCCGCCGGAATGGGTGACGCCATGATAGAGCCAAACAGGCCGGAACCGGCAATATAGGACTCGGCTGATTTCCGTTCCCGGCGGCGGGTGGAACAATGAATTCGTCGGCAGTTCGCTGCCTGGCCTTCCGCCCGCAGGCGCCTCGCCGCCGCGCCATGGGCGCTTCGTTCCCCGGGACCATCATGCTCAAATCCGCCCTAGTTGTCGACCAAGACGAATTCCAACGTGCCGCGCTGGCGCGGATGCTGGGCAAGATCGGCGTGCCTGAAGTGGCGACGGCGCACGACGGCGCGTCGGCCGTGGCGGCGATCCAGCAGCAGCAATGGGATCTGGTCATTGTCGATCTGGACATGGCGGACCGCACCGGGCTGCAGATGATCGATGCGCTGGCCGATGCCGGCGGTTGCGGTGGCATCGCGATCGCCAGCAGCCATCCGACCCGGATCCTGCAGGCGGCGGCGACCTACGCCCGGAATCGCGGCCTGCCCATCATCGCCGCGCTGGGCAAGCCGCTGGAGGCGGCCTGCCTGATTTCGATGATCGAATCCCTGGCCCGGACCGCGCTGGCCGATGGCGAGGCGACGTTGCGCGCCGCGGCGCAGAGCAGCGGCGTCGCGCTGGCCGGCCTGGACACCGAACGTCTGCGCCGCGCCCTGGCGCAGCGCGAGATTGCTGCGTACTTCCAGCCACAGCATTGCGTGTCGACGGGCGAACTGCGCGGCGCTGAAATGCTGGCGCGCTGGGTCGCGGATGACGGCGCGATGATTCCTCCGGCCGCTTTCCTGCCGGCTTTCGAGGCGGCGGGCTTGCTGGGATCGCTGACCGACTACATGTTGGCGCGCGCCTTCGAGGCGCAGCGCGAACTGGGCGGCCGGCCCGATTGCGTCATCAGCATCAACGTGCCCGCGGCCGTCGCAAGTTCCATCTGCTGGGCCCAGGACGTGGCCGACCGGGCCGAATTCGCCGGCGTGGATCCGAGCCGCATCGTCATCGAGATCACCGAGGACGGTGGCGCGCGCTCCAACGGGGCGCTGGCGGGCGCCATCACGCAACTGCGCTTGCGCGGCTTCAGCTGCGCGATCGACGACTTCGGCACCGGCGACTCCTCGCTCGACCGGTTGCTGTGCGCGCCTTTCGACGAATTGAAGATCGATCGCGACATGATCGCCCGGGCGCGCCGCCATCGCCATGCCCAGGATGTCCTGGCCTGCACCGTCGAGATGGCGCGGTCGCTGGACATGACGGTGGTGGCCGAAGGCATCGAGAGCCAGGAGGACTACGACATGGTGCGCGCCTTGGGCGCGCAGGTCACGCAAGGGTACTTCCATGGCAGGCCGATGCCGCTAGGGGCATTCAGCCAGTACGCGCTCAGCCAGGGAGTCATCGGGCATGGGATCCTGCGGATGTACGCGAACGCCTGAAGCGGGCCGTGTACCGTATCGCAGGCTGGTCGCGGATAGCGATCAGGCCCCCGCCAGCACCACCAGCACCGCCAGGCACAGCAGCAGTCCGAACGCCGCCAGCGCGTAGGGCAGCAACTGCACGTACACGCCGCGCTCTTCGCCGCGGCCATGCGCCAGGCCAGCCGCGATCGACATCCGCACCGGTGAAAAAATTCCCATCGACGTGCCCGACACATGCAGCAGCGCGGCCGCAGCCGGCACGCTCAGGCCCGCATTCAAGGCCAGCGACAGTTGCGCAGGCATGAAGAGGCTGTTGGGCGCGTTGCCGCTGTTGGCCAGGATGCCGAATACGCCGGCCAGCAGCGGCGTGATCAATATGGTCCAGTCCTTCAGGCTGGCGAACAGGCCGTCGGCATACGCTTGCGAGATGCCGGCGCCGGCCAGGACTTCGGCCATCATGGCGAACAGGAACACGGAGTACACCGCGTGGCGTCCCGTGGTCCAGGCCGCGCGCGCCTGCGTCGCGAGCAGGTCGCGCTGGCGGCAAATGGCGGCCATGAGCACGGCGCCCACGATCAGCCAACTGCCGGCATGCAGCAGCGGCATCCAGCCGGGCAGGTCCGGGAACGGCTTGAACGCAGCCAGTCCGGCCAGGCCGCCGTTCAAGCCTGGCAGCAAGCGCGTGGCCACCAGCCAAGCAATCATCAGGATATAGGGCAGCGCCTTGCGCGCCGCCGCCGTCATCCGGGGCCGGTCGGGCCGGCGGTCCAGCAGGAAGCGCAGCACGATGAGCGGGCCGTAGGCCGACAGCAGCGCGGTTTCCGGTCCCAATAGCGCTGTCGCGGCGCTCAGGGCGGCCAGGCTCGCGATCATCCAGACGGCTTCGCGCACATGCTCCGCGGGTTCAGCGCGCAAGCCTGCGCGCCTGGCGGTGCGCCAGTACAGCAGCATCCACAATACCGTCAGCAAGGCGACCGGCGCCATGCCGTAGAGCGCCAGCTCCGTGGCCGGGACGCGCGCATAGGCCGACGCCAGCAGCGTGCCGCTGCCCATGGCGCCCCAAGGGATCAGGGTCTGGCTCAGCAGCGCGAACACCATGGTTTCGCGCGGCTTCAAATTCAAAGGCCGGATCAGCAGCACCGTTCCCAGCATGCCCACGCCGAAGCCGGTGGCCGCTTCGGCGAAAGGGCCGACCAGGAAACAGGCAAAGAACAGCAGCCGGCGGCGCGCCAGCGGGTGGGCCAGTGCGGTGTTTGCGCCGTCCGCCGCCGCGTGCGGCGCGCGTCCTTGTGCCGCCATGTTCCAGAACAGCAGCCCGCCCAGGATGTACGGCGTGATGATCCCGCCTATCCAGAGGCCGCGTTCCAGCGCCACCCCGAGCTGGCCGGTGGTGAAGGAGGCGGGCGCCGCATACAGGGCGATGGGCACGGCGGCCAGCAGGCCCAGCAAGGCGGCGGCCGTGGTGTTCAGGCGTCCGCTGGCGATGGCGCCGATGACGGCCAGGGCGGGTAGCGACCACAGTAGGTACATCATGGATTGAGCGTGTGCATGGCGGGGTCCGGGACAGGCTTGGCGCGTAGCAGTGTATGCCGAGAGCCGCGCCGCGGCGGTTCATGCCTGCCCGATCGCGGGGTCTTTTGGAAGGCGCGGCAACCGTACGCTGCGTCCCGCGTCTGGAACGCGGGACGATGATAAAAATGCCGCAACCTGCGGGGGCGGGTTCAGAAGTCCAGCGTGGCGTGGGGCCAGCGCTTCGTCGCCACCAGCTCGCGCGCTACCTGGCGCAGGATCTCGACCGCCGCCTTGGTGGCGCGCGAGGCCGGCCGATCCGAAGGGTGGGCCAGGATGCGGCACAGGCTGAGGCCGTCGATGGGCTGGGCGGACAGGCGGCCTGCCTCGATGTCTTCCAGCACGGTTGCGGCGAAGTGCACGGTCACGCCGACCTTTTCCTTTATGAGGCGCTTGGCGACTTCCATGGTTTCGACTTCCACCACCGGATTCAGATGCACCCCGGCGTGCGCCGCCTGGGCCTCGAGCTCGAGCCGCACGCCGGACTTGGCCAGGCCGGTCATCACCAGCGGCAGCTCGGCCAGGTCGCGCACGCCGATCCGCGCGGGCCGGGCCTTGCGATGCGAGGGCGGTCCGATGAGGCACATGCCTTCGGTCAGGAAGGGATAGGTGAGCAGGTTGGCGACGGGAACCGGACCGTTGAGCATGGCCAGGTCCACCTGGCCCTTGAGCAGCATTTCGTGCAGCGTGGGAGAGAAGGCTTGAACGAAGCGCAGCCGGACTTCGGGGAGCTGTTCCTGCACGGCGCGAGTCAGGGGCACGGCCAGCGTCATTGCGAGTCCGGGAGAAAGACCGATGACGACGGGGCCGCTGGGATGGCGTTGCAGGGCAGACATGTCCTGCTTGAGCTGTTCGGCGTAGCGCAGCAGGAAAGAAGCGCGTTCCAGCAGGAAGGCGGCTTCTTCGGTGGGCGACGCGCCGCGCGAATGGCGCACGAAGAGCTGGACGCCGAGCTCTTCTTCCAGCAGCTGGATCTGGCGCGTAAGCGCGGGCTGCGCCACATGCAGGACGCTTGCGGCGCGGCCGAAATGCCCCTGGTTGGCCAGAACGACAAAGTAGCGAAGTTGCCGCAGATCCATTTCCGTAGCAGCCCTATGTGGCGGATTGAGTCATAACAAAATTATATGGGAGCGGTAAGAAAATGGTAGTGGACGCTGCATCGGGGTGAGCTTTAACTTGCATCAGCCGCGAGAAAAGCCGCAGCATCTCTCTCTTTAAAGCTCATCAGAAAAAGGAATGACATGGATATCAATGCTCAGGAAATGGAAGCCACCCGCATCGCGCGCTGGGGCAAGGTCGAGCCCTACCGCGAGACCTTCATCGAAAGCCGCCTGCCCGGCATGAAGAAGAACATCTACAAGATCATGAACCGCGGCGTGCTGGAGAACAAAGGCGTGGAGCCAGCCATCCCCGGCAACCACCGCTTTGGCGTGACCTTCATCGAAATTCCCGTGGGGCAGGGCGCCAGCCTGCATGCGCACAAGACCGAGGAAGTCTTCTGCCCTCTGAACGGCCAGATGGAAGTGATCTGGGGCGAGAAGGGCGAGCACTCGGTGATGCTGAACCAGTGGGACGTGATTTCCTGCCCCATCGGCGTGATGCGCGGATTCCGCAATCCCAACCCGCATGCCCTGGTCGTCTATTCCGTCGTCGGCGGCACCGACGAGGAATGCGGGCGCATCGCCTGGCATCCCGACGTGGTGCGCGCCGCCGAGAACACTGGCCTGGTCTACGGCACCGACGGCTTCCTGAAAGAGAAAGCGGAAAGCTGATGCCGGACGATGGCCTGCGCCGGCCAGGTGCGGCGCCATCGATAACAAAGAGAACAACAGAGGAGACATGGAATGAGCGATGACTATGGCGTATCCCGGCTGATTGCAAGAAGACGCGTGTTGCGGGCCGTCGCCTGTACGGGCGCGCTTTGCGCGGTGCCTGCGATGGGCCAGGCCAAGCAGCTCGTTCCGTTCTTCGGCAGGAGTTCGCGCACGCCGGTGCGCCTGGTGGTGCCGTTCGCCCCCGGAGGCTCCACGGACATCGTCGCGCGCCTGCTGGCCGCGCAGCTGCCGGCCTATCTGGGGCAGAGCATGATCGTGGAGAACCGCCCAGGCGCAGGCGGCAATATCGGCGTGGCCTCGGTCGCCCGGGCGCAGGCGGACGGCGGCACGCTGCTGCTGGTGTCGTCCTCGTTCGTCACGAATCCTGCCATCGCCGCAGAACGGCCCGCCTACGATCCGGTGCGCGACTTCGCGCCGGTGAGCCTGGCGGTGAGTTCCCCGGACGTCATCGTGGTTCGCGCCGAAAGCCGCCTGGCCACGCTCAAGGATCTGCTGGACGCTGCCGCCCGGGATCCCGGCACGCTCACGTACGCCACGCCGGGCAACGGCAACAGCGTGCATCTGGCGGCCGAACTGCTGTGGCGGCGCGCGGGTGTCAAGGCTTTGCACGTCCCGTACTCGGGCGCGGCGCCCGCAGTGCTGGCGGCGCTGGGAGGCCAGGTCGACTGCGCCTTTGCCGCGCTGCCTGCGGCGCAGGCGTTTCTCGCCGACGGCCGGCTCAGGGCCTTGGCCGTGGGCGGGGAAGAGCGCTGGCCGGCGCTTTCCGGCGTGCCGACGATCGCGCAAGCCGGCTTCGCCGATTTCCGCTCGGAAACCATGCAGGCGCTGTTCGCCCCGGCGGGCACGCCGGCCGCCACGGTCGAACGCATCAACAAGGCGGTGGCCGAAGCGCTGGGCAAGGAGCCGGTGCGCAGGCAGCTCGACGGGCTCGGATTTCGCGTCATCGCCAGTTCTTCAGCGGCGCTGAAGGCCAGGGTGGCGCAGGAGGTCCCGCAATGGGCTGCCGTGGCGGCCCAGGCGGGAATAAGCGCCGACTGAAGCGCGGCACGAAAATTTCATTAGTCAGACTACAGGGTTGAATGTTTATGAGTCATGCCAATTCCTGCGCGGACACGCGCGCCGCCGGCGAACAGCGCGCCATACCCGCCACGCCGCAAGCATTGCTGCAAGCCGTTCTTGCGGCCAACCAGGCCATGGACCCGCGCACCCGCGAGGTTCTTGATTCCCTGATCCGCCACTTGCACGCGTTTGCGGCGGACGTGAAACTGAGCTACGAGGAACTGCACCGGGGCCTGGATTTCATGGTGCGAGTGGGCCAGGCCACCAATCCGCTGCGGCACGAAGGCATCCTGCTGGCCGACATCCTGGGCGTGGCCACGCTGGTCCTGTTGATGGACGCCGAGGGCGTGCTGGAGGCCGGCGGCACGGAGCCCGCGCTGATCGGGCCGTTCTGGCGCGCCAACCAGCCCGTACTCGAAAACGGTTCCAAGATCGCCACCGAGGATACGACCGGCGATCGGCTGCTGGTGACGGGGCGCATCTGCACGCTGGATGGCCAGCCGCTGGCCGGCGCGCGCCTGGAAACCTGGCAGGCGGCGCCCAGCGGCCTGTACGAAAACCAGGATCCCGAGCAGGAAGACATGAACCTGCGGGCCGTGTTCATGACTGACGCGGACGGCCGCTTCTGGTTCGACAGCGTCAAGCCCGCCGGCTACGGCGTGCCCATCGACGGCCCCTGCGGCGACCTGCTGGCGCTGCAGCAGCGCAACCACATGCGGCCCGCGCACCTGCACTTCATCGCCTCGGCGCCCGGCCACAAGGTGTTGACCACCCAGATCTTCGACGCCAACGATGCCTACGCGTATAGCGATGCGGCATTCGGCGCGGTGGGGTCGCTGCTGCGGAAGTTCGAAGCGACGGGCGACGGCACCTACCGCCTGGACGTGGAACTCAAGCTCGAGCCGGGCGAAACGCGCATGCCCAAGCCGCCGCTTTCCTGATCCGGCTTTCCCCGCTTTCGACCTCAATCCCGGCGCGGCCTGCCGCGCCTTGGGCAGCCTTTGCCCGCAACAACCAGAACCAGAGACAGACATGAGCAAGAAAACCCAAGCCCTGCGCGTGATCGAACGCGTTTCCACCGTCGCCGAGCTGCGGCCGGCCCTGGTCGACATCTCCGTGCCGCAGGCGCCGGAAGGCCATGCCGTGGTCGAAGTCAGCGCGGCCGGGATCAATCCCAGCGACGTCAAGGCGGCGATGGGCATGATGCCTTACGCGATCTGGCCGCGCACGCCCGGACGCGACTACGCGGGCAAGGTGATAGCCGGACCCGCGGAATGGATGGGGCAGGAGGTGTGGGGCACGGGCGGCGACCTGGGCATTACGCGCGACGGGACCCACGCGCGCTACCTGGTGCTGCCCGTGGCCGCCTTGGTGCGCAGGCCTGCCCACATCGCAGCGGCCAGCGCCGCCATGGCGGGCGTGCCGTTTGTCACCGCCTATGAAGGGCTGCGCCGCGCCGGCCTGTCTGGCCCGGGCCAGACGGTGGTGGTGTTCGGCTCGAACGGCAAGGTCGGGCAGGCCGCCATCCAGCTGGCCAGCCGCGCCGGCGCCCGGGTGATCGGGGTGGAGCGCGGCGGCGAAGGCTACGTCGGCCATGCGGTTTCAGGCGTGTCGGTCATCGATGGCAGCCGCGACGGGATCGCCCAGCGTGTCATGGAGCTGACCAGCCAGACGGGCGCGGACATTGCCTACAACACGGTGGGCTCGCCGTACTTCGCCGCGGCGCTGGAATCGTTGAAGGTGGGCGGGCGGCAGATCGTCATTTCCACCCCTGACCGCAACGTGCCCTTCGACATCCAGGCCTTCTACCGCCGCGACCTCCAATTGATCGGCGTGGACAGCCTGAAGCTGGACTCGGCCCGCTGCGCCGCGGTGTTCCGCGAGCTGCTGCCCGGCTTCGAGGACGGCAGCCTGCAGTCCTTTCCGGTCAGTCCGGCCGCCGTGGTGCCGCTGGCGCAAGCCCGCGAGGCCTACATCAAGGTGCTGGAAGGCGCGCAGGACCGGCCCGTCCTCGCCCCCTGATCCGCGACCCGCTTTATCCGGCCGATCGCCTGTCCGTCATGGGCGATCGGCTTTTTTTTCGCGCAGCAGAAGCATAAAAGGAGACAAACCATGACACTGCACCGCAGACATTTTCTTCAATACGCGACGGCCCTGGCCGGCGTCGTGGGGCTTAGCGCCACGCTGCAGGCCCAGCCGGACTATCCGGCGCGCCCCATCAGGATGGTAGTGCCGTTCACGGCGGGGTCGACCACCGATGTCATCGGCAGGACGGTGGCGGAACAGCTGGAGAAGAAACTCGGCCAGCCGGTGGTGGTGGAGAACCGGCCGGGCGCAGGCGGCGTGCTGGGCGCCACCATGGTGGCGGGCGCCGCGGCCGATGGCTACACGGTGCTGGTGCACTCCGCCGCCCACGTGGCCAACCAGTCGCTCTACGCCAACCTCAAATACGACACCCTCAAGGACTTCACGCCCGTGACCATGCTGGCCTCGATGCCGAACGTGATCGTGGCGTCGAACGCGCGCAACTTCAAGTCGCTGAAGGACCTGGTGGAGCGCGCCCGCGCCGAACCCGACCAATATACCTACGGCTCGTCCGGCAGCGGCAGCGGCGCGCACATCGCGGGCGAAAAGTTCAGGGCCGCGACTGGCATCCAGGCTATCCACGTGCCGTACCGCGGCACGCCGGAGGCGGTCAACGACGTGATCGCCGGCCGGGTCGACTGGTTCTTCCTGCCATTGCCGCTGGCGCTGCCCATGGTCAAGGCTGGCAAGCTGACCGCGCTGGCGATCAGCGCCGACCACCGCTCGCCCGCGTTGCCGGACGTGCCCACGACAGCAGAGGCTGGCTACCGCGACGTGGACCAGCTGTTCTGGGTGGCCATGTTCGTGCCGGCCGCGACGCCGCCGGCGGTCCTGGCCAAGCTGCATGCCGGCACCGAACAGGCGCTGCGCGCGGACGCCACGCGCGAGCGCTTCGACAACCTGGGGGCCGAGCCCGCGCCCATGCCGCAGCAGCAATTCGCCGAGCTGATCGGCCGGGAAATGGAAAGCACCGGCAGCCTGATCCGCGGCGCCGGCATACGCGTCGGCAATTGAGTCGGGGAAACTGGGGGGAATATGTCAATAATCAGAAGAATCGGGCTGTTGGGAGCCTGTGCGCTGGCGGGACCGGTGTTTGCGCAATCGTCGTCGCTGACCCTGTTCGGCCACATCGACCTGAACGTGACCAGCGCCACCGCGGGCAGCACGTCCAAGATCGGCATGGACCAGGGCGGCTACATGCTGCCCAGCCGCATCGGCATGCGCGGCACCGAGAATCTGGGCAACGGCAACTCGGTGGGGTTCTGGCTGGAGGCGCCCATCCTGCCGAATAGTGGCGGGCCGCAAGGCCTGAACTGGACACGGCGTTCGACCATCAGCTTGAGCAACGAGCGCTACGGCGAACTGCGGCTGGGGCGGGACTACACCGCGGCGTTCTGGAACGTGTCCTCGTTCTCGCCCTTCGGCACCGTGGGCGTGGGCGGCAGCAGCAACATCATCAAGGGCTGGCCCTTGGGGATGGAGGGCGCCACCACGCTCTCGCGCGCCAGCAACATGGTGGCGTACTTCCTGCCGAAGAAACTCGGCGGGATATACGGACACCTGAACTATGCGCGCGAAGAAGACCTGCGCGGCGCCGACTATGCCGGCGGTCGGCTGGGCTACCAGTCCGGTCCGCTCAATGTCGCCGCCGCATACGGCAGGACGTCGATGGGCAGCGGCGAGCACTACGAAACCGCGACCCTGGGCGCCAGCTATGACTTCCGCGTGGTGAAGCTGTTTGCCAACTACCTGCAGCAGAAGATCGGGTCGGACAAGCAGCACGTGGCCCTGGCGGGCGCGTCGGTGCCTGTGGGTGGCGGCCACGTGAAGCTGTCGTACTCCCGTTCCACCCAGAGCGGACAGTACGAAGGCGACGACGCCCAGCAGTTTGCGCTGGGCTACACCTACGCGCTCAGCAAGCGCACGGTGCTGTACACGGCGGCGTCCTTCATCAAGAACGAGGGCAATGCCGCCTTCGTGACCGGGGACGTCGCGCCGGAAGGCGTGCCGGGCGCGAACTCGAAGGGCTTCCAGGTCGGGATCAGCCACTCGTTCTGAGCGTGATGCGCTGCGGCCCCGCTCAGTGCGGGGCCGCAATTTTTTATCGAACCGCCTTGGCAGGCGCCGCCGGCAACACCCCGGCATCATGCACCGGTTTGCCGCCCAGCAGCGTGAGCACCGAACTGATGGCGTGGATCTGGTCCGCCGGCATCGTCAGGTAGGGCTGGTCCAGCACCGCCAGGTCGGCCAGCATGCCGGCGTTCAGTTGCCCGCGGTCGTCTTCGTCGAATGCCAGCCAGGCGGCCTGGCGCGTGTAGAGCGCCAGCGCTTCCTCCCGCGTGAGCAAGGCGCCGGGCTCGCGCAGCACGGTGGCGCCGATGGCGCGTCCCTGCACGTGGTACTCCACGGCCTGCCAGACGCCAGCCACGCCGATGCGGGTCGAATCGGTGCCGCCCGCGACCGGCAGACCCAGGTCCAGCGCCGTGCGCACCGGCGGCGAATCCTGCTCCGCCCCCTTGGGATTGGCCTCGCGTATCGCCTCGCCCTCGAAGTACGGACCCATCTGCACCGTATAGGCCAGCCCCAAACGCGCCATGCGTTCCAGCGTGCGGCGCGAGCCGGTGTTCAGGTGGGCGATGGACCAGCGCAGCGGGCGCAGGTCGTGGTCGCGGCCGACTTCCTCGAACACGTCGAGGATGGCGCTGGCGGCATCGTCGGTGTAGGCGTGGATCTCGAGCGGGATGCGGCGTTCGGCCGCGTAGCGGGCGATGCGGGCGAGTTCCTGGCGCGCTTCGGCCGGCGGGTTGAATCCCGGGCCCATGCGCACGCCGTCGTTCATGGCGGACACCAGGTTTTCACCCAATCCCAGGAACGCGAGCTTGCCGTCGTCATGGCGCGGCGGGCGGAAGGCCATGATGTCGCGGAACCATTGCGCCTCGCCGCCGGCGCGCATGGCCGAGATCCGGTAGCCCGCGCGCACGGTGAGTTCGCCACGGTCGCGCAGCGCGTAGAGCGGCTCGTAGGCTTCAGCGCCGCCGGCCGACGGATCGATGAAGCCCGTCAGCCCGCGCGCGTTCATGGCGCGCAGAAAGGCTTGCAGCCCGGCGGGGCGGTCGGCGGTATGGCTCAGGCGGGCGAACAGCGCGTTGAATGGGCCGATGCCGCCCAGCAGCCTGCCGGTGGCGCGGCCCTGCGCGTCGCGCTCGACCGTGATGCCGTGCAGTTCCGGCGGCTGCGGGCCGTCCAGGCCCAGGGCTTCGATGCCGCGGCTATTGAGCAGGGCGTAGTCGTACAGGTATTGGACATAGGCGGGATGCCCGGGGACCGCCTGGTCCAGGTCGGCGCGGGTGGGCGCGCGGCGCTCGCGGAATTGCCGCGGATGCCAGGATCCGACCACCGCGACCCAATGGTCGCGCGGGCGTTGCGCGGCGTCGCGCGCCAACCGGCCCAGCGCGTCTGCCAGGCTGGGTGCGTCGTACCAGTAGGTTTCGAACGCATAGGTCTGGCCGCCGCGGATGGCGTGGATGTGCGTGTCGATGAGGCCGGGTATCACCGTGCGGCCCTGCAGGTCCAACTGGCGCGTGGCCGGTCCGACGTGTTGCTCGACATCGCCGTCCCCGCCCACCGCCACGATGCGTTCGCCCTGGATCGCGAGTGCAGTGGCGCGCGGCGCGGCGGGATCCATGGTGATGATCTGGCCGTTGCGCAGCACCAGGTCGGCGTCGCGGCTGTGGGCGGCGCAGGGCAGCGCGGCTGCCAATGCGAGGACGAGCGCCGTGGTTCTTCTCATGTGTAGTCTCCGGTCATCGAGGGGGGTCAGTAGCGCCATAGCGCTTCCAGGCCAAAAAAATGGACGGTTTCGGCGCGCCCCGTATCGCGGATGAAGCTTCCGGGCCGGAACACCGAGTAGGCGGCTTCGAAACTCAGGTGGCGCGACACTTCCCAGCCCAGCACCACGTCGGCCTGTGTGCCGATGTAGCGGGCGCGGCTGGCGCCGGCCGGGCGCAGCAGATTGCCGGCCACGCCGTACACGCCGTCCTGCAGGCTTTGACGCCAATAGAAGACCGCCGCGGTTCCCAACGTCCAGCCGGAGCCCAGGTCCAGCGTGAGCGAGGGATGCAGGTTGATCAGGTTGGAAGGGCCGATCAGGCCCGCTTCGCCGAAGTACTTGCCCTTGGGGAAGAAGACGGCAAAGGTCTGGAGCTTGGGATCGTCCGGATTGCGGTCGCCGCTGATGATGTTGGCCTTCAGGCCTACGCGCGGCTGCAATGGCGTGCCGTGGAAGGTGTAGCTCACGTCGCTGGCGAGCGACCAGGCGCGCGCCGGCGCGCCGGCGAAGCTGCCGTATTGGTAGACCGCTTCCAGGTCCCAGCGCCAGGAGGCGCGCTGGCCGAAGTAGCGCGCGCCCAGCGCGTTGCGGGTTTCGGGGCCGCTGCCCTGGTTGTAGGTGGCCGAGTCGCTGGACAGCGACAGCAGGTAGGCATCCAGGCCGGTGTCGCCCAGGCCGCCGGGCGCGGACCAGGTGCCGTAGAGGCCGCCGAGCCGGCGCTGGGAGTCGGCGCGGTCGCTGAAATCGTCCGGATCGTTGCGCACCGGGCGCACCAGGAAGCCGTCCACGCGCAGCCCCTGGCCTGCCCAGCTGAGCGCGCCGCCGTCGAACGAGCGCAGCACGTTGGGACCGTAGCGCGCCGAGATCAGCCGTTCGCTGCCATAGGCCATGACCTGGCGGCCCGCGCGCGCGGTCCAGGTGCCCCCAGCGCCGGCAAGAGAGACGTCGACGAAAGCCTGCAGCACGTCGCTGCCGGTGTCGTCGGGCGGTCCGATGGAGCCGGTGTCGCGTTCGGCATGGGTCAGGTTCAACTGGCCGAAGGCGCGCACCTGCCGGCCCAGCCGCAGGTCGGCATAGGGCAGGAAACGGTACAGCTGGTAACCCTCGTCGGGTACGGCCGCGTCGCCGAATTCGTTGTTGCGGTAGCGCTCATAGCGGACGCGCAGCTCGGCGCCCAGGGTCAGCGCGGAGGAATCGCCCAGCCGGATCCACTTGCCGGCTTCGCCCCAGGCGCCCGTGCGCTTGGCCGGGTCGTCCAGGTAGCTGTAGTCCTCGGTATAACGCCAGGGATCGATGGGCGGCAGCGCGGACCCGGCGGCCTGCGCGGCGCCGATTGCCAGCGCGGCCAGCGGGAGGATTGCGAGTCTGTGGAAGTTCAAGTTGCCTGGGCTGCAGCCGACGCGTGCAAGCGTCGACAGCGGTAGAAGTGACCAGGCGGCAAGATAGATTAAGGACAATGGCGTCGGTAGTCGCCATTTTTAGCCCTGGCTGTCCTGAAAACGGAACGCTGGGCTAGTCTTCCTGCAACTTCCCGAAGCGCTCCGCCAGATAATCCACCAAGGCCCTGACCGACGACAGCAGGCCGCGCCGCGACGGGAACACCGCGTGTATCAACTCGCGGCGCGGGGCCCAGTCAGGCAGCAGCCGGACCAGCTGTCCCGCCTGCAACTGTTCGCGCACCATCATGGTGGGCAGCTGCACGACGCCCACGCCGGCCACCGCCGCGTTGCGCAAGGCGATCATGTCGGTGGTGATCATCCTGGGGGCAAGCGAGACGGTGGCCTGCTGGCCGTCCTGCTTGTACAGCTCCAGGCGATAGGCCTGGTTGGGCGAGCCCAGCGCCAGGCTGGGCCAGGCGCCCAGGTCGTCCGGCGTTGCGGGCTGGCCGCATTGGGCCGTCAGGCCCGGGCTGGCGACCAGGCTCTGGCCGCGGTCCGACAGCACGCGCATGACCAGTTCGCTGTCTTCCAGCGGAGGCGGGCGGACGCGGATCGCCACGTCCACGGCTTCACCCAGCACGTCGACCCGGCGGTTGGTGGCCTCCAACTGTATGACCACGCGCGGGTACTTGATCATGAAGTCGGCGAGCATGCCGCCCACATGGGTATGCAGCAGGGCGATCGGGCAGGTCAGCTTGACCACGCCGCGCGGCTCGACCTGGGCCGCGTCGATCACTTCCTGCGCGGCTTCCGCTTCGGCCAGCATGGCCTTGCAGCGCTCGTAGTAGGTCTGGCCTATGTCCGTGACCATGAAATGCCGGGTCGAGCGCTGGATGAGGCGCACGCCGAGGCGCTCTTCCAGCAGGGCCAGCCTGCGGCTGAGGCGGGACTTGGGCATGCCCAGCGCACGTCCCGCGGGGGCAAAGCCCTGGTGCTCGACGGTCTGCACGAAATAGAAAAGGTCGTTGAGATCCTGCATGGGCATCCCTTTGGTTCAAAAATAGAACGCTGAAAGCAAAAAATCGGTCTTCCGACAATTTTGTTCTATTTTTAATATTTGTGCAGCCATAAGGCTTCTGATTCGGCCACAAGCCGTCGACCTTTCAAATTAGGAGTACACCATGTCCGCACCCGCCAACTTCAACGGCCAACGTCCTGTTATCGACGCCGACGACGCCGTCATGCTGCTGATCGATCATCAGAGCGGCCTGTTCCAGACCGTGGGCGACATGCCCATGCCGGAGCTGCGTGCCCGCGCTGGCGCCTTGGCGTCGATGGCCACGCTGGCCAAGATGCCCGTCATCACCACGGCTTCCGTGCCGCAAGGCCCGAATGGTCCGCTGATTCCCGAGATCCACGCCAACGCCCCGCATGCGCAATACATTGCGCGCAAGGGCGAGATCAACGCCTGGGACAACCCCGAATTCGTTGCCGCCGTGAAGGCCACCGGCCGCAAGACGCTCATCATCGCCGGCACCATCACCAGCGTGTGCATGGCGTTCCCGGCCATCAGCGCCGTCGCCGACGGCTACAAGGTGTTCGCGGTGATCGACGCCTCTGGCACGTACACCAAGATGGCCCAGGAAATCACGCTGGCGCGCGTGGTGCAGGCCGGCGTGGTGCCGATGGACACTGCCGCCGTGGCCTCGGAACTGCAGAAGACCTGGAACCGCGAAGACGCCATGCAGTGGGCCGAGGTCTACACCAAGGTGTTCCCGGCCTACCAGCTGTTGATCGAAAGCTACTCCAAGGCGCAGGAAGTGGTGAAGAACAACGAAGTCCTGGATTCGCAGCGCTGATCCGCTTCGATATAAGCGGAGGCCCGGGCCTCGCGGCCCGGATCAAGCCGCCACGCCATGCCGCTCGGCGATGCGCAGCAGCAAGGCTTCCAGTTCCTGGAGAATGGGCCGGTGGTCGTCCACCCGCCTGACCAGGGCAGAAGGCATGGCGGGCAGGTCGATCTCGACGAATGCGATCTCGGGCGTCGCGTAATAACTGGCGGCGCGCTTGGTCAGCATCAGCAGGCCTTCGCGCGTGTTCACGGCCGCGATGCCCTCGCGGATCGTGCGCACCACCGGGCCGTCGCCGATGGGCTTGCCCTTGGGCGTGTAGCGCGGAAAGTGGTAGTCCTGCCATTCCTGGTTGACCGATCCCGGCACCATGCGCACCAGCCGTTCCTCGGCCAGCAGCTCAGGGTCCAGCAGGGTCGCCGCGGCAAACGGGTGATCAAGCGGGACGCACAACATGCGCTGGTCCCGCAACACGATGGGCCCATGGCACAGGCCGTCCGCGCCCAGCGGCAAACGGCAGAACGCAATGTCGACCGAGCCGTCGGCCACCGCCGCGTAGTGGGTGACGTAGGTCAGTTCCACGAACTCCAGCTCCACGTTGGGATGCGCGGCCTTGAATTCCGAGACCAGCGGGCGGTATAGCTCGTAGAAACCGCCGCCCAGGAAGCCGATGCGCAGATGGCGCGGCTTGCCCGCGGCCTGGCGCTTGCAGTCGTCCAGCGCGGCTTTCAGCATGACCACGGCCGGTCCCGCGCCCAGCTTCAGGGTTTCGCCCAACGGCGTAAGCGCGACGCGGCGGCTGCTGCGCTCGAACAAGGGGGCGCCCAGCGTCTTTTCCAACGCCTTGACCGCTTCTGATACGGATGACTGGCTCATGTGCAGCGCTTCCGCCGCGCGGCCGAAATGCAGCTTGTCCGCAACGGCCAGAAAACAATCGAATTGGCGTAGATCCATGGCTCCGGGGCACCTTCCGTGCGCGTAGTAGTCGTTCTTATATCGATCGGGATTAACGATTGATGGCGTGAATAATAGCGCTTGTTCGCGCCAGGCCCGATGGGCAGAATTCGACCTGTTCACACAAGCTTAGCTCATTGATGAGCGATAAGGAGACAGGCATGAGTTCATCTATGCCAGAACGATCAGGCCCAAAAGGATCGGCAGAACCGATTGAATTCCTGGTCGAAGGAGATCTGGTGCGCGGTACCTTCTACCGGCCCGAGCAGGCCAGCGGCCCGGTCGGCGCGGTCGCGCTCGCGCACGGCTGGTCCATGGTCGCCGGCGGCGACCTGGAAGAGTACGCGGCCGCTGTGGTGGCCCGGGGCCTGGCCGCGCTGACCTTCGACTTCCGCAATCTCGGCCGCAGCGAGGGCATGCCGCGCCAGGAGATCGATCCGCAGCGGCAGATCCAGGATTTCCGCTCGGCAATTTCCTATCTGCGCCAACGTCCGGAAGTCGACCGTGAGCGCATCGGCATCTGGGGCAGCAGCTACAGCGGCGGCCACGCGCTGACGGTGGCCGCCATCGACCGCCGCGTCAAGTGCGTGGTCAGCCAGGTTCCGACCACCAGCGGTTTCTCCGCGGCCCAACGGCGCGTGCGCTACGACAAGGCGCAGGCGCTGCAGGCCGCGTTCGAAGCCGACCGCGAGGCACGCGACGCGGGCCAGCCGCCTGCGATGCTGCGCATGGTCGATGCCGATCCCGACGCGCCGGTCGCCTATCCGGGCCCGGACTCCTACAACTACATGACGGGCGAAGCGCGCCGCTGCCCAAGCTGGGTCAATGAGGTCACGTTGCGGTCGCTGGAACTGGCCCGCGCCTATGAGCCCGGCATGTACGTGCGCCGTATCGCGCCCACGCCGCTGCTGATGATCGTCGCCACCGGCGACGGCCTGACGCCTGCCGATCTGCAGCAGGACGCTTTCAACGCGGCGCATCAGCCCAAGGAGTTGCTGCTGCTGCCCGGCGGCCATTACTCGGTCTACACGGAACATTTCGAACGCACCAGCAACGCCGCGGCCAATTGGTTCGCGCGGCACCTCGGCCAAGACCAGCACGGATAAAAAAATGACGACGACAATAATGATGGAGACACAGGACCGCCAACGCCGCCACGCTTCGCTGCGCGCGGCGGCCGTGGGCAATGCCCTGGAATGGTTCGACTGGACCTTGTACGGCACGTTCTCGGCCTATCTGGCCATGAACCTGTTCGACCCGTCCGACCGCGGTTCGGCGCTGCTGGCCACGCTGGCCGTGTTCGCGGGCGGATTCCTGGCGCGGCCGATCGGCGGCTGGCTGTTCGGCCGCATCGGCGACCGCTACGGCCGCAAGTTCACGCTGGTCCTGACCATGTGCCTGCTGGCCCTGACCAGCCTGGCGATCGCGCTGCTGCCCACCTATGAGCAGGCCGGCGTGCTGGCTTCGGTATTGCTTTTCATCTGCCGCCTGATGCAGGGGCTGGCGCATGGCGGCGAGTCTGGCGTGGCCTATACCTATGTTGCCGAAATCGCGCCGCCGGCCAAACGCGGGCTGTGGTCGAGTTCAGTGTTCGTCAGCGTGACCATCGGCGTCATGGCCGCGACCGCGCTGGCGGCGTTGCTGACGTCCTGGCTGGGCAAGCCCGCGATGGAAGCCTGGGGCTGGCGCGTGGGCTTTGGCGTGGGGGCGCTGCTGGGCGTCTACGCGCTGTTCCTGCGCCGCAGCGCAAGCGAAAGCGAGGTCTTCGAACACAGCGCGGAGCAGGGCGGTACGCAGAAGGTGTCGGCGCGGCAGGCCTTGAAGATCGCCCGCAACATCGTGATGATCGCCGCGGCGTCCAACGCCACGTATTACACCTGGGTCACCTTCGCGCCGGCCACGGCCATCGCGACCAAGGGCATGGATCCGGCGGGCGCCTACACGGCCAGCCTGATCGCGCAGTTGGTGTGCCTGTTGTGGCTGCCGGTCTGCGGCTGGCTGGCGGACCGCTACGGCCGCAAGCCGATGGTGATGGCCTTCGGCCTGGGCGTGGCGCTGGCGGTGTTCCCGGTATCGCACATCGTGACCGACCAGCCCTGGACGCTGTTCGTGGGGCAGTTGATAGGCCTCCTGGTTTGGGCGCTGCTGGCGGCGATCTTCCCCGCCGTGGTGGCCGAACAGGTGCCGACCGGCGCGCGCGCCATGGGCGTGGGCTTCATCTCTTCGCTGTCGGTCGCGATCTTTGGCGGCACCGCGCCCTACATCAATGCCTGGCTGGGCGCCCAAGGGCTGGATTGGGTCTACACGGCCTACGTGGGGGCGCTGGGGCTGATGGCGTTTGCCGGCGCCTTCCTCATCAAGGAGACGGCGGGCATGGACCTGAACGACATCCGCCTGCCGGGCGAGGAAGCCGGCAACACAGCAGTCAACAAGGCCGCCAAGCGCGCGGCATTCAACTGAACTCCAATTTTTTCATCATCACATGAGCAAAATGAACTATCCGGATCTGGCAGGGAAAATCGCGGTTGTCACGGGGGCCGGGGGCGGTATTGGACGCGCCATGGCGGCGGCGTTCCGCCAGCAGGGCGCGACCGTGGTCGCCACCGACCTGGACCTTGGGGCGCTGTCCGGCGTGGACGCGGATTGCCGCCAACTGGACGTCACGCAAGCGCAGGCGGTACGCGCACTGGCCGACGCGGTGGCTGCCCAGTACGGCGCGCTGGACGTGTGGGTCAACAACGCCGGCTTCATGGCCCGCATGCCCGCCCTGGACCTGGACGAAGCCGCATGGCAACGCACCATGGACATCAACCTGAAAGGCACGTTCTTCGGCGCGCAGGCGGCTGCGCGCCACATGATCGCGCAAGGCAGCGGCGCCATCATCAACCTGTCCAGCTATGCCGGCGTCAAGCCGCGCCCGAACTGCGCCGACTATGCGGCTGCCAAGGCCGGCGTGGCCCATCTGACCCAATGCCTGGCGCTGGAGTGGAGCCCCAAGGGGCTGCGCGTCAACGCCATTGCGCCCGGCTTCATCGAAACGCCGATGAGCAGCTGGATGCACGCCGACGCCGCCACCTTTGCCGAATACGTGGAGCGCCTGCCGGCGCGCCGCGTGGGCCAGCCGTCCGAGATCGCCGACGCGGCGCTGTATCTGGCTTCGCAGGCATCCGGCTATGTCACTGGTCACGTGCTGATGGTCGACGGCGGAGTGTCCAAGACATGAGCGACGACAAGGACGTGGCATCGTGGTGGAACGGCAAGGCGGCCGTCGTGACGGGCGCGGCCAGAGGGCAGGGCGCGGCCGAGGCGCTGCGCCTGTTGCAGGCCGGCGCAACCGTCTACGCGCTGGACGTCTTGCCCGAAAGCGATGCGACCTGGGCGGAGTTGCGCGCGGCGGCGGGCGCGGATGCCGAACGGCTGCGCATCCGGGTCGCGGACGTGGCCCGCGAATCCGATTGGCTGGCGTTGGCCGATGAGATTTCGGCTGCGGGCGTGCCGCTCTACGGCCTGGTCAACAACGCTGGCGTGACCCTGCGCAAAACCGTGACCGAGACCACGCACGCGGAATGGCGGCGCCTGCTGGACATCAATCTGGACGGGCCATTCCTCGCCATCCGCAACCTGGCCGCACTGATGCCGCAGGGCGCGGCCATCGTCAATACGTCGTCGACGGCGGGGCTTACCGGCTACTTCAGCGCAGCCTACACCGCCAGCAAGTGGGCCCTGCGCGGCCTGACGCGGGCGGCATCGCTGGAACTGGCGGGGCGGGGCATACGCGTCAACACCGTATGCCCCGGCCTGGTGGAAACGCCGATGATCATGCAGCCCAATGCCGTGCATGACGCCGGCCGGGCGCGCCTGTTCTATGAAGGCAACCGCGACGCCACGCCGCTGTCGCGCGGCGCGGATGCCGATGAGATCGCGGCGGCGGTAATGTTCCTGTTGGGGCCCGAGGCTTCGTTCATCACCGGCGCGGACCTGCCGGTCGACGGCGGCATGACGGGAGGAGGCGTGTACTGGCGGATCGGCAAGTCCACCGGCAATCTGTAGCCGCAGTCCCGGGCCGCGGCCCGGGGCTGGCCATTGCGCAAGGGCGGAGGCTTAGTGCTTGTCGCCGTAGATATTGCCGGCAATGCCGCCGGCGGCGGCGCCGATGGCGGCCCCAGTCCAGCCGCTGCCGCCCGCGATGGCGGCAATGCCCGCGCCGGCCGCGGCGCCGATGGCCGCGCCCGACAGGGTGCCTTGCTGCTTGGAACTCATGTTGGTGCAGGCTACCAGCGACCCCATCATGAGGCCTATGGCGATCGATCGGATGACTTTCATGGTTGACTCCTAGCGGGCGCGCTTGGCGGGAGCGGCCGGCGTGGCCGGCGCCGCGGGCGCGACGATTTCGAACCAGAGCGTTTCGACCACGGGGCGGTCCATCCGGGTCGGATTGGCCGCGTACCAGCTATCCAGCCGTTCGCGCACCGAATCGAGCGTATGGCTCTGCAAACCCTTGGCGAAACGCGGGATCAGCGTCTGGTTGTCCGCCGGCGCGCGGCGCTGCTGATAGGCCTGCTCCACCTGGATGAGGTTCGCCATGCCCAGCAGGTAGGCCTTCTTCAGATTCGCGTCGGACTCCGACCATTGCTTGCCGGTGATGATGGGCGCCGGGTCGGTAGGCGCCGCTACCACCGGCGCGGCGACCAGCAGTGACAGCGCAAGGGCTGCCGGGCCTAACAGGTGTTTCACTTTCATCATATCGCTCCTTGGTGGAACAAAAGACAGAAAAACAACCAGAACGCCATGCGCGCAGTTCGCTTGCAATGGCCAAGCGCCAGGCGACCAGATCAATTTAGGCTTGAAAGCATGCTTGCGCAAGAGGCGTGCCGCTCTGCCATCGGGCTTCAACACGGACCTGGCGCAGACGTTACCGATTCTGGCAAGCCTGTTCAAATGAAACAGCGTTCGCCGCCTTTGGAATTTCGCTGTACATATTGCTAGCTGTCGCGTCGGGCGGCATGGCCCCCTCGATGCCGGCAGGCACATAGAAGACAAATAAACCCGAGGAGGAGTCAATGCGTACGTTCAATCGCAGGGCCGCGGCATTCCTGGCGAGCGGGCTGATTGCAGTGCTGGCAGGCTGCGCGTCGCCCGGAGGCAAGAAAGAAACCGTCGATATGAAGGGGCTGTCCCAGCCAGTGGAGATCGTGCGCGACCGCCACGGCGTGTCCCACATCTACGCGCAGAACCAGGATGACCTGTTCTTCGCCCAAGGCTTCAACGCGGCGCGCGACCGCCTCTGGCAACTGGACCTCTGGCGCCGCCAGGGCGAGGGCAAGATGGCCGAACAGTTCGGTCCGCGCTTTGTCGAGCAGGACCGCGCGGCTCGCCTGTTCCTGTACCGCGGCGACATGCAGGCCGAATTCGCCAGCTACCACCCGCAGGGCAAGGCGATCCTCACGTCCTTCGCGGCGGGCATCAATGCCTACATCGATTGGGTCAAGGCGAATCCCGATCAGATGCCGCCGGAATTCAAGCTGACCGGCACCGAGCCCGGCTATTGGAGCCCCGAGACCTCGCTCATCCGCATCTATGGCCTGACCCGCAATCTCAACGAAGAGGTGCGGATGGCGCAACGCGTCGCGGCGCTGGGCCTGAACGCCGTGCAGGGACTCAGCACCTTCGAGCCGCCGCTGGCGCTGCAGGTGCCTGCCGGACTGGACGTGCGCGACGTCGACAGCAAGGTCCTGGGCGACTACAACCTGGCGCGCAACGGCCAGAAATTCGTCGCCGCCGACTTCCCGCGCAGCCCGCTCGCGGCCGCCGAGCGCGAAAAACTTGCGCAGGAATTGTCCGCGAATCTGCTGGCGTCGCTGGATCCGGCGTTCGACCCCATGGCGACCCGCTACGAGAGCAACAACTGGACCATAGCCGGCCAGCATACGGCCAGCGGCAAGCCCATCCTCGCGGGCGATCCGCACCGGTCCATCACCATGCCGTCGCTGCGCTACATGGTGCACCTGAACGCGCCGGGCTGGAACGTGATCGGCGCGGGCGAGCCGGCGCTGCCCGGCGTGTCCATGGGCCACAACGACCGCATCGCTTTCGGGCTGACGATCTTCGCCTTTGGCGACGAAGAAGACCTGTACGTCTACGACACCAATCCAGCCAGGCCGGACGAATACCGCTACAACGGCCGCTGGGAAAAGATGCGCCAGGTGGATGAGTCGATCCCCGTGCGCGGGCAGGCAGCGGCAACGCGCCAGCTGAAGTTCACCCGCCACGGCCCGGTGATCTACGTGGATCCGGTGAAGCGCAAGGCCTACGCCTTGCGCGCGGCCTATCTGGAATTTCCCGGAACCGCGGCCTATCTGGCCAGCCTGCGGCTGAACCAGGCGCAGAACTGGAACGAGTTCGTCGCCGGCATGGAAAAGCACTACACGCCCAGCGAGAACATGGTGTATGCCGACGTGGACGGCAACATCGGCTGGTTCGGCGGCAGCATCGCGCCGATACGCCCGCGCGCGGATTGGTCCGGCATGCTCCCCGTGCCCGGCAATGGCGAGTTCGAATGGCGCGGCGTCCTGCCGGGCAGCGCGCTGCCCCGCGCCTACAACCCTCCTGAGGGCTATGTCGCCACCGCCAACGAATACAACCTGCCGGCCGACTACCGCTACAAGGACATGTCCGCCCGCACCTGGGCCGAACCCTACCGCGTGCAGCGCATACGCGAGGTGCTGGCCGACAGCAAGGGGCAGACGGTCCAGAGTTCGCAGGCGCTGCAGTACGACAACCTGTCCATTCCGGCGCGCACGCTGACGGGCTACGCGAAGTCGCTGAATTCGGCCGATCCCGCGACGTCGCAGGCCTTGAGCATGCTGAAGGACTGGGACGCCCGGGTGGGAACGGAATCGCGCGCGGCCACGGTGTACGAGTTCTGGCTGCCCGAGGTCGTCAAGCGCGTGACTGAACTCTACGTGCCTGCCAACGGCCGGGCCGCCTTCGGCAATCTGTCCACCGCCAAAACGCTGGAGAAGCTGGCCACGCCGGACAGCGCTTTCGGTGCGCAGCCGCAGCAGGGCCGTGACGCGCTGCTGCTGCAGGCGCTGAACGACGGCTTGCAGAAGCTGCGCGCCAAGTTGGGACCGGATTCCTCGCAATGGCAGTGGGGCAAGCTGCATCACATCCAGTTCGAGCACAGCCTGGCCAGCCTGTTGCCCGAGGCCACCGCCAATGCCTACGGCACGCCGCGCTATCCGGTCAGCGGCGACAACGACACCGTGCACCGCGCCACCTTCCGCGCCAGCGACTTCCGCCAGACCAGCGGCGCGTCATACCGCCAGGTGATCGACGTGGCCGACTGGGACAACTCGCGCATGCAGAACGTGCCGGGACAATCCGCCGACCCGCGCAGCCCGTATTACCAGAACCTGCTCAAGGACTGGGCAACGGGCGAGTATTTCCCCATGGCGTTCAGCCGCGCCAAGGTGGATAGCGAGAAGGCGGGTACCTTGAATCTGCGCCCGGTACAGCGCTGATTCAGGCCAGCCTGCCGGCGGAGCGCCGTTCGATCAGCGTGGCCTCGCTGATCGAACGGCGCAATAACGCAGGGCAGGAGAGAGTTATGCAACTTAAACTCTCCGCGTGCGGCCGCGCATGGGCGCGGCGGGCGTGCCTTTCAAGACCGAATTGACAAGGGTGCTTACCGACGGTTGCGGGTGCGGCGGGGCTTGCGCAGTTAAGGTTTTGGGGTCGCACGGCATTCCCGATCCAGGAGACTGAGGCCCCCATGCATTCCACGCAATCCTACAAGACCGTTATCCCGCGCCAGTCCGCGAGCCGCTCGCCGTTGGGCTGGCTGCAGGAGCGTACGCAGTTCGTCCGGGCGCTGCTGTCCAATCCCGCGGCCATAGGCGCTGTGGCGCCGTCCGGCCCGGCACTGGCAGCGGCCATCACCGCCTGCATACCGCCCGGCGCGGGCAAAGTCCTGGAGCTGGGCTGCGGCACAGGTGTTTTTACCCGCGAAATGCTGCGCCGGGGCGTGGATCCGGCCAACCTGGTGCTGGTCGAACAGGACATGGCCATGAGCAGCAGCTTGCAGGCGCAGTTTCCGGAGGCAGCGGTGCTACGGGTGCCGGCGCAGGAACTCTGCCGCAAGCGCCATCCCGAGATGGATGGCATCGGCGCCGCCATCTGCGGCCTGCCGTTGCGCAACATGAGCCAGGCGCATCACCAACAACTGCTGGCCGCCGTGTTCGACGCGCTGCCGGCAGAGGGCTCGATGGCGCTATTCACCTATGGCGTGCGTTGTCCGATATCCGCCAGTGTGCTGGAGGCTTGCGGCTTGCAGGCCAGCAAGGTCGGGTTCGTGCCGCTGAACCTGCCGCCAGCGTCGGTGTACAGCCTGGCCCGGCGGGCCTAGGCCGCGCCGGCTGGCATGGGCTCGTCCTATCCAAATGGGCTAGGGCAGGGTATTGCAAATAACTAATTGACACGAAAAGATCGCTCAACCAACATCGCAGTCATAACTATTGGCGGCCTGGGACACGTGCGTGCGGGGTAGACAGCCACGTCGTAGCAGGCCGGCAGGGTTCTGGAACACCAACGATTCCGGACCCCAACGAGGAGACTGCAATGCGTTCATCCCTGATCGAGAGCGCGGCGCGGCGGCGCCTGTTGGCTGGCGGCGCCAGCGCGCTGGCCGCAGCGGGCCTGGGACGCGCGGCCTTGGCCGCGGAACAGAAAGCCGCGCCAGCCGCGGCTGCGCCACCGGCCCCGGCATCCGCCGCCAAGCCGCTGCCGGCCTACGCGGCCTGGAAGCAGCCCGATGCGATGATCGTGCACAGCGCCAACACCATAGAAACGCGGCGCGAGGCATTCGGCAGCGGGGTGGTCACGCCGCTGCGCCAACTCTACGTGCGCAACAATCTGCCGCCGCCCGACGAGTCCATCGTGGCCGACCGCGATGCGTGGGTCGTCGAAATCGCCGGCGTGGCCAAGCCCATGTCGCTGAGCGTGGGGCAGCTGAAAAGCATGGGCCTGCAGACGCTGGCGATGGTCTTGCAGTGTTCGGGCAATGGCCGCGGCTATTTCCCCAACAAACCCAGCGGCACGCCTTGGCAGGTCGGCGCGGCTGGCTGCGTGATCTGGAGCGGTTTGCCGGTCAGCGTCCTGGTCGAGCATTGCGGCGGACTGGAGGCGGCCGCCGTGTACATGACCGGCACCGGCGGCGAGAAGCTGCCCGACGGCCTGGATCCGAACATGGTCATGGTCGAGCGTTCTGTACCCAAGGAAGCGATGCGGGATGCGCTCCTGGCGTGGGAGCTGAACGGCGAGCCGATCCCGCTGGCTCATGGCGGCCCCTTGCGCCTGATCGTGCCGGGCTACACGGGCGTGAACAGCGTCAAATACATCAAGCGGCTGGCCTTCACCGAAAAGGAAAGCCCGGCCGCCATCCAGCAGACCGGCTATCGCCTGGCGCCGCCGGGCCAGAAGGGAGATCCCGGCCAACCCTCGGTCTGGGCCATGGGCGTGAAGTCGTGGATCAATACGCCCAATCCGGCCACATCTACCTTGAAGGCAGGGCGCGTGGTGGTGCAGGGGGTGGCGTTTGGCGGCACCAACGGCATCAAGCAGGTCGAGGTTTCGATCGACGGCGGCAAGAGCTGGCGGAAAGCGGAACTGGTCGGCCCCGATCTCGGGCGTTATGCGTGGCGCCAGTTCGCATTGCCGGTGGAGTTGGCGGCCGGTGAACATGTGCTCGTCAGCCGCGCGACCGATACCGAGGGGCGGGTACAGGAAGAAGAACGTCCACAGAATTCCGGCGGCTATATCAACAGCAGTTGGCGCGATCATGCCGTGGCGGTGGTGGCCAAGGCATGACGGCGAAAACGCTGGCATCGCCTTGGAAGAGCGCGTTGAGCGCCGGATTGCTGAGCACCATCCTGTCTGGTCCCGCGCAGGCAGCCGAACCCGACATGGAGGCTGGCCGCGCCTTGTTTGTCGGCGCGACGCCAGCCTGTGCGATTTGCCATACCTTGAACGACGCGCAGTCCAGCGGCGCCATCGGCCCCAAGCTCGATGAGCTCAAGCCCGATGCGGCGCGCGTGGAGATGGCCATCCGCAATGGCATCGGCCAAATGCCGGCTTACACGACCTTGTCGGACAAGGAAATCGAGACGCTGGCGGCCTATGTGGCCAAGGCTACCGGCGCGCAATAGTGAACCCGCCGGAATCGCGGCGGGAACGCGCGAGACTCGAACCTTAGGAGGCCGCGTTGACCGCCCCTTCCAGAAAGAGCTTCTGCACCATCGACGCCATCCCGAGCGGCGCAATTTCCCCGCGCTGAGCGGCATCCATCGCCGCATACAACATATAGTCGTACGCTCTGACCAGCCACAGGGCAGGCACGTCTATGCGGAAGACACCGGCCTTCTGGCCGTTCAGGAAGAAGGTCTCCAGCGCTTCTCCGTAGAACGAGGGTATCGGTACGTTGGCGTCCTCGGTTCTCGCATCGATTACGCGGATCCACTCGGCGTGATTCCAGAACAGGTAGTACTCCCGGCCCTGGACCACCGCTTCGGTCAGTCGTTGCAGCGCCGCGGCATGGGGCGGCGTCTGCAGGTCCGCCCGGGCCAGCGCATCCTGCAGGTGTTGGGTTGCCCGCTCCATGAGCAGGTCGATGACCCCCTCGCGGGTGGGCGATATCCGGTACAGCGTGGCCTTGCTGATCCCGGCGCTGCGCGCCAGTTGTTGCAGGTTGGCCCTGGGCTGTTGCGAGACGGACAGGGCCAATGCCCGAGCAAGTTTGTCGTCGAGGCCTTCAGACATGGGAGTTCTCCTGGCGACCGATGTTGATGAGTCTTTTTAAATTCAATTGTGGTGAAAAACACACGCATTAAGTCTACTACGAATCTAAAGAGTCTACGAAATATCGAATGAATCGATATTGACTCATTTAAATCTAATAAGTACTATCGGGTCCTCGATCGCCTCAGCCTGAGGCGGCAATGGATGTCAGAGGACTACATGACCCGATTCAGAGCCAGCGCCATGGCGCTATGCCTACTCGCCGTTCTCGCCGGGTGCGGCAAGCCGGAACCGCAAGCGGCGCAGGTGCCGCCCATCGAAGTGGAGCCGCTGGTCATTGCTCCTCGGCCCCAGGCGATCATGGTCGACTTGCCCGGGCGGATTTCGCCCGTGCGCGTAGCCGAAGTGCGCGCCCGGGTGGCGGGCATCGTCCAGAAGCGGCACTTCGACGAAGGGGCCACGGTGAAGGAGGGCGATCTGCTTTTCACGATCGAGCCTGCGCCATTGGACGCGGCGCTGGGCCGTGCACGAGGCGCGCTGGCGCGGGCCCAGGCCCAGGTCAAGCAGGCCCAGGCTTTGGTCAGCCGGTATCAACCGCTGGTCAAGATCGAGGCGGTCAGCCGGCAGGAATATGACGACGCGCTGGCCGCGCTGCAGACCGCGCAGGCCAATCAACAGTCGGCCCAGGCGGACGTCAAGACCGCGCAGCTGGACCTGGGCTACGCCAGCGTGCGTGCGCCCATCTCGGGCCGCATCGGCCGCGGCCTGGTGACCGAAGGCAGCCTGGTCGGCCAGGGCGAATCGACGCCCATGGCGCTGATCCAGCAGATTGATCCCATCTATGCGGACTTCCGGCAGCCCGTCAATGCGGTGCTCAAACTGCGCGAGGCAGTCGCGGGCGGCCAGATGCAGGCTGGCGGCCAGGCCGAATCGGCGGTGAGCGTGCGTGTCGACGGCACGAACTACACGGCCCAGGGCAAGCTGCTGTTCTCCGACGTCTCCGTGGACCCGGGCACGGGCCAGGTGCTGCTGCGCGGCGAGTTCAGCAATCCCGACGGATCGCTGCTGCCGGGCATGTATGTGCGCGTCAGCGCCGAGCAGGGCATGGACCGGAACGCGATCTTCGTGCCCCAGCGGGCCGTCATGCGCGGCGCCGACGGGCAAGCCAAGCTGCTGCTGGTATCGGCCGAGGGCCAGGCGGAGGAGCGCACGGTGCAGACCGGCGCGATGCAGGGTACGGAGTGGCAGATCACGCAGGGGTTGGCGGCGGGCGACAAGGTCATCGTGGAAGGCGCCGCCAAGATCCCCGCCGGCACGCCCGTGACCGTCAAGAAACCTTGAGCCCGGACGGATCTCATCATGCCGAACTTCTTCATCCAGCGGCCCAACTTCGCGTTGGTCATCGCGATCTTCATTTCCCTGGCGGGCCTGCTCGCCATCTTTGCGCTGCCCGTGGCGCAGTACCCCAGTGTTGCGCCGCCGCAGGTCATCATCAAGGCGACCTATCCGGGCGCATCCGCCGAAGTCATCAACAACACCGTCATCAGCCTGATCGAGGAAGAGCTCAACGGCGCCAAGGGCCTGCTGTACTACGAGTCGCAGAGCAACAGCTCGGGTGTGGCGGAAACCACGGTGACTTTCGAGCCGGGCACCAATCCCGACCTGGCGCAGGTGGACGTGCAGAACCGCATCAAGCGGGTGGAGTCGCGCCTGCCCCAAGCGGTCATCCAGCAGGGCCTGCAGCTCGAGCAGGCCAGTTCCAGCTTCTTGCTGATCTACGCGCTGACGTACAAGGACGCGGGCAAGGACCAGGTGGGCCTCGCGGACTACGCAGCCCGCAACATCAACAATGAAATCAGGCGCGTGCCGGGCGTGGGCCGGGTGCAGATGTTCGCGGCCGAACGGGCGCTGCGCATCTGGATCGATCCGGCCAAGCTGGTCGGCTACGGCTTGTCGGTAGACGAGGTCAACAAGGCCATCGCCGCGCAGAACGTCCAGGTCTCGGGCGGCTCAACGGGTGAACAGCCCAGTCCCGCGACGCAGGAAATCACCGCGAGCATCATGGTCCAGGGCCAGCTCACGAGCATTCCCGAGTTCGAAGGCATCGTGCTGCGCGCCAATGCGGACGGTTCCACGGTGCGACTGGGCGACGTCGCCCGCATCGAGCTGGGACGCCAGGACTACCGCTTGTCCAGCCGCCTGAACGGCCAGCCGGCGGCGGCCATGGGCGTGCAGCTCGCGCCCGGCGCCAACGCGCTGGAAACCGCCAAGGGCATCAAGGCGCGCCTGGCCGAACTGTCCAAGAACTTCCCCGGCGACATCGAGTACAGCGTGCCGTTCGATACCTCGATCTTCGTCGAGGTGGCCATCTCCAAGGTGTTGATGACCCTGGCCGAGGCCGTCGTCCTGGTGTTTTTGGTGATGCTGCTGTTCCTGCAGAATTTCCGCTACACGCTGATTCCGACTATCGTCGTGCCCATCTGTCTGTTGGGCACGCTGGCGGTCATGCTGCCGCTGGGGTTCTCCGTCAACATGATGACCATGTTCGGCATGGTGCTGGCGATCGGCATCCTGGTGGACGACGCGATCGTGGTGGTCGAGAACGTGGAACGTTTGATGGCCGACGAGGGGCTTTCGCCCAAGGAAGCGACCATCAAGGCCATGGGGCAGATCAGCGGCGCGATCGTGGGCATCACGCTGGTGCTGGCGGCGGTGTTCCTGCCGCTGGCCTTCATGACGGGCTCCGTCGGCGTGATCTACCGCCAATTCTCGGTGTCGCTGGCGGTGTCGATCCTGTTCTCGGGCTTCCTGGCGCTGACTCTGACGCCGGCGCTCAGCATCCTGTTGCTCAAGCCAATCGAAAAAGGGCACCACGAGAAGAAGGGCTTCTTCGGCTGGTTCAACCGGGTGTTTGCGCGCATGACCGAGCGCTACTCGGCCATCAATGCCCGCCTGCTTGCCCGCACCGGCCGCATGATGCTGCTGTACGCCGTCCTGGTGGGCGCGCTGGGCTACGTCTATACGAGCCTGCCGTCGGCCTTCCTGCCGACCGAGGACCAGGGCTACATGAACACCGACGTGCAGTTGCCGCCTGGCGCCACGCTGTCGCGCACATTGGAAACGACCCAGCAGTTGGAAGGCTACCTGGGCACGCGCCCGGCGGTCTCGGACGTGCTGACGCTGCAAGGCTTCAGCTTTTCCGGCCAGGGACAGAACGCGGGCCTGGGCTTTGTGATGTTCAAGGATTGGGCGCAGCGCGCCAAGGGCGAGTCGGCCATGGCAGAGGCGGACCAGGCCAACCAGGACCTTGCGGCGGTTCCCGACGGCGTGCTGTTTTCGGTGGTGCCGCCTTCGGTGGAGGGCATGGGCAATTCCTCGGGCTTTGCGTTGCGGTTGCAGGACCGCGCAGGCCTGGGCCGGGACGCCTTGCTGTCGGCCACCGAAACCCTGATGAAGAAGGTGTACGAGAATCCCAAGGTCTTCTCGTACATCCTGATCGAGGGGCTGTCCGACGCGCCCGAGCTGGACCTGCGCATCGACCGCAGCAAGGCCGAAGCCCTGGGCGTGTCGTTCGACGCCATCAACTCGGCTTTGTCCACCGCGTTCGGCTCGGCGCTGGTCAACGAATTTCCCAACCAGGGCCGCATGCAGCGCGTCATCGTGCAGGCCCAGCCCGAAAGCCGCGATACGCCGGAATCGGTGGCCAAGCTCAACGTCCTCAACCGCGCAGGCGAGCTGGTGCCGCTGGAGTCCTTCAGCGAGATCGGCTGGAAGCACGGTCCCGTCCAGTTGATCCGCTACAACGGCTATCCCAGCATCAAGCTGATCGGCGATGCCGCGGCCGGAGGCAGCACGGGCGACGCGATGAAGGAAATCGAACGCCTGATCTCGGAATTGCCTGCCGGCATCGGCTTCGAGTGGACCGGCCTGTCGTTTCAGGAAAAGGCCACGGGTTCGCAAGCCCCCATGCTGCTGGCGCTGGCGCTGCTGGTGGTGTTCCTGGTGCTGGTCGCGCTGTACGAAAGCTGGAAGATCCCCGCGTCGGTGCTGCTGATCGTGCCGGTGGGCGCGCTGGGCGCGGTGGCCGCGGTGATCGTGGCCGGCCTGCCCAACGACGTGTACTTCAAGGTGGGGCTGGTAACCATCATCGGCCTGGCTGCCAAGAACGCCATCCTGATCATCGAGTTCGCCAAGGATTTGCACGAGCAAGGGCGCACGCTGAAGGAAGCCGCGATCGAGGCCGCCCGCCTGCGGTTCCGTCCCATCGTGATGACCTCGGTGGCCTTCATCCTGGGCGTGGTGCCGCTGGTCATCGCAACGGGAGCGGGCGCCACCAGCCAGCGCGCCATCGGCACGGGCGTGCTGGGCGGCATGCTCAGCGCCACCATCCTGGGCGTGCTGTTCGTGCCCGTGTTCTTCGTCTGGACGCTATCCGTGTTCGAGCGCCGCAAGGCGCAGCCCGCGCCCAGCCAATTGGCGACCCATCAAGCAGGTGAGAAGTGAAAACGATGAACCTTACCCTCATGCGGCTCAAGCCGCTGGCCGCGGCCGCCGCTGTCGTGGCCATGCTGACGGGTTGCGCGCTGGCGCCGACCTATGAGCGGCCCGCGTCCCCCGTCTCCCAGCAGTGGGGCGCCGAAGGCCAGGCGGACTTCGCGTCCCAGCCGGGCTCGGCCGCCGCCACGCTCGACTGGCGCGGCTTCGTGACCGACCCGTCGCTGCGCGGGCTGATCGAAACCGCGCTGGCCAACAATCGGGACTTGCGCCGCGCCTTGCTCAACGTCGAGGCGGCGCGCGCGATGTACCGCGTGCAGCGGTCCGAACAATTGCCGTCCATTGGCGCCCAGGCCAGCGGCTCGCGCCAGCACAATCCGGCGGATCTGAATGCCAACGGCACCTCCGGCGTGCAGAGCGAGTGGCGCGCGGGCGTGGGCGTCACGGCCTTCGAGCTGGACCTGTTCGGCCGCGTGCGCAGCCTGTCGGAGGCGGCGCTGCAAGAGTACCTGGCCACCGAGAACGGCGCGCGCAGCGTCCGCATCAGCCTGATTGCGGAAGTGATAGAGGCCTACCTCACACGTGAAGGCGCGCGCCAACGCGGCCTGCATACCGAGCGCACGCTGGCATCGCGCGAGCAGTCGTTGCAACTGATCGCCCGGCGCCGTGCCGAAGGCGTCGGTAGCGCCCTGGACTATGAGCAGGCGAAAGGCCTGGCGGACCAGGCGCGCGCCGATCTGGCGCGCATGGAGCGGCAGTACCGGCAGTCGACCAATGCGCTGACGCTGCTGGCCGGGGTCAGCGACATGAGTCCGTACCTGGCGCCCAATGACGGCGCCGCGCCCATGCTGGTGCAGCAACTGCGTGCAGGCACGCCGTCCGAGCTGCTGGCCAACCGGCCGGACATCCTGGCCGCCGAGCATCGCTTGCGGGCGCGCAACGCCGACATAGGGGCTGCGCGTGCGGCATTTTTCCCGCGGATTTCGTTGACCGGCATGTTCGGCAGCGCCAGTTCGGACCTGTCGGACCTGTTCTCGGGCGGCCAGCGGGCCTGGTCCTTCGCGCCGCAGATCACGCTGCCCATCTTCGACGGCGGCCGCAACCAGGCCAACCTGGATCTGGCCCGGGTACGCAAGGAATCCGCGGTGGCCGAGTACGAACAGTCCATCCAGACCGCCTTCCGCGAGGTCATGGATGGCTTGGCCGCGACCGACACCTTGCGCAGGCAGGAAGATGCGTTGCGTGCGCAAACCGACAGCAGCCAGGTCGCGCTGCGCCTGTCCGAGGCGCGCTACCGCGGCGGCGTGGACAATTATCTGCGCTACCTGGATGCGCAGCGCAGCGACTTCGCCAACCAGATCGCGCTGATAGAAGTACGTACCGAGCGCCAGATCGCCTTGGCCTCGTTGTTTCGCGCGATGGGCGGGGGCTGGCGCGGTGATGCGGTAGCGCAAGAGTAGGGCGGCCGTTTTGCGGTAGCGGGTCCGATGGCCGCTATGAAGCCGGAGCTAGCGTCCTGCTAAAGCAGCGAGTCGACGCGGGGAGGTGAGGGAAGGGCATCACGCGCTCTGGTCCGAAGCCTCGGCCGAGCGCTTGGGTGCCCGCGCCCTGGACAGCTGCACGTTCATGCGCGGCATGGAAGGTTCCAGTCCGGCCTGGTCCAGCCGGCGCCGCAGGCGCAGGTTGAAGGCGCGTTGGACTTCCCATTGCCGCAGCGGCGCGGTCTTGAAGCGGAAACGCAGGACGGCCTGGCCGCTGTCGAAGCTCTCGACGCCTTGCTGTTCTATCGGAGACCATAGAAAGGGATAGATCGCCGGATCGGTGCGCAGCTCCATGGCTACCTCGCGGACCAGCGCCACGGCGTCGTCGATCGGCATGGTGGCCGGCACCGGCCAGCGGAACATGGCGTAGCCGAACTCGCGCGAGTAATTCTTGATGGTCTTGATCTCGCTGAATGGAATCGTGTGCACCACTCCATCCAGGTCCCGCAGGCGCACGGTGCGTATGGTCAAGCCCTCGACAAACCCGAGGTGATTGCCCACGTCCACGTAGTCGTCGATGGAAAGGGAGTTCTCGATGATGATGAACAAGCCTGTAATCAGGTCGGCCACCAGCGATTGCGCGCCGAAGCCGATGGCGAGGCCGATGACGCCGGCGCCGGCCAGCAGCGGCGTGACGTTCATGCCCATGTTGGCCAGCGCGACGATCACGGCAATCACGAAAATGGTGGCGAGCAGGACGTTGCGGATCAGCGGCAGCATGGTCAGCGCGCGGACGTTGGCGCGGTTTTTGCCGCTGGTGCCCAGGGCGTGCTGCAGCGCGGTGTCCGTAAGTATCCATATCAGCCAGGCCACCAGCAAGGTGCCGACGAAGCTCGCCACTTTGGGGCCGATCGCCGATCCGCCGCTCTCCATGAGCCGGATCAGCGACAGGCCCAGCACGCGCAGGCCGATTTCCAGGAACACCAGCAGATTGGCGACCCAGAGCAAGGTGTAGCCGAAGTATCTGAGCTGTCCCAGGTAGGCCGTGCGCCGATTGGCGGCGCGGCTGGAACTCAGGTAGGAGCGGCGGATAATGCCGCTGACGGTCATGCCCGCGATTGCCACCAGCGCGCAGAGCAGGGCGCGGCGTATCACCTGATCGCTGTCGTCGGCGGTGAAGAGGGTGGTGAACAGCGAGATCCCAACCAGGATGAGGAATGGGATGAACCACAGCGGCCCGATCAGCCGCAACAGCTTGTGCAGCCCGTGGCGTTTCACGCGGCGCTCTCTGGGCTGGTTGCGGATCAGGTGCGTGACGGGGCGGCGGAAACGCAGGATGAACAGGGCGCTCAGCGTCGCGGCGGCCACATTGGCCAGCAGGCCGGCGAATTGCGCTATGCCCAGTCCGAACACGCTGGTCACCTCGGGATCGTGCAGCGCGTCGCCCAGCGCGGCCAGGCTGCCTATCAGCCAGAGCGGCAAGGCGGCGCGCCGGTGCAGGATGTCCAGGGCCCGGCTGCGGTGCGGACCGTCCAGCAGGGTCATGGCAATCAGGCAGAGCGAAGAAAACAGCGCGCCGACGAGCAGCACGTAGGCCAGCACCAGGGCCCCGAGCCGGCCCATGGAGTCCGGCGTCAAGACGGAAAGGGAAAGCATGATCACGAAGGCGATAGCCCAAGGCGCCAACTGCCGTGCCGCCAGCCAGAGCAGCTGGCGGGTTTTCGGACGGCCGGGAGCCTTGTCCGCCGGCACCCGACGGCGCTCGAGGCGCCGGCCTATCCAGCGCAGCGCCAGGGCCAGGCCTGCCCAGATCGCCAGGACGATCAGGAAATCGGCTATCAGCGTGGGCCACTCGCGCCATGTGGGCAAGCCGGTGGCGAGTTCGGCGCGCGCCTGCCGGTACAGCATGCCCCAGCGGGTCAAGGCGCCTTCGGGGCCGTCCAGGCGTCTTTCCAGGCTTTCGGCGGTGTCGCGGATGAGGGCGAGAATGCCGTCTTTGTCATTCTCCGCGCCTGGCTTGGTGGCGTCGCGCAGTTGCTTCAGCTGACCCAGGAGGTCTGCGCGCTGTTTGTCGTTTTCCAGCGTCTGGATGACCTGGTCCAGCGACAGGTTCAGCTGTGCGCGGTCGACGGGTTTGCTGGCAGTCGATCCGGTCAGGCTGGGTAGCGCTGCCGATGAGGCCGGGGGGAAACCCAGGATCAACAAGAGAAGTATCAGCGGCAGGTACAGGCGGAAATGGCGCAGGATTGAAACTCGCAAGATCGCCTCTCTGATGATGATACGGATACGTTTTAGAGGAGTCCCGGGCGGGACGCAAGGTTTAGTCTGTCGGTCGGAAGCGGCGTGATCAGCGTCTATGGGCGACGACCTCGCTTGAGCCATCTGATATGCACATTCTTGGTAGTTCGGGATTGGTGTTGCGTTCGACTCCACTCTGGAGATCATCGGGGTCTCCAAATCTGCGTTGCGGTCCCCGCTGTGCTTCTTGTGTTGCGCATGAGATGGCGGCTAACGCAACACTGATTGATTGCAAACTCACAGCTCACCTCGTGGGTGTTGCGTCGAAATGAGCAGCGAGTTCAAGCTCGGACCATGGATGGCCAAATGACCTTCGCTGGGAAGCCGGCCAGTACCGCGTCACAGCAATGCTGCGGCGCTGTTCACAGGGAGCAGGTCAATGCCATGCTGGAGCAGGCGCGGGCTTGCGGCGCGGACGCGGACCCTTGCGGCGTGTTGCACGACGCGCCGGCTTCGTTGCAGTAGGCGCCCGCCCAACGACAAAGACCCGCCCGAGCCGGCGGGCATGGGGGCGAACACCGGGCTTGGGCCGGTATTCGTCTGGATATAATGGGAACAATTCCCATTCCCAGTATATCCCCATGCCCGCTACCCCTAGCGCCAGTCCCGACGCCGGCATCGCGACGTTGTACCGCGACCATCATTCCTGGCTGCACGGCTGGCTGCGGCTGAAGCTGGGCGATGCGCATCGCGCGGCGGATCTGGCGCAGGACACGTTTGTGCGCCTGCTGTCGGCAAACTCCCCCTCTGACACCGTGCTGCGCGAGCCGCGGGCCTACCTGCGCACCATCGCGAACCGCTTGCTGGTGGACCATTGGCGGCGGTTGGAGATCGAGCGCAGTTATCTGGCGGTGTTGCAGACTTATCCGCAGAGCCATTGGCCCTCGGAAGAGTCGCGGCTGTTGATTCTGGAGTCGCTGGAGCAGGTGGCGCAGATGCTGGGCCGGTTGAAGCCGGAGGTGCGCGAGGTGTTTCTGTTGGCGCAGATGGAGGGGCATACGTGCCCGCAGATTGCGCGGCAGGTGGGGAGGTCGGTGGCGACGGTGGAGCGTTATCTGGCGCAGGCGTTGCAGCACTGCTATCGGCTGGTCTATGGGGTTTGATCGGGCGGGCGTGTCGCCAGGCGCGCCAGGCGCGCCAGGCGCGCGTCCGGAGGACGGCGCGGAGGGCGCGGTGGATCGGGCGATGCTGGACGAAGCGATCCGCTGGCGCATCAAGCTGCAATACAACACGGCGGACGCGTCGGCGTGGCAGGCGTTCGATGCCTGGCTGCGGGCGCAGCCCGCGCATGCGTTGGTGTGGGAGCGTTTGCAGGCGCTGGGCGCGCGTTTGCAGGGGCCAGCGGTGGAGATGCCGGGCGAGGCGGCGGCGCGGATTCTGCGGCAGACAGAGGCGGCACAGGCACGGAGGTCGCGCCGCAAGGCCTTGATGTCGCTGGGTGCGCTGGCGGCGGGCGGTTGGGTGGCGTGGCGGGCGGGGGATGTGCCGGCGGTTCGGCAGGCGTTGGCCGACGTGTCTACGTCGCGGGGCGAGCGGCGCCGCGTCACGCTGCCGGATGGCGGGACGCTGGTGCTGAATACGGAGACGGCGGTCGATATCGACTATGGCGGGCCGGTGCGGCGCATTCGTTTGCTGGCGGGCGAGGTGTATGTGATCTCGGGGCATGATCCGCTGTCGCGGCCGCTGTTCGTGGAGACGCGCGACGGGCGGGCGCAGGCGCTAGGCACGCGGTATCGGGTGCGGCAGTGGGACGACGGTAGCGAGGTGGCGGTGGATGAAGGCGCGGTGGCGTTGCTGCCGCGCGATGGCGCGGGCGAGGCGGCGGGCGCGACGCTGCGGGCCCGGGAGTCTGCGCGGATGACGCCGCAAGGTGTGCGGGCGCTGGTGCCGGTGGAGGGGCGCATGATGGATGGCGGGGCCTGGGTCGAGGGGGCCTTGTCGGTGCGCGATATGCCGCTGGACGCCTTCTTGCAGGAGCTGTCGCGCTATCACGGGGCGATCGAGTGTGACCCGGCGGTGGCGCGGTTGCCGGTGTCGGGAGTGTTCCAGTTGGACGATACGCGCAAGGTGCTGGCGCTGCTGCGTCAGATTCTGCCGGTGGAGCCGCAGGCGGGACGCTTGTGGTGGGGCGGGCGGGTGACGCGGGTTCGGGCACGCGCACGGGCGCCGGAACGGGCGCGGGGCTGAACAAACAAAAAAATCTGAGGGGATGGGCGAATTCGTTCGTCATACCGGTTGTAGCAGTGCGCACTGCCCAGCACCGACCGACCCTCATTGGAGTATCCCTTTCGTGAAGACCCATCGTCTCCGGGCCGCGACGCCGTCGTCCGGCGCGCGGGCTTGCTTGCGCGCTTGCCCCCATCCCTTCTTTACCGTGCTGCTGCCGTTGGCGGCGGCCTTGGCCGCCTTGTCGGCGCCGTCGCTCTCCTACGCCCAGGCCGCGCCGGCCACGGCGGCGCAGTCCGAATCGGCCCGCGTGTACGCGATTGCGCCGGGACCGTTGAATGACGCGCTGGCCGCGTTTGCGCGGCAGGCGGGGATTTCGTTGGGGTATTCCTCGTCGCAGTTGACCGGGGCGCACAGCGCGGGCCTGAGTGGCCAGTATGGCGTGGCGGATGGCTTGCGCGCGCTGTTGACGGGCACGGGGTATCGCGCGGTGAATGTGGACGGCGGTATCCGTGTGGAAGCCGAGGCGCCGTCCGCCACCAGCACGCTGGCGCCGGTGCTGGTGACGGGCGCCTATCATGCGCAGACCGAGGGCACGCAGTCTTACGGGTCCAGCATGGCGACCATCGGCAAGACCGAGCAGGCGCTGAAGGACATTCCGCAGTCGGTCACGGTGGTGACGCGCAAGCGGTTGGATGACCAGAACCTGTCGACCATCAGCGAGGTCTTGGAGAACACCACGGGCGTGACAATCAGCGAGGTGGCCGACGGCGGGCGCAATTTCTATTCTCGCGGGTTCAAGATCACAAATATCCAATACGACGGCGTGCCGCTGTCGCGCAGTTTCTATGCGGTGGGCAATAGCTTCACCGGTAGCACGGCGTATCTGGACCGGGTGGAGGTGTTCCGCGGCGCGCAGGGCCTGTTCGAAGGCGCGGGGCAGCCGGGCGGCTCGGTGAACCTGGTGCGCAAGCGCCCTACCGCCGAGACGCAGGTGTTGATGGAGGCGCGCGCGGGCTCGTGGGACCACGTGGGAGGTATGCTGGATGCGGGCGGGGCCTTGAACGCGGATGGCAGCCTGCGGGCGCGGGCGGTGCTGGATCTGGATTCCAAGGGTTCGTTCATCGACGTGGTGAAGGAGCGCAACACCAATCTGTACTTCGCGCTGGATTACGACCTGTCGCCCAGCACGACGGTGGGCGCGGGCGTGCTGGTGTCGCGCCTGCGGTCCACGCCGTTCTTCGGCGGCTTGCCGCGATATAGCGACGGCAGTTCGCTGGGGCTGAAGCGGTCTACCTTTCTGGGCGCGGACTGGAACCAGTGGGACCGGGATGAGACGCAGGTGTTTGCAGACCTGACACATCGCTTCAACAGCGATTGGCGCGTGAACGTGGCGGCCACCTACGTGAAGGAGACGAGCCTGACCTCGGCGCTGGACGCGACGGGCGCGGTGGACCCGGTGACCTTGATGGGGCCGATGCGCAATGCGTGGAATTACGACAAGTCGGCGGAGCACATTGGTTTTGATGCGAATGTGAACGGCCGCTTCACGGTGCTGGGCATGGCGCAGGACCTGACGGTGGGTGTGAGCATGTCGCGGCTGACGTCGAAGGACCGCATCGAGTACGCGTCCAACTATCTGCCGCTGGATGTGTTCCACCCTAATCCGCATGTGCCCAAGCCAGAAAGCTTTCCGGACTCTCAGCGCACGTCGCGCTATGAACCGCATGTGCAGAAAGGCGTCTATGCGCAGCTGCGCAGCAGCCTGACGGAAGACCTGACGCTGGTGTCGGGCGGGCGCTTCAGCTGGTTTGAAAGCCGCTATACCACGCAGGCCGCCACGTGGGACGATGTCAGTACCGCCAAGGCCAGCGCGGAGTTCACGCCCATGGTGGGGCTGGTCTACGCGCTGACGCCGCAGTGGTCGGCCTACGCCAGCTATGCGGATATCTTCGAGCCGCAAACGGCCACTACGCTGGACGGCAGCATTTTGAAGCCCATCGTCGGCGCGAACTACGAAGTGGGCGTGAAGGGCGAGCTGATGGACGGCAAGCTGAACACGTCGTTCGCTCTGTACCGCATCGACCAGAAAAACCGCGCTGTGCAGGACTACGAGGCCGGGCCGGCGTGCAACGGCGGGTATTGTTCGCGCGCGGCGGGCAAGGTGCGCAGCCAGGGCTTCGAGACGGAGATGAGCGGCGAGCTGATGCGGGGCCTGCAAGTGGCGGCGGGCTATACATTCAACAGCAATAAATACCTGAGCGATCCGGACCGCGAGGGCCAGACTTTCAGCGAGGAAACGCCGCGGCACCTGTTGCGTCTGTGGAGCGAATACCGCTTGCCCGGCCAGTTGAACCGCCTGAGCGTGGGCGCGGGCGTGAATTGGCAGAGCGCGCTGACCAACAGCATCTCGAAGGTGCGCCGGCCGTCGTACAGCGTGTGGAACGCGCGGGTCGCGTATGACGTGACGTCGAATTGGACGGCTGCGTTGAACGTGAACAATCTGTTCGACAAGGTGTATTACGAGTATCCGGGCTATGTCGAGAACCGCAACAACTACGGCGCGCCGCGCAACATGATGCTGACGTTGCGCGGGCGGTTCTGATGCTTGCGCGGGCGGGGGGGCGACGCGATATCATGCCCTAGCCTTTCCCCGCCGGTCAGCAAAGCATGCGCCGGATAGCCGATCACGACGGACATCAGGTAATGCAGCGTGCCATCAGCAGCGCAATGTCGGCTGCGATGGACTTTGATACCTACTTGCTGGGTCGTTGATGAGCGACCGCGACAGCGACGGTGCCGTCTGGCAGCCGATACTTCCCATCGCGCAACCATGTCACAGGCTCGCCCGATGGTAATGAACAGATGTATTGCGGCTCTGGTGGGGCCGCATCGCTGCGTTTGATGACCAGGCGACGTTGTACGAGGCAGGTCGATCGATCTGGCAGCTTGACGATGACGTCCGCTAATCGAGCGCTTGAGGCCATAGAGTCTCCCTCCAAGATCGGCGCGCCTGCGTCGGGATTTGAATTGCCTGCAGACGCGTTCTCCCGTGGCGTGTTCATCTTTAGCACCGGCATTTGGAGGAGGAGCATCCGTCGTACAGGGTATGGCTCCGGCGATGAATCGGGCGCACGCGCGCGCAGGCCGCAGGGAGAGAGACAAGGAAAAAAGCGCCCAGGGAGGGGGGCAGTGCCGGCATCCTCCCAACGTGAACGGTCGGACGGATAGCGTGAAATATATTGAGATTTATTTGCAATAGTGTGTCAATTGTTCCGGTTGACGCGCCTATCACTTGCGCGCTTGCCGCGAAGCCGCCAGTCGCCAGTCGCCAGGACCTCGTCGGGCGGACGCCCGAAAACACCGTCTTCCTAGGGTTTGCCCCGCGCGCAAGCCAGGCTTTGGCGTGGAAACATCGCGGCGGCGCTGCGCGAGGCTTGCGGATCTCCACCAGACGCTACATCGTGTAGCGCAGCGTCAGGATAGCGCTGCGCGGCGCGCCATAGAGGTTGTAGAAAATGTCGTAGCCCGGCGTGCGCAGGTACTCCCGGTCGAAAAGATTGTTGATCGAAAGCGCGGCGTCCCATTGCTTGTTGATCTGGTAGCCCAGGCGCGCGGAGACAACCGCGTAGCCGCCCTGGCGCATGGATGAGGTGTAGACATCGCTTTGCGCCTGCAAGCCCATGCCGACGCGCCAGCCGTTCAGCGCGCCGTTGAAATCGCGGGGTTGGAACCGGTATTGCGTCCAGAGTTTGAAAAGGTGCTTGGGCAGAACATCGGCAGCGAAGCGCTGGCCCACGTTGTCGGCGTCGGCGTCACGCAGGAATTTTGCGTTGGTGAAGGTATAGCCGGCGGCTATGTCCCAGCCCGGCAAGGGGCTGCCGCTGATTTCCGCTTCCCAACCCTGGCTTTGCACCAGGCCGGCCGCGCGCGAGCACGAACCGGTGGGCGTGCCGCCGCAACCGATGTGGTCCGGATCGGTAATGGCGCGGTTCTGGTCGCGAATCCGGAACATCGCCAGCGATGCATTCAAGCGGCCATCGAAGAACTCGCCCTTGACGCCGGCTTCGGTTTGCCAACCCTTGCGCGGCTTGAGCGTTTGCCCCGTGTAGTCCTGCTCGCTTTGGGGCACGAAGATGTCCGTATAACTGGCGTAGACCGAGACCTGTTGATTCAGGTCCAGCACAATGCCGCCGAACGGCGTGAATTCGTCCTTCGTATTGGCCGCGCTGTATTCCCAGTCTCCGGTCTGTGGCGACACCGGGCGGCTTTTCTGGCGGTAGTCCGTCCAGCGGCCCCCCAGGATCAGGCTCAGCGGCTCGGCCAGCTTGAATCGCCCCGAGGCGTAGATGCCAGATTGCGTGGTGATGGTGTTGTTGCGATTGATTACCGGCAGCGCGTATTCCTGATCGAAGTCGTGATCGGTCAGCGGTGCGACGTTCTCGATGTAGCTGAAGCGGCTTCCGGTCGTTTCGTCAGAGCGCGCGTAGTTGTAGCCCAGCGTGAGCGTGTGCTCCTGTCCAAACAGGGAGACGGGCCCCGACACGTGGACGTCGCCCTGATCCCACTTGAAGTCGTTCGCGATGCGTCCGACCGACATGCCGGCGGCCAGGCCGGTGTCGATATCGATACGGCTGCCGGTAAACGCCGAATAGCCGCGATAGCGCGTGTCGCGATGCAGATAGGCCGCCTTGAATTCCCAGCCATTGCTCCATCGATGTGTCAGGTCGGTCCCGACGTCATAGGTCGACATGTCCGACATTTTCGACGGGCCGACATACGCGTCGCGATCTGGCACGCTGCCATCCGAGTAAAGGGGCAGGCCGTTGAAGTTGCGGAAGCGGCGATCGTTGTAGGTAGCGGTCACGCCGATCGTTGTGCGCGGCGCGAGGTCGTATTCCAGCACACCGTAAAAGGTGCGCGGTTCCGAACGTCCCCAGTCATAGAATTTGTTTTCGTCCTTGTAGGCGCCGACGAGGCGGCCGCGCAGCGTGCCCGATTCATTGAGCGGACCCCCGCCGTCGGCCTCCAGACGGTACTGGTCCCAGGAGCCGCCGGAGACGGAGGCGGAAAAATGGCTCTCGGCGCGCGGACGCTTGCGCACGTAGTTGATGGCTCCGCCAGGTTCTCCCGTCCCGGTCAGCAGGCCGGTGGGGCCTCGCAGGATCTCGATGCGGTCGTAGATGGCGAGATCCATGTTGGTGCTGGCTGCCTGCTGAGGCAGACCGTCGTATTGCGCGCTGGTGCCGAACCCGCGCGCATTGAATTTCTCGGTGTCTTCATAGTCGGAGGCCGTCAGGCCCGTTACATAGCCCATGGCGTCGGCGATCGTGGTCAGGCCCTGGTCGTCCATTTGCTGCCGGGTCATCACCGACACCGACTGAGGTATTTCACGCAGGGTCTGGGCGCCCTTGGTGATCGTGACCGCGCGCGCGGCATAGGAGCCCGTTTCTTCGGTGGTGGCGTTGCGCCACGCGTCGCCGTCCACGCGCACGGATTCCAGCGTAACGGCGCTGGCGCGCGGTTCGGGCTCGATGACGTAGCCGGCGGGGGTCTGCCTGGCGCTGTAGCCGGTGCCGCGCAGCAGGATGTCGAAGCCGCCGGCAACGGTGTGGCTGCCCTGCAGCCCCTGGGTCGTCAGGCCTTGCAGATTGCGCGTGTCGACCACGATGTCCGCGCCGGACAACTGCGCATAACGGTTCAGCGCCGGGGCCAGCGGACCGGCCGGGACGTCGTATTGGGTGACGGCCATGCCTGTTGCGGCCTGGGCCCGCGCAGCATGCGGATGCAGGGCGACGAGCGCCAGGGCGACGGCCAGCGGCAGGTGGCGGAGCAGGTAGGGCTGGCGGGAAGAAACGGGGTGCGCGGTGATGCGGGGCAGGGCCATATCGGGAATTCCTGTTCGTGATGTCTTTTGGTTTGACGAACGAGAATTCGGAAGTGGAACCTGCTGTCCAAAAAAATTCGCGTGCCTGAGGGTCCGGAACCGCCCGGTTCAGTCTCCCGGCGCCACGTCCACGCGCAGGAAATAGGGAGTGAAGCTGCGCACGCGCAGCGTCGGCAAATTGGCTGTCAGCAGCTGCATGGCGCGATCTGTGTCATCGAGAGGCAGCACCGCCGAAATGCGGATGCTGGCTAGCGCCTGGGCGTCGTACTGAATCAGGCCGCTGCGATGGCGCGCCAGGGTGTCGAGCACCTCGGCGAGCGGACGATCGTGTATGAACAGCCGGTGCTGCTTCCAGCCATCTTCGATCTGGCCGGTGTCGATCTCCGTTACTGGATCCAGGCCGTTTGGACGGATCCGCACGGCCTGGCCGGCTTCAACCACGGTGGCGTCGCGCGATCCGCCGCGGCGTTGCGCGTCGGTCTGGACCGATACGCGCGATTCCAGCACGCTCAATCGCGTTGCGCCGTCCTCGCGGCTGACGACGAACTTCGTGCCCAGGGCGCGCATGGTTCCGTCCCGGGTTTCGACCAGGAAGGGGCGCGTGGCATCTTTGGCGACCTCGACCAGAATCTCGCCCTGGATCAGTTCCAAAGCCCGGAGCCGGGAGTCGTAGCGGAGATTGACGGCAGTGCCGCTGTTGATGCTGATGCGAGTGCCATCGTCCAATACCTGCGTCCTCCATTGGCCGGTGGCGGTCCGCAGGTCGGCCATCAGCCAGGAGGGGGGATAGGCTTGCAACGTCAGCCATGCGGGCGCGGCCAGGACGCAGCCCAGCAGGGCGGCGGCGGCGTATTTCTTGATGCGGCTGCGCTTGCCGCGCGCATTGAGGGCGGCGGCCAGGGCGGCGCTGCCCGGTTCACCCACGCCGCCGACGCGGATCGCGTCTACTTGGCCCAATAGGCCCTCCATGCGTTCCGCGGCCGTGGCATGGAGCGGGTCTGCCGCCTTCCAGGCTTCAAAGGCCTGCCTGGCCGCGCGCCGTTGCGCGGCGTCGTCGCAGGAAAGCTGGACGATCCATTGCGCGGCCTGTGCGGCAACCGAGGCGGGCGAGGGCGCAGCCACGGTTCAGGCAAGCCGTTGATGGCAATGCAACAGCACCTGGACCAGGTACTTCTGCACCATCTTGGTCGAGACCTTCAGTTGCCCGGCGACGTAGGCGTGCGTGTGGCCTTCAAGGTAGTGCAGCAGGAAGGCTGCGCGGGCCTTGGCGGATACGCCTTCCAGCGCTTGGCAGATCTGCTCCAACGCCTGCATGGCGATAAGCAATTGCTCGGGCGAGGGATGCTGAGCCAGTTCCGGAGCCAGCCGTTCGAGCTCGGCCAGGTAAGTTCGTTCGAGCAGCTCGCGGCGCGCCCGGTCGATGAGCAGGCGTTTGGCGGTGGTGGTCAGGTAGGCACGCGGCTCTTGCAGCCCCAGCGGCTGGCCCAGCAGTGCGTCGCGCGAGGCCAGCAAGCGCTCAAACGTGTCGTGAGCGAGATCTGCCGCGTGATGGGTGCAACCCATGCGTCTGCGTAGCCAGCCAAAAAGCCAGGAATGATGATCGCGGTACAGCAAATGAAATTGCTGCTGTACGCCCGAATCAGTGCCCACCACGCTTCCTCGTGCTTTGATGTAAATGAGAATGGTTTTCAACTTTAATACAAAAGCACGGCATCACGCAAGGGCGTAGGGATTGCGGGCGGGGCGAACGCGCGCTCCGTTGGGCGACAGCGCGCTGGCGAGGGGGCCGGACGCGCCGTCCGATGCGGCCTACCAGCGATAGCTGACCGTGCCGTACACCTGACGTTCCTGGCCCAGTAGCACGCGGTGGTGCTGCCGCAGCTGGCTACGTAGCGGCGGTCTTCCCCGCCTCTGCAAGCAATTTCCGCTTTCGACCCGCAGTGGCCACTCGTAGTCTGTCCGCGAACGACTGCTCCGCAGCGGTTGCTGCCGGTGGATTTGCAAGGTTGTGGGGTCGGACTTCGCCATGTTGCGGTCATTCCGACATATGCATCCGGCGAAATCATCTTGAGTAGGTGTGGGCTCAGCATCCTATTGATGCGTGACGGCTGAACGCCCACCATGTTCCCAGAAAATGCCATTGCACAGCGGGCCGTGATGCCGGACTAACGTTCATCTTTTTAAGTCGTGGCGTCATCGATCTCAAGTGCACATCTCTGCCGTTGCCACCGTCCAACCGAGACCTGGCACCTAACCCCAAGGCATGGCCGGTTCGTTCCGCGTCCAGCTTCAGCAGCCGGGCCGCCGCCGCGGTGGCGCCGAACAGCCTATGGGTGGCGGTGTAGGCCCAGCCACGGACCACGGGCGAGACCCGCGTCGCCACGCCCAGCCGGCAGGCCAGGTCCAGGCCGCCGTCACGGCCACGGCCAGGTCCTCGCCGTTGACGCCGCCGATGCGGTCCGCCATCGCCAGCGCGGCCGGCACCACCGATACGCCCGCATGCAGGACCGCGAGGTCGTGCGTGTCGTCGAAGTATGGCGCCGACCGCCGCGGCGCAGCCGGGCGCGGTGGCGCCGGCGATCGCCACGCCGACCGTGTCGAGCAGGTTCCTGCGGGTCGCTTCGACGGCGGATGCCGGCAGGTCCTGGAACGCCAGGCCGGCGACGTGCCGGGCGATGATCTGCGATGAGTCCAGTGGGGCTACCACCAGCTAGTTGTTGCGGTCATAAAGCACCAGACGTCCGGGATCCCGCAACAGCGCCAAACATACCAGGTATGCGCATAATGTGTATTATGTAAAGTAATAGATCTAGCGAGATTGGCCTTCCACGTTCAATCGCAAGTAAATGGGCGTACGCTTGTCCTCCAAGCCATTCCCGCCGTCTACACGTCCACATGTCGATCCGCTCAGCATCCCCCGCGCTGGCCGCGGCGCTCCTGTTCGGCGCGAGCACGCCATTCGCCAAAACCTTGGTCGAAGGCGTCGCACCGTTGCTGCTGGCTGGACTTCTCTATCTGGGCAGCGGGCTGGGTCTCGGCATCCTGCTGGCGCTACGTCACATCGGCCGTGGCCACAGCCCGGGGGATGCGCCTGGCTTGCGCATTCCGCGCGCAGACCTGCCCTGGCTGGCGGGTGCGATTGCGACAGGCGGCGTGCTCGGCCCGGCGCTGCTGATGCTCGGGCTGACCCAGACGAGCGGCGCCTCGGCCTCGCTTTTGCTGAATATCGAAGGGGTGCTCACGGCCATTATCGCGTGGTGCGTGTTCAAGGAAAACGCCGACCGCCAGATCGTGCTCGGCATGGTCGCGATCGTGCTCGGCGGCGTACTGCTGTCTTGGGAGCCGGGCGGCACGGCGCCGTCACCCGGGGCGCTGCTCATAGTTGGGGCCTGTCTCTGCTGGGCCATAGACAACAACCTGACGCGTCGGGTCGCCACCAATGACGCCATGCTGATCGCCGGTCTGAAAGGCTTGTCTGCCGGAGCGGTCAGTACGATCCTGGCGCTGCTTGGTGGCGCCGAACTTCCGCCCGTCACCATGGTGGGGGCCAGTCTTGTCGTGGGATTTCTGGGGTACGGCCTGAGCCTGACGCTATTCGTCCTGGCGCTAAGAACGCTGGGAACCGCCAGGACTGGGGCCTATTTTTCAGTGGCGCCGCTAGTCGGGGTGATCATTTCCTTCATCTTGTGGCCCGAGAATCCGGGCCTTCTATTCTGGCCGGCGGCCGCCCTGATGGCGCTGGGCGTGTGGTTGCACCTGCGCGAACGGCATGCGCACGAACATACCCACGAAGCCATGGAACATAGCCACCGTCACGTGCACGACGAGCACCACCAGCACGCGCATCCCTTTGCCTGGGATGGCGCGGAGCCGCATACGCATCCGCACCGCCATGAAGCGCTGACGCACACGCATCCCCACTATCCGGATATTCATCACCGGCATCGTCATGGGCCAGGGCATGGAATCCGAGCGCGGAAGGCATAGGTTTTCGCCACCGCCCTCCTCGCCTGCGTGCCTTGGCGTCCAAGGCGGATCCCGTCTTGGATTCAACGCGGCCCCAACACCTCGGCCAATTGCGCGCCCTGGGGCATGCCCCTGAATTTCTTGACCGAGCCGTCGCTCTCCCGCACCACGATGCCGGGCGTGCCTCGGAACCCGCTCGACAGCATCAGCATGTGGTTGTCTTCGAGGGTCTGGAGTACAGCGTCGGGAATGCTGTCGGTAGGCTTGATGCCGCCCTGATCAAACTTGTGTTCGTTTTCGATCAGTGCGGCCGTTGGGTCGGGAGCGCCAAGGATAGCCGCGGCCTTTGCCGGACTGTCTGCCCGGATCACGCCCACGAGCAGATGGCGAAGCTGCACCTTTCCGGCGTCCACCCAGGGGCGCGCTGCTTCCCAGAACTGGTGGCAGTAGGGACAGTTTGCATCGGAGAAAGTGTAGATAATGCGGGGCGCGTCGGGTTTGCCGTCCTGTACCCAGGTCGCGGATTCCAGTTGACTCCACGTCTTTTCGCCCAGCGGCTTTTCAACCAGGTCCCGCAGTTTCATTCGGTCGATGGGCTTGCCATTGGCGTCCAGGCGCGTGCCCACGATGGCGTTGCCATCGCTGGTGAGGTAGACGGCGATGGGGCGGTCTTCTGCCGTGCCGGCGAAAGCGCGCAGGCCGCCTTCCACATCGAACTCTCCCACGATGGTGAGGCCTTGCGCTTCCAGTGCCTGGATGGCCGGCGGTCGGGCTCCGGTCTGGGCCTGGCTGTAGCCGGCTGCCAGCACGAGCGGGATGGCTGCGATGGATGAAATACGCATACGCAATGCAAACATGGTCATTCCTTACTTGGGTAAATCTTGGATGCCGTCTCGGGGCATATCGAAACGCCGCGACATCTTGTCCTTGAGGGCTGCCATGGTGATCTCGCCCAGATGCGTATCCACCAGGCGTCCCTGCGCGTCATAGAACAAGGTCGTGGGCAGGCCGCGCGAATTCACCGCCCGCATGGACGCGGACGCGGGGTCGAGCAAGACGTTGCGCAATGCCAGGCCTTCGCTCTGGATGAAGTCATGCGCCTGTTGCGCGCCCTCCCCCTGATTGACCAGGACGATGCTGACGCCCGGGAACTCGGACTGCGCCTGTTCCAGGGCGGGCATCTCACGGCGGCAAGGCGGGCACCAGCTCGCCCAGAGGTTGACGACTAGCGGTTTGCCCTCGTATGACCTCAGCGCGATGGGGTTCCCATCCAGCGTTTGCAACTGCAAGTCCGGCAGACGCGGCGGCTCGAGCAGCAGCGGCAGCAGCGCGCCGCCTGCGAACCAGGCCACGACCCCGGCCAATATGCCCGCGTATATGGGACGGCGCGGCGCCGGCATGGTACGGGTCCGCCACCAGACGAAGGCCAGCGTGGCTGGCACCCCAACCCACCAGTAGTATCCGCCATCGCCGATTGCGATCAGCGCCATGGGAGCTGCGAAGTAGTCTTCCCACCAGAAGGCGATGTATCCCAGGCGCGCCGCCACAATGCCCCAAAACACGCCGTCGAGCAGCACGGCGCCGGCAAGCCGATGAGAAGCGTCCGGCAGGCGTTTGGCCAGCGCGCGCGTCACCAGCCAGGAAAACAGTACAGCCGCGAAGACGCCCATGCTTTGAATGGAGAAGGGACCGATGCCTATCATGGCGTTCCCGCCTTGTTCAGTCGCCCCAGGAAATCGGCGGCGCTGACCTCGCCCACCACGCGGAGGTCTCGGCGCTCCGTGCCGTCGGGTCCCACCAGGATGAGCGTGGGCGGCCCCATGACGCCCCAACGTTTGAGCAGGGCCTGATCCGTTGCGTCGTTGCGTGTCACGTCCGGCCGCAGCACCTGCATGCGCGCCAGCCGCTGCGCCACAGCGGGGTCGCCGAACACATTGCGTTCGATCACGTGGCAACTGATGCACCAGTCGGCGTAGAAGTCGATCAAGGTCCATTGGCCGCGCGCGGCCGCGTCCGCCAGGCGCCTGTCCACGTCCTCGACCGACTTGGCCTCGACGTAGGCTGGCTTGTTGGCGATGGCTGGCACGGCGGCCGACGAGGCAGCGCGCAGGTGCGCCAGCGGTTGCGACAGTGAATCACCGCCCGACGCGGCGCCCACCAGCATGAGAATGGACCACAGGCCTGCGATGGCTCCCAGTGTGCGCAAGGCCCACATCAGGCGCAGCTTTTGCGCGACCGCTTGCGCCCAGGCCAACAGGCCGATGGCGATGGACAGTATCCAGGCCCCCCAGAGCACCAGGCTCAGGGTGGCCGGCAGGAAGCGGTCGAGCATCATCACCGCCATCCCGACCATCACGTAGCCGAACGCTATGCGCACGCGATCCATCCACGCTCCCGGCTTGGGCAGTACGCGGGCGCCGAATATGGCGATCACCAGCAGCGGCAGGCCCATGCCCAGGCCCAGGGCAAACAATGCCAGGCCGCCATACAGCGCGCTGCCGGTCTGGCTGATGTAGAGCAGCGCTCCCGCCAAGGGCGCGGTCATGCATGGCCCGACCAGCAATGCCGACAAGAAGCCCAGCGCCGCAGCGCCGACCACGTTTCCGCCCGCGCGCCCCTGGTTGGCGGATCCGACCCGGTTCAACAAGGCGGACGGCAGGCGCAGTTCGAACATTCCGAACAAGGAACTGGCGAGAATCAGGAACAAGGCCGCGAACGCTCCCAGCAGCCAGGGGGATTGCAGGGTCGCCTGGAGATTCGCGCCTGCCAAGCCGGCTGCCACGCCCACGGCGGCATAGGTGGCGGCCATTGCCAGCACATAGGACAGGGACGTGACAAAAGCGCGCCGCGGACTGGCCTGAGCGCCCACGACCATGCTGGAGATGATGGGGATCATCGGCAAGGTGCAAGGCGTGAAAGCCAGGAGCAGGCCGAAGCCGAAGAACAGCAATGTGCCTGCGATCGGCCCCAGCGTCGCCAGGCGTTGGGCAGCAGCCTGGTCCTCGGCGACGTTGGCTGCGCCGCCGGCGCCCGCCTCCGGCTGACTGGTGGTGGCAGGAGGCTCGGCAGCGCTACCTGCCCCCGCCGCCGTCGCGGGCAAGTTCAATGCCATGGTCTGCGGAGGGTAGCAGATGCCCCCTTCCGCACAGCCTTGCCAATGCAGTGTCAACGGACCTGTGACGGAGGCGGGAAAGCGCAGTCGCAGCGCATCTCCAAGATAGATTTCCGTATCGCCAAAGAACTCGTCATTCTTGGGCGTACCAGGGGGAAGATCCAGGCGGACTTCCTCGCCCTGCCCCGAAACCAGCTTCAATGAGTGGCGATAGACATAGTAGTTCTCGGCAATGTGTCCTTGCGCCGCCAGTTCCGTCCCCTGCTGCTGAACCTGCGCCAGTTTGAATACATCGACAGGATCCAGAAATTCAGCCTCCTCCTGCCAGGAAAACAGGCCTGCACTCCCCCATGCACTGCCGATGGCGAAAAAAAACAGAAACACAACGGCCAGTACTCGTCGATATACAAACAACCTCATTCCTCCGGGGCAATAGTCGGCCTTCCCCAACCGCCCTCATGTTGAGGCGCAGGGGAGCTTATCCAGCCATGATGGAGGAGATCGATTAACCGAAACTAAAGAAGGGAAAGCAGGCGCGGAACGAACGGAAATCAAGGCGCCGGCCATTCTTGGCTGAAAAGTTCTGGCCTAACATATGGGCCCTGGGTTGCAACGAATCGGGATTCAAATGCGGGTATTGCTGGTAGAAGACGATGAACTGATCGGCAAAGGAATCGTGGCTGGCTTGCGCGCGCATGGCATCACGGTGCATCACGTTTGCACTGCCGTTGACGCTGAAGCCGCCCAAACGGAAAACTCCTTCAATGCCTTGGTGCTCGACCTGGGACTTCCGGACCGTGACGGAATGGAATTGCTCTCTGCCGTGCGTAGCATTGAACCGTGTTTGCCCGTGCTGATACTGTCCGCCCGGGATGCCATCGACCACAGGATCGCGGGCCTGCAACAAGGCGCCGACGACTACATGACCAAACCGTTTGACTTGCGCGAACTGGCAGCGCGATTGCATGCGCTGGTCAGGCGCACACAGGGGCGCGCAGCCCAGATCATTGTGGCGGGACCTTTGCGTCTGGAGCCCGAAAGCGGCCTGGCTTGGTTGGGAGGCCAAGCCATTTCGCTATCGCGTCGCGAGGTGGATCTGCTGGCGCATCTGGCCGCGGCCAATGCGAGGTGGATCCCTCCTGATCTACTCAATGAACGCCTGTACGGGCTGGGCGAGGAAGTGAGCAGCAACGCGCTCAACGTTCATATCCACAACCTGCGCCGCAAGCTTGGCGCTGACGTGATTGAAACGTCGCGTGGATTGGGATTCCGGCTGGGTTGGAGGCTCGACGCATGAGTTTGCGTCTTCGTGCAGTCCTGATTGCAGGACTTTCTCTCATGGTCTTATGGGCGGCGGCGGCGGCCTGGATGATGCTGGGCGTGCGCGCCGACCTTGCCCGCACGCTTGATGGTCGCCTGGCCATGTCGGCTCGCATGGTCTCGGGCTTGCTTGCCGGGTCTGTCATAGATCCCAACGCCAAGACTACGGATTTCACGCAAGCCATCCGCGTCAACGGCAGCGAAGGAATCGCTTGCGAGATTCGCGCGCTGCGCGGCGAGGTCCTGGCGCGCACCAGCGGCAGTCCGGCCTCGGATTTCGACAGCCTGCCCGCCGGTTACAGCACGCGCATGGTCGCCGGACACGAGTGGCGGATTTATGTGCTTCGCGATGACAGTTATCAAATAACGACAGCGGATCGCGTCGAGCAAAGGAACACGCTGATCAATGAACTGCTGTTTGCGGCTGGCGTGCCCTTCCTGATCGCGCTTCTTGGCGGGCTGGCTGCCCTGTGGATCGGTATCGGGCAAGGCCTTGCGCCGCTGCAAGCCTTGCGCATGCAGTTGCGGGCCAAGCAAACGGACGATACCACCCCTATCGCTGTCGCAAAGCCGCCCACCGAGCTTCGTCCTGTGCTGGATGCCATGAACGGATTGTTGGGACGCTTATCCCTGGCACTCTCCAGCCAGCGGGCGTTTACCGACGCCGCGGCGCACGAGTTGCGGACACCGCTGACCGTGATCGACACCCACCTGCAAGTGGCCAGGTTGACCGAAGGGGAAGAAGCCGAATCGTCACTCTGCAGTGCCGAGGAAGGCGTGAAGCGCCTGCGGGGTACGCTCGACCAGATGATGATTCTGGCGCGTGCCGAAGCATCGCCCAATTCGGAGAACGGGTGTACGCCCATCCAGGAGGTCATCGCCAGCGTCATCGATGCGACAACTGTCGAAGCGCGGCTGCGCCTGGCGGTATCCGTCGACGGCGCTGATGCTTGCTGCTCCATTCCGCGCGAGATGCTGGAGGCTGCCATCCGCAACCTGGTGGACAATGCGATTCGCTACTCCCCCTATGACATGCCTGTCGAAGTCGTTGCCCGCTTCGATTCTCCAACCCGACAATGCCGCATCGTCGTGGCGGACCGGGGGCCGGGGCTCAGTGCGGATCAAGCAGCCAAGATTGGCCAACGCTTCTGGCGCGGGGACCAAGGCCGAAGCCGCAACGACGGCGCGGGTCTTGGCATCTCGATCGTACATGCCATTGCCAAGCGGTTCGGGGGAGCATTGCATCTCAAGCCCCGGGAAGGTGGCGGTTTGGTCGCGGAACTTGAGTTTCCGTGCTGTCCGTAATTGGAGCGTGTTATGAACTTTGGAGCCACCGTGACCGAACCGACCGCCATTGAAGTTTCAGCCGAAGCCGCATCTCATAAGGGCGAATTTTTCCTGATCGACGCCAGCTTCTTGGGAAACGGCAGGATTCCCGGCATCGAAATCGCCAACGAAGAGAAGCTGATCGATCCGGGGATGAATGTCGTCTCGCGTCCTAATGGAATGCCAGATCAGTATCCGGAGCGTCCCCATCTGGTTCATGTACCGGAGAAAGGCGGAATGCCACGCGATCTGGAGGTGCTTGCTGGCATATGGATTGTGTCGGAGCCCTTGAAGCAACTGTTTGAGCAGTTGGACGCCGAGGCGTTTGCATTTGTGGCGTGCGACTTCAGCCTGGCTGACGGCAGCCCCGCCCCTCAGTATTACCTAGGCAATGTGCTGCGCAGACTCGACGCCCTGGATGAAGCCTCTTCCCGCGTGAGGATCAAGTTCGACCGCAACTATCAGACCGGCGAGGACGAGAAACTTTATAGCCTCGTCGGCCGAGCCAGCCTGGTGTTCAAACAGGATGTGGTGGGAGATGCCCATATCTTCCGCCAGGATCGCATGGGAGCGCCTCCCATCTGCGACCGCGCGATGTTTGATGCATTGAGTGCGGCCAACTTCTCCGGCGTACGGCTGCGCGATGTAGCCGATATCTAGAGGCACGTTTACTTAGGCCCGCGGCGGGCCTGCATGCATAAATAGTTCAATAATTGTTGTATCATTGATCAATGAATGAAGATCAAGCCGTTACTGCCCTGAATGCCCTGGCCCATGCCCAACGCCTGCGCGTGTTTCGTGCGCTTGTCGTCGCGGGGCCCGACGGCCTTACACCCAGTGTCATGGCGGAGGGGCTTGGCGTTGCCCGCAACGCGTTGTCTTTCCACTTGAAGGAGCTTGCGCACGCAGCCCTGGTCAGCGTCGAGCAGCAAGGCCGGAATCTGATCTACCGCGCGGATTTCTCCCAGATGAATGGCTTGCTCGGATACCTTACCGAGCATTGCTGCGCGGGCGCGGCTGGTGAGGGAGCCGAGACCGGCGCCAGCGCGGCATGCAGCCCGCCATCCCGCCTCCTCCAGCGGCATTGATACATGCTCGACGCTCCCGTACGCGTCGTTGGCTCCCTGGGCACGGCTCAGACGCTCGCCTGGGCGTCTTCCTATTACCTGCCGGCGATGCTGGCGGATCCGATGGCCCGCGACCTGGGGGTGTCGGCGCCGGCGGTGTATGCGGCGTTTTCCGCTGCGATGGTGGCTTCGGCCGTGGTCGGTCCCTGGGCGGGACTAGCGATCGACCGCCATGGCGGGCGGGTCGTATTGGCCGGCACGAGCCTGCTGTTTGCGCTGGGGCTGGGCTTGCTGGGCGCCGCCCAGGGCCTCTGGACGATGGTCGCCGCCTGGCTGGTTATCGGCGTGGCGATGGGGGCCGGACTCTACGAGGCAGCCTTCTCCAGCCTGGTGCGGCTGTATGGCCATCACGCCCGCGGCGCCATCACGGGGATCACGCTGATTGCCGGTTTTGCGAGCACGGTGGGATGGCCGCTTTCGGCCTGGATGGAAACCCAATTCGGTTGGCGCGGCGCGTGCCTGGGGTGGGCAGGATTGCACCTGCTGGTCGGCCTGCCGTTGAACGCATGGTTTCCGAAAGCGCCGGGCGCGGGACGAACGCAAGAGCCTGCGGACAATGCGCAGGATGTCCCCTCCTCTGCCCCCCAGCCGCGGCAGCAGAGGTATGCCACTGCCCTCCTCGCCTTCGTGTTTGCGGCGACATGGTTCATCAGCACCGCGATGGCCACGCATTTGCCGCGCATGCTGGAAGCCACGGGCGCCACGCTCGCAGCCGCCGTGGCCGTGGGTGCGCTCATCGGTCCGGCGCAGGTGGCGGGCCGCCTGCTGGAATTCGGTTTCTTGCGGCGGGTTCATCCCTTGTTGTCCGCGCGCCTGGCTGCGCTGGCGCATCCGGCGGGCGTTGCCCTGCTGCTGGGCGGCGGTCCGGTAATGGCGCCGGTGTTCGCCGTCCTGCATGGGGCGGGCAACGGCATCCTGACCATTGCCAAGGGGACCTTGCCGCTGGTGCTGTTCGGCCCCCAGGGCTATGGCGCGCGCCAGGGCTGGCTGATGATGCCGGCGCGGGTGGCGCAGGCGCTAGCGCCATTTCTTTTCGGGGTGGCGCTGGACCGCTGGGGGGTCAACGCGCTGTGGCTGTCCGGGGGCATAGGGCTTGGCGCCTTTGCCGCGCTATTGCTGCTGCGTGCGCGGGCGTCGGCCGATTGAAATCTGAGTGTCGTATGTATAGAGGTATTGCATGAAGTTGATCCAGAAAACCGTTGAGACCCGCATCGGCGCGGAGGTGGTCCGTGTCTGAAACCCTGGCCGATTTGCCCAACATTGATTCGTCGTTGTTCCATCGACCCGGCGAGGCCGGGCTGTTTCCTGCCGTGCGGGCCGCGCACGCGCCGCGGTTCCTGCTGCTGTACGGTTCGTTGCGCGAACGCTCCTATAGCCGCCTGGTGGCCGAGGAAGCCGCGCGCCTGTTGCAGGCGCTGGGCGGCGAGACCCGGCTGTTCAATCCTTCGGGACTGCCGCTGGTCGATGACGCCAGCGATGACCATCCCAAGGTGCGCGAGCTGCATGAGCTGGTCCAATGGGCCGAAGGCATGGTCTGGAGTTCGCCCGAGCGTCACGGCGCAATGACGGGATTGATGAAGACGCAGATCGACTGGATTCCGCTGTCGGTGGGCGCGGTGCGCCCGACCCAGGGCAAGACGCTGGCGGTGATGCAGGTGTCGGGCGGATCGCAGTCCTTCAACGCCGTGAACCAGATGCGGGTGCTGGGGCGCTGGATGCGCATGTTGACCATTCCCAATCAATCGTCGGTGGCCAAGGCCTACCAGGAATTCGACGAGGCGGGACGCATGAAGCCATCGCCCTACTACGATCGCGTGGTCGACGTCGTCGAGGAACTGATGAAGTTCACCCTGCTTACGCGGGATGCCTCGCCCTATTTGGTGGACCGCTATAGCGAGCGCAAGGAGGCGGCCGCCGATCTGTCGCGCCGGATGAAGCAGGCGTCCATCTAGGGGGATTCAAGTCGGGCGCGGGCCTGGGCTTTTAATCCGCGCCTGCGCCACCACAGCCAGATCCCGCTGATGCCCAACGCGCCCAAGCCCAGGCCCAGCAGCGCGACCATGGCTACTCCCGCAATTCCGCCCAGTTCTCCCGTATGCAGCGGATACAGCACGGAGTTGATCCGCGCGCCGGGATCGAGTTCGTTCCAGCGCTGTGCCGCCAATACGTGGCCGTCGCGCGGGTCGAGCCAGACGGTGGATCTGCCGTTTGGATGCGGATCGTCGGGCACGCGCATGCGTATGGCCAAAGGCCGGTCGCTGCGCGGCGTGTACAGCAGGTACCCGATCGCGCCGTCCGGAAATGCCGCTTGTGCGGTTGCGGCCAATTCGTCCAGGGAGCGCGGCGGGATGGCGCCCGCTGGCTGCGCCGGCAGCTTGGGCGCCACGACCGGGGGCTGGCCGCTGGCCAGCGTGATCCAGCCGCCTATCGGACGCCATGCCAGATAGGCGCCGCTGGCCATGCACACCGCCAGCAGCAGCGCGAGGATGGCGCCGCCGTTGCGGTGCACGTCGAACAAGGCGCGCAGCGCGCCCTTGTTGAACACCATGCGCAAGGACGGCGGCCATTTGCGCGGCCACCATGCGATCAGGCCTGACACCGTCAGGACCAGATAGGCCAGCGCGGTCCAGGCCAGCACGGCCTTGCCGGTGCGATCCAGCATCAGGGCGCTGTGCAGCTTGTAGACGATGGCGACCAGGCCCTCGTCTTCTCCCCTTCTGCCCTGCTCCCGGCCGCTGGCCGGATCGAGATAGACCGTGCCGTCCCAGGCGTCGGGCGCCCTCACCCTGACCTGCATGGTTTCGCCGGATTCGCGCGGCGGGCGGAAGGTGTAGGAGGCTTGCGGGCCGAACTCGGCGGCCAGGTTGCGGCGCATGGATTCGAACGATGCGGGCTGGCCGCCGCCTGCGTTGCCGGCCCGGAAGAGCTCCGGATGCAGCAGCTTGTCCAGCGGCCGCGCGGCCACGAGGAAGGCGCCGGACAGCCCGGACAGGATCAGGATCCCGCCCAGGCCCAGCGCCACCCAGCGATGGCAGAACAGCCAGATGCGCCTGGGCATCAGTAGGCCAGGCGCGCCTGCAGGTAGACCATGCGCGGCGCGCCCACCATGCGGCCGCCGTTGGTGTCGACGTTGCGGGTGTAGTAGCGCCGGTCAAACAGGTTGTTCACGCCCACCGCCAGCTCGCTGCCCTTCCATTGGGGCAATTTGTAGCTGAGCTGCGTGTTCCAGACGCTGAAACCCGGCACGCGGCCGTTGGTCGCGGCGGCGTTCTCCTCTTCGGTGTTGGCGGTGTCCGAGTACTGGCCGCTCTGTGCCGTCGTGTAGAGGTTGAAAGTCCAGTTGTTGCGCATGTAGCGTCCGCCCAGCGTGCCGGTCTGGCGCGAGTAGAACGGCACGTCCCGGCCTTCGAATTCGCCGGATTTCTGGATGGCGCGCACGTAGGTGTAGTTGGCGTAGAGATTCAGGCCGGCGAGCGGGCCGGACTTGTCGAAGTCGTAGTCGATGGCGAATTCGACGCCGTTGTGGGTGGTGGCGCCCAGGTTGCGGAACACGGCCGGATTGGTGCCGGGTATCGACAGGATCTGGTTGTCGAACTTCAGGTTGAAGACCGTGAACTCGGTGTGGGTCTGTTCGCCCGAGTAGCGCAGGCCGGCTTCCAGGGTCTTGGCGACTTCCGGGCTGAGCGGATTGGAGGCCGACATCGAGTTCAGCTGCGTGTACTGCACCGCGCCGAACGAGGTGTTGTAGTTGGTATAGAGCGTCAACGCATCGTCGACCAGATAGGCGATGTTCAGCGAAGGCAGGCCGCGGCTGTTGCGCAGGTCGAACGGCGTGTCGTTGGCGGTGCCGCTGGGCTGGCGGTTGGTGCGGATGTGTTCATAGCGCACGCCGGGCGTGACGCGCCATTTGCCGTAGGCGATGCGGTCGTCCAGATAGATGGAGTGCGCTTCGGTCTTGTTGTCGAAGACCTGTGCCGCGCCGATGCGTTGGCCCGTGGCCAGGGATTCCGAATAGCGCCGGTCCTGGCCGGTTTCGTGGATGTAGCGGTAGCCGATGGTCACGTCGTGCGTGGTCGGCCCCCATTCCAGGCGCTGCGTGTAACGCGGCTCTATGCCCAGTACCTGGTTGTTGCGCGGCTGATAATCGTTGCGGCCCGTCGCGGTATTGATGAGCGAACTCTGGCGCGAGCTGTCGTAGTGATAGACCCGGGCCTCGAATTCCTGGGTGTCCGAGATCGAATTGAGGTATCCGATGTCGACCTGATCGCGCTGCCCTTTCCAGTAATCGGTGGGATGGGTGTTCTGGAATGGATCGTCGCGGTACTGCGCCACCGTCAGGCCGCCCGGCGTCATCGATTTGACGTCGTAATGGGCGAACTTGCCGTAGATTTCCGACGTCGGGGTCAGCTCGAAGCGCCATTTCAGCGCCACGTCGTTGTAGCGGTCATGGCTGGCATCGCGCCATTGTTCGCCGTCCATGCCGGAGTACATCAGCGCCACGCCCAGCCCGTTTTCGAACTGCGTGCCCAGGAAGCCGGTGTATTGGGTATTGGTGCCGCCCTGGCTGAAGATGTTGTAGCGGGCGGAGGCCTCGGCGGTGAGTCCGCTGCCAGTCGGAATCGAGCGGGTCTTGAAGTTGATTACGCCGCCCACGTTCTGCGGGCCATAGCGCACCGCTCCGCCGCCGCGCACCACGTCGATGGCTTCGATGTTGCCCAGGCTGGTCGGCGACATCACCAGGTTCGGCTGGCCATAAGGGGCCATGGCCATGGGGATGCCGTCCAGCAGCATGGTGGTGCGAAATGAATTGCGCGGGTTCAGGCCGCGGATGCCGACGTGCAGGCCGACCGAGCTGCCGCTGGCGCTGGTGCTGCCGCTGATCTGCACGCCGGGCACGCGCCGCAGCACGTCGGCCACGCTGGTGGCGCCGCTGTTCTGGATCTCGTCGCGCTTGACCAGCGTGCGGGCGCCGCCAAAGGTCTGCACGCTGTTTTCCAGGCCGGTGCCCAGCCAGTCGCCGCTGACCTGGATCGATTCCAGCGTGTTGGCGTTGCCGGCAGGCACGGCCTTGGCCGCAGGGGCTGGCGCGCGCACCACGTATCCCTGGCCGCCCTGCTCCTCCGCGGCGAGGCCGGTGCCGGCCAGCAGCCTGGCCAGCCCCGATTCCACGCCATAGCTGCCGTCCAGGCCCTGCGTCCTCAGTCCGCGCGTGTCCTCGGGCCGGAAGGAAACGGTGATGCCGCCCGCCTTGGCGAAGGCGGAAAGCGCCTGGTCCAGGGGACCTGCCGGAATGCGATAGTCGTGCGTCGCGGCCGGGGCCGAGCTTTGGGCCGCGGCGGGCGGCGCGGCGGCGAAGGCGGCGGCCAGGCTCAGTGTCAATCCGGCCAAGCGCAGGACGCGGGGTTGGGTTTTGTCTACGACTGCCACTTGGTCACATCCCTACAGGTCATCAATGCGCGGTATGCCGGATGAACGCGGGGAAAAGGGACAAGGGCGTAGCGGCAAAGTTGTAAGCAAGTGAAACCAGGCGGCTTTCAGCGCGTCAGGGTGACCCAGTAGGCGGTACGCGTGACGACGCGCAGATCCAGGGTCTTGGCCACGACGGCAAGTAGCGCGTCGGTGTCTTGCAGGCGGAATACGCCAGATACCCGCAGGCCGCCCACCGCCGGGTCGCAGCGCAATACGCCGCGCCGGTAGCGCGAGACCTCGGCCAGCAAGGCGTCCAGGCGCATGTTGTCGGCTTCGAGGACGCCGCGCGTCCATCCGGGCGCGTCTGACCTGGCCGGTGCGTTCGGCAGAAAGGCATTGGCGGTGAAGCGCACCGACTCGCCGGCATTGAAGATCCGCTCCGGACTGCCATTCCCGAGGGTGACGGCGACGCGATGTTCCAGCACGGTCAGCTCGGTCTGGACGTCGCCATCGTCCAGTTGCCGGACGACAAAACGGGTGCCCAAGGCGCGCAAGCGGCCCTGGGGAGTCTCCACGATAAAGGGCCGCGCCCTGCCCGCCGGGTCGGCGGCCGTGCGCACATAGATTTCGCCGCCGCGCAGGTGCAGCAGGCGCATTTCGTCGGAGTAGCCCACCTCCATGGCCGTATCGGTATTCAGATGGACCTGGCTGCCGTCGGCCAGCCGCAGGTCCTGGTTTTCGCCCACCGCCGTGCGATAGGCGCCTGCCGGCTCCGCATACAGGCGGTAGGTCAGCAAGGCGGCGGGCGCGGCAACCCCCAGGACCGCCAGCGTACGCAGCACGGCGCGCCGGCTGACCTGCGACGGGCGCGTCAAGAGCGGCACGCCCACCGAGGCCGGCACCGTGTCGAACTGCTGCATCAGGCGCTGGGCGCGTTGCCAGGCAAGCTCGCGTTCGGGATGGCCATGGCGCCAGCGTTCGAAGGCGGCGTGATCCGCCGGTCCGGCCTCGCCGGAATGCAGGCGCACGAGCCAGCGGGCGGCTTCCCGTATGACGGAGGCGTCTAGCGGTTTGGATTCGGCGGCGGCCATGGGTCAGGAATCCAGCATGGTCAGGCAGATTTCGAAGCCCTGGGCCATGTAGCGCTTCACCGTGCGGTCGCTCAAGCCGGTGCGGGCGGCGATTTCGACGTAGGTGAGCCCTTCCAGTTGCGACAGGACGAACACCTCGCGCGCCTGGGGCGCCAGATTGCCGAGCATGCGGTCCAACTGTTGCAGCGCTTGCTGCACGCCCAGCAGCATCTCGGGCGAGGCTTCCAATTCGGGCGGCAGCGCGGCCAAGGCCTCGAGCCAGGCGCGTTCCAGCGAGCGGCGGCGCCAGTGATCGTTGAGCAGCCCCCGCGCGATGGTGGTCAGATAGGCCCTGGGCTGGCGCAGCGTGCGGACTTCCTCGGGATGGCGCAGCACGCGCAGAAAGGTGTCGTGCGCGAAGTCCGCGGCCTCATCGCCATGGCCGAGGCGATGCCGCCACCATTGGCAGAGCCAGTCGTAGTGGTTTTCGCAGAGTAGCTGGAGCGGCTGTAGGGGCTTGGACATGCTCGAACGCCCCCGATAGGCAGCGCGATGACACGGAATGGCGGCCTGGCCGGATTCAGCCCGGCGGCCAGCGGGGCTAAATGATACCAAGAACCGTTCGCAGTATCGAATCGCGCGGAGCCCTGTGGGGCGTTCAGAACGGCACCATCACCTTCAACGTGCCGCGATGGCTTTGTATGTGGGACGAAAAATCCCCGTCGTACTGCAACCGGAAGTCCAGGCCGCCAGCGTTGGACACCTGCAGGCCCGCGCCGATGCGGCCGATGACGTCGTCCATGGGCACCGAGGTCTCGAAGGCGCCCGAGCCTGCCGGCGCGCCCTGCAAGCGCGACTTGACCGTGTACTCGTCCTTGGACAGGAACGACACGCCGCCATACATGTATGGGCGCATGGTTGCGCCGTTCTTCAGCGCCACCTTGCCGCCCAGTTCCAGCGTCGGCGACAGGGCCATGACGAATTCGTTGCTGCTTTCCACGTCCAGATGCAAGGCGTCGCGGGATTCGCTGTAGCCGGGCATGTGGGTGTAGGACGCGTCCACGTCCACATAGGGTTTCAGGTAAACGTGTTCCCCGGCGTAGGTGCGCGCGATGCGCAGGCGCAAGGCCGCGCCGTAGACGTCCAGATCCGAGTCGGCCGTGCTTTGCATGCCGGGGATGCGGATGCTGCGGTTGATGTCGTACTGGCCGTAGCCGCCGCCCAGGGCCGCAGACAGGGTCCAGGGTCCGGTTTCGCGCTTGACCACCACGCCGGCATAACCGCTGTCGCCCTTGCCGCTGACCCGTCCGTCGTCGCCGCTCAGATGGCTGTTTTGGTAGGCAACGGACCCGCCCAGGAACCAGCCCGGACTGACCTGGCGCTGGCCGCCGAACTGGTAGGTGACGCCATCGAACGAAAATCCGGAGACCCCGCCGTCGCCGTCCTGGTTGGTATTGATGCCGGACACCTGGCCCCACAGGCAATCCTGCTCGCCGGTCAGCGCGTCGCCGCCCTGGAATGCCGGGCACGACATCATGGCGCCGGTAAAGCGCGCCATGCTGGCCTGCATCTGCGCGGCAGGCGCCACGGTGACGCCGGCCGACAGGTCGGACAGCCGGTTCGAATAGGTGTCGGCGCTTTCGCGGGAGGCCATGTCCAGCGCCGCGAACAAGGACGCCATGGCGGCGTTGCCACCCAGGTTCCAGGCGCCCTGCAGATGATTCGCAACCGAGCGCTGATTGGCGGCCAATTGCATGGACGGCGCGGCGAAGTCGGCCTGCGTTGCGCGCACGCGCACGTTCTTGCCGTCCAGCCTGGCGTCGTAGTCGATCACCGGGCTGTCCTTGGCAACGGGGCTGCCTTGCACATCGCCTTGCAGCGTCGCCACGGTGACTTCGTGATCGGGCAGCAAGGTGATGGGCTGGACATTGACCTGGCCGTTCAGGCGGGTATCGCCCTGCACCACCATGCTCGGCGATTTGAGGTTGGCGAAGTCCACGTCCGCCTGCAGCAGGCCGCCGGCCTGCAGGTTGAAATTCCCCGTAACCGTGAGCGTGTCGAAGGCGCCGGACCTGCCTATGGCGACCAGCCCCGCGTTGTCGATGTTGGCCTGATAAAGCGTGGCGTCGCTCAGGGTGCCGCTGGCGGCGTTCCAGGCGTTGCAGGCGATGCCGCCCGCGCCGCCGCCGCATTCGATGTTGCCCAGCACGGTCCCCGCATTGTTGACGGACAGGCTGGCGCCGGGGGCGCTGGCCAGGAAGCTCACGGTCTTGGCCTGCTGCAGGGCGGCGCCGTCATAGCGTACGGCGCTGCCGCCTGCGCCGGCGATGATCATGCCCGCCGAGCCCACGGTCAGCGTGTTCTGCTTGTCGCCCACGATCCAGACGCCATATGCGCCCGCGCCGGTGCCGCCGCTGACCGAACCGTCGACGGTGACCGCGACCTGGCCCGAACCTTGCGGACCGGCGCTTTGCGCAAAGATGCCGGTGGCGCCGGCGCCGGTGGCGGCGATGCTGCCGCTCTGCGTCAGCGTGACGTTCCCGCCGGATCCCGTGCTGCCCGCGCCTGCCGTGCTGCCGGCGAAGCCGCCGGCGGCATTGCCGCCCAGCCCGCCCCCGCCGCCGATGGATTGGGCGATCACGCCGAAGGCGTAGGCCCCCTGGGTCGTGATGTTGCTGGCGACATTGAGGTTAACCGCGCCGCCGTTGCCGTTGCCACCCGTCTGGCCGCTGCCTGGGGTCCAGCCGCCCGAGTCCAGCTGCAAGCCCTTGCTGGTGTCGCCCGCGATGCCTCCGCCGCCGCCGATGGACTGGGCGATCAGGCCATGGGAGCCCGCGCCGCTGGTGCTGATGTGGCTGCCGGCATTCAAGGTCAGGGTCACGGCGCCGCCGTCGCCGGCCGCGCCGCCGCGCCCGCCCAGCGACACGCCAGACAGGTTGCTGGCGTCGCCCGCGCCGCCCAGCCCGCCGCCGCCGCCGATCGATTGGGCCAGCACGCCATAGGCGCGCGCGCCTTGCGTGGTGGCGGCGATGCCGGTGGCGACGTCGATGGCGCCGCCCGAGCCGGACAAGCCGCCGTTGCCGCCCACTGCGACGCTCATGGAATGGCTGTCCTGCTGCAGCTTGGAGCTGCTGTTGCCCGCGCCGGCCGTGCCGCCGCCTCCGCCGATAGATTGCATCGCCAGCGCCGGGGAGTCGTCGCCCGCGGTCTGGACATTCAGCCAGCTTCCGCCGCCAGAGGTCAGGATGTTGCCGCCGTTGCCGGCCACGCCGCCTGTGCCGCCAAACGAGGCGCCGACGGTGATGGTGCCTTGGGCCTGGTCCGAGCCATCGCCGCCCTGCCCGCCGCCCCCGCCGATCGATTGCAGCAGCACGCCGTAGGCGTTGTAGCCGGTGGTGGCGATGCTGTTGCCATGGTCGTCGTCGAAGAGGAAGCTCAGGACACCGCCATTGCCGCCGGCGCCGCCGCTGCCGCCCACGCCGATGATCGCGTTGGCCTTGATCTTGCTGCCCGAGGCGCTGGACGATCCGCCCACGCCGCCGCCTCCGCCTATGGACTGGGCCACCAGGCCGTCGGCCCAGTCGCCGGCGGTGGCGATCTTGCCCGCGTAGTTCACGGTGACGTTGCCGCCATGGCCGCCCGTGCCGCCGGTGCCGCCCACGTCCACGCCGAATTGATAAGTGCTGTTTTCGTCGTCGAGCCGTTCCTTGTTGTCGCTGTGATTGCCGATGCGGTCCAGGATGGGATAGGACGAGGCGTCGGCGCCCAGCGATCCGCCCAGCCCGCCGCCGCCGCCGATCGATTGCAGCAGCACGCCATCGGCGTCGCCGCCTTCGGTGCGGATGGCGCCTTGCAATGTCGCATTGATGCTGCCGCCAGTGGCGCCGGAACCGCCGGTCGCGCCCAGGCCCACCTGCAGACGGGCTGACGGACGCTCTTCGGCGCTGCCAGCCACATTCAGCGTGCCGCCCTGCGAGGCCCCGCCGCCGCCGCCGATGGACTGCGCCACGATGCCGCGCGAACCCGAGCCCAGCGTGCGGATGGCGAAGTTGGGATTCAGCGTCACGTCCACATTGCCGCCGGTGCCGCCCGAGCCGCCGGTACCGCCCAGGGCCAGGGTCAGCTTGACGTTAGTGGGCCCGCCGTGGGTGTAGGCGTTGCTGCTGCCGACCCCGCCGTTGCCGCCGCCTCCGCCTATGGATTGCGCCAGCACGCCATTGGCGTAGTCGCCATAGGTCACGATGGTGGATGCCGAGGGGACGCGCACGCCAGGCGGGGTCAGCAACGACGGCGGCATGCCGACATAGGCGCCGTTGGCATCGCCCAGGCTCACGCCCACCGCGCCGCCGTTGCCGCCTGCCGAACCGGAACCGCCCAGCGTCATGCCGGCCGACAGCGAGATCGTGGTCGCATCGCCCAGCACGGTGGATAGCACGGACGAATCGCCGCCATTGCCGCCGCCGCCGCCGATGGACTGGGCCATCACGGCGTGGGAGCCGTCGCCCAAGGTGGCGACCGTGGAACCGTTGCTGAGGTTGACCTGGGTGACGCACGCGCCATCCCCCGGCGGGCAGGCGCTGCCGCCCGCCCCGCCGCTGCCGCCCACCGCGGCTTCGAAATTGAACGCCAGGGACGCGCCCTCGCCGGTGGGTACCGCAACCACCAGGTCGCTGGCGCTGGAGCTGCCGCCATTGCCGCCGCCCCCGCCTATGGTCTGCGCCAGGATGCCGAAGGAATCGTTGGGCGCGTAGGTCGAGGGATCGATGTTCGGGCTGGCGTAATCCATGCCCGTGGCGACGTGGGAGCCGCTCAGGTTCACGATGGAGGAATAGCCAGTGCCGCCCGAGCCGCCGCTGCCGCCCAGCACCACCGCTGCGTTGAAGCCGACCGTGACGTCGTAATAGCTGGCGTCGCCGCCGTTGCCGCCGCCTCCGCCTATGGACTGGGCCAGGATGCCGGCCGAGTGGGCGCCGCCAGTGCTGATGTTGAGGTTGCTGTAGCCCACCTTGACCTCGGCGGCATTGCCGCCGGCGCCGCCGCTACCGCCCAATTGCAGCGCCGCGAAGGATGCCACGCTGGCGTTCTTGACGCTGCCGCCCGTGCCGCCGCCGCCGCCGATGCTTTGCGCGATGATGCCGGGTGCGTAGTTGCCGTGGGTGGTGAGGTTCGCGGTCGAGTACGTCAATGTGCCGTCGCAGCCGCCCTGGTTGCTCATGCAGACTGTGCCGCCGTTGCCGCCGCCGCTGGCGCTGCCGCCGATCGCCACCGATACGCCCACCGATGCGGTGAAGGTATCGCCGCCGTTGCCGCCGCCGCCGCCCACGGACTGGGCCAGCACGCCCGCGCCGAATTGGCCCGCGGTCTGGATCGAGCCCAGGTCCTGGATGATGACGTTGCCGCCCGCACCGCCCCCGGCGCCGCCGCCGCCCACGCCCAGCACGCCGATGCTGTCGCCGCCGCTGCCGCCGCCGCCGCCGATGGACTGGGCGACCATGCCGATGGCGGCGTTGCCAGCCGTTGTGATGGAGCCGGTATTGCCGATCACCACCGTGCTGCCCGACGAGCCGGTGGCCCCGGCCGAGCTGCCGCCTACGCTGAGCAGGCCAGTGGCGCTGCCCGAGGCCCCGCCGCCGCCGCCGATGGATTGGCCTATCATGCCGTGCGAGTTGTAGCCCGAGGTGGCGATGGACCCGCTGTTGCTCAGGGTGACCTGGCCGGCCGCCCCGCCGCCCGCGCCGTCCCCGCCCAAGGAAACCAGTTCGGCGGTGTCCGCGCCGCCCGCCCCGCCGCTGCCGGCAATGGACTGGGCCAGCACGCCGTAGGCATGGTCACCGCCGGTCGTGACCGTGCCGGCGGTCGTGACATTGACCGCGCCAGCGTTGCCGCCATTGCCGCCGTTGCCGCCCTGGCCGCCCAACACCGACACGAAGTCGCTGCCCGTGCCGCCGCCGCCGCCGACCGACTGCGCCACGATGCCGGTGGAAAAATTGCCCGTCGTGCTGATAGCGCTGCCGCTGGCGGTGGAAATGTTGACGGCGCTGGCGTTGCCGCCAAACCCGCCGCCCCCGCCCTGCCCGGCCAGCTTGGTGCTGTCGGTGCCGTCGCCGCCCTGCCCGCCCAGGCTTTGACCCGCCAGGCCGGGCAGGTTGTCGCCGCGGGTCGCGACGCTGCCGCCCTGATAGAGATTGATCGCCACGGCGCCGCCCGCGCCGCCATTGCCGCCGGAATGGTCCTTGTCCGGGCCTTTGCCGCCCTTGCCGCCGATGGCGCGGGCGGCGACGCCGGCGCCCTGCACGGTCGCGCCGGCCGCCGAACCGGCCACGTCCAGCAGCACGGAGCCATTCACGTCCACCGTCACCTTCTGGGTCCAGGTGTCGGAGTTGCCGCCGCCATTGCCGCCGTTATCGCTGTTGTCAGTCGACGCGGTGCCGTCGCCGCCTATGCTTTGCGCGTAGATGCCAAAGACCGTGGCGCTGTCGAAGACCTGCCAGTAGCTGTTGGCCTGGCCCTGGTGCGTCACTTGCACGGTGCCGCCGGTGCCGGCATTACCGTTGTTGTAGCCGCCCATGCCGCCCACGGAATTCGCGTAGATGGCAGCTCCGTTGGCATAGGTGCGCAGCCGCGTGGCGCTGCTGCCCAGGTTGATGACGCCGGTGTTGCTGACCGTGACCGTGCTGGCGTTGCCGCCATTGCCGCCCACCTGGTCGCCGTATTCCAGCGTCGGATCGTTCTGGTCGCCGCCGGCCCCGCCCAGGGCCCGCGCGTTGATGCCGTACAGGCCTTGGCGCGGCGTGGGCAGGGAACCGGACATCGTCAGGTTGCCGGAATTGGTCACGGTCACGTTCTGGCCCAGTCCGCCGTGTCCGCCGTTCGAGTCGTTGTTGTCGTTGGCGGGGTCGCCGATGCCGCCGGACGAGACTGCCATGATCAGGCTGTTGAAATTGCTGAGCGCCGTGCCGTTGAGCGCGATGTCGCCCGTGCTGGATACGGTAATGTGGCCGCCGTCTCCTGCCGTGCCTTCGTCCACGCCGTCGCCGCCGCGCGATATGGCCGTGACCACGCCCACCGGGTTCAGCCGGGTCTGGTTCTCGTCGGCGTTGTAGTTGCCCGAGGACGTGACCGACACGTCCGGTCCGTTCTGGCCGTTCTTTTCGTTGTCATGGTCTACGCCGCTGTCGCCCTCGCAGATGGCCTGAGCGCTTGGGTAGTTGCCGGACGGCACGTTCAGGGTGGGGCCGCCTGCGCATGCATAGCCGGCCTGTGCGCCGCCCGCTACGCTCCAGGCACAGGCGCCCAGCGCTGACGCGATGGCCAGCCGCAACGTGTTCTGCCGCAGCAGGGGAAAAGGCAGACTGGGGCTGTGCGCCGGGCGTGATGTGGGCTTCATGGATGAGCGGATTCTTGTGACCCGAGCGCGGTTTACCCGGGTCGGCGGGCGCGCGCTCAGTAGTAACTGGCAAAGTTTCGCCACTAGAATCCGCAGGCAGCGCACCTCGCGCAACTTTTTTTCGACGAATCAGTGCTTTTTTTCGACGAAATCCGCAAAGAAAACCACACTGTTACCGCTTGCGCGGCCACAAATGTAAGTAAAAATTGAATGCGGCGTAGAGCCTTCGGCCGGCCGTGTCAGGGGCGCGCTGGCGTCCGCCTGGCGCCGTCCGAAGATGCCAGCAGCATCTGCCCTTTGGGTGTCAGGACAACCACCGGTTCGACATCCGCGCGGCGCGGAACGTCCACCAGCCCGTTGGCGGTCGCGTCTTCCCAGGCGGACAGGCGCGGACACGAACTGCGCCAGGCGTCCATGGTCTGCGCATAGGTGCGCGGCCGTTCGGCGATCCAGGCCAGGAATTGCAGCAGGTTGCCGAGCTGGGACGTGCCGGCCTGCAACATGGAACTATCGTCATCTGTCTTCATCGCCATGCACTCCCAACCTGGATGTAAAAGGCGTTCTGGTCCTTGCTGTGGGCGATGTCTATCCCCACCGCCAATCCCAGCTTGGCGGCTATCAGATACCGGAAGCCTGTGCCGATGCTGACGACATTGGTGGAATCGGCAAAGGATTTCCAGTTTCCGTAGGCCTTGCCCACGCCGCTGAACCCCAGTATGGACCAGCGCGGGGTGGCGTCCCAGCGCAATTCTGTTTCGAAGGTCAGCGCGTCGCGGTCCTGGTAGCGGCCCCGCGCCACGCCGCGCAGGTCGACGTAAGGCTGGGCGTAGAACGGCACCGTGCCGCGCGTGAACTGGCCGTCGCCCCGCAGGCCCAGGGTCCAGCGCGGGGCCAGCGGCAGCCAGGTGTAGCCGCGCGTGCGGTAGCTTTCGAAGGCCTGGTCGCTGCCCAGCCAGCTGCGCGAAAACTGGGCCTCCAACTCGGCATAGCTGCCCCTGTTGGGATAGAACATATTGTCGCGCGTGTCATAGTCCACCACCACGCCGGCCTTGCCGATGCGGCCCGCCAATTCGGCCTTGGACAGTTCGCCAGCCTGGCTGCCGGTGAACCGGGTGTTCGAGCGGAAATAGGTATAGCGCGGACCGACGTACCAGGGCGTGTCGCCCACCCGGGCCAGGACCTGCTGCATCAGGAAGGTGCCCTTCACCTCGTAGCTGCGTCCGTGGCTGGAGGCGCCGTAGTACTCCAGGTTTGCGCGTCCCTGGGCCAGCGCGCCCAGGTAGCGGTAGCGGTCGGCGTCCCAGCTGCGGAAATGGAACAGCGCGCCGCCGCGCGTGCCGTTTTCGGTGGCCATGGCGCCAATGCCGGTGACATTGGGCGGCGCCTTGCTTTTGCCTTCCGGCTGGCCCTGGGAGGCGGCCTCACCCGCCGGTTCGGAGAAGTACAGCAGCATCACGCCGCCGCCATAGCCCACTGCGGGCTCGGTGATGATCACGGGTACCGGCAGCGCGCCGTTCTGGCGCAACAGGAAATCGCCCATGTCCAGGCCGCCGCCGTTCGCGTCCGCGTCGGCGTCCGCTTGCGCCAACGCCGCGCCCATGAAAGCCGGGCCCGTGCACAGCAGGATCAGGATTTGCCTGGCCAGTCGCGGCCAGGTGACCGGATGGCCCCGGGGTGCCGCGCCGCCCGTGGCGGGCACGGCACCCCTGGAGGCGCTGTCTCGGGCGTGTCTGCATTCCTGGCGCACGGAGTCCTTCCCCGTTGTAGTGCCGCAGTCCGGCGATGTCGGGCGGCTCGCAAGAATGAGACTGGAGCCGCGCGTTCAGTCGTGCACCGCCGATGATGACACGGCGCCGGATCTTGCGCACTACTTCCGCCACCGCTGCCTAGACCGCGAGCCTGCGCATCGTCAGCGCGACGACCGCCGTGGCGACAAGCTGCATGCCGGCCACGACGTACAGGCCTGCGGCCACGCCGCCCGTCCATTCCTTGAGCCAGCCCATCATGAACGGCGTGGCGAAGCCGGCCAGGTTGCCGACCGAATTGATGAAGGCGATGCCGCCCGCCGCGGCGGTGCCGGTCAGGAATGCCGCCGGGATGGCCCAGAAGACGGGGAACGCCCCCAGCACGCCGATGGCGGCGATGCTCAAGGCGCCCATCGCCAGCACGGGGCTGCCGATGTAGGCGCCGGTCAAGGACAGGCCGACCGCGCCGACCAGGGTGGCGCCGGCGCAATGCAAGCGGCGTTCGCGGGTGGAGTCGGAATGGGCGCCGTTGATCACCATCGCGGCCGTGCCCAGGATGAACGGGATGGCCGACAACAGGCCTATGTTCAGCGCGCCTTGCACGCCCAGCTCGCGCACGATGGAAGGCATCCAGAACGCCAGCGTCGCATTGCCGCCGACGATGCAGAAGTACGCCGCGGTGCACAGCCACAAGGCAGGCAGGCGCAGGGCCTGGGCGAAGCTGGCGTGTTTGCCGGGGTCCAGGCGTTCACTGTCCAGCTCGGCGGTCAGCGCGGCCTTTTCCGCCGCGCTGAGCCAGCGCGCCTGCTGGGGGCGGTCCGGCAGATAGGCCAGCACCACCAGTCCGGCGATCACCGAAGGAATGCCTTCCAGCACGAACAGCCATTGCCAGTTGCGCAGCGGCGCCACCCCGTCCATGCCGCTCATGATGAGTCCGGCTATCGGCCCGCCGACGATGCCGGCGATGCCGAACGACGTCATGAACCAGCCATTGATGCGCCCTCGCCTGCCTGCCGGTATCCAGTACGTCAAATAAAGCATGACGCCGGGGAAGAAGCCCGCTTCGAAGGCGCCCAGCAGAAAGCGCAGGACATAGAAGGAGGTGGGCGTGGTCACGAACGCCATCGCCATCGAGGTCAGGCCCCACAGGATCGTGATGCGGGCCAGCGTCTTGCGCGCGCCAATGCGTTGCAGCAGCAGGTTGCTGGGCACTTCGAAGATGAAGTAGCCGATGAAGAAGATGCCCGCCCCCAGGCCGTACACCGCTTCGCTGAAGCGCAGGTCCTGCAGCATCTGCAGCTTGGCGAAGCCCACGTTGACGCGGTCGATCCACGCCAGCAGGAACAGGAAGATCAGGAAGGGAATGAGGCGCCAGGCGACCTTGCGGTGCATCTGGCCAGGATCGGCGGCCGGCGCGGCGTCGTGTGCCGGCGCGGACAGGGGTTGCGGTGAAACAGCATCCATAGCGGGTTCCTCGGTGGAGCGGATCAGGGGAGCGCCCTAGCCCGCCGATACCGGGGCAAGGTTACGCGAGCAGATGTTTTTGTCTGCTATAAATATATTTTGCCATTATGAAAAAATACAATAATCAGGATTAACCCGCGGTGGCCGCCGCGGGGCGAGGTCCGCCGCCGCGTCTTCAGGCCAACAGGTTCTTGGGCAGCGCGGCGATGAAGGACGCGAAGCTGGTGGCGCCCTGCCCGGGGCTCATGTGCTGCGTCATGACCGCGGCCGCGCGCGCCGGGTCCTGCGCCTGGATGGCTTCGAGCAGTTGGCCATGCTGTTCCCATGACGAGGCCAGGCGGCCGAAAGCGGAAAAGGCGTGCAGCCGGTAGGCGCCGGTGCGCGACCGCATGCGCAGGATCTCCTGGCGCAGATAGGGATTGCGGGCGCCCAGGTACAGGGCATCGTGGAAGCGCCGGTTGTGTTCCTGCCAGGCGTCGGTGTCCTCGCGCCGCACCACGGCCGCGGCGCGTTCATGGATGGCCGCCAGCTCGTCGCGTTCGGCGGGCGTCATGCGTTCGCAGGCCAGGCGCGCGCCTATGCCTTCCAGCTCCGCCAGCAGCTCCCACATCGCCAGCAACTGGGCCACGTCCATCTTCGCCACCACCATGCCGCCACGCGGCAGGCTGGCCACCAGCCCTTGCGCCTGCAACTGCAGCAGCGCCTCGCGCACCGGTGTGCGGGAGACGTCGTAGGTCTGCATCAGCATCTGTTCATCGACCGGATCTCCCGGCAGCAGGCTGCCATCGCGGATGGACTCTTCGACTGACAGGCGGATGCGCTCAGCGGCTTTCATGGCGGACTCCGGTGTAGGGGGTAAGAAAATTCACGCTAGGCATAGTATTTTCTTGACTTCTATAAATATATTTATGAGACTAGACTTTTATTTTAACGAGCAAAACGCGGCAGGAGGTAATGAGCATGGAAGACTCGCCCAAGCAGGAATGGCAGGCCTGGGTCGCCCTGGCCTGCAAGACGCATGGCCTGGCGGTACCAGTGGAGACGCAAGCGGCGGTCGCACGCACGCTTTTGCGCCTTGCCGCCGTGCAGGCCGAGATCGACGGCTGCGGGGACGACGATGCCTGATTCTCTGCTGCATCTTTCCGTGGCCGACATGCGTCGAAACTACGCCCAGGCCGCGCCCGGCGCACGCGTGGCATTGGTCTCGACCCAGGCTGCGGCGTTCCAGCGCCGGGCGGCCGACCTGCACTGCGCCACGCGCACCTATCAACCCTCTGCGCTGACCGTGCGTCCGGGCGGCCTGCTTGAAGGCGTGGCCTTGGCGCACAAGGATGCCTTCCAGACCGGCATGCACGCCCCGGGGCGCGGGCGGCCGTTGCGCGACGAAGCCCCAGGGCCGATGGCCACGGCGCTGCGCCGCTTGCAGGAACACGGCGCGTTGAACCTGGGCGCGCTGGCGATGGCCGAGCATGCCTGCGGTGCGACGGCCGAGAACCCCCACGGCGCGCCGCTGGCCAATCCGCTGGACGCCGCCGCCGCGGTGGGCGGATCGTCCAGCGGCTGCGCGGTCGCCGTGGCGGCAGGCCTGGTCCCCGCGACGCTGGGCACCGATACGGCCGGCTCTGTGCGCATGCCGGCCGCGACCTGCGGCCTGGTGGGACTCAAGCCGACTCCGGGGGCGATCCCGGCGGACGGCGTGGCGGCCTTGGCGCCTACCTTGGACACGGTGGGCGTGATGGGCCGCAGCGCGCTGGATGCGGCCTGCGTCTACGCCGCGTTGCTGCCAACGCCGCCAACCGCGTCCGCGTTGCCCGCGGACATGGCGCTGATCGAACGGGAACTATCCAGGCCGCGGCGTTGGAGGCTGGCCTCGACGCTGGCGACTGCCGGAGCGCGCGCCGACGTGGCAGAGACGATGGCGCGATTCGAACGCGGCCTGCCCGATCCGCAACGCATCGGCTTGCGCCCCGCGCCCGACCTGGACCGCTTGAACCGTCTGGCGCAGATCGTGCTTCATGCCGAAGCCGCCGCCACGCTCGCGGGCAGCGTGCGCCGTGATTTGGCCTCGCTGGCGCCGGCCACCCAGGCCATCGCGCTGCCGGGCTGGGCCATGCCGGCGGTCTGGTATCGCCATGCCTTGTCGCAGATCGCGCCACTGCGCGCGGCCTTCCTTGCCTCCTGTCTGGCCGACGCCGATCTATTGCTGACGCCCTGCCTGCCGCAAGGCGTGCCGGACCGCGCCGCGGTCACGACCAGCAGCCCCGATTTCGATCCCCGCGCGCTCGGCGCGCTGCACCGCCATCACGCCTACCTCAACTACCTGGGGCTGCCGGCGCTGGTCCTGCCCGTCGGCATCGATGCGCAAGGCCGCCCTGTCTGCGTGCAAGCGGTCGGCGCGCCCGGCAGCGAAGCCCTGCTGCTGGCCTTCGCGCATCAGTACGCACTGCCCTTTTCCGCCATTCTGCAACGCTAATCCACGGACTCATCATGGCCAGAATCAATGCCTCCCCCACCCTGGCGCGCTTTCGCGTGCTGGACCTCTCGCGCGTGCGCGCAGGCCCGACCTGCGTGCGCATCCTGGCCGACTTCGGCGCGGACGTGATCCGCATCGAACCGCCGGCCGGGATCGATCCCAATGAAGCCATGTTCGCCGCGGACCGTACTGGCGGCGACTTCCAGAACCTGAACCGCAACAAGCGGTCGATGACGCTGAACCTGAAGAAGCCCGAAGGCCTGGCCGTCTTCAAGCAGTTGGTGGCCACGGCCGACGTGGTGGTGGAAAACTGGCGGCCCGACGTCAAGGCGCGCCTTGGGGTGGACTACGACGCCCTGCGCGCCATCAATCCCCGCATCATCCTGGCCAGCATCTCCGGCTTTGGCCAGGACGGTCCCTATGCGGACCGGCCGGGCTTTGACCAGATCATCCAGGGCATGGGCGGGCTCATGTCGGTCACGGGCTTTGCCGGCGGCGGTCCGCTGCGCGCGGGACTCGCGGTCGCAGATTGCGGCACCGGCATCTATGCCGCGGTCGGCGTCCTGCTGGCCCTGCTGGAGCGCGAACACTCCGGCGTGGGCCAATGGGTCCACAGTTCCCTGCTGCACACGCAGATCGCGCTGATGGACTTCCAGGCTGCGCGCTATCTGAACGACGGCGACACGCCGGTGCAGGCAGGCAATGACCATCCGACCAGCAGCCCGATGGGGCTGTTCGAGGCCAGCGACGGCGCATTCAACCTGGGCGCGTCCGGCGAAGGCAACTGGCGCCGCCTGTGCGAGTGCCTGGATGCGCCGCAATGGCTGGAAGACCCGCGCTACGCGTCCGAGAAGTTGCGCGTGGCGAACCGCGGTGCGCTCAATGAATCCCTGGCGCAGCGCTTTAGCCAACAGAGCGTCGCGCACTGGGTCGGCCTGCTGAACCGCGCCGGGGTGCCTGCAGGCCCGGTCTACAGCATTCCGCAGGTATTCGAGGACGAACAGGTGCGCCACCTGGGCGTGGCGCAGCCGGTTGCCGACGATGCGGGACACCAGTATCGGCTGATCTCGCAGCCCGTGGCCTTGACGCGCACGCCCGCCCAGATCAGACGGCCCGCGCCAGGCTGGGGCGAGCACACCCGCGAAATGCTCGCGGAGATGGGCTATGCCGCGGACGACATCGAGCGCCTGTATGAAGAGGGCGTGGTATGAGCGGCGGCCAGATCCAGGTGGATTTCCAGGACGGCATTGCAACCCTGACGGTCTGCCATCCCGAACGGCGCAACGCAATGACGCTGGACATGTGGCTGCAGTTGGCCGCAGCGCTGCGTGAACTCGACGGCGCCGCAGTCCGGGTGCTGGCGCTGACCGGCGCCGGTACCCGGGCCTTCGTGTCCGGGGCCGACATCAGCGAGTTCGACCAGGCCCGCGACGGCGCGGCCGCGGTCGCCCGGTACAACCAGGCGGTGGCGGATGCGCAGCAATTGCTGGCGGACTTCGCCGCGCCCACCGTCGCGCTGATACAAGGCGCCTGCATGGGCGGCGGCATCGGCCTGGCGCTGGCCTGCGACCTGCGCTATGCCAGCGCCAGCGCCCGCTTCCGCATGCCGGCCGCAAGATTGGGGCTGGGCTACTCCTATGCCGACATGCGCAGGCTGGCGGGCGTGGTGGGCGCGGCGTCCGCCTTCGACCTGTTCTATACCGCCCGCATCCTTGACGCCGAGCAGGCCGAACGCCGCGGCCTGGTCCACGAACGGTACGCCGACGACGATTTCGTCCGCCAGTCGCAGGCCCGGGTGCGCGCCATCGCCGCCAATGCGCCCCTCTCCCTGCGCGCGGCAAAGGCGGCCATACTGGCGACCATGAATCCGCCCGCGCCCGCGCAGCTCGATGCGATCGACGCCCTGGTGGCCCGGTGCTTCGCCAGCGAGGACTACGCCGAAGGCCGGCGGGCATTCGCCGAAAAACGCGACCCGGTCTTCCTTGGCCGCTGAGCCGTCTTTGAACCATGAGCAAGATGCCATGAACAATCCACGCATTCCTTTCATGCTTTCCAGCCAGCGCCCGCCCCTGGCGGCGCTGGACGGCCGGGCCATCCTGGTGCACCTGGTCGTCAATGTGGAGCACTGGCCGTTCGATCAGCCCATGCCCCGCACCCTGCTGACCGCGCCGCACGGGCGCGAGACGGTGCCGGACGTGCCCAACTACAGCTGGGCCGAATATGGCCTGCGCTGCGGGCTGCCGCGGATCATCGACGCCATCCGCGGCCGCGGCCTGCCTGCCTCGGCCAGCCTGAACGCCTCCGTCATCGATGCCTACCCCGAGGCGGCCCAGGCGCTGCTGGAGGCCGGCTGGGAATTCATCGGCCACGGCATCCACCAGCGCGCTTTGTCGCAAGAGGACGGCGACGGCCAGGCCCGCACCATCGCCGCGGCGCTGGACCGGATCGAGCGCTTCAGCGGCCGCCGGCCGCGCGGCTGGCTCTCGCCGGGCCTGCGCGAAACGCTGGACACGCCGGATCTCCTGGCCCAGGCCGGCATCGACTACCTGTTCGACTGGTGCCTGGACGATCTGCCCAACTGGATGCGGACCGCCGGCAGGCCCTTGCTGGCCTTGCCGTACGCGCTGGAACTGAACGACTCGGTCATCCACGCCGTGGAAAAGCATGCCACCGGGGAATTCAGCCGGCGCCTGGAGCGGACGCTGGACCTGTATGCCGACGAGGCCCGGACCGCGGGCCGTCCGCGCGTCCTCACGCTGGGACTGCATCCCCATCTGATGGGCGTGCCGCACCGCTACGCCGACCTGCTCACCATGCTGGACCTGCTGCAAAAGCACCCGATGACCGCCTTCGTCACCGGCGCCGCGATGTATGACTGGTACGCCGCCCAGGTTCCCGTCCAGCCCGACGGAGCCGCCGCATGAACGCCATCGATACCCTGGTCGCGCATTTGCTGCGCACCCGTTACGAGGACCTGCCGCCTGCGGCGGTGGAAGCGGCCAAGACCTTCATCCTGGATGCGGTTGGCGTCGGGCTATCCGGCTCGCGCCATCCCCGCATGCCCTCGCTGCGCCAGGCGGCCCAGGCCCTGGGCCAGGGCGCGGAAGCGACCGTCTGGGGCAGCGGCGAGCGGCTGCCGCTGGCCAGCGCGGTCATGCTGAACGCATATCAAGTGTTCAACCAGGAGTTCGACGCGATCCACGACCGGGCCGTGGTGCACGCGTTTGCCTGCATCGTGCCGGCGGCGCTGGGCTATGCCGAACGCGAAGGCGGCGTCGATGGTCCCCGATTGATCACCGCGGTCGCCGCCGGATTGGACTTCGCCATCTATGTCGCGCTGGCCCAGCGCGCGCCCATGCGTTTTTTCCGGCCGGCCATGTGCGGCGGCCTGGGCGCCACGGCCACGCTGTGCAAGCTTGGCGGGTTGGATGAGAGCGCCACGCGCGATGCGCTGGGGCTGGCGTACAGCCATCTCTCCGGCACCATGCAGGCGCATATCGAAGGCTCGCCCGCGGTGGGCCTGCAGGTCGGCCTGAACGCCAGGGCGGCGGTTACGGCCTTCGAGCTGGCGCGCGCGGGCTTTCCCGGTCCGCGCGACATCCTGGAAGGCCCTTATGGCTACTTCGCGCTGTATGACGCCGGCCAGGCCGACTGGGACGCGGTTCGCGCGGACGTGGGCCGGGTGTTCCAGATCACCCGCATGAGCCACAAGCCCTACCCGACCGGCCGGGCCACCCATAGCGGCATCGGCGCCGTGCTGGACCTCATGCGGGCCCATTCGTTGCAGCCCGGGGACGTGGACCGGATCACGGTCCGCGCGTCGTCGCTGATTGTGCGCCTGGTGGGACGGCCGGCCCATCCGGGCATGGATTCCGCCACGGCCCGGCTTTGCATGGGCTATGCCATCGCTACTGCCCTGCTGCGCGGCCGGGTCGGCATACCCGACTTCGATCCCGACGCGCTGGCCGAGGCCAGGACTTTCGAACTGGCTGCCCGTGTCCAGGTGCTGGATGACGGCAATCCGGACCCCAACGCCATGAGCCCCCAGCGCGTGGAATTGCGGCTGAAGGACGGCCGCGAATTCGCGGTCGACATGCCGGCCTTTCCCGGCAGTCCGGAACGCCCCTTGGGCGTGGCGGAACAGGACGCCAAGTTCGAAGCCTGCTGCGCGTCCGTGCAGCCGCCGCTGCCCGCCGGCCAGACATGGGAGCTGGCGCGACGGCTGCGCGGACTGGAGGCCGAACAGGACCTGCGCGGCATCATTCGTCTGCTGACAACCGGGCGTTAGTCCTGACGGCGTGTTCCGGACTGGGCGCGTCAGTACTTGAAGCTCACGCGCGCCCAGACCGTGCGGCCCGGCTCATTGACTGCGGTGTTGGCGGCATAGCCGAAACCCGCATTCCCCGCCAGGTTCAAGTGTTCGCTGTAGGTTTTGTTGAACAGATTGTCCACGCCCAGCGACAGGCGGACCTGCTTGTTGACCGCATAGCCGCCGTTGACGGAGAAAACGCCGAAGCCAGCGCTCGGGCCGAAGTCCTTGCCGACTACGTTGCCCTCATTCAAGGCGTAGCGTTTTTGCGCGGCCACGATGCGCCACAGCGCCCCGGCCGACCAGGTGCCGTCATCGTAGGCGGCGCTGAGCCTGGCCTCCAGCGGCGGCATTTGCGGCAGCGCCCTGCCGTCGCTGCGGTTCTCGCCCCAGGCATACGCGAGCGTCGCGCCCAGTTTCCACGCGGACGCGGGCTTGTATGAGACGCCGAGTTCGCCGCCTGCAATGCGTGCGTCGACATTGCTGGCCTGCGACGCCGGACCCATCATGCCGCCCGAGGTGTAGCTGAACAGGATGAAGTCATTGATGTAACCGGCGTAGCCTGAGAACCAGGCGTCCAGCGCTTCGGTTTTGTACTGGGCGCCGAAATCCAGCTGGGTGGTTTTCTCGGGCTTCACGCCCTGGAAGGCGTTGACGGACCCGGCAGGCCCCTGGTCCGGAGAGAACAGCTCCCAGTAATCGGGGAAGCGCTCGACGTGGCCCAGGCCCACATAGACCGTGGCCGGCAGCGAGGCCAGATCCTGCTCATAGCGCAGGAAGCCGCTGGGCAGCGTGTCCTTGCGGCGCTCATCCGCTGTGGGATTGGGCATGGGCATCATCATCGAGCCCGTGTCCTGGCGGAAGTCCTTGGCCGAAGCCCTGTCGACCCGTGCGCCGCCGATGACACGGCTGTCCGGCGCGACGCGCCAGGTCAGTTCGCCGAACAGTCCGGTGTTGGAAAAGTCGGCGTCCTTGACCCAGCTCTGGCTGCTGTACGGCACGGTATCGGTGCCGCTGCGGGAGCGATGGCGGCTCTGCTGGAAATCCAGGCCGGTGACCAGACTGATATCCGGCGTCAGTTCCCAGGTGCCGGCGTAGCGGCCGCCCCAGGTCGCGCGGTCCACGTCGGCCGCCATGGCCATGGGCATGGCGCTCATGGGGTCCGGCGCGCGCAGCGTGTAGTTATCCATCACGTGGTCGGCGTAGTTGTAGTACAGCTGCGCCTCGACCTTGCTCAGCACGGGTCCCAGGTTGCGCTTCTCGAAGCGCAGGCCGAAGCTCTCGCGCTTGAACTGGGAGCCGTCCATGCCGCGGCCGGCATAGCGCGCTTCGCCATCGCCCGTGCCCGCGGTCAGTTCGTACAGCGTGTCGGCGTCGGGCGTGAAACCCAGGGTCAGGTCGGCGTTCCACTTGTCCCAGCGCGAAGGCACGGTGTTGCCGTCGCCGTCCTTGTAGTCCTGGGAGTGGGAATGGTTGGCGGTGATGCGCGTGTAGACCTTGTCGTTGCCCACGGTCAGGTCGGCGGCCTGGTCGTTGCGGCCGAACGAGCCGCCCGTCAGGCTGCCGTCGAATCGCACGCCGGCTGCGGTGAAACGGGGCGTGTCGCGGTCGAACTTGACCGTCCCGGCCGACGCGCCGGGCCCCCACAGCACGGTCTGCGGTCCCTTGATGACCGTGAGCTGGTCGAAGTTCTCGGGCGAGATATAGGAACTGGGCGCGTCCATGCGCGCAGGGCAGGCGCCCGGCATGGAGGTGCCGTTGGTCAGCAGATTCAGGCGCGAGCCGAACATGCCGCGCAGCACGGGATCGCCGTTGGTGCCGCCGTTGCGAATGGCCGAGAAGCCGGGAATCGTCTTCAGATAGTCGGTCCCGTCGCTGGCCGGCAGCGGCTGGCGCGGAATCTTGGGATCCGTGGTGAAGGTCAAGGGCGCGCTGGGTTCCACGCCCGTGATGACCACGGGATCGGTGGTGTAGACGTCGGGCGTGTCGGCGGCTTGGGGCCAGGCGGGAAATGAGGCGGCCACTGCGGCGGCCAGGCAACTCGCGCGCAGGAATTCTTGGTTTGTGGTCATGTCTGGTGTCTGTCGATCGGGAACGTGCGGTGGCAGGCGCGGACGGGCAGCGCGGCCGCCTCCCTTTAAGAAAGGCGTGGCAGGAGCGCGCTGTCTGCGCATGGGCGTGACGAAGTGGGGGCCCTCCCCGCGCGGCGCAAAAGGACCTTGGCCTGCTGCGTGCGGACGACGCTGGCGCAACCGCTCAGGCCCGCGGGTTGGCGGGCTGCGCGGATGGCGTGTCGTGGAAGTCTGGGGAGAGGGTCAGGCGGATGGCGGCGGCGCGCGCGACCGTTGCGGCAGCCGGGTCAAGGCGCTTGCAACGTGGGGTTCGGCGGCGGGGGGATGGACCGCGGGAGCTGCGGCTGGCAGGAGCCAGGCCAGCAGCACGATTTCGGGCGGCAGCGCGTCGCTCAGCATGGCGCAGCCTGCGCTGCAGCAGTGCGGCAAGGCGCCGCTGTGCTGCTGCGCGCCCTGCTTTTGCCCATCGGCATCCAGCGTCACCACGCGTGGGCCGCTGGCCGTGCAGACGATGGTGGTGACACCGGGCTTGCCCGTTCCGATGCCCGAGGCCGCCAGCGCCGAAGACGCGATCAGCGCCTGGAAGACGAACAGGGCCATCGCGACCAGCGCGACCCAACGTCTACGGGCATAGGCAGATGCATGCATTCGGCGGTTCCTTATCGGCGCAGATGCTATCACGCAAGGCAGAGCAGATCCCGCGCACGGATGGCAACGCGCAGCCAATTCGGATTGCCGTCTGATGTAGATCAGACAATGCCGCCGCTTCGTGCGCGTCGCCGCCAAGCTTGGCGCAGGCAGGTGATCGGGCTACCCTGTAGCCGGCAGCCCGTAGTGGCGACTTGGCTTTTCAACCATAGAAAGTAGAGGATGCGGATGTCCCGTTGGACTTTTTACACAGCCCCTGGCACCTGTGCGCTGGCGACGCATATCGCGCTTCATGAAGCAGGCGCCGACTTCGACCTGGTCAAGCTGGACATGGGCGCTGCGCAGCAACAGAGCCCCGAGTACCTGCGCGTCAACCCCAAGGGCCGCGTGCCGGCGCTGGCGACCGAGCACGGCGTGCTGACCGAGACGCCCGCCCTGCTCGCCTTCGTGGCGCAAAGCTTTCCGGCCGCGCAGCTGGCGCCGGTCGACGATCCTTTCGCCTTCGCGCGCATGCAGGAGCTGGCCAGCTATCTGGCGTCCACCGCGCACGTGGCGCACGCGCACAAGCGCCGCGGCGCGCGCTGGGCCGACGATCCGGCCGCGCATGCCGCCATGCAGGCCAAGGTACCGCAGACCATGACCGCCTGCGCCGCCTACCTGGAATCGCAGATCGCCGGCCCCTGGGCGGCGGGCGAGCGCTACAGCGTGGTCGACGGTTATCTCTACACCATCGGCAGCTGGTTGGAGGGCGACGGCGTCGACCTCGCGCAGTTCCCCAAGCTTGCGGCCTATCTGGCCCGGGTTGCGGCAAGACCGGCCGTGCAGCGCGCACTGGCCGAAGCGCAGGCTTCCTGACGGCAGCGGGCTGGCCGGCGCGCGGCGCCCGGCCAGCAATGCCGCCGATCGTATCGGCTTGATTGGCATCAAAACTGGAACGCTGCAGTCAGTTCCGGCGGACTAGCGCGGTATTGCATCCTTTCCTATCCTTCTTCCGTGCCGTTGCTGTCAGCGCGTTTTAAGCTGACGGGCTGACGGAATGCGCGTCCCGGCTCCTCCGGACGCCGAACATACCGAGAATCGAATGAAGCACACCTACGCAGCATTTCTGGCCGCCTCGCTGCTGGCCTTGGGCAGCCTGCCGGCGCACGCCGCGCCCGTGGATTACCAGATCGACCCGGAACACACGGAAGTCGTGGTGACCTGGGACCACCTGGGTTTCTCCAAGCCCACCGCGCATGCCGGGGCCGTGACGGGCGTGATCCGCTACGACGCCGCGCAGCCCGCAAAGTCGGCCGTCGACCTGCGCGTGCCGGTGGCGCGCCTGACGTCGCACGTACCCAAGCTGGACGAAATGCTGCAAGGCGCCGAGTTCTTCCAGGCGGCCAAGTACCCGGACATCCAGTTCAAGAGCACCTCGGTCACCGACCACGGCAACGGCAATCTCAGCATCAGTGGCGTCCTGCGCATCAAGAACATCGAAAAACCGGTGGTGCTGCAGGCGCGCCAGAACAAGCAAGGCATCCATCCCATGGCGCAGCGTCCGGCCATCGGCTTTGACGCCATGACGGTGGTCAAGCGCAGCGATTTCGGCGTGGACGCGTTTGCGCCCGGCGTGAGCGACGAAGTGCAACTGCGCATCACGGTCGAGGCCGTGGCTGACGCCGCACGTTGATTTTCCGGGCGCTGCGATCGCCGCACGCGCAAGGCCCTGGCTCCTAAGACAGGAACCCGATCCAGCGCCCCGCCACCAGGCAAGCCAGCCATAAAAACAGCGAAGCGCCTGCGCGCACGCGCATGGCGCCCGTCGCACTGCCCTGATCCCGCACCGTCTGCCAGGCCAGGCTGCGCCGTGCAAGCACGGCATTGATCGCACCCGCGGCCAGCAGACCCATCTTGATCCCGAACGCGGGATTCGCCAGGTACTCCAGCGGCTGGACGCTGAAAAGCATGGCGCCCGTCAACGCCGCCAGCGCCAGGCCCGCTGCCGCAGTCCGCGCCAACGCCGGCGCCAGCACAGCCAGCGGTCCGGGCTTGAGCCACCCCAGGAGGCGCAGGTCCAGCGGAACGATGGAGCCTATGAGCAGGCCGATGGCGCCGATATGGGCGGCGTTCACCAGCAGATACAGCGTGCTCCACCGCCGCAGCCAGATCGACGGCGGCAGGGTCTGAAGCTGTTCCAGCGCAAGACGCAGCAGCTCAGGCATGGCCCCGGCCGGTCAGGGCTTTTTGATGCGGCTGGGATAGATGTCGTAGGTCTTGCCGCCTACCTTGATCTGGACGGCTTTCATGCGCTTGGCGTCCGACTCGCGGTCGCGGTTGCCGACGGCGACGATGGCATCGCCCGGTTTGGCCGAACCTTCGACGAATCCGGCGTCCTTGGTCTGGGTGGGATTGCCCAGCTCCACGCGCCAGACGCCGTCGTCGGCGCGTACGTCCAGCCAGGGATGCGGGGGCGCGATCTGCACTTGCTGGACCGTGCCTTGCAACGTCATCTGTTCGGATTCGGCCCACGACCAGCCGTGGTGGGCCATCGCGGCGGGCGCCAGGCCCATCAGTCCGGAAAGCGCCAGCGCTGCCGTGGCCACGCGTATGGATAGCTTCATGTCGCTGCTCCTGAATTGCGGTTTGGCTCCCCTTCCTTTGCGGCGGCCGCTCGTGTGGCGCGCGTCCGGCGCAATCAGCATAGCGCGGGAGGCGTTGCATATCGAGCTTGATTCAATGATGAGAAATTACTTTAAATAAAGAACCTTAAGTATGAAATTAAATTCATATTAATCAATGAATTAGAAAACTATTCTAAGAACTTGGATGATGCTGAATCTATGCTGAATTCGAGAAATAATCGTTTCTCACGGGAAAACCCGGAGAAACTTTCCCGCACGGAATACGGTCGCAAATTGTTCAGGTGATTGTCAGGCACCGTCCCCAAATGGCGCCGTCTCCACGCGCCCGCCGCGCCCAACCGAGAGCATCCGATGACACAGCCCACCCTGCGTTCGCCCGCGAATCCGGCCCTGTTGCTCCAGCCGCGCGCGCCGGCCGGCTTGTCGGTGATGGATGCCACCATGGTGCTGGTGGGCGTGGTGATCGGGATCGGCATTTTCGGCTTTCCGCCGCTGGTGGCGCAGCACGCGAGTTCCGAGGCGATGTACATCGCCTTGTGGTGCGCGGGCGGCCTGGTGATGCTGGTCGGCGCGCTTTGCTACGGCGAGCTGGGCTCGGCCTATCCCGGCGCGGGCGGCGAGTACCTGTATCTGACGCGGGCTTGGGGGCGGCAGGTGGGACTGATGTTCGCCTGGGCGCGCTGCTCCGTCATCCAGACGGGCGCCATCGCCGTGGTCGCCTATATCTATGGCGATTACGCGCAACGGCTCGCGCCCCTTGGTCCGTACGGCCCCGCCCTGCACGCGGCGATATCGGTGGTGGCGCTGACCGCCTTGAACGTGGCGGGCACGCGCTATTCCAAGCGGTTGCAATGGGTGTTCACTGCGCTGACGGTGGCGGCCTTGGCGGCGGTGCTGATCGCCAGCCTGGCCGCCGCGGGAGACAGCCCGCTGCGCAGCGCTGCCGAACCGGGGCCTTTGACCGGCAATACCGCGGGTCTGCTGGGCATGGGCATGGTGTTCGTGCTGCTGACTTATGGCGGCTGGAACGAAGCCGCCTATCTCAGCGGCGAGCTGCGCGACCCGGGCCGCAACATGAGCCGGGTGCTGCTGATCGGCACGCTGCTGGTGACGGGCGCGTACGTGCTGACCAACCTGGCGCTGCTGGAGATCTTCGGCCTGCAGGGGCTGCGCGATACGCCGGCGCTGGGGGCGGATGTGATGCAGCTGGCGGCCGGCCCCTACGCTGCAGCCCTGCTCAGCCTGACGATCTGCGCCACGGCGCTCAGCACCATCAACGGCACCATCATCACCGGCGCGCGGGTGTATTGCGCCCTGGGCCGCGACGTGCCGCGGCTGCGCGCGCTGGCGGCGTGGAACGCGCAAGGCGAGACGCCCGCATCCGCACTGCTGGTCCAGGGCGCGATCACGCTTGCGCTGATCGCGCTGGGCGCCTTCAGCCAGAACAGCGTGCAGACCCTGGTGGCCTATACCGCACCGGTGTTCTGGATCTTCATGCTGCTGGTTGCGGCCTCGGTGTGGCGCCTGCGGCGCATCGATCCGGATCGGCCGCGCCCGTTCCGCGTGCCGCTCTATCCCTTGCCCCCGCTGCTGCTGGCGCTGACCTGCGCCGGCCTGGTGGTTTCCAGCGCCATGTACGCCGGCGCCGGCGCGCTGATCGGGCTGGCGGTGCTGGCGGCGGGCCTGCCGCTGCTGCGCCTGCTGGGGCCCGCGCCGCCGCGGGCCTGACCAAGGTTTCCCCGGGGCGGCGATCCCGTCCGCATGCCTTACCTGCAAGGAGTCCACATCATGCACATCGCGATTCAGTCCTTCAGATCCGCCGCCCGTAGCGCCATGCTGCCCCTGCGCGGCGCTGTGCTCGCGTCGGCGGCCGCGCTGGCCCTGGCATGCGTCCCGCTGCCGTCGCTGGCCGCCGCCGCGCAGCCCTCGGAACAGAAAGAGTACGTGCCGGACGTGGGCCAGGACGGCAAGGACGTCATCTGGGTGCCTACGCCGCAGGCCCTGGTCGATACCATGCTGGACATGGCCAAGGTCACGCCCAAGGACAAATTGATGGACCTGGGCTCGGGCGACGGGCGCACCGTCATCACCGCGGCCCAGCGCGGCCTGACGGCCCAGGGCATCGAGTACAACCCGGACCTGGTCGAACTGTCGCGCCGCAACGCGCAGCGCGCCGGCGTTGCCGACCGCGCCACCTTCGTGACGGCGGACCTGTTCGCCACCGATCTGTCGCAGGCGGACGTGATCACCATGTTCCTGCTGTCGACCATCAACGAAAAACTGCGGCCCAAGCTGCTGGAATTGGCGCCCGGCACCCGCATCGTGTCGAACTCCTTCCGCATGGGCGATTGGGAGCCGGACGCCGAGGAAACCATCCGGCAGGACTGCAGCACCTACTGCACGGCGCTCTTGTGGATCGTGCCCGCCAAGGTGGCGGGCAACTGGGAGGTGGACGGCCAGCCCCTGCAGCTGGAGCAGCGCTACCAGCGCCTGTCGGGCAAGCTGGGCGGCGCGCCGATTTCGGAGGCGCGGCTGAATGGCGCCGAGATCTCCTTTGTCGCCAACGGCGTGCGCTATACCGGGACGGTGAATGGCAAGCAGATGAGCGGCAGCGCCGCCGGCCGGGGGAACTGGTCGGCCAAGCGGGTGTAGGGCCGCGACGCGGACGGGTTATGCCGCGTGGCGCCAGGCCGTCAAGGATGCTTCCACATGCCCGATTTCCTGCGCCGTCATCCCGGCCATGGCGTAGTAGCGCTGGCGTTGCTCCACCACCTCGCGCACGTGCTCAAGGATGCCGCGAGCGACGGCTTCAGACCGCAGGCCGAAGCGCCGGTATTCGCTCAGGCAGTTCTGGAATGAGCTTTCCCGGCCGGCTGCGCCGATGTGCAGGTAGTGCCTGGCGGAGCCTTCCTGCGTAACCACGTCGAACAGGGGCGACAGCCGGTAGGTCTGCGCGCCCTCGTCCTTCAGGAAGCCGACGTTCTTCAAGTGGTCGTCGGTGTTGTGGACGGCGACGTTCAGGATCATGCGCGCGTACAGTTCCTTCAAGTCCCGCACCGGGTTGGACGAAATCCGGCGCGTGACGTCCGCCAGCCGCGCGTAGGAATACGTGGCCTTGCCGCGCGCCTCGTCGAGTTCGCGTTTGCCGATCTGCGCCGAGGGGCTGATCAGGGAGGCGCCGCTGAGGAAATGGCGGCGCGCGACGATGGGAGTCGCGCCCTGCCCGGCCGGCAGCAGCTCGCGGTCGAAGCGGTGCGTCAGCAGCACCGCGCCCAGATGCGTTTCAGCCAGGCGGATCTCGGGCACCGTCAAGCCGATGGCGCGCGCCATCTGCAGATTGGCGTATTCGACGCGCTGGCGGTCGTAGGAATCCCCCCTGCGCGGAAACTTGGCGATCCACATTTCGCCGCGCTCGTCGCGCACGATGGTCTTGGGACGCGCGCCGCCGATGTCCCAGGAGCTGCCCAGGATGTCGCGGTACAGGCCCTTGGGCTTGACGCCCTGATCGATATCGGTGAGCAGGTCCGCAAGCGATTCCACCTGGCTGAGTTCCGGCAGGCGATAGGTCTTGCGCATGTTCGGCGTAAGCCGGCGGGCGCTGAAGAACAACGCCCCCACGCCCATCCCGCGTCCCTTGAGCAGGACTTCGTCCTCGGTCACGCGGGCGCCGGCGTTGTCCACGCGCATGACGTTGCGGCCCCATGCGTCGGGGGCGGCGTCAAAGATCGCGCCCAGCGTTTCGTAGCGGCTTTCGGTGCGGAAGGTGGTGCGCGCGTCCACCAGCGGCAGGTTCAGCGGATCCAGCGCAAAGGCGCGCGGATCGTTCACATAGGACTGCACATAGGTGAACTCGGCGTAGAAGCGGCTTTCATCCGAATCGTCCAGCGTCAGCAGGCCGGCGAGCACGGCCTCGCCGCGGATGTCGACGTAGACATACAGCTCGCTTTCCACCGATTTGTGCTTTCTTGCTTTCACGATTTGCGTGGCGCTACAGCTGGGTAGGATCGGCGCGGTGCGTGTTGGGCGTCTTGCCGCTGCCCCGGCTGGGCCGGCGCACCGCGTCCAGGCGTTTGCCTACGCCGTCCAGGTCGGGATCGCCCAGGGCGTAGACCTGGTCCGCATAGCCGTACTGCAGCAAGGCTTCAATGGCCAGCGCCAGGGACACGCCGCCGTCGCCGCGTTCCAGGCGCGTGATGGTGGCGCGCGACACGCCCATGCGGGCGGCCAGCGTGGATTCGGTTTCGGCGCGGCGCAGCCGGGCGGTGCGGATGTTGGCGCCAAGGCGCGCAAGCGCACTGGCGGCATCGAAGCTGGGTTCGATCTTCTTTTTCATGAGTCAATAATAGTGCTTTGTTTGTTGGTTTGCACTATTAATGAGGCATATTAAGAATTAAGTATGCTCTATTAATGAGGCATTAGTGTGGTTTATGACTCATTAAATGAGCAAAACAGGTCAAACTACAACCGCCTGCTCCAGCCGCAATCCGCCACGCGCCGTGTCCAGCGTGACCTGTGCGCCCAGCGGCAAGGTCAGGTTCGGATCGCCATGGCCGCTGGGCCATCCGGCCAGCACCGGAATGCCGCGCGAGCGGAACTGGTCGAGTATCAGCGGATACAGCAGCCCCTGCGCCTGGGCATCGTCGCCCGGCACGCCGAGGATGCGGGTGAAGTTGCCAACCAGCACGCCTTTGAGGCCGTCGAACTTGCCAGCGGCGGCCAGCTGGCTCAACAAGCGGTCGATGCGGGGCAAGGCTTCGTTGACGTCCTCGATGAAAAGAATTCCGCCGCTGGTGTCGATTTCGCTATCGGACCCGATCAGTGCGCCGATCAGCGCCAGATTGCCCCCGATCAGCCGCCCGGTCGCCGTGCCCCGTATCAGTTCCGTGGCGGTGGCATAGGGCGGCGGCGTGATCCACGCCCCCTGCCCCACCTGGCCGCTGACCATGGACAGCAAATGCGATTCGGTGGGTTCACGCTTGCCGGCCAGCAGGTCCTGCGCCAGCATCGGCCCGTGGAACGTGACGAAGCCGGCGCGGCGCTGCATGGCCAGGTGCAGCGCCGTGATGTCGCTATAACCGATGAACGGCTTGGGGTGGCGGCGCAGCAGATCGAAGTCCAGCTGATCCAGCAGGCGCCACGAACCGAAGCCGCCCTGCAGGCACCAGACGGCGCCGATATCCGGCGCGGCGAAGGCCGCATGCAGGTCGGCCAAGCGGTCGGCGTCCGAACCCGCCAGATAGTCATAGGGGGCGTCCAGCCGCGAACGCGAGGCCGGCATGACCTGCGGCACGTAGCCACGCGCCAGCAACCATTCGGCCGCGTCATCCGCGGCATCCAGCGCGGCGGACGCGGGCGCCACGATGGCGACGCGCGCACCGGGCTTGAGCGCGGGCACCGGCGTTGCTGCGCCGCTGGCAACCGGGGGCGCCGCGGAACCGGGCTTGGCCGATTGCGGCGCGCGGCGCGGCGGCTTGGGCGCCGCGCAGCCGGCCAAGGCCGCGGACAGGCACAGGGCCCCGGTGTTGATCAGAAAACTCCTGCGTCCGGTATTTCGCTGCGGTCGCTGGCCTTGCGGCGCTTGTTCCATGGTCATCCCTGCTGCCGTCAGAAACGTTCGTAGTCCAGGCGGTAGCGCCACTGGCCGAGGGCCAGGCCCGCCATCGGCAGGCGGCCGATGCGGATGCGGCGCAGGGCCTGCAGGCGCAATCCCGCCGCGTCGCACACGTATTCGATGAAGCCGGGCGCAGGCGTCTTCAGGGCGAAGCGCAGATGGGTTTCGTTCTGCCAGCTGACCTTCATGGGCGTGGCGGCGCGGCCGTCATAAGCCATGCCGCGCTGCAGGCGCGCCAGGTCGGCGGCGCTGAGCTGGCCGGACACCTGGGCCACGTACTCCTGCTCCACGTAGCGCCCTTCTTCCACCAGCTTGCGCGCGATCGGGTATTCCTGCGTGTAGACGACCAGGCCGCTGGCTGCGCGTTCCAGCGGCGTGACCAGCTTCAGGCCGTTGAGCATGCGCTTCAGGTAGCGCTGCCCGGAACGGTCGCCGCGCATCAGGTTTTCGGGCAGGATCAGGTCGCGCGCAGAGCCGGGCTCGTCATTGGCGTAGAGGCCGGCGGGCTTGTGCAGCAGGATGGTCACGGGACGCGCGTCTTCCAGGCGCGCGCCTGGCAGCAGGCCCACGGACTGGCCGGGCGCCACCCGATAGCCCGGCTCCTCGATCTGCTTGCCATCCACGGCGACCCAGCCGCCTTCTATGTAGCGTTCTGCGTCGCCGCGCGAGCAGGACAGTTCGGTGGCCAAGCGCTTGGCCAGGCGTACGCTTTCGCTCATCGCACCACCGCCTTGTGCTGGGAAGTCGCGGGGCCGGGCGTGGAGTCAGGCCATGAATCGAGCCGCAGTTCGGACCGTGATTCGGACCGCAGTTTGGACCGGAAAGAATAGCCGCCTTGCAGCGGCGCCAGTGGGTGCATCGTCATGAGGTATTGCCGGGGTGTTGCCAGAAAAGCGGGCCTTGCGCCCGCGACGTGAGGCAGATGTTACGCCCTTCCCCGGCAGGCTGCCGGCCGCGGCCTGGCTGGCAGCCAATGCGGGCGGCGTTCAGACCGGCGGGAATTCGGCGTGTCCCGCGGGCGTTGCCGCCGGTTGCGTTTCCGCGTCCAGCGCGGCGGGCGGCGGCACTTCGTCGATCCAGGCCTTGAGCAGCGTATGGGTCACCGCCAGGATCACCGGGCCGATGAACAGGCCCACGATGCCGAAGGCAAACAGGCCGCCCAGCACGCCCACCAGGATCAGCAGCAAGGACAGGTTGACCCCGCGCTTGATGAGCAGCGGCCGCAGCAGGTTGTCCAGCATCGCCACCAGCACCGACCAGACCAGCAGCACCGCGGCCGCCAGCTTCATGTCGTTCTGGAACAGCCAGACCACGCCGGCCAGCATGGGCAGGAAAGGCCCCAGCTGCGCCAGGCACAGCATCACCATCAGCGCGGTAAGGATGCCGGCAGCCGGCACGCCCGCGATCCACAAGCCGATCCCGCCCAGCCCGGACTGCACCACGGCGGTCACGACGATGCCCAGGGCCACGGCGCGTATCGCCTGCCCGGCAAGCTTGACGGCCGCCAGGCCGCGCTGGCCCGCCAGCCGGTTGAAGAAGCGCCGCACGAAATCGACCGCCACTTCGCCCTTGGTGTAGAGGATGCCGGCCACGACCACGGTGATCAGCATGTGCATCATGAAGGCGCCGACGATGGCGGCATGCCCGAGCAGCCAGGCCGCGGCGCTGGTCAGGTACGGTTCCAGTTTGGCCAGCAGGCCGCCGGCGCCGGCGTCCGACAGGGTCTGCCATTCCTGCGCAATCTTGGGGCCGACCAACGGAATGCCGTGGACCCAGGCGGGCGGCGCCAGCAGCGCGTAGTCGGGCAGGCTCTTGACCGCCGCCATGATCGAGCTGCTGTGCAAGGCCAGCGTCGAGATCACCTCGTAAAGCGGCAGCACGATGACGAACAGCAGGATGACCAGCATCGTCAGGGTGCCCATCCAGCGCCGCCCGCCGCAATAGCGCTGGATCGCCAGCATGACCGGCCACGTCGCCACGACGATCGTGGTTGCCCAGACCAGGCCGGGCAGGAACGGGCGCAGGATGTAGAGGCTGCCTGCCATCAGGCCGGCCAGGATCACGATGACGAGGATGATGCGGGCGAGATCGACCGTCTGGCGTGGAAGAGGATTCAACCGCTGCTCCTGACAGGGCCGGCAGCCCTGGTTTGTGGCGCATCGATGCCGGTTGGGCATATGCCCGGTTGGTACACCTGAATGCGTCTTTGGCGAATTTATCCGAAAATCCGGCGCGTATATATACCGGCCGCCCGCAAGCGGCGCCGCCTGCGGCTAACGCGGGGCGCCCGCGCCGTCGCCCGCGCCCTGCGCGCGGATCAGCGTGTAGGCGATGTAGTACTTGTAGATGTTGCTCACGTACTGCACCGTTTCACGCCCGATGCGCTCGGCTGCCACCCGTTCCACATTGTCGAACCAGACGTTCGGGTCCAGTCCGCGGGCGGCGGCGTCCTTGCGCAATTGGTTGATCCGGCCGGGGCCGGCGTTGTAGGCCGCGAAGGCGAACAGCCCCTTGTTCAGGTCCGTCATGGGCTCTTTCGCGTAGTACTGGTCGATCATGAAACGGATGTATTTGACGCCGCCATGGATGTTGTATTCCTCGCGCCGGATGTCACCTACTTTCAGTTCCTTGCCGGTGGCCGGCATGATCTGCATGACGCCTATCGCCCCGACCGAGCTTTTGGCGCCCTGGTCCAGCCGGGACTCCTGGTAGCCCTGCGCCATCATCAGCAGCCAGTCTATGTTGTATTGGTCCCCGTACTTGCGGAAGAAGTCAGCGAGGCGGTGGAATTTTTCGATTTCCTCCGGATCGGTGGCGGCCTTTACCCACTTCACGGATTTCAGGTACTTGGTCAGCTGCTGGTTGCCGAAAGAGGTGCCGACGCGGTTCTTCTCCATGAAGGGGTTGAGCGCCGCCGCGAGCTTGGGCGAGTTCTTGCGGAAGGCGAAGGCAATATCGCTGCCGCTGTCGACCTCCAGATTTTCGTAGACCCGGATCTGCGGGAAGATCTGTTTCCAGAAATTCGCCAGGTAGCGGTCGGCGACCGTGTACTTGACCAGGTCCGCGCTGGCCATCTCCAGGATGTCGTCGGTCTCGAAAGTGCCCGGCGCGTCACGGATGATGGCGGGCTTCAGGCCCCTGGCCGCCAGATCCGCGTTCAGCTTCTTGATGCTGCCGTAGTAGCTGCTGACGGGGCTGATGAAGAGCTCCTGCCCGGAAAGGTCGTCCAGCGACTTGAGCTCGGGCGCGCCTGGCGCGGCCACGACCAGCTCCCGCACGCCCGACGCCAGCGGCGTGGAAAAGTCCACCAGCTTCTGGCGTTCTTCAGTGACCGTCAGATTGGCGGCGATGATGTCGCCCTTGCCCGCCAGCAGATCGGGAATCAGGCGTTCGCGCGAGGTCGGCAGGAACACCACGTACACGCGGATGTTCTTGGTCTTGAGCTGCCGGTTCAGGTCGTTCTCGAACTCGGTCATCATGTCCGCGATGATGCCGCGCTGCGTGCCGCCTTTGTCCAGGAAGTACAGGGTCTTGTTGTAGGGCACCAGCACCCGGACTTGCCGGCGCTTGACCATGCCGTCGAAGTCCCCGGTCCAGGGCTTCATGTTGTAGGCCAGCGCCAGCGGGTCGCCTTTGGCCTTCGCCGTCTGGGCGTACCCGGGCGATGGAGGCAACCACAGCAACAGCGCGCAAAGCATCGAGGCAATCACGCGAAATGACATAGTTCCTCCGGCAGGCCCGGTTACTGCGGCAAGTCAGGTATGCCGCGCGGCAAGGCGCGTTGCGCGCCGGGCCGTGGCTACAACAATATCGGGCGGCCGGGGTTCATGCAACGGATTCTTTCCGCTGCGGCGTGCAATGCGGACGGCATCCAACGGACCGCTAGGGCTGCGCGGGTTTCGGCGGCGCATGACCGGCGTCCTGCCGCTGGGCCTGCGCCATCAGATGCCGGGTCAGCTCGCCCAGTTGTTCATCCTTCCCTTTCAACTGCGCGAGGCAGTCGGATGAGCGTTGCTCGGCGGCCGCCAGCCGGGATTCCAGCGTCCTTTCGCGATCGCGCGCCGCCGCCAAGGCCGTATCGGCCGCGGCCTGATCGGCTTGCTGGCGCACTTGCATAGCCTGGACTTCGGTGCGCAGGGCTTGCGCCTCTTGTTCCGCCTGGCGGCGCTGATGCTGTTCCTGTTCCAGCCCCTTGCGCGCCTGCGCCGCCTGCTGTTGGCTGGCTGCCTGCGCGTCGTCCAGCCGCGCCTGCAAGCGCTTGACCGTGCCGCGTTCGCTGTCCAGCTCATTGAGCCAGCGGCGTTCGTGGGCGGTATGACGGGTTTCCAGCGTATCGAGCGCTTGCGCATGCTGGGCGCGGATCTTCTCGTTCTCCGCCAGCGCCGCCTGCGTGGCGCTGCGGGCGTCTTCCAGCTGCAGCTGGTTGCGCCTGAGCAGTTCGTCGCGTTGGCGCAGCTGCTGTTCGGCCGACTGCAGCCGGTCTTCGGCGGCCGCCAATTGGGAGGTCGCCACCCTGAGGGCTTCCTGCAGATCCTGTTCGCGGTGCGCTAGCTGGGCTTCGCGTTGCTGCAGCTGTTCGGCGTCCGAGGCCAATTGCTCCCCTTCCCGCGCCAGTTCTTCCCAGCGCCCGCGATAGGCCTGTTCCTGTTGGGCGCGGGCCTCGGACAAGGCGGCTTCCCAGAAGTGCGAGGCGGCCTGCGCCACGGGATCCGGGACGGCAGCCGGCGCTGCAAATGCGCCCGGGTCCTTGATGCGCGCGCCCAAGGCCCGGAACCAGGTTTCCAGATAGGGGCTGACGGTATTCGGCGAGCCCCGGCCGATCTTCTGTCGCACCCGTTCGATAGTGGGCCGCGCGCCCTCCAGCAGCAAGGCGTCGGCGGCGGTCCAGACGTCAGTTTCGGTAATTCCGGTGGCCATGCGCTTGCTCCGTGCCGAATTCGGCATTGCGGGATAATTACCCACGATAATGGAACCTTATCGAGAGTAATTTGATATTTATGTTAGATATCATACAGCATACATAATAATATGTATGAAATGCGATTTTCCCACCCTCTTCAACCATGACACAGCTGAAAACGCAGGCGCCGCTGCCCGTTCTGGACCCGCTCACCCTGGACGCCCAGGCCGATGCCGCCGCCAGCGCGCTGTTGCGCGAAGGCAGTTCGGCCAACACGGTTGCCAGCTACCGCGCCGCCATCCGCTACTGGAGCGCCTGGTTCGAGCTGCGCTATGCGCGCCCCTTTGTCCTGCCCTTGCCGGAAGCCGCCGTGATCCAGTTCGTGGTCGACCATGCCCAGCGCTCCACCGAGCAAGGCCTGAAATGGGAATTGCCGCTGGCGTTGGATCAGGAACTGGTCCGGCTCAAAGCCAAAGGCAGGCTGGGCGCGCCCAGCCTCAACACGCTGCTGCAGCGCATTTCCGTGCTGTCCAAGGCGCACGAACTTCAAGGCCACCCCAACCCCTGCCGCGCGGCCGCGGTGCGCGAGCTGCTTGCCAGGACGCGGCGCGCCTATGCCCGGCGCGGCGTGGCGCCGGCCAAGAAGGTGGCACTGACGCGCGAACCGCTGGAGGCCATGCTGGCCACCTGTGACGATTCCCTGCGTGGCATGCGTGACCGCGCCCTGCTGCTGTTCGCCTGGGCCAGCGGCGGGCGCAGGCGCTCCGAAGTCGTTCATGCCACGATGGAAAACACGCGGCGCACGGCCGAGGGGTTTCTGTACGCGCTGGCGTATTCCAAGACCAACCAGGCGGGCGCCGTGCGCGCCAATGACCAGAAGCCCATCGTCGGCGTGGCTGCCCAGGCGCTTGACGCCTGGCTGCGCGCCAGCGGCATCACGCAAGGTCCGCTGTTCCGGCGCGTGCGGCGCGGCGACGTGCTGGGCGAGCCGCTGGCCGCGGCCGCGGTACGGGACATCGTGCAGGAACGCTGCAAGCTGGCCGGCCTGGAAGGCGAGTTTTCGGCGCACAGCCTGCGCTCGGGATTCGTGACCGAGGCGGGACGGCGCAACGTGCCGCTGGGCGACACCATGGCCATGACCGGACATGCCAGCGTGGCCACCGTCATGGGCTACTTCCGCGCCGGGGCGGCGGCCGAATCGCCCGCGGCCCGGCTGCTGGACGAGCCGGACGCCCCGCGCGGGTAAAATCCCGCGCACTCGCCGCAACCCGAATCCTGCCCGACACGATCTTCATGCGAATCAACCTACGCGGGCTGGTGCTTGCGCTTACCGTATGCAGCGCCCTCGCCGCTACCGCCAACGCCCTGTACGCCAGTTACCGGGTGCAGCGTGAACAGCTCATCGCCAATACGCTGGAATCCAACCGGGTGTACGCCGCCAAGCTGGCGGAGAGCGCGGGCACCTTCCTGGACTCGGCCCTGCAGCAACTGGAGTACAGCGCCCGCCATGTCGCCTGGCGCTTCGATGCGCCGGAAGTCTTGAACGCGGAAGTCGCGCGCCTGCGGGAGCAGACGGACAGCTTCAACACGGTCGCCATCATCCGCGCCGACGGCGTCATGGTGGCGGCCAGCCAGGCCATCCGCAGCTTCCAGGGAACGCGGGTCGACAACGCCGCCAGCCGCATGGCGCTGCAGACGCGCAAGCCCCTGATCAGCAAGCCCTATGTGTCCGTTGCCGGCAACCTGCTGATCAACGTCTCGTATCCCATTCATTCCGAGGGCGGCATCTACCTGGGCTACGTGTCAGGCACGATCTACCTGCGCAACGAAGGCGCGCTGCACAACCTGCTGGGCAAGCATCCCTATCAGGACGGGTCTTATCTGTACGTGGTGGATAACGAGGGGCGGCTGATCTATCACGCCGAGAACGACCGCGTCGGCGAGGACGTCACCAGCAATCCCGCCGTGGCGGCGGTGATGCGCGGGGAGGATGGCGCGCAGCGCCTGATCAACACGCGCGGGGTGGACATGCTGGCCGGCTATGCCCACGTCTCGCGCAGCGGCTGGGGAGTAATCGCGCAGCGCCCCGCGTTGGCCACGCTGGAACCCTTGCACGATCTCATCTGGGCGCTGATCCGCTACGCGGCGCCCTTCGCCCTGCTGTTCCTGTTGGCGATCTGGTGGTGCGCGCGCAAGATTTCGCAGCCGCTGTCGCAACTGGCCACCAATGTCGAGCACCATGACATGGCGGTGGCCATGCAGCGGGTGCGCTCGGTGAAAGCCTGGTACTTCGAGGCGCAGCGCCTCAAGCGCGCGGTGATCCGCAGCTACTCCAGCCTGCAGGACAAGATCGGCAAGCTCAACCAGGCCAGCATTACCGATCCGCTGACCGGGCTGCGCAACCGTCGCGGCACGCGTCAGGCGGTGGATGCGCTGCAGGCGGCCGACACCCCCTTTGCGGTGATCGCGCTGGACATCGACCATTTCAAGCGAGTCAATGACACCTACGGCCACACGGTGGGCGACGAGGCGATACAGGGAATGGCGCAGTTGATGCGCGACTGTTCGCGCCCGACAGACATACTCTGCCGCAATGGCGGCGAGGAATTCCTGATCCTGCTGCCCGGCGCGGGCCCCAGGGAAGCAACGGGCATGGCGGAGCGCCTGCGCAAGACCACGGAGATGCGCCGTGCGAGCGGCTCTCCGGAAATCACGGTGTCAGCCGGCGTGGCGCACTGGACGGCCGGTAGCGCGGACGTGGATCTGGTCTTCCAGGCCGCGGATGCCGCGCTGTACGCGGCCAAGCAGCAGGGGCGAAATCGCGTGGTGACGCACGCGGGCTGACGCCCCTGCCCGCCCGGCGGCTATTTCAGGATTGTGGCAACGCCGCGTCAGGCGTCCTGGTCTTCGGCGGCATCGGCGTCCGCGGCAACGGTCTTGATGTCCGCTTCCTTATTGGTCTCGGGCGCCTTCCAGTCCAGGGGAGGAATCTCGAATTGCCACTTCTTGCCAACGAGTTGATGAGACATGAACGTTCTCCTGTTCAGGACGCATGGCTTTCCCCCGCGCAAAGCGCAATGCATGAGATTCGTGCGTGCCATGGATGCTGTTTCCAATGGATGCCATCGGAGCGCGGGGGGCATGCGCGCAGGCAACGCAAACGAAAATGGCGGCCGCGGCCGCCAGCGACTTACAAATCTTCTGGCACTTGGTTTTGTTATGATTTTGCCGAAAGATGTTGAATTTTAGCATTAAATTGCCTGAAATAGCAAGCGATTCTGGCGTGGACCACAAAGGCCGGCGCCCTGCCCCTGACGCGTCGACGCCCGCAATGGCCAATGACGCAAATGCCCCCGCAACATGACGCGATCGCCACTCCCGCTGCCGGACGGGCCTCCATACACTGGATGCGCCCATTGTCCGGAGACTGATCGTGACCCACGCTCCCATCGAGGGCGGCTGCGATTGCGGCGCGGTCCGCTACCGCCTCGCCAGCCCGCCCATGTTCGTGCATTGCTGCCATTGCACCGTGTGCCAACGGCACGCCGGCACCGCCTTTGCGATGAACGCGGTGATCGAATCCGACCGCGTGCACCAGTTGCGGGGCGAGCTGCGCCGCCATCCCGCAGACAAGGACGCCAATGATGGCGAGACAGTCGTGGTCGTGCGCTGCGCGGCCTGCCTGGGCCTGTTGTGGAGCCATCACCCGGGGTTCGGCGAAACGGTGGCGCTGATCTATGCGGGCACGCTGGACCGCGCCGCCGACTTCCCGCCAGGCGCGCATTGCTTCGTGCGCTCCAAGCACCCGTGGGTGGGCATACCGGACGACGTGCCGGCGGCCGAAGCGTTCTACGACATGGACGCCTGCTGGCCCCAGGCCGCCAGGCAGCGCCTTGACGCCGCGCTGGCCGGCAGCCCGCGCAAGCCCTGGACGCCCAAGGGCTGAATACCCCGCCGCAACAACGCGCGGCGCAACGCCGCAACACCCGTCTGAGCGCCGCGCATCGACCCTGCCCGCAATCCTCGCGCGCTTAGGGATTTCCCCCGTTTTTGCGGAAAAAAAGCCTGTTTGGCGCATATCCCGTGTCCCTGAAAGGTGAACGGAAGTTTGAATTCCTAGACTTCCGCGTTCATTCAAAAGTCAGCTTTTGTTCAGAACGTAGTCAGGCAAAAGCACAACAACGGGAGGACTACAGATGCAATCCAAACGCAGCGCCGCGCGGCGCGAAGTCTGGGCCGCCGGCACGATGATCGTGCTGGGCCTGGGCGCCATCGCGCAGGCATCCACCTACAACATCGGCAGCCTGGCGCGCATGGGGCCAGGGATGTTCCCGGCGATCCTGGGCGTGCTGCTGGTGCTGTTGGGCCTGATCATCGCGCGCATGGCCGCGGCGCCCGCGGCAGCCGATGACGACGCCGAGGACGAGCCTCCGCCCGACTGGCGCGGCTGGGGCTGCATCATCGGCGGACTCATGGCCTTCATCCTGGTGGGCAAATACGGCGGCCTGGTGCCCGCGACCTTCGCGCTGGTCTTCATTTCCGCGATGGGCGACCGCCAGCACACGCCGCGCAGCGCGGCGCTGCTGGCCGCTGGCGTGACCGTGCTGGGCGTGGCCGTTTTCTCCTGGGCGCTGCAACTGCAGTTTCCGCTGTTCCGCTGGGGCTGATCGATGGAAATCTTCAACAACCTGATGCACGGGTTCTCCGTCGCCTTCGCGCTGGACAACCTCATGTGGGCCGTGTTCGGCGTGTTCATGGGCAACCTTATCGGCGTGCTGCCGGGCATGGGCGTGCTGGCCGCGATCTCCATCCTGCTGCCGCTGACCTACACCATGACGCCCACGGCGGCGCTGGTGATGCTGTCAGGCATCTACTACGGTTCGCAGTACGGCGGCGGCATTACCTCCATCATGCTGAACCTGCCTGGCACCGCATCACACGCGGTGGCCTGCCTGGACGGCAATCCGCTGGCGCGCAACGGCAAGGCTGGCTCGGCGCTGTTCATGCTGATGTTCTCGTCGTTCTGCGGCGCGTCGGTCGGCATCCTGGCGATGATTCTGTTCTCGCCCATGCTGGTTGACGTGGCCTTCAAGTTCGGCCCCGCCGAGTACTTCTCCATGATGATGCTGGGCCTGCTGGCCGGCGCCACCTTGGCCAAGGGGTCGGCGATCAAGGGCGTGGCGATGGTGGTGGTGGGCCTGCTGCTGGGCGTGGTGGGCACCGACGTCAACACCGGCACGATGCGTTTTCACTTCGGCATCCTGGAACTGTCCGACGGCCTGCAGATCGTGGCGCTGGCCATGGGTCTCTTCGGCGTGGCGGACTTCCTGAAGAACATCAACCGCATCGGCGGCGATGCCAAGGTGACCACCGCCAAGATCAGCATGAAGTCGATGCGGCCCGAAGCCGGCGACATCAAGCAGTCGCGCGGCGCGCTGGTGCGCGGCACGGCCATCGGCGCGGCCTTCGGCATCCTGCCCGGCACCGGCCCTACCATCGCCTCGTTCATTTCGTATGCGACGGAAAAGAAGGTGGCGCGCGAGCCGCGCCGCTTCGGCCGCGGCGCCATCGAGGGCATCGCCGGACCGGAAGCGGCCACCAGCGCCTCGACCCAGACCAGCTTCATTCCCACCATGAGCCTGGGCATCCCTGGCGATCCGGTGATGGCGTTGATGCTGGGCGCGCTGATCATCCACGGCATCCAGCCGGGACCGCAGATGATGGTGGAGCACGCCGACATGTTCTGGGGGCTGATCGCCAGCTTCTGGGTCGGCAACGTGCTGTTGCTGCTGTTGAACCTGCCGCTTATCGGCATGTGGGTGCGGCTGCTGACGGTGCCGTTCCGCTACCTGTTCCCGGCGGCGCTGTTCTTTGTTTGCGTGGGCGTCTACAGCACCAACAACAATCTGTTCGACGTGGCCATGGTGACCTTGTTCGGCGCGGCGGGCTACGCGCTGATCCGCATGCGCTTCGAACCCGCGCCGCTGTTGCTGGGCTTCGTGCTTGGCCCCATGGTGGAAGAGAACTTCCGCCGCGCCCTGCTGCTGTCGCGCGGCGACCTGACGATCTTCGTCTCGCGGCCCATCAGCCTGGGCTTCGTGGTGGCGTGCGTGGGGTTGATTGCGCTGCTGGTGGTGTCGGCCATGCGCCAACGCAAGCAGCGTGTGGGCCTGGCGCAAGCGGAGTCTTCCGCCTGACGACTGCCGCTGCGTGGCGACGGGCCGGCTCCTGCGGGGCCGGTCCGTATGCGCTTCAGGCGTCGGGCGCGGCCAGCGGGCCGGCGGTGTGGCCGTCGATATGGCCCAGCGTGCGCCCGGGATCCAGACGATCGCGCACGCGCTGCTTCAGTTCCTTGGCCGAGGGGAAGCCGCCATCGCTCTTGCGGTCCCAGATCAGGTCGCCGTTGTAGGTGACCTGGAAGATCCCGCCGGTGCCGGGCTGCAGCACGACCTCGCCCAGATCGATGGAAAAGGTGGACAAGAGTTCCTGGGCCATCCAGCCGGCGCGCAGCAGCCACTGGCACTGCGTGCAGTAATGGATGACGATGCGGGGGCGCAGGGCGGGTGTGTTCATAGCTGGAAGATTCTACGCCGGTTCATGGATAATATCGGGTTTTCCCGGGTCTGCGATGGACCCCGAGCCTGCCATGAAGTCTGCATTATCCCCCCGCGGCCAACGCTGGCTGATCGGCCTCCTGATGGGGCTGGTCACGCTCACGCCCATGGGCATCGACATCTATCTGCCCTCCCTGCCCGTCATGGCGCAGGATTACGGCCAGCCTGTCACCGCGCTGCAAGCCAGCATCACCCTCTTCATCTTCGCCGTCGGCGTGGGCCAGATTCTGATCGGCCCGCTGGCCGACCGCTATGGCCGGCGGCCAGTTGCGCTGGGCGGCGCGCTGGCGTATCTGCTGGGCTCGGCGCTGGGCGCCGCGGCCACGTCGCTGGACGTGTTCTATGCCGCGCGCGTGATCCAGGGGCTGGGCGCGTGCTCGGCCTCGCTGGTGGCCTTTGCCGCGGTGCGCGACTGCTTCAGTCCCGCGGTGGGCGCGCGCGTCTACAGCTATTTGAACGGCGCCTTGTGCACCGTGCCCGCGCTGGCGCCCATGGTGGGCGGCGCGCTGGCCGTGCATGCGGGCTGGCGCAGCACCTTCGTCTTCATGGTGCTGTTCGCCCTGACGCTGGCCGGCTTTCTGGCGATCCGCTTCGAGGAAACGCGCGCCGCGCCTCCCAGACCGCAAGGCCCGCTCTACAGCCTGCGCCGCTATGCGCCGATCGCGGCCAGCGGACGGTTTCTGTATTTCGCGGCGTTCGGCATGGCCGGCATGGCGATGATCCTGGTGTTCGTATCCGCCGCGCCCGTGGTGCTGGTGCAGCAGCTGGGCTATTCCGAACTGGGCTTCTCCGCCTGGTTCGGCGGCAACGCGGCGATCAACATCGGCGCCTTCTTCCTGGCTCCCGCCTTCATCGCGCGCTATGGCCGCCACACCATGGTGCGCGTGGGCATGGCCGCCCTGCTCGCGGCCGCCGCCATGCACCTGGCCGCTTGGCTGTGGCTGCCCTTGTCGGCCTGGATCTTCATGTTGCCGGTGGCGGTGTTGACCGTGGGCTTTTCGCTCGCGCTGGGATCCGGGCTGAGCCTGGCGCTGGAGCCCTTCGCCGAGCGCGCCGGCACCGCGGCCGCGGTGTATGGCTTGTTCCAGATGAGCGGATCGGCCGTCATCGCCACCCTTTTGCTGGACAGCGGCATGGCGCCCCAAGCGGCGATGGCGCTGATCGGCGCGGTCATCGTCGGGCCGCTGCTGTGCCTGTCGCCGGGCATGGCGCGGCGCCTGGCTGCGGGCTGACGCCGAGCCGCGTAAGCCTCTACTATCCAGGGATAGCTCACCCTGGAGACGACATGAATAACGAACAAGCGGCGCAAGAGCCGATCCTGGCGCGCCACGCCGAAGGCGGCGTGGTGACGCTGCGCCTGAACCGCCCGGGCCAGTTCAACGCGCTGTCCGAAGGCATGCTGGCCGCGCTGCAGGCGGAGATCGACGCTTTGTCGCTCGATGCCGGCGTGCGCTGCGTGGTGCTTGAATCCAGCGGCCGGGCGTTCTGCGCCGGCCACGACCTGCGCGAAATGCGCAGCCAGCCCTCGCTGGATTATTACCGCGACCTTTTCAGGAAATGCAGCGCCGTGATGCAAGGTTTGCAGGCATTGCCGGTGCCGGTGATCGCCAAGGTGCACGGCATCGCCACCGCGGCGGGCTGCCAACTGGTGGCCAGCTGCGACCTGGCCGTGGCGGCCGACACGGCGAAGTTCGCGGTGTCGGGCATCAACGTCGGCCTGTTCTGCTCCACGCCCGCTGTCGCCCTCAGTCGTAACGTATCGGCCAAGCGCGCCTTCGAAATGCTGGTGACGGCGCGCTTCATCGATGCCGGCCAGGCCAGGGATTGGGGCCTCATCAACGACGCCGTGCCCGAGGCGCAACTGGATCAGCGCGTGCGCGCACTGGTGGATGACATCCTGGCCAAGAGCCCCACGGCCATCCGCTACGGCAAGCGCATGTTCTACAAGCAGCGACAAATGGCGCTGGCGGATGCCTACGACTATGCGGGCGACGTGATGGCGCGCAACATGATGGAAGCCGACGCCTGCGAAGGCATAGACGCCTTCCTGCAAAAACGTCCGCCGCGCTGGCAGTCCTGATTCGACGCTGCGGGGCCGCGCCGCCCGCGGCTCCGCTAGGCCAAGGCCCAGCCGCCGGCCGCGGCCAGCAGCACCACCCAGACGGGCGACCAGCGCGCATAGACCAGCAGGCCGAACAGCAGCAAGGCCAGGCCGAAATCCACCCGATCGCGGATGGCGCTGGTCCAGACCGGGTCGTACAGGGCCGACAGCAGGATGCCCACGACGCTCGCGTTCACGCCCGCGATCAGGTTGCGCACGCCGGGCCGCCGCCGCAGGCTTTCCCAGAACGGCAGCGCCGCCGCCACCAGCAAGGCGCCCGGCAGGAAGATCGCCGCCAGCAACACCAGTCCGCCGGCCCAGCCCGACAAGGGCCCCGACGACATCGCGCCCAGGAAGGCGGCAAAGGCGAACAGCGGCCCCGGCATGGCCTGCGCCGCGCCATAGCCTGCCAGGAAATCGGCGTTGGAAACCATGCCTCCCGCCACCGAGGCGGATTCCAGCAAGGGCAGCACCACGTGGCCGCCGCCGAACACCAGCGCGCCCGCGCGGTAGAAGCCTGAGAGCTGCTGCGCCAGCGGCATGCCGCTGATCGCCGCCCAGGCCGGCAAGACCGCCAGCAGCAGCACGAACAGCGCCAGGGCCATGTATCCCGCGCGGCGCGACACATTCAACGGCGGCACCGCCAGCGCAGGTCGCGGCGGCACCTGCAGCGCGGCCAGGCCGGCGATGGCGCCCAGCAGGATCGCGCTCAATTGCCCCAGGGTCGTCGGCATGAGGATGGTGATGAGCGCCGCCGCCACCGCCAGTCCCGCCCGTTCGCGGTCAGGACAGAGCGAGCGGCCCATGCCCCAGACCGCTTGCGCAATGATGGCCACCGCCGCGATCTTCAGTCCATGGATGGCGCCCGACGCGGACAGCCAGCCGAACTGCGCCAGCCCCAGCGCGAAGAGGATCAGCGCCACGGCCGTGGGCAGCGTGAACGCCACCCAGGCCGCCAGCATGCCGGCCCATCCGGCGCGTTTCAGGCCTATCGCCATGCCGACCTGGCTGCTGGCCGGCCCCGGCAGGAACTGGCACAGCGCCACCAGGTCGGAATACGCATAGTCGTCCAGCCAGCGCCTGCGCTCCACGAATTCCGTGCGGAAATACGCCAGGTGCGCCACCGGCCCGCCGAAGGACGTCAGCCCGAGGCGCAGGAATACCAGGAAGACTTCCAGACAGGACCCCCGGCCGGGCTGCTCGCGCGTGGCAGTGGCGGGCTTGCTGGCGACGTGTTCGTCTTGGTGGGGAGGCAGCGGCGGCATGGGATTCGGCTTCATCGGCAGGCGGGGCATGAGGGTCCTGCCCCCGCCCCATGCTTATAGCCGGGCGCCGCGGCGGATTCAACCGCCTGAACGGGCCGGGCCATATGGCGGGTTTACCTCGCCCGCGTAGCCGCTACAAACAACTTTACAAATACCCTACAAATATCGGCGGACTGCCCGGCGGCATGCCCCTAGCATCGCGAGTCCTCATCCGGCCGTATCCCCCATGTTCAAGTTCGCGATCCGCATCTTCGTCGTCGCCGCCATCGGTTATGTCGCGGGGTCGCAGCTGGTGGAACGCAGCTTGATGTATCTGCTGGATTCGGTCAGCGCGGATCTGTCGTACCAGGCTGTCCGGGGACAGATGCATGTGCTGCGCACGGAACTCGACAGCATTGCGCCGGCCGCTCGCGCCGAGCGCCTGCGCGACGACATCCAGCCGCTTTACGGCCTGGGCCTGGGTCTGCTGGCCGATGCCGACGTCACGCCCAGCACAGAGGAACAGCGGCAATTGGCCACGCTGGGCATCATCATGCGCGACGATTACAACGTCTATCTCGCGCCCTTGGCGGGCCAGCCCCGGCAGTGGCTGGAAGTCCGCCTGCCGCGCGCGCCGGTGCTGGAGCGATGGGTCACCGTTGGCGTCTGGACTGCGTTGAGCCTGATCGTGGGCATCATCCTGCTGCTGCTGTGGGCCCTGCCCCTGTGGCGCGACCTGGACCGGCTGCGCAACGCCACGCTGCGCATGGGCCAGGGAGACCTGGGCGCGCGGGTGCGGCTGTCGCGCCTGGCCGGCATGCGGCACGTGGGCGAAAGCTTCAACCAGATGGCCGAACGCATTTCGGCGCTGGTCGAAAACCAGCGCAGCCTGACCAACGCGGTCTCCCACGAATTGCGCACGCCGCTGGCGCGACTGTCCTTCGAGGTCGCCATGCTGGGCCAGGACCAGCACCTGCCCAAGCGGCACCAGATACTGCGCGACATGCAGGCCGACATCTGCGAACTGGAAACGCTGGTGGCCGAATTGCTGGTCTATGCGCGGCTGGAACGCCCCACCGACGACACCGTCCGGCTGGAAACCGTGGACACCTGCGACTGGCTGGGCGAAGCGCTGGCGCAGGTGGCGCACCAGGCCGAGGCGCGTGCGATCCAGTGCCATGTGCATCGCGACTACCCGCCGCGCGTGCGGCTGCATCCGCGCTACATGAGCCGGGCCTTGCTGAACCTGGTGCAGAACGCGGTGCGCTACGCCAGCCGCCACGTGGAGGTCAAGCTCACCCAGTGCCCGTCGGGCGGCTTCGAGCTGATCGTGGACGACGACGGCGGCGGCATCGCGCCCGCCGACCGGACACGCGTGTTCGAACCCTTCATCCGCCTGGACGAAAGCCGGGACCGCGGCACCGGCGGCGCCGGCCTGGGCCTGGCCATCGTCTGGCGAGTGGCCGCCAGCCACGGCGGCGGTATCGAAATCCACGACAGCCCCCTGGGCGGCGCACGCTTCGTGTTGCGCTGGCCGGCCTGAGCATGGCCCAGGCGAAAACTCCATTTATGGCACTACCTTCCTGGTCCAAGCCGCGGCATCCTGTCGGCACGAGATTCCGCTCGGCAACACGCATCGAAAAGGTAGGAACATGACCCAGCGTTTGAATTATTTCCAGGTATCCGAGGAACAGTCCAGGAAGTACCTGGAATTCAGCATGTCGCTGAAGAAGACCCCCATCGTGCAGGAGGTCGGCGAACTGGTGGATATCCGCGCGTCGCAAATCAACGGCTGCGGCTTTTGCCTGGACATGCACGTCAAGCAGGCCCGCATCGCCGGCGAGCGCGAACTGCGCCTGCATCACATCGCCATCTGGCGCGAGTCCACGCTGTTCTCGCCGCGCGAGCGCGCCGCGCTGGCCTGGACCGAGGCGGTCACCACCCTGTCGGCGCAGGGCGTATCGGATGCGGTCTATGAGGACGTGCGCGAGCAGCTGTCCGAAAAGGAAATTTCCGACCTGACCCTGCTGGTGGTCGGGATCAACGGCTGGAACCGGCTGAACGTGGCATTGCGCACCGTGCCGGGTTCGGCCGACGCGGCCTACGGCCTGGACAAGGCCGGGCTGAACTAGGACTGCATCAGCTGCAGTATGCGCAGACCCAGTTCACGGGCCTGCGCCTGCGTGGCGATATTGGTGAAGCTGAGCAGCAGCGCCGATTGCCCCTGCGGGGCGGCGTGCCAGCGCGACAATACGCCCGCATACATGCCCTGCTCTTCCATCCGCCCGGCCAACGCCACGTCGCTCTGGCCGTCTTCCAGGCGCGCCACCAGATGCATGCCGCCGGGCTGCGGCTCGATCCGCAGGCGCTGCCCCAGCGCATCATTCAGGCCCGCCACGGTCGCGGCGCGCCGTTCCGCGTACAGCTTGCGCATGCGCTGGATGTGGCGGCCGAAATGGCCTTCGGCCATGAAGGCGCTCAATATGGCCTGGGTCAGGCCAGGCGCAGCGCCCGCCTGCAAGCGCGCGGACTGCGCGAAGCGTCCAGCCTGCGCCTCGGGCACCACCAGATAGGCCAGCCGCAGGCCGGGGAACAACACCTTGCTGAAGGTGCCCGCATACAACACCCGCCCCTGCGTATCCAGGCTCTTCAAGGCCGGCAGCGGACGGCCGACGTAGCGGTATTCGCCGTCGTAATCGTCTTCCACGATCCAGGCCCCGCAGCGTTCGGCCCAGTCCAGCAAGGCCTGCCGGCGCGGCAATGACAAGGACATGCTCAAGGGGCTTTGATGGGCAGGCGTCACCACCGCGCCGCGCGCCCGCCCCGCCCGCTCGATGCCGGCGCCGACCATGATGCCGTCCTGGTCCACCGGCACGGGCACGGGCTTCAAGCGCGCCTGCTCCAGCAGCGCGCGGGTTGGCGGATAGCCTGGATCTTCCATCCAGACCTGGTCGCCGGCTTCGAACAGCGTCTGCAGGATCAGCGCCATCGTGCTGTTGTAGCCGGCGGTGATGAACACCTGCGAGGGCTGGCAATGGATGCCGCGCGCCACCTGCAGATAGGCGGCGGTCGCGCTGCGCAGGGCTGGCAGGCCGCCGCTGGGCGGATAGGCCAGGTCCCCGGCCTGCAGGCCGCGCAGCTGCCGCGCGCCCAGGCGGGCCCAGAGCTTGCGGGGAAATTCATCCAGCGCCGGCAAGCCCATCTGGAACGGCCGCAGGCCCGAGGGTTCGCGCCAGCCCGGGCCGTCGCCGGGCGTCTCGGCAGGAATGGCCACGGCGGGGGGCGGCGCGTGCTGGGGCTGCAGGTCGGGCGCCACCACCGTACCGGCCTGGCCGCACGCCTGGATATAGCCTTCCGATGCCAGCAGTGAATACGCGACCTCCACCGTGCCGCGCGCCACGCCCATCTCCTTGGCCAGCGCCCGCGCCGATGGAATGCGGTCGCCTGGCTTGAGCGTGCCCTGCGCGATGGCGCCGCGAAAGCGCTCGTAGACCTGGCGGTACAGAGGCTCGGCGCCGTCCGGCGGCACGGGCGGGTCCTGGGGCTGCGGGCTGATCATGGCATAGTCCAGAATTCAATTTATGGCCCTTCTAATTATGGCATGCGGCTCCTAACATGACTGCACTTGAACCCTGACACCGCCAGTGCATCCATGACCGACGCCACTATGCAACACCTCGAAAGCCCGCAGGACCTAAGGGCCTGCCTGCCGCTCATGCGCGAGCTCAGGCCCCATCTGAAAAACGAAGCCGATTTCGTCGAACGCGTGAGCCGCATGCGCGCCGACGGCTACCGGCTGCTGGCCGCCATGGACCATGGCCAAGCCGTCGCGCTGGCCGGCTACCGCGTGCAGGAAAACCTGATCTACGGCCGCTTTCTGTACGTGGACGACCTGGTGGTGGCGGACGGCCGCCGCGGCGAACGCTGGGGCGCCCGGCTCCTGCAAGCCCTGGACGCCGCCGCGCGCGGCCACGGCTGCGCTCGCCTGGTGCTCGACACCGGCCTGGGCAACGCCCTGGCCCAACGCTTCTACTTCCGCGCCGGTCTGTTGACCAGCGCCATCCGATTCAGCAAATCCCTGGAAACCTCCGCCTCATGAATATCCTGCGCATCATCTGCAGCCCGCGTGGCCGCGCCTCCGAAAGCTATCGCCTGTCGCAAGCCATCGTCGACCAACTCACCGCCGCCGCGCCCGACGCGGCCGTGGTCGACGTCGACGCGACCGCCCTGCCCCTGGTCGACTCCGACTACGCCGCCACGCTGAGTGCGCGCCAGGACCCCACGGACGGACGCGAGAATCGGGGCGCGCTGGGCCGCTCAACCGAACTGATCCAGTCCCTGCAGGCCGCGACCCACGTCGTCATCGCGACTCCGATGCACAACTTCACCGTGCCGGCATCGTTGAAAACCTGGATCGACCACGTGGTGCGGGTGCGCAGCACCTTCCAGATCACGGCGCGCGGCAAGGAAGGCAGCCTGGAGGACCGTCCGGTATACGTGGCGATCTCGTCCGGCGGCGACTTCGGCTGCGACGGGCAAAGCCAGCCGGACTTTCTCACGCCTTATCTTAGGCACGTGCTGGGCACGATGGGCCTGAAGAACGTGACGTTCTTTTCGGTGCAGGGCACGGCGCGGGGCGCGGACGCGTTGCAGGCGGCCCGCGCGCAGGCGCAATCGGAGATCGTCGCGCATCCGTTCGCGGCGGGTCTGCATCCGGAATTCGCGGCAGCTTGATCGCGCCGGGGCTGGTGCCCGCGCATCATGGCGCGCGCACCAAGCCGCCTCATGCTTAGGAATAGCGCCGGCGCCGAGCCCGCTTACGCAAGAAGTATTAGGCAATCGGGCTGCGTTGACACCCCCAAATAGCCGGCACTACGCTCTTGGCCAGAACCCTCTCGCCTGACCAGACTACGCCGTACTTCCTCATTCGGGCATGGGTGCAGGAGGCGTGCAATGACACTGACCAGTCCTGGTATTTTCCTGGCGGCCGCGCTTGCGCTGTGGGTCCTCGCCGCGCCGCGCGCCGAGGCGGCCTGCAGCGACAAGAAGATCGTGGCGATGGCCAACGACGGCCGCACGGTCAACGCCATTGCCAAAGCCTGCAGCATGCCGACGGCCAAGGTCCGGGGCGTGATCGAGCGCGCCGATGCGAACGACGAAGCGCCGCCGCCCGCGCCCAAGGCCAAGGCCGAACGCGCCGCTGTGCCGGAGCTGCCCAAGAAACTGCCGTCCGGCGCCGGCCTTGCCTCATGCGATTGCCAGGGCATGGTGCCCTATGGCGAACGGGCGCCGGACCTGCGCTGCCAGAGCGGCATGTCGATGGCGACGCCCTGCGCGGGCTATTGCTCGCCCCACGGGGTCGCGCCATGGCGGCGCATATGTAGTTAGCCCTACTGCCTGGCGCTGGGCATGAACCAGCGGTAGTAGGCGTTGCCGCCATCATCGCGCGCCAGCTTGTTCATTTCCCTGCCCCAGGTCTCACGATCCCCCACATAGGCCGCCAGCGACGCCCGGTAGAACGTGTCGAGCCGCGCCCGCTCCAGTTCCATGTCGGCGCGCAGCGCGTCGGACGCGCCGGTCAGCGGCGGTTCGCTGCGCAGGGCCAGCAGCGCGGGCAGGACGCGCGCCACTTCGCGCGGGCGGACCCAGGTTGCGTACTCGATGCCCGGGCGGTCGTCGGTTACGGCCGGGGTATCGCCGGCAAAGCGCGCCAGGCCTTCCCGGTCCGTGACCCAGGTGGACAACAAGGCGGCGGCGGATGGCACGCCCACAGCCTGCAACGCGGCGGCGGTATCGGGCTGGCCGTAGCGCGCCTGGATGCGGGCCGCGTCCAGCGTCAGCGGCTGCATGGAACCCAGCAGCAGCATTTCATGCAGTTCGCTGGTCCAGAGCTGGGCATGTGGAAACACCTCGATGAAGCTGGCGATGAGCGCGCGGGTGTCGTCTTCGTTCTGCGTGGGCAGCGGCAGCCATTGCGCCACGATGCCTTGCGGCGCCAGCCGGCTTGCGGCCAGTTGGTAGAAGTCGCGGGAATACAGATTCACCACGCCCGCGGCGGAAGGCGGCGGCGGCTCCAGCGTGATCAGGTCCCAGCGTTCGGCGCTGGCCTGCAGCTCGCGGCGTCCGTCGCGCAGCCGCTTGTCCAGGCCAGGATCGGTGGCGGCCTGGAACGTACCCTGGAAGTGCGGCGCGGCGCGCAGCACGGCTGGCAGCAGCTCGGCGACCGCCCGCTTTTCCAGCCCGCGGTATTGCGACAAGGCGCCCGCCGTGATGCCGGTGCCATAGCCCACGACCAGCGCGGACTTGGGTTCGCCCGCATGCACGATCAAGGGCAGCAGCGCCTGCAGCCGCATGTAGCGCAGCGAAGGCATGGCGTCGCCCGAATTCGATACGCCCTGGATGTAGAGGCGGTGGAAGCGGTTGCCGTTGCCGGCGCGCTCGACCACGGCCACGGTGCCGCCATGGCTTTCCTCGTAGAACACCAGGCCCGCGTCGCTCGCCCCAGGCAGTAGCCGCGCAAACTGGTCTGCCGGCAGCGTGGCGATCAGCGCCAGCGTGGCGAGGCCCGCGATGCCGGTGGCCCACCCGGTGGCGGCGCGGCCGTCCGCACGCCCGCGCCAGGCGGCAACGGCGCCCACCGCCGCGGCGATGGCCGCCAGCACGCTCAGCGTGCGTACCAGCCCCAGGGCGGGCAACAGCAGGAATCCCGTCAACAAGGTGCCCGCGATGCCGCCCAGCGTGTTGCAGGCGAGCACGGCCCCGGCTTCCCGCCCCACCTGCCGGTCGCCCACCGCGATACGCAGCACGGCGGGAAACGCCGCGCCCAGCAGCAGCGTGGGCGCCAGCACCAGGCTGGCCGCCGCTACCGCGAAGCGCGCGCACATGCCGGCAAAGCCGCTGCCCGTCCATTGGTAGACCGCCGCTTCCGCCTGCGTCTGGGCCACGATCAGCCATTTGCCCAGCAAGGCCACCTCCAGCACCGCGATCAGGCCTGCGCCAGCGATCAGGAAGCCGAACACCGGCCAGGGATTGCGCACGCGATGGGCCCAGCGCGCATAGAGCGCCGCGCCGATGGCCAGCCCGGCCAGATAGGTGGCCAGCACGATGGCGAAGGCGAAGGCGCGTGTGCTCATGAAGGGCACGATCATCTGCGACCAGATCACTTCGTAGCCCAGCGCCACCGCGCCAGCCACCGCGTACAGCGCCACGGCCAGGCGCGCCTCGCCCGACAAGGGCGCCGCAGCGGCCTGCGGATTGTCGGCGGGCGCCGCGCTGTCGCCTGCCCTGCGGGCCAGCATCCAGGCGCCCAGCGCCGCCAGCACGTTGAGCGAGGCCGCGGCCAGCGCCGCACCTTGCACGCCGAAGCGCGGAATCAGGAAGAACGCGGGCAGCAATGCGCCCAGGATCGCGCCGCAGGTATTCGCGGCATACATCGCCCCGCCAGAGCGGCTCACGTCCGCGCCCTGCTGCCGGCTCACGGCGCGCAGCAGCACCGGCAAGGTGCCGCCCATCAAGAATGCGGGGACGGCCAGCAGCAGCCCTACCGCCAGCCAGGCCGCCAGGCTGCTATGGACCTCGACCGCGACAAAGGCGGCGGCGCTGCGCGCCAGCAGCCACGTCACCGCGATGCAGGACAGCGCCACGCCCGCTTCCAGCATGGCGTAGAAGCTTACCGGGCGCCGCAACTGGTCCGCCTTGCGGCCCAGCAGCCAGCCGCCCAGCGCCAGGCCCAGGAAGAATGCGCTGACAGCGCCGGCGATGGCGCTGACCTCCACGCCCACAACCAGCGACAACTGCTTGATCCACAGCACCTGGAACACCAGGGCCGCCGTTCCGGACAGGAACAGCAGCGCGGCCGGCCGGACCGCCGTCAGGGCGCGCCCTTGCGCCGCCTTGTCGTCCACATCATGTCCCTGCATCGCTGCCTCGCTTGCCCCCATGCCCATCATGCTGCTCCTGCTGCGTTGCCGGGCGGCGCGACAGGCGCCGCCCGGTACTGTCCCGGCTTGCGCCGGAACCGGCTACTTCGACTTCTGTTTCTCCATATCTTCGAAGTGTTTCTCCATAGCCTTGTTCACCCGCTCCTGCACCTGGTCCACACTGAAGCTGGCCGGCCGCTGGCTGGGCGGATAGGTAATGAAGGTCTCCAGGAACGCTGACGCCTTCATGGTGGCGATGGCCGTCAGGTAGGAGTTTTTGGCCAGCCAGTCGTTGTACTGATCCGAGGTGATGTCGGCACGCTCATACGGATCCATGCGCAGGTTGAAGATTTTCGGCACGCGCAGGCAGACGAAGGGATCCTGCCAGACGTTGAAGTTCCCCGGCGCGCGCTGTTCGCAAAACACGGCCTTCCAATCGCCCCAACGCATGCCTACCAGCAGGCCGTCGTCGTTGAAGTAGAAGAACTCGTCGCGCGCACTCTTGTCCTGCTTGCCAGTCAAATAGCCCAGCTGGTTGTAGCCGTCCAGATGCACTTTGAACTTGGTGCCGCCGGCCTGCGGCGCCCAGCCGTCCAGCAGCCGTTCCTTCACGTTGGCGTCGCCGGTGGCGGCCAGCAGAGTCGGGAACCAGTCCATGCCGGATACCATGCCGCGCTTGACTTCCCCGGCGGGAATCTTGCCAGGCCAACGGACCATGGCTGGCACGCGGAACGCGCCTTCCCAGTTGGAGTCCTTTTCGCTGCGGAATGGCGTAGTGGCGGCATCCGGCCAGGTGAAGGCGTTGGGTCCGTTGTCGGTGGTGTAGACGACGATGGTGTTGTCGGCGATGCCCATGTCGTCCAGCTTCTTCAAAAGCTTGCCCACGTCCTGGTCATGCTCCCACATGCCATCGGCGTAGTCATTGCCGGGCATGCCGCTCTTGCCCTTGTGTTCGGGCCGGATATGCGTATAGATGTGCATGCGCGTGGTGTTCATCCACACGAAGAACGGCTTGTCTTCCTTGCCGTGCTTGTCGATGTACTCGATAGCGGCGCCAACGGTTTCGTCGTCGATGGTCTCCATGCGCTTGGTGGTCAAGGCGCCCGTGTCCTGTACCTTGCCGTCGGCCGTGGCCTTGATCACGCCGCGCGGAGAAAAGTTCTTCACGTAGGGATCGTTGGGGTCCTTGGGCCAGTACGGGCGTTCGGGCTCTTCTTCGGCATTCAAGTGATACAGGTTGCCAAAGAACTCGTCGAAGCCATGGCGCGTCGGCAAGTATTCGTCGCGGTCGCCAAGATGGTTCTTACCAAACTGCGCGGTGTTGTAGCCCTGCGACTTCAAGGCCTCGGCTATGGTGATGTCGCCCTTCTGCAACCCGACCGTCGCGCCGGGTGCGCCGACCTTGGACAAGCCGGTACGCAGTGGCGATTGACCCGTGATGAAGGACGAGCGGCCTGCCGTGCAGCTGTTCTCGGCGTAGTAATCGGTGAACATCGCGCCTTCCTTGGCGATGCGGTCGATATTGGGCGTCTGATAGCCGACCACGCCGTGCGCATAGGCGCTGATATTCGCCTGCCCGATGTCGTCGCCGAAGATCACCAGGATGTTCGGCTTCTTGCCCGATGGCGCCGCCTGGCCCTGATTGGCCGCAGGCGCCTGGGTCTGCGCCTGCGCGCTTGCCAGTGCCATGAGGCCTGTTGCGGCGAAGAGCGCCGCGCTCAACAGTTTTCTTGCGTTCATCGCTTTCTCCTGACCCTCGCGGGCGGTTCCCAGTCACGTAAACGAATCACTGTGTTTCAAATGCGTATACCCTTCTCCACTCCTTTGCCATGTCTACGATTACCCAACCCTTTTGCTGCGCTTCATCCAGCGCGCGGTCCAGCCTGCCGATCTTGGAATCCCGGTCATAGGCCCATTCGCGCCGGGCGTCGGTGTGATGCACCAGGCCCGCGAAGCGCTTGCCGCTGCCGGCCGCCGTCCACTGCAGCATCTGCAGGTCGCCGTCCGAATTGCCGAAGGCGAATATGGGCTGGCGGCCGATGAACTTGTTGATGGCCACGGGCTTGCCCGGGCCGTCGTCGTTGAAGTCGAGCTTGGGCGTGCGCATCAGCACGGGCTTGCCGTCCTGCATCTGGAACTCGGTGACGAAGGTGGTGCCTATCACCTGTTCGGGCGGAATGCCGTAGACGTCCTGCGCCCAGGCCCGCATGAATTCCACTTCGCCGCCCGACACGATGTAAGTCTTGAAGCCGTTGCCGCGCAGATAGTCCAGCAGCTCCAGCATCGGCGCATAGATCATGCTGGTGTACGGCTGCTTGAAGCGCGGATGGCGGGCGGTCTTGATCCATTGCCGGACCTCCGCGCCGAAGGCCTGCGTCGTCATGTTGGTATGGGTGGCGCCCACGATCTTCAGCAGTCCTTCGGTGCCCGAGGCGGCAAGCGCCTGGCGGTCGCCTTCGATCGCGGCCTTGTAGGGTTGCTCGGTCGACCATTCGGGATGCTGCGGCGCCATGGCCTTGACCCGGTCCAGCGCGAAGATCAGCTGGAAGTACAGAGGTTGCTCGCTCCATAGCGTGCCGTCGTTGTCGAACACCGCGATGCGGTCGGCCGGCGCCACATAGTCCGGGCTGCCCTCCGTCGTGACGGCTTGCACGAATCCAAGAATGGCCTGGCGCGAAGGCCCCTCATTCCAGGAAGGCAGCGGCGTCTGCGCGCGCGCCAGCCCGGCCAGGAACAACAGGAGCAGCAGCGCGAACCAGCGGCGGGCAAGCAAAGGCGTCGTCATGGGAGATCTCCTGGAATTTCGGCGGGCGGCATGCCCGCAAGTCCGCGCGATGTTGCGGCTGGACGGGGATTCAGCGTAGGCAGGTCTTGCGCGCCGCCCTCTCGTACCGGTGCGCGCAAGGCACGGCGCCAACGCGGAAACATCCCGCGCAATCCGCGCCAGCCGCGCGCCGCGTCCGGCTCCCGGCCATAGCAGGCTCGCAGCGCATCGTCGGCGGATTGGCGTAGCGCCGGGTCCAGGCCGGCCGTCCCCTGCGCGATCGTGGCTGCGCCGCAAGCTCGGCGCAGCCATGCGTATAGCGCGTCCATGCGCGGCTGGGGCTGCGCCAGCGAGCGTCGCAAGGTCATTGCCGCATAGGGTTCGGAGGCATGCCATTGTTCGCGCCGCGCCCGCAGTCCGGCCCGCAGGCGGGCCAATGTCCGCCGCAACCAGGGCGCTCCCAGCCACCAGGCCACCGCCGCCAGCGCCACGCCCGCGGCCAGCGCCAGCCATCCTCCCGGGATGCGCACCTGCACTTGCCGGCCCATGTCGCGCAGGTCCTGTTCGACCGAGAATGGCGCCTGGTAGGCGGCGCCCGCCCTCGCCTCGAAGCGTTGCGCGGGCAGGGTTACGCGCTCTTCCTTGTTGGCCGCGACGTTCCACCAGCGGATTTCCACCGCCGGCAGTTCATGGGCGCCGCCGCTTTCGATCACATAGTCCAGGCGGTCGATGCGCTGTCCGCCGAGGAAACCGCCGCGGCTGTCGGACATCTGCGTCAATTCGGGTTCGGACGGGTACAGCTTGAGGCCCTGCACGGCGGCCGCGGCAGGCGGCGGGATCAGCATGGCCTGGGCGCCCTGGGCCTGCACGGTGATGACGCGGCTGACGTGGTCGCCGACGGCGGGAGGCTCGGCCGAATAGCGGATCTGCTGGGTCGCCTGGACCGAGTTTGCCGCCAGGACATGACCGGCTGCCCCGCCTGGCGGTCCGGCGGCGCGCGCCTCGAACGGGCGCGTCTGCGCAACCAGGGGCGCAGTCGCCTGTCCCACCTGCGCGCTGACCCGGATGGCCGGCACGCGCAGGTCGCCCGCCGCCTCGGGACTGACCAGATAGGCGTAGCGCAATCCGCTGTAGGCCACGCCGCCGATGGTGGCGCGGATGATGGTGGCCTGCCCTGACGGCCCCGACACCAGCGCGCCAGGGATGTCCAGGGCTGGCATCTGCGGGGGCTGGGTGAACCAGGTCGACGTCAACACGTCCACCTGCAGGATGGCGGTGGCGCCAGCCATCAGGTCGCCCGATGCCGCCATGCGCGCCTCGGCGTGCAGCTGCGGCCCGCCATCCGCCTGCTGGGCTCGCGCCACGCCGACGCACAGGCCCAGTTGCAGCAACAGCAGCAGGCCCAGGCAACGCAGCAGCGCGGCATGGCGGTGCATCATGGCTGCCTCCCCTGCGCCGGCGCGGCCTTGCGTGCGTCTTCGATCGCGAATTTCTGCTTCAGAAAGCCGGCCGGCGACAGGCTCAGGTTGCGCAGCCAGACCTCGTCGGACGCGGCTTGCGGCGCCTGCGTGCGGATCATCTTGCCCGCGCCCTTGTCGCTGTCCACGCGGGTCTCGTCCGGTTTCTCCGAGTCGTCGTCCTGTTGCTCGCTTTCGGCGGCGGCGATCAATCTGGCGACCAGTTCGCGGTTTTCGCGCGCCTCGGGAAAATCCGGCCGCAGGCGCAGCGCCTGGTCGTACGCCGCCAGCGCGGCGTCGTAGCTGCGCAGACGGACCTGGGTATTGCCCAGATAGAAGTCGCCTTCGGGCGTGTCCAGTTTGGCGAATGCGGCCAGCGCCGCCTGATAGTCGCCGGCGTCATAGGCGGCGCGACCCTTCCAGTAAGGATCGGCATACAAGGCGGCAGCCTCGGCATAGCGCTTGTGTTCATAGGCCCAGCGGCCCTGCTGGTCGGGCGTGAAAAAGGCGTCGGCCAGCGCGCCTGCTTCCGCGCGCGGGGTATGCAGCGTAGCCGTGGCGGCGAGCAGCAGGCAGGCCGTCCAGTTGATGTTCCAGCCGCGCCGCAGCGCCAGCAATGCCAGCAGCGCCAGCGGCCAGCACAGCCAATAGCCGGCGTCCTTCCAGTGCAGCGGCTTGTCCGCGTCCTGTACCTCCTGGAAGTGCCGTTCGGCATGCAGCGTCACCCAGTCCAGGTCGTCGTCGTTCAGGGTCAGGCTGCCCAGCGGCGCGCGGGCGGCTTGCGCCAGCTGTTTCAGCGCATCCTCGTCGAAACTGCCCAGCAAGGGCCGGCCCTGCGCGTCGAGGCGCGGCTGGCCGCGGGCGTCGCGCACCACGCCGCCATCGCGCGTGCCCGCCGCCCACACCAGGATCTGGAAGGAATTGGCCCGCGCCAGGCGCTCGACTTCGGCCAGCTGGCCGGTGTCCGCGCCGTCCGTCACCAGCAGCAGGGTGCCGCCCGCCTCGCCCGCTTGCAGCAGGCTCGCGGCCAGCGAGATCGCGCCCGCTGCATCCTTGCCGGGCGCGGCGATGAGCCCGGTGGACAGGGCCTGCACGAACATGTCGGGCAAGGCGGGGTCGTCGGTCGGCGGCAACACCAGATGCGCCGAACCGGCATAGGCGATCAGGCCCGTCTTCGCGCCTGCGCGCCGTTTCAGCAGATCGCGCAGCTTGCGCTTGGCGGCTTCCAACCGGCTGGGCGGAAGATCCGCCGCGTCCATCGAGGGCGACAGGTCGACCGCCGCGATCAGGGGCGCCAGATTGTCCAGGAAGGCTGGGCGGTCCTGCTGCCACGTCGGCCCGGAAGCGGCGATGCCGCCCAGCGCCAGCAAGGCGGCCAGCAGTTGCGCGGGCCGCGGCCCGCGGCTGCCCTGCGTGCGCACCGTCAGGTGTGGCAGCAGTGCCGGCGCGATGTTGCTGCGCCAGCCGAGCCGGCCGTCCTCGTCGCGCCGCCGCCAAAGCACAAAGGCCGCGGCCGCGACCGCCAGCAGCCACCAGGGGCGCAGGAAATGGAAGGCGCTCAGGTCGATTTCCATCCGCCCTCCTCCATGCGCGCATCCCCTTGCGGCCGGGCGTCGCGCCGCCGGCCGCGCAGCGCCGCGGCCAAGTGCCAGCCAGCCAGCAGCAACAGCGCAAGGCCCAGCGGCACCCAGAAGAAATCCTGCTTGGGCTGGTGGCGCAATTCGCGCACTTCGTGCGGCGTGATGCGATCCAGTTCGGCATAGACCTGCCGCAAGGACGCCTGGTCCTGCGCCGGGAAAAAGCGGCCCCCGGTCTTGGCTGCGATCGCGCGCAAGGCGTCGAAATCGACCTTCTCCTCGCCCCGCGCCTGCGGATCGCCTATGCCCACGGTATGCACGACGATATGGCGCGCGGCCGCCATGGCCGCGGCGCGGTCCGGCGGCACGGCGCTGCCGGTATCGTTGCCGTCCGTCAGCAGGATCAGGACCTGGTCGTGTTCGCCGGCATGCTCGAACTGCTTGATCGCCACGCCGATGGCATCGCCGATGGCGGTATTGGGCCCGGCCATGCGCGTGCTTACCTGGCCGAGCAGCAGCTTGAGCGTGGCATGGTCCTGGGTCAGCGGCGCCTGGGGATAGGCGGCGGTGCCGAACACGATCAGTCCAAGCCGGTCGTCCTTGCGGCGGTCGATGAAATCGGCCACCACGGCCTTGACGCCGCTCAAGCGGTCCTCGCGGCGGCCGTCCGGCGCCACGAAGTCCTCGGTCTCCATGGATTGCGAGATATCGATGGCCAGCAGCAGGTCGCGCACCGGCTGGCGATGCTCCAGCGGCGGCTCGACCCGTTCGGGCCGCGCCAGCGCCAGGACCAGCAGCAGCCACACCAGCGCGTTCAAGGCCAGTTGCCAGCGGTCGCCGCGCACGCCGGGGCGCTGCGGCGTCTGGCCGGTGCTGCGCGCCACCGATTCGAAGAATGGAATGCGTACGGCGCTACGCCGCTGCACATACGGCGGCAGATAGCGGTACGCCAGCCAGCCCAGCGGCAGCAGCGCCAGCAGCCAGGGATATTCAAGCCGCCACATGGTGACGCTCCATCCATTGCCGGCTGGCGGCGAACAAGGTCCGCACGCGGGCGGGGTCGATGGCCCGCAAGGTCTCGGGCGGCGCATACGCCAGCGCGCGCAGCAGCACGGCTGCGTCGGGCGGAAACACGGCCACGCCGGCATCCATGAAGGCGACCCACTCCGCGCCTTGCAGCGCGCCGACCCGGTCGCGGTCCGCTGCCGCCACCGACGACAGGCCGACGCGCTTGAGCAGATCCGGCAAGGCGCGTGCGGCCAGGGGATCCGCCTGTGTTTCGCGCCGCAGCGCTTCCAGCATGCGCAGCCCTGCGCGGCGGTAGCCATTGCGTCGGTGGCGGCGCGCCATCCGCCACGCGGCCCATGTGGCCAGCGCCAGCACCACGGCCAGCACGACCAGCCAGCCCCAGGTCTGCGGCCAGTAGCTGACCGGCTCGGGCAGCGGCAACTGACGCAGCTGTTCGATGGAAGGAGCGGCGTCGGCGTTCATGTCCGGCCCCTGGCTTGCGCACGGCTGGCCTGGCGGCCGAGCTCGCGGCGCAACTGCGCCACGGTGTCGTCCGCCGTATCGATGGACAAGAGCGGCACATGGCTGCGGCGCAGCAGCTCGGCCACGTCGTGCAGGCGTCCTGAAAAGAAGTCCGACAGCGGCTCGCGTACCTGCTTGCGATCCGCGGCGACTTCGACCTGCAGCTCGCCCTGCGTCACCACCAGCCGGCCGCTCAGGGGAATGCGCAACGCCAGCGGGTCATACACCAGCGTTGCGACCACATCGTTATGCGCGGCCAGCGTGCGCAAGAGGCGCAAGGTAGCGTCATCGGCGCCGGCAAAATCGCTGATCAGGCAGACCAGGCAATCGTGCGGCGCGTGCGCCAGCGCCCCTTGCAGCGCTTCGTTGAGCCGTCCGGACGCGTCCACATCGGGTTGGTCCGCGCCCATGGACTGGCTGCGCCCCGCAATGGCGGCGAACAGGGCCTGGATGCGTTCGCGGCTGCGCAGCGGACGCACGTTGTCGATGCCCGCATCGCTGAACACCAGGCCGCCCACGCGGTCCCCCGCCAGATAGGCCATCCAGGCCGACAGCGCCGCGATGCGCGCGGCCACGACAGACTTGAAGCTGCGCACCGAACCGAAATACATGCCCATGCGCTGATCCACCACCACCAGCGCCGGACGGTCGCGCTCCTCGCTGTAGGTGCGCACATAGGGCTTGCCCAACCGCTGCGAGGCGCGCCAGTCCAGCTGGCGCAGATCGTCTCCGGGCAGATAGCGGCGCAGCTCCTCGAAGTCCAGGCCGCGCCCGCGCAGGCGCGAGCCATGCTGGCCGGCCAGAATGCTGCGCACCGGCTGGCGGCTGAAGAACCCCAGGCCGCGCGCGGCAGGTTCCAGCGCCATCAGGTCCTTGATGTGGACCTGGACTTCCGGGGAAGGAGCGGCGGAAGGCATGGCGGGCTCAGACCGGCACGGCGACCGTGTCCAGCAGCTTGTCTATCACCTGGTCCGCCGAGACGCCGTCGGCGACCGCGTCATACGACAGGTGCAGGCGATGCCGCAGCACCGGCCGGGCCACGCTGCGCACATCATCGGGCGAGACATAGTCCTGCCCCGCCAGCCAGGCGTGGGCGCGCGCCACCTTGTCCAACGCGATCGCGCCGCGCGGGCTGGCGCCGACCTGGATCCAGCGCGCCAGGTCGGCGTCATGCCCGCCCGGGTGGCGGGTGGCGTTGACCAGGTCCACCAGGTACTGGTCCAGCGCTTCGGACACGTGCACCCGGTCGACCTCGGCGCGGCAGGCGAACAGGTCCTCCTGGCTCAGCGGCGCGCCGGCGGGTTCCGCGTCCTGGCGCGACTCGCCGCGCAGCATGGCCAGCATCTGCCTTTCGCTGGCGGGGTCGGGGTAGTCCAGCACGATCTTCATGATGAAGCGGTCCATCTGCGCTTCGGGCAAGGGATAGGTGCCCTCCTGCTCTATCGGGTTCTGGGTGGCCAGCACCATGAACAGCCGCGGCATGCGGTGGGTCGTGCCTGCCACGGTGATCTGGCGTTCCTCCATGGCTTCCAGCAACGCGGCCTGCACCTTGGCGGGCGCGCGGTTGATCTCGTCGGCCAGGATCAGGTTGCCGAACAGCGGCCCCTGCTGGAACTGGATGCGGCTGGCGCCCTGCGCGTCCTGCTGCAGCACCTCTGCGCCCGTGATGTCCGAAGGCAGCAGGTCGGGCGTGAACTGGATGCGGCTCATTGCCGCGGCCAGATGCTGCGCCAGCGTCTTGACGGTGCGCGTCTTGGCCAGCCCCGGCAGGCTTTCCAGCAGCAGGTGGCCGTCGGCCAACAGGCCCAGCAGCACCTCGCGGATGACGGCGGCCTGCCCCAGCACCGCGCGCGCCATGGCGCGCTCCAGTTCCAGAATGCTGTCGCGCTTGCTCATCGGCATTTCCTCTCCTGCGTGATGCCGGCTAGCGGCTGGCGATGCCGTTCCTGGCGGTCTGGGCCAGTTTCCATTGCGCGGGCGTCATGACGGTGCGGAATCCCAGGTGCGACATGCCGTTCATCGGATCCGTGCCGCGCCGGGCGCTGGTGCGGTAGCTGATGCAATAGGTGTCGCTGCACAGGAACGAGCCGCCGCGCGTCACGCGCTTGGGCGCGGCCGGCGGCACGATGCCGTCGTCGGGGTCGTAGCTGTCGGCCGGCCCCGCCGGATCCGCGGGCGGCTGGCGGTACTGCGCCTGGATCTTGAAGGCGTCGGCGCGGTACCAGTCGGCGGTCCATTGCCAGACGTTGCCGGCCATGTCGTACAGCCCATAGCCATTGGGCGAGAAGCTGCCCACCGGCATGGTGCCGACCTGTACCTTTTCATCCTTCACCACCGGAAACGGCTGCTGTTGCTGCGTGTCCCAGATATTGGCCATGGCCTTGCCCTGCGGCAGCAACTCCTCGCCCCAGGCATAGGTGGCCTGCTCCAGCCCGCCGCGCGCGGCCATTTCCCATTCGGATTCCGTCGGCAGGCGCTTGCCCGCCCATTTGGCATAGGCCATGGCGTCCTGGTACGACACCTGCACCACCGGGTGGTCGTCCTTGCCGGCGATGGAGCTGCCCGGTCCTTGCGGATGGCGCCAGTTCGCGCCGGGCACATAGCGCCACCAGCGCGAATAGTCGCGCAGCGAGACCTCGCTTTCGGTGCCGACGAACACCATGGCGCCGGGCACCAGCAGGCTGTCGTCCGGGCGCGGCGTGCCAGGCGGCAACTGCACCTTCAAGTCTTCCCACCGCGGCTTCTGCTCGGCCGTCGTGACGTAGCCGGTGGCCTCGACGAAGCGGCGGAACTGCGCGTTGGTCACGTCGTTCACGTCCATCCAGAAGCCGCTGACGGATACCTTGTGCGCCGGCATTTCATTGGGCTGGGCCAGTTTGTGGCTGCTGCCCATCAGGAACTCGCGCCCGGGTACCCAGGCCATGCCCGCCGGGCCGCTCTTGCCGTCGCCCAGCACCACCTTCACCGCTTCGGGCGGCCCGTCCTTGCCCATGACCACATAGGCGGTGCTGGCGCCCGCGCCCAGCACCACGCCGGCCAGCAGCAATGCGCTGGCGTAGCGTGTCTTTCCTGTTGTCTGCTTTGCCATTTCAATCACCCGAAAGCTGATGGTTCAGGCGTGGCGGTGCCGCGCCCGGGGCTGGCAGCCCCTTGAAATCGTGCTGACGTTCAGAACACCAGCGTCGCGGTCGCCATGACCGTATCGTTGCTGTCCAGACGCTTCGTGCTGCTGATCGTGGGTACCCAGCGCAGGCTGAGGGACAAGGAGCGCTTGTCCGCCAGCTTCGTGTCATAGGTCAGGATCGGGCCCAGCGCCCAGTCGCGCCCCTTGAAGCCGTTGAGCCGGTCGGCGGTCGGTCCCGAATCGCTGCCCAGTTGCTGGATGGTGCCCAGGATCAAGCCCGCGCTCACCCCGTTGCTGAAGATCTTGCGGCCCATCACGTCCATGCTGAACAGCGGCGCGTTGCGATAGTCCGTGGCGTTGTTGCGGGTGTAGAACTGGACGCCGGCCACGGTGTCCAGTTGAAAACCGGATTCCGGAAATATCTTGGTGTAGGCCACCTGAGGAATGAAGGTCCAGTTGTTCAGGCTGGGGTTGGCCATGTCGTCGGCGTTGTACTTGCCGGTGGGCGCCCAGATGTTCAGGCTGAGCGCCATGTGCGACGTTTCGGAAAAGTGATAGCCCGCGATGATGGGCGAGAAGTACAGGTCGAACAGGTTCGAGGCGGTATCGCTTTGGTCTATGCTGCGCCCGCCTGGTCCCGTCACGGTGGAATTCACCTTGGTCCAGACGTAGGGCAAGGTGAAGCTGGACGCGAAGTTCCAGCGCCCCGGCCCGGTGTCCCAGGTCTTGAGGACCGTGGCCAGGGTGAACGCGACTTTCGCGTCCAGGCCCAGCGAGGTACGGCCTCCTACCGGCACTTCGCGGCTGCCGCCCACGGTGCCGTCCAGGTAGATCTGCGACAGGTTGACGGCCCAGATAGGCTCGGGAGACACGATGCCGGCGTTGGGCTGCACGTTGGTGCCGGTGATCTGGCGGCCCAGCGCCCCTTCAGTGGCCCAGGCGGCAGACGGCAGGACCAATCCGGCCAGAACCGCCAACAACCCTGCAACTGCCGCAATCGCGCTCCGCATCCCTACACTCCGAAAGACCAGAAAAACGCTGACGGGATCAATTCCCGAAGGTGATGTTCAATCCGGCGAACAGCGTGAACTGAGGCAGGCCCTCCCCCTTGTGCGCAACCGTCCATTGCGGTTCCGCGAACACGTTGAAGATGTTCTTCCCGACGCGCCAGGCCTTGCCCGCGCCCAGCCCCAAGGGAATGTAGTAGTCGTTCTTCTGCAGGTCGAAGGTCCAGGTTGCGGTGGACCTCAAATACCAGCCTTGCGGCAGATTGCGTATCAGGAACGGCTGGAAGGTGGCGGTGTGCACCGTGTCGCGCGCATTCTGGCCGGCGAATGAATGCTGCCATTGCACCAGCGCGCCCAGCAGCCCTTCCTTGCTGGCATGCACCGCCACGCCGGCCAGCCCGGCGGACCATTTGCCCGCTCCCAGCTCGCTGCTGGTCGCGCTGGGCATGGTCAGCATCGGCCCCACGCCCAGGTCCACCGCGCCCTGCTGCAACAGGAAAATGTCGAACACATTGATGTCGCCCAGGCCGGTCTTGTAGCTGCCGTCGGCCTCGGGGCGCGTACTGACTGGGGCCGTGATGCGAAATATCTGCGGCACGCCGACAAGCTCGCCGGGCGCGACAGGGATCGTCGGCCGGATCAGGAAGTCGTTGGTGTGGGCGTTGCTGCCGAACAACTTCGGCGTGTAGTAATTCTGGAAATTCAACGACGCCGCCAGGTTCAGCGGGTTGTTGCTTTTGTTGGCGTCATCCGCCGACTGGGACTGGGCATGCGCAGGCTGCGCAAAGCACAGCGGCGCAGCCACCATCAGCCACGCCGCGATTCCTCTTCCACCGATTTCCTTGAATGCAGACTGCGTACTGCCCATGCGATGTACCCCGGAAAGAGATAACAAAATGCAAAGACGCGCCGTACGGAAATGCTGATTTCGGCAAACCGCGCCGAGATCCAAAGTCGTGAAATCTGTCGCAATCTTCGCACAGAGTTTTACTTTCACCAATACTGGCCATAGCCTGTGATCTATTGCTTTCAAGGCGAAAAACGGATAAGGCGCAACACACAGGCAAAAAAATGGGGATGCCCTTCAGGCATCCCCATCGTGGTGCAGGTGCCGGTCGCGCGATGTCAGCCGGCTTGCGGCGCCTCCGCGCGCATCAGGCTGGCGCGCACCTGGTCGATGCGCAGGCCGTCGCGGCGGGTGACCTCGAAGCGCCAATCGCGCCACTCGATCGCGTCCCCGGCGTCAGGGATCCGGCCGCCGGCGCGCAACAGGCAGCCGGCCAGCGTGGCGTCCGGGTACTCCTCGGCCAGGTCCGGCGCGTCCAGCAGGCGCGCGGCTTCCGCGACGGCCAGGCGGCCTTCCAGCAGCCAGGTTCCGTCCGCCAGTTGCAAGGCTTCGGGCTGGTCTTCCTGATGCTCGGGCAGGTCGCCCGCAACGGCGGTCAGCACGTCCATGGGCGTGATCAGGCCCTCGCACACGCCGTGCTCGTCGACCACGATCAGCATGTGCTCGCGCGAACCGCGCAGCTCGTCCAGCACCTTCAGCACCGGCATGGTTTCCATCACGTAGCGCGGCTCGCGCGCCAGCTCCACCAGGTCGATCGGGCCAGGGTTCTGCAGCAGCGGCAGCAGGTCCTTGAAGTGCAGCACGCCCAGCACATTGGACGGATCGCCCGCGCACAGCGGCAGGCGGGAGTGGCCGCTGCCGAACTTTCGCACGATGGCCTCCGGCGTATCGGCCACGTCCAGCCAGACCATGTCGCCGCGCGCCACCATGATGGAGCGCACGTCCCGCCCGCCGATGGACAGCACACGTTCGATCATGGTGCTTTCCTCGGGCGCGAAAGCCGGTTCGCCGTCCGCGCCGTCGACCAGCGCGGCCACCTCGTCGGCCTGGCCGGCGGACTGCCCGGCGCGGCCGGCGCGCAGCAGGCGCAACACGGCCTGCGCGGTGCGCTGGCGGCGGCCCAGGGCGTGCGTGCCTTTCACGCGATTGCGGCGCGCCAGCTGATTGCACAGCTCGATCAGGATCGAGAAGCCGATCGCGGCATACAGATAGCCCTTGGGCACGTGGAAGCCCAGGCCTTCGGCCACCAGGCTGAAGCCGATCATCAGCAAGAGGCCCAGGCACAGGATCACCACGGTCGGGTGGCGGCCCACGAAAGCCATCAGCGGGCGGCTGGCCAGCATCATCACGGCCATGGCCACGATCACCGCGATCATCATGATGCTGAGGTCCTGCACCATGCCCACGGCGGTAATCACCGAGTCCAGCGAGAACACCGCATCCAGCACCACGATCTGCAGGATCACCTGCCAGAACACGGCATGCTGCGGCTTCTGGCCTTGCTCGTGGCTGGCGCTGCCTTCCACGCGTTCATGCAGCTCCATGGTGCCCTTGAAGAGCAGGAACAGGCCGCCCAGTATCAGGATCAGGTCGCGTCCGGAGATCTCAGCGCCCAGCAGCGTGAACATGGGTTCGGTCAGCGTGACCACCCATGCGATGCTCGCCAACAGGCCCAGGCGCATCACCATCGCCAGCGTCAGGCCGATCAGCCGTGCGCGGTTGCGCTGTTCGGGCGGCAGCTTGTCGGCCAGGATGGCGATGAACACCAGGTTGTCGATACCCAGCACAATTTCAAGCACGACCAGGGTCGCCAGGCCCAGCCAGGCGGTGGGGTCGGACATCCAATCGAAAATCATCGAGATTCCATGCAAATCGGGACCGTGCGCCACGCGGCGCCGGACAGGATCAAGGGGAATGCGCCGCGGATGCGGACACGAGACTCAGTGCGGGCGCGAACGGCCCCAGGGACGGCCGGCGGAGCGCGGCCGCCCAGGCGCGGCGTGGCCGCGGCGGCGAACATGGAATCGGCTTGCGGGCTGCGCGCCCGGGCCGTGGCGGGAAGATGGGGCACCGGGCGCCGGCTTGCTTGCGGCGCCCTGCTAGAGGGTGGGTCTTCAGTCATAGATGGCGGACGGCTCAGGCTGCCGGGGCAGCAAACGGATAGAGCGCCCGCCTTGCTCTCTTTCTTACGGGAAACTGAATACTACATGAATCCGGTCTCTCCCGCATCCGAGGATCCCCAGGCAATGCCATGCTGCGGACTCGCTTCTTTGCGGCATTTTTACTGGTGTTTACCCTAGGTCGACGATATACTGCGGGCACCTTCAACTCACCAGAGATCAATGTGGACAACGACGGATGTAGTCGGAACACGACTGCAAGCGCCGCTTGACGCAGGATCCGCGGAAATAGTCCGCGCCGGTCCTGCCTGAAAGCCAGGACCCGGCTCTTCGGTCCCCGACGCGGGACCGCCAGCCCTCTCCCCTACTGCTTGCCGACGCGATGCGTTGCGCCTTGTTGCGCGCGCCTGCGCATCGGCCACGCGGCGCATGCATGTGGACCTTCCACCGTACTCCCCGCTAAGGAGACGATCATGCGTATCAAGCAATTCCAGCCCTTCCCGGACCGGACCGGCGCGGCCGCGCCCATGGCGGCAGCGCCCAAGACGGCCTCTTCCACTTACCAATTCACCATCGTGAGCCTGGGCGACACGCTCAACGCGCTGCGCAAGCAGCTCTATTTCGAACTGCGCGACCTGGACCTGCGCGTGCAGGCGGTGCGGATCTCGCGCGCCGAATCGGGTCAGTTGGCGTCCACCGTCGTCACGCTGCAATGCCCGCCGCATCTGCGCAATCTGCTGGGCGCGGTCGCCTTGCGGCTGGGCCAGAGCCCGGACGTGCGCCGGGTGCACTGGGAGTGCGAGTCCGGCGCGGCCATCGCCGTGCTGCCCGCCTGACGCCAACGCGGCAGGGAGGCTGTCATGAAAGATCCGTACAAAACCCTGATGATTGCGCGCGTCGTCCTGCTGGCGCTGATCTGGCTGGCCGGACTGCTGTTGGTCCTGGCGTCGGTCTGGCGCCTGCCCTGAGCCCGTCCGCGCCCATCCATAACATGCTGTAGAAGAAGAGAGAGAAGAAGATGAAGAACTTCGAAAACATCCAATTCATCACGCTGGCCAATACCCTGGTCAGCTTGTTGACCGCGTTCGTGCTGGGCTCCGTGGTGGGCTTTGAGCGCCAGTTCCGCCAGCGCACGGCCGGCCTGCGCACCAACGTGCTGGTGGCGGTGGGCGCCGCCATCTTCGTGGACCTGGCGTTTCGCGTGGGCGGCGCCGATGGCGGCTCGCGCGTCATTTCCTACGTGGTCTCGGGCGTGGGGTTCCTGGGCGCCGGCGCCATCATGCGCGAAGGCGGCAGCATCCGCGGCCTGAACACCGCCGCCACGCTGTGGGGCTCCGCCGCCATCGGCGCCTGCGCGGGGGCATCGTTGATCCTGGAAGCGGTCGCCGCCACAGCCTTCGTGCTGGCGGCGAACACCTTGCTGCGCCCGGTCGTCAGCTACGTCAACCGCCAGCCGGTCGACTCGCAGACCACGGAAGTCACGACCGTGATACATGTAATTGCGAACGTGGAGCAGCGGCAGGCGGCCATGACAGTGCTGGAGGACGTGCTCGAAACCGAACAGCTGCCCCTGTCCGAACTGAAGATAGACCAGTTCGGCGAGAACGAAGTCGAAATCGAGGCGGCATTGAGCGAAGCCTCGGTCGACGAGCTGGACCTGGACCGCGTGACCGCCAGCATCGCGGCCTCGCCCGCCGTGCGCACCGCCTTCTGGGCCGCCCGCACGGTATAGCGTTGCGCGGCTCAGGCCGCCTGACGCAATGCCGCCGAGGCTGGATCCCAGCGCCGACCCGGCACGGCGGCAAGCAGCGCCTGCGTGTAGGGATGCGCGGGCTGGCCGAAGACCTGGGCGCAGGCCCCCGCTTCCACCACCCGTCCATTCTGCATCACCGCGATATCGTCGCAGATTTGCGCGGCTACGCGCAGATCGTGCGTGATGAAGAGGACGGACAGGCCCAATTGCTCGCGCAGCCGCGCCAGCAGCGCCAGCACCTGCGCCTGCACCGACACGTCCAGCGCCGATACGGGCTCGTCCGCAATCAGCACGCGCGGCCGCATGGCCAGCGCGCGCGCCAGTCCGATGCGCTGACGCTGCCCGCCCGAGAACTCATGCGGATAGCGCCGCACGGCGTCCGGCGACAAGCCCACCAGTTCAAACAGTTCCTGTGCGCGCGCCAGCGCTTCCCGCCTGGGCGTGCCGTGCACGATCGGGCCGCGCGCCACGATTTCGCCGACGCGCTGGCGCGGATTCAATGAACCATAGGGATCCTGGAACACCATCTGCACCCGCCGCGCATGCTCGCGCCGTGCTGCGCCGCCATGGAGCGCCAGGGGCGCGCCGGCCAGCGTGATGCGGCCTGCGTCCGGCGGCGCCAGGCCCAGCAAGGCGCGCGCCAGCGTGGATTTGCCCGACCCGCTTTCGCCCACGATGCCCAGCGTACCGCCCTCCTTCAGTGCCAGCGTCACGTCGTCCAGCGCCCGCGTTTCGCGCCCCGGGCGGCCGAACCAGCCGCGCTTGCGGTAGGTCTTGGAGACGGCTTGCGCGCTCAGGATGATGGGCGCATCGCCCCGCAGTTCCGGCCGGACCGCGGCCGGCGCCAGCGGCGGCACCGCTGCGATCAAGGCGCGCGTGTAGGGATGCCGCGGATGCTCCAGCACCTGCCGCGCCGCGCCGCTTTCCACCAGCACGCCGCGCTGCATCACCGCGACGCGGTCGGCAATCTCGGCGACCACGCCGAAGTCGTGCGTAATGAACAGCACGGCCGTGCCCTTGCGGCGCTGCAAGTCGTGGATCAGATGCAGGATCTGCGCCTGCGTGGTGACGTCCAGCGCGGTGGTCGGTTCATCGGCGATCAGCAAGGCGGGTTCCAGGGCCAGCGCCATGGCGATCATGGCGCGTTGGCGCTGGCCGCCTGACAATTCATGCGGATAGGCGCCCAGCGCCCGTTGCGGGTCCGGCAGCCGCACGGACTCCAGCAGGTCCAGCGTGCGGCGCCGGATCTCGGCGCGTCCCAGGCGGGTATGGGTGCGGAACACTTCCGCGATCTGGTCGCCGATGGTGCGCAGCGGATTGAGCGCCGTCATCGGTTCCTGGAAGATCATGCCGATGCGCTGGCCGCGCAGCCGGCGCAAGGCCTCGGGCCCCAGCCGCAGCAGATCCTGCCCTTCCCACAGCACCTGGCCGGCGCTGGCGCGCACGTCCTGGGGCAGCAGCCCCAGGACCGCGCCGGCCGTCAGCGATTTGCCGGAGCCGCTTTCACCCACCACACAGACGATTTCGCCCGCGCTGATGTTCAGCGACAAGTCCTGCAGCGCATGCGGCCGGTCGGCGCCGGGCGGCAGGTCCACGGTCAGGTTCTGGATGCGCAGCAGTTCGGTCATGGGTCGTCCACCAGGAAGAAGCTTCGGATCGTAGGCCTGGCCTGCACGGATGAGAACTGCGCATTTCGCATTTGCTCATTCGGTTTGTGACGCAACAAGCCTGGCGGCACCCCGGCGGTTACGCCTCTTTACGTTTTGGGAACGCGGATTGCTCCGCTGTGCGGATCGACCCATCCGGAGCATCCATGCCCTCCTCCCGCTACATCGATGCCACCACGCTGACCGTGTTGACCGTGAACACGCACAAGGGCTTCACCAGCTTCAACCGCCGCTTCATGCTGCACGAACTGCGCGAGGCGCTGAGGATGGCGAGCCCCGACATCGTTTTCCTGCAGGAAGTGCTGGGAGAACACCAGGGGCACGCGGAACGGCACCAGGGCTGGCCCGCCTTGTCCCAGTACGAATTCCTGGCTGACTCGCTGTGGACGGATTTTGCCTACGGCCGCAACGCGGTCTACCCGGCGGGACATCATGGCAATGCGCTGCTGTCGAGGTATCCCATTGAACAGCACGAGAACCATGACGTGACGGTGCATGGACACGAAGGCCGCGGACTATTGCACTGCGTGCTGCGGGTGCCCTCGCTGGACATGCCCGTCCATGCCATATGCGTGCACCTGGGCCTGCTGGAAGGCCACCGGGGCAAGCAGCTGCGTCGCCTGTGCGAGCTGGTGGCGCAAGGCGTGCCCGCTGGCGAACCGCTGCTGATCGCGGGCGACTTCAACGACTGGCGCCTGCGCGCCGACGCGCTGATGCGGGATTGCGGCACACGCGAGGTCTTCACGTCGCGCCTGGGCCGCCCCGCCCGCACGTTTCCGGCGCGCTGGCCCCTGTTGCGGCTGGACCGCATCTACGTGCGCAACGTCCGGGATTGGCAACCAGTGCCGCTGGCCTCGCGGGTCTGGTCGCGCCTGTCCGACCATGTGCCGATCTGCGCGGAGATCTCGCTATGAACCTGCGCTGGCGCGAGAACAACCGCTACACGCTGCTGGAGAATGGCACGGGCTACTTTCCGGCCGTGCTCGATGCGATCGCCGCGGCGCGCGGCGAAGTGCTGGTGGAAACCTTCATCCTGTTCGACGACGCCGTGGGGCAGGAATTCCAGCGCGCCCTGATCGCCGCGGCCCGCCGCGGCGTCAGCGTGGACCTGACGGTGGACGGCTATGGCTCGGACGAGCTGGACGGCGCCTTCGTCGGCGCCATGACCGAAAGCGGCATCCGCGTCCACGTATTCGATCCCCGCCCGCGCTTTCTCGGCGTGCGCACCAATGTGTTCAGGCGCATGCACCGCAAGATCGTGGCGGTGGATCGCCAGATGGCCTTTGTCGGCGGCATCAATTTTTCCGCTGATCACCTGCCGGACTACGGGCCCCAAGCCAAGCAGGACTATGCGGTGCTGGTGGAGGGACCGCTGGCCGCGGACATCGCGGACTACGCGCGCGAGGCGCTCGCGGTGGATGCGTGGACCCGCAAGCGGCGGCGGCCGGCGCGTCTGGATCCCATGCCGGAGGGCGACGGCGGCGGCCGTCTGGTGGTGCGCGACAACATCGAGCACCAGACGGACATCGAACGTTATTACCGTGCCGGCGTGCGCGCCGCGCGCGAAGACGTGCTGATCGCCAACGCCTACTTTTTCCCTGGTTATCAGTTGCTGCACGATCTGGCCAACGCCGCTCGCCGCGGCGTGCGCGTACGGTTGCTGCTGCAAGGCGAACCCGACGTGCTGGTCGCGCGGCTGGCGGCGTCCATGCTGTATGACTATCTGATCGATGCAGGCGTCGAGATCTATGAGTACTGCAAGCGTCCGCTGCACGGCAAGGTGGCCTGCGTGGACCGCGACTGGAGCACCATCGGATCCAGCAACCTGGACCCGCTCAGCCTGGCGCTGAACCTGGAGGCCAACGTGGTGGCGCGCGACGCCGGTTTGAACGCCGCGCTGCGCCGCAGCCTGGACCGGCTCATCGAACAGGATTGCCGGCGCATCGAGCTGCCCGAGGGATCCAGGCGGCGCTTGCGGCGGCTGTGGATCGGCGTGGTGGTATTCCATTTCCTGCGGCGCTTTCCCGCCTGGGCCGGCAGCCTGCCCGCGCACAAGCCCCGCCTGAAGTCGCTGCCCATGGCGGCGCAAGAGGAGTCGGCATGAGAGTGTTCCGCTCCACGCTGACGCGCGCCTGGCGCCACCGCTGGCCGCGAGTCAAGCGTGCCTTGCCTGTGATCGTATTGGCGTTGGTGGCGGCGCTGCTGTACTACTTTGGCCGTTCGATCGACTGGGCCCAGGTCTGGGTCGCCATGCGCAGGATACCGCCGGGGACGATAGCCATCGCCGCTGCGCTGGTCGTGGCGGGCTACCTGGCGTATGGCGCCCTGGACCTGCTGGGCAAGCGCTACACCCGCCATACCCTGCCCTGGGCCAAGGCCCTGGGGGTGGCCATGATGAGCTACGCCCTGAACCTGAGCCTGGGCGTCCTGCTCGGAGGCCTGGGCGCGCGCCTCAGGCTGTACGCCCGGCTGGGCTGCCGCAAGTCGGTGGCGACCCGGGTGGCCCTGTTTTCCGCGGTCTCCAACTGGGTAGGTTACGCGTGGGTTGCTGGCGCGCTGTTCGTCGCGGGCGCCGTGCCCGTGCCGCAGGGGTGGGCCATCGGTTCGAATCTGCTACGCGTGCTGGGTGCGGCGCTGTTGTTGCTGGCGGCCGGCTACGTGGCAGTATGTGCGCGGGCCACGCGGCGGTCCTGGACCTTGATGGGACAACACGCCGTGTTGCCCCGCGCCGGCATGGCGGCGGCGCAGAGCGCGGTTGCGGCATTGTCGTGGGTGATCATGGGCGCCATCATCCACCTGCTGCTGCAGGGCAAGGCCAGTTATCCCGCGGTGCTCGGCATCCTGCTGTGCGCCAGCTTCGCGGCCTTGATCATCCGCGTGCCGGGCGGGCTGGGCACGACAGAAGCCATCTTCGTGGCCACGCTCGCGCCAGGAATCCCGGCCCCCGAGGTGCTGGGCGCGGTATTGGCCTACCGCGCGCTATATGCGTTCGCGCCTTTGTTCCTGGCGCTGGCAGCCTTTGGCGTGATGGAGGTGAAGCTCAGGCGCCGGCGCGCGCACGCGGGGGGCCACGCTCAGCCCGCCGCGGACGGCGGCCGCGGCAACAACACGGGCCAGTCGTTCAAGGTTTAGGCGTGAGCAGGTCCGACAAGGCATTGCCCAATTCCTTCACCGCGCCGGTGACGCCTTCGGCCGCGCCCTCGGCGCCCACCCCGATCGCATGGCTGAAGCCCTGAGCCACCTGGGCGGCAAAGCCGCGCGTGACGGAAAACTTGGGATTGTCCAGGTCGCCCGCCAGGGCAAAGTCGAAGCGCAGCGTGCCGCTCTGGTCCTTCAGCGCCGCTAGCACCGCCTTGCGCGGCAAGGAAAACAGGTCGCCGTTGCCGCCAAAGCGCAAGCCGCGCAGGGCCACGGTACCCGTGGCCTGCAGTTGCCGCTTGGCGATGGCGGTACGCATGTCCAGGTCCATGGCGCCCGCAGCCAAGGACGTGGCGCCGTTGTCCGCAAGGTACGGCGCGGCATGCTGGATGTCCATGTTGCGCACCGCCACCTTGATGTCGGCATCCGTGCTGCCCAGCACCAGCCAACCTTGCGCCCGTACCGTGGCCGCGCCGTTGCGGTTGCCTTCGACATTGCCGGAGAATTCCATCTCGCTGCGCGCGCCGTCGCCGGGGAGGGTCAGCGGACGCAGGCTCGCCTGGACGCCAGAAAACGGGATCCGATGCGCGGGCCGGGAGACCGCCGCGTCCTCGAAATCCAGCCGGCCGTCGCGCAGGATCAGTTGCGCGATGCGGATCGGAGTATTGCGCCGGGATTGGCCGTCATTGCCTGCGCCGGCCCGCAAGGAAGACTGCAGGGCGGGCGCGATGTCCATGTCGCCATTCGCCCTGCGCACCACGGTGAAGTCGAAGCCTTCGATGATGACGGTCTTGAAGACGGTCTCGTGCCGCAGAAAGGCAGACCACTCCGGCTCCAGGATCACGTGCCGCGCGCGGGCGCCGGCCTGCCCCGTGCCGCCCGATATCGTCACGTCCTTCAGGATCACCTGCCGGTAGCCGATATCCACCTGTCCCACCTCGCCGCGCGGCCCCAGCATGTTGGCGATGCGCTGCTCGGCGATGCGCAGGGCGGCGAACGCCAGCACGACGGCCACGGCCGCGATCAGGGTTACGACCGCGAAGGCTTTCCCCCATAGCGATCTGCGGCGTGGCGCGGCTGGGTCGAGGTTCATCGTGGATTCCGGTGTTGCGGCGCAATCCGAGCATGGTCCTGGAAACGCCCCGCCCCATCAATGGGCAAAAAGGATTAGGCGCTCAGCGGCGCTTATGGTCGGACATGAGGCACACCCCCGCCAGTACGCCGATCAGCGCCGCGCCCGCCAGGCTCTTCCAGGCGTTTTCGTGGACGTACTCGTCGGCGGCATGGGAGGCATGCCTGGCGCGGTCCCAGGCCGCCCGTTCCCAGCCCTTGGCGTGTTCGCGGGCAGCCTCCAGTTGGTGCTTGAGGCTGTCGCGCGCCGATTCGATCTCGGATCCGCCGTAGCTAGCCGTGCTGCGCAAGAGCGCCTCGGTGCCGGAGATCAGCTCGCGCATCGTGCGCGTGGCGTTGTCGGCCGGTTGAAACATGTCCCGCAATCCATGGTGCTTGTTCATACGTGCTCCTCGTGAAAAAAACTGTGCCGCGGAAGGCCGCGGTCCGTCAAAGCCTGTCGATTCCCGGCGTCTGCTGGGGATCCAGTCCCGGCATGGGGTTGGGCAGGCTGTCGGGCGGCCAACGGCCGTGCCGGTCGGTCTCATGCCCGCCAGGGTCGGGGTTGGACTGTTCGGCGGGATGCTGCTCCGGACCCGGTTGCTTGGGGTCCGCGGGCCGGGCGGGCCCGGAAGGTTTGGACTTGGTCATGGCATGCTCCTGAACGACGGAATGCGATCGATGCGGCCGCGGCCTCAACCGGCCCACCATTGCTTGATGGTCGCGCGCAAGGCCGCGCCCGCCGCGCCGCCCTCTTCCTTGCGTAGCGCCTGGAAGTACGCGGCCACCTGCCTGGCCGGGATGTGCGGCGGCAAGGGCGGCATCTCGGGGTCGGTCACCATTTCCAGCACGACCGGACGGGTTGCCGCCAGGGCTTGATCCCAGGCGTCTCCCACGGCATCCGGGCTGTCCACCCGTATGCCCTCCAGGCCTAACAGGCGGCCGTACTCCGCATAGGAAAGCTGGGGCAGCCATTGCGAATCCGCGAACCTGGGGTCGCCGCCCATGACGCGCTGCTCCCAGGTGACCAGATTCAGGTCGCCGTTGTTCAGGACCATGACGATCAAGGTCGGGTTGGCCCAGTCCTTCCAGCGGTGGGCGATGGTGATCAGCTCGTTCATGCCCAGCATCTGCATGGCGCCATCTCCGACCAGCGCAATGACGGGCCGATCCGGATGCGCCAGCTTGGCGGCAAGCGCATAAGGCACGCCGCAGCCCATGGTGGCCAGGCCGCCCGATACCGAGCCCATCATCCCTTCGCGCAGCGCGATGTCGCGCGCGTACCAGTTCGCCGCCGAGCCCGAGTCGCAGGTCAGAATGCTGCGCGGCGGCAGCCGTTTCGACAGTTCCAGGAAGGGTCGTTGCGGATTCAGCGGCTTGGCCTGCACCATTGCGCGGGCCTCCACGGTTTCGTGCCAGCGCGCGACCTTGGCCTCGATGCGTTCGCGCCAGCGGCGCGCGGTCTTGGGCTGCAATAAGGGAATCAGCGCCTGCAGGGTCAGCCGGCTGTCGCCGACCAGGCCAAGTTCCACGGGATAGCGCAGGCTGAGCTTGCGGCCGTCCAGATCGATCTGCACCGCCCTCGCCTGTCCCGGCGGCGGCAGGAATTCCGAATACGGGAACGACGTGCCCACCATCAGCAAGGTGTCGCACTCGTTCATCATGTCCCAGCTGGGCTGCGTGCCCAGCAATCCGATGCAGCCCGTGACGTACGGCAGGCTGTCGGGCACCGCCGCCTTGCCCAGCAGCGCCTTGGCCACGCCAGCGCCCAGCAGTTCAGCGGTCTGGCGCACTTCCGCGCCAGCCTGCAGCGCGCCCGCCCCGACCAGCATGGCGACCCGTTCGCCGCGGTTGAGGATGTCGGCGGCATTGCGCAACGCAGCCTCGCCGGGTACGCCGGCATGCGAGGTCAAGCCTATGCCCGTCGGCACGGTGCCATGTTCGCGGGCGGGCTTTTCCACCGCCGGCAAATCCTGCACATCGTTTGGAAAAATGACGCAGGTCACGCTGCGCCGCTCCAGGGCGATGCGCATGGCGCGGTCGATCATGTGGCGCGCCTGTTCGGCGGTCGCGGCCATCTGCACGTAATCGTGCGCCACGTCCTTGAACAGGCTGATCAGGTCGACCTCCTGCTGGTAGTCGCCGCCCAGGGCGCTGCGGGCTTGCTGGCCGACCAGGGCCACGACAGGCTGATGGTCCAGCTTGGCGTCGTACAGGCCGTTCAATAAGTGAATGGCGCCTGGACCGGAGGTCGCCAGGCAGACCCCGGCCTGGCCGGTGAACTTGGCGTGGGCGCAGGCCATGAACGCGGCGGCCTCTTCGTGGCGGGCCTGGACGAACTCCAACGGCTCCTGGGTGCGGCCGAATGCGCCGATCAGGCCATTGATGCCGTCCCCTGGGTAGCCGTAGATCCTCCTGACCCCCCATTGCGACAGCCGTTCCAGCACAAAGTCCGCCACAGTCTTCATTCGATGCTCCCGCGTTTGCCTGCATTCCGACAGAACGCCTGAATCAGCAATTGCCGTTCCCGGCGTTCTAACGCCTGCGACGGTGCCGGCGCGGGCACGGCGCTTGCGGATGAAATCCCTGCGGCGGACGCGCTCGACGATCCGCCTAAAAGGGAGTTGGCATGACAAAGATTCGAACCCTGGTAGTGGCGGGTGAAGCGTTTCCCCTGGCGAAGACGGGCGGCCTGGGGGACGCCATAACGGGCATGGCGCGCGGGCTGTGCGAAGCCGGCGTGCCCGTGACGGTGCTGCTTCCGGCCTACCGCGGCGTGCGCCAGCGGCTGGAGCGCTTGCGGGTAGTGGCGCCGCTGCACAACCTGCCGGGCGGCGAAGCGCAGCTCCTCGCGGGGCATTGCCCGCAGTCGGGGTTGGACTTCCTGCTACTGGAAAACGACGCGCTTTATGACCGGCCTGGCATCTATCTGGACGAAGACAACCGCGAGCACGCCGACAATGCGCTGCGCTACGCGGCGCTGGCCCATGCGGCGGTGCGCGTGGCGGGCGGCCTGCCCGGCATCGCGCGGCCGCAACTGCTGCATGCGCACGACTGGCACGCCGGACTCGTGCCGCTGTTGCTGCGGGAATACGGCCCGGGCGACGTCAAAAGCATCATGACCATCCACAACCTGGCGTTTCAGGGACAGTTCCCGATGGAATGCGCCGCCGCCCTGGGCATCCCTGAACGCTACCGCAACGACGAAGCCGCCGGCGCCTGGGGCCGCTTGAATTTTCTCAAGACCGGCATCCGCTACGCCGACCGCGTCACCACCGTCAGCCATACCTACGCCCGGGAAATCCTGACGCCCGCCTTCGGCTGCGGGCTGGAGGGGCTGCTGCGGCGGCGCGCCGCCGATCTGGTGGCCATCCCCAACGGCATCGACAACATGGTGTGGAATCCGGTGCGCGATCCGCATCTGGGCTCATTGCGGTTTTCGGCGCGCGGCCTGGGCCGCAAGGCTCGCTGCAAGGCGGCCCTGCAGCGCGAGTTCGAGTTGCATGAGGACGCCGAAGCCGTGCTCCTGGCGATGGGCAGCCGGCTGACGGAACAGAAGATGGCGGACGTCGCCGCGCAGGCCTTGCCGCAGGCGCTGGAACGCCACCCGCGCCTGCAGGTCGCGATTCTTGGCCAGGGCGACCGTCGCCTGGAAGAGGCCCTGAAACTGCTGTGCGCGCGCTTTCCCGGGCGCTGCGCCACCCGCATCGGCTATGACGAGGCAGTGGCGCACCGGCTGCACGCGGGCTCCGACATGCTGCTGCACGGCAGCCGCTTCGAGCCGTTCGGCCTGACGCCTCTGTACGCGATGCGCTACGGCTCCATCCCGATAGGCTCGCGCGTGGGCGGCATGGCCGACACGATCGACGATCCCGGGCCGCGCGCGCCGCTCTCGGCAATGGCCGGTTCCAACGGCTTGCTGTTCGACGGCGACGACCCTGCGGCCATGGCCGCGGCCATCGCCCGCGCCCTGAGCTTGCGCGAGGACGCCATGCTCTGGCGCACCATGCAGCGCAACGCCATGAGCGCGGATTTCAGCTGGCGCGCCGCCGTGGCGCCCTACGCCGAGCTCTATCGCGCGCTGGCCGATACCGGCAGGAGGCCCCGCGTGCCAACCGTGGCCGAGGTGGCCGCCCTGCGCGCTGGCCAGCGTTCTGGCGGGCCGTTGCCCGCGCCCGCGGTCTAGGCTCGCCCATAGGAGGAACAGCAGGTGCCCACAGCCCCGCCTATCCATCCCCACGCTCCCCTGCGCCTCTACCACGCCCGTGGCGGCGCAACCGGGGACGTCCGCGCCCGTGGCGGCGAGCTGGGGCCGGCCCTTTATTCACGCCTGCGGCAACGCGGATTCAATGCCTTGCTGATGCCGGCGCCCTGGCTGTCGGGGCCGGAAGGCGCTTCGCCCGCCCCGCTGGATGCCGACAGCGCGCTTTTGGCGGGCAAGCGCGTGGCCATGGCCGACTGGATCGCGCACGCAGCCGGGCAGCTTGCCGAACATGGCCTGGCCCTGTACCTCGATATCGTCATGGACCGCTGCGCCATTGGCGCCGTAGCCGACACGGCGGGCCCCGGCTGGTACCAACCGCCCGCCGAAAACCCCGCGCGCGATCCGCGCATGAGCATCGACGTGCGCGAGGCGCTGCACGTGCGCCCGGGGCCGCCACCGCCCGGCTTTGTGCAGGCCTGGAGCGCGCGGCTGAAGCGCTGGACCGAACGCGGCGCCGCAGGCTACGTCTTTCACGCGCCGCAATGCCTGCCGGCCCAGGATTGGGCGGCATTGGCAGCGGCAGTGGGCGGCCCGGATCGCACCGCGCAATTTTTTGCCTGGGCGCAGGGACTGCCGCCGGAGTCGCTGGCGGCCCTGCGCGGCGCGGGTCTGGACGGCCTGTGCTCGTCCTTGCCCTGGTGGGACTACAAGTCCGGCTGGCTGGCGGAGGAAGACGGCAGGCTGCGCGCCATCGCACCCGTCATCGCTTCGCCGCCGCGCGTGGCCCCGGACAAGCGCGGCGCCTGGGCCGCGGCGCTATCCGCGGATGTCCTCATGTTCGACGACGAGGACGATGCCCGGTTGCCCGACGTAGCCGAGGCCAATCGCTGGTTTGGACAAGCCGGATTGCGCGGCCCGCTGCGTCTGGCCGGCGGGCGCGACGGCCACTGCACCCTGCTGCTGCGCGACTGCGCGGCCGGCACGGCCGTACTGGCGCTCAATCCTTCGGATACGGAGGAGGCAAGCGTGGATTGGGACGCGTTGGCGCCGCTGCTGCCGCCGGCCGATTTCCTGTCCGAAGGCGTGCCGGACGGCCTGGCGCTGCAAGGCAATGCCATTGCGCCCGCGGGTTGCGCCATGTATCTGCTCGAACCCACGCATCCGGTGCGCGAAGCCTCGCGCCACGTGGCGCGCCGCATGGATGGCGCCATCAGCCAGCGCATCGTGGTCGAGCAGGTCAGTCCGACCGTGGATAGTGGCGCCTTCCCCATCAAGAGCATCCCGCATGAGCGGATTCCCGTCAGCGCCGACATCTACATGGACGGCCATGAACTGCTGGCCGCAGAACTGCGCTGGCGGGCGGCGGATGAAAGTTCGTGGCGCGCCGCGCCCTTCACGCGCGGCTTGAACGACCGCTGGGAAGCCTCGTTCCGTCCGCGCCGCATCGGGCCGCACGAGTTCGTGGTGCACGCCTGGCTCGACGCCTGGCAGACTTTCCGCCATGACCTGGAGGTGAAACACCAGGCCGGCGTGGACCTGCGCCTGGAAGTGGAGGAAGGCCTGCTGATGCTGCGCGCAGCGCTGGCGCGCGCCCGCAACGCGTCGCACCCCGGCGCCATGAGGTTGCGCGAGACCCTGCAAAGGTTCGCCAAGGCCACCGAAGGCGAGCTGGCTGCGCCCACACCGCAACAGATCGATGCACTGCTGGACGAAGACCTGGCCGGCACCATGCGCGAACTGGACGACCGCCCTTTCGAATACGTCAGCCCCGCGCCCTATCCGGTCTGGGTGGATCGCAGCCAGGCCTGCCACGCCAGCTGGTATGAGCTGTTTCCGCGCTCGCAATCCATGCAGCCCGGCCAGCACGGCACCTTCGACGATGTGATCGCACGGCTGCCAGATGTGCGCGAGATGGGATTCGACGTGCTGTATCTCCCGCCCATACACCCCATCGGGCAACGCAACCGCAAGGGGCGCAACAACAGCCTGCGCGCCGAGCCCGGCGACGTGGGCAGTCCCTATGCCATCGGTTCGGCCGAAGGCGGGCACGACGCGGTTGAACCGATGCTGGGCGGACTGGACGGGTTCCTTCGGCTGGTGGATGCCGCCCGCGCCCACGGCATGGAAGTGGCGCTGGACTTCGCAATCCAGTGCTCGCCGGACCACCCGTGGCTGGCGCGGCACACGGACTGGTTCTCCTGGCGTCCGGATGGTTCGCTGCGCTATGCGGAAAATCCGCCGAAGAAGTACCAGGACATCGTCAATGTCGCCTTCTACGGCGCCGCCGCGCGCCGCGCGCGCAAGCTGACCCTGTGGCGCGCGCTGCGCGACGTGGTGCTGTTCTGGGTGCAGCATGGCGTGCGCACCTTCCGGGTCGACAACCCGCATACCAAGCCGCTGCCATTCTGGCAGTGGCTGATCGCCGAGGTCCATGCCCAGCATCCCGACGTGATTTTCCTGTCCGAAGCCTTCACACGGCCCAAGATGATGTACCGGCTGGCGAAGATCGGCTTTACCCAGTCCTACACCTACTTCACCTGGCGCAATGACAAGGCGGAACTGGAATCCTACCTGGAGGAAGTCTCCACGCCGCCCGCCGCCGATTTCTTCCGCCCGCACTTCTTCGTCAACACGCCGGACATCAATCCCTACTTCCTGCAGTCCTCGGGCCGCCCGGGCTTTCTGATACGCGCCGCGCTGGCGGCGCTGGGATCCGGCCTGTGGGGCATGTACAGCGGCTTCGAGCTGTGCGAGTCGGCGGCCTTGCCGGGCAAGGAGGAATACCTGGACTCCGAAAAGTACGAATTGCGCCAGCGCGACTGGTTTGCGCCGGGCAACATCCGCGCGGAGATCACCCGCCTGAACCAGATCCGGCGGACCAACCCGGCGCTGCAGAGCCATCGGGGCCTGACCTTGGTGCATAGCGGCAACGACCGCGTGCTGGCGTTCTGCAAGTCCACGCCTGGCCGCGGCAATTTCATCCTCGCGGCCATCAGCCTGGATCCTTTCCAGCAGCAGGCGGCGCGCATCGAGGCGCCCTTCTGGCTGTTCGGCGAGGCCGACACGGGCCGGCTGATCGCCGAGGACCTGCTGGCCGAGCGCAGCGAGCCATGGCAGGGGCAGATCCGCGAACTGACCCTGCATCCCGATCAACCCTATCGCGTGTGGCGCTTGTCGCTGCATGGATGACCCCGCACGCCCATTGCCATGATCAGTGAAACCCAACCTCTCCAGGACGATGGCCTTTGGTACAAGGATGCGGTCGTCTATCAGCTGCACGTCAAGTCATTCTTCGACTCGAATGGCGACGGCGTGGGCGATCTGCCAGGCCTGATCTCCAAGCTGGATTACATCTCCAGCCTGGGGGTCAACACGATCTGGCTGCTGCCCTTCTATCCCTCGCCGCGCCGCGACGACGGCTATGACATCGCCGACTACCGCGGGGTGCACGCGGACTACGGCACCGTGGCCGACGTGAGGAAGCTGATCCGCGCGGCCCACGCCCGCGGCCTGCGCGTCATCACCGAGCTGGTGGTCAACCATACCTCGGACCAGCATCCCTGGTTCCGCCGCGCGCGCGCGGCCAAACCCGGATCGGCCGCGCGCAACTTCTACGTCTGGTCGGACAACGACAAGGCCTACGCCGGCACGCGCGTCATCTTCTGCGATACCGAGAAATCCAATTGGACCTGGGACCCTGAGGCCGGCGCCTACTTCTGGCACCGCTTCTATTCGCACCAGCCCGACCTGAACTACGACAATCCGCAGGTGCTCAAGGAAGTGCTGGCCGTGATGCGCTATTGGCTGGACATGGGCGTGGACGGCCTGCGCCTGGACGCGGTGCCGTACCTGGTCGAGCGCGAAGGCACCAACAACGAAAACCTGCCCGAGACGCACGAGGTGCTCAAGCGCATCCGGGCCGTGATCGACGCCGAGTATCCCAACCGCTTGCTGCTGGCCGAGGCCAACCAGTGGCCGGAGGATGCGCAGGAATACTTCGGCGCGGGCGACGAATGCCATATGTCCTTCCATTTCCCGCTGATGCCGCGCATGTACATGGCGATCGCGCAGGAGGACCGTTTCCCGATTATCGACATCATGCGCCAGACGCCGGACATTCCCGCGTCCTGCCAATGGGCGATCTTCCTGCGCAACCATGATGAACTGACGCTGGAAATGGTCACCAGCCGCGAACGCGACTATCTCTGGAACGTGTACGCGGCGGACCCGCGCGCCCGCATCAACCTGGGCATCCGGCGCCGTCTGGCGCCGCTGCTGGAGCGCGACCGGCGCAGGGTCGAGCTGATGAACAGCCTGCTCCTGTCCATGCCGGGCACGCCCGTCCTGTACTACGGCGACGAGCTCGGCATGGGCGACAACGTGCACCTGGGCGACCGCGACGGCGTGCGCACGCCGATGCAGTGGTCGCCCGACCGCAATGGCGGCTTTTCGCGCGCCGACCCCGAACAGCTGCCGCTGCCGGTCCTCATGGGCCCCTTGTACGGCTATGAAGCGGTGAACGTGGAGGCGCAGCAGCGCGATCCGCATTCCCTCCTGAACTGGACCCGACGCCTGTTGGCGCAGCGCCGGCAAAGCCATGCATTCGGGCGCGGCACGCTGCGCTTCATCTTCGCAGGCAACCGGAAGATCCTGGCTTATCTGCGCCAATGGCAGGACACCACCATCCTGTGCGTGGCCAACCTGTCCAACGCCGCCCAGCCCGTGGAACTGCAGCTGCAGGAATTCAATGGCCGCGTGCCAGTCGAAATGCTGGGCGGTACGCCCTTCCCGGCCGTGGGTGAACTGCCGTATCTGCTGACCCTGCCGCCCTACGCGTTTTACTGGCTGGACCTGAGCAACGAAGCCGCGCCGCCAGACTGGCATGCGAGCGCTCCCGCGCAGATGCCGGAACTCACCACGCTGGTGCTGCGCGCCCACGGCGGCGCCGCGCTGACCGACGTCTCCCGCGCTACGCTGGAGCGCGAGGTCCTGCCCCAGTACCTGGCGCGCCAGCGCTGGTATCCGGCCAAACAGCCGCCCGCCCGCGCACGCCTGGCGTACGCCACGCCGTTCACGGCGGCCGATGGCGAGTATTACTGGGCCGAGGTCGAGCCCGAGGACGGCGTCACGGGCCTGCGCGCGCAAGCGCCCTTCGTGCTGGTGTGGGACGAGACGGCAGCGGTGCATTATGCGATCGCGAGGGTGCGGCGCGGGGCCGAGGTCGGCATTCTGGCGGACGCCTTTCTGCAGCCCGGCTTCGTGCGCGGCATCGTCCAGGCCATGCAAGAGGGCCGCGAGCTCGACGGCCGCAGCGGCGGCAAGCCTGGCGACAAGCCGGGCGTGATCCGCTTCCTGCCCGAAGCTGGCCTGGCCGCCCTGGAGGTCGCCGGGGACGGCGAACTGCAGTGGCTGACGGGCGAGCAATCCAACAGCTCGGTCGTCGTCGATGGCAAGCTGATACTGAAGCTGATCCGCGCCGTCCAGCCCGGCGGATCGCCCGAGTTGGAAATGACCCGCTATCTGACGCGCGCCGGCTACGCCAACATGCCGGCGCTGCTGGGCGAGGTCCAACGTGAGGATGCCGACGGCGTGGTCCATACGCTGGCGGTGGCGCACCGCTACGTCGCCAACGAAGGCGACGCCTGGAACTGGACGCTGGATCTGCTCAAGCGCACGCTGGACAACGCGCTGCTGGTGAACCAGAGCCCGGACGAATTCGCCCAGGACCTGCAGGGCTACGCCGCAATGGCCGCCACCATGGGCGAACGTCTGGCGCAGATGCACAACCTGCTGTCGCAGGCCACCGACGACCCCGCGTTCCAGCCGCGCGCCGCCAGCCAGGCGGACGCCGATGCGCGCACGCGCCGCGTCCAGGACCTGCTCGAACGCGCGGAAAAGGACTTGCGCGCGCAGCTCGGTGAACTGGAAGCCCCTTCGCGCGCCTGCGCGGAATGGTATTTCGAGCACCGCGCCCGGCTGGCGGCGCGCGTGGCGGCGATGGCGCAGGCCGAGACCGGCGTCCTTTGCCTGCGCGTGCACGGCGACTTCCATCTTGGGCAGGTGCTGGTGGCGCAGGCGGACGCCTATCTGATCGACTTCGAAGGCGAACCGGTCAGCAGCGTGGACGCGCGCCGCGCCCTCGCCTCGCCCTACAAGGATGTGGCGGGCATGCTGCGTTCGTTCGACTATGCCGCCGCCTCGATCGCCCGCACCGACATCATCGGCGGCGCGCCGACCGACGCCAATGCCGGCGCGGGCGAAACGCCGGGCGCGCCTGTCGCGCCAGCAGAACTGCGCGACCTGCTATTGGCGCGCTTTCGCCAGACCGCCAGCCAGGCCTTCCTGCAAGGCTACCGCGATGCGCGCGCCTCGGCGCTTATCCCGCCTGCGGATGAAGACGCGCTGCTGGCCCTGGCCCAACTGGAGAAGGCTGCCTATGAAGTGAGCTATGAAGCCGCGCATCGCCCAGACTGGATTTCGATACCGCTGTGCGCCCTGGCGGAACTGGCGCGCAGCCTGCTGCTGTCGGCCGCGGTGGACGAAGAGGATGCACGATCATGAGCCAGGACATGCCCGCAGGCGGCAGCATCAGCCCCATAGCGCCCGTCGAACTGGCCGCCTTGGCCAGCGGCCTGCACAGCGACCCCTATGCCTTCCTGGGGCCGCACGACGGCGAAGTGCGGGTGTATGCCCCGGGCGCGCGGGCCGTGGCGGCGCTGGACGGCGACGGCGCGCGCATCCCCTTGCGCGAACAGGGCCAGGGACTGTTTCTTGGACGCGTTCCTTACGCCCGCCCCGGCGACGGCGCCTCGTACCGTCTGGCGATCCAATGGCCCGACGCCGAACAGATCACCGCCGACCCCTATGCCTTCGGCACCCTGCTGGAAGACGGCACGCTGGAAGAGCTGGCGCAAGGCGCATGGCGCAGCGTGGGAACGTCCCTGGGCGCGCGCCTGATGGAAGTCGACGGCGTGGCCGGCCTGCGCTGCGCGGTATGGGCGCCGAACGCGCAACGCGTGGCGGTGGTGGGCGATTTCAACGCCTGGGACAGCCGCCGGCACGGCATGCGGCTGCGGCACCGCGCCGGCGTCTGGGAGATCTTCATCCCGGACGTGCAGGCCGGCGAACGCTACAAGTTCGCAATCACCGACCGCGCCGGCAACCTACGGCTCAAGGCCGATCCGCTGGCGCGACGCAGCGAAGCGCCGCCTGCCACCGCCTCGGTGGTGGAAGACGGCGCCGACTATCCGTGGCAAGACCGGGCCTGGATGGCGCAGCGGCGCACGCGCCAGTCCACGGACGCGCCGCTGTCCATCTACGAAGTGCACGCCGGGTCCTGGCTGCCTGACGAACCGGAATCGCACGCCTGCATCTGGGACCGGCTGGCCGACAAGCTGCCGGCCTATGCCCGCGCCATGGGGTTCAGCCATGTGGAGCTGCTGCCCGTCATGGAGCATCCTTTCGGCGGGTCCTGGGGTTATCAGCCGCTGGGCATGTTCGCGCCCGCGGCCCGCTATGGTCCGCCCGCCGCATTCGCCCGTTTCGTCGACCGCTGCCACCACGCAGGCATCGGCGTCATCCTGGACTGGGTGCCGGCGCACTTCCCGGACGATGCGCACGGCCTGGCCCGCTTTGACGGCACGGCGCTCTACGAGTACGAGGATCCGCGCGAAGGCTATCACCCGGACTGGCACACCATGGTCTACAACCTGGGCCGCACGGAGGTGCAGGCCTTCATGATCGCCAGCGCGCTGCATTGGCTGCAGCGCTTCCATGTCGACGGCCTGAGGGTGGACGCGGTCGCGTCCATGCTCTATCGCGACTACAGCCGCCAGCCCGGCCAATGGATCCCCAACCGCTACGGCGGCCGGGAAAACCTGGAGGCGGTGCAGTTCCTGCAGGCGCTCAACGGCACCGTGCGCCAAGAAGTGCCGGACGCCATCATGGTCGCCGAGGAATCGACGGCCTGGCCCGGCGTCACCGCGCCGATCGCCGACGGCGGGCTGGGCTTTCACTACAAATGGAACATGGGCTGGATGCACGACACCTTGCGCTACCTGTCCGAGGACCCCGTGCACCGCAAGCATCACCACCACGACATCACCTTCAGCATGGTGTATGCGTACAGCGAGCGCTTCATCCTGCCTCTATCGCACGACGAAGTGGTGCACGGCAAAGGATCGCTGCTGGCCAAGATGCCGGGCGACGCGGCCGCCAGGCTCGCCAACCTGCGCGCCTACCTCGGCTTCATGTGGGCTCATCCCGGCAAGAAGCTGCTCTTCATGGGCGGGGAAATGGCCCAGCCACGGGAATGGAACCACGACGTACCTCTGGATTGGGACCTGCTGGACCGTCCCGGCCATCTGGGCATACAGCGGCTGGTTGCAGACTTGAATGGCCTGTACCGCGGGGTGCCGGCGCTGCATGCGCTGGATGCCGACCCGGCGGGCTTCGCCTGGACGATCCTGGACGACCGCGACAACAGCGTGGTCGCATTCATCCGCAGCGACGGCGTCCATCACGTGCTCGCGGTCGCCAATTTCACGCCGGTGGCGCGGCACGACTACCGCATCGGCGTGCCGCGGGCTGGCCGCTGGGCGGAAAAGCTGAATACCGACGCCACGCACTATGGCGGATCCGGCCAGGGCAACCAGGGCGGCGCCAGCACCGGCGTCAGCGCGTCCCATGGCCAGCCCCAGGCCTTGTCCCTGACTTTGCCGCCGCTGTCCACCCTCTTCCTGCTCTACGAAGGCTGAACCCATATGGATCCCTCCCAATTCACGCGCATCGCCGGGGGCCAGCCCCATCCGCTGGGCGCGGTCAGCGATGGCCTGGGCGTGAACTTCGCCGTGTTCTCGGCCAACGCCACGCGCATCGAGCTGTGCCTGTTCGATCCCAAGGGCCGCAAGGAACTGCGCCGCTTCGACCTGCCCGAATGCACCGACGAGATCTGGCACGGCTACCTGCCGGACGCGCATCCCGGACTGGTGTACGGCTATCGCGCCCACGGCCCGCACGATCCGCGCAATGGGCACCGTTTCAATCCCCATAAGCTGTTGCTCGATCCCTACGCGCGGCAGTTGACCGGACCGCTGCATTGGAGCGACGCGCTGTTCGGCTATCGCATGAAGCATGCGCGCGCCGACCTCAGCATCGACCGGCGCGACAGCGCGCCCGCCATGCCCAAGGCCATCGTGGCCGAAGAAACGCCTTTCACCTGGGGCAACAGCCGGCCGCCGGCCACGGCGTGGAACGATACGGTGATCTACGAGGTGCACGTGCGCGGCGCCTCCATGCTGCGCGAAGATCTGCGCCAGCCCCTGCGCGGCACCTGCTCCGCGCTGGCCGACCCGCGTTTCATCGAACACCTGCAGCGGCTGGGCGTCACCGCCGTGGAGTTGCTGCCGGTGCATGCGTTCCTGCAGGACCGCTTCCTGACCGAACGCGGCCTGCGCAACTACTGGGGCTACAGCACGTTGTCGTACTTTGCGCCGGAGCCCTCCTACCTGCAGCACAATCCGAACGAACTGCGCCAGGCCATACGCCGGCTGCATGCCGCCGGCATCGAAGTGATTCTGGACGTGGTCTACAACCACACTTGCGAGGGCAGCGAATTGGGACCCACGCTGTCCTGGCGCGGACTGGACAACGCCAGCTACTACCGCCTGGTGCCGGGCGACGAACGCTATTACATCAACGACACCGGCTGCGGCAACACGGTCAACCTGTCACATCCGCGCGTCCTGCAAATGGTCACGGATTCGCTGCGCTATTGGGCGCAATCCTATGGCGTCGACGGCTTCCGCTTCGACCTGGGCGTGACCCTGGGACGCGAAGGCACCGGCTATGACCCGGGTTCGGGCTTTTTCGACGCCGTGCTGCAGGACCCTGCCCTTGCCCGCCTGAAACTGATTTCCGAACCCTGGGACGTGGGGCCGGATGGCTACCAGCTGGGCAACCATCCACCGGGCTTCGCCGAGTGGAACGACAAATTCCGCGACGCGACGCGCCGCTATTGGCGCGGGGATCCCGCCATGCGCGGCGAGATGGCGGCGCGCTTGTGCGGATCGCGCGACCTGTTCGACCGCCGCCACCGTCGGCCCTGGAGCAGCGTCAACTACGTGGCCTCGCACGACGGTTTCACGCTGGCCGACATCGTCAGCTACGACGCCAGCCACAACGAGGCCAACGGCGAAGGCGGCAACGACGGCCACGGCGAGAACTACAGCCACAACTGGGGCGCCGAAGGCCCGACCGGGGACGCCGCCATCCTGGACACCCGGAAACGGGTGCAACGGGCCCAGCTCGCCTGCGTGTTCCTGGCGGATGGCACGCCGATGCTGCTGGCCGGAGACGAATTCGGCAATAGCCAGGAAGGCAATAACAACGCCTATTGCCAGGACAACGCCCTGTCGTGGCTGGACTGGACGCAGGCGCAGTCCGATGACGGCCGTGAGCTATCCCGCTACGCGGCGCGCCTGATCGCACTGCGCCGCGCCCACCCCAGCACGCGCGCCGCGCGCTACGGCGATGCGGGGCAGGAGCTCGCGCCTGGCGTACAAGCCATCTCCTGGTTCGATCCGGCGGGCGCTGAACTGGACGCGGCGGCCTGGGAATCGGAGGCCAATGCCATGGTCCTGCGCCGCGCCGCCTGCCGCGAAGACGGCAGCGTCGACGTGACGCTGCTGCTATTGAATCCCGGCGCGGAGGACACGGTTTTCCAGATGCCGTCGCCCGCGCTGGCGTGGATTCGCGAGCTGGATTCCGCCACGCAGGCGCCTGCCGCGCCACTGGCGGATGCCGCCGTCACGGTGGCGGCGCGCAGCGTGGCGCTGCTGGCGGCGACCTACGTGCCGGAAGATCCGCCATGACACATGACTATGCTTCAGGCGCAATCCCGCTGGAGAGCGGCGTCACGCGCTTTCGCCTGTGGGCGCCGACCGCGCCGGCGGGCTTCGCCCTCGAGGTCGAAGGCCATCCTCCCATCGCCCTGAGCCCCGGCCCGGACGGCTACGTGCAGGCAGACGTGGACTGCCCCATCGGCGCCCGCTATCACTACCGCCTGGACGCGGACACGGTCGCGCCCGATCCCGCCTCGCGCCTGCAGCACGGAGACGTGCACGACGACAGCGTCGTGGTCGCGCCGGACTCCTACCCCTGGCGCTACGGCACCTGGCGCGGACGGCCTTGGGAAGACGCCGTGCTGTACGAAACCCATGCCGGCCTGGAGGGCGGCTATGCGGGCCTGCTGGCGCGGCTGCCGGAGCTGGCGGCGCTGGGCGTGACCTTGCTGGAGCTGATGCCCATTGCCGACTTCCCCGGGCCACGCAACTGGGGCTATGACGGCGTGCTGCCCTACGCGCCCGACACGGCCTACGGCACGCCCGATGAGCTCAAGCGCCTGATCGACGAGGCCCATGGGCTGGAAATGGGCGTGATGCTGGACGTGGTCTACAACCATTTCGGCCCCGACGGCAATTACCTGCCGCGCTATGCCGCGCCGTTCTTCAGGAAAGACGTCGCCACGCCTTGGGGCGACGCCATCGACTTCCGCCAGCCGGCGGTCAGCCAGTTCTTCAAGGACAACGCGCTGTACTGGCTGACCGAGTACCGCTTCGACGGGCTGCGTCTGGACGCCGTGCACGCGATTGCGGGCCATGAATGGCTGCATGAATTGGCCCAGTACCTGCGGCAGCATATTCCTGCCGAACGCCATGTGCATCTGGTGCTGGAGAACGACGACAACCGCGCCAGCCTGCTGCAAGGTGACTTCGATGCGCAATGGAATGACGACGCGCATCATGCCTTGCATTGCCTTCTGACCGGCGAGAGCCACGGCTACTACGCCGATTACAGCGCTCAGCCGGCCCAGGCGCTGGCGCGCTGCCTGGCCGAAGGCTGGCTGTACCAGGGGCAGCGTTCGCCCTACCGCGGCGGGCAACCGCGGGGCGAACCCAGCGCGGAACTGCCGCCAAGCGCCTTCGTGCTGTTCCTGCAGAACCATGACCAGACCGGCAACCGTGCGGGCGGCGAACGCCTGGCCAGCCTGGTGGACAGTCCCGCCCGGCTGCGCGCCGCGGTCGCGTTGCAGCTGCTGGCGCCGCAGATCCCGCTGATCTTCATGGGCGAGGAACGCGGCGCGCGCACGCCGTTCCACTACTTCACCAGCCATGCCGACCCGGCTTTGGCGCAAGCGGTGCGCGACGGCCGGCGGCGCGAGTTCTCGCGCTTTCCCGAATTCCAGGGCGCGGGCGCGTTGTCCGACCCGAACGATCCCGCAACCTACGTGGCCAGCAAACCACGGGCCAGCGCCGCCGACGCGCATGCCTGGATGCGGGACTACGCGGTACTGCTGCATCTGCGCGCCCGCCTGATCGCGCCCCGGCTGGCCGGCGCGGTCAGCCTGGGTGCGGCCGCGATCGGCGAACGCGGCGTGTTCGCGCGCTGGGAACTGGCAGGCGGCGCGCGCCTGACGGTCTATGCGAACTTCGGCCCCGATCGCGTGGCGCTGCCCGAGGCCTTGCAGGCGGGCGCCGAGGCCTATGCCACGCTGCTCTTTGAATCCGTGGCCGGCGCCCGCGACGCCCTGGTCCACGGCGAGGTGTGCGGCGACAGCACCGTGTGGCTGCTGGAGGAACCGGCATGACCGCAACGTCCGCCGGCGATCCGGCCTTGTCCGCGCTGGCCGCCAAAGCCGGCATCGCCGAACACTGGACCGACGCGCGCCAGCGTCCGCAGCAAGTGTCGCCGGATACTTTACGGCTGCTGCTGGAGGGCATGGGCTTGCCGGCGGGCAACGCCCATGACATCCGCGACAGCGACCATCGCCTGGGCGTGGAGCTTGGGGCCCGGCTGCCGCCCCTGCTGGTCGCGCGCAGCGGCATGGCCGCGTTTCTGCCCGCTTGCGCGCGCGGCCGCTACCGCATCGTGTGCGAGTCAGGCCAGACCAGCGACGGCGAGGTCGCGGACGACGGCAGCCTGATCGCACCGCAGGAGCCCGGATACCACACGCTGCACCTGGCATGCGGCCAGACCGTGCTTGCGGTGGCGCCCCGCCAAGCGCCTGGCCTTGATGATCTGACCGACGGCGTGCGGCCGCGCGGCTGGGGACTATGCGCGCAGGTCTACAGTCTCAGGCGCGATGCCGACCAACCTGGCGACGGCGGCTACGGCGACTTTGGCGCCGTGCGCGAACTGGCTGTCGCCGCCGCGGCCCAGGGCGCGGACGCGCTCGCCATCAGCCCGGTGCACGCCATGTTCGCCGCGCAACCGCAGCGTTGCAGTCCTTACGCCCCATCCAGCCGCTTGTTCCTGAACACCCTGTACGCAGATCCCGCCGCCATCGTCGGCGACGATGTCTTGCGCCGGGCGCTGGCCGAATTGGCCGCCCAGCCGCGCCCAACGGCGTTGATAGATTGGCCATCGGCCGGGATATGGCGGCAGCGCCTGCTGCGCGCGCTGCACCGCCAGTTCCGCACAAGCGGACCGGCGGATGCCCGCCAGCGCTACGAGGCGTACTGCGCCCGGCGCGGCAAGGCGCTGCGCGACCACGCCGTATTTGAAGCCCTGCATGCCGCCCAGGCAGCGCATGGCGCAGACCACCAGCCCTGGACGCAATGGGCCGCCGGCCTGCGCGATCCGGACTCGCCGGAAGTCGAACGGTATGCGCGGCAGCATCCGGTCGAGGTCGACTTCCATCGCTACGCCCAATGGCTGGCCGCCGAAAGCCTGGACCACGCGCAGAAGGCGGCGCGACGCGCCGGCATGCGCGTGGGGCTGATCGCCGACCTGGCCGTGGGCGACAGTCCGGACGGCAGCCACGCCTGGAGCCGCCAGACCGACCTGATGCCCGGCCTGTCCATAGGCGCGCCGCCCGACATCCACAATCCGCAAGGACAGAACTGGAACCTGGCCGCGTTCTCGCCGCGCGCAATGCATGCCCAGGGCTACGCGGCCTACATCGACATGTTGCGCGCCGCGCTGGCTCACGCCGGCGGCCTGCGCATCGATCACATCCTGGGCATGGCGCGGCTGTGGCTGGTGCCCGATGGACTGACGGCCGATGCGGGCGCCTATCTGCGCTATCCACTGCGCGAACTGCTGGCACTCACGGCGCTGGAAGCCTGGCGCCATCGCGCGCTTGCCATCGGCGAAAACCTGGGCACGGTGCCTGAAGGTTTCAACCGCGAGCTGGCGGATCACGGCATCCTGGGCATGAATGTGCTGTGGTTCATGCGGCAGGAACCTGACGCGCCGCCATCTGCGCCGTCCACGCCGGCGCCCTTTCTTGCAGCCGGCGACTGGCCCGGCCAGGCCGTGGCCATGACCTCGACCCACGACCTGCCGACCTTGCGCGGCTGGTGGGCCGAGCGCGACATCGACCTGCGCGCCGAACTGGACTTGCTGGGCGGCGGCGACGATGAAGCCACGCTGCGGCGCAACCGCCGCATGGACCGCAGCTTGCTCGCGCAAGCCCTGGGCTGCGCCGCCGAGCCCGCGCGCGCGCCCCTGGAGGACATGCTGCGCTTCGTGTCTTCCAGCCCTTGTCCCCTGCTGTTGGTGCCCATGGAAGACCTGGCGGGCGAACTGGAACAGCCCAACCTGCCCGGCACCGTGGACCAGCATCCCAATTGGCGTCAACGCCTGGCCGCAAGCAGCGCGGCGTGCTTCGCCGACCCTGCCGTGCAGGCCCGGCTGCAAGCCCTGCGCACCGGACGGGGCCGGCCATGACCATGCCGCGCGCCACGGCCCGCCTGCAATTGCATGCCGGCTATACCTTTGAGGACGCTCGAGCCTGCGTGGACTACTACGCGGACCTGGGGGTCAGCCACCTCTACCTGTCGCCCATCACCTGCGCCCGCCCCGGGTCCACGCATGGCTATGACGTCATCGACCATGGCGCGGTCAATCCGGAGCTGGGCGGGGAATCCGCACTGAGGGATCTGGCCCGGGCGGCCCGTCGGCGCGGGCTGGGTCTCATCGCGGACATCGTGCCCAATCACATGGCGGCCCACCCCGCCAATGCCTGGTGGCGCGATGTGCTCGAACACGGCGCCGCAAGCGCGCATGCGCGCTGCTTCGACATCGACTGGGACGCGCCTGATCCCGCCCTGCGCGGCAAAGTCCTGCTGCCCATCCTGCCCGACTCCTACGGTGTGTCGCTGGCTCAAGGCGCAATGGCGCTGCGCTATGACGCCGATGCCGGACGCATCGAACTGGAGGTCTCCGGGCAGCGCTATCCCCTGGCGCCGGAGTCGCTTGCGCACGGGCAGGATCCGCAGGCCCTGCTGCGCCGCTGCGACCCGGCGCGCGCAGCCGGTCGCGAGCGCCTGCACCGGCTGCTGGAGAGCCAGCATTACCGGCTGGCCTGGTGGCGTTGCGCTGCCGATCAGATCAACTGGCGGCGCTTCTTCGAGATCAGCGAGCTCGTGGGCGTACGGGTCGAGGACGAAGCCGTTTTCAATGCCGTGCATGCGCTGCCGCTGCGCCTGTATGCGGAAGGCTTGCTCGACGGACTGCGCATCGACCACATCGACGGGCTGGCCGCGCCGGGCGCCTATCTGCGCAGGCTGAATCGACGCCTGGCCGAAGCCGGAGCCCGCCGTCCACCTTCTTGCGCCCAATCGCAAGCCTACCTGGTGGCGGAGAAGATCCTGGCGCCGGACGAAGCGCCCGATGCGCGCTGGCAGCTGCATGGCACCACCGGCTATGACTTCATGGATGAGGTCGGCGCATTGCTGCACGACCCGCAGGCCGAGGCGCCGCTGCGGGCGTTCTGGCAGATGCTCACGGGCGATCTGCGCACGCCGCCGCGGCAGCTGGAAGCGGCGCGCACCCGCATGCTGCAACGGCACTTTCCCGCGGAACGCCTGGCGCTGGTCCGCTGCCTGGAACGTTTGGCGCGGCAGGACCGCCGGACCCGCGACTGGTCCGCGCCGGCCATGGACCGCGTGTTGTCCGCGTGGCTGGCGGCCTTTCCGGTGTACCGGACCTACGCGGAGGACGGCGGTCGCAGCGACGCGGACCGCCATCACTGCGAAGCGGCAGCGCAACGCGCCGCCGCCCTGCTGCACGCGTTGCCCGGCACAGCGGACGCTGCCTTGTTGGCGCAGATGGACCGGTGGCTGGGCGGCAGCCCCGCCGATTCGGCAACCGCGCCGCTCCCGCAATCTGAGCCAAACGCCGCCCAGGCCCTGCGGCGGTTCCAGCAGCTGACGCCGCCTTTGGCAGCCAAGGCGCTGGAAGATACGCTGTTCTACCGTTACGGCCCGCTGCTGTCGCGCAATGAAGTCGGCGCATCGCCGCAGCGATTTGCGCTGTCGCCCGAGGCATTTCATGCCCTGGTCGAGGCGCGGGCGCGCGACTTCCCGCACGCCATGCTGGCGACGGCCACGCATGACCACAAGCGCGGCGAGGACGCGCGCGCGCGGCTGGCGGTGGTTTCGGAAATGCCGCAGGCCTGGCGCAAGACAGCGTATCGCTGGACCCACGCCCTGCCCGACGCCGGGCTGCTTACCTTGGCGGACCGCTACCTGCTCGTGCAGACGCTGATCGGGGCGTGGCCCGCCGACTGGGATGCCGACATCATCGAACAGCGGCCAGAAAGCGTGGCCGCATGGATCGAGCGCGTGGCGCAATGGCAGCTCAAGGCGTTGCGCGAAGCCAAGCTGCATACCAGTTGGACGGATCCTGACCCCGCTTACGAAGCCGCCGGGCTTGGCGCGCTGGAATTTCTGCGGGACGCGGCGCCCGGGCGCCGCCTGCTGGCCGAAATCGCCGCATACGCCCTGGAACTGGCCCCTGCCGGCATGATCAACAGCCTGGCCCAGACGCTGTTGCGCAACACGCTGCCCGGCGTGCCGGATCTCTACCAAGGCACGGAGCTCTGGGACTACAGCCTGGTCGACCCCGACAACCGGCGCGCGGTGGACTACCCGCCGCGGATCGCCATGCTGGCCCGCACGCGCGCCAGCGCCGCCGTGCGAGCCAGCGCAACGGATTGGCGCAGCGGCGCGGTGAAGCAGGCCCTGACCCAGCGCCTGCTGGCGGCGCGGCAGCGTCACCCGGCATTGTTCGGCCAGGGCGAGTGCGTCCCCCTGGCTGTAACCGGGACGCATGCACAGCACGTCGTAGCCTGGCTGCGGCGTCATGAAGACGAGCACGCCCTGATCGTCGCGCCGCGGCTGTGCGCGCTGCGTCTGTCTGGCTACGCTCGCGGCGAGCCGCGGGCGGCGCGGGAATTCTGGGCCGACACCGCGCTGTGCCTGCCCGATGCCATCAAGGGTCTCGCTTGGCGCGATGCAATGGGCGGCGAAAAGGCGAGATCCGGCTCCGGTGGCTCGCTGCCCTTGTCGGAACTGTTGCATGAACTGCCGGTTGCGCTGTGGCTGCCAGCGGCGGCTTGATGCCGAAATCCGAAGCCATGATGAAGCACAAACGGCCTTGTCCGCCCACAGCGGGACAAGGCCGTTCTTACCGCGATACCCGCCCGACTAGAGGGCCCGGAACACGCGGTCTACGAGTCAGCGCGGCATCTTGCTTTGCTGGCCCTGATTCTGGCCAGGTTGCTGCCGATCCTTATCGGCATGCTGGCCGGATTGGCCGGGCTGCTGCCCGGGCTGATTGCGGTCCCTGGGGTTTTCCTGGGCCTGTTGCTTCTGTTGCTGCTTTTGCTGGTCGGGCTGGTTCTGATTGGGCATTGCAAGTCTCCTGGAAGACGGAAAAAGCTCCGCCATCTTCCATACAGCAACCCGCGTGCCCAAGCGGCGCCGCAGTCAGCCCCCGCAGCCCGCGGACACGGGGACGCAAGGACTGCGGGTAAAGTCCGGCCTGATTGGTAAAAAATACGCTGCGCGACCAGCCTTATTGCGTGGTGGCGTGGCGCTTGCCGCGCGTTGACTGCGGCTCCTGGGCGGACGCGTCGTAGGCATCGAGCCAGGACGACGCGTAGGCGGCAGGCGCGGCCAGCGGTTCGCCCTGGTCGCGTTGCGTGCGCAGGCGCACCGTCAGTTCGTCCAGCGGCATGGGGCGGCCCAGCGCGAAGCCCTGGCCGTAGCGGCAGCCGGCCGCGCGCAGGGCAGGAATGTCCGCCACGTTTTCGACGCCCTCGGCCACCACCCGGCGGCCCAGCCGGTTCGCCAGTTCCGCGGCGGTGCGCAACACTTCGAAGGCGACTGCGCTGCGGCGCATGCGCGTCACGAAATATTGGTCGATCTTGACCTCGGACAGCGGCAACGCCGATAGCAGCTTTAACGAAGCATGGCCGGTGCCGAAATCGTCCAGGCTGACCTCGCAGCCGGCATTCTCGAGCTTGAGCAGCGTGGCGCGCAGCACGTCGAGTTCGCGGATGGGCTGGTCTTCCGTCAGTTCCACGCGCACCAGCGACGCGGGCAGCTCCGCCGCGTAGATACGGTCCAGCAGGAAATCGACCGCGGCCTCGTCCGACAAGGTGGAGGCAGGCGCATTGATGGCCACCGGAATGGCGATGCCGGCGCGCCGCATCGTCAACAGCATGTCTATGACACGCAGGCAGACGCGCTCGAACAGCACCTTGTCCAGGCCCAGGCGGTTGACGGCGGGGATGAAGTCGGAAGGCATAATGATGCCCAGGCGGCGATGCCGCCAGCGAGCCAGCGCTTCGGCCGACACGATCCGGCCTGTCAGCAAATCCACCTGCGGCTGCAACAGCATGCGCAGGCCATCCTTGCCGGTGATCATGGCGGCGATCTCGTCGTCGCTCGCCACCGAGTCTGTGGAAGCCTCGTGATTCGACATCATGTCGATACTCCTTGCGCGCCCCTGGGTCAAAACCTGCGCTGTCCGGGCGCAGAAAGAGGCACATTGGACTGAGTATTCCCAGCTACAGCGCTTTTTGTATGCGATTTCCAGACTTTCTTCCAGGCAATTTTGCGCCGCTGCGGCGGCAAAGTCACATATATGTATCCATACGTATTAAGCTGCTCGGATTCATGAATGAAACCGGCTTTCCGGCCCTGGCCTTCACCCCCGCCGAAATGCCTTGTCGACATGGTAGGGTTTGCGTCTTTCGCCCTGCCGGGCCCACCGCCGCTGCTGTATTCCTAGCGTGAAGAATCTTTATTCCCGTTGGCGCGCCTCCCTGCGCAACGTTCTGTGGCTGGACGCCCTCCAAGCCGCGGCCATCAGCGCCGCGCCTGTCATCCTGGCCGTGCTGGCGCACGAGCCGCGTTTGGGCTGGAGCGCCATCGCGGCTTTCTGGGCCTGCTTCGGCGATCCGGGGGGGCCCCTGCGCCAGCGCGCGGGGGCAATGCTCGCGCTGGGGCTGATAGGCGCGCTGTTCTGCTTTCTGGCCAGCGTCAGCGCGGCTCATCTGTGGCTGCTGCTGCCCCTGACCTTCGTGTGCTGCACATTCGGCGGCCTGTTGCGCGTGTTGGGGCCGGCCGCGGCAATCGTCGGCACCCTGCTGTCCGCAGGCTTCGTGGTGGCAGCGGAACTACCCGCCCCGACCTGGACGGAAAGCCTGTCCTACACCTTGTTTTTCCTGGCCGGCGCGGCCTGGGCCATCCTGATGACGGCGCTGGTATGGCGTCGACGTCCCTGGAAGGACGCCACTCACGCGGTGGCGCACTGCTACCGCGGCCTGGCGGATTTCGCCGACGCGCTGGCCCGCATGTATTCCGGATTGACGCCCGCGGCCAGCCCCCAGGCCTGGAGCGCCGTCACGCGGCCGCAGCGCAGCGCCCAGCGCGCCGCGCTCGAAGCCGCCCGCACGCGCATCCGCGAAGTGCAGGACGCGCGCCCATCGCGCCGCGCCCGCGCGCATCAACTGCTGTACCTGCTGGACAATGCCGAGGACAGCTTCATTGCGCTGGTGGCCGCAGCCGACCTGATGGAATCGAATGCGCCGCGCTGGCTCGGACGCGGCGCCGGCGCCCATCTGTCGCACGCGCTGCACCGCTACGCCAGCCTGTGCAATGCCATCGCCAGCACCTCCGACGTCAACGACGCCAAGCAGGCCCAGTGCCTGCGCGAACGCCTGGCCCATTACAGCGCCGGCCTGCATGAACTGCGCGGCAGCGCCCTGGCCCACGCGCCCGAACTGGCCACCATGGCGCCGGTGCTGGACCGCCTGCTGCACACGGCGCAGGCCGTCACCCAGTCCCTGTTCGACCAGGGACAGACCCCGGCGGCGCCCACGCGCGATCGCCGCGCAGCCAACCCTGCGCAAGACGCGTGGCGCGCGTTGCGGCAGAACCTGAGCTTCGAATCCGACGCGTTCCGCCACGCGCTGCGGGTGGGCGTGGGCGCCACCATCGCGGTGGCGCTGTCCAAGACCTTCGCCGTCAACCATGGCTACTGGATGTCGCTGACGCTGGTCTTCATCCTGCAACCTTACTTCGCGACCACCTGGCAGCGCACGCTGGAACGCGTGGCCGGCAGCGTGGCTGGCGCCATCGGCGCCTCGCTGCTGGGCCTGTTCCTCAGCACCCCCTTGTCCGTGGCCCTGGCGGTGCTGCCCATCGCGCTGGGCACGTTCGCCGCGCGCACGATTCATTACGCGCTGTTCACGTTCTTCCTGACTTCGCAATTCGTGCTGGTCACCCACATCCAGCAGCCTGAGATCCAGGAGCCGATGCTCGCAGCCCTGCGCGCGTTCAATAGCGTGCTGGGCGGCGTCCTGGCGCTGCTGGTCGGCTTTCTGGTCTGGCCCGAAAAGGAGCCGCGGCAATTGGCCGGGGCCCTCAGCCTGGCGCTGGAGCGCCACGCCGCCTATGCGCGCGCCCTGTTGCGGGCCAAGAGCGGCGACGCCGGCGACGGACAGGACCTGGTGGCGTTGCGCCGCATGGCCTGCCTTTCCGCCGACAATGCGCAGGCGTCCTTGCAACGGCTGCAGCAGAATCCGGTGCATCGCGACCGCAATGTCGGTACCGCCGAAAACCTGCTCAACGCCATGCGGCGCGTGACGGCGGCGGGCACGGTGCTGGAAATGCAGCCGGCCCTGCCAGCCGGAACGCCTGCCGCCCAGGCGCTCTCCGAGTACGGTCCGGCGCTGGCGCATGCGCTGCATCCGCAGCAACCCGCGCCAGGCGCCAACGACCGCCAGTTGGCCGTGCCGCCAGCGGTGGCCGCGGGCTATCCGGAACTGGCCGGTCCGCTGGACCGCATCGCGCAACAGGCGCGCCAATTGCGCCAATTGCGCGAACGCGTGGAACGGGCTCCCGCCGCGCCATAGCCTGCGGTTTGCGCGCACACCGGCGAACTGCCGCGGGCTTGACGCGCATCAAGGGCGAAAAGGCCGGAAAGCGTAACCATATGCACATGGCACGCTTAAACAAGGAGGCCTTCATGTACCGCCGCATTTCCGTCCACCTGGACCACGGATTCGACTGCAAACGCCGCATTGAAGCTGCCCTGGCCCTGGCCAAGCGCCACAAGGCCGAGCTGGTCGGCATCTACGCCAACGCCGCGCCGCCGCAGTATTACTACGGCGAGTCCGTGCTCATGTCGCGTTCGCTGGGCATCATCAAGGAATTGCAGGCGCAAAGCCGCGACGCGGTGGAAACCGCGTTTCTGGAAGCCGCGGCCGAAGCCGACGTGCCCGCCTTCATGCGCGCGGGCACATCCTCGCCCAGCGAGACCGTGGCGCTGCTGGGCCGCACCACCGACCTGATCGTGGTCAGCCAGGAAAACCGCGAGGACGTCGAAGCCGCCCACGAGATCGAGTTCGTCGAGCAGACCCTGCTGACGGCGGGCCGGCCGGTGCTGGCGATTCCGTCCAGCGGCGAGTTTCCGGTGATCGGCGACCGCGTGCTGTGCTGCTGGGACGGCAGCCGCGAGGCCGCCCGCGCGTTGGCCGATGCCGCGCCGATATTGCGCCTGGCTTCGCACATGACCGTGCTGAGCATGAACGAAGGCGCCGCCAGCCCCAAGCATGAAGCGCCGTTCGAGGACCTGGCCACCTACTGCGTGGCGCAGGGCATGCCGGCGCCGGAGCACGTTCGCCGCGACATCAAGGGCGTAGGCGTGGGCAGCACCATCCTGAATGCCGCCGCCGACCACAGCGCGGACCTGATCGTCATGGGCGCCTACGGCCACAGCAAGCTGCGCCAGTGGGCGCTGGGCGGGGCGACGGCATCCATCCTGAAGAGCATGACCGTGCCGGTCATGTTCTCGCACTAGCCTTGGCCTGCTAGCCTCGGCGCACCGGGGTCAGCACCGGCTTGCCGCCGAAGTGCGCCGTGGCGTTGTCCAGGAACAGCGCCACGGTGGCATGCACCGCTTCCGGCGAGCGCCCCGCGCTATGCGGGGTCAATACCACGTTGTCGAGCTCAATGAGGGTCTTGGGCACGTCGGGTTCGCCATCCACCACGTCCAGGCCCGCGCCCGCAATGCGGCGTTCGGCCAGCGCCGCGATCAGCGCCTGCGTGTCGACCACGCTGCCGCGCGCTATGTTCACCAGATAGCCTTCCGGCCCCAGCGCTTCCAGTACCTGCGCGTCCACCAGGTGGCGCGTGTCCGCTCCGCCCGGCGTCGCCACCACCAGGAAATCCGATGCCGCGGCCAGCGCGCGCGGGCTGTCGAAGTAGGCATAGCCCGATTCCGGGCGGACGCTGCGGCTGTAATAGCCCACGCTCATGCCGAAGCCGTTGGCGCCGCGCCGCGCGATTTCCAGTCCGATGGTGCCCAGGCCCAGGATGCCCAGCCGCTTGCCGGTGACCTGCGGTCCCATGAAGCCGCCCCAATGGCCCTGGCGCACCGACGCATCGGCTTGCGGCAGGCGCCGCGCCGCGCCCAGCAGCAGCGCCATGGCGTGGTCCGCCACCGACACCGCGTTCGCGCCCGGACCGTGGGTCACGACGATCCCGCGTTCCGCCGCGGCGGCCAGGTCGATGTTTTCGTACCCCACCCCCAGCGAGCAGGCAATTTCCAGCTTGGGCATTGCCGCCATTTCCTGCGCGTACAGGCCGGTGGCGCCGCGCGTGAGCACGATGCGGATCTCGGGCCCGTGGTCGCGGATCGCCTGCGCGCGCGCTTCGGCAGTGGGCGCAAAAATCGCGCGAAAGCCGCGCGCTTCGATTTCGGGCAGGTAGTCCTGCACGCTTTCTATCAAGACAAGCAAGGGGATGGTCATGTCGGGAATGCCGCGGATGGCGGAGGGCTGCACAAAAACCCGGCGATCTTACGCCTGGGCGCAAACCCGCGCCACCCGCCGGTCCGCCAGACGGCCGCCTGGCGGACCGGTGGCGCGCGAGCCGTCCGACACGGCCCGCGCGCCCATGACCGCATGGGACCTGCTAGAGCCGGCCGGTCAACAGCATCACGATCAGCACAATCAGCAATATGCCCAGTATGCCGCTGGGGTAATAGCCCCAGCCGCGGCTGTGGGGCCAGGCGGGCACGGCGCCGATCAGGAGCAGGATGAGAATAATCAGCAGGATGGTCGACATGGCGACTCCTCAGTTCTTGTTGGGATCAGGGAAAAACCACAAGCCCGCGTCAGGGGCTGGGCGGCGTGATTTCCTTGCCGGGCGGCGACAAGGGCGGCAGGTCCACGTCCGGTTCATCGGTATCCGGATCCACAGGCAGGTCGCCGGGCGGCGAACCTGGCGGTATCGGATCTGGCTTGGGCGGAACGTGCAGGTAGTACGAGTACGCGATGTGCATGGCTGTCTCCGGAGAAAGTCCATTCCTGCATCAGCAAGCCGCGTGCCTGGCTACGCACAAGGGGTGGCGGGCACGCCGCATGCTGAGGACAGCGCCCCTGCCCCTGTTAGCCGCAGACGACATGAACCCAAGTCCCCGAACGGCGCCCGCCCGCGGCGGCGCAGCGCTGGTCTACTACGACGACAGCCTGGCAGGCTATACCCGGATCCGCGTCAACGGCAGCGCCTTTCACTACCTGGACGCGCAAGGCAGGCGCATACGCAGCGCGCGCGAAATCAAACGGATCGACGCCCTGGCGATACCGCCGGCTTACGAAGATGTGTGGATCTGCCCTTCCCCGCTCGGGCATCTGCAAGCCACCGGGCGCGATGCCCGGAGACGCAAACAATACCGTTATCACCCGGACTGGACCGCGGTGCGCGACGCGAGCAAGTACCAGAGCCTTGCAGCCTTCGGCCAGACGCTGCCGCGCATACGGCGGCAGGTCGAGCGCGATCTGCGTACCGCCGGGTTGTCCCAGAACAAGGTGATAGCCGTACTGGTACGTTTGCTGGAGACGACGCTGGTGCGCATCGGCGCTCGCGAGTACGCCAGAACCAACAAGTCCTATGGCCTGACCACGCTCAAGCGGCGGCACGCCAGCGTGACGGGCGACAAGTTCCGTTTCCGCTTCCAGGGCAAGAGCGGCGTGACCCATGACGTCAGCGCTGCGGACCGGCGCGTGGCGCGCATCATCAAGCGCTGCCTGGACATACCCGGCCAGCAACTGTTCCAGTATCTCGACGAGGACGGCGGCAGCCATCCGGTCGATTCGGGCGCGGTCAACGCCTATCTGCGTGTAGCCGGCGCCGGCGATTTCACGGCGAAGCACTACCGGACCTGGGCAGGCTCCGTCATGGCCTATGCCGCGCTGCAGGCATGCCCCAGCGAGAGCGCCAGCCAGGCGCAGAAGACGGTGGTGGAAGTGATCAAGCAGGTCTCGCGGCGGCTGGCCAATACGCCAGCCGTGTGCCGCGCCTGCTATGTGCATCCGGCTATTCTGTCCGCCTATCTGGACGGCACGCTGCCCGCGCGCTCGGCAGCGCCACGGGGTCCCCGCGGACTGAATGCGGACGAACGGCGCCTGCTTGCCTTCCTGGGCGGAGAGGCCGCTGCGGCAGCGAACGCCAGGCAGGCGTCAAAGGATCGATGAGCGCGCGTTCTTGGCCCGAGGTTGCGGCGCGGAACCGTCCGCCCAGTTCGACTCGGTGCGCGTATCGGCCACGATGCGCTTGTCGCGCGCGGCCTCGTTCGGGGTAGAGGCGTCTGGTTTATCCGGTCTGCGCGGAACATCGACGGGAGAGCGCGGCGGCAGTATCTTAGCGTTGTCTTCCGCCCGCTTGCCGGCTTGCGCCGGTTTCGCGGATCCGGGTACGGATGCTGGCTTCATGCGTGGCTCCTGCAGTGACTCCCCGACGGGGATTCGAACTTCCATGCTACGGCTCCAGGCCGCCCGGGTCATCGCCGTGCGGCATCAAATTGCAAGCGGATGTGGCCCGGTCTCCGGGCACGCCGGTTGCCGCGCGTACCCGGCACACACAAGGAGATGCAATGCGAGACCAAAATTTCGAGCAATGTGTGCAAGCCTGCTATGAATGCGCCGTCGCCTGCGATATTTGCGCATCCGCGTGCCTGCGGGAAAATCCGTCCCACATGCAGCGATGCATTGCACTCTGCACCGATTGCGCCGCGGTTTGCCGGCTGTGCGCGGCGATGCTGGCGCGCGACGGCGAGTTCGCCAATGCGCTTTGCACGCTGTGCGCGCTGATCTGCGATGCCTGCGCGCGCGAATGTTCATCGCACGAGGCAGAGCATTGCCAGGTCTGCGCAGGCGCTTGCCTAAGCTGCACCCTGGCCTGCCGCGACATGCTGGAGGCCTGAAGCCTTCGGATCCGCAGCGCGGCCGCCCGGGCCGGTCCGCGCAGGCGTATTTCCCGCCCGACAGCCAGGAGCTACCGATGGCCTCTACCAACACCCCCCTGCCCTCCGACTTTCCGGAAAACGGCCCGGACAACCGCGGCGCGCACAGGCGTGCACGGCACCCGGAGGCCTGGATCGACGACCTGGAAGCCACGCTCAGCGACGCCTCGGCGACCGATCTGGAGGCGCTCAAGGCGCGCCTGTCCGAACAGCTGCACGCCACGCGGCGCAGCCTGCGCGACGCTTCAGACCATGCCGGCGACCTGATGCGGGAGACCATAGACTGCACCGAGGAGTACATCCACGCCCGGCCATGGCAGGCCATCGGCCTGGTGGCTGGCGCGGCTTTCCTTTTCGGCGTGGTGGTGGGACGGCAGTAGCTCCGGCGCGCGCGGCGGGCCGGGCATGGCATTTGCTCGGCAATGGGCGAGGCGCCTGTCGCGCCTGCCCACCAGGAGACCCTCATGAGCAAGCCCGATCAAGCCGACACCGGCGCCCGCCCGCATCCCACACCGCCCATGCCGGCCCAGCACCTGGAAAAGCCGGGGCAGGAAGCCGACATGGTTCTCAAGCCACAGTACCAGGCGCCCCAGTACAAGGGCAGCGGCAAGCTCGAGGGCATGGTTGCGCTGGTGACAGGCGGCGATTCCGGCATAGGCCGCGCGGTCTGCCTGCTGTATGCGCGCGAAGGCGCCGACGTGGCGGTCGTCTATCTCAACGAGCAAGAGGATGCCGAAGACACCCGGCGCGCCGTGGAAAGCGAAGGCCGCCGTTGCCTGCTGATCGCAGGCGACGTACAGGAACCCGCGTTCTGCGAACAGGCGGTGGAACAGACGATCCGGGAATACGGCAAGCTCGATGTGCTGGTCAACAACGCTGCCTATCAGCAGCACACCGACACGCTGCCCGAGATCAGCGACGAGAAATGGGACAAGACGCTGCGCACCAACATCACCGCCTATTTCCAGATGGCGCGCGCGGCGCTGCCGCATCTGCACGCTGGCGCTTCCATTATCAATACCGGGTCGGTCACGGGCCTGCGCGGCAGCGCCAAACTGTTGGACTACTCCACCACCAAGGGCGCGATCCATGCTTTCACACGTTCGCTGGCCGCCAATCTCGCGGGCAAGGGCGTGCGTGTGAACGCAGTGGCGCCGGGACCCGTATGGACGCCGCTGAATCCTGCGGACCAAAGTCCGGAGAAGATCAAGGAATTCGGCAAGCACACGGACTTGGGGCGTCCGGCGCAGCCCGAGGAAATCTCTCCGGCCTACGTCTTCCTGGCCTCGCCCGTGTGCGCCAGCTACATCACCGGCATCGTGCTGCCCATTACCGGCAGCGCTGGCGACTGAGGCCCGCGCGTCCCGCTACTTGGCCGGCGCGATCGAGGCCGGCGCCTCACGCGACGCTGGCGACACGGCCGGCGCTTCGCCCTTCGTCGCCGGCTGGATCTTGTCCGGGTCGGCGGGCGGCGTGCTTTGCAGCTTGCGGCCCACTGCCAGATGTTCGGCCACCATGGGCAGCGCACGCACCGCGAAATCGCGCACCTGCGGATCCTTGGACTCGCGTGCCGCCGTCTCGAACAGGCGGTTTGCGGTGACGTGCGCGTCCACGGCTGCCTTTTCGATGTAGAGCGCGTCGAAGTCCGGGCCGGTCCTGTTGCCCAGCTGTTGCAGGGTGCCCCGGTCGGGTTCGGATGGTTCGGCTGGCAGCTTCACCTGCTTGCGCCCGGCCAGGGTCTTCAATTCGGCGTTCATGGCGCCATGCTGCTCCTGCATCCGTGCGGCGTATGCCTTCACGTCGCGGTCCCCTGCTCGCTTCTTCGCCAGCTCCGCCGCCTCTACCTCGAACATGCCGGAGCCGGCCGCCGCCTGCAGGAAGCGCGCTTCCGGCTCCGCCAGTTCCTGCGCCTGCACGCCGCCCAGCACACCGGGCGCGGCCAGCAGGCATAGCGCGACGACACCGCAGAGCCATAAGGTCTTTTTCATCTCCGTGTCTCCCTCGGCCTAGTTCGCCATCGTCGACGCGTCCACATGCCGCGGCGGCGTCAAGGGGTCGAAGTCTTCCCATTTGCCATTCAACCAGCGGCCTTGCGCGCGCTCGACGTCCGTGCCGCCGGCCTGCGTCAGCACGGTTCTTGCCAGCGCATCGCGGTCCGGCGACACGTGCAGCGCCAGCATCACGCCCGCCTGGCGTACGGCAGGATGCGCGTCACGGGCGACGGTGGCCGCCGGATGCCTGCGGCGTCCGCGCCCGATCACCCATAGCGCCCCGGCCAGCGCGCCCAGATAGGCGCCTACGCCCGCAGCGGCAATGACGATCAAGACCGAAGCCCCCACCCGGGCGGCGATCAGCCCGCCCAGCAGCGCAAACACCAGGCCCAGCGCGGAGGCGCCCGCCACCGCGCCGAAATGGCCGCCCCGGGCATCGGGATCGGCCACGCGGTCGCCGCCTATCGGAAAGCGCGCGTGTTCGCCCGCCGTGTTGATGTAGAAGGTATGGATATCGTCTTCGGTGAATCCTTCGGCGCACAGCTTGCGCGCCGCCTCGGCGGCGTGGTCGAAAGTGTCGAATCGGGCGGCAACGATCAGGGACATTGTGCTCTCCATCGGGAATCATTCCCTTGTGGTCAGCAACTGCCGTGCCCGTTCCAGGCATGGGAATTGCTGTAGCGCTGGCGAGCGGCCTGGACCGGCAGGTTCAGAGGCAGTCCGCCCGCAGTCCCGCCTACCCGCATTCTGCGCAAAGGACTTCCACATGGACATGCCCGGCAACCAAGAAGATCTTTCAGAATTGGAAGAGGATTCTGCTCCTCCCCCGGTCCCTCCCGAGGCCCGCGGCCTTTCCTTGCTTGACTGGTCCGCCTTGATCGCGGTGGTTGCGGGCGGCCTGAACTGCGGCCTGATCGCGGCGGTAGGCCTGGATGTCTTCGCGAAGGTGCTGCCGTCGGCCGCCGCGACGCGCAGCGTCTACGGCCTGATCGGACTGGCCGCGCTATACAGCGTGGTGCTGCTGTTCCGGCTGGGCGAGCAAGAGGCGGACGCAATCCCCGCCGAAAAGACGGAACAAGCGGCGGATTGAACCCGCCGCCAGCGGCTATTTTGAGCCGGGCCGTTTGCCCGGATACTGGCCGCCTTCCTCGTACTCCGCGCCCTTGTCGTTGGGCTTCTTGTCCGACTCGCGTTTGGGCGCCGCGGCCGGCTTGCCGAAGCCCGGCTTGTCGGTTCCGAACTGGCCGCTGCGATGCGCCGCCTCAGTTTGCGTGCGCGGCGCATTGGCCTTGCCTTGCTCGGTGTCCGCCTTTTCATGGTCTGCGCGCTTGGTTTGCATGTTCGTATCCCCGGGCTCGTTCAATGGATGCTTGCAGTGTGCGCATGGGCACCGCCTGCGGCAAGGTGCCGGAGCAAGCGGCGTGCCCGGCCGGCCCGGGAACGCCGCTTGCTTGCACATGCGGCCAGGCCCGGGCGATGCCGGGTCCCCATCCTAGGAGTCAGCCATGAATCTGTCCCGAGTCGTTCTCCCCGCCGTCGCCCTGAGCCTTTCCGCCCTGGCTTTTCAGGCGCAAGCCCAAACCGCGCAGACCAGCGGCGGCGCCGTGCGCAGCAACGCGCAGATCGATGACCAGTACAAGCTGGACAAGAAACGTTGCGACGGCATGAAAGGCAACCAGAAGGACGTCTGCCAGCAGCAGGCCGAAGCCACGCGCGACAAGGCCCGGGCCGACGCCAAGGCAGGCAAGGAAAAGGCCGAGGCCTCGCATGACGCGGCCAAGGTGCGCAACGATGCCGACTACAAGGTCGGCAAGGAAAAATGCGACGCCATGTCCGGCAATGCCAAGGACGCCTGCATGGCGGACCTGAAAACGCGGTACGGCAAATGAGGTCAGGACCGGTCCTGTTTCCGGCCAGGCGCCGCTGCGGCGCCTTCCGCGTCCGCAGCGGCGTATTCCTCAAGCCGGTTGTACAACGTCTTGGGGCTGATGCCGAGCACTGCCGCGGCCTGCTTTTTCACGCCGTTGCAACGCTCCAGCGTCGCCAGGATCAGGCGCCGGTCCGCTTCCGCCAAGGTTTCTCCCACGGGTACGCTGACCTGGCCGCCCGCGCCCTCGCCCGCCGGCGACACTCGGGGCGTCAGCATATCCACTTCCAGCGTATCGCCATCCGCCATGATGAAGGCGCGGCGCACGTAGTTCTTGAGCTCCCGCACATTGCCCGGCCATGCGTATTGCTGCAGCGCGGCCAGCGCGCGCGGCGAGAATTCCTTGTTCTTGCCGGATTCCTGGTTCAAGCCTTGCAGGAAGCGATTCGCAAGGAACAGGATGTCGTCGCCGCGTTCACGCAGCGCCGGCAGCTTGATGGGGAAGACGCTCAGCCGGTAATAGAGGTCCTCGCGCAGCTTGCCATCCTTCACCGCCTGCTCGGGATCGCGGTTGGTCGCGGCGACGATCCGGATATCGCAGGCGATCTCCCGATTGGTGCCCACGCGCATGAACTGCCCGGTCTCCAGGACCCGCAAGAGCTTGACTTGCAGGTCCAGCGGCATTTCGGTGACTTCGTCCAGGAACAGGGTTCCGCCGTCAGCGCGCTCGAAATAGCCCTTGTGCTGGCGGTCCGCGCCGGTGAAGCTGCCGCGCTCGTGCCCGAACATTTCGCTTTCGATCAGGTTGGGCGAGATCGCGCCGCAATTCACCGCGATCAGGGGACGCTGGCGCCGCGCGCTGAGTTCATGGATGGCATGCGCGGCCAGTTCCTTGCCGGTGCCGCTTTCGCCGATCAGCAAGGTCGTCACATTGGTGGTGGCCACGCGGCCGATCTGACGGTAGAGTTCCTGCATGCAGGCCGACGCGCCGTACATCTTTCCGTAGCGCCCCGGTTCTTCGAACGGAGCCCCCCGCAGATCGCCGCTCGAATTCGCATTCACGCGCGCGAAGATTCCGTTCAGGCGTTCCATGCAGATCGGCTTGACCAGGTAATCTGTGGCCCCGAGGCGCAGGGCCTGCACGGCGTTGTCGACGGTGCCGTGGCCGGTCATCACCACCACCTCTGCGCTGGCGGCGGCGTCGCTCTTGAAAATTTCCATCCCGCTGCCTTCAGGCAAGCGGATGTCGGTCAGCACCAGATCGGGCGCGTGCCGCTCCAGCTGGATCAGCGCATCCTTGACGCTGGCGGCCAGGGCTACTGAAAAGCCGCTTTCGCGCCCGATTTCGGCCAGGGTTTCGCGTATCGCCGGGTCGTCATCAACGATCAACAGATGAGGCATGCTTGCTCCGTGTCGCGGATGTTGAGGGTCAGTGATTCAGCATAGCGATAACCGCCGGCCCGGTGGCAAATGTTCGACACTTTCCATCAACATTTTCGAATGCTTGCAAATCGTCGCATACCGTACTGCGTCGATTCTCTAGCATGGAAACAGACTCACGGCCCGCGCGGGCCCTCAGGAATCAGCATGCCCAATCGCAGCACTACTACTGCCCCGCGTGCAGCGGCGTCCGCGAAGTCCGACGCGCTGCTGGACCCATCAGCCCTGTCCCCCGTGATGCAGAAACTCGGCGCGCAACTCCAATTGGCCGCAGCCACCGATGCCAGCGTCTTCATCGTGGGAGAAAGCGGGACCGGCAAGGAAATCGTCGCGCGCGCCATCCATGACGCCAGCGAACGCCGCGAACAGCCTTTCGTGGCAGTCAATTGCGGCGCCATCAGCGGCAGCCTGGCGCATGCCGAATTGTTCGGGCATGAAAAAGGCAGCTTTACCGGCGCGGTCGCCCAGAACGCCGGCTACTTCGAATACGCCAGCGGCGGCACGCTGTTCCTGGATGAAGTCACCGAAATGCCGCCCGACCTTCAGGTGAATTTCCTGCGCGTGCTCGAGGCAGGCACGTATCAGCGCGTAGGCGGCTCGGACTTGTTGCGCGCCAATGTCCGCATCATCTGCGCCAGCAACCGCGATCCCTTCGCCTCGGTCGCTGAAGGCCGCCTGCGCCAGGACTTCCTGCACCGGCTCCTGGTGATTCCGTTACGCGTGCCGCCGCTGCGTGAGCGGGGCGAAGACGCCCTGGTGCTGGCGCACTGGTTCCTCGACACCTTGAATGCTGCAAACGGCACGCGGAAGTCGTTCTCCCCCCGCATGCTGGAAGCGATCTCCCTGCATGATTGGCCGGGCAATGTCCGTGAACTGCGCAACGCGGTGCAGCGGGCGTTCATTCTGGCAGACGGTGAACTCGAAACCGAGCTATTGCCCCGGTCGCGCGAGGCGCAGCGGCCGATGCTGCGTAACGGCGCGCTGACCCTGCCCATCGGCATGTCGTTGGGCGAGGCGCAGCGCGCATTCATTCTTGCGACGCTGGCGCACCATGCGGGCGACAAGCGCATCGCCGCGGAGACGCTGGGCCTGAGCCTGAAGACGCTCTACAACCGCCTCGAAGACTACGACCAGAACGGGCAGGACGACGCCGGGGCTTGAGCGCCAGGGCCGATCTTGCGGCCACCGCGCGCGAGAGGCGCGAGAGGCATTTCTTACCACTGGCTTGTAATACTGGGGCAGCGCCGCGCGCGCAATCAACCCGCCTCGCCCGCCGAGACGCCTGGCATGGTCTTTGCTTCAGTACAAGGATGGACTGCCGCCGGCAGCCAGTCCCCAGGAGGCTCGATTGGTCTACCCCACGCAAGAACTGCGCCTGCGCCAGCAGATGGCGCTGGCGCCTCGCCTGCAGCAATCCGTCAAGCTGCTGCAGATGACCGCGCTGGAATTCACCACGGCAGTGGAACAGGCCTTGGCCAGCAATCCATTCCTGGAGGATCCCGACGAGCTGGAAGACGACCTGCCGGCCGCCGCGGAGGGCTTTCCTCCTGCTGACCCGCCCCAGCCCGCGCCGCTGGAGCCTGCGCCCCAGGATGATCTGCCCCCGCCTGATGCTCCCGCCTATTCCGGCGACTACCCCACGCGCGCGCAGGGCGACGGCCCGGACCGGGACCAGGGATTGTGGGTCAGCGCACCCATATCGATGAGCCAGCGCTTGTCCCAGGAACTGGGCAACTATCAATTGCAGGCGCGCGACCGCCTGCTTGCCGAGTACATCATCGACGCGCTGGATGACGACGGCTATCTGCGCACGCGGCTGTCCAATCTGTGGGAAGACGCGCCGCGCGGCGCCGAGCCCGTCCCGGATGAATGCGAATGGATGACTGCGCTGCGCCTGGTCCAGCAATTGGATGCTCCGGGCCTGGCCGCGCGCGATCTGGCCGAGTGCCTGACGCTGCAGCTGGCGGCGGCAACCGGCATCAGCGACGAGTTGCGGACGCTCGCCCTGCGCATCGTGCACGAGCAACTCGAGCGGCTGGCCCGCAACGACTGCGTCGGCTTGCGCCAGCAGCTGGGCTGCTCCGAGGACGCCTTGCGCGAGGCCTGCGCGCTGATCCGCAGCCTGGACCCGAAGCCCGGCGGCCGCTATAGCGCCGAAGCGCCTGTCTACGTCGTACCCGACGTATTCGTCGACAAATGGCAATCGCGCTGGCGCGTGCTGCCCAACCGCAACGCCATGCCCCAGGCGCGGCTGCACCAGACCTATGCCGAATTGTTCCGGCGCGCTCGCCTGGACGACCGCAGCCCCATGGCCCAGGAGCTGCAGGAAGCCCGCTGGCTGGTGCGCAACGTCGAACAGCGCTACATCACGATCCAGCGCGTGGCCGAAGCCATCGTCAAGCGCCAGCAGACCTTCTTCGAATATGGCGACGTGGCCTTGCGGCCGCTGATGCTGCGCGAGGTCGCGGATGACCTGGACATGCACGAATCCACGGTGTCGCGCGCCACCGTCGGCAAGTACATGGTGACGCCGCGCGGGGTGTTCGAGTTCCGCCACTTCTTTTCGCGCGAACTGGCCACCGACACCGGCGGGTCCTGCTCCGCCACGGCGGTGCGGGCCTTGATCAAGGAGATGGTCGAGGCCGAGGATCCGGCCATGCCGCTCTCGGACGTGGCCTTGACCCAGCAACTGGCGGCCAGCGGCATACTGCTGGCGCGGCGCACGGTATCCAAGTACCGCGGGCAATTGCGCATGCCTCCCGCGGAACTGCGCCGCCGTCACTAGGCCGGCGCCGGCCAGGGCTTGCGCGGACTAGTGGCGGGACTCCTGCCCCGGCCTGCCGGGCGCGCTGTCCAGCATGCCCTGCACGCGCTCGGTCAGCTTGTCCAGCTGGAAGGGTTTGACGATCAGCTCCAGCCCCTGTTCAAGAAAGCCCTGGCCGCGCGCCGCGCTTTCGGCATATCCCGTCATCAGCAGCACGCGCAGGCCGGGACGCGCCACGCGGGCGGCGTCGGCCAGTTGCCGGCCATTGAGCCCCGGCAGCCCCACATCGGTTACCAGCAGGTCGATGCCGCGCGCGGATTGCAGCAGGTCCAGGCCGGCCTCGCCGTCCACCGCCGTCAGCACCTCCAGGCCGAGTTCGGCCAGGCATTCGCGCACCATTTCCCGCACGTTCGCATCGTCTTCCACCACCAGCACGACTTCCTTGCGCGCTGCGCCGGGCGTAGCGGCCGCCGGGCGTTCGCCATCCTGCACGCTTTCGGGCGCGCCGTCGTAGCGCGGCAGGAATAGCCTGACCGTGGTGCCCACGTCCACCGTGCTCTCCAGGCTGGCCGCGCCGCCAGCCTGCCTGGCGAAGCCGTAAATCATGGACAAGCCCAGCCCGGTGCCCTGGCCCAAGGGCTTGGTGGTGAAGAACGGGTCGAAGGCGTGCGCCAGCACGTCTGGCGGCATGCCGCAACCCACGTCCGTCACCGATACTTCCACGTAGCGTCCCGCATGCTCTCCGGCGCAGAGCGACAGGAGCGGATCGTGCGGCTCCACATTACGCGCGGCAACCGTCAGCGCGCCGCCGTTCGGCATGGCGTCGCAGGCGTTGATCACCAGGTTCAGCATGGCATTCTCGAACTGGTTCTTGTCGCAGCAGACCGCCCACAATTCCTGCGGCAGGTCCAGCCGCAGGGCCACGCGTTCGCCGGTGTAGCGGTGGAACAGCGCCACCATGGACTGCAGCGCGGAGGCCACGCAGAACGGCTTGGGGTCAATGGGCTGGCGGCGCGAAAAAGTCAGTAGCCGCTGGGTCAGGTGCGCCGCCCGGTTCGCCGAATCCATGGCGACGTCCACGAAACGCAGCGCCTGTTCCGGCGCGCCGGCCGTGATCTTGCGTTGCACCAGGTAGAGCGCGCCCGAGATCCCCTGCAGCATATTGTTGAAATCGTGGGCGATGCCGCCGGTCAGGCGTCCCACCGCTTCCATCTTCTGCGACTGCCGCAGCGCGTTCTCGGTGTCGCGCAAGGCCTCGGCCTGCTGCTTCAGGTCGGTGTCGTCCCGCCCCGTCATGTACAGGCTGTCCTGGGTCCAGGACATGCTCCATGTAATCCAGCAATAGCCGCCGTCGCGCTTGAGCAGGCGGTTTTCCAGATGCCTTGCGCCGGGACGCGGACCCGCGTCGCCCGAAGACCAGCCCCAGGCCGCCAGCGTCGCCGCCAGATCGTCCGGATGGATCAGGTCGGCCAGCGCCAACGACATGAACTGCTCGGGGGTCCAGCCTAGAATGGGCCGCACCGCAGGGTTGACGCTGACGAAGCGCCCTTGGCGGTCGACCACCGCAAGCAGTTCCGGCGAAAGGCGCCAGATCCGGTCGCGCTCCGCGATCGCGTCTTCCACGCGCTGTTCCAGCATGCGCGAATACTGTGAACGCTCGACCGCGCCGCACATGCGCTCGGCCACTTCCTCGAGGAAGGCGATATCGCTGTTCTTGAGCCTGCTGCCCGATGCGGGACACGCCAACATCGCGCCGGTATGCCGGCCCCAGCGCCGCAGCGGCACGACGATGGCCCACGGTCGGATCTCGCCGCCGGCTTCTCCCAGCAGCGGCGCCAGGTATGTGGTGCGCCCCAGCCGCAAGGCCGCGTGATAGTCGTCGCCCAAGGCATCGAGCGTGTGCGGCGGCTGGCCAAGCAGCGTGGACCCCGGGGGCCAGACCGAAGATATGGCGGGAGCCTGGTCTTCGCCCTGCGTATCCAGCACCGCCATCTGGCCAAGCGCCAGATGCAGGCACAGCCCTTCGCATGCGGCCTGCTCTATGTCCTCCTGGCGATGCAGCTCGCGCATGCGGTCGCCCAGGGCGCCGAGGTAATTCTTGCGGTGCTGCCCTTCCCACAGCTCGGCCTCGGCTCTCTTGCGCGCCGTCACGTCCAGGAACAACGCCATCATCCTGTCGGTTCCGTCCTTGCGCGCGCGGGCCTCGTACCAGGCCTCCGTGGGCGCGGGCACCATGAACTCGAACTGGGCCGGCTCGCCGGTCTCGATGACCTGCGCGAACGTATCCATGATCTGGCCGGGCACGCCGGGAATCATCTCGCGCAGTGTATGGCCCAGGGTATCGCCTTCCTTCATGCCTGTCTGGCGCTCGAAGGCGGGGTTCACCTCCAGGAAGCGGAAATCGACGATGCGGCCGGCGTCGTCGCGCAATGCCTCACTGAGAAAAAAAGCCTCCTGCATGCCGGCAAACATGGCGCGCCAGCGTTCGCCGCTCTGGCGCAGCGCCAACTCCGTCAGATGGCGTTCTATTGCCAGGGCGGCGCTACGCGTGACCAGCGCGATCGCGTCGATATCATGGGCGGAGGGCGAACGCACCACGCCGTAGTAATTGGAGAAGACGCCCAGCAGACGGCCGTCGGGCGCCTTGATCGGGGTGGACCAGCAGGCCCGCAGGCCGTGGGACAAGGCCAGGTCGCGCCAGCGCGCCCAACCGGGGTTCAAGGCGATATCTTCGACGTAGACCGGGCTGCCGGTGTATGCGGCCTCGCCCCAGGACGCGCTGTCCGGGCCGATAACGGCCTTGTGCACCGCGCTGTTGTAGGCGGCCGGCAGGCTGGGCGCGGCGCCATGCACCAGAAAGCCGCCGCTTTCATCCACCAGCGCGATGGAAGTGCGCAGTTCCACGCTGGACTGCGCCTCGATGGCATGCAGCACGTGCTCCAGCACCTCGGCCAGCGGCATGCCGGCGGCTATGCGCTGCAACATGATGCGCTCGTCTTCCAGGCGGGCAAGCGTGTCCGTCCAGGGTAGCGCCACTCGGTCCCGCTTGGTCAGCATGTCGGCCCCCTTGCCCCTAGACTGTATTGCGGCAATGGCCGCGCAGCCGAAACGCTAGGTAACGCGACGCTACGGTTAGCGCGCGGGAAACGGACGAATCAAGCGTCCGTCTTCAGCGGTGCACGCTCCAGCCGCAGCGCCTGCAAGGCTTCGGGCTTGTCGACCAGCACGCATTGTTTACCGGTGCGGGTGCAATGGTCCTTCACGCGCCAGTAGGCGCCGTGGCTGACGCAACCGGTCTGGCAGATCACCAGGTCCGCAGCCACCAGGCTGGCTTCCAGCGTGTCGCCATCGGCATCCGCGCCGCCATCATGGCCGAGATAGCGCCCGCCGGCCAGTTCGACCACCTTGCGCGTCAGCGCCAGGGCCACCGCGTCCTCGCCCACGCACAGCACCGCCTTCTCGCGCAGCACCACGGCTGACGGCGCGGGACGCCAGGCGGGCGGTTCCGAGAGCGTTTCGAGTTCACGTGCGGCAGCGCCGGTCCGCCCTTGCCAGGCCAGGCGTTCACGCATGAGCGTCTGCACGCGCTCCATCAGCTGGGCGACGCTGCGCGCCAGCGCCACGCGCTTGGGCAGGCCTGGAATGGAAGTCTCCAGCGTCTTGCGGTCTTCACGCGCCCAAGCCAGCGCCGTGTCGCGCACGATGACGGCTGCGCGCAGGCGCATGGCCTCGCTCTCCAGATACAGGATGCGCGCGGCCTGGGCTGCCAGGAGCCGGCTGCAATGCGCTTGCGCCTGCCCGTACGCGGCGAGCAGCGCGGCATGTTCGCGTTGCAGGTTCTGGCTGTCGGGAGAGGTAGGATTCATCGCGGCCCTCGGAACTGGATGGGATGGCGCTCACCGAGCGTGCCGCAAATTATAAATGAGAATTACTAGCTTTTAGACCATCCTAGGATATGCCCCGCCCCACCGCGGCGGATGCCGGCACGCGGCCCGTGCGCTTGTACAGGCCGGCGCTGATCGCCAGCGCCAACGCGAGCAGCCCGCCGGCCATCGCGGCCACGCCGGGCCACTGGCCCGTGGTCCAGAAGTGTCCGCCCAGCGATCCGAGCACGCTCGATCCCACGTAGTACACCAGCAGATAGAGCGACGCCGCCAGCGCCTTGTAGCCGCGCGCCATCTGTCCGACCCAGCCGCTGGCGACGGCGTGGGCCGCGAAAAAGCCGAAGGTGAACACCACGATCCCGGCGATCAGCAGAGGCAGCCAGTTGGACAGCGTCAGCAGCAACCCCGCCAGCGCCAAGCCGGTGGCGGCCGACAGCATCGCGCCGCGTCCATGGCGGTCGGCCAGGCGGCCGAACCAGGTCGAGGCGAAGATGCCGACCAGATAGACCACGAAGATGAAGCCAATGAAGGTCTGGCTCAGCGAAAACGGCGGCAGCAGCAGGCGAAAACCCACGTAGTTGTAGACCGTGACGAACGCGCCCATCAGCAGGCCGCCCAGCGCGAACAGCCCGCACAGGGGGCCATTTTTCAGGTGCGAGGCGGCGCCTGCGCGCACATCGCCCCACACGCCAGCCCAGCCCCGGCCCCGCTGGGGCGCGAACCTGCGCGACGCGGGCAGCAGCCACACGAACAGCACCGCCGCCACGATACCCAGGAGGCCCAGCGTGCCCAGCGCGGCGCGCCAGCCGAAATGATCCGACACCAGGCCGGTGATGACGCGGCCGGACAAGCCGCCGAACGCGCTGCCGCCGATGTACAGGCCCATGGCGAAACCCAGCGTTCCTGGCTCGACCTCTTCGGCCAGGTAGGCCATGGCCAGCGCCGGCACGCCGCCCATGGCCAGCCCTTGCAGCGCGCGCAGCGCCAGCAGGCTGTGCCAGTCGGGCGCGGCGGCGGCGATGGTGCCGAGCACGGCGGACGCGAACAGCGACAGCGCCATGGCGCGTTTGCGCGGCACGGCTTGTGAAAACAAGCCCACGAAGAAGATGGCGACGGCCAGGAAAGCGGTGCACAGGGACAGCACCAGGCTGCTCTGCGCGGGCGATACGCCGAACGCATGGGTGAACAGCGGCATCAGCGGCTGCACGCAATACAGCAGGGAAAAAGTGGAGAAACCGGCCGCGAACAAGGCCCACTGGGCGCGCCGCAAACCGGGCGTGCCGCGGGCGAGATGATCGGTGGAAGCAGAGACAGGCTCCGCCGGCGCGGACGCGGCGGTTGGGGATGAGGGACTGGCTAATGGGGCAGACATCGGGATTCTCGAGAACAGCGGGCATGCAGCCCACGCCACCAAGGTAGACTTTTCCCCTGCATATGTCCAATATATGAAAGTCATCCCGACCATATTTAATAACGATGGAATTGCGCCACCTGCGGTATTTCACCGCCGTCGCCGAAGAGCTGCACTTCACGCGCGCCGCCGCCAGGCTGGGCATAGGCCAGCCGCCGTTGAGCCAGCAGATCCAGCAGCTGGAACGCGAAATCGGCACCCCGCTGTTCCTGCGCCTGCCGCGAGGCATCGCGCTGACCGAGGCCGGCGCCCAGTTCCTGGAAGACGCCCGCGCCATCCTCGCCAGCGCCGACCGCGCCATCGACACGGCCCGCCGGCTGGGCCGCGGGGAACGCGGAGCAATCACCGTGGGATTCACGGCGTCCGCGGTGTTCCACCCCTACCTGCCCCGCGCCATCCGGGCGTACCGGGACCGGTATCCCGACGTGCGCGTCACGCTCACCGAGAGCAATACGGTCACGCTGCTGCGCGGCCTGCGCGCGGGCGACGTCGACGTGGCCTTCGTGCGGCCTCCCTATGTGCTGGACCCGGAGTTCGAGTCCGAGCGCGTGCTGGACGAACCCATGCTGGTGGCCCTGCCGCCAGACCATGCGCTGAGCCGCAAGCGCAGCGTGCCCATCGCCGCGTTGGCGGACGAGGACTTCGTGCTGTATCCGCGCCCCATCGGCGCGGGCCTGTACGACGCCATCATGTCGGCGTGCCAGCGCGCCGGCTTCGTGCCGCGGGTCATCCAGGAAGCGCCGCAGATGGCCTCCATCGTGAGTCTGGTGGCTGCCGGCGTGGGCATTTCGGTCGTGCCTGCGGCGATGCGGCACATGGGCGCGCAAGGCATCGAGTACCGGCCCATCAAGGGCGACGCGCCGCACGCCCTGCTGGACATGGCCTACCGCCGCCACGACCGCTCGACCGCGGCGGGCAACGCCGTAGACATGCTGCGCGCGCTGGCCCACCCCTAGGCCGCGCCTCGGTATCGCCCTGTCGCGTTTGTCATTTTCTGTAAGATCAGCGTCCGGGCCGCAATGTAAATTTGGCGCGCGCGGCGGTCCGTCCCTGTCCAAGGACACGGCGTCGCGCGATTCCAACCTGTACAAAGGTGAAATAGTGCGACGTACCCTTCTGGCCTTGGCCATCGCGACGATCCCCGGCCTGGCCGCAGCCGCCGGACTGCCTTCCTCCATCGGTTCCGTGACCGTCTACCAGGACCGCGCCGTCGTGACGCGCGCCGCCAGCAGCGAGCTGGCCGCCGGCGAACACGAGCTGGTGCTGGAGAAGCTGCCGGCCAGCCTGCAGGAAAATTCGCTGCAAGTCTCGGCCAAGAGCACCGGCCAGGCGACATTGCTGGACGTGAAGGTGCGCGACGCCTATCAGGCAGACACCGTCAACGAACGCGTCAAGCTGCTGGAGGAACAGGTACGCAAGCTGCAAGGCCAGCAGGCGCTGCTGGACGACGAGGCCGCGGTGCTGGACAACCAGCGCGAGCTGGTGCTGATGATGCAGCGGGGCGCCACCGAACCGTCGAAGGACGGCGCGCGCCTGACGCTGGACGAACTGAAGGCGATCCAATCGCTGAGCGCGGACTCCCTGGCCAAGTCGCTGGCCGGACTGCGCCGGGTGGCCGAACAGAAAGAGGTGCTGGAGCGCGAGCTGACCGCCTTGCAGAACCAGCTGGATCAGCTGCAAAGCTCGCTCAACCGCCGCACCAAGACCGTCACCCTGCGCGTCAACCTGGCCCGCGCGGGCAAGCTGGACCTGAACGTTTCCTACGCCGTGGCCGGCGCCCGCTGGACGCCCGCATACGATGCGCGCCTGCGCCCGGCCGATCGCAGCGTGGACCTGGGCTATTTCGGCGTCATCCGCCAGGACACCGGTGAAGACTGGAATAACGTCAAGCTCACGCTGTCCACCGCAAGGCCCTCGCTGGGCGGCGGCGCGCCCGCGCTGCAGCCGTGGATCGTCGACGTGGCCGCCCCGCCGCCTCCGCCCCGCCCGCGCCCCAGCCCCGCGCCGGTCGCGGCAGCCAGGCAAGAAGCCGAAGCCAAGATGTCGCGCCAGCGCGTCCAGTCCTTCGAGGACGCCGGCGCGCCGGTCGCCGAGATGATTCCCGAGCCGCTGGAGCAGGCGACCGCCCAGGTGCAGGCCGAAGCGACCAGCGCATCGTTCCAGATCAAGAGTCCGGCCACCCTGCCGTCCGACAATTCCTCGCAGCGCGTGGCCATCGCCACGGCCAAGCTGCCCGCCACGCTGCAATACCAGTCCACGCCGGCGCTGCGCGAAGCCATGTTCCTGACCGCGCACGCCAGCAACAACACGGAGTTCCCCTTCCTGGCCGGTTCGCTGAACACCTTCCTGGACGACGCCTTCGTCGCGGCCAGCTCCATGAAGGCGGTGATGCCCGGCGAGAAGCTCGAATTGGCGCTGGGCGCCGACGAAGGCATCTCGATCAAGCGCCAGCTGGTCAACCGCTATACCGAAAGCACCGGCTTTTCGGGCAGCGGCAAGCGCGTGACCTATGAGTACAAGATCACGGTCAAGAACAACAAGGCCACCAAGGAGCAAGTGTCGTTCAAGGACCGCCTGCCCATCTCGCGCAACGAGAAGATCGTGGTCAAGCTGTTGTCGCCGGCAGACCGCGAGATCAAGCGCGAGGAAGACGGCAAGCTGGTATGGGACTGGGAAATGGAGCCCGGCAAGTCGCGCGAGACGGTGCTGAAGTTCTCGGTCGACTATCCGGGCGACATCGAGGTGTCCGGCATCTGACGCGCTCAGCGCATCTGGAACGCCTCTTGGTGAAACAGCTCGCTCACCGGCATGCCGCGCCGGTGCAGCCCGTCCTTCAAGGCATCGGCGAATCCCGCCGGGCCGCAGAACCACACGCTGGGCCATGCCGCGCCCGGCTTGTGGTCCGCGGCCAGCTCGGCGGCCGTCAGCGGCCGCTGGGTATCGCTGTAGCGCACATGCAGGGTCACGTTCGGCACGCGCGCGCATAGCGCTTTCAGGTGATCCGCGAACGGCGCATCGTCGGCGTTGCGGGCGCAGTAGTACAGGGTCGCGACCGGTGCGGTATCCGGGTCCGTCTGCAAGGATTCCATCCATGAAATGAACGGCGTGACGCCGATGCCCGCGGCCACCCAGATCTGCGGCCGCCCATCGTCGCGCTGGAAGTCGAAGCAGCCGTAAGGGCCTTCGATGATGACGTCCTGCCCCACTTGCAGGCTGCGCTGCAGACGCCGCGTGTAATCGCCCAGCGCCTTGATCGAGAACTGCACCCGGCCGGTGCCGTCGTCCGCGCCGGACACCGTAAAGGGATGCGCGCCCTCGCGCCGGTCCGCGGTCAGGAAAGCGAACTGCCCGGCGCGATGGTGCCAGTTGCCCTCCACCCTACAGGTCAGCGCCAGGATGTCGTCCGAAAGATGGTCGATGGCCAGCACCTGCCCCCTGTAGCGGCGCCCGCGTCCGATATTGCCGGTCAGCGCCATGACGGCGCAAACCGTCCCCACCGCCGTGCACAGCGCCACCAGCCAGCCGGCGGGCTGCCACCACCAGGCGGCCGGCGTCAGGACCACGCCATGGAAGGCGACCACCAGGAAGATCACCGCGGCGATGCGGTGGACCTGGCGCCAGATGTGATACGGAAAGCGCCGCCACAAGGTGAGCAACACCATCGCGGCCAGGATCCACACGGCCCATTCGCCGATGTCCTTGGCGGATCCGCGGAACACGTCCAGCAAAGCGGCCGCGCGCGGCGTCTTGGGCACGGGGTCGAACAACGCCAGCAGCAGCGGCTTGCCCAGCTTGATCAGGTAATGCGCCGCCGCCAGCGCGGCAGCCAGGATGCCGCTCCATTTGTGCAGCCGGTACATCTTGTCCAGCCCGCCCATCCGCGTTTCCAGCCACATGGGGCGCACCGCCAGCAGCATGATCAGGGCCATGACCGCGTAGGCGCCCAGGCCCGTCAGCAGGATGAGCTGATCGCGCGCGGTCCAGACGTTGAGTTCGGCCGGCGGTTGCGCCCAATAGGCGCCGGCCCAGGCCAGCAGGGAAATCAGCAGAACAGCGGCCAGTATGCGTCGCATCGGTTCATCGCTCCATCTTGGGGACCGCGCCACCGTGCGCAGCCCGCATGAAGCCATGGTAAATCCGCCCGTGGGGGCAATTTTCCATGCGCGGGCGCAGTCTTGATCGGGGTCAAGTCCGCCGACAATCGGGAGGGCCCGCAGGAGCCCGGCCTGCGCCAGGATACCCCATTGCGCCGCGCGGATGACTCAATGGCTGCGGCAGAATTCGAAGAAGGCGTCGGGTTCCAGCGGCACGGAAATGCCGTAGCCTTGCGCCACGTCGCAGCCCAGTTCGCGCAGCAGCTCCACGTCGCGCTCGTGCTCCACCCCTTCGGCGACCACGCGCCGGCCCAGCACGCGGCCCATCTCGATGGCGGCGGCGACCACCGCGCGCGACGCGGGCTCGCGATGCATATGGACGATGAAGTCGCGGTCTATCTTCAGTTCGGTGAAGGGCATGGCCGAGAACAGGCGCATGGACGCGATGCCCGCGCCGAAGTCATCCATCGCCAATTCAAAGCCGCGCACGCGCAGCAGGTTCAGCGCCGAAGACAAGGCCAGCCAATCGGTCACCGGCTCGTCCTCGGTCAGCTCGACCTTGATCAGCCGGGCCGGCAGGCCGGCCTGCGCCACGCGCTGCTCCAGCAGGCCCGGCAGGTCGCGCGAACACAATGTGGAGGCCGAGGCGTTGATCGCGATGGGCACGGCGATGTCCTCGGCATGCATGCGCTGCTGCAGCTCCAGCACCGTGTCGGTCACCCGGCAGAACAAGGTCCGGTCCAGTCCCAGCCGATGCGCCGCAGGCACGAAGTCCGCCGCCGGAATCGCGCCCAGTTCGGGGTGGTCCCAGCGCGACAGCGCCTCGGCGGCCAGCACGCGCCCTGTCGACAAGCTCATCTGCGGCTGCAGCACCACGCTCATGCCCTGCCCCGTGATCAGCGCATGGCCCAGCGCCGCCTCGATGACGTCGCGCCGAAGCGAGCGCGGCCGGGGCGAGGCGGCATCGTCCTCATCGATGCTGCGCAGCGCCGTCTTGATGGCCTGCTGCATGGCCGTGCGGGACACCGGCTTGGACAGCGCCTGCGCGGACGGACAGCCGGCCTGCAAGGCCAGCCGCACATGCGACTGCAACAGTTCATCGCTGAGGCTGCTGATCCAGATGATGGGCGGCATGCTCTTGAGCCGCCCGGCGTCCACCAGGCGCCGCAGTTCGTTCGGCAGCCGCGTGCCGTCGCCCTCGCCCGTGACGATATCGCTGATGACCACGTCGTAGAACTGGCGTGCCAGCGCGCTGACCGCTTCTATGCTGCTGCCCAGGCCGGCGACCCGGCGGAAACCCAGCGCCAGCAATACGTTCTGCAGATAGGCGCGTTCAACCGGATGGTCTTCGACGAGAAGTATCCGTCGGGTCCCGCCGGGTTCCGTTTTAGGCATGGTCTACCGTCCTACTCATATAGGGCGGGCCCCCGCAGGCGGCCGCTGGAAAACTGTGTACACCATGCTAAGGCATCTGCGCGCGCCCTGTCGTTATCGCTAACGGGTTAATGCAGCCCCATCGCCGATAGTCGTAGTATTCGCGGCATCAGCCAGACGGAGGCAGCCTTCCGTCGCCCCACGGCGCGGCCGGTGCCATAATAGATGTCTTTCTTTCCGCATCTACGGCACGGAGCTACCCTTGACCCGCATTGACGACCCCCTGCACGACCGCGAGGTCGGCGCGGCCGACTCCACCCAGGACAACACGCGCACCGACGACACCCGCATCAGCGCGGTGCGCCCCTTGATCTCGCCCGCCCTGCTGCAGGATGAACTGCCGGTGTCGGCCGAGATCCAGACGCTGGTCGAGCAAAGCCGCGTCCAGATCGCCGACGTGCTGCACGGCCGCGACGACCGCCTGGTGCTGGTGGTGGGCCCCTGTTCCATCCACGACCATGGCCAGGCCATGGAATACGCGCGCCTGCTGCGCACCGCCGCCGAACAGCACCAGAAAGACTTGCTCATCGTCATGCGCGTTTACTTCGAGAAGCCGCGCACCACCGTGGGCTGGAAGGGCTATATCAACGACCCGCGCCTGGACGGCAGCTTCCGCATCAATGAAGGCCTGCGCCGCGCGCGCGAACTGCTGCTGGACATCAGCGGCCTGGGCCTGCCGATCGCCACCGAATTCCTGGACCTGCTCAGCCCGCAATACATTGCCGACCTGATCGCCTGGGGCGCCATTGGCGCGCGCACCACCGAAAGCCCCAGCCACCGACAGCTGAGTTCCGGCCTGAGCTGTCCGCTGGGCTTCAAGAACGGCACCGACGGCGGCGTGCAGATCGCCGCCGACGCCATGGTCGCGGCCAGCGCCAAGCACGCTTTCATGGGCATGACCAAGATGGGCATGGCCGCCATCTTCGAGACCCGCGGCAACCAGGACACCCACGTCATCCTGCGCGGCGGCAAGCAAGGCCCGAACTACGACGCGGCCAGCGTCGACGCCTGCTGCGCCGCCCTGCGCGCCGCCGGCCAGCGCGAACAGGTCATGATCGACTGCTCGCACGCCAACTCCAACAAGTCGCATCTGCGCCAGGTCGACGTGGCCAACGATATCGCCGCCCAGATCGCCCAGGGCGACGGCCGCATCACCGGCGTGATGATCGAAAGCCATCTCGAAGAAGGCCGCCAGGACCTGAAGCCCGGCCTGCCGCTGCGCCGCGGCGTGTCCATCACGGACGCCTGCCTGGGCTGGTCGCAGACCGCGCCGGTGCTGGAAACGCTGGCCCTGGCCGTGCGCCAGCGCCGCGAAAAGGCCGCAAAACCGGCCTGAGAACCGCGGCTCTCGGGTCTCTTGCCGCGTACGGCCTCAGCGGCCGACGCGGTAAGGCGCCGGATTCATGTCCGGCGCCTGGCCGGTGATCATGCAGGCCAGCAGCTTGCCCGTCACCGGACCCAGCGTGAAGCCATGATGCGCATGGCCGAACGCCAGCCACAGGCCGGGATGGCGCGGCGCCGGTCCGATGACCGGCCGCATGTCCGGCATGCAAGGCCGGCAACCCATCCACGGTTCGCGCTCCACGGCCTCGCCCAGCGGCAGCAGCTGCCGCGCCAGCGTCCGCGTGCGCTCGATCTGGATCGGTGAAGGCGGCGCATCGCGCGCCGCGAATTCCGCGCCCGTGGTCAGGCGCACGCCCAGGGTCATGGGCGTCACGACGAAACCGCTTTCGATGTCCGCCACCGGGTGCGACAAGGTCGCCCCCTCTTCCAACGCGTAATGCTGGTGATAGCCGCGCTTGACCGCCATGGGGATGCGATAGCCCAGCGGGCGCAGGACGTCCGGCGACCACGGGCCCAGCGCCACCACCACGTCGCGGGCCTCGATCGGCCCTTGTTCTCCCTGTACCTGCCAACCCTTGCCTGACGGCTTGAGGCTGCGCGCGTCGCCGCGCACCAGCACGCCGCCGCGCCGCTCGAACAAGGCCGCGTAGCCGCGCGTCACCGCGCCCGGGTCCGACACATTGACCGGATCCAGCCAGTGCACCGCGCCCGCCATGCGCGACAGCGAAGGTTCCAGCGCCGCCAGCGCCTTGCGGTCCAGCACGCGGTGGTTCAGCCCGTAAGGCGCGAGCGCTTGGGCCTCGGCCACGGCCCGGGCCAGGCCGGCCTCGCTGCGCATTCCATCGATCCAGCCGCTGCGCCGGAACAGGTGGGAGATGCCGGCCTCGTCCTTGAGCGCGTCATGTTCGGCGACGCAGCGCTCGATCAACGGCAGCATGGCCTCGGCCGCGCGCGCCAGCCGCGACGGCGCCGAATGCCACCAGTAACGCAGCAGCCATGGCGCGATGCGCGGCAAAAAGCGCGGGTGATAGCTCACGTCAGGCGTGTTGTTCCTGGCATAGCGCCACAGGCTGCGCCAGTCGCGCGGGAAGGCATAGGGAATCACGCTGGCCCGTTCGATCAGGCCCGCGTTGCCATAGCTGGTTTCCTCGCCAGGGCCGCGCCGGTCCAGCAGCACCACTGAACGGCCGCGCGCCGCCAGATGCAGGGCGGTGCTCACCCCGACGATGCCCGCACCCAGGACCAAGGCGTCTGTTTTCATGCGGCGCATTCTGCGCTTGCGTGCGGTGTTCGGCAAGGGCGCGCGCGCGTAGAATCCCCGGCTGCACGCCCTGCCCTCCGCGCCCACGCTCCAATCGAGGAATACGTCATGACCAGCCCCCGCCTGCAACCCGTCACGCTCGCCGGCGAGGTCGTACGCCTGGAACCGCTGACCGCCAGCCATGCCGCGCCGCTTGCGCAGGTGGGCCTGCACCCCGAACTGTGGCGTCTGCAACCCGAGCCCGTGCAGACGCTGGACGATATGCAGCGCTATGTCGACCGTGCGCTGGCTGGCCAACGCGACGGCAACTGCCTGCCATTCGTCATCGTGCGGCAGGACAACGATCAGATCATCGGCGCGACCCGCTACATGGACATCGCGCTGGCGCACAAACGCCTGGAGATCGGCGGCACATGGCTCACGCCAGCAAGCCAGCGTTCCGGCGCCAATACCGAGGCCAAGTTCTTGTTGTTGCAGCACGCCTTTGAAACAATTGGTATCATGCGTGTTGTATTCAAGACTGAACTGAGCAATATGCAATCGCGCCAGGCCATCCTGCGGATCGGCGGCGTGGAGGAAGGCGTGTTCCGCAAGCACCTGATCGCGCAATCGGGGCGCGCGCGCGACATGGTCTACTTCGCGATCCTCGACGAGGACTGGCCGGCCGTCAAAGCGCGCTTGCTGATGCGCATGCGCCGCGCCGGTTAGCGCGCGCCTCCCGCTCATTTCGCAGCTTGTCCGGGCCGCGAGGCCTGCCCCGCACTATTGAAGCCAGTTATGCAACAGACCTACGCCGCGCCCGCGCGCCACACGATATACATCTACACCGAGGAACAGCGCGGCAACCAGCTGGTCGAGTCGCTGGTGCTCGGCATGCTCTCCGACATATCGGGGTCCGACAAACTCGTGGTGGTGCAGGATCCGCACAGCAGCCTGAAGTTCGTCTATCGCATCGATCACGACAGCAGCAATCTGGACGCCGCGGCAATCACCGAACAGGACGCGTCCCTTTTCAATGGCAAGACCTCGGTCCAGATCAACTCGATGACCTATCGCCTCGGCACGGCCGAGAACGCGATGAAATTGCTGCGTGGCAAAAACCAGTGGATACAGGACAAGGGCGCGGTGCTGTCCGTGCTGCTGCAGAACGCCGCTGCCCGCAAGACCCGCTTCGCCCCGCCCCGCATCGAGCGCGACCGCATGCGCAAGGTACCGCCGGGCGTTGCCGTCGAACACCTGCCTACATAAAAAGCACAGTATCCACAGGGCCGGCCTTATCCACAATTTCTGTGGATAAAAAAGCCTCGAACCCACGGCTGATGGCCGTTCGACCGATGCGCAACGGGCTGCTCATTTTTTGACCACTAAAAGAATGGGCGGCGCGCGGCTGCCATCCTTGATTCTTGACGCGGCGCCGCAGGGGCGATGATGATATTCTCCGCAAGCGCGCGATACGAAAAATATCGCGCTCGCGGACTCCCCCTATACAAGAAGACCCACATACAAGGAGCGGATAGCGTGTTTGCATTCGAAGGTCCCTGCGCGCAACCGCTGACGCCGGATTCGCCGTGACCATCATCATCGTCGACGACCACGGAGACTGGCGCGACACCATCGCTGAATACATCGAGGATCTGGGCCTGGGCCGCAGCATCCTCACCGCCGGTTCCCTCGCGGAGCTGGACCAACTGCTGCTCACCGTGACGCCCGGCATCCTGGTGCTGGACGCCATGCTGCCCGACGGCGATGCGCTGACACGCGTCTCGCACCTGCGGACCTCCTTCCCGTCGATGGGCATCATCATGCTCACCGGCCGCCTCTTGAGCGAAGACAAGGTCTCGGGCCTGAGCCTGGGCGCGGACCACTACCTGACCAAGCCCGTCAATCTGGCCGAGCTTGGCGCCACGCTGGTGTCGCTGTCGCGCCGACTGCGGGTGGTGCCGGCGGGCGAAGCCGACGCCGCGGAATCGGATGCCTGGCGTTTCGATCCGTCGCGGCGCATGCTGGTATCGCCCAAGCAGGTCTGCGTGGACATCACCGATACCGAAAGCCGGCTGATCGGCGCGCTGATCCAGGCCGCGCCGCTACCCCTGTCGCGCGCACGCCTGATCGAGGCGCTGGGCGCCAGCGTGGAGGCCTACGACACGCACCGGCTGGACGCCCACATGCACCGCCTGCGCCGCAAGCTGCGCGCGCAGGCCGGCGGCGACATGGGCATACGCACGGTGTACGGCGTGGGCTATGTGTGCACCACGCCTGTGCAGATCGTCGGCAATACCAAGAACTGAAACCGCCTCATGACGCTACCTATCCGCCCTCGCCGTTCCGTACTCTATATGCCTGGCGCCAACCCGCGCGCACTGGACAAGGCGCGCAGCCTGGACGCCGACGTCCTGATCCTCGACCTGGAGGATGCCGTCGCGCCGGACGCCAAGGCACAAGCCCGCGAGCAAGTCGCCGCGGCCTTGCGCGCCGGCGGCTATGGGCGCCGCGAATGCGTGGTACGTATCAATGCGCTGGACACGGCCTGGGGCCTGGACGACGTCAGGGCCATCGCCCAGGCGGGCGCGGACGCCGTGCTGCTGCCCAAGGTGCAGTCCGCCGCCGAGCTCGACGCGCTCGCGCGGGCGCTGGACGCGGCGGGCGCGCCAGCCAGCCTGCCCTTGTGGGCCATGGCCGAAACGCCTTTGGGATTTCTGCGTCTGGACGCCATCGCTTCCGGCCACGCGCGGCTGGCGGCCATCGTCGTGGGCACCTCGGACCTGGTAAAGGATCTGCATGCGCGCCACACGCCGTCACGCGAAGAAACCTTGCTGGCGCGCTCGATGGCGGTGATGGCGGCGCGGGCCCACGGCCTGGCGGCGCTGGACGGCGTGCACCTGGACCTGCACGACGACACGGGCCTGGAGGCCGCCTGCAAACAGGGACGCGACCAGGGCTTCGATGGCAAGACGCTCATCCATCCCAGGCAGATAGCGGCAGCCAACGCCGCCTTCGCGCCCTCGGCGGAAGAACTTGCCGCCGCGCGCAAGCGCCTGGACGCCTGGCGCGCCGCGCAGGCCGCCGGCCTGGGCGTGGCCGTGGTCGACGGCGCGCTGGTGGAAAACCTGCATGCGCGCGAAGCGGAACGCGTGCTGGCGCTGGCCGAGGCCATCGCACAAGCCTGGTGACAACAGCGGCGACAGCAGTAATATCGGCTTTCAAATGCATATTGTCGGTAACGCCGGGCCAGGCGCGTGATCGGCGTATCGGGGAGCGGTCGTGACGTTGATCTTGCGGCAAATGTCGATCTCATTCTGCGTGGCGGCGTTGTGGGCCGCCACGGCGGCGGGCTTGCCGGCGCCGGCGCGGGCCCAGGCCGCCAATTTCCATCCCTGCAATTCCCAGCCTTCCCTGCCGATGTGCCTGCATGGCTATGGCAAGCGCATAGCAGTGCAGCGCTGGGGCGCGCAGCCCGACCCGCTGGACCCGGACGCGGCCGTCAACGCCTCGCTGGTCACGCGCGACCCGGCCAAGGAAATCGGCAAGCTCAAATCCAGCACGATCCTGGTGCAGGACATGGACACCTCCGAAGTCCTGTTCGCGCGCAACGAGGACGCCGTGCGGCCCATCGCCTCCATCACCAAGCTCATGGCGGCGCTGACGCTGGTCAAGGCCGGCCTGCCCATGGACGAACTCATCACCATCGACGCCAGCGACACCCGCTCCACCAGCGAGCTGCCTTCGCGCCTGACCGCCGGCACCAAGCTGAGCCGCGCCGATCTGCTGCGCCTGGCGCTGGTCCCGTCCGAGAACAGCGCCGCGCAGGCCCTGGGCCGCACCTATACCGGCGGCACCGCCGCCTTCGTCGCGGCAATGAACGCCGAAGCCCGCGCGCTGGGCATGACCGACTCCAGCTTCGCCGAACCCAGCGGCCTGTCCAACGAAAACCAGTCTTCGGCCAAGGATCTGGTCAAGTTGCTGCAGGCGATTTCCGCGCAGCCGCTCTTGCGGCAATACACCGGCGAGACCAGCTACCAGGCCGCCGGCCAGACCTTCCGCAACACCAACATCCTGGTGGGCCGCCCGCAATGGGACATCCTCGTGTCCAAGACCGGCACCACCCGCGAAGCCGGCGATTGCCTGGTGATGGCGGTCAAGGTCGGCAAGCGCAACCTGGCCATGGTGCTGCTCAACGCGCAGGGCATCAACGGCTCGCGCTTCGGCGACGCGGTTCGCCTGCGCCGGGTGCTCGACAGCCGGTACGCCTCACGCTGACTGACGGCATCGCGCGCCAAGCCCGGTACAATACCGGCCTTTGACGCGGAACGAACGCCCGTTCCGTCCGCCCGCCGCGCCGCCTGAGCGCCCTACTTCCCCGATTATTTTTCATTGCGCCTGGCCGGCGGGAATCCTGCCGCGTCCCCTGTTGCTCCATCCATGATCCGCTTCCAACAAGTTTCACTCATGCGCGGCGTCAAGCCCTTGCTCGACAAGGTCGACCTGCTGCTCAACCCCGGCGACAAGATCGGCCTGATCGGCGCCAACGGCGCCGGCAAGTCCAGCCTGTTCGGTCTCTTGCGCGGCACGCTGCACGCGGACCAGGGCGACCTGGACTATCCGGCCAGCTGGCGCATGGCCTATGTGGCGCAGGAAACGCCCGCGCTCGACCGCCCGGCCATCGAATACGCCATCGACGGCGACGTGACGCTGCGCAAGCTGGAGGCGGAACTGGCGCAGCTGGAATCCGAACCGGAAAGCACGGAGAACGGCCTGCGCATGGCCGACATCTACGCCGCGCTGGCCGACGCCGACGCGTACACCGTGCATTCGCGCGCCGAACAGCTGCTGACTGGCCTGGGCTTCACGCAGGCGCAGATGCACCTGCCGTTGACGAGCTTTTCCGGCGGCTGGCGCATGCGCCTGAACCTGGCGCAGGCGCTGATGTGCCCGTCCGACCTGCTGCTGCTGGACGAGCCCACCAACCACCTGGATCTGGACGCCATCATCTGGCTGGAAGACTGGCTCAAGCGCTATCCGGGCACGCTCATCGTCATCTCGCATGACCGCGACTTCCTGGACGGCGTGGTCAACGTCATCGTCCATATCGACGAGCGCAAGCTCAAGCGCTATTCGGGCAACTATTCGTCCTTCGAGCGCCAGCGCGCCGCGCAGCTGGAGCTGGCGCAAGGCATGCTGGAAAAGCAGATGCGCCAACGCTCGCACCTGCAATCCTTCATCGACCGCTTCAAGGCCCAGGCCAGCAAGGCGCGCCAGGCGCAGAGCCGTATCAAGGCGCTGGCCCGCATGGAGGAAGTGGCGCCGCTGCGCGCGGCCGCCGAGTTCTCGTTCGAATTCCGCGAGCCCTTGCGCGCGCCCAACCCGCTCCTGACCATGGACGCGGTCAGCGCCGGGTATCGCGTCGCGGACGAGGAAACGGAAGTCGAGTCCGACAAGATCATTGTGTCGGGCATCAATTTTTCGCTGCAGGCGGGACAGCGCATCGGCCTGTTGGGCATCAACGGCGCGGGCAAGTCCACCTTCATCAAGACCATCGCGGGCGAACTTGCAACGCTGGCCGGCGAAGCGCAGTTCAACAAGGGGCTGTCCATCGGCTACTTCGCCCAGCACCAGGTGGAGATGCTGCGCCATGACGAATCGCCGCTATGGCACATGACGAAGATCGCGCCGACCGTGCGCGAGCAGGAGCTGCGCAACTTCCTGGGCAGCTTCAACTTCAACGGCAACATGGCCACCAGCTCCATCGCGCCGTTCTCCGGCGGCGAAAAGGCGCGGCTGGCGCTGGCCCTGATCGTGTGGCAGCGTCCCAATCTGCTGCTGCTGGACGAGCCCACCAACCACCTGGACCTGGAAACCCGCGAAGCGCTGACCACCGCGCTGGCGCAGTTCGAAGGCACGCTGATGCTGGTGTCGCACGACCGCCATCTGCTGCGCGCCACCACCGATGAATTCATCATCGTGGCCGACGGCGAAGTCAGCCCGTTTGACGGCGACCTGGACGACTACAAGGACTGGCTCTACAAGACCAAGCTGGCTGCCAAGGCCGCTTGAAGCCGGGCGCGGGCGGCCTGCCCGCGCCACCTCACGCCAGCGCGCTGGGATAGGGGCTGGTGTCGATGTGTTCCAGCATGCCGTAGGCCAGCCGTTCCAGCAGCCGCGCGCGGTCGGCGGCATGCGCGGGGTCTTCCCACAGGTTGCGCAGCTCGTGCGGGTCCTGATTCAGGTCATAGAGCTCGCCCCAGCGCGCGCCGTCGTAGACCGTGACGCGAAATCCGTCGGCCAGCAGCGTCCGGCAGCGAATGCGGCTGTTGAAGCCCAGTATCACGCGCTGCCCTTCTTCCTCGATCATCAGCGCGTCGCGCACGGCAGCCTCGCTTCCTCCGATGAGGCCTGCCATGTCGCGCCCCTGGATGCCGTTATAGGGCTGCACGCCAGCGCGCGCCAGCACCGTGGGCGCGACGTCGATGGTGCTGAGCAAGGCGTCGCTGGCCGCGCCCGCCGTTCGCGCCGCGGCAGGGTCGCGCCAGATGAACGGCACGCGGGTCAGGCCGCGGTAATGGATGGGCCCCTTCAGCATCAACTGATGGTCGCCCAGGTAATCCCCATGGTCGCTGGTGAAGATCACCACCGTATTGTCGGCCAGCCCCAGCGCGTCGAGTTCGGCCAGCACGCGGCCGATCTGGTTGTCGATGTTGGCGATCGACCCATAGTTCAGCGCCAGCGCTTCACGCGCCTCGCGCTCGTTGCAGGAAAAGATCGCGGGCGTGTGCTTGACCGCCGTGCCCGCGTCGCGCTGCGCGCGCAGCCAGGCCACGTGCGGCGGCGGCGTACCCTGGCCGTGGAACGACGCGGGCAGCTCCATGTCCTCGGGCTTGTGCAGGTCCCAGAACCGCCCCGGCGGCGTGAAAGGATGGTGCGGATCCGGAAACGAGCATTGCAGGAAGAATGGCTGCCCGGAAGCCGCATAGCCGCGCAACGCCTCGATGCCGCGGTCGGCGATGTAGGCAGTGGGATAGAGTTCTTCCGGCACGCGCGTGCGCCAGGCCTGGCGGATGCGCGTCAGCTCGTATTCCGGCGCGGGGATGGCGTGAGCCGGGCCGATCAGCGCCTCGACCTCGGGATGCTCGCGCCGCAGCCAATGCCGGTAATGGCCGTGCACGTCGTCGCTATGGTCGTCGACCAGGTCTACCTGCTCGAAGCCGTAATACGGATAGCTCAGATCGTGGTCGGGGCGTGCCAGCCACAGCTTGCGCTGCTCCTGGTCGTAGCGGCCGGGGTCGGGCTCGACCGCCTCGCGCGGCAATCTGTCTTCGGCGCGCACCGGCCACGATGGAGGTATGTCCGTCATGTTCTGCAGGTGCACCTTGCCGACCAGCGACGTGCCGTAGCCGGCTTCGCGCATGGCCTCGACGAAGGTGCGGCTGCGCAGCGACAGCGCGATGCCGTTGTGGCGCGCGCCGTGCGCGGACGGATAGCGGCCGGTCATCAAACTGGCGCGGTTCGGCATGCAGATGGGCGTGGCCACGTGCATGTTGTCGGCGCGCCAACCCGACTCGGCCAGACGGTCCAGGTTGGGTGTGTGGACCACGCGGTTGCCATAGGACCCCAAATGGTCGGCGCGGTGCTGGTCGGTAATGAACAGCAGGAAGTTGACGGGCTTCGCAGCGGACGTCATTGCTTCGCTCCCGACATCTCCACGGCGGAACGCCAGGCCGGCATGTCGCGCTTGACCATGTCGCCGAAGGCATCGGGCGTCATGTAGATCGGCACCATGCCCAGCGGCTGCAAGGCCTGCGCGAATGCGCTGTCGGTCAGTACCGCCTCCAGGTCCGCGTTCAGTTTCTTCACCACTGCGGGCGGCGTGCCGGCGGGCGCGAACAGGCCGATCCACGACCGCACGGCGACTCCGGCGGCCACGTCCGAGAACAGCGGCACATCGGGCAGCGCTGCATACTTTTCAGTATTGGCCACGCCCAGCACCTTGACCTTGCCGGATGCGAGGAACGGAATGGCCGGCGCGATGCCGCCTATCATCAGCGGCACGTGGCCCGCGACCAGATCGGCCATCGCTGGCGCGGCGCCTTTATAAGGCGCGTGCACCACGTCCAGGCCGGCGGCGTGCTTCAACTGCTCCATTGCCAGCTGGTGCACCGTGCCCAGGCCGGGCGAGCCATAGGTGTACTTGCCGGGATTGGCCTTGATCAGTTTGACGGCATCCGCCAGCGTCGACGCTGGAAACTCGGCATTGGCCAGCAGCACCACCACGTTGTCCGCCACCAGGCCGACCGGCGCGAAATCGCGCACCGGGTCGTACGGCAGGCTGGAATACAGCGCGCTGTTGATGCCGTGCGTGTTGGTGGTGCCCATCAGCAGCGTATAGCCGTCGGGCGCGGCGCGCGCCACCATGGACGCGGCGATGTTGCCGCCCGCGCCCGGCTTGTTCTCCACTACCAGCGTGTAGCCGCGCGGCTCCAGGCGCTGCGCCAGTTGGCGCGCCAGCACGTCCACCGCACCGCCGGGCGAGAACGGCACCACGATCTGCACCGGCCGCGCCGGGTAGGTATCCGCAGCCGCCGCCGCACCCGCAATGCCACAGGCCCAGCTCGCGGCCAGGGCCATCCAGAACTTCTTCATGAATCGTCTCCATCCCGGCGTCCTTCCCGGCCCAGCCTGGGCAACGCCTGTCTTTCGTAGAGCGGCAAGTATGCCTAGCGCCCGGTGTCGGCGTGAAATGAAATAAACTGAACGATTCATAACCATTTGAATATGTATCGCCCATGCCTGACCGCGCCGGCACCCACCTCAAGCGGCGTCATGCCGAACTGCTGGTCGCACTGGACGACGAACGCCACTTGGGCCGCGCGGCCGAACGCCTGCATATGTCCCAGCCCGCCGCCTCCAAGGCGCTGGCGCAGCTGGAGGAACAGGTGGGCTACGCGCTATTCGAGCGCGGGACCCGGGGCACCCTGCCGACAAATGCCGGAATGGTTATGATCCGCCACGCCCGCCACAGCCTGGGCGCAGCCCAGCGCGTGGCGGCCGAACTGCGGGCCGCCGAAGAACGCGGCGCCAGCCTGCTGCGCCTGGGCACCCTGCCCTCGGCCGCGCCCCATCTGGCGCCGCAACTGATCGCCCATCTGCTGGGCCTGGCGCCGCGGCTGGAAGTGAAACTGGTGGAAGGCGCGCTCGGGGAACTTATGGACAAGCTGGCGCGCGACGAGCTGGACATCGTGCTGGGCCGCCTGGGCAGCCGCCTGCTGCCCGCGGACTGCGAGGTGATCCGCCTGCACGAAGAACCTATCCTGGTGGTGGCGCGCCCCGGCCATCCGCTGGCGGCAAGCGAGGCGCTCGCGGCTGCCGAACTGGCGCGCTGGCCCTGGGTGCTGCCGCTGGAAGCCACCATGATGCGCGAGCGTCTGGACGAGGCTTTCGTGCATGCCGGCGCGCACGCACCGGTTTCCAGTATCCAGTCCAATTCGCTGCTGGCCACCCTGGCCCTGCTGGCCCAGGACGATCGCCTGGCTGCCTTGCCCCAGGCGATTGCGCGCTACTGCGAGCGGCAAGGCAGCGTGACCGTACTGCCGCTGCGGCTGGACGCCAACTTCGGCGCCATCGGCGCCGTGGTCAACCGCAACACGGCCGGCATGCCCGTGGTGCAGGCGGCGGTTGCGTGGCTGCGCGGCTTGCCGGCAGGCGCGATTCAGACCGCGCCGACCCCAGGCGCCTGATATCCCAGCAGCACGCTGGCGGCTTCGGCCTCGCGCCGTACCGCCTGCGCGATCGGGCCGTCCGCCGAGGCGTCGAATCCGCCCGTCGCGCCCAGCGCAGTCAGCGCGGCGCAGGGGCGGCCGTTGTGGTCCAGGAGCGGCGCCGACACCGCGCTGATGCCCTTCAGATTGGTGTCGCGCACCGTGGCGCAGCCCTCGGCCAGCACCTGGCGGCGCAGGCGGCCGATGGGGTCGGAGGCGTCCAGCAACGCCCGCATGTCGGCGGGCGCACGAGCCAGTTCGGCCTCGGCCAGTGCCCGCACCCGCGCATCGTCCTGCAAGGCCAGGAACACCCGCCCGGTGGCGGACCACAGCATGGACAGCACCGAGCCCATGCGCACGTTGACCGTCACCGGCAGGCCCGGTTCTTCAAAGCGCACGATGGTCGGCCCCTTGTTGCCCATGACCGCGATGAAGCAGGTCACTTCCAGGCCTTCGCGCAGGCGCACCAGGCTGGGCTCGGCCAGGCGGATGGGATCGGCCTGGCGCAGCGCGGCCAGGCCCAGCAGCATCGCTTCCAGTCCCAGGTAGTACTGTTGAGTGGCGGCATCCTGCGCCACCAGGCCCTCTTCCATCAGGCTGACCAGGTAGCGGTGCACTTTGGCGGGGCTTTCGTCCACCTGCGCGGCCAGCAGCGTGAGGCTGGCACGGCCGCCCAGCCGGCCCAAGCCCTTCAGCACCGCCATGCCGGTTTCAGCGGCCTGCACGCGCTGGCGCCGTTCGCGCGGCCGGGGCGCGTCGGTAGTCTGGGCGGGGACGGACGAAGGTGCGGGAGTCTGGGTCATGGACGCGGGTTGGGAGCTGCCAGGCGGCTGCGGATGCAGCCCGGAGATTACCCCAATTGAATAATTACGCAATGCGTATATGATTTACGCAATTGTAATCCGGAGCGACGACATGGGCCACCCAACCACCCCTGCAACCCCCGCGCCCGCCAGTACCGGCGGCTGTCCCATCGACCATGCCGCGCTGGCGCGTGCCCAAGGCTGTCCGGTCAGCCCGCGCGCCGCGGAATTCGATCCGTTCGGCGACGGCTACCAGCAGGACCCGCCCGAGTACGTGCGCTGGGCGCGCGAACAGGAACCCGTGTTCTACAGCCCCAAGCTGGGCTATTGGGTGGTCACGCGCTATGACGACATCAAGGCCGTGTTCCGCGACAACCACACCTACAGCCCCTCCATCGCGCTGGAAAAGATCACGCCGACCGGCCCCGAGGCCAACGCAGTGCTGGCCAGCTACGGCTACGCGATGAACCGCACCCTGGTCAACGAGGACGAACCGGCCCACATGCCGCGCCGCCGCGTGCTGATGGATCCGTTCACGCCGGACGAACTCAAGCACCACGAACCCATGGTGCGGCGCCTGACGCGCGAATACGTGGACCGTTTCATCAACGACGGCCGCGCCGACCTGGTCGACCAGATGCTGTGGGAAGTGCCCTTGACGGTCGCCCTGCACTTTCTGGGCGTGCCCGAGGAGGACATGGATCTGCTGCGCCAGTACTCCATCGCCCACACCGTCAACACCTGGGGCCGGCCCAAGCCGGAAGAACAGGTGGCGGTGGCGCATGCGGTAGGTAATTTCTGGCAACTGGCGGGCAAGATCCTGGACAAGATGCGCCAGGATCCCGATGCCCCGGGCTGGATGCAGTACGGCATCCGCAAGCAGAAGGACCATCCCGAAGTCGTCACCGACTCGTACCTGCATTCGATGATGATGGCCGGCATCGTCGCGGCGCATGAGACCACCGCCAACGCCTCGGCCAACGCCATCAAGCTGCTGCTGCAGCATCCCGACGCCTGGCGCGAACTGTGCGAGGACCCCGGCCTGCTGCCCAACGCGGTCGAGGAATGCCTGCGCCACAACGGCTCGGTCGCGGCCTGGCGCCGCCTGGCCACGCGCGACACCGAGATCGCCGGCGTGGCGATTCCCGCGGGCGCCAAGCTGCTGATCGTGTCCTCGTCGGCCAACCACGACGAACGCCATTTCGCCGACGCCGACTTCTTCGACATCCGCCGCGACAACGCCAGCGACCAGCTGACCTTCGGCTATGGCGCGCACCAGTGCATGGGCAAGAACCTGGCGCGCATGGAGATGCAGATCTTCCTGGAAGAGCTGACCCGCCGCCTGCCGCATATGCGCCTGGCCGAACAGCAGTTCACCTACGTGCCGAACACCTCGTTCCGCGGCCCCGAGCATCTGTGGGTGGAATGGAACCCGGCCGACAACCCCGAGCGCCGCGACGCCGCCCTGCTGGATCAGGTGCAGCCGGTGCGCATCGGCGAGCCCTCGACCCACGCGATCAGCCGCAAGCTGGTGGTGACGCAGGTCACGGCCGCGGCCGACGGCATTGCGCGCATCAGGCTCGAATCGCCTGACGGCAAGCCGCTGCCGCGCTGGACGCCCGGCTCGCACATCGACGTCGAATGCGGCGACACGGGCCTGTCGCGCCAATACTCGCTCTGCGGCGATCCGGCCGCCGCGAATGCATTGGAGATCGCCGTGCTCAAGGAAACGGCAGGCCGCGGCGGTTCCGCCTGGATCCACCAGCACCTGCGCGCGGGCAGCATCGTGCGCGCACGCGGCCCGCGCAACCATTTCCGCATGGACGAAAGCGCCAAACGTCTGATCCTCATCGCCGGCGGCATCGGCATCACGCCCATCAGCGCCATGGCGCGCCGCGCGCGCGAGCTGGGCCTGGATTACGAACTGCACTACAGCGGACGCTCGCGCGCCTGCATGGCCATGCTGGACGAACTGCTGCAGCTGCATGGCGCGCGCCTGCATCTGCATGTCAGCGAGGAAGGCAGCCGCAACGACTTCGCCGCCCTGCTGTCCCGTCCCGAGGCCGGCGTCCAGATCTACGCCTGCGGCCCCGAGCGCATGCTGGATGCCCTGCAAGCCGCCTGCGCCGCCTGGCCCGAGGACAGCCTGCGCGTGGAGCACTTCCATTCCACGCTCGCCACGCTGGACCCGTCCAAGGAACACGCCTTCGAGGCCGAGCTGAAGGACTCCGGCATCGTCGTGCAAGTGCCTGCCGACCAGACGCTGCTGAGCGCGCTGCGCAGCGCCAACATCGACGTGCAGAGCGATTGCGAGGAAGGTCTCTGCGGCTCCTGCGAGGTGCGCGTGCTGGGCGGCGCGGTCGATCACCGCGACGTGGTGCTGACCCGCGCCGAACGCGAGGCCGGCACCCGCATGATGGCTTGCTGCTCCCGCGCCCAGGGCAAGCGCATCGTGCTGGAGCTGTAGCGGCTGGCGTGCCTGCAATGTCGCGCCCTTGCGCCCGGCGCCGCATGCGCGCATTCATATGCCTGAAGTGCGCCTGAAAGCGGTAGAATTCACCCCTCTGCTCATCACCACATCGTCCCGCTGCAACGCGGGACGACGTTTTTTGACGCGGCCAGTCCCGGGCCTGAAGGCGGGCCCCTTGCGGGCCGGCCCGTGCCGCGGCCGGCCGCGGGGTAATTTCTCAGCGCTCCTAGATGCCGATCAAAGACCAACTATTCCTCGCCAGCCAGTATCTTTCCCCTCACCACCTGGTGTCGCGGCTCTTCGGGTACGCATCCGACTGCCGGGAACCCGCGGTCAAGAACTGGATGATTTCGCGCTTCGTCTGCCGCTATGGCGTGGACATGCGCGAGGCGCTGCAGGAAGACCCGCTGGCCTATGACTGCTTCAACGACTTCTTCACGAGGGCATTGAAAGAAGACGCGCGGCCCCTGGACGACGAGCCGGGCTCGGTGGTGTGTCCGGCCGACGGAGCCATCAGCCAGATGGGCGCTATCGAACATGGCCGCATCTTCCAGGCCAAGGGCCATAGCTACGGCCTGGCCGACCTGCTGGGCGGCGACGCCGAACGCGCGGCCCCGTTCCAGGGCGGCGAATTCGCCACCGTCTATCTGTCGCCCAAGGATTACCACCGCGTGCACATGCCGGTCGCCGGCACCCTGCGCGAAATGATCCACGTACCCGGCCGCCTGTTCTCGGTCAACCCGCTGACCGCCCGCAACGTGCCGCGCCTGTTCGCGCGCAACGAACGCGTGGTCTGCATCTTCGACACCGAGCACGGACCGATGGCCCTGGTGCTGGTGGGCGCCATGATCGTCGCGTCCATCGAGACGGTGTGGGCAGGCCTGGTCACGCCGCACAAGCGCCGCGTGAAAGCCACCCGCTACGACGACGCGGCGCGCGCCCCGATCCATCTGGCCAAGGGCGCGGAAATGGGCCGCTTCAAGCTGGGCTCCACCGCCATCGTGCTGTTCGGTCCCAACCAGATCCGCTGGGCCGACACGCCTGCCGTGCTGGGTCCGGTGCGCATGGGCGAACTGATGGCGCTGCCTGCGTAGTTTTCTCCGCAAATATTCGATTTATTCGAAATTGGATGTCTGGTTTTATTCGCTTTATGCGATGAATCGGCGTTGCTAGATTACGGGCTTTTGCCGGCCCGCCATGACATCCCTGCTCTCGTCCTCCGCCAGTCCCCGCGCCGCCTCGGCCGACCGCCCCTTGCCGCGCGCGCTGGCGCGCATGCTGTCGCTGGACGACTTCGAGGCGGCGGCGAAACGCCGCCTGCCGCGGCCGATCTTCGGCTATGTCGCGGGCGCGGCCGAAGACAACCAGTCCCTGCGCGGCAACCGCAGCGCCTTTGCGCAGTACGCGTTTTCGCCGCGCGTGCTGGTGGACGTGTCGCGCCGCACGCAGCAAACCGAACTCTTCGGCCGCCGCTATGCCTCGCCCTTCGGCATTGCCCCGATGGGCATCAGCGCGCTGTCGGCCTACCGCGGCGACATCGTGCTGGCGCGTGCCGCGCGTGAGCAAGGCATACCCGCCATCCTCAGCGGCACCTCGCTGATTCCGCTGGAAGACGTCATCCGCGCAGCGCCCGGCACCTGGTTCCAGGCCTATCTGCCTGGCGATCCGCAGCGCATCGACGCGCTGGTTGAACGCGCCCGCCGCGCCGGCTACGAAACCCTGGTGCTGACGGTGGACATTCCCGTGTCGGCCAACCGCGAGAACAACGTGCGCACCGGCTTCTCCACCCCGCTCAAGCCCAGCCTGCGCCTGGCCTGGGATGGCTTGACGCGGCCGCGCTGGCTGGCCGGCACGTTCATGCGCACGCTGTTGGCCCATGGCATGCCGCATTTCGAGAACTCCTTTGCCACGCGCGGCGCGCCGATCGTGTCGTCGTCGGTGCTGCGCGACTTCAGCGCGCGCGATCACCTAAGCTGGGAACATGTGGCGCGCATCCGCCGCCAATGGCCAGGCACGCTGATCATCAAGGGCATCCTGCATCCGCAGGACGCGGCGCTGGCGCGCCAGCACGGCGCGGACGGCATCATCGTGTCCAACCATGGGGGCCGGCAATTGGACGGCGCGGTCTCGCCGCTGCGCGCCCTGCCCGCCGTCGCCGAGGCCGCCGGCAACATGACCGTGATGATGGACAGCGGCGTGCGCCGCGGCAGCGACGTGCTCAAAGCCCTGGCGCTGGGCGCGAGCTTCGTCTTCGTCGGCCGGCCCTTCAACTATGCGGCCGCAGTCGGCGGCGAGGCCGGCGTATCGCACGCCATCGGCCTGCTGCGCGCCGAGGTCGACCGCAACATGGCGATGCTGGGCATCAACCATGTACAGGAGATGGGACCGGATTTGCTCGTGCGGGAGTATCCGCACCCGGCATAGAATGGCGGTTCCCTTGCCCCGCGCGCCGCTGCTCCCGGCCTGGCGCGCCCCAGAGCCGCCGTGTCCCTACGCCAATCCTCATTCTTCCTGCGCTTCCTGACCCTGGGCGCCCTGGCTCACGTCTACGTGGGCGCCCGCCTGATCCCCGACGCCCAATTGGGCGGAGCGGGTTCCGCCGCCGCCATTCTTGCCTTGCTGCTGTCCTGCATCCTGATCCCGCTGGGGATGCTGGGGCGTTCGTCCGTGCACCCGCCCTGGGGCGACCGCATTGCCTGGGTCGGGCTGTTCGCGATGGGCCTGTTCTCGTCGCTGTTCGTGCTGACGGTGCTGCGCGACGCTTTGCTGCTGGTGACGTGGCTGGCGAATCTACTGATCGGCGCCGATCTGCCTTGGACCACGCTGCGCCGGGTCAGCGCCTGGGCCGTGCCCATATTGGCCCTCGCCGGAACATTGGTCGGCCTGTACAACGCCCGCAAGCGGGCGCGCGTGGTCGATGTGGACGTGCCCATCGCCGGCCTCGCGCCCGACCTGGACGGCTTCACCATCGTGCAGATCAGCGACATCCACGTTGGCCCGACCATCAAGAAACGCTACGTGCAGGCCATCGTCGACGCCGTCAATGAACAGCTGCCGGACATGATTGCGATCACCGGCGACGTGGTCGACGGCAGCGTCGAGCAGCTTTCCGTACAGGCCAGCCCGCTGGGCCAGCTGCGCGCGCCCCATGGGGTCTATCTGGTGACCGGCAACCATGAATACTATTCGGGCGCCACGCCCTGGATCGCCGAGTTCCGCCGCATGGGGCTGCGCGTGCTGATGAACGAGCACGTGGTCATCCACCCCGCCGGCCTGCCCGTGGTGGTGGCGGGCATCACCGACTACAGCGCCGGCTCGTTCGATCCGCAGCATCGCAGCAATCCCAAGGCGGCGCTGGCGGGCGCGCCCGCCGACGCCATGCCCCGGATACTGCTGGCGCACCAGCCGCGCAGCGCGGCGGCGGCCGAGCCACTCGGCTATACCCTGCAACTGTCCGGCCATACGCATGGCGGACAGTTCTTCCCATGGGGTTTCTTCGTGCGCTTCCAGCAGCCCTATACGGCCGGCCTGCATCGCCTGGGCAAGATGTGGATCTACATCAGCCGCGGCACGGGCTACTGGGGACCGCCCAAGCGCCTGGGCGCACCCTCCGAGATCACGCGCCTGCGGCTGCGCGCGGCCTGAACGGCGCGGCTCAGCCGTTGTCCGGCAAGGGCCCGCGTTCCAGATAGCTGGTCAGGGCGATGTCGCTGGTGGTGTTGGTGATGCCGTCGATCTGATGGATGCGGGCCAGCAGCGCCTCCAGCGCCTGCGTATCACGCACGCGCACTTTCAGCAGCATGGCGCTCTTGCCGGTGATGGTGTGGATCTCTTCCACCTCGGTCAGCTCGGCCAGCCCCAGCACCTGCTGCGTAATGGTCCAGTTGTTGGTGTCCACGTGCACGAAGGCCAGCAGCGGCCGGCCGATGCGCGCGCCGTCCAGCTTGGCGGCAATGCCCTTGATCAGACCATCGCGCTTGAGGCGCTTGACCCGTTCATGCACGGCCGGGGCGGAGAGGTTCAGCATTTTGCCCAATTCGGCGTAGCTGGGGGAGGCATCGTCGGCCAGCAGCGTTAACAGCTTTCGGTCGCGGTCATCAAGATCAGGCATTGGAATCAGGTTCTGCCGAACGGCATTCGAACTTTTACGGAATAAGGAAATATAAGCGTTAACCCTTATTTTATTCCAATAAAATTTCGCGATGCAGAACCGTAGCACCCGCAGCGCCCGCCCCGCCTCTTCCGTCCCCGCCCTGATGTTCGCCGTCAGCGTCGTAGGCTCCAACGGCCTGGCGCTCAGTCCCATCCTGAGCGACGTGGCGCGCTCCTTTTCCACCTCGCCGCTGACCATCAGCACCGCCATTTCCGCCTATGGCGCGGCCACGGCCGCCAGCGCTTTCTTCCTGGCCGCACGCATCGACCGCATCGGCGTACGCCGCTCGCTGCTGGGCGCGATGGCGGTCCTGATCGCCGCGTTGATCCTGTCCGCCTGCGCGCCGCACTGGCTTGTGCTGACGCTGGCGCAAGCCTTGGCGGGCGCCGCTGCGGGGGTCATCCTGCCCGCCGCCTATGGATCTGCCGCGCTGATCGCGCCGCCTGGCCAGGAGGCGCGCACCCTGGGACGCGTCATCGCGGGCTGGTCGGTGTCGCTGGTGGCGGGCGTACCGCTGTCCGCGCTCATCTCCGACGCGGTGGGCTGGCGCGCCACCTACGCCACGCTGGCGCTCTGCGCCGCCATTGCCGTGCTCGGGCTGCGCAAGCTGCCGGAACGCCGCGCCGGGAATCCCGCGCCGCTGCGCCTGTCGCGCCTGCTGGCGCCGCTGTCCTACCGCGACGTGCCCGCCCTGCTGTTGGGCTGCCTGGCGTTCTCGTCGGCCTTCTATGGCGTCTACGCCTTCCTGGCGGACCACGTGCGCGGCCTGCTCGCGCTGTCTGCAGGACAGGTGGGCTTCATCGCTTTCGCCTACGGAGCGGGGTTCCTGCTGGCGGGGGTGGCTGGCGCGCCGCTGATCGAGCGGCTGGGGCCGCGCCGCGCCCTGCCGTTGGCGCTGGGCGTGATCGCGCTGGTGTATCTGGGGCTGCTGCCGGCCGCGCATGCGTTGAGCGCGGTGCTGGCCATCGCCACGCTATGGGGCGCGGCCTCGCAACTGAGCCTGAACCTGCTGGTGCTGCTGCTGTCGCGCGCCCGGCCCGAAGAGCGCGGCGCGGTGCTGGGGCTGAACACCTGCACCACCTACCTGGGCGCAAGCGTCGGTACCGCGATCGCCGGCACCATCTACACCCACGCGGGATTCGAAGCGCTGGGCCTGGCCGCGGCCTGCGCCCTGGCTGCCGCGGCGGTGGGCCTGCATTGGCGGCTCAATGGCCGGCGCTCGGCGCGCGGCCAGGCGACTGCCTGAATGCCATAGGCTGGCGGCAGCAACATCGATCAGTTGCGATACTCCACCGCGCAATCCCTGCCCGACCGCTTGGCTTGATAAAGCGCGAAATCCGCACGGCGCAGCACGTCCGAGGCGCTGGCATCGCCGGGCAGAAAGCCCGCAATGCCGCCGCTCACCGACAGCGTCACCACCGCCCCATCGATATCCGCCGGATGCTGCCGCAGGCTGGTGCGCAGGCGCTCGCAGATCGCGCGCGCCACCGCCGCATCGGCGTCCGCCAGCAGCACCAGGAACTCCTCGCCGCCCAGCCGACCCACGGAATCGCCCTCGCGCAGACAGGCGCGCAGTTGATCGCAGAAATGCCGCAAAGCGATGTCGCCCCCCAGATGTCCATAGCGGTCGTTGACCTGCTTGAAGTAGTCCAGGTCCAGCATCAGCGCGGTGGTCGGACCGCCCGCGCCACGGCGGACGTCGGCCAGGCGCTCTTCCATCCGCTTGAGGATTTCGGCGCGATTCCAGCAGTCGGTCAGGCTATCCACCCGGGCCATGCGCTCCAGGGCGGCTTCCGCACGCCGGCTTTCGGTGACGTCCATGCCCAGGTTCACAACCTTGCCGTCGGGCAGCTTGACGTTGGACCAAAGCACCGACAATTGCTCGCCGTCGCGCGTGCGCGGCTGCCATTCGCGGAACGAGCGGTCGGGCCGCGCGACGACGCTATCCATCGCACGATCCCGTACGGCCGGATCGGGGTAGAACAGCGCAAAAGGGTTCAGGCTCAGCTTGATCTCGGCTTCGGACCAGCCGAAGCGCCGCGCACAGGCGTCGTTCCACAAGGTGCAGCGGCCGTCCTGGTCGAAGGCGTTGATCAGCACCGGCGCCGACCGGAACAGCGCCCCAAACTGCGCGATGACTTCGTTCAGCCGCGCCAGCTCGCGCTCGCGGGCGGCGGCGTCCAGCACAGCGTGCTGCGCGAAACTGGCGAGTATGGCTTGCGCGCTGACGTAGGCTGACGCATCGGCCAGTTCGCGCCTGAAGAGGAAAGCGATGTGACCACAGGCGACCCCGTTCGCGTCGAAAAGCGTACGCGCCACCCAGGCCCGCACGCGGGCTTCGGCCAGCCAGGGATTGTCTTGCGGCGTGTGATGCAGGCAGACATGCGAGGTCTGATCCGCCAGCCGTGCGTGCAAGGCGTCACCCGCGCCCGCGGGACCAGCCGCCAGGCCAGCGCCGCAACTGGCGCTGGCGATCAGTTCCGTCCCGCCGCTGGCGTCCTGCAGCCGCACCCAGGCGTAGTCCACGCCCATGTCCGCGGCCGCGCGGCTGACCAGCGTTTCGAAAAAGCCGGCCTGCGGCCCCGCCGCCAGAATCGCGCTCGCCGCGGCCAGGATGCGGCCGTCATCGACGGGCAGGACCTGGGCATGGGCGGCATCGTCGGACGATGGAATACGCATGGCGTGGGGCTCGAGAGTAGAGGGCGCGCCCTGCGGCGCAGCCAAGACGGCGCCTCATCTCCGGGCGGGAGGAAAATTGGGGCCAGTATACGAGCTATCCCTGAGCCGAACTGCCAAGAATCGTCAATGCCCACGCCCCCGCGCCCCGTTACCAAGGAAAGTCGATCAGATCGCCATAAAGGCTGCGCAGCTTGGCCTTCACTTCGGCCGAGTTCTGGTAGATCGAGATGAACTTCAACAGGCGCGGGTCCTGCGCGCCGGCCGGCGTGGCCACCCAGCGGATGGCATAGCGCCGCACATTGGCCGGATCGGTGTTGTCAAAGGCCAGGCCGTCCTTCTCGTTCAAGCCGGCCTGCTTGGCGAAGGTGGTGTACGTGACGGACGCGGTCACGTCGTCGAACGTGCGCGCCGACTGCGAGCCTTCGATCTGCACGAACTTCAGTTTCCTGGGATTGGACACCACGTCTTCCAGCGCGGCCTGGTGCGCCACGCCGGGCTTGAGTTTGATCAGGCCGATGGATTCCAGCAGCAACAGCGCCCGGCCCGTGTTGACCGGGTCGTTCGGCACCGCGATGGTCGCGCCGTCAGGCACGGCGTCGCCCTTCTTCAGCTTTTTGGAAAACAGGCCGATGGTGGTGGAATAGCCGTAGGCAATGGGCTTCAAGTCCGCGCCGCGGCGCTGGTTGAAGAGTTCCAGGAAGGGTTCATGCTGGAAGAAGTTCGCGTCCACCGAGCCATCGGCGACCGCGATGTTGGGCAGCACCCAATCGTTGAACTCCACCAGCTTGACCTCCAGACCCTCTTTCCTGGCCTGGGCGACGGCGATCTCGGTGGCGGCATTGGCCACGCTGGGGATCACGCCGATGCGCAGCGGCTTGTCCTGCGCCATGGCGGCGGAGGCGCAGGCCAGCGCCAACCCGGCCGCGGCCGCGCAGCGGGTGAATTTCAGTAGCAGTTTGTGCAACAACATGAGAACCATCCAGGTAGGAAAACAGGGCATCGCCCTGCGCAGCCGCTATTGTGCAGCAGCCCGCGGCGTCGCCCGGCAATGGCCTTTGTCACGCAATGGCAATGCCGCGGACCGGATTGCGGCGCTAAGATGGCTGCAATACCTCCTCGGGAGACGCTCATGAGCGCGGTATTGAACAATCAGCCCGGCGCACCGTCCGCCGCCAGCCACCGCGACCGCGTCGAAGACCAGCTCGGCGCGCATAACTACTACCCCCTGGATGTGGTCATCGCGCGCGGCAGCGGCGTCTGGCTTTACGACGTGGACGGCCGCAAGTACCTGGATTGCCTGTCGGCCTATTCCGCCGTCAACCAGGGGCACTGCCATCCTGCCATCCTGGCCGCGATGGCCGAGCAGGCGCAAAAGCTCACGCTGACCTCGCGCGCCTTCCGCCACGACCAGATGGCGCCGTTCTATGAAGACCTGGCGCGCCTGACCGGAGCGCACAAGATCCTGCCTATGAACAGCGGCGCGGAAGCCGTGGAAACCGCCATCAAGGCCGTGCGCAAATGGGGCTACGAAGTGCGCGGCGTGCCGGAAAACCAGGCCGAGATCATCGTCTGCGCCAACAACTTCCATGGCCGCACGCTGGGCATCGTGGGCTTCTCTACCGATCCCGACGCCTACGGCCACTATGGGCCGTTCGCGCCGGGGTTCAAGATCGTTCCCTTCGGCGATTACGACGCCTTCGACGCCGCCATCACGCCCAACACCATGGCATTCCTGGTGGAACCGATACAGGGCGAAGCCGGCGTGGTCCTGCCGCCTGCGGGCTATTTCGCTCGGGTCCGCCAGCGCTGCACCGAACGCGGCATCACGCTGATCCTGGACGAGATCCAGACCGGCCTGGGCCGCACCGGCAAGCTGCTGGCCGAAGAGCACGAAGGCATCGAAGCCGACGTCACCCTGATCGGCAAGGCGCTGTCGGGCGGCTTCTACCCCGTGTCGGCGGTGCTGTCCAACGCCGACGTGCTGGGCGTGTTCCAGCCCGGCCAGCACGGCAGCACCTTCGGCGGCAACCCGTTGGCCTGCGCCATCGCGCGCGCCGCGCTGCGCGTGCTGACCGAGGAAGGCATGATCGAAAACGCGGCCGCCATGGGCGCCTACTTCCTGGACCGCCTGCGCACCCTGCCCGGCCCCGTGCGCGAAGTGCGCGGTCGCGGCCTGATGCTGGCCGTGGAGCTGGAGGCCGATGCCGGCGGCGCGCGCCTGTGGTGCGAACGCCTGCAGGCACGCGGGATGCTGGTCAAGGACACGCACGGCCACACGCTGCGCCTGTCGCCGCCCCTGATCGTGACGCGCGAGCAGATCGACTGGGCCTGCGATCAATTGAGCGCGGTACTATCCGCCACTTGATGCACCCTACCGGAGTCCGCGACTTGCAGAACACCGCCAACCTGCCCCACCACATCACCCTGATCGGCGCGCCCACCGACATCGGCGCCGGCGCGCGCGGCGCGTCCATGGGGCCAGAAGCCCTGCGCGTGGCGGACCTGGGCCCGGTCATCGAGGCCCAGGGCTTCCAGGTGACCGACCGCGGCAACCTCTACGGCCCCGCCAATCCCTGGCTGCCGCCTACGGACGGCTACCGCCACCTGGACGAAGTCGCGGCATGGAACCGTGCGGTGCACGATGCCGTCTACGAGGAATTGAGCCAGGGCCGCTTGCCCATCCTGCTGGGCGGCGACCACTGCCTGGGCATAGGCTCGATCAGCGCGGTCGCGCGCCACTGCCGCGCAGCCGGCAAGAAGCTGCGCGTGCTGTGGCTTGACGCCCATGCCGACTTCAATACCAACGCGCTCACCCCCACGGGCAACATCCACGGCATGCCGGTGGCCTGCCTGTGCGGTTACGGCCCGGCGCAGATCACGGGCCTGTCCGGCCAGACTCCCGACATCGAGCCGGGCTGGGTGCGGCAGATCGGCATCCGTAGCGTGGACCAGGGCGAAAAACGCCTGGTGCATGAGGCCGGCCTGGAAGTCTTCGACATGCGCTACCTCGACGAAATGGGCATGCGCGCCACCATGGAAGCGGCCTTGGCCGGGCTGGACGCCGACACGCATCTGCACGTGAGCTTCGACGTGGACTTCCTGGACCCGGAGATCGCCCCCGGCGTGGGCACCACCGTCCCCGGCGGCCCCACCTACCGCGAGGCCCAGCTATGCATGGAAATGATCGCCGATACCGGCCTCATGCGCTCGCTGGACGTGGTGGAACTGAACCCGGCCTTCGACGTGCGCAACAAGACCGCGGAACTGGCGGTGGACCTCATTGAAAGCCTGTTCGGCAAGTCGACCCTGATGCGCCGCGGTTCCTGAGCCGCTTGCGCGGCCCCTAAGCTTCCCGGCCGAGACGGAGCGCTTCCGCCGTCTCGCTCAACAAGCGCAGGTTCTCTGCGCGCCTCTCGGCAACGCGCGACGTGGGTCCCGCCATGCACAGCGCGTACCATTCGCCGCCCAGATCCAGCGCCACCGCCAGCCCGGTCAGGTCAGCCACGCTTTCGCCGGCGTTCTCGGCCCAGCCCCTGGCCGCCGTCCGCTCGATTTCATCCAGCAGCGCCTGGCGCGTGAGCAGCGTGCGATCCGTATAGCGTTCGTACCCGACATCCTCCAGGATGCTCTCGCGCTCGGCCGACCCCAGCCGCGCAAGAATCGCCTTGGCCACGGCGCTGGTATGCAAAGGCCGCCGCACCCCGGGTCGGGTCGCGTAGTGCACCGGGTGTGTGGATTCCGCCATGTCCAGGAACAGCACCGCGCCGTCCTGGATCTTGCCCAGCATCACCGTTTCATTGGCCGCATCGCGCAGCGCGGCAAGCTGCGGACGCACCCGTTCCATCCAGGGGTCGCCCGATTGGATCAGCCCGCACAAGGCGTGCAGCTTGGGCGTGGGGTAGTAACCGGCGCGCCGCCGGACCTCGTACAGATAGCCCCGCGCCACCAGCGTACGCACCAGCGCCAGGCAGCTGGACATGGGCGCGCCCAGGCCTTGCGCCAGTTCGGTCAGCGGCATCGGCCGCCGCTCCTGGGCGAACAGTTCGATCAGTTCCAGCGTTCTTGCGACGAGCTTCACTTCCATGCGTCTACCCCTCGCGCGGCATTCCTCCAGCCGGCGCAAGCGCGCTTCGACTTGGGAAATCCACCATGTTGACTTTTCATATGTGCGAACCTAAATTCTTGCACAAGAATTTTCTTTCACCAATGTGAAATAATTTTCGGCCAGATGGAGAACTGGCGCCCCGCAAGCAGATACACAGCATCCCAACGAGACACCAATAATTCGGCCCTCATCGGGCCGGGAGGCAAGCAGATGCGTATCAAACCCCTGTTGGCGGCGCTGGCCGCCTCGCTGGCCGCCTGCGCGGCCCAAGCCCAAACCGACGTGGTTCGCCTGGGCGTATCCAACGACCGCTCCGGCATCTATTCCGACCTGGGCGGGCTGGGCTCCGAGATGGCCGTGCGCATGGCGGTCGAGGACTTCGGCGGCAAGGTCGCCGGCAAGACCGTCGAAGTCATAGGCGCGGACAACCAGAACAAGGCGGACGTGGCCTCGGCCCTGGTCCGCCGTTGGTTCGACACGCAAGGCCTGGTGGCCGTGGTGGACGGCGGCGCCAGCTCCGCGGGCCTGGCCGCCCAGGGCGTGGCGCGCGAAAAAGGCGGAACCGCCCTCATCAGCGGCGGCTTCGCCGGCGACTTCAGCGGCAAGCAGTGCAGCAATCTCAGCACGCAATGGGCGCCCGACACCTATGCCCTGGCCAATGCCGTGGTCAAGAGCGTGGTCGAAAGCGGCGGCAAGTCCTGGTACTTCATCACCACCGATTATGTCTTCGGCAAATCGCTGGAAGCCAACGCCTCGCGCTTCGTGGACAAGGCCGGCGGCAAGGTGCTGGGCAGCACGCGCCATCCCCTGGGCGCGCTGGATTTCGCTTCGTTCCTGGTGCAGGCGCAATCGTCCAAGGCCGACGTGGTGGGCCTGGCCAGCGCCGGCGGCGACCTGGTCAACCTGATCAAGCAGGCCCAGGAGTTCGGGCTGACCGGGGGCAAGCAGCGCATGCTGACCTTCCTGACCTTCATCAACGACGTGCAGGCGATGGGCCTGCCCGTGGCCCAAGGGCTGACCTTCCCCACCGGTTTTTATTGGGACGCGGACGAAGACACCCGGGCCTGGACCCAGCGCTGGCAGAAAAAGATGGGCGTGACGCGCGCGCCTTCCATCGTGCAGGCCCTGAGCTACGTCGCCACCACCCATTACCTGCAAGCCGCCCAGGCCGCCGGCACCTTCGACGGCGCGACAGTCAACCAGAAGATGCGCGAGTTGCCCATCACCACCAAACTGATCAAGAATGCCCGGGTGCGCCCCGAAGACGGCCGCGTCATCATGGATCTGTATCTGGTCGAAGTGAAGAAGCCCGCCGAATCCAAGTACCCCGGCGACTTCTACCGCATCCTGTCCACGGTGCCGGGCGAAAAGGTCTTCGTGTCCCTGGCGGACAGTGAATGCCCGACCGTGAAGAAATAGCCTTGCCACGCCGCGCCCGCCTCGCGGGCCGGCCGTAAAACCACCCAGGAGGAGACATCCCATGAAGTGCTATTGCGTCGTGAACTTCCGCGAGCCCTTGCAGGAAATGAACCAGCCCACGCCCACGCCGCAAGGGTCGCAGGTGCTGCTGAAGGTGCGCGCGGCTGGCGTTTGCCACAGCGATATCCACTTGTGGGAAGGCGGCTACGACCTGGGCCAGGGCCGCACGCTGTCGTTGAAAGACCGCGGCGTCTCGCTACCGCTCACCATGGGCCATGAAACCGTGGGCGCCGTCGTCTCCGCCGGTCCCGATGCCCAGGGACTGTCGGCCGACCGCAACTACCTGGTGTACCCCTGGATCGGCTGCGGCAACTGCCCGCCTTGCCTGGCCGGCATGGAAAACCACTGCTCCGCGCCCGCCTGCCTGGGCGTGCACCGCGCCGGCGGTTACGCCGACCACATCCTGGTGCCGCACCCGCGCTACCTGATCGACATCGGCGACCTCGATCCCGCGCAGATCGCGCCCTATGCCTGCTCGGGGCTCACCACCTACTCCGCGCTGAAGAAAATTGGCCCGGACATCTACCGTTCGCACCCCGTTGTCATCTTCGGCGCGGGCGGCCTGGGCCTCATGAGCCTGACGCTGATCAAGGCCCTGGGCGGCGCCGGCGCCATCGTCGTCGACATCGACCCCGCCAAGCGCCAGGCCGCGCTGGAAGCCGGCGCGCTCGCCGCCATCGACGGCGCCGCGCCGGACGCCGCGCAGCAGATCATCAAGGCGGCCGGCGGCAAACCCGCGCAGGCCGCCATCGACCTGGTCGGCGCGCCCGCGACTACCTCGCTTGCCTTTGACTTCCTGACCAAGGGCGGCAAGCTGATCATCGTGGGCCTGTTCGGCGGCGCATCGTCGTGGCCCATCGCGCTGATTCCCATGAAAGCCCTGTCCATCATCGGCAGCTACGTCGGCAACCTGACCGAACTGCAGGAACTGATGGAGCTGGTGCGGGCCGGCAAGGTGCCGCCCATGCCCGTGCACCGCCATGCGTTGGCCGAGGCCGACAGCGTGCTGGCATCGCTGCGGGCCGGCAAGGTCGTGGGCCGCGCGGTACTGACGGACTGAACTAGACGGGGCGCAGGCGCGGATCGTAGATGAAGCGTTCGCGCCGCACCACTACGATGTGCTCGGCGTCGGGGTGCGCCGGATTGATCAGGAAATTGCAGTCCGGCACGCCCCGGTAAGGCACGATGGCGCTGGGCAGTTCAAGCAGCGCCGACACGCCGGACTGCACCCAGTTGTCGCCCACCGCCTGCGACGCTTCCGCGAAGGGCACGGCATCCCAGAACGGGTAGTCCTCGTGCAACTGCGTCAGGCTCAGCGCCTGGCGGGCTTCGTGTACGGCGCGCGGCACCGCCAGTTCGATCAGATAGCGGTTGGCCTGTTCGGACGCGCGGGCCGCAAAATGCACCACCGTTTCCAGCGCCGCCAGCGCCACGCTGGCCGAGGCATAGACCACCGCCGTGCCCGGGCTGTTGTAGCGCCCGCCCACGGCCGCGGCGCCCGCCCCGCTCAGGTCGTCGGCGCGGTATTTGCCTGCGGTAGTCCCGATGCGCCAGATCGAAACGCTGTCGTCCGTCATGCGTAGACGCCCGCCGCGGCGCGCGCCAGCGTGTCTTCGACAATGCGGCTGCTGGCGTCGGAGGTCAGCAGCGACAGCGGCTTGACGTTGCCCAGGGCGGGCACTGGCGTGTTCAGCCAGGCGACGGCTTCTTCGTCGCTGCCCAGAACCTGGCGCGCCACCCGCGCCACCCGCGCGACGCGGGCCAGGCGGTCGGATTCGCCCAGCGGCAGCATCAGCCCTTCGCGGCTCCAGCGCGACAGCGAGGCCGCCTTGACCTCGGTGATGGCCATGATTTCCGACTTGGGCACTTGCAGGTAGTCGGCCGCGTCGTCGACCATCTGCGCAGGCAGGCCGCGGCGCACGTCGCGCGCCATGTCGACCAGGGGGCTGTCGACCAGGCTGCGGAACAACTGCTTGGCGCGCGCCGCCGCATGGCGGGACGGACGCTTGGCGGGGCTTTTTTCGAGGGCGGCTACGCTCATGGCCTGACTCCTGCAAGTCTGGGCGCCACGACTGCGGACGCACCAGAAATTCCAAATTGAATTCATGATATCCCATTTGGAAAGACTGTCACAAGATCCGTCCCCAACAATGCCATGCCTCCGGATAGGCGCGGGATTTGGGCATATCATAGGCGGCTGTAACACGATTGATCAGACACTTATAAGGACTGGCGATGACGGACCGGCAGCTGACGATACTTGCGGCGTTGAATCTCATGGTGGCGGTGGGCGCGGGGGCCTTTGGCGCCCACGGCCTCAAGCGCATGCTGACGCCGGAACTGCTGTCCGTCTGGCAGACCGGCGTGCTGTACCACCTGATCCATGCGCTGGGCCTGTTCGTCGTCGCGCTGCTGGGCGCCCGCTACGGTTCGTCCCTGCTTTCCGCGGCCGGCGTGGTGATGTTCGTCGGCATCGTGCTGTTCAGCGGCAGCTTGTATGTGCTGTCCCTGACGGGCACGCATTGGCTGGGCGCCGTTACCCCCTTCGGCGGCGTCGCCTTCCTGGCGTCTTGGGGCATGGTCGCCCTGGCGGCCTATCGCGCCCAAGGCTGAATCCTCCCCCCTTCCTTTCCTTTCGGGCGGCCCGAACCGCCGCCCTCCCAGGCTGTAGATGTCCACCTCTTCCGTACTTCCCGCCCAGGCCCAATCCGCCGCAGCAGGCATCGCCTGCGTGGTGGGCGGCATTTTCTTCCTGACCTTGAGCGACGCCAACGCCAAATGGCTCGGCGCCAACTACAACCCGCTGCAGATCCTGTTCCTGCGGGCGCTCATCGCCCTGCCTTTCGTCGCCACGCTGGCGCTGTGGCTGGGCGGACGGCGAGTATTGCGCACCGCGCACCCTGGCCTGCACCTGACGCGCGGCGCCATCAACGTCGTGTCGGCCTATTGCTTTTATCTGGGCCTGCGCACGCTGCCGCTGGCCGAAGCCACCGCCATCGCCTTCGCCGCACCGCTGTTCGTGACGGCGCTATCGGTACTGGTCCTGAAAGAACGCGTGGACGGCAAGCGCTGGCTGGCCGTGCTGGCCGGGTTCGCCGGCGTGCTGATCGTGGTGCGGCCCGGGGCCGCAACGTTCCAGGCGGCCACCCTGCTTCCGCTGGTCACCGCCTTGCTGTATGGGGTGATGATGATCACGGCGCGCGGCATCAACCGCAACGAAGGCATGCTGACGACCACGCTCTACATCGTGCTGGGCCAGCTGGTCTGTAGCGCGGTCGCCCTGCCTTTGGTCTGGGAGCAGCCCGCGATGGAGGATCTGCCGTACTTCGGCGCCGTCGCCCTGTTCAGCACCCTGGGCCTGGCGTTGATCACCCAGGGATTCCGCATCGGTCCCGCCTCGGTGGTTGCGCCCTTCGACTATACCGGGCTGATCTGGGCCACCATCCTGGGCTGGGTCTTCTGGCATGAGACCCCGGACGCCTATGCCTATCTGGGCGCGCTCTTCATCGCCGGCAGCGGCGTCTACATCGCCCTGCGTGAAGCACGGGCCAAGTCCAGGACCCGCAAACCAACCAAGGCTTGACGCCCGGCTACTCCGTAGGCGGCGGAAAATGCCGTTGCAGCACGCGCGCCACATTGGGCTCCTGCGCCGCCTCGCGCGCCACAGCGGTCAGCGCCGGGCACTCGGACGCGAACCACGCCGGCCCGGGACGCCAATGCGTCATCACCGTGACGTACAGATCCAGCGCAGAAAAGCGCCGGCCCAGCATGTGCGGGGCGCCAGCCTGGCGTTCCAGCTCCTGCCAGATATCCGTCCGCCGCGTATGCACGCGCTGCCTCAGCAGCTCGGCCGCAGGGCCTGCGGTGGTCCATTGCGGCGGGTCGTCGCCATAGGTGAACGTGGGATAGATCGCCGCCACCAGCCGGATCAGCAGATTCAGAAACCGGGCCCGCTCAGGCTTGTCGGGCGCGGGCGCCAGGCCGGCCTGGGGCGCCACATCGTTCAGATGCAGGATCATGGCCGCGCTCTCGGTCATGATCTCGCCGTCCGGCAGGACCAGGGTAGGCACCTGCCCCAACGGATTCAGTTGCAGCAGCCTGTCGCGCTCGGCGCCGGGCTTGAGGTACGGCAGGTCCGTCAAGGTGTGCGGCACGTTGGCCAGTACCAGCGCCATCTCGACGATGGCGGACCCGCAGCCGGCGGACCCGATCAGCTCATACGGTTTCATGGCATTCACTCTCCCTGTTCGGCCGGCGCCAGGCGCAGCAACTCGCCTGGCGAGGCGTCCGTCAACACGTACACATAACCGTCCGGCCCTTGCCGCACGTCGCGTATCCGCTGCTTGCGGTCCGTCAGCAGCCACTCCTGCGCCACCACACGGTCGCCGTCCAAGGTCAGGCGGATGAGATTCTGGTTGGCCAGTGCGCCGATGAACACGGAATTACGCCAGGCGGGGAACCGGTCCGCGTTGTAGAAAGCCATGCCGCTGATGGCCGGCGACTTCGGCCACCAATAGAGCGGCGGCTCCATGCCGGGCAGCTCCGTTGCCTTGGCTTCGGGGATGGGCTGGCCCGAGTAGTTGATGCCGTGGGTGGCCAGCGGCCAGCCGTAGTTCTTGCCGCGCTGGACCAGGTTGATTTCGTCGCCGCCGCGCGGTCCGTGCTCGTTTTCCCAGAGCTGGCCGCTCCAGGGGTTGAGCGCCATGCCCTGGGGATTGCGATGCCCGTAGGACCAGATCTCGGGCCGCGCGCCGGCCTGGCCCACGAAGGGATTGTCGGTCGGCACCGACCCGTCGGCCTTCAGCCGCACCACCTTGCCCTGCAGCTTGTCCAGATCCTGCGCGGTGGGCCGCTGGTTGTTCTCGCCCAGCGAGATGTACAGATAGCCCTTGTCGTCGAACACCAGGCGCGATCCGTAGTGCAGGCCCGACGACAGCTTCGGTTGCTGCCGGAACAGCACGCGGAAATCCTCCAGCGCCGAACCATCGGCGGACAGCTTGCCGCGGCCCACGGCGGTGCCGCTCTTCGAACCATCGGCCTCGGCATAGGACAGATAGACATACCGGTCCTGCGCGAAGTCGGGCGACAGCGCAACGTCCAGCAGGCCGCCCTGGCCCTGCGCCGCGACCTTGGGCACGCCGGCCAACGGCTTGGACAAGCCGCCCGGGATGCGCAGCAGCCTGAGGTTGCCGGGACGCTCGGTAATGAGCACGCCGCCCTCGGGCAGAAAGGCCATTGCCCAGGGATGATTGAGTCCGCCCACCACGGCCGTGATGCGGGCCGGGACCGATGCGGGTTCGGGCCCCGGCTGCGCGGACGCGGGCAGCGCCAGGCAGAAAGAGAACGACAGGAACAGCGCGCGCGTGATTGCGGCGGGACGTGACGGCATGGGCATCTCCGGCAACGGGTGGCGTACCATATCGGCCAGGAACGGAGATCCCCGTCCTTGCTCTCAGGAGACCCCATCTGATGAAACTGTACTACATGCCCGGCGCGTGCTCGCTCGCTTCCCATATCGTTCTGGAATGGATCGGCAAACCCTACGAAACGCACAAGCTGAGCCGCGACGAACTCAAGGGCCCGGAGTTCCTGAAGGTCAACCCGCTGGGCGCCGTGCCCGCCCTGGCGCACGACGGCTGGACCGTCACGCAGAACGCGGCGATCCTCGAGTACCTGGCTGAACACGCGCCTGAACTGCAGTTGCTGGGCGACGGTTCGCCGCGCTCGCGCGCCGAAGTGCGCCGCTGGCTCGGCTTCATCAACTCGGACATCCACAAGACTTTCTCGATGATCTTCGGTGCGTCGCGTTTCGTCGGCGACGAAGGCGCACAGAAGGAGCTGGCCGGCTCGGCTTCCGCGCTGCTGACCAAGCTCTTCGCGCAGCTGAACGCACAGCTCGCCGGCAAGTCCTACCTGACGGGCGACAAGCCCTCCATCGCCGACGCCTACCTGTACGTGGTGCTGCGCTGGGCGCACGCCAAGGAAGTGAACCTGTCGGGCCTGGACAATCTGGCCGCATTCTTCAAGCGCATGGAAGCCGACAAGGGCGTGCAGGCCGCGCTCAAGGCCGAAGGCCTGTAAGGTCCGGCCGGGCTTGCCCCTCCGGCGCAAGCCCTCAGCTGGAAGCGCCGGGCGCCAGTTCGCGCGGCTCCCCCTCTTCCAGCGTTTTCTTCACCGCCGCCAGAAAGCGCCGCGCCAGCAAGGGCGGCGCGCTCAGATTCGAATGCGTGGCCCAGATATCCACGCTGGCCGGCGGCGATATCGGGCGCAAGACCATGTGCGCGGCCTGGTCCGGCGTCACGCACCAGGCATCGACCAGCGCCGGCCCCAATCCCTGCTGCACGAAAGAACAGGCGGTCACGGGCGAATGCACTTCCACCGCCGCCGCGCAAGCCGGCCCTTCGCCGAAGAAGGGCTTGAGCGCGCGCGCCAGCGGCGTATCGCGCGGATAGCCGATCCAGGCCGCGGTGGAGAAATCCTCCGGCCGCATCACCTCGCGCGCCGCCAGCGGATGCCCGGCAGGCAGCGCGCAGACGATGGGCACCCGCGCCAGGCGCACGGACCGCAGATTGGGATGATCGGGCGGCTGCATGGAGACGCCTATGTCCGCCTGGCCCGATAGAAAATACGCAGCCAGCTCATCGAAGGTCACGCTGCGGTAATCGACGCGCGCGTCCGCATTGCGGCCGCGGAAGCGATCCAGCGCCATCGGAATGAGGCGCTGGCCGAAACTGGCGCTGGCGACGATCTTCAGCATGCCCGCGCCCGACTGGCCGAGGCTGGCAGCCAGGTCGTTCACGCGCTGGATGCCGCCATAGACCTGCTCCACTTCCGCGTACAGCCGCCGCGCCTCGGCCGTCGGCGAGAGCCGGCTCTTCACGCGCTCGAACAGCTTGTAGCCCAACCGGCTCTCGGTCAGCGCCAGCACGCGGCTGACCGCGGGTTGCGATACGTGCAGCATGCGGCCCGCGCCGCTGATCGATCCGGCCATCATGATGGCGCGGAACACCTCGATCTGGCGCAGGTTCAAAGGCCGTCCGGCAGTGGGTCCGACCTCGTCCGCATAGGCATGCTCATCCATTTTTTCCCCTGGCAAATCATCACCAAACCGATAACGCCCGATTATAGGTTTTCGACATTTTTCGATGAGGGCGCGCAGAGACGCGGGGTGTAACCTGCCCGCCTCAACACCACAAAACCAAGGGGAATCCACCATGCGTAGCAAACTCTTCCGCGGCCTTTCCGCGTTGGCGCTCGGCGCCGCCATGTCGGCCGCCGCCACCGCCGGCGCGTATCCCGACAAGCCCATCACCTTCGTGGTGCCCTCGGCCGCCGGCGGTTCGCCCGACGTGCTGTCGCGCCTGATCACGACCCAGCTGGCGCGCGACACCGGCGCCACGGTGGTGGTCGAGAACCGCCCCGGCGCCGCCGGCAACATCGGCATCGCCCTGGTCAAGCGCGCCGCGCCCGACGGCTACACGGTGGGCTACGGCAACATCAACACGCTGGCCGTGAACCGTTCGCTGTTCAAGCGCCTGCCCTACGACGTGGACGCGGACCTGACGCCCGTAGCCCATCTGTTCGACCTGTACAACGCGCTTATCGTGCCGGCCGACTCCCCCGTCAAGAGCGTGCAGGACCTGATCGACCGCGCCCGCAAGGAACCCGGCCGCCTGTCCTATGGCGCCTCGGGCGTGGGCACGACCGGCCACATGGGCGGCGAACTCTTCAAGGGCATGGCCAAGATCAACGTCATATTCATCCCCTACAACGGCGGTCCCGCCGCCATCCAGGACCTGCTGGGCGGCCGCCTGGACTACCTGTTCGTCAACACCTCGGAAGCGACCCCGCTGGTCAAGAGCGGCAAGGTCCGCGCCATCGGCGTAAGCAGCCTGAAACGCCTGGCGCTGATGCCCGACGTGCCCACGCTGGACGAAGCCGGCCTGAAGGGCTACGAAACCGTGGCCTGGGGCGGCGTGGTCGCACCCAAGGGCACCCCGCCGGAAGTGGTCGCCACGTTGAACGCCGCCATCCAGAAGGCGCTGCAGGCGCCTGAAGTCCGCACCGGCCTGGCCACGCTGGGCGCCGAACCGGCCAGCGGCTCGCCCGCCGACTTCAAGCAGCTGATCGACCGCGAAACCGCCAAATGGCAACAGATCATCGACGGCGCCGGCATCGAGAAACTCGACTGATGAGCGCGCGCATGCTGCAAGCAGACTTCATCGTGGCAGGCGCCACGCTCGTCGACGGCACCGGCGGCCCTGCCCGCCAGGGCGACCTGGCCGTGCATGACGGCCGCATCGCCGCGGTGGGCGAATTCGCCCGCCCGGCCGGCGTGCCCGTCATCGACGCCAGCGGCCTGACACTGGCGCCCGGCTTCATCGACTCCCATACCCACGACGACGGCTACCTGCTGGCGCACCCGGACATGCTGCCCAAGGTCTCGCAGGGCATCACCACCGTGGTCACCGGCAATTGCGGCATCAGCCTGGCCCCGTTGGATGGCACTGCCATCCCGCAGCCGCTGGACCTGCTGGGTCCGGCCGAACTGTTCCGTTTCAGCACCTTCCGCGCCTGGATGGACGCACTGCGCGCCACGCCCGCCGCCGTCAACGTGGCGCCGCTGGTCGGCCACACCACGCTGCGCGTGGCGGTCATGGACGACACCTCGCGTGCCGCCGACGCGGACGAACGCGCCGCCATGCGCGCGCTGCTGCAAGAGGCACTGGACGCGGGCGCCTTCGGCGTTTCCACCGGCACCTTCTATCCGCCGGCCAGCGCGGCACCCACCGACGAGATCATCGAGGTCTGCGCGCCGTTGCGCGGCCGTCCCGGCGTCTACGCCACGCATCTGCGCGACGAGGCCGACCAGATCGTTGCGGCCATGGAAGAAGCGCTGCTGATCGGCCGCGAACTCGACTGCCGCGTGGTGTTCTCGCACCACAAGCTGGCCGGCGAGCGCAACCACGGCCGCAGCCGCGAAACCCTGGACCTGATCAACCGCGCCGCCGCCACCCAGGCGGTGTGCCTGGATTGCCATCCCTACCCCGCCACCTCCACCATGTTGCGGCTGGACCGCGCGCGCCTGGCCAGCCGCACCATGATCACCTGGTCCAAGGGCTACCCCGAAGCCACCAGCCGCGACTTCAGCGAGGTCATGGCCGAACTGGGCCTGGACGACGAAGCCGCCATCGCACGGCTCGCGCCCGCCGGCGCCATCTATTTCCTGATGGATCCGGCCGATGTCGGCCGCATCTTCTCGCATCCACTGACCATGGTGGGCTCGGACGGCCTGCCCTTCGATCCGCATCCGCACCCCCGCCAATGGGGCACCTTCACCAACGTGCTGCGCGCCATGGTGCGTGAACAGCGCCTGCTGACGCTGGAAACCGCCATCCACAAAATGACCGGCCTCGCCGCGGACCAATACGGCATCGCCGAGCGCGGCCTGTTGCGGGAGGGGTATCATGCTGATCTGGTGCTGTTCGATCCCGCCACCGTGACAGATGTGGCCACTTTTTCAGCTCCCATTCAGGCAAGCCAGGGCATCCAAGCGGTTTGGGTCAACGGCAGGCAGGTCTGGGACGGGGAACGGACCAGCGCCGAACGCCCGGGCCAGGTCTTGACGCCCGGGACGGCATTAGCTCGGAGTAAATAACGTGAACAGCTATTCCCAGGGTTGTTACCTGGGTGTATTGGGCGGCATGGGCCCCATGGCGGGCGCCGCCTTTGCCCTGCGCCTGGCGGCATTGACGCCCGCCGCGATCGACCAGCAGCACATCCCTACGCTGCTGCGCAACGACCCCCGCATTCCCGACCGGTCCAGCGCCTACATGGCGGGCGGCGAAAATCCTCTGCCCTACATGCAGGAAGGCGTGCGCTTTCTGCAGAACGCCGGCGCGCAGCTCATCGCCATCCCGTGCAACACGGCCCACCTCTGGTACGACCAGATCGCTGCGTCCACCGACCTGCCCGTGCTGCACATCATCCAGGCCGTCATCGACGACCTGCGGCGTCTGGGCTTGCCCACCGGCCGCATCGGCCTGATGGGCACCGCCGCCACGCTCAAGCTGGGCCTCTATCAGCAGCATCTGGAAGCGCAAGGCTATGAGTGCATCGTGCCCGACGACGACGAAGTCGAACGCTATTGCATGGGCTCGATCCGCGCGGTCAAGGCCAATCGCCTGGAAGACGCCTACGCGCCAGCCGCCGAATGCATCGCCCGCCTCAAGGCGCGCGGCGCGGACGCCGTGGTGCTGGGCTGCACCGAACTGCCCCTCGCAGTGCCGCACGCGCTGCGCCCCAGCCTGGGCGTGACGCTGACCGACTCCATCGACGCGCTGGCGCGAGCCGCAATCGCGCATTACCAGGCCGAACAGCTGCTGGCGGCCTGAGCCCGCGGCCCCTTCCCCGCGCCAAACAGGCGAAAAAAAAAGCGCATTTTCCAATGCGCCCCAATTTCCCTTCGCGGGGAACAGCAATCAACCGCCCAGATACGCCTTGCGCACCTGGTCGTTGACCAGCAGGTTGGCGCCGGTGTCCTGCAACACCACGCGCCCGTTTTCCAGCACATAGCCGCGGTCGGCCACGCCCAGCGCCTTGTTGGCGTTCTGTTCGACCAGGAACACCGTCACGCCCTGTTCGCGGATCTCGCGGATGATGTCGAAAATTTGGGCGATCACCAGCGGGGCCAGGCCCAGCGTCGGTTCGTCCAGCAGCAACAGGCGCGGACGCGTCATCAGCGCGCGGCCGATGGCCAGCATCTGCTGCTCGCCGCCCGACATCAGGCCAGCGCGTTGGCTGGCGCGTTCTTTCAAGCGCGGAAACAGCCCGTACACGTGGTCGATGCCCGCCTGGATCTCATCGCGCTTGGCGAAGAAGCCGCCCATCATCAGGTTCTCGGCAACGGTCAGGTCCTTGAAGACCCGCCGCCCTTCCGGCGAAATGGCGATGCCATTGCGCATGATGTGGTGCGTGTCCTTGTGGGTGATGTCCTCGCCCTCGAACGTGATCGTGCCTTCGCGTGCCCGCGGGTTGCCGCAGACGGTCATCAGCAGCGTCGTCTTGCCCGCGCCGTTGGCGCCGATCAGCGTGACGATCTCGCCCTTGTTGACCTCCACCGACACCCCGTTCAACGCCTGGATGGCGCCGTAGTAGGTATGAATGTTATCCAGCTTAAGCATTACTCTTCCCCCAGGTACGCCTTGATGACGCGCTCGTCGTTGCGCACCTGCTCGGGGGTGCCGGTAGTGATGGGCTTGCCGTGCTCCATGACCAGGATGCGGTCGGAAATGCCCATGATCAGGCTCATGTCGTGCTCGATCAGCAGCACCGCGACGCCGAATTCGCGCCGCAACTGGTCGATCAGCGACTGCAGATCGCGCTTTTCCTGAGGGTTCAGGCCCGCCGCCGGTTCGTCCAGCATCAGCAGACGCGGCTTGGTGATCATGCAGCGCGCGATCTCCAGGCGGCGCTGGTGGCCGTAGGCCAGGTTGCCCGCCTCACGGTTGGCGAACTCGCGCAAGCCCATGAAATCCAGCCATTGCGCGGCGCGCGTCAGCGCGTCGGTCTCGGACTGGCGATAGGACTTGAGCTTGAGCAGGCCCGGCAAAAGCCGCGACTCCACCTGGGTGTGCTGCGCCACCAGCAGGTTCTCCAGCACGGTCAGCTGCTTGAACAGGCGCACGTTCTGGAACGTGCGCACCAGCCCATGGCGCGCCACCTTGTGGCTGGGCAGACCGGTGATGGCCTTGCCGTCCATGGTGATGTCGCCCGCCGTCGGCGCATAGAAACCGCCCACGCAGTTGAACACCGTGGTCTTGCCTGCCCCGTTGGGGCCGATGATGGCGAACACCTCGTCGGATTTGACTTCGAACGCCACGCTGTCCACGGCCAACAGGCCGCCGAACCGCATGGTGAGCCCGGATACTTTCAGCAATGCCTCGCTCATTTAGCCAACTCCACATGGGGACGCTTCATGGGCAACAACCCCTGCGGACGCCACATCATCATCAATACCATCACCAGGCCGAACATCAGCATCCGGTATTCGGCGAATTCGCGCGCCACTTCCGGCAGCACCGTCAGCAGCACGGCCGCCAGGATCACGCCCACCTGCGAGCCCATGCCGCCCAGCACCACGATGGCCAGGATCAGCGCCGATTCGATGAAGGTGAAGGACTCCGGATTCACCATGCCCTGGCGCGCCGCGAAGAACGCGCCGCCAAAGCCGGCGAACATGGCGCCCAGCGTGAACGCCGACAGCTTGATCCGCGTGGGATTCAGCCCCAGCGAACGGCAGGCGATCTCGTCCTCGCGCAGCGCTTCCCATGCGCGTCCAACCGGCATGCGGATCAGTCGGGTGGAGACGAACAGCGTCACCAGCGCCAGCAGCAGCGCCATGAGGTACAGGTACACCACCATGTCCTGGTTCTGGAAATTCCAGCCCATGAATTCATGGAAAGTGGTGCCGCCTTCGGTGCTGGCGCGACGCGTCATTTCCAGGCCGAACACCGTCGGCTTGGGAATGCCCGAGATGCCGTCCGGACCGCCGGTCAGCGTGTTCAGGTTGATCAGCAAGAGGCGGATCATTTCACCAAAGCCCAGCGTCACGATGGCGAGGTAGTCGCCGCGCAACCGCAATACCGGAAAGCCCAGGATGAAACCGAACAGCGCGGCCATGGCGCCCGAGAACGGCAGCGCTTCCCAGAAGCTCCAGCCGCCCCAGTGGTACAGCAAGGCGTAGGTATAGGCGCCGACGGCGTAAAAGCCCACGAAGCCCAGGTCCAGCAGGCCGGCAAAACCCACCACGATGTTCAGGCCCAGGCCCAGCATCACGTAGATCAGCACCAGCGTGGCGATGTCCACCGAGCTGCGCCCGGCGAAGAACGGCCAGATGACCGCGATGGCCAACAGCAGAATGGCGAGCGGCTTGTGGCTCTTGGCCGGCGCGGCCGGCAAGGTCGGCAGGCCCGTCTTCAGCTTCTGGAACGGCTTGGCGATCCAGGGGCGCAGCAACTGGAACACGAACACGATCGCGGCGGCAATCGCCACCAGCGACCAGTTCGATTCCATCGTGGTGCGGGCGCCCTGCCGGATCAGCTGCAGGCCGAAGACGGGGGTGACGATGACAGCCGTCAGCACGGCCGCCATCGTGGCGTTTTTCAGATTGTTGTTCGACATCAGACTTTTTCCACCTCAGGTTTGCCCAACAGCCCGGTGGGACGGAACAGCAGGATCAGGATCAGCAGCGAGAACGCCACGATGTCCTTGTACTGTGAGGAGATGTAGGCAGCCGCGAAGGTCTCGGCCAGCCCGAGCAGCACACCGCCCAGCATGGCGCCGGGGATGCTGCCGATGCCGCCCAGCACCGCGGCGGTAAAGGCCTTGATGCCGGCAAGAAAGCCGATGAAGGGGTTGAGCTTGCCGATGGTGATGGCAATCAGCACGCCGCCCACCGCTGCCAGGATCGCGCCCATCACGAAGGTGAACGAGATCACGCGGTTGGTGTCGATGCCCAGCAGGTTCGCCATGTGCATGTCCTGCGAGCAGGCGCGCGAGGCGCGGCCCATGCGGGAATACTTGATGAACAGCGTCAGCCCGATCATCAGCACCACAGTGACCACGATGATCATGATGCGCGAATACGGCACGGTGACGTCGAAGTCGGAGCCCATGTGGAACTGCACGGCGCCAGACACCAGCGATGGCACGGCCATGTCGCGCGCGCCCTGGCCCAGGGCCACCCAGTTCTGCAGGAAGATCGACATGCCGATGGCCGAGATCAGCGCCACCAGACGGGGGCTGCCGCGCACGGGCCGGTAGGCGACGCGCTCGACGCTGAAACCGTAGATGCCCGTGACCACGATGGCCACGACCAGCATGGCCGCGATGATGAACGGTATCGGCAAGCCGCTATTGGTGCCGATGGCCGTCAGGGTGACCAGGCCGACATAGGCGCCGATCATGTAGATTTCGCCGTGAGCGAAGTTGATCATACCGATGATGCCGTAGACCATTGTGTAGCCGATGGCAATCAACGCATAGATCGCGCCCAGAGACAATCCGTTGAAGAATTGCTGGGTAAGTTGGGGTATGAGGTCAGACATTATTTCTCTTGCTCCAAATGGTTCCGGCCCCGGTGGAGAGACCCGGAGCCGGAAACCTGGGCGTATTTTATAAGGGCCTGGCATCTGCGCCCGCCGGCCGCACAGCGCTTTTGGCGCTTCGCTACGCGGATTACGGCAGAACGAGGACGACAGGCCCTACACGCCGGCGACGCCGGCGGGATCGCGAGTTTACAGCTGGGTCTTCTTGCCGTCCTTATCCCATTTGTAGACGGCGAACTCGAAGTTCTTCAGGTCGCCCTTGGCGTCGTACTCGACCGGGCCGATGCCGGTGGAGAACTTGGTCTTGTGCATGTAGTCAGCCACCTTGGCGGGGTCTTCGCCCACCGCGTTGATGCTGTCGGCCAGGATCTGCACGGCGGCGTACGCCGGCATCTGGAAGGCGCCGTCCGGATCGCGCTTGGCGTCCTTGAAGGCCTTCACGATGCTCTCGTTGCCGGGCAGCTTGGTGAAGTCGGCCGGCAGCGTGACCAGCAGGCCGTCGATGGCCGGGCCGGCGATCGCCACCAGATCCTGGTTGGCGGTGCCTTCCGGACCCATGAACTGGACCTTCAGGCCCTGTTCACGCGACTGGCGCAGCAACAGACCCAGTTCGGGGTGGTAGCCGCCGAAATAGACCAGATCCACGCCAGCCGACTTGAGCTTGGTGATGATGGCCGAGTAGTCGCTGTCGCCGACGTTGATGCCTTCGAACATGGCGACGTTCACGCCTTCCTTGCCCAGCGAATCGCGGACCTGGGTGGCCACGCCCGAACCGTAGGTCTGCTTGTCATGCAGCACGGCGACCTTCTTGGGCTTCAGGGTCTTGGCGATGTAGTTGGCGGCGTACGGGCCTTGCTGGTCGTCGCGGCCGATGGTGCGGAAGAAGAAATGCGGCTTGATCGTGTCGGTGACTAGCGGCGAGGTCGCGCCCGGGGTGATGCCGACGATGCCCTCTTCCTCGTAGACCTTCACGGCGGCCACGGTCACGCCCGAGCACGCATGGGCCACGGCGAACTTGGCGCCGGAATTGACCACGCGGTTGGCGGCCGGCACGGCCTGCTTGGGTTCGCAGCCGTCATCGATGAGGATGGGTTCGAGCTTCTTGCCCTTGACGCCGCCCTTGGCGTTGATGGTCTCGATCGCGGTCAATGCGCCGGCCTGGATCTGGTCGCCGTATTGCGTATTGGGGCCGGTCATGGGCTGGGGAATGCCGATCTTGATCGTGTCGGCGGCGTGCGCGGCGCCAGCCAAGGCAAGTGCCCCAAGCGCCATGGCTACCGGGGTAAGGCGATTCAGAAACTTCATGCGGAGTTCTCCAGCGAGGTTTTGAGCGGCTCTGTCCGACGCGGTTTATCGGTTGGGTAATCCGTTAATCCTCGTCGCCCGTCGCCGGCTTCTTGGGCAAAAACACGGTGTGGCCGGTATTCTGAAAGCAAGCCGTCATACTGTCACTGCGTGTAATCCCCAATATTTAGGCGCGCGCCTTTAATCGTGACGGATAGCCGGGGCAAACCTCTGAAATCGTTGGAGAATCCGCAAGAAAATCGTATTTATCATCTGGCGCGCCACGCGAAATTGTGCATCGAGATATATATCGCGGGCGATTAATACGCCGTTTAAAGACGCATTTAAATACAGTGCTTACGCAGGACTTACGAATAATAATTAACGTGCGTAGTTATTCACTGAATTCAAGCGCGGGGCGGCCCGAAAACCGCAGGCGCCCCGCCGCCTGGTCAGGCATTGGCCGGCTTGGCCAGATTCCACATCAGCGCGCGGAACGGCGCCAGCATGCTGATATTGACCGCGAGCTTGATCGCCAGGTCGCCCATCATCCATGTCATCCAGGGCGCGCCGGTGGCCGCGAATGCAACGCTGAAGAACACGGCCGTATCCAGGATGGCGCCGAGCACGCCCGACACCAGGGGCGCGCGCCACCAGCGCTGGTCGCGCAATCGGTCGAACACCTGGATGTCCACCAGTTGCGCGCAGATATAGGCCAGACCCGAAGCCAGCGCGATGCGCGGCGAGGCCACCCATACCGACACCACCAGGGCGGCGGCAAAGCCGAACCAGACCACCCGGCGCGCGGCCGCCGGGCCGAACCGGCGGTTCAGCACGTCCGTGACCAGGAAGGCGACCGGATAGGACAACCCGCCCCAGGTCAGCCAGTCGTTCAGCGGCACCTGCACCAGGATGTTCGAGCCGACCACCACCACCAGCATGCACAACACGGCAATGGCGAACTGCGGCCGGCTCATGAGCGCAAAGCGCCGGGAGCCTGTGCCCCCGTCCGTGGCCGTCATTTGCCGAACTCCTCCGCCAGCTCGCGCGAGCGTCGGGCGGCGGCCGCCATGGCGTCTTCGACGATGGCGGCAAACCCGGCCGCGCCGAACGCATTGAGCGCCGCCGCCGTGGTGCCGCCCTTGGAGGTGACACGTTCACGCAGGGTGGCCAGCGGTTCAGAGGACTCGGCGGCAAGGCGCGTCGCCCCGGCCAGCGTGCCCAATGCCAGTTGCTTGGCCTGTTCTGCCGTCAGGCCGACCTTCTGGCCGCCCGCCACCAGCGCTTCCAGGAACAGGAATACATAAGCCGGGCCGCTGCCCGACAAGGCCGTCACGCCATCAAGCGCGGCGTCATCGGCGACCCACACCACTTCACCCACGCTGGACAGCAATCGCGCCGCCAGGTCGCGGTCGGCAGCGTCCACCCCGTCCAGCGCCGCCAGGCCGGTAATGCCGGCGCCCACCAGGGCCGGCGTATTCGGCATGCAGCGCACCAGGCGCTTGAACGGCGCCTCGGGCGTACCGAGCCAGGCCGCCAGCGTATCGGCGCGGATACCGGCCGCCACGCTTACCACCAAAGTGTCTTCGCGCAACCATTGACGCGTGGAAGCCACAACGTCCTTCATGTTCTGTGGCTTGACAGCGAACACCCAGACGCGGCACCGCGCCAGGGCCTCGCCCGGAGCCGTCGCGGTGGTCATGCCGCGGGCCTGCCAGGCAGCATGCGAATCCTGGTTTATGTCAATGACATGTATGTTGCCGGCGGCGCATACTTTGCCGGCCAGGCCCGAGGCCAGGGCAGCGGCCATATTGCCGCCGCCGATGAACGCAATCGAAAGTTCGTTTTTCATAGGAGCCGATTGTAAACGGGAGTTCTCGTTGGGAAAAAAAAGAAAAATGTTCGTTCGCGCCTAAAACGCGCAATTTGACAGGCGTTTGGAGTGATGTGAAAGTCACGGTTTTGTCACAAACAATTCATAAGGTGTCGTGTTTTCTGCGCCCGGACAACCCGGTCGCGTCACGCCCAACTGGAGGAACCTCTCTATGCGATCCCACCGTATTGCCTTAACCTTTGCCGCCATCATGACGGCTTTTGCAGGCGCCTCCGCGCATGCCGCCACCGAGATCCAATTCTGGCACTCGATGGAAGGCGCGCTGGGCGATCGCGTGAACGGCCTGGTCGACGAATTCAACAAAAAGAACCCCGACTACCAAGTCAAGGCAGTCTACAAGGGCAACTACGGTGAATCCATGAACGCCGGCATCGCCGCGTTCCGCGCCGGTAACGCCCCGGACATCCTCCAGGTGTTCGAAGTCGGCACCGCCACCATGATGTACGCCAAGGGCGCCATCAAGCCGGTGCAGCAGATGTCGGAAGAAGTCGGCAACCCGATCGATCCGAAGGAATTCATCGGCGCCGTGGCCGGCTACTACTCGTCGGCCGACGGCAAGCTGGTGTCGATGCCCTTCAACAGCTCGACCGTGGTGTTCTACTACAACAAGGACGCCTTCAAGAAGGCCGGCCTGGACGCCGACAAGCCGCCCAAGACCTGGGAAGAGCTGGCCGCCGCCGGCCAGAAGCTGAAGGCCGCAGGTCAGGAATGCGGCTACACCACCTCCTGGCCGTCGTGGGTCCAGCTGGAAACGTTCTCGGCCTGGCATAACGTGCCGTACGCCACCAAGGACAACGGTTTCGGCGGCCTGGACGCCCGCATCGCCATCAACACCCCGCTGCACGTGCGCCACCTGGAAAACCTGGCCAAGCTGGGCAAGGAAGGCATCTTCATGTACGGCGGCCGCGGCGACGAGCCGAACTCGCTGTTCATCAGCGGCAAGTGCGCCATGATCACCGGTTCGTCCGGCCTGCGCGCCAACATCGCCAAGAACGCCAAGTTCGAATTCGGCACCTCGACCCTGCCCTACTACGCCGACGTGCAAGGCGCGCCGCAGAACACCATCATCGGCGGCGCTTCGCTGTGGGTCTTCGCCAACAAGAAGCCGGAAACCTACAAGGGCGTGACCGCGTTCTTCAAGTTCCTGGCCAGCCCGGAAATCGCCGCCCGCTGGCACCAGCAGACCGGCTACGTGCCCGTCACCAAGGCTGCCTACGAGCTGACCAAGAAGGACGGCTTCTACGACAAGAACCCGGGCACCGAAGTCGGCGTCAAGCAGCTGAACGTCGAAACCACCGCGCAATCGCGCGGCCTGCGCCTGGGCTTCCTGCCGCAGATCCGTGAAATCGAGGACGCCGAAATCGAACGCGTCGTTTCGGGCAAGGTCAGCGCCAAGGACGGCGCCGACAACATCGTCAAGCGCGGCAACGAGCTGCTGGAAAAGTTCGAGAAGAGTGTAAAGTAACGCCCTTCCGCGATACCGGCCCGGTCCTGTCAATCGGTATTTTCCATGCCGTGACAAGGACTTGGGCTGTTTTGCGCCAGGCAGTACAAGGCTTAAGGCCCTGCGGTTTTTAGGGCTTTAAGCCTCTCGTATTTTACGAAGGCGGTTTCAGGCGGCGGTTACTCCAACCGCCGCTTTTCTGTACCTTGGGTTCCCCCTATGGAAAAACGCGTTGTATTCGGGCACAAGACCTTGCCCTATCTGCTGCTCCTGCCGCAGATCATCATTACCGTGGTCTTCTTCTTCCTGCCGGCCGGCCAGGCCATGTGGCAATCGCTGAGGCTGGAAGATGCATTCGGACTGTCCTCCGAGTTCGTCGGACTGGACAACTTCATGGACCTGTTTTCGCAACAGGCCTACCTGGATTCCTTCCGCGTCACCGCCGTATTCTCGATCCTCGTGGCAGTGGTCGGTTTGGGCGTGTCCTTGCTGCTGGCCGTCATGGCAGATCGCGTCATCCGCGGCGCCGGCCTCTACAAGACGCTGCTGATCTGGCCCTACGCCGTGGCGCCCGCCGTGGTCGGCGTGCTGTGGCTGTTCCTGTTTTCGCCTTCCGTCGGCATCCTGGCCGTGGCCCTGCGCCATGCCGGCGTCGACTGGAACCCGCGCCTGGACGGCAACCAGGCCATGACCCTAGTGCTGATCGCCGCCGTGTGGAAGCAGGTGTCGTACAACTTCCTGTTCTTCCTGGCCGGCCTGCAATCGATTCCGCGCTCGCTCATCGAAGCCGCCGCGATCGACGGCGCAAGCCCGTCGCGCCGCTTCTGGAGCATCGTGTTCCCGTTGCTCTCGCCCACCACGTTCTTCCTGCTGGTGGTCAACATCATCTACGCCTTCTTCGACACCTTTGCCGTGGTGGACACGACCACGCAGGGCGGTCCGGGCACGTCGACCTCCATCCTGGTCTACAAGGTGTACAGCGACGGCTTCCGCGGCCTGGACCTCGGTTCGTCCGCGGCGCAGTCGGTGGTGCTGATGTTCATTGTGATTGCCTTGACGGTCGTGCAGTTCCGCTACGTCGACCGCAAAGTGCAGTATTGATTTTGTCCGAGGCTATAAACAATGGTTGAACGCCGTCCCTGGCTGGATATTCTGGCCCACGTCATTCTGCTCTGCGGCGTGGCGATGGTGGCATTTCCGCTCTACGTCACTTTCGTCGCGTCCACCCAGACCGCGCAGGAAGTGGCGTCCGCGCCGATGTCCCTCATCCCCGGCAAGCATTTCGTCGACAACTACATGCAGGCGCTGTTCGGCGGCTCTTCCGGCGGTTCGTCGGGCGCGCCCGTGGGCCGCATGATGTACGTCAGCCTGATCATGGCGCTGGCGATTTCCATCGGCAAGATCGCCATCTCGCTGCTGTCGGCTTTCGCGGTGGTGTATTTCCGCTTCCCCGGCCGCATGTTCTTCTTCTGGATGATCTTCGTCACCCTGATGTTGCCGGTCGAAGTCCGTATCGCGCCCACCTACAAGGTGGTGGCCGACCTCGGCCTGCTCAACAGCTACGCCGGGTTGACCTTGCCGCTGATCGCCTCGGCAACCGCCACCTTCCTTTTCCGCCAGTTCTTCCTGACGGTGCCGGACGAGCTGATCGAGGCCGCGCGCATCGACGGCGCGGGTCCGGTGCGCTTCTTCCGCGACGTGCTGCTGCCCTTGTCCAAGACCAGCATCGCCGCGCTGTTCGTGATCCAGTTCATCTACGGCTGGAACCAATACCTGTGGCCGCTGCTCGTGACCACGCAGGAAGACATGTACCCCGTCGTCATCGGCATCAAGCGGATGATCAGCGGCGGCGACAGCGTGACCGAATGGAACATCACCATGGCCACCGCCATGCTTGCGATGATCCCGCCGGCGCTGGTCGTCATCCTGATGCAGAAATGGTTCGTCAAGGGTCTGGTCGACACTGAAAAGTGACGGTCACCCGCCCTCGCCCACCCGAACACGACTCCGAACACGAATAACTCATGGCTACTCTCAGCTTTCGCAACGTCAAGAAAACCTATGCCGGCAATGTGCCGGTCATCCATGGCATCGACATGGACGTCAAGGACGGTGAATTCATCGTCATCGTCGGCCCCTCGGGCTGCGGCAAATCCACGCTGATGCGTATGGTCGCCGGCCTGGAAACCGTCACCGGCGGCGAAATCGTCATCGACGACAAGGTCGTAAACAACCTGGAACCCGCCGAGCGCGACATCGCGATGGTGTTCCAGAACTACGCGCTCTACCCGCACATGACCGTGTTCGAGAACATGGCCTACGGCTTGAAGATCCGCAAGTTCTCCAAGGACGAGATCAAGAAGCGCGTGGACGCGGCCGCGCAGATCCTGGAACTCGGTCACCTGCTGGACCGCCGCCCGCGCGCCCTGTCCGGCGGCCAGCGCCAGCGCGTGGCCATGGGCCGCGCCATCGTGCGCGAACCCAAGGTGTTCCTGTTCGACGAACCGCTGTCGAACCTGGACGCCAAGCTGCGCGTGGCGATGCGCCTGGAAATCATGAAGCTGCATCGCCGCCTGGGCACCACCAGCCTGTACGTGACCCACGACCAGGTCGAGGCCATGACGCTGGCCCACCGCATGATCGTCATGTACCAGGGCGTGCCCGAGCAGATCGGCACGCCGATGGAAGTGTTCGAAAAGCCCGCCTCGACCTTCGTCGCCGGCTTCATCGGTTCGCCGCCGATGAACCTGATGGAAGTCAACGTCGCGGGCGACGGCACGGTGCAGACGCTGGACGGCATCGCGCTGGACATCTCGCCGCTGCAGGTGCCCTCGCAAGTGCGCGGCCGCAAGATCATCATGGGCATGCGTCCCGAGCACATGCTGCTGAACACCCAGGGCGTGCCGGCCGAAGTCGAAATGGTCGAAACGCTGGGTTCCGAACAGCTGGTCCACAGCCGCTGCGGCAAGAACATGCTGGTCGTGCGTTGCACCACGCGCCAGCTGTCCGAGTCGTCGGCCAAGGTCGGCGACCGCGTCAGCCTGGGCCCGGACGGCCGCCATCCGCTGCACTGGTTCGAGGCCGACAGCGGCCGCCGCGTGCAAGGCCTGTAAAGCCATCGCTGGACGGAAGCGGCGGCTGCGCCCGCCCGCTTCCGTCTCACCCGCTCCCGGCCGGGAACGGGCTTCCCCCCGATCAATACGTGTACGTCATCATGGTGCCGATGGTGTACTGCGCGCGATCCCGCACGATGGGACTGTCCGCCGCGTCGCCGTACAGGCGCCGCGCTTCCGCCGACGTGGTCCACGACCAGGACTTGGAGAGCGGCACGGCCCAGGTCGCGCCCAGACCCACGCTTTCCAGACCGCCCTTGGGCGTGTACTTGCGATAGCCGGACTTTGCCGACTGGTTGCCGCTGACGCCATACCAGGTGCGCATGTAATTGCCGTCGCCGAAAGTGCCGGACAGCGCCAGCGAAATCGCCCCGGCGCTACCCTCGTACACGGTGGTGCTGGCTCCCAGGTTGAACATGGTGTAAGCGCTGCCTACGTCGCGGTTGTCGCCCTTCTTGAATGCATGCGCCACCGTTGCCGACAGGGTCACTGGGCCTATCGTCGTTTCAGCGTCCATGCCGATCTGCGCGCGGCTTTCGATGTCGCCCATGCCGCGCAGCTTGTCCGATCCCTGGAACCCCTTCTTGTGGTCCTTGCGCGAAGCGCTGGGCGCAAGATAAAAGCGGAACGTGCTGTCCAGGGCCTGGGTTTCCCAGCCCAGGCCGTGGTCGGTGCTGAGGAAGAAGCCACCGGGGCTGCGCACGCCCAGGCCGATGATCGGCACGGCGGAATACTCGTCGCTGCCGCTGTAGCGCGGCGCGTAGCCCGCGCCCAGCGTGCCGTAGAACAGCCATTCGTCGGCCGGCCCCTCCCCCGTCGCCACCGTCAACCCGCGCGAGCTGGCCCCGCGCTGGCCGTAGACGGAACTGTTCGCAGCGTCATCGGCCAGGGACAGTCCCGGGACTAAAGCCAGCAGGCAAGCAGCGCCGGCGCCGAGCGTAAACAGGGTGGAACGGATTTTTCGCTTCATAACAGCTTCCAAGAAACGAGGTTGAGGGGGGTAAAACCGTGGAGCCGGGAACGGCCCCATCTATTGGGTGATTGCGCCCTGCTTGGCCTGGCGCATCAGCGCCATCGCCATCGTCGACACCGAGGCCACCAAGGACTCGCTGGTGTCGGAATTGCTCATGACCAGCACCGCCAGCTTGTCGCGCGGCGCCAGCACCAGACGCGAATGGAAGGCTTCAGTGGCGCCGCTATGCAGGCGCAATGGCGTGCCGGCGATATCGTCGCCACAGGGCGCAGCCAGCCAGGACAAGGCCAGGCGGCATTCCAGCGCCAACCCGCCTTCCACCGTTTCCATGTCGAGCACGGCGCGGGCCGAGTCGGCATTCAGCACGCGTCGGCCTTGGTAAAGACCGTCGGCAAAAAGCATGCTGGAGAAGCGCGCCATCTCCGAAGTGCTGAGCCAAAGGCCGTCGGCCGCTTCGTTGGGCTGAGGCGCTTCGGTCCAGGGCGCGCCGCGACGGTAGCCCGAGGCGCGCAGTTCGAGCATGCGCGGATCGGGATGGAACCCGGCGCGCGGCATGTTCAGCGGCTGCAGGATGGTGCGGCGCACGTAGGTGTCGAACGGTTCGCTCGCCACATGCGCAACCATGTCCCCCAACAGGGCGTAGGCCATGTCAGCGCGCGCGCGTCCCATGGTGTCTTCCAACGATCCTGGGTGCACGGCCAGCAGATTGCGGGCGGTGAAGGGATGCGTGCCCAGCCATTGCATGGCGCCGCGGCGCGGCTGGATGTCCCAATCGGGCAGCGCCTGCGAGGCCGGCTGGTCCAGCGCCAGACGCCCGTCGTCGGCGGCGCGCAGCACGCCCGCGGCCGTGACGATCTTGGTGATGGTCCCTACGCGGTACAGCGTGTCGCTGGTGGCGCTGCGGTGGCGCAGCGGGTCCGCGTAACCGAAGCCCGTGCTCCACACCAGGCGCTGGTCGTCGACGATTGCGATCGACAGGCCCGGCACGTCGGAAGCGTCCATGTCATAGGGGATGCGCTGGGCCAGGTAGCCCACCACCGCCTTGTAGTCGCCCTGGGCGATCGGCGGCGGCGCGTCGGGAGGAACGCCCTGGCAACCGCCCGCGGCGACCAGCAACATACCTACGGCAACCAGGCGGCTGAGGGAAAACATGGCTAGCGGCAAGACCTCTGAAGAGAACTGCCGTCATGCTATCCAGGCGCCTGCCCGCGATCTTTCCCGCTTTGTATGGAGTTTGTGAAGATTGCGGCGGCGGATTGTGAAGTTTGTTTACGTTGTGCCGCGCCGCACCCCGCCAGGCTTCAGGCGGTCTTCCAGGCAACCACGAAACGCGCGCCGCCCAAGGGGCTGTCGCTTGCCTGCACGGTCCCGTTGTGCCAGCGAGCCACCCGGCTCACGATGGCCAGGCCCAACCCCACCCCACCCGTCCCGCGGTCGCGGCTTTCGTCCAGGCGGATGAAAGGTTCGAAGATCCGTTCGCGGTCGGCAGGCGGGATGCCGGGGCCGTCGTCGTCCACGATCAGCACGTACTCGCGCGCGCCCGGGCTGATTAAGCTGACCTGGACCTGCCGGCCGGCATGCCGGATGGCGTTCTGCAGCAGGTTGAGCAAGGCGCGCGTCATGTAGCGCTGGTGCAAGTGCACCTCGGGCACCTGGCACAGTGCCACTTCGCAGCGCACGCCCGACACGCCGGCCTCGAAGCCGGCATGCTGCACCACCGAATCCAGCCAGCCGCGCGCGTCCTGCGGCTGCAGCGCCACGCCGTCGCCCTTGTGTTCCAGGCGCGCGTACATCAGCAATTCCGAGGCCATGGCGTCCAGTTCGGCCACGTCGCTCTTCATTTCCTCGACCAGGCGCTTGCGTGCGGCCGGGTCGTCCTCGCGGTCCATCATGTCCAGTTCGAACGACAGGCGCGCGATCGGCGTGCGCAGCTCGTGCGACACGGCATTGGTCAGGTCGCGCTGGTTGCCCACCAGCGCGCTGATGCGGTCTGACATCTGGTTGAAGGTGTCGCCCAGGTTGCGGATGCTGGAATGGCGCGACAGGCGCGCCCGGGCTTGCAGGTCGCCCTGGCCCATGCGCAGGGCGGCGGTCTTCAGGGCCTCCAGGTCGCGCCAGATGGGCAGCGCCCACACCAGCATGAAGGCGCACAGCAACAGGCCCAGGGCGGAATACACCGCGGCCATCAGCCAGGGGCCGATGTCCGGCTCGGGCGGCAGCTTGACCTCCAGCCATTGCCTGCCCGGACCGGGAATCGCCGCCACAAAGGTCTGCTGCTTGTCGCGCACGAAGAAGCTGCCGGACTCCACCATGGCGCGCTCGTCCTTGGTGGCGCCGTAGCTTTCGGCGTCGACCACCTTGAGCGCCAGGCCGTAGTACGGCGCCAGCGCGTCGCGCACGTGCGCCTCGCGCTCGGATGGCGGCACGCGGCTCAGTTCCTGCACCAGGCTGTGGATCTGGCCCCGCACCGCTTCGCGCGCGTAGGCGTCGCTGACGGGTTCGAAGAAGTAGTTGGCGGATCGGTCCACGACTTCGTTGGAAATGACGAAGCCCACCGCCAGCACCACGAACAGCCGCAGGACAAACTTAAGCATCACCGCCCTCGTGCGCCTTGGGCGAGAACAGATAGCCCTTGCCCCACACGGTCTTGATGCGCGCCGGATCGCGCGGGTCGTCATCCAGCTTGCGCCGCAGCTTGCTGACGCAGACGTCGACGCTGCGGTCCAGTCCGTTGAATTCGATGCCGCGCACCGCATTGAGCAAGTCGTCGCGGGTCAGCACCTGGCCGGCCTGGCTGGCCAGCGCCCAGAGCATCTCGAACTCCATTGTGGTCAGGTCCACTTCGGAACCGGCATGCACCACGGCGCGCGTACGCCGGTCTATGACCAGCGGACCGAACTCCAGGCGCTCCGGCGGCTCGTCCAGCTGGCTGTGCCGGCGCAGCAGCGCCCGTACCCGCGCCAGCAGCACGCGCGGCTCCACGGGCTTGATGACGTAGTCGTCCGCGCCCGACTCCAGGCCCAGGATCTGGTCCAGGTCGTCCTCGCGGGCCGTCAGCATAAGGATGGGGGCTGATGAAAACGCGCGCAGATCACGGCAAACCTGCAGACCGTCGCGGCCGGGCAGCATCAGGTCCAGGATGGTGATGGCCGGGTCATGCCTGCGGAATGCCTCCACCGCGTGATCGCCGCGGTAGGCCTGGGCAACATGGAAACCGTGCTGCTCCAGGAACTGCGCGATCAGGCGCGATAGCTTTGGATCGTCTTCGACTAACAAGGCTTTGGTCATGGTGTCCAGACAGAAAAAGTGAGGTCGATGGCGCCGCATTCTACGCAAATGCGGCGGGCGCGCGTTCGACCGGAACGCGCCGAGCCGGTTCCCGGGCCGTCGGAAGAACAAAAAAACCGGGCCGGAAGACTGTCGCTTCCGGCCCGGTTTCCTGCGGAACCGCCAGGGGGGCCGCCGGTCTCGCGGGCCGGCGGCCCGCGCCTGGACTTACTTGTAGACGGTCTTGGAACCGTCCTTGTGCCAGGTGAACACGTCGAACTGGAAGTTCGTCAGGTCACCCTGCTTGTTCCAGGACACCTTGCCGATCGGCGTATCGAAGGAATTGGCGTGCAGGTACTTGGCGACCTTGGTCGGGTCGTCGCTGCCAGCGCCCTTGATGCCGTCCGCGATGACCTGGGTGGCCGTGTAGGCGGTCATCTGGAAGGCGCCGCTGGCGTTGCGCTTCTTGGCTTCGAAGGCCTTGACGATGTCGGCGTTGGCGGCGTTCTGGGTGAAGTCGGCCGGCAGCGTCAACAGCATGCCTTCGACGGCGTCGCCGGCGATGGCGTTAATGTCGGGGTTGCCCGTGCCTTCCGGACCCATCCACTTGGCCTTCACGCCCTGTTCGGCCGCCTGGCGCAGCAGCAGGCCCATTTCAGGGTGGTAGCCGCCGTAATAGACAAAGTCCACGCCCTGGCTCTTCAGCTTGGTGATGACGGCCGAGTAGTCGCTGTCGCCGGCGTTGATGCCTTCGAACACGGCGACGGCCACGCCGCCCTTCTCCAGGTCGTTCTTGACCGCGGTGGCGATGCCCTGGCCGTAGGACTGCTTGTCATGCAGCACGGCGACCTTCTTGGGCTTGATCTTGTCCAGGATGAACTTGGCGGCGGCAGGACCTTGCTGGTCGTCGCGGCCGATGGTGCGGAAGATGAACTCGTAGTTCTTGCCGTCGGTCAGGGCCGGCGACGTGGCGGACGGCGTGACCATGACCACGCCTTCGTTGTTGTAGACGTCGGCGGCGGCGATGGTGGCGCCCGAGCAGACGTGGCCCACGACGAAACCGATCTTGCTGTTGACCACGCGGTTGGCGGCGACCGGGCCTTGCTTGGGTTCGCAGCCGTCGTCGATCACGACGGTTTCCAGCTTCTTGCCGTTGATGCCGCCGGCGGCGTTGATGCGCTCGACTGCGGTATCGACCCCTTCACGGACCATATCGCCATACTGCGTGACCGCGCCGGTGGTGGGGCCGACGACGCCGATCTTGATGGTTTGCGCTTGCGCTCCCGAGGCAAACGCCAGACCGGCTGCGACGCCCAGCGCTGCAATGACCGGGGTCAGACGAAATACTGGCTTCATGTGTGGACTCCTCTAATGATTTGTAATCGTTAGTTTTTGCACCGGGTCGGACGCCGGATCATCTCCAGGCCAAGCATGCCTGCTGGACTGCCCTTTGCAGGGGTTTCGGCCCTGGTCACGCCCGGTTGCATTGCGATTGCACGGCAAGCATACACTGAAAAATTGCCCTTCTCAGACCAGTTTTCGACCACTTTGATACCCGTCCGATTATTGCGCTGCGGCATTGTTCGGGGTGCGCCCTTATGCCCGCTGGCGTATATGCAAAAGACGATTTATTCGTTTGCGTTACTAAGGCCGCGCGGCATCATGGCCGCCATGAGACTCCAACCGATCATCGTCCCCGGATGGAAAAACTCCGGACCGCAACACTGGCAATCGCGCTGGATGGCCCTGCTGCCGCATGCGCGCCGCGTCGAGCAACGCGACTGGGAACATCCGGCTCCCGGCGAATGGATCGCGGCGCTGGCGACCGAGGTGAACGAGGCCCGCAGCCCCGTGCTCCTGATCGCGCACAGCCTGGGTTGCCTGATCAGCGCCGCCCTGCCGGTGCCGCTGCGCGCCAAGGTCGCGGGCGCGCTGCTGGTGGCGCCTGCCGACGTGGAACGCGAAAACGCTCCCGCCTGTTTGAGAAGCTTCGGACCTGTGCCACGGCATTCCCTGCCCTTCCAAAGCGTGGTGGTGGCGAGCGACGACGATCCCTATTGCCAGCTGGAACGCGCCCGCGCGTTTGCGCGCGATTGGGGCAGCCGGCTGGTGGTCGTGCCGGGCGCTGGCCACATCAACGCCGAGAGCGGCCTGGACGACTGGCCGCAGGGCCTGAAGCTCCTGGGCGCGCTGCGCCGGCGCGCGGTGTGGCGGGTGACGCCGCCGCCCGAGCGGATCGCGCCCATACCGGCACGGCCGCTGTCGCATCAGGCCTGACTCATTTCCGATGCTGAAAAAAACGGAGCCGCGAGGCTCCGTTTTTCATGTGGCGTCGGCCGCTATCACTGCAGCAGGCTGCGCAGCATCCAGGCATTCTTTTCGTGCACGTCCAGGCGCTGCGTCAGCAGGTCGGCCGTGGGCTGGTCGTTGGCGGCATCGGCCTTCTCGAAAGCGGCGCGCGCCGTCTTGGCGACGGATTCGTTGGCGGTCACCAGCAGGCGCACCATTTCCAGGGCTTCCGGCACCGAGTCCGGCTCGGCGATGGAGGACAGCTTGCTGAATTCGCGGTAGGTGCCCGGCGCGTAGTGGCCCAGCGCGCGGATGCGCTCGGCGATGCTGTCCAGCGCGTTCCACTCTTCCGTGTACTGGGTCATGAACATCAGGTGCAGCGTGTTGAACATCGGCCCCGTGACGTTCCAGTGGAAATTGTGCGTCATCAGGTACAGCGTGTACGAGTCGGCCAGCAGCTTGGACAGTTCGCCGGCGACTGCGGCGCGGTCCTTGTCCGAGATACCGATGTTGATGCGCGGAACGCTGGAGGTCTTCTTGGGGGACTTGGCCATTGCTAGCTCCTAGGGATGAATGTGCGAAACAAGGATAACACTGCAAATACGGCGAAATGCCGCAATATCCGCCGCTTTTATCAATCAGTCCTGCGACCTTTTGACGCGGCGCAAACCGCGCGCGCGAAGCCGCCTGAAAGCGGCCCGGGAATCAATCCTGCACTGCCGCGACCTCGTCGGTCAGCATCTTCACGCCGGGCAGCTCGCAGGCATAGACCGCTTGCGCCAGCGCCTCGATGGCGGCCAGCCGCGGGAAACTGCGGCGCCAGGCCAACACCACGCGGCGCTCCGGCACGTGGCCGTCAAATGGCAGATAGCGCAGCAGGCTGTTGGAAGGCGGCTGCTCCGGCACCGCGGTCACGGGCAGCACGGTCACGCCGATGCCGGCCGCGACCATGTGGCGGATGGTCTCGAGCGAGGAGCCTTCGAAGGTGCGCTGGATGCCGTCGCTGGCCGCCGAAAAGCGCGACAGCTCGGGACAGACTTCGAGCACCTGATCGCGGAAGCAGTGGCCGCTGCCCAGCAGCAGCATGGTCTGCTGCTTCAGGTCCTGCGCGTCGATCGCTTGGCGCCGGGCGAGCTCGTGGTCATTGGGCACGGCCACCACAAAGGGCTCGTCGTACAAGGGTTGCATGACCAGGCCGGCCTCCGGCAGCGGCAAAGCCATGATGGCGCAATCGATCTCGCCCTGGCGCAGCAGCTCGACCAGGCGCACCGTGAAATTCTCCTGCAGCAGCAGCGGCATCTGCGGGGTGCGGCGGATCTGCTCCGGCACCAGCCGCGGCAACAGGTACGGACCTATGGTGTGGATGACCCCGACGCGCAAGGGGCCGGCCAACGGGTCGTGCCCCTGGCGCGCGATCTCCTTGATGCTGGCGCTTTCTTCCAGCACCTTCTGCGCCTGCGCCACGATGCGCTGGCCGATGGGGGTGACGCCGACCTCGGCGCCGCCACGCTCGAACAGCGTCACGCCCAATTCGTCCTCGAGCTTGCGTATCGCTACCGAGAGCGTGGGCTGGCTGACGAAACAGGCCTCGGCCGCCCGGCCGAAATGCCGTTCGCGCGCAACGGCGACGATGTACTTGAGTTCGGTGAGAGTCATGGTGGACTACGCCCCCGGGGGTTATGCCCCAGCCTTGCGGCTGGCGCTTGCTAGATTAAGGTTGGCGACTGGCTGCATGGTCAGGTGCGCAGGAAATCCTCGCGCCCGCGCATCCAGCGCGCCAGGTGCGCCTCGACCGCGGCCGGATGTTCGGCGCGCAGCCAGACCGCGGCATCGCGCGCGTCTTCAGCAATGGCCGCGTCCGTTTCCAGGTCGGCGAAGCGCAGCAGCGCCATGCCGGACTGGCGCGTACCCAGGAACTCTCCCGGACCGCGCTGTTCCAGGTCACGGCGGGCGATTTCAAAACCGTCCGACGTCTCGAACATGGCCCGCAGGCGTTCGCGCGCCACTTGCGACAGCGGCGTCTGATAGAGCAGCACGCAGACCGATTCGGCGGTGCCGCGCCCTACCCGGCCGCGCAGCTGATGCAGTTGCGCCAGCCCGAAACGCTCGGCGTGTTCGATCACCATGAGCGAGGCGTTCGGCACGTCCACGCCCACTTCGATCACAGTGGTGGCGACCAGCAGGTCGACTTCGCCATCGCGGAAGGCCTGCATCACGGCGGCCTTTTCGGCTTGCGGCAGCCGGCCGTGCACCAGCCCGATGCGCAGGTCCGGCAGGTCGACCCGCATGCCTTCGTAGGTGTCCACGGCGGTCTGGAGTTCCAGGGCCTCGCTTTCCTCGACCAGCGGACAGACCCAGTAGGCCTGCTGCCCGCCGCGCGCGGCCTGGGCAATGTGGGCGATGACTTCCTCGCGCCTTGCGTCCGACACCAGCTTGGTCAGCACGGGACTGCGCCCCGGCGGCAGCTCGTCGATGACGGACACGTCCAGATCGGCGAAGAAGGTCATGGCCAGCGTGCGCGGGATCGGCGTCGCGCTCATGTTGAGCTGGTGCGGCACGTTGCGCCCGCGCACGGTTTCGCCCTTGCGCGTCAGCGCCAGGCGCTGTCCGACGCCGAAGCGGTGCTGCTCGTCCACGATGGACAAGCCCAGGCGGTGGAATTCGACGTGATCCTGGATCAGCGCCTGCGTGCCCACGACCAACTGCACGCTGCCGTCAGCGGCGGCGGCCGCCGCTTCACGGCGCGCCTTGGCGGACAGGCTGCCGCTCAGCCAGGCCACATTCACGCCCAATGGCTGCAGCCACGACACCAGTTTGCGGAAGTGTTGCTCGGCCAGAATTTCGGTGGGCGCCATCAGCGCCACCTGCGCGCCGCTGGCGATGGCCTGGGCGGCGGCGATGGCCGCCACGACCGTCTTGCCGCTGCCCACATCGCCCTGCAACAAGCGATGCATGGGATACGGCTTGGCCAGATCGGCGGAGATTTCCTGAACCACGCGCTCCTGCGCGCCAGTCAGTTTGAACGGCAAGGTTTCGTACAGCCTGGCGACCAGGCCGCCGGCCTCGTTGCGCACGGGCAGCGACTCGGCTTCCTTTATCCGGCGCGCGGCCCGCGCGGCCGCCAGCGACAATTGCTGCGCGAGCAGCTCATCGAACTTGATGCGCCGCCAGGCGGGATGCACGCGGTCCAGCAAGGCCTGCTCGGACTCGCCCTGCGCAGGCGTATGCAGCGCGCGGATGGCTGGCTCGAACGGCGGCAGGTCATAGCGCGCCCGCGCCTCGTCGGGCAAGGTGTCGGACAGGTCGGCGCGGTCCAGCGCCTGCGCGATGGCGCGGCGCAAGGTCAGTTGCGGCAGCCCTTCGGTGCTGGGATAGACCGGCGTGAGCGCCGTGGGCAGCGGCGCATCGGCATTGGTCATGCGCGGATGCACCATCTCGCGCCCGAACAGGCCGCCGCGGACCTCGCCGCGCGCACGCAGGCGCTTGCCCACGGTGACTTGCTTCTGCTGGCTGGGGTAGAAGTTCAGCCAGCGCAATTGCAGTTCGCCGCTGTCGTCCGCCAGCGTGGCGGTCAGCTGGCGCCGGGGCCGGTAGAGGACCTCGGATTTGGTGATCTCGCCCTCGACCTGCCCGGCAAAACCGGGCCGCAGGGCGCTGATCGGCATGATGCGGGTTTCGTCCTCGTAGCGCAGCGGCAGGTGCAGCACGAAGTCCTCGGGCAGCACCAGACCCAGGTTACGGAGCTTGCGCTCCGTATCCGTCATTGCACGGCCGGCGCCTTTGTTGTCGGCGCCGGATCGCTTGGAAGCCGCGGCTGCGGCCGGCATGAAGAAACGAACCCCTGGATCGAAAAGTCCGGACGGGCCTTACAGGACCAGGATGGCTTCGACTTCGAACTGCGCGCCCTTGGGCAGGCTGGCCACGCCGATGGTCGAGCGCGCCGGGAACGGCTGGGGAATGATCTCGGCCATGATGGCGTTGGCGGCCGTGAACTTGCCCAGGTCGGTCAGGAACAGTGTCAGCTTGACCACATTGTCCAACGTGCCGCCGGCAGCCTTGATGACTTCCTGCATGTTGGCGAAAGCCTGACGCACCTGCGCATCGAAGTTCTCGGAGACCAGGTCGCCAGTGCCCGGCTCCAGGCCGATCTGGCCCGAGAGGTAGACAGTCTTGGTGCCGCTTACGGCAACCGCTTGCGAGTAAGGGCCTACCGCGGCGGGCGCGGTGTCGGTATGGATGATTTGCTTGCTCATGGGCGGAATCCTTCGAAAGTCGGATAGAAACTACAACTATCGAAGTTTATCCAGCAATAGACATTTGCGAAAGTGGCTGGATGCCCTAGGGTGGCTGCACGACGGAACCAGAAGTACTTGCCGCAGGGCCGGACAAGCCAAGCCCAGTGCAGCTTCGTTATAATCATCAGGCTATCCCGCAGCATTTCAAACGAGGCGTTTCCCTTGAAGAACACCAGCCTGCAAGCCAAGTTGGACTACTGGGCAAAGGTGCGCCGCTCCAACTACGCGGCCAGCATGCGCCTGGAAGGCTACCCGGCCACGCCCGCCGACGCCAAGCGCGAACTGCCCTCGCGCGAAACGGTGTTGCGCGCCTATCGCAAGCCCGCCTGACATTGGACAAGTACGGCACCGGACAGGATCCGTACTGCTACCCCGGCAGCTTCACGCTGCGCAACCGGCTGGACATCCGGGACGATGCGCTGCTCGCGCAGGCTGAGCAAGATCTTTCCGAGATCGCTGCCAGCCAGATCGATTTTTCCCTGCCTCCCTACGACCTCGCGTACCTGAAGCGACTCCATCGCACGCTCTTTCAGGATCTCTACGACTGGGCGGGCGAGTTGCGCACCATCGATATCTCAAAAGGCGGCACGCGCTTCTGCAATACAAGCAGGATCGAACCCGAGGCCGACAAGATTTTCGCGGCCCTGGCGCGGGCCAACTGGTTCAAGGAGCTGCCGCGCTCCGCGCTGATCGCCGAGGCAGCCGTCGCCTACGGCGACTTGAACATGATCCACCCCTTCCGTGAAGGCAACGGGCGCGCTCAACGTCTCCTGTTCGAACACCTCATCATCAATGCCGGCTACGAGATCAGTTGGTGGTCAGTGGAGCAACGGGAATGGGTCGACGCCAACGTCGCCGCCGTGATCTGCGACTACGCGCCGCTGGAGGCGGTGTTCCAACGCTGCGTCGGCCAGCCGATAGCCGGCTAATCCAAACCAGGCAATCCCGGGCTATCGATATCCCCCCGATGCTCCCGCAACAGGTCATACAACGCCTGCGCTGCGACCGATAGCGTGCGACCCTTGCGCCGCACCAGGTAGAGCGGACGGGTCAGGGCCTTGCCGGCCAGCGGCACGATGCGCAGGTCGGCGCCGCCGAAATGGAACAGCGTCATCGCCGGCACCACCGAGATGCCCAGCCCCGCGCGCACCAACCCCGTTGCCGTGGCCAGGTGCTCGACCTCGAACACCGGCGCCGGTGCGTCGGCCCCCAAGGCCGCGTCCAGATGCTTGCGCACGCTGCTGCCGCGCGCAAGCTGGATCATGGGATAGCGCAGGATGTCGCGCAGCCGGGCGCGGCCCGCCCCTGCCAGCGGATGATCGGCGCGACAGACCAGAAAATAACGGTCCGCATGCAGGAACTCGCTGTCCAGGTCGTTCATGTCCGGCCGTCGCGAGGCCACCGCGAAATCCACCTGCCCTGCCTGCACCAGGTCCAGGCAGGGATCCAGCAGGGCATCGCGCAGGTCCACCGTGATGCCTGGATAGGACTCGCGAAAGCGCGCCAGCAGCCCCGGCAGCCAGCCCGCGGCAAGCGAGGGCAAAGCCGCCAGCGCCACCCGTCCGCGACGCCTGGCGGCGTGGTCGCGCAGATCCTCCATGACCAGGTCCATGTCGGCCAGCAGCCTGCGCGCCGTCGCGTCCAGCACTTGCCCCTCGACCGTCAGCTCCACATGGCGCGTGTTGCGGTCGAACAGGCGCATGCCCGCGCTGTCCTCCAGTTGGCGGATCAGGGCGCTGAAGGCCGGCTGCGTCAGGTGGCAGCGTTGGGCCGCCCGGGTGAAGTGTTTTTCGTCGGCCAGGGCCACGAACGCGCGCAATTGCCGGGCAGACAGATTCATGGCTTTTCTCTATGAATTGATCCGATCTTTCTATTTTACTGATGAGCCGAGCGTGCCTATAGTGGGCCTCAGACACCTAGACCCCTGCCCTGACTCCGTATGTCCCTAGCCCCCCTCCACATAGGCTGCGCCTCCGGGTTCTCCGGCGACCGCAGCGACGGCGCCGCCGCCGTGGTGCGCACGCTGATCGCCCGCGGCGGCGGCGTGCTGATTTACGAAACGCTGGCCGAGCGCACGCTGGCGCTGGCCCAGTTGGCCCGCAACGAAGACCCGGAGCGCGGCTACGAGCCCTTGCTGGACGAACTGGTTGGCCCGGTGCTGGCCGACTGTCTGCGCCACGGGATCCGCATCGTCGGCAACTTCGGCGCGGCCAACCCTGCCGCCGCGGCCCGGCGCATTGCCGCGCTGGCCCGGCAGCAAGGCCTGCCCGCGCCGCGCGTCGCAGTGGTACATGGCGACGCGCTCTCCAGCGATGCGCAACGCGAACTGCTGCGTCAGCGCCTTGGCGGCGCGCTGGATGGGCGGGACGTGGTCAGCGCCACCGCCTACCTCGGCGCCGCCGAGATCGCAGAGGCGCTGCGGGCCGGTGCGCAGATCGTGGTCGCGGGCCGCGTGTCGGACCCATCGCTCACGCTGGGCCCGGCGCTGGCCCATTTCGGCTGGGCCATGGACGATTGGCAGCGCCTGGGCCGTGCCACCATGGCCGGCCATATGCTGGAGTGCGGCCTGCAGGTCACCGGCGGCTACTTCTGCGTGCCCGGCTTGAAGGATGTGCCAGACGTGCACGCCGCCGGCTTTCCCATCGCCGAGATTGATGCGGATGGCGAATTCGTGATCGGCAAGGCCGACGGTACCGGCGGCATGGTCGATGCGCGCACAGTCAAGGAACAGCTGCTGTACGAAGTGCATGATCCCGCGCGCTACCTGACGCCGGACGTCGTCGCCGACCTGAGCCGTGCCGAGGTGGCCGAACTGGGCGGCGATCGGGTGGCGGTGCGCGGCATCACCGGCCACGCGCGTCCCGCCGAACTCAAGGTCAACGTCTGCTACCGCGGCGGCTGGCTGGCCGAAGCCGAGATCTCCTATGCCGGGGTGCAGGCCGAAGCACGCGCCCGTCTGGCCGCCGATATCGTGCGCAAGCGCCTGGACCCGGCTCTGCGCCTGCGCGCCGACCTCATCGGCGCCATCAGCATCCTGGGCGATGACGCCGGCAGCATGCTGTCCGCCCTGCCCGACGGCCATGCGCGCGACGTGCGCCTGCGCGTCGCGGCCGAACACATGGACCGCAAGCTTGCCGAAAGCGTGCTGCGCGAAGTGACTGCCCTGTATACCTGCGGCCCGGCCGGCGGCGGCGGCGTGCGCACCGCGTTGCGCCCGCGCCTGAACATGCTGTCCTGCACCCTGCCGCGCGACGCCGTGCCCAGCGGCTGGACCTTCCTGGAGGAAGCCCCGCAATGAATCCGCCGCTGATCTCGGTCCCCCTGTACCGCCTGGCGCACAGCCGTTCCGGCGACAAGGGCGACATCTCCAACCTGAGCCTGATCGCCTGGGATCCGGAATGCTACGACGTGCTGGATGCACAGGTCACCGAGGCCCGCGTCGCCGACTGGTTCGCGTACCGCCGCCCCAGCCGCGTCACCCGCTACGCGCTGCCCACGCTGCATGCGATGAACTTTGTGCTTGAAGGCGTACTGGACGGCGGCGTCAACGATGCCCTCAACCTGGACACACACGGCAAGAGCCTCTCTTTCAGATTGCTGGACATGACGGTCGAGGTCAGCCCCGCGCTGGCCAGCCGCCTGCCCGACATACCCGGCGACCGTCCCGCGGACGCCTGATTTCGATTCCTATAAAAATCCACAGGAGACACACATGCGCATTGCTTCCAAAGGCCGGCTGGCCTTGCTGCTGGCCGCCGCCCTGCCCTTGAGCGCCATGGCCCAGTTCCCCGCCAAGCCCATCACCTTCATCGTGCCGTTCGCGGCCGGCAGCGCCACCGACCAGATCGGCCGCGCCATCGGCCAGGGCGTCACCGAACAGACCGGCCAGGCCGTGGTGATCGAGAACAAGCCGGGCGCCAGCGCGATGATAGGCGCCGCGGCCGGCGCCCGCGCGGCCCCCGACGGCTACACCGTGCTGATCACCACAAACACCACGCATGCCGCCAACGAGCACCTCTACAAGACGCTGACCTACGATCCGGTCAAGGACTACGCGCCGCTGACCCTGCTGGGCAAAGGCGGCCAGATCATGGTGGTCAATCCCAATTCGCCGGCCAAGACGGTTGGCGACTTCCTGGCCCAGGCCAAGCAAGCGCCCGGCAAGCTGAGCTTCGGCAGCGGCAGCTCCAGCAGCCGCATCGCCGGCGAACTGCTGCAACAGATGGCGGGCGTGCAACTGCTGCACGTGCCATATAAGAGCAATCCGCTGGCGGTCACGGACCTGCTGGGCGGCCAGATCGACATGATGATCACCGACACCGCCACCGGCCTGCCGCAAGTCAAGTCGGGCAAGCTGCGCGCGTTGGGCGTGACCGGCCAGGCGCGCTCGCCGCTGGCGCCGGACGTACCCACCATCGCCGAGGCTGGCGTGCCAGGCTATGAAATGGGCTACTGGTTTGCCGCGTATGCGCCCGCCGGCACGCCGCCGGATGTGGTCAAGCGCTTGAACGAATTGCTGGTCAAGGCCACTTCAAGCGCGCCTGCCAAGCAGTTCTATGCGCAAACGGGCACGGACGCGGCAAGCTCCACGCCGGCAGAACTGGCGCAGTTCCAGCAAGCCGAGTCGAAGAAGTGGGGCGAGATCATCAAGAAGGCCGGCATCCAGCCCGAGTAGACCGCCCCGGGGCGGTGGCGCGCCGCCCGTCAGAGCAGATCGCTGCTCGCCAGCATCGGCGTGCCTGCAATGCGCTGGCTGATCGCACGGCAGGCCTCCAGCAGCGGCGCCACATAGGCCGCTTCCGGATCTGGTTTCTGGCGGAATCGCAGCGTGCTCACGCTGATGGCCGCCACAGGCACGCCGTTCTGCCCGAAAATCGGCGCGCCGAAGCAATAAATGCCGGCCTCGTTCTCTTCATCATCCACGGCCCAGCCGCGCTGGCGCACCTGTTCGAGCTGCCGCCGCAGCGCGGCCGTATCCTTGACGGTATTGGGCGTATGGCAGGCGAACGGCTGCGGCAGCATGTCCAGCGCGGCCTGCAGAGCCGCCTCGTCCAACATCGCCAGATACGCCTTGCCCACCGCCGTCGAGTACATGGAGACGTTGGTGCCGATGCGCGAATTCATCTGCACCACGCTGGGGCTTTCCAGCTTCTCGATGTAGACCATGTGCTGGCCGTTGGGCACGGCCAGGTGCACGGTCTCGCCGGTGACGTCACGCAACTGCTTCAGGTTCTCGACGGCGGCCAGCCGCATTTCCGAACGGCCCCAGCTGCGGCTGGCCAGCTGGATCAGGCGCGGCCCCAGGCTCAGCTTGCCGGTGACCGGATGTTCGGCCAGCAGGCGTTCGGCCACCAGCGCGGCCACCGTACGGTACACGGTCGGCCGCGGATAGCCGCTGCGCTTGCTGAGTTCGGCCACCGTCATGGATTCCGGCGTATCGGCCACGACTTGCAGCACATGCATGAACTTCGAGAAGGCGGCTGTGCCCGCCACCTGTGCGGCGGGAGGGTTGGCGACTTGCGGCAGTTCTGGCATGGCGGAAAACGTGGCGTTGGCGGTAACGAGGCCGCCCCTGCGGCGCGGCCCCGCCATTATCCCTGCAAACGCCTGCGCGCGTACACGGTGGCGGCCAACGCTCAAGCCACGAGGTAGCCGCCGTCCACGGGCAGGATCACGCCCGTCATGAACGAGGCCGCCGGCGTGCAAAGAAACGTCACGCCCTCGGCCACGTCTTCCGGCTTGCCCCAGCGCCCCAGCGGGGTACGCTGCAGAATCGGCCCCGAACGCTCGGGGTCGTCCTGCAAGGCGCGGGTCAGCGGCGTGGCGATCCAGCCCGGCGCGACGGCGTTGACGCGGATGCCGTCCGCCGCGTAGGCCAGCGCCAGCGACTTCGTCAGCTGCGCCACCCCGCCCTTGCTCGCCGCATACGCCGGCACCAGCGCCCCGCCGAAGAAACTGAGCATGGACGCGGTGTTCACGATGCAGCCGCCGCGCCGCGCAAGCTTCTCGCGCGCGGCGCCGCATACGCGCATGGTGCCGGTCAGGTTGATCGCCAGCACCTGCTCGAACACGGCGGGATCATGCTCCGCGCCGCGGCGGATGATGCCGGCGCAGTTGACCACGATGTCCAGCTCGTCCAACCCTTGCAGCAGGCGTTCGACGTCGCCCGCGTCGCTGACGTCGCCCAGGCGCACCTCGATACCCGGCGCCAGTTCGCCGGCGTCGGATTGCAACCCGGCAGCTATGGTCCGCGCGCCCAGCGACGCCAGCCGGTTGGCAACCGCCGCCCCGATGCCTTGCGTGGCGCCAGTCACCAGCGCCGTCTTGCCTGCAAACAGATCCGCTTGATACGTCATTGCCGTCCGCTCAGAAAGTGCCGGGATAGGCGCCGCCGTCAGCCAGCACGTTCTGGCCGGTGACGTAGCCCGCATGGACGCTGCACAGGAAAGCGCAGATGGCGCCGAACTCCTCGGCGTTGCCGAAGCGTCCTGCCGGTATCGCCGCCTGGCGTTGGGCGCGCACGGCTTGCGCGTCCTGGCCGGTCTTGGCCGCGGAAGCCGCCAGCGCCGAGCTCAGCCGGTCCGTGGCGAACGCGCCGGGCAGCAGGTTGTTGATCGTGACGCCGCGCGCCGCGATGTCGCTGCGCGCCACGCCCGCCACGAAGCCGGTCAGGCCGCTGCGCGCGCCGTTGGACAGGCCAAGGATGTCGATCGGCGCCTTGACCGCGCTGGACGTGATGTTGACGATGCGCCCGAAGCCGCGTTCAGCCATGCCGTCCACCGTGGCCTTGATCAACTCGATCGGCGTGAGCATGTTGGCGTCGACTGCATTCAACCACTGTTCCCTGCCCCAATCGCGGAAATCCCCGGGCGGCGGCCCGCCCGCGTTCGTGACCACGATGTCGTAGTCGCGATGCGCGGCGAACACGGCCTCGCGGCCCTGCGCGGTCGTAATGTCGGCCGCCACGGCCTTGACGAAAGACTTGTCGTCCGTCCGCGCCTGCAGCAGTTGCTGCCGCGCGGTCTCGAGAGCCTCTGCCCCGCGCGCCACGATCACCACGTTGACGCCTTCGCGCACCAGGGCCAGCGCGCAGCCGTAGCCCAGGCCTTTGCTTGCGCCGCCCACCAGCGCGGTCCTGCCGGTAATGCCCAGATCCATGTCCTGCTCCTTGTCGTTGCCTGCAGTCTATTGGCGCATGCCGAACTTTTCGATCAGCGCCTTGAACGTCGTATTGTCGCGCTCCATCAGCGCCGTGAACGTCTGTTGATCGGCGACCGCATAGCCCAGGTTCTGCTCTGCCATGAAGCGCTTCAGGCTGTTTTCGGCGGCTGCCTGCCGGAACGCAGCCCCCAGCACGTCCAGTACCGGCTGCGGCGTGCCCTTGGGCGCGGCGATGCCGCGCCAGGTGCCGATCGACAGATCGATGTTGCGCTCCTTCAGCGTGGGCACGTTCTCGAAACCGGGCACGCGCGCGTCGGCCATGACCGCCAGCGGCTTGAGCTTGCCGGCCTTGACGTACTGCATGACCTCTGCCGGGCTCACCGCCACCGCATCGATGTGTCCGCCAAGCAAGGCCAGCACTGCCGGATTGCCGCCATTGAAGGGGATGTGGTTGAACTTGGCGCCCGTCTTGTCCTCCAGCGCGGCGGCTGCCAGATGCCAGATCGAGCCGATGCCCGCGTTCCCCACCTGCATGCTCTCAGGCTTGGCGCGGGCCGCCTCCAGGAACGCTTCGATGGTGTTGTACGGCGAATCGGCGGCCACCGTGATGGCCGAAGGATCGGCATTGAGCTGGATGATGGGCGTGAACTTCTCGTAGGTGGTCTTGGTCAGGCCCAGGTGGGGAATAATCACCATGTCGGCCGTCACCAGCGCCAGCTTGTAGCCGTCGGGCTTGGCGTTGGCCACTTCCGTCAGGCCGATCCCGCCCGCCGCGCCCGGCTTGTTCAGCACCACGATGGGCTGCGTCAGATGGGTGCGCGAGGCGTCGCCCATGGCCCGCGCCATGGCGTCCGTGCCGCCTCCCGCGGCAAACGGCACCACGATCTCGATGGCCCGGTTGGGGAAATTCTGCGCCAGCGCCACTGGCCCCGCGGCCAGCGCGGCGCTGCCCAGCAGCGCGGAAAGAATGCAGCGATTGAACGCACGACGTTTCATGGTGTGTCTCCGGATTATGTTTATGTGCTGCGGGTGGGAATGCGGAATTTCAGCGTATGAACTGCTTTACGTAGTCTTCGCCCAGGCCGACGTCCGCGAAGTGCTTGCGGCACATGTCGATCTTGGTGAACACGTCTTCGTAACCCATGCCCTTGCCCCAGGGGTCGGTGTAGTACATGACGCCGTTGACCTGGAAGTACGTGATCATTTCCTCGACGTCGGGCGGCACGTAGAGCGTGTGCGTCTCCCCTGGCGGCTCGAACACGTAGCTGCCTTCAGTCGCCTCCCAGTCGTGTTCCAGATAGCGCCAGCGGCCCTTCAGGACGAAGCCATGCACGGCCTGCGGATGGCGATGGCGGCTGAGCACGCCTGACTTGCGCACGCGCAGCAGGTTCATCCAGTAGCCCTGGCTGGCGTTCAGGCAGAGCGGGCGGAACCAGACGTTCTCGGCCTGCGGTACCCACAGCCTCTCGTCGGTCGGGATCGCATGCGGAATCACGATCTCTGGCAGGGCCTCGGGCGGATTCGGGTACTGGTATGGGGTCAGGGGCTCGGTGTCACTCTGTTCCAATGGCATTTCTTTAATCCTTCCATATTATGGACAATATGTTTACTTTATGGACGAATTATAAGAACTGCCCTGCCCGCGGCTACAGCGGGCTAACCCTTAGGGGCGCCGCAGCATCAGGCCGCGGCGCGCCAAAAAACAAAAAACCCATCGCATCGCTGCGATGGGTTTTTGGCTTGGCGCCGGCGCCGGGACTTATTTGTCCACGAATGCACGCTCGACCACGTAGTCGCCCGGCTGGCCCACGCCCGGCGACACCGTGAAGCCGCGCTTGTCCAGCATGGCGCTGATGTCGGCCAGCATATGCGGGCTGCCGCAGATCATGGCGCGGTCGGTTTCCGGATTGATCTGCGGAATGCCGATGTCGGCGCACAGCTTGCCGTTTTCCATCAGCTCGGTGATGCGGCCTTGGTTGCGGAACGGTTCGCGCGTGACCGTCGGGTAGTACACGAGTTTGTCGCGCACGACGTCGCCGAAGAATTCGTTGTTCGGCAGTTCCTTTTCGATGAAGTCGGCGTAGGCCAGTTCGCTGACCCAACGCACGCCATGCACCAGGATGACCTTGTCGAAGCGTTCGTAGACGTCCGGATCCTTGATGATGCTCATGAACGGCGCCAGGCCCGTGCCCGTGCCGAACAGGAACAGGTGCTTGCCCGGCTTCAGGTCGTCCACGACCAGCGTGCCCACGGGCTTGCGGCTGACCAGGATGGTGTCGCCTTCTTTCAGATGCTGCAGGCGCGACGTGAGCGGGCCGTTCTGCACCTTGATGCTGAGGAACTCGAGGTTCTCTTCATAGTTGGCGCTGGCGATGCTGTAGGCCCGCAACAGAGGCTTGCCTTCAACTTCCAGTCCGATCATCACGAAGTGGCCATTGTGGAACCGCAAGGCCGAGTCACGCGTCGTGGTAAAGGAAAACAGGGTGTCGTTCCAGTGGTGCACGCTTAGTACGCGCTCAGTGTTGAAAGCAGCCATGTCGTATCAAATTAGGGGCGACCGCCCCGGGCCATGAGCCCGGCTTGTGCCGCTGGGTCATTCCGTGCCGCACAAAAGACGCGGCCGGCATTAGGGTTGACCCTATTCTACAGGGTCTTGATGATAACTGCTCTCATTATTCCGTAATACCCTTATGCCGTATTGATGGGGATCAAGCCTGAAGCCTGCCTGACTTACGACTAGTTGAACGCCGCTTTGCTTCCTGTTATCGTCGCGTTCTCATTTGATAATCATTTTCGTTAGCAGACTGTTTTGAGCAGCGGAAAGGCCTGAAGCCTCGGGAATTCCTCTGCAGCCCTAGCCGGAGCACCTCGTCATGACCAAGCGTCCCCAATTGAATTCGCTGCTGCGCGCCCTGGCGCTGGCCGGCGCCGCCGCCTTCACCGTGTCGGCCAACGCCGCCGAGGAAGTCAGCCTCTACACCACCCGGGAACCCAAGCTGATCCAGCCGCTGCTGGACGCCTTCACCAAGGAAAGCGGCATCAAGGTCAATACGGTCTTCGTCAAGGACGGCCTGCTGGAGCGCGTCAAGGCCGAAGGCGCCAAGTCGCCCGCCGACGTGCTGATGACCGTGGACATCGGCAACCTGCTGGATCTGGTCGACGGCGGCGTGACCCAGTCGATCAAGTCGCAAACCCTGGAATCCGTCATTCCCGCCAACCTGCGCGGCGCCGACGGCAAGTGGTACGCCCTGTCGCTGCGCGACCGCGTGCTGTACGTGGAAAAGGACCTGAAGCTGGAAGCCTTCCGCTACGAAGACCTGGCCGATCCGAAGTGGAAGGGCAAGGTCTGCATCCGTTCGGGCCAACACCCCTACAACACCGCGCTGGTCGCCTCCATGATCGCGCATGACGGCGCCGAAGCCACCGAAAAATGGCTGCGCGGCGTCAAGGCCAACCTGGCCCGCAAGGCTGCCGGCGGCGACCGCGACGTGGCCCGCGACATCCTGGGCGGCATCTGCGACATCGGCCTGGCCAATGCTTATTACGTCGGCCACATGAAGAACGCCGAACCCGGCACCGACGCCCGCAAGTGGGGCGACGCCATCAAGGTGATCCGCCCGACCTTCGCCAACGCCAAGAGCGGCGGCACGCACGTGAACGTCAGCGGCGCCGCCGTTGCCGCCCATGCGCCGAACAAGGCCAACGCGGTCAAGCTGCTGGACTTCCTGGTGTCCGAGCCCGCCCAGGCCCTGTACGCCCAGGCCAACTATGAATACCCCGTCCGCAAGGGCGTGAAGCTGGACCCCGTGATCGCCAGCTTTGGCGAACTGAAGGTGGACCCGCTGCCGCTGACCGAGATCGCCAAGCATCGCAAGCAAGCCAGCGAACTGGTGGACAAAGTCGGTTTCGACAACTGATAGGCCTGTGGACCGCCACGCCCGCCGGCTTGGCGAAACCATGCGGCAGTGACAAACGCGCGGGCTGCGCATAAGCTCACGCGTCGGGCCTGCTCCCTTCTTTTCGGGGGAGCAGGCCTTGCCATTGATGCAATCGACTTTGAAGCATGCACACAGATTCTTTGCCCCGGCCGCTGCGTCTGCGCTGGACTGAACGCGGGGCCGGCTGGCTGGCCGGCGCCGCCCTGATCGCGCTAGCCGTATTGGCGCCCGTCCTGACGCTGGGCTGGTGGGCGCTGGGCGGCGAACTCTCGCATTGGCAGCATCTGGCCAATTACGTATTGCCCCAGGCGCTGGCCAATACCGCCATGCTGCTGGCCGGCGTAGGCGTGCTGGTGACGCTGCTGGGTACCGGCGCGGCATGGCTGGTGACCGCTTACGACTTCCCTACGCGCCGCGTGCTGACCTGGGCGCTGCTGCTGCCGCTGGCGGTGCCGACCTACATCATCGCCTTCGCCTATCTGGACCTGCTGCATCCCATCGGTCCGATACAGTCGGCGATCCGCGCGCTGCTGGGCTATGACAGTCCGCGCCAGTTCCGCCTGCCGGATCTGCGCTCGATCTACGGCGCCATCTTCGTGCTGGGCTTTGTGCTCTATCCCTATGTGTACCTGAGCACCCGGGTCATGTTCATGACGCAGGCAGCCAGCCTGCTGGAAGCGGCCCGCACGCTGGGCGCCGGCCGCATCGCCGTGTTCTTCCGGGTCGCCCTGCCCCTGGCCCGGCCCGCCATCGTGGTGGGCGTGAGCCTGGCGTTGCTGGAAACGCTGAACGATATCGGCGCCTCCGAATTCCTGGGCGTGCAGACGCTGACCGTGTCGGTCTACACCACCTGGGTCACGCGTTCGGACCTGGCGGGCGCGGCGCAGATCGCGCTGACCATGCTGGCCATCGTGATCGGGCTGATCCTGCTGGAACGCCATGGCCGCAAGCGCCAGCGCTACGCCAACACGCAGCGCATGCGCCCGATGCAGCCGCGCCGCCTGCGCGGTCCGGCGGCGGCCGTTGCCGCGGCGCTGGGCTGGATACCGGTACTGATCGGGTTTGTCGCGCCGGCGCTCTATCTGGTCGTGGAGACCTACAAGCGCCTGCATCTGGTTGGCGGCGTTTCCCACCAGTTGTTGAACGGCTTGAGCAACACCCTGATCGTCGCCTTCAGCGCCACCATCGTCACCCTGCTTTGCGGGCTGATCGTGGCCTGGGCCGGACGCACGCTGCGCGAAAGCTCGGGCTTCAACCCGGGCCGCGCCTGCGCGCGCATCGCCAGCCTGGGCTATGCCGTGCCCGGCACGGTGCTGGCCATCGGCCTGCTGACGCCCTTCGTCTGGATAGATACCGCGGTCGCCAAGGTCTTCGGCGGCACGGGCCTGTTCCTGATGGGCTCGATGGGCGCGCTGGTCTGCGCCTATGCGATCCGTTTCCTGGCGATTTCCACTGGCGCACTGGAAGCCGGCCTGGCCCGCATTCCGCCGTCGCTGGAGCAAGCCTCGCGCCTGCTGGGCGAAAGCTCGGCCGGCACCCTGCGCCGCGTACACCTGCCGCTCTTGCGCCCGGCGCTGGCCGCCAGCGCCCTGCTGGTGTTCGTGGACGCCATGAAGGAACTGCCCGCGACACTGCTGCTGCGGCCCATGAATTTCGACACGCTGGCAACCTGGCTATACGCCGAAGCGGCCCGCGGCACCTATGAAGAAGGCGCCGTCGCCGCGCTGGCCATCGTGCTGGCCGGCCTGTTCCCCGTCATCCTGCTGGCGCGCACCAATCTGAAAATGGGACATTGATCATCGTGCCCGATCTGTTAGAACTCGATCACCTTTCCCTCGCCTACGAGACCCCGGCGGGACTCAAGCCCGTGGTGCAGGACCTGACGCTGGGCCTGCCCGTGGGCCATATCGGTTGCCTGCTGGGCGAATCCGGCTGCGGCAAGACCACGGTGCTCCGGGCCATCGCCGGTTTTGAGCCAGTGCGGGCCGGACGCATCCTGCTGGATGGCGCCGTCATTTCCTCGCCCACCGTGCAGGTGGCGCCCGAACATCGCCGGGTGGGCATGATGTTCCAGGACTACGCGCTGTTCCCGCACCTGACGGTGGCGCTGAACGTGGCCTTCGGCCTGCGCAAGATGGCGCGCCCGGAACGCGCGCGCCGCGTCGAAGAGATGCTGGAACTGGTGGGTCTGGCGCATGCCGCCAACAGCTATCCGCACGAGATCTCCGGCGGCCAGCAGCAGCGCGTGGCGCTGGCTCGCGCGCTGGCGCCCTCGCCCGACCTGCTGCTGCTGGACGAGCCGTTCTCGAACCTGGACGTGGACACGCGCGAACGCCTGGCCTTTGAAGTGCGCGACATCCTCAAGACCACCGGCCACACGGCCATCCTGGTCACGCACAACCAGGCCGAAGCCTTCGCCATCGCCGACCGCATCGGCGTCATGTCCAAGGGCAGCATCGCGCAGTGGGACACGCCCTACAACCTGCACCATCATCCCGCCAGCGACTTCGTGCGCGACTTCATCCGCCGCGAAGCGCTGGAAGAGCGGCGCGAGCAAGCCTACGCCCGCGGCCGCTGAAGTCGTCCCGGCCGCTCAGTCGGCCGACAGCTTCACTTTCTGCGACAAGGCCTTGAAGGCCTCGTGCTGGCTCTGGGTCAGGCGTTCCACTTCCTGCGGCGTGGAGCCGTAGGGCATGAAACCGGCCTGCTCCAGCTTGCCTTTCACTTCCGGCAAGGCCAGCGCCCATTGGAAGGCTTCGCTCAGCGCCTTGGTCGCTTCAGGCGACATCTTCGCAGGCCCATAGACCGCGAACCACGGATCGACCACGGCTGCTTCATAGCCCAGCTCGGCCAGCGTCGGCACGTCCGGCAAGGCGGGCGCCCGCTTGCTGCCCGTCACGGCCAGCGCATGCACTTTGCCCGCCTTGATGTGCGGCAGCGACGCCGGCAGATTGTCGAACATCACCGGCAAGTGCCCTCCCAGCAGGTCGTTCAGCCCCTGCGCGCTGCCCTTGTAAGGAATGTGCTGCATGCCGGCGCCGGTCAGCTGGTCGAACATCACGCCAGCCAGATGCATGGACGTGCCAGTGCCCGGCGTGCCGAACGAGGTGCCCGGATGCTGCTTGGCATAAGCGACCAGGTCCTTGACGCTGTCGACCTTCAGCGCAGGACCGACTTCCAGCACCACGGTGGAAGCGCCCAGCATGCTGACGCCCGTGAAATCCTTGGTGGGATCGAAAGGCATGGAGGGGTAGACGAAAGGATTCAGCGCGTTGGTGGAGATGGCGCCGAAGCCGATGGTGTAGCCGTCGGGCGCGGCCTTGGCCACGGCGTCCATGCCGATATTGCCACCCGCGCCGGGACGGTTTTCGACTATGACGGGCTGGCCCAATTTTTCCGCGACCTTCTGGCCCGCGGTGCGCGCCACCAGGTCGGTGGTGCCGCCTGCGGTGTAAGGCACGATGAAGGTGATGGGCTTGGCCGGATAGCCGGCAGCGAGCGCCGCCGAAGCGCCCTGGATCAGCGCCAGCGCGGCCAGGCCGCGCAGCGCGTTGAATGTGTAGCGATGCATGATGTCTCCATCCCGTTTTGTTGTGAGGGTCGGAGGCGCATCATACCGCCGGCCGCGTGGCGATTGCGTGCGGCCGGTTCGAGCGCTGACTCAGGCGCGCGGCTCGGGCAGCGGGATGTACTCGGTCTCGTCGCCCGGCACGATCTGGTCGAAGCGGCTGCGCTGCCAATCCTGCTTGGCCTGTTCGATGCGGTCCTTGCTGCTGGAGACGAAGTTCCACCACACGAAGCGCGGCCCGTCCAGGGGCTCTCCGCCGATCACCGCAAAGCGCGCCGCAGTCTTGGCGCGGATCTGCACGGGGCGGCCCGGCGCAAACACGACCAGGCGGCCGCTTTCGAACTCCTGCCCGTCGATCTCGACCGTGCCCTGCGCCAGATAGGCGGCGCGCTCTTCATGCTCGGCCGGCAGCACCGTGGTCGCGCCCGCCTGCAATTGCAGATCGCCATAGAACAGCGGCGACAGCGTCTTCACCGAGGACGTCTTGCCGAACAACGAACCCGCCACCACCTGGGCGCGCACGCCCTCGCCTTCGATGACCGGTTGCGCGTCCAGGCCGTAGTGGGTGAAGCCCGGATCGGTTTCCTCGTGTTCCTTGGGCAGCCCCACCCAGATCTGCAGGCCACAGAGACGCTGCGCGGCCTGGCGGCTTTCGGGCGAGGAGCGTTCCGAATGCACGATGCCGCGGCCCGCCGTCATCCAGTTGACCTCGCCCGGCAAAATGGTCTGGGTGTGGCCCGCGCCATCGCGATGCACCATGGAGCCTTCGTAAAGATAGGTCACCGTGGACAGGCCGATATGCGGATGCGGGCGCACGTCTATGCCCGTACCGGCGGCAAACTCGACCGGACCCATGTGGTCCAGGAACACGAACGGCCCGACAGTGCGGCGCTGTGCGGACGGGATGGCGCGGCGCACGGAAAAGCCGCCCAGGTCGCTGGTGCGCGGCACGACGACGGCTTCAATCTGGCTTTCGCCGGCTTCGGACAAGGTGGACATATCGGACTCTCCGGGTTGTGGGGACTAGGACCATCTTAAGGCCTGCCGCCTGCATGGAAAAAACAGCGGCGGGCGGACTGATCCAGCCCGCCCGCCTTGACGCATCACGCCAGGTCGAACACCAGGACTTCGGCCTGATTGCCGCCCGACAGCTCGACGCGCGGCTCGCCGGTGATGGCGAGCGCGTCGCCAGCCGACAGCTCAACGCCGTTGACTGTCAGGCTGCCGCGGGCCACGTGCACCCAGGCGCGGCGGCCGGCGGCCAGTTCCAGCGCGGCGGACTCGTCGCCGTCGAACAGCCCGCCATACAGGCGCGCATCCTGATGGATCTTCATCGAACCGTCAGCGCCATCCGGCGACACCAGCGCTTGCAGCCGGCCGCGCTTCTGCTCGTCGCTGAAGCTGCGCTCTTCGTACTCGGGCGCAATGCCAGTGACGTCGGGCTCGATCCAGATCTGCAGCATGTGCGTTTCGCGGTCCGCCAGCGGGTTGAACTCCGAGTGCATGACCCCGCGGCCGGCGCTCATGCGCTGCACGTTGCCGGGCTGGATGGTCGAGCCGCTGCCCATGCTGTCCTTGTGGGCGATCGCGCCATCCAGCACGTAGGTGATGATTTCCATGTCGCGATGGCCATGCGTGCCGAAGCCGCGGCCGGCCGCGATGCGGTCGTCATTGATCACGCGCAGGGCGCCAAAGCCCATGTGGGCCGGGTCGTAGTAGTTGGCGAAGGAAAACGTGTGGAACGAGTCCAGCCATCCGTGGTTGGCGTGACCCCGTTCAGCAGCGCGGCGAGTGGTAAGCATTGCGGACTCCTGTTTCAATAATGTGAATGGTTGTGCAGCCTGGCCCTCATTTCCCTAGAAGCCGCTGCACCACCGGCATGAGTGATATTGTGCGCGTGCAGCCCGGGCTGTTTGGCGCTATATTTTGACGAAACCATTCAAATTTTTTGAACATTGGTGCCAAGCCCCGGCCATGCAAGCCATCACCCCCGAACTTCTGATCCTGGTGGACGCCATCGCCCGCCACGGCAGCTTTGCCAAGGCCGCCCGCGAACTGGGCAAGGTGCCTTCGGCCGTCACCTACTCCATCCGCAAGCTGGAAGACGGCCTGGACGTGCTGTTGTTCGACCGATCCGGACACCGCGCGCTGCTGACGCCAGCGGGCGAAACGCTGCTGAAGGAGGGCCGCCACGTCTTGCAATCGCTGGACGACCTGGCCTGCCGCGTCAAGCGCATTGCCACGGGCTGGGAGGTGGAGTTGCGCATCGCGGTCAGCGCGGTGCTGCCGTGGCGGCCGCTGTACGACCTCATCGAGGAGTTCCAGGCGCTGGGTAGCGCGACCACGCTGCGCTTTTCCAGCGAGGTATTGAGCGGCAACTGGGACGCCCTGACCTCAGGACGGGCCGACCTGGTCATCGGCGCTGGCTCGGCGGGCGAGCCGACCGGCCCCTATCGCTCGCAAGCCATGGGCCAATCCCAATTCGGCTTCTGCGTGGCCTCGCACCATCCGCTTGCTTCGCTGCCGCAGCCCTTGAGCCGCGCCGACATCACGCGTTATTGCGCGGTGGTGGTGGCGGACACGTCGCGTAACCTGGCGCCGCAGACGCGCGGCATCCTGGCCGAACAGCCCACCCTGGTCATGCCTACCATGCAGGCCAAGATAGACGCCCAGGTGCGCGGCCTGGGCTGCGGCTACTTGCCGCTGACCCTGGCCGCGCCGTATCTGGCGCAAGGCTTGCTGGTGGTGTGCGAAACGGACGAAGGCATGTCCCTGACGGAACACCTGACGTACGCCTGGCGCTCGGAGCCGCCGGGCGAAGCCCTGAAATGGTGGCTGCAGAAGCTGAAATCGCCGCGCCTCTGCGAGAGCCTGTTGGGGATGGGATAAGGCGCGCGGCCGCGCGCCTTATTCGTCCTCGATGCCCAACTCGCGCAGCTTGCGCGTGATGGTGTTGCGGCCGATGCCCAGGCGGCTGGCGGCCTCGACCCGGCGGCCGCGGCTGGCATCCAGCGCGCTTTGCAGCAGGATCTTCTCGAACTGGCGCGTAAGCGTGGCCATGACCGCCGGTTCGCCACGTTCCAGCCGGTACTGCGCGTCGCGCAGCAGGGAGTCCTGCCAGTTGCGTGGAGAGCCCGTTTCCACGGGCGCCGAGGTCGGAACCACGGTGCCCACGCCGGCCATGGACACGGCCGGACGCAACGGCGCGGGACTCGGCTGCGGCTGGTGCTCCATGGCGCGGATTTCCGGCGGCAGGTCCGCCGGCTCGACCGTCTGGCCGGGCGCCATCACCGTCAGCCAATGGCAGAAGTTCTCCAGCTGGCGCACGTTGCCCGGAAAATCGAACTTGGACAGCACGGCAAGCGCTTCCGGCGTCAGGCGCTTGACCGGCACTCCCAGCGCACGGGCGCTGGCGGTCAGGAAGTGGCCGGCCAGCGCCGGAATGTCCTCCACCCGTTCGCGCAACGGCGGCAGGCGCAGACGGATCACGTTCAGGCGGTGGAACAAGTCCTCGCGGAACAGGCCCTGCTCCACGCGCTGTTCCAGCGGTTGATGGGTGGCGGCGACGATGCGGACGTCGACGCGCACCGGCTGCGCGCCGCCGACGCGGTAAAAGCTGCCTTCTGCCAGCACGCGCAACAGGCGCGTCTGCAACTCGATCGGCATGTCGCCGATTTCGTCCAGGAACAGCGTGCCGCCATGCGCTTCCTCGAAGCGGCCGCGACGCAGATTGTTGGCGCCCGTGAACGCGCCACGTTCGTGGCCGAACAGCTCGGCCTCCAGCAGATCGCGCGGAATGGCCGCCGCGTTCAGCGCCACGAAGGGCCCGCCGGCGCGCACGCCATGGCCGTGCAAAGCGCGCGCCACGAGCTCCTTGCCGGTGCCGGATTCGCCGGTGATCAGCACGGTGACCTTGGACTGCGCCAGCCGGCCGATTGCGCGGAACACTTCCTGCATGGCGGTGGACGAGGACTGCGTCATCATCCAGCGCTCGTTGTTCTGCGCCGATTCGCCCTGCCCTTCGGGGCTTTCAGGCTCGGCGGATTCCTGCATGGCGCGCTGGATCAGCGCCACCGCCTCGTTCACGTCGAACGGCTTGGCCAGGTAATCGAACGCCCCGCCCTGAAAGGCGGAAACGGTGCTGTCCAGGTCGGCGAACGCGGTCATGACGATGACCGGCAGGCCGGGGTTGCGTTCCTTCAGCTGGCGCAGCAGCTCCAGGCCGTTGCCGCCTGGCATGCGGATGTCGGACACCAGCGCGGCGGGCGCTTCGTGCGACAGCGCTTCCAGCACGTCGGCCGATTGCGAAAAACTGCGGGTGGGCACACCGGCGCGCGCCAGGGCTTTTTCCAGGACCCAGCGGATGGCCTGGTCATCATCGACGATCCATACGGGTTTCATCAGTGTGCAGGCTCCATCGGTAGGACCAGGCGGAATTCGGTGCGGCCGGGCCGGGATTCAAATTCGATGATGCCGCCGTGCTGCTGCACGAAGTCCTGCGCCAGGCTCAAGCCCAGGCCGGTGCCTCCCGCCCGCGCCGTGACCAGCGGATGGAAGATGCGGTCGCGGATCTGATCCGGCACGCCGGGACCGTTGTCAGTAATGGACAGCACCAGCGCCAGACGATGCTGGCGGTGGGCCAGCATCACCTGCCGCGCGACGCGCGTGCGCAGCGTGACCACGCCGGGTTCGGTCTGCGGTCCCTGGGGCCGCGCCACCAGTTCCTGGGCGGCGTTGCGCGCCACATTCAGGACGGCCTGCATCAGACGGGCGGCATCGCCCTTCAGGTCCGGCACCGAGGCGTCGTAGTCGCGCAGCAGCGTGACGTCATTGCGGAATTCGGCCTGGATCAGCGCGCAGACGCGTTCGCAGATTTCATGGATGTTCACCGGCCGCGCGTTCAGCGGCACACGTTGCGGGCCGCTCAGGCGGTCCACCAGCGCCTGCAGGCGGTCGGCTTCGGAAATGATGACCTGGGTGTACTCGGCCAGTGCCGCGCTGGGCAGTTCGGCTTCGAGCAATTGCGCGGCGCCGCGCAGGCCGCCCAGGGGATTCTTGACTTCATGCGCCAGATTGCGCAGCAGTTCGCGGTGGGCTTCGATCTCGTCAACCAGGCGGTGGTTGCGGTCGGCCAGCACGCGTTGCTCGATCTCGCGGGTTTCTATCAGCACGGGCCAGCGCTGGCCCGTCAGTCCGACCGTCGTCACGGAAACTTCCACGGATTCCGCGGCGCGGCGCAACGAGGCCAGTTGCCTGACGTCGGCATAGCGCCCTGCGGCTGCGCGGTCGATGGAGGATTGGATGTTTTCCGGACTGTCGAACAGCGTGGCGGCGGATTGCCCGCCCAGTTGCTTGCGCGAGCGGCCGAACAGATCTTCAGCGGCCGCATTGGCGTATTCGATATGACCGCGCTCGTTGACCAGGAAAACGGACGTGGCTAGCAAATCGAGAGCTTCTACATTCATTTTCTACATACCCGAATGTGAGGGGACGGCGGAACGCGACGGCCGCGCCGGAAGCCGGCGCCCTGTCCACCAGGCGTAAGGCCTGGCAGACAGCACGTCGAACCGCGATCTGGCGGTGCGCGTGCTGCGGGCCCTGGTTTCTGCCTGCATCATCGCGCCACCTCCAGCTACTGCCTCAGGACATTAGAGGCTGTAGTACATGTCGAACTCGACCGGGTGCGGCGTCATGCGCAGACGGTTCACATCGGCCATCTTCAGGTCGATGTAGGCCGTGAGCATGTCGTTGCTGAACACGCCGCCGCGGGTCAGGAACTCGCGGTCGTTGTCCAGCGCTTCCAGAGCCTGTTCCAGCGAGGCGCAGACCGTCGGGATCTTGGCGTCTTCTTCCGGCGGCAGGTCGTACAGGTTCTTGTCGGCGGGATCGCCGGGGTGAATCTTGTTCTGCACGCCGTCCAGGCCGGCCATCATCAGGGCCGAGAAAGCCAGGTACGGGTTGGCCAGGGGGTCCGGGAAGCGCGCTTCGACGCGGCGGCCCTTCGGGTTGCCGACGTACGGAATACGGATCGAGGCCGAACGGTTGCGGGCCGAGTAAGCCAGCTTCACGGGCGCTTCGTAGTGCGGAACCAGGCGCTTGTACGAGTTGGTACCGGGGTTGGTGATGGCGTTCAGCGCGCGGGCGTGCTTGATGATGCCGCCGATGTAGTACAGCGCGAATTCCGACAGGCCGGCGTAGCCGTTGCCCGCGAACAGGTTCTGGCCGTCCTTCCAGATGGACTGGTGGACGTGCATGCCGGAGCCGTTGTCGCCGACGATGGGCTTGGGCATGAACGTGGCGGTCTTGCCGTAGGCGTGGGCCACGTTGTGGATCACGTACTTGACGATCTGCGTCCAGTCGGCGCGCTGCACCAGCGTGCTGAACTTGGTGCCGATTTCGAGCTGGCCGGCGCCGGCCACTTCATGGTGGTGCACTTCGACCGGCACGCCCATCTGTTCCATCAGCAGGCACATTTCCGAACGCATGTCCTGGAACGAGTCGACCGGGGGCACGGGGAAGTAGCCGCCCTTGACGGTGGGACGGTGGCCGGTGTTGCCGCCTTCGAATTCCAGGCCCGAGGACCAGGGGGCTTCTTCGGACTTGATCTTGACGAACGTGCCGGACATGTCGCTGTTCCAGGTTACGCCGTCGAAGACGAAGAATTCGGGTTCCGGACCAAAGTAGGCGGTGTCGCCCAGGCCGGAGGACTTGAGGTAGGCTTCGGCGCGCTTGGCCAGCGAGCGCGGGTCGCGGTCGTAGCCCTTCAGGTCGGAAGGTTCGACCACGTCGCACGACAGGATCATGGTCGGCTCTTCGCGGAACGGATCCAGGTTGGCGGTGGACAGGTCGGGGATGAGCAGCATGTCGGAGGCTTCGATGCCCTTCCAGCCCGGGATCGACGAACCGTCGAAGGCCTGCCCGCTTTCCAGCTTGTCTTCGTCGATCTGGCTGATCGGCACCGAAATGTGGTGCTCACGGCCAATCGTATCGGTAAAGCGGAAATCCACGAATTTGACTTCGTTGTCGGCGATCTGTTTCAGGACATCTTTCGGGCTTGCCATGTCATCTCCATTAGATAAAAAGGTCGAGGGCTTTGCCCGTCGACTGGCATAAAAGAGGAAAGCAATAAGCGTGCCAGGTTTCCTCTCCGGGATTCCCCGGGGAAATCGGCTCGATCATGGGAAAATGTAGCACCATCATGGTGCAAATAGTGGAGCATGATTGCCCCACTATGGTGCATGAACGCTACAGGAACATTTCCTGCAGGTCGTTGAGGAATCTCCAGCCCAATGGAGTCGCCCGCAGCCGGGTCGGATCGGCGTCCAACAGCCCGCGCTTGGAGGCCGCCTCCAATTGGTGCGCAATGGCGGCCAGCGACAGGCCGGTACGCTCGTTGAACGCGGTGGCGGCTACGCCGTCCTTCAGGCGCAGGGCGTTCAGCATGAACTCGAACGGCAGTTCGTCCGGCCCGACCTGGCGGCTTTCGGCGATGTGGCTGCCGTCGCGGGCCATGGCGGCCTGCATCCACGAGTCGGGCCCGCGCAGCCGCGCTTCGCGCACGATGCGGTCATGGAAGGACAGCTTGCCGTGCGCCCCCGGGCCCAGGCCCAGGTAATCGCCAAATTCCCAGTAATTCAGATTGTGCCGGCAGCGCGCGCCGGGCTTCGCGTAGGCGGAAACCTCATAGCGGGCAAGGCCGGCCGCCGCCAGCTCGGCCTCCACCGCGTCCTGCATGGCGGCGCTGGTGTCGTCGTCGGGCAGGTCCTGGGGGGGGAACTTGGCGAAGACGGTATTGGGCTCCATCGTCAGGTGATAGAGCGACAGGTGCTCGGTGCCAAAAGCCACGGCCTGCCGCAGATCGGCCACACAGGCCTCCAGAGTCTGGCCGGGCAAGGCGAACATCATGTCCAGGTTGACGCGCGAGACCGCACGCTGCGCCATCTCGATCGCCGCCCTCGCCTGCGCGCTGTCATGGATGCGGCCCAGCTTCTTCAGCTGCGCATCGTCGAAACTCTGGATCCCCAGCGAAAACCGCGTCACGCCGCTGGCGGCGTAGTCGCGGAAACGCCCGGCTTCGGCCGTGCCGGGATTGGCTTCCATGGTGATTTCGGCGTCGGGCCACAGGTTCAGACAGGCGCGCAGCATCGCCAGCAGTTCGTCCAGTCCTTCGGACGACAGCAGGCTGGGCGTGCCTCCGCCGATGAAGACGGATACCACCTGCCGCCCCCAGATCGAAGGCAGCGCCTGCTCCAGATCGCTGCGCAGGGCATCCAGATAGGCGCGTTCCGGGATTTCGCCCGGCGCCGCGTGGGAATTGAAGTCGCAATAGGGACATTTGCGCACGCACCACGGCACGTGCACATAGACGGACAGCGGCGGCAGGCTGGTCAGCGTGGCGCCGGCCGGCAGCTTCAGGCGCGACGGTTGCGCGCCCATGTCGTTGCGGATGGGAATGATGATGGACATGCGTAATTCCTGAACCGGGCGCCACGCGGCGCCCTAGTCAAGCCTGGCTCAGCTTGCTCAACAGTTCGCGCAGGGCGCGGGCGCGATGGCTCAGCCGGTTCTTTTCCTCGGGCTCCAGGGCGGCGGCGGTCAGGGCCTGGTCGGGCAGGTAGAAATGCGGATCGTAGCCAAAGCCGTTGGCGCCTTCGGGCTGGTCGATGATCTCGCCATGCCACAGGCCTTCGCCTATCAGGGGCCGCGGATCGTTCTCGGAACGCACCAGCGCCAGCACCGCCACGTACCAGGCGCTGCGGTCGGCCACGCCGGCCAGATTGCGCACCAGCAGTTCGTTGTTGGCCTGATCGGATTTTTCGCCGCCCAGCATCTTGGCATAGCGCGCCGAATACACGCCAGGCGCGCCATCCAGCGCCGCGACGCACAGGCCGGAATCGTCGGCCAGGGCCGGCAGTCCCGTCAGGCGGCTGGCATGGCGGGCCTTGGCCAGCGCATTCTCGACGAACGTCACGTGCGGCTCTTCGGCCTCGGGCACGCCCAGTTCGCCCTGGGGCACAAGCTCGATGCCCAGGGGCGCGAACAGCGCGGAAAACTCGCGCAGCTTGCCGGCATTGTTGGAGGCGAGCACCACGCGGCGCAGGGAATCGGGAATCTTGGGAGCAGTCATGGGGCAAATTGTATAGGGCGCAGGCCCCATCCGCCGCCCGCGGGCGGCATGCCCCCGCGAGGCGAAAGGATATACCTCGCTCCAGGGTTGACAGTGATACTGACCCTAATTGAATATGGCGCGCCTGCCATCGACGAAACAACGCGGACATATTTTGTTGTCAACATGATCAAACTTGTCACTGATAGTATCTGAACGCACCGGCGATGGACCCCATTCACGCTTTGCCCCGGCCGGTAGCGGCCCGCGCGCCCTCATCCCCCCTGGACAGCGCGTCAGCGCACGTGAGCCTGGCCGGCATCCTGCGGGAACGGCTGCTGCGCCCACGCTTCCAGCCCGTGGTCGATCTTTCGCACAGCCGCATCTACGGCCATGAAAGCCTGATCCGCGGCCCCGTCGACACCGCCCTGCACTTTCCCGACGCCTTGTTCGCCGAGGCCCGCCGCCAGGGCCTGCATCCGCAGCTGGAGCTGGCGAGCTTCCGCGCCGGCGCGCAGGGCTTTCACCAGCACGACGCCTCCGGCATGCTGTTCCTGAACCTGTCCGGTTCGGCGCTGCTGCACTACTGGACCCTGTGGGGCGAGGAAATGCCCGAGCGCCTGCTCAAGAATTGCTCGCTCGCGCCTTCCAGCATCATCGTCGAACTCACCGAGCAGGATCCGCTGTCCGAGCACATGGCGGAGCTGTCCAGCGCATTTGCCTGCCTGCGGGCGCATGGCATGCGTGTCGCGCTGGACGACTACGGCGTGGGCAACTCCAATCTGCAGCTCTGGGCCGAGATGCAGCCGGACCTGGTCAAGATCGACCGCTATTTCTTCGACGGCATCGGCCAGGACGAGCGCAAGCAGAACATGGTGCGCGCCATCCTGAAAGTGGCGCAGCACCTGGGCACCACCATCGTTGCCGAAGGCATCGAGACCGCCGAGGACCTGGCCGTGGTGCGCGAGCTGGACATCCGCTACGCGCAAGGCTGGCTGCTGGGCCGGCCGGAGGAAATGCTGCTGACCGAGCTGGCGCCGCCGCTGCGCGATTCGCTGCGCCAACGCGCGCCGGCCGCAACGCCCGCCCGCGGCGTCGGCGGCACGGCGGCCAGCCTGCGCGTCGAAGCGCCGGCGGTACGGCTGACCGGACACACCAATGACGACGTGCACCGGCTGTTCATCGAACACAAGGAAATGCACGCGGTGGCGGTGATCGACGACGACAACCGGCCGGTCGGCATCATCAACCGGCGCGATTTCTCGGAACATTACGCCCAGCGCTACACGCGCGAGCTGTTCGGGCGGGACGCCTGCTCCACCTTCATGAATGCCGAACCGGTGCTGGTGGACCTGAACGTATCCATCGACCAGTTGAGCCACGTGCTGATCTCGGAAGACCAGCGCTATCTGATGGACGGCCTGATCATCACGCGCGAAGGCCGCTACGACGGCCTGGCCACCGGCGAAACCTTGGTGCGCTCGGTCACCGAGATGCGCATCGAGGCGGCGCGCTACGCCAATCCGCTGACCTCGCTGCCTGGCAACATCCCCATCAGCCGCCACATCGCCACGCTGCTCGAAGACGCCGACGACTTCACCATCTGCTATGGCGACCTGAACAACTTCAAGCCCTTCAACGACGTCTATGGCTATTGGCGCGGCGACGACATGATCATGTTGACCGCCGAAGTCATCAAGCGCCACTGCGATCCGCAGCGCGACTTCGTCGGCCATGTGGGCGGCGATGACTTCGTGGTGCTGTTGCGCAGCCCCGACTGGATGGCGCGCGCCCAGCGCATCATCGCGGAATTCAACGACCGCGCCATGGACCTGTACGACGACCAGGGCCGCCGCAACGGCGGGATCGAGGCCGAGGACCGCTACGGCGTGCCGCGCTTCTTTCCCTTCGTGACGCTGGGCGTGGGCGCCCTCACCGTCACGCCATCACTATGCGAGCGCATCCGCCCTGAGGACATCGCGTCGGCCGCCGCTCACGTCAAGCACAAGGTCAAGCACGGGAACCTGTCGCTGGTGGCCGAGCGCTACACCGGCGGCATCCTGCCGCAGCTGGATAGCTGAACCCTGCCCGGCCGCGCCATCGGCCGGCTGGGCGATCTGGAACACCGCCACGGCCCGGCGCAGACCCTGCGCCTGGGCTTCCAGCGCGGCGGCAGCGGCCGCGGTCTGCTCCACCATGGCGGCATTCTCCTGCGTCGAGCGTTCGATGTCCGCCACCGCATGGTTCACCGAGGCGATGCCCGCCGCCTGCTCGGCCGTCGCGCTGGAAATCTCGGCCACGATCTGCGTGACCCGGTCCACCGATTGCATCATGTCGCGCATGGTGTCGCCGGCCACGCTGACCTGACGCACGCCCGCCTCCACGCGCGCCGCGGAGTCCTCGATCAGGCCCTTGATTTCCTTGGCGGCCTGCGCGCTGCGCTGGGCGAGCGAGCGCACCTCGCCCGCCACCACGGCAAAGCCCTTTCCCTGCTCTCCCGCGCGCGCCGCTTCCACCGCGGCATTGAGCGCCAGGATGTTGGTCTGGAACGCGATGCTGTCGACCACGCCCACGATCTCGCCGATGCGGCGGGCGCTTTCGGCGATGCCCTGCATGCTCTGCACCACTTCCTCCACCGCCGCGCCGCCGCGCTGCGCCAGCTGGGTCGCGCCCAGCGCCTGGCGGCTGGCCAGGTCGGCGTTGCCGGCGGTCAGCTGCACCGTTTGCGCCAGCTGCATCATGTTGGCCGACGCTTCCTGCAGCGAGCCCGCCTGACGCGCGGTACGGTCCGACATGTCCGCCCCGCCCGCGGCGATCTCGCCGGAACCGGTATGGATTTCCTCGACGCCATGGCGCACCGAGGCCACTGCCGCCGACAGCCCTTTCTGCATGCGCCGCATGGCGCTGTACAGGACACCGATCTCGTTGTCGCCGCGCATGGCGATCGCACCCGTGAGGTCGCCGTCGGCGATGCGGTCGAAATGCGCCCCTGCTTCATTCAGCGGCCGCAGGATGCTGCGGCGGAACGCCAGGCGGATCAGCACAGCCAACAGCAGCACCAGCGCCAGCACCCCGGCCGCCACCGCGATCACCCGCTGCAGCGTGAGGCTGGCGCTGGCCACGGCCGCCTGCCCCTGATCGCGGGCGTAGGTCTGGTAGGCGTCGGCCTGCTTGACGTAGGCAGCGCCGCTGGCCGGCAGCGCCTTGTCCACCAGGCGGTTCACCTCGATCCCGTTCCAGCCCTTGATCGCCGCATGCATGGGCGCCAGCGTCTTGTCCGCGAAGGCGGCGTAGGCCGCCAATACGCCATCGAACAACGGCGCGCCCTCGGCGCTGATGTCGGGATTGGCGCGCAAGCGTCCCAGGCTTTCCCCGGCCTGCTTGAGCAGCGCCTCGGCGTGCGCCAGCGACTCGTTGCGCGCCTCTTCCAGCCCGCCTTCCATCGCCGTCTTGGCATCCGTCAGCGCCGCGCGCGCCTGGAACAGCCGGCTGGTCATGTCCGCCAGGTCGCCTGCCCGTTCGATGCTGCCCCGGCCCAGCGCTTCTATGTCCGTCCGGTTTTCCCGCAGCACCGTGATTGCCCCCGCCGCCGCCAGCGCGAACAGCACCACGAACAACGCAAGAATGGCCGACAACGCCGTCGTGACCCTGATGTTTTTCCGCATATCAGTCCATACAAAACCTGCCGCCAGCGGCGGCGTTCGCATGGATTATGGACACCCAGTTTGGCAATTTCTTGACACAACCCCGGCGCCGGGATGACAAACTCCCGTCATGAAACCGAACCCCGTATTAAGCAATTGTGAATTGGCAGGGGCGGCGGCATGCGGCACATTCCACGGTGTACCGATCCATTACCCATACAGAAAACAGCATCATGACCAACGCCTCCCACGCCTATCAGGACATCCGCGAAGCCGTGCGCGATCTCTGCGCCCAGTTCCCCTCCGAATACTTCCGCAAGGTCGATGAAGAACGCGGCTATCCCGAAGCCTTCGTCCGCGCGCTGACCGAAGCCGGCTGGCTGGCCGCGCTGATCCCGCAGGAATACGGCGGCTCCGGCCTGGGCCTGACCGAAGCGTCTGTCATCATGGAAGAAATCAACCGCAGCGGCGGCAATTCCGGCGCCTGCCACGGCCAGATGTACAACATGGGCACGCTGCTGCGCCACGGCTCCGAAGCCCAGAAGCGTGAGTACCTGCCGCGCATCGCCGCTGGCGAACTGCGCCTGCAGTCCATGGGCGTCACCGAACCCACCACCGGCACCGACACGACCAAGATCAAGACCACCGCGGTCAAGCGCGGCGACCGTTACGTCATCAACGGCCAGAAGGTCTGGATCTCGCGCGTGCAGCACTCCGACCTGATGATCCTGCTGGCGCGCACCACGCCGCTGGACCAGGTCACGCGCAAATCCGAAGGCATGTCCATCTTCCTGGTGGACCTGCATCATGCCGTCAAGCACGGCATGTCGATCCGCCCGATCCCCAACATGGTCAACCACGAGACCAACGAGCTGTTCTTCGACAACCTGGAAATCCCCGAGGAGAACCTGATCGGCGAGGAAGGAAAGGGCTTCAAGTACATCCTGGACGGCCTGAACGCCGAACGCACCCTGATCGCCGCCGAATGCATTGGCGACGGCTACTGGTTCGTGGACAAGGTCACCGCCTACGCCAAGGAGCGCATGGTGTTCGGTCGCCCCATCGGCCAGAACCAGGGCGTGCAATTCCCCATCGCCCGCGCCCACATCAACGTTGAAGCGGCCAGCCTGATGCGCTACGAGGCCTGCCGCCTGTTCGACGCCCACGAGCCCTGCGGCGCACAAGCCAACATGGCCAAGCTGCTGGCTGCCGACGCGTCCTGGGAAGCCGCCAATGCCTGCCTGCAATTCCACGGCGGCTTCGGCTTCGCCACGGAATACGATGTGGAGCGCAAGTTCCGCGAAACCCGCCTGTATCAGGTCGCGCCGATCTCGACCAACCTGATCCTGTCCTACGTGGCCGAACACATCCTGGGCCTGCCCCGCTCCTTCTGACCGGATCCCGACATCAATGACCGCTGCCAAAGATATCCCGCACCTGAGCGCCGAACTCGCGGCCTTCGCCGCCAACCTGCGCTATGAAGACATCCCGGCGCCGGTGCTGCGCCGCGCCGAGGACCTGTTGCTGGACTGCCTGGCGTCCATTCTGGCGGGCGCTTCGGCGCGCGCGGTGCAGGCCATCGACCGCTACGCCGCCGCCATGGGTCCGGCCGACGGTCCCAGCGAAGTCCTGATCACCCGCCGCCGCACCACGCCGCTGTTCGCCGCCATGGTCAACGCGGCGGCCGCCCACGTGGTCGAGCAGGACGACGTGCACAACGGTTCCGTGTTCCACCCCGCCGCCGTGGTGTTCCCGCCTGCGCTGGCCGTGGCGCAAGCGCTGGGCCGCTCGGGCCGCGACCTGCTGGTCGCCTCTGTTGCGGGCTACGAAGTGGGAATCCGCGTCGGCGAATTCCTGGGCCGTTCGCACTACAAGATCTTCCACACCACCGGCACCGCAGGCACGCTGGCCGCCGCCGTCACCACCGGCCGGCTGCTGAACCTGTCCCCCGAGGAAATGCTGCACGCGCTGGGCTCGGCCGGCACGCAGGCTGCGGGCCTCTGGGAGTTCCTGCGCGACGCTGCCGACTCCAAGCAACTGCACACCGCCAAGGCCGCGGCCGACGGCATCACCGCCGCCTATCTGGCGCGCGAAGGTTTCACTGGCGCGCGCCACATCCTGGAAGGCCCGCAGGGCATGGCGGCCGGCATGTCCACCGACGCCGACCCGAGCCGCCTGTGCGACCGCTTGGGCGAACGCTGGGCGCTGGCCGAGACCTCGTTCAAGTTCCACGCTTCCTGCCGCCACACCCACCCCGCTGCCGACGCGCTACAGCAAGCGCTGCGCGACAACAAGCTGACCGAAGCCGACATCGAGCGCGTCGTGGCCCACGTGCACCAGGGCGCCATCGACGTGCTGGGGCCGGTAGTCAATCCGCAGACCGTGCACCAGTCCAAGTTCTCGATGGGCACTGTCCTGGCCCTGATCGCCCGCCAGGGCCGCGCAGGCCTGGCGGAATTCGATGCCGGCCTGGACGATCCGGGCGTGGCCACGTTCCGCGGCAAGGTCGAAATGGAACTCGACCCGGAGGTCGACGGCGCCTACCCTCAGCGCTGGATCGGCAAGGTCACGGTCTACACCCGCGACGGCCGCAAGCTGCATGGCCGCGTGGATGAACCCAAGGGCGATCCGGGCAATACCCTGAGCCGGGTGGAAATCGAGGACAAGACGCTAAGCCTGGGCCGCTACGCGGACGCCGCTACCGAGCAAGAGCTGCGCGGGCTGATCGCCGCGATCTGGAATCTGGAAAAGGCGGAAAAAATGGGAATGCTGCTGGCGTCGAAGTAAAGCCTGCAGACGAATCTACGGGTTGGCCGCGGGGTGCGCGTCCAACCCGTTTCTTTTGGCGCCGATCAGGCCAGCGCCGCGCGCTGCGCCCGCACCAGGCCGGCGATGCCGCTTTCGGCCAACACCAGCATCGTGTCCAGTTCCGCGCGGGTGAAGGTGGCGCCCTCGCCCGTGCCCTGCACTTCCACGAATGCGCCGCTGCCGGTCATGATCACGTTTACGTCGGCGTCGCAGGCCGAGTCTTCCTCGTAATCCAGGTCCAGCACCGCGCGACCTTGTACCAAGCCGACCGACACCGCTGCCACCGCATCGCGGATCGGGTTCGCGGCGAGGTCGCCGCGCTGCATCAGCAACGCGACGGCGTCGGCCGCGGCCACCCAGGCGCCGGTAATGCTGGCGCAGCGCGTGCCACCGTCGGCCTGCAGCACGTCGCAGTCCAGGTGCAGCGTGCGTTCGCCCAGCGCCTTCATGTCGAACACGGCCCGCAGGCTGCGGCCGATCAGGCGCTGGATTTCCTGGGTGCGGCCGCTCTGCTTGCCGCGCGCGGCCTCGCGGTCGCCGCGCGTATGGGTGGCGCGCGGCAACATGCCGTATTCAGCCGTTACCCAGCCTTCCCCCTTGCCCTTCAGAAAAGGCGGTACCTTCTCAAGTACGCTGGCCGTGCACAGCACATGGGTGTTGCCGGCCTTCACCAGCACCGAACCTTCGGCGTAGCGCGTGAACCCGCGCTCCAGGCTGAACGGCCGCAGTTCGTCGACGGCGCGGCCCGAAGGACGGGCGATGGCGGGGGTAGTGGTCACAGGCAAACTCCAGACGTGGCTTAGATCCGCCGCATTGTACGGGGTGGCGCCGCAGGAAAACGCCGCTTGGAGTATCCTGCCGCGATATAACCGGTACAAATGAAAGGGTCCGCGCCGAAAAACCGGCTGGCGCGCACACCCGCCGGTTCCCAATAAAAAGCATTACCAGGACACGCACATCATGATTCGCAGCATGACCGCCTTCGGCAACGCCCGCGCAGATCTCGAGCAAGGCACGCTTGCGCTCGAATTCCGCAGCGTCAACAGCCGCTTCCTTGACCTCTACTTCCGCCTGCCCGACGAATTGCGCCACGTGGAAACGCCGCTGCGCGAATTGCTGACCGCCAATCTGGCGCGCGGCAAGGTCGAAATCCGCGTTTCCTACACGCGCAACGCCAGCACCGACCTGTCCAAGCTGGAACCGGCCTGGCTCGAAAGCCTGGCCGAACAGTTGCAGGCCGCGCGCCGCATCCTCCCCGACATCGCCGCCCCGCGCCTGGTGGAACTGTTCAATTGGCCCGGCCAGCGCGCCAACGACGCGCTCGACCCGCAAGTCTGGGGCGCCGCCTGCATGCAGGCCGCCCAGCAGGCTCTGACCCAGCTGCAGGAAGGCCGCGCGCGCGAAGGCGAACGCCTGGCCGGCATGATGCGCGAATGCGCCGACGGCGTCGCGCGCATCGTCGAGCTGGTGCAGGCGCACCTGCCCCAACTGCTGGCGGACCACCGCGACAAGCTGGCTTCCAAGCTGCGCGAAAGCGTGGAATCCGCCTTCCCCGGCGGCTTCACCCACATTTCCGGCGCGGAACTGTCCGAACGCCTGTCCCAGGAAGCCAACCTGTTCGCCCTGCGCATCGACGTGGCCGAAGAACTCTCCCGCCTGCGCTCGCACCTGGAAGAACTGCGCCACCTGCTGGGCGACGGCGGCGACAAACCCGCCTCCGGCAAAAAGAACGCCGGCAGCGCGGGCAAGCGCCTGGACTTCCTGTTCCAGGAAATGAACCGCGAAGCCAACACCCTGGGCTCCAAGGCCGGCAGCATGGAAGTCACCCGCGCCGCCATGGACCTGAAGCTGCTGATCGAGCAGATGCGGGAACAGGCGCAGAACATCGAATAGCGGGATACGCGATGGCGCCTCTGAATGGGCGCCGGATCCTGGCGTAAAAAAAGCAGCCCTTACCTGCTGGATGGATGATCCAGTACGTAAGGGCTGCTTTTCGTCTGGTTTTAAGGGCTCGCCCGCCCCGCATTGGCCTGTAGCTGTTGATATACGTGCTTGCGTCCTGGCCTCGATGCCGGAAGTCTGACCTTGCCGAACTAATCCAATGGATTAGAATTAACTTTGCGACAAACCATGCATGGCATTGCGGAACTGCCCTCTTACATTCGTCTTGCCGACAGACTATTGCTGCCAAACGAGCGTCAAGACCTGATTGACTACCTGGCCGGGCATCCGAAGGCGGGAGACATCATGGAGGGCACCGGTGGAGTCCGCAAATTGCGCTGGCGTCGTAGCGGGCAAGGCAAGAGCGGCGGCGCGCGCATCATCTATTACTACCACGATGATCTTATGCCGCTATATTTGCTGACGCTTTTTGCGAAAAACGATAAAGCCAATCTGACTAAGGCCCAACGCAACGAGCTAGCCGGCATGGTGACTTTGCTGGTGAATATCTGGAAAGGACAAACAAGATCATGAGCACTGCATTCGACGGCATCAAGCAAGGCTTGCAAGAAGCGATTGCCCACGCGCAGGGAGATACACGCGGCGTTCGCCTGCATCGCCCCCGCGAGGTTGACGTCAAAGCCGTACGCGCCAAAGTCGGAATGACCCAGGAACAATTCGCAGCCCGATTCGGCTTTTCGACTGCCACGCTGCGACATTGGGAACGCGGTGATCGCTCACCGCGCGGCCCTGCCCTGGTACTACTTAACGTCATCGAACGGAACCCTGAGGCCGTCATCGAAGCGTTGGCTTGACCAGCCCTCACCTCGCCTCGCCCGCCGCAGGCTCGCCCCGCAGCGCTGAATCCAGATAAGCACTACGCGCCCGCGCATCCGGGAAATGCATGTCCCGGTAGTTCACGAAGCGCGAGCCGCGCGCCAGCCGGTAGCCGGCCCAGATCAGCAGGAACAGCGGAATCCCGATGTAGGTCGCGACCACGCCGCCCCAATCGATCTTGTCCTGCAGGAACGCCTGGTAGTTCTGCCCCAGGGTGATGATCAGGCAGAGCACGAAAGCGAAGATCGGCCCGAACGGGAAGAACGGCGACACATACGGCAGATCGGCCAGGTTATGGCCCTGCTTCACGTAGCCGCGGCGGAACCGGTAGTGGCTGATGGCGATGCCCAGCCAGGCGATGAAGCCCGTCATCCCGGAGGTGTTCAGCAGCCAGATGTAGACGGCGTTGGGGCTGAAAATGAAGGTGAAAAAACACAGCGCCGCCACGACCGTCGTCGCCAGCAGCGCCCACAGCGGCACGCCGCTGCGCGAGATGCGGCCGAAGATGCGCGGCGCCTTGCCTTCGCGGGCCAGGCTGTAAAGCATGCGTGTAGCCGCGTACATGCCGGAATTGCCCGCCGACAATACCGACGTCAGCACCACCGCGTTCATGACCGAAGCCGCCCCCAGGAGGCCGGCGCGCTCGAAGATCAGCGCGAAGGGACTGACGCTGATGTCCTCGACCTCGTTGCGCAACAGGTGCGGGTCGGTATAGGGAATCAAGAGGCCGATGACCAGGATGGCCGCCACGTAGAACAGCAGGATGCGCCAGAAGACCTGGCGCACCGCGCGCGGCAGGTTTCGCGCCGGGTCCTTGGATTCGCCGGCGGCGATGCCGATGAGCTCGGTACCCTGGAACGAAAAGCCCACCACCATGGCCACGCCGATCAGCGCCGCGAAGCCGCCTGAGAACGGCGCATCGCCCACGGTCCAGTTGGCCAGGCCGCCCGTTTCTCCGCCCCGGATGATGCCCAGCAGCATCATCACGCCCATGGCCACGAACGCCAGCACCGCGATCACCTTGATCAGCGCGAACCAGAACTCTGCCTCGCCGAAGCCGCGCGCCGACATGGCGTTCAGGCCGAAGGTGATCGCCAGGAACAAGGCGCTCCAATAGAAACCCGGCACGTCGGGAAACCAGTAGGCCATGACCAGTTGCGCCGCCACCAGGTCCACCGCCACGGTCACCGCCCAGTTGTACCAATAGTTCCAGCCCAGGGCGAAGCCGAAGCCGTCCTCGACATAGCGCGCGCCGTAAGTGGAAAAGGAACCGGAAACCGGCATCGCGGCGGCCAGTTCGCCCAGGCTGGTCATCAGGAAATAGACCATGATGCCGATCAGCACGTAGCCCAGCAGCGCCCCGCCGGGGCCGGCCTTGGCGATGGTCGCGCCGGAGGCCACGAACAGGCCGGTGCCGATGGACCCGCCCACCGCAATCATGGTCAGGTGGCGTGCGGACAGCGTGCGGCGCAGTTCGGAAGGCGGGTTCGCCTTCGCCTCGCGCGTGCCGCCTGAGCGACGTTCATCGTGTTCCGATGGTGCCAAAATGCATTTCCTTCAGGTCATGAAGGCACCTGTGCGCAACGCCAGGTGCCTGGGAATTTCCAAGCAACCGGCGAGAATAGCGCAAGAGGCCCCATCCGGTGAAATCGGACGGCCTCGGGGACGGATCGATGAACCTACTGGAACGCCGTTTCCATGAAGGTGCGCAGCTTGCGCGAATGCAGGCGTTCCGGCGGCATGTCGCGCAGCCGCTCCAGGGCGCGGATGCCGATTTCCAGATGTTGATTCACCTGGCGGCGGTAGAAGGCGCTGGCCATGCCGGGCAGCTTCAGTTCGCCATGCAAAGGCTTGTCCGACACGCACAGCAAGGTGCCGTACGGCACACGGAAGCGGAAGCCGTTGGCCGCGATGGTGGCGGATTCCATGTCCAGCGCAATCGCGCGGGACTGCGCAAAACGCTCCACCAGTTCCAGATGATCGCGCAGTTCCCAATTGCGATTGTCGATGGTGGCGACCGTGCCCGTGCGCATGATGCGCTTCAGATCCCAGCCCGACAGCCCGGCCACTTCTTCGACCGCCTGCTCCAGCGCCACTTGCACCTCGGCCAGCGCCGGCACCGGCACCCAGGTTGGCAGGTCGGCGTCCAGCACGTGGTCCTCGCGCACATAGCCATGAGCCAAGACGTAGTCGCCCAGGCGCTGCGAATCGCGCAGGCCGGCACAGTGGCCCAGCATCAGCCAGGCGTGCGGGCGCAGTACGGCGATGTGGTCGGTAATGGTCTTGGCGTTGGACGGTCCCACGCCGATGTTCACCAGCGTGATGCCCGAATGGTCGCCGCGCACCAGGTGGTAGGCCGGCATCTGCGGCAGGCGGACCGCCTGGTCCTCGTCGCCCGGGCCGCTTTCGCCCCGGCGCGTGATGCGGTTGCCCGGCTCCACCAGCATTTCGTAGTCTTCGTTGCCGCTGGCCATGAGCGCGCGGGCGCGGGCGCAGAACTCGTCCACGTAGAACTGGTAGTTGGTGAACAGCACGAAATTCTGGAAATGCGCCGGCGCGGTCGAGGTGTAGTGCTGCAAGCGGTGCAGCGAATAGTCCACGCGCTGGGCCGTAAAAGGCGCCAGCGGCTTGGGCTCGCCCTCCTTGCCGCGCCAGGAACCGTTGACGATGGCATCGTCCGTCACCGCCAGGTCGGGCACGTCGAACAGGTCGCGCAGGGGCCGCTTGAGTGCCTCCAGGTGCTCGCCCTCGACGTAGGCGCCCTCGGGGAAGGCGAAATGCAGCGGAATGGGCGAATCGGACTCGCCGACTTCGACCGCCACGCGGTGGTTCTGCAGCAGTTGGCTGACCTGCTCTATCAGGTAGTCGCGAAACAGCGCGGGCTGGGTGATGGTGGTCTGGTAAATGCCCGGTTCGGCGACGTGGCCGTAGGACAGCCGGGTATCGATCGGATCGTAGGTTTCCACCACGATGCGGATGGCCGGGTAGTAGGCTCGGGCGCGCTCGCGGCCGTTGGTCGAGCCTTTCAGCACTTCACGGAAGGCGGCGCGCAGGAATGCGGTATTGCGCGCATAGATTTCGATCAGGCGCTCCACTGCCGCCACCGCATCCTGGAACGGCTCGAAGGGCAAGGCTTCTGGCCGGCTCATGGAAGACAAAGGGTGCACTGCGTTCATCATCGAGCTTTACTCCGCTTCTCATCTTATCTGTAACCGCGGCCGCTGCCGGCTTGCCGGGCCGCAGGGCCGATTGCGACGATTATGCCCGAGCCCGCGCAAGATGAAGTGTCATATTCGACGGCCCGGGAAGCTGCGCGCGCCGTAACTTCCATCGACAAGAATGCTGCATTGCACTACAAATGTAATGAAACATTATTCCATTACAATCACATGGCAGTCCGGGGTTTTACGTCCCGGTGTTGCCCCCCTTTCCGCCGGCTTGCCTGTCCAGGCAAAGCCATGCCGCCCACTCCGATTCTTGAAGTGACGTAATGACGCCGCCCACGCGAAAAGCCCGAATTGCCCAACTACGCATTCCCGTATTCCTGTCAGCGCCCATCATCGCCCTGACCCTTTCCTGGATTCCCGACGCCGCTCAGGCGTCCGTCCGCTCCGAGCAGGCCCGCCCCTCGCTTACCGGCCTGCGCCTGGCCCAGGAACCCACCGTCCCCACCCTGCGCGACCGTGTCGTGCAAGCCGGCCTGGATGCCATCGGCACCCCCTATAGCTGGGGCGGCGACGATGCCGACGGTTTCGATTGCAGCGGACTGGTCCTGCACGTCTTCCGTGAAATAGCCGGCCTGGAGCTGCCTCGCACGGCGCGCGCTCAACGCACCGCTGGCGAATCCGTCGCCAACAAGCAGGATCTGCGCCCCGGCGACCTGGTGTTCTTCGCCACGCGCGGCCGCGGCGTGACCTCGCACGTCGGCATCTACATCGGCCAGAACAAGTTTGTCCACGCTCCGCGCCGCGGCACCAAGGTGCGTGTGGACGAAATGAAGAATTCGTACTGGACCAAGCGCTACGTCGGCGCCCGGCGCTATCTGGATATGCAACCGGGCCAGATGCTGGCCCAGGCTTCCGCCCGCTGACGGAAAAAATCGGGGCGTCGCTGCCGACGCCCCTTGGGGGAGGCACCACAGCCTGCCGCGGCCAGTCCAGCAAGGACGCGCCGCCGCAGGCTTGCCGCGTTTCAGCCCCGGCCCACGAAGGGCATGTTGGTCGCCATGATGGTCATGAACTGCACGTTGGCCTCCAGCGGCAGGCGCGCCATGGCGGCCACCGCCTGCGCCACGTGCGCCACGTCCATGCGCGGCTCCACCTTGGTGCTGCCGTCCGCCTGCAGGATGCCTGCGGCCATGCGTTCGGTCATGTCGGTGGCGGCATTGCCGATGTCGATCTGGCCGCAAGCGATGTTGTAGGGCCGGCAATCCAGCGAAATGGACTTGGTCAGCCCGGTCACCGCGTGCTTGGTGGCGGTGTAGGCGATGGAGAACGGACGCGGCGCATGCGCCGAGATCGAACCGTTGTTGATGATGCGCCCGCCACGCGGATTCTGCGCCTTCATCACGCGAATGGCGGCTTGCGCGCACAGGAACATGCCGGTCAGGTTGGTGTCCACCACCTCGCGCCACAGCGATACGGGCAACTCCTCGATCGGCATCGCGGGCGCGCCGCGGCCGGCATTGTTGAACAGCACGTCCAGCCGGCCATATTCGCGCTGCGCCGCATCGAATAGTTCGCGCACGGCCTGCTCGTCGGATACATCCGTGGGCACCACCAGCGCCCTCACGCCGTCCTCGCCCGCCGCGGTGCGGGTGGCTTCCAGCGGTTCGCGGCGACGGCCGGCCAACACGACCCGATAGCCTTGCGCCAGGAATTCCAGCGCCACCGCGCGGCCTATGCCGGTACCGGCGCCGGTGACCAGCGCCACGCGCGGGTGTTCGATCTCGTTCGCTTGCATCGGATTCTCCTTGTTATCGATCGGCGGAATGCTACCCCAATCATTCTGGCCATGCTGCAAGCGAAGGTTCCAGCCGTGACACATTCGAACGCGTCACACGCAAGCAAAAATTACCCGGCATGGACAAGCTGCCAAATGCGCCGGAAGACCCGTTTTTCCTGCAGCGATCGCGACCGGCGGATCCGCGCCCGCTCAGCTATTCCGGGCAGAAAAAATCCGCGCAACGCATGCCACAGGGCCGACAATCCCGTGTTGATCCGTCACAAGTCTTTATATAATTCCTGGAAATTAGCTTATTACCAAAAATCCAATAACACCCACGGAGCAGGTTCTATGACCCCACGGTCCCTACCCGCCGCACTGGTCCTGAGCGCGTTGTACGCCGCCTCGGCCGGTGCGCAAAGCGCGCCCGACGGCAAGCAGATCAGCACCCAGGGCGCCAACGGCGCGCCCGCCTGTATCACCTGCCACGGCGCCCGTGGCGAGGGCAATCCCGCCGCGGGCTTTCCGCAACTGGCCGGCATGGGCAGTGCGTACCTGGACGAACAGCTCGAAGCCATGGCCAATGGCTCGCGCGTCAGCCCGGTCATGGCCGCCACCGCCAAGGCGCTGGACCCGGCGCAGCGCAAGGCTGTGGCGCAGTACTACGCCTCGCTGCCTTCCGCGCTGGACATCGACAAACTGGCCGCCACCGCCATGCATCCGGCCAAGCCGGCCGACACCGGCGCCTGGCTGGCCACCCGCGGCGCCTGGGACAAGAACGTGCCCGCCTGCAACCAGTGCCACGGGCCGGGCGGCATCGGCGTCGGCGCGAATTTCCCCGCCTTGGCGGGCCAGCCCGCTGCCTACATCGCGGGCCAACTGCGCGCCTGGCAGCAAGGCCAGCGCCCTCCGGGTCCGCTGGGCCTGATGCCGGCCGTGGCCACGCGCCTGTCCAGCGCCGAGATCGACGCCGTCTCCGCCTACTATGCAGGCCTGCCCAAGGCCGCCGACCAGCTTGCCGCGCAAGCCAACACCGCCGCGGGAGCCCAGCAATGACCGCCACCAGCCTGCGCCTGCTGTTCGCCGCCTGTCTGTTCGCGTCCGCCGCCACGTTTGCGGCCGAACCCCGCCCGTCCTTCACACCACCGTCGGCCGCGTCCATCCCCGACAACGATTTCGGCAAAGCCGTGCGCGAAGGCGAACAGATCTTCCTGCACACCCCGCAGAACGCCGCCAAGTTTGTCGGCAACAACCTGAACTGCGTCAGCTGCCACCTGGACGCCGGCCGCCGGCCGGACTCCGCGCCGATGTGGGCTGCCTACGTGCTCTACCCCGCCTATCGCGCCAAGAACGGCCACGTCAACACCCTGGCCGAACGCCTGCAAGGGTGTTTCCGCTTCAGCATGAATGGCAAGGCGCCCGCCGCGGACGATCCCACCCTGACCGCGCTGCAGACCTATATGTTCTGGCTGGCCAGCAAGGCGCCCACCGGCGTGGTGCTGGAGGGCCAGGGCTACCGCAAGCTGCCCGCGCCCGCCAAGAAGGCCGACTACGTGCGCGGCAGCGAGGTCTATGCGCAATACTGCGCGGTCTGCCACGGGGCCGAGGGCCAAGGCCAGAAGAACGGCAAGCACTGGGTGTTCCCCGCCCTGTGGGGCGCGGACTCCTTCAACTGGGGCGCGGGCATGCACCAGATCGGCAATGCCGCCGGCTTCATCAAGGCCAACATGCCGCTCGGACAGGCCGGCATGCTGAGCGACCAGGAAGCCTGGGACGTCGCCTACTTCATGAATGCGCACGAGCGTCCGCAGGATCCGCGCTATACAGAGTCTGTCGCCGCGACCCGGGCCAAGTACCACGACTCCGACGACTCGCTTTACGGTATCGAGGTCAACGGCCATTTGCTGGGCAGCGACTCGCCGCCAGCCGGCGGCAAGCTGACCCAGGCCGCCGCCAAGGCTGGCGGCTGAGTCCGGCAGGCGCAGATCACGCGGCCGGCTTGCGGGTTCCCCCCTGCCCGGCCGCGTGATTTGTTATTCTTCGTGTCTTAGCATCACACGCCTGCCACATTCATGTCCGCCAATCCCGGAAACGTCTTCATGGTCGTCGCGCCCAGCGGCGCCGGCAAGTCCAGCCTGGTCAAGGCCTTGCTCCAGCAAGACCCCTCCATCCTGCTCTCCATTTCCTGCACCACCCGCGCGCCCCGCCCCGGCGAGGAAGACGGCCGCGAATACCGCTTCGTGTCCACGGACGAATTCAAGCTTCTGCGCGAGGGCAACAACCTGCTGGAATGGGCGGAAGTGCATGGCAACTTTTACGGCACGCCGCGAGACCGCATCGACGAAGCCACGCGCGCCGGCCGCGACGTGCTGCTGGAGATCGACTGGCAAGGCGCGCGCCAGGTGAAGCAGCGCTTCCCCGGCGCGATCGGCGTGTTCGTGCTGCCGCCGTCCATCGATGAACTCGAAAGCCGGCTCAAGGCGCGCGGCCAGGACGCGCCCCAGGTGATCGCGCGCCGCCTGATGGCCGCGGGCGGCGAAATCGCCCACGCGCCTGAATGCGAATATGTTATTATTAATCAAGAATTTAGCGTGGCCTTGTCGGAATTGACTCAAATAGTCAGCGCCGCACGGCTGCGCTTTTCGTCTCAGGCCGCCCGCCACAGCCAGTTGTTCTCGCAGCTGGGCATCCCGGCCGAGCACTGAGCCGAACGCATTCTCCCTATCCTCCATCAGCACCAGGTGTCCTAATGGCTCGCATTACCGTCGAAGACTGTCTGAATCAAATCCCCAATCGTTTCAAGCTCACGCTGGCCGCGACCTACCGCGCCCGCGAGTTGGCGCAAGGCCATGCCCCGCGCCTGGACAGCAAAGACAAGCCCACGGTCACTGCCCTGCGCGAAATCGCGGGCGGCCTCACCGGCGTGGAAATGCTGCGTAAAGTACCCACCTGATAATCTCCGGGGGCGGCAAGCATGGCTTTTCCCGGGCTGAAGTACGCTTCATCAGGTCTGCTTGCCGCACTGCGTGCCGGCTCCCGTCTCGGGCGCCGCACCGGCAAGAAAGACAAGACTCCCCCCACGCCACCGTCCGTCGCCGCGCAAGAAGCGGCGGACGCGACCGCCTCGCCGGTCGCTTCGCTGGCGCCGCTGACCGAAATCATCGGCAGCTATCTCGACAAGAAAGACGTAGAGCGCGTGCGCGAAGCCTATCGCTTCGCGGACCAGGCGCATCTGGGCCAGTTCCGCGCCAGCGGTTCGCCCTACATCTCTCACCCCATCGCCGTCACCGAAATCTGCGCAGGCTGGAAGCTCGACGTCAACGCGTTGTCCGCCGCCCTGCTGCACGACGTGATGGAAGACCAGGGCATCGCCAAGCATGAGCTGGCCGAGAAATTCGGCCCTGAAGTCGCAGAACTGGTCGACGGCCTGTCCAAGCTGGATCGCCTGGACTTCGCCACCAAGGCCGAACAACAGGCCGAGAGCTTCCGCAAGATGCTGCTGGCGATGGCGCGCGACGTGCGCGTCATCCTCATCAAGCTGGCCGACCGCCTGCACAATATGCGCACGCTGGACGCGGTCAATCCGGAAAAGCGCCGCCGCATCGCGCGCGAAACACTGGACATCTACGCGCCTATCGCGCATCGCCTGGGCCTGAACCTGCTGTTCCGCGAACTGCAGGACCTGTGCTTTGCGGCCATGTACCCGAACCGCTATCAGGTGCTGTACAAGGCCGTGCTGGCCGCGCGCGGCAACCGCCGCGAGGTCATCACCAAGATCGCCGATTCGGTGCGGGCTTCGCTGCCCGCCGCCGGCATCGAAGCCGAGGTCACCGGCCGCGAGAAGACGCTCTACGGCATCTACCGCAAGATGGTCGACCAGAAGAAGTCGTTCTCCGACGTCCTGGACATCTACGGTTTCCGCGTCATCGTGCACACCCTGCCCGAGTGCTACCTGGCGCTGGGCACGCTGCATCAGCTCTACCGGCCCGTGCCCGGCAAGTTCAAGGACTACATCGCCATCCCCAAGGTGAACGGCTACCAGTCCCTGCACACGACCCTCGTCGGCCCCTACGGCACACCGGTAGAGTTCCAGTTCCGCACCCGCGACATGCATCACGTTGCGGAAGAAGGCGTGGCCTCGCACTGGCTCTACAAGGGCGCGGACCTGACCCTCAACGACCTGCAGAAGCGCACCCACCAGTGGCTGCAATCGCTGCTGGACATCCAGAGCCAGACCGGCGATTCCGGCGAATTCCTGGAGCACGTCAAGGTCGACCTGTTCCCCGACGCGGTCTACGTGTTCACGCCGCGCGGCAAGATCATTTCGCTGCCCCGCGGCGCGACGCCGGTGGACTTCGCCTACGCGATCCACACCGACATCGGCAACCAGGCGGTGGCCGCCAAGGTCAACGGCGAGTTCGTGCCGTTGCGCACCGAACTCAACAGCGGCGACACGGTGGAAATCGTCACCTCCCCCGCCTCCCGTCCGAACGCGCAATGGCTGAACTACGTGCGCACCGGCCGCGCGCGCTCTGAAATCCGCCACTACCTGCGCACCGTCAAGTACGAAGAATCGGTGGCCTTTGGCGAACGCCTGCTGGGCCAGGCGCTGCAAGAGCTGCACATGCCCCTGCCCGCCACCGACGACCCGGCGTGGCAGAAGCTGGCGCGCAGCACCGGCGCCAGCTCGCGCGAGGAAATCCTGGCCGACATCGGCCTGGGCAAGCGCCTGGCCGCCGTGGTGGCGCGCCGCTTCGCGCCCGAACACCAGTTGGTCGCAACCACGGCCGCTGCCGTGGACGAACTGACCTCGGCGCGCAGCGCCCCCATCCTGATCCAGGGCAATGAGGGCCAGGCGGTGCAATTAGCGCCTTGCTGCGGCCCGCTGCCGGGCGACCCCATCATCGCCGGCATGCGCATGGGACACGGACTGGTGGTGCACACCGCCGATTGCCCGGTGGCCATGCGCCAGCGCCTGCGCGAACCAGAACGCTGGATCAACGTCGCCTGGGACCCCAACAACACCGCCAAGCACCTGGCCACGCGCCTGGACATCGTCACGCGCAACGAACGCGGCGTGCTGGGCCGGCTGGCGGCGGAAGTCACGGCGGCCGACGCCAACATCGTGCACGTCACCATGCACGACGACGCGGTCGCCACGGTGTCGCTGCATCTGACGATCCAGGTCGACAGCCGCAAGCACCTGGCGCAGGTGATCCGCGCCATCCGGCACGTGCCGCAAGTGCAGAAGATCGTGCGCGTGAAGGGTTGAGCAGTTCTTCAGTGCAGGGCTGAATCGCCAGCCCTGCACTGCTCTGCTCAGGTCACGTGCTGCAGAAAATCCTTGAGCCGCTGACTGGGCGGATTGCTCAGCAATTCGCCAGGCGGCCCGTCATGCGCGATCTTGCCCGCGTCGATGAAGATCAGGCGGCTGCCCACCTTGCGCGCGAACTCCATCTCATGCGTGACCACGACCATGGTCATGCCCTCCTCGGCCAGGTCGCGCATGACTTTGAGCACCTCGTGGCGCAGCTCCGGATCCAGCGCCGACGTGGGCTCGTCGAACAGCATCAGCTTGGGCTTGATGGCCAGCGCCCGCGCAATCGCCACGCGCTGCTGCTGGCCGCCTGAAAGCTCGGACGGATAGTGGTCCATGCGCTCGGCCAGGCCGACCTTGGCCAGCAGGCTTTCGGCCAGCTCACGCGCCTCGGCGCGGCTTTGCCCACGGGTATGGATCGGGCCGAACATGACGTTTTCCAGCGCCGTCATCTGCGGGAACAGATTGAACTGCTGAAACACCATGCCCGCCTCGCGCCGGATTTCGCGCACTTGCGCGGCCCCGCCGTTCACGCTCAGGCCATCGACCAGCAGATCGCCATCGTTGATGGTTTCAAGCACGTTGATGCAACGCAGGAAGGTGGACTTGCCCGAACCCGAGGGCCCAACCACCACCACGACCTCGCCCGCGTCGATGTTCAGCGAGATCCCGTTGAGCACCACGGACTCGCCGAAAGTCTTGGTGACGTTGTGGAATTCAACCATGCTCATAGTATGCGCATCCTTCTTTCAATCAGATGCAGGCCCAACGCCATCAGGCCGGTCAGGATCAGGTAGACGATCGCCACCGCCGACCAGATCTCGACGGCGCGAAAGTTGCTGGCCATGATTTCCTGGCCCTGCCGGGTCAGTTCGGCCACGCCGATCACGATGAAGAGCGAAGAATCCTTCAGGCTGATGATGCACTGGTTGCCCAGCGGCGGAATCATGCGGCGGAACGCCACCGGCCCGATGATGTGGAAGAGGATCTTGTGGAACGGCAGCCCCATGGCCTGTCCGGCTTCCTTCAGGCCCTTGTGCACCGATAGCAGCGCGCCGCGCACGATCTCGGAAATGTAGGCCCCGGAATTGATGATGAGCGTGACGATGGCCGCCCACTCCGCGTCCACCCGGATGTTCGCCAGCAGGGGCAAGGCGAAATAGATGAACATCACCTGCACCACGATCGGCGTGCCGCGGATGACCGCGACGTAGACCTGTGCGATGGCCGACAGGATGGGATGCCCGTAAGCCCTTGTCACGCCGGACAGCGCGCCCAGCAAAAAACCGCCGAACAAGCCCCAGAACGTGATCTTGATGGTCATCAGCGTACCCTCGAGCAGATTGGGTAGCGCGTCCCTGATTACAGTCCAGTCAAACTCCACGATATTCCCCCTATGGCGCGGCGCCGCGCCGTAGCGCGGCGGGAGCGGCGCGGGACCATACGCCCGACTGCGGCGTAGCTGCCGGCATCAGCCGGCGCAGGCCGATGCCGGGCGGTCCCGGAATGCAATGCGGACCCGGATGCTCAGGGCTTCTTGCCGAACCACTTGGTATAGATGGCGTCGTACTGGCCGTTGGCCTTCAGCGTGGCCAGCGCCTTGTTCACCTGCGGCACCAGATCGCTGCCCTTGGGGAAGGCGATGCCGTAGAAGTCGCCGCTCTTGACCGAGCCGACCACCTTCACGCGGCCCTTGCCGGCGGTGTTGGCGTAGTACTGGACATTGGGCGTGTCGTGCACCGCGGCGTCGACGCGGCCGGTGGCCAGTTCCAGATAGGCGTTGTCGATGTTCGGGAACAGCTTGAGCTTCGCATCCGGCACCTGCGCCTTCAGGAAGTCCACGGTGGCGGTTCCGGTCTTGACCGCGACGGTCTTGCCGGCCAGGGACTTGGCGTCCTTGATGTCCGTGTTCTTTTCGCCGACCAGGATGGCCAGGCCGCTTTCGTAGTAGGGATCGGAGAAGTCGATGACCTTCTTGCGGTCGTCGCGGATCGTGATGCCGGCCAGCGCCGCGTCGATGTTCTTGGTTTGCAGGCCCGGGATGATGCCCGCGAAGTCCATGGGCTGCAGCTTGTACTTGAGGTTGAGTTCCTTGGCGATGGCCGCCCACAGATCCACGTCGAAGCCCACGTAGGTATTACCCTGCTTGAACTCGAACGGCACGAAAGCGGTATCGGTGGCCACCACCAATTCCTTGCCTTGGGCATGCGCGCCTGAGACGGCACCGAACATGGCCACGGACAGGCCGACCAGTGCGGCGGCGACTTTGCGTTTGATCATGAAACTCTCCTCTTGGGGACCAGTCGGCACCCCGGGGTTGTTGTAGGGGCATGATTCCTGGGCTGCGCCGGGGTCTCCGGCACGGCTTACCGCCGATCTTAACGCATACGTCCCCACCCGGCAGCGGCCGGAAAATTTACAATCCGCATGACACCCGGAGGATTCCCATGGCCTACAAACATGTACGCATTGCCGGAAACCGGCGTCAGACGGGCCTCGCGCTGGGCAAGCTGGCGCGGCCCCTGATGGCGACCTACCTGGACCAAAGCCGCACCTGGGACGCGCTGCGGCCATGGCGCGGCCACGCCTTCCTCGACGAGCTGGCGCAACAGGCGCAAGCTGCGCTGCCGGCAATCTGGGAAGAACTGGAAGGCATGGCCGAGGGCCTGCACATGCCGATCGAGGACGTGCTGCTGTGGAACTGCCGCGGCGACCTGCTGCACAGCACCACCGACGGCTGCACGTCCGTCGCGCTGAAAGCGGCCGACGGCACGCGCTGGATCGCACATAACGAGGACGGCGATCCCTATCTGCGCGGGCGCTGCCATCTGGTCGACGTGGCGCTGGAAGACGCGCCCGGCTACCTCAGCTTCTACTATCCGGGCTCGCTGCCCGGCCATACCTTCGGCGCCAACCGCGCCGGACTGGTGCAGACCATCAACAACTTGCGCATCCGGCAGCGGCATCCCGGCGTGCCGCGCATGCTGATGGCGCGCGCGGTGCTGGATTGCACGACGCTGGACGAGGCGCTCGGCCTGTTGCGGGACCTACCGCACTCCGGCGGCTTTCACCACACCCTCGGCGCGGCCGGCGACGCCCGCCTGCTCAGCGCGGAAGTGGCGCCGGGCGAGGTTTCCATCCTGGAGATCGGCACGCGCTACGGCCATGCCAATCACATGGTGCATGCCGACATGGGCGGCATTGCGCAGATCGTCACCGACTCGTCGCGGGCGCGGCAGAACCGCATCGAGGGCATCGTGGACGGCTGGTCCAGCGCGACCGCCAGCGCGGATCTGCTCGCCGCGCTGCACGACACCGAAGGCGAACTGCCTATCCTGCGGACCTCGCCGGATGATCCCGATGACGAGAACACGCTGGCGACGGCGGTCTTTGAAATTGGGGAAGGCGAAGTGACCTTGCGGGTGTATGACCGGAAGGCGAAAGCGGAGATCGTGCTGGATGTGATGTCAGATACGGAGTGAGATTGCCGCCTGACCCATCGACACAACGGCCGCGTCATCACTGACGCGGCCGCTGTCTTTCGGTGCAGACGGATTACACCGCCCCGTACCCGCCGCCTCCCGGGGTTTCGACGACGAAGATATCGCCCGGACGCAGCTGTGCGCTGTCTTGCGGACCCAGTTCCTGGACCGAACCGTCGGCGCGTTCGACCGAGTTGCGTCCCATGGCGCCGGGTTGCCCGCCCGCCAGGCCGAACGGCGCATACAGACGGTTGTTCGACAGGATGGCGGCCGTCATGTCCTCCAGGAAACGGATGCGGCGCACACCGCCGTCACCGCCCGGGTAGCGGCCGGCGCCGCCCGAGCCCTTGCGGATTTCGTAGGATTCCAGACGCACCGGGAAACGGAACTCCAGCACTTCGGGGTCCGTCAGCCGCGAGTTGGTCATGTGCGCCTGCACCAGCGAGGTCCCGGCGAAACCTTCATCGCGAGGACCCGCCGCGTCGATGCGCACAGGACCCGCGCCCGTGCCGCCCGAGATGGTCTCGTAGTACTGATGACGCGCGTTGCCGAACGTGAAGTTGTTCATCGTGCCCTGGCTTGCGGCCAGCACGCCCAGCGCGCCATACAACGCGTTGACGATGCACATGGACGTTTCCACGTTGCCCGCCACCACCGAGGCCGGCGGATTCGGGCGCAGCATCGAGCCTTCCGGCAGGATGATGGACAGCGGCACGAGGCAGCCATCGTTCAGCGGAATATCGTCATTGACCAAGGTGCGGAACACGTACAGCACCGCCGCAACGGCGATGGCGCCCGGAGCGTTGAAGTTGTTGTCCAGCTGGTTGGACGTGCCGGTGAAGTCCACCACGGCGCTGCGCGCCTCGGTGTCCACCTTAACGGCCACGCGGATCACCGCGCCGTTGTCCAGCGGGTACTCGTAGCTGCCGTCCTTCAGCACCGAGATCACGCGGCGCACCGCTTCCTCGGCGTTGTCCTGCACGTGCCCCATGTAGGCCCGGACCACGTCCAGGCCGAAGTGGTCGCACATGCGCAGCAGCTCCTGCACGCCCTTTTCATTGGCGGCGATCTGCGCGTGCATGTCGGCGATGTTCTGGTCCGGATTGCGGGCCGGCCAGCGGCCCGAGCCCAGGATGCCGCGCGCCGCGGCTTCGCGGAACTCGCCGTTCTTCACCAGCTGGAAGTTGGTGAAGAGCACGCCCTCGTCTTCCACCGTCTTGGAATCCGGCGGCATGGAACCCGGCGTGGTGCCGCCAATGTCGGCATGGTGGCCGCGCGAACCGACGTAGAACAGGATCTCCCGCCCATCGCGGTCGAACACCGGGGTGATGACCGTGACATCGGGCAAGTGCGTGCCGCCGTGGTACGGATCGTTCACCACGTAGGCGTCGCCAGGCTGCATGTTGCCGGCGTTGGCGTTCATGACCGTGCGCACGGACTCGCCCATGGACCCAAGGTGCACCGGCATGTGCGGGGCATTGGCGATCAGGCGGGCCTGCGCATCGAAGATCGCGCAAGAGAAGTCCAGGCGTTCCTTGATGTTGACCGAGTACGCCGTGTTCTGCAGGCGGTAACCCATCTGCTCTGCTATCGACATGAAGAGGTTGTTGAAGACCTCCAGCATGACCGGATCGGCCTGCGTGCCGATGGCGCGGCGCTCCGGACGCGCTTCCACGCGGCGGATCACGAAGTGGTCCTGCGCCGTGAGTTCCGCCTGCCAGCCGGCCTCGACCACCGTGGTCTGGTTGGGTTCGGAAATGATGGCGGGTCCCGCCACCACGTCGCCGCCCGCCATGTCCTCGCGCACGTACAAGGGCGTGTCGCGCCAGGCGCCGCCGCTGTACATGCTGACGACGCGGCTGGGAGCCAGCGCGCCGTCGCGCACGCGCGCCGCGGACGCGTCGCCGACGCGCTCGCCGCCGCCCGTGGCTTCGACCGAGATGGTTTCCACCACCAGTTCGCGGTTGGGCATCAGGAAGGAATAGCGCAGGCGGTAGGCCGCTTCGAATTCCTTGCGCGCCTGTTCCAGGTCCGTGTACGCCACTTCCAGCGAGGTGTCCGTGCCGCGGTACTTCAGATGCAGGCGGCGCTGCACGCTGATGTCGCTTTCCGCCACGTGCTGGCGGCGCAGTTCGCCGACCGCCTGGCCGGCCAGCTCGTCGAATTCGCCCTTCAATGCCAGCATCAGTTCGGCATCGAGAACCTTCTCGACCGTCTTCTGGCGCATGTCGGTCTGGTCGGCCAGGCCCATGCCGTAGGCCGACAGCACGCCGCCCAGCGGGTGCGCGAACACCGTGGTCATGCCCAGCGCGTCGGCGACCAGGCAGGCATGCTGGCCGCCCGCGCCGCCGAACACCGTCAGCGCGTACTCGGTCACGTCGTGGCCGCGCTGGACCGAGATGCGCTTGATGGCCTCGGCCATGTTGCCCACGGCGATTTCCAGGAAGCCTTCGGCCAGCTGTTCGGGACTCATTTCGCGGCCAGTGGCGGCGCGCACTTCGTCGGACATGGCCGTAAAGCGCGCCACGACCGCATCGCGGTCCAGAGGTTCATTGGCCTCGGGGCCGAAGACCTTGGGGAAAAAGTCGGGCTGGATCTTGCCCAGGAGGACGTTGCAGTCCGTCACCGCCAGCGGGCCGCCGCGGCGGTAGCAGGCGGGCCCCGGGTTGGCGCCGGCTGAATCCGGACCCACGCGCAGACGCGCGCCGTCGAAATGCAGGATCGAGCCGCCGCCCGCCGCCACGGTGTGGATGCTCATCATGGGTGCGCGCATGCGCACGCCGGCCACCTGGGTCTCGAATTCGCGTTCGAATTCGCCGGCGTAATGCGACACGTCGGTGGAAGTGCCGCCCATGTCGAAGCCGATGACCTTGGGAAAGCCCGCGATCTCGCTGGTGCGCACCATGCCGACGATGCCGCCGGCGGGACCCGACAGAATGGCGTCCTTGCCGCGGAAGCGATGCGCGTCCGTCAGGCCGCCGCTCGATTGCATGAACATGAGGCGGATGCCCGGCAGTTCGCCGGCCACCTGGTCCACATAGCGCTTCAGGATGGGCGACAGATACGCGTCCACCACCGTGGTGTCGCCGCGCGACACGAACTTGATCAGCGGGCTGACCTCGTGCGAGGCCGACACCTGCGGGAAGCCCACTTCACGCGCGATGCGGGCCGCGATGCGTTCGTGCTCGGGCGCATGCCAGGCGTGCATGAAGACGATGGCCACGGCGCGGATGCCGCTGTCGTAGGCGGCCTGCATGGCTATGCGCAGCGCTTCCTGATCCAGTTCGCGGATCACCTCGCCGTCGGCGGCCACGCGCTCATCCGCTTCCACCACGGACTCGTAGAGCATCTCGGGCAGGACGACATTTCGGTCGAACAGGCGCGGACGGTTCTGGTAGGCAATGCGCAGACCGTCGCGGAACCCCTTCGTCGTGACCAGCAAGGTGCGCTCGCCCTTGCGTTCCAGCAAGGCGTTGGTGGCCACCGTGGTGCCCATCTTCACGCACTCGACCTGGTCGGCGGGCACGGGCTGGCCGGGCGCGATACCCAGCAACTTGCGGATGCCGGCCACGGCTGCGTCGCGGTACTGCTCGGGGTTTTCCGAGAGCATCTTGGCCGTGGTGGTCGTGCCGTCGGGGCGACGCGCCACGATGTCGGTAAAGGTACCCCCACGGTCAATCCAGAATTGCCACTTCATAGCTGTCCTTGCAAACAAAGGGTCGCCGCGGCGCCTGCGGCCGCGCACGGGTAAACGGAATCAGAGAGAGGTCGCCGCGCGGGCCGCCTGGTCGTACAGGCCGGACAACGCGCGCAGCGTATGCGCCAGCTGGCGGCTGAAGTCCAGCCCGCCCCCGCCCGGCGCGTCCAGACCGGCGGTCAGGCATTGCTCGCGGACCTCGGCATAGCGCTTGAGTATGGCCGCGCCTTCCGGGGTCACGCTGTAGAACACTTCCTTGCTGCTGCGCTCGCCCTTGACCACGCCCAGGCGGTCGAGTTTCTTCAGCGCGTAGCTGACGATGTGCGTGTCCTCGACATTCAGCGTGAAGCAGATGTCGGCCAGCTTCTTGGGGCGCTCGCGGTGATAGACATGATGAAAAACCATCACGTCGGTGGGCGTCAGGTCGGGCAGCCCTGCCGCCGCCATGCAGCGCACGGTCCAGCGGTCGAAGGCGTGGCTGGCGATCATCAGACCGAATTCCACTTCGGAAAGGTCGGGCGCGCTGCCGCCGGCCAAATGGGCCGACGATGCAATCAAAGTGGGGGTCATGGAAGACGCAAGCCGAGTTTATCTGAATGAAATACTAATAATTTATCTATATTTCATCAATAAAAAATACGAACAAGACGCCGGAAATCCCCTCTTTCAAGGGAATACCCCTACAGGACTACAGCCGAAACAGGCCGTCTTAAGGCGCCGACCAGCCCATGGGCAGGTTCGCCCGGATCAACCACCCCGCGATGGAAATCCGCGGCGCGATATCGGGCATGGGGTCGCCGGGACCGAACCAGCGCGCATCGGCGATCTCGTCTTCCTGCACGCGTATGTCGCCGGACACGTAGTCCGCTGTGAACGCGACCATGAGCGAATGCGGGAACGGCCAGGACTGGCTGCCGAAATACTGCAGGTTGCCGACCTTCAGGCCGACTTCCTCGTGGACCTCGCGGTGGATGGTCTGCTCGATGCTTTCGCCGGGTTCGACGAAGCCGGCCAGCGCGGTATAGCGCGAGGTCGCGGTGGTGGTATGGCGTGCCAGCAGGATGCTGTCGCCCTTGCGGATCAGCACCATCATGGCGGGCGAAATGCGCGGATAGGCCGAAAAACCGCAGGACGGGCAACGCAGACAGAATTCGGTGGGCACCCGCTCCGCCGGCGTACCGCAGACGCCGCAGAACCGGTGCGTGCGCGCCCATTCGGCGATCTGGTAGGCGCGTCCGGCCAGCGCCATGCGCTCGTCATCCAGTACGCCAAAGAGCGAACGCAGCTTCCTGAACGCATAGCCTTGCGGCGGCTCCACGCCCGGATCCACGTGCACGGTGCGGTACGGCGAACCGGGCAGCGTCCAGATCGGCTGCAGGGCCGTGGCCGCCACGCCTATCCGTACACACAATGCAGTGTCCGGCAGGACGGCCGAAGTCTCTTCCACCAACAACTCATCACGACGAAAAACGAAGTTCACACATGCCTCGGCATCACGCTTTCGATAGCGCAATGTTAGAAGAAAAACGGCTGCCGCAATGCGTTTGCGCAAAGATTGAACCCTCAATGATCGGCAGTGCGCACGCCTGTTAGGAATAACCCGTAAAGACGCGATTTCGCGCGCCCCGCCGCCGCATAGCAACATAGAATGGCACGGCTTTTCAGCTGCGCGTCATCGCCGCGGCGCTCTCTTTTTCGCAATGCCTATCGGGCACAACCCGGCTTCACCATTCGCAAAGAAGGACCCACCCATGCACAAGAAAATCTCCCTGCTCGCCGGCAGCATCGTCCTGGCGTTCAGCGCAGGCGCACAGGCCCAAACCAAATGGGATCTGCCCACGGCCTACCCGGCCAGCAACTTCCACGTCGAGAACCTGACCACCTTCGTCAAGGACGTGGACACGCTGTCCGAGGGCAAGCTGAAGATCACGCTGCACAACAACGCCTCGCTGTACAAGGCGCCCGAGATCAAGCGCGCCGTGCAAGGCAACCAGGCGCAGATCGGCGAGATCCTGCTGACCAACTTTGCGAACGAAGACCCGATCTACGAACTGGACGGCCTGCCCTTCCTGGCCACCGGCTATGACGCGTCGTTCAAGCTCTACCAGGCGCAGAAGCCCTTCCTCGAAAAGAAGCTGAACGCGCACGGCATGACGCTGCTGTACGCGGTGGCCTGGCCGCCCCAGGGCATCTTCGCCAACAAGGACATCAAGCAGATCAGCGACATGAAGGGCCTGAAGTGGCGCGCCTACAGCCCGGTGACGGCCAAGATCGCCGAACTGGTCGGCGCGCAGCCCGTCACGGTGCAGCAGGCTGAATTGGCCCAGGCCATGGCCACCGGCGTGATCGATTCTTACATGTCCTCGGCGTCGACCGGCTACGACACCAAGACCTACGAGTACATCAAGAAGTTCTACGACACCCAGGCCTGGCTGCCGAAGAACGCCATCATCGTCAACAAGAAGGCGTTCGACGCGCTCGACCCCGCGGCCCAAGCCGCCTTGAAGAAGGCTGGCGCGCAAGCCGAGGAACGCGGCTGGAAGCTGTCGCAGGAAAAGAACAAGTGGTATCAGGCGGAACTGGCCAAGAACGGCATGGAAACCATCCAGCCCACGGTTGAGCTGAAGGAAGGCCTGTCCGTGATCGGCAAGCGCATGCTGGACGACTGGCTGAAGAAGGCTGGCGCCGACGGCCAGGCCATGATCGACGCCTACAAGAAGCAGTGATATTTCCATGCGCCGCTTTCTAGATGGTCTTTACGGCGCGGCCGGCCTGCTGGCCGGCCTGTGCACGATCGGCGTCCTGGTGTCGGTGCTGGCCGCGATCATCGCGCGCCAGCTCAGCATGAACATACCCGGCACGGACGCCTATGCCGGGTATTTCATGGCCGCCGCCGGGTTTCTCGCCCTTGCCAGTACGTTCAAGCACGGCGAACACATCCGCGTGACGCTGCTGCTCAATTCGCTCAAGCCCGCCGCGGGTCGCAAGCTGGATATCTTCGCCCTGGCGGTCGGCTGCCTGCTGGCGTCCGCCTTCGCGTTCTTCAGCATCAAGCTGACCTACGACTCCTGGCAGTTCAACGACATCTCCACGTCCAACGACGCCACGCCGCTCTGGATCCCCCAGCTCAGCATGGCCGTGGGCACGGTGCTGTTCCTGGTCGCCCTGATCGACGAGCTGATCCGACGCTCACGCGGCCTGGCCGCCGCCACTTCGCAGCAAACCCATGAATGAACTACTCGTCATAACCCTATTGGTCGTCTCGATCTTCGCGCTGCTGGGCTGCGGGGTCTGGGTCGGCCTGACCCTGGCGGGCACCGCCTGGATCGGCATGGAGATCTTCTCCAGCCGGCCCGCGGGCGATGCCATGGCCGTCACCATCTGGGGCGCGTCCTCCAGCTGGACGCTGACCGCCCTGCCGCTTTTCCTGTGGATGGGCGAAATCCTGTTCCGCACGCGGCTGTCCGAAGATCTGTTCAAAGGGCTCGCCCCCTGGCTCAACCGCCTGCCCGGGCGGCTGCTGCACACCAACGTGATCGGCTGCGCCATCTTCGCGGCGGTCTCGGGCTCGTCCGCGGCGACCTGCGCCACGGTCGGCAAGATGACCATCCCGGAACTGACGCGCCGCGGCTACCCCGAGGACAAGATCCTGGGCACGCTGTCGGGCGCCGGCACGCTGGGCCTGCTGATCCCGCCTTCCATCATCATGATCGTGTACGGCGTGGCGGCGGACGTGTCCATCGCCAAGCTGTTCATCGCGGGCATCGTGCCGGGTATCTTGCTGGCCTTGCTGTTCATGGGCTACATCGCCTGGTGGGCGATCCGCAATCCCGGCCAGGTTCCCGCGGCCGACCCCGGCCTGACGTTGCTGGAGAAGCTGTCGCGCTCGCGCCATCTGATCCCCGTGATGCTCCTGATCGGCGCAGTGCTGGGCTCCATCTATACCGGCATCGCCACCGCCACGGAAGCGGCGGCCGTCGGCGTGGTGGGCGCGCTGATCCTCTCGGCGCTGCAGGGATCGCTGAACCGCTCCACCTTCATGCAGTCGCTGCTGGGCGCCACCCGGCTGTACTGCATGATTGCGCTGATCCTGGCGGGCGCGCAGTTCCTGACGCTGGCCATGGGCTATATCGGCCTGCCGCGCGCGCTGGCCGAATGGATCGGAGGCCTGGGCCTGTCGCAGTTCGGGCTGATCATGGCCTTAATGGTGTTCTTCATCGTCCTGGGCTGCTTCCTGGACGGCATCTCCATCGTCGTGCTGACCATGGGCGTGCTGCTGCCCACGGTGCAGGCCGCCGGCATCGACCTGATCTGGTTCGGCATCTTCATCGTGTTCGTTGTAGAAATGGCACAGATCACGCCGCCGGTCGGGTTCAACCTGTTCGTGCTTTCCGGCATGAGCGGCAAGGAGCTGCCCTACATCGCGCGCGCCTCGCTGCCTATGTTCTTCCTGATGATCCTGGCCGTGCTGCTGCTCTATGCCGTGCCTGGCATAGCGACATGGCTGCCGCTGCACATGACGCTGTAGGACGACGTCACCCGGAAAACCCCGTTTCTGAAACGGGGTTTTTTTTCGCCAGGGCTGGCGCCCTACCCGCTCCCCCTGTTTTGCCGTCCTGTAAACCAGGGAAAACTCCAAAAAACAACAGGTGTTGTTCGTGCCCCAGTTTTTCTAGAATTCCCAGGCGCTGCTACGTTGCAACATTACAGCGTATATGTGCATATGCGGCCATCGCCCGGACCCGCGCTTACCGTAAGCGTCGGTGCGACGGCCCAGCGCCTGACGATCCGCCAGGCGCAAACAGCCGGGCCAAAAGCCCGGCGCCACTAAAAAATAGCGCTACCCAGGAGGAGCCCCCAGCATGAAACGCATTACCCTATCCCTCGCCCTTGCAAGCCTGGGCCTGGCCGCCGGCGCGGCCCAAGCCGAAACCAGCGTCACCCTGTACGGCATCGCCGACGTCAGCATCCGCTACCTGAGCACCAGCGCCGGCAGCGTCGGCCAAGACGGCAGCCGCGTGTCGATGGAGAACGGCGCCATCTCCAACAGCCGTTGGGGCCTGCGCGGCTCCGAAGACCTGGGCGACGGCAACCGCGCCTTCTTCCGCCTGGAAAACGGCTTCAACATGCAGAACGGCCGCGGCTCGGATCCGTCCAAGACGTTCAGCCGCCTGGCCTACATCGGCCTGGACGGCGGCAACATCGGCGCGCTGACCCTGGGTCTGCAGAACACCCCGATGTTCGACCTGCTGGCTGACTACTTCGACCCGCTGACCGTGGGCAACTACGACCAGAACGCCTGGCTGCCCGCCGCCATGTCGCGCGTGCGCACCAACAACATGACCAAGTACTCCAACACCATCGGAGACCTGGCTTTCGTGCTGTCCTGGGCCAACGGCGACGACTACAACGACCACAAGGCCGGCCAGCAGTACGGCGCCAGCCTGCGCTACACGGTCGGCAAGCTGGGCCTGGGCGCTGCCTATCAGCAGACCTACGACGGCACGGATTCCGATCTGCGCCAGCGCGTCTGGAACCTGAACGCCTCCTACCAGTTCGAAGCCGCCAAGGTCTTCGCCGGCTACTACAACGGCCGCGACGAAACCGGCTGGGTCAACGCCGTCATGGGCGGCGAACAGGCGCCCGGCCTGAATCGCAAGGACAACGGCTACTTCGCCGGCGTCACCTGGCAGGCCACGCCGCGCTGGGCCATCACCGGCGCCGCCTACTACGACCAGAGCAAGAACGTGGTCGAAGATGGCGACAAGGGCAAGCGCTACGCGCTGGTCGCCGTGGCCGAGTACTCGCTGTCGAAGCGCTCGCAGATCTACGGCACCGTCGACTGGAACAAGGTCAACGATGCCGCCAGCGGCGAAATCGCCGGCAAGACCAGCCAGCTCGGCGCCGCAGTGGGCTTCCGCCACATCTTCTGATGGCAGTCCGCGCCGGACGCCATGTGCGTCCGGCGCGGTTTCGTCACGCCCCCATCCTCACATCCCCAGATACGCCTTGCGCACCTCGTCCGAGGCTGCCAGTTCCGCCGCTTCGCCCGACAGCGCCACCCTGCCGCTCTGCATCACGTAGGCGCGCGCCGCGACTTCCAGCGCCTGGGCCATGTTCTGCTCCACCAGCAAGACCGACAGGCCGTCGTCGCGGTTCAAGGCGGCCAACGCGTCGAATACCTGTTCCACCAGCAGGGGCGACAGGCCCAGGCTGGGCTCGTCGATCAGGAGCAGGCGCGGCCCGCTCATCAGCGCGCGGCCGATAGCCAGCATCTGCCGCTCGCCGCCCGACATGGTTCCGGCCAGTTGCGTGCGACGCTCCTTCAGGCGCGGGAACAAGGCATAGACCCGCTCCAGGCGTTCCCCGTACACGCGCTCATCGCGCACCGTATAGGCGCCCAGGCGCAGGTTCTGTTCCACGGGTTGGCGCGCAAAGACGCGGGCGCCTTCGGGGATCATGGAAATGCCCTGGGTCACCAGCCTGTCCGGCGGGGTGCCAGTGATGTCCCGGCCTTCGAAAATTACCCGGCCGCTCTTGGGCTTGACCGACCCGACGATCGCCATCAGGGTGCTGGATTTGCCCGCGCCGTTGGCGCCCAGCAGCGCAGCGATTTCGCCCGGCCTGACCTCCAGCGACAAGCCGCGCACCGCCTGCACGCCGCCGTAGGCCACGCTCAGGTCTTCCACTTTCAGCATCGCATCAGGCACGGTGCTTTCTCCCCAGATAGGCTTCGATCACAGCCGGGTCGCGCACGATTTCCTGCGGCGCGCCCTCGGCGATCATCTGGCCGAAGTTCAGCACCAGCACCCTCTGCGCCAGCCGCATGACCACCTCCAGCACATGCTCCACGATGATGAGCGTGACGCCCGACGCGTGGATGCCGCGCAGGATCTCGGACAGGGCGATGGCCTCGGCCGGATTCAGGCCGCCCGCCACTTCGTCCAGCAGCAGCATGCGCGGCTCGGTGGCCAGCGCCCGGGCCAGTTCGACCCGCTTCTGTCCCGCCACATTGAGTTCGGACGCCCTCACGTCGGCGCGCTCGGCCAGGCCCACCAGTTCCAGCACACGGGCCGATTCGCGGCGTGCGTCCTGCAGGCGCGGATGGCGCAACAGCGCGCCGACCATGGCGTTTTCCAACACCGTCATCTGTCCGAAGCTGCGCGGGATCTGATAAGTGCGCACCAGGCCCATGGCAGCCACCTGTTCGGGCCGCCGGCCTATCATCGACTGGCCATCGAAGGTCACCGAGCCTGAGGTGGGCTCGTGGTGCCCCACCAGACCGTTGAACAAGGTGCTCTTGCCCGCCCCGTTCGGGCCGATGATGGCGACGATCTCGCCCGCCTCGACCGACAACGAGATGTCCTTGTTCGCGACCAGGCCGCCGAATTGCTTGGTCAGGTTCTTAACGTCCAGCAGAGCCACGGCGCCTCCTCAGTGTGACCAGCCCGCCCGGCAGGAACATGGTGACCAACAAAATAGCCAGGCCGAAAACCAGCAGGTCCAGGCCCATGCCCGAACTGCCCCACAGCACGCGCGTGCCCTCGGATAGCGGCAGCAGCACGGCCGCGCCCAGCCACGGGCCGATCAGCGTGCCGACCCCGCCCAGGATGGTCACCAGCACGACCTGCACCGACATCGTCAGGTTGAACATGGATTCCGGATCGATGAAGCCCACGTACATGGCGAAGAAGCCGCCCCATACGCCCGTCATGCCCGCCGACATCACGAAAGCCAGCATCTTGTAGCGGTCCGCAGGCACGCCCAGGCTGCGCGAGGCCGCCTCGTCGCCGTTGATGGCGCGCCAATAGAAGCCGGTCTTGGAATGCACCAGGAAGAACGTGGCGCAGAAGGTCAGGAAGGCCAGGCCCACCGCGATCCAGTAGTACGGCACCTTGCTGCGGAACAGCAGCATCCAGGCGGCGTCGCCGATGGGCGCCTCCAGGCCGACCGCGCCGCCCGCCCATTCCCAGTTGATCATCAGCAGCAGGCCGATCTGCAGCAGCGCGATGGTGGCCATGGCGAAATAGTGGCCGGACAGCCGCAGCGTAGGTCCGCCCACCAGCCAGGCCAGTCCGGCGCTGATCAGTCCGCCCAGCGGGATGCCCAAGAGCGGCGTGAGCTTCAGATGGTGCAGGAGCAGCAAGGTGGTGTAGCCCCCTACTCCCACGAACACGCTATGGCCAAACGAGATCCGCCCCAGGAAGCCGCCCACGAGGTTCCAGCACGCGCCCAGCGCGCCGAACATGATGGCCAGCAGCAGCACCTGCAGGGTGAAGGCGTCCTTTACCACCAGCGGCACCAGGGCCATCAGGATGGCGGCCACGGCCGCGGCCAGGACCGGCCATTTGGGCACGCCGGCGGACGGGGTATCGATGTTGTCTGTCTTGTTCATCTCACCACCGCCCGAACAGGCCGCGCGGCCGATACCAGAGAACCAGGATGAACAGGATGAAGACGCTCACCGTCTTCAAGGCCGGCGCGACGAAGTAACCCGTCATGGCTTCGATGATCCCGATCAGGATGCCCGCGATGAAGGCGCCCGGCAGCGAGCCGAAGCCGCCCATGCACACGGCCACGAAAGCCAGCAGGCCGAACACGGTGCCCACCGAAGGAAACACATAGAAGAAGGTGGTCAGCAAGGCGCCAGCCAGCCCCACCGCCGCGCTGCCCAGCATCCAGACCTGGGCGTTGACCCGGTCCGGCGAAATGCCCACCAGCGCCGCCACCTGGCGGTCTTCCGCCACGGCCTGCAAGGCATGGCCCCAGCGCGTGCGGTACACCAGGATGAACAGCGCGACCACCACCACCAGCGCGATCAGGCCCGTGACCACCTGGGGCCTGCCCAGCGAGATGCCGGCAACCGTGACGCTGCCCGACACCAGCGTGTCCGGCAGGCTGCGGTAGTCGGGGCTGAAGGCGATGAAGGCGATCTGACGCAGCACCAGCCCGAGACCGAAGGTGGCCAGGATGACCGCCATCGCCGGCCCCTTTTGCAGGCGGCGGATGATGAGCGCATAGGTCAGGAAGCCGACGAAGGCGAGCAGGACCGCCACCAGCGGCGCCGACAGCGTGGGATCGATGTGGCCCAGCGTGTAGAGCCAATAGGCGGCATACATGCCCAGCATCAGGAACTCGCCATGGGCGAAGTTGATGACGTCGGTGATGCCCCATATCAGCGCCAGCCCCACCGCCACCGCGGCATAGATCAGGCCGTTGAACAGGCCTGCCGAGAGAGCTTCGAACATGGAGTGCTCCTCGCGGCAGGCCCCGCGGCCCGCCGCGTCAGACTATGTTTACTTCCAGGTGAACGGCAGCGTGGGCAGGTTCTTGTCCGTACGGTATTTTTCCGGCCATACGGTCTGGTAGGCGGCGCCCTTGAGCTCCAGGATCAGGCCCGAACCCTTGGTGTTCTGGCCCTTGGCGTCGAACTGCACGCCGGCCCAGGGCATCGCGACCTGCGCCTCGCCCAGATCGGTGGCGGCCAGCGCCTTGCGGATCGCCTCGGGGTCCGTCGAGCCGGCCCGGTTGATCGCGTCGGCCAGCACCAGCACCCCTTGCATCGAACGCGCGTTGTTGCCGTTCAGGTCCTTGCCCGTCTTGGCCTTGTACATGTCGTTGATCTTCTTCAGCCCGGCCTTGGATGCGGCCACGTCATTGCCCCAGACGTCGCGCGTCAGCACGCCCTGGACCTGCGGCCCCACTTCCTGCACGAAGCGCGAATCGATGAAACCCGCGTCGTTGGCCAGCAGCACCGGCGGCGCGTACTTGCTTTCGCGCATGGTGCGCACGAACAGCATGGCGTCCGACGTATAGCTGGCGAAGATCGCCACGTCCGGCTTGGCGGCGGCGAGTTTCTGCACTTCCGCCGTCACCGAGGCCGAGCCCGCGCTATAGGCAATGTTGGCGACCAGTTGGCGCTTGTATTGTTTTGCGAACTTTTCGACCGCCTTGTAGGTGTTCACGCCGAAGTCGGTGTTCTCGTACACCACGGCGATCTTGGCGGTCGGCACGGCCTTCACGCCGTCCAGGAACTGCATCATGTTCTCGACGAAGGTATCGTCATTGGGCGAGGTGCGGAAGAACCACTTGTAGCCGCGCTCGGTCAGGTCAGGGCTGCTGGATTCGCCGTTTACATAGGGAATGCCGCGCTGCTCGGCGATGCGGCTGGCGGTCTTGGTCACGGCGGACTGGTAGGCGCCGGTCAGGGCCACGACCTTTTCCTGGTCGATCAGGCGTTGGGCATCGGCCAGGCCCACTTCGGGCTTGCCCTGGGAATCGCCGAACACCACTTCGATCTTGGCGCCTCCCAGCGCCGGCAGCCCGCTGCCCGCGGCCAGCGGTATGCCTTCCAGTTCGGGATGCGGATTGTTGATGATTTCGACCGCCAGTTCGACGGCCGCCTTGATTTCAGACCCCGTCGACGCCAAGGCGCCCGATAGCGGATAGATCGCGCCGATGCGCACGGCCTGTTGCGCCTGCGCGGGAACGGCGCACATCAGCGCCAGGCTCGCGGCGACACCCGCGATGAGCTTCATCTTCATAACTGGACTCCTGGATTGGACCGGCTGGGTATGAAAGCAATGCATGGCCGCGTTCGCGGCGGCACGAGACCGTCCGGCAAGCTGGAAGGCCCCAGATTCAAAGCGGTTGTCGCCATTTCCCCTTGTCCTTTAATGGATCGTTTTGGTGGCACAACTGGTATTGCAGCGCGAGTACGACTTCTAACCGCTACCCGCTTACGCGCTGCTGAGAAAGCGGATCGCAGGCGGTCAGAACACCGCCATCCGGCTATTGATGAGGTCCGTGACCAGCATGTGGCCCGGCGCGTGGGTAATGCAGAACTCCGGCCGCACGGCTGCGACCACCGACTGCGGCGTCACGCCGCAGGCCCAGAACACAGGCATCTCGCCTTCGCGTATCTCCACCGGATCACCATAGTCCGGGCGGTTGACGTCGGCAATCCCGATCAACGCGGGGTCGCCGATATGCACCGGCGCGCCGTGGACCGAGGGAAAACGCGAAGTGACCTGGATGGCGCGGATGGCGTCCGCGGCCTTCAGGGGACGCATGGATACGACCAAGGGGCCGCCGAACACGCCCGCGGCATGGGTCGGGATGCTGGTGCGGTACATCGGCACGTTGCAGCCCTGCTCGATGTGGCGCACGGGCAGGCCGTTGTCCAGCATCGCTTCCTCGAAGGAGAACGAGCAGCCGATCAGGAACGACACCAGATCGTCGCGCCACAGGTCGCGCACGTCGGTGGGCTCGGCCACCAGCTCGCCGTTCTGCCAGACGCGATAACGCGGGATGTCGCTGCGGATGTCGATGTCCTGGCCCAGTTCCGGCACAGCGGGATCGCCCGGTTCGGACATGGCGAGCAAGGGACAGGGCTTGGGATTGCGTTGACAGAAATGCAGGAAATCCGCCGCGAGCGCGCGCGGCAGGATCGCCAGGTTGGCCTGTACATGGCCGGGCGCCAGGTTGGCGGTGGGGCCGGTGAGCTTGCCGCTGCGCGCATCCAGGCGCGCCTGGCGGGCCAATTCCACGCTAGTGCGCGCGGCAGGGTTCGTATGCATGTCCATCCCTTCAATGACGATTCAGGTATGGGGACATTGCACAGGAACCGCGCAGCAGCGTCCAATCACAAGTTGCGATAGACCCCGATCAAAATTACTTATCAGGGTTATGCCGGATGGCGCAGCGCCTCTTCGCGCGCAATCTGCTGCGCTGCTTCGGCCACCGCGCGCGGAATCTGGCTGTCCGGCCCCTGCATCCAGCAGGCGGTGTAGTGCAGCGGCGGCAAGGCCGGCGCCTTCACGTCCAGGATGCGCAATTCGCCTTGCGCCAGCTCCTTGTGCAGGATGACGGGCGCGATGACCGCGGTGCCGATGCCGTCCTGCGCCATCCGCACGATGACGCTGAGCGCCGAACTGCCGTACATGCGCGGCGCCTCCACGCCGGCCTGCTGCAACAGCTGGCGCACGGCGCGGTGCGGGTCGGTGGTGGACGGATACGTGATGACGGGCCATTCGGCCAGCCGCTTCAAGGGGATGGGCTGGCGCCCCACCTTGAGCTTGGGACTGGCCACCCAGCTCAGCGGGTAGTTGCAGAGATACAGGTTTTCGATGCGCGGCTCTTCCATCGGCCCGAGCAGGAACGCCAGGTCGATCTGGCGCGAAGCGAGCTGCGTCTTCAGCACGGTGGTCGTATCCACCTGGATCTCGACCATCAGCGCCGGATAGACGTCGTGCAGATACTCCATCAGGGTCGGCAGCCAGGTATGGACGATGGTTTCCGACACCCCCAGCCGCAACATGCCGCTCATGACGCTCTTGGCGCGCGCGGCCTCCTGCATGTCGCGCCGCATCTGCAGCATGCGCTCGGCGTGCGACAGCAGTTCGCGTCCCTTGCCCGTCAGCTTGATACCGCGCGCATCGCGGTCGAACAGGCGCACGCCCAGATCGGATTCCAGCGACGCGATGCGCTGGGAAATGGCGGGCTGGGTAGCATTCAGCTTTTCGGCGGCCGCCCGGAAACCGCCCAGGGTAGCGACCCAGAAGAACGTTTCGATATTGCGCAGATCGATCATGGCGGCGGCATCCGGCTATGCAGCCGCCATCTTAGCGCCCGGGGCGGGCCCGGCGGCTGCCGCCCGCCCCCGCTGCGCGTCACTGGCCGGCGTAGAGCGCTTCCACCGCCAGGCCGATGCTCAGGATGCGGCGGTCGGCGCCGTTGCTGCCCGCGATCATCAGGCCCACCGGCGCCGTGCCTGCGGCATGGCAAGGCAGCGACAGCGCGCAGCCATCCAGGAAATTGATCAGCGTCGGATTGCGCAGGATCAGGCCATTGGCGGCGTAGTAGGCCTCGTCCGAGGCCTGCAGGTCGGCCACCGCCGGCGCCACGATGGGCGTGGTCGGCATGATCAGGGCGTCGTAGCCGGCGATGCGCCGGTCCACTGCCGCGACCCAGGCTTCCCGCGCATCCAGCAGGTCCAGGTAGTCGGCCGCGCTCATGTCCTTGCCACGCATGATGCGCGACACCACGCGCGGGTCATAGCGCTTGCCGGCGCGGGCGATCAAGTCGCGGTGCCAGGCCCAGGCCTCGGCGGCGGTGAAGCCGCCCTTGGCGTTGATGGCGGCCAGTTCGGCGAATTCCGGAATCGCAATCTCTTCGACCAGGGCGCCGGTGGCCTTCAGGCGGCTGACGGCGACTGCAAAGCTGTCGGCGACATGCTTGTCCATGGCGTCCAGCGCCAGCGTGGTCGGGATGGCCAGGCGCAGGCCGTGCAGCACGGCCGCTTCCGGCACCGGGCCGCCGTCCCCGGACAGGATGGCGTCCAGCTCGGCGCAGCAACGCACGCTGGCGGCGATCGGGCCGATGGAGTCCAGGTTGGCCGACAGCGGCAGCACGCCTTCCATGGACACGCGCCAGGCGCTGGGCTTGAAGCCCGTCAGGCCGCACAGCGCGGCCGGAATGCGCACGGAACCGCCGGTGTCCGAGCCGATAGCCGCGGCCGACATGCCGTCGGCAACCGACACCGCGGCGCCCGAGGACGAGCCGCCCGGGATGCGGCCGGTGGCGCGGTCGTAGGGGTTCAGGGGCGTGCCGTAATGGGGATTGATGCCCAGGCCCGAATAGGCAAATTCGGTCATGTTGGTGCGGCCGATGATGACCGCGCCTGCGGCGATCAGGCGGCGCACGACTTCGGCGTCGGCGTCGGCCGCCGGTTCGCCCTCGCGGGCCACCGAGCCCGCCATCGTGGTTTCGCCTTCGACGTCGAAGAGATCCTTGATGCTGATGGGCAGACCCTCGATCGCGGAGCGGACGATGCCGGCGGCGCGCAGCGTGTCGGAGGCTTGCGCCTGCGCCAATGCCGATTCGGCGTACAGGCGGGTGAACGCGCGGGCGCCCTCGCCCGCTTCGTCCTGCGCGCGGGCCAGCGCCGCCTGCGTCAGTTCCACGGAGGTGCTGCGGCCCTCTTGCAGGGCCTGGGTCAGATCATTCAAAGTCGGAACCATAGTCATCCTAGTGCCGTCTTGCGGCTTGAGTGCAAACGGGCGCGCCAGCGGGCGCGCCTCGCGATCAGCGCCTGGGGCCTGAATCAGGCCACCACGGGGAGCGTCTCGACATGATAGCGGTGGCGCAGGCTGCGCTGGCGCCGCGGATCGTGCAACTCCATGGTGAAGTCGGCCGCGGCGCGGATGCCGCCGATCGCGCCCACCGTGCCGCAGGTCATGCCCGCGCCGGCCGGCAGCACCGTGGCGCCGCCGGTATAGCCTGCGATCAGGTCCTGCGGCGTGCGCAGCGACGCCAGCGGGCCTTCCTGGTACAGCACTTCCACGCCGTTCTCGACGATGTAGGAACGGATGATGAGCTCGTCCCAGTAGTCCGCCACGTCGGCCAGACGCCAGGCGCTCGTGGCCACGGGCTTGACGCAGACCTGCTTGGACATCGCCACGCTGTAGGTTTCCAGCTTGCGGTCGGTATGGTCGGACGCGATGCTGACGTACATTTCGCCGTCCACGGAGAACACGAAGGTCTCGACTTCTCCCGACGAATCTTCGCCCAGCGCCTGCACGGTTTCCTTCTGGGTCAGCTGGTTGTCGGCGATGCGGTAGTACAGCGGCACGCTGCTGGGGCGCGGCACGCCGATGGCGGCGAGTTCTTCGATGTGGTGCTCGATCGCGGCCATGTCGCGTCCGGCCCAGCCGGCGACGATCAGGGTGTTGAACTCCACTTCCACCTGGCGGGGTTGCGAGTCTTCGATCTGGAATACGGCTTTCATATCTGTCCTGCTGAGAATAAGGGGGTGAAGGACGCGGCGGCTCGCCGCGCCCCGGAATGTCTAGGAAATGAAGGTCAGCCGAACACGCGCGGCAGCCACAGCGCCACGTCCGGCCAGAAGGCCAGCAACGCCAGCATCACGAACATGGCGGCCACGAACGGCAGGCTGCCCATGATGACCGCGCTCATGGAACCGCTCTTGCGCAGGCTCTGCACCACGAACAGGTTCAGGCCCACGGGCGGCGTGATCAAGGCGGCTTCGACCAGGATGATGATGACGATGCCCAGCCAGATGGGATCGAACCCCAGACCGATCATGATGGGCGCCACGATGGGGATGGTCGTGATCATCATGGACAGCGTTTCCATGAAGCAGCCCAGCACCAGGTAGAAAATCACCACGATCAGCAGCATCCAGCCGGGCGACAGGCCCAGGCCCGTGATCGACTTGGTCAGCGCATCGGTCAGCCCGGTCGCGGACATGACGAAGTTCAGGAAGCTGGCCGCCACCACGATCAGCATGATCATGGCCGTGGAGCGCATGGTGCCTTCCATGACCTCGCGCAGCATTGACCACGACAGGCGGCGGAACCAGGCCGCCAGGATGAACGCGCCCAGCACGCCCAGCGCAGCCGCCTCGGTCGGCGTGGCCAGGCCGGCGTAGATGGAACCCACCACCAGGAAGAAGATCCCCATGGGCGGCGCCAGATGCACCAGGCTGGCAAAGCGCTGGCCCCAGCTCGCCTGGATCTTCTTGCCGCCCCAGGACGGCTTGGCGACGCAGGCGATGACCACCGTCAGCATGAACAGCGCGGCCATCGCGAAACCCGGAATGATGCCGGCCAGGTAGAGCTTGGGCACCGAGGAGTTCGTCAGCACGCCATAGATGACCAGATTGATCGAAGGCGGGATCAGGATGCCCAGCGTGCCGCCGGCGGCCAGGCTGCCCAGGAACAGCGGCTCGTTGTAGCCGTACTTGCGGATCTGCGGAATGGCCACCGTGCCCACCGTCGCGGCGGTCGCCACGCTGGAGCCCGAGGTGGCCGAGAACAGCGTCGAGGCGCCGATATTGGCGTGCATCAGTCCGCCCGGCAGCCACGACAGCCAAAGGCTCATCGCGCCATACATGCGTTCGGCGAAGCCCGCGCGCAGCAGCACCTCGCCCAGCATGATGAACAGCGGGATAGCCACCAGCAGGAATTCGTTGTTGGTGCTCCAGGAAACTTCGCCGATGGCGCGCGTCAGCGGCAGCATGGAGAACAGCGGGTCCAGGATCAGGCCCAGCACGCCCAGCGCCGCGCCCACCGGAATGGACAGGCCGATCAGCACCAGAAGCAGTATCAATGCGGTGGAAATCATGCGGCCTCTCCCTTCACCATGCGCTCGCCGGCGGCGGCTTCCTCGTCGGCTTCTTCCTGCGCCGAACGCACGCCGCAAATGCTCCTGACCAGTTCAATGTCGCCCGTGACCAGCGCGGCGGAAGCGCGCGCCAGCATCAGCGCGACGGTGATGCACATCCAGCCCAGGCCGAGCAGCCACAGGCCCTGCGGAATCCACAACGGCGTGGCCAGCGGCGTATTGGCCGCGGATTTCTGCGCCCAGGAGGTCTGCACCACCTCCGACGCGTAGTAAGTCAGGTACACCATGAAGACCGCCAGGGCCACCATGGAAATCCAGTCCAGCACGGCCGCAACGCGCACCGGCATGTACTGGTAGACCACGTCCACGCGCACATTGGCGCGCTGCAACGTGGCGAACGCCAGCGCCCAGGACGTGCTGATGGCGAAGGCATAACTGGACAGCTCGTCCGCGCCGCCGGTCGTGAAGCCCAGGAATTTGCGGGCCAGCACATCGAACGAGATCAGCAGCACGCTGGCCACCGTCAGCGCGCCGCCGGCCCACACGGCCAAGCGCGAAAAGCTCTCGGCGCGCCGCAATAGCCCGCCCAGCAGGCGGAAGTGTTCAGATTGAGTCATGAGTAAAACCTTTGCAGGGCCAGGCACACATCGCCGCCCCAGCTATGTCGAGAACCGCCCTATCGGGACGCCCCACGGAGCCAGCTCTCCCGATCCATCGCCCCCCTCCCCAAATCGGGATGCCGCGGATCCGGCTCCACCGGTCCGCAGGCATGCCCCCCTGGGGGGGAAGCGCGGTAGCGCTTCGGGGGGGAGACTACTTCTTCGCCACCACGCCCAGCGTCTTGCCGATGGTGGCGTTGAAGTCCTTCACGCACTGGGCCGAGCAGCGCGCGGCCCACTTCGGCAGCACGGCTTCTTCGGTGACCTTCTTCAGCAGCGCGCGGTCAGCATCCGAGGGCTGGACCAGGACCATCTTGCCCTTGACCGGGAACGGGCAAGCGGCAGCGCCCGTGTTGCAGTCATAGCCTTCCTGCGTCTGGCGCGCGGCGGCGTCCCAGATGTTGTCGACCAGCGTCTTCACATTGGTCTGCAGGAAAGTGCGCACGTTGGGGTCCAGCTTGTCCCAGGCCTTCTGGTTCACGGCGTGGATCTGCTGGTTCCAGTTGATCGGCAGCGCGACCAGGTGGGTCGACACTTCGTACCACTTGGCCGAGTAGCCGGACAGCGAACCCGTGATGGCGCAATCCACCACCTTGTTCTGCAGCGCCGGCACCACTTCGCCGAAGGCCATGGTCACGCTGGAGCCGCCCAGCGCTTCGACGAACTCGGCGGTGGTGCGGCTGCTGGTGCGGACCTTCTTGCCCTTGATGTCGGCCAGGCCCTTGATTTCGGCGTTGCAGAACAGCACCTGCGCGGGATAGGTGGAAATGCCCAGCAGCTTGACGTTGCTGCCCTCGCCATACAGCTTGGCGTAGACCGGTTCGAACGCGTCGGTGACGGCGCGCGCGGTCTTGACGTCGGGCGCCAGTCCGGCCAGGTCGATCGCTTCGTTGATGGGATTGTCACTGGCGAAGTACGCCAGGGTGGCGGTGCCGAATTCGACCACGCCCTGCGACATCAGGCGCAGCAATTCGGGGCCCTTCAAGCCCATTTCGTTGAAGCCCTTGATGTCGGCCGTGACCTGGCCCTTGGACAGCTCGGGGATGGTCTTGGTCCAGAACGGCTTTTCGTAATCGTTGTAGGCGGTCAGGTTGCTCAGGCCGCCCACGACTTTCAACTGGGTCTTGGGGAGGTCCTGGGCCTGGACGGCGCCGGCCAACAGGCTGGCGGCGACGGCGGCGAAAACTAGCGACTTCTTCATGGACAAAACTCCTGGCTGGCGGGATGGTATGCCGCGCGCCGGATCCCGTTATCCTGGCGGCGCGCGGTGGCAATCGAAGAGTCTGGAGATCAGCCGCGCAGCGGCGCGCGTCGCGCCTGCGCGGCATGGCTTGCCGCCCGGTTCCGGGAATGGGACATACGCTGGTTCATGCTTTCCCCCGCTCTATGCATCCAGGCGATCGTTATTGATGTGGCGCCATTGCAGCGTCAGGGGCGCGGAGCGTCCAATCGTATGTTGCGATACGGGGGTATAAATTTTTCTTTGGTCTCGTGCGGCAAGCGCCCCGCGTTTCGCGCAAACGACGCGGTGGCGCGGCTTGGCGGGCAGTTGGGCGCGTCGCAACGTGGCCGCGTCGCACGGCCGCTACGGCCGGCGGCGCAGCCCCTGCTGGGGTAAACACCTAGAGCGGAATCCCGTCCGCAGCCTGCTCGGCCACCTTCTGCGCCATCTGCGCGATGACCCGTACCGCGTGACTATCCGGCCCCTGCACCCAGGTAGCCGTGAAGCTCAGTTCCGGCAAAGGATCCGCCTCCACGCGCAGGATGCGCAATTCGCCGCGCGCCAGCTCCTTGCCCAGGAACACCGGCGCGATGACGCTGGTGCCGATGGCGTCCTGCGTCATCCGCACCACCATCGACATCGACGCACTGCCGTACATGCGCGGCGACGTCACGCCGGCGCGAGTCAGCATGTCGCGCACCACGCGGTAAGGCGCGCTGTTGGAGGGATAGGTGATGATGGGCAGCTTGCCTATCCGCTCCAATGTCAGCGGCTCCGGCCCCAGATCCAACAGGGGGCTGGCGACCCAAGCCAGCGGATAGGTGCATAGGGGCAGGTTTTCCACACGCGCCTCGAGCACCGGCCCCATCAGGAAGGCCAGATCGATCTGGCGCGACATCAGGTGCGAGCGCAGCACATGCGTCGTGTCCACCTCTATTTCCAGCACCAGCGCCGGATAGTTCGAATGGATCAGCTCGATCAGCGTGGGCAGCCAGGTCTGCACGATGGTCTCGGCCACGCCGATGCGCACGGTGCCGCTCATGACGTTTTGCTCGCGCGCGGCTTCGAACATGTCGCGCCGCACCTGCAGCATGCGTTCGGCATGCGACAGCAGTTCATGCCCCTTGGCGGTCAGCTTCACGCCGCGCGCCTCGCGCTCGAACAGGAGCACGCCCAGGTCGGCCTCCAGCGAGGCGATGCGCTGCGATACCGCAGGCTGGGTGGTGTTGAGTTTCTCCGACGCGGCGCGAAAACTGCCCAGCGTGGCCACCCAAAAAAAAGTTTCGATGTTGCGTAGTTCTATCATGAGCCTGTTCCCCCGGCGCGATGAGCGTATCATGGCAGCCGCCCGGTACCTGCAAACCGGCGTTTCAGCCAACAAAGGAGTTTGTCGATGACCCCGGCCGATGACGGTCGCACGCGCCGCTCAGCGCCCGCTTCCAGCGGCCCGATGATGGGGGTGCTGTTGCTGGTGCTGTCGATGTGGACGCTGTCGTGCCTGGATGCCAGCGGCAAGTGGGTCATGAATGCGGGCGTGCCGCTGCTGGTGCTGTCGTGGTTCCGCTATGCCGTGCACCTGGCGCTGGTGCTGGCCCTGGTACTGCCCGCGCGCGGCCTGGGCGTTTTTCGCAGCAAGAAGCCGCGCGAACAGATCCTGCGTGGCGGCTCGATGTTCCTGGCCACGCTGATGTTCTTCACCACGCTGAGCTACATCCCGCAGGCCGAGGCCACCGCCATCAACTTCCTGGCGCCGCTGCTGGTGCTGTCCGCCGCGCCCTGGGTCCTCAAGGAACCCGCCCGCCTGTCGCGCTTCGTGGCCGCCGGCATCGCCTTCATCGGCGTGATCATCGTGATCCGCCCGGGCGGCGGCCTGGATCCGGTGGGCACGGTGTTCGGCCTGCTCACGGCCTGTTGCTTCGCCGTGCAGTTCATCGCCACGCGGCGCGTGGCGGGCGACGACCCGTTTACCTCGCTGATCTGGAGCGGCGCCGTCGGCACGCTTTGCCTGACCTTGTCCCTGCCCTTCATCCTGCCGCCTGCCCTGCCAGTGCTCAAGGCCCTGGCGCCGCTGGACTGGATTGTGCTGATCTCCACCGGCATCACCGGCGGCCTGGGACATCTGTTCCAGATCGCCGCCTACCGCCGCGCGCCCGCTTCCACCCTGGCGCCCTTCGTCTACCTGCAGATCATCAGCGCCACCTCGGTCGGCTGGCTGGTCTGGGGCCACTTCCCGGACCCGCTGACCTGGCTGGGCATCGCCATCATCTGCGCCAGCGGCATAGGCATCGGCCTGATCGAATGGCGCCGCAGCCGCGCCCAGGCCGCGCCGCTGGCCGGGGCCGACGCACGCTGAGCCGGCAGCGCGCAGGCGCCGCCTCCCGTACAATGCGGGTCGCTTTTTGCGCTTTCGCGCATGGGCGATCCAGGCATTTCCCCGAATCGAGGCTCCCATGATCATCAAGCCCCGCGTGCGCGGTTTCATCTGCGTCACCACCCATCCGGCCGGCTGCGCCGCCAACGTCCGCAACCAGATCGACTACGTCCGCGCCCAGGGGCCGATAGCTGGCGGACCGAAACGCGTACTGGTCCTGGGCGCATCGACCGGCTATGGCCTGGCGGCGCGGATCAGCGCGGCCTTTGGCTGTGGCGCGCAGACGCTGGGCGTGTTCTTCGAGCGGCCGGGCGACGCCGCCAAGGCCGGCACGCCGGGCTGGTACAACACGGCGGAGTTCCACGAGCAGGCCCACGCCGCCGGACTCTATGCCAAGAGCGTCAACGGCGACGCCTTCTCCGACGAAATCAAGCGCAAGACCATAGACCTCATCAAACAGGATCTGGGCCAGGTCGATCAGGTGATCTACAGCCTGGCCGCGCCGCGCCGCACGCACCCGAAAACCGGCGAAGTCTTCAATTCGACCCTCAAGCCCATCGGCCAGGCGGTCAACCTGCGCGGCCTGGACACCGACCGCGAAGTGGTCAAGGAATCCGTGCTGGAACCCGCCACCCAGGCCGAGATCGACGCGACTGTCGCCGTCATGGGCGGCGAAGACTGGCAGATGTGGATAGACGCGCTGCTGGAAGCCGGCGTGCTGGCCGAAGGCGCCACCACCACGGCCTTCACCTACCTGGGCGAGAAGATCACCCACGACATCTACTGGAATGGCTCGATCGGCGCCGCCAAGAAGGATCTGGACCAGAAGGTGCTGGAGATCCGCGCCAAGCTGGCCGCGCGCGGCGGCGACGCCCGCGTGTCGGTGCTCAAGGCGGTGGTGACGCAGGCCAGCTCGGCGATCCCCATGATGCCGCTCTACCTGTCGCTGCTGTTCAAGACCATGAAGGAGGCCGGCACGCACGAAGGCTGCATCGAACAGGTCTATGGCCTGTACCGCGACAGCCTGTGCGGCAAGACGCCGATCCTGGACCAGGACGGCCGCCTGCGCGCCGACTACAAGGAACTGGATCCCGAGGTGCAGGCCCGCGTGCAGGCGCTGTGGGGCCAGGTCACCAACGACAACATCTACCAGCTGACGGACTTCGCGGGCTACAAGCAGGACTTCCTGCGCCTGTTCGGCTTCGAAATCGAAGGCGTCGACTATGAAGCCGACACCGATCCGGCCGTGGAAATCCGCGGGCTGGCTTGAGTCCCGGCGCTAGCGCGCCATCAGCTCCAGCAGGCGGTCCAGGCCGCCTTCGTCGATTGCGACATTGACCTCCTCGCGCACGGCCGGTTTGGCGCGGTAGCCCACCGACAGGCCCGCCGCGCGCATCATCGGCAGGTCGTTGGCGCCGTCGCCCACGGCGATGGCGCGCTCCGGCCCTACGCCCAGCGCCGCGCACACTTCCAGCAGCTTGCGGCGCTTTTCCTCGCCATCGCAGATGTCGCCCCAGGCTTGCGGCAGCAGCCGGCCGGTCAGGCGTCCGTCCACGATTTCCAGCACATTGGCGCGCACGTCGTCCAGCCCCAGTCGCACCCGCAGCCGGTCGGTGAAGCAGGTAAAGCCGCCAGTCACCAGCAGGCAGGTCAGGCCCGCGGCCTTGCACGCCGCGATCAGCGTTTCCGCGCCCGGATTGATGCGCACACGCTGTTCATAGACCTCGTCCAGCGCCGCTTCCGGCATGCCTGCCAGCAGCGCCACGCGCTCGCGCAGGCTCTGCTTGTAGTCCTTGATCTCGCCGCGCATGGCGGCTTCCGTCAGCGCCGCCACCTCGGCCTTCTTGCCCATCAGGTCCGCCATTTCGTCCAGCGTCTCGATCGAGATCAGCGTGGAGTCCATGTCGAAGGCGATGAGCTTGTAGTCCGCGAGCGCCAGCGGAGGCGCAATGCCGCGCCAGGAAAGGCCGGGTGTCGTAGAGGCGGAATGCATGGGGGATCCTTGGTCTATGCGGTGTGTGTGGGGTCGCGCCCTTGCTCGCGCAACCACTCGATGAACAGTAGCGCCGACGCGGCGGCCGGGCCGTCCTGGCGGTACAGCGCGTGGATGCCGGCGTTCGGCAGCTGCGGGCCGTCGAACAGCGGGCGCAGGCGATCGGCGCGGATGTCGTCTTCCAGCAGGCACCAGGGCGCCAAGGCGATGCCCAGGTCGTTCATGGCGGCCTGCATGCACAGGAACTGGTGGTCGAACACCGGCCCCGGCAATTGCGCAGGCACGTCCACCTTGGCCAGCGCGAACCAGCGCGGCCAGTGGTCCATGCCGCCCGCGATCTTCAGCAGCGGATGCCCCAGGCAATCCGCGGGCGCGGCCAGGCGGTTGCGCTCGATGAAGCGCGGCGATGCCACCGGCACGTGGAAGTCGTCCAGGCAGTGCACGCAGGTCAGGTCCGAATGCGCCATGTAGCCGTGGCGGATCAGCACGTCGCTGCCCGTGTCGCCGCCGCGGTCCAGGAACGACCGCCCTTGCGTGGTGAGCTGCACGTCCACGCCCGGATGCCGCGCCTGGAACGTCGACAGGCGCGGGATCAGCCACTTCATGGTCAGCGACGGCGTGGCGCAGACGCGTAGCACGCCGCCGTAGGCGGGCGATTTCAGCTTGGCGGTCGCGGCCGCGATGCGTTCCAGGCTGGCCTGGATTTCCGGAAAGTAGGCCTGGGCGCAAGGCAGCAGCGCCACGCCGCGCGCCTCCCGCGCGAACAGAGGCTGCCCCACGTACTCTTCGAGTATGCGGATCTGCTGGCTGACCGCGCTATGCGTGATGCTCAGTTCGTCGGCGGCCGCGGTGAAGCTGCGCAGACGCGCCGCGGCTTCGAACACGCGCAAGGCCTTCAGCGGCGGCAGGCTCTGCCCCGCCATCTCAGTTGCGGCCCGCCCGCGCGCCGGCCCGGCGCCGCGCTGTGCTGCTCTTTCCCACGTTTTCCCTTGTCGTCTATTTTTTTGTCGGCGCTGCATGCGCGCGCCTGTCCTATCCAGCCGCATTCTAGGTGATAGCCCGCGCGCCGACCTCTTAGAAAAACTAACGACTACCCTTAAAAAACACCGCTGGTCGGGCGCCCACCGCGTTTCTATGATGCCCGCAACCTCAGGCAGGAAGCGAAACATGGCATCAATCACCGTAGACGGCATCGTCAAGACTTTCGGCGGGCAGCAAGTGCTGCGCAATCTGTCGCTGCACATCCCCGACGGCGCGTTCTACACGCTGCTGGGCCCCAGCGGCTGCGGCAAGACCACGCTGCTGCGCTGCATTGCGGGCTTCTATGCTCCCGACGGCGGACGCCTGCTGTTCGACCAGGACGACGTGACCCACGTGTCCGCGCACCGCCGCGATATCGGCATGGTGTTCCAGGACTATGCGCTGTTCCCCGACAAGACCGCGTTCGACAACGTGGCCTACGGCCTGCGCGCCCGCGGCGTGGCGCGCGCCGAGATCACGCGGCGCGTGAACGAGGCGCTGGACAAGGTCGGGCTGCTGACGCTGGCCGAACGCTATCCGGCGCAGATGAGCGGCGGGCAGCGCCAGCGCGTGGCGCTGGCGCGCGCGCTGGTGATCCGGCCGCGCGTGCTGTTGATGGATGAGCCCCTGTCCAACCTGGACGCCAAGATGCGCCTGCAGATGCGCGACGTGATCCTGGACCTGGTGCGCGAGGCCGGCATCACGACCGTGTTCGTCACGCACGACCAGGAAGAAGCGCTGGCGATGTCCGACCGCATCGCCATCATGGACCGCGGCGACATCGCCCAGCTGGGCACGCCGGAAGAACTCTACGGCACGCCGGTAAACGCCTACGTCGCGGACTTCATCGGTTCGGCCAACGTGATCCCGGTGCCCGCCCGCAACGGCCAGGCCGGCGCCCCCGCCGGCCATGTGCGCTACGAGATCTGCGGCCTGGGCTTTGACGGCGTGCAAGGCAGCGACCAGCTGGACGGCAAGGGTGTGCTGATCGCGCGCCCGGAAGAGCTGGCCCTGATGGCGCCCGCTCCCTACGTGCCCAATACCTTGCCGGGCAAGGTGCTGCGACGCCAATACCTGGGCTTCAAGACCGCATACCGCATTGCGCTGGACAACGGCTCCGAGATCCGCGTCGAGCTGCATGCCGGCAACATGGTGGCGCAGTTCCAGCCCGGCGAAGCCGTGCAGGTGCTGATTCCCGCCGACAGCCGCGTCGTCAACGCCTGAGGACGCGCCGACCATGAAAATCAAATGGTGGCCCTGGGGCGTCCTGACGGCAATCAGCCTGGCCCTGCTGCTGTTCTTCGTGCTCTACCCGCTGGCCGTGCTATTCAGCAACAGCGTCACCGGGCAGGATGGCGGTTTCACGCTGGAGGGCTTCAAGGCCCTGCTGGCCGACTCCCAATACGTCGAGGCCTTCGGCAATACCCTGATCCTGGGCCTGGCGGTCACGGCCTGCACGGTGCTGGTGGGCGTGCCCTTCGCCTACATGGTGGCGCGCTTCGACTTTCCGCTGAAGAACCTGGTGGCGATCCTGCCGGTGCTGACCATCGTGATCCCCGAGATCATCGTGGGCCAGTCCTGGCTGCTGATCCTGGGCAATAACGGCATCCTGACCAACCTGCTGGGCGACGCCGGCATTTCGCTGCCCTCGTTCTACGGCTGGACCGGCATGGTGTTCTCCATGACGCTGGTCTACTACACCTACATCTACCTGGGCGTGCTGGCGGCGCTGCGCGGCTTCGACGGCCAGCTGGAAGAAGCGGGCCTGAGCCTGGGCACGCCGCCGTTGCTGACCAAGCTGCGCGTCCTGGTGCCGGTGTTGCTGCCGGCGGTGCTGGTCAACGCGCTGGTGGTGTTCACGCTGGTGGTGGGCAACTTCGCGCTGGCCATGCTGCTGGGCAGCCGCGTGCCGCTGCTGTCGGTCATGACGTACAACACCTTTGTCAGCGAAATGGGCGGTAGCCCGACCCTGCAGAGCGCGATGTCGGTGGTGTCCATTGCCATCGTCGCCATCGTGCTGTTCTTCCAGAAACGCGTGGTCGAACGCAAGGTCTACACCATGACGCAGGGGCGCGCGCCGGCCGCTACCCGCGTGCGCTCCTGGACCGCCCTGCTCTACACCAGCGGTGTCGGCCTGATCATCTTCATTTCGCTGCTGCCGCTGATCGTGGTCTTCATCGCTGCCTTCACCAAGACCAGCGGCCCGGTCATGCAATGGGGACAATGGTCGCTGGCCAGCATGCAGCGCGCGCTGCATGGCGCGCCGGAGCCCATCCTGAACTCGCTCAAGTTCGCCTCGCTGGCCACGGTGCTGGGCGTGGCCTTCGCGGTGCTGGTCAGCTATCTGACGATCAAGAAGCGCAGCGCCTCGACCCAGGTGCTGGACTACATCGTGGTGCTGCCCCTGACCATTTCCGGCACGGTGCTGGGCATCGCACTGGTGCAGACCTTCAACACCGGCTGGCTGGTGCTGGCGGGCACGTCGGGAATCATGGTGCTGTGCTACACGGTGCGGCGCCTGCCGTTCGCGGTGCGCAACGCGTCGTCGGTGCTGTTCAACATCCCCGAGTCGATCGAGGAAGCGTCGATCAGCCTGGGCGTGTCGCCGCTCATGACCTTCTTCAAGGTGATCCTGCCCGCCATGAAGGCGTCCATCATCTCGGCAGCCATCCTGATGTGGCTCACCACCATTTCCGAGCTGTCGGCCTCCATCGTCGCCTACAGCGGCGGCCTGGAGACCATGCCCATCGCCATCTTCCGCCAGGTCGACGGCGGCAGGCTGGGCATGGCGTCGGCCTATGGCGCGGCGCTGGTCACGGTCATCGTGCTGCCCATCATCGTGTCGGTCAAGGCGTTCCGCATCAAGCTGTTCTCCGGTAAATAACCCACTTGCACAGAGGCTAACCATGCAATTCAAGCACCTACTTCAGTACAGCGTCCTGGTCGCCGCCCTGGCTACTGGCGCCGCCCAGGCCCAGAACGTCGTGCTCTATTCGTCCAACAACACGGAGACGATCGAAACCGCGCTGGACGCGGTGAAGCAGAAGTCGCCGAAATTGAACGTGCAGCCCGTCACCGGCGGCACCGGGACGATGATGAAGCGCATCGAGGCCGAGGCGCAGAATCCGCGCGGCGACCTGTTCTGGAGCGGCGGCTTCGGCACGCTGGGCGCCTACCGCCAGCATCTGCAGCCCTACCGCCCGGCCGACCTGGACAAGATCCCAGCCGAGTTCCGCGGTCCGGACGATCTGTGGGTGGGCACCAACGTGCACGTCATGGTGATGATGGTCAACGAGCGCCAGCTCAAGGGCCTGCCCGCGCCGGCCACCTGGTCCGACCTGATGCAGCCGCAGTGGAAGAACAAGTTCGCCATCACCGACCCGTCCAAGAGCGGCACGGCCTACATGCTGGTGTATGGCCTCTTCAAGCAATTCGGCCAGGAAGGCCTGGACAAGATCGCCGCCAACGCGGTGGTCACGGCATCGTCCGGCACCACCTACAAGGGCGTGGCCGCGGGAGAGTATGCCGTGGGCATGACCCTGGAGTACGCCGCGCAGGAATACGTGGCCGGCGGCCAGAAGGAAATCAAGCTGGTCTACCCGACCGAGGGCAGCTACCTGGCGCCGGAAGGCATGTTCATCATCAAGGGCGCGAAGAACATGGACGCGGCCAAGGCCTTGTATGACGGCCTGTTGAGCAAGGAGTCGCAGGAAGCGCAACTGGTGAAGAACTTCCGCCGCCCGACGCGCACGGACGTGGCCGTGGCCAGCCTGACCACCCTGCCCGACCTGAAGACCATCAAGATCTTCCCGGTCAGCCAGGATGCCGCGGCAAAGGAGTATGAAGCGGTGGTCGCCGCCTGGAACCAGGCGGTCGCGAAATCCAAGTAAGAGGAAGAGGGTAAGGCCCTCACGCCGCGCCCCTCCGGGGCTCGCAGCCCCCCCCGAGGGGCTGGTCCAACTTGGAAGCCCGGCGGTGGGGCCGGCGGCATCAGGCGCCGTTGACCATCCGCCCCGCCGCCAGCACCAGCTGACGCCCGCAACGGGCGGCCAGCTGCGGATCGTGGGTCACCAGCACCAGCGTGGTGCCGTGCTCGCGGTGCAGGTCGAACATCAGGTCGATGACCGTCACCCCTGTGGCGGCGTCCAGGCTGCCGGTGGGCTCGTCCGCGAACAGCAGGTCCGGCTGCACCACGAAGGCGCGCGCCAGCGACACGCGTTGCTGCTCGCCGCCCGACAGGGTGCGCGGGTAGTGATGCAGGCGCTTGCCCAGCCCCACCCGCTCCAACATGGCCTGGGCCGCGTCCCGCGCCGATTGCCCGGCCAGCTCCAACGGCAGCATCACGTTTTCCAGCGCCGTCAGGTTGGGCAGCAGCTGGAATGACTGGAATACGAAACCCACATGATTGGCCCGCAAACGCGCGCGGCCGTCCTCGTCCAGCGAGAACAGGTCCTGCCCGGCCAGGCGCACGCTGCCCGCGCTGGGAACATCCAGGCCTGCCAGCAGTCCCAACAAGGTGGACTTGCCCGACCCCGAACTGCCGGTGATGGCCACGGCGCTGCCCGCCTCGACCGTAAAATCTATACCTTCCAGGATGGAGAGCGTGCCGCCGGCATCTGCCACCTGCTTGCCCAGCCCTTTCACCTCGATCGAATTCTTGTTATCCATGCGCCTATTTTCCCGTCTGCTACTCATGACCGCCATGGCGACCGCCGTCGTGGCGCCCGCCCACGCTCAGACCGCCGCCGCGGCCCAGGGTTCCGCGCCCCGCACGGTGTTGGTCCTGGGCGACAGCCTGTCGGCCGAATACGGCATCAAGCGCGGCACCGGTTGGGTGCCGCTACTTTCGGCCCGCGTAGCGGAACAATACCCCAAGTACCAAGTCGTCAATGCCAGCATCAGCGGCGACACGACCAGCGGCGGCGTGGCCCGCCTGCCCGCGCTGCTGCGCCAGCATGCGCCGGCCGTGGTGGTGCTGGAGCTGGGCTCGAACGACGCGTTGCGCGGCCTGCCGCTGACCATGACCGAGCAGAACCTGCGCACCATGGCCCAGGCCGCCCGCAAGGCCGAGGCGCAGGTCCTGATCGTCGGCATGCAGATTCCGCCGAATTACGGCCGGGATTACACCCAGCGCTTCGCGCAGGTGTTCCCAACGGTCGCCAAAGACGAAAACGCCCGGCTCGTGCCCTTCCTGATGGAAGGTATCGCAACGAACCGGGCGATGTTCCAGGCTGACGGCATCCATCCGAACGAGGATGCCCAGCCTTTGCTGCTGGACAACGTGTGGCCGACGCTGCGGCCACTGTTGAACTGATCCTGGGCTGATCAGCCGGCTGCCGGCTGATCGCCGCGGATGACCGCGGCGGCGGCGGGCAGCACCTGCACCTTGTACTCTTCGCGCAGCATGCGCAGCATGGCTTCGTTTTCGGCCTGGCCCCAGGCGCCCGACAGCTGCTGCGCCAGGCGCTCCTTGTCGGCCGGATCGACCGTGCCGGCCTCGACCTTCTCCAGGCGCGCCAGCGTGTAGTCCGAACCCGATTGCACGCCGGCGTAGGCCGGCAGCGTGGCGGCGGGCAGGCGCATGACGGCGTCCAGCACCGGACGCGGCAGATCCTTGGGATCCTGGCGCGACACGATCACCGGCGCGCCAAAGCCTTCCGGCGTTGCGGCGGGGTTAGTCTTGTCGGCAGCCAGCGCGGCTTCGCCGGCCTTCTTGGCGGCTTCGGCCGAACGCTCGTCCAGCAGCTTGGCGCGGATGGTGTCCGAGACCTTGTCCAGCGGCGGCACGTGGGACGGCTCGACAGCGGCCACGCGCAGGGCCAGCATGGTGTCGGGCGAGAGTTCGATCACGCCGGAGTTCTGCTTTTCACGCAGCACGTCGGGCGAGAACAGCACCTGGCGCACGCGCGGGTTGTCCAGCAGCGCGGCATCGGGGCCGGCGGCGGCCGAGCCCGGACCCGCCTTGTCGGCGGGCAGCAAACCTTCGCGGGTCACGCCGGAAGCGGTACGCAGCTTCAGGCCGACGGCGTCGGCGGCGGGCTGCAGGCTGTCGCGCTGGTCATAGACCTGCTTGTTCAACTGGCTGGCCATTTCCGAGAAGCGCACGGCGGCGAGCTGCTTGCGGACTTCGGCGGTGATCTGGTCCTTGACCTCGGCCAGCGGCTTGATGGCGGCGGGCTGGATTTCGGTGACCTTGACCACGTGCAGGCCGGACGGGGTTTCGATCACGCCGGACACCTGGTCCTTGGCCTGGCCGAAAATCGCCTTTTCCAGCGGACCGGTCAACATGCCGGGCGCGAGCCAGCCCAGATCGCCGCCATTGGTCGCCGAACCCGCGTCCTGCGAGTTCTTGCGGGCCAGTTCGGCGAATTGCGCCGGATCGGCGGCGGCCTGCTTGGCGAGGTCCTCGGCCTTGGCACGGGCGGCCTTGCGGGCGTCTTCCGACGCGCCAGGCGCCAGGTTGATCATGATGTGGCTGGCGCGGCGGCGTTCGGGCTGGCCGAAGCGGTTCTTGTTCTGCTCGTAGTAGGACGCGAGGTCCTCGTCCTTGACCTGCACGCCTTGCGTGGCGGCGGCCTCGTCCAGCACCAGGTACTGGACCTGGACCTGTTCGGGAATCTGCAGTTGCTGCTTGTTGGCGTCGTACCAGGCCTGGATGTCGGCCGGGCTGACGCTGACTTGCGAGCGGTAGTCGGCAGCGGCGAAGCGGCGCAGTTGCACCGTGCGCTGCTGCGTCAACGCCGTTTCCAGCGCGGCCACGACCTCGCCGGGTGCGCGGGCCGACTGGCCCACGGGCTCCAGCACGCGCGCGACCGCCAGATCGCGGCGCAGGCCGGCTTCGAACGAGGTCGGCGACATGCCTTGCGCAGCCAGCACCTGGCGATAGCGCTCGGGCGAGAAGCGGCCATTGTCCTGGACTTCCGGAATCGCGGCGATGGTGTTGCGCAGCGTTTCGTCGGACACCGAGAAACGGTTGTCGACGGCAACGTTGGCCAGCAGGCGCTGGTTGATCAACTGATTGAGCAAGCCTTCGCGCAGCGCCGGCGTGTCGATGACGGCCGGATCGAACTGGGCGCCCAGGCGCTGGCGGAACTGCTCCAGCTGGTTGCGGTGCGCCTGATCGAACTCGGCCCGCGACACGGGTTGGCCATTGACCGTGGCCAATTCAGGCTCGGCGCGCATGAAGCTGTCATAGCCTTGAATACCGACCAGGAAGAAGGACGGCACAATCAGAAGCAGCAGGATGAACTGCATCCAGCGCCGATGGCTGCGAATAAATTCGAACATGGAATCCCTGTTGCCGCACCCCGGGCGCAAGCCCAAAGCCGCAAGAAAACGCATAAAAAAAGGCGAACCAGATTCGCCCTGTTCCCATACCGGTCAATACCGGATCAGCGGGCGGATTTTACCATTTCTCATTCGCCGCGCAGCCCAGGAATCTTTCGAATGTCATCCGGGCCTGCCCCCGGGCTCAAACGGCACGAAACCGGGGACCGAGTCAACCCGGGGAACCACCATTTCCAGCCCCTTGCGGCCCTCGTATCGTGGCCTGTCAGGGTAAGCCCGCATTACCCCGACGCCGCTCCCGAAGGATGCGGCCCCTTCCACGCACGCTCAGAGGTACACACTGATGCCGTACACATCTCCCCGCCTGCAACTCCTGCGCACCTGCATCGCCCTGGCCTTCGTCGGCGGCGCCCCCGCCGCGCTGGCCGCGCCCGTCGCCGCCGTCCACGAAGCCGCGCAAGCCCAGCAGCAAGGCATGCTGGACACCATGCGCGACCTGGTCGGCATCGAGTCGGGCAGCAAGGACGTCGAGGGCGTGGAGCGCATCGCCGTCCTGATCCGCGACCGGCTCAAGGCGCTGGGCGGAACGGTGGAGATCATCCAGCCCACCGACGTGTTCCGCCTGGACGACACGCCAGAGAAGGTCGGCCCCATGGTCCATGCCGAATTCAAGGGTAAAGGCCAGAAGAAGATCATGCTGATCGCCCACATGGACACCGTCTACCGCAACGGCATGCTCAAGGACCAGCCTTTCCGCATCGACGGCGACAAGGCCTACGGCCTGGGCATCGCCGACGACAAGCATGGCGTGGCCGCCATCATCCACACCCTGACCCTGCTGCAAAAACTGGGCTTCGAGGACTACGGCACCATTACCGTGCTGATCAACGGCGACGAGGAAATCAGCTCGCCCGGCGCGCGCAGCACCATTACCCGCCTGGGCGCCGACCAGGATGCGGTGTTCTCGTTCGAAGGCGGCGGCGCGCAAGCGCGCCTGACGCTGGCCACCAGCGGCATCGGCGCGGCCTACCTGACCGTGCAGGGCAAGACCTCGCATGCGGGCGCGCGGCCCGAAGGCGGCGTCAACGCGCTGTATGAGTTGGCCCACCAGGTGCTGCAGCTGGACAAGCTGTCCAAGCCCGAGGAAGGCTTGAAGCTGAACTGGACCGTGGCCCAGGCCGGCACCAACCGCAACGTCATTCCGGGCCAGGCCACCGCCCAGGCGGACGCGCGCGCCCTGCGCGTCTCCGATTTCGATGCGCTGTCGCGCACGCTGGAAGAACGCATACAGAAGAAGCTGCTGCCCGAATCCAAGGTCAGCGTGAAGTTCGAAGTGCGCCGCCCGCCCTTGGAAGCCACGCCGGCCTCGCGCGCCCTGGCCCAACACGGCGTGCAGATCTACAAAGAGCTGGACTTGCCGATGACGGTCGTGGACCGCGCCAGCGGCGGCGGCACCGACGCCGCTTTTGCCGCCTTGAAGGCGCGCGGCCCGGTAATCGAAGGCATGGGCCTGAGCGGCTTTGGCGCGCATTCCAACGACGCCGAGTACATCCAGATCAACAGCATCGTGCCGCGCCTGTACCTCGCCGCGCGGATGATCATGGACGTGTCGCGGGACAAGGCGCCCATGAAATAGCCCTGGAGACCTGCCGCGGCGTTCCCGCGCGCCGCGGCAGGCGCAGAACGGGCGTGCAGAAGGAGTATCCTTGCAACCCTGACCAAAAGAACCCGAAGCAACACCCCAAATGAGCGCAAAACTCCCCTCCTGGCCCTACTCCCGTTACATCGCGCATCGCGGCGGCGGCCGTCTGGCCCCGGAGAACACCCTGGCCGCCATGCGCGTAGGCGCCGAGCACGGCTTCGCGATGTTCGAATACGACGTCAAGCTGAGCAGCGACAACGTGCTGGTGCTGATGCACGACGACGACGTGGACCGCACCTCCAACGGCCGCGGACCCGCCGCTGCCAAGACCTACGCCGAGCTTGCCCAGCTGGATTTCGGCAGCTGGCATTCCGCCGCCTACGCTGGCGAGCCGCTGCCCACCTTCGCTGCCGTCGCCCGCTACACGGTGGCCAACGGCATCGCCAGCAACGTCGAGATCAAGCCCTGCCCGGGCCGCGAGGCCGAGACCGGCCGCGCCGTGGCGCTGGCCGCGCGCCAGCTGTGGCAAGGCGCGGCCGAAGCGCCGCTCCTGTCCTCGTTCGCGGAAGCAGCGCTGCAGGCCGCGCTGGAAACGGCCCCCGAATTGCCGCGCGCGCTGCTGGTGGAGAAGGTACCCGCCGACTGGCGCGAACGCCTGGCCAAGTACGAGTGCGTGGCCCTGAACATCAATCAGAAGGACGCCACCCGTGAGCTGATCGATGCCGTGCATGCCGCCGGCTACCGTATCGCCGCCTGGACCGTCAACGACCCGGAGCGCGCCCGCCTGCTGCTCGACTGGGGCATCGACGGCATTTTCACCGACGAGCTGGCCGCGATCCGGCCCGCCGCCTGAGGCAGAACGCCCGTGTTCAGCTACCGCCACGCCTTTCACGCCGGCAACCACGCCGACGTACTCAAGCACGCCATCCTGATCCACACCCTGGATTACTTCAACAAGAAAGACGCGCCCTACTGGGTCGTCGATACCCACGCCGGCGCCGGGCTCTACAGCCTGGATAGCGATTGGGCCGCCAAGACCTCCGAGTTCGCCGACGGCATCGGCCGCCTGTGGGAAGCCGAGGACCTGCCGCCCATCCTGGCCGACTACGTCGCCCGGATCCGCGGCTACAACACCAACGGCCGCCTCAGGCGCTATCCGGGCTCGCCATGGCTGGCGCTGGACGCGCTGCGTCCGTCCGACCGGCTGCGCCTATTCGAAATGCACCCTACCGAGATCGACACGCTGGTCGGCAACCTGGAACACCAGGGCCGCGCCGCGCAACGCCAGACCACGATCTACGGCGACGACGGTTTTGAAGGCGTCAAGGCGCTGCTGCCGCCGCCCACGCGCCGCGGCATGGTGCTGATCGACCCCTCGTACGAAGACAAGAACGACTATCGCCGCACGCTCAACGCGGTCAAGGAATGCGTCAAGCGCTTCGCCACCGGCACCTACGCCGTCTGGTACCCGCTGGTCCAGCGCCGCGAAGCCAATGAAATGGCGCGCCACCTGGAGAACCTGAAGGTCAAGAGCTGGCTGCACGCGACCTTGACGGTCAAGAAAGCAGCCATCGACGGCTACGGCCTGCACGGCAGCGGCATGTTCCTGATCAATCCGCCCTGGACGCTGCACGACGCCTTGAAGCAAGCCATGCCGTATCTGGCCCGCACACTGGGACAGGACGAGCGCGCCGGCTTCACGCTGCAGTTCCGCGAGAATCCGTTCCCGGTGCCAAAGAAGCAGTCGGACGATTGATCCGATACGAAAAGCAAAAAGGCCACGATGTTTCGTGGCCTTTTTGCTGGTGTCGCGGATCGCGCTGGCGTTCAAGCCAGTTCATTCTCCGGAGCTTCCCGCCGCAGCGCCTCCTGCGCCCGGGCCAGCTTGGCCGCCGCGTCGCGCAAGGCAGTGCGCAGGCCTTCCTCGATCACGGGGTGATAGAACGGCATTTCCAGCATGCGCGCCACGGTCAGCTCCTGCTGCACGGCCCAGGCCAGCAGGTGGCCGATGTGCTCGGCGCTGGGGCCGACCATCTCGGCGCCCAGGAAACGGCCCGTTTCGATGTCCGCATAGACATGCAGCATGCCGCGGTTCTTCAGCATGACCCGCGAACGGCCCTGGTCGCAGAAGTCCACCTCGCCCGTCACGAAGGTGCCCGGCACCAGCCGTGCGTGGCCCTGCCCGGCCATGGCGATCTGCGGGTCCGAGAACACCACGGCCAACGGCGCGCGGCGCAGGCCCTTGCGCACTTCGGGATAGCGCGCCGCGTTCTCGCCCGCGATGCGGCCTTCGTCGGCGGCTTCGTGCAGCAGCGGCGCGTCGGCGTTGGCATCGCCCGCGATGAAGATAGGAGCATCGCCCGCCTGCATGGTTTCGCGGTCGAACAACGGCACGCCATGTTTGTCCAATTGCAGCGAGGTGTTTTCCAGCGCCAGCCCGTCCACGTTGGCGCGGCGGCCCGTGGCCACCAGCGCGTAGTCGAAGCGTTCGCTGCGCTCGGTGTTGTCCAGCGTCACGTAGCGCACTTCCACTTCGTCGCCTACGCGGGTGGTTTCAAGCACGCGGGCGTCCGGGTCCAGATAGAACTCGCGCTGGAAGATCTTGCGGGCCGTATTGCGTACTTGCGGATCGCTGATGCCGCCCAGGCTGCCGCTGACGCCGAACACGCGCACTTCCACGCCCAGGCGCGCCAGCGCCTGGCCCAGTTCCAGCCCGATCACGCCAGGACCGAACACGGCCACACGGCCAGGCAGATCATCCCAGGCGAACACGTCATCGTTCAGCACCAGACGGTCGCCCAGCGCACGGAACGGCGGCGGCACAGACGGCCGCGAACCGGTGGCGATCACCACGCGGGACGCATGCACTTCGGTGTGCTCGTCCACCTGCAGCACCGTGTCCGACACGAAGCGCGCATAGCCGCGCACCTTGTCCTCTGCCGGGATGCTTTCCACGCCTTCCAGCACGAAACCGACGAAGCGGTCGCGCTCGCGTTTGACGCGGTCCATCACTTCGGCGCCATCGACCGTGATCTCGCCGCCCACATGCACGCCGAACGGCTCGGTGTGGGCCGCGCTGTGGGCCGCTTCGGCGGCGGCGATCAGCAGCTTTGACGGCATGCAGCCGACGCGGGCGCAGGTCGTGCCGTAGGGACCGCCTTCGATCAGCAGCGCGCGCTGGCCCGCGGCGCGGGCGGCGCGGTAGGCGGCCAGGCCGGCCGTGCCGGCGCCGATGACAGCGATATCGGTATGCAGAGTTTTCATGACTGGGTATCCCCCGATGTGGCGTGGAGCAGGAATTCAAAGGCGGATTCCGCCTTTTTCCGCACCCTATGGACGTGGACAGTCCCGCAGCGCCCGCCGGGGGCCGCGCACAAAGATGCGTAAAAAGGGAAACTCGTGAAGGGTGCAGCAGGCGGCGAACCGCCCTGCTGCCCGGCCCCGGGGCGAACCCGGGACCGGTAGCGTTGCAGACGCTTAGGCGAAGTGCGCCTTCAGGTCTTCCAGGCCGCCGATCAGCGCGCCATTGATGAACACCTGCGGGGCGGTGCCCTTGCCCGAGACAGCGCCGATCACGCGGCCACGGACCTTGTTTTCCAGCGGGATCTCGATCGGGGCGTAGCCCTTGGCATCCAGCAGCGCCTTGGCTTCCACGCAGAACGGGCAGCCCGGCTTGGAGAACACGACCACCTGGTCGGGCTTCTTGGCCGACGGGGCGAAGTGCGCCAGCATGGTGTCGGCGTCCGACACTTCAAACGGGTCGCCTTCCTTTTCCGGCTCGATGAACATCTTCTGGACCACGCCGTCCTTGACCAGCATGGAATAGCGCCAGCTGCGCTTGCCGAAGCCCAGGTCGCTCTTATCGACCAGCATGCCCATGCCTTCGGTGAACTCGCCGTTGCCGTCGGGCAGCAGCGTGATGTTGGCCGATTCCTGGTCCTTGGCCCATTCGTTCATGACGAAGGTGTCATTGACCGACACGCAGACGATGCTGTCCACGCCGGCGGCGAAGAAGGCGGGAGCCAGTTCGTTGTAGCGCGGCAGGTGGGTCGACGAGCAGGTCGGCGTGAAGGCGCCGGGCAGGGAAAAGACCACGACGGTCTTGTTCTTGAACAGGTCGTCGGACGTCACCTTCTTCCAGGTGTTGTCCTCACGGACCGGGAACGTTACGTTCGGAACACGTTGGCCTTCGCGGTTTTGCAGCATTCAAATCTCTCCTTGGGGTAGCGGGGTTGTTTGATTAACCACCATGGAAAGAATGATAAATCCTTACTATCAATTATTCAAATTTAATAAATTCAATGAATCGATAGATTTTAGCAATGAATAAACAGCCAGCGCGAGGCCGAATCTATCATAGCCCGGCCTCGCGCCAAGAGGAATTACACCGGCTGCGGCTGGTAGCCGGCATCGCGGATCGCGTCTTCGATCTTGTCCGCGTCATCGGCCCCGGTCACGGTCACGCGGTGCGTGGGCAGATCGATCGTGACAGTCGCGCCCGGAGCGGCCTGGGCCACCGCGGCCGTAATGGTCTTGGCGCAATGGCCGCAGGTCATGTCAGCCACTTGGAACTCGATGCTCATAGTTATCTCCATAGGATTCAAGGGCGATGGACTACGTTTCGTCCACCATGAAAAGCAGCTTAAACCTTCCCATGATGGAAAGGTCAAGCGTAGAATCGCACTCAGGCTACACAGGAGCACAGCAATGAATATCGGCGAGGCATCCAGGAGTTCCGGCATTTCCGCCAAGATGATCCGCTACTACGAAAGCATCGGCCTTATCAGCCCCGCCGGACGCACGGATTCCGGCTACCGCGTGTACAGCGAACACGATCTGCATACGCTGCACTTCGTACGCCGCGCGCGCGACCTGGGTTTTTCGGTGGAACAGATGAATGAGTTGCTGGCGCTGTGGAAGGACCGCAGCCGCGCCAGCGCCGACGTCAAGCGCATCGCGCTGGAACACGTGCAGGAACTGGAGCGCAAGGCCGAGGCGCTGCGCGACATGGCGGCCACCTTGAAGCATCTGGCCGAACACTGCCAGGGCAATGACAGGCCGGACTGCCCGATACTGGAAGGCCTGGGCTGCAAGCACTGAAACGGCCCAGGCCCTTCCCGCGGCGTCAGTCCTGGGCCTCGGCCGCGACCTTGGCGTGATAGGCGTCGGTGGCGGCCTGCTTGGCGGCCGCCTTCTCGGCGGCGGCCGCGGCCTTGGCTTCTTCCGCGGCTGCCGCTTCGGCCGCCGCCTGAATGGCGCGCTGGCGGGCGCGTTCCCGCACGACCTGGATACCTTCGGCGTCCAGCGATTCGAACACCGCAATGGACTCCACATGGCCCGTGTGCGGGAACATGTTGATCACGCCCGCGCTCTTCAACACATAGCCGCCTTCATGCACCATGATGGCCGCATCGCGCGCCAGCGTGGCCGGGTTACAGGACACGTAGACGATGCGCACGGGGCGCTCGTGCGCTTCCAACAGCGACAGGGCCTGCGCCACGGCATGCGCGCCTTCGCGCGGCGGATCGATCAGCATGCGGTCGAAGTAGCCCAGGCCGCGCAGCCATTCCACATCCACCTCGAACAGGTTCAGGGTGGCGAAGCTGGTGCGATCGCCCAGGCCGTGGCGCGATGCCGCGTCGAAAGCGCGGTCGGTCAGCGCCTTGCTGCCTTCCACGCCCACGGCTTCCCTGCCCTGCGTCGCCAGCGGCAGCGTGAAGTTGCCCAGCCCGCAGAACAGATCCGCCACGCGGTCGGTAGGCTGCACCTCCAGTAGTTTCAGCGCGCGCGACACCATCGCACGGTTGATGGCGTGATTGACCTGCGTGAAATCGGTGGGCCGATACGGCATGCGCAGGCCGAATTCCGGCATGGTGTAGGCCAGCGTGTCGCCGTGCTCGCGCTCCAGCGGGTGCACGGTTTCCGGACCCTTGGACTGCAGCCACCATTGCACGTTGTGCTTGGCGGCGAAGGCGCGCAGGATGGCGATGTCGCCATCGGTCAGCGGCAGCAGATGGCGCAGCACCAGGGCGGTCACGCCCTCGCCCAGCGACACTTCGATCTGCGGCATGCGGTCCGGCGCGGACATGGAACCGATCATTTCGCGCAAAGGGATAAGCAGGTCGCTGACGTGGCGCGGCAGCACATGGCATTCGCGCATGTCGGCCACATAGCTGCTCTTGCGCTCATGGAAACCGACCAGCACGCCGCCCTTCTTGGGCACCACGCGCACCGACAGGCGGGCGCGGTAGCGGTAGCCCCAGGTCGGGCCTTGCAGCGGCGCCAGGATGCGCGCGGGACGCAGCTTGCCGACGTGCCAGAAGGTGTCTTCCAGCGAGCGTTGCTTGATGGCCACCTGCGTGCTGGGCTCCAGGTGCTGCATGGCACAGCCGCCACAGACGCCGAAATGCGGACAGCGCGGCGCCACACGCTGCGACGACGGCCGCAGCACCTCGTCCACGCGCGCGATCTCGTAGGACGGCTTGCGGCGCAGCGTAACCGTGGTGACCCGTTCGCCCGGCAAGGCGCCTTCCACGAAGACGACCTTCCCGTCGCGGCGGGCGATACCCCTGGCTTCCAGGTCCAGGGATTCAATACTCAAAACGTCAGACATCTCACGCAGTCCAGAAGAATTACACGCAACCTTCTATTGTAGAAGGACTGCGGCCAATCCTGGAAATGGCGATGTGGGGCCGGAACGGTCTCCCGATGAAAAAAGGGCTTGCCCCGGACGGCGGTCACCGCCAATCGTCGGCAAGCCCGAAAGCCGGCGCTGCCAGGCGCCGCCACGGATATCGGTCAGAAGGAACGCGCCACCGAGAAGACGGCGCCCAGGCGGCCCGAAGGATGGCCGTACTTGGTCGGCAGCCAGTTGTCCTTGGTCGCCCCCACGGCGGCCAGGCCCAGGATCCAGCCCTTCAAGTCCTTGGTCACGCCGAGCTTGTAGTCGACGTAATGGCCGATCGAGTCGCCGTCCATATTGGTCTGGTTCTTGAGCTTCTGGTAGCCCAGGTGGCCGACCAGGCCCCAGCCGTCGCCCAGGTCGAAGTTGGCCGTGCCGTCCAGGTACCAGGTGCCCTTGCTGTCCGGCGTGCTGAAGAAGTCGCTGGGCGTGTAAGAGTACTTGAGGCTGTAGTTGCCGTAGGATGCGCCCAGATAGAGGTCGGTGTTGTTGTAGTTGCCGCCCTTCGGCGAGCTGGAGCCCGGGTAGTAATAATGCAGCACGCCCGCATCCAGCGTGAAGCCGCCGCCCACGTCGCCCTTCCAGCCGCCGTAGAAATCCATTTCCAGGTTGCCGTCGGTGAACACGAAATCGGAAACATTGGAGTTCCAGTTGCCCAGATAGAAGCCGGAACTGTGGGTCAGGTCGAAGCCCAGCTGCACGGCGGGCCGGAAGTCGGTCTGCGAGTAGCCGCGGAAACGGTAGTCGCTGACGATGGCGGCGTTGCCGCTGAGCGAAAATCCGCCGCCCAGGTCGGTGGGTTCGGCCTGCGCCGTCGCGGTGAAACAAGCGGCGAGCGCAAAGGGCACGGCTAGCAACGTCTTCTTCATGGTGCGGAGTCCTGATCGGATTTGTCGAGTAGGTAGATGGCCGAGGCGCATCACTAGGACCGGCGATGCAGCGTTTGAAACCGGTTCATACTCCACAAAGCAATGTCCGTGCCAGGTCTGCGGCAAGCCGATACGCAGGCGCATCGCCCGCTGACGGCGCCCGCGCCGCACCAGAACAGTGCGGACGCGTGTGCCGGCGCACGCGCTTATGCGTCAAAACGGGGAACCCGCTCCCTATCGGTACGCATGGCGAGCCGCCGCCAGCCGCCATCCCGGACGCCAAATGAAAAACCCCGGCACGCGGTCGCGTGTCCGGGGTTGCTGGCGTGCACCGGCCGGGACGGCCGGCCGCACTGCTTAGTTGGCGGCAGGCTTGGCCGGCGCGGCGGCAGCGGGCGCATCCGCCTTGCCCTTGCCGTGGCGCCCTTCCATGCGGGCGTGGCGCTCCTGCATGCGGTCCTGGCGTTCCTTGACGAACTTGGTCACCTGGCCGCGCTGGGTGTCGTTCAGGCTGTCCCAGACCGCGAGCCATTGGTCGCGCACCTGCTTGGCCTGGGGACCGAAGGCATCACGCGACTTTTCGGACTGTTCGACCAGCGCGCGGGGATCCAGCTTGCCGCTGTCCAGCTGCGCCTTGAGCAGGTCGTGGCGCTTGCCGCCCGAGGCACGCATGGCTTCGTGCAGGCTGCGCTGGCCGTCCTGCGCGGTCTTGAACAAGGCCTGCTGCTTGTCGTCCAGCTTCAGCTCGGCGACCTGCGCCTTGGTCACGGGACCCAGGCCGGGAATGAAGAGGCCGTCGCGCATGCCTTTGTGGAAGCCGCCGCGCTGGCCATCGTGCATGGCGGCGGGGCCGCCGTCAGCGGGAGGAGGAGGCGCAGCCATGACGGAGCCGGCCACCAGGCCGCCCGTCGCGGCGACAAATGCAAGAGCGGCCAAATTGGAGCGGATAGCGAATCGGGACATGTAGGTCTCCTGAAAGTGAAGAAAGCGAGGCCATTGTGCGATTGGCCCGGTTTCATCCAGGTTTCGCTGGCGCAAGCAATGTTTCAGTCGATTGCGCATGATCCAGACGCAAGAACGGGGCCTCGCGGGCCCCGTTCGATCCTGTCCGCCGGAAGACGGATCCTCCGGCCGAGACGCCGCTCAGTTGGCGTCCCAGGCCGCCATGTACTCCTTCCAGTGCGGCGCATCGCTGGCGCTGAGGGTGTCGCGCACCAGCGCGATTTCCGCTTCGTAGGAAGTACGGTCGAGTTCGCCGCGCAGGAAACGGAAACGGCAATACACCAGCCAGGTGTTGACCACGTCCGTTTCGCAATAGGCCCGCACCTCATCGGCGCGGCCCTGGCTCCAGGCTTCCCACACCTTGCTGCCGTCCATGCCCAGCTTGCCGGGAAAGCCGCAAAGCTTGGCCAGTTCGTCCAGCGGCGCGTTGGCGCGGCCGTTGTACTTGGCCAGCAGGTCCATCAGGTCCAGGTGACGCGAGTGGTAGCGCGAAATGTAGTTGTTGAACTTGAAGTCGCGGTCTTCCTCGCCCATGTCCCAGTAGCGCGGCGCGGGCACGCCCTGGATCAGGCTGCGGTAATGCAGCACCGGCAGGTCGAAGCCGGAACCGTTCCAGCTCACGAGCTTGGGCGTGTAGCGCTCGATGGTCTTGAAGAAGCCCGCCAGCAAGGCGGCTTCGGGATCGTCGGGCTGGCCCAGGGTCTTGACGCGAAAGCCCTGGTCGTCGCGGAACACGCAGCCCACCACCGCCACCTTGTGCAGGTGCAGCGGCAGGAAATCATGGCCCACGGCCTCGCGGCGCGCGGTCAGCGCGCGCTCGACCACCTCCTGGTCGGAAACATCAGCCCCCCAGCCGTTGAGCTTGCGCAGCCCCTCGGCGTCAGGGATGGTTTCCAGGTCGAAGACGAGAGTGGGCGTCATCGGGCAGGCAGATACTGCATCGGGTCCACCGGCTGGCCTTGGCGGCGGATCTCGAAGTGCAGGCGCGGCGACGTGGTATCGCTTTGGCCGAGTTCGGCGATCTTGGCGCCGCGCTTGACGTTCTGGCCCGTCTTCACCAGCACCGCGCGGTTATGCGCGTAAGCGGTAATGAAGCCGTTCTGGTGTTCGACGATGATCAGGTTGCCCAGGCCGCGCACACCGTTGCCGCTGTACTTGACCAAGCCGTCGGCGGCGGCGGTGACCGGATCGCCCAGCGCGCCGGCGATGTCGATGCCCTTGCTGCTGTTGTTGAAGCCTTGCACGATCTGGCCGTTGGCAGGCCAGGCCCAATTGATGACGGCCGCGTCGGCCGCGCGCGTGGCGGGCTTGGTCTCGACCGGCGCGGTGGGCGGCGGCGTGGTGGTTTCAGTGGTCGGCGGCGGCAGGGTTTCCGGCTGGTCCAGCGGACGCGGCTGCGTCTTGGAGCCCGCGACCGGCGCGGTCTGCGCCCCGCCGCTGGCGCTGCCGGACATCTTCAGGACCTGGCCGACCGAGATCTGGTTGGGGTCGCTGAGGTTGTTCCAACGCTTGACGTTTTCGACATCCACATTGTTGGCGCGGGCGATCTTGTAGAGCGTGTCGCCCGGTTTCACCACATAGGTGCCGCCGGTCTGGGTCGCCGGCGCGGGTTGCCCGCCGGTCATGTCGACCACCGGGGCGCGCGTGCCTTTGGAAGCGCAGCCAGCCAGGATGGACAGGCTGAGAGCCCCCGCGATGAAGAGCGGGCGGCGCAGGCGCGTCATGGACGCGCCCAGGGTGATATCGGTCAGTTGCAACTGCCCGTTGAGCATACGTTTCTCCTGTTTGCTCAAGATTGTATTCCGGCCCGTAGCGGCACAAAGCGCACGGCCTCTAATTCTGTGCGTTTCCAGCTGGCCGCGCCTGTGCGTTCGATGAGAACCAGGCGCTGGTTGGCGCCCCCTTCAGGAGCGATCAGGCGGCCACCCGGTGCGAGCTGCGAGAGCAGCGCCTGCGGGATGGCAAGGCCAGCGGCAGCCACAACGATAGCATCGAACGGCGCCACGCCGGGCAGGCCCAGCATGCCGTCGCCGTAGATCAAGCGGATCCTGGTGGTGAGCCGCAGGGCGCGCAGATGCTCGCGCGCAAGTTCATACAATCCGCGGATGCGTTCGATGGTGTGAACCTCGCGCACGAATTGCGCGAGCACCGCCGCCTGGTAGCCGCAACCCGCGCCGACTTCCAGCACGCGGGTGGGCGTGCGGTCGTCGCAGGCGGCGGCGATCATGCGCGCCACCACCCAGGGTTGGGAGATGGTTTGCGAATGACCGATGGGCAGCGCGGCGTCTTCGTAAGCGCGGCTGGCCAGCGCCTCGTCGACGAACAGATGGCGCGGCACCGCGCCCATGGCGTTGAGCACGCGCTCGTCGGTAATGCCCTGCGCCCGCAGGCGCTCGACCATGGCCTGGCGCAGGCGATCCGAATTCAGCCCCAGATTGCTGCCCGATGCGGGCGTCGGCGCCTGGGTCTGGCGTTGCAGCGTGGCTGCGGAAATGCGGGTGTTGCTGTTGGCGGGCGTGACGCCCGGACTGAGCCGACCCGAGTCGTAGCGCACCGGACCGGTACGCCCGGGCACCGGCTGGGTCACGTCCGGCTGGCTTACACGTTTACGCATAGCGGCTCCGCCCAGGTCCGGATCTCGTCGAGCTGGCTGTGCTGGGTCAGGTCCAGGCGCAGCGGCGTGACCGACACCGTACCCTGCTCGACGGCATGAAAGTCCGTGCCTGGCGTGGCGTCGGCCGCCAAACCCACGGGTCCGATCCAATAGACGGTATCGCCATACGGCGTGGTGGTGCGCACCACCGGCTGCGAGGGATGGCGCTTTCCCAGGCGCGTGACCGCGAAGCCGTGCATGTCTTCGAAGCGGCGGCTGGGGATATTGACGTTCAGGAGCACCGGCGCGGCCAGCGGCTGGGCCAGATGGCGTTCCACCACGAGGCGCGCGGCGCGCGCGGCGGAATCGATGTGCTCCCAGCCCTTCTCGGCCAGCGAGAACGCGATGGCCGGGATGCCGAACAGATAGCCTTCGCTGGCAGCGGCCACGGTGCCCGAATACAGGGTGTCGTCGCCCATGTTGGCGCCGTTGTTGATGCCGGACACGACCAGGTCGGGCCGGGTATCCATAAGGCCGGTGAGCGCCACGTGCACGCAGTCGGACGGGGTGCCGTTGACGGCAATGAAGCCGTTGGAGGCGGTGCGTACCGACAGCGGCCGGTTCAGCGTCAGGGAGTTGGACGCGCCGCTATGGTTGGTTTCAGGCGCGACGACAGTGAGATCGCCCAGGCCCTGCAGCGCGTCAACCAGCGCCTCGAGCCCAGGGGCCGAATAACCATCATCGTTCGAAACCAGAATTCGCATTGTGCATCCGAAAGAAAATAAAACGCGGGTGAACGCGTCGGATTGTACCGTCCGCGGCCGGTATCCGTGCGATCGACTGGCGGACGGGGGCCGCAGCCCCGCTCGATAACCCGTAGCCGGACCCGGCCCCGGGCGCGGTAGAATCCGCACCCATTACCGCAACAACACAACAACAACGGATCCTATCCATGGCGATAAACGACCCCTCCCTGGTCTTCAGCGCTGCGCTCATCCTGCTGGCCTACCTGATCGGCTCCGTGCCCTTCGCAGTGGTCGTCAGCAAGCTCATGGGCCTGCAAGACCCCCGCAGCTACGGCTCCAAGAATCCCGGCGCTACCAATGTGCTGCGCACCGGGAACAAGACGGCCGCCGCGCTGACGCTGCTGGGCGACGCCGCCAAGGGATGGTTCGCGATCTGGCTGGCCGAAAAACTGGCTCCCGGGATCTCCCCCGTCGCGCTGGCGCTGGTGGCGCTGGCCGCCTTCCTGGGCCATCTGTACCCGGTATTCCTGCGCTTCAAGGGCGGCAAGGGCGTGGCCACCGCCTTGGGCGTGCTGGTGGCAATCCAGCCCTGGCTGGCGGTCGCCACGGCGGCCACCTGGCTGATCGTCGCGGTGTTCTTCCGCTATTCGTCCCTGGCTTCACTGGTGGCGGCCTTCTTCGCCCCCGTCTACTACGTGTTCGGTTCCGGCCTGGCCTGGTATGCGCAGCCGTCCATGGGCGTGGCGCTTGCAGTCATCGGCGTGCTGTTGTTCTACCGCCACCGCGCCAACATCACGCGCCTGGTCCAGGGCACGGAAAGCCGCATCGGCGGCGGCAAGAAGAAATAAACGCGCAAGGAATGCGCTTCGGGGCGGCCTGCATGGCCGCCCTTTTCATTTTCAGGCGATGTCGGCCAGGTCCCAGCGCGGCTTCACAGTGAAGCTGTGCGCATCCGGATCCAGCGTCGCCAGGCCAGCCTTGACCCGCTCGGCGGCGGCAAAGGCAATCATGGCGCCGTTGTCGGTGCACAGTTCCAGGGGCGGGAAATAGGCGCGCGCCTTGAGCGGCTTGAGCGCCGCGTCCAGCTTGGCGCGCAGCAGCTGGTTGGCCCCCACTCCCCCGGCCACCACCAGGCGCTTCAGGCCGGTCTGCTTCAGGGCCTTGATGGCCTTGGCCGCCAGCACTTCCACGATGGCGGCCTGCGTGGCCGCGGCCAGGTCGGCGCGGGTCTGTTCGTCCAGTCCGCCCGCGGCTTCGGCAGCCTTGACCCGGGTCAGCACGGCCGTCTTCAGGCCGCTGAAACTGAAATCCAGGTCGCCGCTGTGCAGCATGGGGCGCGGCAGATCGAAACGCGCGGCATCGCCGCTGGCGGCCAGCCGGGACAGCGCCGGTCCGCCGGGATAGCCCAGGCCCATGAGCTTGGCCGACTTGTCAAAGGCCTCGCCCGCCGCGTCGTCCAGCGTTTCGCCCAGCAAATCGTAGCGTCCCACCCCGTCCACGCGCATCAGCTGCGTGTGTCCGCCGGACACCAGCAGCGCCACGAAGGGGAATTCAGGCCGCGGATCCGCCAGCATCGGCGACAGCAGATGGCCTTCCAGGTGATGGATGCCGATGGCGGGCAAATGACGCGACCAGGCGAACGACTGCGCGACGCTGGCGCCCACCAGCAAGGCGCCGGCCAGGCCGGGGCCGGCCGTATAGGCCACGGCGCCGACATCCGACATTTGCAGGCCCGCTTCTTCGAGGACCTGCCGGGTCAGCGGCACGACGCGGCGGATATGGTCGCGCGAGGCGAGTTCCGGCACCACGCCCCCATATTCCTGGTGCATGGCGATCTGGGTATGCAGCGCGTGCGCTAGCAGGCCCCGTTCCGTACAGACGGCAGCGACGCCGGTTTCGTCGCAGGAGCTTTCAAAGCCGAGAATAATCATGGCGGCAGAGTTTACAACTGATGCGAAAATACGCCCTTTCATGAAAAACCGGCGGGCAACCCAGCCCGCCCACAACAACCCGCAATCCTGCAAACACATTGGGGACTCGAATGCTCGAGAAGCTATTCAAGCTGCGTGAACACGGCACGACAGCGCGTACGGAACTGGTCGCCGGCCTGACGACATTCCTGACGATGTCGTACATCATCTTCGTCAATCCGGACATCCTGTCGTCGACGGGCATGGACCGCGATGCCGTGTTCGTCGCCACCTGCCTGGCCGCCGCGCTGGGCTCGCTGGTGATGGCGCTGATCGCCAACTGGCCGATCGGCATGGCGCCGGGCATGGGCCTGAACGCCTTCTTCGCATTCACCGTGGTCAAGACCATGGGCTACACCTGGGAGCAGGCGCTGGGCGCCGTGTTCATCTCGGGCGTGATCTTCCTGTTCCTGACGTTCTCGGGCATCCGGGTCTGGCTGGTCAAGGGCATTCCGCATTCGCTGCGCAGCGCCATCGCCGCAGGCATCGGGCTGTTCCTTGCCATTATCGCGCTATCCAGCGCCAACATCGTGGTTGCGCATCCCGCCACCAAGGTCACGCTGGGCGACCTGACCCAGCCCGGCCCGCTGTTCGCCATCCTGGGCTTTTTCATCATCGCCGCGCTGGATGCGCTGCGCGTGCGCGGCGCGATCCTGATCGGCATCCTGGTGGTCACGGTGCTGTCGATGGCGCTGGGCTACAACGAATTCAAGGGCATCTTCGCCGCCCCGCCCAGCCTGGCCCCCACGCTGATGAAGCTGGACATCCTGGGCGCGCTGCACAGCGGCTTCGTGCACGTGATCCTGGTGTTCGTGCTGGTTGAAGTGTTCGACGCCACCGGCACGCTGGTCGGCGTGGCCAAGCGCGCGGGCCTGATGCCCGAGAACCGCCCCAACCGCCTGGGCCGCGCACTCTTCGCCGACAGCAGCGCCATCGTGGCCGGCTCGATGCTGGGTACCAGCAGCACCACCGCCTATGTGGAAAGCGCCTCGGGCGTGCAGGCTGGCGGCCGTACCGGCATGACGGCCCTGGTCGTCGCGGTGCTGTTCCTGGCCGCGCTGTTCATTTCGCCGCTGGCCGGCGCCGTGCCGGCCTACGCCACCGCGCCCGCCCTGCTCTACGTGGCCGGCCTGATGATGCGCGAGCTGATCGACATCGACTGGAACGACGTCTGCGAGGCCACGCCGGCCGCGCTGACCGCCCTGGTCATGCCGTTCACGTACTCGATCGCCAATGGCATCGCCTTCGGCTTCATCAGCTACGTGGTGCTGAAGACGGCCACCGGCAAGATCCGCGACGTGCATCCCGCCACCTGGCTGGTCGCGGCGCTGTTCGTGATCCGCTACGCGTTCTTCCCCGGCTAGGCGCAAGCCCGAAGGCCGCTCGCAAGGCGGGCCAATCGCGGCAATAGCGGAAATCAATCAACCCGCCGCGCCATATGGTTGCTGGCGGGTCCGCTTGATTTCACCGATACACTCCCCATGTATAACGGCATATGGAGTCCGCCTTGCGCCTTACCCGCTTTGTTTCCGCCCCGCTGTCCTGTCCCACCGTGCATACGGAGGTTTCCGCATGAGCAGCCTGGCCCGCATCCCTTTCTCCGTACTGGACCTGGCCCCGATAGTGCAAGGTCGCGACGCGGCTGACGCCTTCCGCAACACGGTTGCGGTCGCGCAGCACGTGGAACGCCTGGGCTACAAGCGCTTCTGGCTGGCGGAACACCACAACATCAACGGCGTGGCCAGCAGCGCCACCGCCGTACTGATCGGCCACGTCGCCTCGCACACCAGCACCCTGCGCGTGGGCTCGGGCGGCGTCATGCTGCCCAACCACGCGCCGCTGATCATCGCCGAGCAGTTCGGCACGCTGGAAACGCTTTACCCTGGCCGTATCGACCTGGGCCTGGGCCGCGCGCCCGGTAGCGACGGCGCCACGCAACACGCATTGCGCCGCGGTCCGCGCAGCGGATTGGAGTTCCCGGCGCTGGTGGAAGAATTGCGCGGTTTCCTCGCGCCTTCGCGCCCTGGCCAGCCCGTGCGCGCCATTCCCGGCGAAGGCCTGGACATTCCGATCTGGCTGCTGGGGTCCAGCGATTTCAGCGCGCGGCTTGCCGCGGAGCTGGGCCTGCCCTTCTCCTTCGCGGGACATTTTTCGCCCGAAGGCATGGCGGCCATGCGCCTGTACCGCCATTTGTTCAAGCCGTCGGCAACGCTGGCGCGCCCCTACGCCATGATAGGCGTGCCGGTCGTGGCCGCCGAAACCGATGAAGCCGCCAGGCGCCAGGCCACCACCCAGCAGCTGAAATTCCTGTCGCTGGTGCGCGGCAACCGCCTGCAGCTGCAACCGCCCGTGGACAGCATGGACGGCCTGTGGAACGAATGGGAGCGCGAGGCGGTCCATCAAAGACTGGGCGCGGCCATCGTGGGCGGCCCGGATACCGTCCGGCGCGAACTGGAAGCGCTGGTGGCCGAAACCGAGGCCGACGAAGTCATGATCGTCTCGGATTTCTACGATATCGCCGACCGCCTGCGTTCCTTCGAGATCGTCGCGTCGTTGAAAAACGGCGCCCCGGCAAGCACCGCGGCCTGAGGGCCGCAGCCCGCGCCTCAGGCGCCAACCATTGCGACGCGGCCATTACCCGCTCTACTATCGTTCTTAAAGCACCGAACGCCGCCGCAACGCCCCATCGGGTCCGGGACGGGCATACCCCGGGCCTCTGACACCGCTTTTTACGCCGCTCGCCGGCAAGGATTCAAAATGAGTATTGTTGAACTCACCAAAGACAGCTTCCAGGAAGCCATTACCCCCGACGGTACGCTGATCGTTGATTTCTGGGCGCCCTGGTGCGGCCCCTGCCGCGGTTTCGCGCCGGTATTCGAACAGGCCGCCACCGAGCATCCCGACGTCACCTTCGCCAAGGTCAATACCGACGTGGAACAGGAACTGGCCGGCGCGCTGGGCATCCGTTCCATCCCGACCCTGATGGTCTTCCGCGAGAAGGTCCTGCTGTTCTCGCAACCGGGCGCCTTGTCGGGCGGCCAGCTCAATGAGCTGCTCGCCAAGATCAAGGAAGTGGACATGGAAAAGGTCCATCAGGAAATCGCAGCTGCCCAGAACGGGCAGGACGCCTGAACGCTGCGCGGGCCGTGCGCCCCTGGGATCAGGACTCGACTTCCCAGGCCGCACGCCCGCGCGTGATGTTGGCGGCGGTCACTTCCAGGTCCGCCACCGCTGCGCGCGGCACCGTGAACCGTAGCGCCACCCCTTCCTCGTTGAAGTCTTCCTGCAGGATGGCCGCGCCTGCCTGAGCCAGGCGCGACTTCAGCAACGCCAGTTCGCCAAAACCGCAAGCGCAGGCGACGGTTGCAAGATCCACGATCTCGGTCCGCTCCCCCAGCCGCAGGCAGTTGGCCGCGCAGCCCCCGTAGGCGCGCACCAGTCCGCCTGCGCCGAGCTTGATGCCCCCGTACCAGCGCACTACCAGCACCGCCACGCGATCCATGTCCTGGCCTTCGATGGCTTGCAGGATGGGACGGCCGGCCGTGCCTCCCGGCTCGCCGTCGTCATTGAAGCGGTATTCCTGGCCGATGCGGTAGGCCCAGCAGTTGTGGGTCGCTTCGGCGTCGCTATGTTCGGCAAAGAAGCGCATGGCTTCGTCCACGCCGGACACGGGCGCTGCATACGCGACAAAGCGGCTTTTCTTGATGTCTTCCTGGTAGGTGCAAGGGGCGGTCAGCGTGTGCGTCATGACCGGCATTGTATGTGCCGCCAGTCCCTAGCCGTGGCAGTCGGGCACTTCCTGGTCGAGATAGACATCGAAGGCCACGTCGCGGGCCCACTTCGCGGTCATGGCCTTCCAGGCGCCCGCTCGGTCCCAGGCGCGCATTTCCTGGCTCAGCCAGTTGCGGCTGGCGGAGTCGGAGGCCGGCAGCAGCCACACGCGTTCACGCCGCGCGCCATCGGCCGCCAGCGTCGAGGAGAACTTCTTCCATTCCGGGAAGCGCACCAGCGGCTCCCAGACCGCGTCGTCGACCAGGCCGACATCGCAGCTGCCCTCGCGCACGGCGACCAGCGCATCGGACGGCACGCGGTAGGTGCGCACCACGGCGCCCCAGCTTTCGGCCAGGGCGCGGGAAGCGCTTGCGGCCTCCGCCATGCAGACGCTACGGCCGCGCACGTCGGCGGGCCTGCGCAGGCTGGTGTCGCTGCGGATCACGGCCTTGGGTCGGGCGGCATAGCCCGTGGCTTGCGTCGCGACCGCGTCCGGCTGGGCCGACGCGCCGTCGGCCAGGACCAGGTCGACCCGCCCCGCCGCCAGCGCGGCAGCGGCCTGTTCCTGCGGCAATTGCACCAGGCGCACCGGCAGTCCCAGGCTTTGCGCCAATCTGTCGGTCATTGCGGCGTCCAGGCCGTCCGGCGTGCGGATCTTGGCGCCGGCCGCGGGCGGCGGCGCCAGGTAAGGCACGCCCACCACCAGCTCGCCGCGCGCCCGCGCCGCCGCGAAGGCGTCGGGCTGCGCCTGCGCGAAGCCCGATGCAACCAGGCAGGCGCCGAGGACAAACAGACGGATGCGGCCAATCATGCAGGACTCCTGTCGCCCTCAGACGTACTGGTAGCGCAGCAGGCGGTGCTTGAGGTTTTCAAGCACGAACTGGTCGATCAGCGCGGCCAGCACGGCAATGACCAGGATGTTGGTCATGACGCCGGTCATGTCGGCGATTTCGCCCGAATAGGCCAGCGAACGGCCCAGCCCCTTGCCGAAGCCGATCAGCATTTCCGCCGAGATCAGCGCGCGCCAGGCATTGCCGAAGGCGAGCTGCGCGCCGGTGATGAGCTCGGGCATCACGGCCGGCAGGTAGACCCGCTTGACCAGTCCCCAGCGCGTGGCGCCCATGACGCGCGCCGCCGATACATGCACGCGCTGCACGGACTCAGTCGCGTTCATGACGCTGAGCGCGGCCGGGAAGAAAGCCGACAATGCCACAACGACGATGATGGGCGTATTGCCGAAGCCCATCACGATGAGGAACAGCGGCACCCAGGCGATCGACGGAATCGACTGCAGGATGACGATGGCGCTGCGCAGCACTTCGCGGAAGAAGAACAGCACAGCCGCCACCAGGCCGAAGCCGATGCCGGCCGCCAGCGCCAGGCCGTAGCCCGCGCCCAGCCGCCCCAGCGTGCCCAGGAGGCTCTGGTGGAAGGACTGCTTGCCCAGGTCTTCGACCAGGCGCTCGACCACGGCCGGCACGCCCGGCATCAGGAAGTCCGGCAGCGCGAACGCCGCCAGTTGCCACAAGGCCAGGATGAACAACACGCCCAGAACGCCCGCGAAATGCTTGCGGGCGCCGGTGACTCGGGTAGATGCGCTCAAAGCTTGCGAGCCTCTTGCCAGGACAGGTCGACGATGCTGGAGACGTCATACGGCTTGCCGTCGCGCGTTTTCAGCGAACCCTGGGCTTGCAGGATGTCGGCGATTTCCTGCATGCGGCGGGTGTCCTTGTCGGTCAGCTTGGGCGTGAAGACCTGCGTGCCGATGGCTTCGGCGATGACGGTCTCGCGCGGCAGTTCGCCACGGGTCAGGGTCTTGAGCGTGGGTTCGGCGATGAAGTAGGACGCGATCAGCTTGGAAGCCTGCGCGGGTTCCTTCTGCAGCAGCTGGATGGCCTGGTTCTGCGCATCCAGCGCCTTCCAGACGTCGTCCTTGCGCTTGGCCAGCGTCTCGCCGGAGGTGATCACCACCATGCACGGGAACGGCCAGGCCTGGCCCACTTCATAGATCTGCTTGACCGGCGCCACCAGTTGCGCGATGCGATCGTAGGGTTCGAACAGGAAGGCCGCGTCCACGCGCTTGCCCACCAGCGACTGGACCGCCACGGCCGGGCTTACGCCCATGACGTTGACGTCGTCCGCAGCCAGGTTGCCCTGCTTGAGCACCACGCCCTTCAGCACCACGTCGGCAGTGCTGCCTTCGGCCTGGGAGGCCAGGGTCTTGCCCTTCAGCCCGGCGATGTCCTTGATGCCGGAGTCTTCGCGCACGATCAGCGAGTGGTAGCCCTGCTGCGCACCGCCCACCACCTTCAGGTCCGCGCCCTTGGAGGCCCAGGCCACCGCGTTGGTGAAGCCCAGCACGCCGATGTCCAGCTGGCCGCCGACGATGGCCTTGATCAGGTCGGTGCCCGACTTGAACTCGATCAGTTCGGAATCCAGGCCGGCCTTTTTGTAGTAGCCGCCCTCTTGCGCGACGATGGCCTGCGCATCGTCCATCACGCGCAGATAGCCCACACGGAATTTCTCGGCCGCCATCGCGGGGGCTGCCGCCAGCAGCGCCGCGGCCAGCGGCAGGGACAGCCATTGCTTCAGTTTCATGGGAAGTGCTCCAAGGTATGCAGGGCCGGCCGACGCGCACGCGCCGCCAGCAAGAATCCAGATCCGGGGGTCAGGCTGCCAGGGCCAGGTCCGCGTGCTCGCCCGAACCGTCCACCGCGATGCCGAGCAGGCGCAGGATCTCGCGCTTCTCGGCCGCCAGGCCGGACAGGTCATGGGTCTTTTCGCGGTGCGCGAGGTTGAACTCGCGCAGCACGCGCGCCGGGCGCGGGCTGAAGACGATGATGCGGTCGGCCAGGAACAAGGCCTCGTCCACGTCGTGCGTCACCAGCAGCACGGTGGGCTTTTCCTGGGCGATGAGCTGGCGCAGGACGTCCTGCAGGCTCAGCCGGGTCAGCGCGTCCAGTGCGCCGAAAGGCTCGTCCATCAGCATGGTCTGCGGCTGGGCGATGAAGGCGCGCGCCAGCGCGGCGCGTTGTCGCATGCCGCCGGACACCTGATGGGGGTAATAGTGTTCGAAGCCGGCCAGACTGACGCGCGCCAGCCACTGGCGCGCGGCTTCACGGGCGCGGGGCTTGGGCGTGTTCTGGAATTCCAGCGCCAGCGCCACGTTGTCCTCCAGCGTCAGCCAGGGGTACAGCGCGTGTTCCTGGAACACCAGGGTACGGCTGGGATGGGGGCCGGCAACCGCCTTGCCGTCGGCCAGCACGCTGCCTTCGGTGGGCTTTTCCAGGCCGGCCGCCAGATGCAGCAAGGTGGACTTGCCGCAACCCGAGGGGCCCACCAGGGCAACCAGTTCACCGGTCTTGATTTCGCTGGTAAAGCCGTCCACCACCGGCAGTTCGCCGAAGTGCTTGTGGACGTGATCGAAGGTGAGATTCATGGAACGTATCGTGGCGGGCCAAAAATGAGCCTCCAATCTAACAATTCGTTATATGAATCCAAACTATCAATATTGAATGTCTTAACTTCTTTTCGTAATAAAGAACGCATCAACAGCGTTCTGCCCGGACTGGTTACGGACATCGAACGGCGGCCCCATCCCGCCGGCAATACTCAATTCGAATCGATAACACGTAAAACGATATTGGACCCTCGCTACCTCCGTCATTAAGGTGGACCCCAGACATAACGGGGCCCACCCCGATCGGAGCGACATGGAGCGAGACAACACCGCCGCCGCGCAGCCGCGCGGCGCGCTATCCCACCTCAAGATCCTGGACCTGACGCGCGTGCTGGCCGGCCCATGGGCGACGCAGACGCTGGCCGACATGGGCGCTGACGTCATCAAGGTAGAGCGCCCTGGACACGGCGACGACACGCGCGGCTGGGGGCCGCCTTTCCTGACCGGCGCCGACGGCGCTGAGACCCGGGACTCGTCCTACTTCCTGAGCGCCAACCGCGGCAAGCGGTCAATTACCGTGGACATCGCCACGACGGAAGGCCAGGCTCTGATTGCGGAACTGGCGAAGGACTCCGACGTGCTGGTCGAGAACTACAAGGTCGGCACGCTGGCGCGTTATGGACTGGACTACGACAGCCTGCGCGCCATCAATCCGCGCCTGGTCTATTGCTCGATCACCGGCTTCGGCCAGGACGGACCCTACGCGCCGCTGCCGGGCTACGACTTCGTGTTCCAGGGCATGGGCGGACTGATGAGCATCACCGGCGACCCCGCCGGCGAGCCGATGAAATCCGGTATCGCGATCACGGACCTGCTGACCGGCGTCTACGCCAGCACGGCCATATTGGCCGCAGTCGAACACCGCCGCGTCAGCGGCGTGGGGCAGTACATCGACATGTCGCTGCTGGACTGCGTGATCACGATCTCGTCCTACCAAGCCATCAACTACTTCCTGTCCGGGCGGGTGCCGCAGCGCATGGGCAATGCCCATTCCAACATGGTTCCGTACCAGGTATTCGCCTGCAAGGAAGGCTCGGTCATCGTCGCCGTCGGCAATGACGGCCAATACCGCGCCTTCTGCGGCGCCATCGGCCGCGCCGACCTGGCCGCCGACGAACGCTACGCCACGGCCGGCGGGCGCAATCGGAACCGCGACACGCTGATACCGCCGATCGCCGAGGCGATGCTGGCGCGCACCATGCAGGAATGGGTGCAGATACTGCAGGCGGTCAACGTGCCCTGCGGGCCCATCTACAACATCGAACAGGTATTCCAGGACCCGCACGTGCGCCATCGCGGCATGCAGCTGTCGCTGCCCCATGCCTCCGGCGTGGACACGCCGGCCGTGGCCAACCCCATCCGCATGCGCGACACCCCCATGCGCTACGACCGCGCCGCGCCGGCGCTGGGCCAGCACACCGACGCCGTGCTGCGCGAGCGGCTGGGCCTGGACGAAGCCCGCATCGCGCAGCTGAAAGGCCGCGGAATCATCTGACCCCAACCGCCGGGCAGGCGGCCATGACAACAACCCAGGAGACACCACCATGCGCATCATCACCGCCGCAGTCTGCAGCGCCCTGACCCTGGCGGCCCTAGCGGCCGCCCCCGCGTCGGCTCAGGACGCGCCCGTCCGCTTCATCGTGCCCTACCCGCCCGGCGGCGCCGCCGACCAGATCGCGCGCCTGGTGGCGCAGGAAATGAGCAAGGGCGGCGGCGCGACCATCATCGTCGAGAACAAGCCCGGCGCCGCCGGCATGATCGCCGCCGACTACGTCGCCCGCGCCAAGCCCGACGGCAAGACTTTCTTCGTCGGCTCCAATGCCCCGCTGGTGGTGAACCAGGCGCTCTACGCAAAGATGACCTACGACCCGTCCAAGGACTTCGTCCCGGTCTCGGGCATGGCCAAGTCGCCGCTCTTGCTTGTGGTGCGCCATGACCTGCCGGCGCGCGACGTCAAGGCCTTGATCGCCCTGGGCAAGCAATCTCCCGGCAAGCTGACCATGGGCTCGGCCGGCACCGGGAACATCACCTATCTTGCCGGCGAATACGCCGTCAGCAAGCTGGGCTTCCAGGTCACGCACGTACCCTACCAGGGCAGCGCCCCCGCCATCGTCGGCCTGATGGGCAGCAGCACCGACATGATGTTCGACGCCCTGCCCTCCAGCATGACGCAGGCGCAGTCCGGCAAGATCCGCCCCTTCGCCGTGCTCGACGACAAGCGCTTCGCCGGCCTGCCCGACGTACCCACCGCCGCCGAGCTCGGCTATCCCGGCATCGACGCCAGCGCCTGGTTCGGCCTGGTGGCGCCCGCCGGCACGCAGACCGCCGTCGTCGACCAGATGAACCGCGGCGTCAACCAGGCGCTCGCGCAGCCGGAACTGCAGCGCAAGCTCACCAGTATCGGCGCGGTGGCCATGCCAGGCGACGCCCAGGTGTTCGCCGCCTTCGTGCAGGCGGAGCGCGACCGCTGGCTGCCGGTCGCCCGCGACCTGGGCCTGAAGGCCCAGTGAAAAGAGCCCCCCATGATCACCTTGGACTCCATCGAGGCGCTGCGCGCCTTTTCCGGACAGCCTCCCGCGCTGACGCCCTGGCAGACGGTCGACCAGGACACCATCAACCGCTTCGGCCTGGCCACCGGCGACACGCAGTGGATCCACATGGACCCGCAGCGCGCGCAAGCCGAATCGCCCTACGGCGCGGCCATCGCCCACGGCTTGCTGACGCTCTCGCTGCTGCCCAGCCTCTATGCGTCGGCGATGCGCTTTCCGAACCGAAGGCTGGCGGTGAACTACGGCTTTGACCGCGTGCGCTTCACCCAGGCGGTCAAGGCCGGCGCGCGCATCCGCGGCGCGTTTGCGCTGACTGGCGTGGACGAGCTGCCGGATGGCCAGGCGCGCCTGGCGTGGGACGTTCGCATCGATATCGACGGCGAGGACAGACCAGCGCTGGTTGCGCGCTGGCTCACGCAGATCGCCTATCACGCAGGCAAGGAGCAGGCATGACACTGAAGATCACCCGCCACGGCGCCACCGCCGTGCTGGCCATGGACCGCCCCGACCAGCGCAATGCGCTCAGCCTGGAGATGCGCGATGCGTTCGCGCGCGCCCTCCCGGAACTGCGCGAGGATGACGGCATCAAGGCCGTCGTCCTGACGGGTTCGGGCGGGCATTTCTGCGCCGGCGGCGACATCAAGTCCATCGCACAGGCGCATGCCCAGGGCCTGGACGCCTTCGAGGGGCGCGCGCGCATCCGCAAGATCCACCAGTGGTACGACGCGCTGGTGGATCTGGAGAAACCCGTCATCAGCGCGGTGGAAGGCGTGGCTTTCGGCGCCGGCCTGTCGCTGGCGCTGTGCGCGGACTACGCCATCGCGCGGCGCGGCGCCACCTTCTGCGCGGTGTTCGCCCGCATCGGCTACGTGCCCGATATGCTGGGCATGTATCTGCTGCCGCGCGCCGTCGGGCTGGCGCGCGCCAAGGAACTGGTGTTCACGGCCCGGGTCTGCGACGCCGAAGAAGCGCTCGATCTTGGGCTGGTGCAGGCGCTCTGCGACGGCGATCCGCTGGAACAGGCGCTGGCCATGGCCGAACGTTTTCACAACGCCCCGACGCAGGCGCTGGGCCTGGCCAAGACCATCATGAACCGGACCTTCGAATCCAGCCGCGAAGACATCTACGCGCAGGAAGCCATGGCCCAGGCCATCTGCCGCGACAGCGCCTTCCACCGCGAAGCCGCCCGGCGCTTCGTGGAAAAGCTGCCCCCCGCCTACAAATGGGATTGAACGACATGCCTACGCAAACCCAAACCGCCGAACCGGGTCCGCAGGCCCGCTACGAGGCCTATCTGAACGAAGGCCGTTTCATGCTGCAGCGCGACCGCGCCAGCGGCGAATTCTTCTTCTATCCGCGCGTAGCCGCGCCGCGCAGCGGTTCGCGCGACGTGGAATGGGCCGCACCCAGCGGACTGGGGCGGATCTACGCCGCCACCGTCATCCACCCCCGGCCGCCCGAAACGCCCTACGGCGTGGTGCTGGTCGATCTGGACGAAGGGCCGCGGCTGATGTCACGGGTGGACGGCATCCCCGCGCAGGACGTGCGCATCGGCGCCCGGGTGCGCGCCCGCGTCGTCCAGGAGGCCGGATGCGGCGTGCTGGTGTTTGAACCTGTGGCGGAGCAAGCATGACCCAAGACCGTTTCCCGCGCGGCAAGGCCGCCATCGTCGCCGCAGCCACCTACGGTATCGGCCAGACCCCGGGGCTGAGCTCGATGGACCTCGCCGTTCAGGCCAGTCTTGCGGCCCTGGACCAGGCAGGGCTGCGCCCGGATCAGGTCGACGGCCTTTTCATCGGTCTGCCCGATGACTTCATGTCCGGCCTGGGCTTTGCCGAATACCTGGGCATCTCGCCTCGCCTGACGGAGAACAACCGCACCGGCGGGTCCTCCTTTCTGACGCACGCCATGTGGGCCGCGCTGGCCTTGGAAGCGGGGCAATGCGACGTGGCGCTGATCGCCTACGGCAGCAATCAGCGCAGCGGCGCGGGCAAACTGGTGAGCTCCATGCGCCCCGCCCCCAACGAAGCGCCCTACCGCCTGGCGCGTCCGGTGGGCGCCTATGCGCTGGCGGCTTCGCGCTACGCCCACCAGTACGGCCTGAAGCGCGAACAGCTGGGCGCGGTGGCCATCGCCGCCCGCCAATGGGCCATGCTCAATCCTGAAGCCTACATGCGCGAACCTCTGGACATGGCGCAGTACCTGTCGGCCCGCATGGTGGCCGAGCCCCTGAGCGTGCGCGACTGCTGCCTGGTCACCGACGGCGCCGCCGCCGTGGTGATGACCCGCGCCGACCGGGCCCGCGACCACTGCGCCCGGCCCGCCTATCTGTTGGGCGCGGCCGCCGCCACGGACCACCGCGAAATCACCAATATGCCGGACCTGACGGTGACGGCGGCCGCGCGCAGCGGCGCGCGCGCCTTTGCCCAGGCCAGCGTGCGGCCGCGGGACATCGACGTGCTGGAGCTGTACGACGCCTTCACCATCAACCCGATCCTGTTCCTGGAGGACCTGGGCTTCTGCGCCAAGGGCGAAGGCGCGGCGTTCGTGGAAAACGGCCGCATCGCGCCCGGCGGCGAGCTGCCCGTCAACACCAACGGCGGCGGCCTGTCCTGCGTGCATCCCGGCATGTACGGCCTGTTCACCATGGTTGAAGCCTACGCGCAGCTGGCCGGCCTGGGCGGCGCGCGCCAGGTGCCCGGCGCCAGCCTGGCGCTGGCTCACGGCAACGGCGGCGAGCTGTCCAGCCAGGCCACCCTGATCCTCGGCACGGCCGAAACCCTCTGAACCCGACAAGGAAAACCATGAACCGCACAGCTTTTCTGCTAGACCAGCGCAGCATCATCGTGACGGGCGCCGCCCAGGGCATAGGCCGCGCCATCAGCGAACTGGCCATGCAATTAGGCGCGCGCGTGACCGCCGTCGACATGAACGCCGACGCCCTCGCCGCGTTCGAGCGCGAGGCGCCCAAGGATCAGTTGCTGACCCTGGCCGGCGACGTGTCGGACCCGGCATTCGCGGCCGCGGCGGTCGAGCGCGCGGCGCAGCGCTACGGCGCGGTGGACGGCCTGGTGAACAACGCGGGCATCACCCGCACCGCCATGATAGAAAAAATGACCCAGGAAGCCTGGCAAAAGGTGATCGACGTGCACCTGACCGGATCCTTCCAGTTCCTGCAGGCCGTCGGCCGCCACATGCTGGCTGGGGCGCGCGAGACTGGCAAGCCCGGCGGCTCCATCGTCAACATCACCTCGGACGCGGGTCGCCGCGGCACCATAGGCCAGATCAACTACGCCGCGGCAAAGTCCGGCGTGCTGGGCCTGACGATGAGCGCCGCGCGCGAATGGGGCAAGTACGGGATACGCGTCAATACCATCGGCTTCGGCGTGGTGGAAACGCCCATGACGGAGACCATACGGGGGGACAAGTTCCGCGACACCTATCTGTCGCAGATCCCGCTCGGCCGCTTCGGCCAGCCTGGAGAGGTGGCGTGGCCGGTGTGCTTCCTGCTGTCGGATGCCGCCTCGTACATGACGGGGCAGCACCTCTATGCCAATGGCGGCATGACCATAGGCATGTAAGGCAGATCCAGGGCCGCGGCCAGATGCTTCTGGCGGCGGCCCGCGGCGGCCTCAGCCGTCGATGCCGCGCGAGGTCAGGTAGTCGTCGTAGCCGCCGCGGTAGTCGACGATCTCGCCCGTGGGCAGGATCTCGATCACGCGCGTGGCCAGGCCGGACACGAACTCGCGGTCGTGGGACACGAACACCAGCGTGCCTTCGTACTTTTCCAGCGCGAACTGCAGCGATTCGATCGATTCCATGTCCAGGTGGTTGGTGGGCTCGTCGAGCAGCATGACGTTGTGCCGGCCCAGCATCAGGCGGCCGAAGGTCATGCGGTTCTTTTCGCCGCCGGACAGCACCTTGGGCGCCTTGGGCAGGTCGTCCGCCGAGAACAGCAGGCGGCCCAGCACCGAACGGATCGACTGGTCGTCGTCGCCCGGTTGGCGATGGTCGCCCATCCAGTCCAGCAAGTTGATGTCGGTCTGCAGGAACTGGTCGGACACGTCCTGGGCCATGTAGCCCAAGTCGGCGTTTTCGGACCACTTCACTTCGCCCGAATCGGGCTGCAGGTCGGTGGCCAGCAGGCGCAGCAGGGTCGTCTTGCCGACGCCGTTGGCGCCGATGATGGCGATCTTTTCGCCGGCGTCGACCATGGCCGAGAACTTGCGGATGACGGGCGCGTCGTAGGCCTTGGACAGGTTTTCGACGGTGACCGCCAGGCGGTGCATGACCTTGTTCTGCTCGAAGCGGATGTACGGGTTCTGGCGCGACGAGGGCTTGACCACGACCTGGTCGGCCTTGATGCGGTCGATCTGCTTCAGGCGCGAGGTGGCCTGGCGCGACTTGGACTTGTTGGCGGCAAAGCGGCGCACGAAGTCCTGCAGTTCGGCCACGCGTTCCTTGGCCTTGGCGTTGTTGGCCACCAGGCGCTCGCGGGCCTGGGTCGAGGCCAGCATGTAATCGTCGTAGTTGCCCGGATAAATGCGGATCTCGCCGTAATCCACGTCGGCCATGTGCGTGCACACCTGGTTCAGGAAGTGGCGGTCGTGGCTGATGATGATCATCGTGCTCTGGTAGCTGTTGAGCACGTTTTCCAGCCAACGGATGGTGTTGATGTCCAGGTTGTTGGTCGGTTCGTCCAGCAGCAGCACGTCCGGATTCGAGAACAGGGCCTGCGCCAGCAGCACGCGCAGCTTCCAGCCCGGCGCCACTTCGCGCATCGGCAGGTTGTGCTGGTCGACGGCGATTTCCAGGCCCAGCAGCAGTTCGCCGGCGCGGGCTTCGGCGGTGTAGCCGTCGTACTCGGCGAACTTGGCTTCCAGGTCGGCCGCGCGCATGTAGTCGTCTTCGGTCGCTTCCGGATTGGCGTAGATGGCGTCGCGCTCGGACATGGCGGCCCACATCTCGGTGTGGCCCATCATGACGACGTCCAGCACGCGCAGGTCTTCAAACGCGAACTGATCCTGGCGCAGCTTGCCCAGGCGCACGCCCGGCTCCAGCGACACGTTGCCCGCCGAGGGTTCCAGGTCGCCGCCGATGATCTTCATGAAGGTCGACTTGCCGGAACCATTGGCCCCGATCAGCCCGTAGCGGTTGCCTTCCCCGAACTTGACGCTGACGTTCTCGAAAAGGGGTTTGGGACCGAACTGGATGGTGAGATTGGCGGTGGAGATCACGGTATGTTTGAGTCTTTGGGCGTCCGGGGACGCATGCGGAGAAACCCGATAGTGTACCAAGCATCCGTGAATCGCATCCAGGCCGGGCAAGCTACCTGCTGAAGCATCTGGAAATGCTGCATGGCATTTGATGTCACAACGTAAACATTTGTATTAATTGGGGTACTATTGCGGGCAACTCAGCGCCTATGGCCGCCAGGCCGGTCAGGCGGTTGCAACCCACCTCCCCCGCTACGTGGCAGACGCCAACCACTCCTCCGAGAAAGTCGAGCTTTCCTATGGCCGGTCGCTGATCGTGGCGGCCATCGTCGCGATCGTGATGTTGTGGGCGACGCCCCGGCTCACCCCCAGTTCCGACCTGCTCACCTATGCGGCGGCGCGGCTCCAGGCCCGGCTGGTCGGCGGCCACTACGACATCGCGCACCGCAACGACACCACGGTCGTCCTGATCGACGACGACTCCCTGGACCAGCAGAAAGGCGCCTGGCCGGTGCCTTACAGGACGCATGCGCGCTGGCTGCGCAACATCGGCCTGATCCACAAGCCCAAGGCCATCTTCCTGGACATCACCTTCGGGCGTGAGCGCGACGATCCGACCCTGCCCGAGCTGGCCGCCGCCCTGTGCGAGCTGCGCGACGCCAACATCCCGGTGTTCCTGGCCGCGCTGCCCGATGCGCAGGGCAACCTGAGCCTGCGTTCGGGCCTGGAAGCGCCCGCGGGCGAGAAGCCATGCTTCACCATGGTCGACGTGCGCTACACCCCCAGCAAGGTGGACCGGCTGGTATGGAGCTATCCCCTCTGGTCGGGCGAGCACGCGCGCAGCGCGGCGCTGGCCATCGCCCAGGACGCGGCGGGGGTGGCCATCACGCGCACGCACGAAGCCATGGCCTTGACCTGGGGCGTCGACAACCTGGACCAGCGCCGCTTCAGCATGGAATGCCGGCAGGCCCGCGGCGGCTACATGGAAATGCTGCCGTCCTACGTCCGCAGCCTGCTGGGCGACCCGGACGCCGCCCAGCCCATCTGCCCGTACACGCGCGCGCTGACCCTGTCCGAACTGCGCGCGCCAGAAGCCGACGGCGCCCGCCTGGCCGACATGCTCACGGGGCGCTACGTCATGATCGGCGCCGCGCTCAGCGGCTTCAACGACACCGTGCTGTCGCCCGTGCATGACGCCATCCCCGGCGTGTTCATGCACGCCATGGCCCTGGACAATCTGCTGACCTACCAGGACGACTATAAGCGCGCCCTCGAATGGGAAATCTGGCCGCCCAATGTTCTGTGGCTGCTGGGCATCCCGGTCGTCATGCTGGCCCATTTCCTGCATTGGCTGGCGCAATGGCTGCGCGGTAATACGCGCTTGGGCGGCCGGCTGCTGGCCCCGCCCGCCGAATGGCGGCTTTTTGCCGATGCACCCGCCCTGCCGCTGCCGCCTGCCGCGCAAGCCGGCGACGGCTGGAAGGCCAAGGCCGGGCGCCTGTCAGCCCTGCTGCGCGACCGCGCCGCGCGCCTGTGGCTGGCGCGCTGGTTGACGTCCAAGCTCTGCGTCGCGGCGTTGCTGCTGCTGCGCAAGGCGGCCGCCATCGTCCTGTCCTCGCTCATCGTGCTGTACATCGTGCTGCTTGCGCAGCGCTGGCTGAACGTGGGCACCCTGCCCATCGTCGACCTGGCAATCATGGCCCTGGCCGCCCACTGGCTCGGCTGGACCAATCGCGCCACCGCCTTTCTTTTTGGCAAACCGGACCGCGCTTCCGCGCCGGCGTCCACGACACCCTCGCGGGAGCCATCCGCTACCCGCCCACAACAGGAGTAGAAACGCATGCCCAAGCCCTCCTCCCTGATTACCGCGCTGGCCGCGGCCGCTCTTGCGCTGGCTGGCGCGAGCGCCTCGGCGGCGGACGCCATCGTCGGCCTGAACATCAAGCCCGTGCCGCTGTATGCCACGTCGGACGGCGGCGCGCCCGCGGCCAAGTCCGATGGCCAGGGCATGCCCTGGCCCGTGCTCGAAGAGGCCAATGAGTTCTACCACGTCAAGGTCGACGGCAAGGACTATTGGGTGGACAGCATGCACGTGCGCATCGCGCGAGGCTCCGCCGCGCAATGCGGGCCTGTGATCAAGGGCGTGCCGCCGCCCACCGGCTCGACCGCAGGCGCGGGCGAGAACGTCTGCCGCTGAGCCGCCCATGCGATCCGCCCACATCCTGCGCATGGCCGCCGTATCCGGCGCGCTGCTGCTGAGCGCCTGCTCCACGCTTCCCGGAGGCAAGGGTTTTTCGGTCACGGCCGGCCAATTGCCTCCGCCTCCCGCCGACCGGCAATGGCCCGACGCCAACCTGGACGCGCGCAACCAGCGCGCCCAGGGCATGGGCCTGGTCGCCATGCCGGAGATGGAAACCTATCTGAACGGCCTGCTTGCCCGGATCAAGAACGCCGCGGGCGTGCCGGGCTGGCCTGGCGCGGTTCACGTGACCTCTTCATCGGCGCTGGAAGCCTACAGCACCGGCGCGGGCAACATCTACCTGTCCATGGGCTGGCTGGCCTCGGCGGAATCCGAGGACGAGATCGTCGCCATCCTGTCCCATGAGTTCGGCCACGTCTACCTCGACTACCACCAGATGGAATCGGTCAATGCCGCGGGCGACCAGGTCGCATCGTTGGCGGCCGTGGGCGTGGCGCTGGCCCGCAAGGCCGGCAGCGCCACCGGTTGGAGCCCCGTGGACAGCGTGATCGCCTCGTATACGCTGGGCAAGAACATGCTGGTGCCGGCCTGGGGCCGGCAGCAGGAAGAAAACGCCGACCGTTTCGGCGCCACTGTCAGCCTGGAACTGGGCTACTCGTATACGCAAGGCTTCAAGGCGTTCCTGGAACGCCAGGCCACCTGGGAAGCCGAGAACGCCCAGGTACAGGCCGAAGCGCGCCAGCGCATGCTCGAGCAGATCAAACAGGCGGCGGCCGACAACACCCGCAAGCGGGAGGCGGCCAAGGGCAACAGCATCGCTCCCCTCACCGAGATGCAGGCCTCGTTGAATTCCGGCGTGGCCGGCGCCAGCGAAGGTTTGCGCACCGGCCTGGAAGACATCTGGAACAAGCTGACCGTCAGCCATCCCGACACCGGCGCGCGCCTGGCCGCGCTGACCGAACAGGTCATGCCCCTGATGGCGGGCAAGCCGCGACCTGCGGCGGCGACCGCGCCCTGGAACAAGGCCCGCGCGCAACGCCGCACGGCCGCGCTGCTGAAGAACTACAAGACCGCAGCCGAGGCGCAGCAGGCGCTGCAAGCTCAGGACTATCCGCGCGCCCGCAAGCTCGCGGCCCAGGCCGCTTCGGGGCCCAGCGCCGCGCACGCCCTGCCCTTGCTGACCTTGAGCATGGCGCAGGCGGAGTCCGGCGCGCGCGGGTCCGCCTTGCTGGACCGCAACCTCGCGTCCGAGCCCGACCGCGCGTGGCAGGTGTACGTGCTGCGCGCCAATAATCTGCTGGGCGCGGGCCAGTCCGGGCCCGCCTCCAAGATCATGGGCCAGGGCTTCGAGTACTTCCGTGGTTCGGCGCTGGCATGGCCCGAAGCCATCCGCTTCTATGGTCAGACCCAGGGCTGGGATCAGGCGCGCAAGCTGGCGCAGGAATGCGCGTCGCGCTTCGCGAGCTATGCCGGGGAGTGCAGCAAGGCGGCACAGTCGCCCGCCGAGCAGGCCGAGGCCAAGCGACGCAGCGAGCAGAAGGCGCAATCGCTGGTCGACAGGCTATTCAAGTAGCAATGAGAAAGGGGCGCTCGGCGCCCCTTTCCTTTTTTAGTGCGTGTGTTCGTCCAGCACTAGGTGCGCCATGCCTTTCTCGGTGGCCAGGCCTACCTTCTGCCCGATCGGCAGCGTCGCCTTGGTGGCGACATGGCCGTACGGCAGCCCCGTCACCACCGGCACCTTGACCGTCTTGCGCAGCCAGGCCACGACTTCGTGCAGGTCGTAGCCGTTGTCGTGCGGCGCCAGCTTGTAGTCCGAGAAGCGGCCCAGCACGATGGCCTTCTGCTTGCCCAGGATGCCGGCCTGCGCCAGCTGGATCAGCATGCGTTCGATGCGGTAGGGATGCTCGGCCACGTCTTCCAGGAACAGGATGCCGCCCCGCACCTTGGGCATGTAGGGCGTGCCCAGCAAGGACGTCAGCATGGCCAGGTTGCCGCCCCACAGGATGCCGCGGCAGTCCACCGCATCGGCGTCCTGGGTTTCGAAGCTGAGGATTTCCAGTTCGCCGCGCATGATCTCGCCGAACAGCGCTTCGGTCAGGTCATCGACCTTCTTGCCGCCGAAGTCATAGACGGCCGAGGCGCCGGTATAGCTGACCGCGCCGGTCTGTGCCAGCAGGCCCAGGTTGAAGGCAGTGAAGTCGCTCATGCCCACGAATCGCTTGCCGCTGTCGGCCATGGCCTTCCAGTCGATGGCAGGCAGCAGCCGGCCCATGCCGTAACCGCCGCGCGTCACCATGACGATGGGCAGCTTCTGCTTGGCGGCGCGCGTCAGGCTGGCCAGGCGCTGCGCGTCGGTGCCGGCAAAGCGCTGGTGCTGCGCGTACGCAGTGCGGTCCACGGCGGTCTTGAAGCCCTGTTGCTGCAGCCGTTCGCGCGCCAGTTCGACGGCGGCCGGATCGCGCACGGCAGACGACGGCGAGATCAGGTAGATGCCGCGGGCGTCGGGCAGCACGTGGGCGTGGGTGTGGTCATGCCCGCAGTCTTCATCACATTCGTGGCCTGCGTGGCCATGATCGTGGTTGTGGTCATGGTCGTGGGCGGCGGCGGCTTTCGCGCCGCGCGCCTTGGCGCCTTGGGATTTGCTCATGCTGCGGATTCCTTGCTGCGGCGCTCGCGGAAGAACCGGCGCAGCAGCTCGCCGCAAGGTTCCGCCAGCACGCCGCCGGTGACTGAGGTGTGATGATTGAGTTTGGGGACCGAGCCCACGTCCAGCACGCTGCCGCAGGCGCCGGTCTTGGGATCGTAGGCGCCGAACACGACGCGCGCGAGCCGCGCATGCAGCATGGCGCCGATGCACATGACGCAGGGCTCCAGCGTGACGTATACGGTGATGCCCGGCAGCCGGTAATTTTCCAGCGCGCGCGCGGCGCCGCGCAAGGCGACGATCTCGGCGTGGGCGGTGGGGTCGTGGTCGATGATGGTGCGGTTGTAGCCGCGCCCCAGGATGTCGCCCTGGGCCGACACCACCAGCGCGCCTACCGGCACCTCGCCGATGTCGTAGGCTGCTTGCGCCTGTTCCAGCGCCAGTTCCATGAAGCTGGCATCCTGCGCGGTCCAGGCCGGGACCGCCGCCATCGGGACTGCTTCAACCACGGTACACCCGGGACTTCAGCGCGATGCGGCCGGCCAGGCTGGTCACGGCCTCTTCCAGCCATTGGTAGAGCTCGGCGTGCTCGTCGTAGCGGGCCTGGTTCAGGTTCGATACCCGGCCCTCTTCGATGAAGCCCCAGGCCCGGCTGCGCTTGTCGCGATGCTTGGGGTCCCAGACACCGAAGGCGAAGCCGCCGGCGCGGCGGATCAGCGAAAAGCACGGGATGTCGGTGTAGCCGTCGCCGACGAACACCATCTGGTCGAACGGCACGCGCAAGCGGTCCTCGGGCACCTTGCGGTTGACCTCGAAAGGCTTGTTGCGGAAGTCGCGGCCGATGATGCCCTTCTGGATGTGGAACAGGTAGCGGGTCTTGTCGGTAAAGCTGACGATGCGTCGCGGAAACGCGATGCCGCCGTCCGCGCCGTAGATGAATTCGGACGCCCAGATCTCGGTGAACTCATGCGCGATGGGCGTAGACCTGACCACGTCGCCGATGCCGCTGGAAATCAGGTAGAACTCCAACTGCACCTGCGGCTGTTCGGCCCGCACGGCGGCGCGCAGCCGCTGGAACAGCGTGGGCACGCCGTCGTGCAATTCCAGCCGGGCGCCCCAGTCCTTCAGGCGCTGCTGCGTGATGAGGCCGTGCTTGCCCGATTGCGACAGCTGGATCATCTGGTACAGATAGGCGGGCACGGGATCCCAATCCTGCTGCGAGAGCAAGGGATCGACCTCATCCTTCCAGAAGGATGCCGTGTCCACGCCCATGCTTTCCAGGAAGCCGGACGTGCTGTCCGAGGCCAGCGTGTCGTCGAAGTCGAATATCAGGGCGATGACGTCGGACATGTATATGCGTGAAAAAGGGGCGACAGCCGCCATTTTGCCTGAATGTGGCGGCGGCTGCGCCCCTGGAGGCCCAAGGCGGGCGGCCCTGCCGCCCCGGCCCCGACTGTCGCTTACTGGCGCACCGGCGCGGTCATGGGCGCTGCCGCCGGCGCGGGCGCCATGCCCGGCGCGCCGGCCGCGGGCGGCACGGTGTCGGCCGGCACCTGGATCACGGTTTCACGCAGCACGCCCCCGCCCTGCACGCTGCCGCGCACATTGGTCGGCGAGGTCATCTGCGTGACGCAGTCCTGGCGCGAGGCGGCCGGCAGGCGGTTGCAGCGGTCCAGCATGTTCTGCTGCAGTTGGTCGTTATTGCCGTCCTTGAGGTTGTTGCGGCCGCTTTCCTGGCGCGCCGCGCCGGCTTCGCGCATGCAGGCGGCCTGGTCCTGGCCGGTGGCGCCGCTCTTGCATGCCGCGACGTCCTGCTGGTACTGGGACTGAGCTGAGCCGCGGCCGGTCGCATCAGCCGCGTGGACCGCTCCCGCGGCCAACATCAGGCCAGCGGCACAAAGCGTCGCCGCGAGGCGTTTGGTATGCATGGGTCGTGTAGTCATGGTCAGCTCCTTGAAGTTGATTGAACCGTTACCCACTATCCCACGATGACGCTTCGGCTACATGTCCAGCGACGTGAAATCGTAAGACTACGTTTCAATTGACGCGACGCAACAAACCCTGCCTTTCCCCTTAACTTGCATCGCGCTCGGCGTCGGTCTTGCTCAGGCGATTACGGTAGGTTGCCGCACGCATGAGCAGCATGGCGGTCACGGGCGAAGACACGATCAGCAGCAGCGTGATGATGACTTCATGAAACACAGGCCGCGAGGACAGTGCCGAAAACACCAGGATGGACGCCGCGAGCACGCAGCCGCAACCCATGGTGTTGCCCAAGGTGGGCGCATGGATGCGGGCATAAAAGGTACGGAAGCGCAGCAGGCCGGCCGAACCGGTCAGCGCAAGCAGGCCGCCGAGCACCAGCAGGATGCTCGCGGGTATGGCGGCCCACAGCGGGATCTGGGCGTCGATCATGGCTCGATCACCTCGCCGCGCAGCAGGAAGCGCGCCATGGCGGTGGAACCGACAAAGCCGAACAAGGCGATCAGCAGCGCAATGTCGAAATACACGGAAGTGCCGGAGCGGATGCCGAACACCAGCATGGTCAGCATGCCGTTGATGTAGAGCGTGTCCAGGGCCAGCACGCGGTCCTGCGCGGTGGGACCGCGCAGCAGCCGGATGGCGGCGAAGACCATGCCCAGCGCGAAGCAGAGCAAGGCGAAGGACGCCGCCCAATAAAGTATGTTGTTCATTCGAAAATCTCCATCAGCGGGCGCTCGTAGCGTTCCTGCACCAGCTTGATCCAGTCGCCTTCGTTCTGCAGGTCCAGCACGTGCAGCTTCAGGCTGTGGTCGTCGGTCAGGTCCACCCAGACGGTGCCCGGCGTGTATGTGACGATGCAAGCCAGCATCGCCAGGCCGTGCGGGTCGCGCATGGTCAGCGGGATCATGATGAACCCGGGCGAAAAGTCATTGCGGCGCGGATTCAGGATCAGCCGCGCCACGGCGATATTGGATTTGATGATGTCCGCGGTCACGTGCAGGAACAGCGGCACCGCCTTCCACAGGCGGCGCGGCTTGGCCCTCAGCGGTCGCAGGCGCGACGCCGCCCAGGTGAACCAGAGCGCCAGCGCGATGCCCAGCGCGATCTGGCCCGCGGACGCGCTCTGGTTGAGCACCAGCCACAGGACGAACAGGTAGACGGGCAGGAACAGGAAGTAGAGGCGGCGCATCAGCTTCCTCCCTTGAGGCCGCGCACGGTCTGCGCAGACATGACGGCGTCGATATAGGACTTGGGCTGGTCCAGCGACCGTGCCGCGTCGTCCAGATAGGCCGACACGGGGCCGGCGCCGGCCGCCAGGCCCACGCACAGCAGCAACAGCACGGCCACCGGCCCGGCTTCGATCAAGCGCAGGCGCGGCGTGCTGCGGTCATCGCTGGCCCAGAACACGCGGATGCCGGTGCGGCCCAGGCCGATAAGGCCCGCCAGCCCCGACAGCAACACCGCGGCCACCAGTATCCAGGCGTCCATGGGCACGGCCGATTCGTTGGCGGCCGACACCGCCGCCGACAGCAGCGACAGCTTGGCGACGAAGCCCGACAGCGGCGGCAGGCCGGTTACCAGCAAGGCGCAGGAAATGAAGGCCAGGCCCAGGAAGGCCATGGCGGCGGGAATGGCCACGCCCACCACGTCGTCGGAACGGTTGACCGAGGCCGGGTCGTCCAGGTCGAATGCGTCCAGGGTGACCGCCAGCACGTTGGCGCCGAAGCTGCGGGTGCGCTCGATCAACTCAGCCAGCAGGAAGAACGCGCCCGTGGTCAGCACGGAGCTGAGCAGGTAGAACAGCGCCGGTCCCGTCAGCGTCACGCCGGGCATGCCCAGTGCGGTCAACAGCGTGCCGGCCGACACGATCACGCAGTAACCCACCATCTTTTCCAGTTGCTGGGTCGCCAGGAGGCCCAGGCCGCCGAACAGCAGCGTGGCCAACCCCGCCGCGAACATCCAATCCAGGCTGAAGGCCGCCGGCGCGCCGGTGGGCAGCAGCAAGGAACCGATGCGCAGCAGCGCGTAGATGCCGACCTTGGTCATGATGGAAAACATGGCCGCGACCGGGGCGCCAGCCGAGCCGTAGCCCTTGACCAGCCAGAAGTTCAGCGGCCAGGCGCCCGCCTTGACCAGGAAGGCCACGCCCAGGATGGCCGCGCCCGCCTCGAACAGCATGCGGTCCGCGCCCGCCAGGTTGCCGGCGCGCACCGCCAGGTCCGCCATGTTCAGCGTGCCGGTGACGCCGTAGATCAGCGCGATGCTGATCAGCAGCAGGAACGAGGCCACCAGGTTGACCGCAATGTACTGCAGGCCGGCGCTCACGCGCGCCACGCCCGAGCCGTGCAGCAACAGGCCATAGGACGCCGCCAGCAGCACCTCGAAGAACACGAAGAGATTGAACAGGTCGCCCGTGAGGAAGGCGCCGTTCAGGCCCATCAGCAGGAACTGGAACAGCGAATGGAAATGCACTCCGGCGCGGTCCCAGCGCGCCAGCGCATAGACCAGCGTCGCCAGCCCCAGCACCGCGGTCAGGGCCAGCATCACCGCAGCCAGGCGGTCGACCACCAGCACGATGCCGAAGGGCGCGGGCCAGTCGCCCACCAGATAGACCCCCACCCCGTCCGGCCAGACGCCAGGCACGCCGCCGCCCGCCACCACCAGCAGCGCGATGGCGGCGGCCAGTTGGCCCAGCGTCGAAACCAGCGCAATGGCGCCACGGGTGTAGCGGCGGGTGTCCGCCAGCAGGAGCATCGCCGCGCCAGCCGCCAGCGGCGTGACGATGGGCAATACGGGCAGGTGTTGCAGCCAAAAATTCAAGATTGGGACTCCCGTCCATCAACGTGGTCGGTACCCGTGAGGCCACGCGAGGCCAGCAGCACAACCAGGAACAGCGCGGTGGTGGCAAAGCCGATCACGATGGCCGTGAGCACCAGCGCCTGCGGCAGCGGATCCGCATACCAGGAAGGATCATGGGCCATTGCCGGATCGACCACGGGCGGACGGCCCGAGGTCAGCCGGCCCATGCCGAAGATGAACAGGTTCACCGCGTAGGAAACCAGCGACAGGCCCATGATGAACTGGAAGGTCCGCGGCCGCAGCAGCAGCCAGACGCCCGAGCCCGCCAAGACACCAATAGCGATGGCGTATATCAATTCCATCAGGCTTCCCCTGTTTGTGCGGCCGCCGCCTGGATTTCGACGGCAGCCTTGCGTTGCGCGCGCAGCGATTGGTGGGCCAGCGCCACCAGCACCAGCACGGTGGATCCCACGACCAGCATGTAGACGCCCAGGTCGAACAGCAGCACGCTGGACAGATGCACGTGGCCGATCAGCGGCAGCGCGACATCCCAGGCCAGCGCCGCCAGGAAAGGCTTGTAGGCGAGCCACGCGCTCACCGCCGCGGTGCCGGCGAACAACAGGCCGATGCCGATCCAGTTCTGCGGGTTGAGGCGGCTGCGAGACTCCACCCAGTACACGCCGCCGACCATGTATTGCAGGATGACGGCGGTGGCGAAGATCAATCCGCCCACGAAACCGCCGCCCGGCTCGTTGTGGCCGCGCAGCAGGAAGTACACGGAAATCAGCGCGGCGGTGGGCAGCAAGAGGCGCACCAGCACGGTCGGCACCATCATCGAACCCGTGGGCACCAGCGACTTGATGTCCGGCGCGGCCGGCACGCCGCCGTCCTGGTCGATCTGCTGGCGCGGCAGGTCCGCGCTTTCGGCGGCCGGACGGAAGCGGCGCAGCAGCGCGTAGACGGTCAGCGCCACGATGCCCAGCACCGTGATTTCGCCGAAGGTATCGAAACCGCGGAAGTCCACGAGGATCACGTTCACCACATTGGTGCCGCCGCCATCGGGCAGCGCGCGGTCGACGAAATACGAGGAGATGGTGTCGCCTTGCGGCCGCACCAGCACCGCATAGGCCAATGCGGCCATGCCGGTGCCCGCGGCGCCTGCCAGCAACAGGTCGCGCAGACGCCGCCCGCGAGCCCGCAGCGTGGCCTTCAGGCTCTCGTCTTCATCCTGCGCAATGCGCCGCGGCAGCCAGCGCAGGCCCAGCAGCAACAGCACCAGGGTCACGACCTCGACCGACAGCTGGGTCAGCGCCAGGTCGGGCGCCGAGAACCAGACGAAGGTCAGGCAGGTGATCAGGCCGGCGCCGCCCGCCAGCGCCAGCGACGCCAGGCGGTGGTACTTGGCCTGGAAGGCGGCGGCCAGCGCGCAGCCCGCGCCCACCAGCCACAGCAGCGCGAAGGCCGGATCGATCGGCGTCATGCGGCCCGAGCCATCCAGCCAGCCGCCCGCGCGCAGCGGCAGCCAGGCCACGAACAGCGTACCCAGCACGATCAGCAGCATCTGCACCTGCAGGCGCGAGGACGCCAGCCAGCGTAGCAGCCAGGCCGCGGCCACGCTGGAGCCGTCCAGCAGCGCCTCGAAGCTGCGGCGGCCGTCCAGGCGGTAGATGAACGGCACCCGGCCCGGATTGGCGCGCTGATGGGCACGCAGGGCGAGATAAAGCAGAATGCCGGCCGTGGTCGCAACCAGGCTCATGACCAAAGGCAGGTTCAAACCGTGCCAGACGGCCAGGCTGTACTCCGGCATGTCCTGACCCAGGATGCTCTGGGCCGCGGTCGCCAGGAACGGGCCGACCGTCAGGCCCGGCACCACGCCCACCAGCAGGCAGATCGCCACCAGCAGCGCGCTGGGGAACAGCATCCAGCGCGGCGGCTCGTGCGGGGCGCGCGGCAGGTCGGTGGCCGGGGGGCCGAAGAACACCTGCAGGATGAAGCGCAGCGAATAGGCCACGCTGAACGCGCCCGCAATGGTGGCCACCAGGGGCAGGCCGATCTCGGTGATGCGGTCGCCGCTGACGAAGGTGGTCTCGGCGAAGAACATTTCCTTGGACAGGAAGCCGTTGAGCAGCGGCACCCCCGCCATCGACGCAGCCGCCACCATGGCCAGCGTGGCGGTGATCGGCATGGCCTTGTACAGGCCGGACAAACGGCTCAGGTCGCGCGTGCCGGTCTCGTGGTCCACGATGCCCGCCGCCATGAACAGCGAGGCCTTGAAAGTGGCGTGGTTGATCATGTGGAAGATGGCGGCCACCAGCGCCAGCGTGCTGTTCAGGCCCAGCAGCAGCGTGATCAGCCCCAGGTGGCTGATGGTGGAGTACGCCAGCACCCCTTTCATGTCCTGCTGGAAGATGGCGGCGTACGCGCCCAGCACCAGCGTGATCAGCCCCGCCCCGCCGATGATCCAGAACCATTCGTCGGTGCCCGACAGCACCGGCCAGAAGCGCGCCAGCAGGAACACCCCGGCCTTCACCATGGTGGCCGAATGCAGGTAGGCGGATACCGGCGTGGGCGCCGCCATGGCGTTGGGCAGCCAGAAATGGAACGGGAACTGCGCGCTCTTGGTCAGCGCGCCCAGCGCCACCAGGATCAGGACGGCCGGATACCAGGGGTCGGCCCGCACCAGATCGCCCGCGGCCAGCACGCGGTCCAGGTCATAGCTGCCGACGATATGGCCCAGGATGAGGACGCCGGCCAAGAGGCACAGCCCGCCGCCGCCTGTGACCGTCAGCGCCATGCGCGCGCCGCGGCGGGCGTCCAGGCGGTGATGCCAGTAGGCGATCAGCATGAAGGACGCCAGGCTGGTCATTTCCCAGAACATGACCAGCTGGATCAGGTTGCCCGACAGCACCACGCCCAGCATGGCGGCCATGAAGGCCTGGAAGAAGGAGAAAAAGCGCGGCACCGGATCTTCCGGCGACATGTAGTAGCGCGCATACAGCACCACCAGCGCCCCCATGCCGGAGACGATCAGCGCGAACAGCCAGGCGTAGCCGTCCATGCGCAGGGTGAACTGCAGGCCCAGGGCGGGCGCCCAGGGCATGTCGAAGCGCACCACGCCGCCGTTGGCGACCTCGGGATAGAGACTGATGACCAGCACCACACAGACCAGTGCGATGAGGCCCGCCAGCCAGGCCTCGGCATTGCGGGCGTTGGATGGCAGAAGCACGGCGCACAGGCTGCCGGCAAACGGCAGAGCGAGGATCAGGATCAGCGACATGGCGTTCCGAGAGTGTCCGGGCCCCCTCCCGCCAGCGCAAGGCAGCGAAAGACGAACAGACCGGGGATTGAAAAACGGACGGAACCCTGGCCCGGTGCGTCGCTGCACTACACGTTGCCCCGCGGGGGGCATCAACCAACGCCATTGAACGGCGCAGACAGAAACAAACGCAATAGCTTTCTTGCAAGACCGGCCAAGAATCTCATACGAAAAATATCAGATTCTTGTAAGTTATGCAGAGATTTATGTGTTTACGATGCGGATGACAGCAAGATAGATGCGCAATCCTTGCGCAATTGAAATATTCCGGAAGCTGTTCATGTCTTTGTCAGCATTGGATTTTTTCGCCTATTGCCGTCTTCTCCGGGCAACGGCGCCGTAAAAAAATAACCCTGGACAAGCCAGGGTCTATCCGGGTTGACCGACGGATATTTACTGTGTGGAATGGCGCCCACGAAGCATCCACCGCGCCAGCATCCGGGCGCGGCAGGCTTCACCGACGCCGGCCCAAGAAGCCGGCCGGGTCGGAAATTCAAATAATCTGGAGAAGACTCTTGACCATGCTGTCCCAAGCCAAGGCCGTCCTGGCCGCCGCCATCGCCGGCCTCTGCCTCACCACCGCCGCGCAGGCAGCCGACCCCTACCCCAACAAACCCATCCGCCTGATCGTCCCGTTCGCCGCGGGCGGCACCACCGACATCGTCGCGCGCATCGTCGCCGAAGGCCTGACCCGCGAGCTCGGCCAGGCCGTGGTGGTCGAGAACCGCGGCGGCGGCGGCGGCTCGATCGGCGCCGATGCCGTGGCGCGCTCCACGCCCGACGGCTACACCCTGGGCGTGGCCACCGTCAGCACCATGGCCACCAACCCGGCCACCAACCCCAAGAACCCGTACAACCCGTTGAAGGACTTCGTCCCCATCACCAATATGGTGAACGTTCCCAACGTGCTGACGGTGAACCCTGCCGTGCCGGCCAAGACCCTGGCCGAGTTCATTGCCCTGCTGAAGGCCAACCCCGGCAAGTACGCCTACGCGTCCTCGGGCGCGGGCGGCATCGGCCACCTGGACGGCGAGCTCTTCAAGTCGCTGACCAAGACCGACATGGTGCACGTGCCGTACCGCGGTTCGGGTCCGGCCCTCAATGACGTGATCGCCGGCCAGGTCAACGCCCAGTTCGACAACCTGCCCTCGTCCATGCCCCACATCCAGGCCGGCAAGCTGCGCGCCCTGGCCGTGGCCGCGCCCAAGCGCCTGCCCGCGCTGCCGGACGTGCCGACCTTCTCCGAAGGCGGCCTGCCGGAAATGGATAACATGGCCTGGTACGGCCTGGTAGCGCCCGCCGGCACCCCGCAGGCGGTGGTCGACCGCATCCATGACGCCACCGTCAAGGCGCTCAAGGATCCGAAGATCGTGCAGCGCCTGGCCGACGGCGGCTCGCTGGTGGACGGCAACACGCCCGCCGAATACGCCGCCCAGATCAAGCGCGAGCTGGAACTGCGCCAACGCATCGCCAAGGAACGCAACATCCAGTCGACCAACTGATCGTCAGCGGACAGCGCGCCGGCCCGGTCCGGCGCCGCCCCAAGGCCGGCCTGTTTCCCAGGCCGGTTTTTTTTCGCGCCCGCCTTGCGCCCCCAACGTTCCAAGGGCTGCGCTTGACTGCAATCGCCCCGGTGGTAGCATGTGCGACCGTGCGATCCCATCTTTCTCCCCCTCCCTGCGCCGCCTGCGCGCTTTGCGCCCTGCGCTCGACCCTGTTGAGCTCGCAGGAAGTCGCCGCGCGCTCCGCCTACGCGCGCTCCAAGCCCGGCTAATCGCCCGCTTTTCCCCTTTCTGATTCCTGCACCGGCCCGCCGCCGGCTGCCTGCGCACATTCGCGCATCCGGCAGCCTTGCTGCCGGCCGGCGGACGCCCTGCCGCGTGGCCGGGATCCGCGTCTCGTCCCTCGATCCGCAACGCCAACGCAGGCTTGCGGCCAGGCCACGCACCGACCTATTCAAGCGCCATGCAACTCACCAAGAACTTCGTCAAAGCCAAGAACCCCTGCGCGGGCGGCTACAAATGGTTCATCCGCGACCACAACGGCCAGGGAGACTACCAGGCCGTGCTTGACGCCTTGGTCGCTGACGGCCGCGTCAGCGACGCCTGCTGGCTGCTGGACCAGTTCGGCCCCACCGACGCGGTGCTGCGGCTGGATTCGGTCGACGCCAATGCCATCGTGTTCGCCGGCACGCTGGAAGTGCGCATGGGCATCAATGTGGACAGCGTGGTGCGCGCCGGGCGCAGCATCGTCACGGGCGGCGGCATCCGCGCCGGCGAAACCATCCAGGCGGGCGAGAACATCACCGCCAACGCCAACATCGCCAGCGGCGGCAACCTGCGCGCAGGCGGAGACATCAGCGCCGATTGGGGCATAGAAACCGCCACGCGCCTGGACTGCGGCGGCAATGTGCGCGCCAAGTGGGACATCTGCGCCGGCCAGGACCTGGCCGTGACCGGCCACCTGCATGCCGGGCAGGACATCCAGACGCAAGGCGCCATCAAATGCGGCCAGGGCATCAAGGCCGGCGGCGACGTGCGCGCCGAAAAGGAAATCGACGCCGCCTGCGGCATCCAGGCCGGGGGCTCCATCCAGTGCGGCGAGCACCTCGCTTCCGGCTGGGGCCTGATCGCCGGCGAGGACATCCGCGCCGAAGGCGCGATCCGGGCAGGCGAAGGCGTGCAGGCCGAAGGCGTGATCGAGGCCGGCGCGGGCCACGGCATCTACGCCGGCCTGAGCGTCCGCCTGGACGCCTGGGCCGCCTGCGCGCGGGTGGTGGCGCAGAGCCGGCCCGAGCAATTGGTCAGCGGGCACTGGGACGGCCAGGACAGCGCCGCCTACGCATAACCGCAGCCCCGGCGCAGCCGGGGCGCAAAGCCGCCTACTCCGGCTTGATGTTCGCTTCCTGCATGCGGCGGCCCCAGGTGCCCAGTTGCGCCTCCACGAAAGCCTGCTGTTGCGCCTGCGTGTTCGGCGCGGCCGTCATGCCCAGGGCGGCGAACTTCTGCTGCACCTCGGGACGCGCCAGCGCGTCGTTCACCGCCTTGTTCAAGCGCTCCAGGATAGGCTGGGGGATGCCGGCGGGACCGGCCAGGCCTACCCATACCACCAGGTCGAAGTCCTTATATTCCGTTTCGGCAAAGGTTGGCACATCCGGCAGGTCCGGCAAGCGGCGCTCGGTGCTGATGGCAAGCGCCCGCAGCTTGCCGCCGCGCAGCAGCGGCGTGGCGACCGACAGGTCCGCCATCACGTAATCGACCTGCCCGCCTGCCAGGTCCGTCAGCGCCGGAGGCTGGCTCTTGTACGGCACGCCTTCCGCGCGCACGCCGGCAATGCGGTTGAACGCCGCCGCGCCGACCTGCCCGCCCGGCGAGCCGTAGCCGTAGTTCAAGGAACCCGAGGCCGCCTTCTTCACGAACGTGGCCAAGTCCTTGTACGGACCGTCCGCGCGCACCAGCAGCAGCATGGGCATGGTGGTCAGGCGCGACACGTGGCTGAAGTCCTTCTGCGCATCGTAGGGAAGCTTCTTGAACAGCCCCGGATTGATGGAGTTCAGCGAACTGCTGGAGATCGTCAGCGTGTAGCCGTCGCCCGGCGAACGCACCGCATACTCGGTGCCTATCAGGCCTTGGGCGCCGGGCTTGTTCTCGACGATCACGTTGGCGTTCAGGTCCTTACGCAGTTCTTCCGCGATGATGCGGGCGCTGGTGTCGGTCGCGCTTCCTGGCGAAAAAGCCGCGACGATCTTGATGGGCTTGTCGCCCGGATAGGTCTCGGCCTGCGCCGCGCCTTGCGCGGACAGGTTCAGCAGCGCGCATGCCAACAGCGCGAATCGAATCGTTTTCATGGTCTAGTCTCCTGGTTTTATGGGTACTGCCTGGTTCGCCTTACCGCTCTGACGGCGGTGTTGCGGCGTTCATTTCGCCCAAGCGCGGCGGGCCCCGGCGTATGGCCGCCGGCGTGCCGGACAGTTTTATCGGTATGCCCGGGCCGTGGTAGTCGTCGCGCCGGACCACCATCTGGCGATGCTCGGTATGGGCGGCTGCGGCCACCGATGCCATGTCCAGGATCGGCGCGGCCGGCACGTTCTGCGCCAGCAACTGCTTGCCGAACCCCTCGCCATCGACCTGCGCGAACGCCTGGGCCAGCGCCGCATCCACGGCTTCGCGGTTGACCACTCTTTGCCCGTTGGACTTGTAGCGTTCGTCCTGCGCCATGTCGGCAATGCCCAGCTGCGTGCACAGCTTGGTGAAGAGGCGATCGTTGGCGACCGCGATGAACAAGGGGCAGGTCCGGGTCTGGTAAACGTTGTAGGGCACGATGTTGGGATGCCCGTTGCCGCTGGGGCGCGGCGTATTGCCCGACGCCAGGTAATTGGCCAGGAACGGATGCGCCACCGATACGGCGGAATCGTAGAGGCACACGTCCGCCATCTGGCCGCGCCCCGTGCGGTGCCGGGCCTGCAGGGCCAGCAGCACGGCGATCGCGGCGTTCATGCCGGTGGTGAGGTCAACCACCGGCACGCCCAGCCTCAAGGGTTCGCCACCCGCCTCGCCGTTGATGCTGAGCAGGCCGGCCATGGATTGCACCGCGGCGTCGTAGCCGGGCAATTCGCCCAGCGGGCCATCGTCGCCGAAGCCCGTGATGCGGCAATGGACCAGTCGCGGAAAGCGCTCGGTGATGGCGGACGGTTCGGCCACGCCCCAAGCGCGCAGCGTGCTGGCCTTGAAGTTCTCGATCAGCACGTCGGCCGTTTCCAGCAATTGCCAGAACGTCTCGCGGCCGGCTTCGCTGTTCAGGTCCAGCACCATGCTGCGCTTGTTGCGGTTCACGGCGCGGAAATAGGCCGAACTGCCGTCCACGAACGGGGGACCGAAACCGCGGCATTCATCGCCTTCCGGCGATTCGATCTTGATTACGTCGGCGCCATGGTCGCCCAGCATCTGGCCGCAGAATGGCCCTGCCAGGACGCGCGACGCGTCGATGACGCGCAGGCCGGCGAGCGCGCCGCCGGTATCGCTGCTATGCATAGTCTGTCTCCTTCGATTTCAGGCTCAGGCCGAAGCGCGGGCGATCAGCCAGCTGAATTCCCTGCCCTGCGCGCCCGCCTGCGTGTTCATGCGCAGCGCAAGCCGGTGATTGTGCGCATCCAGCGCGCCTTCCAGCAGGCCGTTCCAGGCTTGCGCCACGCAGGGGTGCGCATCGGCCACAGCGTCCATCAGGTTCCAGCCGTGTTGCGTCACGCGCACGCCTTCCGCCGTTTCGCTCAACTCGCACGTGTCGCCCTGTGCTTGCGCCAGCGCCACCATGAAGCGCCCGAACTGCAGCGCGGAACTATCCTGCCCCACGCCCAGCGCCCGCGCCGTCTCGTGATAGAACTGCATGCCTATCATTCTTCCCGTCAGGTGCAGCAGCGCGGCCGCGTCCTCCGGCCCCCACAGGTTCACCGCTACGGGCAAGGCGCTGCGCACGTACTCCATGGCGTAGTTGCGGCTGGCCTTGGCCAGGCGCGTCGCGGGCCAATCCACGGTGGGCAGCGTCGGTGCGGCAGCGGCGTCGAAATCGGGCGCGTCCTCATTGCGGCTGAAGCGCAGGCGTTCATGCGGCTGCAGGTCGCGGTCGTACTCGTAGTAGTAGCCCTCCAGCCCCGACTGGCCGTCGACAGCCTGCTTGGTGCATACGAAACCCAGCCGCGGATTGTTAAGCGACACGCCGTTCTGCGCATGCCAGCCCGCCAGCATGGCGCGCGACACCTCCGACGGTATCGCGCACAGCGCGGTGCCCGACCAGATCCAGCGCGGTGCGGAATAGCGTATCCAGGCCTTGCGGTCGGACTCGTACATGTACTGCACCGCCACGCCGCCGATATGGTTGGACAGGTAGTGGTACTGCGCCGCCGCCACCGCGGGCGGCAGATGCGCGATGCCCAGCTTCTTCAGGCCTGGCAGGAAGCGCTCGTTGCGCTGGCGGCAGAAGATCTCGTAGACCAGTTCGGCCGCGCGCGCCGTGCCGCGGCGCGTCACGGCCGACAGGACGATGCCGGTGAAGAATGCGTGATACCACTCGGAAACCGCGCGCCAGCCGCGTTCCTCGGATTGCATGTCATGCATGGCCATTCACTCCAGTGGGGACCGCCACGGAACCGGGCAGCAGGGATTGCATGGACGCGACAGCGAAATCCGCGATGTCGCGCGCGATGGCTTCGCGATCCGCTTCGGATTCGCCGGCCCTGGGGCGATACCACATGGTGGTCCAGTTCAAGGCGCCCAATAGCGGCTTGACCTGCAAGGCCGGCGGACCGCGCCGGAAGTCTCCGGTCGCCATGCCCGCCTCGACCACGCTGCGGAACAGCGACTCGTAGCGGTCGCGCTGCCGCACCAATTCTTCCAGCTCGGCACGCTGGTTCGCCGTGGTGCGTCCGGCCAGGTGCAGTTCGACGCCCTGCACGGTGACGCGCTGGTACGGCAGGTGCGCCATCATCAGATGCGTGTGGGCGTGGGCCATGTTCCAGAGCCGCTGAGGCGGCGACGCGGCCTCGTCCTCCACCAGCGGCGTCACCGTGTCCAGGTTCAACTGCATGGCGCGCCGGTGCACGGCGAAGAACAGGTCGGTCTTGCTGCGGTAGTAGTAATAGACGCTGCCTTTCGTGACGCCGATCAGGTCGGCGACCGAATCGATCGTGGTCGCCGCGAATCCCATTTCGGTGAAGGCATGCGCGGCCGCGTCCAGCAGCTCCACTTGCCGCAGGGGCATCTCGTCATAAGGAATGGCAGTCTTGGCTTTCATGCGAACTCCCCGCGCTGCGCCGCAGCGCCTGCGCTTTTCTTGATGGCGCGGGCCAGGACCACGCGCTGGATTTCGGAGGTGCCTTCGTAGATTTCGGTGATGCGCTGGTCCCGGTAGCAGCGTTCCACCGCGCTGGGCTTCACATAGCCGCGTCCGGCGAGAATCTGCATCGCGTCGTCCACCACGCTGTGCGACGTTTCGCTGGCCAGCAGCTTGGCCATCGCGCCCAGCGTGCCGATGTCCTGCCCGGCGTCGTAGGCGCGCGCGGCTTCGTAGGTCATCATCCGCGAGGACGACAGCGCGGTGGCGGCGTCGGCCAGCTTGAAGCCCACGCCCTGGTGGTCGATGATGCTGCGCCCGAAGGTCTGGCGCTGCACCGCGAAGTCTCGCGCCTCGGCATAGCTGCACAAGGCGATACCGTTGGCCTGGGCCGCCACCACCACGCGGCCGATGCTCAAGGTCGCCAAGGCGAGCTTCAGCCCTTCTCCCAGCGTCCCGACCACGCTTTCAGCGCCGACCCAGGTGTCCAGTTTCAGGTTCGTGGTGGTGGTGCCGCGTATGCCCATCTTGTCTTCGTAGTGGTCTACCACCACGCCGCTTGCGTCGCGGTCGACCACGAATGCGCTGATGTTGTTGCGCGCGCCCGGCTCGCCCGTGCGGGCGAACACGATGAAATGGCGCGAATGCCCGCCGTTGCCCAGCCAGCATTTTTCGCCCCGGATGCGCCACCCGTCGCCCTCGGGCACGGCCGTGGTCAACAGGGCCGCCGCATCCGAACCGGCGCCGCGCTCGCTCAGGGCGAAGTTGACCGCGTGGCCGTCGCGCGCCAGGCCGCCCAGCAGCACCATCTTCTGTTCGGCGGTACCTCCCAGGATGACCGGAAACGCGCCCAGCGACAGCGCCGCCAGGATGGCGGCCGTGGAGGCGCAGCCCTGGGCCACGGTTTCCACCACAGCCACCAGCGAGGTCAGCGATGCGCCCGCGCCACCGTACTCGGCTGGAATGAAGAGTCCCGAGATCCCGCTTTCCCGCAACGGCGCCAGGTGCTCCACGGGATAGCGTTGTTCCCGGTCTATGGCGGCGGCCGCCGGCGCGAACGCCCGCGCGGTCAGGTCGGCGGCCTTGTCGCGCCAGGCGCTTGCCTGCGGGTCGAGCGGGGGATTCCAGATCACGGACATCGTTGTCTCCAGCAACATACTAATGAGTATTTAATAAGCTGGATGAGAACATACTACTTGGTATTTTTCTTCGATACCTGGGGAAAACCCGCGACCCAATGAGTTGCCCCGCGGGCGCACTCAAATCCGCTCGCGGGGTCATGCCTCAACTGGCAACGGTCAGGTCTGCACCGCTTTCGCCGCTGGCGCCGGACTGCGCAACACCAGCATCAGGCCCAGCAGGATCGCCGCCATCCCGCCCAGACTCAACGCCGACAACCGGTTGCCCAGGATGAGGTAATCCAGGGCTGCCGTGCCGGCCGGCACCAGATAGAACAGGCTGGTGACATTGACCAGGTTGCCAGCCTGGATCATGCGGTAGAACAGCAGGGTCGCGCCCACCGAGATCACCAGGCCCATCCAGATCAGCGGCAGGATGAAACCGATCACCCACTCCACGCGGATCGGTTGGAATGGCACGAACAGCAGGCACAACGCCAGACTGACGAAGTACTGCAACGGCATGACGTCCATGGGCGCCTGGCGCACGCGTTTCTGCAGCATCGCGCCGCTGGTCATGCAAAGCAGCGCGGCCAGCGCGTAGGCCATGCCGGCCGCGGAAAAGCGCGCCATGCCTATGCTCTGGTAGACCACCATCACCAGCCCGCACAAGGCAAGGCCGAGGCCCGCCACGCGCGGCAATGAGTAACGCCTTTCCATCACCGCCAACGTCAGAATGGGCTGCGCACCCAGCAGCGTGGCCAGCACGCCCGGCGTGATGCCGTGGTCCAGCGCCAGCAGATAGCAGATGGAGTAGCCGCCGATGAGCAGCAGGCCAGTGGCCGCGACAGTCAGACGCGTGCCAGGCTCTGGCAGCCAGCGCCGCCGCCACGCGCACAACAGCATCAGTGCGGCCAGCGCCAGGATGAAGCGCAACAGCAGGAAGCCGAAGGCGGAGGCGTGGGACAGCCCCCACTTGGCGAAAATCGCGCCGCCGCTCCACAGCAGCACGAACAAGGAAGTGGAGCCATAGGAGGTCCACGCAGATCTATCGAAAGACATGAGGTTTCTACCTGTCGGGGTATGAACAGGCTCCAGCCCCGCCCGCGCAAGCGGGCATAAGCATGCGCTAGACGGATGCAATATGCATCAGGACGTCTGACGAAGCTTCTTGAAAAAAGGCTGGAGTCGCGTTGCGGACGGCGTCAGCCGACGACGACCGCGCTAGGCGGGTAAGCACCCGAGACCACGCCGCAAGGCGGCGCGACCGGCGGCGATACCACCGTGGACACGACAGGAGAAAAACCGGGGGAAACTGCGGAGCGCCGGGACAGCACACGCGCACGCGTATCCGCTGCGCGGGCAGCGGATGCGGAATCGGCGAGGAGCGTGTGGTCAGGCATGGGGCGTAGCCTACCGGCTGCGCGCGGCGCGGTCAAGCGATGCGCCGCTGCTCCACGCCCATGTCGCGCCACGCTTCGCCATGGCAGGTGAACATGAGGATCTGATGCCGCGTGGCCGCGTCGAACAACGCGCGCTTCATGAAGTCGCGCCGCGCGTCGTCCGTGTGGACCAGCGCGTCATCGAGCAGCAGCAGCGTCGGCCGCCCTGCTTCGCGCAGCAGATCGGCGTAGGCGAAGCGGGCCAGGATGCCCAGTTGTTCGCGCGTGCCGAAGCTGAGCGCGGACAGCTGGTCCTCGCCGCCCGCGCGGCGCAGCGCGGCGGGCAGCAAGGCATCGTCCAGTCGCAGGTCGGCTTCCGGAAACAGCAGCGCCAGGTAGTGGTTCAGCCGGCGCGCCAGCGGCGCTTGCAGGCGTTGCGTCGCCGCCGCGCGCTTGTCTGCCAGCAGCTTTTGCAGGAGTTCCAGCGCAGCGGCGCGGCGGGCGAAGTCGTCGCGCCGCCGCTCCAGGCGTTCGCAGGCGGCCTCTGCTTCAGACAGGCGTTCGCCCAGCCCTTGGGCGCCCGCCTGGTCCAGCTTGCCTTGCAACTGCAGGATTTCGCCGTGGCGCTTGTGCTGCGCCTCGCGCTCGATCGCGGCGGACTTCTCGTAGCGCTGCACATCCTGTTCGACCAGCTCGGGACGGTGGCCAGCCAATGCCGCCTGCGCCTCGCGCACGCGGCGTTCCAGTTCGTCGTGGCTGCTGCGGACCTCGGCGAGCCTGCCTGCGCGGGCCTGCCGCTGCGTCGCGCGCTCGGGCGATTGGAGCTCGGCGCTGCGCGCCGCCGTCTGGTTTTCCAGCAATTGGGCGCGCGCGCCGTCGGTGTCCATGGTGCGCTGTGCGGCGGCCAGCGCGGTCTCGGCCTGCGCCGAAACCGCCTCGGCCTCGCGCAGGGCCTGGAGCGCCCCGGGCAGATCGCCGCCGTCGTCCGCCTGCGGCGCAGCTGGCAGCTTGTCCAAACGTTCCTGCAACTGCACGCGACGCGCCAACGCGTCGTCGCGCTGGCCACGCAGAACGTCCACGCCCTTGGGCGCATGGATGCCCAGCGTCTTGCGCATGCCGTCCAGCTCGCGCAGCAAGGCGCCATGGCGGGCGTAGCGTTGCTCGGCCTGCGCCAGGCTCTCGACGTCCAGGCGCTGCAGCAAGGCCGCGCTGGCCGCCCGAGCCGCGTCGATTTCGCGCTTGAGCGCGGGCAAGTCCTTGCCGCCCGGCTCGATGCGCAAGCGCCCCACGCCCGGCAGCTCCAGTTCGGCGGCCGCCGTCAGCAGGACCTCGTCCGCGCCGCTCAGCATCCGGCCGTCCAGCAGCGCCCGGCCGCCCGCTTCCAGCTGATAGGACAGGCGCGTGGCGCTGGCCTGCTGCTGCAATTGCAGGTTGGCCAGTTCGCGTTCGCTCTTGCGCAGGGCTTCGATGTCGGCGTCGGCGATTTCGATCCGCATGGTCTCGGCCTTGAGCGCGGAGCCCTGCTCGATCAATGCGGTGACTTCCTTCAATGCGCCGTCCAGGCGTTCGATCTCCACGCCCAGCTGGAGCAGTTGATGCTCCAGGTCGCGCCGGTCGGCCACGGCCTGCACCGAAGTAACGCGCTGGCGCGCCGCGTCCACCGCGGCCGCATGCGCCTGGCGCTGCTGTTGGGCGCGCGCCAGCGGTTCGCGCGCGGCCTCGACCCGGGCGCGCGCGCCGCGGGCCTCGCTGGCCAGCGACTGGAGTTCGGCCTCGTCCTGCTGGTCGCGCCGGACCTGGTCCTGCAACAGCGCCAGCGTTTGCGCGGCTTGCGCCTGTTCGCGGCGCAGCCCTTCGAAGGCTTCGCGCTCCTTGGCCAGGGCCGCCAGGCGCGCACGCGCCTCGGCCGCCTTGGCTTCGAAGTCCTTCCAGGGCTCGCCGGCCTGGGCGCGCTCGTGGTCGCGGCGCAATTCGGCCAGGCGGTCCACGTCGGCGTTCAGCTGCGCCATGGCCTGCGCGCACTCGTCGCGTTCGGCCGCGGCGCGCGTCAGCGCATCTTCGGCTTCCTTGTAGACGCCCTTGGGGCGGCCATTGCGTGCGTCCAGCAGCGCGCCGCGTTCGGCGGCCACGCGCTCGTACAGGCGGTCGCCATCGCCCGAAGCCAGCTCGCCGGACAGCTGCGTCAAGGCCTCACGCAGATGCGCGCCCGCATGGCCGGCCGCTTCCTGCAGATTCTGGCCGTCGCCCTGCTGAATCCACAACAGGCCCGGTATGCCCGCCAGGTCCGGCTTGCTCTGGCCGCGTCCCGGCAGTTCAAAGCCCAGCAATGCGGCCAGCGCGTTCTCGGCCTCTTCGCCGTCCAGCCGTTGCGCGCCGCCATCGATCAACAGTTCGCAGCGGGCGCGCGACAGGAATTGCTTCTTCAGCACATAGCTGTGTCCGGCATGCGTGAATTCCAGTTCCACGCTGGGTCGCGCGCCGGACTCGCCGTGCGGCGCCAGGTCAGCGACCTTGCTGGTGCTGTAGCGTTCAAGAAAGGCGGAACGGATGGCCGCGGCCACGGTGCTCTTGCCGGCTTCGTTCGGGCCCACGAACAGGTTCAGGCCGTCCTGCAGCCCTTCCAGCGCCATGGGCTGGCGGAACTTGCGGAATTCTTCCAGGGCGATGCGCGAGAGCTTCATTTGGCGGCTCCCGGCGCGGCGCTTTCGCGCTGGAACCGCAGCAGCAGCCGCAATGCCTCGCCCGCAACCGCAGATTGTTCCGGGTCGGCTTGCAATGCCTGCAATTGCGCCGCAACTTCGCCCACGTAGCCGCTGGCGCGCAGTTCGGCCAGGTCGGCTTCGTCCGGTTCCAGCATGAGGCCGGACAGGTCCGGCAGCAGCGCACGCACCTGCGCCGCGGCCTGGTCCACGGCGCGTTGCAGCGCTTCCCAGGTTTCCATGTTGACGTGCCCTTGCAGGTCCAGCCGCAGCACATCCTCGGCGCGCAGCTCGGCCATGCGCGCGGCCAGCGCCTGCGCGTCCGAGGGCAGGCTCAGCGTTTCCGACCAGGCCGACCAGCGGTACTTGCCCGTAGCCAGCCGCTCGACGGCGGGCGTGGCGCCCGGCGCCTCGATGCGCACATGCAGCGCGTACCCCGGTTCGTTGCCGCGGAAGCGGTCCTGCTCCGGCGTGCCGGCGTACCAGGTGCGCTCGTCGATGGACAGACAGCCGTGCCAGTCGCCCAGCGCCAGATAGTCCAGCCGCGCGCGAACCGCGCGGTCCGGGGCGATGGGATTGGTGGCATCGATGGTGTCCGGCAGGCGGCCCGCCACGCTGCCGTGCGCCAGGCCCACGCGGATGCGGCCGGCTTCGGTTTCCAGCGCGTCGAAGGCCTGGGTCACGTCGTCGTAGGTATGGCGTTGCGTCAGGGGCGCGGCCAGCACGGCGAGATTGATCGCCGCCAGATCGACCACGCCGGTGCGCAGCGGAACATGCACGTTGGAAGGGATGCAGCCCAACTGCATCGCCCGGCTCCAGACGCTGTCGGCCAGCGCGGCGTCGTGGTTGCCGGCGATCATGACCCAGGGGCCGGTGTAAGCGGCCATGGCCGCGAACAGGCGGCGTATCGTGCGGTCCGACACGCCCTGCGTGTCGAACACATCGCCCGCCACCAGCACGGCGTCCACGCCGCGCTCTGCGGCCAGCGCAGCGATGCGGGCGACGACGTCGAAGCGGGCCTCGGCCAGCATGGCGGCATCGTCGGTTTCAAACTGGCCGTATTGTCGGCCGATCTGCCAGTCGGCGGTGTGCAGGAAATGGATCATGCGGGCGATTGTAGATGGCCCATGCGCTGTCCCGGCGGCGATATCCGGAAGAATCGCCGCCGGCTTGCCGCAAGCGGAATCAGGCGCTCTTGCCGTCCAGCACCAGCGACTGGCTGGACGCCGCCTTGCGGTCATAGCGCGACAGGCCCAGGCCGTCGGTGCGGATGGCGGGACGCTGGCCCATGACCAGATCGGCCACCAGCTTGCCCGAGCCGCAGGCCATGGTCCAGCCCAGCGTGCCGTGGCCGGTGTTCAGGTACAGGTTGCCGTAGCGGGTCGCACCGACCACCGGCGTGCCGTCCGGCGTCATGGGACGCAGGCCGGTCCAGAACTCGGCCTGGGCCACGTGGCCGCTGCCCGGGAACAGGTCGTTGACGACCAGTTCCAGCGTCTTGCGGCGGGCCTCCTTCAGGCGCAGGTCGAAGCCCGCGATCTCGGCCATGCCGCCCACGCGGATGCGCTGGTCGAAACGCGTGACGGCGATCTTGTAGGTTTCGTCCAGGATGGTAGAAACCGGCGCGGCCGATTCGTCCGCCATGGGGATGGTCAGCGAGTAGCCCTTGAGCGGATACACCGGCAGGTCCAGATCCAGCGGCTTGAGGAAGTCGCGCGTGTAGCTGCCGAAGGCGGCGACATAGCGATCGGCGGTCAGGACTTCATTGCCCACGCGCACGCCGGTGATCTGGCCGCCGGCCGTGTTCAGGCCCGACACCGTCTGGCCGTAACGGAACTCCACGCCCAGGCCCTTGGCCATTTCGGCCAGGCGCGTCGTGAACAGTTGGCAGTCGCCGGTTTCGTCGTTGGGCAGGCGCAGGCCGCCGCTCAGCTTGTGCAGCGAGCGCGCCAGGGCGGGCTCGGCCGTCACCAGGCGGTTGCGGTCCAGCAGTTCGTAGGGCACGCCCACCTCTTCCAGCACCGCGATGTCGCGGCGTGCGGCTTCCAGCTGGGCCTCGGTGCGGAACAGCTGCAAGGTGCCGCGGGTGCGTTCTTCGTAGTGGATGCCGGTGGACTGGCGCAGTTCGCGCAGGCAATCGCGGCTGTACTCGGACAGGCGCAGCATGCGCTCCTTGTTCACCGAGTATCGTTCGGCAGAACAGTTGGCCAGCATGGACGCCATCCATTTCAGCTGGAACAGGCTGCCGTCCAGGCGGATGGCCAGCGGAGCGTGTTTCTGGAACAGCCACTTGATGGCCTTCAGCGGAATGCCGGGCGCCGCCCAGGGGGTGGAATAGCCCGGCGAAACCTGTCCGGCGTTGGCGTAGCTGGTCTCTTGCGCCGCCGAAGGCTGGCGGTCCAGCACCGTGACTTTGGCGCCCTGGCGGGCCAGATAGTAAGCGGTGGTGGTGCCGATGACGCCGCTGCCGAGGACGATGACGTGCATGATTCTTTCCGATGATTGGTTTTGTTCAGGAATTTCGGTAGTCTATGGGCCTCTCAGCAGTGAAAAGCACTGAAGATTTTGCTTTGCCAGTGCTTTTTCCCGGCCGCCTCCTGTTTTTCGATCGCCAAAAGTGAAATGCGCGAGCTAGACCGTATCGACCTGAAAATCCTGGATATCCTGCAGCGGGAAGGCCGCATTTCCGTGACCGAACTGGCCGACCGGATCAGCCTGTCCGCCACCCCCTGCTCCGACCGCGTCAAGCGCATGGAGCGCGAAGGCGTCATCACGGGTTACCATGCGCGCGTCAATCCGGCGGCGCTGGGCAAGAACCTGCTCGTCTTCCTGGAGATCAAGCTGTCGGCCAAATCCGGCGACGTGTTCGACAAGGTCAAGAAAGAGCTGCTGTACGTGCCCGAAGTCATGGAATGCCATCTGGTGTCCGGCGACTTCGACTACCTGGTCAAGGCCCGCCTGACCGAAATGAACGAATACCGCCGTCTCCTCGGCGAAATCCTCAAGCGCCTGCCCGCGTCCGCTGAATCGCGCAGCTACGTGGTCATGGAGGAGATCAAGGAGACCCTGTACCTGCCCGTGGACCGCTAGGCGCGCGCCGCTGCCGCTGATCGCACGCCGATTGTTACCTGTCGGGCCCGCGCCGGCTGCTATGCTGGCGGCCCTTCGGCGCGTGCCTTTGCCGCGTAATCCGACCCTGATTTATTTGCCTATGTCTATGACTCGCCTCTATAAATACTTCTTCCGCGGCCTGATCACCGTCCTGCCGCTGGCCCTGACGATCTACCTGCTCTATATCTTCCTGGCGTGGACCGAAGCCGTGGCGCTGACCTTCCTGCGCCCCTTCATCGGCGGGTTCTATGTGCCGGGCATGGGCCTGGCGCTGGGCATCCTCGGCATCCTGGCCATCGGCTACCTGGTGTCCAAGGAACGCGTGCAGCGCGTGCTGGTGCTGCTGGAAATGCCGTTCACCAACCTGCCGGTGGTCAAGAGCATCTACTCGTCCCTGAAGAGCTTCGCGGACTATTTTTCGCCCAGTTCCAAGAACACCGCCCAGCAGGTAGTGATCCTGCGAGTGCCGGGCCAGCAGCTGGAACTGGTCGGCCTGGTCACACGCCGCAACATGGAAGGCTTGCCCGAAGGCTTCACCCAGGGCGAGCGCGTGGCCGTATACCTGCCGATGGGCTACATGATCGGCGGCTATACCGTGTTCGTGCCGCAGGAATGGGTCCAGCCCATCCAGATGTCGGTCGAGGAAGCCATGCGTTCGTCCCTGATCGCCTGGATGGCTCGCGCCGAAACCAGCAACAACCGTCCCGCCGCGCAGGAGCCCCCCGCCCCTGCCCAGGACGGCGCCAACGGCGGCGGCCAAGCCTGAGCGCCCCGCCCCCACCTCTACCAGACTCTCGCTATGCCCATCATCGAATTCACGCTGGCCGAAGGCAGCCCCTATATTGAAGTGAACCAGCTGCTCAAGGCCACCGGCGTGTGCGACAGCGGCGGCGCGGGCAAGATGCTGGTGGCCGAAGGCCACGTCAGCGTGGGCGGCGTGGTCGAAAGCCGCAAGACGGCCAAGATCCGCGCCGGCCAGATCGTGACCTGCGGCGACGTGCGCATCGTCGTGCGCGGCCCCGACTCCGGCGACGCAGACGCCTGAAGCCCTCCACACCACGCATCACCGCGAGCCGCCATGAAACTCAAGATGTCCCAGAACTCCATTTTTGCGGTGCTGCTGCGCTCGCCCTGGTGGATGAGCGCCGGCGTGGCCGTGCTGCTGTCGGCCGCCGGCTTTGCCGCGCTGCCGCTGGAGTACGCCGCGATGGGCGTGTTCGCCGCGGTGCCGTTCGCGGTCATCGCCATCATGGCGGCCTACAAGCAATTGCGCGCGCCCTCGGGCGCGCGGGTGCAGGCCGTGGCCGAAGCCGCCGCCGGCATGTCCTGGGCGGAATTTTCCAAAACCGTCGAAGCGGGCTTTCGCCGCGACGGCTGTGAAGTGCAGCGCCTGCAATTGCCCGGCGCCGATTTCGCGCTGAGCAAGGACGGCCATGTCGCCATGGTCAGCGCCAAGCGCTGGAAGGCCGCCCGCGTCGGCGTCGAACCCTTGCGCGAACTGCAGGCAGCGCGCGAGAAGCGCGGCGCGCGCGAAGCCATCTACATTGCGCTGGGCGAGGTCTCGGACAACGCCCTGCAATACGCCAAGTCGCAAGGCGTGTCGCTGATGACCGCGCCTGAACTGGCCAAGCTGCTGCGGGACCTCAAGCCCTGAGGCGGACACGGCCATGAGCTATCGACTGCTCGCCGACCTGGTGCTCATCGTGCACGGCCTCTTCGTTGCCTTCGTCGTATTCGGCGGCCTGCTGGCGTTGTGGAAGCGCTGGATCGCCTACCTGCACCTGCCCGCGCTGGCCTGGGGCGCGCTGGTGATAGGCATGGGCTGGATCTGCCCGCTGACGCCGCTGGAGATTTCGCTGCGCCAGCAGGCCGGCCAGCAAGGCTATGGCGGCGGCTTCATCGAACACTACATACTGGCGCTTATCTACCCCGAAGGCATCACCCGCGGCACGCAGATCGTACTGGCGGCCTTGCTGATCGTGGGCAACATCGTCGTCTACACGCTGTGGGCGCGGCGCGGCCGGCGCCTGCCGGCCTAGCCTTTCGTTCACAGGGCCCGGGCGATCACCAGGCGCTGGATGTCGCTGGTGCCTTCATAGATCTGGCAGACGCGCACGTCGCGATAGATGCGTTCCACCGGAAAGTCCTTCAGATAGCCGTAGCCGCCCAGGGTCTGGATGGCGGCGGAGCAGACCTTCTCGGCCATCTCGGAGGCGAACAGCTTGGCCATGGACGCTTCCGTCAGCGCCGGCCTGCCGGCCTCGCGCAAGGCTGCCGCATGCAGCACCATCTGGCGCGCCGCATGGATCTGCGTGGCCATGTCGGCCAGCCGGAACGCGACCGCCTGATGCTCCATGATGGGTTTGCCGAAGGCCTGCCGGTCGCGCGCATAGTCGCGCGCGCACTCGTAGGCCGCGCGCGCCATGCCCACCGACTGGGACGCGATGCCGATGCGCCCGCCCTCCAGGTTGGACAGGGCGATCTTGTAGCCTTCGCCCTCCGCGCCCAGCCGGTAAGCCGCCGGAATGCGCATGTCCTCGAACGCGATCTGGCAGGTGTCGGACGCATGCTGGCCGAGCTTTTCTTCCACCCGCAACACCTTGTAGCCCGGGGTGTCGGTAGGCACGATGAAGGCCGAGATGCCGCGCTTGCCGGCATCCGGGTCGGTCACGGCGAATACGATCACCACCTGGCCGCTGCGCCCCGACGTGATGAACTGCTTGGCGCCATTCAGGATGTAGTCGTCGCCATCGCGGCGCGCCCGGGTGTGCAGGCTGCTGGCGTCCGACCCCGCCTGCGGCTCGGTCAGCGCGAAGGCGCCGATATGCTCGCCCGTTGCCAGCGGACGCAGGAACTGTTCTTTCTGCGCGTCGGTACCGAACTTCAGGATGGGCATGCAGGCCACCGAATTGTGCACGCTCATGATGGTGGAGCAGGCGCCATTGCCGGCCGCGATTTCCTCCAGCGCGACCGCATACGAGATATAGCCGCTGTCATTGCCGTCCCAGGCTTCGGGCACCAGCATGCCGAAAAAGCCCAGTTGCGCCATTTCGGCGATGGCGTCGGCGGGATAGTGATGGTCGCGGTCCCAGCGTTCCGAGTTGGGCGCCAGGCGCTCCTGCGCGAAGCGGCGCGCCATTTCCTGGACGCTGAGCTGTTCGTCGGTCAAAAGCATGCTTGTCTCTCCTGGATGCGGTGGCGGCCGATGCGCGGCCTGCTCTGTTCTGCGGTTCGGCGCCCGACTTGGGGCGTCCGTCAGATCGCCAGAATACACCGCGCCGGCAGGCGCTGGACGCCGCCGCGCGGCCTATTCCCGCGGCGCGTCCTGCTCGCTGCGCTGACGCGCCGGGCCGCTCGCCCGGCTCAGGTTGTAGGCAGTATTGACCAGCCCGATGTGCGAGAACCCCTGCGGGAAATTGCCCACCAGGCGGCGCCGGCCTACGTCGTATTCCTCGGCCAGCAGGCCCAGGTCGTTGCGCAGCGCCAGCAGCCGCTCGAACAGGCGTTCGGCGTCATCGATGCGCCCCTGCATGACGTAGGCGTCGGCCAGCCAGAAGCTGCAGGCCAGGAACACGCCTTCGTCGCCCGGCAGGCCGTCGCTGGCATGCTGATTGGAGTAGCGCAGCAGCAAGCCATCGCGCAGCAGTTCGCGCTCGATGGCGCGCACCGTCCCCGCCACCCGCGAATCGTCCGCGGGCAGGAAACCCACCTGGGGGATGAGCAGCAGGCTGGCATCCAGCTCATCAGATCCATAGCTCTGCACGAAGCTGCCGCGCGCCTGGTTGTAGCCGTGCTTGCAGATGTCCGCCCGGATGCGGTCGGCAAGCCGCTGCCATTCATCGCGCGGCCCGCGCAGGCCGAAGCGATCACAGGATTGCACCGCGCGGTCGAAGGCCACCCAGCACATCAGGCGCGAATGGGTGAAGGCGCGGCGCTCGCCGCGAACTTCCCAGATGCCGTGGTCCAGGTCCTGCCAACGGCGCTTCAATGGCTCCAGCAGCACGTTCTGCAGGCGCCAGGCCTCGGCCAGCGGCGCCAGGTCCGCGGCGCGCGCCGCATACAGGGTTTCGATGAGTTCGCCATAGACGTCCAGCTGGCTCTGGCCGGCGGCGCCGTTGCCCCGGCGCACCGGCAGGCTGCCCTCATAGCCCGGCAGCCAGGGGATTTCCAGTTCGGGCAGCCAGCGTTCGCCCGCGATGCCGTACATGATCTGCAACTGGTCGGGATGCCCGGCCACCGCGCGCAACAGCCATTGGCGCCAGGCCTCGGCCTCCTCGCGGTAGCCGGCATTGAGCAAGGCGTAGAGGGTCAGCGCCGAATCGCGCAGCCAGCAATGCCGGTAGTCCCAGTTGCGGCTGCCGCCCAGGGCCTCCGGCAGCGAGGTGGTAGGCGCGGCAATGATGCCGCCGGTGGGCTGGAAGGTCAGCAGCTTCAAGGTAATCAGCGAGCGCACCACGGCCTCGCGCCCTTCTTCGCTGCCCTCCCAGCGGCAGCGCTTGGCCCATTCCTGCCACCAGGAAATGGTGCGGTCCATGCTTTCCACCCGATCCGGCACGAAGTGCGGCGTGCGGTGCGAACGGTGGTAGGACAGCGTAAACGGCACCACCCGGCCCGGATGCACGGTGAAGCGCGCCGTGGTGGTGAGTTCGTGCCCCGCCAGGTCCACCGGCGTGTGCAGTTCGACCGCGTCGGGGCCCGCGATGGCGCTCAGGCCATAGTCGCGCCGGCGCACCCAGGGAACGGCCTGCCCATAGTTGAAGCGCAGCGCCATCTCCATGTCCATCTGCACGTGTCCGGATTCGCCGCGCACGATGCGCACCACGTCGGCGCGCTCGTCGTCGTCGCTCAAGGGCATGAAGTCGTACAGCAGCGCCGTCCCCGAGCTGGTTTCGTAGCGCGTTTCCAGCACCGCGGTATCCGGCACATAACGGCGCGACACCGTGCAGCGCTGCGCATGCGGCGCAATGCGCCAGCGCCCGTGCCGTTCATCGCCCAGCAACGCCGCGAAGCAGGCGGGGGAATCGAAGTGCGGCAGGCACAGCCAGTCGATGGAGCCGTCGCGCGCCACCAGCGCAGCCGACAGCATGTTGCCGATCAAGCCATAGTCTTCCAGGGGCTTGGACATGGCCTAGCCCGCGCCCCGGAATTCGGGATACAGCGTCATGCCGCCGTCGACGAACAAGGTCGTGCCGGTGACGTAATCCGAGGCGTCGCTGGCGAGCCAGACGGCGGCTCGCGCCACGTCTTCGGGTTCGCCGATGCGGCCGTAGGGAATCAGCTGCAACAGCCTGGCCAGGCTTTCCGGCGTATCCCAGGCCGGCTGGTTGATAGCCGTGCGTATGGCGCCCGGCGCAATCGAATTGACGCGTATCCGGGCCGGCGCCAGCTCCTGCGCCAGGGATTTCATCAGCATCGATACGCCGCCCTTGGACGCCGCGTAATTCACCTGGAAGGCCCAGGGTATGACCTCGTGCACGGAACTGATGAAGAGGATGTTGCCCGCCGCCAATCCCTGCCGCGCCGGGTCGACCGGCTGTGACTGGAACTGCTGCGCAGCGGCGCGCGCGCACAGGAACTGCCCCGTCAGGTTCACGTCGATGACGCGCTGCCAGTCGGCCAGCGTCATGTCCGCAATCGGCGCGGGATGCTCTATGCCCGCGTTGTTGACCAGGATGTCCAGGCGCCCGTAATGCTGCAGCGCCTGCGCAAACAGGTGCTCCACCTCGGGCTCCTTGCTGATGTCGGCGGCCGCAGTGACGGCCGAACCGCCCTGCCGCTGGATCGCTTCGGCGACGGCGGCGGCCCGCCCCTGAGAATCGCCGCCCGCGCGATGATTCACCACCACCTGCGCGCCAGCGGCCGCCAGCCCGATCGCGATGGCCCGGCCTATGCCGGAAGATGCGCCTGTCACCACGGCCACCCGGCCGCGCAGTTCGCTCGCGTGATGCATGCCTGCCTCCCTGGCGGCCGCTACGCATCGAGCCCGGCCGCCGCGTGTAGAACGTCCAGCGTAGTCCCGCGAGCGGGTTACATGCAACCCGCGGCACAGCGTGCATAATGGCGGACATGCGCGGCCCGCGCTCCTCACGGAGCGTCGGGCCGCAGGTTCATATGCCCACCCGTATGCCCATGCTTCCTGGAGACGCCGTGCTGGATCCAATACTTGCAGAACTGTCGACCACCCTGCCCGAGGCCAAGTCGGTCGAACAGCTGACGCGACCGCTGCTGGACATGCTGGGCGCGGTGACCGGGCTGGAATCCACCTATCTCACGTCCATCGACCTGAAGGCGGATCTCCAGAGCATCCGCTACGCGCGCAACGCCGGCACACTGCAAATCCCCGAAGGCCTGTCCGTGCCCTGGGACGACACCCTGTGCAAACGCGCGCTGGACGAAGGCCGCATGTGCACCAGCGATGTCTCCACCTGCTGGCCGGATTCCGACGCGGCCCGGCAACTGGGCATACAAACCTATCTGAGCGCCCCGGTGCGCACCGATGACGGCGTGCTGTTCGGCACCCTGTGCGCCGCGAGCGCCACGCGACACCAGATCGAACCGCAGGCCGAATCGGTGCTGAAACTGTTCTCCAGCGTGATCGCCCGCTTCCTGGAACGCGAAATGCTGATGGAGCAGCTGCACGCGGCCAACGTCCAGCTCATGTCATATGCGCTGACCGACACCCTGACCGGCCTGCCCAACCGCCGCGCGCTTTACGAGGCGCTGGACCGCTTGCAGGCGCGCGCCATCCGCGAAGGCGGCAGCGTGCTGGTCGGCGTGATCGACCTGGACGGTTTCAAGGGCATCAACGACGTCTACGGCCACCAGCAAGGCGACGTGTTCCTGCAGGAGGTATCGCGCCGGATCTCCGCGGCCCTGCGCGGCTCTGACATGCTGGGCCGCATAGGCGGCGACGAATTCGTGCTGATCGGCCCCGGCCCTGCCTTGGTAGCGGGGGACGGCCCCCATGGCGTGCACGCGCCGCGCGGCGATGCCGAAGAAGCCGCCCGCTCCCTGGAAGAGCGCGCCACCGCCGCCACCGTGGGCCGCTACCAGCTCGGCGAGGCGACCGTCCCGTATGAAGGCGCCAGCGTCGGCGTGGTGGCGCTGGATCCGCGCGGCCTGGACGCTGAAGCGGCGGTACGCCTGGCCGATGCCCGCATGTATGAAGTCAAGCGCGCGCGCAAGGCGGCGCGCGTCATACACTGACGGGCAAAAAAAGGACCCGGCGCGATGCCGGGTCCAGGCCGTGCGCAGCGTTCGGCCGGCTTACCTCACCTTGCCCTGCTTCCACGCATCCAGCAGCTTCTCATAGGCGATCGTCTCGCCCTTGGGCTTTTCGTTGGCCAGCTTCTTCCACGGCGCATGCTGGTCCGACAGCCACTTGCTGGGGTCGCTCTTGGGGTTGAGCTTGGGCGCGCACTGCGCCATGCCGGCGCGCTCCAGACGCGCCATGACCTGATCCATTTCATTGGCCAGGTTGTCCATGGCGGCCTGCGGAGTCTTTTCGCCCGTGACCGCGGTGGCGACGTTCTTCCACCACAGCTGCGCCAGCTTGGGATAGTCAGGCACGTTGTTGCCGGTGGGCGTCCACGCCACGCGCGCCGGGCTGCGGTAGAACTCGATCAGGCCGCCGTAGTTCGCCGCGTTCTTGGTGAAGAACTCGCTGTTGATGTCGCTGTCGCGGATGAAGGTCAGGCCGGTGATGGACTTCTTCAGCGACACCGACTTGGACGTGACGAACTGCGCATACAGCCAGGCCGCGGCCATCTTGTCGGGGTTGGTGGACTTGAAGAAGGTCCACGAGCCCACGTCCTGGTAGCCGTTCTGCATGCCGTCCTTCCAGTACGGGCCGTAGGGCGACGGGGCCATGCGCCACTTCGGCGTGCCGTCGTCGTTGACCACCGGCAGGCCCTTCTTGGTCATGTCGGCGGTGAACGCCGTGTACCAGAAGATCTGCTGGGCGATCTGGCCCTGGGCCGGCACCGGGCCGGATTCCGAGAAGGTCATGCCCATGGCCTGCTGGGGCGCGTACTTCTTCATCCAGTCCACGTACTTGGTCAGGGCATAGACCGCAGCCGGACTGTTGGTGGCGCCGCCGCGCGCGACCGACGCGCCGACCGGGGTGCACTTGTCGTCCGCCACGCGGATGCCCCACTCGTCCACCGGCATGCCGTTGGGCAGGCCCTTGTCCGCGGCGCCGGCCATGGAGAGCCAAGCGTCGGTGAAGCGCCAGCCCAGAGACGGGTCCTTCTTGCCGTAGTCCATGTGGCCATAGACCTTCTTGCCGTCCAGTTCCTTGACGTCGTTGGAGAAGAAGTCGGCGATGTCCTCATAGGCGGACCAGTTGGTGGGCACCCCCAGCTCGTAGCCATACTTGGCCTTGAACTTGTCCTTCAGGTCCTGGCGCGCGAACCAGTCGGCCCGGAACCAGTAGACGTTGGCGAACTGCTGGTCGGGCAGCTGATAGAGCTTGCCGTCCGGAGCGGTGGTGAACTTGGTGCCGATGAAGTCCTTCAGGTCCAGGTTGGGGTTGGTCCATTCCTTGCCCGCGCCCGCCATGTAGTCGGACAGCGGCAGGATGGCGCCGTAGCGGTAGTGCGTGCCGATCAGGTCGGAATCGGAGATCCAGCCGTCGTAGATGGACTTGCCCGACTGCATCGAGGTCTGCAGCTTCTCGACCACGTCGCCTTCCTGGATCAGGTCGTGGTTGACCTTGATGCCGGTGATCTCGGAAAAAGCCTTGGCCAGCGTCTTGGACTCGTATTCGTGCGTGGTGATGGTTTCGGACACCACGCTGATTTCATTCACTCCCTTAGCCTTGAGCTTGGCGGCGGCCTCGATGAACCACTTCATCTCGGCCATTTGCTGGTCCTTGGACAGCGATGAAGGCTGGAACTCCGAATCGACCCACTTCTTCGCTTCCGGTTCGCCAGCCCAGGCCGCCGACGTCCCGATCAGGGCGATGGCGGCTGCCATGGCGTGCATGCGCAATTTCATGACCTGTCTCCTCGATAAGTCTTCCCCATCGTTTGCTGCGGACCGCTGGCCGGGGAAGACGCTGGCCGATAGTCCTTACCAACCGCTTGAATACGCGAGGGGTCTGGCGCCCCTCTTCAACCTTTCCTCATGACGAAAGCCAGCAGCAGCATGGACGCGATGAAGCTGATCCACACCGATGGCGGCTCGTCCAGCGAAAACCATTCCGCTGCCTTCTGGCCGAACCCCAGGAACGCCAGGTTGAGCCAGGCCGCAGCCATCAGGCCGATGAAGAGGCGGTCGCCGCGGGTGGTGCGCAGGGGCAGGAAACCCTTGCGCTCGGCCGTGGGCGATTTCAGTTCCCATACCGTCATGCCTACCAGCATCAGCACGATGCAGGAAAAGAACACGGCGACGGGAGTGGTCCATACCATCCAGCTGAACATGAGCGCGCCCTCCTTGCCTCTACACCCGGCCCATCGCGAAGCCCTTCGCGATGTAATGCCGCACGAACCAGATGACGATGCCGCCCGGCACGATGGTCAGCACCCCCGCCGCAGCAAGCACGCCCCAGTCCATGCCGGAGGCCGACACGGTGCGGGTCATGGTGGCGACGATGGGCTTGGCGTTGACCGAGGTCAGCGTGCGCGCCAGCAGCAGCTCCACCCAGCTGAACATGAAGCAGAAGAACGCCGCCACGCCCACGCCCGATTTGATCAGCGGCAGGAAGATCGTCAGGAAAAAGCGCGGGAAGGAATAACCGTCGACATAGGCGGTCTCGTCGATCTCGCGCGGCACGCCGGACATGAACCCCTCCAGGATCCAGACCGCCAGCGGCACGTTGAACACCAGGTGCGCAAGCGCCACGGCCAGGTGCGTGTCCATCAGGCCGAAGGAGCTATAGAGCTGGAAGAACGGCAGCAGGAACACCGCGGGCGGCGTCATGCGATTGGTCAGCAGCCAGAAGAACACATGCTTGTCGCCAATGAAGCGGTAGCGCGAAAAGGCGTAGGCGGCCGGCAGCGCCACGGCCAGCGAGATCACCGTGTTGATGACCACGTAGATCAGCGAGTTGATGTAGCCCGAGTACCAGGCCGGGTCGGTGAAGATGGTGCGGTAGTGCTCGAAGGTGAAGTCGCGCGGCCACAGCGTCAGGGTGCTGACGATTTCGGTATTGGTCTTGAACGACATGTTCAGCATCCAATACAGCGGCAGGATGGCGAAGACCAGGTACAGGGTCAGGAAGACGCCGCGCCAGCGGGAATTTTTCTCACGCATTTGAGCGCTCCTCGTCAAAGCCGCCGGTGGTGCCGGCGCGTTGCATCCAGTTGTAGAGGATGAAGCACAAGAGCAGGATGATGAGGAAATAGATGATGGAGAACGCGGCCGCCGGCCCCAGGTCGAACTGGCCCACCGCCTTCTGCGTCAGGTACTGCGACAGGAAGGTCGTGGCGTTGCCCGGCCCGCCGCCCGTCAGCACGAACGGCTCGGTGTAGATCATGAAGCTGTCCATGAAGCGCAGCAGCACTGCGATCATGAGCACGCCCCGCATCTTGGGCAGCTGGATGTAGCGGAACACCGCCAGGCGCGACGCGCCGTCGATGCGGGCGGCCTGGTAGTAGGCGTCGGGTATCGCGCGCAAGCCCGCGTAGCACAGCAGCGCCACCAGCGGCGTCCAGTGCCACACGTCCATGACCAGCACCGTGACCCAGGCGTCGACGTCGTTGCCGGTGTAGTTGTAGTCCACGCCCAGCCAGGACAGCGTGGCACCCAGCAGGCCGATGTCGGTGCGCCCGAACACCTGCCAGATGGTGCCCACCACGTTCCAGGGAATCAGCAGCGACAGCGCGATGATGACCAGCACCGCGGAAGCGCGCCAGCCGCTGGCCGGCATGGACAGTGCCAGCAGGATGCCCAGCGGGATCTCGATGGCCAGCACGGCCAGCGAAAAGCCGATCTGGCGGAACAGCGCGCCATGCAGTTCTTCATCCTGCAGCACGGCGGCGTACCACTCGGTGCCGACGAAGACGCGGCGCTCGGGCGAGATGATGTCCTGCACCGAATAGTTGACGATGGTCATCAGCGGCAGGATGGCCGAGAACGCCACGCACAGCACCACGGGCAGGACCAGGAACCAGGCCCTGTGATCTATGGGTTTCATCGGATCAGCTCCTCGTCGCGGTAAAAGCAGGTGTGCGGATTCAGCGCCGACAACCAGACCGTGCCGCCAGCCGCGGCCGGGACGATGTTGCTGGCCAGCCGGGCGCGCACCGGCGTGCCTTCGAAGTCCGCCACCAGCAGCGTGTAGGTGCCCACGTCCTGCACCCGCTCCACGCGCATGGCCAGGGCGCCGGGCGCGCCCGGCTCGGTAATGCGCAAGTACTCCGGACGCACGCCCAGCTTCACGGGGCCCGCGCCGTCCAGCTTTGCCGCCATCTCCGCCGGCACCCCGGCGACGCGGCTCTTGCCCACCTCCAGGCCGCCGTCGCGCCATTGCGCCGGCAGGAAGTTCATGCCCGGCGAGCCGATGAAATGGCCCACGAAGGTATGTGCCGGCCGCTGGAACAGGTCATCCGCGGTCCCGACCTGCACCGCCCTGCCGCGCGCCATCACCATGACCTCGTCGGCAAAGGTCAGCGCCTCGGTCTGGTCGTGCGTCACGTAGATCAGCGTCAGCTTGAACTCGTGGTGGATTTCCTTGAGCTTGCGGCGCAGCTCCCATTTGAGCTGCGGATCAATCACGGTCAGCGGCTCGTCGAACAGGATGGCCGACACGTCGCTGCGCACCAGTCCGCGCCCCAGCGAGATCTTCTGCTTGGCGTCGGCGGTCAGGCCGCTGGCGCGCCGGTCCAGCACATGCGACATCTCCAGCATCTCGGCGATGCGCCCGACCCGCTCGCCGATGAGCTTGGGCGCCATGCCGCGGTTGCGCAGCGGAAACGCCAGGTTCTCGGCCACGGTCATGGTGTCGTACACCACCGGGAACTGGAACACCTGGGCGATGTTGCGCGCCTGCGGCGTCTTGTCCGTGACGTCCTGGCCATCGAACAGGATGCGCCCGTGCGACGGCCGCAGCAGGCCCGACACGCAATTGAGCAGCGTGGTCTTGCCGCAGCCGGACGGACCCAGCAAGGCGTAGGCCCCGCCGTCCTTGAAGGTGAACGAAAGCGGCAGCAGTGCGTAGTCCTCGTCGGTCTTGGGGTCCGCCACGTAGGAATGGGACAGGTCCAGCTCGATCTGCGCCATCAGGCCGTCTCCCCAGCGCCCGCCGGCTGCCGCGGCGCCGCCAGCAGCGCGCCGCCCGCGCCGAAGGCGTAGGTCTGCGCCGGGTCGAAATAGAACTGTACGCGGTGGTCCAGCGTGTAGCGGTGGACCCCGGGCAGTTGCGCCACCACGTCGCCCGCCGCCGTCTGCGCATGCACGAAGGTGTCGGATCCGGAGATCTCGGCCAGCTTCACCACCCCGGGCAGCGCGATGTGGCCGGGTCGCGGCTCGACATCGAGAGCGCCGGCGCGCAGGCCGGCGGTGATCTCCGCATCGGCGCCTTGCGGCAGCGCCCGCTCCACCGCCAGGTCTCCCTGCAGCACGAAGCCCGACCCCGTACGGCGCGCGGAGAACAGATTCATGGGCGGGTCGCTGAAGGCGCGGGCCACGCGGATGGAATTGGGGCGATGGAAGACCTCGGCCGTGGGGCCGTATTGCAGCAATTCGCCCGCATCCAGCACCGCGGTGTGGCCACCCAGCAACAGGGCCTCGCCCGGCTCGGTCGTGGCATAGACCACCGTGGAGCGCCCTTCGGCGAACAATTCGGAAAGTTCGTCGCGCAGTTCCTCGCGCAGCTTGTAGTCCAGGTTGACCAGGGGCTCGTCCAGCAGGATCAGCGGCGCGTCCTTGGCCAGCGCCCGGGCCAGCGCCACTCGCTGCTGCTGCCCGCCGGACAGCTCCGAGGGGTAGCGCTCCAGCAGGTGGTCGATGTGCAGCCGCGCCGCCATGGCGCGGACTTTTTCGCTGATGTCCGCCGCCCCGCGCAGCTTGAGCGGCGAAGCGATGTTGTCGTAGACCGACATGGACGGGTAATTGATGAACTGCTGGTAGACCATGGCGACGTTGCGCTGGCGCACCGGCACGCCGGTCACGTCGGCGCCGTCGACCAGTACGCGGCCCTCGGTGGGCCGGTCCAGCCCGGCCATGATGCGCATCAGCGAGGTCTTGCCCGCCAGGGTGGCCCCCAGCAATACCGTCATGGCGCCCTCGACGGGGGCCAGGCTCATGGGATACAGGTGCGTCTGCGAGCCGGCCCGCAAACCTACCCTGTCCAAGTTCAGCTGCATCTGGTCTCCTCTACCTACTTATACGTCCCTGTTTTTACGGCGGACTTCGGTATTCGGTACAGCGGTCTCGGCCTGCATTCAAGCGAACAACAGGATGAGCATACTCTTTCAGATAGCTTTCGTTTATTGTGCGTTTTACTCAAGAAGCGAACAAAAAACAATCTTGCGGCACGTCATTATTTTTCGCTTTTGTTGTTTTACTATACGAACATGACACTGAATCCCAGACAGAGCGCCCTGATCGAAATGGTGCGGGCCCAAGGCTCGGCCTCGATCGAGGAACTCGCCAAACGCTTTGACGTCACGCTGCAGACCGTGCGGCGCGACGTCAATATTCTTTCCGAAGCGGGCCTGCTGTCGCGCTTCCATGGCGGCGTGCGCATCGAAGCGTCCACCATCGAGAACATCGCCTACCGCAAGCGCCAGGGCCTGCACGCCGCCGGCAAGCAGCGCATCGCCGAGGCCGTGGCCCGCGCCGTGCCCGACGGCTGTTCGCTGATCCTGAACATCGGCACCACCACCGAAGCCATTGCGCGCGCCCTGCTGCGCCATCGCGGCCTGCGCGTCATCACCAACAACCTGCACGTGGCCGACATTCTCTCGGACAACCCGGACTGCGAAGTCATCGTGGCCGGCGGCGTGGTGCGTTCGCGCGACCGCGGCATCGTCGGCGAAGCCACCATGGACTTCATCCGCCAGTTCAAGGTCGACATCGGCCTGATCGGCATCTCCGGCATCGAGGCCGACGGCACGCTGCGCGATTACGACTTCCGCGAAGTGCGCGTGGCGCGGACCATCATCGAACAGTCGCGCGAAGTCTGGCTCGCCGCCGACAGCAGCAAATTCAAGCGCCAGGCCATGGTGGAACTGGCGCACATCTCGCAAATCGACCGCTTCTTCACCGACGCGCATCCGCAAGAGCCGCTGGCGCAAGTCCTGCTGGACGCCGGCGTGCGCTGCGACGTGGCGGCCGCCCCGAATACCTTGAAGCAAACACCTTGAATCCCATGAACCAACCCCTAGCCCCCGTCGCCCCGCCCGACCGCAACCGCCTCCTGAACACGCTGGACAACACGCACTCCTGGGACGTGATCGTCATCGGCGGCGGCGCCACCGGCCTGGGCACGGCGGTCGATGCCGCTTCGCGCGGCTATCGCACCCTGCTGATCGAAGGCGCGGACTTCGCCAAGGGCACGTCCAGCAAGGCCACCAAGCTGGTGCACGGCGGCGTGCGCTATCTGGCGCAGGGCAACGTCAGCCTGGTGCGCGAAGCGCTGCATGAACGCGGCCTGCTCAACCGCAACGCGCCGCACCTGGTGTGGCCGCTGGGCTTCGTGGTGCCAGCCTACAACCTGTTCGACCAGCCCTTCTACGGCATCGGCCTGAAGATGTACGACATGCTGGCCGGCAAGCTGAACCTGTCGCCCAGCCGCTGGCTGTCGCGCCGCGACACGCTGGCCAATGCGCCGACGCTGGCCGAGAACGTGCAGGGCAAGAATCTCAAGGGCGGCGTGCTGTACTACGACGGCCAGTTCGACGACGCCCGCCTGGCCGTAAGCCTGATGCGCACGCTGTTCGACCTGGGCGGCACCGCGGTGAACTACATGCGCGCCACCGGCCTGACCATGACGGGCGGCAAGGTCGACGGCGTAACGGTGCAGGACGCGATCGGCGGCGCCAGCTTCACGTTGCGCGCGCGCTGCGTGGTCAATGCCACCGGCGTGTGGGTGGACGCGGTACGGCGCATGGAAGACAAGAACGCGCAGACCATGGTGGCGCCCAGCCAGGGTGTGCACCTGACCTTGCCGCAGGATTTCCTGCCGGGCAAGCGCGCCATCCTGATCCCCAAGACCGACGACGGCCGCGTGCTGTTCGTGGTGCCATGGAACGGCCACACCATCGTCGGCACCACCGATACGCCGCGCGACGATCTGCCGCTGGATCCGCAGGCGGGCGCGCAGGATGTGGATTTCATCCTCAGCACCGCGGCGCGCTATCTCAGCCGCAAGCCCACGCGCGACGACGTCACCAGCGTCTGGGCCGGGCTGCGTCCGCTGGTCAAGGCCACGGGCGAAGCCTCCACCAAGTCCTTGTCGCGCGAGCACACCATCCTGGTGTCCAAGGCCGGGCTGGTGACCGTCACCGGCGGCAAGTGGACCACCTACCGCCGCATGGCGCAGGACGTGGTCGACACGGCCATCCAGCACCAGCTGCTGACGCAGGCCACCTGCCGCACGGAATCGCTGCCGCTGCATGGCGCGGCGGGCCTGGCGCCGTCGCAGGAGCATGCCGGCACGCCGGACAGCTACTACGGCAGCGACCTGCCGGCCCTGAAGGCGCTGCCCGGCGCGGACCGCATGCTGGTCAGGAGCAGCGGCTTGTCGGAGGCGCACGTGCGTTTCGCCGCACGGTACGAACTCGCGCGCAGCGCCGAGGACGTGCTGGCGCGGCGCAACCGCGCCTTGTTCCTGGACAGCGAGGCCGCGATGCTGGCGGCGCCCGAAGTGGCTCGCATCCTGGCCGAAGAGCTGGGGCATGATGCCGCGTGGCAGCAGCGCACGCTGCAGGAATTGGCGGTGGTGGCAGCGAATTACCGCTTGAAGTGACCGCCCATCCGGAGTGCCCGACCCGTCGGCGATGCTGACGGGATCTGCGCTACGGAACCCTTAGGGGGCTCTTCGCGATCATCGCTTCGAACGTGCGCAACAGGGCCGGGTCGCATTTGGCGCCGGCTTCCTGGTTCAGGATGCGCATGATCTCCGCATGCGTGCGCGCAGGATGGTAGGGACGCGCATCGCCCAGGGCGTCGTAGGAATCTGCCAGCGAAATGATGCGCGAATGCAGCGGAATGTCCTCGCCCGCCAGTCCTGCGGGATAGCCCGAACCGTCGAAGTGTTCGTGATGATGGCGCACCGCCCGCGCGATCAGCTCGCGTTGCGGAATGTCGCTGTGCATGATGATGTCGGCGCCCACTGCGGCGTGCGCCTTCATGATTTCCCAATCGTCCTTGTCCAGCCGCTTCGGCGAATACAGCACACGATCCGGCGTGCCGATCTTGCCGATGTCATGCAGGCGGGCAGCGACCGCGACCGCCTCCTGTTCGGATTCCGGCAGGCCGCAGGCCCGGGCCAGCGCCACGCTCAGCGCAACAACTCTTTCGGAATGGCGGCCGGTGGCCGGGTCGCGCGCCCGCATGGCGGCAAACAAGGCCGCCACGCAGGAGCCAGCGGGATATTCGGGTACGTCTGGAGGCATCGGTCATCGCGCGCAATGGGCTCTTGCCGCTTTGCGCTGTAGCAAAAGGTCGCGATTCTGACACATTGCGCAGCAATCCTTGCCGATCAGATGCCGCGCACCAGGGCAAAGCAGAGCCGGACCCGCCCCCGCATCCCGCGGAAACCGGGTCCGGCCCGCCAGCGCTCAATCCATCAACCTGTCCAGCAGCGCCTGCGCCACGCCGACGGAAGATGCAGGATTCTGGCCCGTGACCAGCAAGCCATCGCCGACCACGTGCGGCTGCCAGTCCGGGCCGCTGCTGTACTGCCCGCCCAACTGCTTCAGCTCGTCCTCGACCAGGAAAGGCACCACGTCGCTCAACTGCACGGCCGCCTCTTCGGCATTGGAAAAGCCGGTGACCTGCCTGCCCTGCACCAGCGGCTTGCCGTCGGCCGTCTTGGCGTGGCGCAGCACGCCGGGCGCATGGCATACGGCCGCAACGGGCTTGCCTGCCGCCAGCATGGTCTCGATCAGCGAGACCGAATTGGGATCTTCCGCCAGATCCCACAAGGGGCCGTGGCCGCCCGGGTAGAACACGGCGTCGTAGTCGGCCGCCTGCACCTGAGCCAGCCGCAAGGTGGCGGCCAGTTGCCGCTGCGCGTCCTTGTCCTGGCGAAAGCGCCGCGTGTCGTCGGTCTGGGCGTCGGGGTCGTCGCTTTTGGGGTCCAGCGGCGGCTGGCCGCCTGCGGGCGAAGCCAGCGTAACCTTGGCGCCCGCGTCGACGAAGGCGTAGTACGGCGCAGCGAATTCTTCCAGCCAGAATCCGGTCTTGCGGCCGGTGTTGCCCAGCGTGTCGTGGGAAGTCAGCACGATCAGGATGTTCATGTGGCGCTCCTTTCGTCCGGGCCGACGCGCACAATGCGCTTGCCGGCGTTTTCACCCCTGAGCAGCCCGATCAGGCCGCGCGGCGCGTTCTCCAGTCCATCGACCACGTCCTCGCGATACTTGATGCGGCCTTGCTTGATCAAGCCTTCCATCGCCTCGCGGAATTCGCCGTAGCGGTGCGCGTATTCGTTGAAGATGATGAAGCCCTGCATCTTGAGGCGCTTGGTGAGGATGGTGCGCATCAGCAGGCCCAGGCGGTCCGGCCCTTGCGGCTGGCTGGTGGCGTTGTAGGCCGAAATCAGGCCGCAGACCGGTATCCGCGCGCGCGGGTTCAAGAGCGGCAGCACCGCGTCGAAGACCGCGCCGCCGACGTTCTCGAAATACACGTCGATGCCCTGCGGCACGGCGCGCGCCAGGCGGCCCGGCAGGTCGGGCGCCTTGTGGTCCAGGCAGTCGTCAAAGCCCAGCTCCTGGACTGCGTAGCGGCACTTGTCCGCGCCGCCCGCGATGCCAACCACCTTGCAGCCATGGATCTTGGCGATCTGGCCGACCACCGCCCCCACCGCGCCGCTGGCCGCGGCCACCACCACGGTCTCGCCCGCCTTGGGCTGGCCGATGTCCAGCAAGCCCATGTAGCCGGTGAAGCCGGGCATGCCCAGCACGCCCAGCGAATAGGACGGGTGTTCGGGATTGGGACCCAGCCGCAGCAGGCCGGCGCCATCGGACAGGGCGTAATCTTGCCAGCCGGATTGCGCCAGCACCCACTCACCTGGGCGGTAGTCGGGATGGTTGGAGGCTTCGACCCGCGTCACCGTGCCGCCTACCATGACGCCGCCGACCTGCACCGGTTCGGCATAGGACGGCGCGTCGCTCATGCGGCCGCGCATATAGGGATCGAGCGACAGGTACACGGTGCGCAACAGCACCTGGCCGGGGCCGGGCTGCGGCACCTCGCCGGTTTCCAGGCGGAAATCGCGGTCCGCCGGCTCGCCTTGCGGGCGCGCGGCAAGCACGATGCGGCGGTTGATGGAAGACGATTGGGGCATGACGGTCCAGCCTCCTGCAAGAAAGCCGCCCGGGCCTGGCGCACACAACCCGGATGGCGGGATGGGGTACCGGCCCATTACACCATCTAAGCCCGCGCATCCGGTGTGTAACCCTGAAGCGCGCCCCTCTTTTAATTAATTAATAATTTAATTAACATACGCGGCATGCGTTCCGCTCCCTCTACCCCCTCCCGCCGGCCGGGCCGCCCGCCGCGACCCGACAATGCCGCCGCCCGCGCCAACCTGCTGGACACCGCCACCGGCCTGTTCGCGGCCCAGGGCGTGGCGGCCACCACGCTCACGCACATTGCGCAACGCGCCGGCGTCACCACGGCGATGGTGCATTACTACTTCAAGAGCCGCGACCAGTTGATCGACGCGGTCGTGCAGGAGCGGATCGTGCCGGTCATCGGCTACGTCTGGTCGCCGTTGCCACAACCTCAGATTCCCGCAGCGGACCCCGCCGCTGCCGCGCGCGCCTTCATCGCCGAGGTCGTGGGCCGGCTGGTGCAAAGCGCGGTCGAACGGCCCTGGCTGCCGGCCCTGTGGCTGCACGAGGTCGTGAATGAAGGCGGCCAGCTGCGCGAACGCGTGCTGCGCCATCTGCCCGTCGAGCGCCTGCAGGCCTTCATCGGCCTCATCGCCGAATGCCAGCGCGCGGGCGCCATCACCCCGGACGTGGAACCGCGGCTGGTCTTTCTGTCCGTCCTGGGCCTGACCCTGCTGCCGCTGGCCACCTCCGGCCTGTGGCGGCGCGTCCTGCTGGACGCTGCGCAACCGCAGGCCATAGACACCCGCGCGATCGCGGCCCACGCCATCGCCATGCTCACCGGCGGCCTGTTCTCGCCGTCCGCCCCGACTCCCGCCACTCCAGGACGCTGACCATGCGCATCCCTCCCGCCTTGCGCCGCCCCCTGCCCGCCTCTGCGCTGGCCTTGCTTGCCCTGGGCGGTTGCGGCAAGGACAACGGCGCCTTTTTCCAGGGCTACGCCGAAGGCGAATATGTCTACGTGGCGTCGTCCGAGGCCGGCCGGCTGGCCGAGCTGCCGGTGCGGCGCGGCCAGCAGGTGCAAGCCGACGCGCCGCTCTTCGCGCTGGAAGCCACGCGCGAAACCGCGGCGCGCGACCAGGCCAGCGCGCAATTGGCCGCCGCCGTGGCCCAGGAAGAAGACATCGCCACCGGCAAGCGTCCGCCCGAAGTGGACGTCAGCCGCGCCCAGCTGGCGCAGGCCGAGGCGGCCAGCCGCCGCTCGGCGGCGCAACTGCGGCGCGATACCGACCAGTTCCGCATCGGCGGCATCGCGCGCGCGCAGCTGGACGACAGCCGCGAACAGGCGCAATCGGACGCGGCGCGCGTGCGCGAGTTGCAGGCCCAGCTGGAAGTGGCCCGCCTGCCCGGCCGCGACGACCAGCGCCGCGCCCAGGCCGCCCAAGTCGATGCGGCCCGCGCCGCGCTGGCCCAGGCGGAGTGGACGCTGGCGCAAAAGCGCCTGGCGGCGCCGGCCGCGGGGCTGGTATTCGACACGCTCTACCGCGTGGGCGAATGGGTGCCTGCCGGGAGTCCGGTCGTCAGCCTGCTGCCGCCGGGCAACATCAAGGTGCGCTTCTTCGTTCCGGAAACGGCGTTGGGCGCGCTGAAGGTGGGGCAACAGGCGACGGTGCGCTGCGATGGCTGCGGCGATCCCATCCCCGTGCGCATCGACTACATATCGACCCAGGCCGAGTACACGCCGCCCGTGATCTACAGCCGCGAAAGCCGCAGCAAGCTGGTCTACATGGTGCAGGCGCGGCCAGCGCCCGAAGCCGCCATGCGGCTGCATCCGGGCCAGCCGGTGGAAGCGGTGCTGCAATGAGCGCGCCCCCCGCCACGCAGGAAGCGTCCGCCGGGCAATACGTCATCGACGTGCACGGCCTGAACAAGCGCTTCGGCAGCAAGCACGTCGTCAACGACGTGTCGCTCCAAGTGCGGGAAGGCGAGATCTTCGGCTTCCTGGGCCCCAACGGCAGCGGCAAGACGACCAGCATCCGGCTGATGTGCGGTTTGTTGACGCCGGATTCGGGCAGCGGGACCTGCCTGGGCTACGACATTCTGCGCGACAGCGCGCAGATCAAGCGGCACGTCGGCTACATGACGCAGAAGTTCTCCTACTGGGACGACCTGACCATCCGCGAGAACCTGGATTTCGTGGCGCGCATGTACGGCATGCCCGAACGGCGCGCGGCGGTGGACCGCGCGCTGGAAGACCTGGGCCTGCAAAGCCGCGCCGGCCAGTTGACGGGTTCCTTGTCCGGCGGCTGGAAGCAGCGCCTGGCGCTGGCAGCCTGCCTGCTGCATCAGCCGAAGCTGCTGCTGCTGGACGAACCCACCGCGGGCGTGGACCCGACCGCGCGGCGCGACTTCTGGGAGCAGCTGCATGAACTGGCGGCGCGCGGCATCTCGGTGCTGGTCAGCACGCACTACATGGACGAGGCCGAACGCTGTCACAAGCTGGCCTATATCTCCTATGGCCGGCTGCTGACGCAAGGCACGGCCGAGGACGTCATCGCCGAGCAAGGCCTGACCACCTGGGCCATCCACGGCCACAACCTGGTGCCTCTGGCGCAGCGCCTGCGCAACGCGCCGGGCGTGGACCAGACCGTGGCCTTCGGTTCGGCGCTGCACATCAGCGGCCGCGACGCCGCCCTGCTGGAACGCACGCTCAGGGACGCCATCGCCGGCCAGGACCTGACCCTGGAACCCATAGCCACCAGCCTGGAGGATGTCTTCATCTACCTGATGAAACGCTCCACCGACAACTTCGCGAGCCCGCCATGATGCGCCATCTGCAAGGCTTTTCCTGGTCGCGCTGGTGGAGCATGGTGCTCAAGGAGTTCCTGCAGCTGCGCCGCGACCGTATCACCTTCGGCATGATCGTGGGCCTGCCCATCATGCAGCTGGCGCTGTTCGGCTACGCCATCAACACGGATCCCAAGCAGATGCCGACGGCGGTCATCGCCGCCGACCACAGCCCGTTCACGCGCAGCTTCGTCGCGGCGATGAAATCGTCCGACTACTTCCACATCATCGAAGAGCTGGACAATGAAGAAGCGGGCCGCGCGGCCTTGGCGCAAGGGCGCGTCCTGTTCGTCCTGACCATTCCGCCGGACTTCAGCCGCAAGCTGCTGCGCGGCGAGCGCCCCGCGCTGCTGATCGAGGCCGACGCCACCGACCCCATGGCGACCGGACTGGCCATCGGCGCGGCCACGCAGTTGTCGCAGGCCGTGGCGACCAAGGACCTGACCGGACCGCTGGCCAGCCTGGCCGGCGGCCAGCCGCCATTCGACGTGCTGGTGCACCAGCTCTACAACGAAGAGCAGATCTCGCAATACAACACCGTGCCGGGCCTGATGGGCGTGATCCTGACCATGACGCTGGTGATGATGACCGGCCTGGCCATGACGCGCGAGCGCGAACGCGGCACGATGGAAAACCTGCTGGCGATGCCGGTGCTGCCCATCGAAGTGATGACGGGCAAGATCGTGCCGTACATCGCGATAGGCCTGATCCAGTCCAGCATCATCCTGCTGGCCGCGCACTTCGTCTTCCACGTGCCGTTCCAGGGTTCGCTGTTGGCCGTGTACCTGTCTGCGCTGGTGTTCGTGGCCGCCAACCTGACCGTGGGCATCACCCTGTCGTCGCTGGCGCAGAACCAGTTGCAGGCCATGCAGCTGACCATGTTCTATTTCCTGCCCAACATGCTGCTGTCCGGTTTCATGTTCCCGTTCCAGGGCATGCCGATGTGGGCGCAATACCTGGGCAACCTGCTGCCGCTGACCCACTTCAACCGCCTGATCCGCGGCATCCTGCTCAAAGGCAACGGTTGGTGGGACTTGTGGCCCAGCATCTGGCCGCTGCTGGTGTTTACCGTGGTCGTCATGACCGCCGCCGTGAAGTTCTACCGCCGCACCCTGGATTGAACCGCCATGTCCCGCTCCACGCCCTTGCCCTTCCCGTCCGCCGCCGCGCCTTTGCGCCTGGCTGCGCCGGTCCTGTGCGCGCTGCTCGCGGGCTGCGCCGTGGGGCCGGACTTCGAGCGCCCGGCGCCGCCGCGGGTCGACGCCTACGCCGCGCCTCGCGATGCCTCAGCCGCCAGCGGCGCGCAACGCCTGCAGGACGGCGTCGACATCCCCGCGCAATGGTGGCAGCTGTTCCGCTCCGAAGCGCTCGACCAGCTGGTCCGGCAGGCCTTGCAGGCCAGCCCCACGCTGGAGCAGGCGCGCGCCCGCTTGCGCCAGGCCAATGAAGACCTGAACGCCGAAACCGGCGGCCGCATGCTGCCCCAGGTCGACGGCAACCTGTCGGTGACACGGCAGAAGGTGGACCCTGCAGCCTTCGGCGTGCCGGTGGCCGAGCAGCCCCCGCCCTTCACGCTCTACAACGCGTCCATCGACGTGTCCTACACGCTGGACGTGTTCGGCGGCAATCGCCGCGCGCTGGAAGGCCTGGGCGCGCAGGTGAACTACCAGGCGCATGAGCTGCAGGCTGCGCGCATGTCGCTGGCCGCCAACGTGGTCACTGCCGCCATCCGCCAGGCCGACCTGAACGAACGCCTGGCCGACACGCGGGCATTGCTTGCGGCGCAGGAGCGGCAGCAGGACATCATGCGCCAGCGCCAGCAGGCGGGCGGCGTGTCCGAGGCCGATCTGCGCAACCAGGAGCTGCTGGTCGCGCAGACCCGGGCCACGCTGCCGCCGCTGGAATACCAGCTGGCGCAGGCCACGCACCAGCTGGCCGCCTACCTGGGGCTGGCGCCAGCCGAGCTGCGGTCCGCGCCCTTGCGGCTGGCCGACCTGACGCTGCCCGCCGACGTGCCCACCGGCGTGCCCTCGGCCCTGACGCGCCAGCGGCCCGACATCCTGGCCGCCGAAGCGCTCTGGCATCAGGCCTCGGCCAATGTCGGCGTGGCCGTCGCCAATCAGTATCCACAATTCACCCTGACAGCCAGCTTCGGCTCGCAACGCACCCGCGCGGGCGACCTGTCCGATGGCCTGAACGTCTGGAGCCTGGGCCTGGGCCTGGTCCAGCCGCTGTTCCATGGTGGCGAGCTGCGCGCGCGCACGCGCTCGGCCGAGGCCGCCTACGACGCGGCCGCGGCCGGTTACCGTCAAACAGTGTTAGAGGGCTTCCGGCAGGTCGCCGACGCCTTGCGCGCGGTGCAGACCGACGGCGACGCCTACCTGGCCAGCGACGAGGCCTGGCGCCGCGCCGACCAGGCCGAGCGCATCGCGCAAGGGCGCTACCAGGCCGGCGGCATCAGCCACCTGAGCCTGCTGGACAGCCAGCGCCAACTGCTTCAGACACGCATTGCGCGCACCGCCGCGGACGCGGCGCGCTACGCCGACACCGCCGCCCTGCTGCAGGCGTTGGGCGGCGGTTGGTGGAATGAAGCGTCCGCCGACGCACCATAACGGTGCCGCGACGCGCCTTGCGTAACCTTGCCCGAGAATTCGGGTAATAAAGTGGCGTTGTGCGGGGTTTAGGAAATCGCTGTATCCGATGCATCATGCATGCGCTCATGCTGCACAGATCACAACGATTCATGAATGACCTACTAGACCTGATCGTCTTCTCTCCCGATCCCGGAGTGCGCGCGCACCGCGGCGCGGCGCTGGCGGAAATGGGCTTCTCGCCCCGGTTGTGCGAAGACTCCAATAACTTGTTCCGCCTGTTTCAGGCCCGCCGCACCCCATTGCTGGTGATGGAAGCCGAGCTGTCCGATCTCTGCATGGCCGTGGCTGGCCTGCGCGCCCTGGACACCACCGCGGGCATCGTCGCCATCTCCACCTTCGACTCGCCCGAAAATCGCATACTCGGCCTGCACTGCGGCGCAGACGTCTGCCTGCCCTCTGACGCGGGCGCAACGGAAATCGCGGCCGCGTTGCAGGCGCTGGTGCGGCGCATCCCCGCGCCTGGCCGGCGCGCCGTCGACGCCGAGCCGCGTCCGGCGCAGCCGGCGCCAGGCGACGCGGCAGGCAAATGGCAATTCCATGATGCGGCCTGGACGCTGGTCAGCCCGCAAGGCAAGCGCCTGGCCCTGACGCTGGCCGAGCGCGAGTTCCTGCTCAAGCTGACGGCTTCCGCCGACAAGCGCCTGCCGCGCGCCGACGCAGCCATCACCGATTCGCATGGCGGCCACGAATCGATGCGCCGCACCGACGTGCTGGTCAGCCGCCTGCGCCGCAAGGCCCAGGACCTGAACCTGGAATTGCCGATCCGCACCGTCTGGGGCTGGGGTTACGCCTTTACCGGAGAAATCTGAGGAGGCTGGCCCGGATCAGCGTACGCGCCGCCGCGGCGCCGCGCGGCGGGCGTATCATGCGGCGTACGAGGCCGACTCCCGGCCTGCGCCCCGCCACATCCCGATCTACGCGCCCCGACATGGAAGTCTACGAACGCCTGCAAGCCTTGCTTGCCCAGAACCAGGCCCGCTACCGCCTGATTGAACACGCCGCGGCCGGCCGCTCCGTCGAAGTCGCCGCGATCCGCGGCACCGAGGTCAGCCAGGGCGCCAAGGCGCTGGTCTGCCGCGTCAAGATATCCTCCAACCAGCGCCGCAACGTGCTGGCGGTGTTCCCGGCCGACAAGCAGGCCGACCTGGACGCCATCGCCCGCGCGGCCGGCGGCAAGAAGGCCTCGCTGGCGTCGCAGGACCTGGCGCGAGAACTCACCGGCTGCGAGATCGGGGCCATTCCGCCCTTCACTTTCAATCCGGACCTGCACCTGCTGGTGGACCCAAGCCTGCGCGAGCGCCACGGTGAAATCGTATTCAACGCCGGCCGCCTGGACGCCTCCATCCTCCTGAATACGGAAGACTACTTCCGGCTGGCCGCGCCCGACGAGGCGCCGCTGATCAAGGCCTGATCCCCAGGCCGCGCCACGAGGCCGCCGTGTTCCGTTCCTCGCTGAAACATGCCGCGCGCAACGCCAACATGCGTTGGCTGATGAGCCTGGCGCACATGGAGCCTTCGCCCGTCAGCCGCTGGGTGGCGCTGCGCGCCGCGCTGGCCATCGGCCTGCCTTCGGCGGTCGGACTCGCGCTGGACCAAAGCGCGGCGGCGGCCCTGGTTGCGCTAGGCGCGCTGCCCGCCATCACCGGCGACAACGGCGGCCCATACCGCAACCGCGCCCTGTCCATCGGCGCCACCGTGTTCGGCGGCGCGCTGGGATATTTCCTCGGCACCCTGATTGCAGGGCACGGACTGTGGACGTCCGCCGCCATGACGCTGCTGGTGCTGGCGGCCAGCCTGGTCGGCACCTTCAACAACATCGCCGCCGTCTCCACGCTGCAATTCGCCGCCTATGTCATCGTCGGCGCCAGCCTGACGTCCACCCTGCCGCCCTGGCTGCCTTCGGTGCTGGTGGGAGCCGGCGGCCTGTTCGGCCTGGCGCTGACCCTGACGGGCTGGGTGGTCCACCCGACGGCGCCCGAGCGCGCCGCCGTCGCCATGGCCTACCGCAAGCTGGCGGCCATGTTCGCCGCCATCGGCACCTCGCACACCATGAGCGCGCGGCGCGACATGGAAGCGGCCATGACGACCGCCTACGACACCGTGCTGGCCGCGCGCCGCAGCGCGGCCGGCCCCTCCCCGCGACTGGCCCGGCTGGCGGCCCAGCTGCAAGCCTGTACGCCTCTCACCAACACCGCCCTGGAGCTGGCCCGCGCCGGACGCGTGCTGCCGCGCGACTGCGCGCGGGTCATGAACCGGCTCGCAGACCGCGTGGAAAACGACGCAACGCCGGACCCGCGCGAGGACATCGCGGCCTTGCGCCACGTGGACATGGCCCCCTTGGCCGACGCGCTGGCCCAAGTGCAGCCCCTGCTGGACGGCGGCGCGCTGTCCGAAGCCGACGCCTTTGCCGGCCTGCCGCCGGCGCGGCCGCGCACGCCCTGGCGCGTGCTGGCGCGCACTTACCGGCCGGGGCCGACCACCTTGCGCTACCTGGTGCGGCTGGGCCTGTGCCTGATCGCCGCCGAGGCCGTGGCGCTGGCGGCCTCGCTGCCGCGTTCCTACTGGGTGCCGCTGATCGTGGTGGTGGTGTTCAAGCCCAACTTCGGCTCGGTGTTCGCGCGGGCGCTGCAAAGCTGCGCGGGCAGCGTGGTGGGCGTGGCGATCAGCGCGACCGTGCTGGCGCTGGACCGCAACGGCATCGTCAGCCTGCTCACGGTGGCGGGGCTGGCGTCCCTGCTGCCTTGGTCGGTGCGGCGCAACTACGGCTTGTTTTCCGCCATCCTGCTGCCCATCCTGATGCTGCTGATCGGCGCGCTGCAACCAGGCAGCTGGCCCATCGCGCTGGCGCGCCTGATCGATGTGGCCGTGGCCGCCGGCATCGTGCTGCTGGTGGGCTACCTGCCATGGATACGGATAGAACGCGGCAACCTGGACAACGCGGTCGCCGCCGCCATGGACACGCTGGCCGCCTACCTGAACACGGTGTTCCAGGCCGATCCCACCAGCCGCCACGACCTGCGCGCCAGCGCCTACGCACGCCTGTCCGATCTGCGCATCGCCTTGCAGCGCGGGCTGTCCGAGCCGCGCCTGGTCAGCCGCCGCGCACTGGCCTGGTGGCCGGTGGAGGTCGCGCTGGAACGCGTGGCCAACGCCATTTCCGACACGGCCTGGTCGCTGCCCGCCGACCAGGCCGCGCCTAGCGCCGCGGAGCTGGCGCAACTGGCGGCCAGCCTGCACCAAATGAGCGCCGCCGTTGCGCAAGGCGCGGCCATGCCGGCCGCCGCCATCGCCTCGACCGCCCCCGCGCTGCGCGACGTGGCCGCCCAGATCGAAGCCTTACGCGCCGCGCTGGCCGGCCCGGATTTCGCGGCCGCGCCAGGCAAAGCCATCCCCGACAAACCCGCCAACCAGGTCTGAACCATGTGTCTTGCCGTACTGGCCCTGCATGCCCTGCCGGGCATCCCCGTCCTGATCGCCGCCAACCGCGACGAATTCCATCAACGCCCCACCTTGCCCGCCGCGCAATGGCCTGACGCCCCCGAGGTCTACGCCGGCCGCGACGGCCTGGCCGGCGGCAGCTGGATGGGCGCGACGACCGGCGGACGCCATGCGCTAGTGACCAACTTTCGCGAGCCGGGCAGGATGATCGAGAACGCGCCTTCGCGCGGCGCGCTGGTCGAAGACTATCTGCGCGGCACGGTCTCCCCGGCCGACTACCTGGCGCAAGTGCATGCCGCCGGCCAGGCCTACAACGGCTTCAACCTGATCGTGGGCGATGCGCGCGAAGCCTGGTATCTCAGCAACCGCGACGGCGGCCCGCGGCGCCTGGCTCCGGGCGTCTATGCCCTGTCCAACCATCTGCTGGACACGCCCTGGCCCAAGCTGGCGCGCACCAAGGCGGCTTTCGAGGCCGTGCTGCGCAGCGGGCCGCAGCCCGACCTGCCCGCGCTGATGGCCGCCCTGGCCGACCGCCAGCCCGCCGACGACGCCGACCTGCCCGCCACCGGCCTGCCGCTGGATCGCGAAAGGCTATTGAGCAGCCCGTTCATCGTCAGTCCGAACTATGGCACGCGCAGTTCCAGCGTACTGGCGCTGCGCGACGATGGCGCCGGACAGCTGGATGAAAGGCGCTTCGCCCCGGACGGCTCGGTCAGCGGCGAAAGCCGGCTGACATTTTCCTGGAGCGCGGCACGCGGTACGCTTACCTAGGCTGCGGAAACAATCGGTTGATATCGGAGACCCGCGGGTGCGAACTCCGCGCCGGCATGCGGGTCGAAATGTTCATGCGCGCACGACACCGCGCAGATCGTCCTATCCAGGAGAGTCTCATGAACAAGCGTTTAGAACGCTGCACCATGGCCGCCGCGATGGCGCTGGGCAGCATGGCCTTTGCCGGCGTCCTGTCCACCGCCCAGGCAGGCATGCCGGCAGTGCAGCAGCAGGGTTCGGTGCAATACGTCAGCGGCGGCATCGGCCTGGACGAATCCGAGGCCATGAAGGCCGCAGCCAAGGACTATCCGCTGGCGCTGACGTTCGCGGCGCAACGCGGCGGCCAGGCAGACTACGTCGCCAATGTCGCCGTCACCATCAGCGATGCGCAGGGCAAGTCCGTGCTGCAAACCACTGCCGAAGGCCCGTACATGCTGGTCAAGCTGCCGGCCGGCAACTACAGGATTTCAGCGACCTACAACGGCCAGGCCCAACAGCGCGAAGTCTCGGTGCAGAACTCTGGCACCGCGCGCGCCGTGTTCGAATGGAAGTAGCGGGTTTCATGGCCCGCCCTTGAACGCGCGCGCCACGGCTTCGATTTCGTTGGTCCAGATCCCGCCCGCGTATCCCGCCGGCACGCGGCGTATGTCCTCGGGGGTGTCGATACCCGTGGAATGGCCCTCGCCGGCGTAAGGACCGAGCAGGAACACGCTGCTGCCCGCCGTCTCCATGCGGTCCAGGAAGCGGCCGGGCCAGCCCCACAACCAGGGCGCGACGTTCACCGGCACCGTCAGCGCCATGCCGCGGCAGACCTGCGGAACGTGGCCGGTCCAGCCCGCGGCCGCATAGCGCAACAGGCAGGACTTCAGGTCCGAGCGCGTCAGCGTGCGCACGCCCGGCGCCAACTGGCGCAACCGGCCTACCGGCTCCTCGCCCCCATACACCATGAAGTCTGCCCGCCTGGCCGGCGGCATGCCGTTGAGCACCGCCGCCAACGCCGCGCCCTCCTCCGCATCGCGGCTCTTGACGTTGATGAGAAAGCGCTGGCGCGGAAACGCCTCCAGCACTTCGGACAGCGTCGGCATCAGGCCCACGCCGCGCCCGCGGAACGGAAAGGTCTTGCCGCCATCGGCGGTATAGCCGTAGCCGATGTCCAGCGCCTTGAGTTCGGCCATTGTGTGCTCGCGCGTCGCGCCGCGGCCCTCGGTGCGGCAATCGACCGTCCAGTCGTGGAACACGGCGAACTGGCCATCGGTGGTGGGATGGACGTCGATCTCGACGATGTCCGCGCCGGCCTCGAAGCTCGCGCGCATGGACGCGATGGTGTTTTCCAGATAGCCGTGGGTGGGTTCGACGATGCGGGTCGCGGTGCAGGTGTCCCGCTCCAGGCCCGCCGCGTCGTAGCGTTGCGCGATGCCGCGATGCGCGAGCAGCGTCACCCGCGCACCGGGATCGGGCGCCGCCCAGTCAGCGTTGTTGATGTAGATGAAGCCTAGCAGCGCGATGGCCGCCAGTGCCGCGACACGCCGCTTGCGCATGGCGCCGTCCGTCAGACACCCGCGAACAGGATCGCGATGATGAAGCCCACGCTGATGGCCCACACCAGCGAACGCAGCGCGCCCCAGCCCGCCAGATACATGGCCAGATAGCCCAGCCGCACGCCCAGCCAGCAGGCCATCAGCGTGGCCACGTGCGCGGGCGGCGCCTGGGTATACAGCGCGAACAGCACCGCCGCGTAGAAGAACGGCAGCGATTCAAAGGTATTGGTCTGCGCCGCATTGGCACGCGCGCGCCAACCTTCCTGGCGTGCCAGCCAGGCGCGCGGATCATTGTTGTCGAACTTCTTTCCGCCCGCCTTGGCGACGATGGCCGACACGAAAGGCAGCACTGCCGCCGCCAACATCAACCACGCGATCATCTTCATAGTCTGGCTCCCAGGTATCCGGCAGGCGCCAGGATACCTGGGTTCGCGGCGCGGCGTCAGCACACGCGCTCAGCGGTCCGGCGCGCATGCCGTGCGGCCCGCAAAGAGCCGCGCGTTTACACTCAGCCCTTTTAACGCCCGTCCACGCCCGTGTCCGCGCTAAGCCCCTGGTCCGCACTGTTCATCGCCGCCGCCATGTTGTGGCCACCCGCCACCCGCCGCTGGGCGCTGGCGCCGCTCGCCGCCGCCTACGCCTGGGCCTGGAGCGATGGCACGATAGACGCCGTGGCGCTGGCCTCGCCTGCGTTGCTGATCCTGGCCGCCGTGCTGGTCCGGCCCGCATCGGGCGCGCTGGCGCGCACCGCCGGCCATGCGCTCTTCATCGCGCTGGCCGCGCTGCTGTTCCTGCACCTGCTGCCGGGCTTTCACAACCCGCAGGTCATCGCGCCAGCGCCACTGAGTCCGGACGCCGTGCCTTTCGGCATGTACCTGAACCTGGACAAGCCGCTGGTGGCGTTCTGGGTCGTGCTGGCGCTGACGCCGCCGATGGCGGGACTGACTCCGCGCGCCACGCTGTCGTCCGCGTTCCTGGCTTGCGCGGGCGCCGTCGCCATCTGCCTGGGCTGCGCGCTGGCGCTGGGCGTGGTCGGCTGGGCGCCCAAGTGGCCGCAATCGGGCTGGATCTGGCTGATCAACAACGCCTTGCTGGTGACCTTGGCCGAGGAGGCGCTGTTCCGCGGTTATCTGCAACAGCGGCTGACGGACTTGTGGCGCGGCCGCGCCTGGGGGGCGTGGGCGGCGTTGATCATCGCGGCCGTGCTGTTCGGCCTGGCGCATTACGCAGGCGGCTGGCAATGGATGCTGCTGGCCAGCCTGGCGGGCGCGGCCTACGGCCTGGCCTACAAATACGGCGGCCTGGCCGCTGCGGTGCTGGCGCACCTGGGCCTGAACGCGGCGCACTTCGGCTTGTTCACCTATCCGATGCGCACCGTGTTCTGAATGCCGGACCCGCCGGTCAGGCCAGGGCCGGATAGTCGGTGTAGCCGCCCGGGCCCGGCGCATAGAACGTGGCCGGGTTGGGCCGGTTCAGCGGCGCCTTGAGTTCGAAGCGGCGCGCCAGGTCCGGATTGGCGATGTACTGCACGCCAAAAGCCACGGCATCGGCGCGGCCCGCGGCAATGGCGGCCTCGGCGGACTCGCGGCCGAATCCTTCGTTGGCGATGTACGTGCCGCCGAATTCGGCCTTGAGCATCGGGCCCAGGCTGTCGGCGGCTTCGTATTCGCGCACGCACAGGAAGGCGATGCCGCGCTTGCCCAGTTCACGCGCCACATAGCCGAAGGTGGCGGCCGGGTTGGAATCGCCCATGGTGTGGATTTCCCCGCGCGGCGACAGATGCACGCCCACGCGGCCCGCGCCCCACACCGATATACAAGCGTCCACCGCTTCCAGCAGCAGCCGCGCGCGGTTTTCCAGCGAGCCGCCATAGGCGTCAGTGCGATGGTTGGTGCTGTCCTGCAGGAACTGGTCCAGCAGATAGCCGTTGGCGGCATGCACTTCCACGCCGTCGAAACCGGCCTCCATGGCCATCTTCGCGCCGTGGCGGTAGGCCTCGACCACGCCCGGAATCTCGGCCGTTTCCAGCGCGCGCGGCGTGACGTAGGCGCGCTCCGGACGCACGTGGCTGACGTGGCCGCGGGCGGCAATGGCGCTGGGCGCCACCGGCAGTTCGCCATCCAGGAACATGGGGTCGGAGATCCGGCCCACGTGCCAGAGCTGCGCCACGATCAGGCCGCCGGCCCGGTGCACCGCGGACGTGACCTTGCGCCAGCCCTGTACCTGTTCGGGGGTCCACAGGCCCGGCGTATCGGCATAGCCCACGCCTTGCGGGGTGACGGCCGTGGCTTCTGTCAGGATCATGCCGGCGCCGGCGCGCTGGGTGTAGTACTCGACCATCAGGTCGTTGGGCACGCGGCCCGGACTGGCGTGCATGCGCGTCAAAGGCGCCATGACGATACGGTTGCGCAGCGTCAGATCGCCTGCGCGCAGGGGTTCGAAAAGTTGGCTCATGCGTAAATCCTTGGCCCCGGATCAGGGGCCGCTGGCGGCGTAGCGGGGCTACATATCCTGGTTCAATTGCCGCAGGAACGCGGCAATGGCGGCTTCGTTGCGACGGTAGAAAATCCACTGCCCCACCTTGGTCGCCGAGATCAGGCCCGCGCGCTGCAGAACGGCCAGGTGCGAGGACACGGTGGACTGGGACAGTCCGCAGCGTTCGTCGATGTGGCCCGCGCATACGCCATGCTCGAAAGTATGGCCCGGGCGTTCCTCGAAGTACGCGTGCGGCGTCTTCAGCCAGGCAAGGATGTCGCGCCGCACCGGATTGGCCAACGCCTTGAGGATGGCGTCGGCGTCAATGGCCGGTAACGAGGCGGCTGGGTCGGAGCTGGAAGTGGAGACCGTCATATTGAAGTATCGCAATTTATCGAATCTTATATCGGAAGTATTCGATATATAGTCATGCCCCTGCGGCGGACAGGGCTTTATGGCCCCGGCATCCGCGCCCGGCCATCCACCACGGATGCCTCCATAGCCGCTCTTCCCCTTCCTTCCGCGCCGCTCAGGCCACGAGCCTATCCAGCACCGACCACCCCGCCCGCGCCTCGATGGCTTCGCCCGCGGCCAGGCACAGGTCTTCGCGGAACCGCCCCGCCACCAGATGGACACCCATCGGCACACCGTCCGCCAGGCCGACAGGGACCGACAGGCCAGGCAAGCCCAGTATCGCGGTCGAGACCAGCGGGCTCTGCGCGCGCAGTATGTCGCCCATGGCCGCGTCGCCTTGCTGGTCCTGGTCGATCGGGAATGGACGCTCGAACGACACCGGCATGAGCAGGACGGGATAGCGGTCGAAGAATGCGCCCCACTCCCGCAGTATCGTGGTGCGCAGCGCCAGCGCCTGGATAAAGCCGTCCTTGTCCAGCGGCGAGGTGTGCGCAAGCATGCTGCGGTAGGCGCGCTGTATCGCCGCGTCGCCTGCACGCTCGATTTCGCGGCCCATGGAGCCGGACGCTTCGTTCATCAGCACGCTGCGCCATAGCTCGGCCGCTTCCTCGAACCTGGGCGGCGTTGCTGTTTCGACGATGTAGCCCGCGTCTTCCAGGTACTTTGCGGCGCGCAGCAAGGCATCCAGCACAGCGGGATCGGATTTCAGGGCCGAGGTGCCGCAGAACAGCGCCACCCGCCGGCTATCTCCAGGCCGGCGCAGGTCCAGCGGCGCGGGCACCCACCACGGATCGCGGGAATCGCCCGCCGACATGGCCTCCAGCCCCAGTCTCAGGTCGGCAATGTTCCGCGCCAAGGGGCCCTGAGTCGCGGCCAGTTGGGAAGCCACCGGACGCTCCGATTTCTGGCTGGCGTTGTAGGCCGGCACCCGGCCTTGCGAGGGCCGCAGCCCCGCCACGCCGCAGGCATAGGCCGGATACCGGATCGATCCACCCTGGTCGCTGCCGTGCGCCAGCGGCCCCATGCCCAGGGCGGCGGCGACGGACGCGCCGCCGCTGGAGCCGCCCGGCGTGCGCGCGGCGTCGAACGGGTTGACGGTGCGGCCATGCAGGTCGTTGTCCGAAAACCAGCGCCAGGAGAATGCCGGAACGTTGCTGCGGCCGATCACGACCGCGCCGGCCTTGAGCCAGTTGTCGACGGCGGGATTGTTCTCGCTGGCAATGAGGTCCCGGTACGCGACGACGCCATTGGTCGTGGCCGACCCTGCCAGATCGGCGTTGGCCTTGATGGTGACCGGCACGCCGTGCAGGAGGCCCAGCGGCGCGCCCCCGCGCACCGCGGCGTCGGCGGCATCGGCCGCCTTCAGTGCCTGGTCGGCGCAGATCTCGGTAAGCGGATTGAAGACCGGATTTAGCTGTGCCGCCCGCTGCAGGCAGCTCTGCACGGCCTCCCGGCTGGAAACTTCCCGCTGGCGGATGGCCTGGGCCAGATCGACGGCGCTCCAGCGCCAGAGTTCGTTCGTCATGATGGCTCCCTGTGGGGTTGAACGCAGTCAGTCGGCGGACGCGCCGGAGCGCTTGACCATCTCGCCCCACCGCGGGATCTCGCTGGCGATGAGGCTGGCGAACTGTTCGGGCGTGGACGGCGTCGCATCGACGGACAGCGTTTCGTTGAGCTTGAGCACCGCGGGGTCCTGCAGCGCCTTGGCGATGGCGCGATTGAGCTTGTCGATGATGGGCTTGGGCGTACCGGCGGGCGCGACGATGCCGCCCCAGGAGACCACCTCAAATCCCTTCAAGCCGGATTCGTCGAGGGTGGGCACGTCCGAGAGGACAGGCACGCGCGTGAGGCTGGTCGCCCCCAGCACCTTTACCTGTCCGGAGCGGATGAAGGGCAGCACGCCCGCGACGTTGTCGATCATCACGTCGAGCTGCCCGCCCACGATGTCGCCCACCGCCTGCTGGCCGCTCTTGTACGGGACGTGCAGCATGGTCGTGCCCGTCTCGCTCTTGAGCATTTCCCCGGCCAGATGGGCGCTCGATCCCACCCCCAACGAGCCGACGCTGACCTTGCCCGGATGCTGCCTGGCATAGCTGACCAGGCCCTGCACATCGCTTGCCGGGAAGTCGTTGCGGGCGATCAGCACCAGGGCATTGCTGATGGCCAGGCTGATGGGCGCAAGGCTGCGTTGCGGGTCGTAAGGCAGCTTCGAGTACATGCTCTTGTTGATTGCCAGCGTGACCAGGTTGCCGAAGCCTATCGTGTAGCCGTCCGGCGCCGCCGCGGCCAGCGCCTGCGTGCCGACAATACCGCCCGCCCCTCCCCGGTTGTCGACGATCACCGGTTGGCCGAGTTCGCGCCCCAGGGCGTCCGCGATCGGGCGTAGCACCACGTCGGGACCGGACCCCGCCACATACGGCACGATGAGCTTGACTGGCCGTTGGGGCCAATCAGCCTGCGCCGCGCCGGCGCCTGCCGCTCCCAGCAAGGCAAAACACAATGAAATGGCCTGACCTACACGACGGGGAAAGATCTGCATGGCTTGCTCCTGAAGTACGGGACTGCATGGTCTTGTCGTCGTGAAGCTTAGAGATCGCCCGCGCTGCGCATAAGGCTATTTCTTTGTTAAGGTGACAACTACAGGTTGTCGCTATCGAGAGGCACATGAAAGACCACCATCTCCGGGCCTGGCTGAAGGTCGCCGAGTTACGCAGCATCCGCGCCGCGGCGCGCAGCCTGCACTTGAGCCAGGCGGCGGTGACCAAGGCCATCAAGGAACTGGAAACGGAGCTCGAAGCGCCGCTGCTCACGCGCAGCCCCCAGGGCATCGAGGTCACCGAATGCGGCGAACACCTGACGGTGCGGGCGCAGCTTGCCCAGGCCCAGTTGTCCCTGGCGCGCCAGGACATCCGCCAACTGCTCAGCGGTGCGCAGGCGCGGGTGGCAGTGGGCGTGACGCCCATGGTGATGCTGAGCGTGCTGCCTGACGTGCTGAACGATTTCAGGCAGAGCATGCCCGCGGCCAAGCTCAAGGTTTCGGAAGGCCTGCTGGCCGCCGTCCTGCCGGCATTGCGCAACGGCTCGCTGGATTTCGCGTTGGCATCCGGCATGGCGGACAACCATGGCGGGCAGGAGTTCGATTTCGAGGAACTGCGGCCGCTGGAATTCATGGTCGCCTGCCGCCGCGGACATCCGCTGGCGGGCGCCACGCGGTGGCAAGACATCGCGGGCTGCGAATGGCTGCTCAACACCTCGGGCGGCAGCCACACCGACGCCTTTCTGCAAGGCCTGCGCGCAAACGGCCTGCAGCCGCCCGAACGCGTCATCGACTGCGATACGTTCGGCGTGATGTGGAACCTGATGGTCCGCAGCGACGCGTTGATCGTCTGCCCGGCGGGCATGCTAGAGATCCCGCCTTACGGCGCCGAAGCCAGCCAGATCCGCACCGAAGCGCCCATGCCGGTCGCCAGCATAGGCATCATGACGCTGCGGGGAACGCCGCTGTCGCTGGCGGCGTCCACCATGGCGGACCTGTTCCGCCGACGCATCCAGCGGCTAGCCCAGGCGGGTGCCGTGGCTACACGCCAGGCTGGCGGCGCGGCTTGAGGCTGTCGGCCCAGTCGCGCGCCAGGTCGCGGCGGGCGCGGCGGTTGACCAGGGCGGTGATGGCCATCGCGATGACGGCGCCCCCGGCCGCCAGCGCCATGTCCTTCTGTGCGTCCCAGATATCGCCCTGCGTGCCCAGATAGGCCGCGCCCAGGTCGCCGCCCACGGTGGCGGCGGCGCCCCACTCCAGCAGTTCGTAGAGCGCCGAGGTCGACAGCGTGACGTCCATGGGCAGGAAATACGCCCAGAAGCCGCGCACCTCGACCACGCGCAGGAAGATCTCGCGGATGGGATACGCCAGCAGCAGGCCGTAGGAAAAATGCACCACGCGGTCGAAATTGTTGCGTTCCCAGCCGACCATGCTGTTGAAACTGTGTCCCGTCAGCGCCCGCCACCAGTCGTCGTAAGGCACCAGCGAATAGGTGTAGTGCGCGCCGACGGCATGCAGGCACAGGTAAAGAAAGATCAGCGTGTACGAGGTGCGCGAAAACACGAACCAGCGCCGCGTAAAGAGCAGCGCCGCGCCGAAGGCCAGCACCAGCGCGTTCTCCAGCGCCCAGTCGGCGCGGTCATGCGGCGCAATCGCCAGCGCCGTCCATATCACGGCGAACAGTGCGCCCAGCGTGTACAGGTAGCGCCGGCGCGCATCGGCCATGGTCAGTCTCCCTGGACCCGGCCGCGCAGGCGCTTGACTTCGCCGTGCAGCACCTTGCGCTGCACACGGCGGCGCTGCGAGGCGCGGGTGGGCTTGGTCGGACGGCGCGGTTTGTCGGTGCGCGCCGCTGCGCGCACCATGGCGATCAGGCGTTCGATGGCTTCGGCGCGGTTCTTTTCCTGGCTGCGGAACGCCTGCGACTTGATGACGATGACCCCGTCCTTGGAGACGCGGTGGTCGCTCAGCGCGCACAGCGCTTCCTTGATTTCTTCGGGCAGGCTGGAGGCGCGCACGTCGAAACGCAGGTGCACGGCGCTGGACACCTTGTTGACGTTCTGGCCGCCCGCGCCCTGGGCGCGGATCATGGTGAACGCCAGGTCGCGTTCATCCAGATAGATGGAATCTTGGACGTGAAACATAGCCCGCAAGTATAGATGCGCCGCGCAAAGTAAAATAATGCGCTTTTGCCTGATTTATCCGGGGTCCGGCCTTATCCGGCCGCCGGCACCACCATGACTTACTCCGCCAAAGAAATCTTCAAGACGCTGCAGGGCGAAGGCGCCCACGCAGGCCGCGCGGCGGTCTTCTGCCGCTTTGCCGGCTGCAACCTCTGGACCGGCCGCGAAAGCGACCGCGCCAGCGCCGCCTGCACCTTCTGCGACACCGACTTCATCGGCACCGACGGCGACGGCGGCGGCAAGTTCGCCACGCCCGAACTGCTGGCCGACGCCATCGCCGCGGCCTGGGGCCCGGGCGCCAATGACCGCTACGTGGTCTTCACTGGCGGCGAACCGCTGCTGCAGCTGGACGCGCCGCTCTTGACCGCGGTGCACGCGCGCGGCTTCACGGTGGCCATCGAAACCAACGGCACCATCAAGCCGCCCGCCGGCATCGACTGGATCTGCGTCAGCCCCAAGGGCACGGCGCCCGTGGTGCTGGAACGCGGCGACGAGCTCAAGCTGGTCTATCCGCAGGCCAATGCGCAGCCCGAAGCCTTCGCGCACCTGGACTTCGAGCACTTCTTCCTGCAACCCATGGACGGCCCCGCGCGCGCGGCCAATACCGAACAGGCCGTCCAGTACTGTATGCAGCATCCGCAATGGCGGCTCAGCCTGCAGACCCACAAATACATAGGCATTCCATGATTCACCCTAGCCCCCTGCGGAGCGCGCCATGATTTCCGTGACCCGCAGGCTGGAATTCGACGCCGGCCACCGCATTCCCGACCACCGCAGCCAGTGCCGCAACCTGCATGGCCACCGCTATGTGCTGGAAATCACCCTGACCGGCGACGTGGTGCAGGCGCCCGGCGAGTCCGACAACGGCATGCTGATGGATTTCTCCGAGATCAAGCACATCGCCAAGACCCACATCGTGGACGTCTGGGACCATGCTTTCCTGGTGTATGAAGGCGACGCCGCCGTGCGCGGCTTTTTGGACAGCCTGCCCGGCCACAAGACCGTGGTGCTGGACCGCATCCCCACGGCCGAAAACCTGGCCGCCATCGTCTTCCAGACCCTGGCGCCGCACTATCACGGCCACTATGGCGCCGAACTGCGCCTGACCCGCGTGCGCCTGTACGAAACGCCCAACTGCTGGGCGGACTGCAACGGCTGAACGCCGGGGCGCGGCGGCCGCAGCCGCGCCCGTCCTTGCCGCGACACGCCCCCCTGGCTGCCGGTTTTCCATAGACGGAAAACCCGCCCCCTATTTTCCCGATTGAGAAAATCCATGGAGATAATCGCCATTTTCAATTATTAGTAAGCTAATAGATAGGATACAATCTATTCCATGAACACGCCCACCGACTCCCAGCTCATGGCCACCACCTCCGCCCTGATGGTCCTGTCGCGCGCCTATCGCGGCGCCGCCGACAAGGCCCTGGCCGATTACGGCCTCTCCCAGGCCACCGCCTGGCCCGTGATCCTGGCCGGCCGCCTGGGAGACGGCGTACGCCAGGGCGCGCTGGCCGAGGCGCTGGGCGTGGAAGGCCCCTCGCTGGTGCGCGTGCTGGATCACCTGGTCGCCGCCGGCCTGATGGAACGCCGCGAAGACCCGCACGACCGCCGCGCCAGGACCCTGCACCTGACCGACGCCGGGCAGGCGCTGCGCGCCAAGGTCGAGGACGTCCTGGTCGACCTGCGCCGCCACCTGTTCCGGGACGTAAGCGAAGCCGACCTGCAAGCCTGCCTGCGGGTCTTCGACAGCCTGAAAGTCACCCTGGGCCGCGGCGGCGCCGGCACCCAGCCACAGGACGAACAAGCGTGAAACTCCCCAACGTCCGCGAAGCCATCTTCTCGCTCAAGAGCTACCTGAGCGCCATCATGGCGCTCTACCTGGCCTACAGCATGGGATTGCCGCGTCCGTTCTGGGCCATGACCACGGCCTATGTCGTGGCCCAACCCTGGTCGGGCGCGGTGCGCTCCAAGGCGCTGTACCGCCTGGCCGGCACCTTCTTCGGTTCGGCGGCCACCGTCTACCTGGTGCCGCGGCTGTCGAATTCCCCGGTGGTCATGACCGCCGCCATGGTGCTGTGGGTGGGCGCCTGCCTGTACCTGTCGGTGCTGGACCGCACCCCGCGTTCGTACCTCTTCATGCTGGCGGGCTATACCGCCGCGATGATCGGCTTTCCCAGCGTGACGGCCCCCGCCCAGGTGTTCGACACCGCGCTCGCCCGCGTCGAGGAAATCAGCCTGGGCATCGTCTGCGCCACGCTGATCCACAGCATCGTGCTGCCGCGCGGCCTGGCCCCTGCCCTGACGCTGATGCTGGACAAGGCCGTGCGCGACGCCCGCAACTGGATGCACGACACGCTCAGCGGCCAGGCCACCGAGCAGAAGGACCGCGACCGCCGCGTACTGGCCAACGACATCACGCAGCTGCGCCTGATGTCCACCCACGTGCCGTTCGACACCAGCAACCTGCGCTGGACCTCGGGCGCGGTGCGCGCCATGCAGGACCAGATCGCAGCGCTGACGCCCACCGTGTCCGCCGTGGAAGACCGCATGCGCGCCCTGCAGGCCGGCGGCCAGCCGCTGCCGGAACCCGTCACGGCCCTGCTCGCCGACATCTCCGAATGGATCAACGCCGGCGCGCAGGCCACCCACGAGACCGCGGTGCAGCTGCGCGCCGCCGCCACCCGCCTTACGCCCGACATCGACAGCCGCTCCAGCTGGCGCGACGTGCTGCTGGCCAGCCTGATGACGCGGCTGCGCGAGCTGGTCGACACCTATGACGAATGCCTGGCGCTGCGCCGCGAGATCCGCGCGGGCCTGGCCGGCGCGCCGCTGCGCGCCCCGCGCTCCAAGCCCGCGCCCAACGCCGCGCTGCATCGCGACCGCGGCATGGCGCTGCTGTCGGCCCTGGCCGCGGGCGTGGCCATTTCGGTCTGCTGCGCCTTCTGGATCGGCACCGCCTGGAGCAACGGCGCCACCGCCGCGCTCATGGCCGCCATCTTCAGCTGCTTCTTCGCGTCGCAGGACAACCCAGTGCCCGGCATCATGCAGTTCCTGACCTACACGGTGTATTCGATCCCGCTGTCGGCGCTGTACCTGCTGGGCATCATGCCCGCCATTCATTCGTTCGAGATGCTGGCCCTGGCCATGCTGCCCACGGCCTTCGTGCTGGGCATCTTCATTGCCCGGCCCGCCACCGCGGGCAAGGCCATGGCGATGCTGTTCGGGTTCCTGGGCACGATGGCGCTGCAGGATACCAACACCGCCGACATCGTGTCCTTCATCGACACGCAGGTCGCGCAGTGCATGGGCGTGGCCACCGCGGCCATCATCGCCGCCATCTTCCGCACCGTCAGCGCCGACTGGAGCGCGCGCCGCATCCAGGCCGCCAACTGGAAGGAACTGGAAACCCTGGCAAGCTCGCCGCGCGCGCCTTCGCGCCACACCTACGCCGCCCGCATGCTGGACCGCATCGGCCTCCTGCAGCCGCGCCTGGCGCTGGCCCAGCGTCCGGACGACCTGGTCGCCGCCGATGCGCTGAAGGATCTGCGCGTGGGCCGCGACATCACCGAACTGCAGCGCGCCCGGCGTCACCTGCCCATGGCCGAACCGGCCATCCAGCCGGTGCTGGACGGGCTGGCGAAGTTCTTCCACGCGCGCTCGGCCTGGCAGGTCGGCGAGAAAACGCCCGAATTCCTGGCGCAGATCGATCGCGCGTTGGCCAGCGTGACGGCCACGCCCCCGGGCGCCGCGGCCCGCGACCGGGCAGTCGTCGCGCTGGTGGGCCTGCGCCGCGCCTTCTTCCCCGACGCGCCCGACTACCAACCCGCCCATCCCACCCTGGAGGGCCAAGCATCATGATCGGCGAATTCAATCTTTATGGCGTCTATTTTCCCTGGCTGCTGGTGCTGGGCGTGGTGACCCTGGGCGTTGCCTGGGCGGTGCGCCGCGTGCTGGCCCGCGCCGGGCTGTACCGCCTGGTGTGGCACCCCGCGCTGTTCGACCTGGCGCTGTTCGTGGTGCTGCTGTACGGCGTATCCCTCATTTCCCCCTATTTACTCCAGAGATAAGCATGAAACTCCCCAATGCCCTGCGCCCCGCAGCCATCGGCAAGTTCGCGGTGACCGCCGTCGTCGTCGCCGCGGCCGCCTACGCCGGCTGGCAGCTCTGGGTGCACTATGAAGTCGAACCCTGGACCCGCGACGGCCGCGTCAAGGCCTACGTGGTGCAGGTCGCGCCGGATGTCTCCGGCCTGGTGACCAGCGTGCCGGTGCACGACAACCAGGACGTGAAGGCCGGCGACGTGCTGTTCGAGATCGACCGCGCGCGCTTCCAGCTGGCCTACGACCAGGCCCAGGCCTCGGTGCGTTCCGCGCAAGTGGCGCGCGACCAGGCGGTGCGAGACGCCAAGCGCAACCGCTCGCTGGGCCAACTGGTGGCCGCCGAGGCGCTGGAACAAAGCCAGACCAAGCTGCAGCAGACCGAAGCCGCGCTGGCCCAGGCCGAAGTGCAGCTCAACACCGCGCGCCTGAACCTGGAACGCAGCCGGGTGCTGGCGGTGAACGATGGCCGCATCACCAACCTGGACCTGCGCGCCGGCTCCTACGCCACCGCGGGCCGCGGCGTGATGGCGCTGGTGGATTCCGGCTCGTTCTACGTCGAAGGCTACTTCGAGGAAACCAAGCTGCCCGGCATCCATGAAGGTGATCCCGTCACCGTGACGCTGATGGGCGACTCGCACCATATCCGCGGCCACGTCGAAAGCATTGCCATGGGCATTGCCGACCGCGACCGCAGCACCGGCGCCAACCTGCTGCCCAACGTCAATCCCACGTTCAACTGGGTCCGCCTGGCGCAGCGCATCCCGGTGCGCGTGAAGATCGACGACGTGCCTGAAGGCGTGCGCCTGGTGGCCGGCCAGACCGCCACCGTATCAGTGGATTCCGGCCCTGCCCACTCGCAGACCGAGGCGCACCAGCCGTCCTGATCACCACTTTTTCAACCCCTTACCCCTAATCGACGCACAGCCGTAACCGCCATGAACACCAGATACCTCCTGCCTCTTACGCTGGCCCTTGCGCTGGCCGGATGCGCCGCCGTGGGCCCGGACTACCAGGTGCCCCCCGGATCGGTGGCCGAGCGGCAGAGCGCGCAGGCGCCCTTCACGCAGGCGCGCGAGGCGGCGTTCCGGCAGGATGCGGTGCCTGGCCACTGGTGGCGCCTGTACGACGACCCCGTGCTGGATGGCCTGGTGGAGAAAGCCCTGGCCGCCAACACCGACCTGCGCGTGGCCAGCGCCAACCTGGAACGGGCCCAGGCCGCCGTGCGTGAAGCGCAGGCGCAGCAGCAGCCGTCCATCGGTGTCAATGCCTCGCCCACTTTCGGCCACGTGTCCGGCCTGCAGGAACTGCAGCCCGGCATCGATCCGCCCAACCGCTGGTCCTATTCCATGGGCGCCAGCGTGTCGTACCAGCTGGACCTGTTCGGCCAGATCCGCCGCGCCGTGGAAGCGGCCAGCGGCGACGAGCAGGCCGCGCAGGCCGCCTATGACGCCACCCGCGTCACCGTCGCCGCCGAGACCGCCCGGGCCTACGCCAATATGTGCGCGGCCGGCATGCAGCTGGCCTCCGCCCAGCATTCGGTGCAGGTGCAGAAGCAATCGCTGGACGCGGTGGACCGGCTGCAACGCGCCGGCCGCGGCACCACGCTGGACGTGACCCGCGCCCGCAGCCAGCTTGAACAGCTGCAGGCCAACCTGCCGCCATTCCAGGCCCAGCAGCGCACCGCGCTGTACCGCCTGGCGGCGCTGACCGGCCAGACGCCGGGCCAGATCCCGCCCGCGCTGCTGCAATGCGCCCAGGCCCCGCGCCTGACCAAGACCATCCCCGTGGGCGACGGCGCCGAACTGCTGCGCCGCCGTCCGGACATCCGCCAGGCCGAACGCACGCTGGCCGCGGCCACCGCGCGCATCGGCGTGGCTACAGCGGACCTGTATCCGAAGATCTCTCTGGGCTTGTCGGCGGCCTCGGGCGGTCCGGCCGCCATGTTCGGCGACCGCGGCACCTTCAGCTGGAGCGTCGGTCCGCTGATCTCCTGGACCATCCCCAACACTGGCGCCGCGCAGGCCCGCATCGCCGAGGCCCAGGCCAGCACCAAGGCCGCGGCGGCACGCTTTGACGCCACCGTGCTGAACGCCCTGCGGGAAACGGAAAGCGCGCTGGTGGTCTACGCGCGTCAGCTGGACCGCGACGCCGCCCTGCGCGCCGCGCGCGACCAGAGCGCCGAGGCCGCCTCGCAGGCCAGCCGCCTGTTCCAGTACGGCAAGACCGACTACCTGACCGTGCTGGACGCCGAGCGCACGCTGGCCAGCAATGAAAGCGCGCTGGCCGCCTCGCAGGCCGACCTCAGCAGCGACCAGATCGCGCTGTTCCTGGCGCTGGGCGGCGGCTGGGAAAAATGATCAATGCACCGGGGTGCCGTCGGGCGGCGTCTGGTTAAGACCCAGCGCGGCCTCCCAGCTGCGCAACGGCACGCAGGTCTTCAAGCGCACGATGGCGCGCTCGATCAGCGCCGGATGCAACGCGTGCCCCACCTGGGTGGCGATGTCGATGGTCGAGTCGCCGTGCAGCTCGGTCAGGCGCGCCTGGGCGGCCTGGATGAGCTCCACGTTCATGATCGGATCGGCGGCGCCGTGCAGCAGGTGCAACGTGGTGAACTGCGGCGCGATCTTGGGCATCTGGGCATAGCGGCCCGAGAACGCAATGACGCGACCGGCGATGCCGTCGTGCGCCTGCACCAGTTCCAGCGCCATGATCGCGCCCTGCGAAAAGCCCGCCAGCGCCGTGTCCGACTGCAGCAGGCCGAAACGGGCCTGCGCCTCGCGCACATAGGTCTCCAGGGGCGGCAAGGCCTGCGCCACGCGTTCCGGGCGGTTTTCCTCGGTCACGCCGCGTACCGAGAACCACTGCCGGCCATCGCCGCCGCCGTCGTAGGGCTCGAACCCCTGGGGCGCCAGCACCGCCGCGCTCGGGAACGCCGCGCGCACGGCTTTTGCCAGCGGTTCCATGTCGTCGGGGCTGCCGCCCACGCCGTGCAGCAGGATGAACAGCTGGCGCACGTCGACGCCGGCGTTGGGAAGAAATTCGATAGAAGTGGAAGACGCCATGAAACTGCTCCGTGCTGGCTGGGGCCGCCGAACGGCCCCGGAATAGCCGCATTGTAAAATGCGCGCCTTGAAGCAACCTTTGCCGCACCGCCACGGACCGGCTGGCTTGCGCGGCATTGCCTGGCGGGCAGGCCCGCGCGCCCGTGCCTGATGGTCCGCCGCCGCGGCAACTTCCTACCCCAGTAATGCAAACTCCGACGACAGAATCCGGCGCCACGCCTGCCGGCCAGAACCAGCTGCATCGCGTGCTCAAGGCGCGCCACCTCACGATGATAGCGTTGGGCGGAGCCATCGGCACCGGCCTGTTCGTGGCTTCCGGCGCCGCCATCGCCCAGGCCGGCCCGGGCGGCGCGCTGCTGGTCTACCTGGCCATCGGCCTGATGGTCTACTTCATCATGACCAGCCTGGGCGAACTGGCCACCTTCATGCCGGTATCGGGTTCCTTCTGCACCTATGCCTCGCGCTACGTGGACGGCGGCTTCGGTTTCGCGCTGGGCTGGAACTTCTGGATCAGCTGGGCCACGGTGGTGGCGGTGGACGTGGTGGCCGCGCAGCTGGTCATGGCCTACTGGTTCCCCGATACGCCCGGCTGGATATGGAGCGTGGCCTTCCTGGCCCTGACCTTCGGCCTGAACGCCTTTTCGGCGCGCAGCTTCGGCGAAGCCGAATACTGGTTCGCCATCATCAAGGTCGTGGCCGTGCTGTGCTTCATCGGCGTCGGGCTGGCGATGCTGGTGGGCATCATCCACAGCGGCACGCCCGTGGGACTGGCCAACTGGTCGGTCGGCGACGCGCCCTTCGTGGGCAATGTGGCCACCTGGGTCGGCGTGGCGATGGTGGTGGCCTATTCGTTCCAGGGCACCGAACTGGTGGCCGTGGCCGCCGGCGAATCCGAAAATCCCCGCCGCAACGTGCCGCGCGCGATCAACCATGTGTTCTGGCGCATCCTGCTGTTCTACGTGCTGGCCATCCTGATCATCGGCCTGCTGCTGCCCTATACCGACCCGCAACTGCTGCGCAACGAAGTGGAAGACATCGCGGTCAGCCCCTTCACGCTGGTGTTCCAGCACGCCGGGCTGCTGTCGGCGGCCACCGTGATGAACGCCGTGATCCTGACCTCGGTGCTGTCGGCCGGCAATTCCGGCATGTACGCGGCGACGCGGATGCTGTTCAACATGGCGGTGGAAGGCCAGGCGCCCGCCCTGTTCCGGCGCGTGACGCGCAGCGGCGTGCCGCTGTATGCGCTGATGGCCACCGCGCTGCTGGCCTGCCTGTGCCTGTTCAGCCTGGTGTACAGCCCCAAGGCCGTCTACATCTGGCTGCTGAACTTCGCCGGCATGACCGAATTCATCGTCTGGCTGAGCATCGCCGTCAGCCATTACCGCTTCCGCCAGGGCTATGTGAAGCATGGCTACGACACCGCTGACCTGCCCTACAAGGCCGGCCTGTTCCCCTTCGGTCCGCTACTGGCCTTCGTCCTGTGCCTGGTGGTCACGCTGGGCCAGAACTACCAGGCCTTCCTGCAAGACCGCATCGACTGGATCGGCGTGATCTCCACCTACCTGGCGATCCCGCTGTTCCTGGCCTTGTGGATCGGCCACCGGCTGGTGCGCAAATCGCACTGGATCCGGTACGAGGATATGCGGTTTTATGGGTTGGACCTGGATCGCGCGGCGGGTGTGGCGGCCTCGGCAGCTACTAGTGAGAACGCCCGCGCTTAGTTGCGATCCGCCTGCCTGAAGCAACAAAATCGTATCCAACACGGCCCACCCCTCTGCATCGAAAGGTGTACGGGTGGGTTTTCTTTTAGTTCGCGGCATGCTCCGCCCCCTTTAAATACTGTACATATATACAGTTATAATGGCTCATCGGCCACTTCCACCGGGTTCCTATCTCCCGGCAACCGATTTGCCATGCAGTCCCCAGAACGTATCCATCCCGCGTTGTGGCGCGCCACCCAGTTGGCTCAAGGCGCCGCCCGCACCCTGCCCACCGGGCATGCCGCGCTTTCGGCCGAGCTGCCAGACGGCGGCTGGCCGCTGGGTTCCCTGAACGAATTGCTGGTCCCGCACCCCGGCATCGGCGAAATCCGCCTGCTGCGTCCGGCGCTGGCCCAACTGGAAACGCGCCGCGCCATTGCGCTGGTGCAGCCGCCGCACGCGCCCCACATCGCCAGCTGGATGAGCTGGCGGCTGGATCCCCGTCAATTGCTCTGGGTGGCGCCGGAAAAACCCGTGGACGCGCTCTGGGCCGCCGAACAGATCCTGAAGAACGGCAGTTGCGGCGCCCTGATCTGCTGGCTGCCTCATGTGCGCCCCGAATCCCTGCGCCGCCTGCACCTGGCCGCCCAGGCCAGCGACCTGCTGTTCATCGCGGTGCGCCCCAGCAGCGCGGCGCAGAACGCCACGCCCGCGCCCTTGCGGCTGGCGCTGGCGCCGGCCGCGGGCGGCCTGTCCGTCCATATCCTGAAGCGCCGCGGACCCGCCTGCGACACGCCGCTGTACGTGGGCCTGGACACCGGCGCCACCATTCCTGTTTCTCCCCGCCATGCGCCTCTGGATCGCCGCCTTCCTGCGCTGCCTGCCGCTGGACGCACTGCGCCCGCACTGGCCGCTTGAGGGGCAGGCGTTCGCGGTCCTGGAACAGGAACGCGTCGCCGCCCTGACGCCCGCCGCCCGCCGCGCCGGCGTCAAGCCGGGCATGCGCCGCGCGGGCGCGGCCGCCATCGCTCCCGAGGTCGAGCTGCTGCCCCGCGATGCCCAGGCCGAGTCCGAAGCCTTGCAGGGCGCGGCGCTGGCGCTGCTGCAATACACGCCCGAAATCGCCCTGGCCGACGGCGACACGCTGCTCCTGAACGTGAGCGCCAGCCTGATGCTCTTCCGCGGCCCCAAGGCGCTGCACCGGCGGGTCGCCGCCACCTTGCGCGCCCTGGACCTGCACGTGTCGCTAGGCATGGCGCCGACCGCCGCCGGCGCCTGGCTGCTGGCGCGCAGCCCCGGCCGGCGCGCGCCCCGCCGTACCCTCACGCTGCCCACGCTGACCCGGCGGCTGGACGCCCTGCCGCTAGCCCTGCTGCCGCAGGCGCAGGCCCGCCGCGACTGGCTCGACGACATCGGCTGCCATACCCTGGCGGACCTGCGCGCCCTGCCGCGCGCGGGGCTGCAGCGGCGCAGCGCCCCCGAAATGCTGCAGGCCCTGGACGCCGCCTACGGCCTGGCGCCCGAGCTCCACCGCTGGGTCGAACCGCCACACCAGTTCTCGCGCCGCATCGAACTCACCGACTACGTCGAGCACACCGACGCGGTGCTCGCGGTGGCGCGCCGCCTGGCCGAACAGCTGGGCGGCTGGCTCAGCGCCCGGCAACTGGCGGTACGCCGCGTGGTGCTCAGCATGGAACACGAACGCGGCCGCCACGCCCGGCCGCCCACCGAACTGGAACTGGCCCTGGCCCAGCCGGTCTGGCAGGCGCCGCAGATCCTCCACCTGCTGCGGGAAAAGCTGGCGCGCTTCACGCTGGAAGCGCCCGTGATCGCCGTGGCGCTGCTGGCGCCCGACACGGTCGAGCAGCCCGCCGCCAGCACCACCCTGTTCCCCGAGCCCGGCGGCACGCCTGCCGACCATGCCCGGCTGCTGGACCTGCTGGTGGCGCGGCTGGGCCGCGACCAGGTGCGCCACGCCCACCCGGTACCCGACCACCGCCCCGAGGCCGCCAACGCCTGGGGCGACGCGCTGTCGCCGCCCCAACGCCCCGCGCCCCTGCCCGCCCTGCTGGACCGCCCCTTCTGGCTGCTGGACCCGCCGCTGCCCTTGAAGCTGTCCGGCCACCGGCCGCAATACGGCGGCCAGGCGCTGCGCCTGATGCGCGGCCCCGAACGCATCGAAAGCGGCTGGTGGGATCCGGCCTTGACCGTGCGCGACTACTTCGTCGCCGAGGACGCCGCCGCCGCGCGCTACTGGATCTACCGCGAGCGCGACGACGAGCACGCCCGCTGGTTCCTGCATGGGCTCTACGCCTGAAACGCCATGCGCATGGACGACGACGACACCCCCGGCATCCTGGCGCAGTTGCCCGGCTACGCCGAGCTGCAATGCCAGTCCAACTTCTCTTTCCTGCAGGGCGCTTCGCACCCCGAGGAACTGGTCGAACGCGCCGCCGAACTGGGCTACGCCGCGCTCGCCATCACCGATGAATGCTCGCTGGCGGGCGTGGTCCGCGCCCACGTGGAGGCCAAGGCCCGCAAGCTGCCGCTCATCATCGGCGCCACCTTCCAGCTGCGCGCCGCGCCCGACGCCGCGCCACTGGGCCTGACCCTGCTGGCGCAGACGCGCGAGGGCTACGGCAACCTGTCCGAACTGATCACCCTGGCCCGCACCCGCGCGCCCAAGGGCGAATACCAGCTGGCGCCCGAAGACCTTACCCATCCTCCCAGCGGCCACGCCCACCTGCGCCACCTGCCCGAATGCCTGGCCATCCTGAGCCCCGCCTACGGCACCGACGCCGACCGCATGGCCGAGCAGGCGCGCTGGCTGGCACGCGTCTTCCCCCACCGCGCCTGGGTGGGGCTGACCTTGCTGCACCGCTCGCGCGACGACCTGCACCGCGCCGCGGTCGAGCACGCCGCGCAGGCCGCGGACCTGCCCATCGTGGCGCTGGGCCAGGTGCAGATGCATCTGCGTTCGCGCAAGCCGCTGCACGACACGCTGACCGGCATCCGCACTCGCCAACCGGTATCGCAATGCGGCTATGAACTGTCCGGCAACGCCGAACAGCACCTGCGTACGCGCATGCGCCTGGCCAACCTGTACCCGCCGCAAGCGCTGGCCCAGACGCTGGCCGTGGCCCGCCGCTGCGCCTTCTCATTGGACGAGCTGCGCTACGAATACCCGGACGAAATCATTCCGCGCGGCCACACGCCGGCCACCTATCTGCGCCAGGAAACCTTGGCCGGGGCCGCCCGCCGCTTTCCTTCAGGCACGCCGGACAGCGTCACCGCGCAGATCGAAAAAGAGCTGGCCCTGATCACGGACCTGCACTACGAAGCCTATTTCCTCACCGTCTACGACATCGTCCAGTACGCCCGCGGCGAGGGCATCCTGTGCCAGGGCCGCGGGTCCGCCGCCAACTCCGCGGTCTGCTACTGCCTGGGCATCACCGAAGTGGATCCGGTGCGCGGCAACAACCTGTTCGAACGCTTCATCAGCAAGGAGCGCAACGAGCCGCCCGACATCGACGTGGACTTCGAGCACCAGCGCCGCGAAGAAGTCATCCAGTACATCTACCGCAAGTACGGCCGCGAACGCGCCGCGCTCACCGCCGTGGTCATTTCCTACCGGCCGCGCAGCGTGCTGCGCGATACCGGTTGCGCGCTGGGCGTGGACGCAGGCGTCATCGACGCCGTGGCGCGCGCCCACCAATGGTGGGACGGCAAGAAGGAAATGCTGCGCACCCTGGGCGCCTGCGGCCTGGACCCGGAATCGCAGGTGGCGCGCCAGTGGGCGGCGCTGGCGCAGACCCTGATGGGCTTTCCGCGTCACCTGTCGCAGCACCCCGGCGGCTTCGTGATTTCACGCGGCAAGCTGTCGCGTCTGGTGCCCATCGAAAACGCCGCCATGGCAGACCGCAGCGTCGTGCAATGGGACAAGGACGACCTGGATGCGCTGGGCCTGCTGAAAGTGGACGTGCTGGCGCTGGGCATGCTGTCGGCCCTGCGCCGCACGCTGGAGCTGGCCGGCCAGCGCCGCGGCCAACCCTTGCGGCTGCAGGACATACCCGCCAGCGACACGCCCACCTACGACATGATCTGCGACGCCGACACCATAGGCGTGTTCCAGATCGAATCCCGCGCCCAGATGACCATGTTGCCGCGGCTGCGTCCGCGCGAATACTACGACCTGGTGGTGCAGGTGGCCATCGTGCGCCCAGGCCCGATCCAGGGCGGCATGGTCCATCCCTACCTGCGCCGCCGCCAGGGCAAGGAACCCGAAACCTATCCCAGCGAAAAAGTGCGCGGCGTGCTCAGCCGCACCATGGGCGTGCCCATCTTCCAGGAACAGGTCATGCAGATCGCCGTGGTGGCCGCTGGCTTCACGCCGGGCGAATCCGACCAGTTGCGCCGCTCCATGGCGGCCTGGAAGCGCAAGGGCGGCGTGGACAAGTACCGCAGCAAACTGGTCGGCGGCCTGCTGGCCCATGGCTACAAACTGGATTTCGCCGAGGCGCTGTTCCGGCAGATCGAAGGCTTCGGCGAATACGGCTTCCCCGAAAGCCACGCCGCCAGCTTCGCCCTGCTGGCCTATGCCAGTTCTTGGCTCAAGCGGCACGAGCCCGAAGCCTTCCTGGCCGCCCTGCTCAACTCCCAGCCCATGGGCTTCTACGCCCCCGCGCAACTGGTGCAGGACGCCCGCCGCCACGGCGTCTGCGTGCTGCCGGCGGACGTCACGGTCAGCGGCTGGGACTCGGCCCTGGAGACCCTGCCCGACGGTCATCCTGGCGCCCGCCGGCCCCCCCATCCGCACGCGCCCGCCGCCGACGGCACCCGTCCCGCCGTCAGGCTGGGACTGAGCCTGATCCAGGGCATGCGCGAAGACGCCGCCCGGCGCATCGAAGACGCGCGCGCTGCCGCCCCTTTTACCGACACCGGCGACCTGGCCCGCCGCGCCGCGCTCGGCCGCCATGACCTGAACTCGCTGGCCGCCGGCGACGCCCTGCGCACGCTGGCCGGCCATCGCCGCCAGGCCAGCTGGGAAGCCGCCGCCAGCGTGCAGAGCCGCGACCTGCTGCGCGACGCCGCCATCCAGGAAACCCAGGCGCCACAGCTGGCCGCCCCGTCCGAGGGCCAGGCCGTGGCGGCCGACTACCGCAGCGTGGGCCTGACGCTGCGCAGCCACCCGGTGGCCTTGCTGCGCCCCCAGCTCGCGGCGCGCAACTTCCAGCCCGCCTCGGTGCTGAACAGCTACCCCGACAAGCGCGTGGCCCGCGCCTGCGGCATCGTCACCGTGCGCCAACGTCCCCAAACCTCCAAGGGCGTGATCTTCGTCACGCTGGAAGACGAGACCGGCCCCGTCAACGTGGTCGTGCGCCCGGAACTCATAGAACGCCAACGCCGCGAATTGCTGGGGTCCTCGTTGCTGGGCGTCTACGGATCCTGGCAAAGCGTGGACGGCGTGCGCCACCTGATCGCGCAGCGGCTGGTGGATCTGTCCGACCTGCTGGGCGGGTTGAACACCCAGAGCCGGAATTTCCACTGACCGCTGCGGCCGCCGTTCAATCGCCGAACAGCGTGGCCATGTCCAATGCCTGCGCCATGGCCTGGTAGCCGGCATCGTTGGGATGCAGGTTATCGCCCGAGTCATACGCGGGCAGCAGCCGCGCGGGATGCGCCGGATCGCGCAGCACCGCGTCAAAATCCACCACCGCGTCGAACACGCCGCTTTCGCGGATCCAGCGGTTCACCTCCCGCCGCACCGCGTCCTTGGCCGGGTTGTAGTGGCCCGACAGCGGCGTGCCGTGCAAAGAGCCTTCATACGGCGCAATGGTGCCGCCGACGATGCGCACGCCGCGCAGGCGCGCCGCCTCTGCCAATTGCCGGTAGCCCTCGGTCAATCTGGCCGCCGTCATGGGCGCGTCGTCCGGCGCGAAGCCGCTGTCCGGCCAGCCGATGTCATTGATGCCCAGCATCATCACCACCGTGCGCACGCCCGGCTGCGACAGCACGTCGGCGTCAAACCGGGCCATCGCGTTCACCCCCATCTTGTCGCCCCAGACCCGCGCGCCCGAAATGCCCGCGTTCGCCACGCCCATGCCTTGCGGCGCCAGGCGGCGCGCCAGGAAGTCCGGCCAGCGGCGGTTGGCGCCCGGCGTCGAGCCATTGCCATCGGTCAGGGAATCCCCAAAGGCCACCACCACCGGCACGCGCTTCGGGCTTTCCACCCAGATCCCCGCCAGGAACGCCCGGCCTTGCAGCGCCTGCGCCTCAGGCAGCTCCGCCGCCGCCGTGGCATTGCCCCGGACCAGGGCGCCGGTCTGCTGCGCGCCCCAATGGAAGGTCGTCACCGGCGTTGCCTGCGGGAAGTAAAGGCTGACGGCCAGTTCGGCCAGCGCGGATACCGGCAGGTCCACCGGATCGCTGACCACCTGCGCCCCCGGCGCCACCGTCACGCTTGGCCGACCGCCAAAGGCCAGCCCGCGACTGGACGCCGGACGGATCCTGGACTGGCCCGAGGCCAGCGCCACGCTGGCCGCCCCAATCTCCAGGGGCTGAGTCCCATAGCGGTTGGACAACACCACCCGCAAGCGCGGTCCGCCCACGCTGAGCATCAGGGTCTGGCGCAGAGTCTGGCCGCGCAATTCGGCCGGCATTTCCGTGAGCAGCACGAAGGAATCCTCCCACAGCGGTTGCGGACTGGCGAACCAGGAGCTGACCCAGCTGGAACGCGCGACATCCGACTGAACAGGCGGCTGCGCGGCGGCGGCCACGGACGGCCCCAGGACCGCAAGGCCCGCGGACAGGGTAGCGGCCGAAACCAGGGAAAAAGCATTGAAGCGATTCATGACGACTCCAGAAAAAGAGAAAGTGACGTCACGATAGGTTCTTCCCAATTCCACCGGTAGAACCCTAAACTGCATACCTCTTCTTCCAAAAAGGAATGACCTTGGACACCCTGCGCGCAATGCGGGCCTTTGTCCGCGCCGTGGAGCTGGGCACCTTGTCCGCCGTCGCCCGCGAACAGGCCCTAAGCCAGCCCGCCCTGAGCAAGATCGTCGCCGCGCTGGAAAAGGACCTGAACGTGCGGCTGCTGGAACGCAGCACCACCCGCGTCGTGCCCACCGAACAAGGCAAGCGCTTCTACGAACGCGCCACGCGGGTGCTGGAGGAATACTCCGAAGCCGTCGCCGACGCCCGCGGCCAGACCGAAAAGCCCGCCGGCTTCCTGCGCATCAACGCGCCCGTGGCGCTGGGCCAGTTCCGCCTGAACGCGCTGGTCCGCGAATTCCTGGACGAATACCCCGACATCCAGGTCGAACTGATCCTGAACGACCGGTTCGTGGACCTGGTGGAAGAAGGCGTGGACGTGGCGCTGCGGCTGGGCGGCAATCTGCCGCCCAACGCCATCGCCCGCAAGGCAGCCCTATCGCCGCGCTACCTGGTGGCCGCCCCCTCCTACCTGGCGCAGCGCGGCAAGCCCCGCGCGCCCCGCGATCTGGCCGCGCACGAATACGTGCGCTTTGCCTGGCTGGCTGCCGGCGACACCCTGGAACTGCACCAGGGCGCCACCCTAGCCACCGTCCAGACCCAGGGGCGCTTCCGCGTCAACAACGCCCTGGCCATCCGCGAAAGCCTGGCCATGGGCGCCGGCATCGGCCTATGCCCCGCGTGGCTGGTGCAGGATCTGGTCGCCAGCGGCGAACTGTTGCGCGTGCTGCCCAAATGGAGCGCCACGCCGCAAGAGGCCTTCCTCATCTACCCGTCGCGCCGCTATCAGTCGCTGCGGGCGCGGCTGCTGATCGAGTTCCTGAATGACCGGCTGGCCCGCCTGCCCGGCATGCAAACGCCTTAACCGCAGACCGCGCGCACCAGATTCCGGTAGATGTCGCGCGCGCCTTCCAGCTGCTCCAGCGCGATGGATTCGTCGATCGTGTGGGCGTCCTCTTCGTTGCCCGGCCCCAGCCCTATCGTCGGAATGCCGCGACGTCCGGCCGATTCCGAGCCGTTGGTGCAGAACGCCCAACTGCCCACTACCGGATCCCGGCCGCTGGCGCTGACCGCCGCGCGCGCAGCCTGCAACAAGCCGGCTTGCGCATCGCAGCGCCAACCTGGCAACCACCGCGGCGGCGTGGCGTGCTGGCCGGTATAGGTCGCTACTTGATCCTCGCTGACCTGCAGGGTGAAGTCGGACAGGCCGTGGGCCGCCAGATGCCCGCGGATCTGCGCCAGCACGTCCTCCAGGCGTTCGCCCGAGACGGTGCGCCGGTCAAAGCGTATCGTCGTCGAGATCGGAATCATGGAGATCGACGGATAGGGATGCGACACGATGTCCGTCGGCACCAGCAGCGCCTGGCCCAGCACCTCGTCGTGCGGCAGCGGCAGGCTCTCCAGCGCGGCCAGCGCCCGGGCCGCCGCATGCAGGGGATTGACGCCGATGTGCGGCGTCGCCGCGTGCGCCGGCTTGCCGTGGAAGGTCAGCAGCAGTTCCACGCGCCCTTTCTGGCCTGCCTTGATCTGCAACTTTGACGGCTCGCAGATGACCACCGCCTGCGGCGTGCAGAGGTCCAGCACCGAAGCCAGCGCATGCCCTTCAATGACTTCCTCCAGCACGCTGGCCGACACCGCCACGCGGTGCTTCAAGCCATCCCGCGCCGCCTCCGCCACGCCGCAAATCGCCGCGGCAATGCCGCCCTTCATGTCGGTGCTGCCGCGCCCATACAGCCGCCCATCCCGGATTTCGGCGCCGAACGGATCGAAGCGCCAGTCGCCCGCCACCGGCACCACGTCCATGTGCCCGTCGAACAACAAGGCCACGTCCGCATCCTCGGGGCCGATCAGCCCCAGCACCGAGCCATTGCCATCGGTCGTCACCGAACTGAACCCCGCCTCGCGCATCGTCGCGGCCATCAGCGCCGCCATCTCGCCTTCCTTGCCGGAAAGGCTGGGAATGCGCACCATCGCCTGGGTCAACGCAACTACGTCCAGAGTCATCATCATTCCTGTCTGAAAGTGGCGGGCGCGGCGCGCCCGCCGATGTAGAGAAGCCGCCTAGCGGTTGACCAGGCTCTTCGGCACGCGGTACACCAGCACCGCCCCGATCAACGTGAAGCTGGCCAGGAAGTACATGCCCCAATCCGTCGAACCGGTCAGATCCTTGATCCAGCCGATCGCATAGGGGCTGACAAAGGCCGCCAAGCCGGCGAAGGAATTGATCCCGGCTATGCCCGCCGCGGCGCTCTTGCCTTCCAGGAACGCCGTCGGCAGGCTCCAAAACAAGGGCGAGCACACCATGCAGCCGGCGGCCGCCACCGACAGCATGGCCACGGCCAGCATCGGGTTATGGCTGAACAGCGTGCTCAGCGCCAAGCCCGTCCCGCCCACCAGAAACGGCACGATCATGTGCCAGCGGCGCTCGCGCACTGCATCCGAATGGCGGCACACCAGCACCATCGAGATCACCGCGCAGACGTTCGGCACCGCCGTCAGCAGGCCGATGTCCAGCAGCGACACCACGCCGGTCGAACGGATCACCGACGGAATCCAGAACGCCAGGCCCGACAGGCTGGATACCGTGCAATAGCAGATCAGCGCCATATGCACGACGCGCCGGTCCTTGAGCAAGGTCAGCATCGATACGTGTTCGGTCTTGGCGGTCTTCTCGCTCTGCAGGTTCTGGCCCAGCCGCGACTTCTCCGAAGGCGACAGCCAGCGCGCGTCGTCGATGCGGTCATCCAGGTACCAGAACACCGCCAGGCCCAGCAGCACCGAAGGGATGGCCTCGATGATGAACATCCACTGCCAGCCAGCCATGCCGTGCGTGTCATGGAAAGCCTCCATCACCCAGCCCGACAGCGGCCCGCCCAGGATGCCGGCGAACGGCACCGCCGTCATGAACACCGCCACGATCTGGCCGCGCCGGTTCGACGGAAACCAATAGGTCAGGTACAGGATGATCCCGGGATAGAACCCGGCCTCGGCCGCCCCCAGCAGGAAGCGCAGGATGTAGAACTGCGTCGGCGTCTGCGTCAGGGCCATGGCGGCCGAGATGATGCCCCACAGGATCATGATGCGCGCCAGCGTCTTCTTCGCGCCGATGCGGTGCATCAGCACATTGCTCGGCACCTCGAACAGGAAATAGCCGATGAAGAAAATGCCCGCGCCCAGGCCGTACACCGTTTCGCTGAACTTCAGGTCATCCAGCATCTGCAACTTGGCAAAGCCGACGTTCACCCGGTCCAGGAACGCCGCGATGTAGCACACCATCAAGAACGGCAGCAGCCGCCACGCCACCTTCCGATACAGCGCATCATCCCGCGCCGCCAGGGGATCCTTGTCTGCGGCAACCGGAGGCGCCGCAATGCTCTCGACTGACTGGTCCATATTTTCACCTTGGGGTCTGTATTTTTTTAGGCCGAACGCTCCCCTGCAGGCGCTCGGGGCGCCCGCATGCTGTTTTTTATGGGAAGGGAACGTCCGGGCCGGTTATGCGGACGGTCTATCGACAGTCCGCGCTGGCCGCGCCGCAGGTCAGGCGGTTACCGCCACCTCCGGCGCAGGTTCCACCGCGCCTCTGCGTTCCGTGATCAGGCCGTAAGCCTCGGGACGCCGGTGGCGGTCGAAATTGAAAGTCGTGCTCTTGTAGGACAGGCACAGGTCCAGGTCGCAGCGCGCGATCGCCAGCTCATCGCCCTTGGTCGAGCAGGCGGCAACGATCTCGCCCGACGGCGCGATGATGCAGCTGCCGCCGATCATCTCGCAGCCCTCTTCCTTGCCGGCCTTGGCCACGCCCACCACCCAGGTGCCGTTCTGATAGGCGCCCGCCTGCATCACCAGATGGTTGTGGAACATGGACAGGTCGTCATGCTCGGGCGCCGGCGGGTTGTGCACCGGCGTGTTGTAGCCGAGCAGGATCATTTCCGCGCCTTGCAAGCCCATGACCCGATAGGTCTCGGACCAGCGGCGGTCGTTGCACAAGGCCATGCCCATCACGCCGCCAAAGCCGCGCCAGACGTCGAACGATGCGCCCGGCTCGAAATAGTGCTTCTCCAGGTGCTGGAAAGCGCGCCACGGCTCGTGTTCGGCATGTCCGGGCAAATGCACCTTGCGGTACTTGCCGATGATGTCGCCGTTCTGGTTCACCAGGATAGACGTGTTGAAGCGGCGCTTGACGCCCTGCTCCACCGCCAGCTCCGCATAGCCCAGGTAAAAGCCTATGCCCAGCTTGCGCGCGGTCTCGAACAGTACCCGGGTCTGCGGACCCGGCATCTCGCTTTCATAGAACGCGTCGATCTCGGCCGGATCTTCCATGTACCAGCGCGGGAAGAAAGTCGTCAGCGCCAGCTCCGGAAAAACCACCAGTTGGCAACCCATGGCATGGGCCTGGCGCAGATGCGCGAGCAGGCGCTCGACGACGTCGCGACGCGAGTCGCTGCGCTGGATCGGCCCCAGCTGCGCGGCCGCGACATTGATGATGCGTGACATGTTCAGTCTCCTACGGTTTCATTGTTCTGCGAGTTCGAGCATCAGTTCCAGCAACACGCCGGCGCCCGCCTCGATATCCTGGTCCTGCGTGAATTCAGCGACGTTGTGCGACAGCCCGCCCACGCTGGGCACGAACACCATGCCCGTGGGGCACATGCGCGCCAGCATCTGGGCATCGTGTCCGGCGCCGCTGGGCAGCCGCCGCACGCGGTGCCCGCCGCTGCGCGCGATGTCCTCGACCCGGCCGACGATGGCCTCGTCGAACGCCACCGGCGCGAAATCGGCCAGCACCCGATGGCTCAGTTCCACCCCCTCAGCCGCCGCAGCCTGCGCCGCGTACGTCATGCAGCGCGCAATCGCCTCCTGCAAGGCCGCACCGTCGGTGTTGCGCAGGTCCAGCGTGAAGGTCGCGCGGTTGGGAATGACGTTGATCAGGTTGGGAAACAGATTCACCTGCCCCACGGTCGCCAACTGGCCCGCCCCCAACTCGACGGTCAGATCCCGCGCAAAGCACGCAATGCGCGCCGCCACGATGCCGGCGTCATGGCGCAACTCCATCGGCGTGGTGCCGGCATGGTTGGACACGCCGCGCACGGTGAACTCGATCCAGTGGATGCCCTGCACGCCCGTCACCGCGCCGATGGTGTAGCCCTCGTGCTCCAGCACCGGTCCCTGTTCCACGTGCAGTTCGACAAAGGCGTGCACCTGGTTATTGCCTACCGGGGCCGTCCCGGCATAGCCGATGCGGGCCAGGTTCTCGCCCACCGTGGTGCCGTCTATGCCGACCGTGGCCAGCGCGTCCTCCAGCGCCAGGTCACCCTGGAACACCAGGCTGCCCATCATGTCGGGCGCAAAGCGCGCGCCTTCCTCGTTGGTGAAGAACGCCACCGCTATCGGTCTTTCAGTGACCACGCCTGCGTCGTTCAAGGCCGCGACCACTTCCAGCCCGGCCAGCACCCCCAGGTTGCCGTCATAGCGGCCGCCGGTGCGCACCGTGTCGATGTGCGACCCCGTCATCACGGGCGGACCGGCCTTGCGCCCGGCCCGCAGGCCCACCACATTGCCGATGCCGTCCACCGTCACGGCCAGGCCCAGTTCGCGCATCCACCGCACCACCAGATCGCGTCCCTGCCGGTCGGCGTCCGTCAGCGCCAGGCGGCAAACGCCGCCGCCCTCGATGGCGCCGACCTGCGCCAGGTCCGCAATGCGGCGCAACAACCGGGCGCCGTCGACCCGCACGGCCTGCCGGCCTGCCTCAAGCGCGGCGCCAGTCATGCCATGGCCTCGGCTTCGACCTCGGCAGCGCTCTTGCCGACGATGCGTTGATACAGTTCCGGGTCGGTCGCCCCTTCGCTGCCGAACACCAGCACACGGCTGCCAGCGTCCAGGCCCAGCGCATCGCGTACCGCCGGATCGGCCAGCGCCGCCAGGCAGCCGGTCAGTCCCGCCACGGCCGACTCGCCGGCAACGATGGGCGCATCGCCATACTTGCCGCTCGCCAACAGACGCACCGTCTCCAGCGCCGCCTCGTCGTCAACCGTCAGGAAAGCCTGCGCGCCGGGATGCAGCACCTCCCACGCCAGCAGCGATACTTCACCGCAGGCCAGCCCGGCCATCACGGTATCCAGATCGCCGTGCACCGCCACCGGCTTGCCGGCGCGGGCGCTCTCGTACAGGCAGGCCGCCTTGTCCGGCTCCACCACGATGAAACGCGGACGGCGCTCGCCCAGCTGCTCCCAGAAATGCGCGCACACCGCGGCCGCCAGCCCGCCCACGCCGCCTTGCAGGAACACGTGCGTCGGCAACTCGCCATCGCCCGCCTCGCGCAGCTGGCGCAGTGCCTCGTCGGCCATCACGGCGTATCCCTGCATCACGTCCTTGGGCACCTCCATATAGCCGGGATAAGAAGTATCCGAGACCACATAGCGCCCAAGCCGCGCCGCGTCTTGCGCCGCCTGGCGCACCGAGTCGTCGTAGTTCCCCGGCGTGCGCACGACCTGCGCGCCGTATTGCTCGATCGCCCGCTTGCGCCCTTCGCTGACCGTCGCGTGGATGTAGATCACGCACTGGCAACCGAAGCGTTGCGCGCCCCAGGCCACCGACCGGCCGTGGTTACCGTCCGTCGCGCAGGTCACCGTCATGGCCTGCGTCAGCTCCCGGTAGCGGCCGGACAGCAAGTCGTCCACCGACAGATCGTCGCGCCCCAGCTTGACCGCCAATTCCCGCAGCAATTGGCGGCTGACGGCATAGGCGCCGCCCAGGGCCTTGAAGCTGCCCAGCCCAAAGCGGCCGCCCTCGTCCTTGTACCGGATGCCCGCCACGCCTACGGCATGGGCCAGACCCGACAGATCGCGCAACGGCGTAGGCTGATAGCCGGGCCAGCGCCGGATCTGCGCCTCGGCCTGCGCATAGGCCTGGCCGCCCAGCACGTCCAGCTGCCGTTGGCCGTAAGGCGCGGCGGGCTCGAAGGCCGGATTGGGCGCGTACTGCAGCCGAACGTTCGGAATGGGATGGTTCAAGTCAGTCTCCTCTTGGAAATCAGCGATGCAAGTCGCCGTAGTGTTCGTGCAGGCGTTCTATGTTCTGCAGACGTTCGCGCGCGGCCGCCCCAAGCTTGCGGGCCAGGGCCGAGCACAAATGATTGATGACGCTGGTGGCCGCGACGTAGGAATCGAACACGGCTGCGCCGCTGTTCACGCATCGCAACACCAGGTCCGAGCGCGCGGGCAATTCGGTGGCGGTGGGATCGGTCAGCACCACGACCTTCGCGCCCACCCTGTTCGCATGTTCGACAATCGGCTTGAGCAGCGTGACGCGACGCCGGAAATCCATCACCAGCAACACGTCGTCAGGCCCCAGGTCAGCCAGATCCTCGGCCAGGTTCAAACCCGCGCCCGGCACCAGCGCAACGCCGTCGCGCAGCTGCGTCAGCAAGGCCCAGGCGTACTGCGCCAGCACCCGTCCATTGCGAAAGCCCGCAATGCAGATACGGCGAGCGCCGGCAAACAGTTCGATGGCTCGCTCCACGTCGCGGCTGTCCAGGCGCTCGAAGGTCTGCGCCAGGTTCTGCAAATCGGTGGCCAGATGCTCCGCCAGCGCATCCCCCGTCGCGTCCGGCGGACGCACGCCCGCCATCTCGTACAGCGGCGACCCACGGTCGGCCTCATCGCGCGCCTGCGCCCGCACTTCGTTGAAGTTCTCGTACCCCAGACGCCGGAAAAACCGCCCCGCGGTCGCCTTGGACACGCCCGCCTTCTGCGCCAGCTCGGCGCCCGAATAGGCCGCGATATTGCCCAGGCACTCCAGGGTCACGCTAGCCAACCGCTGCTCGCTGTCCGTGAAGCTGTCCTGCAGCGCGAGGATGCGCTCCTGCAACACCGAAGTCATGATGATCCCGCCTATGAAACTATGGTTTCAGAAATATATTCTCATGAAACTTTAGTGTCAATGCAAAATTTGCATCATCGAAGCCGCGCTCACGAATGCCGCTAGCGGCCCTGCCCGGCCCAGGTCACAGCGCGCCCGCGCTGGTCTATCATGGCTTTTTTCAGACGTGTTGTTGTAAGGAGCGTTACATGATCCGAAAGCTGATCCCTTTCCTGCTGGTCGCCAGCCTGACCGCGTGCGCCAACACCGGCGCCCCGCGCTCATCCAGCTCGCCGGCGGCCTCCAGCTCCTCCGGCACCTCGTCTTCCGCTGATGCGGGGACCAGCTATGGCGGGTCTTCATACGGCGGGTCGTCCATGGGCGGCGGCAAGACCTGCGACGCCGCAGCCTTGCAATCCCAGATCGGCCAGAAAGCGACTGCTTCCGTCATGGAAGACCTGCGTACCCGCAGCGGAAGCGCCACCGCACGCATGCTGCGCCCGGGCCAACTGGTCACGATGGAGTACAACGCCACGCGCTTGAATTTGATCGTGGATGACAAGGACGTCATGACTGCGATTCGCTGCGGTTGATCGCAGGTCTGGCTGGCGCGAAAGACTAGCGGTGGAGTCCGCAAGCCCCGGCAGACCCCGCTCCTATCCGCTTGCGCGCAGACTGAAACGAGTCGTGGCCATCATCCTGATACGGCTGGACGAATTGACGGATGGGGTGTGCAGCACGCGCATGTCCATCAAAAACACATCGCCAGCCCGTCCCGACATCTCGATGATCTTGGTGTCGGATGCGCTGAGAACAGCTTCGAGATCACCCGGCGTTTTCAACGATCCACGAAGCCTCCCAGCCGCTACACCCGCCACGCGATGAGAACGGGCCAGCGCCAAAGTCGCGCCCCCGTGCTCAATAACGTCGTCGATCAGATAGAACACCTGGATGCCGGGGACCTCGGCGCCGGATTTCGCAGCCAGGTCAACGTGCCAGTTCAGGCTGCGCAGAGACCATGGCCCCTGATGAGGCAAAGACAGCAAGGGCTGCGTGCCTTGGCCGGGTTGCGGGGCTCTGCCGGTCAGGCCAGCGATTGCGTTGCGAATTTCCGCCGTGTTCAGCGTTTCATCCAGATCCGCAATCTTCACCATCGAGGATAGCTTTGCGATCTGCTGAAACGGCGCCAAATTGTTCAGCGAACTGCCCAGACTTTTTCCGCCGGCCCAGACCTTGAGCCGCGATAGCTCTCGCAGAATGCGCTCCCGAAGCGGCGTAAGACAGCGCTTGGAATGTGCGCCGCTCAATCGCAAGTACCCTTCGCTATGGAAGAAGTCGAGCTCTGATTGATTGAGAGTTCTGCCTGTCATGTTCGAGACTTTCGTGGAACGGCTTCTGTCCAGACGGTCGTAAACGTCATTTCCAAACTCGATTTCGGGAGCCATCGTGGCGACTGACACTGAGCAACGTAAAATGTCAGGTCTCCAGCCTCCACTTGCTTTCCTTATGAACCTTGAACGACTACGCCGCGAATTTCCCGACTTCGACATAGCCACCCTGCCGCCCCTGCCCGAAGGGTATTTCGATACGTCGAGCTACATCGATGCCGCTCCCTCATTCGAGAACGAAGAGCGCAGCCTGAAAGTGTATGTCGACTACGCCAACTACGCCGACCGCGAATCCGGCAGAAGCCAGCGCTTCTGCGTTTCTCGCTACGACGAGGAAGCTGGCGACTACGAGGACGTCGCCCTGTCGACCAACGATTGGGCAGAAGTCTTGCGCTTTCTGAGCGCCTGAACACTTGCGACGGGGGTGATCGGATTCCACTCCGATTATCGGATGGTCGCCCCCGCGACCTCTTGCGTTCCCGTGGTCTTTCTTGATCAGCTCTTAGGTAGCGAACTGTAGGCTGACACCTTTTCTCGAAGCCCTAACGCTTCAGTTTTGTGAGGCAGGGTTCTTGAGTCGCCGGCGCCCGGCCTGCGGGATTCCGATGCTCGCCCCGGCGGGGCTGCGCTTCGGATCCCTCCGCCCGGACACCGGCTCACGGCATCTGCCCATGAACGGTATCCAAAGCCAATGCATCAGGCGACTGCCAGCCGAGGACCCCGGAGTCATCCGAAGCGCAGCCCCGCCGGGGCGAGCATCGGAATGACGCAGGGCAGCCTCGGCGGCTAAAGAACCCTGGCTGTAGGAGTTCATTGAAGATGCAAGTTTGCTCAATGGACTTGAAAGGTAACAAATGTGTATAGGCTTGCCCGGCGCTCATCTCGCGTTGCGGCACTGTACTGCTCGGGGCCCCAGGTAGACCCTGATGACTGTCGGCTTCTGGCCGAGAGCCGCCGGATCCGCTGCTGTGCGCCTCTTCTTCATCGGCATATCCATGATCTTTAGTCCTCATGATATGCCTCGCACACTACATCACGGATAGGCCCGGGCGCTTACCATCAACCGCCATAGCATTGCGCGTAAGTAAAGTCGACCAGGCGCTTGTCTGACGCATCCTGTGGCGTGGACGGCTCTACTTGGAAATGCCCGAACATATCGTCGTTGCAGATCCTCACGTTCTTGCGCTGCGTACCTTCCTGCAATACGCAGGAGCCGCCAAAACTGTGATTACTCCCGGCGACGCCAACCGGTAGGTCAATCAGCCGGCTACAACCGATGATTCGGCCGTTTTGCTTCTGATACGACAACGATTGGTTGAACGATTCAACACGGGAGTTGGGATCACGAATCGACACTACATTAACGCACTCGCCACTAACGGTTTGGTTGCCCGGCAGCTTGCAGTCCGAGTACACCTCGCCATTGGCAATATGTTCCTCATTACGAGCCAGCATGGCGATGCGAGTTATGTATGTTTGCTGCAGGCAGGCGCTGTCTTGACAAATATCACGAGCGTATTTAATCCAGTTGCGCTGTTCTTTCGCCAACTCTTTCTTGCCATAGGCATCGGTTGCGGCTAGTGCTGTTTCATAGGCCCCATGCAATTTTCCATCCAGCGCGGATGTCTCGGCATCGCTACAGATCAACCTTTCCGTAGCGCTCACGGCCTTGTTGCAATCAAAACTTGCAGCTTGGGAGCCAGTCCATAGAGTTGCAAGGCCCAACGTAAAGAGAAGCTTTATCGCAGATGCATACAGCATCTTCAGTGCGTAAGCGGGTGGGCGTGTTGAATGCGGCTGGGTCATGATCCTTTCTTCTCAAGTTGTATGTCGATGATGTCTTGCGTACAGCACAACACATCTCCCTCGTGACACGCCAAATCAGCTTAACCGAGCTAATGCACATCTCTGGTCTTGCAATCTTGTCGCTGAAAAAAAGGTGTCAGACTACAATTTTGCAGCATCTGGCTAGCGTATTTGTAGTCTGACACCTTTATTCAAGGTAGGGTTCTTGAGCCGCCGGCGCCCGGACTGCGGGATTCCGATGCTCGCCCCGGTGGGGCTGCGCTTCGGATCCCTCCGCCCGGACACCGGCTCACGGCATCTGCCCATGAACGGCATCCAAAGCCAATGCATTAGGCGACTGCCAGCCGAGGACCCCGGAGTCATCCGAAGCGCAGCCCCGCCGGGGCGAGCATCGGAATGACGCAGGGCAGCCTCGGCGTCTAAAGAACCCTGGCTGTATGAGTTCATTGAAGATGCAAGTTTGCTCAATGGACTTGAAAGGTAACAAATGTGTATAGGCTTGCCCGGCGCTCAAGCGAGTAATCAAACTGCCCACGTGAACCTCAAGCTTGTGGCCCTCAGGGTCAAGAAAGTAAAAGGAATTTCCTTCGCTGGTGTTGCTCTGCCATTCAATGACGCCTGCTTGAATTAACTTAGCTACAAAGGCGGAGAAATCTTCTTGCGAGACACAGAAAGCGTAATGCGTGTACTCAGGCCATGGATGTTCAGCTCTTTTATCACCTAGGGTGAGACACAGCCATAACTGTCCAAGCTCAAGGTAAGCGCCCTTTCTCCATTTTCCGGGCGCAAGGTAAAATCCGCCCCCCATGCGCTACTCCGACTTCGACAACCGCCTCGCCGCTCTCGGCGCCCTGCCCGTCCACCGTGGCCGGCTCCTGCGCGTCTGGCTGCAAGGGCAAGCGCTCGACACCGGCACGCGACGTCGGAGCGCCGAACACTTCCTGCCTCTTGCGCTACGCGACGCCGTGCCCGCCTTGACGGCGGAACTGGACGCCCTTGCCCGCGTCCGCTCCGAACACGCCGGTAACGACGGCTCGCGCTTGCTGGTCGAACTCGCCGACGGGCAAATGGTGGAAAGCGTACTGCTGCCGCGCGACGGGCTCTGCGTCTCCACCCAGGTCGGCTGCGCGGTCGGCTGCCGCTTCTGTATGACCGGCAAGAGCGGCCTGATCCGCCAGGTCACGAGCATGGAAATCCTCGCCCAGGTCGTGCTGGCGCGGCGTCAGCGCGCGGTGAAGAAAGTCGTCTTCATGGGCATGGGTGAACCGGCGCATAACCTCGAGAACGTGCTCGAAGCCATCGACCTGCTCGGCACCGAAGGCAATATCGGCCACAAGAATCTGGTGTTCTCCACCGTGGGCGACTTGCGCGTATTCGAGGCCCTGCCGCAGCAACGCGTCAAGCCCGCGCTGGCGTTGTCGCTGCACACAACCAAGGCCGATCTGCGTGTGCACCTTCTGCCACGCGCACCGAAAATTGCGCCTGAGGAACTGATAGAACTGGGCGAGAAATACGCTCGCGACACCGATTATCCGATCCAGTATCAGTGGACGCTGCTCAAGGGCATCAACGACGGCGACGACGAGCTCGATGCGGTCGTGCGTCTGCTGAAGGGCAAGTATGGGGTGCTCAACGTCATTCCCTTCAATAGTCTCGAAGGGGATGATTACCAGCGCCCCGATACCGAGCGCATCCGCGAGATCGTCCGTAATCTGCAAAGCCGTGGCGTGCTGACCAAGGTCAGGAATAGCGCCGGGCAGGATGTGGATGGGGGCTGTGGGCAGTTGCGCGCTCGGGCCGTTGGCGCGGAGCAGGTGGTCGAATTGCGCAGAAAGCGCAGTGCAAAGGCAGAAATAGCCTAGCTCAGGACTATCCGCCGCTGGCGTGGGCAACCTTTTCGAGAAAGTTGATCTCGGCCCGCCGCGGACTTCTACGTTGTCGCGTTTGCCGCGAAAGCGGCAATGTGCAGCCAGGCCCCCCATAGCGACAAAAAAATAGAGAACGTTGTCCTTGCGACGCTCCATTTGCGTGCGTTCGGGCGCGAGCCCCGGGTGGCGAAGCCGCCGGCTTGGAACGAGCCCCCGCACCCGTCCGATGGCCGGGTTGCCGAATTGATTAGCTGTCTATGTATAATGCGATCAATTCTCATTTGATTCGTTTGCTTCCACATTCCGTCCTCATGCCAGCCCAGGATCTACCTATAACCGATGATTTGGCGGGACTGTATGTCGAACACGGCAAGTGGCTTCAGGGATGGCTGCGCAAGCGCGTCGGCGACACTTTCGCGGCAGCCGACCTGGCGCAGGACACTTTTCTAAGCCTGCTGGACCGCAAGACCGCGGCTATCGAGATCCGGGAGCCGCGTCCGTTTCTGGCGACGGTTGCCCGGCGGCTCCTCGCACACCGCCACCGCCGGCAGTTGCTTGAAACCGCTTATCTCGAGGCTCTCGCCTGCCTGCCGGAAGAAGTCGCTCCCTCGCCGGAAGCACAGTTGATGGCCGTCGAGAGCCTGCAGCAGATCGACCGCGTGCTCGATGGCCTGCCTCCCAAGGTTCGAGAAGCCTTTCTGTTGGCGCACCTGGTCGAACTGAGCTACGCCGAAATCGCCGAACGGTTGGGGACTTCGACCAGTTCAGTCAAGCAGTATCTGACCAGGGCCAACCGCGAATGCATGTTCGCGCTGGCGACCTGAATTCATGGCCTCTCATAGAGACACGCTAACCCTGCCTGGCGGCCGCGTCATCAGCCGGGCCACTGCGAACGCTGCGGCGGACTGGCTCACGCTGCTGATGTCCGGGGAGGCTGGCGATGAACAGCAACGCCAATGGCGCCAATGGCGCCAGGCACATGTCGATCATGAGGCCGCTTGGCAACATGTCGAATCTGTCACGGGCCGGATGAAATCACTGGAGCGTGCTCCGGCTTACGCGGCCCTGTCGTCGTACGCCACCACCGATCAGCCCTCCTCCGCCGCCCGCCGGCGGGTCACCCGAATGCTCCTGTGGGGGGGAATGGCCACCAGCGCCGGGTTGCTCGCTTCGCGCACTGACACCTGGCAGGCCCGCACGGCCGACTACCGCAGCAACACGGGTGAGCAACGCGAAGTCACGCTGGACGACGGCACCCGGCTGACGCTGAACACGGATAGCGCGGCAAATGTGCGCTTTGATGCGGACCAGCGCCGAATCTTGCTGATGGCGGGCGAGATCATGGTTGCGACTCGCCATGGGCCGGGGATGGCCGATCCGCGGCCACTTTCGGTAGTGACCGCCGAGGGCAGCATCCGTTCGCTGGGTACACGATTCACTGTACGGCAGCGCGCTGGACAGACCAGTGTGGCGGTTCTGGAAAGCGCTGTGGAAGTCTCTCCCCGCGCCGGCTCCGGCGCGAGTGTGCTGCACGCCGGCCAGCAGACCCAGTTCAGCCGCGATGCTGTTGGGGCGCCGCGCGCGATCAATGAGCAGACGGATGCATGGGCGCGGGGTCAGTTGGTGGCTGACGAGCAGCGGCTGGGCGACTTCGCTGCCGAACTGGATCGCTATCGGCGGGGCGTACTGCGCGTCGATCCGCAAATCGCGAATCTACGGCTTTCGGGTGTCTTTCCATTGGCGGACACGGACAGGATCCTGGCTACGCTGCCCAGCGTGCTGCCGGTACGCGTGCAATGGCGCACCCGTTACTGGGCGACGATCGTACCGGCCGATTGAGGCCCGAAAAAAATTTTTCGAATTGACTGCCCGATTGGCATGTTCGCGGCACCTACCTAGGAAGGACCGGGATTTTCGGAGGTCCAATCCAGAGGAAGAACATGCCGAACCTGCACCGCGCCCACGATTCGGAGCGCCCTTACCCATCGTCTACTGCGCTTGCCGCCCTGACGCTGACCGCCGCCCTCGCGGCCGGCGTTCCGGCCGCCGTGCTGGCGCAAGGCGCCGCGCCTCCCGCAGCAGGGACCGCCGCGGTCGAATTCAGGATTGCCGCCGGGCCGCTGGCGCCCGCTTTGCGTCAGTTGGCCAGCACGGCCAACATCATGTTGACCTTTACCGCCGAGCAAACCCAGGGCAAGCGCACGGCCGGCGTGAGCGGCCGCCATCCCGCCGCGGGCGCGCTGAGCCTTCTGCTTGCCGGCAGCGGCCTGCGGGCCGTGCAACTGGACAATGGCGCGTACGTGCTGCAAGTCGACGAGACGCTCTCGTCCGCTGCGTCCGACGCCGCCACGCTGCCCATGGTTACAGTAACCGGAACATCGGTAGCGGACGGCACTACCGAGGGCACGGACTCGTACACCACCAGCAGCATGGCCACGGCCACCCGGCTCAACCTGTCCATGCGCGAGACACCGCAGTCGGTCACCGTCATTACCAACGAACGCATCAAGGATCAGAACCTGCAGACGATCAACGATGTGGTGCAGGCTGCCCCCGGTCTGACGTACCGGCGCTTCGGCCCGGAGCGCGCCTCCTTTTATGCGCGCGGCATGTATGTGGACAACATCATGTTCGACGGTCTGCCCGTGAGCCTGGACAGCTCCAACCTGTCGCAGGACCTGCTGTCCACCGACATGGCTATTTATGACCGCGTGGAGATCGTGCGTGGCGCCACCGGGCTGGTGCAGGGTGCAGGGAATCCGTCGGCTGCGATCAATCTGGTGCGCAAGCGGCCGACCGATGTGCCGCAGGTATCCGCCGACGTGAGCGCCGGCAGTTGGGACCACTATAGAGCCCAGCTGGACGCCTCTGGTCCGCTATCGGAGGACGGCAGTCTACGCGGCCGCGCCGTGATCGCCACTCAGGACTACGGAAGCTACAAGCGTGGCGAAAACAGCAGCGGCCAGACGTTTTACGGGATCCTGGAAAAGGACTTGACTGCGTCCACCACGCTCACGCTCAGCGCGTTGCACCAAGAGAACAGGTTGCATGGCAATGGCTTTACCGGCTTGCCCGTGGCCCGCGACGGTAGCGATCTGGATCTGCCTCGATCCACCTCATATGCCAATGACTGGGAACATTGGAACAAGAACACCACTTCGGCATTCGTGGGGCTCGACCACCGATTCGAAAATGGCTGGCGTACGCATCTCTCGGCCTACTACGCGCAGGCCGAGGTCGACATGCTGGGCCATTACCTCAATTACAACTTCACCACCGCAAAATACCGCCAACTAGGCGCGCGCAACGCCCATACGGAAAAGCAGAGCAGCGTGGACCTGTATGCCAACGGTCCCTTTCAATTGCTTGGCCGCACGCATGAACTGGTACTGGGCGCCAGCTACCGCAACATCGATTTCGACGGCAACAGCCGTCAAGGCGTGGTTCTCTACGACAACCTCGATCTCTACGACTTCGATCCGAGTGCCGTCGCCAATCCCAACATCCCGCTGCGCGACTGGATGGACGCCGACATCACCCAGCAAAGCTTATACGCCACGACCCGCCTGAACCTGGCCGATCGGCTGAAACTGATACTGGGCGGACGGTTGGACTGGTTCGACTACAACGACACCGTCAACACGTATCCCAGCTTTACCGCCAACACGCCATCCGTCAGCGCGCATAACCGATACCGCATCAATAACCAACTGACAAAGTACGCCGGCATCGTCTACGACTTGAACGACCAGCACTCCGTCTACGCCAGCTACACGGACATCTTCAAGCCTCAGAATTACATGGACGCCAGCAACAATCTGCTGGATCCGGTGATCGGGCAAAACTATGAAATCGGTATCAAAGGCGAATACTTCAATGGCGCGCTGAATGCCTCGGCAGCATTGTTCCGCATGGACCAGAAAAACCGCGCCTTCCGCAGCACCGATCAGACCCAATGCGCCGGTTACCCGACTGTCGCCTGCTTTTCAGCCGCTGGCGAAGTACGCAGCCAGGGCGTGGAATTCGAATTGCAGGGCGCCATCACCCCCAACTGGCAAGTGAGTCTGGGCTACACGGTGGCCATCGCGCGTTATCGCAAGGATGCGAACCCCGACAATGTGGGCGAGCTGTTCGACACCGACACGCCGCGACACCTGTTCAAGCTGTCGACGATGTACCGGCTGTCTGGCGCTTTGCAAGGCTGGCGCATCGGCGGCTCGGTCTACCGCCAGGGCTCCATCTACAACCAGGGCACCACGAGCGGCGTTCCCTTCCGTATCAGCCAGGACGCCTACACCCTGGCCGACCTGGTAGTGGGCTGGCAGGCGACGCCGAAGCTGGATGTACAGCTCAACATCAATAATGTCTTTGACAAGAAGTACTACAACGCGCTGTCCGGCAATGTGGGCTTTCCGAGCAATGTCTATGGCGAGCCGCGCAGTGTGACGCTGTCGGCACGCTACCAATTCTGATGCGCGGCGGCATGCGTGGCGCGATGGTGTTGCTGCATCGCTGGTGCGGCCTGTTCATCGCGGGTTTCCTGTTCGTCGCCGGCTTGACCGGCGCGCTGATCGCATGGAATCACGAACTCGACGAGTGGGCTAACCCCAAACTGTACGTGGCCGCCTCCGGTGCGACAGCTAACGCACTAGCTCCCTTGGAGTTGGCGCGCCGGGTCGAGGCGGCTGACCCGCGCCTGCGCGTCAGCTTTGTCCCGCTGACGCTGGAGCCTGGCCACACTGCGATGCTGGGTGTCGCCGCGCGCATCGATCCCGCTACCGCAGCGCCCTACGTCCTCGGCTTCAATCAACTGGCCGTGGATCCTGCCACCGGCCAGGTCCAGGGGCAGCGGCAGTGGGGCCAGATATCGCTGTCGCGCGAGAACTTGCTGCCCTTTCTCTACAAGCTGCACTACACCCTGCACATCCCCAAAGGCTGGGGAATCGAATTCGGGGTGTGGCTGATGGGGGTGGTGTCGGCGGTCTGGATCATCGACAGTTTCCTGGCTCTCTGTATCTCATTTCCCAATGTGCGCAGTTGGCGCAAGTCGCTGAGCTTCCGGCTGCGCCAGGGCGGCGTCAAACTCAATTTCGACGTGCATCGCTCGGGTGGCGTATGGGTATGGGGTCTGCTGCTGATGCTGGCCGTGACCTCGGTGTCGCTGAACCTGGGAACGCAAGTGATGCAGCCGCTCGTGTCGGTTTTCTCGCCCATCACGCCCTCGCCATTTCAGTCACGCCAGGGCAGTCGCGAGCGGGAACTGACCGACCCGCTGCTGCGTCGAGAGCAGGCTATCGCCGTAGCCGAGGCCGAAGGCAGCCGTCGAGGCTGGACTGCCCCCGCCGGGTCTCTTTTCTATGCGCAGCGCTTCGGCATTTATGGCGTGACGTTCTACGCGCCGGAAGACGACCGGGATGAGAACGGCATGGGGAACAACGTGCTTTATCTGGACGGCGACACCGGTACGATCGTCGGCGAAAGAGTGCCGGGCCAAGGCACCTGGGGCGATGTGTTCATGCAGGCGCAATTGCCGCTGCACTCCGGCCGGCTGCTGGGCATGCCGGGGCGCGTGTTGATTTCGTTCATGGGGATTTTTGTTGCAACGCTGAGCGTGACTGGATTGGTGATCTGGGTGCGCAAACGGCGGGGAAAAGGTGCCAGACTGCAATTCCGCAAAGGAAATTCCCTCCCCTCACCATGAGCGCCCATGGTCAGCGGCGAAATACCAGCCAGATCAGCTATCGACTCGCGCGCGAAGCTCTTCCAGCAACTTTTCGATCGAATCAGACTTGATAATGGAACTGAAATTCGAATGATAGACCTGCTGAACGGACATCCCGCTCACATGCATGTCGACCACCTGCCACCTACCATCAATATAAAGAAGTTGAAACGCCATGGTGAACTCGTTGGCCTTCGATTTCGCCGAATAGTAAATGCAGTCTGCTGTTTTCAGCGTGAGGCAGGTGATCTGATACACAGTAGCCGAGCCGGGCTTACTTCGGAACCTCTCCCCATCCTCCAACTCAAACTGCGAGGGCAACGGGTTTTCGAAGGCGCCTTGGAGGGTCCTCATCAGGAACCGGCTATAAAGATCGACGGCTTCTGCCTGCCTTGACGCTGACATTGATCCCCACGCTGGTCCCAATACAACTCGCGTCATGGTCTCGGTTGCTACCAGGCGCTTGAAGGTAGGGCCAACACGCTGAGCGAACGCTTGCCTGGTCTCCTTCTGCGGGCTCGCTGTAGCTAGAAGTGCCGCTGCAACCTTCTTGGCATCGGCATCCGTTTTCTGAGAGGGCTGCGCGGTTGCACTTCCAGAGGATCCCATCAAGAGAAAGCTCAGCAGCAGAAGTTTCGGAAGCATGTTTTGCATCTTTTTTCATCCATCAGCCGTGGAGAATGCAAGCGTCCTACGCGAGACGCCCGTACTCGATGAAAAAACTGCGGGTCGTGGGACGCGACTGTTTGGCGTTTGCGGCATCCCGGCAGGGTTTTGCAGCGTCGCTGTCAGCCTTCAACTTCGCGCGCTCCGCGATGTAGTCAAGTGCCAGCGTCACTTTCTCGTGATCGCCCTTCATTCATTTTTTAACGAATAGGTTATTCGTGATCGCTGTGCAAGTAACTAGCCCGGAAGGAGCAATCCAATCCTTCCGGGCGATACAGCGGCGCAACCGTAAGCCGAACCGACTTAGCGGCTGGCGCGACTAATCACAGCGACGACGGAAGCTGGCTTTAGGCTGAGCAACGCAAAGCCCACGCTTGGCAAGCCGTTCAGCCTTTCCCAACCAGGCCTTTAGTCATCCCCTCCCCCCGACGCATTCCTCGCCTCCGCCAACGCCACCGTCAAATGCATCACCTTCTTCTTCAACTGATCCCTTTCATCCGTCAGCCGAGTCAGCAACTCCCGTAACCGCGCCACCTCCGCCGGCAAATCCGCAATGTTCTCAATAGGAATATCCGGCACAGCCTCACGCGGTGGCGGCGCTTTAGCCTGGCGGACCTCACGAGCCGCCTGCTGCAATTCCTTCCTGCCGCCAGCCACGGCCGCAGCCTGCCGCTCAGGCGGCAACGTCGCCACCGCCGCCGCAGCGTTGATGGAAATAGCCCCATCCTTGACCGCACGCACCAGTTCCGGCGCCGCAGCCTTCTGTATCTTCTCGATCTGCCCCAGGGTATTGCTGCTGATCCGCGCAGCCCGAGCCAAAGCCTGCCGGCTCAGCGCCTGCGACACGACTGCGGCAGGCAACGGCGGCGGTTCGCCGGAGTCTTCGTCCCAGGGCGGATCGTCGGGCGCGGGCGCAGCCGCGGTGCGCGCCTGCAGGATTTCCTTCTTGCGCAGCGCCAGCACCCCACGCTGGAAATCCGACACGCTACGCCGGCCCAGGTGATTTTCGATCATCCAGAGGTGCACGTCCTCGATGGATTTGAAGGAGGTGTTCTGGCGGGTTTCGAAGGGGATGCCGTGCTTCATGCACAGGGCATGGCGGTTGTGGCCGTCGACCAGCAGGTCGCCCCATAGCACCAGGGCGTCGCGGCAGCCTTCGGCGAGCAGGCTGCGTTCCAGCGCCTCGCGCTCGTCGTCGGTCAAGGGGTCTATGTAGGCGCGCAGGCCCTCGTCTATCCTGATTTCCATGGTGTCCAAATACGGTTACGCCCAGCCCGGTACCTATACGAGGCCCCGGCATCTGTCCTAAGCCAGCCCCTGCCCCCGCAGCACGTCCTGGATTGCCGCCAGGCGCGCCACCGGATCGGTCATGGCGAGCAAGGCGGCTTTGTCGTCGGGCGGCAGCGGCAGCAGTTCGCACCAGCGGTCGGCGACCCAGCCGCTGTCATCCAGCCGGAACGGCGGGCCCAGGGGCATTCTTTCGGGGGACACGCCATCTTGCTGCCATTGGGCCACCAGGCGTCCCAGCGCGTCGGCGCTGGGCTGCATGGCGGCCGGCACGGACGCGGGCGGGTCGTCGGGGATGGGCTCGGCCTGGCCCATCCAAAGGCCGTATTTTGCCACCTCGCTGGAAAGCAGCCGGAAGCGGCTGGTGCCGACGCAGCGCAGTTCCAGCAGGGCCGGCATGGGCGCGTCCCAGGCGTCGATGCGCGCCATGGTGCCGACGGGGGCCAGGGTCTCCGTGCCTTCGGGGGTGCGGACCTCCTGGCCCGACAACAGGCCGACCACGCCGAATTCGCTGCCGTCCGCGATGCAGCGGCGGATCATGTCCAGGTAGCGCACCTCGAAGATGCGCAGGTGCAGCACGCCTGCGGGGAACAGCGCGTTGGATAGCGGAAACAGCGGGATCAGAGACATGGCGGCCTCCTATTTCACGATGAATGCCTCGTCGACGGGCACCTGCATGGCGGTGACCATGGCATTGGTCTGCGCGGCCATGCCTATTACGCCCAGCAGTTCGGCATGCTGGCCGTCGGTCATGCCCTTGGCGCGGGCGGCGGCGGTGTGGGAATGGATGCAGTAGGTGCAACCGTTGGCGGTGGACACGGCGATGTAGATCATTTCGCGCATCAGGGGAGAGAGTTCGCCGTCCGCCATCATGACCTGCTTGAGCTGGCCCCAGACCCGCTCAAGCTGCGGCGGATCGTTGGCCAGGGCGCGCCAGAAGTTATTGACGAAATCCGACTTGCGCGTGGCGCGGATGTCTTCGAACACGGCCCAGGCTTGGGGGCTTTGGCGGACGTCGTCGTCGGACAGCAGTTTTACGGTGCTCATGCGGCGCTTCCCTGAAAACTCGTTCAATTCGATGAAAAGACATGTCACGCGCTAGCCATATCGCGCGGCGCGCGCTTGCCCTATGATGTAGCGCGGTTCGCGGCGCTCAGACGCTGCGGCCGTCGTACGGGATGCGGGGCCAGGCGTTCAGATCCACGTTTTCCAGGCAGCGCACGTTTATCGCTGCTGTCTCTTCGCCCTTGGCACCCACGCCGAAGCCGAATGGCGCGCAGCCGCAATTGGCGCAGAAGTGGTGTGAAATCACGTGCTTGTTGAACCGGTAGGTCGACATGGCGCTGGCGGGCGTGGCAAGGCGCACGCTGGCGCGGGGCACGAACCACAGCAGATAGCCTTTGCGGCTGCAGTGCGAGCAATTGCATTCCAGTACCTGGGACGGTTCGCCATCGACTTCGAACGCGATCTGTCCGCAATGGCAGCTTCCTTTCAGCATGGCCGGGCTCCTTTGTACGTGGGGTCAGGCTTCCATCATAGAGCGGCGCCGCCCTCCTGGCACCGTCCGTTCGTCACCCTGGAGACATCATGCCCCAACTATCCGCCTACCTCAGCTTTGACGGCAATTGCGCCGAGGCCATGCACTTCTACGAGCGCGTGCTGGGCGGGCGGATGGAGGCCATGATCCGCTATGCGGACGCCCCGCCCGACGCCGCCATGCCGGTCTTGTCGGACGAAGACGCCGGCCGTATCATGCACGCCCGCCTGGGCCTGGACGAGCAGACCCTGATGGGCAGCGACGCGACCGCCGGGCATCCCTATCCCGGCAAGCAGGGCGTGGCGCTGGCGCTGGCCTATCCCACGGTTTCGGACGCGCAACGCGTCTTCGACCTGCTGGCCGACGGCGGCAGCATCACCATGCCCTTGCAGAAGACCTTCTGGGCCGAGGCCCATGGCTCGCTGATAGACCGCTACGGCACGCGCTGGATGGTCAGTGGCGGGCGCGTTTCCCACTAGAAAAGCAACGCGGCGGATCGAACCGCCATCCACGGAGCAACAACTGATGACGCATGGAATACATGGCAAGCAACGCTGGTGGGCGCTGATGGTGCTTTGCCTGGGCGTGTTGATGATCGTGCTGGACACCACCATCGTGAACGTCGCCCTGCCCTCCATCCGCGAAGACCTGCATTTCACCGAGACCTCGCTGGTGTGGGTGGTGAACGCCTACATGCTGACCTTCGGCGGCTTCCTGCTGCTGGGCGGACGGTTGGGCGACCTGCTGGGGCACCGCCGCATGTTCCTGGCGGGCCTGGTGGTCTTCACGATTGCCTCGCTGGCCTGTGGCCTGGCGCAGAACCAGGCCCTGCTGATCGGCGCGCGCGCGGCGCAGGGGCTGGGTGGCGCGGTGGTGTCGGCGGTGTCTCTGTCGCTCATCATGAACCTGTTCACCGAAACCGGGGAACGGGCGCGCGCCATGGGGGTGTATGGCTTTGTCTGCGCGGGCGGAGGCAGCATCGGCGTGCTGCTGGGCGGGCTGCTGACCAGCGCGCTGTCCTGGCACTGGATCTTCCTGGTGAACCTGCCCATCGGCGTGGTGGTCTATGCGCTGTGCCTGCGGCTGATTCCGGCTGCGCCGCCTGCCGCCGCCGGCGCCCGGCTGGACGTGGCCGGCGCGCTGAGCGTCACCGCCTCGCTGATGCTGGCGGTGTATGCGGTGGTCAACGGCAACGAGGCCGGCTGGACCTCGACGCAATCGTTGACCCTGTTGGGCGCGGCAGCCGCGCTGATGGCGCTGTTCCTGACGATCGAAGCGCGGGTGGAATCCCCGCTGATGCCGCTGGGGCTGTTCCGCCTGCGCAACGTGGCCACGGCCAACGTCGTCGGCGTGCTGTGGGCCGCGGCCATGTTCGCGTGGTTCTTCGTGTCGGCGCTGTACATGCAGCTGGTGCTGGGCTACAGCCCCATGGAGGTCGGCCTGGCCTTTCTGCCGGCCAATCTCATCATGGCGGCGTTCTCGCTGGGGCTGTCGGCCAAGCTGGTGATGCGCTTTGGTATCCGCGGGCCGTTGGCCACGGGTTTGTTCATTGCCGCGCTGGGGCTGGCCTTGTTCGCGCGCGCGCCGGCGGACGGCAGCTTCGCCGTCGATGTCCTGCCAGCCATGCTGCTGCTGGGCCTGGGCGCGGGCGTGGCCTTCAACCCGATGCTGCTGGCCGCGATGAGCGATGTGGAGCCCAGCCAGTCCGGCCTGGCGTCCGGCGTAGTCAACACAGCTTTCATGATGGGCGGCGCGCTAGGTCTGGCGGTGCTGGCCAGCCTGGCCGCAGCGCGTACCGCGGGGTTGGCAGCGGCTGGCGCGGCGCCGACCCTGGCGCTGAATGGCGGCTATCAGCTGACCTTCCTGGCGGGCGCCCTGATTGCAGGGCTGGCCGCTGCGCTCAGCGCGCTGCTGGTGCGCACACGTAACCACGAACTGTCGGTCCAGGCCGGTTCGTCGCACTGACACGGGATAGTCGCGGCGCGCGGGCGGCAGGCGCTGTCCTGTCCGCCCGCGCCGCCATTGCCGCTACTTGCGCGGCATCCAGTTCTCAGCCAGCTTCACGAAGGCGCTCGCGCCGATCGGCAGCAATGCGTCGTTGAAGTCATAGCTGGTGTTGTGGACCAGGCATGGGCCTTCGCCGTGGCCGGGTTCACGGTGGTCGCCTTCGCCGTTGCCGATGAAGCAATAGCTGCCGGGCACCTCTTCCAGCATGAAGGAAAAGTCCTCGGCCGCCATGATGGGCGCCTGCACCAGCACGCGCTCCTGCCCTACCACCTGGGTCAGCGCGTTGCGCATGAAGGCGGTCTCGGCCTCGTGGTTGATGGTCGACGGATAGTGCCGCGTGAAGACGAATTCGCATTGCGCGCCGAACATGCCGGCCACGTGCTGCGCGATCTCGCCCATGCGGCGCTCGATCAGGTCCAGGGTTTCGCGGGTATAGGCGCGCACCGTGCCGCGCAGTTCGCAGGTGTCGGGGATGACGTTGACTACGCCGCCCGCCTGCACCGTCGTCACCGAGATGACCGCTGTCTCCAGCGGCTTCTTGTTGCGACTGATGATGGTCTGGAAGGCCTCGATCATCTGCGCTGCCGCGGGTATGGGATCGATGGACAGGTGCGGCATGGCCGCGTGGCCGCCCTTGCCGCGCACGGTCACGTGGAATTCGCTGTTGGACGCCAGCACCGGCCCCGCGGACGAGGCGAAGCAGCCCACCGGAATGCCGGGCATGTTGTGCATGCCGAAGACCGCTTCCATGGGGAATTTCTCGAACAGGCCGTCGCGCATCATCTCGCGCGCGCCGCCGCCGCGCTCTTCGGCGGGCTGGAAGATCAGGTACACGGTGCCATCGAAGTTGCGATGGTGCGCCAGATGCTGGGCCGCGCCCAGCAGCATGGCCGTGTGGCCGTCGTGGCCGCAGGCGTGCATCACGCCGGGATGCTTGCTGGCGTGGCTGAACTGGTTGACCTCGTGCATGGGCAACGCGTCCATGTCGGCGCGCAAGCCCAGCGTGCGCCCGGAGTCGCCATTGCGGATCACGCCCACCAGGCCGGTCTTGCCGAAGCCGCGATGCACCGGGATGCCCCAGCTTTCCAGCAGCTGGGCCACCAGGTCGGAAGTGCGGTTCTCTTCGAACGCCAGTTCCGGATGCGCATGGATGTCCCTGCGGATGTCGCGGATGGACGGGGAGTTTTCAACAATCTCTTCGATCAGGTTCATAAGCTGCTGCGGGCCCCGCAAGCGGAGCCCCGAATACCAGGGTTGGAAGTAGGAATTTCAATCGGGCTTGATGCCCAGCTTGCGCAGCACGGGACCGGAAGTGTCCCGCTCGGTTGCAACGCGCTGGGCGAAGGCCGCCGCCGTCAGATGGTACGGCAAGGAGCCGTGGCTGGCGTACATCTGCTTGAGCGCGCCGTCCTGCTGCGCGCGGCCGATTTCTTCGTTGAGCCGCTGCACGATGGCGTCCGGCGTGCCGGCGCGCGCGGCCACGCCCAGCCACACCGCGCCCTCGAAGCCGCGGAAGTTGCTGGCGGCCAGCGTGGGCGTCTTGCCGAAGGCAGCGTCGGGCACGGTCTCGCTCATTGCCAGCGCGCGCAGGCGGCCGTCCTTGACCATGGGCTCGACCAGCGCGGTGCCGGCGAAATAGATTTCGGTATCGCCCGCCAGCACCGAATTCAGCGCGGCGGTGCCGGTCTTGAACGGGACGTGCAGGATGTCCACGCCGGCCTGTTCACGCAGCATTTCGAACAGCACGTGGGGCGGGCTGCCGTTGCCCGAGGACGCGTAGTTCAGGCGGCCAGGCTTCTGGCGCGCCAGCGCCAGCAGTTGATCCAGGGATTTGGCCTCCAATTTGTCGTTGACGGTCAATGCCATGGGGATGACCGCCAGCGGGCTGACCGGCTGCAGGTCGCGCGGCGGATCGTAGGTCAGGGCCGGAAAAATGTAGGGGTTCCACACCAGGTGCGCGTTGGTGACCAGGGCCAGCGTGTGGCCGTCGGCCGGCGCGGACTTGAGCTGCTGCATGGCCAGCATGCCGCCGGCGCCGGGTTTGTTTTCGACCACGACAGGCTGGCCCAGGGCGCGGTGCAGGCGTTCGGCCAAGGGCCGCGCGAACAGGTCCGGCAGGCTGCCGGGACCGCCATTGACCAGCAGGGTCACCGGCCGCGACGGCCAGGTTTCCGCGCTGGCTGCAGGGCCGGCAACCAGTGCGGCTACCGCCGCCACGCAGGCCGCAACATGACGCAGAACCGGGCGCAACAAGGGCCGCCGGGCGGATGTTTCGGGCAGGTTGCGGGTGCGCGGGCCGGTGCGCCGGACGTCGTGTAGCCGTATCACTGTGCTTGTCTCCTGGGCGCGCCAGCCGCCGGCTGCATGCCGGTCGTGGTCTCGACGCTTTTTTCTACGATAAGCAGCATAAATCTCGGCGTCAATAATTTTTATCGAGATTTTTTAAAGCCAGTGATAAAGTAGCTCCCATGTCAGACGGCGCCACCCTCCCCCCGCTTGCCCATTCCGCCTCGGCCAACACCCTGGTCGGCGCGGCCTATGTCAACCTGCGCCGCGACATCATCCAGGGCGTGCATCCGCCGGGCTCGCGCCTGCGGGTCGAACACCTGAAGGACGATTACGGCGTGGGCGCGGGCACGTTGCGCGAAGCGCTGGCGCTGCTGGTGTCCGACGCGCTGGTCATCGCGCAAGGACAGCGCGGCTTTCACGTCACGCCGATTTCGCTGGAAGACTTCCGCGACATCACCGAGAACCGCGTGCTGCTGGAGTCCCAGGCCCTGCGCCAGTCCATCGCCCTGGGCGATGACGACTGGGAAAGCGCCGTGCTGGCCGCCTTCCATCGGCTGAGCAAGGCCGAACAGCGCCTGGCAGCCGACCCCGACACCCGTTTTGAAGAGTGGGAACAGCGCAATCGCGAGTTCCACCGCGAACTGATCCGCGCCTGTCCGTCGCGCTGGCTGCATCATTTCCTGGGGATCCTGTACCAGCAGGCCGAGCGCTACCGCCGCCTGACCGTCACGCGCAAGCCCATCGCGCGCGACCTGGACGACGAACACAAAGGCATCCTGGACGCCACGCTGGCGCGCGATGCGGACCGCGCCTGTGAACTGCTGGCCGCCCACATCCGCCTGACCTACGAGGCCGTGGCGCGCCTGCCGCCAGACCTGTTCACGCCCGATTGAAAACCCGCAGGCCGGGCCGCTACGTCGCGCCATTTCGGTGCTGCGCCAGCACGTCGTGCATGGCCCGCGCGGCGCGCTCCAGCACCGGCACCGCGCGCAGCAGCTCGTCCAGCATGACGCGCGCCGTCGGCGCATGGCAGGCCACGGCCGCCACCACGCGATCGTCCGCGTCGCGCACCGGCACTGCCACGGCGCTCATGCCGCGCACGAATTCCTCGTTGTCGATGCCAATGCCGCGCGCAGCCAGCCGTTCGAGTTCTTCTTCCAGCCTGGCCGGGTCTGTCAGCGTGCGCGGCGTGTTGCGCGTGAGCGGCAGGCGCGCCAGCACCCGCCCGCGCTCCAGCCGATTCATGGACGCCAGGAACAACTTGCCGCTGGCGGTGCAGTGCATGGGTACGTGGCTGCCCACCGCGAAGAACAGGCGCAGCGGTTCCTCCGTTTCCACGCGTTCCATGTAGATCACGCGGTCGCCGTCGGGCGCGGTCAGGTTGCAGGTTTCGCCCAGGGTGCCGACCAGCTGGGCCAGCACGGCGCGGCAGGCGCGCGTGAAGGCCGAGGCGCGCAGAGTTGCCAGGGCCAGGGTTGCTGCCTGCGGTCCCGGCACGAAGCCGTTCTCGGTGGGCGTGGCGGCCACGAAGCCGGCGCGCTGCATGGCCGCCAGCAGGCGCATCAAGGTGGTCTTGGGCATGTCCAGCCGCTGCGCCAGTTGCGCCAGCGTGGGCGGATGCTGGGCGCGCGCCAGGTGGTCCAGCACCACCAGCGCCCGCAGCGAACGCGCGGCCTCTTGATGGGTGGCGGCGTCGTCGGCCTGCTGCGCCGATGCTGCACCGCGATTTTGAAACTGAATCTGCATATTCTGTTCCACTTTTCCGCCCCTGCGCCTGTTGTGCTTTGCTCTGCGCGCGCGCTTCCTAGAATCGCCTCAAATGCCGCAGCGCTCAGGCGCCGGCATCGATCCAGTATATAAGTGCGCCCCACAACGACAAGCAGGGTTAACGCGCCGTAGGCTTGGCGCCGCGCCCTGCTGCAGGGAGAGCTTGCGGACATGTCCGATACCGTGGATTACATCGTGGTTGGCGCCGGCTCGGCCGGATGCGTGATGGCCAACCGGCTGAGCGCCAGCGGCGCGCACAGCGTCTGCCTGCTGGAAGCCGGCCCCAAGGACAGCAACCCGTGGATACACATCCCCATCGGCTACGGCAAGACGATGTTCCACAAGGTCTTGAACTGGGGCTACTACACCGACCCCGATCCCGGCATGCTGGACCGGCGCATCTATTGGCCGCGCGGGCGCACGCTGGGCGGCTCCAGCTCCATCAACGGCCTGATCTACATCCGCGGCCAGCGGCAGGACTACGACGCCTGGGCCGCCGCCGGCAATCCCGGCTGGAGCTGGGACGAATGCCTGCCCTACTTCCGCAAGCTCGAGAACAATGACCTCGGCCCCGGCCCCACGCGCGGCACCGAGGGCATGCTCAACGCCACCTCGATCAAGACGGCGCATCCGCTGGTGGAAGCGTTGATAGGCGCCGCGCAAAAGCTGGGCCTGCCGCATGTGCAGGACTTCAATACCGGCGACCAGGAAGGCGTGGGCTACTACCAGCTCACCACACGCAACGGCCGCCGTTGCTCAACCGCCGTGGCCTACCTGCGTCCCGCGCAGGACCGCAGCAATCTGCGCGTGGAAACCGACGCACACGCCATGGCCGTACTGTTCGAAGGCACGCGCGCCTGCGGCGTGCGCTACCGGCGCGACGGCCAGGTGCATACCGTTCGCGCCCGCCGCGAAGTGGTGCTGTGCGCCGGCGCCCTGCAATCGCCGCAGCTGCTGCAGCTGTCCGGCGTCGGACCCGCAGCCCTGCTGCGCCGGTTCGGCATCGGCGTGGTGCGCGACCTGCCGGGCGTGGGCGAAAACCTGCAGGACCATCTGCAGATCCGCCTGATCTACGAGACCACCCGCCCCATCACCACCAACGACCAGTTGCGCAGCCTGACGGGCCGCGCCCGCATGGGCCTGGAATGGCTGCTGTTCCGCGGCGGGCCGCTGGCGGTGGGCATCAACCAGGGCGGCGTGTTCTGCCGGGTAGACCCGGCCAGCCGCACGCCCGACACGCAGTTCCATTTCGCCACGCTGTCGGCCGACATGGCGGGCGGCAAGGTGCATCCGTTCTCGGGCTGCACCTATTCGGTGTGCCAGCTGCGGCCCACGTCGCGCGGCCGGGTCCAGCTGCGCAGCGCGGATCCCTTCGAGGCGCCGTCCATGCAGCCGAACTACCTGTCCACCGAACTGGACCGCCACATGGCCGTGGCGGCGGTGAAGTATGCGCGCAGGCTCGCCGCCACCGAACCGCTGGCAGGCCTGATGAAGCGCGAGTTCCGCCCCGGGCCGGACGTGCGCACGGACGACGAGATCCTGCACTTCTGCCGTGAATACGGCGCCACGATCTTCCACCCGTCCGGCACCGCCAGGATGGGGCCGTCCAGCGACCCGATGGCCGTGGTGGACGAACGCCTGCGCGTACACGGCGTGGCGGGGCTGCGCGTGGTGGACTGCTCGATCATGCCGACGCTGGTGTCGGGCAACACCAACGTCCCCGTGGTGATGCTGGCCGAACGCGCGGCCGAATTCATGTTGCAGGACCTCAGGCAAGCGCAGCCGCAGGCGCTGCGCGTCGCCGCCTGAATCGGAGATGACGGACCCCGGATAGCAGAACCCCAAGGCGCAGGACAACGCAGATTGCCCCACCGCCCCACCAAAGGAGACTAGACATGGCCAAGCAAAACGAAGCCGCGGTGCGCAAAGTCGTCGCCGCGTCGCTGATCGGCGCCACCATCGAGTGGTACGACTTTTTCCTGTACGGCGTCGTCGCGGGCATCGTGTTCAACAAGCTGTACTTCCCTACCGGCGACCCGCTGGTCTCGACCATGCTGGCCTACACCACCTTTGCCGTCGGCTTCGTCACGCGACCGCTGGGCGGGCTGATCTTCGGCCACTTCGGCGACCGCATCGGCAGAAAGAGCATGCTGGTGATGACGCTGATGATCATGGGGATCGCCACCTTCCTGATCGGCCTGGTGCCCACCTACGACAGCATCGGCATCTGGGCGCCGATCCTGTTGCTTTTGCTGCGGGTGTTCCAGGGCATAGGCCTGGGCGGCGAATGGGGCGGCGCGGTGCTTATGGCCTACGAATACGCGCCGCCGGGCAAAAAAGGCTTTTATGCCTCGCTGCCGCAGATCGGCCTGGCCATCGGCCTGTGCCTGGCCTCGGGCACGGTGGCGCTGCTGTCCACCCTGCTGACGGACGCGCAATTCATGGCCTGGGGCTGGCGTATCGCCTTCCTGGCGTCCGCCGCCATGGTGCTGGTGGGCATGTACATCCGCCTGAACATCAAGGAGACGCCCGAGTTCGCGGCGGTCAAGGCCAACAACGCCGAGAGCCGCATTCCGTTCTTCGACATGCTCAAGCGCTATCCGGGCAATGTCTTCAAGGGCATGGGCGCGCGCTACATCGACGGCGTGTTCTTCAACGTATTCGGCGTGTTCTCGATCTCGTACCTGACGCAGACGGTGCAGATCAGCCGGACCGAAGCGCTGATCGGCGTGATGGCCGCAGCCCTGGTGATGTGCTTTTTCATCCCCTTCTTCGGCCGGCTGTCCGACAAAATCGGCCGCACGCGAGTCTACTTCTGGGGATCGCTGATCACCGCCGCGGCGTCCTTCCCCGGCTTCTGGCTGATGCTCAATAGTCAGGGGAGCGTAATGCTGATCTGGTTGGCCATCATCATTCCGTTCGGCATCCTGTACGCCGCCGTGTACGGACCGGAAGCAGCGCTGTTCTGCGAGCTGTTCGATGCCAAGGTGCGCTACACGGGGATTTCCTTCGTCTACCAGTTCTCGGGCATCTTCGCCTCGGGCATCACGCCCATCATTGCGACGGCGCTATTGAAGACGGGCGGCGGCCAGCCCTGGCTGATCTGCCTGTACGTGCTGTTCGCTGGGGTCGTGTCGGCGGTGTGCGCGATGCTGATCGGGCGCGGCGCGCAGCCGGCGGAACTGGAGGCGGCGGCAAATGCCATGCCGCGCGGGGGATTGGGCAAGGCCTGAATGTGAAAGCGCCGGCCATATGGGCCGGCGCGTTCCTACCTGAGTTGTGCCTCAGGCCGCTGCTACCGGGCGGCCGTAGAACGGATAGTTGGGATCGTTGTAGCCGTGGCTCGACGCGTGCCCAGGCGTGACCCAGTCGTTGACGACGGCCTCGTCCTCGGCCGTGATCTTCACGTCCAGCGCCGCGTAGTAGTCCTCCATCTGCGCCAGGGTGCGCGGGCCGGCGATGACGGCGGTGATGACGGGATTGGCCAGCACCCAGGCAGTGGCGAAATGCCCCGCCTGCGTGCCGCGGACTGCGGCGTGCGCCACCAGCTTTTGCGCGATTTCCAGGGACTCTTCGCGGAATTCGGTCGCCAGGATACGGCGGTCGCCGCGTCCGGCCCGGGTGTCGGCCGCGGGCGCCTGGCCCGGCAGGTACTTGCCGGTGAGCACGCCGCGCGCGATCGGGCTGTAGGGCACGACGCCCAGTCCATAGTGCTTGCAGGCGGGCAGGATCTCGACTTCGGGACCGCGGTTGAGCATGTTGTAGTAAGGCTGGCACACGACGGGTTGCGGCACGCCCATTTTTTCGCACAGGCGCATGACCTCGGCGATGCGCCAGCCACGGAAGTTGGACAGGCCGAAGCTGCGCAGCTTGCCGGCGCGGATCAGGTCGCCCAGCGCCCACAGGGCTTCTTCGAGGTTTTCCTCATGGTAGTCGCGGTGCAGGTAGAGGATGTCCATGAAGTCGGTGCCCAGGCGCGCGAGGCTTTCCTCCACGCCGCGCATGAGCCACTGGCGCGAATAGTGGGCCTGGTTTGGGCCGGTTCCGACGGCGTTGCCGATCTTGCTGGCAAGCACCCAATCGTGGCGCTGGCCTTTCAGTAGCTTGCCGACCACCTCTTCGGAGCGGCCGCCGTTATAGACGTCGGCGGTGTCGATGAAGTTCAACCCATGGTCACGCGCGGACGCGACGATGCGGGCGGCTTCGTCGTCTGGGGTCTGCTCGCCGAACATCATGGTGCCCAGGCAGAGCGGAGAGACGCGGAGATTGCTGCGGCCGAGGCGGCGGTAGTTCATGGTTGGCTTCCTCTCGTTCACGGAAATGGATTAGGCGGGAGCATGCAACGGCAGGCCCGCGCGAGTCAAATTCGCATCTTGGGCATTCTTGGATGGATTGTTGACGTTTGATGTTGTGAGGCTGGGGTTCTTGAGTCGCCGGCGGCCGGACTGCGGAATTCCGATGCTCGCCCCGGTGGGGCTGCGCTTCGGATCCCTCCGCCCGGCCACCGGCTCAAAGCATCTGCCCATGAATGGGCCTGAAACCAATGCATAAGGCTGCTGTCAGCCGAGGCGGCCCGGAGCCATCCGAAGCGCAGCCCCACCGGGGCGAGCATCGGAATGGCGCAGGGCCGCCTCGGCGGCTAAAGAACCCTGACACCCGCAAGCTCGAAGCCCTGTCGCTTCGGTTTTGTGAGGCAGGGTTCTTGAGTCGCCGGCGTCCGGACTGCGGGATTCCGATGCTCGCCCCGGTGGGGCTGCGCTTCGGATCCCTCCGCCCGGACACCGGCTCACGGCATCTACCCATGAACGGACCTAAGACCAGTGCATTCGGCTGCTGTCAGCCGAGGCGGCCCGGAGCCATCCGAAGCGCAGCCCCACCGGGGCGAGCATCGGAATGGCGCAGGGCAGCCTCGGCGGTTCAGAACCCCGACATCCGCATACTCGAAGCCGCCTACAGCCGCCACATCAAATACCTAGCCAAAAACGATCTAGACCCCAGCGTCCACCGCCTCCAGGATCTTGCCGAACAGCGCGTCGGCGTGGGCCGAGTTCAGCCAGCGCACAATCACCACCATCTGCCGCTCCGGTTCCACCCACGTAAACGAGCTACCCGCCCCCACGCCAAAGAAGCTGGAAGCCGGCACGCTGGGAAACACGCGGCCTTCATGATTCAGCCAGATCAGATAGCCGTAATACGGCGCGATCGCGCATGGCGTGCGCATGTCCCGGATCCACTCGCTGGACAGAATGCGACGGCCGTTGGCCATGCCGTCGTTCAGCAGCATCTGACCGATCAGCGCCTGGTCGCGAGCGCTGATGGACATGCCGCCGCCCCAGTGCGAACCGCCAGGCACCGACGGCATGCGCTGGCCGTCGATCTCGACCCAGGCGTTGTCGTAGCCCACCCACTGCCAGTTTTCGCTGGCGCCGATGGGCCGCGTGACGGCCTCACGGAAGACTTCGGGCAAGGGCTTGCGGAACAGATGCAGCAGCGCATACGACAGCTGATTGATGCGCACGTCGTTGTATTCCCAGTACGTGCCGGGACGTTGCAACGGCCGCGCTTCGCCCTTCTTGCCGTCCGGCGGCACGCCAAAGGTGACGGCGCGATAGCGATCGGCCTGGTCGGATACGCCAAAGCGTTCGCCTTCCCATTCGCTGGTCTGCTGCAGCAGATGACGCCAGGTGATGTCGGCGTTCTGCCCTTCGTCGAAGCCGATGCCGGGCACGCGCTTGCCCACAGGCTCGTCCACGTCCGGCAGCAGGCCGCGGTCATGGGCCACGCCGGCCAGGATTGCCAGGTACAGCTTGGCCACGCTGAAGGTCAGGTCAGCGCGCTCGGGCTCGCCCCAGGACGCGACGGTCTCGCCGCGCACGGTGACCACGCCCGACACCGGGCCGCGGTCGTGGATGGGGCCCAGCAGGCGGTTCCAGGGCGGCGGATCGTTCAGGTGCACGCCAAAGTTGCCCTTGACGCTGCGGTCCCAGGCGGATTCGTGGTCGTTGGCGAACTGGATCGCCTGCTGCATGAGTGTGTTCATCGTTTCCCTCGTTATGTGTGTGTCTCAGGCCGCTACGCTTGCGCGCGAGCCGGCCAGGAATTCCATTGCCGCCTGCACGCCGCCCGCCCTATGCGGCACGGCTGCCGCGGCCAGGCCCATTTCCACGCCGGCCAGCGTGCCGCACAGCGTCAGGTCGTTGAAGTGGCCCAAGTGGCCGATGCGGAACACGCGGTCGGTAAGCTTGCCCAGGCCCTGCCCCAGCGACATGTCGAAACGTTCCAGCACCAGCTTGCGGAAGGCGTCGGCGCCATGGCCTTGGGGCATGACCACCGCAGTGAGCGCCGGGCTGTGCGCGGCCGGATCCAGGCTCAGCAGCTCCAGCCCCCACCCGGCCAGAGCCAGGCGCGTGGCCTGGGCATGGCGCTGGTGGCGCGCGAAGACTTGCGGCAAGCCTTCTTCGCGCAGCATGGCCAGGGCTTCGTGCAGGCCGTAAAGCAGGTTGGTCGAAGGCGTGTACGGAAAGTAGCCGCGGGCGTTGGCGGCGAGCATCTCGCGCCAGTCCCAGTACGAGCGCGGCAGCCGCGCCTCATCGGCCGCGGCCAGGGCGCGTGCGCTGACGGCGTTGAAGGCCAGGCCGGGCGGCAGCATCAGGCCCTTCTGCGAACCGGCCACGGTCACGTCCACGCCCCATTCGTCGTGGCGGTAGTCGATGGAGCCCAGCGACGAGATCGTGTCCACCATCAGCAGCGCCGGGTGCGCGGCGCCGTCGATCGCGGCGCGCACGGCCGGGATGTCGCTGGTCACGCCGGTGGAGGTTTCGTTGTGCACCACGCACACGGCCTTGATCTTGCGCCCCTGGTCTTCGGCGAGGCGGGCGGCGATGGCTGCCGCGTCCACCGGGTGGCGCCAATCGCCTTCCAGGAAGTCCACCTCCAGGCCCAGCCGCCCCGCCAGCTTGCGCCACAGGCTGGCGAAATGGCCGGTCTCGACCATCAGCACGCGGTCGCCGGGCGACAAGGTGTTGACCAGCGCGGCCTCCCAGGCGCCGGTGCCGGACGACGGGAAGATCACCACCGGCGACTGCGTCTGGAACACCTGCTTGACGCCTTCCAGCACCGCCAGGCCCAACGCGCCGAACTCGGGTCCGCGATGGTCGATGGTGGGCTGGTCGATCGCGCGCAGCACGCGGTCGGGCACGTTGGTGGGCCCCGGAATCTGCAGGAAATGCCGGCCGGACGGATGACTGTTCAGGGTAAGCATGCGTAGTCCCAAAGTGGAATATTTTTGTATACCAACGAAAGGCGCAGGGCAGACAAGCAGGACTTTCCCCGCGCGCGGACTTGCGGCATGCGTCACTCTATCCCATTGTTTTTGCGTTAATAACCTAGGGTATACACCCATCTGGCAATACGGAAAGACAGGTTTATAGTTTCGCAAAACACGGGGAATTTTTGTATACCAATGAGCAGCGTTTCCAGCCTGATGCCTGATTCCGGCGCCGCCAGCGTGGCCGCCGAAACCGCGCCGCCGCCTGCGGCGCGCGGCATGGGCAACGGCCGCACGCTGCCGGCCACGGTGGCCGGGCAACTGCGCGAACGCATCATCCAGGGCGAATTCCCGCCCGGCTCGCGGCTGAACGAGCGCACCCTGTGCGACCTGCTCGGCGTGTCCCGCACCCCCTTGCGCGAAGCCTTCCGCGTGCTGGCCGCCGAAGGCCTGGTGCAGATCGAACCGAATCGCGGGGCGCAGGTAGTGGCGCTGTCGGAAGCGAACATCCGCGAAGCCTTCGAGGTCATCGGCGGGCTGGAGGCCATGTCCTGCCGGCTGGCCTGCGAACGGGCCACGGACCAGGAAATCGCCGAGATCCGCGCGCTGACCTACGAAATGATGGCCAGCCACGCGCGCCACGACCTCCCCACCTATTTCCGCACCAATCGCGAAATCCACGAACGCATCAGCCTGGCCGCGCACAACAGCCTGCTCAAGCAGCTGTACGACGCCCAGAACGCGCGCATCCAGAACCTGCGCTTCGTCTCGAACGAGAACCGCCAGAAATGGGATCTGGCGATGCGCGAGCACATCGAGATGGCCGAGGCCCTGGACGCGCGCGACGCGGACCGGCTGGCCGGCATCATGCGCCAGCACTTGCAGCGCAAGTGCGAGGCCGCGTTGAAGACCCTTACCCAGCCGCCCGCGGCTGCGGCCGATTCCGGCTGACCCGCCGCAGGCAGCACATCGGGCCGCGCCGCCCGCGACAAGATGGCAGATAAGCAGTACGTGCAGTGACTTCCACAGGAGCCTCACCATGACTGATTTCCGCATCACCCCCGCAGCATCCGCGCCGACCTGGCGCAGCCCCCTCCCCCTCAAGGCCCTGGCTGCCGCCCTGCTGGCCTGCGCCACGCTGGCGGCCCAGCCAGCGCTGGCCGGCAAGAAGGACGACACCGTGCGCATGGCCTACGACCAGGCGCCGGAAAGCGTGGATCCCTACTACAACAACGTGCGGATCGGCGTCATCATCGCCGCCAACGTCTGGGACACCCTGCTCTACCGCGACCCGGTCACCAACGAGTACAAGGGGCAGCTCGCCAAGAGCTGGAAGCAGGTCGACGACAAGACCATGGAATTCGAGCTGCGCGAAGGCGTCAAATTCCATAACGGCGAAGAGTTCGACGCGGATTCGGTGGTGTACACGCTGAACTACGTGGCGGACCCGAAGAACAAGGCCGTCACGCAGCAGAACGTGGCCTGGATCGACAAGGTCGAGAAGATCGACAAGTACAAGGTGCGCCTGACCACCAAGGAGCCCTTCCCCGGCGCCAAGGAATACCTGTCCACCACCGCCGCCATACATCCGGCCAAGTACTACCAGGAAGTCGGGCCCAAGGGCATGAACGCCAAGCCGGTGGGCTCCGGTCCCTACAAGGTGGTGGACTACCAGCCCGGCAAGTCCATCACGCTGGAGCGCAATGCCGATTACTTCAAGGATTCGCCCAAGGCCCAGCCGAAGATCGGCAAGGTGGTGATCCGCTTCATCCCCGACCGCCAGACGCAGATGGCCGAGGTCATCTCGGGCGGCGAGGACCTGATCATGAGTGTGCCCAAGGACCAGGCCGAGCAGCTGGGCGGCATGCCCTCGCTGCAGATGGTCACGGGCGACACCATGCGCATCGTCTTCATGCAGATGAACATCCAGGAAGGCACGCCCGCGCCGCAGCTCAAGGACGAACGCGTGCGGCGCGCCATCATCCACGCCATCGACCGCGAAGCCATGTTGAAGAACATCGTGGGCGAAGGCGGCGGTCTCATCAACACCATCTGCACGCCTTCGCAGACGGGCTGCACCCAGGAAGGCGCGCCGGTCTACAAGTACGATCCCGCCCAGGCCAAGAAACTGCTGGCGGAAGCGGGCTACCCCAACGGCTTCGACATCGACCTGGTGGCGTATCGCGAGCGCAACCAGACCGAAGCCATCATCAACTACCTGCAGGCCGTGGGCATCCGCGCCAAGCTGAATTTCCTGCAATACGCCGCCATGCGCGACATGATCCGCGCCAACAAGGCCTCGCTCACGCACCAGACCTGGGCGTCCAACCTGGTCAACGACGTGTCCGCGTCCACGCCCGTGTACTTCGCCTTCGGCAACGACGACATCACCCGCGACCCGCAGGTGCGCGACCTGCTCAACAAGGGCGACCACACCATCGAGAGCGGCGCGCGCAAGGCCGCCTACAAGCAGGCGCTGGACCTGATCGCGCAAAAGGCCTACGCGGTGCCGCTGTGGACCCTGCCCGCCTACTACGTGACCACCAAGGACCTGAACTTCAAGCCCTATTCGGATGAACTGGTGCGCTTCTGGGACATGAGCTGGAAGTAAGGTGCGGACTTGCGCCGGCCCGGCATCGCGCCGGGGCGGCGTGAGTCCAACGAAGAGGAAGCCCTATGCTGTATTTCACGATCAGGCGCCTGGGCCTGGCGGTGCTGGTGGCGCTGACGGTCTCGATCCTGGCGTTCCTGCTGCTGCACCTGTCCGGCGACCCGGCGCTGGCGCTGGCCGGCGAAGGCGCGCGCCAGGCCGACATCGACATGATCCGCAAGACCTACGGCCTGGACCGGCCGCTGGCCGTGCAGTACGCGGACTGGCTCTGGCACATCCTGCAGGGCGATTTCGGCACCTCGGTGTATTTCAAAACCGAGGCGGGGCCGCTGATCCTCTCCAAGCTCAAGACCACCCTGCTGCTGGGCCTGGGCGCGCTGGCCTTCGCGCTCCTGATCTCTATACCGCTGGGCGTGCTGGCCGCGCTGTACAAGGGCAGCCTGATCGACCGCCTCTGCCTGGCCATCGCGGTGCTGGGGCAGGCGCTGCCCAACTTCTTCTTCGCGTTGATCCTGATCATGCTGTTCTCGATCTCGCTGCGCATCCTGCCGGTGTCGGGCAGCGGCAGCTGGCAGCATTTCGTGATGCCGGCGATCGCGCTGGGGTACTACGTTGCCCCCGCCTTCATGCGCCTGATTCGCGCCGGCATGATCGAAGTTCTGGCAGCCGACTACATCCGCACCGCCCGCGCCAAGGGCCTGCCCGCGCGCAAGATCGTCTTCAAGCACGCGCTGCGCAACGCCATCGTGCCGGTGGTGGCGCTGGCGGCGGTGCAGCTGGGCTACCTGCTGGGCGGCTCGGTCGTCATCGAAACCATCTTCGCGCTGGACGGCCTGGGCTACCTGGCCTACCAGAGCATCACCTACAAGGACTATCCCGTGATGCAGCTGATCGTGCTGCTGCTGTCGGTGCTCTACGTGCTGCTGACCCTGGCCGCCGACATCGCCAACGCGTGGCTGGACCCGCGCATCCGGGTGTCCTGACATGAACACGCCCACCCTGACCCCGTCCGCTTCCGGCGCCCCGGCGCCGCTGGAACTGTCCGCGTCCGCTCTGCGCTGGCGGCGGCTGCGCCGCAACAAGGCGCTGCTGGCCGGCGGCGGCATCCTGCTCCTCATCGTGCTGATCGCGCTGTTCGCGCCCTGGATCTCGCCGCACGATCCCTACTATCAGGACCTGGCCTACCGCACGGCGCCGCCGGTCTGGTACGCCAAGGGCACCTGGCTGCACCCGCTGGGCACCGACCAGCTGGGCCGCGACTACATGTCACGCCTGTTCTACGGCGCACGTATCTCGCTCTTGATCGGCATCAGCGTGGCGCTGATCTCGGGCCTGATCGGCACGGCCATGGGCATGGCGGCCGGCTACTTCGGCGGCAAGGTCGACATGGCGGTGTCGTTTCTCATCACCACCCGCTTGTCCATGCCCGTGATCCTGGTGGCGCTGGCCACCGTCGCCATCGTCGGCGGCTCGCTGTGGGTCGTGATCCTGGTGCTGGGGCTGCTCAAGTGGGATCGCTATGCGGTGGTGATGCGCAGCGCCACCCAGCAGGTGCGCTCGCTGGAATACGTGGCCGCGGCGCAGGCCGCGGGCGCGTCCACCTGGCGCATCGTCTGGGGCGAAGTGCTGCCCAATGTGGTGCCGCAACTGATCGTGATCGCCACGCTGGAAGCCGCCAGCGCGATCCTGCTGGAAGCTTCGCTGTCCTTCCTGGGCCTGGGCGTGCAGCCGCCGCTGCCGTCGTGGGGCCTGATGATCTCGGAGGCCAAGGCCTACATGTTCTTCTCGTTCTGGCTGATCGCCATACCGGGGTCGGCGCTGGCGCTGCTGATCTTCGCGATCAACCTGGCCGGCGACGGGCTGCATCAACTCCTGACGCCTGAAGAGAGGGCCTGAGCATGAGCGACACCGACATCGTGCTGGACGTGCAGGGTCTCACCGTCGACATCGCCACGCCGCGCGGCCCGCTGCACGCGGTGCGCGACGTGTCCTTCCAGGTCCGGCGCGGCGAAACGCTGTGCCTGGTGGGGGAATCAGGCTGCGGCAAGTCCATGACCTCCCTGGCCATCATGGGTCTCTTGCCCAAGGCCGCCCGGCGCAGCACGCGGCGGCTGGCGGTGCTGGGCGAAGACCTGTCCGCCGCGCGCGGCGGGCGCATCAACGCGCTGCGCGGCAGCAAGATGGCCATGATCTTCCAGGAGCCGATGACGGCGCTGAACCCCGCCTACGCCATCGGCGAACAGCTGACCGAGCACTACATCCACCATTGCAAGGCCGGCGCGCGGCAGGCCCGCGACCGCGCGGTGGAGCTGCTGGAGAAAGTCGGCATCGCGTCGGCCGGGCAGCGGTTATCCCAATATCCGCACCAGCTTTCCGGCGGCCTGCGTCAGCGCGTGATGATCGCCATGGCGCTGATGTGCGGCCCGGAGCTGCTGATCGCCGACGAGCCCAGCACCGCGCTGGACGTGACCATCCAGGCGCAGATCCTGCGTCTGCTGGCCGACCTGCAGGCCGAGCTGGGCATCGCCATGGTGCTGATCACCCACGACCTGGGCGTGGTCGCGCGCATCGCGCGCCAGGTCGCGGTGATGTACGCGGGCCAGATCGTGGAAGAAGGACCCGTGGCGGAACTGTTCGCTTCGCCGCGCCATCCCTACACTCAGGGGCTCCTGGGCTGTATCCCCGTGCCTGGGCGCACGCCGCCCGGCGAGGCGCTGGGCACCATCCCGGGCGTCGTGCCCGCGCTGGTGGGCGAGCTGCAGGGCTGCGCCTTCCGCGACCGCTGCCCGCACGCCCAGCCGCAATGCCGCCATGAGGTACCCGTACACGGCGCCGCATCCGGCCAGCAATGGCGCTGCATCCTCGAATCCGAAGGAGTCCCGGCATGAGCCCCTTGCTGCAAGCCGAGGCCGTCAGCAGGCAGTTCTCGATCCGATCCGGCATGTTCCGGCCGCGCAGCACGCTGCACGCCGTCAACGGCGTGGACCTGGCCGTGGAACGCGGTGCGGTGCTGGGCATCGTGGGCGAATCCGGCTGCGGCAAATCCACGCTTGCCCGCATGCTGCTGGGACTGACGCCGCCCACCGAGGGGGCGATCCGGCTCGACGGCCAGGACATCCGCAACCTGGGCCGGCGTGCGCTCGCCCGCCGCGTCCAGCCCATCTTCCAGGATCCGTATTCGTCGCTGAATCCGCGGCGCTCCATCGCCTCCATCGTCTCGCTGCCGCTGGAAGTGCACGGCATTCCCAATCCGAAGCAGCACAAGGCCATCGAGATGCTGGAGCGCGTGGGCCTGCCGCCCCGGCTGGCCCACAACACGCCAGGCCAGCTGTCCGGCGGCCAGCGCCAGCGCGTGGCGATTGCGCGAGCGCTGGTGATGCATCCCGAGATCGTCATCTGCGATGAGCCGACCTCGGCGCTGGACGTGTCGGTGCAGGCGCAGATCATGAACCTGCTGATGGACCTGCGGCGCGAATTCAACCTGACCTATGTCTTTATCAGTCACAACCTGGCGGTGGTGGAGCACATCGCCACCCACGTGGCGGTGATGTACCTGGGCCGGGTGGTGGAATCCGCGGCCACGGCGCAACTGTTCCATGATCCGCGCCATCCCTACACACAGGCGCTGCTGGCCTCGGTGCTGACGCCCGAACCCGGACTGGGCATACCCGACATGGGCCTGGGCCTGTCATTCCCGGATCCGCTGCGTCCGCCCTCGGGTTGCCCCTTCCACCCGCGCTGTCAGCAGGCCATGGCGCAATGCAAGACCGAACGCCCGGCATTGGTCCGGCGCGAGCAATCCGTGGTGGCCTGCCACCTCTATCCCCCTACCTCCAACGGAGTCCAGCCATCATGACCCGCGCACAAGCCATCGCCCAGGCGGAACAGTGTTTTGATTCCGGCGCCTTCCGCGCGCTCTTGGCTCGCCGCCTGGCCCAGCCCACCGAAAGCCAGAACCCGGCGCGCGCGCCCGAACTCGCGGCCTACCTGGAAGCCGAGATCCGGCCCGCCTTCGAAGCGCTGGGCTTCACCTGCCGCACGCTGACGCACCCGAAGGCGCTCGCGCCGTTCCTGTATGCCGAGCGCATCGAGGATCCGGCCCTGCCCACCGTGCTGGGCTACGGCCATGGCGACGTCATCCGCGGCCTGGAAAAGGAATGGAAGGAAGGCCTGTCGCCCTGGGCGCTGACCGAATCCGAGGGCCGCTGGTATGGCCGCGGCATCGCCGACAACAAAGGCCAGCACAGCATCAACATGGAAGCGCTGCGACTGGTGCTGGAGACGCGCGGCAAGCTGGGCTTCAACGCCAAGTACCTGATCGAGATGGGCGAGGAAACCGGCTCCATGGGCCTGCGCGACCTGTGCGAGGAACACCGGGCGCTGCTGGCGGCGGACCTGCTCATCGCCTCCGACGGCCCGCGCCTGAGCGCGGAACGCCCCACCATCTTCCTGGGCGCGCGCGGCAGCCTGAACTTCGACTTGAGCATCGAGGCCCGCGCGGGCGGCCACCACTCGGGCAACTGGGGCGGCCTTATCTCCAATCCCGGCATCCAGCTGGCCCACGCCATCTCCACATTGGTTTCGCCCACCGGCCAGATCCGCATCCCCGAATGGGTGCCGCGCGAACTGCCCGCCGCGGTGCGGCGCGCCCTTGCCGATTGCCAGGTGGACGGTGGCGCCGATGGTCCCGAGATCGAACCCTGGTGGGGCGAGCCGGGGCTGTCGCCGGCAGAGCGCGTGTTCGGCTGGTGCTCGTTCGAGGTGCTGGCCTACAAGACCGGCAATCCCGACACGCCCGTCAACGCCATTCCGCCGCGCGCCTGGGCCCGCTGCCAGCTGCGCTTCGTGGTGGGCGTAGATCCGGACGACCTGGTCCCCGCCCTGCGCCGCCATCTGGACCGCCAGGGCTTCCCCATGGTCCAGATCACGCTGACGCGCGAGAACATGTTCCGCGCCACCCGCATCGACCCTGACGACGCCTGGGTGCGCTGGGCGGTGGATTCGCTGGAACGCACCTCCGGCGCCAAGACCGCCGTGCTGCCCAACCTGGGCGGCTCGCTGCCCAACGACATCTTCACCGACGTGCTGGGCCTGCGCACGATCTGGGTGCCGCACTCCTATCCAGGCTGTTCCCAGCACGCGCCGAACGAACACTTGCCGCCGGCCTTGCTGCGGCAGGCGTTGAGCCTGATGACAGGACTGTATTGGGATCTGGGCGCGGGCGGCACGCCGGCATTGGAGCGCTGAGACGCGAGGCCCGAGCATGTTCGCATGCAAAGGACCATGCGCCGCCCCTAAGGCTTGCCGGACGGCACCAGCCGCTCCCGCAGGAAATCGATGAAGCGCCGGACCTTGGCGCTGACGTGGCGGGTGTCGGGATACACGGCGTAGACCTCCAGGCGCGGCAGCGCATACGAAGGCAGCAGGCGTTGCAATGTGCCGCGCGCCAAAGGCTCTTCCAGCAGCCACTCCGGCAGCGCGGCCACGCCGCATCCGGCCTCGGCAAATGCCATCAGCGCCGAGGCCGTATCGGCCTGCGCCACCGGCGCCACGCGCAGCTCGTGCTCGCGCCCCTTGCTGTCCGTCAGCCGCCAACGGTCGCTGCGGCCGGGCCGGTTGGCCAGCCAGGGCAGCGCCGCCAGCGCCTGCGGCGTGCGCGGCGCGCCGTGCTGCGCCAACAGGTCCGGACTGCCCACGATCCATAGCCTGAACTGGCCGATGCGCGTGGCCCGGTAGCTGGAATCCTCCAGCGCCCCCACCCGTATGGCCAGGTCCAGCCGTTCGGCGATCAGGTCCGCATGCGCGGACCCGGCGCGGTAGCCCACCCGCAAGGCGGGATGCGCGCGTGCGAATGCCGCCAGCGCCGGCGCCACCACCCGGTTGCCGTAGTCCACCGACGCCGTCACCCGCAGGCTGCCCGACAGCGCCGTCTGGCCGGAACGCGCCTCGTCCACCGCGGCCTCGGCTTCGCGCAGCAGCCGCGCGCAGTGGCCGTAAAAGCCTTCCCCCGCCTCGGTCAGCGCCAGCCGCCGAGTGCTGCGCGTGAGCAGCGCCACGCCCAGCTCCTGTTCCAACTGCTTGATGTTGAAGCTGACCACCGCCTTGGTCGTGCCCAGCGCATCGGCCGCCGCGGTAAAAGAGCCGGCCTCGGCCACCGCCGCATACATCGCCAGACGATTCAGATTGATCATGGAAGGCCTGGATTAATTGTCAAAAAAACACGAACAGTATATCCATCGATAGGTCGTTTTTCGGGAACAACCTGGCTCCTAGAATGGCGCTCCCTTTCCAGGAATCCCACCCATGTCCGACCTTTCATCCCATTGCCTGCGCCTGGCTGTCGACGTCCATTCCCGTATCGAAGGCTGGATAGGCTCGCCCGATGCCCCGGATACACAGCTGACCGCCCTGCTAAAGGATTTTGCGCCCGGCTTCAGCATGATCGCCGCCGACGGTCAGCGTCTGCCCGCGGAGGCTTTGCCGGCCTTGTTCGGCAGATTGCGCGGCGCCCGCCCCGGCTTGAAGATCGACATCGACGAGCTGGCCGTGCTGCACGCCGGCGCGGATTCGGTCTTGCTGAGCTACCGTGAACGCCACGCCTGGACCGCGGGCGCGACCCAGCGCCGGGCGACAGCGCTGTTTGCCCTCCAGCCCGGCGGCCAGCCGCAATGGATGTATCTGCAAGAAACCTGGGCTTGAGCGCCGGACCGCGCGAATGCAATTCAGGCCCGGATTCGGATCCGGATTCCGGCCAAAAAAAAGCCTCCGGCTAGGAGGCTTGTCGGAGCGGTTTTCGTATCCCGTCCAGCAACAGGCTGGTGACGACTTCCGCCAGGGCTTGCTGCCTGGCCGCATCCGGCTCCTGCCGCGTGAACCGTTCGATGATGCCCATCATGGATTGGGCGTACCAGTCGGCCGGAATGTCCTCGCGGAGCAGTCCCACCTTTTGCTCGGCCCTCACGTTGTCGGCGATCATCGCCGCCAGCTCGTTCTTGAGCGCCTCGGCCTCGGCGGCCTGGAAGAAGCCGATGCGCGTCAGGTTCGGATCCTCTTGCAGAATGGCGAGCAGGCCGCTCACGCCCAGGCGGACGCGACTGTCCAATCCGGCGTCTTGCAGGCCGTCCGGCATGCGCGCCTGGCCGATGGCCTGGCGCAAGCGCTGCGCGAACAGGCCCACCAGTTCATCGTAGGCTGCCTGTTTGCCGGCGAAGTATTGATAGAAGACAGGTTGGGTCACGCCGGCGCGGGCGACGATGTCGCTGATCCGGGTATGCTGGAATCCGCGTTCCGCGAATTCCGCTGCCGCGACCTCCAGAAGTTGAGCCCGTGTGCGTTCACCCTTGGTGAGACGCTTGTCTTGCGGTAAAGAAGAAGGTCGTGCCGTAATCATCGCGAGAAAATACTACCCTTCCGCGCTTTTAGCCACTGGTTTTACCCACGGTTCCCACAACGGATACAACCATTGCAATGTCCTTCCCAAAGTGCTTGCCGACCATTGCCCCCCTGGCGCTCGCCAGCCTGCTATCGGGCTGCGTGCCCTACCCCGTGTACAAGACCATGCAGCCTGACGCCCGCGCCACTGTGCTGGACGAAAATTCCCAGCCCCTGGCCGATGCGCGGGTGGTGTTGATCAGCAGCACGTTTCCCTATGGGCGGGAACAATTCCGCAATGAAACCCGCAGCGCGTCCGACGGCAGCGCCGCGTTCGGGGCCCTGAAAGAATGGCGCGCCGAATCGATGATGATCCACGGGGCGCAGGTGTACTTCTGGAACTGGTGCGTGGAGAAAACGGGCTACGAAACCTACATGACGCTGGACCGCGACGCCGCGTATTTCAACGATAAGCCGCAGATCACGTTGCGCCCCGGCGAGTCGCGTTCCTGCAACAACTGGCCCGACCGCCGGGACCCGTCCGCCTCCCGCTGAAATCAGTTGAAATCTCCGTAGCGCTTGAGACACTTTATGGGAGCGGCCAGGCGGTAAAGTGGCAATATCGGTCCGGGTCCCGCGTCACGCTGGGCCCCGGGGCGGATCAGGAGCAAGATCATGAAGCGGTTTTCTGGCCGTATGGCCATCGTCGCGGCGCTGGCGTTGGCCGTGGCAAGCGCGCCTGCCATGGCTGGCGGGCGTGGCGGCGGTTATTGGGGCGGCGGCCACGGCGGCGGATACCACGGTGGCGGATACCACGGCGGGTACCACAATTACCATGGCGGCAGCAGCAGTTCCGACGGTTGGTGGATAGGCGGCGCCTTCGCGCTGGCCACCATAGGCCTGCTGTTGGCGGCTGATTCCGGGCCCTCCTACACCCAGGCGGGCGTCTATTCGTCGGGGGTGGGCTACACCAGCCCGCCGGTCTACGCGGCCCCCGTCTACAACGCGCCAGTGTACGAGGCGCAGCCCGTGTACAGCGCGCCCCAGCCTCAGTACGAGCCGGTGCAATACGAGTCCACCGCGCCCGTCAACAGCGCCCAGGCCAGCGCCACCATGGACTGCCAGCGTTGGGCCATGAACCAGAGCGGATACGACCCGGCCACCATCACGCAATGGACCACCCAGGTCATGGTGGACTCCTACAACCGGGCTCTGGATTCCTGCATGACCAGCCGCGGCTACCGCGCGCACTGAAGCGCCATTCCGGGTATTCCCGCTTGCCCTGCCGCGCCGGCCTGCACACACTGCATGCCGGCGCGCCTCTTTGCAGGGCCGTTGCCGCGTCCCGACGGACAGGCCGTCGGGCATAGACAAGGGGAAAGCATGTTGAATTTCAAGCGGATCGCCGGGCTGTGCGCAATCAGCGCAACCTGCGCGTTCTCTGCCGCCGCGCAAGCGCAAGCCGACGCCAAGGCCATGACCATCGTCGTGCCCTATGGTGCGGGCGGCATCGTCGACAACACGGCGCGCGCGTTCGCGCAGAAACTGGCGGCGGAACTGGGCCGGCCCGTTGTGGTCGAGAACCGCGGCGGCGCGGGCGGCATGATTGGCATGAACACGGTGGCGCGGGCTCACGACGAGAACACCCTGGCCTTTACCGCCGTCAGCCCCGTCACGCTATCGCCGCATGTGATGAAGACGCTGTACGACCCCTTGAAGGATCTTGCGCCGGTGGCCTCCGTGATGTATTCGCCGGTGTATCTGGTGGGCGGCCCGAAGTTCACGGGCAAAACCTTCCAGGACATGCTGGCCCAGGCCAAGGCCGATCCCGGCGGCCTGTCGCTGGCGACGGCCGGCGTGGGGTCGCTGGGGCATTTGATGCTGGAGCAGATCAATGGCCAGGCGGACGTGCGCATCACCCACGTGCCGTACAAGGGCATGGCGCAGATGGTGCCCGATGCCCTCGGTGGACAATTTACGCTGATGCTGGTGAACGCCTCCGGTCCGGTCAATGCGCTGATCGACGAAGGCAAGCTCACGCTGCTGGCGGTGGGTTCCCCCGCCCGGCTGCCCGGACGGCCCGGCACGCCCACGCTGGCCGAACTGGGCTATCCCATGGCAAACATGACATCCACTTTCGGGTTTTTCGCTCCCGCCAGCACCAGTCCCGATTTCCGCCAGCGCATGAACGGCCTCATCAACCGCATCGCCGCCATGCCGGACATCAGCAAACCGCTGACGGACGCGCTGAACATCATGTCGCCCGGGACGGTGGAGCAGTTCACGGCCCAGGTGCAGAAGGAATACGCCGATAACGGCCGAATCGTGAAGCAGGCCAACATCCGCAGCGAATGACCGCGTGAGGCAGTAAGCGGCTGGCGGCTCAGCGGCGCCAGCCGCGCCAGCCGCAGAGCAGGCCGACGGCCAGCATGACGCTGGCGGGCAGGATCCAGACAAATCCCGAATCCGTGTAGACCACCTGGTCGACCGGATCGTAGTAACGGCCCAGCTCGTTGAAGTCCCACTTCAGGTATTGCGCGTACCAGGCGTAGAAAAAGAAGCCGGACAGGGCCAGGCAGAGGCCGGCGGCCAGGCGCAGGAGGCCCTTGCTGCGGCCGGTGCGCACTGCGGCCTTCCAGGCCAGGACCGCGCAACCGGCCACTCCCAGCAGCACCAGCAGGTCGCCCACATCAACGCCCATCGGCCGCCTCCAGGCCGGCCAGACAGGCCTGGGCCTCATCCCACTGTTTCTCGCTGAAGACGCGCAGGCCGGCCCGGGCCAGCAGTTCGGCCGTCACGCCCACGCCGGGCTGCTTGCGGCCGGCGAAATGGCCGTCGTACACGTAGCCGCTACCACAGGAAGGGCTACCCTCCTTCAGCACTGCGATGCCGATGCCGTGCTTGCGCGCGGCTTCCAGCGCTGCTTGCGCGCCATGCACGAAGGGCGCGGTAACATCCTCGCCCGACACCGCCATGACGCGAGCGCGGCCGGCCAGCACGGCGGCGGCGTCCGAGTCCGGCTCGATCTCGGCGGGCGGACGCGGAACCGGCATGCCGCCCGCCATTTCCGGACAGACCGCCACCACCCGGCCTTCGTCCCGCCAGCGCGTCAGCACGGCGTGGTCATGGGAGGCGCCGCGTCCGTCGTAGCGTACGGGGTTGCCCAGCAGACAGGAACTGACCAGAACGTATTGCATGCGTAATCCGAGGCGATGAACCGCAACACGGCGCGCGGCCCTTATTCAAAGCATGCATGATAGAGCACCGGGCTTGGCGCGCGGACGCCTGTGTGGCCAGGGCTCAGCTTGCGGCCGCGCCCATTTCGCGCATCCAGGCGCGCAGCGCGGGATCCCGTACCTGCAGCACGTCGAACAGCCCCAGCGCATTGAGCGCCGGCAAGGCATCCTGGATGTCCGTACGCGCATCGGCCACGGCCTGGGCTGACGCCTGTGGGTCGAGGCAGACGCGGGCGTTGGCGAGAAACGCCCCCACCGTACCCTTGCGCACCGCCACGCCGTTGAACTCCCCCAGATCCCTGCCGTCGGGCAGGATATCGCTTGCTTTCATGTTGTGCTCCTGTAGCTGCTCAAGACAGGAGTTACGATAGACGGGCCCGCGTGGCAAGTCTGCGCGGTTCTGGCCATTCAATACGGTATTTCTGCCAATGGCACTGCCTGCTCTCACCCCTCCCTTGCTCGATCCTGGACGCGCCCGCGACCGCGGCGGTCCCAGGCTGATCGCCGTACGCAGCCAGGATGGCGCGCTACGCCATACCGCCATGCATCAGCATGCGCGGGGGCAGCTATTGGGCGCCTATCAAGGCTTGCTGACGGTCTATGCGGGAGACCATCAATGGGTGGTGGCATCCCGCCAGACGGTGTGGATACCCCCCGACGTACCGCACGGACTGTACTCGCATGGTCCGTATGCCGGCTATAGCGCGTACTTGAGCCCGGCGGCTTGCGCGGGGCTGCCTGCCGGTCCTTGCGTGCTGCACGCCTCCGATCTGCTGCTGGCCGCCGTGGGCCGCGCCGCGTCCTGGAGCGACGACGCAATCGACCCGGCGCGCAGCCGCCTGATCGAGGTGATCCGGGATGAAATCAGAACCCTGCCGCATGCCGGCCAGCCCCTGCTCCTGCCGCGAGACGCGCGTCTGCAGCGGCTGGCGCTGGCGCTGTCGAACCAGCCCTCGGACACCCGGACGCAAGAAGAATGGGCCGCCGCCATCGGCATGTCGCCGCGCACGCTGGCGCGCCGCTACCTGGCGGAAACCGGCCTGACCCTGGGCGCCTGGCGGCAGCGCGCCCGCCTGATGCGGGCGCAGGAAATGCTGGCCGAAGGCGCGGCCGTGACCACAGTGGCCTTGGAGCTGGGCTATGACAACGTCAGCGCCTTCATTGCCATGTTCAAGCGCGAGCTGGGCGCCACGCCGGGTCGCTACGGCGGCCCGGGCGGTTAAGCGCTGTCAGCCCTGAAGCCGGGGCTTCAGGATTCCCCGGCCGTCTTGCTGGCCCGGCGCGCGCGGGGAGCCGCCTTGCTGGCGGTCTTGGCGGCGCTCTTGCGGGCAGGCTTGGCGGGCGCTTCGGATGCCGCCGCAGCCGCTGGCTCGGCCGGCGCCACGGGTGCGGTCTTGGCGGCGGTCTTCTTGGCAGCGGGACGGCTGCGGGTCGCGGCCCGTTTCGATGCGGGCTTGTCGGCTGCGGGCTCTGCAGCCGCATGCGTGTCCGCCACGGGCTGGACGGCCTTGGCCTCGTCCCTTGCGGCAATCCTGGCCATGCCGCCCTCGAACGGGTCGGACATCTTGGCAGGCGTTTTGCTCGCGGGCTGGCTGCGGCTTTCCGCGGCAGGTTGGGCAAAGGTCCATTCAGCGATGTTCACCGCCGGCAACGGCTGGCGCGCTTGCGGCAGGGGCTTGGGCATGGGCGGCAGACGCGAGGGTTGGACCGGTTTCGATTCCTGCGCTCGAGCCAGGGCGTCGGCCCGCATGGCGTCCAGCTTGGCGGCATCCGCTTGTTCGTCGGCCTGCCTGGCGGCATCGACCTGCGCGGTCGCCGGCGCTATGGCGGCGGATTGCGCGGCTGCCTCAGTCGGGGCCGGCGCCTTGGTTGCGGGTTGGACGGAAGACGCCGCGGACGAAGCTTCGGACGGCGCGGCAGCGCTCTCGCCAGCGGTTTCCTGCTCGGCAGTCTGGTTGGCTCCCCTGCCCTCGCCGCCCGACTTGCGCCCGCCACGCGATTTGCGGCCGGAGCGGGAACGGGATTCTTCCTGAGCCGCGCCGGCGGACGCGTCGCCGGTCTCGGCCGCTGCCGGTTGACGGGCCGAGGCTGAACGGGATCCGCCATCGGCTGCGGCGCGATTCGCGGCCGCAGCCCCGTCCGCGCTGTCGCGGTATACGTAGGTGCCGGCGTTTTCCTCGCGCCCGACTTCCAGCAGGCCGCGCGACTGCGCCTCGTCCAGCAGGTTGCCGAAGGCGCGGAAGCCGTAGTAGGACTCGTTGAAATCCGGCCGGCGGCGCTTGAGCGCATCCTTCAGGGCGGACGCCCAGATCTTGCCGCTGTCGCCGCGTTCGGCCATGAGGGCTTCGAAGGTCTCGGCAACCATTTCCACGGCCTGGGTCTTGCGGGCCTCGAGTTCTTCCTTGCGGCGGCGTTCCTCGTCGGGCGTGCGGCGCTGCTGGCCCGCGGCGGCGCCGCCACGGTTGTCGCGGCGCGCGTCGGCTGCGCGCTGGCCTTCGCGGGCCAGGTCGTCATAGAAGATGAATTCATCGCAGTTGGCGATGAGCAGGTCCGAGGTGGACTGCTTCACGCCCACGCCGATCACTTTCTTGTTGTTCTCGCGCAGCTTGGACACCAGGGGCGAAAAATCGGAATCGCCGCTGATGATCACGAAGGTATTGACGTGGGACTTGGTGTAGCAAAAGTCCAGCGCGTCCACGACCAGCCGGATGTCGGCGGAATTCTTGCCGGACTGGCGCACGTGCGGGATCTCGATCAGTTCGAAATTGGCCTCGTGCATGGGGGCCTTGAATTCCTTGTACCGCTCCCAGTCGCAATAGGCCTTCTTGACCACGATGCTGCCCTTGAGCAGCAGCCGTTCCAGCACCGGCCGGATGTCGAACTTCTGGTACTTGGTGTCGCGTACGCCCAGCGCCACGTTCTCGAAATCACAGAAAAGCGCCATGCTGACGTTTTCGTTGGGGGTATTCATGTTTTTGCTCCAATGCTGCCGCGGCGCCGGGCGAGACGCCGCCAGATGACGCTCATGATATACATATCTGCCGCCGGTACGCGGCGCCCGCCCCCAGCAGCCATGCCTGAAGCTCCTTTGTTCCCGCCTCTTGCCACCGACCGCCTGATCCTGCAGCCCTTGGAAATCGGCGACGCCGAAGCGATCCAGCGCCTGTTCCCGCAGTGGGAAGTGGTGCGCTACCTGGTCGACCAGGTGCCATGGCCCTACCCGCCCGACGGGGCGCGCAGCTATCTGGAACAAGTGGCGATCCCTGCGATGCGGCGCGGCAAGGAGTGGCACTGGTCCATCCGTACCCGTCAGGCGCCCGCCAGCCTGATAGGCATCGTCAGCCTGATGGACGACGATTCCTGGAACAACCGCGGTTTCTGGCTGGACCCCGCCCATCACGGCCGGGGCTACATGACCGAGGCCAGCGAAGTCGCCACCGCCTACTGGTTCGAGGTCCTGGGCAAGCCTTTGCTGCGGGCGCCCAAGGCCGCCACCAACACCGCCTCGCGCCGGATTTCGGAGCGAGGCGGCATGCGCCTGGTCGCCACCGAGGAGCGCGGCTACGTCAGCGGACGGCTGCCCACGGAAATCTGGGAGATCACGCGCGAGGAATGGTTCGCCCGGCAGGATCGCCAGGGTCGTTAGGACAGGCGAGGGATCGACGAGGAGCCGATGCGGGACTCGCGGGTTGGCCGCGTATTGCGCCGGCGGATCCCGCGTCTTATCCGACCCTTTTATTTCCGGACCAACCTGCGCCCCGCCGACCGCTTCAAGCCGCCGCTTACCGCCCTTTTCGCCCCGTTTTCCGGTCGATTGACTCAGACCTGCCCTGGCTAGAATTCCCCGAAATCCGGCATTCCGCGTACGGGGATGCCTATGTTTATCGGGCAAGATCCATGAATCCGTCTACCGTCATCGGCGCCGCCGTCGGCCTGCTTACCCTGGTTATCGTCGTGGCCCTGGCCGCCACCGACCCCGGCATGTACATCAACCTGCCGGGACTGGCCATCGTGCTGGGCGGCACCGCGGCCGCCGTGTTCATCGCCTACCCGCTGTCGGAAGTGCTGCGCGTCTTCAAGCTGGTGCGCACCGTCTTTCGCAACGACCAGCACGACCAGCAGCGGGACATCGAGGAACTGGTGTCCATGGCCCAGCTGTGGATGAACACCGACGTCCGCAAGGTCGAGCAGGAACTCAAGAAGGTCAGCAACCCCTTCCTGCGCACCGGCGTGCAGCTGATCATCGACAACACGCCCGAAGACCAGATCATCGAACTGCTGCAATGGCGCGTAGCGCGGCTGCGCGCCCGCGAACAGGCCGAGGCCCAGATGTTCCGCGTCATGGCCACCTTTGCCCCGGCCTTCGGCATGCTGGGCACGCTGGTGGGCCTGATCAACCTGATGTCGGTACTGGGCGACGGCAGCATGCAGATGATCGGCCAGCAGCTGGCCATCGGCCTGATGACCACCTTCTACGGCATCCTGCTGGCCAATCTGGTCTGCAAGCCCATCGCGCTCAAGCTGGAACGCCGTACCGCAAGGCGCGTCGAATCCATGAACATGGTGCTGCAGGGCATCGCCATGATGTGCGAGAAGCGCGGCCCCGCGGTGGTGCGCGAAACGCTGAATTCCTTCGTCATGCACGTCGAAGACGAAATCTACGACGGCGGCGCGGACGCGAAGCCCCAGGCCGCGCAAGCCAAGGCGGAAGGTCAGATCAAACCCGCGGCCAAACCTGGCGCGGCCCAGCCCGTCTCCATCGCCCGTCCTGCCGCCGCGCGCCAATGAGCCTGATTTCTCCCACCCTGGCGCAGCGGATCGAGCAGGCCCGCCAGGCCCAGCTACGCGCCGAGAAAGCGGCGGCCAATAGCGGCTGGCGTCCCAGCAAGGGCGACCGCAAGGACCGCTATGCCCGCTGGCACGTCGAGGAAACCGTCGAACAGGACTCCGAGAACTGGCTGCTCAGCTACCTGGACCTGATCACCCTGCTGCTGGCCATGCTGGTCGTGCTGCTGGCGCTCACGCGGCTGCACGGCGGCGCATTCGGCCAATCGGAACAACCCGTGGAGCTGGTCGGCACGCTGGCCGCCGGCGGCCTGCCGGCCTACGACGGCGAATACTCCGAATTCGACGCGGTCCAGATTCCGGCAAGCTGGGCGCAGGCCGAAGCCCCGGCGGTCGCCGTGGCCGCAGCCACGGCCCAGCCCGCCCAGGAAGGCGAGGTCGTCGCCGACGCCGCCCCGCCGCTGCGCGCGCCCTCCAAGGAATCGCTGGGCCTGGCCGACCTGGGCAAATCGGTGGACGTGATCATCAACGAGCAGTCGGTGAGCTTTCGCATCAGCAATGAACTGCTGTTCCCGTCCGGCCAGGCCACCCTCAGCCCCACCGGCCTGGACGTGATCAAGCGCCTGGCCGCCATCCTCAACAAGAACGAATACCAGGTCTCGGTCGAGGGCCACAGCGACCCCGTGCCCATCCAGACCCGGCAATTCGCGTCCAACTGGGAACTGTCCAGCAGCCGCGCCACCAGCGTGCTGCGCGAGCTGGTCCGCGACGGCGTATCGGCCCAGCGCCTGCGCGCCGTCGGCTACGCCGAGACCCGCCCCATCGAGTCCAATGACACCCCGGCAGGCCGCGCGGCCAACCGGCGCGTGGAACTGATCATGGACATCGCGCCCTCGCAGAAGACGGCGCAGGGCGCGACGCCTGGGGCCGCCGCGGCCGCCCCCGCCCCCGCCGCGAAATCCTGATCCGGGCCCAGGTCGCGCGCAGCCGCGCGGCCTGGCTCTCCGCCCGCCTCAGAGCGGCACAGGCCGGTTCCTAAGCACGTTCTTCATCACTAGCGTCGACCGCAACCGCAGCACGCTCGGCAGCGCCGACAACACCCGGTCATAGAGCGCCTGGAACGCGGGCAGGTCCTGGGTGACGACGTGCAGCATGTAGTCCGGGTCGCCGAACAGCCGCTGCGCCTGCACCACCTCGGGAATATCGGCCAGGGCGGCCTCGAACGCCGACACCCGGTCGCTGCTGCCTTCGCGCATGGTGACGAAGACGATGGCCGAAAAATTCAGCCCGACCGCGGCCAGGTTGATGTTTGCGCCGTAGCCGCTGATGACGCCCGCCTCTTCCAGCGCCCGCAGCCGCCGGTGGCACGGAGACAGGCTCAGGCCAACCCGTTCCGCCAGGTCCGTGATGGAAATGCGGCCGTCTTCCTGTAGCTGCGCAAGAATTTTTCTATCCAAGTCATCCATGGGGAAGATTCTACCCAAAACTGCGCTTCTTCCGGTAGATGGCAGGAGCACTTCCCCTCGCTTCGCCGATAACATTCCCCGGCTGAGATTCATTTGGGGTATGCAGTTGGAAACCGGCAATCTGGTGGCGTTTTGGCTTGTTTCGCTTTCTTTGGTTGTCGTCCCGGGCGCGGATTGGGCGTATGCCATATCCGCCGGCTTACGGGACAAGGCCGTCCTTCCCGCCGTCGCGGGCATGTTGACCGGCTATCTGATGATCACCATGGTGGTCGCGGCGGGCATAGGGGCGCTGGTTGCGAGCGAACCCGCCATCCTCACCGTGCTGACGCTGGTCGGCGCGGCGTATCTGCTCTGGCTGGGGGCCAACGTGCTGGCGCATCCGTCGGAGCCCATAGCGGGTGACGCGCGGGCCGCGGGCCATTGGCTGGGCTGGGCCGCAAGAGGTTTCGCCGTCAGCGGCGTGAACCCCAAGGCCATCCTGCTGTTCCTGGCCTTGCTGCCGCAATTCACCAGCCGCGACGGCGCCTGGCCGATTTCCACGCAGATCACGGCGTTGGGAATCCTGCAGATCCTCAATTGCGCCGTCATCTACACCCTGGTGGGCCTGGGGTCGAAGGCGGTGCTGCAATCGCGCCCGGTGGCCGCGCGCAGGGTCAGCCAGTTCTCGGGCCTGGCCATGATCGTCATTGCGCTGATCCTGTTCGGCGAACAGGTCGCCGTGTTGATGGCCTGACCCAGGCGAGGCGGGCCTCAATCTCCAGGATGCCCGCCGCCCCCGCTCTCCAGGTAACTGTCCACCGCGCTGCCCACCGTGGGATGGAAGCGGTCGTCGCCAAAAACCTCGGTCAGTTCGAAGCGCTTGAGTTTGTCGCGCACGGGGTCCTTCATTTCCGCGAAATGCAGCGCCGCGCCCCGCTGGGCCAGGCTGCGGCTGAGTTCGCGCAACATGTCCGCCGACGTGACGTCCACACTGGTGACCGGCTCGGCAGCCACCACCACCCGGCGCACCGGCGTGGGCGAGGCCTCCACGGCTTCCATCAGGCGTTGCTGGAAGAGTTCGGCATTGGCGAAGAACAGCGGCGCGTCCCAGCGGAACAGCACCAGGCCGTCGATCAGTGCAGCATTCGGATAGCGTTTCAGGTCGTGGTAGCCGCGCAGGTTGGGCACGCGGCCCAGCACGGCGAAGTGCGGACGCCAGCCGTCCCACAGGAATTCGATCACGGCGATCAGCACGGCCAGGCAGATGCCGGGAATGGCGCCGAACACGGCCACGCCGGCAAAGCACGCCATCGACAGCCAGAACTCCCATTGCTGGATACGGTAGATGCGGCGCAGGTCCTTGAATTCAAAGAGGCCGATGGCCGCCGCGATCACCACCGCGGCCAGCGCGCTGTTCGGCAGATAGCGCAGGAGATTGGGCGCCGCCACCAGCAGCACCGCCACCGCTATCGCCCCCACCACGCCAGTCAATTGCGTGCGCGAGCCAGCGGCCTCGGCCACCGGCGTGCGCGAAGCGCTGCTGCTGATCGGAAAGCCCTGGAAGAAGCCGGCCGCCAGGTTGGCCACGCCCAGGCCCACCATTTCCTGGTTCGGATCGACCCGCGTGTTGGTACGCGCGGCATAGGTGCGCGACAGCACGCTGGTGTCGGCGAAGGCGATCAGCGCCACCGCGCAGCCGCCCAGCGCGATCTTGACCAGGTCCGCGTTGCTGAGCCAGGGCAAGACGAACTTGGGCAGCCCCTGCGGGATTTCGCCCAGCACTTTCACGCCCTGCGAGTCCAGGTGGAACAGGCTGACGGCCAGCGTCGCCAGGATCACCGCGATCAGGATGCCCGGCACGCGCTCGTAGCGTTTGAGCAGCAGGATCACCGCCAAAGTCGCCGCCCCTACCCCGAAGCTGTACCAGTTGGTCTGCCCCTGGTAAACGGCCTGGCCCAGCTGCACCAGTTCGCGCAGCGGACCGGCGTCTTCGATGGAGATGGCAAACAGCTTGGGCAACTGGCTGACCAGCACCGTCAGCGCAATGCCGTTCATGTAGCCATAGCGGATCGGCTTGGACAGCAGCTCGGTGATGAAACCCAGCCGCAGCAATCCCATCACGATGCAGAACAGCCCGGCGACCAGCGCCATCAGGCTGGCCGCGGCCACCGCGCGCATCGGATCGCCTTCGGAAACGCTGAGCACCACCGCCAGGATGGGCGCTGCCAAAGCGGAGTCCGGTCCCAGCACCAGGATCCGGCTGGGGCCGAACAGCGCATAGGCCAATAGTGGAATGATGGTGGCATAAAGGCCATAAACGCCCGGGACGCCGGACGCTTCGGCATAGGCAATGCCGACCGGCACCAGCATGGTCGTCAGCACCAGGCCGGCGGCCACGTCCTTGGGCAGCCAGGCGGCCTGGTATGACCGGAGCACCGCCAGTCCGGGCAGCCAGCGCAGCCAGCCGGCGGCGGTCACATCCTTGGAGGCGGAAGTATGGGATGCCATGGGACCTTCGCAGTGTGGACGGGCGTGCCGGCAGAGCATGTCAGGCTGCAAATCCGGTAGCGCCGATTCCGTAGTCTGACGCATTATTCATGCTTGCGGGTAGCCATGACGGCGCATGGCGCGACGCCTTTCCTTATACAGACACGGGCAAGAATCCACATGACGCAGATGCACAATCCCGAAGACATCCCAGGCGCGTTCCAGGCCGCCTGGAACGACCACGACATGCAGGCGCTGGGCGCGCTGTTCCATGAGGACGCGACGTTCGTGAACCGGTTCGGCCACTATGTGCGCGGCGTCGAGGAAATCGTCAAGATGCATGCTCCCATCCACGCCAGCATCTACAGCGATTCCACGCTGGCGAACGAACTCGTTGACGTGACGCCGGTCGGCGCCGACGCAGCGATCGTGCACTTCTGGAGTCGTCTGGCGGCCGGCGCGGCGCATCCAGCGGGCGCCCATGCCGTCGACACCATGATTCTTGCCGTGCTGACGCGGCAGGCCGGCGCCTGGCGTATCCAGGCGCTGGAGAACGTCACGCTGGTGAATCCCCGGACGGGAGTGGCAGTGTTGCGGGACGGTAGCTGAGTCCGCCGCCTACCTCTGCTTACAAAGAACGCCGGGCGACGTATTGCAGGATGGCACCGGCGCAACAAATAGCGGTAATCTGGCGAACCTTATCGGCAGTCCGAACTGGAAGATCCCATGTCCTATCTGCTTTTCATCGTCGAACCGGTGGGCCAGCGCGCCCAGCGCACGCCCGAAGAGGGCCGCGAAGCCTACGCGCAGATGCTGCGCTATGCGGAAGACCTGAGTTCGCGCGGCCTGTTGGCGCGCGCGGAATCCCTGAAGTCCGAATCGGAAGCCGTGCGCCTGCGGATCCGCGACGGCGAACGTTCCCTGGTGGACGGCCCCTATGCCGAGGCCAAGGAAATGATAGGCGGCTTCTTCCTGCTGAACTGCGATACCCGGGAAGAGGCGCTGGCGCTGGCGGCCGAGTGTCCGGCCGCCCAGTGGGCCACGGTTGAGGTCCGCGAACTGGGTCCCTGCTTCATGTAGGCACGCGGCCCATGCTGGACCTGCGGCTGGCGCGCGCGCCAGCCGCAAGATTCAACAGTTTCCTTTCTTGGCCTGGCCCGGCGGACAGAAACCGCCACGGCCGCCGCCGTCATGAGGATCGACGATGACCGCGCCACTGGGGGTATAGACGGCACAGCCCGTCAGCAAGGAAGCCAGCAAGGCAAGACTGCACAGGATTTTCATATTGGTGTTCAAAGTTGTGGACGCTGCGAGTGTATGGAGGCGCGCTGCAACCAGGGCTGTGCCTTTGTAACGGTGTGCAGGATCAGGCCGGTCCGCCCGCTTTCCTGGTAGTTACCCTAGGTTCATCATTTTTCTGTCGATTCCGCGTCTTGCCGTTCGTCGTGCCAGTACAAGCCCCCCTCGGGCCTTGTAGTCAGAATCGAGGAGTCCCAGGAATGCGATACATGATCATCGTCCGCGCCACGCCGGACAGCGAAGCCGGCGTGATGCCCCAGGAAAGCCTGCTGGCCGCCATGGCGACCTATCACGAGGCGCTGGCCAAGGCCGGCGTGCTGCTGGACGCCAATGGCTTGCACCCCTCTTCCAAGGGCTGGCGGGTGCAGTACGACAAGGACCAGCGCACGGTGGTCGACGGCCCGTTCGCCGAGACCAAGGAGTTGATCGCCGGCTACACCATGATCCAGGTCCGCTCGCGCGAGGAGGCCATGCAATGGGCGCTGCGCTTTCCCCAGCCCTTCCCCGGCCAGTCCTGCGCCGTCGAAGTGCGGCAGGTCTTCGAACTGGACGAATTCGGCCCCAGCGAGGGAGTCGAACGCTACCGGCGGATATCCGGCAATGGCCAATGAGCGGCTGAACCACGCCGCCAAACCGGTGCATCTCTTTTGCAACATGGACAGCATGGTCGGGAAGGATTTCGAAGACGGGCTGGCCAACCTCAAGACCCTGGCAGAAAAGCGCCAGGACACACACTAAAAAGGAAGCGGGAACATCATGCACAACCAGATCTTCGTCAATCTCCCCATCGCTGACATGCAGAAATCGCAGGCTTTCTTCAAGAGCCTGGGCTTCAGCTTCAATCCGCAGTTCACCAACGACCAGGGCGCCTGCATGGTCGTGAGCGACAGCATCTACGTCATGCTGCTGGTGAAGGACTTTTTCCAGACCTTCACCGGCAAGCCGGTAGCCGATGCCACCAAGACCACCGAGGTGCTGATCGCGCTGTCCTGCGACAGCCGCGCCGAAGTGGACGAGCAGGTGAAGCGCGCCCTCGCCGCCGGCGGCACCGCTCCGCGCCAGCCCCAGGACCACGGTTTCATGTACGCGCATGGCTTCGAGGATCTGGACGGCCACGTCTGGGAGCTGGTGTACATGGCCCCCGGCGAAGTGCCCAGCGCATGACGCGGGAGACCGTGCATCGCGCCATCGAGGCGGTCTGGCGGATCGAAGCCGCCAGCGTCATCGCCGGCGTCGCGCGCCTGGTGCGCGACGTCGGACTGGCTGAAGAGCTGGCGCAGGATGCCTTGGTCGCCGCCCTGGAACGCTGGCCCGAAACTGGCGTGCCGGACAACCCGGGAGCGTGGCTGATGACTACCGCCAAGAATCGCGCGCGCGACCGCCTGCGGCTGGACGCGCTGCATACGCGCAAGCACGAGCAGATCGGACACGAGCTGGAAGCCCTGCAGGCCGACGTCGAGCCCGATTTCGTCGACGCGCTGGACGCCGCGCGCCAGGACGACATCGGCGACGACCTGCTGCGGCTGGTGTTCACCGCCTGCCATCCGCTGTTGTCCACCGAGGCGCGCGTGGCGCTCACCCTGCGCCTTTTGGGCGGGCTGACCACCGCCGAGATCGCGCGCGCTTTCCTGGCCTCGGAATCCACCATCGCGCAGCGCATCGTGCGCGCCAAGCGCAGCCTGTCCGCGGCCAACGTGCCGTTTGAAGTCCCCCGGGCCGAGGAGCGCGCGCCGCGCCTGGCGTCGGTACTGGAAGTGATCTACCTGATTTTCAATGAGGGCTATTCCGCGACGTCCGGTGATGACTGGATGCGTCCCGCGCTGTGCGACGAGGCGCTGCGTCTGGGCCGCATCCTGGCCCAGCTGGCGCCGGGCGAAAGCGAGGTCCACGGACTGGCGGCGCTGATGGAATTGCAGGCGTCGCGCCTGCATGCCCGCACCGACGCGCAGGGCCGTCCCGTCCTGCTGATGGAGCAGGACCGCAACCGCTGGGACCCCCTGCTGATCCGCCGCGGGTTGGCGGCGCTGGCGCTGTCGGACAGTCTGGGAGCCCCGCGCGGCCCTTACGCCTTGCAGGCCGAACTGGCCGCCTGCCACGCCCGGGCGCGCACGCCCGAGGAAACCGATTGGCCGCGCATCGTGGCGCTGTACGACGCGTTGGCCCAGGCCGCGCCCTCGCCAGTCGTGGAGCTGAACCGCGCCGTCGCCGTCGGCATGGCATTCGGCCCCCAGGCCGGGCTGGACCTGGCCGACCATTTGGCACAGGAACCGGCGCTGGCCAACTACCACTGGCTACCCAGCGTGCGCGCGGACCTGCTGGCCAAGCTGGGGCGCAAGTCTGAGGCCCGCGCCGAGTTCGAACGCGCGGCCGGCATGACGCGCAATGCGCGCGAACGCGAACTACTGCTGGCGCGGGCGCGCGACATGTCCGGTTCCTGAGCGCGCGGCCCAGGGGCGCTGCGGCGCGTGCCGGCATGCTTAAATCCAATCATGCGCCCCGCCGACCATGCCCTCTCCGACCTTGCCGCGCCCGTCATGCCGGGCGTGCCGCAGGCGTTCGAGCATCCCGGCGACCGCGCCGAGTTCCGGCAGGCGGCGCACCTGCCCGGCGTGGAGCTGTACCGCGCGCACATCGTCCGCTACGCCTTCGAGCCACATACCCACGAAGCCTACGGGCTGGGCGCGATCGAGTCCGGCGTCGAGCGCTTCCGCTACCGGGGGGCGGAGCATCTGGCGCCCTCGGGCTCGGTGGTGCTGATGAACCCCGACGAATTACATACCGGCCGCGCCGAAACCGAGGGCGGCTGGCGCTACCGCATGGTCTACCTGGACCCGGACGTGGTGGCCCGCGTCACCGGCGAAAGCGGCTGGTGGTTCGATACGGCGGTCGGCCATGACGCGGCCGGCGCGCAGCGCGTCACCGCGCTGCTGGACACCTTATGGCAGGCGCGCGAACCGCTGGCGTTCGACAGCGCCTTGTACGCGCTGCTGGGCGAGTTTCGCCGCCACGCGCGTGTGCCGCGCACGACCACGGACACCGGCGCCCCGCGCTTTGCGCCCGTCATCGATTACCTGCGCGCCAACCTGGCGCGCCGCCTGACGCTGGACGAACTCGCGGCCGTGGCCGGCCTCAGCCCTTTTCATTTCCTGCGCAGCTTCCAGGCGCAATACCACGCCACGCCGCAGCAGATGCTGATGGCGCTGCGGCTGTTCGAAGCCAAGCGCCGGCTGGCCGCGGGCGAATCGCCTGCCCAGGTGGCGCTGGCCTCGGGACTGACCGACCAGGCGCATCTGACCCGCGCCTTCTCGCGCCGCTACGGCGTCACGCCCGCGCGCTACCAAAAGCAAGTCCGCGCCTGAGCCCCGCACCGCAATCTGGTACAAGACGCGCCTCCCGCCCGCTGGCTAGACTGCCGCCATTCGTGACCTGGAGCGACGTCGTATGTGGGCTGGAACCCTTTATGCCCTGGCCGCCGGCCTGATGTGGGGGCTGGTGTTCGTGGGGCCCCTGCTGCTGCCGGAATACCCTGCCGCGCTGCAATCCGTGGCGCGCTACCTGGCGTTCGGCCTGATCGCCCTGCCGCTGGCCTGGCTGGATCGCCGCGGTCTGCGCCAGTTGCAGCGCGCCGACTGGATCGAGGCGCTGAAGCTCGCCGCCATCGGCAACCTGCTCTACTACCTGTGCCTGGCCAGCGCCATCCAGCGCGCGGGCGGGCCGCTGCCCACCATGATTATCGGTACGCTCCCCGTGGTCATCGCCATCAGCGCCAACCTGCGCAACGCTCGGCGCGACGGCCGGCTGCCCTGGAAGCGGCTGGCGCCCGCGCTGGCGCTGATCGCGTTGGGCATCGCCTGCGTCAATCAGGTGGAATTGCAAGCCTTGCGCCAGGATGCCGACGCCGACATGTCGCGCTACGCCATCGGCGCGCTGCTGGCGCTGGGCGCAGTGGCGTGCTGGACCTGGTATCCGCTGCGTAACGCGGACTGGCTCCGCGCCCATCCCGACCGCAGCCCGCGCACCTGGGCCACGGCCCAGGGCGTGGCGACATTGCCGCTGGCGCTGGCGGGCTATCTTGTGCTGTGGGCCGGCATGGCCGCGGCCGGCAGCGACTTTCCCATGCCGGCTGGTCCCAGGCCCGAGGTCTTCCTGGCCTTGATGGCCATCATCGGCCTGTTCGCGTCCTGGCTGGGCACCTTGTGCTGGAACGAAGCCAGCCAACGCCTGCCCACCGCGCTGGCGGGGCAATTGATCGTGTTCGAAACGCTGGCGGCCCTGGCCTATGCCTACATCCTGCGCGGGCAGATGCCCCAGCCGCTGACGCTGATCGGCATCGCCTGCCTGATGGTGGGCGTGCTGCGCGCGGTGCGGGTCAAGCCGGAGCCCTTGCCTGCCGCGGCATAGGCGCGCGCGCGTCCTAGTCCAGCAGCAACTCCGGCAAGCGCCGCAAATCGTCGATGACGTCCGATGCGCCTTCGTCCAGCAAGCGCTGGCGCTGGTCCGGCCCGTTATGCGAAGCGCCCACGTAGCCGATGGCGCGCATGCGCGCGGCGCGAGCGGCACGCACGCCGGGCACGCTGTCTTCCACCACCACGCAATCCAGGATTGCGGCTCGCATCTGCCGGGCGGCAAAGAGAAACACGTCCGGCGCCGGCTTGCCGTGCGCCACCTGCGCGGTGCTGAACACATTGGGCGCGAACTGATCCCACAGGCCAACCAGCTTCAAGGCCGCCTCCAGCTTGGGCGGCGTGCTGCTGGAGGCCACGCAGACCTGCAGGCCGCGCTCGCGCAGCATGCGAACCGTCTCCAGCGCGCCCGGCAACGCGCGCAACTCCTGGCGGAAGATGGCTTCCAGCCCGTCCGCGTATTCGCGCGCAAATCCTTCGGGCAGACTGCGGGCGTTTTCCTGTTGCAAGGTCTGCCACATGTCCGCATCGGGGATGCCTGCGAAGCGGCGCGCGGCGTCCTCGGGCGTGATGGCAATGCCATGCGCGGCCAGCGCCCGCGATTGGGCGCGCGCCGCGATGATTTCGCTATCGATCAGGACGCCGTCGCAGTCGAAGATGACCAGGCTGGGGGGAGGCGTGTGCATGGTGGCTCCATTTCAGGACAAGTTCCCATGATATGCCTGGCTCGTGACACCACCGCGCGATCCGGGCGCTCTATAACCCCGGACCTTTGAGGCGCCGCAAGCGCCACGCCAGAAACACCCCGCCCAGCCCGGCGGCCGCGACGATCAGCGATGCCACCGACCAGCCGTAGCGGTCGATCGCGCCGCCCACCGCCACCGGGCCGATCACCTGGCCCAGGCCGCTCCCCTGCATCACCAGCCCCACCGAAGCCGGTGTCAACGCCGGCCGCGGCGCCAGCAGCGGCGCCGTGCCCAGCAGCGTGGCCGGTATCAGTCCGCCCACCGCCGAGAACAGCACACACAGCAGGAAGGTGGGCATGGCCGGCAGCACCGAGCGGAAGATCAACAGCGCCACCGCGCCCATGATCAGGCTGGCGCAGGCGATCAGGGTGGAACGCCGCCAGCCGCGCGCCAGCAGCACGCCCGCGCCCAGGTTGCCGACCACGTTGGCGGCGCTGGCGATGGCGCTGTACAGGCCGGCGGTCGCCAGCGGCAGGCCCAGTTGCTCGGTCAGCAGCACGGGCAGGAAGGTGAACAACGCGAAGAACATCAGACTGTAGAGCGTGAACGACAGCGCCAGCAGGCGCGGACCGGGCGCGCCCATGGTATCGACCGTGTCCTGCCGCAAGCCTCGCCACGACAGGCTGGCCCCGCCCGGGTTGGCCGGCGCCAGCGCCGCCACGCATACCATGGCCACCAGCACCGCTGCGCCGGCGCACCACCAATAGGCCTGCCAGCCGCTGAAGGCCTGCGAGGCCAGCATCGCAATCGCCATGCCCGCCGGCATGTAGCAACTCCACAGCGCGAAGGCGTAGTCGCGGGTGGACGCGGACACCATGCGTTGCAGGGCCGCGGGTCCAGCCACGGTAATCATCAGAAAGCCCAGCCCCTCCACCACCCGCGAGACCAGCAGGACGCTGTAGGCGGACGCCATCGCGCCCATCACGGAGCCCACCGCCGTCGCCGCCAGGCCCGCCAGCAGCATGCGCCGCGCGCCATAGCGGTTGATGACGCCGCCCGCGGCAATGCCGCCGACCAGGCCCAGGATCGAAAACACCGCGGCCAGCGCGCCGATGGAGGCCAGATCCAGCCCCATGTCCTTGCGCAGCAAGGGCGCTGCAATGATGACCTTGCCCACTTGCAGCGCCGCAACCACCCCTGCCCCCACGATGGCCAACACCGCCGACCAGCGCGTTCCTTCCTTGCCCATCCTTGTCTCCCTTGTTTTACGACCCAGCCAGGATGCCAGCGCAAACCGATCCCGGTAAGTGATAATCTTTTGATGGAATTGATCGATTGGATAGATCAGCCGGCAGAATGATAGACGCCCTGACCCTGGACCAGTTGCGCGTATTCGCCGCCGTGGCCGACGCCGGCAGTTTCCGCGCGGCCGCGCGCCGCCTGTCGCGCGTGCAATCGGCCGTCAGCCACGCCATCGCCAATATGGAAGCGCAGCTGGGCGTGACCCTGTTCGACCGCAGCGGCCACCGGCCCGTGATGACGCCGCAAGGCGCGGCCCTGCTGGCCAACGCCCGCGACATCCTGCTCCGCGTGGACGCCATGCGCGCCCGCGCCCAGGGCCTGGGCGAAGGCGTCGAGCTGGAACTGTCGCTGGCGGTGGACACGCTGTTTCCGATCGCCGACGTAGGCGCCGCCCTGAACGCGCTGCGCGCCGTCTATCCGTCCGTCGCCGTGCGCGTATCCGTGCTGCCCCTGGGCGGCCCGGTGGAAGCCCTGCTGACGCGCAGCCATACGCTGGCCATCGTCGCCGGCGACCATTTTCGCAATCCGCGGATCGTGATGCAGGCGCTGTCGTCCGTGCAGATGGTGGCGGTGGTGGGCGCGGGCCACGCCTTGGCGCAGCGCGTCGCGGCCGACATGCCACTGGGTCCGGCCGAACTCGCCGACCACGTGCAGATCGTGCAGACGGATCCCTCCACGCTGACCCAGGGCCGGGACTTCGCAGTGCTGTCGCCGCAGACCTGCCGCGTCAGCGGCCAGGACACCAAGCACGCCCTGATCCTGGCGGGCGTGGGCTGGGGCCGGCTGCCCTACTGGCAGGTGGAGCGCGACCTGGCCGAAGGCCGCCTGCTGCGCCTGCCGACCGACAGCCTGGGGCGCGGCAGCCAGGTGGTCAGCGAAACCTATCTGGCGCACCGCATCGACCAGCCGCTGGGACCGGCCGCCCGCGTGCTGGCGGGCGCCTTGCGCGCAGCCGTCCATCAGGGCTTGGACGACGCTGGCGCACGCGCATAGCTCACGCCCATGCCGGCGCGCACGTCGTTCTGGATGCCGTAGGGCGGAATCGGGTAGCGCAGGCCATTGGCCGACAGCGCCTTCATGCCCTCGATTGCGATGGGCAGGTAGCGCGGCGGCAAGGCCATCAGCATTTCCTCGTCGGGCACGCCGCCGTAGCGGCGCTCGGCGTAACAGGGCAAGGACAGGCTGGGCTCGCCGGTGGCGAGCGCGCGGCCCCAGGAGTCGGCACAGGCCGTTTCGCCCACCACGCTCCAGTCAAAGCGCCGGTAGTTCTTCCATTGCAAGCCATTGATGAGGATGATCATCTGGCCCGGCGTGGCGTAGATCAAGCAGACGTCGGGCGGGTCCAGCCGGCCCGAGGCCAGCGGCGACACCACCAGCCCGCGGTACTTGCCCGCCGGCACACAGGACAGCGCCTCCTGGCGCGCCTGGGCATCTTCCTGGGTGGCGTGCCAGACGCCCACGTAATCCTCGCCGCGCTTCCAGGCCTCATCCTGCGGCCCCAGGCCGACCACGGCGCGGCATTGCGCGCCGACCAGGTCGTCGCCCGTGATTCCTACCGTCCAACCGAGCCGGGCGGCCATGCCCACGATCTGGTCGGTGGTGTGCGTGGCCTGCGGACGCCGCAGGCCCTTGACCGCGGCCATGTCGTCTTCGCGCTCGTAGAGCTTCATGCCGATGACCGTGGTCTTCAGGCGCAGCAATTTGTTCAGATCATCGACCAGCGATGCCCAGTTCAGTGTCGTCTCTTCCATGCCCGTCCCTTGGACTGTTTTGTGCGCGGACTTCGCCGCATTGCCGCAGATTGATCGCGGTCAGCAATGACTATAACGAATCGCCCGCCGGGCCCCTGATTGATCTATCGTGGATAGCGGCAAACCCGCCCGCCGCAAACGCGCAGGACACCCCCCGGCTTCCAAGGAGCCCACCATGAACCGTTTCGAACAGAAGACCGTCCTGATCACCGGCGGCACCAGCGGCATCGGCCTGGCCGCCGCCCAGGCTTTCGCCGCCGAGGGCGCCCGCGTCGTCGTCACCGGGCGCGACGCCGCGGTGCTCAAGCAGGTGCGCGCCAGCCTGGGTTCGCATGCGCTGGCGCTGCGCAACGACGCCGGCGCCCCCGGCGCCCCCGCTGCGCTGGCGACCGAACTGCGCCAGGCCGGCATCCGTCTGGACGCCGTCTTCATCAACGCCGGCGTGGCCCGCTTTGCGCCGCTGGCCGAAGCCACCGAGGCCCTCTGGGACCAGACCTTCTCGACCAACGTCAAAGGCGCCTTTTTCCAGTTGCAGGCGCTGGACCCGCTGCTCAACCCGGGCGCGTCCATCGTGCTAAATGGTTCGATCAACGCCCGCATCGGCATGCCTGCCTCATCGATCTACGCGGCCAGCAAGGCCGCGCTGATTTCGCTGGCCAAGACCTTGTCGGCCGAGCTGCTGCCGCGCGGCATACGCGTCAACGTCATCAGTCCCGGGCCGGTCGCCACGCCGATCTATGACAAGCTGGGCCTGGATGCCGCGGCGCTGGAAAAGACCGCCGCCAGCATCCGCGCCCAGGTGCCGCTGGGGCGTTTCGGCACGCCGCAGGAAATCGCCTCCACGGTGCTGCACCTGGCCTCGCCCGAATCCGCCTTCATCGTGGGCACGGAAATCATCGCGGATGGGGGCATGAGCCAGTTGTAATCGCTGGCCGGCCGGATGGGCGCAAGCGTATCTGCCCAAACCCGCGGCTAGGCGCCGATGGAACGCAGCGCGCGCTGGCAGATGCGTTGTGTCGCCGCGGCCGGCTTGCCCCGCGACCAGCGCGCGCAGACTTCGCGCACCCAGTCCGGCTGGTCCTTGCTGGCGTCGTTCAGCCAGTTCGCCACCGAGTCCTGCACGTAGATGGCCGGATCGGCCCGCAGCGGTTCCAGCAGCGGCAACGCGCGGCCGGGATTAGCCTTCAAGGCCGCAATGTGCGCGCACCATACCCCGCGTGGGCGCAGCGACTCGCTGGCAAAACGACGTACGCGTTCGGACGCGTCCGCGGTCCAGGGCCGCAGCAGTTCCACTGCGGCGTCCAGTTCCGCCGCCAATTGTGGACGCACCGCCAGCCAGGCCCATTCCCGCACGCCGAAATGCCCGTCATCGGCCAGCGGCCGGATCAGCGCCACCCGCTGTTGCAAGCTCAGGTCCGGCATTGCGCCGACCATGAAGCAGGCCCAGCCCCGGACGGTATCCGAACGGTGATCACGCAGTTGCTTGAAGGCGTCCGCGCCCAGGCCGTCCAGCAGCGTCCGCGCCGCCACGGCCATGCGCTTGGAGATGCCCGTCGCAGCCTGCGCGCGCAGAACTGCGATGGCTTCGGCGCCGACCTGGGGCGCGGCTGCCTGCATCAATTCGGCAAAGTCCACGGCCAGGCATTCGGTCAGATTGCGTGCCGGCTCGCCCGCGTTCAGCTGCGCCAGGCGTTCCGCGCCGATGTCCTTCACGCCCCTGCCCGTCGGCGCGGCGGCAGCTTTCTTGTTCATTGCGTGCTCTCCTGTCCCGCGGTCCGGCCCGCGTCGGTTCCCTGCCAGATCTTGCCCAGCAGCGTGCGCAGGCGCGCCCGGTCCGCCGGGCCCAAGCCCGCAAACAGGGAATCTATCCAGTCCGTATGCGTCTTGAACAGCTGCGCGGCCTCGGCCCGCCCCTTGGCGCTCAGCTTCACGATGATCTTGCGCCGGTCTTCCTTGCCCGCGCGGCGCGAGACGAAACCATCGCGCTCCAGGCCGTCCAGCAGGCCCGTGACCGTGGCCCGCGTGACGCCCGCGCCATCGGCCAGCTCGTGCGGCGACATGCCGTCGGCCTGCTCATGCAGCAGGAACAGCAGCACGAACTTTCCCTCCGACAACTTGCGCGGCGCCAGCCGGGCAGCGCAATCGCGGTCGATGGCGCTGGCCAGCGACAGCAGCTGAAAGCAAAGGGCTATGCCGTCGGCCGACGGCAGGCCGCGCTTGGCGGCGACATCGAGCAGCGCGCGGTGTTTGGGTTCAAGCATGTGTTGTGGGTCTTGCATGAGTAATCCAGCCCAGTGATTCTCGATGCCGAAATAATAAGGCGCCTAACCATATTTCCGCAAGACGGGCTGGTGGCTATGAACGGCTATCATCCTGGCTACCCAAGCAGCCAGTGAATGAATCCATGCCCTTGCCTCCCCGCGTGACCCTGCGCCGCATGCAGGAAGATGACATCCCCATGCTGCTGGCCATGGAATCCGATCCCGAGGTCATGCGCTACAGCACCGGCATCAAACCGGCAGACGAGGCACGGCGGCAGGAGCTGCTGGCATGGCTGCGGGAACCGCCGACCCAACTGGGCCACTGGGCGATCACAGTAGACGGCGTCGCAATGGGCTGGGTAAGCCTGGTCCCATTGGCTGGCACGGATAGCATCCAGCTTGCCTATCGGCTGCAGCGCGCGGCTTGGGGAAAGGGATATGCAAGCCAGGCCGCGCAGCAATTGTGCGAGTATGCCTGGCGCGAAACGGAAGTTTCCGAACTCGTCGCGGTTGTCTGGCCCGACAACCAAGCCTCCGTACGCGTCCTGGAAAAACTCGGGTTTACGTTCCGGGCGCGCGAACGCCACTACGACCGCGAGACCATCGTCTATACACTGCCGCGTCCTGCCGCTGGATCCTACCGGTTCCCGCGGCATTGATTCCCGCCCTCCTGCGCATCCTGCAAATCTCCGCCATGAACTACCCCGTCCTTCCCGCCGCCGAATTCTCCGCCGCCCGCGTCGTGCCCGAACTGCTGGTGTCCGACATCCGCAAGAGCCTGCATTTCTGGTGCAGGCTTTGCGGGTTCTCGATAGCCTACGACCGCCCGGAAGACCGTTTCGCCTATCTGGACAAGCACGGATCCCAGGTCATGCTGGAGGAATACGGCCACGGCAGGAACTGGATCACCGGCCCGCTGGAAGCGCCCTTGGGGCGCGGGATCAATCTGCAGATCGAGGTGCCCGCGATCACGCCTATCGTCGATGCCCTGCGCGGCGCCGGCTGGCCGCTGTACATGGAGCCCGAGGAGAAGTGGTATCGCGCCGGGACCACGGAGGTGGGCGTGCAGCAGTTCCTGGTGCAGGATCCGGACGGCTATCTCATTCGCTATTCGGCGGGCCTGGGCCGGCGCGACATTCAGGCAGAGGCCTGAGGCAAGGCGGAACGGGAGGCGGCGCGACCGCCGCCCCCGCCTCTTACCGGTACAGTACCGTCGGCAGCCACATGCCAATGCCCGGGAACACGTACAGCAGGAAGATCGCCACCACCTGGATGCCCATGAACGGCATCATGCCCAGGAAGATCTGGTTCAGCGTCACGTGCGGCGGCGACACGCCCTTCAGGTAGAACGCCGACATGGCGACTGGCGGCGACAGGAAAGCCGTCTGCAGGTTCAGCGCGACCAGCAGGCCGAAGAACAGCGGGTCGATGCCGAAGGTGTTGAGCAGCGGCACGAAGATGGGCATGAAGATCACGATGATCTCGGTCCATTCCAGCGGCCAGCCGAGCAGGAAGATGATGACCTGCGCCAGCAGCAGGAACTGCAACTGCGACAGCCCCAGCGACAGCACCCATTCCTCGATGATGCGCTGTCCTCCCAGCAGCGCGAACGCCGCCGAGAAGATCGATGAACCGACGAACAACCAGCACACCATGGCGCTGGTCTTGGCGGTCAGGAACACGGATTCGCGCAGCACCGGCAGGTTCAGCCGCCGGTATGCCAGGGCCAGCAGCGCGCCGCCCATGGCGCCCATGGCGGCGGCCTCGCTGGGCGTGGCCAGGCCGAAGGCGATGGAGCCCAGCACCGCCGCGATCATCACGGCCAGCGGGAAGAACGAGGCCATGAGCATCTTGAAGATTTCCATGCGCGCCCAGGTCAGCATCGCATAGAACGCCACCAGGATGGCCGCGCATATGGCCGCGAAGATCCAGAAACCCTGGGGCGCGGCGATACTCTCGCCGGCGGATGCCGGCGCCTGCGCGGCGGCGGTGGTCTCGGGCGCGGCCGCTGGCGTGGCGGCGGGCGTGCCAGGCGGCTCGGCCAGGCCTCCGGCCGCGGGCGGATCATTCGTAGGCGGTTCCGCCAACTCGTTCGAAGGCGGCTCCGCCAGCCCATCGTCTGCCGGCGGCTCGCTCAGGCCCGAATCGAATCCCCCCGACCCCAGCTGCAACTCGGCGGGGATCTCGTACACGACCGCCGGCCGCGTCGTCGCCTGGTAGACCACGCCCACCAGCAGCACCGTGACCGCCAGCGGCGCAATCGCCAGCGCCATGTTGCGCATCAGGAAGCCGAACGGCACGTCCTTGTTGCGGCGACCCTTGAACAGGGCCGCCAGCATGCCGGACACGGCGCGCGTGTAGCCGCCGGACGCCAGCGCGGCGGATTCCGGGGACAGCGGCACGCCGCGCTCTTCCTTGGGCAGGGGCGGCGCCATGTCGGGGCGCAGCTTGGCCACGATGATCACATAGACCATGTACAGCACGGCCAGCATGATGCCCGGGAACAGCGCGCCGGCATACAGCTGCACCACCGATACGCCGGTGGTCGCGCCATAGACGATCAGCATCACGGAAGGCGGCAGCAGGATGCCCAGGCAGCCGCCAGCGGTAATCGAACCCGCGGTCAGGCGCACGCTGTAGCCGGCCTTCAGCATGGCGGGCATGGCCAGCAGGCCCATCAACGTGACCACGGCGCCCACGATGCCGGTGGCGGTGGCGAAGATCGCGCAGGTCGCCAGCGTGGCCACCGCCAGCGCGCCCGGCAGGCGCGCCAGCGCCAGGTGCATGGAGCGGAACAGTTTTTCGATCAGGTTGGCGCGTTCGACCAGATAGCCCATGAACACGAACAGCGGGATCGAAATCAACGAGTCGTTGGTCATCGTGGCGTAGGTCCGCTGCACCATCAGGTCCAGCGTCTGCCCGACCGAGCGGCCCGCGTCGGAACTCTGCATGTAGTACGCCAGGAAGGTGAACAACACTCCCATGCCCATCAGTGTGAACGCCGTCGGAAAGCCCAGCATGATGGCCACCACGATGAGCGCCAGCATCAAGAGGCCGATATGCCCCGTGGTCAGATGGTCCCAGGGCGTCAGGAACGCGATCATCAGCAGCACCAGGCCGATGCACGACAGGCCGAACCACAGCGCCTTGTGGATCTTCATGAGCGCGGCTCCCCGGTGGTGACGTAGCGGTCCAGCTTGGCGATGTCCTCGTCCTTTACATGCACCATCTTCTTGAGCTTGTCGACGTCCACTTCCTCAACGTCCTCCTCGCGCGAGGGCCAGGCGCCGCGCTTCAGGCACAGCACGCAGCGCAGCACTTCCGCCACGCCCTGCACCAGCAGCACCGCGCCGGCTATCGGGATGAAGGCCTTGAAGGGATAGATGGGCGGCCCGTTGGCCATGAGCGACGAATGCTCGCGGATGGCGATGGAGTAGCCGGCGTAATACCAGCCCGCCCACACCAGCGCGATCACGCCGGGGAAGAAGAACACGATGTACAGGATCAGGTCCAGCGCCGCCTGCACGCGCGGCGGCAGGAAGCCGTACAGGATGTCTCCGCGCACGTGTCCGTTCTTGGCCAGGGTATAGGCCCCCGCCATCATGAACAGGATGCCGTAATACATCATCTGCATGTCGAACGCCCAGGCGCTGGGCTGGTTCCACAGGTAGCGCGCGGCCACCTCCCAGCAGACGTGCAAGGTCAGGACTACGATCAACCAGGCAAAGGTTTGCCCGACAAAAGTGGAGATGCGGTCTATGAAACGTATGATTCGGATCATCTCGCTTCCAGGTCAAGACGCATGGCGTCCCGCCGCGCACCGGTGAATGGCGCGCGGCGCGGGATACAGGTACCGGCCCTTCAAGCCTGTTTGGTGGAGCGCGAGAAGTAGTGGTTGTAGGCCATGCGGAAGTTGACCGAGGTGTCCCCGTGCCAGCGCCCCACCCGCTCGGCGAAGGTCCGTTGCGATTCCAGCACCTTCTTGAACAAGGGGTTTTCGGCCGAGCGCTTGGCGATCATCTCGTCCCAGATCTTCAGCTGCTGCTGCAGGATGGCGTCTGGCGTCTTGTAGAACTTGACGTTGTGGTCCTTCTGCAGCTTGACGTAGTCCTGCGAATAGCGGTTCGCCGCCTTCCAGGACATGTCCGCGCTGGAGGCCTGCGCGGCATAGCTGAGGATGTGCTTCAGGTGTTCCGGCAGCGCGTCGTACTTGGCCTTGTTGAAGAGGATTTCGAACTGCTCCGCGCTTTGGTGGAAGCTCTGCAGCATGCAGATCTTGGAGACGTCCTGGAAGCCCAGGGCCAGGTCCGAGGAAGCGTTGTTGAATTCCGCCCCGTCCAGCAGCCCGCGGTCCAGCGCCGGCACGATTTCCCCGCCGGGCAACGCGTTCACGGCCGCGCCCATGGCGGTATACATGTCGATGGCCAGGCCGACGGTGCGGAACTTGAGGCCCTTGACCTCTTCCATCTTGGTGATCGGGCGTTTGAACCATCCGAACGGCTGGGTCGGCATCGGCCCGTACATCAGCGACACCACGTTCACGCCCATGGCCTTCTGGATTTCGACCAGCAGCTCCTTGCCGCCGCCGTATTCGTGCCAGGCCAGCAACATGTTGGCGTCCATGCCGAAGGACGGCCCAGACCCCCACAGCGCCACCGCCGTGTTCTTGCCGTACCAGTAGGCGACCACCCCATGCCCGCCGTCCAGCGTGCCCGCGGACACCGCGTCCAGCAGGTCGAAGGCCTTGACCACGGCGCCAGCCGGCAGGATCTCGATCTTCAACTGGCCGCCGGCCATGTCATTGACCTTCTGCGCATAGTCGCGCGCGAACTCGTGGAAGATGTCGTTGGCGGGCCAGGTGCTCTGAAAGCGCAGGGAAACCGGGGCATTCTGTGCCCGGGCAACTGCCGGAAATCCGAGCGCGGCGGCCCCGGCGACAGCGGCGCCGGAGATGAACTTGCGGCGGGGCTTGGTAACGTGTTGCATGGCGTGTTGTCTCCTGAATTAGGACTACATGGACCAGCTTGTAGTTACTACTCCTGCGTGGGCGCGGGATGGTGAAGCCTGCTGCGGAATCCCGCCGGCGCGATTGCGGACGATGCGCAAAGCGTGAGCCTGATTAAACCTTTCTGACTAATCGCTGACAATCAGCTTCTCGTCAGGAATTACCCTAGAAACCAAGTACTAGTGCTTACGCACGATCTTCCCGGGCAACACGGAGTGCCCACGCCGCTGCTCCAGTCCATCGAGTATGGCCGCGAGTCCAAACTCGAATGCCGCATCGGGTCCGGCGGCGTCGAGGGCCTGCAAAGCCGCGGTTAGCAATGGCGTCGCCGAGGACGGGGTCTGCTTCGCGCCGGCCTGCCGCTCCTGCTCATCGGCCGCGGCGGCCTGCTGTTCCAGCACGGCGCCGACCGTGAAATAGCTGACAGTCGTCAACGCGTAGGCGGCATCGGCGGGCGCGAAGCCGTCCTTGCACAGGAACGCCAACTGCGCCTCCACGGCTTCGAATTGCGGCTCGCTCGGCCGGGTGCCGGCGTGTATGCGTGCGCCGTCACGATAGGCCAGCAATGCGCGCCGGAAACTGCGCGCATTGCCGTTGAGGAATGAACGCCAGGTGTCGCCGGACCTGGGCATCGAATACGTGTGGCTCTCCGACAGCATCGCCTCGCCCAGGCGGTCCAGCAGTGCGCGCTTGTTCTTGAAATGCCAGTACAGCGCGGGTTGCTGAACCCCCAGGCGTTCGGCCAGCTTGCGCGTCGTCAGCCCATCGGCGCCGACCTCGTTCAGCAGGTCCAGGCCGGCCCGGATCACGACATCCGCTTGCAATTTGGTCATGGCGATTCCTCGTTCATCTTGAAATTTTATCGATGATAAATTATCGTAGCGAAAAATTTATCAATGATAAATAACAGATCAGACAACATGCAGTCCATCCACCCGCCACGAGGCCGCGCATGAGAGCCGGCCACGCCCTGGTCATCCTCAGTACCGTCGCCCTGGACGCCGCAGGCATAGGCCTGGTCATGCCCGTCCTGCCCGGCCTGTTGCGCGGCCTGGTGCAATCGGAGGACATAGCGGGCCATTACGGCGCCCTGCTGGCAGCCTATGCCCTGATGCAGTTCTTGTGCGCTCCGGCGCTGGGCGCGCTGTCCGACCGCTACGGCCGGCGGCCCATCCTGCTGCTCTCGCTGGCGGGCGCCGCCATCGACTACCTGATCATGGCGACAGCGCCAACGCTGCCGGTCCTGTACGCGGGACGGCTCGTCGCCGGCATCACCGGCGCCACGGGCGCCGTGGCGGGCGCCTGCATCGCCGATCTTGCGCAGGGCCACGAGCGCGCGCGCTACTTCGGCCTGATGAGCGCCTGCTTCGGCGTCGGCATGATTGCGGGGCCCGTCATCGGCGGCCTGCTGGGCGGCGTCTCGCCGCACACGCCGTTCCTGGCAGCCGCAATCCTGAATCGCCGCATTCGGCGCGCTGCACGCGCTGATACAGGGACTGGCCACCGGGCCCGTCACAGCGCGGCTGGGCGAAAAACGTACGCTGTTGCTGGGCATGGGCGCCGATGCCCTGGGCTATGTCCTGTTGGCGTTTGCGTCGCGGGGATGGATGGCGTTCCCCATCATGCTCCTGCTGGCTTCGGGCGGCATCGGCATGCCCGCATTGCAAGCCATGTTGTCCGCGCAGGTGGAGCAGGAACGCCAGGGCCAGTTGCAGGGCGCGCTGGCCGCGCTGTCCAGCCTGAGCGTGATAGTCGGGCCGTTGGCCATCACGGCGCTCTATGCCGCGACGCTGAACGCGTGGAAAGGATGGGCATGGATTGCGGGCGCCGGGCTGTATTTTGCCTGCCTGCCGGTCTTGCGCCGCGGAACCTCGCAAGGCAAGGTCTGGTAGGACTGCACTGGTCCCGCGCTACTATCGGGGAACCACAATCGGCAAGGAAAGGAATGAACCAGAAGCAGCGCGCCGTCAACCGCCGCCGGATTCCACGCAAGGCCTGGGCCTTGGGCCTGATCATCGCGGGCGCCGCGGGTTTTTATGCATGGTGGCAATCACCCCTGGGTCCGGGCCTGACCGAAGGCAAGATGCGCAAGATCCTGGTCGAGGCCACGGCGCAACCGGAATATGCGCCGGTCGGCGCCTGCGTCAACGTCGTGGGCGTGCGGCCCTTGCCCACTGATGTCTACACCGCTTTCCTGGAAAGCCAGGACAGGATCGTGCAGGGGTTGATCAAGCATCAGCTGGTCACGGTCAAGCGCGTCAGCGCCAACGGCGACGGCGGGCCACCGCAAGCGGACGAGGATCCCGAGGACGCGAGCAGCCGCATGGAGCTGACGGATAAAGGCCGGCCCTACTACACGGATGGCGAGGCCCGCCTCAACTCCAAGCTGGTCTATACCGCGAAGTTCTGCGCCCCCGGCCTGCAGATCGGCAAGATCCTCACCCATACCAAGCCGCTCAAGAATCCATTCGACGACAACCCCAACCTGGTCTCGGCGGTGAAGTTCGAATGGCGGCTGGACCGCAGCACGGCGGACTGGGCGGCGGATCCCGCCTTCCGTCCGTACCTGTCCGGCTTTGCGCCGGAAGACCAGCCGGACGAATGGCAAACCGAGTACATCATGCTGGAACGGAAAGACGGCGTGTGGGAACTGGGAGACAGGCCCTACATCATCCGTTGGTGACCGCCGTATCGTCGGCCTTGGCTGGCGGACGGCGCACCGCCCTCAGCTTGCCGCTGTCGCCGCCGCCGCAGAAAAAGCAGCCGGCGCCATCCGATTCCAGCCCCGACACGCCGATGCCGGCCGGCATCTCCACGCTTTGCAGCACTTCGCCGGTCTTTTCGTCCAGCTGCCGCAGATCGCTGGCGCCGTCCTCCCAGGTGCCGTGCCACAGTTGGCCGTCCACCCAGGTCACGCCGGTGACGTAGCGGTTGGATTCGATGGTGCGCAGCACGCGGCCGGTCTCCGGGTCCACCTGGTAGATCTTGCGCTGGCGGTACTCGGCCACCCACAGGCTGCCCTCGGCCCAGGCCATGCCCGAAGCGCCGCCGCCGCCGGGCGCGGGGATGCGGCTCAGCACCCGCCCGCTCTGCGGTTCCAGCTTGACGATGGTGCCGTCGGAGATCTGGTAGAGATACTTGCCGTCAAAGGCCGTGCCCGCGTCGGCAACAATGTCGATCGAGGCTTGCGTGCTGCCGCTATCCGGGTCCATGGCAATCAGCTTTTCGCCGGCGGCAAACCAGACCTGCCGGCCGTCATAAGTCACGCCATGCACGGCCTGCACGCCGGGAAATGGGCCGTACTCGCGAATGATCTGGGCTTGCGTTCGTTTCATGTCGGTTCCTTGAACTGGAGTTCGAGCCTTCATGCTAGTCGGCGGCCAGCGCGGCCGGGAGTAACAAGGTTGTCGTGAATCCCGGCACCTGCGGCGTCATCCAGCGGCGGGCCCGGCCCTGTCCGCAAGCCTGCACCTTGTCTGCCGCCGCCAGCGCGTCCAGCGTGCGCTGCACGGTGCGCTGGCTTGCGCCCAAGGCCAGGGCCAGGGCCGAGCTGGACCAGGCTTCGCCGTCGGCCAGACAGGCCAGCACCGCTCCCTGATCCCTGTCGCCCTCGCCGCTTGGCCGGGCCAGCAACGCCACCGGCCTGTCGGCTTCGGGCCTCAGAACGAAACCGCCGCGCGCGGCGCTGATGCCGGCCACGCCGTCCAAGGCTGCGCGCAGGCGTCCTATCTCCACCCGCAAGCGCGCGCGGTGCGTTTCATCGAAATAGGCCGTGCGAAAGGCCTGCTCAATAAGCGTTTCCCTGGGCGCGGGCTGCGGCCAGGCTTCGGCCAGGACGCGGGCCAGCGCGAACAGCACCGGCCGGCTCGCCAGCGGAATCTCGCGGCCTGCGCTGCGCACCGCGTGACGGCAACCATCCACCACCAGCGTGTCGGATGCCAGCAGCGCTTCCACTTCATCCAGCAGAATGGGCCGCTGGACGCCCTGCCCGATCAGGCGCGCGGCTGGCGTATTCAGGACCAGGGTGGCGTGTTCCACCTCGGCCATCAGCGCGGGGATGCCGGCGACGCGGGCCGCAAGCTCGGCCTGGGTCAGCGCGGCGCGCGCGCGCTCGGTGCGCAGGCGCCGCAAGGCGATACCGGCTGCGATCAGTTCGTGGATGGCGCGGGAAGCCGGGGCCAGCGAGGCCGGGTCCAGCATGGCCAGGGCGTCCTCGGCCCGATCGAGCTGGCCAAGCAGCAGTTCACGCCGCGCCTGCAGATGCCTCGCATGCGCGGCGTTGGCCGGATCGCCATGGGCTTCCAGCGCGGCGCGCGCGGCCTCCAGGGCCTTTTCCGGCCAGGCCAGATCGCGCGATACCAGGGCGATCTCGGCCTCGGCTACGACGCATCTGGAGCGGGCCAGCACATTCTTGTGATCGAAGTTCCGGGCTGCGCTGCGCAGCAGGGCGCGGGCGCGGCGGAAATCGCCCAGTTGGGCCATGGCGATGCCGCGCAAGGCCAGCGCGGGCGCGTCATCGCGCAAGGCCACGAGGTTCAGGGCGCCCAGCGGATTGCCGGCGGCCAGTGCGCGCGCTGCCGAGGTGATCAGCAAATCCATGGAAATCCCGCCACTGACGCCGCTCCCTCAGTCCGATTGCCGGAAACTAATCTACCACCTGGCGAGGATTTGCTGCGCAGTCAGGCCGGCCGGCATTTCAATCCCCGCCCCCGGTCCGGCGGGTTCAAGCGCCCTGCGCGCCTGCTGCGGGAGTTCCCCCGGCTGCAGGCGGGAAAGTCACCGTCAGCGCCACGCCCGCGCCGCGCAGGCCCTCGCCCAACGTGATCTCGGCGCCATGCTGTTGCGCGATCTGCGCCACCAGCGACAGGCCGATGCCGCTGCCCCCCGCGGCGCTGCCTGGGGCGCGATAGAAGCGGTCGAACACGCGCGAGCGTTCCTGCGGCGCGATGCCCGGTCCGTCGTCGGCCACGCGCAGGCAGGCTCCGCCGTCGGGCGACGGTCCGCAGGAAACCACGATCTGGCCGCCGCTCTGCGTATAGCGCACGGCATTGTCCAGCAGGTTGCGCACCAACACGCCCAGCGCGTCCAGCCGCCCCCTGACGACGCAGGCCTGCACATCCAGCTGGATGCGCAGCTGCTTGCGGGTGGCGTCGGATTCCCAATCGCGCACCAGCATGGCCACCAGCGCGTCCAGTTCGACCAGCTCCGGCTCGTCGGCGCTGGCGCTGAGCGCATCCATGCGGGCCTGGTCCAGCAATTGTTCGGACAGGCGCGAGGTGCGCTGGGCGACCAGCCGCAGTTTCTCGATGGCGGCCGGGGCGTCGCCGGAACCCGCGCTGCGGGCCACCAGTTCGGCATGCGCGCTCAGCGCGGCCAGCGGGGTGCGCAGCTCGTGCGCGGCATCTTCCAGAAAGCGGCGCTCGCGGTCCATGCCACCCTTGACCCGCAGCAACAGCTGGTTGATCGAGCGGATGAAGGGACGCAGTTCGCCCGGCATGCCGGCCATGGGCAGCGGCGCCAGGTCGAACGGGCCGCGCCGCGCGATGGCCACGCCGGCGCGGTCCACCTTGCGGAAGGCGCGGCCGACCACCATCCAGCTCACCACGGCCAGCAGCACGAACAGGACAGACACGATAAGCAGTCCGCGCTTCAGGCTGTACAGCGACTGCGCGCGCAATTCGCTCTGCGGCCGCGCCACCTGCACCTGCACCCGCCCCTGCGCGTCGGAGATCGCGTACACGCGCCAGTCCACGCCGTCGGCGCGCACGTCGAAATAACCGTCCTGGAAGCCGCCGCTCAAGGGTTGCGCGGGCGACTCGGGCGAGCGCAGCAGCAGCCGGCGATCGGCCAGCGACCACAGGTGGAAACGTACCTTGTCGCCGTCGACACGGCTGGATGCGGGCGGAGTGAAACGCTCGGACGGGGCCTCGTTGCCCAGCAGGCTGACCGGCAGCGACGCCAGCATCTGGCTGGCCGCGTCGTGCAGCCATTGATCGCGCGCGCCGGTCTGCGAGCGCGTGGCTTCGTACTGCTGGAAGGCGAACACCGCGATCCATGACAGGGTCATCGTCACCAGCAGCGTCAGCGTGAGCTGCTTGCGCAGCGTTTTCATTCGCCCGCCTCGATGCGGTAGCCCAGGCCGTGGACCGTGGCGATGAGCTTGTCGCCCAGCTTGCGGCGCAACTGATGGATGTAGACGGCCACCGTGTTGCTTTCGATGGCGCCGCTGTCGCCGTAGACGGCGGCCTCCAGTTGTTCGCGGCTGACGGTGTGGCCGATGCGCTCCATGAGGGCGAGCAGCGTTCGGTATTCATGCGCGCTGAGACTGACTTCCACGCCTGCGCGGGTCACCGCCCGCCTGGCCGGCTCCAGCACCACGTCGCGGCAGCGCAGCGCCGAAACCACGGCGTTGCTGCTGCGCCGGACCACGGCGCGCAGCCGCGCCAGCAGTTCGTCCAGTTGGAATGGCTTGACGATGTAGTCATCGGCGCCGGCATCCAGGCCTTGTATCCGCTCGCTCAGCCGGTCGCGGGCGGTCAGGATCAGCACCGGCGTGGCATCGTAGCGCGCACGCAGATGCTTCAGGACCGTCAGCCCGCTGCCATCCGGCAGCCCCAGGTCCAGCAGCACGGCTTGAAAACCATGATCCACCAGGGCCAGCCGCGCCTGCGCAACGTCACGCACCCATTGCACGTCGGCGCCGGACTGCGCCAGGCTGGTGTGCACGGCGTCGCCCAACATGGCGTCGTCTTCAACTAGCAGGACACGCAAGAAAACTCCAGAACCATCAACCATGCCGCAGCATGCCGGCCGCGGTTTAAGAACTTATTAAGAAGCCATGCCCGCGGCTTGCGGCCAGCCCCTTGCGGAAAGCGCGGAGCGGGCGATGGACCAGAGCGGCGGATTTTAGCAAGCGCCCCCCGTCGACGCTGGCGCAGTCTGGCTACGTCCCTCTTACTGGCTATACCGTCATTAGCATATGCTTGACTGTACTTGTATATACGAGTTAAATAAATCCCGCTGACACCGCATCCTCGGAACGCGCCAAGAGCGCCACCCGCCGCACCGCACCTGGGCGCCACCCTCTCGCCTTCAAGTACGCGCCATCCGTCGGCCCCGGATCCGCCCCTAACTCACGCTGCAGTCCCTCTACTTCCCTCCCTCCCAGGAGCAGTGATGCGTCATCTTCCGGCAGTTGAAGTTCGCGTTTTCAGAGGCTTTACACACAAATGCGCAGGTCCGCTGCTATTGGCACTGGCCACGGCCCTTGCTGCCGCGCCCGCGTGGTCAGCCACAACGGCCGCAGCCGCCGCGCCGGCCACTACCGCCGAAGCGCGCGCCGCGGCCCGCAAGGCGCCCCTGGCGCTGGACGGGCGCTCGCTTACCACCGCGGACGTGGTCGCCGTGGCGCGCGACGGCCAGCCCGTGGCGCCCACCGAAACTGCGTGGCAGCGCGTGGCCCGCTCGCACGACTTGCTGCTGGAATACGGCCGCCTGGGGCAGCCCGTGTACGGCCTGAATCGTGGCGTGGGTCAGAACAAGGACCAGACCATCTTCTCCGGCGACACGCTGTCGGACGAGGCCCGCGCCTTGTCGGCGGCCTTCAACCATCGCATGCTGCTGTCGCACACCGTGGCCTATGGCGAGCCGGCGGCGACGGACACGGTACGCGCCGCCATGCTGATACGGTTGAATACCGCGCTGGCGGGCGGCACCGGCATGAGTCCGCCGCTGGTGCGCCAGTACGCCGACTTTCTCAACAAGGGCTTGACGCCGGTGGTCTTGGGCCAAGGCTCGGTCGGCCAGGCCGACATCACGATCCTGCCGCAGATCGGCCTGGCCATGATGGGTGAAGGCATGGTGGAAACCGGCGGCAAGCGCCTGCCGGCAGCCGAGGCCATGCGCCAGGCAGGCCTGGCGCCGATCCAGCCCTACGCCAAGGATTCGCTGTCCTTGTTGAGTTCCAACGCCTATGGCGCGGCCCTTGCCATCCTGGCCGCGCACGACGCCAGCCGGGTGCTGGACCGCGCCGATGAGGTGGCGGCCCTGTCGCTCGAAGGCCTGAACGGCAATATTGCACCCTTGCTGCCCGCCACCCAGGGTCAGCGTCCATATCCGGCGCAGCAGCAGGTGGCCCGGCGCATCCTGTCGCTGCTCGAAGGCAGCGCGCTGTGGCAGACGGATGAACAGCGGCCGTTGCAGGATCCCCTGAGCTTCCGCACCGTGAGCCAGGTCCATGGCGCAGCCCGCGAAACGCTGCGCCAGCTGGACGCGCAACTGCTGGTGCAGATCAACAGTTCTGATGACAACCCGACCGTGGCGCTGGATGTCTCGCCGCCACCGGGCGCCACGCCGCAGGAAACCCGCTACTACGTGACGCAGGGCAAGCTGCGCGGCGCGGTGCTGCCCAGCGCCGGCTTCGATCCCACCGCCTGGGTGGTGCCGCTGCAGTCGGTGGGCGTGGCGCTGGCCCAGGTGGCCCAGTCTTCGGCGCAACGCGTGCTGCGCATGGGCGACCCGGCCTTCACCAAGCTGCCGCGCTTTCTGTCGCCCAATGACACGACGCTGGCCTACACCACGATACAGAAGCCCGTGTCGCTCCTGGCGACCGAAATCCGGACGCTGTCGCAGCCCGTCTCGTCCGATGCGCTGGCGGTCGCCGGCAACATCGAAGACGTGGCCACCAACGGCCCGCTGGCGGCGCAGCGCGTGGGCCAGCAGGCCGCGCGCCTGCGCACGCTGCTGGGCATAGAACTGATCCATGCGGCGCAGGCCGTGGATCTGCGCACGCGCGCGGAACCGCGGCGTCCGGTGGGCAAAGGGACCGGCGAGGTGCTGGCGGCCTTCCGGCAGGAAGTGCCGTTTCTTTCGCAGGACAGAAGGCTGGCCGACGACATCGCGCGCGCCGACCGGTTTCTGAACCAGGAGCGCGGCGCGGCGCAGTAAGCGCCACGCCGCGGCCTGAACCACACAACAAGGGGAATGACCATGAAAAAGTACCTTGCGCTGTGCCTGAGCAGCGCCCTGCTGGCCGCCGCGCTGCCACTGCCTGCGGCAGCCGCCGAAGGCAAGTATCCCGCCAGGCCCGTCACCATCGTCGTGCCGTTTGGCGCGGGCGGCATCGCCGATGCGCTGCCCCGCATCGTCGGCCAGGAACTCAACAGCAAATGGGGCGTGCCGGTCATCATCGAAAACAAGGTCGGCGCCTCCGGCAACATCGGCATGGACTTTGTCGCCCGCGCCAATCCGGACGGCTATACGCTGGCCCTGGCGCCGGCGGGCAACCTGACCGTGAACCCGCTGCTCTATACCAAGTTGCCGTTCAACACCGCAAAGGACTTCGCGCCGGTGACCATGCTGGCCACCTCGCCCAATGTGCTGGTGGTCAACGACAAGGTACCGGTCAAGAGCTTCACCGAACTGGTGGCCTATGCGCGCCAGCATCCGGACAAGCTCAACTATTCCTCGCCCGGCCCCGGTAGCGGGGCCCACCTGGCGGGCGAACTGCTGAACCAGTCGGCCGACATCGTCACGCGCCACATCCCCTACAACGCCATGGCTGCCGCAGTCAACGACGTGGTGGCGGGCAACGTGGACATGATGTTCGCCGGCGTATCCACCGTACTGCCGCATATCCAATCCGGCAAGCTGCGCGCGCTGGCGGTGGCCGGTCCGCAACGCCTGCCGCAACTGAAGGACGTGCCCACGGTAGCCGAGAGCGGCTATCCGGGCTTTGACGTGACGTCCTGGTACGGCATCGTCGCGCCGGCCAAGGTGCCGCCCGCTATCCTCGACCAGTTGCAGGCCGACATTGCCGCCGTGCTGCAAAAGGAGTCCGTGCGCCAGAAGTTCGCCGGCCTGGGCGTGGAGCCCGCCGGCTCGAACCGCGCGGATTTCACCCAGGCGATCCAGCAGGAAACCGCAAAGTGGGCGGCCATCGTCAAGCAGGCCGGCATCCAGCCCATCCAATAAACAGAGGAGACATCATGCAATCCATAGACATCACCTATTTGAACGGCCCTGACGTGCGCGCGCTGGCGCTGACCGATGCGGAAATCCTGGCCGCGGTGCAAAGCGCGCTGGACGCCCAGGGACGCGGCAAGACCGTCATCGAACCCCGCATGCACCTGGTGCCGGAGTCTTCCGCCAAAGGGCACTTCAATGTGCTGCGCGGCTACATCGAGCCGCTGCACGTCGCGGGCGTGAAGGTGGTCAGCGACTTCGTCGACAACTACAAAGTCGGCCTGCCTTCGGAGATGGCCCTGCTCAATCTGTTCGATCCGGTCAACGGCAAGCCGTTGGCCGTGGTCGACGCGACCGCCATCACCGACATGCGCACCGGCGCCGTCACCGCGCTGGGCGCCAAGTACCTGGCGCGCAAGAACAGCAAGGTGCTGGGGCATATCGGGTCGCGCGGCACTTCCTATTGGAACGTGCGGCTGCTCGACAGCCTTTACGACTTTGACGAAATCCGCGTGCACTCGCGCCGGCCGGAAAGCCAGCAGGCCTTTGGCGAGCGCCTGTCGCGCGACCTGGGCAAACCGGTGAAGGTCGTCAATGACTGGGAATCCTGCGTGCGCGGCGCCGACATCGTGGTCGAAGCCTCGCGCCTGCCTGAACCCACGCCGCTGCTCAAGACCGAATGGATCAAGCCCGGCGCCCTGGTCATGCCCTACGGCACCATGAGCGCGGTGGAACTGAGCCTGACCGACATCATGAGCAAGGTGGTGGTCGATGACTGGGGCCAATGCCGCAAGGGGCTGCCCTATGGCGCGCTGCGCGCCCACGTCGACAGCGACCGCATCACGGAAGAAAACCTGCACGCCGAACTGGGCCAGATCGTGGCGGGCCTGAAGCCGGGTCGCGAGCGCGATGACGAAACCATCCTGTTCTGGCACCGCGGCCTGTCCACCACCGATATTGCGCTGGGCCACGCCATGCTGGAAAAGGCCCGCAATATGGGCCTGGGCCAGACCTTGAAATTTGCATAGGCGCAGCGCCATGGATCTCATTACTTCGACGCGCATGTACGACGTGGCGCCCGCGGCGCGGGCTGCCTGGCATGCGCTGCTGCAGGCCGCGCACGCCAGCGCCGGACTGGAGGTGCGCTTCGTCGAGCACGGCTGGCCCACGCCCATCGGCGAACTCTGGGAACGGCCCGGCCTGTGCGGCGTCTTCATTTGCGGCTGGCCCTACGTCAACGCGCTGCAGGCGGGCCGGGCCTTTGCGGCGGTCGCTGCGGTGGTGCCGGACTGGCCGGCCTACGAAGGCCTGCCGCGCTATCGCAGCGAGTTCCTGGTGCGCGCCGACTGCGGCTGGTCCTCGCTGGCTGATGCGGCCGGCAGCCACTATGGCTGGATGGTGCGTGACTCCCAATCGGGCTGGAATGCGCCGCGCGCGGCGCTGGCCGGGCTGGCCGCGGCTGGCGGCTCACTGTTCGCAGCGTCCAAGGGGCCTTATGGCAACCCGCGGGGCCTGCTGCGCGCGCTGGCTGACGGCGAGATCGACCTGACCGCGGCCGACAGTTGGTACCTGGATCTGCTGCGCGCGCACGATCCGGCCGCGCTGGCCGGACTGCGCACGCTGGCGTATACGCCATGGACGCCGAATCCCCTCCTGGTGTCCGGACCCGACGTGGCCCCGGCCGCCACGCAGGCCCTGTCGGATGCCCTGCTTGCCATGCACGAGAATCCGGCGCACCAGCCGCTATTGCGCGCGGCGCATGTCGCGCGCTTCGCCCGCCCGGATCCGGCCGCCTACTCTGTCCTGGGCGACATGGCGCAAGCCGCCGTGAAGGCAGGCTATCCCGAGATACGCTGAAACCGGCGCAGGCCCCGCCATTCCAGGCGGGGCGGACTGCCTCTTTCCCCTGGCACGGCGGCGCTTTAAAGAATTATTAAAACCCCGTGCCGACAATGCCCTCCTGCGACGGCTGGCCTTCCCTGGGCTGCCGGCAACACGCACATCAAGCAATGGAACATGGCGCTGATCCGTCCGGACCGCGCGGGAGATGCACTCATGAAACGCCTGCAAGGCATGGAATTGTTCGCCGAAGTGGCGAAGGCGCATAGCTTCAGCCGGGCCGCCGCGACGCTCGGCATGCCCACCTCCACGGTGTCGCGCCACGTGGCCGAACTGGAACGCTCGGTGGGCCTGCGGCTGCTCAGCCGCAACACGCGCCGCGTGGAGCTGACCGATGCCGGGCGGCTGTACTTCGAACGCTGCCGCCGCATCGTGGCAGAAGCCGAGATCGCCCACGAGGAACTGCGCGAGCAACTGGAACTTCCCAGCGGGCCGCTGCGCGTCCAGCTGCCCGCGGCGTATGCGCTGGACGCCTTGATGCCCGCCCTGGTGGCATTCGGCAGCCGCTACCCGGATATCCGGCTCCAGATGAGCGTGGCCGGACCCGAGTTCGCCGAGCACCCGCCCGAGATCGGCGACGTCTCGATCCGCCTGGGCGAACTGCCCGACTCGTCGCTGGTGGCGCGCCGCCTGGGCGTGGTCCATGCCGGCCTGTACGCCTCGCCCGCCTACCTGGCCGCCCGCGGCATGCCTGCCAGCCCCGCGGACCTGGCGCGCCATGACTGCATCGGCCTGCGCGCCGGCGGCGGGCAGCCCGCGCCCTGGCCGCTACAGCGCGGCCGCGAGCAGTTGCTGGTTCCGGTGGAGCACCGCTACGGCGCCAACGACGCCTGCATGGCCAGGCAGCTTGCCGTGTTGGGCGCCGGCATCGCGGCGCTGGGCGGCGACGAAAGCGGCCGGCTGCGCTCGGGCGAGCTGGCGCGCGTGCTGCCGGCCTGGAGCCTGGGGCCGATCGAGGTCCACGCCGTGACCGAAACCCGCTTGCTGCCCGCCCGGACCCGGTACCTCATCGATTTTCTGGCGGACTACCTGGACAATCCGGCGCATGGCCTGGCGCCAGAACTCCGGATTCGCCGGGTGGCATAACCCCGTCACAATATTGCATCGGCAGATGATGCGACCCTCTTTTTTCGGGCGGCACGCCCTTGCCGCCCGTCCCCCGCCCCTGGCGCCGCCCTCCACCGTGTAAACTCCCCCCTTTTTGACTCTGGTGGTATGTTGCAGGCCCCACAGCGCACAGGTTTAAGCGGCCCGACGCTCATTCGCTTGCTGACTCGCCTGACGGATGTCGATGTTCCGCAATCCAGGCAATCGCTCTCGGACCATCTGAGCCAATGGCTCGGCTGGACGGACGCGATCGCGCTCTCCGCGGCGCTGAATACCAGCCCGCCGGTGATCGCCCCCGGCGCCCGCATGTTCAGCAGCGCCGAAGAGCGCGAGTGCGAACGCGTGCGGACCACGCTGGCCGACGCCATCGCCAGCGACACCGCGGCCACGGCCGCCAAGCGGCGCACGCCGGGACAAGCGCCCGCGCCCGCCAAGCAACTGGCGGCGCTGGCCGAGGCCGACGCCGATTACGCGAATTTTCGCCAGCGCTATCTGTCGTTGCAGCACACGATGGAAACCGCCGTGGGCAATTTGCGCAGCCGGCTGCGCGGCATGGTCGCAGCCAAGAACGGCGAAATGACGCGACTGGCGGTGGTCGACGCCATCATGGACCGCGCCCTGCTGCCCAAGGAACGCGCGCTGTTCGGCGCGATTCCGAAATTGCTGCAAGGCCATTTCGAGCGCCTGCGCGACGCGGAGGCCGCGGCCCTGGCCGAGGCTGCCGCATTGGCGCAAGCGCAAGGCGAAACCGAAGCCGAGGCGCAAGGCGATGCCGCGGTCGAGACGGGCGCGGCGCCCGCTCCGGCGACGGCATCAATAACGCCGGGCGCCTGGCTGGACACGTTCCGCAAAGACATGCGCAGCGTGCTGCTTGCCGAATTGGATGTTCGTTTACAACCGGTCGAAGGGCTGCTTGCCACCCTTCGCGCCAGCTAACCGGGACACTATGTCCAAATATCTGACTAATCTCGTAGTTTTCTTGGCGGGTCTGGCCGTCGTGGGCTGGATCGGCGTGGGCTATGCGGGCACCAACCCGCTGGCGCTGGCCGTGACCTTGCTGATAGCCGTCTGTTACCTGGCCGGCGCGCTGGAACTGCTGCGCTACCAGCAGGCGACATCCTCGTTGACGCGCGCGCTCTCGGGCCTGTCCGAAGCGCCCGGCAATCTGGGATCCTGGCTGGACCAGTTGCCGCCGGGCCTGCGCAACGCCGCGCGGCTGCGCATCGAAGGCGAGCGCGCGGGCCTGCCCGGACCGGCGCTGACGCCGTACCTGGTCGGCCTGCTGGTGCTGCTGGGCATGCTGGGCACTTTCCTGGGCATGGTCGTGACCCTGCGCGGCACTGGCCTGGCGCTGGAAAGCGCCACCGATCTGGCCGCCATCCGCGCCTCGCTCGCCGCGCCGGTCAAGGGCCTGGGCTTTGCCTTCGGCACCTCGATCGCCGGCGTGGCCAGCTCCGCCATGCTGGGCCTGCTGGCAGCCCTGTGCCGCCGCGAACGCGTGCGCGCCGCGCAACTGCTGGACAGCAAGGCCGCGACCACGCTGCGCGTGTACTCGCAGGGCTATCAGCGCGAGGAATCCTTCAAGCTGCTGCAACGCCAGGCTGAAGTCATGCAGCGCCAGGCGGAAGCCATGCCTACCCTGGTGGACAAGCTGCAAGCCATGATGAGCGACATGGCCCGCCAGAACCAGGCCCTGAGCGACCGCCACATGGCCAGCCAGGACGCGTTCCAGGGCAAGGCCGAGGCGGCCTATTCGCGCCTGGCCGCCGTCATGGAACAGTCCATGAAGGAAAGCGTGTCGCAAAGCGCGCGCTCGGCCGGCGCCGCCCTGCAACCCGTGGTGGAAGCGACGATGGCCAGCCTGTCGCGCGAAACCGCTTCCCTGCAGGACACCGTGACGCAAGCCGTGCAGCGCCAACTGGAAGGACTGACCTCGGGCTTCCAGGCCACCACCAGCAATGTCGCCGGCATCTGGAACCAGGCCCTGGCCGGCCAGCAGCGCGCCAGCGAGGCCCTGTCCCAGGACCTGCGCGCCTCGCTCGACCACTTCGCCCAGACCTTCGAACAGCGCTCGGCCGCCCTGCTGGACAGCGTGTCCTCGCGCCTGGAGGAATCGTCGGGCAGCATGTCGCAAGCCTGGACCCAGGCGCTGTCGCGTCAGGAGCAGGCCAGCGAAAAACTGGCGGGCGACAATCTGCAGGCCCTGACCGCGGCCGCGGCCAGCTTCGAACAGCATTCGGCCTCGCTCTTGCGCACGCTGAACCAATCGCACACCTTGCTGCAGTCCGAGCTGGCCTCGCGCGACCAGCAGCGCCTGGCCGCCTGGACCGACACCCTGGGCGCCATGGGCGCCACGCTGCGCCAGGAATGGGAACAGTCCGGCGCGCAGGCCGCCGAACGCCAGGAAGCCATCAGCGCCACGCTGGCGCAGACCGTGCGCGACATCACCGCGCAGGCCGAAGTCCAGGCCCGGCTGCTGGAAGGCGTGTCCACCCGCATGGAAGCGGCCGCCAACGGCGTCTCGGAACAATGGGCCACCGCGCTGGCACGCCAGGAACGGGCTGGCGAAAAGCTGGCAGGCGACAACCGCGAGGCCCTGGCCGCCGCGGCCGCCACGTTCGAACAGCATTCCGCGGCCCTGCTGCAGACGCTGGACCAGTCGCATACGCAATTGCAGGCCGCGCTGGCCTCGCGCGACCAGGAACGCCTGGCCGCCTGGACCGGCACGCTCACCGCCATGGCCGCCACGCTGAGCCAGGAATGGCAGCAGGCTGGCGCCGACGCCGTGGCCCGCCAACAGGCCGCCAGCGATACGCTGGCCCAGACCGCGCGCGACATCGCCGCCCAGACGCAGGCCCAGGCCGGCATGCTGGAAAGCGTATCGGCCCGCCTGGAAACGGCGGCAGGCAGCGTCACCCAGGCCTGGACCGAGGCGCAAGCCCGCCAGGAACAGGCCAACGCCAAGCTGGCCGGCGACAACCAGCAAGCGCTGGAAACCGCCGCCGCCACCTTCGAACAGCATTCCGCGGCCCTGCTGCAAACGCTGAACCAGTCGCACGCCGAATTGCAGGCCGCGCTGGCCTCACGCGACCAGGAACGCCTGGCTGCCTGGACCGGCACCCTCACCGCCATGGCCGCCAAGCTCGGCCAGGAATGGGAACAGGCCGGCACCCAGGCCGCCCTGCGCCAGCTGGAAGTCAACGACACCCTGGCCCAGACCGCGCGCGACGTTTCGGCGCAAACCCAGGCCCAGGCGGGCTTGCTGGAAAGCGTATCGACTCGCCTGGAAACGGCGGCTACCGGCGTCACCCAGGCCTGGACCGAGGCGCAGGCGCGCCAGGAGCAGGCCAACGCCAAACTGGCCGGCGACACCCAGCAAGCGCTGGAAACCGCCGCCGCCGCCTTCGAACAGCATTCCGCCGCCCTGCTGCAAACGCTGGATCAGTCGCATGCCGAATTGCAGGCCGCGCTGGCCTCTCGCGACCAGGAACGCCTGACCGCCTGGACCGGCACGCTCACCGCCATGGCCGCCAAGCTCGGCCAGGAATGGGAACAGGCCGGCACCCAGGCCGCCCTGCGCCAGTTGGAAGTCAACGACACGCTGGCCCAGACCGCGCGCGACATCACGGCTCAGACCCAGGCTCAGGCCGACCTGCTGGAAAACGTGTCGACCCGTCTGGAAACGGCGGCCGGCAGCGTCACCCAGGCCTGGACCGAGGCGCAGGCACGCCAGGAGCAAGCCAACGCCAAGCTGGCCGGCGACAACCAGCAGGCGCTGGAAGCCGCCGCCGCGGCATTCGAACAACACGCCGCCGCCCTGCTGCAAACGCTGGAGCAATCGCAGACGGACCTGCAGAATGCGCTCGCCGCCGAGGACGAAGCGCGCCTGGAAGTCTGGACCGGCAAGCTCGGCACGATCGCCGACTCGCTGCGCACCGAATGGGAACAGACCAGTTCCTACACCGCCAACCAGCAGCAGCAGATCTGCGACACGCTGGCCATCACGGCGCAGGACATCAGCGCGCAGACCCAGGCGTCCGCCAACGACACCATCGCCGAGATCGGCCGCCTGGTGCAGGCCGCCTCCGAGGCGCCGCGCGCCGCCGCCGAAGTCATCGGCGAACTGCGCCAGAAGCTCTCCGACAGCATGGAGCGCGACAACGACATGCTGGAAGAACGCAACCGCCTGCTGGAAACCCTGGGCACCCTGCTGGACGCCGTCAACCACACCGCCGCCGAGCAACGCACGGCCGTGGACGCGCTGGTATCTTCGTCGGCGGAGCTGCTGGACCGCGTCGGCACGCAGTTCACCGAACAGGCGCAGGCCGAAACCGGCAAGCTGGCCGAGGTGGCCGCGCAGGTCGCCAGCGGGGCCGCCGAAGTGGCCAGCCTGGGCGAATCCTTCGGTACTGCGGTGCAGCTCTTCGGCGAATCCAACGACAAGCTGGTCACGCACCTGCAACGCATCGAAGCGGCGCTGGACAAATCCATCGCGCGCGGCGACGAACAGCTCGCCTACTACGTCGCGCAGGCCCGTGAAGTGGTGGACCTGAGCATGGTGTCGCAGAAGCAGATCATCGAGAACCTGCAGCAGTTGGCCATCCAGCGCGCGACGGCCGGAGCGGAAGCGGCATGAGCGAGGACATCGACGGCGGCGTGGAGCCCACAGTCCCGGCCTGGGCCGTCTTCGGCGACCTGATGTCGGTGCTGCTGGGCGCATTCGTCCTGATCCTGGTGAGCGTCGTCGCCGTGCAGCTGCAACTGTCCACCCAGCTGGAGGAAGAGGTCAAGCAGCGCCAGGTCGAAACCCAGCGCCGCGAAACGCTGGAGCAGGCGCTGGCGGGTCCGCTGGCCGCCGGCCGCGTGACCCTGATCGACGGCCGCATCGGCATCAGCGGCAGCGTCCTGTTCGCCCTGAACTCGGACCAACTGCAGCCCGAGGGCCGTGAAGTCCTGAAAAGCCTGATCGAACCCCTGTCTGCCTATCTGAAGTCGCACAACGAGATCCTGATGGTCAGCGGCTACACCGACGACCAGCAGGTGCGCGAAGGCAACCGGCGCTTCGCCGACAACTGGGACCTGTCGGCGCAGCGCGCCCTGACGGTGACGCGCGCGCTGATCGACGAGGGCGTGCCTTCGTCGGCCGTATTCGCCGCGGCCTTCGGTTCCGAACAGCCGGTGGCCTCCAACGCGGATGAGGACGGCCGGTCCAAGAACCGCCGGGTCGAAATCGCGCCCATCCCCAAGCCCTCCAGCGACGCCGGGACCTCGCATGGCCAGTGACGGCACCCGCGGCGAAATCATCGACGCCCGGGCCATGCTGGACGCCTGGCGCGAGGCTGGCGCCGACCGTGTGGATCCTGTCCGCTTCCAGTTCATGGACGCGCTGCAACGGCGCGCAGCCGCCCAGGGCGGCGAAGCCCGCAGGCTGCTGGACGGCAAGCTGGCAACGCTGATCCAGGCCTACGAGGCCGAACTGGACGGCGCGCCCGCGGATGCGGCCGAAAACCTCCCCGCGCCCGCTGCCGCCCTCCCCGAACCCGGACCGTTGGCGGCGCTGACCGCGTACATCGCCGATCCCGGCACCGACGCGCGCGGCGCCACAGACCTTCGCGCCACCTATCCCGAACTGCAAACGCTGGAGTACTTCCGCGGCGTCTGGTCGCGGGTCAGCGCCGACCGCCAGGTGCGGCAGTCGCAGGAGCAGGTGCACAAGAACGCCGGCCCGCTCAACTCCAATCAGCTGGTGCACCGCGCGCTGTCGCTGATGCGCGAAGTGTCGCCCGGCTATCTGCAGCAGTTCCTGTCGTACACCGACGCGCTGATGTGGATGGAGCAGGTGCACGCCGCCATCGCGCCCCCGCCCAAGGAGGCCGCGCCCCGCGCCGGCGCCAAGAAGACGGCGCGCGGCAAGGGCCGCTAGCCCCCTCCCAATTTGCGCCCTGCCGCCCATCGGCGGTAAGATACGATCCATATACAAACCATATATGGATCATTAACTCCATGGGCATCGTCAAGATCTCCGAGCAGATGCATGAGAACCTCCGCGTCGCCAGCGGCGCGCTCAGCCGCTCCATCAATTCCCAGGCCGAACACTGGATGCGCATCGGCATGCTGTCCGAGCTCTACCCCGAACTGCGCCACGCCGACATCTGCCAATTGCTGATCCGCATCGAACAGGCCGAGGGCTTCGCCATCGCATCCTTGTCCCAAGGCTTGCCACAGCCAGCCCAGCAGGAGGCCGCGTAAATGGCGAAGAAGGTTTCCATCAAGTCCGCCGCCGACATCGAAATGGCCCGCAAGGCCGGCGCCATGGCGGCGGAAGTGCTGCACATGATTGCCGAGCACGTCCGCCCCGGCGTCACCACCGATGAGCTGGACCGCATCTGCCACGACTACATCGTCAACGTCCAGAAGGCGATACCCGCCAACGTCGGCTACCACGGCTTTCCCAAGACCATCTGCGCCTCGGCCAACCACGTGATCTGCCATGGCATCCCGTCGGCCAAGGTGTTGAAGAACGGCGACATCCTCAACATCGACGTGGCCGTGATCAAGGACGGCTGGTTCGGGGACACCAGCCGCATGTACTACGTGGGCCAGCCCAGCCCGCTGGCGCGGCGCCTGGTCAACACCACCTACGAAGCCATGCGCGCCGGCATCATGGCCGTCAAGCCCGGCGCGACGCTGGGCGATATCGGCCACGCCATTCAGACCGTGGCGCACCGCGAGCACTTCAGCATCGTGCGGGAGTACTGCGGCCACGGCATCGGCCAGATCTATCACGACGATCCGCAAGTGCTGCACTACGGCCGCCCCGGCGAAGGCATGGTGCTGCAGCCCGGCATGATGTTCACCATCGAACCCATGATCAACGCCGGCAAGCCCCAGACCAAGCAACTGCCCGACGGCTGGACCGTGGTCACCAAGGACCGCTCGCTGTCGGCGCAATGGGAGCACATGGTGGTCGTGACCGAGACCGGCTATGAAGTGCTGACGCCTTGGCCGGACGGCTTCGGCGACTATCCGCCCATCCCCTGAGAAACAGGCGAAGCGGCGCGCGCGCCTTGCCCATGGCAAGGAACGGAGTGCCGGAGGACAAGGGCACGATCATGATCGTGCCCTTGTCGTTTCCGCCGTCCGCGCCCCATGCCCGCCCTGCCCTCAGCGTTCCGCCGCCTGGCCGCCTCCAACCTGGCCGCCCAATTCTCCGAACAGATGGCGCTTGCGGCCGCCCCGTTGGTCGCGGTGCTGGCGCTGGGCGCCAGCGCTGCCGAGACGGGCTATCTGCAGACGGCCCAGACCCTGCCCTTCCTGCTGCTGTCCCTGCCTGCCGGCGTGCTGGCCGACCGGATGTCACGGCGCGCCCTGATGACCGCCGCCGAATGCGTGCGCGCCGCCAGCCTGCTGGGCCTGCTGGCGCTGCTGGCCACGGGCGGACTGAACCTGGGCTGGCTGGCCGCGCTGGGATTCCTGGGCGCGGTCGGCACGGTCGCCTACAACGTGGCCGCGCCGGCGCTGGTGCCGCGGCTGGTCCCGCCCGCCGGACTGGCCAGCGCCAACCGCTGGCTGGAACTGGCCCGCAGCACCGCCTTTTCCGCAGGGCCAGCCGCCGGCGGCGCGCTGGTTGGCTGGATGGGCGCGCCCTCGGCCTATGTGCTGGCCACCGTGCTGTCGCTGCTGGCGGCCCTGCTGCTGGCCGGCCTGCCCCACGACACTCCCGGCCCAGCGCCGCGCCGCCGCGTGCTGGAGGAACTGCGCGAGGGCGCGGCGTTCGTCCTCACGCATCCGCTGCTGCGCCCGGTGCTGGTGACCGCCGTATTCTTCAATACCGCCTGGTTCGTGCTGCAGGCCATCTACGTGGCCTACGCCATCGAACGGCTGGGCCTGTCGGCCACGGCCGTCGGCCTGACGCTGGGCGTGTATGGCGGCGGCATGGTGGCCGGCGCCTTGCTCGCGCCCTGGCTCGCACAGCGGCTGAGCTTCGGCGGCATGATCGCCGCCGGCCCTCTGGCCGCGCTGATCGCAAGCGCCATCCTGCTCTCCACGCTGGCGTTTCCGTCCGGCGCGTGGGCGGCAGCGGGCTTCTTCCTGTTCGGTGCGGGTCCCATCCTCTGGACCATCACCACCACCACGCTGCGCCAGGCAATCACCCCCAACGCCCTGCTGGGCCGCGTGTCCGCCGTCATCCTGACCGCCACCTTCGGCGCCCGCCCGGTTGGCGCGCTGATCGGCGCCGCGCTTGCCGCCCGCGCCGGCGTCGAAGCCTGCCTGTGGGTATCGACCGCCGGCTTTGCCGTGCAATTCGTGGTGCTGTATACCTCGCCGGTGCTGCGCCTGCGCACCCAGCCCGAAGCCGGCGCCTATTGAACGCTGTTGCGCACGCAAAACCGGCAATCTGTATCTGTGCGCGCCCGCCGCCGCCCGCTAGACTGCCCCGGTCAGTCAACACGGCGGCGGCAAGATGCTGAAGATCCTGGGTAAAGCCTCATCCATCAACGTGCGCAAGGTACTCTGGGCCTGCGCCGAACTGGACCTGCCTTTCGAGCGCGAAGATTGGGGCTCCGGGTTCCAACCCACCAACGAGCCCGCCTTCCTGGCGCTGAATCCGAACGCGATGGTGCCGGTCATCCAGGACGGCGATTTCGTGCTGTGGGAGTCCAACAGCATCATCCGCTACCTGGCCGCGCAATACGGCGGGCTGGACCTGTACCCCGCCGAACCCAGGCTGCGCGCCCGCGTCGACCAATGGATGGACTGGCAGGCCACCGACCTGAATCGTTCCTGGAGCTACGCCTTCATGGCCCTGGTGCGCGAATCTCCCGCCCACCGCGACCGCGCCGCGATCGAAGCGTCCTGCCGCGAATGGGCGAGCTTCATGGCGATACTGGACCGGCGCCTGGAACAGGCCGGCGGCTACGTCGCCGGCCCCGCGTTCTCGCTGGCCGACATACCGGTCGGCCTGTCGGTGAACCGCTGGTTCAGCACGCCCTTCGACAAGCCGCGATTGCCGGCCGTCGCCGCGTACTACGACCGCCTCGCCGAACGCGCAGGCTACCGTCTGTACGGCCGCAACGGCACGGCCTGACCGCCCAAGCGGCTACTTCACCACGCCGCAAACCAGCCGGCCGCCCCCGCCGCCCAGCGGCGCCGGCGTATCGCTGTAGTTGTCGCCGCCCACGTGCACCATCACCGCGCGGCCCTTCACATCGGCCAGCTTCAGATGCGGCGCCACCACCGCCTTCGTCGCCGTGCCGTCGGCAGCGACCACGATGAACGGCAGATCGCCCTGATGCCCGTCAGTCGCCATCGGCCCCTTGTGCGCCTTGGTGCCCTTGGGATCGAAATGCCCGCCCGCCGCGCCGCCAGCCGCCATCTGGTTGTTCACCATGCCAGGCTCGCACGAACCCTTCTCATGCACATGGAAGCCGTGCTCGCCGGGCGGCAGGCCCTTCAGATGCGGCGTAAGCTGCAGCCCGCCTTTGGTGTCCTTGAGCGTGATCGTGCCAGCGCTCTTGCCCACGCCGTCCACGCTCAGGAACGACATCGACACGTCTTCCGCCAGCGCCGCGCCAGACGCGCCTGCGAACGCAAGCGCCGCGACCAGCATCGAGATTTTCTTCATGGGGTGCCTCCAAGATACGCGCCCGCAGCCCGCGGACGCCCGGTGGTGCATGGACGGACCGTGCCGGCCATGCCGGAAAAAACAATAGCATTTGGGTCAGGGCGTCTGCCAGCAATCTTCGTTCCTGATACAAACGCAGATCTTGCAAAAAAGAGCCATCCCGCCACATTCGCGCGAGCGCGCAAAACCCCGACGACACGCCCGACGTACGTCAATTGCGGCCGTCCGGACGGCCGCAATTGACGGGCATCGCAAGACTCGGAACCGAACCCGGCTCTAGCGGCGCATCAAATCTGTACGCACGTAGCCCGTCGGCGCGGGCGCCTGGGTGGCGAGCAACCTCGATGCGCCCGAGGGAATCTGAAGGGAAGGCCGCAGGCCTGGACGAAGATGACGACGGGGCAGTCCGGAGCGAAGGCTCCGGACCGCAATCGTGGGCGCTCGCCACCCAGGCGCCCGCGCCGACGGGCGGCCTACGAAGCGCAGAAAACAGCAGCCGAATCCTCAACAGCCATCCCATACGGCAATCGCATCACCCTCGAACCAGCAACACGACCGCGTGCAGTGCCACCCCTATCAACCCGCCCACCAAGGTGCCATTGAACCGTATGTACTGCAGATCCTTCCCCACGCTAAGTTCCAGCTCATCCACCAGATGCCGTTCATCCCAATTCTTCACCGTGCGGGAAATGTGCTCCGTGACCCCGCTACGCAAGCGCCCCGTCAACCTCCGCGCCCCGCCCAGCACGTGATTGTTGATCGCCTCCCGCAACCCCGGATCCTCCCCCAGCTTGCGCCCCAAGGCCAGCAATGCGCTCTCCAGATGCCGCGCCAGCGCCGAATCCTCCGATGACAGATCGCGCCTCAGCGCCGCATGGATATCGTCCCACAGCCCCTGCACGTACTCCTGCACCTTCGGATGATCGATCGCCCGCTGCTTCAGCGCCTCCACCTGCGCCGACAAGGCCGGATCATCCTTCAGCCGCCGGATGTAATCCTGCACCCAGGCTTCATAATCCCGCCGCACCGGATGCCCAGGCTCGGACAGCACGTCCCGCAGTTCCTCCACCAGCGCCCGCGCCAGCCGGTCCGCCAGATTGTCGGCAATTCCGTCCACCGACTTCACCACGTCCACCGCCGCAATGATGCGCGGCCATTCCTTCTTCGCGAACTTCACCAGCAAGCTCGAGGCCCGCGCCTTCACGTCCTCGTCGCCCAGATAGCCGCCCAGCCGCTCCAGCGCCGCGTCCAGCAGCTCCTGATGCCGCCCGTCACGCGTCAACAAGCCCAGCACCTCGCCCGCCGTATCCGCCGCGTCCCAGCGCCGCAGGTTCTTCACCACGAACTCCTGGATCACCCCGCGCACCGCCCGGTCGTCCAGCAGGTCCAGCGTCTGCAAGGCCACATTGCGCGCCCCCTCGCTCAAGGCCCGCGCCTGCCGCGGGCGCCCCAGCCAGCGCGCCAGGCGCGCCGCGGGATCGAACACCCGCAGCTTCTCCATCAGCGTGTCCGGATCCAGGAAATGGTCGCGCACGAACACCGCCAGGTTGTCCCCGATGCGGTCCTTGTTGCTGGGAATGATGGCCGTATGCGGAATCGGCAGCCCCATCGGCCGGCGGAACAGCGCCACCACCGCGAACCAGTCGGCCAGAGCGCCCACCGTGGCGGCCTCACAGAACGCCCGCACCCAGGCCCAGGCGCCCTGCCCGCCCATGACGTGACTGGTGATGAAACCGCAGACCATCGCCACCAACAGCGCCAGCGCGGCGATCTTCATGCGCCGCAACTGCGTGCGGCGCGCTTCGGAAGCCAGCGCGGAATGCGTGGCGGCGGAACGGGGCATCTCTGTCATGGGGTCTCCGGAAACGACAGACCCAGCATAACAATTACGGCCCGCAGCGGCGTCAGCCCAGCGGCGGCAGCATGTTGAACAGCAGCACCATGATGAGCCCGACCACCGACACGATGGACTGCACCACCGAAATCGTCTTGGTCGCTTCGCCCATGGTCATGCCGAAGGACTCCTTCACCATCCAGAAGCCTGCGTGATTGGCGTAGTTGAAGAACAGCGAGCCGCAGCCGATGGCCAGCGCCAGGAGCGGCAGGTTCAGGCTGGGATCGGCGCCCGCCAGCGGCGCCAGCAGGCCCGCCGCGCCCACGATACCGACCGTGGCCGATCCGGTGGACACCGACAGCAGCATGGCGATCAGCCAGCCCAGCACCAGCGGCGGCAAGGAAAACTGATGCGTCAGCTGCACGATGGCATCGCCCACCTTGGCGCTGGTCAGCACCTGCTGGAACGCGCCGCCGCCCGCGATGATAAGCATGATGCCGGCGATGGGCTTGAGGCTCTTGCCCATGGCGTCGCGCAGCTTTTCCGCGTCGCCGCCGCGCATCAGCACCAGGGTGAAGGCGGCGAACAGCACGCCCAGCAGCATCGCGACCATCGGGTCGCCCAGGAACGCCGCCACGTGCATGGCGCGCGAGTCCTTGGGCAGCAGCATCTCCGCGCCCGCGTGCACCAGCATCAGCAAGGCGGGCAGCAAGGCCGCCAGCACCCCCAGGCCTACGCTGGGCGCATTGCGGCCGGCAGCCTCCTGGCGGGTGGTGGTGAACTGTTCCAACAGCGCCTCGTCCGGACGCGTCGTCATGCGCGGCGAAATGAAAGCGCCATACAAGGGGCCGCCGAAGACCATGGCCGGCAGCGCCGCGATGAAGCCGTAGATCATGGTCGGCCCCACCGTGGTCTTGAGCGTGGCGATGGCGGTCAGCGGCCCCGGATGCGGCGGCACCATGCCGTGCATTGCCGCCAACGCCGAGATCACCGGCACGCCCACGTACACGTAGGCCGAGCCCTTGAATCGCTGCTGGCTTTCCAGCTTGCGCGCCACGCTGAAGATCAGCGGCAGCATCACCACCAGGCCGACCTCGAAGAACATCGGTATGCCGATGACGAAGGCCACCAGGGTCATGGCCCACGGAATCATGCGCGGCGAAGTATGGCTGAGGATGGCATTGGCCAGGCGTTCGGTCGTGCCCGAGTCGGCCAGGATCTTGCCCAGCATCGCCCCCAGCGCGATCACCACGCCCACCGCGCCCAGCGTCTTGCCGGCGCCATTGCTCAGGTTCTTGACGATGGCCACGGGCTCCATGCCGGTGGCGAACCCCACGCCGATGGAGACGATCAATAGCGCCAGCAGCGGATGCATGCGGATGCGCGAAACGATCAGCGCAACCAGCACCAGCACGCTAGCCAGCGCGGTAAGAAGCAATTGGACGTCGGAAGAGGACATGGACGGGCCTGGAAAAAATGGGCGCGGCCCTGCGGCCGCTTGCCGATAGGAACACGGATTTTATGCCCGCCAAGCTGAACGGCCAGTCAGGAAAGGCGCGCGTCCAGGGCCTGCACGCGCCTCAGCGGGCTGGCCCCGCTAGCCTGCCGCCTCCAGCAATCCCGGCCTGCCTTCGTGCGCGGCCTGGGCGCGCTCCAGGATGAATTCGATGATCATCGAGATCGCCCGCGGGTGGTGGCGATTGGGCATGTACAGCATGTACATGCCGCGCCCGAAGATGCTGAGCCGCCATTGCGGCAACGCGGCCACCAGTTCGCCGCGCGCAATGTCGTCGTGCACCACGTAGTCCGGCACCACGCCCACGCCCAGCCCCGCCAGCGTCGCGTCGCGCAGGAACGCGTAGTTGCGCGAAATCACCGTCGGCTCCAGCACCACATGCTGCCGCGGCTGGCCGCCGTAGTAGGCCGAAAGCCGCAAGGGCCGGCCGATGACCGCCGCGCTGATGATGGGCGTGCGCGACAGCTCTTCCGGATGCTGCGGCAGGCCCCGGGCGGCGGCATAGTCCCGCGAGGCGCAGGCCACGTAGCGGACCTGGCCCAGCTCGCGCGCCACCAGGTTCTGCGGCGGCTCGGACATGATGCGCACCGCGATATCGACCTCGTCGCGCAGCAGGTCATCCACGCTGTTCTCGAACAACACGTCCAGCACGATATCCGGATAGGTCCGCTTGAATTCCAGCAGCCAGGGCGTCATCACGAACTGCCCGTAGCCGCTGGGTACGCTCAGCCTGACCTTGCCCTGCGGCGTCTTGCCCAGGGTCTCGACGGATTCACGCGCCGCGGCGAGTTCGTCCTGGATGCTGCGCCCGTGGTGATACAGCTTCAGTCCGATTTCTGTCGGCTCCACATGCCTCGTTGTGCGCCGCACCAGCTGCATGCCTACCGAGCGTTCCAGCTGATTCAAGTGGTAGCTGACGTTAGCGCGCGTCATCTTCAGGCGGCGCGCGGCCTCGCTGAGGTTGCCCGCGTCCAGGATTTCCACCAGCAACGTCAGGGATTTGGTGTCCATTCCGGGCCTCCACGCCGCAGCAAGTCACCTCCACATTGTCAAATTTTTTTGACTTCAATGTCAATTATCGATGCCATTGTCAAGACTTCTTTACTGCGAAAGAATGAGGCCATAAAAGACGGGCCGTTCCTGGTCCGCCCGGCCCTAGCCCTCGCCCCCAGCGGCGCTCCGGCGGCAGGCCTCATCGGAGACACTGTCCATGACAGACAGCGCAAGCACCGGCGCGGCCAACGCGCGCCGCTATGACGACATTCTCGTCGTCACCATCGACCATCCCCCCGTCAATGCCCTGAGCGCCGCCGTGCGCGGCGATCTGGCCGCGGCCGTGCGCGACGCCCAGGCCGATCCGCAGGTCCGCGCCATCCTGCTGATGGGCGCGGGCAAGAACTTCATCGCGGGCGCCGACATCCGCGAATTCGGCAAGCCGCCGCAGCCGCCCATCCTGCCCGACGTCTGCAACCAGATCGAAGCCAGCGCCAAGCTGGTGGTTGCCGCGCTGCACGGCGCGGCGCTGGGCGGCGGACTGGAAGTGGCGCTGGCGGCGCACTACCGCGTCGCGCTCGCGGGCGCCAAGCTGGGCCTGCCCGAAGTGAACCTGGGCCTGCTGCCCGGCGCCGGCGGCACCCAGCGCGCGCCGCGCCTCATGGGCGCGCAGGCCGCGCTGGATTTGATGCTGACCGGCAAGCACCTCTCTGCCGGCGCCGCCCTGGAAGCCGGATTGGTGGACGGGCTCTCCAGCGAGACCGATCCCCTGGACGCGGGCCTGGCCTACACCCGGCAATTGCTGGCGATCGGCGCGGGTCCGCGCCGCACCCGCGACGCCGGCGCGCTCGCCGACCGGACCGCCGCGCTGGCCCAGGTCGAGGCAGCGGCCGAACGCGTTGCCCGCACCACCCGTGGGCTGTACTCGCCCGGCAAGATCGTCGAAGCCGTGCGCGCCGCCATCGAGCAGCCCTTCGAGGATGGCCTGCGCACCGAACGCGCGCTGTTCCTGCAATGCCTGGACAGCCCGCAGCGGGCGGGCCTGGTGCATGCCTTCTTCGCTGAACGCGACACGGCCAAGATGCCGGGCCAGCAAGCGGCCCGGCCGCGGCGCCTGGAGCGTATCGGCATCGTCGGCGGCGGCACCATGGGCGCGGGCATCGCTGTCTCGGCGCTGGACGCCGGCTTTCCCGTGACCATGGTCGAGCAGGACGATGCCGCGCTGGAACGCGGGCGTGGCCGCGTCGCGCAGGTCTACGAGCTGCTGGTCAAGAAAGGCCGGATCAGCGCCGACGAGCGCGACGCCCGCATGGCGCGCTACACCGGCTCGACCCGCTACGATGCGCTGGACGACGCCGATCTCATCATCGAAGCCGTGTTCGAAGACATGGCGGTCAAGCAAGCCGTGTTCGCGCAGTTGGACCGCGTCGCCAAGCCCGGCGCGGTGCTGGCCACCAATACCTCGTACCTGGACGTCAACCTCATCGCCGCCGCCACGCGCGGGCCCGCCGACGTACTGGGCCTGCACTTCTTTTCGCCCGCCAACATCATGAAGCTGCTGGAAGTCGTGGTGGGCGAGCACACCGCGCCCGACACCGTGGCCACCGGCTTCGAACTGGCGCGGCGCCTGCGCAAGATCCCGGTGCGCGCGGGCGTGTGCGATGGCTTCATCGGCAACCGCATCCTGGCCGTGCACCGCCAGGCGGCGGACATGATGATGGAAGACGGCGCGTCGCCCTACGAGATCGACGCCGCCGTGCGCGACTTCGGTTATCCCATGGGTCCCTACCAGATGGCGGACCTGGCCGGCGGCGACATCGGCTGGGCCACACGCAAGCGCCGCGCGCCCACCCGCGACCCAGCACTGCGCTACGTGCAGATTCCCGACCGGCTGTGCGAACGGGGCTGGTTCGGCCAGAAGACGGGCCGCGGCTTCTACCTGTACTCCGACGGCGCGCGCCAAGGCGAACCAGACCCCGAAGTCCTCGCCATCATCGATGCCGAACGCGCGCGCGCGGGCGTCACGCCGCGCGCCTACACGCAAGAAGACATCCAGCGCCGCTACCTGGCCGCCATGATCAACGAAGCGGCCAACGTGCTGCACCAAGGCATCGCGCAGCGCCCGTCCGACATCGACGTGGTGTTCCTGTCGGGCTACGGCTTTCCGCGTTATCGCGGCGGCCCCATGCACTACGCCGACAGCGTGGGACTGGACCGCGTGCTGGCCGATATCCGCGGCTATGCGCAGGAAGACCCCGCCTTCTGGAAACCTTCGCCGTTGCTCGTGCAGCTGGTCGAATCCGGCCGCAATTTCGCCAGCCTGAACCAGGCCGGCTGACCCGGACACTTTACAGGAACACGCCATGCGCGAAGCCGTCATCGTCTCCACCGCCCGCACCCCCATCACCAAGGCGGGGCGCGGCGAATTCAACCTCATCGCCGGCCCCACGCTGGCCGCGCACGCCGTGCGCGCCGCCGTCGACCGCGCCGGCATAGACCCGGCCCTGATCGAAGACGCGTTCATCGGTTGCGGCTATCCAGAAGGCGCCACGGGTCGCAACATAGGCCGCCAGGCCGTGATCCGCGCCGGCCTGCCGGTCGGCGTGGGCGGCGCCACCGTCAACCGCTATTGCGCCTCCGGCCTGCAGGCCATCGCCTCGGCCGCCAGCCGCATCGTCATGGACGGCGCCCCCGCGATGATCGCGGGCGGCGTGGAACTCGTGTCGCAGATCCGCACCCGCGACGACGGCGTGAGCGGCATGGATCCGTGGATCGTGGCAAACAAGCCCGAGCTCTACCTGCCCATGATCGAAACCGCCGACATCGTCGCGGCCCGCTACGGCATCAGCCGTGAAGCCCAGGACCATTTCGCCGCGCAAAGCCAGGCGCGCACCGAGGCCGCGCAGGCCGCTGGACGGTATCTGGAAGAGATCGTTCCGGTCACCACGACCATGTCCGTCACCGACCGCGCCACCGGCGCCGTCAGCGAGCGCGAAGTGACCGTGGACCGCGACACCTGCAACCGCCCCGGCACCACCTACGACGCCCTGGCCTCGCTGGCCCCTGTGCGCGGCGCCGGCCAGTTCGTCACGGCAGGCAATGCCTCGCAGTTGTCGGACGGCGCCGCCGCCTGCGTGCTGATGGAAGCCGCTGAAGCCCAGCGCGCCGGCATCACGCCGCTGGGCGCGTTCCGCGGCCTGGCGATCGCCGGCTGCGAACCCGACGAGATGGGCATAGGCCCCGTCTACGCCGTGCCCAAGCTGCTTGCGCGCCACGGCCTCAAGGTGCAGGACATCGACCTCTGGGAACTGAACGAGGCCTTCGCCTCGCAAGCCCTGTATTGCCAGCAAAAGCTGGGCATTCCGATGGACCGCCTGAACGTGGACGGCGGCGCCATCGCCCTGGGCCACCCCTTCGGCGTCACCGGCGCCCGTCTGGCCGGCCACGTGCTGATCGAAGGCCGCCGCCGCGGCGCCCGCTATGCCGTCGTCACCATGTGCGTGGGCGGCGGCATGGGTGCGGCCGGCCTGTTTGAAATCTACTGAGGATCCCCCATGGACCTGGAATTCACCCCCGAAGAAAACGCCTTCCGCGACGAAGTGCGGGCCTTTCTCGCCAGCCACCTGCCCGAGCGCCTGTCCGCCAAGGTCGCGCAGGGCAAGCTGCTGACGCGCGCCGACATGGTCGAGTGGCACGCCATCCTCAACCAGCAAGGCTGGCTCGCCAGCCATTGGCCGATGGAATACGGCGGCACCGGCTGGAGCGCCGTGCAGAAGTACATCTTCGAAAACGAATGCGCGCTGGCCGGCGCGCCGCGCATCGTGCCCTTTGGCCTGAGCATGCTGGGCCCGGTGCTGATCAAGTACGGCAGCGAGGCGCAGCGGCGCCACTGGCTGCCGCGCATCCTGGACGGTTCCGACTGGTGGTGCCAGGGCTATTCCGAACCCGGCGCGGGCTCGGACCTGGCCTCGGTCAAGACCACCGCCGTGCGCGACGGCGACAGTTACGTCGTCAACGGCCAGAAGACCTGGACCACGCTGGGCCAGTACGCCAACATGATCTTCTGCCTGGTGCGCACGTCACAGGAAGGCCGGCGCCAGGAAGGCATCAGCTTCCTGCTGATCGACATGGCGAGCCCCGGCGTGGAAGTGCGCCCCATCATCACCCTGGACGGCGAGCACGAAGTCAATGAAGTGTTCTTCTCCGACGTGCGGGTGCCTGCGGCCAACCTGGTGGGCGAGGAGAACCGCGGCTGGACCTGCGCCAAGTACCTGCTGACCTACGAACGCACCAACATCGCCGGCGTTGGACAATCCACGGCAGCGCTGGAACGCCTGAAAACGGTAGCCGCAAGACTACGCAAGCACGGACGTCCGCTATCGGAAGACCCGGACTTCGCCGCGCGGCTGGCGCGCGTCGAGATCGAGCTGGCCAACATGCGCACCACCAACCTGCGCGTGGTCGCGGCGGTGGCCGGCGGCGGCGCGCCCGGCGCCGAAAGCTCCATGCTGAAGATCCGCGGCACCCAGATCCGCCAGGAGATCAGCGCGCTGAACCGCCGCGCCATGGGCCCCTATGCCCGCCCCTTCGTACCCGAAGCGCTGCACGACGGCTATGACGCACCGCCCATCGGCCCCCACGGCGCCGAGAGCGCCGCCGCGCAGTACTTCAACAACCGCAAGCTGTCGATCTTCGGCGGCTCCAATGAAATCCAGAAGAACATCATCTCCAAGATGATCCTCGGACTGTAAGGGCCGGCCATGAATTTTGAACACACCGAAGACCGGCGCATGCTCTCCGACATGCTGCGCCGCTTTGTCGCCGAACAGAGCGACTTCGCCACGCGCGACCGCAATGCCCGCTCGGAGCGGGGCTACAGCCTGGAGCTGTGGCAGCGCTATGCCGAACTCGGCGCCATCGGCGCCCTGTTTGCCGAAGCAGACGGCGGACTGGGCGGAACCGGCTTCGACATTTCCGTCGTGTTCGAAGCGCTGGGCCGCGGCCTGGCCGTCGAACCGCTGCTGGACGCGCTCATGGTCGGCAGCGCCATCGCCGAAGCCGGCACGCCGGCCCAGCGCGAGGCCCTTGAAGGCCTGATCGCGGGCAGCATCACGGCCTCGCTGGCCCACGCCGAACCCGGCTCCGGCTATGAACTGGCGCACATCGAGACCCGCGCCGAACGCACTGCAGACGGCTGGGTGCTCAACGGCGCCAAGGCCGTGGTCGCGGCGGGCGAGCACGCCGACCTGTTCCTGATCCCGGCCCGCAGCGCGGGCGGGCCGGACGACGAGGCCGGCATCAGCCTGTTCCTGGTCAGCGCCGGCACGCCCGGCCTGACGCTGCGCGGCTATGGCCTGATCGATGGCGGCCGCGCGGCCGAATTGGTGCTCGACGGCGTGCAGCTTGCGCCAGAAGCCTTGCTGGGCGAGGCCGGCGCAGGCTACCCGCTGCTGGAACGCGCCGCCGGGCGCGGCATCCTGGCGCTGTGCGCCGAAGCCGTCGGCGCCATGGACTGCGCTCGCGACGCCACTCTGGAATACCTGCGCACGCGCCGCCAGTTCGGCGCTCCCATCGGCAGCTTCCAGGCGCTGCAACACCGCATGGCCGACGTGCTGCTGGAGATCGAACAGGCGCGTTCGTCCGTGATCAACGCCGCGGCCACGCTCAACCATCCCGACCGCGCCACCCGCGAACGCGCGCTGTCCGCCGCCAAGTACACCATCGGCCGCATCGGCACCCTGGTGGCCGAGGAGAGCATCCAGCTGCACGGCGGCATCGGCATGACCTGGGAGCTGCCGCTGGCGCACTACGCCAAGCGCCTGGTCATGATCGACCATCAGTTGGGCGACGAAGACCATCACCTGCGGCGCTACATCGCGCTGGGGCAAGCCTGAGCGGAGGATCACGCCATGATGACCCAGGTCCATGCCGCCCCGCCCCTCTCGCCGCCTTTCGCCGCTCCGTTCCCCGTGCGCAGCGCGGCGGACGTGCAGCGGCTGCAAGCCCGGCCGCTGGCTGAAACGCTCACGGTGCAAAGCACCTACGAGATCTTCCGCAACTCGGCCGCGGCCTTCGGCGACAAGACGGCGCTGACCTTTCTGCGCAGCGCCGACCCCGGCGACGCGCCGCTGCGCTGGAGCTACCGCGAACTGCTGGCCGGCATCCACCAGACCGCCAACCTGCTGCATGAACTGGGCGTGGGCCCGGACGACGCCGTCGGCATCCTGCTGCCGGGCTGCCTGGAGTACCACCTGGCGCTCTGGGGCGGCGAGGCCGCCGGCATCGTCCAGCCCTTGAACCCCTTGCTGGCCGAAGACAAGCTCGCCTCGCTCATGAACACGGCGCGCGCCAAGGTGCTGATCGCCTATGGGTCCGACGTGGAGTGCGGCTCCTGGTCCAAGGCGCTGCGGCTGCGCGAACGCGTGCCCACGCTGCACACGCTGCTGCGCGTCGCGCCGCTGGACGAGCCGCCTTCGAGCCGCCCGGCGTTGCCGGATCATGCGCTGGATTTCAACGCCGCGCGCGCCGCGCAGCCGGCCGACCGCCTGCTCAGCGGCCGCGAGATCCATGCCAACGACGTGGCCGCCTATTTCCATACCGGCGGCACCACGGGCGCGCCCAAGCTCGCCATCCATACGCACGCCAACCAGGTCTTCAGCGCCTGGGCCGCGGTGCAACTGCAGAACGCCGGACCGGACGACGTGGTCATCAACGGCTATCCGCTGTTCCATGTAGCGGGCGTGCTGCCGGCTTCGCTGGCCGCCCTGTCGGCGGGCGTGGAAACCGTCATCCCCACCACCCTGCTGCTGCGCAACCGCGACGTGCTGCGCAACTACTGGCGCCTGGTCGAACACCACCGCGCCACCTCGCTGCAAGGCGTGCCGACCATCCTCGCCGCGTTGGCCGAAGTGCCGCTGGCCGGCGCCGACATCTCGTCGTTGCGCTATTGCCGCACCGGCGCCGCGCCCCTGCCCGCCGAGCTGGCCGCTCGCTTCAAACGGCTGTTCGGACTGCACGTCAACGAAAGCCTGGGCATGACGGAGATGGCGGGCATCTCCACCATCTCGCCGCCAGGCTGCGAGTTTCCGGTCGGCTGCGTCGGCTTTCCGCTGCCCTACGTGCAGGTGCGCATCGTCGGCCTGGACGTGCCGGCCGGCGCTCCCGCGCGCGACCTCCCCGCAGGCAAGCCCGGCATGGTGCTGTTCAAGGCGCCCAACGTCATCCCCGGCTTTCTTGATTCCGAAGACACGGCGCGCGCTTTCACCGAGGACGGCTGGCTCATCAGCGGCGACGTCGGCTACCTGGACCCGGACGGCCGGCTGCATCTGCAGGGCCGCGCCAAGGACCTGATCATCCGCAGCGGCCACAACATCGATCCCAAGACCATCGAGGACGCGCTCGCCTCGCACCCGTCGGTGCAGCTCTGCGCCGCCGTCGGCGCCCCCGACGCCTATGCCGGCGAACTGCCCATCGCCTTTGTCACGCTGGCCGAAGGCGCCCAGGTCCCGGAAGCCGAACTGCTGGCCTATGCCGCCGAGCACGTGGACGAAAGCCCGGCGCGGCCCAAGCGCGTCATCGTGCTGGACAGCATGCCCATGACCAACGTGGGCAAGATCTACAAGCCCGACCTGCGCCGCCTGGCCACCGCGGTATCGGCCCAGTCCGTGGTGGCGCGCACCTTGCAGGAAGCCGGCCTGATCGACGACGGCGCGCTGTTCCGCGTACAGGCCGACGCTCAACCCGAGGTCGCAGTCCAGGCCGACGCCCGCGCGTCCGCAGCGCTAAAGGCCAGCCTGCGCGACGCGCTGGCCCGCTTACCGGTCAAGGTCGCCCTGCGCGACTGAGCAGTCCCCTTCCCACACACAACAACACCCCAGGAGACAAACCCATGACCCATAAGCCCCTGCGGCGCGCCTGCCTCGGCGCCGCGCTGCTCTCGATAGCCGGCATTGCATTGCCCTTCGCCGCCGGCGCGCAAGGCGCCTATCCGTCCAAGCCCATCACGCTGATCGTGCCCTTCCCGGCCGGCGGCTCCACCGACCGCCACCTGCGCACCGTGGCGCAGGATGCCTCCAAGTACCTGGGCCAGCCCGTTATCGTCGAAAACCGGCCCGGCGCCGGCGGCACCCTGGGCCCGGCGACCATGGCCAAGACCGCCAAGCCCGATGGCTACACCATCACGCTGTACACCCTGGCCATGCTGCGCATGCCGTACATGCAGAAAAGCAGCTGGGACCCCATCAACGATTTCACCTTCATCCTGGGCCTGTCCGGCTACACCTTCGGCTTCACCGTCCGCTCCGACTCGCCGTACAAGACCTTCAACGAATACATCGAGGCGGCGCGCAAGGCGCCCGGCACCATCGACTATGGCTCCACCGGCATCGGTTCGTCGCCGCACCTGCTGATCGAGGAAGTCGCCATCAACGCCAAGGTGAAACTGAACCACGTGCCGTTCAAGGGCAACGCCGACATGCAACAGGCCCTGCTGGGCGGTCACGTCATGGCGCAAAGCGACGCCACCGGCTGGGACCAGTTCGTGGATTCCGGCAAGATGCGCCTGCTGGTCACCTTCGGCGAAAAGCGCACCACGCGCTGGCCCGACGTGCCCACCGCCCAGGAGCTGGGCTACAAGGTCGTGTCCACCTCGCCCTATGGCCTGGCCGGCCCCAAGGGCATGGATCCCGCGGTGGTGAAGACGCTGCACGACGCCTTCAAGAAGGCGCTGTTCGACCCCGCCAGCATGGACGTCATGAAGCAGCTGAACCAGGAGCCCGCCTACCGCAACAGCCAGGACTACAAGGAATGGGCGCAGGCCACCTACGTCAAGGAAAAAGGCTTGATCGAGTACCTGGGCTTGATGGCGAAGTAATAATGGCGGCGCCGCCTTCAGCGCAGCGCCGCAACCTCGATTGATCTGGCGCCGCAGGCTTCTACCAGTTCAGGATCGTGGCTGGCGAACAGCACCACCCGATCCTGCGCCCAGATCTTGAACTGTTCTGCCAGCACGCCGCGCGCCTGCGCATCCAGGCCGTTGCTGGCCCCATCCGCAATAATGACGGCCGGGTCGCCCAGGGCGGCGGCCGTCAGGTAGACCTTGCGCCGCGTGCCCGTGGACATCTGCTCGAAGCGCTTGTCCAGATGCGGCTGCAGTCCCAGCCGGAACGCCAGGTCCAGCACGCTGTCGGCCAGCGGCACGTTCTTCTCGGCCGCAACCTGCTCCAACAAACCACGCCCCGTCTGCGCGGGCAATGCCATGCAATTGTCGGGCACATAGGCCAGGCGGGACCGCGCTTGCGCCGGCGCCTGGGTCAGCGCATGTCCGTCGATCCAGACCTCTCCCGCATCCGGCGCGATCACGCCCGCAATGATGCCCAGCAGCGTGGACTTGCCGGTGCTGTCTTCTTCGCACAACGCCACGCATCCGGGCGTGAACGTATGGGTCAGCCCCTGGAAGACGAGATGGTCGCCGTAGCGTTTGCCGAGATTGTCGATTCGTAGCATGGCCGGGAGTGTACGCAGGAATGCGGCGCTCGGCCATCACCGCCTCGGCGTGGCGTCAACGCAGCAAATGTGAACGGAATTCAAATTTTTCCACGTTGACAGTGCGGAAATCCGCATTTTTGCCGTACATTACGCGGCGTAAATAAATGTTAATTTTCCGCAAAACATTTCGACTTTTGTAACGGTTGCCTCGCCCGTTCATGCTATCGGCTCGCTGAGCGACCTACCACCAAGACGCATTTAGTTTCATTTAAATCAATACAACATCCAATTTTGCCGGCCCGGCATCGGCGCCGGCATAGAAGAGATCAATGAATCACGTCTATCGAGTAGTCTTCAACGCCGCCGCTGGCGTATGGCAAGCCGTCAGTGAAATCGCCCGCGGGCAGGCAAAAAGCAGCAGCCCTGCCCGGCGCCTGCGCCGCGGCGGCGCACAGTTGGCGGGCGCGCTGGGCATTGCCTTGATCGCCGCGAACGCGCATGCGGCGCCCGCAAATCCGCAACTCTACTGGGACGGCAGCCAATCCGTGGCGAACGGTTCGGTGGATGGCGCCTCTGGCATCTGGGATTACGCCAATACCAACTGGACTTCCGCTGACGGAACAGTGAACCAGTCCTGGAACGGCGGCGAAGCGGCATTCTCCGGCGTCGCCGGCACCGTGGCAGTCGGCGGCCAGCACAGCATCACGGGCCTGGAGTTCAAGAGCGACGGCTACAAGCTGGTGGGCGGAGCCAATGGTCAGCTGAATGCCAGCGGCGTTGCCGTGATTCGGGTCAATCCCAACGTGACCGCCACCCTGGGCGTCGCCATAGGCGGCAGCGGCACCCTGCACAAGCAAGACAGCGGCACGCTGGTACTCAACGGCAACAACACGTATACCGGCGGCACGATAATCGAGGCCGGCCGTCTGGAGGTCGGCAGCAATACCGCGCTGGGCAGCGGCGCCCTGACGGCGCTCAACAACACGGTGCTCGACGCCAATAACAAGGTGGCCCTCGACAACAACGTGAATCTGTTTGGCAGCGTGGAGATAGGCGGAAGCGCCGACCTGACGCTGAACGGCGTCGTTTACGGCCCAGGCTCGCTGATCAAGAACGGCGCCGCCAACCTGACCTTGAACGGGGCCAACACCTATCTGTCGGGTACCACGCTGAACGCCGGCACGCTGACGGTGGGCAACAATCAGGCTTTGGGTCTCGGCAACTTGACCGTGGGCGGCGCTTCCACCCTGACGGCAAGCAACACGGTAACGCTAGGCAACGCCATCGCCCTCAATGCGAATCTGACGGTTGCCGGCGACAATGACCTGACCTTGAATTCGCTGATCTCGGGCCCCGGCCAATTGGTCAAGACTGGCAACGGTACGCTCAGCCTCAACGCCATCAATACCGCCCACACTGGCGGCATCGCCCTCAGTGGCGGTACCTTGGAGTTCAGCAACAATTTTGCCATGGGATCAGGCGCGCTGGTCACCAGCGGCACGGCCACGCTGAGGAACGTCCAGAACGCGAGCCTGCAAAACGCCATCACCGTCAATGGCGACCTGGCGGTGGACACCCAGGCGGACTTGGTGACGCACGGCCTGTTGAGCGGCAACGGCAAGCTGACCAAGACCGGCGCGAACGAATTGCTCCTAATGGGCAACAACACCTACGACGGCAAGCTCGACGTCCGCCAAGGCGCGATCACCGTAGCGAACCCTGGCGCCCTGGGTACCCCCCAGAGCGTCAACCTGGGTGCTGGCACCGTACTGAACATCAACGGCAACAACACGATCGGCTCCTTGAGCGGCGATAGCGGCGGCACACTCAATTTGGGCTTGGCCAGCGCGCTGCAAGTGGGCAGCAGCAACCTCGATAGCGTGTACGCCGGAACGATCATGGGCGATGGCCGGCTCAGCAAAACCGGCAGCGGCACGCTGGAGCTGGCGGGCACCTCCAGCTTCAGTATCTTCCCAACCGAAGTCAACGGCGGCACCCTGAAGGTCAGCGGCACAATGAACCGCAGCTTGATTGTTGGCGCGGGCGGGACCGTGAACGGCAGCGGCACGATCAACGGCACACTGACCGTTGCCAACGGTGGCACCCTGGCCGGCATCAGCGGTCAGAAACTGACCGCGGGCTCGATAGTCCTCTCACAGAACTCCAACGTCAATGTCGCGCTGGGTTCTCCTGCCGTGGGCGGTACGGCGCTCTTCCAGGGCACCAACGTGACCTTGGATGGCGTGTTGAACATCACCGATGCCGGCGGGTTCGGCCATGGCGTGTACCGCCTGTTCGACTACTCCAACAGCTTTACGAACAACATCCTCGACTACGGCACCTTGCCTGGCACGATGTCCACGTCGGAACTGACCTTGCAGACCGCGAACATCGGCCAGGTCAACCTGGTCGTCGACTCGCCGGGCCGGGCCATCCAATTCTGGGATGGCGCCGCCACGGTACCCGACGGCCTTATCGCCGGCGGCAGCGGCTCGTGGGATTCCACAAACACCAATTGGACCGACTCCTACGGCGTTCTCAATCAGTCGTGGAGCAGCCAGTTCGCCGTATTCCAAGGCTCTGCCGGCACCGTGACGGTGAAGGGCGAGCAGACCGTCAATGGCATGCAGTTCATGACCGATGGCTACGAACTGGTGGCAGGCGTCGACGGCAAGCTCAAGGCAGTCAACCGCGATGGCGGCAATTTCGCCGTGCGGGTCGATCCGGGCGTCACCGCAACGATCAACGTGGACATCGATGGCACCGGCACCCTGCAGAAGCTGGACCAGGGCACGCTGGTGCTCAATGGCAACAATAGCTATCAGGGCGGCACCTTGCTGGCGGGCGGCACGCTCGTGGCCGGCAGCAACAACGCGCTGGGCACGGCGACCCTGACCGCCACAGGCGGCACCACGCTGGACAACAACCAGGCGCTCACGCTGACCAACCAGATCTTCGCCCAAGGCCAGTTGAACCTGGGTGGCAGCAATGACTTGACCCTGAACGGCGACATCGCCGGCAACAGCGGCGGCCTGAACAAGAACGGCAGCGGCACCCTGACCCTGGGCGGCAACAACTCCTTCGGCGGCACGATGGCGCTGAACGGCGGCAAGCTGGTGCTGGCCTCCAGCAATCCGCTGGGCAACAGCACCCTGACCGCCGCCTCCGGCATGCAGCTGGACAACAGCGTGGCCTTGAGCCTGAGCAACACCATCAACCTGGCTGGCGACCTGAACCTCGTCGGCAACCAGGACCTCACGTTGGGCGGCCTGGTCAACGGCCTCGGCGGCCTGACCAAGCGCGGCACGGGCAAGCTGACCTTGAACGGCGCCAACTCTTTCCAGGGCGGCGTCAACCTGACGGGCGGCAACCTGGCCGTGGGCCACGACGCAGCGCTCGGCGAGGGCACGCTGACCGTGCGCAACGCGGGAACCCTGGAAGCCAGCCGCGCGGTGACCCTGGCCAACAACGTGCAACTGAGCGCCTCCCTGGCGCTGGACGGCAGCAATGATTTCACCCTGAACGGGGTGATCAATGGTTCCACCGAGCTGGTCAAGAACGGCGCCGGCCGACTCACCCTCAATGGCGAAAACCGCCACAACGGGGGCACCACGGTCAATGCCGGCGACTTGAGCCTGGGCAATGCCGCGGCGCTGGGCACCGGCATGCTGACCATCACGGGCAACACGCAACTGGATACGGCGGGCCCGATGCGCCTGGGCAATACCGTCAATGTCGACGGCGCGCTCACGGTGGCGGGCAACAACAGCCTGATCCTGGATGGACAGCTCAACGGCAACGGCACGCTGCGCAAGACCGGTGCGAACGACCTCTCGCTTACCGGCAGCGCCAACACCTTCAGCGGCATGATCGATCTGCAGGGCGGCAGCTTGACCACCGCGGGCAACAACGCGCTGGGCCAGAATGCCACCGCGAACGTGGCAGCCGGCGCCAATCTGTTCATCACCAATCTGGCTCGTCTGGCCAGCCTGAACGGCAATGGCACCGTGACGGTCTCGAACGGGAACATCCTGACCGTCGGCGCCAACGGAGCCAACAGCAACTTCAACGGCCAGCTCGATGGCAAGGGTTGGTTGACCAAGAGCGGCACGGGATCGCTGGTTCTTTCTGGCAACAACACGCTTACCGGCCCGACCTTCGTCAGCGCCGGCAGCCTGTGGGTAGACGGTTCGCTCGCCAGCAGCGATGTGCAGGTGTTCAGCGGCGCCACCCTGGCTGGAACTGGCAGCATCGCTGGCAACGTGACGGTCATGGGCGACGCCGCCCTGAAATTGACGGACGGCTACACCCTGTCGGTTGGCGGCCTGCAACTGGGCACCAACTCGATCGTCAACGCGAGCCTCGGCGCCCCCGCCCTCGGCGGCGGCACCGCCTTGGTGGACGTGACCGGCAACCTGACCCTGGGCGGCACGCTCAATATCAGCGACGCCGGCGGCTTCGGCACCGGCGTGTACCGTCTCATGAATTATGGCGGCAGCCTGACCAACAACGGCATGAACTTCGGTTACCTGCCCGGCAATGTGCAAGCGGCCGACCTGACCTTGCAGACCGCCGTCGACAAGCAGATCAACCTGCTGGTGGCCGCACCCAACGTCACCGTGCAGTTCTGGGACGGCTCGCAAACCGTCGGCAACGGCGCGATCGAAGGCGGCAACGGCACCTGGGACGGCGCCAACGCCAACTGGACCGGCGTCGACGGCAACGTGAACCGGTCCTGGGCCGGCAAGTTCGCCGTTTTCCAGGGCGCTGCGGGGACGATCACCGTTGCCGGCGCGCAAAGCACGACGGGCATGCAGTTCATGACCGACGGCTATGTCCTGGAGCCCGGCTCGCTGGGTTCGCTCAACCTGGTCAACGGCGACCAGGGCTACGCCACGGTGCGCGTCGATCCCGGCGTGACCGCGACCATCAACGCCCCGCTCGTTGGCAGCGGCACGCTGGCCAAGCTCGACGCCGGCACCCTGGTGCTCAACGCGTCCAACGGCTACACCGGCGGCACGGCGCTCAACGGCGGCACGCTGGTGCTGGGCAACGACAAGGCTTTGGGCAATGGCCTGCTGACCGCTGCCAACGGCACCACGCTGGACAGCAACACGGCAGTCACCGTGCGCAACAAGGTCGCGCTGAACGGCGCGCTGACGATCGCCGGTTCCAACGCCATGGACCTGAACGGCACCGTCGGCGGCGCTGGCGGCCTGATCAAGAACGGCGCGGCCAACCTGACCCTCAGCGGCGTCAACAGCTACGTCGGCGGCACCCTCCTGAACGCGGGCGGCCTGATCGTCGGCAACGGCGCCGCGCTCGGTTCCGGCACGCTGACGGTAGGCGGCGCGGCCACGCTGGACAACACTCAGGCGCTGGCGCTGGCGAACAACATCGCCCTGAACGCCGGCCTGACCGTGCAAGGCAGCCAGGACCTGACGCTCAACGGCAACATCTCGGGCGCGGGCAGCCTGACCAAGAACGGCGCCAGCACGCTGACGCTCAACGGCACCAACAGCTACACCGGCGGCACCTACGTCAACAGCGGCACGGTAGCCTTGGGCGCGGGCAGCAGCCTCGCCGCCACCGGCATCGTGACCGTCGCCAGCGGCGCGACCTTCGACCTGTCGGCAGGCCAAGGCGCCCAGGTGTTCGGCACCCTGGCGGGCGCCGGCAACATCAAGATGGGAACCAACACCCTGCTGGCGGGCGGTTCGGCCGACGGCATCTTCAGCGGCTCGGTCATCGGCACGGGTACCCTGGTCAAGCAGGGCTCGGGCACGCAGACCCTGACCGGCGCCAACAGCTATACCGGCGGCACGCTGGTCGCGGACGGCACGCTGCGCGCGGGTTCCACCACGGCGCTGGTCCAAGGCACCGGCTATCAGGTGCTGTCGGGCGCCACGCTGGACCTCAATGGCAACGTGCTCCAAGCCAGCAGCCTGACCGGCGCCGGCACCGTGGCGCTGGGCGCGGGAACCCTGACCGTCAATTCCGCGGCTGGCAGTGCGTCCTACTACTCGGGCATCGTCGTGGGCAGCGGCGGCCTGGTCAAGACCGGCGCCGGCGCGCTGACGCTGACCGGCGGCAGCGCCTTCTCGGGCGGTGTGCAGCTCAAGCAGGGCAGCATCGGCCTGGGCCATTCCCTGGGCCTGGGCACTGGCATGCTGTCCATGGACGACGGCACTGTCATCAACCTGATTGCCAACGGCCTGACCATCGTCAACAACCTGCACATGACGGGCACCAACGACCCGGTCATCGACACCGGCGCCAACACGGCGACCTGGGCCGGTGCCATCACGGGCGGCGGCTTCCTTACCAAGCAAGGTAGCGGCGTCCTGACCCTGACCAGCGCAGGCAACAGCTACACCGGCGCGACCGATGTCGCTCAGGGCACGCTCAAGGCCGGCGCCACCAATACATTCAGCAGCGCCTCGGCCCACACCGTGGCCAGCGGCGCCGTGCTGGACCTGGCGGGCTACAGCCAGACCGTGGCCAGCCTGAACAACAGCGGCGCGGTCAATCTCGGCGGCAGCACGCCGGGCACCGTGCTCAAGGTCACCGGCCCCTACGTCGGCAACAACGGCAAGCTGGGCGTTTCCACCGTGCTGGGCGCGGATGGCAGCGCCACCGACAAGCTGTTGTTGAGCGGCCCCAGCGCCATCGCCAGCGGCAGCACCACGGTGCAGATAGCAAATGCCGGCGGCCTGGGCGCACAGACGGGCAGCCAGGGCATCCAGGTCATCTCCACCGAGAACGGCGCCAGCCTGCAACCCGGCAGCTTCACGCTGGCGGGCGGCCATGTCGATGCCGGCGCCTACGAGTACCGTCTGACCCAGACGGCACAGGGCGCCGCGCTGCACTCGACCAACACGCAGGTCAACCCGGGCCCAGGCACCGATCCTGTCACCCCCGCTCCCGCCTACCGTGAAGAAGTGCCGCTGCTGTCCTCCCTGCCCGCGCAACTGCGCCAGGCGGACATGGCAATGCTCGGCGACATGCGCAAGCGCATGGGCGACGACGTCGCTCAAGGCGCCATCGACCAGGATCCGAACCACCGCGCCTGGGCCCGTGTGCTGCGCACGGCTCCGACCATCACGCAGCAAGGCACGGTCAACCCCGAGAGCAGCGGCCACCTGACCGGCTTCCAGGCCGGCGTGGACGTGTACGCCGACCGCAACCTCAAGGCCGGCCTGTACGTGGGCCAGCTGGACGGTGACATGGGCGTGCGCGGCTTCTCCAGCGGCATGGAGCGCAAGTACGCGGGCTACAACAACCTGCGTGGTCGCTACGTGGGCCTGTACGGCACCTGGCAGCACGACTCCGGCCTGTACGCCGACGCCGTGATCCAGGGCGCCGACTACCGCAGCAGCCTGCGCACGGCCGACACCGGCGCCGGCGCCACCACCAAGGGCCACGGCTGGCTGGCCTCGCTGGAAGTGGGCAAGCCCTTCGACCTGGGCAGCAGCTGGCAGTTGGAGCCGCAGGCGCAAATCATCTACCGCAAGCTCAATCTGGACGACACCACGCTGAGCCTGGCCAAGGTGAAGAACGATGCGGACGATGACTGGACCCTGCGTCTGGGCGCCCGCGTCAAGGGCAGCTACAGCATCGGCGGCACCGTGCTTCAGCCCTTTGCCCGCGTCAATCTGTACAAGGCCAGCAATACCACCGACGTGGCAAGCTTCAGCGCCCCGGCCGGCACCACCGACATCCGCGCCAAGGGCGGCTACACGTCGACCGAGTTCGCGGTGGGCGCCATGCTGCAGCTGACCAAGAACACCAGCCTCTACGGCGACATTGGCAAACTGTGGGCCAACAGCGGCGACAGCCGCGTCAAGACCGGCGCACAGGGCTCTGTCGGGTTGAAGGTGCTCTGGTAAGCCTTATGAGCTGGGCCGGGTAGCCGGCCCCTGGCATGACCAAGCCCGCAGCGGTCCGTCCGCTGCGGGCTTTCCTTTGGCAGAGTCCCATGTCTGCGGCGCTCAGCTGCCGCACCCGGAACTCCCAGGAAATCACCACACCCGGAACACGCGTCCGGTCTGCGCGCCTTCCACGCTTCGGCTATAGGCCAACGCAACCCGGCTGGCCGGTGCGGATTCAAAACCCTGGAAGTACGGGCCGTAGGCATCCAGCGATTCCGTCAGGACCGTGGGGCTGACCGAGTTGATGCGCACGCCCCGCAGCTCCACGGCGGCGCCGCGCACGAAACCGTCGATGGCAGCATTCACCGCGGAGGCATTGGCGCCGTAGCGGATCGGTTCATCGGTCAGGATGCCGCTGGTGAGCGTGATGGAACCGCCTTCGTTGACGTAATGCTGGCCGATCAGCGCCAGATCCACCTGCCCCAGCAGCTTGTCGTGCAGACCGATCTTGAACTGCTCCGCCGTCATTTCGGCCAGAGGGCCGAAATGCAAGCTGCCCGTGGTGGAGACGATGGCATCCACCTTGCCCACGCGCTCGAACAAGGCGCGGATGCTGCCGCTCTGGGTCACGTCGACCTGATGCTCGCCGCGCGTCTTGCCCACTGCAATGACGTCGTGGCGCTGGCCCAGTTCTTGGGCGACCGCGCGGCCGATGGTGCCGGTGGCGCCGATCAGGATGATTTTCATGGAAACTCCGATTCGTATGTTGTGGGATGCGCCCGCGATATCGCCAGCGCTTGTGCCCATTCTGGCCAAGGGCGCGTCCCGGAAAAATCCTAAAATGGTGGGTTCACTTCACACTCAGGGTGCGTAATCCATGGACCGCCTGCTCAGCATGGAAGTCTTTGTGGCGGTCGTCGAACTGGGCAGCCTGACCGCGGCGGCGGCTCGCCACGAGATGTCGCCCGCCATGGCGGCCAAGCACATCAAGGGCCTGGAGGCGCGGCTGGGCCTGAGGCTCATGAACCGCACCACGCGCCGCCAAAGCCTGACGGAAGCCGGCCAGGCCTATTTCGCGCGCTGCAAGGTGATCCTGTCGGACATCCGCGATGCCGAGCAAGGCGCCGAAGCCATGCGCGCCGCGCCGCGAGGCCATCTGCGCATCACCTCGACCGTGACCTTCGGCTCGTTCGCGCTGGCCCCCGCCATCGCCGACTACCTGTCCGAGTACCCGGACGTCAGCGTGGACCTGACCTTGAGCGACGCCGTCGAGGACGTGGTGGCCTCGCGCTACGACCTGGCGGTGCGCATCGGCGAACCCGCCGATTCCAGCCTGGTCGCGCGCAAGATCGGGCGCTATCAGATGATCATCTGCGCGGCGCCGGCCTATCTGCAACGCCACGGCACGCCTGAAACGGCAAGCGACCTGGCGCGCCATCAATGCCTGGATTTTTCCTACTGGAACCGCCGCACCGGTTGGCGCCTGAACGCGGAGAATGGCGGCGCGGCCTACCCTGCCGGCCGCTTCGTGTCGAACAACGGCCAGGCGCTCAGGCAGGCGGCACTGGCCGGATTCGGCATCGTGCTGCAGCCCGAGCTGTTGCTGGCCGAAGACGTACGCGCGGGCCGACTGGTCCCGATCCTTGAGTCCGCCTGGCCCGTGGCCCGGCCGATCACGCTGCTGTATCCCAAAGACCGCAAGGCGCTGCCCAAGCTCACGACCTTCGTGGAATTCATGGTGAAGAGATTCGCCCGCGCCGCAAGGTAAGCGCGGCGGGCGTCGCGCAAGGTCCGCCGGGCTCCGAACCCGGCTACCGACAGGCAGCGGCCTCGTCGAACAGCCAGTCGCGGAAGGCGGCCAATCGGGGCAACTCGCGCGCCTGGGGCCGATAAACAACGTAGTAGGCCAACGCGGAGGGAACCGCCAACTGCGGAAACAGGCGCACCAGGCGGCCGGCAACCAGATCATCATGCGCCATCACGCTGCGGGCCAGCGCCACGCCATGGCCATCGATAGCCGCCTGCAGCACCGCGGCGGAATTGTTGATCTTCATGCCGCGGGCGGTGGATACGCCTTGTACGCCGACTTTCTCCAGCCACATGGCCCAGGTCGGAAATCCCGTCTGCGCGTCCATCGAAAGATCATGGATCAAGGTCTCGCCCGCCAGCTCGGCCGGACGCTTCGCCGCCTTGCGCCGTCGCAGCAGTTCCGGGGAACAGACCGGGTAGACCTCTTCGTCCATCAGCTTTTCCGCCGCCAGGCCGGGCCAGACGCCAGCGCCATAGCGCACGCCGATATCGATCTGCTGGGCCGCGAAATCCACGGGCTTGAGGTTGGTGTCCAGACGCACGTCGGTATCGGGCCAGGCATGCTGGAAGCGCTCGATCCGAGGCAACAGCCACTTGGCGGCGAAAGCCGGACTCACGGCCACGGTGAGCATGCCGCTCAAGGAACCTTCCTTCAAGCGCTCCAGGCCCAGCGCCAGCTTGCCGAGCCCCGCCTGTATCTCCGGCAACGCGCGTTCAGCTGCTGCCGTGGGGACCAGCCGCGCCTTGCCGCTGGCGCCGCGATGGAACAGCGGCGCGCCCAGCCATTGCTCCAGCGCGCGCACGAGCTGGCCCACCGCAGCAGGAGTCACGTGCAGCTCGGCCGCAGCTGCCGAAAAGCTTTGATGGCGCGCACTGGCCTCGAAGGCGCGCAGCGCGTTGAGATGCGCAAGAGACTTCATGGCGATAAAGTTTTTCTTTCAATCAAAGGTAGTTTATCTGGTTTGTCCGCGGCTGCCGATTGGCGAAGAATACGCCCTTTCAGTAGCCAATTTCAGCATATGGCAGCCAAGGGCCGGACATCACCTTGGAATAGCTTTTCTACCAATATCATGCTTATCAACGCCGATTTCTCACGCAACGCCATCGTGACGCCGGAGCAATACCAATGGGTGCCGTCGCCGCAGCACGGCGTGGAACGCATGATGCTGGACCGCGTGGGCGGCGAACAGGCACGCGCCACCAGCATCGTGCGCTATGCGCCGGACAGCCGCTTTCCGCCGCACGCGCATCCCGGCGGCGAAGAAATACTGGTGTTGTCCGGCACCTTCTCCGACGCCAGCGGCGACTATCCGGCAGGCTGGTATCTGCGCAATCCGCCGGGCTCCGCCCATGCCCCTTCCAGCAGGAGCGGCGCCACCATCCTCGTCAAATTGCGGCAGATGCCTGCGGATGAACAATCCGTCGTACGCATCGACACGCGCGATCCCGCCGCCTGGACGCGCGAGCGCGGCGGCGAAATCTGCCCGCTTTACTCCGCGTCCTATGAGCAGACCTGTCTGCGGCGCCTGCCCGCCCATGCACCGCTGCCGCGGACCGCAGCCGTGCATGCGGAAATACTGGTTCTGGCCGGATCGATTGCCGACGGACAAGCTTCTTATCCGCAAGGCAGCTGGCTGCGGCTTGCCCGTGGCGCGCAAGCCGCCCTCGACGCCGGCGCCGAGGGCGCCACCGTCTATCTGAAGACCAACCATCTGCCGGACCCGAACGGCGGGAGCCAGCCATGACGACGTCAGTGGACACCGTCATCATCGGAGGAGGACTCGCGGGCCTGTACGCCTCCCTGCTGCTGCAGCGGCATGGCGCCGGCAGCCATATGCTGCTGGAAGCACGCGACAGGCTGGGCGGCCGCATCCTGGGCGCCGGCTCCTACGATCTGGGCCCCACGTGGTTCTGGCCAGCGATCCAGCCCAGGCTTGGCGCCATCGTCCGCGAGTTCGGCTTGTCTATCATCCCGCAACACGAAGCGGGTTTCATGATGGTCGAGCGTTCAGGAACGCCGGTACGTATGCACAGCTACCCCAGCCATCCGGAGTCCTTCCGGCTAACCACTGGCATGAGCGGCCTGATCGATACCCTGCTCGCACGCCTGGATCCGGCATGCATCAAGCTGGGCCGGACCGTGACCCGGCTGCATGCCACAGGCCGCGCCATCGAGGTGCATGCGCGGGACGGCGAGGGACGAGCCAGCGTCTTTCAGGCCTCGCAGGTGCTGCTGGCCGTCCCTCCGCGCCTGGCGCAATCCCGTATCGCTTTCGACCCTCCGCTGCCGAGCGCGCTGGCAACGCAATGGCGCGGCACGCCGACCTGGATGGCTCCCCATGCCAAGTACCTCGCCGTCTACGGTTCGGCATTCTGGCGCGAGCAGGACATGTCTGGCGCAGCCCGCAGCAGCCGGGGACCTCTGGCCGAGGTCCACGACGCCAGCACCCCGCAAGGTCCTGCCCTGTTCGGATTCGTAGGCATGCCCGCGGCGGCGCGCCGGTCGGCAGGCCAGGACGTGTTGATGGCCCTCAGCCGCGCGCAGCTCGCCCGGTTGTTCGGCCCCCTGGCGCTCAAGCCCGAGCGGGAGTTCTACAAGGACTGGGCGCAAGACCCCGACACCTCGACGGCTGCGGACTGCAGGGATGGCGGCGCACACCCGGCAGCACCCGCCGTTGCCGCCGAGACTGGCGTATGGGCGGGTCGCTTGGCCGGGATAGCCAGCGAATGGTCCGCCGCATTCCCCGGCTATCTGGCTGGCGCCATCGATGCCGCGGACGCGGGCGTGAAGTGGCTGCTGAACTCCGCTGCACCCTCCCCCAATGCGGTCCCGCCTGGAGCCCCCGCCCAATGACACGCCTCCCTTCCACCTATCGCGCCATTCGGACCACCGCGCCCGGCCGGCTCGAATTCGTTGAATTGTCCACGCCCGAACCCGGCCCCGGAGAAGTACTGCTGCGCGTCGAAGCTTGCGGCGTCTGTGGCGCCGACGCGGCCGATATCGACAATCCGGCGCTGCAACGGCCGCGCGTCCCCGGGCATGAAGCCGTCGGCCGCATTTCGGCGCTCGGCGCGGGCGTCGACGCCCGCTGGAAGATCGGCCAACGGGTCGGCGTGGGGCGCCTGGGCGGTCATTGCGGCGCCTGCACGCAATGCCGCCAGGGCCTCTTCAATCTGTGCGCGAATCAACCGGTAGTCGGCGTTACCCGGGATGGCGGTTATGCCGAGATGATGCTGGCCCGGGCGACCGGACTGGTTGCCATACCCGACGAGCTCGACGCCATGCAAGCCGCCCCGATACTTTGCGCCGGCATCGCCACCTTCAACGCGCTCCGGAAATCCGGAGCGCAGGCCGGCGATCTCGTTGCCGTGCTGGGCATAGGCGGCCTGGGCCACATGGCGTTGCAATACGCCCGCCGCATGGGCTTGAAAGTGGCGGCAATCGGCCGGGGCCTGGACATCGCCGCTGACGCCTTGCGCCTGGGCGCCCATGTCTACATCGACAGCAACGAGGAAGACGCCGCGCAACGGCTCCTCGACATGGGCGGCGCACAAGCGCTGATCGCCACCATCACCGACACGCAGGCCGTGTCCGGGGCCATGCGCGGACTGGCTCCGCAAGGCCGCACGATGTTGCTGGGCGTGGGCCGCGACCCGCTGGCGGTGCCGCCCGGCTTTCTGGTGGGCGGCGAGCGCACCGTTGCCGGGGCCATGACCGGCACGCCTTGGGAAACTGAAAAAACGCTGAATTTCAGCGTACTTGCAGAGGCGCTGCCCATGGTCGAGACTCTACCCCTGGAGCGCGCAGCTGATGCCTTGCTGCGGCTGAAGTCCGGCGATGCGAAGTTCCGCGTGGTCCTGACCATGGACGCCGCACGAGAACCGCAACGCTCTCGGCAAATCAACACCCATATCAACTAAAAGCACGACTCTCGAGGAGACCCACTTGTCCGCTTCAACCCCGGCGCCATCGGCCGCACCCGGCGCTGAACTCACGCCGCAGGCGCAGCGCGGCAACATCGCCCGGCTGACAATCGCCCAGGCGCTGGCAGGCGCCAACGCCGTCGTGGTCTACGCCACCGGCGCCATCGTCGGCGACATGCTGGCGCCGGACAAGGCGCTGGCGACCCTGCCCATTTCCATCTTTGTGGTCGGCATGGCCGCCTGCATCCTTCCTGCTGGCGCCATCGCCAGGCGCCATGGCCGCCGCGCGGCATTTCTTGCCGGCACCGCCTGCGGCGTGCTGGTGGGCCTGCTGGCCGCCGCCGCCATCGTGCTGAGTTCTTTCTGGCTGTTCTGCCTGGGCACGTTCTTCGGCGGCGCGTACGCCGCCGTCGTGCTGTCGTTCCGCTTCGCGGCGGCCGACGGCGTGTCTCCCGCCAGGCGCGCCCGCGCCCTGTCCTTCGTGATGGGCGGCGGCGTGCTGGCCGGCGTGGTCGGCCCGCAGTTGGTCACGTACACGATGTACCTGTGGCCCGTACACATGTTCGCGGCGACCTATCTCATGCAGGCGGCGGTGGCAGCGGTCTCGGCCCTGGTCCTGCTGGGCGTGCACCTGCCCATGCCCAGCGCGGCCGAAGTTGCGGGCGGACGGCCGCTGGGCGTGATCGCGCGCCAGCCGCGCTTCGTCACGGCGGTGGTCTGCGGCGCCGTCTCCTACATGCTGATGAATTTCCTGATGACCGCCGCGCCGCTGGCCATGCATCTTTGCGGCCATTCCCAGGAAAGCGCCAACCTCGGCCTGCAATGGCACGTCATCGCCATGTACGGCCCCAGCTTCTTCACGGGACGCCTCATCACGCGTTTCGGCGCCGGACGCATCGTCACGGCGGGCCTGGCGCTCACCGGCCTGTCCGCGGCCATCGGCCTGACCGGGATCGACGTGGCCCACTTCTGGGTGACCTTGGTCCTGCTGGGCCTGGGCTGGAACTTCGGATTCGTGGGCGCGTCGGCCCTGGTTCTGGAATGCCACCGGCCGGAGGAAAAGACCCGGGTGCAGTCGCTCAATGACTTCATCATCTTCGGCACCATGGCGGTCGGCTCCTTCGCATCGGGCGGCCTGCTGGCGGCCTATGACTGGGCGACGGTGCTGTGGGTTTCGTTCATTCCCCTGGCGATCGCAGCGGTCGCGCTGCTGGCCGGGTCTGCCAAGTCGCGGCAACAGGCCTGAACCCGGCCGTTCGGCTCAACCGAGGTCGCCGGATACCGGCGGCCTCGCGATGAAAGCCTGCTTGCCATGCCTGTCAAAACCTGCGGACTCGTAGAATCGAAGGGTCGCTTCGTCCTTTCTACCGGTCATCAACATGACCTTGTAGCAATTCCCGCCCCAGGCGAACGCCAGCGCCTCGTCGAGCACCGCCTTGGCAAGGCCCTGACGCCGGTAAGCGGCATCCGTCACCACGTTCTCGATCACGCCATAGGGCCGACAACCACGCGTCAAATTGGGAATGACGGTAAGCGTGCAGCTTGAAGCGAGCTTGCCGTCGGCATACGCGCCAAAAACCCTGTGCCGAGTGCTTTCCATCAGTTCCTGCCAGACCGCTGCGACCGTTTGCGCGCCCGGCAGGGGATCATCCGCTGGATGCAGATGCCGATACAAATCCAGCAGACTCGACAACTCGGAAGCATCCAGCTCACGGATATTCATTGTTCGTTTCCTCTTCGGGGGACGCCCATTATTCCAGGAACGGCCAAGGCCGCCGCTCAAAATCGCTGGATCCCATCGCCCGACGTGTCAGACTAGCTGCCGCCCGCGGTAACGCTTGACCCTCACGCAACGTCAGGTCCCAGAGTTCGTTCCGCGCCATCAACAGGAGGAATGCCGTGCAACTGAAAGTAGGAGAACTGGCCAGGCGAAGCGGGCTGACTGTCCGCACGCTGCACCACTATCACGCGATCGGGCTGCTCACGCCTTCGGCGCGCGCCGACAACGGCTATCGGCTGTATGGCCGCGACGACATCGCGCGGCTGCATCAGATCCAGGCGCTGCGCCGCTTCGGATTGCCGTTGGCCGAGATCGGCGCTTATCTGGACCAGCCCGACACTCCCATGGACGAAATCATCGCCAAGCAGATCGCGATGCTCGACCGCCAGATCCAGCAAGCCTCCCGGCTGCGCGAGCGTCTCGCCCAGCTGCAGGGCCAGTTGGCGCAAGGCAAGGAGCCAGAGCTGGCCGATTGGCTCACCACTCTGGAACTCATGACCATGTACGACAAATACTTTTCCCCCGATGAACTGGCCCGCCTGCCCATGTACCGCAGCAGCCAGAATGGCGACGCCGACTGGCTCGCGCTGGTCAAGGAGGTGCAGGCGCAGATGGATGCCGGCGTCGCGCCCGAAGCGGCGCAGCCGCGCGAACTGGCCTTGCGCTGGATGACCCTGCTGCTGCGCGACACCAATCGCGATCCGCGCCTGCTGGTCAAGCTGAACCGGATGCACGAACGCGAGCCCTCGATGCAGGCGCTCATGGGCATCTCGCCGGCCTTGCGCGATTACGTGCTGCAAGCCTTCTCGGAAAGCAAGCTGCGGATCTACGAGAAGTACCTCACGCCGGACGAGGCGCGCTACATGCGCGAGCATTACGGCGATCGCATTGGCGAATGGCCCGAACTGATGGCCGAGGTGCGCGACGCGCTCGACGCGGGCGTGGCGCCGGACTCGCCCACGGCCCTGGCGTTGGCCCGGCGCTGGCTGGACCTGTTCCGCAGCTATGCCGGCAACGACCCCGCCACCCAGGCGAAATTCCGCCACGCGCTGATGACCGAGCCCGAGCTCACCGCCGGCACCTGGACTGATGACGCCACCCTGTCGTTCATGCGGCAGGCGATGGGCGCGCTGGCGGCGGCGCGCTAGCGCGGGTCCGCCCGGCCATGGGCAGGCCCGCTCCCCGCCGGGCCTGCCCATTTGCTAGACTGACCAGCCCTGTCCCTCGCCTGCCCCAACATGTCCCAGGAAGTCCGCCCCGACCCCAGCGCCGACGATATCGCCAAGGAAATCTCGGCGGCCATCGTCGCGCACAAGCTGCCGCCCGGCACGCGGCTGCGCGAAGAGGCGCTGGCGGGGGTGTATCAGGTCAGCCGGACCAAGATCCGCGCCGCGCTGCTGATGCTGTCCAAGGACAAGCTGATCAACATCGTGCCGGACAAGGGCGCGTTCGTGAGCAAGCCGGACGCGAACGAGGCGCGCGAGGTCTATGCGGTACGGCGCATCCTGGAAGCAGCGCTCGCACGCGAATTCGTGGCGCGGGCAACGGCGGCTGACTACCGCCGCATCGACGCCCATCTGGCCGCGGAGCGCCGGGCGCTGGAAGGCGGCGACGTGCAGGAACGCAACCGGCTGCTCGGACACTTCCACATTCTGCTGGCCGAGACCGTAGGAAATTCCGTGCTGACGGGGATGTTGCGCGAACTCTCGGCCCGCAGCGCCGTCATCACCGTGCTGTATCAAAGCTCGCACGATGCCAGCTGCTCGTCGCAGGAGCATCACGCCTTCATCGAGGCCGCCCGCGCGGGCGATGCCGACCGTGCCTGCGCGCTGATGGACGCGCATCTGGAGCATGTGCAGACGGCGCTGGATTTCAAGAACGGCGGCCGCAGCGGCGGCGACCTGGTCAGCGCCCTGCTCAGCTGAAGCCGGCCCCCGCGCTACGGCTGCGCCTGCGTCCCCGCCAGCAGCTGGCCCATGCGCTGCTGCAGCCAGAGTTCCGTCTCGCTCAGGCTGCCGCCCCTCAGCCACAGCGTACGCACGGACAACATGGGCAGGAACAGGTCCGCGCAGCGCACTCTAACGAGCTCGTTGCTGAAACCCTGGTATTCGCCGATGTTCAGCGGCAGGATGGCCCAGCCCACGCCATTGGCGGCCATGGCAGCGATGTTGTAGCTGCTGTCGGCCCGCCAGACCGACGGGCTCAGCATCACCTGGTCGACGCCGTCCATCTGCATGAGCAACTGCCGGTGACGCGCCAGGTCATTGCGCCCGACCTCGGGCAGCGCGGCCAGCGGATGGCCCTGCGCCACGAAGATGCCCTGCGCCACATTGCCCAGATGGCGATGGGCGAAGGCGCTGCCCGGATCGCCGCGATCAAACTGGAAGGCCAGGCTGGCGCGGCCCTGTTCCACGTAATCGGCGACCTCCGTCGCGGTGCCGTTGAGCTGGGTCAGCTCCAGCGCCGGATAGCGTTCGGCCAGTTCCTTCAGCAACTGGTCGGCCACCAGATAAGGCAGCCCTTCGTCCAGCGCGACGCCCAGGCGCGCTTCGCGCCCGGCGGCAAACGACAAGGCGCGCTGTTCCAGCGCGCCTGCCTGGCGCAGCAGTTCCTGCGCCTCCTGCAACATGACCTCGCCGGCGGCCGTCAGGGTTGCGTTGCGCCGCGACCGGTCGAACAACTCCACGCCCAGGTCCGCTTCCAGCAAGCCTACCGAGCTACTGATCGCCGACTGCGCCCGGCCCAGGCGTCGCGCCGCCGCCGAGAACGATCCCGATTCCGCAGCAGCAACGAAATGACGTAGCTGATCCAGTGTCCATTGCATGTCTCGACTCCTCGTTATCCATCTATTTTATAGATGGTTTCAAACTTTTTTATGCGAATTGGAAGATGGATAATGGCGCCCTCTGAGACCCGGCCAATCCCGGCCCCGCCCGCGTTCGCGGCGCGGCAGGCGTTTCAGTTTCAGGAGTAGAACCATGCAGCGGACTGAACCGAACGCTGTCGCCACGGCCGCGCCCGGCCGCTGGCTGGTGCTGGCCATCGTGTCCAGCGCCTTGCTGTTGATCGTGGTCGACATGACCGTCCTCTATACCGCCCTGCCCCGGCTCACGCATGAATTGAACGTCAACGCGTCGGAAAAGCTGTGGATCGTGAACATCTACGCGCTGGTCGTGTCCGGCCTGCTGCTGGGCATGGGCACGCTGGGCGACCGCCTCGGCCACAAGCGCCTGTTCATGGCGGGGCTGGTCGTGTTCGGCACGGCGTCCCTGTGCGCCGCCTACTCGCCGGGCGCGGCCACGCTGATCGCGGCGCGCGCGCTGCTGGCCGTGGGCGCCGCCATGATGATGCCTGCCACGCTGTCCATCCTGCGCCTGACCTTCGCCGACGAGCGCGAACGCGCCATCGCCATCGGCGTATGGGCCTCGGTTGCCTCGGGCGGCGCCGCTGTCGGCCCGGTGGTGGGCGGCGTGCTGCTGGAGCATTTCTGGTGGGGTTCCGTGTTCCTCATCAACGTGCCCATCGTGCTGCTGGCGCTGCCGCTGGCCTGGCGCCTGATTCCTGCCAGCCGTCCGGACGCCTCCCGCCCCTGGGACCTGCCGGGCTCGTTGCAGGTGATGGCCGGCCTGATCCTGTGCGCCTACGCGCTGAAGGAACTGGGCAAGACCGACCCGTCCTGGCGCGACGCCGGCCTGGCCTGCGCTGCGGGCGCGGCCATGCTCGCCGTGTTTGTGCGGCGCCAGCGCGCGCGGCCTTATCCGCTGATCGACTTCGCCATCTTCCGCAACCTCAGCTTCAGTTCGGCCGTGGCGGCTGCGCTGTTCGCCGCCGCTGCGCTGCTGGGCATGGAGCTGGTGTTCAGCCAGCGGCTGCAGCTGGTCATGGGCATGTCGCCGCTTGAAGCCGCGCTCTTCATCCTGCCGCTGTCGCTGGCCGCTTTCATCGCGGGTCCGCTGGCGGGCTGGCTGCTGGGCCGCGTCAACAGCGCCACCATGCTGTTCCTGTCGTTGCTGGTGTCGGGGCTGGGCATGACCGGCTACCTCCTGAGCTATGACGCGGCGCTGCTGCCGCAGATGGTCAGCCTGTGCGTACTGGGCGCCGGCATAGGCGCCACCATGACCGCGGCGTCCAGCACCATCATGCAGAGCGCCACCCCGGAGCGTGCCGGCATGGCGGCCTCGATCGAAGAGGTGTCGTACGAGCTGGGCGGCGCGCTGGGCGTCACCCTGATGGGATCGATCCTGTCCGGCGTCTATGCGCACACGCTTGCCGTGCCGGTTGGCCTGCCCCAGTCCGACCTGGCGCGCGACAGCCTGGACCAGGCCCTGATCGTGGCGGACGGACTGTCGTCGGACCTGGGCATGGCCTTGACCCGCCTGGCCAAGACCGCCTTCGACACGGGCTATGCCGCAGTCATCGCCACCGCGGCTCTGATGCTGCTGGTCACGGCGGGGTTCGTGCTGGTCAACCGGCGGCGCATGGCGGCCTGAAACAGGCCTGCCATGCCGGCCCCGGCTCAGCAGTTGCGGAAGGCGTGGTCCATGTCGGCGATCAGGTCTTCCTCGTGCTCCAGTCCGATCGACACGCGCACCAGCCCCTCGGACACGCCTGCCGCGTCGCGCTCGGCCGCCGGAACGCCGGAATGCGTGGTGGACGCCGGATGGCAGATCAGCGATTCGGTGCCTCCCAGGCTGACGGCCGACTTGAACAGATGCAGCGCGTTGATGAAGCGGAACGCCTTGGCGCGCCCGCCCTCAAGCACGAAGGCGAAGGTCGAACCCGGCCCGGTGCACTGGCGTTTGTAGACTTCCTGGTAGGCCCGGTCCGCAATCGTCTCCGGATGGAAAATCTGCACTTTTTCATGCGGATTGCCGGACAGCCACTGGGCCACCTTGGTCGCCGTGCGCGCGGCCTGCTTCATGCGCAGCACCACGGTCTCCATCGAACGCGTGATCATCCAGCAGGAATGCGGGTCCAGCTGAGAGCCGAACGCGCTGCGGATGGCTCGCACCTTCTTGACCAGCGTCTTGCTGCCGGTGACCGCGCCCGCAACCAGGTCGCTATGGCCGCCCACATACTTGGTCAGCGAATACACGCACAGGTCCACGCCATGCTCGGCCGGTTTCTGGAAGATCGGGCCCAGCAGGGTGTTGTCGCACACCGACACGGGACGATAGCCGTGCCGCGCTTCGAAGGCGTCCAGCTCATTCTTCATGGCCTCGAAATCGATCAAGGCATTGGTCGGATTGGCGGGCGTTTCAACAAAAAACAGACGCACCGGCCCCTGCGCCGCCGCGGCCTCCAGCGCTGTGCGCATGCTCTTGGCCGACAGGCCGTCCTCGACGGCATGCGAACCTATCCCCCACTCCGGGAAAATCTTGGAGATCAGGGTTTCGGTGCCGCCATACAGCGGCACGGATTGCACCAATTGATCGCCGGGCCGCAAGAATGCCAGGAACACGGCGCTGATCGCCGACATGCCGCTGGAGGTCACCGCGGCGTCTTCCGAACCATCCAGCAGCGCCAGGCGGTCCTCGACGATTTCCAGGTTGGGATGGTTGAAGCGGCTGTACACCAGCCCCGCGGACTCGCCCTGGGGCAAGGGTTTGCGGCCCGAAACCAGATCGAAGAACGCCGCGCCATCCTCGGCCGAGCGGAACGCGAAGGTAGACGTCAGGAACACCGGCGGCTTGACCGCGCCCTCCGACAGGAAGGGGTCGAAGCCGTACGACATCATCTGGGTTTCGGCATGCAGCGGGCGGCCGAAAATGTCCTTCTTGTGGTAGCTGGAGTAACTCATGCTATGCCTCTCTGTCTGGTTTCCGGGTGCCCGGCCGGGCCGTCGGGCTGGCGCTTCACGCATGCGAAAACAATAGCGCCGCCCGCCTCGGGCTGCATGGAAGAATGACAGTAGCCGGCCGCAAGAGTCCTTCCGCTTGCATCGTCCGGCGAGGACAGTGAGAAACAATATTTCCCCTTATGGGGATTTCCTGAAAGGCGCTGCCTGATTACCTCAACTTGGCGCAATCGACAGGAAAATCATGAAACCCGCGGAGGATGGCTGGCGCAGCCTGCCTGCGGCCGCGCCCTACATCACCCCGGGAACAACGCGATTGCGGCCCTGCCGCTTGGCTTGATAGAGGCCTCGGTCGGCCACCTGGATCAGGTCGGTGCAGGGCTGGTCGCCTTGCGGCACCGCCGTGGCCGTGCCGATGCTGACCGTCAGCCACGGGCCGTCGCCAGTGTCCTTCTGCGGAATCTGCAAGGCTTCCACCGCGCGGCGCAGCTTCTCGGCGGCCAGGCGCGCGCTGCCGGCCGGGGTGCCAGGCAATACCAGCGCAAACTCCTCGCCGCCAAAGCGCGCCGCCAGGTCGGTGGACCGGTCGCAACTGGCGAAGATGGTGTTGGCCACCCGCTTGAGCGCCTCGTCGCCAGCGATGTGGCCGTAGGTGTCGTTGTAGGCCTTGAAGTGGTCCACGTCGATCATGAGCATGCTGATTTCGCGGCCGTCGCGGCGCGCACGCTGCCACTCGGCATTGAGGTATTCGTCGAAATAACGGCGATTGCCCAGGCCCGTCAGGCCGTCGGAATTGGTCAGCCGGCGCAGCTCCATATTGCTTTCCAGCAATTGCTGCTGGCTCTGGCGCAAGGCCTGGTAGGCCTCGTCGCGCTGCACCAGGGCCAGGTAGGAGCGCGAGTGGTAGCGGATGCGCGCCACCAGCTCGATGGAGTCGGGCAGCTTCACCAGATAGTCGTTGGCGCCGGCGGCAAAGGCCGCGCTCTTGATCGCCGGATCTTCCTTGGTGGACAGCACGATGATGGGGATATCGCGCGTCACCGGATGGCCACGGTACTCCTGCACCAGGCTCAGTCCGTCCACGCCCGGCAGCACCAGGTCCTGCAGGATGACGGTGGGCCGGGTCTGGATCGCCACGGCCAGCGCCTTTTCCGGATCCGAGCAATAGTGGAAGTCGATGTTGCCCTCCGTGGCCAGGGCCCGCCTGATGGCCTCGCCGACCATCACCTGGTCGTCGACGAGCAACACCATGGCCGCATGCGAATGCAGGTTCGCCGAAGCCGAGCTGTCAATGGGAGGTTGCATAGTGAGTCCTTGAATGCTGTCGAGGTCCGCGCGCTCAGGCAAAGGCCTGGATCACGCGGGGAGCGATTTGGTCCAATGGGCGGATTTCCACGGCCGCCTGCATGGCGGCCGCGGCCTTGGGCATGCCGTAGACGGCGCTGCTGGCCTGGTCCTGCGCAATCGTCAGGTAGCCGCGTTCGCGCAGCGCCTTCAGCCCGCGCGCGCCGTCCTGGCCCATGCCCGTCAGCAGCACGCCGACGGCCAGGCCGCGCCAGTGCTGCGCCACGCTATGGAAAAAAACGTCGATGGAAGGCCGGTACAGGCTTTCCTTGGGAGTTTCGGTGTAGCGCAGCGTGCCGTCGGCCAGCATGTGCAGATGGTCGCCGGTGCCGGCCAGCAATATCTGGCCAGGTTCGGGCCATTCGCCCTCGCGCACCAGCCTGACGGGCAGCGGCGCCTGTTCATTGAGCCAGTCCGCCATGCCCGCGGCAAACGAGGCGTCCACGTGCTGTACCAACACGATGCCCGCGGGGAACTCCGGCGGTATTCCCTTCAGCAGATGCGCCAGCGCCGGCGGACCACCAGCCGATGCGCCGATGACCAGGAGCCGCTTGGCATCGCCCTGTTGCATGGGCCGGGCCACCGGCGTCAGGGCAGGCCGCTTGCCATAGCGGCCGATCAGCCAGCCCACGTTGCGGATCTTGCGCAGCAGCGGCGCAGACGCCGTGCGCATGTCGCCGCTGCCGATTACCGGGGTATCTGCCGCGTCCAGCGCCCCATGGCCCATGGCGTCGAACACGCGCGAGGTATGGCGCGCCACGTCGGCGGTCACCACCACGATCGCGCAGGGTGTTTCGGCCATGATGCGGCGCGTGGCTTCGACGCCGTCCATGATGGGCATGATGAGGTCCATCAGCACCACGTCCGGCCGGTCGCGGGCGCACAGGTCCACGGCCTCCTGGCCGTTGGTCGCGACCCAGGCGAGGTCCAGCCCCGGCTCCAGCGCGATCGCGCGCCGCAGCACTTCCACTGCCATCGGCATGTCGTTGACGATTCCGACTCTCACGTGCGCGCCTTTCCGATCAGGTCTTCCACCGCGTCGAGCAGCGCGTCGTCATGGAAGCTGCCCTTCGCCAGATAATAGTCGGCGCCGGCGTCCAGCCCGCGCCTCCTGTCCTCTTCCCTGTCCTTGTACGACACCACCATCACCGGCAGGCCCTGCAGCTTGGGATCGGCCTTGATGCGCGACACCAGTTCAATGCCGTCCATGCGCGGCATGTCCACGTCGGTCACGACCAGGTCGAACGACTCGCTGCGCAACATGTTCCAGCCGTCCATGCCGTCCACGGCCACGGCCACGTCGAAGCCGCGGTTCAACAGCAGCTTGCGCTCCAGCTCCCGCACCGTAAGCGAGTCGTCCACCACCAGCACGCGCTTGCGCCGCCGCGCCTGTTCGGCCGCGCCCGCGCCGTCCACCCGGCTCAGCTGTCCGCCTTCCACCAGCTTCTGCACCGACACCAGCATGTCTTCCACGTCGAGGATCAGCAGCGGCGTGCCATCGTCCATCAATGCGCCCGCCATCACGTCCTGCACCTTGCCCAGACGCGGGTCCAGCGGCTGCACCACCAGCGTGCGCTCGCCCACGTAACGGTCCACGGCAACGCCATAAAGCCGGTCGTGGTCGCCCACCAGCACCACGCATACCGTTTCGGAGGCTGGCGCGGCGCCGCCCGTGCGCAGGATCTGGCGCGCGGACACCAGCCCGATCTGCCGGTCCATGAAGCGGAAATGCTGATGCCCTTCGAGCTGTTCGATGTCTTCGGCGCGCACTTGCAGCGCGTGGTTGACGTAGGCCAGCGGGAATGCGTAGATCTCTTCCTGCACCTCGACCAGCAGGCTGCGCACCACCGAGAGCGACAAGGGCATCTCCAGCATGAAACGGGTGCCCTGCCCCGTCTGCTGCTGGATGCGCACCGCGCCGCGCAACTGGCGCACCATGGTCTGCACCACGTCCAACCCCACCCCGCGCCCCGAGATCTCCGTGACTTCGCCGCGCGTGCTGAAGCCCGACAGGAACAGGAACTCCAGCAGCTCGGCCTCGGTCAGCCGGGCCGCGGTTTCCGCGCTGGCCAGCTTGCGCTGCACCACTTCCACGCGCAGCCGGTCCAGCGAAATGCCGGCGCCGTCGTCGCTGAGTTCAATCAGCAGCATGCCGGCCGCATGGCGCGCCGACAGCCGGATACGGCCTTCAGCCGGCTTGCCCGCCGCCAGCCGGTCCTGCGGCATCTCGATGCCGTGGTCCACCGCGTTGCGCAACAGGTGCATCAGCGGCGCGTCGAGCTTTTCCAGGATGTCGCGATCCACCTGGGTGGACTCGCCTTCGATTTCCAGCCGCACCTGCTTGCCCAGCGCGCGGCCTACGTCGCGGACCATGCGCGCCATGCCTCCCACCCCGTCGCCGAACGGCCGCATGCGGCAGGCCAGCGCGGTGTCGTACAGGCGCTGGGCCAGGTGGCCCATGCGCCAGCCGAATTCGTCGACCTCGCCGGTGCGCTGCGACAGCTCCTGCTGGCATTGCTGGACGATGCGCAGGGCATCGTCCAGCGCGGCTTGCGCCTGCGCGTCCAGCGCCTGGCCCGCCAGGGCCGCGCGCACGCCGTCCAATGCCTGGACCGCGCCCGCCTGCATGCGCTTCAGACGCAGCATGGACGCGCCAAAGGGCGCGATCCAGTGCGACTCCACCAGGGTCTCGCTGGACAGGCCCAGCAATTTGTTGAGGGTGTCAGCCGTCACGCGCAGCACGCGTTCGCCCTCGCCCAATCCCGCGTCCGAACTGCGCCTTTGCACCGCTGCGGCGGGCGGTTCATCCAGGACCGGAATCGGCGGCAGGAAATCCGAGGGCTTGGGGACCGGCGCGGCAGCCTGCGCTGCCGGCAACGCAGGCGCATTGCTCAGGCGCTTCACCAGCTCGTCGATCTCGCTACCCAGCTCCACACCCGGCGTGGCCACGCGCTGCAACAGGTCCGCGCCCATCAGCAGGGCATCGATGTCCGCGGCCTGCAGCCGCAGCCGGCCTTCGCGCGCCTCAACCAGGCAATCCTCCATGGCGTGCGCGATGCGCACCGCCGGATGCAGATCGACGATGCGGGCCGCGCCCTTGAGCGAATGGGCCGCGCGCATGCAGGCTTCCAGCTGCGGCGCGGACGTGGGGTCGTGCTCCAGGGCCAGCAGGCCCTTGTTCAGCACCTCCACCTGGGTGCGGGTCTCCAGCTGGAACAATTCCAGAAGCGAGGCATCGCGCATCTGATCCGGATTCACGCCAGGCTCCGTTCCAAAGCTTGCATCAGCAAGGTCTCGTCCAACACGCCCACGGCGCGGCCGCCGCAGCGGGCCATGCCGCGCGAGTACTTGAGGCTTGCGCCCTCCACGGTCGCGGGCAGGGGCTCCAGCCCGTCCAGGTCCACGGCGTGCATGCCTTCGACCTCATCCACCGGCACGACCACCGCGCGGCCTGCGCCGCCCAGTATCAGCATGCGCGCCGTGGCGGGCCGCTCGCGCGCGTCCTCCGCTGCCGCCTCCAGGCCCAGCAGGCGCGCCAGCGACACGCACACAGTGAGGGAGCCGCGCACATTGGTCACGCCCAGCATCGCCGGATCGCGCCGGTGCGGCAGGCTCAGGATGCTGCGGGTGCCGGCCACTTCGTCCAGCGCCCGGGTCGGCAGCCCCAGCCATTCGCGGTGCACGCGGAACACCAGCAGCGAAGACAGCCTCGCGCGCTCCTGCTGGGCCTCTTCGGCGCCCTGCTCTTCCATTTGCGGCGGCAGACGGTCAAGTATGCGCTTGGCCGCCGCCGCATAGACCGGACAATTGCGGCAATGCACGTGGTCGGCCAATTGCGCGCAACTCTTGTCGCCGCGGATGCCGATGCGGTTCCAGCAGTCGTCCACGTCGGACAGCGCGCCCATGATTTCAACCACGTCGCGCCTCCCCGCGAGCCGCGCGCGCCTGCAGGCGGCTGGCCGCTTCGTGATCGCCGTCCGACGCCACCAGCGCGGCCAGATGCAGCAGGGCTTCGCGATGGGTCGGATCGAGATAGAGCGCCTTGCGGTAGGCCGCTTGCGCCTGCCGCGCGTCGCCTGCCGCGTCCTGCAGCAAGCCTTGCAGATACAGGGCTTCGGCGCTGGCGCCGTGGGTGCCTATGTGCGCCTGGCACTGCGCCATGGCGTCCTGCACCCGGCCCTGGTCGGCCAGGGCCGCGATATGGCGCAAGGAGGCCTGCGCGTCGCGCAATCCGGCCGAGGCGACCACGGGCGCCGCGGGTATCGCCGGTATGGGCGCATGCGCCAGGGGCAGGCCGGGCTCCGGCGCCTGGGCCAGCGGCCGCCTGGGCGGCGTCCAGCTGTGCACGATGGGCCGCGCTGCCGCCGGCGCGACAGGCTCGGCCGGCGGGGGCAGCGGCTTGGCCAGGAAGGCGAACGAACGCGCCATGGGCACTGCCGGCAGCCTGCGGCCGGTCAGCAAGGTGGTTTCGGCCGGGCCGACGAAAAGCACGCCATCCTCGCGCGTAAAGCTGCGCAGCACCTGCACGGCGCGGGCCTGCGTTGCCGCGTCGAAATAGATGAGCAGATTGCGGCAGAACACAAAGTCATAGGGCGCCACCCCTGCCAGCAGATCGGGATCGAACAGATTTCCGGCCTGGAACCGCACCTGCGCCGCCACGTGGGCGGCCAGCTGGTGGCCGTCGGCGGTCTCCGAAAAATAGCGGTCGCGGTACCCCAGGTCATCGCCGCGGAATGAATTGCGGCCGTACAGGCCGCGCCGCGCGAATTCGACCATGCGCACGCTGATGTCGAAGGCGTCGATCTGGAAACGTTCGGCGGGCACGCCGGCGTCCAGCAGCGCCATGGCGATGGAGTAAGGCTCCTCGCCGCTGGAACAGGGCACGCTCAGCACGCGCAACACACGGCCTTCGGCGCCCGTGGCGTACAGGCGCGCCCGCGCCAGCGCGGCCATGGCCGCCTGCGATTCGGGATAACGGAAAAACCAGGTCTCCGGCACGATGACCGCTTCGATGAGCTGCTGCATCTCGGCAGGCGCCGCCTGCACCTGCCACAGGTAATCCTGCTCGTCGGCAATGCCGGCCATGCCCATTCTGCGCCGCACCGCGCGCTCGACGGCGGCCTTGCCGATGGAGCCGCTATCCAGGCCCATGCGCCGCTTGAGCAAGGCGCTGAACTCGTCGATCAGCATCATGGCCGCGCCTCGCGCGCCGCGCCTGCGGCGTCGGCGGGAAACAACAGCGCCTGCACGGGCGCAGGCAGCAGGTCGCGCACGTTGACAGCCTGCACCATGCCGTCGGCATCGCCGAGCACCGCGCCCAGATAGCGCGCCTGCGGATTGTCCAGGCCGCCGGACTGAAACGCTGCGGGATCGTAGTGCACGGTTTCGGTCGCCTGCTCCAGGATCAGCCCCAGCAGATGTTCCGGCCCGTCCGACTGCGCCTGATAGCGCACCAGGGCCAGCCGGGTGCTGGTGACGGCGGCGGCCGCGCCGCCCCCCGCCAGCGCGCTCATGTCGATGACGGGGACAGCCACGCCGCGGCGGTCCATCACGCCGGCCACCCACGCCGGCGCGCCCGGCACCTGCTTGAACGGGCGCAGGCCCAGCACCTCGGCGATGTCTCTTGCGTCCAGCGCATAGCGGTCGCCGCCGATGCGGAACAGCAGGTACAGCCGGCGTCCGGCCGCAGCAGAGGGAGCGCGCTGCGCCATGGCAACCATCACACCTTGAAGCGCGAAACGCCGCTGCGCAGGTCGTTGGCGACCAGCGTCAGTTCTTCGATCGCCAGCGTGGACTGGCGCAGCGATTCCACGGTCTGCTGGGCGGCGTCGCTCAGCTGCTGCAGGGCCTGGTTGATCTGTTCGGCGCCGGTGGCCTGCGCCTGCATGCCTTCGTTGACCATTTGCACGCGCGGCGCCAGCGTCTGCACCTGCTGGATGATCTGCGACAGCTGGTCGCCCACCTGCTGCATGTCGGCCATGCCGCGTCGCACTTCCTCGGAGAACTTGTCCATGCCCATGACGCCGGCAGACACCGACGACTGGATCTCGCGCACCATCTGCTCGATGTCGTAGGTGGCGACGGCGGTCTGGTCCGCCAGCCGGCGGATCTCGGTCGCCACCACCACGAAGCCGCGGCCGTATTCGCCGGCCTTCTCGGCTTCGATCGCCGCGTTCAGCGACAGCAGGTTGGTCTGGTCCGCCACTTTCGTGATCGTAGTAACCACTTGCGTGATGTTGCCGGCCTTCTCGTTCAGGATCGCCAGCTTGGCGTTGACCGAACCGGCCGCCCCGACCACGTTGCGCATGGTGTCTTCCATGCGCGCCAGGCCCACCTGCCCGCTGCCCGCCAGCGCCGCGGTCTGCTCGGCCGCGCCGGAGACTTCGGCCATGGTGCGCACCAGCTCGCGCGAGGTGGCGGAGATTTCGCGCGAGGTCACGCCGATCTCGGTCGTGGTGGCGGCGACTTCGGAGGCCGTCGCCTGCTGCTGCTTGGAAGTGGCCGCGATCTCGGTGACGGAGGTGGCCACCTGCACCGCGGAGCGCTGCGTCTTGCCAACCAGACCGGTCAGCTCGTCCACCATGCCATTGAAGCCGGTCTCGATGGCGTTGAATTCGTCCTTGCGCGCCAGCGTCAGTCGCCGTGTCAGATCGCCGCCGCCGGTGGCCTCCAAGGTCTTGACGATGGCGCGCATGGGGTTGGCGATGGCGCGCATCAGCAGGATGCCGCAGATGATGGCCGCCACGATCGCCAGGCCCAGCGACAGCAGCATGCGCGTTTCGGCGCTGTTCACCGATTGCTTGATGGCGACGGCCGCTTCGTCGGCCTGTTTCTTGTTTTCCTGCACCATCCTGGCGAGGATGTCGCGGCCCTTGTAGAACGCCGGCCGCAGTTCCGCCTTGATCAGCGCCTGCGCCCGCGCCGGGTCCGCCAGCGCGGCAGGCGCAAGAATGTTGGCGCGGATGCGTCTGTACTCCTGCAGTTCCTTCTCGAACTCCTCGAACATCTGCCGGTCGTCGGCGCGCGCGATGGTGCGACGGTATTGCTCGATATCGTCCGCCAGCAACTTATCGGTCTCGGGCAGACCCGCCAGGATGCGGCTGCGTTCCTGGTCCGTCTCCATGTTGAACGCGTCCTGCACCAGCACGAAGCCGGCGAACCAGGAGGCCCGGATCGAAGTGCTGTAGTAGATGCCGGGCACGGCATCATTGTTGATCAGCTCGACTTCCGACTCGATGACCAGCAGGCGCCGGTAATCCATCACCACCATCAACGCCATGATGGCCAGAATCGCCAGGAAGCTGGCCAGGATGCGCTGGCGTAGTGTCAGATTCTTCATGCCGGGAGACCTCTATGCAAAATCAACTCGTCGATTGGACCGAAATATTCTGGAACAGAACCGGGGACACAAGGCTGTCCATTTATTACGGGATGTTGTGAGTTGGTTGACAATTATTGCAAAGGCAAACGCTGACAGCCACGGAAAACGCCGAAATTGCGGGAAATATGGCGCTTTGCGTCGGAAAAAAGCAAAGCCCTCTTACAAGGGCTTGTCTTTTCCCGCAACAATGCGTACCGGACCCGTTTTCAGGCGGCGCCGCTCCAAAGCGCCGCGGGCGGACGGGATTGCACCCAGTCTTGCGCCTGCCCATAGGCGTGCGCAAGCTGCAGCACAGCCAGGTCCGCCTGCGGCGGCCCGATAAGCTGCATGCCCATGGGCAGCCCTGCGGCGTTGAATCCCACCGGCACGCTGATCACCGGGCAGCCCGCCAGCGTCCAGGGCGTGACGGTCTCCATCCAGCGGTGATAAGTGTCCATGGGACGCCCGGCGATCTCCTTGGGCCAGTCCAGCGCCGCGTCGAAGGGGAACACCTGGGCCGACGGCACCGCCAGATAATCCACGTCGTCGAACATGCGCTGCACGGTCTGGTACCAGGCGCTGCGCTCTTCGGTGGCCTGGTAAACCTGCCGCGCCGTCATGCCTTCCAGCCCTTCGACTTCCCAGACCACGGCCGGCTTCACCAGCTTGCGGGTTTCGGGATTGTGGACGAGGGGGTGCAGTTGTCCGCCCACCATCAAGTGGCGGTGAGCCAGCCAGATGCGCCAAAGGCGTTCGCCGGCGAATGGCACCTGGTAGTCGACCGCCTCGCAGCCGGTCTGCGCCAGGCCGGCCAGCGCCTGCTCGCACAGGTCCAGAATGCCCGCCTCCATCGGCAGGTAGCCATTCCAGTCGCCCAGCCAGCCCACGCGCTTGCCCCGCAGGTCGGCGTCCAGGGACTGCGCGAACTGCGCCGGGTCGCCGGTCAGGGACAGCGGCACGCGGCGGTCGGGCCCCGCCATCACGGACAGCAGCATGGCCACGTCGCGCGGTGTACGGCCCATCGGCCCCTCAACCGCCAGCTGCTTGAGGAAAACCTCGGTCGACGGTCCGTAAGGCACGCGGCCAGCGGACGGGCGCATGCCGTAGACGTTGCAGAACGCCGCGGGATTGCGCAGCGAGCCGCCGAAATCGCTGCCGTCCGCCACCGGCAGCATGCGGGCCGCCAGCGCGGCCGCAGCGCCGCCGCTGCTGCCGCCCGCGGTCCGGGACGGATCGTAGGGGTTGCCCGTGACGCCATATACCTGGTTATAGGTGTGCGAGCCCAGGCCGAACTCCGGCACGTTGCTGCGGCCGATGAAGATGGCGCCGGACGCGCGCATGCGCTCGATGATGATGGAGTCGTGCGCCGTGACCTGGTCCTTGTAGACCAGCGAGCCCATGGACGTGACCATGCCGCGCACGGCGGTCAGGTCCTTGGGCGCCTGCGGCATGCCATGCAGCCAGCCCAGCCACTGTCCCGCGGCCAATTGGGCGTCGCGCTCATCGGCCTCGCGCAGCAGTTCGTCGCTGTCGCGCCGGGCGACGATGGCGTTGAGCTTGGGATTGACCCGGTCGATGTGCGCCAGGTAGGCCGCCATGACCTCGCGGCAGGACACCTGACGCTTGCGGATCGCCTCGGACAGCGCGTGCGCGGGCATCGCCACGATGTCGTTCAATGGGACGGCTGCGGCCGGGGCGGCAATGGTCATGCGGGTCTCCTTGCGGCGCGCCTTCGACTCGGGGCGCCTGATCATATGGGGTCACGCTTGCCGGACGCCGGCCGCGCAGGCAGACGATACTACGCAAACCACAGGCGCCGCGCTTGGCGCGCCGGATCCCGCGGCAGGCCGGAAAACTTGCGCCAGATCAAACCGCAGGCTGGCGCACCCGCCCTAAGATCGCCTTCCGCCCCACAAGGAGACGACCTTGACCTCAGACGCAGACATCTGCACCGAAGCCGAAATCCGCGACCTGGTGCACGCCTTCTACGGCAAGGCGCGCGCGGACGCGCAGCTGGGCCCGGTCTTCAACAGTCAGGTGCACGACTGGGACGAGCATCTGGCGACCCTGTCGGATTTCTGGTCCGCCGTGCTGCTGGGCACGCGCCGCTTCACCGGCATGCCCATGCCCAAGCATGCCGCCATGCCGAACCTCAGCGCAGAACTGTTCGAGCGCTGGCTGGCGCTATGGCAGGAGACCACCGACGCCCTGCCCAACCGGGCGCTGGCCGACGCAGCCCAGGAAATGGCCCGGCGCATGGCGCGTAGCCTCTGGTATGGGTACCAGCTCAGCCGCGACCCCAGCCAGCCGCTGACCGAACTGCACCCGGCCTGATCACTCGATCCGCCACCAGCCCGGCAGCAGCCCGCGCACCTTGGCGCGGCGGTAGCGGTCGTCGATCAGGTGCACCGTGCCCACGTCGTGTTCCGTGCGGATGACGCGGCCCGCCGCCTGCACCACCTTCTGCATGCCGGGGTACAGGTAGGTGTAGTCGTAGCCGTTCTCCACGCCATAGCGCAAGTCCATGGCGCGCTTCATGTTCTCGTTCACGGGATTCACCTGCGGCAGCCCCAGCGTGGCGATGAACGCGCCGATCAGCCGCTTGCCGGGCAGGTCCACGCCTTCCGAAAATGCGCCGCCCAGCACCGCGAAGCCCACGCCCTGCCCCGTTTCGGTAAAGCGCGCCAGGAACGCCGCGCGGCCCGCCTCGTCCATGCCCGGCGTCTGCAGCCAGATCGGCACCGCGGGATGGCGCTCACGCATCAGGTCCGACACCTGGCGCAGATAGTCGAAACTGCTGAGAAAACCCAGGTAGTTCCCCGGCCGCTCGGCGTATTGCCGCGCAATCAGTTCGACGATGGGCGCCAGCGAACGCTCGCGGTCGCGATAGCGCGTGGATACGTTGCCCACCACCCGCACCGCCAGCTGCTCGGCCTGGAATGGCGCGGCCACGTCCAGCCAGGGCGTGGCCGCGGGCAGGCCCAGCGTGTCGCGGTAGAACTGCTGCGGGCTCAGCGTGCCCGAGAACAGCACCGTGGCATGCGCCGCCGCGTAACGCGCCGCGAGGTACGGCGCCGGGATCACGTTGCGCACGCACAGCACGGAGGGCGGCGTCTTGGCGCCGGCCGCGCTGGCGTCCGACAGGGTCACATCGAACAGCGCGTGCGAGCCGAACTGCTCGGCCAGCCGCATGAATTGCAAGGCCTCGAAGTAGAACCCCAGCACGGGATCGTCCTGCGGCAGCGGGTTCTCGGCCATGTGCTCCATGATCGCGCCCACCGCCTTCTGCACCGCGGCCAGCACGCCGGCCGCGACCTCGTCATAGGCCTGGTAGCGCTCCGCCTGCTTCTTGTTGAGCGCGTTCCATGAGCGCTGCAAACCATCCAGGGACTTCTTCAGCCCCTTGGGCGCGGCGTAGCGCGCCGCCGCGAGCGAGGCCTGGTCGAGCTCGCCCGTGTACATGCGGCGCGCCCGGTCGACCAGATTGTGGGCCTCGTCCACCAGCACCGCCACCTTCCATTGGTACACCTGCGTCATGGCGTACAACATCGCAGTGGCGTCGTAGTAGTAGTTGTAGTCGCCCACCACCACGTCGCTCCAGCGGATCAGCTCCTGCGACAGGTAGTACGGGCAGACCTGATGTTCGCGCGCGGTGGCCGCCACCGTGGCGGCATCCAGCCGCGCATGCGACAGCGCGGCTTCGCGCGCCTGCGGCAAGCGGTCGTAGAATCCCTGCGCCAGCGGGCAGGACTCGCCGTGGCAGGCCAGGTCCGGGTGGACGCAAGTCTTGTCGCGCGCCTGCAAGTCCAGCACCCGCAAGCCGGGCGCAGCCGGCTGCGCGTTGACCGTGTCCAGCGCCTCAAGCGCCAGGCCGCGGCCCGGACTCTTGGCGGCCAGGAAGAAAATCTTGTCCAGGCTCGCGCCCGGGCTGGCCTTGAGCAGCGGGAAGATCGTCCCCAGCGTCTTGCCTATGCCGGTGGGCGCCTGGGCCATCAGGCAGCCGCCGTCGCGCGCCGTGCGGTACGTGGCCACGGCGAGCTCGCGCTGCCCCGCGCGGAACTCGCCGTACGGAAACTTCAGCGCTTCCAACGCCGCATCGCGCGCCTGGCGGTGCGCAAGCTCGGTCGCTGCCCAGGCCAGGAATCTTCCGCATTGCTCGCGGAAGAACGCCTGCAGCGCGGCGGCCTCGTGCGTTTCCACCAGCACCGTCTCTTCCTCGGTGACCACGTTGTAGTACACCAGCGCCACGCGCAGGCTTGCAAGTCCGCGCGCCTGGCACAGCAGATGCCCGTACACCTTGGCCTGCGCCCAATGCACTGCGCGGTGGTTATCGCGCACACTTTCAAGCTGGCCGCGGTAGGTCTTGATCTCTTCGAGCTGATTGGCAACGGGGTCGTAGCCATCGGCGCGGCCGCGCACCAGCAGGTTTTCATGCAGGCCGGACAGCGCCACCTCGGTCTCGTAATCCGGCCCCCGGCGCCCCGTCACCGTAGCGTGGCCCGCCATGCCCTCCAGGCCGGTGGGCGCGGGCGTGAAGCGCAGGTCCAGATCCCCCGCCCGCGCCGTGAATTCGCACAGGGCGCGCACCGCCACGGCGTAGCTCATGCCGCGTCCTCGCGCCAGCTGACGTGGCACACCCGCACCGGCATGCCGTGCGACACGCAGTACCGCAACCAGCGGATCTGGTTGTCCTGCAACTTGTCGCCCGGCCCCTTGACCTCGATCAGCTCATAGCGGCGCTCGGCCGGCCAGAAGCGGATCAGGTCCGGCAAGCCGGAGCGGTTGGTCTTGACGTCGCGCAGCAGGCGTTCGAAGTACAGCTTCAAGTGGGCGGCAGGCAGGCAGTCCAGCGCCTGCGTCAGCAGGTCCTCGGACAGGGAGCCCCAGAAAACAAAGGGCGATTGCAGTCCGGATTTTTCGGCGTAGCGTTGCAGGATCAGGTCGCGGTAGCCTGGCGTTTCCAGCTGCGCCAGGCATTGCGCAAACAGCGCCGCGCGGCGCTCATGGAAATCCGGCGCGTCCAGGTCCGCCGGACCGCGCTGGAACGGATGGAAGAAAGCGCCCGGCAAGGGCGCGAACACCGCGGGCCAGCACAGCAGTCCGAACAGCGAATTGATCAGCGCGTTTTCCACGTAGTGCACGGGTGCTTCGTCCCGATGCAGGTGATCGCGGGTGACGAATTCGACCGAAGTTCGCTCTGCCGGGCGAGCCAGCGTCAGATCGGTGCGCAGCAAGGCGGGAGCCGACTCGCGCGCCGGAGCGCCCTGCCCCGCGCCGCGATACAGCCGCGGCAGCATGCGCGCCAGGCGCTGGCTTTCCTCTTCGCTTTCAGGTTGGGCCTGCGCCTGCAGAGCCAGGGCCAACGCGTCGCCGTGCCGCGCCATGCGTTCATACACGCGGATGCGGCGATGGCGCGCGCCAGGATATGCGCAGGCCTCGTACACGCGCTGCGCGGTGTCCCAGTCCTGCGACCGCTCGCAGGACTGCCCGATGCGCAACAGCACTTTGGCGCGACGCTTTTCGAGCCAGGGGTTGGCGCTGGCGCAGGCCTGCACGGCCTGCATCAGCGCATCGGCATCCGCCCCCTCATCCAGCGCGACGCGGCAGGCGTGCAGCGCCAGATAGCAGTCCACATCGTCGCGCGTCTGGAAGGCGCGCGACGAGGCATCGAACGGCACGGTCTCGTACTGGAATACGCCCAGGTCGGCCAGCACGAACTCCGACCAGTCCTGGTGCAGATTGCCGAAGAACATCAGGCGGAATCGCTCACAGACATCCGATACGGTCACGCGCCAGACTGACTCGTCCGCTGCAGGATTCCAGTCCGCATAGGGCCGCGCATCCGCGCACGCGACGCGCACGGCCTCCAGCAGATCGCCCTTGCGCGGGGCGGACTTGGCCGGCACCTGCGCAAACATGCGATTCAGCTCCGGCTTGGTATGCAGGCCGAAGAGTTCATCCAGCGTCATCGGCGCCTGCGCGTCCAGCCAGCCCAATTGCAGCAGCGGCCCGGCGGCGGCCTCGGCCGCGCCGATCTCCTCGTAGGTCAGCCGGCTGGCGCGGAACCATGGCCCGCGCCGCATCAGCATGCGCACCATCAGGGCCTGGGATGCCTGCGGCAAGGCCGGAAATTCCGCCATGAAGCGGCGCTCGGCGTCGTCCAACAGGTCGGCGTAGCGGTCGCCCACCCACGTCAGCGCGCGCTGGAAGTTGTGCAGATAGTAGTAACGGTAGGCGGGGAACATCGGCCGGGCCGGAAGACTGGATATTTATCCAGCAATCATAGCAGGCGCGACCGGCCCGCGTCCCTCTCTTCAGGCTTGCCCGTGGCGCACCAGATTGAACCCTTCGTCTTCGTCCGGCTCGACGAAGTACGCCGTGATCATGTCGAACTGTTCGTCCGTGGTGGTGTAAGGGTGCGTGCCCGAGGCATTGCGCGCGCGCAGCCTGGCCTTGCAGACCTCATCGGGCAGATCCAGAAAATGCAGCTGATGGGCGCAGCCGGCCTCTTGCGCCACTTGGCGCAGCCATTCACGGCTGCGCCGCGTGTTGGCCGGGAAGTCCAGCACCACCGACAAGCCCGCCCCGACCAGCGCCGCCACGTGGCTGCCCATGGCATTGCGCAGGCGGCTGGCGCAGCGGGCGTAGTCGGTCAGGTCCACGATTTCTCCGGGATACAGCGCCGCCAGCCAGCTGTCCTCGCTGAGCAGGATGGTGCCGGGCCGCGCGGCCAAGGCTTGCGCCAGCGTGGATTTGCCGGCGCCGATCTTGCCGCACAGAAAGTGCAGCATGGGCGTGGCGGCGGCGGAAGGTTCTGTGGACATCATGAAGTGCTCTCCTGGAAAAAACTGCGGCAGGAGGCGGGCCAACAAAAAACCCGCCTCTGGCGGGTTTATGTAGCGATGTACCGACGCGCGCTAACCCACCATGACCTTGATGGTGGTAATAATCAAAGCGAACGGGGTCAGGGATCGGCGCATGTGGTGAAGCTTGCGCCCGGCATCGGCTCTTGTCAAATTCCGCGGAAAAAACAGCGCCGGCAAGCCCTGCAGCTTGCCGGCGCCGTGTTGCATCACGCTGCGCGATGCCGCGGGGACCTCAACGCGCGGGCTGCGGCGCCGCCCCCACGTCCTTGCGCACCTTGGCCACGTCGGCGGCGGTGACGGCCGCCCCCTGGTTGCCCCAGCTGGACCGCACGAACGTCACCACATCGGCGACTTCCTTGTCGGTCATGCGCCAGTCGAAGCCCGGCATCGCGTAGGCAGTGGGCGCCGCCGCGGTGGCCGGCATCTGCGCGCCCTTGAGCACGATGTGGATCAGGGACGAGGGGTCCGCCGAATTCACCGTCGAGCTCAACGCCAGCTGCGGGAAGGTTTCCGCATAGCCCTTGCCGGTACTGCGGTGGCAGGCCGCGCAATTGTTGAGGAAGGCCATGGCGCCGTCGCCCTTGTCCTTGCCCGTGCGCAGCGCCTGCGCCACGGACTCGTTGTAGGCCAGCGGCTTGGTGGCGTCCTTGTTCACCGGCGGCAGGCTCTTCAGATAGGCCGCGATGGCGTTCAGGTCAGCATCGGACAGGTGCTGCGTGCTGTCGCCCACCACCTGCGCCATGCCGCCAAAAGCCGCGGAATGGCCGTTGCGACCGGACTTCAGGAAGGCCACGATGTCCGCCTGGCTCCAACTGCCCAGGCCGTCGGTCGTGTCGCCGCGCAGGTTCTTGGCCAGCCAGCCTTCGACCACGCCGCCGGACAGGAAGGCCGAGCCGTCCGCCTCGGTCAAGGCCTTTTCCTGCAAGGCGACGCCGCGCGGCGTGTGGCAGGTGCTGCAATGGCCCAGGCCTTCGACCAGGTACTGGCCGCGCAGGAGCGCGGCGCGGTCGGCGCCCTGGGTGTCCGCGGTCACGGGGGCCGTGGCCACGTCGGGCGCAAACATCCAGCGCCACACGCCCAGCGGCCAGCGCATCGACAAGGGCCAGATGATGTCCGTATCCTTGTTCTCCTGCTTGACCGGCTCCACGCCGTGCATGAAGTAGGCGTACAGGGCCTTCACGTCCTCGGGCGTGACCTTGGCATAGGCGGTGTACGGCATCGCCGGATACAGCGAGTGCCCGTCCTTGGCCACGCCATGGCGCACGGCCCGGTCGAAGTCCTCGTAGGAATAGCCGCCGATGCCGGTGTCCTTGTCGGGCGTGATGTTGGTGGAATAGATCATGCCCAGCGGCGAATCGATGCCCAGGCCGCCCGCAAACGGCTTGCCGTCCTTGGCCGTGTGGCAGGCGATGCAGTCGCCGGCGCGCGACAGGTACTCGCCCTGCTTGATCATCTGGGCGTCGGCGGCGGCCGGCGTGCCGTCCGCGGCGAACGCGGCGCTGGCCACCAGGGCGGAGATGGCCGCAACAATGGTCTGCTTAATCATTGTGCCGTCTCCTTAAGCCTGGACCAGCGGGCCGGGGTTCTTCAGATACAGGTCGCGGATCGCTTGCGCCGACCAATAGGCCAGCGCCCCGACCAGGCCGGTGGGGTTGTAGCCCATGTTCTGCGGGAACACGCAGGCGCCCATCACGAACAGGTTGGGCACGTCCCAGCTCTGCAGGTACTTGTTGACCACGCTTTCCTTGGGGTTGGTGCCCATGATGGCGCCGCCCGTGTTGTGCGTGCTCTGGTAGACCCGCGTGTCGTAGCGCGCGCCCTTCTTGCGCACTCCCACGGCGTACTTTTCGGGCTTCATGGCCTTGGCCACTTCTTCCATGCGCTTGCCCATGTAGCCCAGCATGTCGAACTCGTTGTCGTGCCAATCGAAGGTCATGCGCAGCAGCGGCTGGCCAAAGCTGTCCTTGTAGGTCGGGTCCAGCGACAGATAGGCGTCGCGGTACGACATCACCGAACCGGAAATGCCTATGGACATGTGGCGCTGGTAGGCGTCCTGTACGCCGGCCTTCCAGCCCGTGCCCCAGCTGGGCGTGCCCGGCATGGTGGGCGTCTGCTTGATGGGACGGCCGCCGTAGCGCACGTGGCGGATGCTGGCGCCGCCCAGGAAGCCCAGCGGGCCGTGGTCGAACTGGTCGCCGTTCAGGTCGTCCATGCCCACGCCGCCCGCGCCCGTGCCCACGAAGGGATTGAGCTGGGTACCCTTGGGCAGCAGCACGCTGACCGCGCCGTTCATCTGGTACGCATAGTTCTTGCCGACCACGCCTTCATTGGTCTTGGGATCGTAGGGCTTGCCGATGCCGGACAGCAGCAGCAGGCGCACGTTGTGCATCTGGTAGGCCGACAGGATCACCAGGTCCGCCGGCTGCTCCACTTCGCGGCCTTGCGCATCGATGTAGGTCACGCCCACGGCCTTCTTGCCGCTCGAGTCCAGGTTGACCTTGATCACGTGCGAGTGCGTGCGCAGCTCGAAGTTGGGCTTCTTCAGCAGCACCGGCAGGATGGTGGTCTGCGGCGAGGCCTTCGAGTACATGTAGCAGCCGTAGTTCTCGCAGAAACCGCAGAAATTACAGGGGCCGAGACGCACGCCATAAGGGTTGGTGTACGGACCCGAAGCATTGGCCGCAGGCGCCGGATACGGATGGAAACCGACCTCGCGCGCCGCCTTGTCGAACAACTGGGCGCCGTAGGTGGTGGTCAGGGGCGGCAGCGGAAATTCCTTGCTGCGCTTGCCTTCCAGCGGATTGCCGCCTTCGACGATCTGGCCGTTCAGGTTGCCGGCCTTGCCGGAGGTGCCGCATACGTACTCGAACTTCGTGAAGTACGGCTCCAGCTCATCGTAGGTCACGCCGAAATCCTGGATGGTCATGCCTTCAGGAATGAAGTTCTTGCCGTAGCGCGTTTCATACCGGGTGCGCAGCTCCAGTTCTTCGGGCAGCACACGGTAGTGCATGCCATTCCAGTGGAAGCCCGCGCCGCCCACGCCCGTGCCCAGCAGGAATGAGCCGTTCTGGCGGTACGGCACGGCCACGTCGTCCACGCCATGGCGGATGGTCACGGTTTCCTTGGACAGGTCCTGGAACAGCTTGCCGCGCACGGAGTACGCCAGCTCATCCGCAACCTTGGGATACTCGGCGTCCTTGGGCGTGTCCTGCATCGCGCCGCGCTCCAGCGCCAGTACATGCAACCCGGCCTCGGTCAGCTCCTGGCCGAGGATCGCCCCGGTCCAGCCGAACCCGACCAGCACCGCATCGACTTTGTCTTTCTTGATCGCCATGGCTTAACCCTTCTCCCCAGAGATCGACACGGGGCCGTAGGGATACTTCGCGTTGGGCTGGTCGGCCCAGTCCATGAAGTCCGCGCGCGCGCCCGGGAAACCCACCATCTTCCAACCCACCATGTTCTTGTTGCCGCCATACATCGGATCGGCGAAGAAGCCTTCCTTGGTGTTGGAAAGCAGGAAGCTGAAGAACGTCGTGGCAGGCACGGTTTCGAACTTGATCTTGCCGCCCTGCAGGTCCTTCAGGATCTGCTCCTGCAGCGGCTTGTCCAGTTCGGCGTAGGCCTTGCCGTGCGTCTTCACGCACCAGGCGTCACAGGCCTCGATGCCGTGGCGATAGACCTCGCGGGGATTCTGGTTCAGCTGGTAGCCCAGTTCCGGCACCTGGTCGGTGTGGAACGGACCTTGCATGTACCAGAGCTTGCCGTGGCCGAACGGGGTTTCCATCTGGCGGTCGATGAACTCCGGCACGCCGGCCTCGATGGCGCCGGGACCGTACTGGTCTGCGGGAATCAGATGATCCACCGCGGCCACGATGAAGGCCCATTCGGCCTTGGTGAAATAGGTGGGTTCGTAGGGCTTGGCCGCGCGCGCTGCGGCGCTATCCGGCTCGTTGGTACAGCCGGTGGTCATTGCGCCCACCGCCAGCGTCGACGCCGGCACAATGGCCAACGCCTGCAGGAACCGCCTGCGCGGCTTTGCGTCTTCTGTCATAGACATCTCCGTGAATACTCCAAGTTGTCCTAGCTACCGAACATGAACCTGGGAACACGAACCGCCGAGCTAGTGACAACACGCTCTTCGCTTGCAGAAAATCGACCCGATCCCCACGACATGGAGCTTGGGAAAGGGTGCGCACATTATGCGCTTTTTAGGCCATCTGATACGCTCAGATGACCATATCAGATCGATTTTCTTGACATGAAAATAAGTTTTGCATTAAGGACAAAGTAAGAAACCCGCTTGCGCGGGTTTCATGGCACTGCGGTGCGCGGCTGGCGCGCGCTTGCGGCTTTGCCGCGGACGAGGCGCTATGGTCAGGACTCGTCGAACAGGCGGCCGTATCCGGGTCTGGCCTTGCCCCCTCCCCCCGCAAGCCGCACTGCGTCCCAGAACCCTGCAGGCGAACTCGACACCGCCGGCACGCCCAGACGGCGCTCGACTTCGGGTATGGCGTCCAGCGTCAACAGGCCGCCGCAAGACAGCAGGATGCCGTCGCTATCGGGCGCCGCCTCGAATGCGCGCACGCACAGGTCGACCAGCGTGTCCGTATCCACGCGCCCCATGGCTTCGACGCCCGTGATGCCGAGGCTGCGGCAACCGGCGGGAACCAGTCCTTCCTCGGCCAGAAATGCCGCCAGGCGCTCGTTCACATCGTCGATATAGGCCGTCGCCAGCGCGACGCGCTGCACGCCCAGGGCGCGCAATCCGTTCAGGACCGCCGTGCTCATGGTCGTGCACGGCAGTCCGGTGGCTTCGCGCATCGCCTCGGTCAACGCGGCATTGAAGGCCGCGCCCCGGTAGAAGCTGAGCGAGGTGCCCATCAGCGACACCACCGCGGCGCCCTGTTCCCGCAGGCGGCGCGCATGGTCCACCACCGATTCGATCACGGCGTCATAGCCTTGCGGCGTGACAGAGCCCAACCCCAGTCCGCTGGCGATAAAGGGCAGATCGGGATAGAGCCGCGCCCCGTCCGCCGGCACTAGGCCCGCGGCGGGCGGCACGATCATGCCGATGGTGGGGGTGCTTGATTGCTGCATGAAAAGTTCTCCTGCTGTGGATACCGAAAATCTCAAGGGGCGAAGGTCAGCTTGGCGCGCGAGATCAGGTCGACCCAGCGTTGCTCCTGCACCGGCAGCCATGCGGCAAGTGCGGCGGCAGGCTGGTAGCGCACCAGCGAGCCCTGCGCGATGAACGCCTCGCGCAGCTTGGGCTGGGCCAATACCTGCGGCAACGCCTGCGTGATCTTTTCCAGCGCGGCAGCCGGCGTCTTGGCCGGCGCCAGCAGGAAGATCGCGGGGGTCGCGTCAAAGCCCGGCAGCGTCTCCGCCACCGTCGGCACATCCGGCAAGCCGGGGAACCGCTCGGCGCCCAGCACCGCCAGGATGCGTATACGCCCTGCGCTCGCCTGCGGAATCACTGCCGGCAGGCTGGAAATGGCGGACGACACCTGATCCGATGCGACCGCCTGCGTGGCCGGGCTGCCGCCCTTGTATGGAACATGCACCAGGTCCACGTCGGCCATGGACTTGATCAATTCGCCACCCAGATGGTGCATGGACCCCACGCCCACCGAGGCGTAGGTGTAGTGGCCCGCTTCCTTGCGCGCCATGGCCAGCAGATCCGGCAGCGTCCGCGCCGGGCTGGCCGCAGGCACGGCCAAGGCCAGCCCGGCGTCGCCCACCATTGCAACCGGCGTGAAGCTCGTGCCCATCCGGTAATTGACCTTCGGATAGATGTGCGGCGCGAGCAGCAGCGACGTATCCGCCAGCAGCAGGGTCGCGCCGTCGAATTCGGCCCGCGCCACCACGTCGGCGGCGATGGTGCCTCCCGCCCCCGCCCTGTTCTCAACCACCACCGGCCGCTCGATCGCCTGCGCCAGCCCCTGGGCCAGCAGCCGCGCCAGCGTATCGACGCCGCCGCCGGGCGAAAACCCGACCACGATCTTGACCGGCGTGGTCTGCGCCTGGACAGCCGGACTGGCGGCGGCGATGAACACGGCGGCCGCAAGGCCTGCAAATCGATGCAACACGGCGAACCTCCTGCTTCTGTTTTTGATCGATGGCGCAATAGCGCCGGACAGCATCACGCCCCGGCCGGCGCCGGTAAACGCGGTGGACAAGGTTCAGTTGACCGGCTTGGTATGCCTGGCCGCGGTGCGCGGACCATACAGCCAGGCAAGCGTGGCCGCGGCGGGCGCAGCCTGCTGCTCCGCGCGCATGCTGCCTACCGCCGCGTAAAGGCCCTGCGGAAAGCGTTCGGCGAATTCGCGGAACTGCTGCCCGCCCTCGACGATGTGGCGGGTGGCGGCCTGCGAGGCGGCACGCTCGTCGCCGTCCAGCACCGCCTCCAGCACGCTGGCGTGTTCCCGCCATGAACAAGCCAGGCGACCCGGCTGATCGAAATGCCGCAAGCGGTACGGGTGCGTGCGCTTGCGTATCGCCATGATCTGCTGGATCAGGTAGCTGTTGCCGCTGGCGCGATAGAGGACGTCGTGGAACTGGAGGTTCGCCGCCGCGTAGCCGCCAGGACGGCTTGCGGCCCGAGCCGGCTCGGCGTCGCGGTGGGCTGCCAGCAGTTCACCGCGCCCGGCCCGGGTGATGCGCTGGCTGGCCAGCCCCGCGCACAGTCCTTCCAGGTAGGCCAGGGTTTCGAACATATTGGCCAATTCGTCGGGTTCGAGCGCGGCCACGAATATGCCGACACGGGGCTTGATGTGCACAAAGCCCTGGGCCGAGAGTTGCAGCAAGGCGTCACGCACCGGCGTGCGCGAAACGCCGCAACGCTGCGCCAGCAACGCCTCGTCCAGCGCCAGGCCCGGCGGCAGCTCGGCATTGACGATCTGATCCTCCAGCGTCTGCCGTATCCGATCAGCCGCCGTGGCGGGGTAAGGCTTCTGCATCACGATTCCTTGCTGGCAACAGTGGAAGAATTATCGTCAGGGATATCTGATATATCAACGCACGGCGGCAGCCCGGCAAGCTGCGGGCCCTGCTGATTTCCTTGACATGAAAACACCTTCTGCATTAATGACTAGGCCGGCGGCCCTGGACGCGATCCGCACACCTATGGACGAGCAATGAACAAAGAAACCAAGACCTGGCGCAGCACCACGACGACGCGCAGCTGGAGCGCCGCGAAGGACCTCACGCCTGAACAGCGCGCCAACATCGAAGATCTGCTGGACGGCGGAATGGACGGCGCCACGGTCAACGAGACCTGGAGCTATGCCGGCATCGAAAACGGCGAGTCCTTCAAGGTCGAGATCAAGAATGGCGCGGTCACGGTCAATGGCCGCAAATACGACAGCCTGGACGAAGTGCCGCGCGCCGAACGCGAACGCATCGAGGCATTGCGCGCCGGCCAGGGCGATGGCGGCCTGTGGGACATGCTGCGCAATGCCGGCGTGGACGTGGAAAATCTCGCGCCGGGATTGAAGCCGCAGGGCGCGAAGCCGGAGTTCGTGATCGAGACCGATGAGCCGACGCCGACCCGCGCCCCGACGGCAGCCGTCCAATCGGACCCGAACGCGGGCCTCCCTCCGGGCGCCGTGCCGGCCAAGGGCGGCGGCCTGCGCAGGACGCTGCTGATCGGCGTCGCGATCGGCCTGGGCTGGTGGGTGGCGCGGGCGCTGAACCTGTTCTGAAGCGCCCGGGACTGCGCAACGCGCCCGGCGAATTGTTTCAAAACTTGGCCGGCGCACGCAGCATTGCCGCCCCCGACATGCATGGAAACATAAGGACAAAACCCGCCAGGAGCGACACGCCTACGATCTGGGATTCCCGATGCGCGCGGCCTGCGCGCCTGGAGTCCGGATGCGCGTACTGCACTCGCTCAGAGCCCGTGTCGCAGCCAGCCTGGCAGGCATAGGCTCTCTGGTCGCCGCGGCCAGCGTGGCGATTTACGGCGCCTACGGCAAGCTCAACCGTGCGTCCGAACCCGTGTATGGCGCCGATATCTCGATCCAGACCGGCCAGTGGCAGGTGGTGCCGCGCCGGGCCTGGACCGCCTCCACGCCCAAGGTCTATGGCGTGCCGCTCAAGCCCGGCGCCACGGCGCTGGTGGTCGAGGCCGACCTCACCAACCGCACCGCCGAATCGAGCGCCGACTATCTCGGACTGCTGCGCTGGAATGCGCCGTTGGGTTCGGCTGCCGGCAAGCCCATGGTGGTCGGCCTGCGCGACTCCCAGCAAATGCCTTATCTGCAGCCCGGCCTGCCCGAGCGCATGGCCTTCGTCTGGATGCTGCCCCCCGCGGCCGCGGTTCCCATGCGCACCGCGCTCGCGGTGCAGAGCAAGATCTACAAGCCCGTCGACAACCTGTATGGCGCGCCGGGCTGGTTCAATCCCGCGAACGTGGGCCGGATCGAGTTGCCGATAGCCCCGGACGGCGCGCCGGAGTCGGCCCCATGAGCGCGCGGCTGGGCACGCTGCTGCTGGTGCTGGCCGCCGCGCTGGCCCTGTACGCCATGCAGCGCACCACGCCCCGCTACATGGCGCTGACCGGCCCCATCACGGCAAGCGGCGCCATGGGACAGACGGTGAGCGCCAGGCTGTTCGACGTCACTGTGGAGCGCGTGCAGTTCGCGCAGCAGCTGAACTACAAGAGCCTGAGCGCCACGCAGACGCGCACGACGGGCGGCGTCTGGGCCATCGTCTGGCTGCGCTTGGCGGCACGGGACACGTCGGCCACGGTCGGCGAAGCCGCCTGGCTCGGACCCGGCGGCCTGGCCTACCGCCACACGGACCGCCTTGCCCTCGCGCGCAACCAGCCGCCCCACGCCTTGGAACCCGGCCTGCCGCGCACCGTGCGGCTGGTGTTCGAGATCCGGCCGGATCAGGCGCGCGGCGCCACGCTGCTGCTGTCCGCGCGCTATGACCCGCGCCTGGATTCGCAGGTGCGCATTACGCTGGACGACGTCCCGCTGGACGCCTCCGGCCGGCCCATCGCCGCCGCCAACCATGATCTGGAACAGGAGGCCGCCCCATGAACGATGCGGCCGCGAGCGAACGCCGCTGGCGCCGCCGCAGCCTGTGGCTGCTTCCTGTGCTGCTCGCGCTGACGCTGTACTGGAGCGGTCGCGACAGCGTGGCCCGCTGGCTCGCAGGCCGTGAATTGCAGCCGCGCGAAATCGCGGCGGGCGCGCAGGCGCCGCTGGGCGGCGCGCAATGGCAGCTGCGGCAATTCGCGGTACTGGAACCACCTGCCGGCAGGGGTTGGCAGCCCGGCTCGCGCGCCGCGCTGGCTGCTTTCTCCGTGCAGGTGCAATCCGCCGATCTGCCCACGCGCTGGCGCGGCTGCCGTATTGCGCTGCACGACGCGCAGGGACGCACCTGGCTGCCCGCCATCGCCCCGGCGCTGCGCCTGCCGCGCGGCACCGCACGCGGTTGCGTGGCCGCGGCCCACAGCGGCGCCGCACCCGGCGCCAGCGTCGAAATCATGGAAGCCTTCATGGTGCCCGCCGACGCAGCCGCGCCCTGGTCTATCACCGTGTCCATGGACGCCGAACGGCCTGCCTACCTGCGCTTCGCGCCGCCGGAGCCTGCCGGCTGACTCACGCTACTGGCGCGGGCGCCGCGCTGCGCATCTTCCAGGGTGCGTAAGCGCATTCCAGCACGGCCGCAAGAAAGCAGATGCGCACGGGTTCGATCAGCAGACCCGTGGAAGAATCGCGGAAGGGGCTGCCGAACAGCAGCGAAACGCCATGCGCCAGCACCTGCCAGGTATCCAGGTCGTGCGGACCGATCAGGCGCGCCGCGCCGTACCACAGCCACGCGGCGCCCCAGTCGATCAGGCGGTAGCCCACGATGAGCGTAACCAGCAGCAGCGCGCTGCTGTGAAAGGCCAGCCGCACGCCGCTGGCCAGCGGCAGATACCGCTTGCGGTAGCCGGCCACGAAATGCTCGACGAAATCGCGCAGAAAACGCGGCACGGCGCGGTAGCGATCGCCCAGCCGTTGCAGCCGTTCATAGCGCCTGAGATCGGCATCGTCGCGCACGTCATAGCCATAGACCAGTGCGGCCATCACCAGCCATATCACCGGCAACAAGGCATAGAAGAACAGGCTGAGCAGCGCGGCGCCCAGGCCGCGCCCCTGCGCCTCCACGGGCGTCATGCCCGCCGCCCAGGCATTCGTGACGGGCGTCAGCATGTTCATCAGGGACTGCAACAACGCCTCCAGGCCGCGCCGGTCGGCCAGCCACTGCCACGCCTGGTCCTTCCAGCGGCTGATGACGTACAAGCCGATCAGCACCCAGTTGGTTTCGCACAGCACCACCAGCCATTGCCAGCGACCCTTGCCCGTGCGGTCGCGCGCCGTCACCGCCGCCTTGCGCACCAGCCAGGAAATCGCCACCGACACCAGCAGCCAGCGGGAATCCAGCGCGTCCAGCACATTGCCGTGCTCGCCCAGCGGATCCAGCCCATAAGCAAGACGCGAGTATTGCCGCACGATGTCGCCCAGGAAACCCCAGGCGGCGTAGTAGGCGAAGAACGGCAACAAGGCCACGGTCAGCGCCCGCCCCAGACGTCCGTTGCTGCCGCCGGCCTCCGCCTGTCCGGCGCGCGCCGCTTCCTGTGCGCTTTGCAAGGCTGGCAGACCCGGTAGCAGCACCAGGAACATGGCGACAGTGGTGACCAGCTGAGCCAGGGCCACCAGCGTAAGCACGGCCAGGCCGGCCAGATGGTTGGCGAAGCCGGTCTGCGCCGCCACCCACAGCAGCACATCGCGGGCCAGCGTGCCTGCCAGCACCAGCGCCATCAATTGCGGCCAGAACCGCAGCCACAGCCGGCCGGTGAGCGCCCATGGCGCGAGTACGGACTCGAGCATGCCTACACCCTGCAGTGCGCGGATTGAAGCGAACGATGTTAATGCCGCCCGGACGCGCGGAGTGTTACCGCTCGCCACGATTGCGCACAGGGTGTCAATATACGGATATGAGCACATTGACATTCCGCCCCGCTACCGCCGACGACGTCCCCGCCTGCCTGACGATCCGCGGCCAGACGAGAGAGAACGCATTTTCCGTGGAGGAACTGCACGCATTGGGCATCACCGAGGACAGCTGGGCCGCTGGCGTGCGCTCAGGCGACCTGCCCGGCTTCGTCGCCTGCGCGCACGGCCGGGTGACAGGCTACTGCTTCGGCGACCGCGAGACCGGCGAAATCGTGGTGCTGGCGCTGCTGCCCGAAAGCGAGAACCAAGGCGCGGGCAAGACGCTGCTGCAACTGGTGGTCCGCCATCTGGCCAGCCTGGGACACGAACGCCTGTTCCTGGCATGCGCCAGCGATCCCGCCGTGCGCTCCCATGGCTTCTACCGCCACTTGGGGTGGACGCCCACCGGGGAGCGCGACGAGGCCGGCGACGACATCCTGGAACTGTCGATCAGATAGTTTCCAGGCGCCAGCCTTCCCTGCCCGCAACCAGCCGGTGCGTCAGGTCCAGACGCTCCATGAACGCGTCGTCATGGGACACCACGACCAAGGCGCCCCGGTAGGCGCGCAGCATCGCCTCCAATGCCTGCATCGAAGGCAGATCCAGGTGATTGCTGGGTTCATCCAGCAACAGCAATTGCGCGGGCGGGTCGGCGTACAGCGCGCAGGCCAGCGCGGCCTTCAGGCGCTCTCCCCCGCTGAGCTCGCCGCTGGGCGCCGCGATCTTGCGCGCGTCCAGCCCCAGTTGGGCCAGGCGCGTGCGCAAGTCGGCTTGCGTCGCGCTGCGATTGGCCGCCTGCAACTGCTCCAGCACCGGCCGCTGCGGCGCCAGCATGGCCAATCCCTGGTCCAGATACACGGCCTTTGCCGCGACCCGGCAGGTTCCGCCCGGTGCCTGCAGCTGTCCCGCCAGCACCTTGAGCAAGGTCGACTTGCCGCAACCATTCGGACCGACCACGCCCACCCGTTGCTGCCCGCCCAGCGTAAGGTCGATGCGGCGCGTGGCGGCCGGAACAAACGGCAGCTCCACTGCATCCAGTTCGGCGACGCGCCGCTGCGCCGGCATCGCGGCGGGCGGCGCATGCAGCACGATGGCGTCCTGGTCGTCGACCTGCGCGGCCGCCTCGCGCACGCGCAAGGCAAGCCGCTCGCTGGCCGCCGCATGCTGGTGGCGCAGCTTGCCCGCGGAAGTTTCACTGCGCGCCTTCTGCCGGCCCAGCAGGATCTTGGCCTGATTTGCGTCGCGTGCCTGACGGTTGCCGCGCGCCTGGCGGCGTTCCTGGCGTTCGTGCTGTTCGCGCAGGGCCTGTTCCTCGCGTTGGCGCTCATGCTTGCGCTGCTCCAGCAGCGACAGCGCATTGCTCCGTTCCTCTTCCTTGCGCTGCGCGTAAAAGCTGTAGCCGCCCCCATACCCGCGCAGTCCTAGCGTCGACAATTCCACGATGCGCTGCATCGCCTCCAGCAATTGCCGGTCGTGGCTGATCACCAGCAAACCGCGCGGCCAGCGTTGCAGCTGCTCGGCCAGGGCCTGCCGGTTCGGCCTGTCCAGATGGTTGGTGGGTTCGTCCAGGATCAGGAAGTCGGCGTCCGACAGCAACGCGCCGATCAAGGCGACACGCATGGCCTCGCCGCCGCTGAGCGCGGCGGCCGGCGTCGCCGCATCCAGATGGCCCAGGCCGCAGCGTTCCAGCTCCTGCTGCAACGCGAGGCGCGCCCCCCAGCGCTCGCCCACGATGTCGAAGTCCTCGGCGGCGGCGCTGCCCGCTTCGATGCGCTCCAGCGCAGCCAGCGTGGCCTGCATGCCCGCCAGGCCGCCCACGGTTTCCGCCACGCCGGGCGCCGCCTGCTGGGCCAGGTAATGCACGCTGCCCGAGCGCAGGCAGCGGCCGTGGACCGGCGGCAGCTGCCCGGCAAGAATGCGTGCCAGCACGCTCTTACCCACGCCATTGCAGCCCACCAGCCCGGTAGGCCGCAGGTCGAACTGTTCGTCGAGACCGGAGAATAGCGTTCTGCCGTCCGGCAGAACATAAGACACGCCTTCCAGCGCGATATAGGGATTCGTCATGTGCAATTCCAAGGATGCCAAGAACTCCCCCTGCTCTTTGGGGGTGGGTGGAGACTGGCCGTCGCGTAGACGGCGGCATCAGTGGCGCATGGCGAATGACTCCTGGTGAGGTGATGAATACCGCATTGTAATGGGGATCACCGCCTGACCTGGGCATCCTGCTCGATCGTGGCGAGCAGAACGCGCCTGAGGGCGCTGGTCAGATGGCTGCGCGCCTCGTTCTCGAACAGCCCGACGGTGCGCTGCGCGGAGGGATCATCGAAGTAAGCCACGCGCAGCCGCGGATCTTCCTCCCAATGCGCCGCGCGCGTCAGCGGAACAATGGTCACGCCGACATCCTGGTGTACCAGTTCAACCATGGTCCGCAGCGAATTGATTTCCAGGTACTCGCCGAACTTCAGATGATTCCTGCGTATGAAGGCGTCGATCAGCGCCCCCGTATGCGTGTCGCGCGAAGGCCGCAGGAAAAGCCGTCGTGCCATCAGGCTGGCCACGTCCGCCTTGCCCGCCGCCTGGCGGTTGGCGATGAACACGAACGGCTCGGTGTAAAGCGGCGTCCATTGCGTGCCGGAAGGCAGTTTGTGGGCGTTCTTGACAGCCAGCGCGGCGTCCAGCTCCCCTGCCCGCACGCGCAGCGACAGGTCGCCGGAAAAACTGATCACGGGCTGCACGTTGAGCTTGGGATGCGAGTCCCGCAAGGTCAGCACGGCGCGCGCCAGAAACGCCATGGATGTGCCCACCGACCCCACGTCGATGGAACCCACCAGCTCGTCGCCGGCCGGGCCGTCACGCAGGTCGTCGTACAGCGCCAGCAGCTGTTCGGCGCGGGGCAGCAGCCGGTGTCCGCCTTCGCTCAAGGATACGATCTTGCCGCTGCGGTCGAACAGGGTGACGCCCAGGTCGTCTTCCAGGGTCCGCATCTGCAAGCTGACCGCGGCCGGCGTCAGCGACACCCGCTCCGACGCGGCGGCGAACGAGCCGCTGCGCGCCACGGCGACAAAGGTGCGGAAGAAACGGATCGAGCTCATCGGATGGGCGCCATATCGGTAAGAAGAACTTTATATATCACAAAGTAATTTTAGTTTTACTTCTTTATGACAGGCCGTCAAAGTTACGTCGTCCCGCAGCCGAGCCGGCATAGCGGCCCCGTCAACCGTATCGTCACCATCGCGCTGCCGCGGCAGGCGCCGGGACGTGAGCTACGAGCCCCCTATGCTTCGCTTCGCACTCTCGCGCATCGGAATGGCCATACCGACACTGCTGATCGTGTCCGTCGCCGTTTTCGTGCTGATCCGCATGATCCCGGGCGATCCGGCCCAACTGCTGCTGGGCGACCTTGCCGACCCCGCCAGCCTGGAAGAACTGCGCCAGCGCATGGGCCTGGACCTGTCCTGGCCCGCGCAATTCGCCTTGTGGTTCGGCGACCTGCTGCAGGGCGACCTGGGGAAATCCATTACCACCGGCCAGGCCGTGCTGTCCCTGGTCTGGGACCGCTTCCTGGTCAGCGCCCCCATCGTGCTGGCCGCCGTGGCGGCCGCCGCCCTGGTCGCGGTGCCGGCCGGCATCATCGCCGCCTGGCGCCAGAATCGTGCCACCGATATCGCGCTGGTCGGCATGGCCACGCTGCTGGTTTCCATCCCCACCTTCTGGCTGGGCCTGCTGCTGTTGCTGCTGCTGGGACTGAAGCTGGAATGGCTGCCGGTCGTGGGCTACGTGTCGGTGTCGGAGGACGCGGTCGCCGGCCTGCTGTACCTGGCCATGCCCATCCTGACGCTGTTCCTGCACGAGATCGGCGTGCTGATGCGCATGGCGCGCGCCAGCGCCCTGGAGGTCCTGCGCCTGGATTACGTAACCCATGCCCGCGCCAAGGGCCTGAGCGAGCGCGCGGTACTGACCCATCACGTATTCAAGAATTCCTTCGGCCCCACCTGGACCCTGATCGGCCTGGTGCTCGGCAATCTGCTGGGCGGCATCGCGGTGGTCGAGACCGTGTTCACCATACCCGGCCTGGGCCGCCTGCTGGTCGATTCCATCTTCGCCCGCGACTACCCGGTGATCCAGGGTTGCCTGCTGTTCGTCGCGGTCATCTACGTGCTGGTCAACCTGTTCGTCGACCTGCTCTATCCCGCCTTCGATCCCCGCGTTGGAGCGGAGTAAACCGCCATGCAACTGACTACAGCCATCAATCCCGTGAAACCGCGGCGCCGCCGCCTGCCCGCCAATGCGGCCATCGGCGGGGTCATCATCGCCATCGTCGTGGGCGCCGCCCTCATCGGCGCCGTCTGGACCCCGCGCGACCCGCTGGGCATCAGCTTCGCGTCCCGGCTCAAGCCGCCAGGCGCCCAGTTCTGGCTGGGCACCGATGAATTCGGCCGCGACGTGCTCAGCCGCCTGATGGTGGGCGCCTCGACCAGCGTCTGGATCAGCCTCTTGACCGTTTCGTTCTCCATCGTGCTGGGCACCGCCATCGGCGTGCTGACCGGCTTCGTGCGCGGCTGGACCGACCGCATCATCATGGCCTTCAACAACGCCCTGCTGGCCTTTCCCGGCCTGCTGCTGGCGCTGGGCCTGCTGGCGGTGGTAGGCGCCAACAAGTACGGCATCATCCTGGCGCTGGGGCTGGCCTATACGCCTTCGGTGACGCGGATCGTGCGCGGCACGGTGCTGTCGCTGCGCGAGAAGGAGTTCATCGAATCCTCGCGCGTGCTGGGCAATTCCGAGCTCTACACAATGTTCCGCCACGTGCTGCCCAACTGCGTCGCGCCGCTGACGGTTCTGGCGACTTCCATGTTCGGCTGGGTCATCCTGGCCGAAAGCGCCCTGTCCTTCCTGGGGCTGGGCGTGCCGCCTCCCGCGCCGACCTGGGGCAACATGCTGGCCTCGGCCCGTCCGTTCATGGCGCAGGCGACGTATCTCAGCATCTTCCCCGGCATCTGCATTTCGCTCACGCTGCTGGGCATCAACCTGCTGGGCGACGCCGTGCGCGACCGCCTGGATCCGCGCATGCGTACGGGTGAATGACATGACGACCAAGCATATGGACGCCGGCGCGACGCTGGCAGAGGTGAACGGCCTGACGCTGACCGTGGGCGCGGGCGGCCGGGAAATCGTCAAGCGGGTCAGCTTCTCCATCAAGCCCGGGGAACTGGTCGGCATCGTCGGCGAATCGGGCAGCGGCAAGACCCAGGCAGCGCGCGCCTTGCTGGGCCTGACGCCGCCGCCGCTGGTGCGCGCGGCGGGCTCGATCACGTTCGAAGGCAAGTCGCTGACCGACGCCCGCCCCGCCACCCTGCGCAAGCTGCGCGGAGCGCGCATCGGCATGGTCTTCCAGGAGCCGATGACCTCGCTCAATCCTTCCATGAAGATCGGCCGCCAGCTCGACGAAGGGCTGGCGCTGCACCGCAAGGACCTGTCCGCCGCCGCCCGCAAGCAGCGGATACTGGAGATGCTGGCGCGCGTCGGCCTGCGCGACCCCGCGGCTGCGCTGGACGCCTGGCCCCATGAATTCTCCGGCGGCATGCGCCAGCGCATGATGCTGGCCGCCGTCATGCTGCTGGAACCCGCCCTGCTGGTGGCCGACGAACCCACCACGGCATTGGACGCCGTGGTGCAGCGCGACGTGCTGGAACTGATGCTGGAGCTGACCCGCGCCCGCAATACGGCCGTGCTGATGATCAGCCACGACCTGCCCATGGTCGCCAAGTACACCGAGCGCATGATCGTGATGCGCCACGGCGAGATCGTGGAAACAGGCACCACCCAGCAGATCCTGGACCGTCCCGCGCATCCGTACACGCGGCAATTGCTGGCGGCCATGCCCATGCGCGGCCCCGCCCGTCCCGTTCCGACCGAGGCGCCCATCGTCGACGTGCGCCAGCTGCTGGTGGACTACGCCGGCCGCCAGCGGCTGTTCGGCCGCACCCAGGCCAAGCGCGCCCTGCACGGCATCGACCTGCAGATCCGGCCGCGCGAGGTGGTGGCGGTGGTGGGCGGATCGGGTTCCGGCAAGACCACGCTGGGCCGGGCCATCGCGGGGCTGCTGGCCCCCACGGACGGCGGCATCTACTTCCGCGGCAAGCCCATTGCGCAGACGGGCGCCGCCTGGAACGACTACCGCCTGAACTGCCAGATGGTGTTCCAGGATCCCTATTCCTCCTTGAATCCGCGCATGACGGTCGGCGAGCTCACGGCCGAAGGCTTGCGCCAGGTCGACGGCATGACGGCGGCGCAGAAGGCCGAACGCGTCCAGACCGTGCTGACCGAGGTCGGGCTGGGCCCGGAGTACGCCAGGCGCTACCCGCATGAATTGTCCGGCGGCCAGCGCCAGCGCGTGGCGATAGCCCGCGCCATCGTACGGCGCCCCGCCTTCGTGATCGCGGACGAGCCGGTTTCGGCACTGGACGTGACCGTGCGTGCGCAGGTGCTCAAGCTGTTTGCCGAGTTGCAGCAACGCCACGGCTTTTCCTGTCTGTTCATCAGCCACGACCTGGGCGTGGTCGAGCAGGTGGCAGACCGCGTGGTCGTGATGCAGGACGGCCAGATCGTCGAACAGGGCCTGCGCGACCAGATCTTCGACGCGCCCCAGCATCCCTACACGCGCAAGCTGCTGTCGGCCATTCCGGCCCTGGAGGCCAACGACAGCGGCGGCGTACGCCTGAAATGGCGGTTCGACCAATGACGCCCGCAGCCCCGCAGGCATAGGAACAGACATGGAAGCGCAAGCCTACTTTCCGCTGGTCGAGGTGGCCGGCACGCCTTACCAGCGCGGACTGCAGCACGGACGCCTGGCCGCCGCGCGCGTGCGGCGCAGCGCCGGGATCTACGCCCGTGCGCTGCAAGAGCTGCGGTACTCGCCCGCGGACCTGCGCCGGCTCATCGCGAACTTCTCGCGCGCCGTCGAGGATTTCGAGCCTGCCTACCTGGACGAGATGCGCGGCATCGCCGAGGGCGCCGGCGTTTCCTTCGAAGACGTGCTGATGATCAACGCCCGCACCGAGATCGTGGCCCAGGCCCGGCGCGCGCAGCTTGCCGGTTCTGCCGCGGTGGCAAGCGACGAATGCACCGGCGCTGCCATCCTGCCTGCCCGCAGCGCCAACGGCAGCTTCCTGCAAGGCCAGAACTGGGACAACCGCCAGGACTGCGCCGACACCATCATCATCCTGCGCGTGCTGCGCGACGACGGCCCCGACGTGCTTACCTTCGTTGAAGCCGGCGGCCTGGCGCGCTATGGCATGAACTCGGCCGGGTTGACCCTGAACGGCAACGGCATGTCCTCCAGCCGCGACTACCAGCAGGACGGCGTACCCCTGCCGCTGGTGCGCCGCAAGGCCCTGGAACAAGAGCACTACGCGCTGGCCCTGCAGATCGTCACCGGCACGCCTAAAGCGTGTTCGTGCAACCTGATCCTGGGCACGCAACTGGGCCTGGCACTGAGCCTGGAATGCGCGCCCGACGAGACCTTCCTGGTCTATCCCGAGGACGGCCTGCTGGTCCACGCCAACCATTGGACCAGCCCAGTGGCGCTGGGCAAGCTGAAAGAGACGGGCATCGCCAGCTCGCCGGAAAGCCTCTACCGCGACCAGCGCGTGCGCCAGCGCCTGTCCGCCGCGGGCAACAAGCTCGGCGTGCAGGACCTGAAGGCCGCCTTCGCCGATACCCACGCCACTCCCTTTTCCGTCTGCCGGCCGGGGCGCGTCAGCGCCCAGGGCTATGCATCCTGCACCACCGCGACGCTGATCATGGAACCCGCGGCTGGCGTGCTGGAGGTCGCGCGCATGCCCTGGCAGGGCGCCACCTACGCCCGCTATACGGTGGAACGCGGATCCTCCCCTTCCTTCTGAACGTCTTCCGGCTGCAAACCGCTCACAACAAGGACCCATCATGAAACGACCTCTGTATGCGTACACCGCCCTGGCCGCCCTCCTGACGGCCGCCGCGCCGGCCCTGAGCGCCACCGTGCTGCGCGCCCATCAGGACGCGGACATCCGCAGCAGCGATCCGGGCGTCAACCGCGACGCCAATACCGATGGGGTGATCCTGCACGTGGTTGAAGGACTGGTCGGCTACAACGCGAAGGGCCAACCCGCCCCCTTGCTGGCCGAGAAGATCGACGTATCCGAAGACGGCAAGACCTACACCTTCCACCTGCGCCAGGGCGTGACCTTCCACAACGGCGCGCCCCTGACCGCGGACGACGTGGTCTGGAGCTGGAACCGCTACATGGATCCCAAGACGGGCTGGCGCTGCCTGACCGACTTCGATGGTCGCATCGGCCTGAAAGTGGAAAGCGCCGCCGCCACCGATCCCGCCACCGTCGTGTTCAAGCTGGACCGGGCCGCGCCGCTGTTTCTCGATTCGCTGGCGCGCAGCGATTGCGGCATGACGGCCATCACCCATCGCGACTCCGTCAAGCCCGACGGCACCTGGGACAAGCCCATCGGCACCGGCCCGTTCCGCTTCGCGGAGTGGCGCCGTCGCGAATACGTGAGCCTGACGCGCTTCGAGAACTACGCCAACCGGCCGGGCAAGCCCGACGGCTATGTGGGTTCCAAGCGCCCGCTGGTCGACGAAGTGCGCTTTGTCGTGATCTCCGACCCGGCGACGGCCAAGACCGCCCTGGCCAGCGGGGCTATCGACGTGATGTCCAAGGTGCCGTATTCCGAGGTCGCTGAATTGGCGCAGAACAAGGCCATCAGCACCAATGTCTCGCCCCAGTTGGCGCCTTCCACGCTGACGATCCAGACGCGCGACAAGCTGCTGTCCAATCCCTATCTGCGCCAGGCCATCGCCGCGGCGCTGAACTACAAGGAACTGGTGGCCGGCGTGACCTACGGCCTGACCGAGCCCAACAACTCGCTCGTCCCCGTGGCTTCGCCCTACTATGGCGAAGCCGAAAAGCAGGGCTACGTCTACGACCTGGCGCGCGCCAAGGCGCTGCTCGCCAAGGCCGGCTACAAGGGCGAGAAAATCGTCATTTCGACCAACAAGCGCAATCTGCCGAACTACGACGCGGCCGTGATCACACAGGCAATGCTGCAGCAGGCCGGAATCAACGCCGACATCGAGGTGCTCGAATGGGGCGCCCAGCAGGACAAGTGGCAGAAAGGCAATTACCAGATGATGTCGTTCTCGTACTCCAGCCGCATGGACCCCGCCCTGAACTTCGAGGCCGTCACCGGCGACAAGAGTTCCCAGCCGCGCAAGCTGTGGGACGACCCCGCTGCCCGCGCGCTGCTGGAAAAGGCCACCAACGCCACGGCGCCCGCCGAACGGCAGGCCTTGCTGGATCAACTGCACCGGCTGATGCTGGAGCAGGTCCCCATCATCCCCTTGTTCAATACCTTGAGCACGGGCGCATACCGCAAGAACGTCCAGGGCTTCGAATCGTCGATCTTCGGCGCGCCGCTGCTCTGGGAAGTCTCAAAGGCCGACTAGGAACGCCACCATGAATCAAACCCTGTATCTGCTGGGCGACATCAACCTCAAGGGTGTGGATGACGCCAGCGGCCTGTTCGACCGCGTCAGCCAGCCGCTGCGGCAAGCGGACCTGGTGTTCGCCAACCTGGAATGCTGCCTGTACGACCTGCCCGAGCACGCCCAGGAGCGGCGCGGCTTCTATACCTCCCCCCGCCACGCGCAGGTCCTGCGCGACGCCGGCCTGCAGGCGGTGGGCAACGCCAACAATGTCAACATCGGCCATGAAGCGGTGCTGTCCTCGCTGGCGGCCTTGCGGAACGCTTCCCTGTCCAGCGTGGGCGCCGGTGCGAACGCCAGTGCCGCCCGCGCTCCGCTGATCGAGGTACGCGACGGCGTGCGCTACGGCTTCCTGCAGCGCACCGCCGTGTACTGGCCGGACAACCACGAAGCCACCGCGCATCATGCCGGCGTCGCCATCATCCGCGGCCATACCGCCTACCGGCCGCGGCTGGAAATGCAGGCGGCGCGCACGCGCCCCGGCGTGCCGCCCGAAGTGCTGACCTGGGCCGATCCGGAGTCGCTCGCGCAATTCCGGGCCGACGTGGCGGCGCTGCGGGAACAGGCGGACGTCGTGATCGCCTCGCTGCACTGGGGCTACCGGCGCGAAGTGCTGCAGTACCAGCGCGAGTACGCGCATGCGGCCGTCGAGGCCGGCGCCGACATCGTGCTGGGACATGGCCCCCACATGATCCTGCCGATCGAACTGCATCGCGGCAGGCCCATTCTTTACGGCAGCGGCAATTTCTCCTTCCAGGTCGCCCACCAGGCGGACGCGCATACGGAGTGGACCGGCATGACGGTCCGCGTCGACATCCGCGACAAGCGCCCCGCCGCCATGCAGTTCCGTTTCGTGCAGCGCAACGACGCCAACCAGACCGTATTCCTCCCCGCGTCCGACGTGGCCCAAGAACGCGACCTGCTGATCCGCGCGTCCGCCGCGCTGGGCGCGGACCTGCACGCCGACGGCGATGCCCTGCTGCTGGACCTGACCGGCCACGCCGCCTCCTGAACATCCGTCCCCCCCATTTGATGCTCCCATGAAATACGCCCCGTTTCCCCTAGTCTCGATCTCCGGCGCCCCCTTTGAACGCGGCGTGCAGTACGGCCGCGCCGTGCCCGAACGCATTGCCCGCAGCGCGCGGCACTATCGCGGCGAACTCGACAAGATCGGCACTTCCATGGCCGCCCAGGCTGCCCTGATCAAGGAGTTCGCAGACCAGATCCAGAAGTTCGACCCCGCGCATACCGAAGAAATGCGCGGCATCGCGCAAGGCGCGGGCTGCGCCTTCGACGACGTAGCCCTGATCAACGCCCGCACCGAAGTCATCGCCAAAGCGCGGCTGCTGGCCAAGATGGGCAACCTGGACCCTGCCGAGGGCGAATGCACCGCCGCCCTGGTCATGCCCGGGCGCAGCGCGACAGGCACGCTGATCCATGCCCACAACTGGGACTGGGAACCCGACGCCTGCGACAGCACCATCGTGCTGCGCGCCACCCTGGAAAGCGGCATCACCTTCCTGACGCTGGTGGAGGCCGGCGGCCTGGCGCGGCACGGCTTCAACTCGGCCGGCATCGGCCTGACCGGCAACTATCTCAGCAGCGACCGCGACTACACGCAGTCCGGCGTGCCGCTGAGCAGCGTGCGGCGCGCGGTGCTCTGCCAGCAGCACGTCGCCATCGCCATGCAGCTGATCGCCGCCACGCCCAAGGCCTGCTCCAGCAACATGATCGTCAGCCAGAACGGCTGGGTGATCGACTTCGAATGCGCGCCCGACGAGAGCTTCACCTTGCTGCCGCAGGACGGCCTCTTGACCCATTCCAACCATTTCATGAGCGAAGTCGCGCTGGGCAAGCTGCGCGAAGCGGGCCTGAAGAATGCCGTGGACACCTATTACCGGGCCTGGCGCGTGCGCCAGTTGCTGGACGCCTGCGGCCCCCGGATCACGGTGACAGACGTACGGCGCGCCCTGGCGGACGACTGGGCCACGCCCTATTCCGTCTGCCGCCCGCCGCGCGGCACGCTGACTGGAGGCCGCTCGGCCACCGTCGCCACCCTGGTGCTGGACACCGCAGGACTCACAATGGATATCGCCGCCATGCCGTCGTTCGGGCAGTTCTTCACCCGCTATGGCCTGGAGGGCGAGGCCTATCCGATCGACTGAACGGGTTGGGCCATGAGCGCATGTTTTTCATGCGCATCGCCGGCGCGAAGGAATATTGCCGGGGCCCGCCTTGCAAATCCTGGACGAGATCGGGACGCTGGCGCGGGCAAGCGCTCTCAAAATGCGCAGGACCGTCATCCCACCAGCGCTTCCAGTTCCTTGGAGGCAGAACGCGAAACGCGCTGCCCTTCCTTTGCCGCATTGACCTGCAAGGCCACGCGCGCCACGTCCATGACTTGTTCGACCTGCGGATAGCCGCCCTTGGCCTGCAACCAGGCCAGCACGTCCGCCAGGTGCCAGATCGAGGTACTGCCCTCATGGACCGGCAGCGGAAAGCTGTCTGGATACGCCAGCATCAGTTTGCGCATGTTCTGGCGCGAGACGCCGACGATCTCGGCCACATCGGTCAGGCCCACCAGATCGGGTGCGGCCTCGATCAGCTTGGCGGTTGGAACCGCGCGCCTGACGTCTGCCAGCGCCGAGCGCACGGCGGATTCCGCGCTTTCAGCCTCGCGGGTGAACTCCAGCGCGATGCGTCCCGGCAGCCCGGTGCCGACCAGGGCATCGTCGCAACCGGCCGCCCCCAGGCGTTCGACCAACGCATCCATGTCATGGTCGCCGTCGGCAAGCTGGTACTTCAAGGTGAAGGTGTATTCCATCGCACTACTCCCATGCGCCGCCGTCAGCCCTAGGCAAGTGGCGGTGCGCAGTACAGTTATTTACGACGCGCAGCAAGGCGCGCGCATGATTGCCGGGGTTCTTCGGGGTGCTCCAGATGCTGGTGATGCAGAATTCGCCGCAGCGGCAGTCCGCCAGATTGCTGGGGCAATAGATCCGCCCCCATGCGTGGCTACCGCCAACTTCCACACGCCAGCCGCATTCTTCGGCATGGTGCAGTGCTGCCTCGACCTCTTTTTTGGGATGGGACGGACGAGCCATCATTGGTATCCAGTATGAAGACATAAGAATAGGTTGTCAATAGACAACCAAGCCACAGCTTCAGGGGATGCCAACAGCGTCGGGCGTCGTGAACGAACGGCGTTCTTTGCGCCATGGCCGCCGGTCCTGAAAGCCGACATTGCAGCTTATCGAGGGCGCTCGCGGGAACCAAGGCGGAATCCGTCTGAGAAACGGACGAAAAGGCTGGAATGGCTTGCGGGTTCTACCATCGCGGCCCATCACCGGGCCGCGCGCTCACCAAAGGATGATCTGCGAACAACGGAACAGCGACAGCTTGCGGCCGCTTGCGTCGACCACGGTCGCCGACCAGACCTGGGTCGTGCGCCCCATGTGCTCCGCCACCGCCTCTACGGTCAGCACGCCTTCCCGAGCGGTGCCCAGGAAGTTCGATTTCAGCTCCAGCGTAGTGAAGCCCTTGGCCCCTTCGGGCAGATGCGCCAGGGTGGCGTAACCGGCGCAGGTATCGGCCAGCATCACCTGCGAGGCTGCGTGCAGATAACCGTTGGGCGCCATCATCCACGGCGCCACCGTCATTTCCATGGACATGCGCCCTTCCTCGATTGACAGCGGCCGCACGCCGAAGGTGTCAGGCAACGTGCCGCGTTGCCGTTCGAAGAGACTTTCTATGGTTTCGGGAGAGCGCAGCATTGCGTTTGTCCTTTGTACAGGTTGTCGAGAATCAGGAAAGTACTACCGCTGGCGCTTGCCCGCCATCAACGCAGCGCACGCAAGCACAGAAGCGCCAGCCAACACCCCGCCCAATATCAGCGTTGGGCTGCCGCCCGCCAGGCTGGCCAGCGCCGTCATGCCGCCCGCGCAAGCCATCTGCAGGCCGCCCAGCAGCGCGGACGCCAGCCCGGCCTGCCGGCTGAAGGGTCCCAGCGCCAGCGCAGTGCCCAGCGGATTGACCAGTCCCATGCCGAACAGATACAGCGCCACGGCGGCCGTGAACTGCGACAGGCCGCTATCTTCGCCGCCCGCCAGCAAGGTCAGCGCGCCCGCCAGCGCCACCGCACAGCCGGATCGTGCCACCCTGGCCGCGCCAAAGCGGTGAGCCAGGCGCGGCGCCAGCATGCCGGCGGCGAACACCACAAACACCGTGCAGGCGAAGAACAATCCCAACTGCAGCGCGCTCAGACCGAGGCGCCCCATGAGCATGGCTGGCGTGGCTACAAAAATGGCATACAGGCCGCCGATGACCACGCTCACGGCAGACGCCGGACCGATGAACCGGACATCCCGCGCCAAGTCCGCATAGCCGCGCAGCACGGCAGCGGGCGTCGCCGCAGCGCGCCGGTCGGCCGGATGCGTCTCCCCCACCGTCGCCACATAGGCCAGCGCCAGAACAAGCCCCAGCACCGCGACCAGCGCAAAGCTCGCGCGCCAGCCCGGCCCGTACTCCATCGCGCTGCCCAGCAGAGGCGAAAAGCCCGGCGCGGCAGCCATGGCCACCATGGTCAAGGCCAGGGTGCGCGCCAGCGCTTCGCCTTCGAACAGGTCGCGCGCGATGGCCCGCGACAGCACCGAGGCCGCGCATACGCCCAGCGCCTGCACCACCCTGCCCGCCACCAACAGCGGCAAGGTCGACGCCCACACGCAGACCAGGCTGCCAGCGATGAACAAGACCAGTCCACCCACCACCAGGGCGCGCCGTCCCCAGCGGTCCGACAGCGGCCCGACAAACAATTGCCCGATGGCGAAGGCCAGGAAAAAGCTCGACAGCACCAGTCCCATATCGCGGGCGTCCACGCCCAGTTCGGATGCCATGCTGGGAAACGCCGGCAGGATAATGTTGGTGGACAGCGCGCCCAAGGCCGCCATGCCGGCAAGCACGGCCAGCAGGCGCCCGGTCAGGCGCGCAGGCGCCGCACTGCCCGGCGCCGCAGCGGAGATGGCGGTGTCCATGGTTCAGACCGCGGCCGTGTAGCGTTGCGCAACGGCGCTGCTGGACAGATGGGGCGCCATGGCCAGGCGCGCGGCCTCGTAGGCGTCCCATTCCTCGCCAGCATGCAGCGAGGGAATGGTGACCTTCTCGCCGCGCGCGAAGCCCAGCAAGGCGGCGTCGACCAGGTCTTCGGCGCGCATCACGATGCGCTGGTCCAATGTTTCCACCGGCCGCCCGCCGATGGCCCAAAAGTCCGTGGCCGTGGCGCCGGGCAGCACAGCCTGGACCTGCACGCCAGTCCCGGCCAGCTCGTGCTGCAGCGACTGGCTGAACGCCAGCACGAATGCCTTGCTGCCTCCATAGACGCCGTTCAGGACTTCGGGCGCTAGCGCCACGACGGAAGCGATATTGATGATGGCGCCCCGGCCTCGCGCGACAAAGCCCGGAACCGCCGCATAGGTCAGCCGCATCGGCGCGGTGACGTTCAGGTCGACCATGCGCGTCATCTGCTCCACGTCGCTTTGCAGCAGCGGCGTATGCGTGCCGATGCCGGCGTTGTTCACCAGCAAGGTAATGCTGGCGTCCTGGCGCAGTTGGTCTTCGACGCGGGCCAGCGACGCGCGGTCGCCCAGGTCCGCCGCCAATACCTCCACCGCGCGGCCGCTACGGGTGCTGATGGCGCTGGCCAGCGCGTTCAGGCGTTCGCGGTTGCGCGCGACCAGGATCAGGTCGTAGCCCTGCTGCGCGAGCTTTTCCGCGTACAGCGCGCCGATGCCGCTGGATGCGCCCGTAACGAGGGCAGTGCCGGGTTGGGTTTGTGCCATGGTGAGACTCCGTAGGGGTGATTGCGATGGAAGCCATATTGCGGCTTGCAGCCCATGGCGTAAATGACGTATATAGTCATAAATAAGGACATTGACGCAGGACATACGCGGGGCCATAGCCCGCAAGGACGCTCCCATGCACCGCATCGGTTACATACTTCCCGAAGGCTTCCAGATCATCGGCCTGGGCACGCAGGCCGTGTTCGAACTCGCCAATGTGGTGGCGCGCGAGCCCTTCTACGCTATGGAGAGCTACGCCCTGGATGGCGCGGTGCGCGCCTCGGCTGGCCTGACGGTACAGGCCCGTCCGCTCACCGCCCGCAGCCAGGCCGACACCTGGCTGGTGGCCGGCGTGCTTTCGCCCCTGTCCAGGCCCGTCGCGTCCGAACTCCCCCGGCTGCTGGAAAAACTCGCGCCCCGCTCGCGCCGCGTCGCCGGCCTGTGCACCGGCGCGTTCCTGCTGGCCGACGCCGGCCTGCTGGACGACCGGCGCGCCACCACGCACTGGTACTGGGCCGACGCCTTGCAGCAGCGCCATCCGCGCGCGCGGGTCGAGGCCGACCGCATCTACATCGCCGACGGGACGGTCTGGACCTCCGCCGGCATGACCGCGGAAATGGACCTGGCCTTGGCGCTGGTGGAAAAAGACCTGGGCGCGGATATCGCGCGCGCGGTGGCGCACCGGCTGGTCATGCATCAGCGCCGCTCGGGCGGCCAGTCGCAGCACTCGGAAATGCTCAGGCTCGCGCCCAAGTCCGACCGCATCCAGCAGGCGCTGGAACATGCCCGCCGCAACCTCGCCCGCCCCTTGAGCGTGGAGGATCTGGCCCAGGCCGCCAGCCTGAGCCCGCGCCAGTTCAGCCGCGTATTCACGGCCGAGACCGGCCAGTCGCCCGCCAAGGCCATCGAGGGGCTGCGGCTGGAAGCTGCCCGGCTGATGATAGAAAGCAGCCGGCATCCGCTGGAAGTCGTGGCCAGGGAAACCGGTTTTCGCGACCGCCGCCACCTGCGCGAGGCTTTTCTGCGCGGGTTCGGCATGCCGCCCCAGGCAGTGCGGCGCGACGCGCGGACCAGCCCTCCCGGCCCCTGACCGGCGCCAGATACCCCGCGGCCCCCTGCCTGCGGTCCAGTACAATTCGCGTTTGGCGACGTTGTGCTCGCCCATTTATCTGGACCAAAGATGTTGCGACTGTCTGAAATCAAGCTGCCGTTGAATCACGCGCCCGAAGAATTGCCCGCCGCGATTCTCAAGAAACTGGGTGTAGCGGCCAGCGATCTGCGCGGCCATACCGTTGCCTCCCGCAGCTATGACGCGCGCAAGAAGCACAACATCCTGCTGATCTACACGCTGGACGTCGACGTCGAAAACGAAGCGGCGCTGCTCAAGCGCTTTCACGACGACCGCAACGTCAAGCCCACTCCCGACACCGAATACAAGTTCGTCGCCCAGGCGCCCGCCAACCTGGCCAAGCGCCCCATTGTCATCGGCACCGGCCCCTGTGGCCTGTTCGCCGGGCTGGTCCTGGCGCAGATGGGCTTCAAACCCATCATCCTGGAGCGCGGCAAGGCCGTGCGCGAACGCACCAAGGACACCTGGGGCCTGTGGCGCAAGCGCATCCTGAACCCCGATTCGAACGTCCAGTTCGGCGAAGGCGGCGCCGGCACCTTCTCCGACGGCAAGCTGTACAGCCAGATCAAGGACCCCAAGCACTACGGCGAAAAAGTGCTCAAGGAATTCGTGCTGGCTGGCGCGCCCGAAGAAATCCTGTACGTCAGCAAGCCGCACATCGGCACGTTCCGCCTGGTCGGCATGGTGGAAGTCATGCGCGACACCATCACAAAGCTGGGCGGCGAAGTCCGCTTCTCCAGCAGGGTGGAGACGCTGCATCGGGAAAACGGCCGCGTCACCGGCGTGACCCTGGCCGGCGGCGAGCACATCGAGGCCGACCACGTCGTGCTGGCCATCGGCCACAGCGCGCGCGACACCTTCCAGATGCTGCGCGACCAGGGCGTGTTCATGGAAGCCAAGCCCTTCTCTATCGGCTTCCGCATCGAACATCCGCAGTCGCTGATCGACCGCGCGCGCTTCGGTCCCAACGCCGGCCACCCCATCCTGGGCGCGGCGGACTACAAGCTGGTGCACCATGCCAGCAACGGACGCTCGGTCTACAGCTTTTGCATGTGCCCGGGCGGCACGGTGGTGGCAGCCACCTCCGAACCCGACCGTGTCGTCACCAACGGCATGAGCCAGTACTCACGCAACGAGCGCAATGCCAACGCGGGCATCGTGGTCGGGATCTCGCCCGAGGTCGATTACCCCGAACATGTGCTGGCGGGCGTGGACTTCCAGCGCAAATGGGAATCCCAGGCCTTTGAGCTGGGCGGCCGCAACTACAGCGCGCCAGGCCAGTTGGTCGGCGACTTCATCGCCGGCAAGGCATCGACTGAATTCGGCTCCGTGCTGCCGTCATACACGCCGGGCGTGCACCTGACCGACCTGGCCACCGCGCTCCCCGAATTCGCCATCACCGCCATCCGCGAGGCGCTGCCCGTCTTCGACAAGACCATCAAGGGTTTCGGCATGCACGACGCGGTGCTGACCGGCGTCGAAACCCGCACCTCATCGCCCATCCGCATCAAGCGCGACAACGAAACCTTGCAGAGCCTCAACACCCAGGGACTGTTCCCGGCGGGTGAAGGCGCGGGCTACGCCGGCGGCATCCTGTCGGCGGGCGTGGACGGTATCAAGATCGCCGAGGCGGTGGCCTTGAGCATCATGAGCCGGCAGGCGTAAACAGTCGCACTTGCGGCGCCCGGGTTGAAGTGCCTGTGGCCGTCGCCAGGCCGGAGGTCGTTCTCAATCCAGCTTGGGATCAGGAAACGGCAGCTTATCCCGGGAAACGCTGGGCTGCGCTTTCCACTTGCCGTCCTGCTTGTAGAAATCCATCTGATTCTCGCTGACCGCGGCCCCCAGGGTTACCGCGACCGTGCAGGCGACCTGGCCCGGATACGTGGCCTCCACCGCCGGGATGCAGGTTCCGAGCTTGACCTTGGACGGCCGGGGCATGCCCGTGTCCGCCAGCATGTCGACGATCGCATCCGTCGCTTCGGGAATGGAAGGCAGGACCAGATCCTGGGCCCGGGCCATGCCGCCCATTCCCAACAATGCAACCATCGACGCCACGGAAATCAAGGGCTTGAACATGCGCCAGCTCCATCAGAATTGAGACTCGCGGAGCTTAAAGGAAGCGCCCCTTTGTCACCGTAACAGAGCGCTACGCGACTATTCCTAAGGCAGCATCCGTGGGTTGTAGACCACTTCCCACAAATGCCCGTCCGGATCCATGAAGTAGCCCGCGTAGCCGCCATAGAAGGTATCGCCTGCGGCCTTGACCACGGGTAAGCAAAGCCTCAGTAATCCCTGGCCTCGTCGAACCAGCGCTGCGTCTGCGCTTCGCTTACTCCCAGCCGTTCGACCTGGGCAAGCTGGCTGAACTGCCACACCGCCTCGCCTATGTCTTCGCGCTCGCTGGTCTCGATCCCCTTCATGCTGTTGAAGTGGCGGGTAAAGACAGAGATTGCGGCTTGGACCTCAACGGTATTGCTTGCGCTTTCCAGCGCCGACCGGGCCGTGTCGTAGGCCGTATTCGCCGACTTCGCCATGCGGCTGTTCCAGCCCGAGAAAGGCCGGCCGTATTCGCTTTGCCACCACTCCCGCTTGCGCAGTTGGGAGACGGAGTTGTAACCGCCCCATGCGCGGACCTTCTCCCTTGCCTTCATCTGCGCCTTCAAGCGCTTGCCCGCGGCTTCGTCGACGTTGTAGGCGATGAACCTGTCCAGCGCGGGCCAACTGGCCAGTTCCGGCAAGCCATCCAGATCGGGCGTGAACCGGATCTCCAGACTAGTCAGGCGCGGCAGGCGGGCAAGCGCCTCCCAGCCGCTGAAGCCGCCCCAGAGCGACAGGCTCTCCAACTCCGGAAAGCGATCGATTCCCTGCAGCGAAATGGGCTGCCCCAGCGGCGCGCCATGCAGCGCCAGGGCGCGCACGTCCTGCAGCGGGCCGAGGTCGGGCAAGGCGTAAGGCGCCACGCCAGTCCGGCGCCCCAGCGCCGGCCGCAGCGACAACATATCGGGCAGTTCGCCCGCCACGGCAATGTGCGTCAGGTCGCCAAACAACTCCAGGTCACAGACCTGAGGCAACCTGGCTTCAAGATGCCCCGACACCTGGTCCAGCCGGATGCGCAGCGTCTGGATTCTTGCCGCGCCCGCGTCGATGGCGCGCCTGCCTGAGTATGCCGGCGCCCAGCTGAACTGCTCGATTTCGCGGCCCTGCGACCAGCCGAAAAAACCGCTGTCGTTGCCGTAATAATCGATATGCCGCGGCCACGGCGAGCCGGCAGGCGTGGAGAACGGTTCAAATGCAGCCCAGTTGATGGCCTCGTCGCCAGCCACGTGCAGATCAGCCTTCTTGCCCATGCTGGCCGGGCCGATGATCAGATTGCCGCGCCCTGCTTCGCGTGCGAAGACGTGGCTGCCCGCCGCGGTCAGGCTCATCTGATAATGCCCTGCCTCGCTCACCGAGCCCGCGGGCTCGCCGGACACGTCTATGGGTACGGACATGCAACTCTCCTTTTGCTTGGCGGGATCCACTGATGGCGGTTCCGCCGACTCATTGACGCCTACGCAGGCTCGCCGTCCACGCGGAAGAACAGCGCAGTCTGCCCCTTCAGGCCGCCATCCAGGAACTCGAACTCGACGCGCCTGCCCGGTTCAACCACGTCGCCCAGGTATTCGACCCGATACATCACGCCGCCGATGCGGTAGTTGTGCACCAGCGAGACGATCGAGGAGTTGGGGCTGCGCAATCGATAGACCACGGCCTCTTCGACCACGCCCCGCACGCCATGTTTGTACAGCCCCCGCTGCAGTTTGCGGCTGCGCATGCCAAACAGCATTCCCAGGATCGCAAAGATCGCCGCGACGAACAGCAGCGGCGGCAGAAACAGCCCCCCCACCAGCGGCACAAGGGCAAAGATCAGCATGAACTTGCGCGCGTCCAACTCTTCCCTGCGCACGGCCGCACGGTCGGCATCGCTGATTTCCTCGACAGCGACCAGGGATTCCGCGCTCATGGGGTACTCCACCCGCAACAGCACGGGAGGCGAGTCTGGCTGCAAGGTCAGCAGGTGCAGGCGCACGGGCAGATTTGTCAGACCCACGGCCGTCGCGGGCCCGTGTCCGCTACGAGTGTCGCTGGCGATCTCGTTCCAGAACGGCAGGGCGGCGTCCACGCGCTGCTCGCCGAATCCGTAGCACACGCCCGGCGTCGAGGAAGCCGGACCAAATGACGTCAGCCGGCCTGAAACGATCTGCTTGGCCAGCCGCCCCTTCAGCGCCCGGTCGAGGCTGCGCCAGCCTGGCGGCATGCGCAGCAGCTTGCGTCCGAAAAACACCGCCAGCGCTCCCATCACCGCAATGCCCGCCAGCAGCACCGCGCCCACGCCGACGTCCAGCGCGCGCCACTCGGACAGACCAAGCACGACAAAGGTCAACACGGAAAGCGCCAGCAGCAGCACCACGAAGACGCCGAACACGGCCATCAACAGTCTGCCGCGGGAGCATCTGCGCAGCAGCAGGATGTCATCCTCGGTGAGCGGGGCATCCTCGATTTGCAGGGTCTGGCTCATGCGGTGGTCGTCGCCTCCCGGGCTCAATAGGTTCCGATGGGAACCTCGATCTTCAGCGGCGCGCCGCCCTTGGCCGGACGCAGGCTGTACGTGTACAGGCCGCCATCGTCATCAGCCAGCGTCGAATCCTTGCGCTCCACCGCGTAGCGCTGTCCATCGATTTCCAGCGAGCGGGCGGCGACGGCGTCGGCATGGTCGGGGACCAGCAGACCGCCCACGCCGTCGCCAGCATCGGCGAACTCGTAGTCGCGCAACTCGCCATCCACGCGCAGCAATTGCACCCGCGGCCGGTAAGGCGCCGCGTCCAGGTTCCAGCCATTGGTCAGATCGGTGATCCAGGGGCCCGGAATGTCGTACACGCTGCCCAGTTGCTCTTCCGACACTTCCGGCCCTTCCACCACCAGGCAGCACACCACCTTCCCCGCGCGGGAGTCGTACACCGCCCAGTTGCTGCCGATGGCCGCCACGCCGGGCAGCATCGAGAAATGGAATTGCCGGTTGAACTGGCTATCCGACACCTGGCGCCAGCCTCCAATATTGGGCGCGGCCGCAGGCGGTTGCGCCTGGTTGGCCGTTGCCATCAGGACGCCTGCGGCCAGGGCGCCTGCTCGGAGCAATAAACGGTTCATCTCGGTGCCTGTCGTGGGCTTGTTGGGATCAGCGGACTTGGGCCTTGCGCCGGCATAGTACCAGTGCCGGCGCGGCGATCATGGCCTGCGCGCCGCCGCCCTGCCGGCTGCGAGCAAACTTCGCTACTATCGACGCATGGCTCATCTCGTTCCCCCCTCAATCGCCCCCCAGGTCGCAGCGGCCAGCAGCCTCATCGAACGGCATCTGGGCGCTGGCCTCGTCGCCATCCATCTGTTCGGCTCCGCCGTGGACGGCGGGCTGCAGCCCCATAGCGATATCGACCTGCTCGTTACCGTGACCCAGCCGCCGGACGAAGCCGTGCTGCGCGCGCTGGCCGCGGCGCTATTGCCGATCTCCGCGCCGCCCGGCTCATCGCCCGATTTGCGCGCGCTCGAAGTCACCGTGCTGGCGCTGGAACACGTCGTGCCTTGGCGCCACCCGGCCAGACGCGAACTCCAGTTCGGCGAATGGCTGCGGACCGATCTGATGGCGGGAGTCGTGGAACCGCCCATGATGGACCACGATCTGGCCATACTGCTCACCAAGGTCCGTGGACACAGCATTCCCATCTTGGGGCCGCAGGCCGATCAGTTGCTCCAGGCCGTCCCCCGCGAAGACCGGAGGCGGGCGCTACTGGACACTGTCGCGCAGTGGAACACGCCCGAGGACTGGGCCGGCGATGAAAAGCACATCATCCTCGCGCTGGCGCGCATCTGGTACACGGCCGTCTCCGGGGGCATCGCATCCAAGGACCAGGCGGCGGCATGGCTGCTCGAGAGGTTGGAAGCGCCCTACCGCCCCGTCCTCGCCAAGGCGCGCGCGATCTATCTGGGACAGGAAGAAGACGACCTGGCGCAACGGCACGATGCCGAAACCGCAGCGTTCATTGCCCACGCCCGCGCCGCTATTGAAGGACTGGCCGGCAGCCGATAACCCGGGGACACGTGAACGGCCTGCTTGCCTGCGCGGATGCAGCGGGCAGCCTTTCAGCCATCACGGCTTCAGGTCGATTTCCATGCGCACGAAATCGCCGCGATACGTCACTTCGCCCAGGTAGATGACGCGGCGGTCCGGCCCGGTGAATACGCGCCGAACTTCCGCCACGGGCGCGTTCACGTTGATGCCCAAATGCCGCGCCACCTCGACGTCAGCGGTCGAAATGGTCAGCACCTGACGGGCAGAGACAATATCCACCGAGGACATCCCCATCAGAATGGGAATGACGGTCTCCTTGCGAAAGCGCGCAGGGTGCTTGGCAAAGATGGCGGCGTCCAGGTAGATGTTGATGACGCAATACGGCTGCCCGTTGCGGGCATGGATGCGCCGCATGAACACGTACTTTTCCGCGGCGACGCCGTCCGACTCGTTCAGCAACGGCGTGCGCGTGGACTCGTCGATATTGAGTATGGTCGGGTGCGTATCCCGATAGACGCTGGACAGGTTCTCGAGCGTGGTCTCGACACGGAACCAACGGTTGTCCTGGGGCGCTCCCGTCACGAAGGTGCCGCGCCCCCGCTGCGGCGAAAGCAGTCCGTCGCGGGTAAGCCTTTCGATTGCCTGGCGCACCGTGACCTTGGCCACGTGGAACTCCTCGGCCAGCGCGTCGAGCGAGGGCAATTTTTCGCCGTTCTTCCACACACCCTTCAGGATCCGCTGCCGGAACAGATCCGAAAGTTGAACGTAGAGAGGGGCTTGGGCGGTGTCGAGAATCATGGCGTCAAAGTGTCCGCGACTATATCACGCGCTTGCGGCCGGGCAGCGCCGCGCGCGTCTTCCAGGATCAGCGCGGCGCCCTTCTCGCCGATCATGATCGCGGCGGCGTTGGTGTTCGTCGACACCATGCGGGGCATGACCGAAGCGTCGACGACGCGCAAGCGCTCCACCCCGCGCACGCGCAAGCGCGCGTCGACCACCGACCCGGCGTCGCCGCCCATGCGGCAGGTGCCGGCAGGATGGAACACCGTGCCGCCCTTGTCGCGCGCGAATTGCTCCAGCGCGGCGGCTGTCGTCACATCGTTTCCCGGCAGGTACTCAACTCCGGTTACCAGGTCGCGGAACGACGGCTGGGCATAGATGTCGCGCAACATGCGCAAGCCCGCGACCAAGACCTTCGCATCGCGCGGTTCGGTCAGGTAGTTCGAGACGATGCGCGGCGATGCGAACGGATCCGTGCCCACGATCTCGACGGTGCCGCGCGAATCGGGCCTGCATTGCGTCGCCGACGCGGAAAAGCCGGAAAACCGGTGCAGCGCGTCGCCTGGCTTGTCCACGGATAGCGGCATGACATTGAAAAGTATGTCCGCACGGCCGCCCACCGCGTGCTCGGTCGCCGCCAGCCCGCCTACCTGGCCCGCGCCCACCGTGAGCGGTCCCCTGCCCTGGAACAGCCACTGCGCCCCCATGCCTGCGAGGCTGAACGGATTGCGCACCGCGTCGTTGAGCGACATGCGCCGCTTAAGCTTGACGATCACGCGCGCCTGGTAATGATCTTGCAGGTTGCGGCCGACTTCCGGCGAATGTGCGGCGACGGCGATGCCGTGCCTGGCAAGCAGCGCTGCGTCGCCCACGCCGGAGAGCTGCAGTACCTGGGGCGATTGCAGCGCACCCGCAGCAAGCGCCACCTCGACATCCGCCATCGCGCGCTTCAAATGGCCCTCTTGCACCCACTCCACGCCCAGCGCCCGGCCGCCTTCGATCAGGATGCGCGTGACATGGGCGCCGGTCTCGATCACCAGGTTCGGACGCGAACTGACCGGATACAGAAACGCGGTCGCGGCGTCGCAACGCCAACGGCTGCCCAGCGTCAGCTGGTAGGGACCCACACCCTCCGATTCGGCGCCGTTGAAGTCGTCATTGCGCCGGCAGCCGGCCTCGACTGCCGCTTCCACCCAAGCAGCCGTGTAAGGATGTTCATTGCGCAGGTTGGAGACACGGAGTTCGCCGGAAGCGCCGTGATACTCGGACTCGCCCCCGTCGTAGCGCTCGGATTTCTTGAAGTACGGCAGTACGTCCCGATAGGCCCATCCCGTTGCGCCCAGATCGGCCCAGTCGTCGTAGTCCTCATGCTGTCCACGGATGTACAACAAGCCGTTGATCACGCTTGAACCGCCCAACGCCTTGCCGCGCGGCCACAGGATGGTGCGATTGCCGGTTTCGGCCTGGGCTTCGACCGGGAACAGCCGAGCAAACCGCGGATCGTAAATGGTCTTGAAGTAGCCCACCGGCAGCTTGAGCCAGAAATTGTGCGCAGCCGCGCCCGCCTCCAGCAGCAGCACGCGCACCGCAGGATCGCGGCTGAGCCGGTTGGCCAGCACGCATCCGGCGGAGCCGCCGCCGACGACGATGTAATCAAAGCCCGCGCCAGCCGGAATGCTCATGCCTTGATCGCCTCCAGATAGGCCGAGGGATCGAAGTAGCGCGAAGCGGGAACCGGATTCGGAATGTTCCCGGCCTGCGCGAAGAAATCGGTCACCTGCTGCAGCCAGCGTGTCACTGAGCCGTCCTCGTACTTGGTGCGCCATTCCGCCGTGGAGAAATACTTGGCCTGCTTGAACTGCGCCTTGAACTCGGCCAGCGGCACGTCCTTGTATTGCGTCTTCTGCAGCGTCTCCACCGCGGCGTCCGGGGTTTTTACGATTGCATCGTTGGCCTCGCCCCAGGCAGCGATGAGGCTGCGGATGGCCGGCTTCTGGGCCTCGTAGAAATCGTTCCTGGCCGCCCATCCGCCCATGATCGCCGCCTCCGGATAGAACGCGGAAGCGTCGATCAGCATGCGCGCATTGGACACCTTGGACCGGACGATCGTGTCAAACGGAACCCAGAGCGCAACCGCGCTGACCGCGCCGGACACGAACGAGGTAACGGCATCGGCCATGCGCTGGTTGACGATCTGCACGTCCTTGCCCGGATCGAGCTTGGCGGCGCGCAAGGCCCGGTCCAGGAACACATGGGCGGTCGTACCCGTGGTCGTGGAGATCTGCTTGCCCTTCAGATCGGCCACGGTCTTGATCGACTCGTCGCGGACCCAAAGCTGGGCAGTACCGTACTCGATGTCGTTCACAAGAAAAACCTTGCCCTGCCCGCGCGCTGGAAAGTTCGACACAACCGCGCCGGTGGCCAGCACATCCAGGCTGCCGCCTATCATGGCCTGGAAGATCTCCAGCCCCGTGGTGAAGACAATGGGCTCCAGTTCCAAACCATGCTTGGCGTAGCTGCCCATCTGCAAGCCCAGCCACAGGTGGCCGTCGACGGCGGGCGTATGCAAGTAGCCTACGCGCAGTTTCTTGCGCGCCTGGCCGATGGCAGGCGCCGCGATTGCTGCGATGGAAGCGGCCATGCCGGCCTTGAGCAGGGTTCTGCGGTCGAGTTTCATGGAGTCTCCTTGTGGTGGGGCTGCTGACGCTGGCTCAATCCGTCGGGCGCACGGATTGGCGGGCCTGGGCTTCGTACTCGAACATGACCAGCTCCCGGATCTCGCGGCTCAACTCGACGAAGCGAGGGTCCTCGTGGACCCGCTCCGAACGGGGGTAGCCGAAAGGCACCTCTATCACCTTCCGGACCTTTGAGGGCCGGGCGGTGACCACGACGATCTTTGACGACAGGTAGACGGCTTCTTCAACCGAGTGGGTAATCAGCATCACCGTCTTGCCTTCGGTCTGCAGCACTTCGAGCAGCAGGTCCTGCATCGCGGTCCGGGTCTGCGCATCCAGCGCGCCGAAGGGCTCGTCCATCAACAGGAACTGGGGCTTGACGGCGTAGGCACGCGCGATCGCCAGCCGCTGCCGCATGCCGCCGGACAAATGCTTCGGAAAGTGATCGGCGAAGTCGCTCAGGCCCATCAGCTTCATGTAGCGCTGACAGATCTCGGCGCGCTCCCGCGGGCTCGTCTTGTTGGCCGCGAGCTTCATGCCGAACTCGATGTTGCCGCGCACCGTCAGCCACGGAAACACGCCGTATTCCTGGAAGATCACGCCGCGGTCGGGCCCGGGCGCCGTGATGGGCCGGCCGTCCAGCGTCACGGAGCCGGCGGTGGGTTGCACAAACCCGCCGACGATATTCATCAAGGTCGTCTTGCCGCAGCCTGAAGGGCCGATGATGGAGACGAACTCCCCATCCCGGATGTCCAGGGTCACGCCATCCACCACCCTCATCGGGCCTGTGGCCGTGGGAAAGTCCACGGTGACGTTATCGAACCTGATCCTGACTTCCGGTTCCTGGGAAGGCTTGGGCGTAGCGGTGTCCACGCTGCGCAGTTGAGTGCTCATGGTCATGGTCTTGTATGTCCGGAACGGTCTCAGGCGATGCGGTCTTGCCACGCGACCAGGCGCCGGCTCACGGCCCTCAGCGCCAGGTCCATCAGCATGGCGATGAGGCCGATGCAGATGATCCCCACGTAGATCACGTCCAGCTGGAAGAACGACGATGCATTCTGGATAAGCGCCCCGAGCCCCTGCTGGGCCGCAATGAGTTCGGACGCCACCAGCGTGGCCCAGGCCACGCCCAGCGCCACCCGGATGGCCGTCAGGATGTGCGGTACGGTAAGCGGCACGATGACCTTGGCGAAGATCTCCACGTCGTTGGCGCCCAACGTGCGGGCGACGCGCACGAAGATCGGGCTGATCTGGGCGATGCCTTCGTACATCACGATGACGCCGGCAAAAAACGAGGCATAGAACAGGATGACGGTCTTGGCCGATTCGCCGATGCCGAAATAGACGATCACCAGCGGAATCAACGCGATCGGCGGGAGCGCGCGAAAGAAGTTGATGACGGGATCGATGAAGACCCGCAGCCCGCGGTACCAGCCCAGGCAAAAACCCACAGGCACTGCCACCAGGATGCCCAGCGCGACGCCCGTGAAGACGCGCCGGGCCGACATCCAGATGTCCAGCCACAGGCGGTCCTTGGAGAGCTCGATGAACTTTTCGACGACCGCGGCCGGCGAAGGCACAAGTGCGGGGCTGACGAGTCCGCTGGCGCGCACCGCCAGCCACAGCAAGAGGATGCATAGCCATGGCGCCGCGATGAGCAGCGGGCGCGAGATGAAGGACGGAAGGCGCATGGTGTATATAGAGGGTTAGACCTGAGTTGCAATCCGTAAGTGCTAAACATACTATAGACCAGCACTTAATATCTTCATGCCATGACAAACCCTAATACGACTCAAGCCTGGTCCATCAAACCATTCACGCTGACGCGTATCGAGGCCTACGTCCTGCGATGGCCGGTCAAGCGTCCGGTACAGACCTCGTTCGGCACCATGCATGACCGCCCCGCCCTGCTCGTGCGGGTAGAGGACACGGATGGCGCGGTGGGCTGGGGCGAGGTCTGGTGCAACTTTCCCGGCTGCGGCGCGGAACACCGCGCCCGTCTGCTTGAAACCGTTGTCGCGCCGCTGGTCGTCGGTCAGCCTTACGCCTCGGCCCAAGCCGCGTTTGCCCACATGAGCGCGCGCACCGCGGTGCTCGCCATCCAGTCGGGCGAACCCGGGCCCATCGCGCAGGTGATCGCCGGCATCGACCTGGCCTTGTGGGACATGCTGTCGCGCCGGGCGGGCGTGCCGCTATGGCAATTCCTGGGCGGCGTCTCGGACGTGATCCGCGTCTATGCAAGCGGCATCAACCCTGACCGCCCCGAAGATACGGTGCTCGCAAAACACGCGGAGGGCTATCGCGCTTTCAAGCTCAAGGTGGGCTTTGGCGAAGAGCGGGACCTCGCCAATGTCAGAACGGTGCACGCCCGGCTGCCTTCGGGCAACGAGCTCATGCTGGACGCCAATCAGGCCTGGGATCTGGCGGGTGCGCAGCGCATGGCCAGCCACTTCAGCGAGTTCGCGCCGCGCTGGCTGGAGGAGCCGCTGCGCGCGGATCGCCCACTGTCGGAATGGGCGCAGTTGGCTGCTCAAACGGACATCCCCCTGGCAGCCGGGGAGAACCTCATCGGTTCAGATGCCTTCGAGACCATGATCAACAGCAGGACGCTTAAAGTCGTACAGCCGGATCTGGCCAAATGGGGCGGCATATCCGGCTGCCTGCCCATCATCGACAGGATTCACGAGGCTGGACTGCGCTACTGTCCGCATTTCCTTGGCGCGGGTGTCGGCCAGCTTGCGTCGGCGCACATTCTGGCGGCGCGAGGACGAGCCGGCGGCATGCTTGAAATCGATGCCAACGAGAACCCGCTGCGCGCGGCCCTCAGCCCGGCGTTGGGCGTCATCATCGAAGGAGAGGCCAAGCTCGGAAACGCGGCGGGCCTGGGCGTGGAGCCGGATCTCGCGCAATTGCACGAGATCTGTGGTTTGCGTTCATAACATCCCAGAAAGAAGGCCCTCAATTGCCCAGGCTGCAGGGGTCAACAGGGCTTGACGTCAGCCGGCCGCGCTTGTCGCAAGACGCATCTGGAGAAAATCGAGGAATACCTGGACCTTTTTGGAGTGCCTGCGATTCGGTAGATACGCCGCATGGACGCACACACTCTGCTCTTGAGGATTGACCTCGTAGTCCTCGAAGAACCGGCGCAGCCGCCCGGCCCGCACGTCCTCCCGGATCAGCCATTCCGCCAGCAGCGCGATGCCCTGTCCATCCAGCACGGCTTCGCGCAGCATGTCCGAGTTGTTGGCGGCCAGACGCCCCTGCACCTCCACATGCTGCACCTTGTCATCGCCCCGAAGAAACGACCAGCGCTGCGGCCCGGCCTGGTGGGCGAATCGCAGACAGTCGTGCTGTGTCAATTCCTCCGGCGCAGTGGGCGTGCCGTGCCGCTCCAGGTATTCGTGGCTGGCCACCACATAGCGCCGATGCTCGGCCAATTTGCGCACGATCAATTGCGGCTGCAAGTCCGGTGTGCCAATGCGGACGGCGACATCGATCCGCTCCGCCGCCAGGTCCACATACGCATCGGATAGCACCAGATCCAGTGACACGCGCGGATTCTCGCGCAGGAAACCCGAGATATAGGGTCCCAGGCACAAGCGCGCGAAGGTCACAGGCAAGGAAACTCGCAAGGGTCCGACCGCGACCGCGCCAACGTCCGACACGCTGCCGTCGGCCTCCTCCAGATCCGACACAACCCTGGACACCTGCTCCAGGTAAGTCACTCCTGCGTCGGTCAACGTTACCCGGCGCGTCGACCGGGTCAGCAGCGCGGTACCGAGAGACGCCTCCAAGGTATCGATCAGCCGCGTGACGGAAGACGTGGCGACCCCCAGGCGCCGCGCGGTTCTGGAGAATCCTCCTGACTCGGCCACGTCCAGGAAGACGCGCAAGGCTTGCAGTTTATCCATGGTTATCTTTGCAAATAACGCAACCCTACGTTGCGATAAAGACCAATTCATTGAATTCCATGCAAAGACTAATCTGGCCTTCCCCTCAACGCAAGGAGCTACGCCGTGAAATCCCTGTGCATCGGCGCTTCACTCGTCAGCGCTGCGCAACCCCTCGCGCCGTTCCTGCAAGCCCTTCAACAGGCCGCTGCGGCGGCCGCCCACCAAGCCCCCGGAACATAGCAACATGTCTTCCACGCAAATTACCGCCACCAAGGATCAGGATCCGACCGTCTCCTCGGGGCTGCCACTACGCTTGACCTTCATGCTGGCCGGCAGCGCCGGCCTGTCGGTCGCATCCCTGTACTACAGCCAGCCCATGCTGGGCGTGCTGGCTCCGGACATCGGCGCCTCTTCCCAGTCGGTCGGACTGCTGCCGACACTGACCCAGTTGGGGTATGCCCTGGGCATCCTCTTTCTGGCGCCGCTGGGCGACCGGCACGACCGGCGCAGGATCATCCTGCTCAAGGCCGCCATCCTGTCTGCCGCGCTGCTGCTGGCGGCGCTGTCACCTACGCTGGCGACGCTGCTGGCCGCCAGCCTGGCCGTCGGCCTGTCCGCGACAATGGCGCAGGACATCGTGCCGGCAGCCGCAACGCTGGCGCCAGCCGCGCACCGCGGCAAGATCGTGGGCACGGTGATGACAGGCCTGCTATTGGGCATCCTGCTGTCCCGGGTAGTCAGCGGCTTCGTTGCCGAGAACTGGGGTTGGCGCGCCATGTTCGCGGCCGCCGCCGCCAGCATCGCACTCGTGGGCCTGGCCGCAAGCCGCCAACTCCCGCGCTTCGAGGCCAGCACGCGACTGCCCTACTTTGCGCTGCTGCGATCGCTGGCCGCGCTATGGCAGCAACATGCCGCACTACGTCGCGCCACTTGGGCCCAAGGCCTGCTGTCGATCGGCTTCAGCGCCTTCTGGTCCACCCTGGCCGTCATGCTGCATGGCGAACCCTTCAACCTGGGCGCAGCCGCCGCCGGCGCCTTCGGACTGGCCGGCGCGGCAGGAGCCATGGCCGCTCCCATCGCCGGACGCATCGCCGACCGCCACGGCGCCGCGCTAGTCACCCGCCTGGGCGCAGCTCTGGTCGTCGTGTCCTTCGCCGTGATGGGTTTGACCCCGTTCCTGGCGCCCGGCGCGCAGCTGGGATTGCTGGTCGCCAGCGCCATCGGCTTCGACCTGGGCATACAGGCAGCGCTGATCGCGCACCAAACCATCATCTACGGTATCGATGCGAACGCCCGCAGCCGGCTCAACGCGGTGCTGTTCACCGGCATGTTCATCGGAATGGCCGTCGGGTCGGCATTGGCAGCCTTGCTGTATGCACAGTTCGGATGGATGGCGGTGACGGTGCTGTCCACTGCCACGGCGCTCGGAGCATTCTTGGTGCGATTGAGGGGATGACAGCAGCGCTTTCATCTCCCGACTCAAAATGAAAGAGGCGCCGAAGCGCCTCTTTCATTCACCGCACGACAACAGCGGGATCACTCCCACTCAATCGTCGCAGGCGGCTTGCTCGACACGTCGTAAACAACGCGATTAATGCCACGCACCTCATTGATGATCCGCGACGACACCCGCGCCAGCAGCGGATGCGGCAGCGGCGCCCAATCGGCGGTCATGAAGTCGAAGGTCTGCACCGCACGCAACGCCACCACGTATTCGTAGGTGCGCCCATCGCCCATCACCCCCACCGACTTCACCGGCAGGAACACGGCAAACGCTTGCGAGGTCAGCTCGTACCAGGTCAGGCCGCTGGCCTCGTCCTTGGTGTTGCGCAGCTCTTCGATGAAGATCGCGTCGGCGCGGCGCAGCAGTTCGGCGTATTCATGCTTGACTTCGCCCAGGATGCGCACGCCCAGGCCGGGGCCGGGGAACGGGTGGCGGTAGACCATCTGCGGCGGCAGGCCCAGGGCTACGCCGAGTTCGCGGACTTCGTCCTTGAACAGTTCGCGCAGCGGCTCCAGCAGTTGCAGGTTCAGCGTGTCCGGCAGGCCGCCCACGTTGTGGTGCGACTTGATGGAGGTGGCCTTGCCCGTCTTGGCGCCAGCGGATTCGATGACGTCGGGGTAGATCGTGCCCTGGGCCAGCCACTTGGCGCTCTTCTGCTTGCCCGCCTGTTCCTGGAACACTTCGACGAATTCGCGGCCGATGATCTTGCGCTTGGCTTCGGGATCCGCCACGCCGGCCAGCTTGCCCATGAATTGGGCGGTGGCGTCGACGTGGATGATCTTCACGCCCATGTTTTCAGCGAAGGTCTGCATGACCTGCTTGCCTTCGTCCAGGCGCAAGAGGCCGTGGTCGACGAACACGCAGGTGAGCTGGTCGCCGATGGCCTTGTGGATCAGCGCCGCGGCGACCGAGGAGTCCACGCCGCCGGACAGGCCCAGGATGACTTCGTCCGTGCCGACCTGCTCGCGGATGCGGGCGACGGCTTCGGCCACGTAGTCGGGCATGTTCCAGTCGCCTTCGCAGCCGCAGATCTCGTTGACGAAGCGGGCCAGCATGGCCTTGCCCTGGACGGTGTGCGTGACTTCGGGGTGGAACTGGACGGCGTAGAACTTGCGGTCTTCGTCGGCCATGCCGGCGATGGGGCAGGACGGCGTGGAAGCCATCAGCTTGAAGCCCGGGGGCAGCTGGGTGACCTTGTCGCCGTGGCTCATCCAGACCTTGAGCATGCCGTGGCCTTCGGCCGTGGAAAAGTCTTCCAGGCCTTCCAGCAGCTTGGTGTGGCCGTGGGCGCGGACTTCGGCGTAGCCGAATTCGCGGTGGTCGGAATAGCTGACCACGCCGCCCAACTGCTGCGCCATGGACTGCATGCCGTAGCAGATGCCCAGAACGGGCACGCCCAGTTCGAACACCGCATGCGGCACGCGCATGGAGCCTTCTTCGTAGGCGGAAGCGTGGCTGCCGGACAGGATGATGCCCTTCAGGCCTTGCGCCATCTGGTCGCGCACGAAGGCGTCGTCGACGTCGCCGGGGTGCACTTCGGAGTAGACGCCGGCTTCGCGGACGCGGCGGGCGATCAGCTGGGTGACTTGCGAACCGTAGTCGAGAATGAGGATGCGCTGGTGCATGGAGACTCTACCGGTAAAGAATAAAACCGCAGTAAATAAAACCGCACCGGCAGAACCGCTGATTCATGTTGCGGTTCTGCCGGTGCGCGATGCATGACATTGTAGTTGACTGTACGGATCAGTCGGCGCGGTAGTTGGGCGCTTCCTTGGTGATCTGTACGTCGTGCACGTGGGACTCGCGCACGCCCGCGGAGGTAATCTCCACGAATTCGGTCTTGGTGCGCATGTCGTCGATGGTGGCGCAGCCGCAGTAGCCCATCGAGGCGCGGATGCCGCCGACCAGTTGGTAAATGATGGCCAGCACGCTGCCCTTGTAGGGGACGCGGCCTTCGATGCCTTCGGGAACCAGCTTGTCGGCGTTGTTGGACGGATCCTGGAAGTAACGGTCGGCGGAGCCGTCCGTCATGGCGCCCAGGCTGCCCATGCCGCGGTAGGACTTGTACGAACGGCCCTGGAACAGCACGACTTCGCCCGGCGCTTCTTCGGTGCCGGCGAACATGCCGCCCATCATGCAGGCGAAAGCGCCGGCCGCCAGGGCCTTGGCAACGTCGCCCGAATAACGGATACCGCCGTCGGCGATCAGGGGCACGCCCGTGCCTTCCAGCGCCTTGGCGACTTCGGAGATGGCATGGATTTGCGGCACGCCGACGCCCGCGACGATGCGGGTGGTGCAGATGGAGCCCGGGCCGATACCGACCTTGACGCCGTCGGCGCCGTACTCGACCAGCGCGCGCGCGGCGGCGGCGGTGGCGATGTTGCCGCCGATGACTTCAACCTTGGGGTAGTTCTGCTTGACCCAGCGCACGCCTTCCAGCACGCCCTTGGAATGGCCGTGGGCGGTGTCGACGATCAGGACGTCGACGCCAGCCGCAACCAGCTTTTCCACGCGTTCTTCGGTGCCGGCGCCCACGCCCACAGCCGCGCCCACGCGCAGCTGGCCCTGGGCGTCCTTGCTGGCCATCGGGTGTTCGGTGTTCTTGACGATATCCTTGACGGTGGCCAGGCCACGCAGTTCAAAGCCGTCGTTGACGATCAGCACGCGCTCCAGGCGGTGCTTGTGCATCAGGGACTGCGCCTCTTCAAGCGTGGCGCCTTCCTTCATGGTGACCAGGCGTTCCTGCGGCGTCATGATGTTGCGCAGGGGCTGGTCCAGGTTTTCTTCGAAGCGCAGGTCGCGGTTGGTGACGATGCCGACCAGCTTGCGTCCTTCGACCACCGGCAGGCCCGAGATGCCATGCTGGCGCTGCAACGCGATAGCGTCGCGCACCTTCATTTGCGGGGTGACCGTGACCGGATCGATCACGATGCCGAATTCATGGCGCTTGACGCGGGCGACCTCGCGGGCCTGGGCTTCAGCCGACAGATTCTTGTGGATGATCCCGATGCCGCCCTCTTGCGCCATGGCGATGGCCAGGCGCGATTCGGTCACGGTGTCCATGGCGGCGGACACGAGCGGGATGTTCAGGGTGATGTTGCGAGTGAGGCGCGTAGCCAGGGAAGTGTCGCGAGGCAGGACCTCGGAATACGCAGGCACCAGCAACACATCGTCGAAGGTGAGCGCTTTTTGTACGAGACGCATGGGTAACTCCGGGCGCAAAGCAAGATTATACGCCGCTTGCGTGTTTTGCCTAGGTGTTGACCCTAGGTCCACAAGGATATTTCTGCACCTCACGGTGGTGCATTTTTCGTTTCTATATTTTTACCCGGGTGTATTGACTTCCATTTTTACCCGGATCATAATTTATACACAAATTTCACCCGGATAAAAATGAACAACCCAATCTCCCCCCTCCCCGCCGATCCGCACACCGCCTTCGCGGGTCATCGCATTCTTGCGGCCGGTGCCCTCTCCGACGTGGCGCTCGCGGTCAGGCAGGCGATGGACGAAGGCCACGACGCCACCATCCTCGTATTCGATGACCTGTCCGGCAAACAGGTCGATCTGGACCTGAGCGGAAACCATGCCGCCATCGCGGAGCGCCACCGCGTCCGCATTGACCCGGCCGCCCCTGCGCCTGAAGCGCCCGCCAGCCTCGTCGATGACGCGCAACCGCGCGGCCGGGGCCGTCCGAAGCTTGGCGTAGTGGCGCGCGAAGTAACCCTGTTGCCGCGCCATTGGGACTGGCTGGGCGCGCAGCCCGGCGGCGCATCGGTCGTCTTGCGCAAGCTGGTGGAACAGGCGCGCCGCGACAACGAGGCGCAGGACCGCCGGCGCGAGCGCCAGGAGGCTGCATACCGGTTCATGTCCAGCATGGCCGGCAACCTGCCCGGTTTCGAGGAAGCCACGCGGGCGCTGTACGCCAACGACCACGAGCGCTTTACGCAGCAGATCGCCGGATGGCCGGAAGATGTGCGCGGCTACGCCATGGGTCTGGCATGGGGCGCGCCGGACGAAGCCGCCGCGGGCTGATCGGTGTCCGGGTGCGGCCTGCGCGGGCCGCACCCTCCCCCCAAGAAGGCCACGGCCTTCCTCGCCGCACTTTCCTCAATGCTGCCACCGGCCTTGCTCACCGCAGCATCGGCCACAACGTCAGCGCCAGCAGCGTTCCCATGCCGATGTTGAACCACTTCAGCCTTCCAGGCTGCGCCAGGAATCCGCGCAGCGCCACGCCGAAGCCCGCCCACAGCGAAACGCTGGGCACGTTCACCACCGCGAACACCAGGCACATCCACGCCAGCGACGCCCAGGGCGCCGCGGCATCCACATAGACCGCAACCGCGGCCAGCGCCACGATCCACGCCTTGGGGTTTATCCATTGGAACAAGGCCGACTCCATGAACGTGAGCGGCCTGGCGGACGCCTGCCCCACACCGATGGAACGCGACAAGGCGATGCGCCATGCCAGGTACAACAGATAGGCCGCGCCCCCTATCTTCAGCCCGGCCGACAGGGCCGGCCAGGCGTGGAACAGCGCACCGAGGCCCAGGCCTACCCCAAGCAGCAGCGAAGTGAAGCCGGCGGTGATGCCCAGCACTTGGGGCAGCGTCCGACCGAAGCCGAAGTTCGCGCCAGAGGTCATCAGCATGACGTTGCTAGGCCCTGGCGATACCGAGGTCACGAAGGCGAATACCGTCAGGGCAAGCAGATTTTCAAAAGACAAGATAAGGCTCCCGCAAGACGCGGCGCACGCTTGCGCCAGCGATCAGACAGCGCCATTGTGAGTCCGGGCGGGCCTTATTAATATTGGCGGTTTTGACATCTTTGATAGCGTTCTTGCCATGAAGATCCAGATCCTGGCCCTGGAGGGCGTGTTCGATACCGGCCTGTCGGCCATCCTGGACGTGTTCACCACGGCCAACGAGCTGGCGCCGCTGCTGCCCGAACCGGTCCGGCCGTTCGACGCGCGGATCGTCGGCATGCGCCGCAAGGTGCGTACCGGACAGGGATTTGGCGTGCCCGTCTCGGGCAGCCCGGACCCGTCGGCCCCGGACTGGCTCGTGATCCCGGCCATTGCCTGCAAGATGCCCGAAACCCTGCTGCCCGCGCTGGACCGCGCCGACGTGCGCGACGCCGGCCGCATGCTGCGGCAGCGCGCGCCCGGCGCGAACACCGCCGCAGCCTGCATCGGCACCTTTGTGCTGGCGGAATCCGGCCTGCTGGACGGCCACAAGGCCACCACCACCTGGTGGCTGGCCCCGCTGTTCAGGCAGCGCTATCCGGCGGTGGACCTGGAGGACGAACGCATGCTGGTGCGTTCGTCGTCGCTGCTGACCGCGGGCGCGGCGCTCAGCCACATGGACATGGCGCTGTGGCTGGTGCGCCAGGCCAGCCCGGAGCTGGCCGCGCTGGTGGCGCGCTATCTGATCGTGGACCAGCGGCCCTCGCAGTCGGCCTATGTCATTACCGATCACCTGACGCATGCCGAGCCGCTGGTACAGGCCTTCGAGCGCTGGGCCCGCGCGCATCTTGCGCAGGGATTCTCGCTGGACGCCGCGGCGCAGGCGCTGGGCGCCAGCAAGCGCACGCTGGCGCGCCGCATGCAGGAGGTCCTGGGCAAGAGCCCGCTGTCGTTCTTCCAGGACCTGCGCGTAGAGCGCGCGGCCCATTTGCTGAAGACCAGCAACCAATCGCTGGAGCAGATCGCGGCGCAAGTCGGCTATGCCGACGGCGTCACGCTGCGCAACCTGCTGCGCCGGCGCCTGGGCCACGGCGTGCGCCAGATGCGCTGAAACCCGCGCCGCGATGCGGGCGGTGGGCGCTTGCCGCGATATGCGTTTTAATCGGATGTAAGAGGCAGGCGCGCCTTTCGCGCCCGCGCATTTCCACACGGTGCATCATGGCCATCGCAAAGAACTTCCTGCTCTACGACGGAGACTGCCCTTTCTGCTCGAACTACGTGCGGATGCTGCAACTGCAGAAGGCCGTCGGCCCCATCGACCTGCTGAACATGCGCGACCACCCAGACCTGGCGGTGGCCTACAACGCGCAAGGCTACGATCTGAACCAGGGCATGCTGCTGCACCTGGACGGGCAGGACTACTGGGGCGCGGACTGCATCAACCGCCTGGCGCTGATCAGTACCGGCAACGACCTGTTCAACAGCGTCAACGCGGCCGTGTTCCGCAACCCATGCCTGTCGACGGCGCTTTACCCCTTCATGCGCACCGGCCGCAGCCTGGCGCTGACGCTATTGGGCAAGAAGAAGATGCAGATGTAGCCGCGCCAGCCGCTGAGCCAACGCAGGAACGGTATCTGATTAAATACGGCGCGCCACGCTACGCGGCGCCGACGGCTCTCGCCAAAGGCGCTTCGGCCTTTTCCGTGTGCACGCCCGCATCGGAGCGGCGCCACCCCGAAGCCGGGTCGCGCTTGTCGTAGAGATAATCCCAATCCGTGCCGCACACCGCACAGGTGTACGCCTCGTGCTGCACGCCGCGTTGCTGCTGCCCCGTCGATCGCACCACGCCCAGGCTGATCAGGCTGTCATGACCAGGCGCGTCGCGCCGGTCCCTGACGATAGCCTCGCATTTTTCGCACGCCCCCATGCCTCTTCCCCTTTCAATATCCTTTCATCGGATATTACGAAGGGAAAAACGATTAAAGCTCAGCAATTCTCACCAGTTCGAGGCCGGCCGGCGCTGGAATTCAGCCGACCCCGGCGCTGGCGTCAGACCAACGTCACCTTGCCCGTTGCCAGGCTGTACACGCCGCCCACCACTCCCAACTTTTTCTGCTGCACCATCTCTTGCAACAGCGGCTGCGCAGTCTTCAGGCGTTCAACCGCAAGGCGCACATTGGCCTGCACGGCAGCCGACATCAGATCCCTTGCGCCCGACTTGCTCGCGATCTCGACAGCGGGCTTGATCGCGTTCACCAGCGCGGGCAGATGGCCAGGGAATTCCGTCTTGTCCTGCCACGCCTTCACCGTCGCGTCCACCGCGCCGCAGTTGTCGTGGCCCAGTACCACGATGAGCGGCGCCCGCAGAACCAGCGTGCCGTACTCCAGGCTGGCCAGACCGTCTTCGTTCACGAAGTTGCCGGCCACGCGCACAATGAAGAGGTCGCCCGGCCCTTGGTCGAAAGCCAGTTCCGGCGCCACCCGCGAGTCCGAACAGCCCAGGATGGCGGCGATGGGCTTCTGCTTCACGGCGCGAGCCGCGCGTCCCGCGGAATAGTCCCGCATGTTCGGCTTGTTGGCGGCGTAGCGGGCATTGCCGGCCATCAGGCGTTTCAGGGCCTCGTCGGGGCCGATATCGTTTGACGGCACGGCGGCTTGGGCATCGCCCAGCCAGCCTGAAGCGCCGGCCGCGGCGATCGCTGCGGCGCCGAACAGCAGGCGGCGGCGGTTGAATTGCGGGGAATGGGCGAAAGAGGAACAGTCGCACATGAGGCTCTCCTGAAAGAAGAACATCTGGGAAACCAGCGCAGGACCATTGTGCTGCCGCGGCCACTACAAATGCTCAAACATTGCGCTGCCACAATCAAAAAAGCGCCGTAGCCGCAGCTTGAGAAACACGGATGAGGGGCGTAATGTGGAAAAGCGGCATATGCCGCGTCACCTGCTTGATAGGTACGCACCATGACGCCCAACACTCCCCACCCCAATCCCTCCCACACCGCGCCAGACACGCATGCCGACAAGGAACGCGCCCGCGCGGATCAACAGCATGAGGAAGCCCGGCGCAAGGCCCTGGTCGGCTCGCAGCACAAGGAAAACGTCCGCAGCGTCGCCGCACCGCGCTACCACGGGCACCGCGGCGGATGAGGCTTGTGCCGGCTAGATTCCGTAACGTCTTGGAAAAACATCAAACTGAAATAAGCGCCTGAAAGTTGGACCATCTTGCGTTGGACTTTGGACGGGACCAAAAGGATGAGTCCTGGTCCGGATGCCCTGCCCTGAATGGTTTTCAACGACAAAGGATGCTTATCGTGATTCCGATCAGAAAGACAGCCGCCGCCTGTGCCCTGGGTTTGGGCATGATGGTGGCGGCAGCCGGCCAAACCGCCATGGCGCAAGGCCAGGCCGACGCTCCCGCGCCCCTGGCCACCGGCCTGACCGATTCCGGCAGCGCGGAAGGCCAGGTCATCGAAGCGGTGCGCAGCGGTGACATCCTGTCCATCAAGATCCGGTTCAAGCCCATCGTCGACGGCAAGACGGAAATGATCTACTCGCAGATCAGCAAGGACGATTACGCCAACAGCTTCTACGTCATCGCCGGCAACAAGAAGCACCTGCTGCTGAAAGACAGCAACGACAAGCCGCTGACCAATCCCAAGCTGCTCATCCGCACGTCCAAGGACACCCCCATGGCCGGTTCCTGGCAGGGCAAGTTCCCTGCCCCGCCCAAGGAAATCAAGGAGGTTTCGCTGACCATCCCGGGCGTGGAGACCTTCGACGCCATCAAGATCACCGACCGCTGACCATGGCCGCCGCCACGCGCGCGCCGACTCTCCTGGCCGCGGCGCTGCTCGCCGCCGCCAGCGGCTCCTGGGCGCAGGAGCCTCCCTATAAGGCCGAGATCCTGGATCTGCAGGCCACCATCCTGGACCTGAAGGGATTGCCTGCCGATGCCAGCGGCGGCATATCGGACCTGAACGCGCAGATAGACGGACTGGCCGCGCGCCACGACGGCCTGTCGGTGCGGCAAGACAAGAACGCCGTGACCGTCGCCATGCTGGGCGATGTGCTGTTCGATTTCGACAAGACCGCCATACGCCCCGCCGCCGAACCTACGCTGCGTGACATCGCCAGCCTGATCAAATCCAGTTCGGCCGGCACCGTCGGCATCGAAGGCCACACCGACTCCAAGGGTTCGGCCTCGTACAACAAGGATCTGTCATTGCGCCGCGCGCAGGCGGTGGCGCAATGGTTGGCAAGCCATGGCGTGGACAAGTCGCGGCTGACGGTCAAAGGACTGGGCGATACCCAGCCGATCCAGTCGAACCGGCTGGCCAACGGTTCGGACAATCCGCAAGGACGGGCGCAGAACCGGCGGGTGGAGTTCGTGCTGCCCAAGCGCTAAGCAAGCCCTGCGTGGGGCCGGCAGCGGCCTCAGCCGGCCGGTATTCGCGAGGAGTCCGCAGCCCTCAGTGCCACGTCCATGCTGACCAGCACCGGCGCATTGCGCGGCAACTCGCGCACGCCAATGACCGAACGCGGATGCTCGCCCTGGCGGCCGAAGATCGCGACCAGCAGTTCCGATCCGGTATCGGCAATGGCGGATAGCCGCGTGCTGGCGCGCTCGCCCACCTGGAAGAAGTAGTTGACGCGCAATACCTGTTCCACCGCATCCAGGCTGCCCTGCGCGTGGTGGGCCACCCACGACAGCGCATGCAGCACGCACAGGCGCACGGCCTCGCGAGCCGCTGCTTCGCCGACCTGCTCACCCACCGCGCCTTGAACCAGCAACTGGTCCGCGCTGAGCTTCGGAATCTGCCCTGCGACGTACACCGTGCTGCCGTGCCGCAGCGCCGGCAGATAGGCATAGTGCGTCGGCGTAGGCTGGGGCAAGGCCAGGCCCAGGGCCTGCAAGCGCGCATCGGCTCCGGTCAGGATGCTCATCACAAACTGCCGGGCAGGAAGTTGACTTGTTTGGCCAGCGTCGCCCAGCGCTTGTTTTCGGCCGCGACGAAATCGGTAAAGGCCTGGGCCGAGCCGCCCTTGGTGCTTACCCCTTGCTCCTTCAGGCGCGAGGCCACTTCGGGCGACTGCAAGGCCCGGTTGAAGTCCTCGTTGAGTTTCTTGACGACTGCCTCGGGTGTACCAGCCGGAGCGACGATGCCCTGCCACGAAGTGATGTCCATATCCACCAGGCCGACTTCCTTGTAGCTGGGAATGTCCGGCGCCGTATCTATCCGTTCAGACGAAGTGACCGCCAGGGCCCGCAGCTTGCCGGCCTGGACGTGCGGCAGCAAGGTGATCACCGGATCCAGGATCAGACTGATGTGTCCGCCAAGCAGATCGTTGATGGCGGGTGCGCTGCCCTTGTAGGGGATGTGCGCCATGCGGATGCCCGCCCGCTGCTTGAACAGTTCGCCGGCCAGAAAGGTCGAGCTGGACGCGGAACCGAAAGTCAGCGTGTCCGGCTTGTCCTTGGCATAGGCGATGAACTCCTTCATCGTCTTGGCGGGCACGGCGTTGCCGGTGGCGATGATGTAGGGTTGATCGGCCAACAGGATCACGGGCGCGAAGTCCCGCGTGGCGGAGTACGGCAGGCTGCTGTACTGCAGTTCATTGATCGACATGATCGGCAGGTTGGCCAACAGCAGCGTATAGCCGTCCGCCGGTGCGCGGGCCACGAACTCGGCCCCGATGATGCCGCTGGCGCCGGGCTTGTTCACCACCAGCACGGGCTGCTTGACGTCCTGGCCCAGCTTTTGCGCGACAGTGCGCACGACCAGATCGGCCACGCCGCCCGGCGGGAACGGCACGACGATCTGTATGCTTTTGTTGGGAAAGTCCTGCGCGCTGGCGTTGCAGACGGCGCCCAGCGCCAGCGTGGCGCACGCAAGGATGCGAATGGCGTTCTTCATGTATGTGCTCCGAGGTTGCGACCGTTCAGGGATTGCGGGTAGTAGTGGCTTGCGGGCCGAAGCTTGCATCGAAAAAGCGCATCCAGTTGCCGCCCATCAATAGCGCCACCTCGTCCGCTGAAAACCCCGTGGCGCGCAAGCCCTGTTCGATGTTCTTGAAATCCCGGCTGTCCTGGAACCAGCCGGGCTGCGGCGGAAACCCCGGCTGCGCGGCCGAGCCTTCGCCGTAATCGATGTTCTTGGTATAGCGGCCCGTGCGCATCCACTGGACCACCGAGTCCGGCTGGTCCTGGCACAGGTCCGAACCCAGGCCCAGGTGCTCCACCCCCACCAGATCCGCGGTGCGCGCCACCATGGCGCAGAAGTCGTCCAAGGTACAGGCCGATTTGTTCTTGAGGTGATGCGGATACAGCGAAAAGCCGAACATGCCGCCCGCGCCAGCCAGCGCCTTGAGCACCGTGTCCGACTTGTTGCGCAGCGCCTGCGCCCATGAATGCGGATTGGCGTGACTGATGGTGATGGGCCGCTCGGACAGTTCTATCGCCTCCAGCGTGGAACGTTCGCCCGAATGGCTCATGTCGATGACCAGCCCGACCCGGTTCATTTCCTTGATCACTTCGCGCCCCATGCGGGTGACGCCGCTGTCGACCGCTTCATAGCAGCCCGCAGCCAGCAAGGACTGGTTGTTATAGGTCAGCTGCATGAAGCGCACGCCCAGCGTGTGCACCACCTCGACCAGGCCGATGTCGTCTTCGATGGGCGACGGGTTCTGCAGCCCGAAAATGATCGCGGTGCGGCCGGTCTCCCGGGCGCGCCTGACGTCGTCGCCACTGCGCGCCTGCACGATCAGGTCGGGATAGCGCTCGAACCACCGGTTCCAGCGTTCGATGTTGTGGATCATCTCCCGCAGGTTCTCGTGATACGCGATGGTGACGTGGACCGCGTCCACGCCGCCTTCGCGCAGTTGGCGGAATATCTTTTCGGACCAGTTGCTGTACTGCAGCCCGTCGACGCGTAAGGCGCTTGCGCTCATTGCTTGCTTCCTTGAATGGCAGTGAGCGGTACTGTAGATTTCCGGCCAGAATTCAGTCAAACTAAAATAACTTCGTTCTATTTAATATTTTCTTAAATATGAAACTCGAGCATCTACGCATGTTCATGGCCGTGGTCGATGCCGGCGAACTGGCGCAGGCCGGTGACCGGGTCGGCCGTACGCCGGCGGCGCTTTCCATGACCTTGAAGCAGCTGGAGTCAGAGCTGGGCGGCCCGCTGTTCGAAGGCGAGCGCAAGATCCGCTTGTCTCCGCTGGGGCTTTATGTCCGCGGGCAGGCGCAGCGGGCCATTGCAGAATTCGACTCGGCCGTGGCCCACATGGTCCGCTATGCCAGCGGCGCCCTGGGAACAGCCAAGGTGGCCGCCGTGCCCTCGGCGGCCATCCGGCTGTTGCCGCAGGTCATCGGTTCGATGCGCAAGCAGTATCCGCAGGTACGGGTGGACTTGCGCGACATAGACTCGGCCGCGGTGGGCAAGGCGGTGGCCGATGGCGAGGTCGATTTCGGCATTGCCACGCTGCCGGCTCCCCTGCCCGGCATCGTGACCGAGCCCTTGTTCGAAGACCGTTTCGTGCTGGTGTGTCCGGCCGGGCACCGCCTGACGAAGCTGCGGCGCGAGGCGCGCTGGCGCGATATCGACGCCGCGGAATTCATTGCAAACGGCTTGTGCGCCCGGTTTGACTCCCCGGAAGTGGCCGCGTTGGTGGAAGCCTCGCTGCTGACGGTGCGCAACACCACATCCTTGCTGACCTTTGTCGAACAGGGCTTTGGCGTCACCATCCTGCCCGCCTTGGCGGTGACGGCAAGCGCAAAATTGGCGATCGTGCCCCTGGCCGACCAAAGCGCCGTCCGCAGCCTGGAAGTACTGACCCGCGGCGGCGAGACGCTCAGCCCGGCCGCTCAGGCTCTTCTGGGACTCACGCGCAGCATGGCTGCCGAGTTGGCACTGGCCTGGTCATGATTTTTTCGGGACATCGATGAAATTCGACATCTACGGCAGGTTTCAGCTCGACATCCGGCGCGAGGGCGCGGTGTGGACGGTGTACCGTTCGGAAGCCGGCAAGCGCGTGCGGGCCGCGGACCTTGCCATTCCTGCCGATGTGCCGGCGGACGGGCTGGCCGAGTACCTGGATGACATCTATCACGAGCTGTCCGGTCCGGGCGACCGGATTGAGCGTATCGGCTAGGGCAGCCGGACTACTCCTCTTCACCGTAGCCGAAAGGCCAACGGCGCTTGTTCGGCTCGGGCGCGGGTTGCTGACTGTGCATGACGGGCTCCTGAGGTTCGATGGACGAATACTACCGGCATCCGCCAAATCGAACTGCAAAGGTTCGCAAAGATTGCGGCAATCATGCCGCAAGAGCCCCATCCGTGTTTCTAACACAAGGTGGACGCAACCCGCATCGGGGCTAGAACGTATGCCATTTCCCGGACCGGCGCGTAGGATTGAAGCCGTACGGGAGAGCGCCATGCCAGATTCCAGCTGGATTTGCGGCAGCGAGCCGCCGGGTCGCCAGGGATTCTTCGAGACGGAATTCAATACTGGCCAGACCGAAGTCACGATGTACTCCGTATTGGGTTGGATGCCGCCAGCGCATCGCGGCTACGTGGTCCGGTGGCGCTCGCTGGAACCGGCGGTGGAACAGGCGGAAATCGAACGCTATCTGTATTACCGGCGCGAGGGGCGCGGGCATTCTTGACGCCCCAGGCTGGCCGCTTCTCTCCCGTGAATGCTCGCAAAGCCCGCGAATGCCGACGCGGGCTTTTTCTTTGTCCGGCGCGGCGTACAGGCGCCACCGCCGCAAGCCCTTGAAATAACTACCAGTTATGAAATTCCCTGATGAAAACCCCATCAGGGAATTTACTTATGCTCTTTAATTATTTGCAAAGCGCATACTTGCCGGGCAAGAATTCGTCCTTGGCATAAATCAAACCAGATGGAACTTCGTCAACTCGAGGCCTTCGCGGCCGTCATGTCCACGGGCAGCGTCACTGCTGCCGGCCGGCTGTTGGGACGCTCCCAGCCGGCGATCAGCCGGTTGTTGCAGGAACTGGAAGCCGAGATCGGCTATCCCTTGTTTGCGCGCAGCGGCCCGCGCGTGACGCCCACCGAGCAGGGCTTCCTGCTGTATGACGACGTCGAGCGCGCGTTGGCGGGCATGCAGCAGATCCGCAGCCGCGCCGACGAAATCGCGCGCGGCCAGGCCCAGCCGCTGCTGATGGCCGCCACTTCCGCCTTGGCGGCGGGCCTGGTGCCCGACGCGCTCAAGCGCATCGAGGACCGGGTCGGCGCCGCGCGCATCCAGTTGCGCAGCGCCTCGCCCGAGCGCGTGGTGCACGCCGTGCTATCCGGCGCCGCGCAACTGGGCGCGACCAGCCTGCCGCTGGAGCATCGCGGCCTGACGGTGCACTGGATCGGGCAAGCGCCCTGTGTGGTCGCGCTGCCGGAAAACGATCCGCTGGCGCAACAAGCCGTGGTGCCAGTCGCCGCACTGGCCGGGCGCCGCATGATCACGATGGCCAATCCCTATCGCCTGCGCCGCCGCCTGGATGCCGCGCTGGCGCAGAACGCCCAGACGCTGGGCGCCATGGAAACCAACTCGTCCGTCAACGCCCTGGCCGCCGTGCGCGCCGGGCTGGGCGTGTCGGTGCTGGAACCGATCACCGCCTACGGCGCCCCCATGCCGGGCGTGGCGATCCGTCCCATCGACCTGGACATACCCTTTTTCTTCGGGGTCATCACCCCGCAGTCGCAAACGCTGACGCCGGCCTGCCAGGCCATGGCGGACGCGCTCGCCCAAGCCGCCGCGGCCCTGCTGCCCGGCTTCGCCCTGCACGACGCCGCCGAGCATTCGGCCCTGCTGCAGTCGATCTATGGCGACGACGCCCCTCTTACGGAATCCCCTGCTATATGAATCAGCCTGTAGCCACCCCGCCGCAAGGCCTAGCCGCGCTGGAAGCGCGCCTGCGGCAAGACCTGTCCTGGCTGGAACTGCCCGCCAAGAACTGGGTCACGCCCCGAATCGTCGACGGCCAGCCGGTGCTGGACGTGGCCATCATCGGCGGCGGCATGGCCGGCCTGGCCGCAGCCGCCTCGCTCAAGCACCTGGGCATCAACGCCCCGATTTTCGACCAGGCGCCCGAAGGCTACGAAGGTCCCTGGGCCACCACCGCCCGCATGGAAACCCTGCGTTCGCCCAAGCAATTGACCGGCCCCGCGCTGGGCCTGCCGGCGCTGACCTTCCGCGCCTGGTTCGAGGCGCAGTTCGGCGTTGACGCCTGGGAAGCGCTGGACAAGATTCCGCGCCTGCAATGGATGGACTACCTGCGCTGGTACCGCCGCGCACTGGACCTGGACCTGAAGAACGAGCACCGCATCCTGGCCGTGCTGCCGCGCGCCGACCAGTTGGTGCAGCTGGACATCGAATCCCCCGCCGGACGCAGCACGATGTTGGCGCGCCGAGTGGTGCTGGCCACCGGCCGCGACGGCCTGGGCGGCGCCTATGTGCCTGATTTTGCGAAGAAGCTGCCGCGCAATCGCTGGGCGCATTCGTCCGACGTGATGGACTACGGGACGCTAGCCGGCAAGCGCGTGGGCGTGGTGGGCGCGGGCGCATCGGCCATGGACAGCGCGGGCACCGCGCTGGAAGCCGGCGCCGCCAGCGTGGACCTGCTGATCCGCCGCAACGACATTCCGCGCATCAACAAGGGCAAGGGCGCGGGCAATCCGGGGCTGACCCATGGGCACCTGACCCTGCCCGACGAATGGAAGTGGAAGATCCGCCACTACATCAACGCCGCCCAGGTGCCGCCGCCGCGCGGCAGCACGCTGCGCGTCTCGCGCCACCCCAACGCCCGCTTCAACCTGGGCTGCGGCGTGCAGGACCTGGCGCTGGTCGGCGACGAGATCCACGTCACCACGCCCAAGGGCGTGTTCGTGCTGGACTTCCTGATCTTCTCCACGGGTTTCCGCATCGACTGGACCGTGCGTCCGGAGTTCGCCGCGCTGGCGCCGCACGTGCGCGCCTGGGGCGACCGCTACGTGCCGCCGGCTGGCGAAGAAGACCAGGAACTGCACGACTCGCCCGACCTGGGCGCCGTGTTCGAACTTCAGGAAAAGACCCCGGGCGCCTGTCCCGGCCTGGACCGCGTGCATTGCTTCTCCTACCCCGCCGCGCTGACGCAAGGCACGATCTCGGGCGACATCCCGGCCATCAGCGAAGGCGCCAAGCGCCTGGCGCAAGGCATCGCCGGCCTGTTCTACCGCGAGGACGTGGAGACGCACTACGCCAACATGGAAGCGTTCTCCGAACCCGAGGTGTTCGGCGATGAATGGACGCCGGCCCCGGCCCCGCAAGCGGAGACCGCGCAATGACGGGCTGGTTGCTGCGCCGCATCGCGCAAGCCGCGGTGGTGGTCTTCCTGATGACGCTGATCGTCTTCGTGGGCCTGCACGCCATCGGCAATCCGGTGGACATCCTGATCGGCCAGGACGTGGACCAAGTGGACCGCGCCCGCATCATCGCCGAACTCGGCCTGGACAAGCCGCTGTGGGAACAGTACCTGGCGTTCCTGAACGGCGCCCTGCACGGCAATCTGGGCAATAGCTTCGTCTACAACATCCCCGCCGTGGAGCTGGTGATCCAGCGCCTGCCGGCGACTTTCGAACTGGCCATCGCCGCGATGATGCTGGCCGTGGTGGTGGGCCTGCCGCTGGGCCTGTACGCCGGCCTGTATCCCGATAGCCGCTTCGCCAAGATGATCATGGCGGGCAGCATCGTTGGCTTCTCGCTGCCGACGTTCTGGATCGCGCTGATGCTGATCATGACCTTCAGCGTGTCGCTGGGCTGGCTGCCGGCCAGCGGCCGCGGCGAAACCGTGGAGTTCCTGGGCTTCCAATGGTCCTGGCTGACGGCCGACGGCTGGCGCCACCTGATCCTGCCGGCGTTCAACCTGTCGCTGTTCAAGATTTCGCTCGTGATCCGCCTGACCCGCGCCGGCGTGCGCGACGTGCTGCCTCTGGACTTCGTGAAGTTCGCCCGCGCCAAGGGCCTGTCGCCCATGCGGGTGGTCTGTGTGCACGTGTTGCGCAACACCATGATTCCGCTGGTGACGGTGCTGGGCCTGGAGCTGGGCTCCACCATCGCCTTCGCCGTGGTCACGGAAAGCATCTTCGCCTGGCCCGGCGCCGGCAAGCTGATCCTGGACAGCCTGAACGCACTGGACCGCCCCGTCATCGTGGCCTACCTGATCGTGGTGGTGTGCCTGTTCGTGACCCTGAACCTGATCGTGGACATTCTTTATAAAGTGCTGGACCCGCGGGTGCGGCTGGAGGCCTCGGCATGAGCGCCGTATCGACAAACCCCACTCCCGCGCTGCGCCGCGAATCGCCGTGGCGACGCAACCTGGCCGAGTTCATGTCGTCCAAGACGGCAGTGCTGGGCCTGACCGTTGCCACGCTGCTGATCCTGGCCGCCATCCTGGCGCCCTGGATCGCGCCGCAAAACCCCTATGATCTGCTGCAGATCGACGTGCTGGACGCGCGCCTGCCGCCGGGCAGCATGAACGGCCTGGACACCTTCCACTACTGGCTGGGCACCGACGGCCAGGGCCGCGACCTGCTCTCGGGCATTCTGTACGGCCTGCGCATCAGCCTGATGGTGGGCGTGGGCTCGGCCGTCATCGCCGGCATCGTCGGCACGCTGCTGGGTCTGCTTGCGGCCTACGCCGGCGGCAAGGTCGACGCGCTGATCATGCGCCTGGTCGACCTGATCCTGTCGTTCCCGTCCATCCTCGTGGCCATGATGATCCTGGCCTACCTGGGCAAGGGCGTGGGCAACGTGGTGCTGACGCTGGTGATCCTGGAATGGGCCTACTACGCCCGCACCGCGCGCGGCCAGGCCCTGGTCGAGCGCCGCCGCGAATACGTGGAAGCCGCCCGCTGCCTGGACATCCCCAACTGGCGCATCATGTTGAAGCACATCCTGCCCAACTGTTTGCCGCCGCTGATCGTCATCGGCACCTTGCAAATCGCGCGCGCCATCACGCTGGAAGCCACCTTGAGCTTCCTGGGCCTGGGCGTGCCCGTGACCGAACCGTCGCTGGGACTGCTGATCTCCAACGGCTTCCAGACCATGCTGTCCGGCGAATACTGGATCAGCTTCTATCCCGGCATCGCGCTCCTGATCACCATCGTGGCGATCAACCTGGTGGGCGACCGCCTGCGCGACGTGCTGAACCCAAGGACCCACAAATGAGCGCCGACCGCCATATTGCCGGCGCGCCGACGCTGGAGGTGCGCAACCTGCGCACCCACTTCCATACCCGCGCGGGCGTGCTGCCCGCCGTGGACGACGTTTCCTTCACGCTGGAACGCGGCAAGATCCTGGGCCTGGTCGGCGAGTCCGGCTCGGGCAAGTCCGTCACGGGCTTCTCCATCATGGGCCTGGTCGACGCGCCGGGCCGCATCGTCGGCGGCGAAGTGCTGTTCCAGGGCCGCGACCTGACCAAGCTGGCGCCGCGCGAACTGCGCAAGCTGCAGGGCAACCGCATCGCCATGATCTTCCAGGATCCGATGATGACGCTGAACCCCGTGCTGCGGGTGGACGCGCAAATGATCGAGACCGTGCGCGCGCACAACAAGATGAGCGCAGCGCAAGCCCGCGCCCTGTCGCGCGACACCCTGGGCATGATGGGCATTCCCAGCCCCGAAGAGCGGCTGCTGGCCTACCCGCATCAACTATCCGGCGGCATGCGCCAGCGCGTGGCCATTGCGATTGCCATGCTGCACCGGCCCGACCTGATCATCGCCGACGAGCCCACCACCGCGCTGGACGTCACCATCCAGGCGCAGATCCTGTCCGAAGTGCAGAAGCTCGCGCAGCAGCACGGCACCAGCCTGATCTGGATCACCCATGACCTGTCCGTGGTGGCCGGCCTGGCCGACGATGTGGCGGTCATGTACGCCGGCCGCATCGTCGAACACGGCACCGTCGACGACGTGCTGGACCGTCCGCAGCACCCCTACACCGTGGGCCTGATAGACAGCCTGCCCAGCAACAACCGGCGCGGCCAACGCCTGCGCCAGATCCCCGGCATGACGCCCAACCTGCTCAACCTGCCCGCGGGCTGTGCCTTCGCGGCGCGCTGCTCGCGCGCCACCGCCGCCTGCGGCCAGCAGCCCGGCATCACCCAGGCCTTGCCCGAACACAAAGTGCGCTGCTTCCATCCCACGATCCAGACCAGCGAGGTAATGGCATGAGCACGACCGCCCCTACCCCGCTGATCGCCCTGAACCAAGTCAGCAAGCGTTTCGGCGAACGCCCCATCGGCCCCGCGACGCGCGCCATGCAGCGCCTGGGCCTGTCCAAGCCGCCCGCCGTGACCCGCGCAGTCGACAACGTCGACCTGATCGTCAACCCCGGCGAAGTGGTCGGCCTGGTCGGCGAATCCGGCTGCGGCAAGTCCACGCTGGGCCGCATCGCGGCCGGCCTCTTGACGCCCTCCGGCGGCGAGATCCGCATCAACGGCGTGCGTCCGGCCGACATGAATTCGGCCCAGGCCCATGCCGCGCGCCTGCAAGTGCAGATGATCTTCCAGGACCCCTACGCCAGCCTCAACCCGCGCCTGCGCGTGGACGAGATCGTGGGCGAAGCGGCCCGCATCCACGGCCTGGTCGGCAACGGCGACTTCGACGACTACGTCAGTGCCCAGCTGGAACGCGCCGGCCTGGACCCGGCGCTGCGCCAGCGCTATCCGCACCAGTTCAGCGGCGGCCAGCGCCAGCGCATCGGCATCGCCCGCGCCCTGGCCGTGCAGCCCACCATGCTGGTGTGCGACGAAGCCGTGGCCGCGCTGGACGTGTCGATCCAGGCGCAGATCCTGAACCTTTTCATGGACCTGCGCGAAGACCTGGGGCTGACCTATCTCTTCATCAGCCATGACCTGGGCGTGGTCGAGCACCTGTCCGACCGCGTCGTGATCATGTACCTGGGCCGCGTCGTGGAAACGGCCACGGTGGAAGAAGTCTTCCGCCATCCCAACCACCCGTACACGCAGGCCCTGCTGGCCGAGATCCCCAGCCTGAAGTCGCGCCACAAGACCTTTACCGCGATCAAGGGCGAGATCCCCAGCCCGCTGAATCCGCCGGGAGGCTGCCATTTCCATCCGCGCTGCCCGCATGCGATGCCGCGCTGCAAGACCGAGGTTCCCACCTTGAAGGGAATCGCTATCAACCACCTGAGCGCCTGTCACCTGAACGACATGGCGTGACCACCGCCGCCGCGCCGCGGCGCCCGAACCAACCGCCAGTTCCCCCTATACCAAGGACTCCGAACATGAAACGCCTGATTCTCACCACCCTGACCGCCGCCATCCTCGGCGCTTCCGCCGCCGCCAGCGCCGACGACCTGTCCATCGGCTTCGCCGACCCGCTGTCGTCCCTGGACCCGCAGCTGAACAACCACGCCGGCGACCGCTCGGTGGCCCTGCACTTCTGGGACCTGCTGATCGAAAACAAGTGGAACAAGCTGCAGCCCGGCCTGGCCGTCAGCTGGAAGCCGCTGGACGACAAGACCTGGGAATTCAAGCTGCGCGAAGGCGTCAAGTGGCAGGACGGCACGCCCTTCACCGCCGATGACCTGATCTACTCCTACACCCGCGCGCGCGCCGTGCCGGGCAGCGTGGCCACCTATGCCGGCTATCTGCGCACCATCGACACGATGACCGCCAAGGACTCGCTGACCCTCATCGTCAAGACCAAGGCCCCCAACCCCGACCTGCCGCTGAACCTGGCCTCGGTGCACGTGGTCAGCAAGCACGTCGGTGAAAAGTCCACCACCGAAGACTACAACTCGGGCAAGGCCATGGTCGGCACCGGCCCCTACAAGTTCGTGTCCTATACCCCCGGTGACCGCGTCATCATGGAACGCAACGACGCCTACTGGGGCGACAAGCAGATCTGGGACAAGGTCAACTACCGCTACATCAACAACGCCGCCGCCCGCACCGCCGCGCTCTTGGCGGGCGACGTGGACGTGATCGACAAGGTCTCGGTGTCCGACCTGGCCAAGCTGCAAAAGGCCGCCAACGTGTCCGTCTACCCCTACGACGGCCTGCGCGTCATGCTGCTGCAGCCCAGCTTCAACCCCGCGCCCAACCAGTACATTACCGACAACAACGGCAAGCCGCTGGACAAGAACCCGCTGCTGGACGTGCGCGTGCGCCAGGCCCTGAACCTGGCCATCAACCGCAAGGCCATCGCCGACCGCATCCTGCAAGGCGCCGCCACCGAAGCCAACCAGTGGATGCCCAAGGGCACCATCGGCTACAACCCCGACGTCAAGGACATCCCCAACGACGTCGCTCAGGCCAAGAAGCTGCTGGCCGAAGCCGGCTACCCGGACGGCTTCAAGCTGACCATGCACGTGCCCAACGACCGCTACCCGCAAGGCCCGGAAACCGCCCAGGCCGTGGCGCAGTTCTGGACCCGCGCCGGCGTCAAGACCCAGGTGGAAGTCGTGCCATGGGCCGTGTACTCGGGCCGCGCCAACAAGAACGAATTCGCGGTCAGCATGCTGGCCTGGGGCAATGGCACCGGCGAAGGCAGCTACGCGCTGGTCAACATCCTGGCCACCGCCGACGCCAAGAAGGGCCTGGGCGCGTCCAACTGGGGCCGCTACAGCAACCCCAAGGTCGACGCCGCGCTGGAGCAATCCACCTCGGAATTCGACGTGGCCAAGCGTGAAGCCATCCTGCGCGACTCCGTCAAGATCGTGTACGACGACGTCGGCATCATCCCGCTGTTCCACTACAAGAACATCTGGGCCACCAAGAAGGGCCTGAAGGTCACCCCCATGACCAGCGACCGCACGGCCGCCATGATGGTGACGAAAGAGTCGGGCAAGTAAGCCATGACGCCCACCCTTACCATCACCCCGGCCGTCGACCTGATCGACGTGCCACGCCAGATCCGGGTCGAACACGTCGCGCCCGGCCAGACGGTGGAAATCACCGCCCTGACCCGCCGCAACGGCGTGCTCTGGCAAAGCCAGGCCGCCTTCGTGGCGGGCGCCGACGGCACGGTCGACCTGGGCCGCGACGCGCCCGTGTCCGGCGACTACGAAGGCGTGGCGCCCATGGGCCTGGTCTGGTCGCAGTCCCCCGTGGACTCGTCCAGCCGCGAACACTTCAACCACCCGGTGACCGAGGCCCTGGTCACCGACGTAGTGGCGCGCGTCGCGGGCTCGCAGGCCCAGGCCAGCTTCACCCAGCGCCTGGCGGCTGACGGCGTCACCCGGCAGGACGTGCGCGAGGAAGGCCTGGTCGGCACGCTGTACCTGCCGCCCGGCCCCGGCCCGTTCCCTGCCGTCATGATCCTGAACGGCTCCGGCGGCGGCATCAACGAACCGCGCGCGGCGCTCTACGCATCGCGCGGTTACGCCGCCTTCGCGCTGGCCTACTTCAAAGCGCCGGGCCTGTCGGACTACATCTCCAACACTCCGTTGGAATACTTCCAGACCGGCCTGCGCTGGCTGCGCAAGAAGGTCCAGCCTAAGCAAGACTTCGTCGCCATCAGCGGCCAGTCGCGCGGCGGCGAACTGGTGCTGCTGCTGGGCGCCACCTTCCCCGAGGAAGTCTCGGCCGTGGTCGCCTACGTGCCCGGCGCCGTGGTCCACAGCGGCCAGAACGCCTGCGATCCCAAGATCGGCCGTGAAGGCCCCACGTGGCTGCTGGGCGGCAAGCCCATTCCCCACGTCTGGGAAAACAACCGCACCGCCACCTGGGCGCCCTTCGACGAAGGCCCCTCGCCGCACCGCCACGAAAAAGCCATCCTCACCGCCCTGCAAGACCCCGACGCCGTGGCCCGCGCCCGCATCAAGGTCGAGGACATCCAGGGCCCCGTCATGCTGCTGTCCGGCACCGACGATGGCTCCTGGCCGTCCAGCATCTATTCCAAGATGGTGCAGGACAAGCTGGCCGAGGTGAACCACCCCTATCCGGTCGAGTGGCTGGACTACGAGAACGGCGGGCACTCCATCCTGTTCCCCTACGTGCCCACCACCCAGCTCGTCTACGCCCACCCCGTGTCCGGCAAGATCAGCACCAGCGGCGGCAACCCCAAGGACAACGCCCGCGCCGACCAGGAATCCTGGGAAGGCGTGAAGCAGTTCCTGGACGCCGCTGTCGCAGCACGCGCCGCCAAGTAAAGCATCAAGGAGATCCGCATGGCTGAACCCATCGTCTACAACGTCACGGACGACCTCGTCGACCGCCTGATCGGCCTGGCCCCGGGCGCCAAGACCTACGAAGTGCGCCACTTCCGCGAGAAGGTCGCCGCCGCCACCCAAGGCAGCTACGACGCCCTGTTCGACCCCGCGCTGCCCGGCCTGTCCCTGGCCGAGCGCCTGCTGGTCGCGCTGTACGCCACCCGCATCACCCCGTCGCCGCTGCTGGCCGCGCACTACCGCGCTCGCCTGAACGACGCCGGCGCCACCCCGGCCGACATCGCCGTCGCCGAATCCGGCAAGCCGTCAGACGCCGCCACCCCGCGCCTGGCCGCCATCCTGGAATTCACGCGCAAGCTGATCGAGAAACCCGTCGAAGGCGACGAAGCCGCGCTGAAGACCCTGCCCGCCGCGGGCGTCTCCACGCCCGCCGTGGTCACGCTGTCCCAGCTCGTCGCCTTCCTGTCCTACCAGGTCCGCCTAGTCGCCGGCCTGGAAGCCATGAAGGCGCTGGAAGGCCAGCCCGAACGCGCCGCAGGCACCCCGCCCGCTCCCTTCCCCGCCAACACCGCCGCCACCGCGCCCGGTGCGGTGATCAAGGCCCACGGCTTCACCAACGAATTGCTGGAGTGGAAGGCCTGGCTCGACGTCGTCAACGTCGAAACCGCCACGCCCGAACAAGTCGCCGTCCTGGAAGAAAGCCACCCCAAGGCCAAGGTCTCGGACTACTACCTGTTCCTGGTGCATCAGCCCGAAATCCTGCGCCAGCGCTCCACGGCCTTCAACGCCATCATGTACGCGCCGGGTGGACTGTCGCGTGCAGAGCGTGAACTGGGCTCGACCTACGTGTCGCGCATCAACGGCTGCGTGTACTGCGCGTCCGTCCATGCCCAGCGCTTTGAGCAACTGGCCAAGCGCAATGAGGTCATCGCGCAGGTGTTCGAGGATCCCGCCACCGCCGGCACCACGGCGCGCGAACTCGCCATCGGCAAGTTCTCGATCCAGATCACCGAAGCGCCTGCCTCGGTGAACGCCGACAGCATCCAGGCCCTGAAGGATGCGGGCTTGAATGAAGGCGAGATCCTGGATCTGCTGCATTCGGATGCGATCTTCGCCTGGGCGAATCGCCTGATGCTGAACTTGGGCGAGCCGGTTTTCCCGAAGGCTTGACCCCACGGCGTCCGGCCGCTTGCGTGCCGGACGCTTTGCCTGCGGCTTGTCATCGCCGACCAGTATCGACAATGACAAGCCGCGATATCAACGCTGCCAGGTCAGCAGCTTGACGCCCGCAACGGCAAACACCACGGCCACCGTTCCTTCGATCCAGCGCCGCAGCCTGGCGTACAGCGCGATCATCGGCGCGGTCGAAAAAGCGATCGCATAGCCGCCAAACACCATCACGCCGAGCAACGCGCAACCTCCAATAATCGCGGGCAAAGTGCCGTTCGACGCGCTTTCCCCCAGCCCCAGCGACATGATCGCCATCCAGGCCAGCACCGCCTTGGGGTTGCCGATATGCATCAGCACGCCCTGGCGGTAGAGCACCCGATAGCGCGGCGTCGCACGGCCCGTTTCCACCTTCGCAAAGGCCGCGCCCGGTCTCAGCGCTGACCTGCCGGTGCGGAACGCCAGGTAGAGCAGATAGACTCCCCCCACCACCTTGATGATGAATAACGCCTGGGCGGAAGCCGCCAGCACAGCGGAAATCCCAGTCGCAGCCAGCGTCGCCCAAAACAACGAACCCGTAATGACGCCCGCCGCCAGCGCAAGCGCCGGCACACGGCCGTGACGCATCGCCGTTGCCATGATCGCCATATTGCTGGGTCCGGGACTGGCCGTGGCAATCAGATAGGTGCCGTACACAAGAGCAAGCTGACTCACGAGCATTTGCGTTTCTCCAGGAATGCCGGGACCTATCCGGCGTTACTGCGGGAGGTCCCCGCGATGAACGATATGGACCTTGTTGCCGTCGGGATCGCGCAGATATGCGCCGAAGTAGCCGTCACCGTAATGAGGACGCGCTCCCGGCGCGCCTTCGTCCGTCCCGCCTTGCGCCAGACCGCCCGCATGGGCCGCGCTCACGGCTTCCTGCGTAGGCGCCAGAAAAGCGACCATGCTGCCATTGCCCGCCGACGCCGGCTCGCCATCGTAGGGCATGTAGACGTAAAAGCGCGGCAGCAGCGCCTGACCGGTCACCCAGCAAAGCGCCAAGGGCCCGCCATCCGGCGTGACAACGCGACGCTTCAATCCAAGCGGAAGCAACACTGCGTCATAAAAACGGCCCGCGCGTTCAAGATCACGCGTTCCGACAGTGATATGGCTGAACATTTGATGACTCTCCCTGCGCCCGCCCTGGCGGCGGGACACTTTCAGAAATGCATGACCTGCTCCAATCGCATCGGGCATGTTACTCGCATGCCAAATCATTCGGATCACAGGAAGAGGCACAGTCCGCGCCCGCTCCGCCAGGGTCGACCGTGTTTTCGTTAAACTGACGCTTTCCGCCTTCTTATGCGCCCCGCCCATCGCGGGGCGCATTGCCTTACCCCATGTCCGACAAAACCCACGACATCCGCCCCGGCCAGTCGATCGAACTGCTCAAGGCCCTGCACATCCTGACCCGCGACGGCAAGATGAACCAGGACAGCCGCCGCAAACTCAAACAGGTCTACCACCTGTTCCAGTTCATCGAACCGCTGCTCAAAGACGTCCAACAACAACGCGGCGCCGTCACCCTCGCCGACCACGGCGCGGGCAAGTCGTACCTGGGCTTCATCCTCTACGACCTGTTCTTCAAGGAACAGCCCGAGGCGCTGAAGAACGGCTCCCACATCTACGGCATCGAAACCCGCGAAGAACTGGTGAAGTCATCGGAAGAACTGGCCAAGCGGCTGGGGTTTGGCGGCATGTCGTTCCTGAACCTGTCCGTGGCCGATTCCATCACGTCGGACAAACTGCCCGCCACGATCGACGTCGTCACCGCCCTGCACGCCTGCAATACCGCCACCGACGACGCGATTCACTTCGCGCTGGAGAAGAAGGCCAAGTACATCGTCGTCGTGCCCTGCTGTCAGGCGGAAGTGGCTTCGGTGCTGCGCAAGAACAAGGCGAAGGCGCTGGCTGATCCGCTGGCTGAGATCTGGCGGCATCCGCTGCATACGCGGGAGTTTGGGAGCCAGATCACTAATGTGCTGCGGTGCTTGCAGCTGGAAGCCCATGGGTATCAGGTCAGCGTGACTGAGCTGGTGGGGTGGGAGCATTCGATGAAGAATGAGCTGATCATCGCGCAGTACAAGGATTTGCCGCGCAGGAAGGCGGCTGAGCGGCTGACGGAGATGCTGGAGAGGATTGGGCTGCAGGAATTGAAGGATCGGTTCTTTGTGCCGCAACCTGCAGAGGCGGCGGCGTAAGCGCCTGTCCTGCTTCATGCCGCAGCGTCAGCATCCGTGCGTGCGGCAGTCTTCTGCCAGATGCACCGTATGACACGGTGAGCGCCATTCAAACAGCAGTCCCCACATGTCCTCTCGCCCGCGCAAGGCCGCGCCAGAGCAGACCGCGCTGCTAACAGCAGCCTTCCCCGCGCGACGGCGAGCCGAAGCAGCACATATCGCCGAAGAGATCTGCCCCTCGGTCATACGCGGCCGCGGATTGTCCGTCATCGTGCAGGACGAGTCGTTGACGCTGCCCTATCGCGTTCAGCATGGGGGCAGCGACTCCTTGTCTTCCAAGCTGGACGAACCCCAGGCACTGATCTACGCGTGCATACAGTCACGCCATCATGACGGCCACGTGCGCCAGCGCCAAATTGAGCGGCTGGTTGGGGCGTCCGAGCATTGGGTTGTGCCGTTCGTGGTGCAGCTCTGCAGCGAATACGTCGTTGAAATCCTGCAGGACATCGAGGCGTGCTTACCCTTGCTGGACAAGCACGTCTATGGAACGGCTCTTCGAGGCAGTCCGGCCTTTCTGGATCTGGCGCAGCAACGCATGACCAGCTACTGGGATTGCTACTACCGGCGGCGCTGGGTCAGGAGCGAAACCTATGTGGGGTTTCGCATGTTCAAGCAGTTTCGCGACTGGCAAGTCTCTGGCTAGGACCTCACGGGCTTGAAACGCCCGATCCGCGTATCAATTGCCAGAGCTGCGGCGCAACCGATCGGATGAGTTCTTGTTCAAGCGCTTCGCTTCGTCTTCCGCGTAGTCTTCCTCGCCCTCTTCGTACTTGCCTTCATACATGCAGCTGCTGCGGTTCCATCCGCACTCACCGCCTAAGGAGCAACCTGAGCTCAAGGCGGCAAGGAACAAGAGGATGCTGCAACGGCCTAATCTTTGAATCGACATATCGCTCCCTGGTGATCCGGGTAAGTGTAAGGGATGGAGATGACGACTGAGCCGGGGTGACCTGAGCCTGAATTGGAAATGGCCGCAACGCATGGCGCAGATTTCGGCTCAAGTGTGCTTGATTTGACACGGGTCACGCTTGATTGCGATGCCCGCCGGACTCGATACTGGCATCGCAATCCCACAAAGATCGCCCAGATTGACAGCTGGAAAAGACGGACGACATGGTCGCTGCAATAGCGACTGCCTTCTCTTTATTGCGTCAATACTGGAGCGGCTGATGGACGATCACCCTTTGACTCATGACCGATGGGCTACGCCGGATGATCCGGAGTTCTGCACTGTGCGGTTTGCGGACTTTCGGAAAATGGAGCGGGCGTGCGCTGCGATTTGGGCTATTGCTCGAATTGTGGGGAACGGCGCGAATGAGCCTGAGACTAGTGGCGGGCAACCGTTGGATGCTTGGATTATGTCCAATTTGATCGGAGGAATTGAAAGCCTATGCGATCACATGGCGGACCTTGTGGGGTCGAATCTTGACGAATCCAATCTTGGGGAAAGTGTGCCGGGCGACGATTAACTGTATGCGGTAGACGAAATTTTAGTCTGACACCCTATCTTGTGCGCTTACGGACATGATCCCGCAACGGTGGCGCGCAACAGGGAAAGGGTCGGCGGGTTTGACGGCTAAAGTTAAACTGGTTTCTTGTGCGACATGCATGCCACAAAGTTAGGCTACAAGTCCTTCGCGGCATTTTTTCGCGTCAGTTTAGACCACAAGCGCCAGATATGGCCTAAGGTTTCGCGCGGTCTACATCAATCAAGTTAGGTGCCATATGTCATTACCTGATCTACGCCAAGCCTCGCTGCTTGGAGAGTACTCCGACCGTCTTGAATATCAGATCGGGGGGACTCTCGTATGGGTGGTGTTTGGCGGCCCAGAACAACAAGACGCCGCTCTGGAGTCGGCTTGTCAGCAATTTCCTTCGATCTGGACTGCGATCCCCGCAGTCATAACGGAGGCGGAGCGCGCCTCTCGCGTCGAACTGCCTGAATTCTGGCAGATGCATGAAGCCGCGGGTACTTCAAGCGAAGTTCTTTCAGTGTGGGGAATCTGGATTGAACCTGTCTCAGGAACCGCAACATACGAGGTCAGTACAAATCACGCCTTTGATCCACCTCTGCAGGTGGAACTTTCCTCGTTTCCGGCAGAGAGCTCTGTCATGATTGAGCGTAACAAGGATGGTGTCATCAGTACCGAAGCACGGTGAGGCAATGCTCAGTCGGCTCCTAACACCCTCAACCAGCCGAGCATCCAACGGACTTTGCGGCGGTCATTCGCCCAGCACTACTTGACCCGGTTATTGACACCCTTATATTTTGTGAGTATTCAGTGGGGCCTCATCTATATAAACGGGGACGCAAATATCTACTACGCGGGCATCAAATATGAAGCTCACATCAACACCAGGACGATATCGATGCTGTTCTTCGAAGAATTAAAAATTGATTGGACTGCTTTTGCCGCCTTGACCGCTTTGTCGATATGGCTCGTCGATGGACATCGCAGACGTCGCGAACGGCGAGCGTCCAGGCGCCTTCTTTCTCAAATGATGATAGCTCCGGTAGGTGGTGCCCAGTTAGAGATCGCCAAACTCAGGAGCCTGATTGTTCCGCCGGGCGGCGAAGATACCACTTACCTATTCAAAGTACTGGACAGCCATACGGGAAGAAAGGAATTTGCATCCAGAACCTCACTGATAACTTTTGAATTACCATCGCAGTTTCTGGACAAGGCAGATCTTTTCAGTGAATTGGTTAGCAACCGACTCGCCTTGGCGTTTTCCCAAGTTAACCGCTTAAGAAGCATGTCCCAACTTCTAGGAGAACTTCCCGATTCAGCGCACAAGGATGAGATAACGCAGAAGTTGAAGCTGGTTCTCACTCAAATTCAGGAAACCGAGCGAGTCATTGGTGAGGCATATCAAGCACTACTTAAAGAAGGAAGAGCCTCAGCCAGATTTCGCCAACAACCTGGCTCCATCTAACGCTCCACACTTCTACCTAGCACGGAAAAAATCGTCAGACTACAATTTGGCCAGTTAAATTGTACTCCGACACATTGTTCTTCGCACGCATCATTATTGTCGCTGAATGGTCTCAGCGCCATTCCCTTTCGCGCATTAAAAGTTAAGGCAATGCCATACAGACCAAGCCCACAAGATCGGAGAAATATCCGCGGCGTGATCTACCCATTCACTGTGGCGCTGCTACGTGTTTACGGCAGCCGGGCTCAAGATGGAGGAAGACCGATTGGTGCCTTTTATACAAGAAATATAGATCGCGCCCTGTGGATGCCGGTGGGGGGAATATGGTATAGACCAGTGGATGAAGAGAGGATCTTGCTACGCGCACCGGATTCGACAGTTGTCGACACGTTTGCGAGAAGCATCATTTCCGGCGAGCCAATTGCTATCTCAAGTGGGCAGATAGTTCAGTGGGAGGCCCTATTGCCGAGCGAAGCCTCCCTGTTGCCCCCGCCGCTATTTCTCATCTAGAGAGTCTTCCTCGACCCTTTGGCTGCGGGCTTCGCTACTTTCTTGGCATCCAGTCCTGCCTTTGCCTCGCCGGGAAAATTGCAATAAATTGTTTCATACCACAATTTCTTAGCTGTGATCTATGCCGAACGGGCTTTGGCTCTGGCCAAAACGTCAGTACTTGGGCTTTTGCAAGTACCCCACGACACCGCCGAATCCGTGGGAGGATGCCGATGAATTCGTGGGGAAACCTTAGAGCCTGACACCTTTTTCTCTAAGAGAGGCGTCGAGCTTGATTTCGAACCCGATTAACACAGGCCACTATCCTGCTATGGTCAATGCCGACACTGTTGGCCGGGGCGGCCTATATGAATGAATCCGGGATTCTGTCGGTAAATAGCACATCAGCCTCGGGCGCGAGTGGGATCTCTTCGGTTATGCATAGTCGTGCGGTCGGATCGAAGTCACCCAAGAACCTCATTTCCTTAATTGCAATGGGACCAAAGGGAGCAATGATGCCTGCGACGCGAAGCGCCTTGTTCCACTCGAGAAACCAAAACCATTGCATGGACGCGCACCTTCTCATCTCGGCGCGAACGTAGCCATCGGCAGTATTAATATTGGCGTGCAAGGGCCACCCCCTGGTTTTCGCCGTCCATGCCTGAAGCTGCGCCGATCCCCAGTTGTTGGGGCCATACCAACTCCAAACGTGGACAAATGCAGCGGGCAAGAAGCGTTGCTGGCCAGCTTCAGCATAGGCATCTGGCGGTGTTGTAACAAGGGTGAAAAGCCCTTGTACATGCCGAATGGCTAGCCCTCTGATAGCACGATCGGGGGCCGTTGCGGGCGCGACGAACCCAATGCGACAGCTGACCCCGGCGCTGGGGCCAAACGAGATTTCGCACTTTTCCAGTGCGTCGCGCATCAAGACCTTTTTTCCCGTTGCTGGTTCTCGCTGAACTGAGTGATAGTCATTGCTCCCCTTCCTGTGGGCATCGCTCAATGCACGTTCGTCGGTTTGCAGCGCCGGCGACATAAGTAAGGTAGATGTTGCGACCTGACGCTCGAATACGGCCTTTTCGGAATTGCAGTCCATGCAGGCCCGGAACAAGAAGTTAAAAGAGCCGGCGGTCCATGCCTCAGCAGGAGGGAAGTTACGTGCAAAAAGGTGTTCTCTGTTCGACAAAATCGGCGAATTCTGTCCGACACCTCGGCCGCAGTATGGGCAAAGCTGGTTTGAATGTGTCGGATTCGTCCGATACCAGCTAATGAGTTTCCCCTGAGGATTCTGTTTTAGCCTCTGGATGGTGTGCGGCCGATTTTTCATGAGCGTATGTCACTTGAAACGAATGGCGAAACCATTTTACGCCACGGCATTCTGGATTTCGTTTTCCTCGCGCACGAGGAAAGGGGGGCAGACTACAATTTTTCCAATTTCGCAGCTTTTAGGAAGCGAAATTGTGTCTGACACCTTTTTTCAAGGCCGGCCTATGAATCCAACAATCGCAAAGACCGGCCGACCATCTCGTTGCTTACGCTAGGTGCCATGATCTATACCAAGAGGGCCCTGGCTTTGACTCAAACGTCAATGCCTGGGCTTTTGCAAGCACCTCTCGACACCGCCGAATCCATGGGATGGGAGGATGCCGATGAATTCGTGAAAAAAAACTCAGAGTCCGACACCTTTACTTGGTCTTGTCACTAGAAACAAGGCCGAGGGCCGCTACGCGTGCAAGCTCTGGCCCAGGTAATCCCGGACCTGGAACAGATTCAGCGAGAATTTCGACGCGTCCTCGGGGCGCACAACGATGATGAGCTTGTTCGAGAACGCCCGCTCGCTCGCAGCATCTGCGAAGGACTGAGCAATGCGTTCGATCATCTTCTTTCGAGGGTAGGACACCCGACCGCGACCCGTACCCATCAACGGCATCACAATGTCGCCCACCTCGGCCTTGGCTGCCAAGCTCACCCACAGCTTCTCTAGCGCCTCGTCGATCATCTTCAAACTTGACTGAGCGTTCTTGTCTTCTTCCATGTGCGACATGGCAACAAGGTAGAAGTTCTTGCTGTGCGCACTCACCCGAGCGACTGTGCCAATTGGATACTCCTTCTTCTTGCCTGGCCGCTTCTCGTTGATATTGAATTGCTCTCTTGCGAGTGACCCTTCGATTTGGCGATCAATCTCCTTGGTCTGGCCGTTGAAGTATTGTGTCGCCAACTGACCTTGCAAACTCGATGAGGCGATCAGCCCCGACGACATGTCCGTGTCGAATGTCGAACTAGTGCTGATGATTACCTCACCAGGAATTTTGAAGAGGTCGCCGATCAAAACTTCGACTGCGAAATCCTTGTGCGGGATCTTGTAGCTGACGCGCGAGAGCGGCCGTCGCGTCGACAGCACGTACAGGAGCGCAAGCACGACCAAGATGATCAGTCCATAGTAGCTGTACTGGTCTTTCTTGTAGATGTTGAAGGCGTCTGCCAAATCAATGCACAGGTATAGGATACCCATGACCGCAAAGAACTTGCCAATGGCCTCCCCCGAGAAAAGCGCGTAGCGCCAGTAGGTCCGCGTGCTAATCGACTCGAAGAAGTACTTCACAGGCCGAGCCTCTTGTACACATCATCGTTGTAGTAACGACTCCCGCTGGCACCAACGCTGCGCAGCGAATAAAACTGGGCGGGCCAGTGATCCATCGCGTGTTCGATGATGTTGTGATTGAACGAAGTGTAGACCACGAGTTGATCCCGGATCGTGGGCGGACAACGGTCGTCCTTCTGTCGGCGTCCGTTCAAGTTCACGCCTATGATGGGCAGCCCAAGGCGCAAAGCCACCTCCATCTCCCACTTGACAAACTTCGTCAGGTACTTGGTGTTGGTCCCGATGAGCACCACGAGCAGCTTGGAATTAGCGAAGCGGTCGCGGAGCTGGCGCTTGATGCTCTCTTCCATGCTGGAATCCCGCGCCGTGTTCAGATCGTGGGCGTTGTTAAAGTTGAGCGAAAACCCATCGTTTGCCTTCCATGCCGTCATCAAACGATACCAGTGCATATCGTTGTCACCGTCGAACGCGATATAGGTCTTGTTGCGATACGCCATTAGTTCTCCTTACCTCCTGCTATCAAATTGCAGAGCAGCGCGACCAGCGAGCCGGGATTTTCTACTTCAGAGTCATACTGAATCGCGTAGAAATAGTCAGTACGGCTTTTGCCCAAGGCCACCACAAGAAAGGTGTCAGGCTACTATTCCGCTTCCAAAATTTTAGTCTGACAATTTTATTCAGGCACAACGCTGTAGCCGAGTCGTTCTTCGGTAGCCTGAAGAAGGAGCACATCAAGAAGCATACTTGCACGGACCGCGATGCTGCTACTTTAAGCTTGGCCGAGTACATTGATGATTTCTACAATTCAGTGCGACGAGACAGCTATCTCGGCGGTGTTAGTTCGAATGAGTTTGAAGCTGTTCATAGCAAGCGGAAATTAGGTGCCCACTGAACCCTGGCAACTCCAGTCTGACACCTTATCTCGATTTTGAACTCTCGGCTGTGATGCTAACGCTTGGCTTCAATCGGCTTACCTTCGGGTTTGGATTTATCCATGAGACACATCCTTAAAGTGTTATCTACTTCGTCAGGTGTCCGGGAAGCTCGGGCTAGCTCAGGCTACAATTTCGCCGTACACGGCAAAATTTAGCCTGATATTTTTCTTCTCTTTAAACTGCCATTAACAGCCTAAAAATCCATTTTAAATTAACATCACCTATTGAATCTCATTAGGGAGATCCATAATTACGCGATCCATATTACTCGTAATATTTCTTCCTTCAACAAGCTTTCGCGCATCAAGGTACCAATCATTCGCGACGACATAACCAGGCTCAGAGCCTGCTCGACTCAACTCAAGATTTAGAACACCTTGTGAAGTAAGAAACCTCAAGTATGCATCAAGGGAATGTCTTCCAACCACAGTAGCTTTCTTATAAACATCTTTACTTTTTCGTGAAAAACGATTTGCGCGAAATCCAATTTTTAGAATTTTATATAAATTATCTACAATCACCTCGTAGCTGTTCTCGTCCGAAAGAGTTTTTGCGTGAAAAGATGCCACAAGGTTCTGACTGAACGAGCAATCATCGGAGAACAGCGTTCGGTCTATCTTATCGGGCAAAAATCTATCATCAAAGCTGATGTGCGATTTATGGAAAACAACTTCTCCGGCGGATGTCTCGCAATTCGGAAGAGATACATAGTCTTCCAACAAGCCATCATGAATCTGTAGGGCACGCAAATCGAGTGGAAAAAACCTATCGTATATCGACAATCCATGGAGATCCCTCCCCCCAAAATACCGCTCCAAGTATTTCGATCGCTCAAACTTGTCAGTCGTGCTTCCGAGCGCCCAGTAGAGAAAGGCGCTTATCGCTTTCCTCCAAGGCAAGCGCGCAGCGTTATCCTGCTTTCGAAACTCCACAAGCCCCTTAAACCAAATTAAAGTCTCTTCTCTCAAATCAAATTTTTCAGAAGGAAATATTGATTTGAACTCATCAAACAACGGCCCTTCACCACGATAAAACTCAGACAAGAACTCTATTGCCGGTAACGGTGAAAACACGCCTTCTTTGATTTTTTTAGCCAGAAATCGAGATTTAAAAAAGTACGTTAATGAATCATACTTAAATGAAATCTCATCGCGATTCCAACGCAAAAATGGATTTCGTAAGAAATTTACTGGATTAACATTTTCTGAACAACCATCACAAGCACTCACCAACTCAAGTAGCGCAGATTTTTTCATCGTATGCTGCGGCGCTCTAATTACCTCGATAAGAATATCGAAAAATTCATCTGGGTTTATTTTTCCAAGGGACTGTTTCGTAATTTCTAGATCAACTATCTTCCGCACCAAGGAATCTAGAGGCTTTCCGCTCGAAAAAAAATTGGCGCTCCCCAACGTACTAGGACTATGGCGTTTTCCTGCATCTTGTTCAACCAGGTAATCGCATATGAGGGACGCATACAGAGGAATTGTCGTAGCCCGTTTAGTCTCACCAGGATTGTCAAATGCGCCGAGAAGATCTTTCGCCTCCGCAATCCTTCTTGCGGGAAGCCGCCCAGCCAAATAGCGATCGGTGTCGGCCTCGGTGAACCCCTGGAGACGGCAAATTGATGTGTTTCCGAAGTTCTTAAATCGATCAACGTCATAATCACGTACCGTTAATATAACAAGAACCTTCCGGAAGCACTCTTCAATATCTGCCAGAGAACGCATAAAGTTCTCAAAATGCAATGCCGCCCCCAAATGAGATTCAATCTCATCAAAACCATCAATAATCAGAACAAAATTGCCACAAGCGAGATTAATTTCAAAATTATGACTTTCTATGCGACTATCGTCTTCGAGCAGGCCATTCTCCACAGCCAGCCTATATAAATCCCCAACCGAATCTATAGAAAAATCAACTGAAATCTCTCGAAAATCAGTCGCCGAAAACAAAACAACTCTCTTTCTATCTTGATCATTAATAACAGCAGAAATATCGTCGGCAAAAGTAGTTTTGCCCATGCCTGCCGGTCCAATTATTATATTTACAGGATGATATTCATGTGAGTTGCTTAGAATTTTTTTGACATGCTGTGAGGAACTCGATTTTTGGCCAAAAGGCGATCCAGTATCATCAATCGGCTGAAGCGTCTGTTCTATGAAATTCTCGGCCTTTTTTATCGGTGGCCGGCGCGACGTAACCTCCGAAGGAAGACAATAGTTCCACACAAAGTCATCGAAGTAGATGACGGTCAATCTTCGAAATTTTGAATCGAAGCCAATATCCTTAATTATTTCAGAGATGGATTTTTTACGATCAACCTCTTTTCCATCATGACGTTGAACACGAGGCGTAATTATCTCCAAAGCATCCGGAACATTACGGTCAATTCTCGTCTTAAAATCTGCTAGGCTATTTTTTATAGCTGTCCTCGTGCGAAGGAAAAGGAACCCCTTTTTTAGCCCCCCAAGATCCGCGACGACATAGTCATAAACCATACGATTTGCGTGGTCCGAACAACTAGCCAACGTTTCAATTTTTTGTTTCGGATGACATAGGCGAATCACCTCTTCTGCGCGAGGGTTCTCGAATTTAGTACGTCCTCGCGCCCTCGCTGGAATACGTTCCTCTATCGATTTCGGCAATATGGGGGCATCTAAGTCCCCTTCGCCAAAGAAGGCAATACGAATTGCTTTTACTAACGAGTCAAATGCTGAAATTTGCGATTCATTTTGCGAAATAATTCCATCCGCATTATCATGCGAATAGGTATTCCCTATTGTCTGGAGATACCTTATTTCAGCTTTAAATATACCAGCGTCGCGACTAGTTTCATCCTGCTCGACAAATCTTACCGAGTCGGCTATTAATTTTTCAAGCGCCCCCTCTGCGCTCACCCCGTGACCAACGATGATTGCCTTGCAAATTGCTTCAGTTGCTTGGCGGTATGCGTTTGCCGACTTGGACAATGGGATTTTTATATTCTCGTCAATTTCAGCGAGGCAACTTGAAAGTCGGGCGATGATCCCTTGAAAATTTTCCAACGTGCATTCCTTGAAGAACTAAGTCATCAGACTGCAATTTCACAGGAAACCTATGGCCTAAGGTCATTATTTTTGTATGCTTTCAAAGCGTCGATTTTTGCGCACATTTTTTCTCGGCCAAAGGGATATTTTTCAATAAAGGTATCAGACTACAATTTGGCCGGATAAGTTGTAGTCTGAGTGCCTATTTTTCATGGCAGAATCGACAGCCATACTAAGCTGTCAAATCCGTTTCATAGAACCCCACTGTTTTCCTAAGCGCATCAGAGAAAGTGTAAATTTCATCAACTGATGAGATAGGATGCCGAGTTTCGCTCTTACTCTCGTCAAATATCCCCACGTACTTCTGCGCACGATTAAAGTGAAGACGACAAATTGGCTTCCTATTGTTGTCATCCAGAAGTATGCCCATATAGCTTTGCGTATCTCGTTGAACGACCCGTTTCACATTGACCACAGCTCGGACAATTGCTTTGACCACGTGGTAGCCTTCGATTTCCTCCAGCGTCGTGGTAATCAAGTCGTCTGACTTATCCCCGATATCTTCAGCTTCAGGCGTATCAGCCACCACCGATGCGACCGCATCACTATTCATGGCGGATTTAAGTCGTTCGTTGATCTGGTCATTCAAGAATTGACCTAGAGCACGTTTCGTCAACGAAGAGAATTGGTCCCGAACTCGTTGTGTGACAACTCCCTCATAGACTCGCGAAGCGAACAGCTTGACGAAATCTTCTTCAGGTGCGACGAATTGATTGGCGACAATCCTCTTGATCTGACTCAGATACTTAAGCTCGCCGGCGGCACTGATGACCGATTCCAGGTCAAATGCGCCTTTCGTCAGCTTCTTCAGTTCGGGGACGATATAGTCATCGATATCGAGTAGATCAAGCTCCAGAAATGGCTTCTGGTCCATCTTGTTGGGCGCATCGAGATCAGTGTAGAACTGATAAACCTGCCCATTGGTCAGAATGGAGACTCTTGCGGTCGTAACGTGAAAGTAGCGGAACAGCTGAGAGGCGCGATTTATGTTCAGCGGATCACCGAACTTCTTGCACTCGATCAAGATCTGGATTTGCGAATTCTGAAGGATCGCGTAGTCGACCTTCTCACCCTTCTTGGTGCCAACGTCAGCAATGAACTCGGGCGTCACCTCGTTGGGATCGAAGACGTCGTATCCCAATATGTTGTGAATGAACGGCATCACAAACGCATTCTTCGTCGCCTCTTCGGTCTTGATGCCGGGGCCTTGTTGACGAATTTTTTCGGAAAGGCCTCTGAGTTTTTCCATCAACTCCATGCTCTGCTCCAATTTGCGTACGAGCTATCGCGAGCGTTGGTTCACAATCTCGAGAAAGTATCTAAGCGCCTAGGTAAAAGTGATCGCGAACAAACCAGTTCGTGACAAATATCTACAGATATTACCCGAACTTTACTTTTTGGGCAGAGCGAGGAAAGGGCGCTGGAGCAACGAAAAAAATAGGTCAACCAGAACAAGCGGCGTCTTGTGCCACCAACACCGCTCAAGCTGTAGTGCGGCTAGTAAGTCTCCGAGGCCTAAGAATCCGTCACCAGGTGAGAGATCATGCTCGGGCTGGTGCCTAAAGGCCCATCCCATGCTTTACCATTTTCCGTATATTGGTATTGCAGGCAGCCCCGAATCTCATCCACGTTAAGGAGACGATCCATGCCAAAGTTTGTGACGATCGGATATGGCGACCAAGAGGGTTACGATCGCACCCCACAGGCCATCCGAAACGCAGCGCATGCGCACGACGCAAAATTGCAGAAAGACGGCGTATTGATGGGCATTGCAGGCAAGCCAGTGCAAGTGCGCAACCACGAGGCCGCTCGGGTCGAAACAACAAACGGCCCATTCATGAAGTCGCCCTTGCCAGTGGCCGGCTTTGCCATCATCGAAGCCGCCGACATGGCCGAGGCTATAGCAATGGTGTCGCAAACGCCCTGCGCCGTCGCGCACGGGGTCGTCGAGATATGGCCGCTAGAACAGCCGTAGCGACACATCTCATCCGCACCGCAGGTTTATGTCTCGCAAGAACCAGGGAATAACAGCCCAGCGCCTATCCCCTACCCCGCATTCACAAATGCCGATGGCTGCAAACCATAACCTGCCCGGTCAGCCCCTCGATCAGCCTGGCCAGCCCCCCAGCACTACCCTCATCCAGCCATTCCGTCCGAACCATCCGAAACCCCATCGCCAAGCTGTACTGCCAATCCAGCTCCAGTATCCGGTAATCGCGCCCATTCTCCGCGCAATGCCACTGCGCAGCAGGATCCTCGTAAGCCGCTCCAATGAAATCAACATGCGAGTCAAACGGCGGCAAAGATTCCAGCAATTCATCTGACCCCGGCAAGCTAGGCTCGGAGAGATTCTCCCCCACCGCCACATGCGGCTCAGGCCCGTCGTAGGCCAGGAGCATCAACGGAAAATTCTTGGGATCTGCATCATAGGAAGCCCGCGTGTCGTCAGTCAGATAGGCACGAGCCGCCGGCCCCAGGCAGTATTGCGGGCTGTTCCAGTCGCTGCTCTCGTTATCCGCATACCGGTCCCCCGGCGTAATACCGTGCTCAGCGAGCAACGCCATGGCCTCTTCCATCGTGTCGTTATGGCGTATCGGTATATCCACCGGCAGATACCCCGCCCCCACGTACATGGCGATCACGTCTCCCGTGGTGCGCAGGCCTTCTTGATATTGGTACGACCCTTCGTGCAGGCTGGCCAGATCGAAGCTCAGATTCAACAGCGCGCGATACGGAACACCGTCGCCGCGCGGTTCCATCACGTATCCACCTTCCAGCAGTTTGGTTTCCAGCGCCCGCCAATCAGGCGGCGGCAAATGCATGTCGCGGGGGCACAGAAACTGGTGGTGTTCAGACATGGGCGGGACTCACTCTGCTGAGGTGGTTGGGGCCGGCGAATTGTAAGCTGGCGCCCCGCGCATTTCCCCAAGACAGAGGAATCAGGCAACGCAAACACTTAATCCACTTTCGCCCCCGACCGCTGCACCAGCGGCACCCATTTAGCGATATCGGCCTGGATAAATGCCGCCAAACCGCTGGGTGGCCCGTCGTGGAAGATCTCATACCCCAAGCCCTGCAGCCGCTGGCGCTGTTCGGCGCTGTCCATGACTTTGCGCGCCGCAGCGTTGAGTTTTGCCACGACGTCCGGCGGCGTGCCGGCGGGGGCCATCAGGCCTAGGTCGACGGTAATCACGTAGCCCGGCACGCCCGCTTCCATCATGGTCGGCACGTCTGGCAGCAAGGGGGATCGGGCCTCGCCCGTGACCGCCAGGGCGCGCAGCTTGCCTTCCTTGACCAGGCCGGACACGCTGGGCGTGTTGTAGAAGGCGAAGGCGACCTCATGCGCCATGACGGCGGCCACACCTTGCGGGGCGCCACGGTAGGGAATGTGCGCGGCCTGGGTGCCGGTGATCGACAGCAGCAGTTCGGCCGAGAGGTGGTGCGTGGTGCCGTTGCCGCCGGACGAGTACATCAGTTTGCCGGGTTGGGCTTTCAAGGCCGAGACCAGTTCGGGCACGGAGCGGTACGGGCTGTCGGACGGCACGATCAGTACATTGGAGCTGCCCGCCAGATAGGCGACCGGCACGAAGTCCTTGGTCGGATCGTAGGACAGCCTCGAGAACAGTCCCAGGTTGATGGCCCAGGTATTGTTGGAGCCCAGCACCAGCGTATAGCCATCGGGCGAGGCCTTGGCCACGTAGCTCATGGCGATCTGGCCGCCGCCGCCGGGCTTGTTCTCGACGACGACCGTTTGTCCCAGTTGCTGGCTCAGGCCGGGCTGGATCGAGCGCGCCAGGATATCGGCCGTGCTGCCCGCCGCCAGCGGCACGACCAGCGTGATGGGACGATCCGGAAACGGCGCCGCCTCGGCTGGCGTCGCGACCAGCGACGCACAGGCCAGTACAGCCCCCAGTAGAACCCCTTGTAGTGTTTTCATGATGCCTCCGCGCTGGCGCGAGCTATGGAAACCATGCGGGCTTGCATGATGCCAAGCAGCGTATCGGAGCAGGCAACCCCGAAAAATAGGCGGGGTGCTATAGCGTCATGCCATCACGGCATGGCGGCGTCGCGGCGCAGGCGTTGGGAGACCGAACGGACCACGGCGACGAAGGCCTGGGCTGCCGGAGACAAGGGGTAGTTGGCCAGGCGCGCGATGGAGATCGGCCACTCCAGCGCCGGATTGCGCAAGGCGATGCCCTTGATGCCGGCGGGCATCTGCCCGCGCGCGATCTGCGGCAGCATGGCTACGCCCATGCCGGCCTGTATCAGGCCAATGGCCGTGGACAGGAGGACGACGCGCTGTTCGACGCGCGGATAGATGTTCGCGGCGATCAAGCGGCGGCTGATGTTGAGCCAGGCGGGCGCTTCGGGGTTCAGCTGGATGCAGGGCAATTCGGCCAGCACCTTGGCATCGACCTGGTCCAGCCTGGCCAGGGGATGATCCATGCGCGCGAAGAGCGCGACGCCGCTGTCCGAAAGCTGTTCCACCATGATGCGGGAGTCGTCGTCCTGCATGACCGCGCCCAGGCCGACATCGGCCTCGTGCGAGAGCAGGCGCGTGCGGATCTGCTGCACCATGCAGTCGACCACGATCAGGTCCAGTTGGGGGTGGCGCTGGCGGAACTCCATCAGGATGTGCGGCAACAAGGTGGCCGCGCTCACGTGGCCCACGGCGACCATGACTTTGCCGCGCTTCAGGTCGGAGTGTTCGCGGCATTCCTGGATGGAACTGTCGATGGCCAGGATGGCGCGCCGCGCGGCGTCGACCATGGCCTGGCCGTCGCGGGTCAAGGAGACCTCGCGGCCGCGCACCACCAGCGGCTGACCGACTTCGGTCTCCAGTCGGCGGATCAAGTGGCTGACGGAAGGTTGCGACAGGCCCAGGCGTTCGCCGGCGGCCGTGAAGCTGGCCGTTTCACCGATAGCGACCAGCGCGCGCAGCTGGCGCAGGGAGACGGATTCGATCGGCTCGGTCATGTAGCGACGTCATGATGGAATAGTTTGCATACTATAGCCATATGGATGTGCGGTCCCTAAGATGGGATTTCCCTAACCCGCCAGGAACCGCAATGCCCCACTCTTCCTACGCCGCCGACCGCATGGGATCGGCCATCGTCGAACCTACCGGCCGCTTCGAAGCGGGCAGCTTCGCGTCGTTCACGCTGACGTACACCGCGGGCTATTTCGGCATCGACGACACCGGATCGATCAAGATCGTGCACCGCTTCGCCAGCGACATGGGCAAGCCGCAGTTCGATCAGCCGGACGGCTGGAACTACACCACGGTCGAGGCTTCCAACGGCGCGGTATTGCAGATCGAGTACGACGGCAAGCGCAACATCCGGCCCTGGGACAAGACGCTATTCATCCGGGTGGTGCGCGGCTACCTGGAGGAAGGCGATCGCATCGTGGTGCGCTTCGGCGATACGCGGCAGGGCTCGCCCGGCATGCGGGTGCAGACGTTCAGCGAGCCTACGTTCGAATTCAAGGTGCTGGTGGACGCCTTCGCCACCTACAACTACACCGAACTCCAGCACTCGCCCACCATCGCCGTGGTGGCCGGGCCGCCGGTGGCCTACAAGGCCATCCTGCCCAGCCAGGCGGTGGCGGGCGAGCCCTTCAGCCTGGGTTTCAAGGGTGAAGACAAATGGGGCAACCCCAGCGACCAGGTAGCAGGCGAGTTCACCCTGCGCAGCAGCCTGCCGCTGCGCGGCCTGCCCGCCACGTTCACTATGCGCGAGGGCGAGTTTGCGGCGCGGCTTGAGGGATTGGTGGCCGAAGCGTCTGGCGAGCTGCGCATCGAGGTGCTGCGCGACGGCCTGCCCGTGGCGCAAAGCACGCCCTGCCGCATCGTCGCGGCCGGCGGCGGCACACGCGGGCACTACTGGGCCGACCTGCACGGGCAGTCCGAGGAAACCATAGGCACCAATTCCGCCGAGGACCTGATCCTGTTCGCGCGCGACCGCGCCTTTCTGGACGTCATGAGCCACCAGGGCAATGACTTCCAGATCACCACGCCGTTCTGGGAACAGCTGAACCAGCTGACCGCGCAATACAACCAGGATGGATCGTTCATCATCTTTCCCGGCTATGAATGGTCGGGCAACACCGGCCTGGGCGGCGACCGCAACGTGCTGTACCTGAAGGAAGGCCGCCCCATCCATCGTTCCTCGCACGCGCTGATCGACGACCTGTCGGACCTGGCGCTGGACGCCAACGATGCCGATGCGCTGTTCGACGCGCTGAAGGACGAGGACGTGGTGGTGTTCGCGCACATCGGCGGACGCTACGCCGACATTACGCGGTCGCATGACGCGCGGCTGGAGCGCTCCATCGAGATCCACTCCGACTGGGGCACTTTCGAATGGCTGCTGGAGGATGCGTTCCGGCTGGGCTACCGCGTGGGCATCCTGGCCAATAGCGACGGGCACAAGGGCCGGCATGGGGCCAGCCATCCTGGCGCATCGTTGTTTGGCGCGTATGGCGGCCTGAGCTGTCTGATTGCCGACCAGTTGACCCGCCAGTCGATCGCCGAATGCCTGCGCCAGCGCCGCCATTACGCCACCACCGGATGCCGCGCCTACCTGGACGTGCAGGCGCATTTCGATAGTCCGGCGCAGCGCTATTCCGATGATCCCAAGTTGGGCGCGCCGGTCACGCGCGAGTCCGTCACGCAGGCCGATATGGGCGCCATCCTGTCGTACGACGGCGACTCGCTGGAGCTGTCCTTCGAGGTCCTGACCCATGGCGCCATTGAGCGCGTGGAAGTCCGCAACCGCATGGACGTGGTGCAGACGCTGTACCCCTACGACGAGGCCGCGCTGGGCAGCCGGATCCGCATCGTCTGGGAAGGATCCGAGTACCGCGGCCGCGGCCGCCAGACGGTCTGGGACGGTAGCGCGACCCTGGAAGGCAATACCTTCGTCGATCCGCTGCCTATCAATTTCTGGAACCTGGACAAGACCCTGGCGCAACCCCGCCCCGACATGCTGAGCTGGCGTTCGCTGACCACCGGCGGCTACAGCGGCATCGACGTGCGGCTAAGCGATCCGCGCGCCGGCGTGCTGAAAATCGACACGCCGGTGGTGCGCACCGAGATCCCCGTCGACCAGATCGGACTGGAGCCGGTCGTCGTGGAAAACGGCGGCATTCGGCGCCGGCTTCAGGTCTATCGCCTGCCAGACGAGAACCCGGTGCAACGGATGCAGGCGCGGGTGCGCGTGCCGCTGCACACTGACTCCGACAATGCGGTGTACCTGCGCATCACGACCGAGGACGGCTTCTTCATCTACTCCAGCCCGATCTATGTGGAACGGACCGGGTCCGGGCCGAAATAAGATGGCCGTCCTCTAGGCGCCGGCGGCATCGATCAATTCCGCCGAGGACTCCCGCAAGCACTCGGCGAACAGCTCCGTGGTGGATGTCGTGGTGTCTTCGCGCCAGTATAGGATGGCCTCGCCCAAAGGGCCCAGCGGCGGCAGCGGCAGCATCCGCATCGTTCCGCGCTGCACGTAGCGGCGCGCGAGCGACAGCGGCAGGATCGAAACGTATCCCCCGTCGCGCAGCAAGGACAGGTTCAGCGCCAATGAACTGGACTCGATGGTCGGACGCAACAGGGTCACACCATGTTCGGCCAGGATCTCGACCATGGTCGCAAAGGCGGGCGAACCTTGCATGGGCGTGATCCAGCGCACATCCTGCAGGTCGGCCCAGGTCACGGGGGTGTCGGGGCCACCCAATGGGTGGCGCGTGCCCACCACGAACACGAACGGCTCGTGATGCAAGGACTCGTGGCGCATCACCGGCAGATACCCGGTCACGCGGTTGCGGCCCAGGGCCAGGTCGAGGTTGCCTTCGTCCATCATCTTGAGCAGGCGGTCGAGCGTGGCTTCCACGAACGAGAACGAGGCATTCGGCGCGCGCCGCGTGAACAGCTCGACGGCATGCGCGATCAGGGGTTGGGGAATCGTCACCACGGCGCCGAATCTGACGTGGCCCGCCGTGCCAGAGGCCAGCGCCTTGACGTCGCGCCGCGCCAGTTCGATCTGGCGCAGGATCTCGCGCCCGCGTTCGACCAGCACACGCCCTATGCGCGTCAATTCGATGGCGTTGCCCACGCGGCGCACGACCGGCGTGGCCAGCGCCTCCTCGATCTCCGCAATCTGCTTGGAGATGGCGGGCTGCGTGACGTGGAAGGCCGCGGCCACCCGCGTCACCTGACGCAGCTCGCCCAGCGCCACCAGGATGCGCAGATGCCCAAGCTTCAGGCCGCTGCGGAAGAAGCGTTCTATCGAATTGTCGGACGGCGTGCTGGCGGACATGTCGTGAATGGAAAGACGGGGATATCGATCGCCATCGGGTAATGGCGCAAGCCGCCAATCATAACCAAACGGTAATGCCAAATGCGCAAAGTGTGATTTGCCGCCGAATGCGAGCAGCCCGTACCCTTCGAACGGACAGCACTGTAGCGCAGGCCTTTCGTGAAGCATCGACGATCAACCGGGAACAAAGATTGATCCCACGCCGATGCCGCATCGCATAACCGAACTCGCAGGCTGCCGAATAACTCGATGTGCCCCATGGCACACACCCACGGAGACAACACTCATGAGCTCGTCCCTTTCCGGCGGCGCGCCGGCCTATGCCGGCGCGCAGGCCGCGCAGAATCCTGCGCAGCTAGACGCGCTGTACCGCAAGCTGGCCTGGCGCATCATGCCGTTCCTGTTCCTGTCGTTCATCGTCGCCTACATCGACCGTGTGAATGTGAGCTTCGCCAAGCTGCAAATGCTGGCCGACCTGTCGATGTCGGAAACGGTCTACGGCTTGGGGGCCGGCATTTTCTTTCTGGGCTACTTCATCTTCGAGGTGCCCAGCAATCTGATCCTGCATCGCGTGGGCGCGCGCATCTGGATCGCGCGCATCATGGTCACGTGGTCCATCATTTCCTGTCTGACGATGTACGCGCAGGGACCGCTGTCGTTCTATCTGCTGCGTTTCCTGCTGGGGGTGGCGGAAGCCGGCTTCTTCCCGGGCATCGTGCTTTATCTGTCGACCTGGTTCCCGTCGAGCCGCCGCTCGCAGATCATCGCGCTGTTCATGGTGGCCATTCCGGTGTCGGGCGCCATCGGCGGTCCGCTGTCCGGCTGGATCATGGAGCGGTTTGGCGGCATGCATGGCCTGGCCGGCTGGCAGTGGCTGTTCCTGGTCGAAGGCCTGGGGTCGCTGCTGGTCGGGATTGCCGCCTTCTTCATGCTGCAGGACCGGATCGAGACGGTGAAGTGGCTGAACGCGGACGAGAAGCGCCTGCTGGCGCAGGATCTGGCGGCCGACGACAGCACCCGCGCCCGCCATAGCGTGCGGCAGGTGTTCGGCGACCGTAAAGTGTGGCTGCTCGGCCTGCTCTATTTCTGCATCGCCATGGGCAACTACGGCCTGGTGTTCTGGCTACCGACGATGATACGGGCCGCGGGCGTGGCCAATCTGGGCAATATCGGCCTGCTGTCGGCGGTGCCGTCGCTGGTCAGCGCGGTGGCGATGATACTCATCGCGCGCCATGCGGACCGCACGAACGAACGCCGCATCCACGTTGCCGTGTGCTGTGTGCTGGGCGCCGTCGGCATGCTGGTATCGGTGCTGCTTGCCGAGCACCTGTGGTGGTCGATGGCCGCCCTCATCGTCGCCGCCATCGGCATCAATTCGATCGCGCCGGTCTTCTGGGGCATCCCCACGGCGATGATGAGCGGCGCGGGCGCTGCAGCGGCCATCGCGCTGATCAATTCGGTGGGCAACCTGGCCGGCTTCGTCAGCCCCTATGTCATCGGCTTTCTCAAGGACACCACGGGGCAGCTGCTGCCCGGCATGATCCTGCTGGCCTGCGCGCTGGTCGGCGGGGCGTTCATCGCGCTGTCGCTGCGTACGAAGCGGGAGCAGGCATGAGCGCGCCCGTCTGTCTGGTGACCGGCGCGGCCAGCGGCATCGGGGCCGCCACGGCGCTGCGCTTTGCGCGTGAAGGCTGGGCGGTGGCCATCAACAATTTCGACGACGGCACCCGGGCGGCGGCCGAGGCGGTGGCCGCGCAGTGCAGCGAGGCCGGCGCCCAGGCCATCGTCGTGGATGCCGACGTGGGCGACGACGCTGCCTGCCGCGGCATGGTCGATGCCGTCGCGGCGCGGTGGGGACGGCTGGACGCGGTCGTGAACAGCGCGGGCACGACCCGCGTGATTCCACATGGCGACCTCGACGCGATCGACGCCAGCGAATTCGAACGCGTCTATCGCGTGAACCTCATCGGCATGTTCCAGATGACGCGCGCCGCGGCTCCCCTGTTGCGCGAGCGTCCGGCAGGCGCGGCGTCGGGCTGCGTCATCAATATTTCTTCGCTGGCGTCCCTGAACGGCACGGGATCGTCCATCGCCTATGCGGCCTCGAAGGGCGCGGTCAATTCGCTGACGCTGTCGCTTGCGCGCAGCCTCGCCCCGCATCTCCGCGTGAATGCCATCGCCCCGGGCATGGTCGACGACGGCCTGCTGCGGCGCGTGCTCGGCGACGAGGCCTACGCGCGAGTGGTCAACGGCATGCGCGAGAACGCGCCGCTCAAGCGGGTGTCGCAGCCGTCGGAAGTCGCGGACCTGGCTTGGTTCATCGCCGCCCGCGCGCCGGCGATGACCGGCCAGGTGCTGGCTCTGGAAAACGGCTTGATGCTCAACACCTGAGCCTCCTCCGATACTGATACTAGGAACACCATCCATGAAAGATCTGCACAAACACCGCTCCCGCACGGTCACCGAGGGCGTGACGCGCGCCCCGCACCGCGCCTTCCTGCGAGCCACGGGCCTGGACGACGAGGCCATCGACAAGCCGTTCGTCGCCATCGTCGACACGTACGGTGAGAACACACCCTGTTCCATGTCGCTGAACCAGATTTCGGACAACGTGCGTCTCGGCATCGCGGCCGGCGGCGGCGTGCCGATACGTGGCTCGGCGATCTCGGTCTCCGACGGCACGTCGATGAATCACTCGGGCATGCGGTTCTCGCTGGTGTCGCGCGAAACCATCGCCGACAGCGTCGAGCTGTTCGTGCGCGCCCATTGCTACGACGCGCTGGTCGGCGTGGCCGGCTGCGACAAGACCTTGCCCGGCATCCTGATGGGCATGGTGCGCGTGAACGTCCCCGGCGTGTTCCTGTTTGGCGGGGCGATGTTGCCGGGCGTGGCCCCGGACGGCTCGCAGGCCACGATCCTGACGGCCATCGAGGCCGTGGGCGCGGCGCAACGCGGCGACATGTCGCCCGAAACGCTGCGCGGCATAGAAAAGCGTTGCACGCCGACCGCCGGCTCCTGCCCGGGGCAATTCACGGCCAACACCATGGCGATGGTCGCTGAAGTGCTGGGGCTGGCTCCGCTAGGCTCGGCGATGGTGCCAGCCGTCTACAGCGAACGCATCGCGATTGCCCGCCGCGCCGGCGAAAACGTCATGCGCGCGCTGCGCAACGGCGGGCCGCTGCCGCGCGACCTGGTGACGCGCAAGAGCCTGGAGAACGCCTGCGCGGCCGTCGCCGCCACCGGCGGGTCGACCAATGCCATGCTGCACATCCCGGCCATCGCCCACGAGGCAGGCATCACATTCACGCTCGATGACGTGTCGGAAGTCCTGGCGCGCACGCCGCTCATCGGCGACATGCAGCCGGGCGGACGCTATCTTGCGGTGGACCTGCATCATGTCGGCGGCGTGCCGGCGGTGCTCAACGCCCTGCTCGCGGGCGGACATATACACGGCGACACGCTCACGCAAAGCGGCGAAACGCTGGAAACGGCGCTGCGCGCCTTTCCCGGCCCCGACGGCCGCGTGGTCAAGCCGCATGACGAACCGCTCTCGCCCAACGCGGGGCTGGTGGTCCTGCGCGGCAATCTGGCCCCGGACGGCGCCGCGCTGAAGACCGCCGGCCTCAAGCAGCTGGTGTTCTCGGGCACGGCGCGGGTCTTCGAGACGGAAGAGGACTGCATGGCCGTGGTTGCCGCCGGTACCTATCGGGAAGGCGACGTCCTCGTAATACGCAACGAAGGCCCCAAGGGCGGCCCGGGCATGCGTGAAATGCTGAGCGTCACTGCCGCGATCTATGGGCAAGGCATGGGAGAAAAGGTCGCGCTGCTGACCGATGGCCGCTTCTCGGGCGCCACACGCGGCATGTGCATCGGCTATGTGGGCCCCGAAGCGGCCGCGGGCGGTCCGATACGCCTGCTGCGCGACGGCGACCGCATACACATCGATGCAATCAAGGGGAGCCTGGACGTCGAACTCTCCGACGATGAACTAGCGGAGCGGGCAAAGGCCAGCCAGCCGTTCGTGCGCGGCAGGCTGGGCGGCGTGCTTGAAAAGTATGAAGCGCTGGTGCGTCCGGCCAAGCTGGGCGCCGTGACCCATTCCGGAGCCGTGAACTGGCCTTACGAAGCGTCGCTCGGGGAAGCTCCTGCCCAGGGAGGCCAGGAATGACGAAGACGCCGCGCATTGGCTTTTGCGGCATCGGCCGCATGGGTGAACCCATGACCCGGCGGCTGTTGGCCGCTGGTCACGAGGTCGCCGTCTGGAACCGCTCCAGCGCGAAGCTCGACTCGCTTGCCGCTGCCGGGGCCGTGGCAAAGGCCACGCCGCAGGCGCTGGGCGAGAACGTGGACATCGCCCTGCTTTGCCTGGGCGACGGCAAAGCCGTGGAGGACGTGGTGTTCGGCGCGCACGGGCTGGCGCAAGCCGCCACGCCGCCCGCTTGTCTCATCGACCATTCGACCTTGTCGCCCGCGCTCACGCGTGCCTTGGCCCAGCGCTGGACGGCGGCGACTGGCGGCGTGTGGATCGATGCGCCGGTCTCGGGCGGCACGGACGGCGCGGAGAACGGCAAGCTGGCCATCATGGCGGGCGGACCGGCCGACACGATCGAAGCCGTGACGCCCGTGATGCGCGCCTACGCCGCGCGCGTCACGCGCATGGGCGAGGTCGGCGCGGGCCAGACCACCAAGCTCGCCAATCAGGCCATCGTCGCGACCACCCTCGCCGGCCTGGCCGAAGCCTTTGTGCTGGCCAAGCGCAGCGGCATCGATACCGCAGCCCTGCCGTCGGCCCTGCAAGGCGGTTGGGCCGACTCCGTGCTGCTGCAAACCTTGTGGCCGCGCATGGTGACCCCGCCCGAGCAAGCCACCGGCACGGTGCGCGTACTGCTCAAGGATCTGGACGCGATTGCCGAACTGGCCGAAGCGAGCGCCACGGTCCAACGCGTGCTGCCGGAAGTGCGGCGCCTGCTGCAGGATGCCGCGCAGCGCGGCATGGGAGATTGGGATCTATCTCAAGTTTTCCGGATCGGTGAAGCGGAGAGCCAGGCCGGCGCGTAACGGACTGCACGATGGGGAGCGCCTGGCGCCCCCCCTCCTCCGTCAACCCAACGGCAACTCCAGCACCTGCTTCGTCGTCATGATGTCGCCGAAGGTGTCATCGATGCTCGCCAGCGCGGCGCGATGCAGCATCGCATGCGGCAAGGCCGACTGTTCCCCCGCGCCCGTATCCAGGTCGCGCGTGGCGCAGGCATCGGCCGCCACGATCACCTGATAACCCAGCGGCACCGCGTCGCGGGCCGCGCCTGCCACGCAGGCGTGCGTCATCAGGCCGGTGATCAGCAGCGTGCGTACGCCAGCCGCCTTCAGGCGCTGGTCGATGTCGGTGCTGGGAAACACGCTGACCGTGGACTTGCGCAGCACCGTATGGCCCGGCGCGGGGCTCAGGTCGGGGTGGAATTCGATGCCCGTGCTGCCGTCGGCGAAGACCGGGCTGCCGGCGGGCGTGGCGTGCTGGATGTGGAAGACCGGGATGCCATGCTGATCGGCGTGGGCAACGAGCTGCGCGGCGTTGCGCAGGGCCGCGGGGCCTTCAGGGATGGGCAGCCTGCCGCTGAAGTATTCATTCTGGAAGTCGATCACCAGCAAGGCGGTGCTGGCCGGGTCGATGGACTGCGGGGCGGTGGCGCCGGCGATGGCGCGAATGGTCGGGTGGTTCATCGTAGGTCCTTGATCTGTAGGCGTTTAGTGTGCCGTTCACGCACGAGGGCGAACGGCATCAAGGATGCGCCATCGGGCATTAACTCGAAAGTGGCCCGAATACCAATTAGTGATAGGATCGGGCCAAATCCGCATTCCTGCCTCTTGTGCCATGCATACCATCGCCGTCGTCGCCTTCGCGGGCATCAGTTCCTTCCACCTGTCCGTGCCCTGCATGGTGTTCGGCGACGATCTGGCCCGGCTGGGCGTGCCGCGCTATCGCCTGCTGGTTTGCGGCGAAGCGGTCGGACCCGTCGCGACCATGTCGGGTTTCGATATCCATGTGCCGCACGACTATTCGGCCCTGGCCGAGGCCGACACGGTGATCGTGCCCGCCTGGCGCGATCCGGACGAGCGCCCGCCGGAAACCATGCTGCAGGCGCTGCGCGAAGCGCATGCGCGCGGCGCGCGGGTCATCGGCTTATGCCTGGGCGCCTTTGTGCTGGCGGAGGCCGGCCTGCTCGACGGCCGCCCGGCTTCGACGCACTGGGTCTGGAGCGACGACTTCGCCCGCAAGTACCCGCAAATCCGGCTCGACCGCAAGTCCCTGTACGTGGACGACGGCGACATCCTGACATCGGCCGGCACGGCGGCCGCCATCGATTGCTGCCTGCACCTGCTGCGCTGCGACCATGGCGCGGAGCTGGCGAACCGGGTCGCGCGCCGCATGGTGATGGCGCCGCACCGCGATGGCGGGCAGGCGCAGTACATCGAACGGCCGCTGACGCGGGAGGACGGCGGCGACCCGATAAGCGTCGCGATGGAATGGGCCATCGAGCATTTGCAGGAGCCGCTGGGGCTGGACCGCCTGGCCGACCACGCCGGACTGAGCCGCCGCAATTTCACCCGGCGCTTCAAGCTGAAGACGGGCACGACGGTGACGCAATGGGTGCTGAACCACAGGCTGGCTGCGGCGCAGCGCCTGCTGGAGACGGGCGGGCTGTCGGTGGACCGGGTGGCCGAGGCTACGGGGTTCGGGTCGACGGTGTCGCTGCGGCAGCATTTCACGGCGGCGTTTTCGGTGTCGCCTGCCGCTTATCGGAAGCAGTTCCGGCAGCGGTGATGGAGTTTTGTATCGACGAACCAAGGCTCGGATGCTGGCCAGGTTTGATCGATGCGCGCGGGGCAACAAATAATTCAAACAGAGTTCGTCTTTTCAAGCTGGCGCTCGCCAACTAAGCATAGTCAAAAACAAGATTTAGCCTCCCTTCTCCCCACGCTATATTTTTTTCATCAGCCGCGCCTCGCACAGAGAGCCGGATCAAACCGCCCATGGCCATCAATCGTCGCGGCGCTTATTAATCATCCAGCGGCATCACACCGGAAAGCGATGAAGAGAAGAATGTCCAATGAGACACAGGGAGTCTTTTTCTTGCGGGCGATGCGTGCGCTGCGCGGCGGCGCACACGCCCTTGCAGGACGCCTCAGCCTGCCGCTCATCATTATCGCGGCTTGGCAATCGGCTTCCGTCACAGGCCTGATTTCGCCCACCCTCTTGCCCTCCCCGCTCCATGTCGCCGAGACGGTGGCGTACCTGATCGACAGCGGAGAACTCTGGCGCCACGTCAGCGCCAGCGGCTTGCGAGTGATACAGGGCTTCGTCGCGGCTGCCGCGCTGGCGCTGACATTGGGAATCTCCATGGGAATCTTCAACCGCCTGGAGCGATTCGTGGATTTCCTGATTCAAATACTCAAGCCGGTTCCCCCTATCGCCTGGATTCCGCTGTCGGTCCTCTGGTTTGGCATTGACGAAGGCGCCAAGATTTTCATCATCGTGCTCGGCAGCTTTTTCCCGATTCTGACGACTACCGTGGACGCCATCCGCCAGACGGACCGACGCTACGTGGAGCTGGCCCGGACGCTGGAGCTGCCCCGCCATCTGTTCATCCGCAAGATCATGCTTCCGGGCGCTACGCCGCAGATCATGAGCGGTCTGCGCGTAGGCCTGGCCATGGCCTGGATGTGCGTTGTAGCCGCCGAGCTGATAGCAGCGCCCAGCGGAGTGGGCTTTCTGATCATGGACGGCCGGGCGATGTCCCAGGCAGATTTGGTGCTGGCAGGCATGCTGACCCTGGGTGTGCTTGGGAAGATCACTGACGACGTTCTACGGGCTGTGGAACAACCGCTGGTCCTCTGGCGTCCTCAGTTCAAGGGGATGACACGCACATGAATGCCCTATCGCAAGCGCCGCAACGGGCAGGCAACGCCATGCAGGCCCTGAATGTGAGCAAGCAATACCTGGGACCCCATGGCCAGTATGTGGCTGCGCTGGTGAACATAGATCTCGTTTTTCCCGAAGGCAGCATTACCTGTGTAGTGGGGACCAGCGGTTGCGGCAAGAGCACCTTGCTCAGGATCCTGGCGGGGCTGGATGGCGATCATGGCGGCAGCGTCACGCTAGGCACACAGACTTTCTCCGGGCCATCGCTCCAACGCGGCGTGGTGTTCCAGGACCATCGCCTGCTGCCCTGGATGACGATTGCGGAAAATGTGGCACTGGGCCTGCACCGCGAGACCGCCCAGAGACGCCAGGAGATCGTGGACCAGAAGCTGGAGTTGGTTGGGCTATTGGCGTTTCGCGACACCTATCCTGTACAGCTTTCGGGCGGCATGGCCCAGCGCGTAGCCATTGCGCGTGCGTTGGCGCACGAGCCGAGCGTGCTGCTGCTGGACGAGCCGTTTGGCGCGCTGGACACCATCACCCGGCTGCAGATGCAGGATGAGTTGCTCCGAATCCGCGAGAAGGAACGAGTGACGACCGTGCTGATCACCCATGACATCGAGGAAGCCGTCTATCTGGGCGATCGGATTGCCGTCCTGTCGAGCGGGCCGGGCACGGTACGGGCCGTGGTCGATGTCGAGTTGCCTCACCCGCGCAAGAGGACAAGCGCCAGCTTCGCGGCCTTGCGCCAGTCGCTTTACGAGCAATTTCTACAACATGCCTCCGGAGCGCCGCCAAGCAACGTGCCAGAGCGTGGCGATACGGCTTACACCCCGATAGCAGGTGGCACCCATGCGTGATCGATTCCGGAACCTCATGACAGCGGCGGTCTTCGGCGCAGCCTTCCTCTGCTCCATGGCGGCCCATGGCGCCGATACGCTGCGCCTGGGCGTCATGCCCTTCGTGCCGTATTCGGCAAGCCTGCTGGCCCGGCAATACGGCTGGGTGGAAGAGGAACTGAAAAAGGCCGGCCACAACGACGTCAGAGTCATCTGGACGCAATTTTCCGGCGGCCCGCCGATCAATGAAGCGTTTGCCTCCGGCAACCTGGACATCGCCGCGCTCGGTGACACTGCCGCATTGATCGGCCGCGCTTCCGGAATCGACCATCGCATTATCGGTCTGTCGTACAAGGGAGAGGAAACGCTGGCGCTGATGGTGCGCAAGGATGCGCCATTCCAGAGCGTGGCAGAGCTCAAGGGTAAGAAGGTGGCGACGTTGCGCGGGGGAAACGTGCATGAACTGCTGGCGCTTATCCTTGCCGAATCCGGCCTGAAACTGTCGGACGTACAGTTTCTCAACCTGTCTCTGCAGGACATGAACACGGCGCTGCTCAATAGCGATATTGACGCCGCGCTGGTGTGGGACCCCGTCTTCACTCAGTTGGAAACCGAAGGCCAGGCACGCACGCTGCGCGATGGCAAGGGCCTCAAGAGCAATCTGATTCCCATCATCGCCTCCGCATCGCTCATCCAGCAGAAGCCCGAGTATGTCCAGGCCTACCTGCGCGGTATCGCCCGCGGCGCCGACGCGCTGAAACGCCGGCCGCAGGAAACGGCCGCCGAGCTGGCTCCTGTTTTCGGATTGAGCCCGGCGCAGACGTTGACGGCATTCAGCCGTTCCACCTGGGTCCCGCGTCTGGACGCGCAAGCGTTGGCCGAACTGAGGCGTTCAGTCGAGTTCCTGTTGGGCAATCGAATGATCCGCAAACCATTGGATCTGGACACGTTTGTCGATCCTGCAGACGCCGCAACCACGGACCTGACAGGATACGTGGGACCTGCCGACCATCCCTCCAACCCAATCCCGGCGGGAGCACCCCATGCCTGAATCAAACGAAGGCATAGTGCGCCAAAACGCGGATGATCAGCCCCGGGCCTTGCCGGCACGGCTGGTGCTTCGACCCGTTGAGCGCCCTGATTTCCAAACTGTTCGCGACATCGTGCTCGAAGCGGAAGCGTTGGGCGCAAGCGCGGCGCTGATCACGGGCGGACGCGGCGCGCTGGAACCTCTGACCGCGGTGGCCGCATTGGCGCCGCTGACCGCCCACATAGGCCTGCTCGCCGAAGTCGACGCCGCCGAAACCCATCCCTATACCGCTGCCCGCAGGCTCGCGGCGCTCGATCATGTCAGTGGCGGCAGGGTTGGCTGGTCGCTGACAGGCGCTATCGAACCAGGCCGCATTCAGGACTACGTCAATGCGGTGCATGCGCTCTGGGATAGTTGGGATGACGATGCCCATCGATTCGACAAGCGCAGCGGCGTCTACATCGATACGGATCGGATCGCGGCAGCGGACCACGCAGGGCCGTTCTATCGGGTGGCAGGCCCGCTCGATATTCCTCGACCGCCGCAGGGCCGCCTGCCCAGGGTGGGCGATGACAGCACTGCAGATGTCTCTTTCAGTGAATGGATTGACGTCGTGGCAGATCCGACCGCATGGCGCAAGCTGCGCGCCCGGTTCGAACCGGGCGTCGCGGATACCGCCGGACGGCCGCCTCGGACGCTGCGGCGCGAGTTAGGCCTATCGGACATTCCCCCGCAGTACTCCAACCGTCTTGCCGCCGCCCCAAATCCATGACCGCTCAAGATCGATCGTTGATTCTGCTCGTGAACGCCTTTGTCGCGGGCCACCACGAGGGGGCTTGGCGGCTGCCCCAAGCTCAACCAGAACGCCTGCGTGACATCCGCTATCACCAGGAGATCGCCCGCCTCGCCGAGACTGGGGGCTTCCATGCCATGTTCGTCGCGGATTTCTTCGTGTTCAATCCGGGCGCGCGCCATAGCCCGCGCTGGGAACTGGATCCGCTGACGCTCCTGTCGGGTGTCGCGCAGGCGACCGAACGGCTGGGCTTGATCGCAACAGGATCGGCCACGCTGAGCACGCCGGAAGAAATTGCGCGCACCTTTTCCACGTTGGATCATGTCAGCGCCGGACGCGCCCTCTGGAACATCGTGACCAATGGCGATCCCGCGGCAGCCGCCAATTTTGGACAGGACAAGCCCGTACCGCATCAGCAGCGCTACCAGATCGGCGCGCAGGCTGTTCAAGAAGTGCTGCAGCTTTGGCGCAAAGGACAGGACGTGCCAGCGCCAGTCCAGTCGCATCCGGTTCTGGTGCAGGCCGGGTCCTCATCGGATGGCCGCGACTTCGCCTCGCGCTATGCCGAACTGGTATTCACCGCGCAAAACACCATCGGGGAGGCACATGCGTTTCGTCACGACTTGCTGACACGCGCCGCGGCGCATGGACGCAAGCCTGGTGCTGTGAAGCTCATACCCGGCATCAGCCCCGCCATCGGCAGCACGGTTGAAGAGGCGCGCCGCAAAAAGCGCGACCTTGACGAGTTGATCGTGCCGGAAGCTTCGCTGGCGTGGCTGGCTGGCTTTGGAATCGATCTGGGAGCCCACGAGCTGGACGGTCCCCTGCCGCCGATACTGGGTGACATCGATAGATTCGAAGGGATAAAAAGCCGCTTTGGGGTGATCGCTTCGGTAATCGAACGCCACCGCCCGACGACCATCCGTGCGTTGCTCCAGTTACTTGCGGGCAGTCGCGGCCATGCCAGCCTGAGCGGCACGCCGGAGAGCATCGCGGACCTGATTGCCGAGTGGTTCCAACAGGGCGCGGCCGATGGCTTCATGCTGATGCCGCATGCTTTCCCGAGCGAGTTCCAGTTGTTCGTGGACGAAGTCGTGCCCTTGCTACGCCGACGCGGCTTGCTGCGGAATGGAGAGCGGCAAGCGGGCTTGCGTGAGCGCCTGGGGTTGCCGATGGAAGGGCTGGGCGAGCGAATCTAGGAAAATATCTGCGCAATGCCCCCCAGATGAGGGTCTGAAAAGGCATTCGTCTGCCGCAGTAGGCCAAGGGCCTATGAAATGGGACAAAAGCGGCGCGATCGCCCGCAATCGACGAGCATCTGCCCCCCCCGACTCCAGAGGCACAAAGAAAATCCCGCCATATCAGTACATTTACATCCGCTCCTGCCGTAAATCTAGATAAGTCTGGTTTATTGAAAACAGGAGTTTGATGTGGCAGAAAAAGGCTTGATCCGTGGACTTGTGATCGGCGTACCCTCATTGGTGGTTTTGGGAGCCGCTTCCCTCTCCATGCTGGGGTACGGTGCAGCCAGTGCCATTGAAAGCCGCTTTGGCGTGCCTACGGAATTGACGTATGACACGCCACTAGATCTTCTGCATCTCTCCAGTCACGCGTTTTCCGGCTGGATAGAAATTGCGGACGAGATACACACCCTCGAAAACTTCAAACTGTTGGCCATCGTCATGGCGGCCATAGGCCTCGCAATCACCTTGGTTTTCATTGGCTCGCACACGTCGAAAGTGCGCGAACCCGTGATAAAGGCCGGAAGCAGCATCGCGCTCATGCTCTCCAAAATTCCTGGCTGGCAGTTCATTCAAAGAGGCCGGAGATGGCTGCGCAAGGAAATAATCAGCTTCATTCCACTAGCCGCACTCAGCATTGCACCTTGGCTACTTATTTTCGCCATGAAGACCGTGCTGATTCTATTTGCCCTCCTTCCCTATTTGGGATACGTGGGGGCAATGAAACAGCTCCAAACCTGGATAGTTTCCGCTGAGCATTGCACCCCAATCGGCAGCAGAAATGAGAGATTGATTCTCTCCGACCTTCCAAAGACATCTGCCCAGCAAGAGAACAAAAGCAAGGCCACTCCATGCCTCGCTCTCTGGAGAAACGGTTCCATGATTGCAGAAGGCCGACATGTCGCGTCAACCGGAAGCACCATCATCCTTTTTGATCCGGTAAGCGGCAATGTGACGATAGAGCCGACCGAGGGAAGCTCCTTGCGTTTACACGGCCTTTCCGCAGTGACGCTGAAAGAGTTGATTGAAACTCCCAACACCGACAACTAAGGCGGAAAATGGCCCGATCATTTGATAGAAAACATCTATAGCCTTGAAATAATCATAGCAAAATATATAAAATTACTTGCCTAAAGCAAATAATAATATGCCTTAAGCAAGTAATTGGAACTCCCCCATGACAGAGCAATCGCTCTACGACCGCGCCGAAGCGGTCCGGCATTTCAACCGTTTCTACACCCGCCAGATCGGCGTCCTGCATGAGCACCTGCTGGCCAGCGAGTTCTCGCTGACCGAAGTCCGCATTCTTTATGAACTGGCCCACAGGCCGGCGCTCAGCACCTCGGACCTGTGCCGGGAACTGAACCTGGACGCCGGGTATGTCAGCCGCGTGATCTCGGGCTTCGAAAAGAAAGGCTTGATCGCCAAGACGCGCTCGGCCGCGGATGCCCGCGTCGGCCTGCTGGAATTGACAGAGGCCGGCCGGGCGGCGTTTGCTCCGCTCAATGAAGCGTCCCGCAACGAGATCATCGCCATCCTCAAACAGCTATCGGAGCCGGCGCAAGCGCAGCTGGTCAATGCCATGAACGAAATCCAGAACCTGCTCGGCGACAAAGCCGCCCTGCCCTATGTGCTGCGCGATCCGCGCCCGGGCGACATGGGGCTGGTGGTGGCAAACCAGGCCACGGTCTATGCGCAAGAATTCGGTTGGAACTCGGAGTACGAGGCGCTCGTGGCCGAGATCGTGGCGAAGTTCATCCGGGAGTTCGACCGCGAGCGAGAGCGCTGCTGGATCGCGGAGAAGGACGGAAAGATGGTGGGCTCGGTCTTCGTGGTGCGGCAGGACGAAACCACGGCGAAGCTACGCCTGCTGTACGTGGACGGCTCCGCGCGCGGGCTGGGCATAGGCCATCGGCTGGTCGACGAGTGCCTGCGTTTTGCGCGGCAGGCGGGCTACAAGCGCATGGTGTTGTGGACCAATAGCGTGCTGACGGACGCGCGCCGGATCTATGAAAAGGCCGGCTTCGAACTGGTCGAGGAAGAACAGCACCACAGTTTCGGCAAGGATCTGGTGGGACAGTATTGGGCACGGGATCTGTAGGCCACGCGATGCATCCCTGCGGCCAGATCAAATCCGTTTCCACGGACAGGCTCGACTCCGATGAGTGAACGCGCCCAGGCCATATGCGCCGCCGCCGTCACAGGCGCGCTTGTGGGGGCCGCGATGGTGTCCACCCGCGCGGTGTCGAGCGACGTGTCGCCCGAGACGCTGGCTTTCCTGCGTTATGCCATCGGGGCGCTCGTGCTTGCCGCGCCCATGCTGCGGCGATGGTCTGTACGGTTCACGGCCAAGGATTTCTGCGCGGTGGCGGGCCTGGGCATACTGCAATTCGCGCTGCTGATATTGCTGTTGAACTACGCGCTGGCCCGGCTGCCGGCCGCCACTTGCGCGCTGGTGTTTTCCACGCTGCCGCTGGTAACGCTGTGCCTGGCGATTGCCACGGGACGCGAGCAGTTCAGCTGGCCGCGGCTGATCGGCGCGGGCGTGGCGGTCTCTGGGATTGCGCTATTGCTGCAACCCTCTGCCGCCGCGGTGGGCAGCGCCGCAGATGGCTGGGCATGGGCCGCCTTGTTGGGCGCGACCTTCATCGGCGCGGCTTGCAGTCTTTTATATCGTCCGTACCTGCGTCGCTATCCATCCATGTATGTCAGCGTGGTGGCGATGCTGGTGTCGGTCTTGTTCCTGGCGGGCGTCTGCCTGGCGCGAAGCGCGCCATTGCTGCCCAGCCTGTCCGGCTTTCAATGGGCGAACGTGGTGTTCATCGGGCTTTCCAGCGCAGTGGGCTATTTTTGCCTGCTGTGGGCGCTGAGCCGCCTGGAGGCAAGCCGGGTAATGTCGTTTCAGGCGCTGGCGCCGATCACGGCAGTATTGATCGAGCTGCTGAGCGGCTCGTATCCGCTGACCTGGCGCCTGACGGGGGCTTTTGTTCTGGTGTTATCGGGCGTCTGGTTCGGCACGCATGAACGGCGCGCGAGCGCCGCTTGACTCTGCCTCTGGAGCATCAAACCGTTCAGGTTTCTGGATTGATCCGGGCGCGCGTCTTCTCGTCCAGGATGCTGCGCACCAGCGCAAACAAAGGATCCGCGTCGGTGTGCTTCTGGCCGTAGGTCAGATTGAACCCATAGTCGAAATCCGGCGGATTCAAACCCTGCGTGTGCTGCAGGATGGTTTCCAGCTTGTCCAGGGCCTTGACGGCTTTGGCTTCCGGCGTGGCGGCATCCTCATATTCCTGCCAAAGCGCCAGGATTCCTGCGCGCTGTTGCTCATCCAGGGAACGGGTCAGGTGCAGCAGGTCGGCTTTCTCCTGTTTGGCCTTGTCCGGATGATGGTGTTTCTCGATCGCGGGTACGTCGCCATGGATGGCCTCGCCCAGATCGTGCAGCACACACAGCTTCAGAACCTTGAGCATGTCCAGGCCGGCCAACTCGTCTTCGAAGGCCATGGCCATCAGGCACAGGCGCCAGCTGTGTTCAGCCGTGCTTTCGGGGCGGCCGGTGGACGTGAATCCGCTACGCAGCACGCTCTTGAGTTTTTCGGCTTCCTGCAGAAAGGCCAGCCGGCCTTTGATGTTCTCGATATTCATTTCAATTCCAACCCAATGCGGCGCGGCCATGGGCCGCGCCGGCCATCACAAGGTCGGCTGCGGAATGGGGATATCCTTCGATATCAGGTCGCCGTCTTGAATCCTTGTGTCGCACCCGGAGCTAAGGCCCCACTTGGTGACCGTGCCGTCATCAATCCTGAACTTCTCCGTGCATCGGTAGATGGTGTTGTTGATGATGCCACGGACGTATTCGTACGAAATGATCTTGCCGCCGCTGGACAAGGTATAGCTGTTGGTGGGCGGCCCCCATTTGGAAACCAGCTTTTCTTCGCTTTCGCCAACCCACGATTGCATCATGTCAGCCCTGGTTTCCTGGCGTTCATTGTTGATCATATTGCCTAGCGGGGAACCCGCGCACCCGGCAAGCAGTTGAGCCACAAGAACCGTCAAGATTAGCTTCTTCATTTATTTTTTCCCCTGGGATCGGCCTGACATGGCCGTGGATTGCAAAGACAGCAGCTCGCAGTGCGGCCTAGCGGCAAGATTCCTTCGGCAGATCGAACCCGACCTTGACGCTGGTCGCGATCACGTTCTTGAAAGCTGCATCGGCGACGCTGTTGTAGCGGGCGTCGCAATTGAATTTGTTATTGAGCAGGTAATCCTTGCCTTCCGCCTTTTCCATCTGCGTGGCCCATTTCTCGGCTGCATCCAGCGCTTGGTCTCCGGCCTGTACAAAGCCCAGCATGATTTCCATGCCGCCGGCTGCGCGAGGCGCGGTCCAGCTTGCGTACACCCAGGGATCGGCGGCGTTGCCGCAGTCGGTCAGGCAATCTGCCGTATACGTCAGGTCGGAGCCAAAGGCGACGGGGGTGATTTTCTGCCCAGGCTTGGGCGCATATTCGCCGATGAAGCTGGCGAGGTCGGGCTTGCAGGTTTCGGAAGGTTCCAGGCTCAGCGCCGATACCTTGCCCGACTTGATCGTCGCGGTGACCAGGCAACCCTGCACATCGAACACGCGATCGTCGCCGTAGGATTCCTGCGGCGCGCCGGCTATCGTTTCGAAATGCGCCTGGCTCTTGCCCAGCATTTTTCCATTGAAGACTTCCTGCACGGTGGCGGCCTGCGCAATATTGCCGCCGGCCATCAGCAGCCCCATGGCCAAAACTCTGAAATACATACTGGATCAGGCTCCGTCGAATATGGGTTTTGCCGCGGGCCAAACCTCGCGCGCAAACGGAGCGTATTCAAACATAGATGGCACTGCACGGATGGGCAAAAAATCGGTAATTCACCGGCATACGCCTGCGGATACTTCGCATTCACTGGAAGCCGCGGATTCAAGCAGTAACAACTGCGCCAGCGGGGCAACAAATTATCACGTTTACGATACGGCCCTGGCAGATCGCCGTATGACCGGCCTCCGATTAACGCTTAGGCGCGAATATCACCTTGACCGGCGCGCCCTGCTTGACCGTGCTGGCCCAGGGGCCATTCTTCGGTTCGAACGCGGGATGCCAGGCCCTGAGTTCCGTATCGGAAATCCATTCAAGCTGCAGTTGCTCATCAGGCGTATACGACCGGAACTGCGTCAGCGCCACGATGAACGCATTGCACTTTTCCGACACGCCGGTCTCGACCACGGATACCTGGGTCTGCTCGTCCCAGGTCAGCGACCCGCGCTGCGGGCATTTGCGGACCTCGACGTGATACTTTCCGCCAGGCGAAGGGAGATCGGCGATGATTTTGTCGGGACCGCAAGCCGTCAGCAGCATGGACGACAGCAATACCAGCGGAATGCTTTTTTTCATTGAAAAGCCTTCTGACCGTGAAGGAGGTCAATCCGTGAAAACCTGCGCATGATACCTTGCGACCTTGCGCACCGTTGAAGCCTGAAGCGTTCACACATGGACGATCGATGAACACACCTACGCAATACTGCAGCCAGAAGTTTGCCCGCAAGCCCTGGAGGCTCGCATGCCGATAGCCCTGGCCGATCTGGAGCAAGGCGTCATGGAGCTGTTGCGCGCACAGCCCGCGTTCGCTGGCTGGAAGAAAAAGGGCAAGCGTTGCCTGTGGCGAGCCTGCGGCGAATTGCAGCAAGGCGTGGAACTGATCCGCTACAAGGGCTCGTTCGACGACGCGCAGCACGTGTCCTTGGGCGTTTACGTGTCCTTTCCGTATGAAAAGGAATGGCCGGTTTACGTGCCGGCAGAAGTCTGGAACAAGGGACGCCTGTACCGCCGCGCCTATTTGAAACCGCGAGAAGGGCTGATCCAGGACCCGACCCTGGGCAGCGGCGCGGTGTTCAAGATCAGCAGTGCGCAGGACCTGAAGGACTGGCTGTCGACCTTGGCGGCGGATGTCGAAAACCATCTGGCTCCATGGTTTCAGCGCTATCAGACTCTGGAGGAAGCGTGGTACGAGTACCGCATTCCGTCCTGGCGTCTGCAGGCGGCCGGCCTTAAACCGGAAGAAAGACCGGAGCGCTAAATCAAGGGAGAGTAAAGCCCGCCGCGCCATTCCCGAAGTTCTCCACGCTGCGCGGGGACGCAACGATAGGCTCGTTCTCGGGTCATATCGTTTTCGTCAATCTGCACATTCTGGCGACGCCACGGCCCCTTGCAGACGATATCTCCAAAAGAATATCGCACCCACGCCCGCACGGTGACATGTTTGTCAGCGACCTCACCGATCGGAAACTCAAGTGGTCTTAACGCATCCAATAACACCGGCGAAGAGACGATCAGCGGAACCGCAGGTGCCGCCGCTGCAATTCAGCAACGGTCCTGCACCCCATCAGCTTCATGGCCCGCTCGATCTCGACCCGCATCAGTTCCAGCGCCCGCTCCACGCCCGGCCGGCCGGCGGCCGCCAGCGGAAACAGGTAGTAGCGGCCCAGCCCCACGGCCTTGGCGCCTAGCGCCAGCGCCTTGAGTACATGAGTGCCACGCTGCACGCCGCCGTCCATCATCACGTCGATGCGGTCGCCAACCGCGTCGACGATTTCCGCGAGCTGGTCGAAAGCGCTGCGCGAACCGTCCAACTGGCGCCCGCCGTGGTTGGACAGCACGATGCCGGTGCAGCCGATGTCGGCCGCGCGCCTGGCGTCTTCCACCGACATCACGCCCTTCAGGCAGAACTGCCCGCCCCATTCCTGCACCATCGCGGCGACGTCGTCCCAGGTCATGGCCGGATCCAGCATGTCCGTGAAGTAGCGGCTGATGGACATGGCGCCCCCGCCCATGTCGACGTGGGTGTCCAGCTGCGGCAGCCGGAAGCGTTCGTGGGTGAGGTAGTTGAGCGCCCAGGCCGGCTTGGCGGCGAACTGCGCGATGCCGGCCAGATTGAGCCTGAACGGAATGGCGAAGCCGGTGCGCTTGTCGCGTTCGCGGTTGCCGCCAGTGATGCTGTCCACGGTCAGCATCATGACCTGCACACCGGCCTCCTTGGCGCGGGCCATCATCTCGCGGTTCAGGCCGCGGTCCTTGTGGAAGTAGAACTGGTAGACCTGGGGGCCGCCGCTGATCTTGCGGGCTTCTTCCAGGCTGACGGTGCCCAGCGAGGACACGCCGAACATGGTGCCGAACTTGCCCGCGGCGGCGGCCACGGCGCGTTCGCCGTCATGATGGAACAGCCGCTGCAAGGCGGTGGGCGAGCAATAGACCGGCAGCGCCAGCTTCTGGCCCATGACGGTCACCGACATGTCCACTTCCGCCACGCCGCGCAGCACATCAGGCAGCAGGTCGCAGGACTCAAAGGCCGCGGTGTTGCGCCGATAGGTGGTTTCATCGTCGGCCGCGCCGTCGATGTAATTGAAGATGGGGCCCGGCAGCCGCTGGCGGGCCATGCGGCGAAAGTCGTGGAAGTTCTGGCACTGATGCAGACGCATGGGTGGACCTTTATCGACACTACACGTACAGACAGCCTGAGCCCCCGGATGGAGCGGGAGGAATTGTAGACCGATAGCCACATTTCCAAGGCCATCAAAATGGACCCCAGCGCAGATCGTGTTAAATGCGGGCTTTCGCCCTACGAACGGAAGTACTCCGCAATGCCTCACCTCCTGCTCAAACCGGCCACGCTGATCGCGGCCGCCGTCCTGTCGCTGCCCGCCGCAACCGTCTCGGCGCAACAGAACCTGGAGCGCGCCACCTCCTTGGCCCAGATCCACGCCATCATGGAGTATTGCGAGGTGCTGACTCCCGAACTGCTGGAGGTCCTGAAGAAGCGGCAGCAGTCCGCCACGCGCGAGTCCGGCGTGTCGTCGCTGGTGTTCGATGCGGAGTATCTGCGCGCCTACGCCAAGGCGCGCAAAGACATGGCGGACTTCGGGGAGGAAGAAAAGGAGCTGACCTGCCAGCCCATGCGGGCCATGGCCGGCAAGGACTGAGCCCTCATTGCCACGCACCCGAAGTGGCTGCGCGGCGCCTTGAAACATGGCGCCGGCAAGCGTAGTCTGACACCGCTGATTCTTCCCCCCACTGCCATAGCCGGGAGCGATTCATGGCGCAGAAAGAACGACATAAGGGCCGCTTGATAGATCACATCGGGCTGGTGGTGCGCGACCTGCCCGCCAGCAAGGCGTTCTACACGGCGGTCTTCAATGCGTTGAAGATTCCCATCGGCGGTTCCGACGGCCCGGACTTCTGGACGGACGAGCTGTTCATTTCCTCGCGTGGCAGCGCCGAGGTGCAGGGCGAACTGACCGGCCGCATCCATCTGGCGTTCCAGGCGGAAGACCGGGCCATGGTAGATGCCTTCTACCAGGCGGCGTTGGCGCATGGCGGCCGGGATAACGGTCCGCCGGGCGAGCGCGCAAACTACCATGCCGGCTACTACGCCGCGTTCGTGCTGGACCCGGACGGCAACAATATCGAAGCCGTCACGCGCGCGGGCGCCCAACGCAGCGCGGCCTCGGTGCGGATCACCTACTGAACGCGCCGCCAGCGCCCGGGGCTGGACGTCAGGCCGCGCCCCGCGGCGCCTGGATCATCTTCCAGCCATTGCCCGCCGGATCGCGAAAGCCCGCGTCCACGCTGCCGTAGCGTTCGATGGGTTCCTGCGTGAACTCGACGCCCAACGCCTGCAGCCGGGCATAGTCTGCGCGGCAGTCGGCCACATGCAGGACCAGAGGCGGCATCGCGCCTTTGGCGACCATGGCACGCAGCGTCTGCGCCGTGGCCTCGTCGTGGATGGGCGGGCCGGGCGCAAACAGGCCGAGCTGAAACGAGGGCTGGTCCGGATGCTGGACCGTCAGCCACCGGTACGGCCCGTTGCGCACGTCCGTATGGACGCGGAATCCGAGCTTGTCCACGTAGAACGCCAGCGCCGCGTCCTGATCGTCCACGTATATACCCGCCACGTTGATGCCTGAGTTCATGAGACCTCCTTGGTTGATGGCGGAAATTTACCGTCGGTCTCGCGGCGGCGCTTCTCCAAAACAGCGATGTTGAGGTCGGGGCGCTGCGCGGCCTTCGCTAAGCAGCCGGGCATGCTGTCCAGTGGCGGCGTCCCCGCCCGCGCCTGCACCCGCATGGCGCTGGGGCTGAGCCCCGTGACGTCGCGGAAAATGCGGCTATAGGTGCCGAGGCTTTCCCACCCGGTCGCATAGGCGATTTCCGTGACGCTCTGCTCCGTGTCCCGCAGCATGGCCACGCTTTGTTCGATACGCCGCGTCAACAGGTAGCGGTGCGGCGGCAGGCCGAAGGCGCGCTTGAAGGAGTGCGCGAAATGGGCCTTGGAGATGCCGCTGACCTCGGCCAGGCGCTCCACCGGCCAGGCTTCGTGCGAGGCCGCGTCCATGCGGTCCTTGACGCGCAGCAGGCGGCGCAGCAAGCCCGGATCCTGCTGCGGGCCTGCGCCTGGCGCGGCTTGCGCCAGCAGCGTTCCCAGCTTCAGCAAGGCGTCTTCCTGCACCGTGCTATAGCCCACCACCACACCCGCCGCCAGCTCCACCTTGCGGCAGAAGTCCGCCACCGGCTGCATGCCCACGCCCGCGGCCCGCGCCGCCGCCACGGCCTGCGCCACATCCCAGCCCGGGGGCAGCCACCACAGCAGATGAAAGCCGGCGTGTTCGCCACCGACGCGCAATGCATCGCTGCCGACGGCCTGGCGCAAGGCGCGCAGCACGGCGTCGCGCCGGCGCGCGTACACGCCGCGCGCCTTGCGCACGTGGCGCGCGAAACTGCCGTCCTGCAGGAACGCGGCCAGCGTCATTTGCTCGATGATGCTGGGCGAGCGCCCCGCGCGGCGACGCGCCTGCACGAAAGCGGGCGCCAATTCCTTGGGCACCACCGCATAGCCGATGCGCAGCGCGTTGAACAAGGTCTTGTTGAAGCTGCCGCAATGGATGACGCGATCGGCCGTATCCAGGCTTTTCAGGGCGGCCAGCGGCGCGCCGTCGTAGCTGAATTCGCTGTCGTAGTCGTCCTCGACGATCCAGCAGCCGGCCTGCGCGGCCCAGTCCAGCAGCTCCAGGCGGCGGGACACGGGCATGGTGGCGCCGGTAGGCGCCTGGTGGGCGGGCGTGACGTGCACGAGCTTTACGCCGCGCTGGCGCCGGGCCTGCGCAACCGGAAAGCCCCCGGCATCGATGGCCAAGGGAACGATGTGCCGCGTGTACTGGCCGAAGATCGGTTCGGCATTCAGGTAGCCCGGATCCTCGATCAGCACCTTGTCCTGCGGCTGCAGCAGGAGATGGCCGCAGAGGTCCAGGCCGTCGCGGATGCCGCCCAGGACGATGACCTGCTCCGGATCGCAGCTGATGCCGCGCGCCGCGCCCAGATAGCGGGCGATCTGCTCGCGCAAGGGGCGCCAGCCTTGCGGTTCATCGTTGGCAAGCTGGGCCGGCGTGACGCGCCGCGCGCTGGCCATCAGCCCCTTGCGCCAGCGTTCCATGGGGAAGAGCGCGGCGTCGGCGCTGCGGGAGTAGAACTGGGAGTTGGGCTGCAACGGCGCGTAGATCGCGGCCATATGCGGCGCGGCCCCAGGCGGGCTGACAGCGGGCGCGGGCTGCGGCTCGCCTGCTTGCGTTGCCGGCCGCGGCTCCGGGGCCTGGGACGTTGCGGCGCTCTCGCCCGGCAACCCCGCCCGGAAAAAGTTGTCCGGAATCACCGCCGCCACGTATGTGCCCGAACCCACCGTGCCCGCGGTATAGCCTTCGCTGCGCAATTGATCGTAGGCAGCCTCGACCGTGGAGCGCGCAATGTGCCAGCGCGCGGCCAGGCTGCGCGTGGACGGCAGGCGCGCGCCGGACGGCAGCGCGCCCTTCAATATGCGTTCGCGGATCTCGCGGTAGACCCAGGCCTGCTTGGACTCCCCTGGCCGCGCGGCGTCCATCGGCAGGTCCAGGCTGGCTTCCTGGCGTTTCGCTCCTGGCTGCCCTGCGGAAAGTGGCTTGTTCATATTGAGAGAAATGGCTCTATTTCATGTAGCCATTCTATCGGTAGATTGGCTGCCTGAGCCCCATGCGGGGCAAATTTCCTGGAACCTGCCATGACCGCCACTGCGCCCTGCCACACCATCACCCTGGAGACCGGCCCCTTCTTCACGGACGGCACGACCTCGATCCTGGAGGCGGCACTGGCCCAGGGCATACCCGTACCCTTCTCCTGTCAGCGCGGGGCCTGCGGCTCATGCCGCGCCGTGGTCATGGATGGCAGCTATGAACGCATGGCGCCGCCCGCGGACGGCGGCTACCAGACGGCCAGCGACGAACTGCTGATGTGCCAGTGCCGCGCCGCCAGCGACCTGACGCTGCGCTTCCCGCATTGGCGCGCCCCCGAAGAACCCAGTCCGCCGCGCCGCGCCCGCGTCGCGTCGCGCCTGCCGCTGGCCCCGGACGTCACCCAGCTCATCGTCGAAATGCAGGGCGAGGACGACTACGGCTACCTGCCCGGCCAACATGCCCGACTGATCCTGGACGGCGGCGCCCGCCGCAACTTCTCGATTGCGAATGCGCCCGGCGCGGCGGGGCCTGCCCGGCTGGAGTTCCACATCCGCCGCATGCCCGGCGGCGCCTTCACCGATGGCATCCTGCCCGGCCTCCAGCCCGGCGACATGCTGACCCTGGACGGCGCGCAAGGCAGTTGCACCTGGCCTGCGGAGATGCCTGCCGGCATCGACCACCTGGTGCTGCTGGCCACCGGCACGGGCTATGCGGGCGTGGCTCCCATCCTTATGGCAGCGCTGCAAAGCCGCGCGCTGAAGACGGTGACCTTGTACTGGGGCGGACGCACGCCGGACGATTGCTACGCTGGGCAGATGCTGGACGCCTTGCAGGGCAAGGGCGACGGGTTCCAATGGCATGCAGTGCTGTCCCAGGCCGATAGCGCAGATGGCCAGCCCCGACGCCACGTGCAGGACGCCGCCATCGCGGCGGACCACGAGTGGTCACGCAGCCTGGTCTACGCCTGCGGCAATCCGGCAATGGTGCAGGCAGCCCACGACCGGCTGCTGGCGGTCGGCCTGCCCGCCGACCGCTACCGGTCCGAGGCCTTCCACCCCGCAGCGGGAGACACGGCCGGCGCCGCGCCGCAGCGCGAGGCGCATCCTTGGGAACGCCTCAGTCCGCGCTACACGCTGGCAGGCATCCTGGACGCGCGCCGGAGATCCATGCAGGCGGTGGCGGAAATCGCCGCGCTGATGCGCCCCGGCATGACCACGCGCGAGGCCATCGCCGTGGCGGATGAGCACCTGCGCCAAATGGGCGCGTCCAACAACTGGCACCCGACCTATGTGCGCTTCGGCCCGGACACGCAATCGCCGCCCGTTCAGCGCACCGACTACGACCGCAAGCTGCAGGAACACGACATCTTCGTGCTGGACATCGGCCCGGTGTGGGACGGCCACGAGGGCGACTATGGCGACACCTTCGTGCTGGGCGCGGATGCGGACCGCCAGCGCTGCGCCGAGGCCGCGCGCGAGGTCTTCCGGCGCGCCCGCCTGGCGTGGCTGGAAGGCCTGACGGGCGCCGCCCTGTACGACCGCGCCTCGGAATATGCGCGCGAGCTAGGCTGCGAACTGGTGCGCGAGATTCCCGGGCACCGGGTATCGGATTTTCCGCATGCGCTGTACGGCAAACATCTGCTGGCGCAGGCGGACTTCGTACCCGCCGACGGCATCTGGGTACTGGAGATCCAGGTGCGGGATGCAGAGCGGCCGATGGGCGCGTTCTACGAGGACGTGTTGCTGCGCTAGCGCGGCGGGCGCGAAGCCCGCGCCTTACCCCCGCTGGCTCAGTGCCCGGCTGATCCGGTGCTTCGACACGGTGGTCTTCGGCACATGGAACGGGAACCAGCTGCGCACGTCCTCGTCCAGCCCGATGCCGTGCATGTAGTTGTAGATGGCTTTCTTCAACGCCTTGCCCAGCGCGTCGTGGTCCACGCCGGTAGGGTCATGGAAGCCGACGTCGTTCTTGGCGAAGGTGATCGGCGGCAGGGGCTTGAGGGTAACGCCGTATTCCTCGGGGTTCTGTCCCACCGGTGAATGCACCGTACAGGCGAACCGGTGGAAAAAGCCGCTCTGGATGCAGCCGTTGTCGAACAGTTGCCGCACGTACTCCAGCGCGTCCACGGTGTCCTGCACGGTCTGCGTGGGAAAGCCGTACATCAGGTAGGCATGCACCAGGATGCCGGCGTCCGTGAAGGCGCGCGTGACCCGTGCCACCTGGTCGACCGAGACGCCCTTCTTCATCAGGTTCAGCAGGCGGTCCGAGGCGACCTCCAGGCCGCCCGATACGGCGATGCAGCCGCTGTCTGCCAGCAGCTCGCAGAGTTCGGGGCTGAAGGTCTTTTCGAAGCGAATGTTGCCCCACCACGAAATATCGGTGTTGCGCGCGATCAGCTCGGTCGCCAGCGCCTTGAGCGACTTGGGCGGCGCGGCCTCGTCGACGAAATGGAAGCCGGTCTGCCCGGTTTCGCGCACGATGGCCTCGATGCGATCGGCCAGCACCGCGGCGGACGCGCCTTCGTAGCGGCCGATGTAGTCCAGGCTGACGTCGCAGAAGCTGCATTTCTTCCAATAACAGCCATGCGCCACGGTCAGCTTGTTCCAGCGCCCGTCGCTCCACAGCCGGTTCATGGGATTCAGCATGTCCAGCAACGACAGGTAGCGGTCCAGCGGCAGCCCATCCCAGGTGGGCGTGCCCACCTCGGCAAAGGCGATGTCGGGTTCGACCATGTTGACGTAGCGCACCGCGCCCGTGTCCGCGTCGCGCAGGAAAGTGCGCACCAAGCGCTGGCGCGAACGCTTGCCCTGCAGGTGTTCCAGGAGCGACAGCAAGGGACGCTCGCCCGCGTCCAGGGTCACGTAGTCGAAATAATCGAAGACCCGCGGGTCTTTCAGTTCGCGCAGTTCGGTATTGACGAAGCCGCCGCCCAGCACGGTGACGATGCCGGGATCGTGCGCCTTGATGGTCTGGGCGATGCGGAAGGCGGCGTAGACCGCGCCGGGGAACGGCACGGACAGGAGCACCACGGTGGGTGTGTGGCGGGCCAGCGCTTCTGAAGTCAGGCTGCGCAGCATGTCATCCACCAGCGTGGGCGGCGCCGCCAGCGCCTGGGCCAGCGGGTCGAACGTGGGCTGGCTGCCCGCCAGCGATTCGGCGTAGCGCACGAACTCGAAACGCGGATCCACCGCGTCGCGCAGCACGTCGGCCAGGTCGTTCAGGTACAGGGTCGCCAGGTGCTTGGCACGGTCATGCAGGCCCAGGGCGCCGAAGGCCCAGCCCAGCGGATCGCCGCCGTCTTCGTCCAGATACACGTCCAGCGAACTGAAGCGCGGCCCCTCGGGCAGGAAATGGCGGCCGACGATGCGGTGCGCCAACGTCGAATCGCGGCCCTGCAGGAAGGCGATCACGGGCCCGATGGTCGCCAGGTAGCGCGCCTGCTGCGCCACGAAGGACTGGACCGCGGGGCTGTGCTTGTCCGCCGGCAAGGCGGCGACGCGTTCCGCCACGGCGCGCAGGCCGTCGGCCGACAGCAGGCGCAGCACCAGGGCCAACGCCAGGTCTTCCTGGAACGAGGTCACGTCGCGCGACCGCAGAAAGCCGGTGAGGTAGGCGGTGGACGGATACGGAGTATTGAGCTGCGTCATCGGCGGAATGACCGACAGCACGCGTAGAGGCAAAGAGGACATGAAACACGGCAAGATTGCCGTCGAAGCGGGGATCGGGGCCATTATAGGCAGCGCGGCGGAACCGGACCCGGCTGTCAGGGAACGACCGCCGGGTTGCGCCGGACGCAGGCGTCAAAGATCGCCGAGCACGCGGGGATCGAATTGCCAGCGGTGGCTGCCATTCACGCTGCACACCGCCGTCGTCTTCTTGTCGCGCTTCGGACCGATCTCCCGGAGCTTCAATTCGCCATTGCATACCGGGCACTGGCCGCCAATCTCGGTGTAGAAAACCTCGCCGGCGCGATTGGCCTCCAGGTTGCACATCATTAAAACCCGCGAATAACGCTTGCGTTTCAGGTCACGCCCCGTCTCCAGGCTGACGAGGCTCAGGAAAATCAGGATGAACCACCACGCCGACATCCCCCAGGCATAGACGCCCAGGGCGGTGAGCGCCAAGCCTGCCGCGCCGGCTGCCAACAGCCAAACCACCCTGACGGGCTTGCCGCGCAGCCGCAGGGGCACAATGTGGTAGCGCTGGAATGCTTCGGCCCAGCCGCCGCGAGAGGCCACGGCAGTTGGCGCACTGGCGGCGGGCTGCGGGCTCGTCGCAGCGGGCGGCGTCTCATCCGCCCCAAAACTGCCGGTGTCCGATGCGAAGATGCTCTTGCTGGGCATGTTGCCCAGCACTCTTGCGCATTCGTCGCATACGCTGTTCTTGCCCTTGTGGGCGGCTCCGCATCTAGAGCAATGCACGCTATCCCCTCGACTGGAAACTTTAATCCGGCACCATTATTACCATTATTCTTGGGTTCCCGCCGCAACCCGTCCCGCCTGACGTCATTTCATGCGCAACCGATCAGACCCATTTGCCCCGCCCCCCAAGCAACGGAACGTCCGCCTCAATTCGTTGCTCTGGATCCTGGAACCGCTGGAGCGCGATGCCGGCTACCTGCGCCGCAAGATGTTCGGCTGCGACGCGGCCTACCTGGACGGCCTGTTGTACCTGGTCGCCGCCGATCGCGAGGATCCCTGGAGCGGCCTGCTCGTCTGCACCTCGCAGGAACGCCATGAGGCGCTGTCGGCGGAGTTCCCAGCCCTGCGCCAGCACCCGGTGCTGGGAAAATGGCTGTACCTGCCTCAAACCGACGAGGACTTCGAAACGGTCGCGGCGCGCATGGCGCAGCTTGCGCTGGCGCGGGATCCGCGGATGGGGGTGGCGCCCAGGCCCAGGTCGCGGCGCCGGACCTGATCCGCGCCGGTTGCCGTCAGCAGTTCAGCGCGTTTGCGGCGGCGCCCGCCAGCTCCACCCGGTTCCCGCCCAGCGCCTTGGCCTGATACAACGCCCGATCGGCCGCGGCCAGCGCGTCGACCAAGGGCGGAACCTTGTCCTCGAACTGCGCCAGCCCGACGCTGACCGTGGCCGGTATGCCCAGACTGTCGTCCCGGCCGGACACCGTCACGGCAAAGCGTTGCGCCACGGCCGCGCCCAACACCGTGGCGCGGCGCGCGTCGGGGCCGGACAAGAGCGCGGCGAATTCCTCGCCGCCCAGGCGGGCGAGCAGCACGTCTTCACCCAGCACGCAACGCGCGCTATCGGCGAAGAATTTCAGCACCTGGTCGCCTGCCTGATGGCCATACCTGTCGTTGATGGACTTGAACTGGTCCAGATCGAAGGCCAGCACGGCAACCGGCCCGCGCCCTGCTCCACCCTCGATGATGCGTGCGCCCTGCTCGAAGAACCAGCGGCGATTGCCCAGGCGGGTCAGATAGTCGGTCTGAGATTCCCGCAGCAGTTGGCCGTGGGTCTCTTCGCGGATCAGCTTGAGCAGCGTCATCGGCAGCACGATCGAATACAGCACGCCTTCATACATGGTGAGGGTGCTGGCGGTCAGGTGTATGGCCGGCCCGTGCTCCGCCACCCACCAGGGCAGGATGAAGGCGCGCGCGGCGTAGACCAGTGCGTGGATGGTTACCGCCGCCGTTGCGATGCGCAGCGGCGTCAACGACCTGAGCGACTGGCAGCGCAGCAGTTCCCAAGCGGTCACGCCGCTGACCAACGCGATCGGGAATGCGCTGATGTATTTCCAGACAAGGTCCTCCCACCGGGCCCCGGCCCCCAGCCAGATCAGCGCCATGACGACCAGCAGGCCAATGGAAGCTCCCCGGTAGCGCCTGCCGCTCAGCGAGGCCGCGCCGTTCATGATGAGGAGATAGCCGCTGAGGACAATGAGATTGGCGACCGCCGAGCCCAGCGGGCTGGGAAGCCTCGCGCGAAACAGCGCGACAGTGCAGCCCACGGCCAGCGTGGCGAAACCCGCCGCCAGGATACGCAATGATCCGCTGCGGCTAGGGTGGGTCCGATGCTCCCAGAACGTCAGGCCTGCACTGGCGAGCAGCGTTCCAATGATGATGAAGTAAAGGGTGAGGAGATCGACGTACATCTTCAACGCGTGAATATCGCGCCGCGGCAATCGCCGCGGCCAGCAAGAATTCTACGTGGGAAATGCGTCATGGAAACATAGCGTAACCCCTGTCACAACTTGGTTGCGCGTCATGCAACACCGGACGCCGCAGCCGTCTCTTGAAACGAAAGAATCCCGTGCAAGTGGCAAATTTGCCACTCATCTACAATCCGTGGCGGTGCCGATTGCCAACTGCAATCGGGCAGTAGCTCACAGGTAGTAATGACGCGCGCGAAGACACCCGCTTCCAAGAAGAGAAGTCCCCCCAGCAGATCCAAGGCCCGGGCCGGTTCCCGATCCAGCGGCCGCTTCCCCCGATTCCTGAAGGCCTTGCTGTTCTCGTCGCTGGCGAGTTTCGGCGCGGCCACCTACATGCTGAATCCGCAGTGGCGGATTCCCGCGCCGGTGCAGGAAGTCATCACGCGCCTGGGCTGGCCGCAGCAGCGCGAACACACGACGCCGGCGGCGGTACCGACCGCAGCGCGGACAGGGGCGCCCGTTCAAACAATGTTTGCCGAATGCCGGCAGTTCTTTCCGCATTCGCGCCCGCCGGAAGTCCCGGGCGGCCAGAAGCTGCGCGAGGTGTGCTTCTCGGCCTTCGCCATCCTGCACGACGGGCAGACCAAGACGCCGGTGTTCGTGGCGGAACGCCTGAATCGCCAGATGCTGACCCAAGCCCAGGGCATGCGCCGCACCGACAAGTTCTACGCCGAAGCGCGGCTGCCACGCGCCGAACGGGCCGAGCTGGACGACTACCGCGGCTCCGGCTATTCGCGCGGCCACATGGCGCCGGCAGGCGACATGTCCACGCCCGAGGCCATGGCGCAGAGCTTCTCGCTGGCCAACATGGTGCCGCAGGACCAGATTCACAACGGCGGCGCCTGGAGCAGCATCGAGCAGGACACGCGCAAGTACGTGATGCGCGCCGCGGGTGACGTGTACGTCTTCACCGGCCCCGTCTATGCCGACAACCCCAAGACCATAGGCGCGGGCGTGGCCGTGCCCACGTACATCTACAAGGTCGTGTATGACGCGACCAGCGGCCGCTCGTGGGTGCATTGGCAGGCCAACGCCGCCAGCACCAAGGCCGGGCCGCCGATCAGTTACGAGGAATTCGTCAAGCGCACGGGCATCCGGGTGCTGCCGGCCGGCGGCTGAAGCGCGGACTGACGGGCCCGCTCATAGTTTGGACTCGTAGAACTCGACTTCGATGCGGTCCGCGCTCAGATAGCCGCAAAGATTGGCCGGAAAGCGGGCTCGGCTGCATGCGGTGTAGGCATTTCCGTACAGCACCGCGGTCTGCAGGAAATTGCGGCTGAGCGCCGTGCTGTCGGAGTGGATGGAGCGCGTGAGTTCGGCTTGCAGCTGCTCGCTCGCCGCGCGCATCGGCCGCAGGATTTCTGATTCGAACTTGCGGGCTACGTTTGCTTCAGCTTCGCTCGCCGGCACGCTGGAATGCTGGGGATCATAAGCGTCCAGCAGCTCGTTCGGAGCGCGGCGCGCGCAATAGAACGCCTGATAGTACGAGCTCGTCGCAGGCCGTTTGAGGCGAGCTTGGGCCAGGTAGACCAAGGACGGCACGGGGGAGCTCCAGGAGATCAAGGTGCTGGTCGTGCCCGGTTTCACCGTGCTCACATACGCGGGCAGGCAGGCGCCCAGGGGCTCACGCCTGGACCGCAGATCCGCCAGCCTTGCGGCGGCGTAGCGGTCGCCATAGCGCAGCACGTCCTCGTAATTGCCGCTGAGATGGCTGCCTATGATTACCCCTTGCACCACCCAGACGCAGTAGCCCTCGACGGTCAGCCCGTCCTGGCAATACGTCGCCAGCGCGCGCTTCATGCTGGGCCCCATCGCCTGGAACCCCAAGTCCAGGGCAGCCGAATATGCCTTGAACAAGGCTTCGCTTCTCCCGTCTCCCAAGCCCAGCGGGGCGCCGAGGGTCGAAGAGGCCAGCACGGCCGCCGCCACCGAAGCAAACAATGCCATATCACTTCTCCAGTTGGGTGGCCGACAGCCGGCTGCGGTCGCGCGCGCTCAGCACCGTATCGGGATAGCGGTACGCCCAACGTCCGTCCTTGCATTGATAGACCCGCCCGCCATAGACGACGGTCGAACCTTCGCTGTAGTAGTTCAGATGCGCGGCATCCGAGGGGCGGGTGAAATACTCGCAGGCCTGGCCGGCGTAATCGAGCCCAGGATCCTTGGCGGCGGTCTTGGATGAGGCGGATGGATCCGGCGCGCCGGCGGGGGCATTGCGCGGCTTGTCGCGGCTGGCAGCGTTGTTGCCCCAGGGGTTCAGGGCGGGATCGGTGCTGTAGCGCTCCTTGATCCGGTCGCGGTTGCGCAGGTAGTCGGCTTCCTGTTGTTTCGCCCGGGCCCTGGCCGCCGCGTTCTGCGCATCTTCATATTGCTGCCGCAGCCGGTCCTGAGTCTCCTGGTTCAGCAGCGCATCATCCTGCTGGCTGGAGTCTCGCAGGTAATCGCTCAGGGCGCGTTGCGCCGCATCGATGGCGGCGTCGGCATTGCCGCGCGAGGAAGTCGAGGAACGCGACTTCCCGGTGGCCTCAATGGCCTGCCCCGGTCCCGCGAACGCCGCGTGGCCGATGCCGGCCGACACGATGGCCGCCATAAGGCGGACCGCAAGCGTGGCCATAGGAAAGCTCCCCGAGGATGATCGCGCAAACGCCGCCGCCTCCAGGGACTGGCCGTGCAGATGGCCGGCCCGCGTGCGGTGTATCCATGATAGATCGCGCCATTGCCGCGGGAATCAGCCAAAAGGAGGAATCCTCCCCTACCCCCGCCGCGCCGCCTCAATGGCCGCGATATCGATCTTGCCCATCGTCATCATCGCGTCGAACGCGCGCTTGGCTGTGGCGGGATCGGGGTCCGAGATCGCTTCGATCAGCACGCGCGGCGTGATCTGCCACGACAGGCCCCACTTGTCCCGGCACCAGCCGCATTCGCTGGCCTGGCCGCCGTTGCCGATGATGGCGTCCCAGAGGCGGTCGGTCTCGGCCTGGTCTTCGGTCGAAATCTGGAAGGAAAAGGCCTCGCTGTGCTTGAAGGCCGGGCCGCCGTTCAGGCCCACGCAGGGGATGCCTGCCACGGTGAACTCCACCGTCAGCACGTCGCCCTGCTTGCCGGAGGGATAGTCCCCCGGCGCGCGCAACACCTTGCTGACGGCGCTGTCGGGAAAGGTCCGGGCATAGAACTGCGCAGCTTCCAGGGCGTCGCGGTCGTACCAGAGGCAAATCGTGTTTTTGCTGGGCATGTTCGTACTCCTCTTCAGTGACAGACGCGCCGACGTGCCGGCACGAGACGCTGGCGCTATGAGACGCCAAGCTGGCTAGCCGCATTGAAGAAACGTCGGCGCGTCGCCGACGGCGTCTCTCCGAAAAGCGCGCGATAGCGAGTCAGCGCGTAGTTGCAATAGGGATAGCCTTGACGTTCGAAAATTTCCGCAATGGACCATTCGCCCGCCACAGCGCTGGCCAAGGCGGCATGAACCGCATGCAGCTGCCGCAAATGCAGATACTGCGTCGGACTCAAGCCAAAGCAATGACGAAAGAACGTCCTCAATGATCGATCGCCCACGTTCAGCCCATCGTAGCCGGCGCTCTTGCGTCCATCGCCGTCCATCGCCCGAAAAAGCGTCAAGGTCGCGTTGCACAACTCGTGCAAGGAAACCCCTGGTCTGCCGCCAGGCGCCGGCCGCGGACGGCGGGAAAACACCATGGTTGCGATCGCATTTTCGATCAGCACGCGTCCGGCTGCGCCAGGCATTCTAGAATCCGCCGCACAAAGAGCCGCCTGCTGCAGGGCCGCGATGTGCGCAGGACTGGCGGTCAATACGTTGGTGGCGCGGGACCAGTAGCGCAAGATCCCGCCGACTTCGTCATCGGCCTGCAACATGGGCGACGACAGAGGAACCGCAATGGTCACCCAGCTATTCGGGCCGTCAGCGCGAAAGACGAAGCCTCGGCCCGGCGCAAGAACGGCAAGCTTGTCCGGCCCCAGCGCGACGCCGTTCAGCCAGGCCAAAGCCGATCCGGGATCGGATATCAGAAACATGAAATGCGTGGCCGCCACCGCGGCCTCGCACAGATTCGGCACGGCTTCAATTCCGCGTTGGACAGTGATCCCGCCAACGTCCGCGTGCCCCAATCGCCAGCCTCCGTCTTGTGGTCCGAGTAGACGCACTTTCAGGTCTACGTCAACCACCGCGGCTTCGTACTCTCCGAACGATCCGAACTGGAACAACTCCATCGAGACCCTCGCAACTTTCTGACGAGTTATTGCCGAAATTAGCATGGACTTGTAATCGAGTCACTAGTGAAAATGGCGTCTCCCGCAAGCGGTCTGGCAGTCCCCGACAGGAGCGCAGAATGAAGCATGGTGTCGCAATTCTCTCGTTTCTTTGCCTGAATCTTGCGACGGGCGCCCCGCCCGCCGTCGGTGCGCCACAGGCGCCAGCCGGCAAATCCGCGCTGGCCCTACCGGCGCCTGATATCGTCATGCACCCGGAGTATGCGAAGGCCATAGGCCGCTACGCCTACATCTGGGGCTGGCCCATGGTGAACATGCAAAACCGCAATGACCGGATCACCAAGGCGCCCCGCCCCGGCCTGCTGGGCGGCATTCTTCCTGTGGCGCCGCGCGGCCAGGCCGGCATGCTGCACGATTACATCGCCCCGCAAGAGACCTTCGTCACCTGCCCCAACCAGGACGTGGTGTACGGCCTGGGCTTCTTCTCGCTGGACGAGGAACCCGTGATCGCCCAGGTTCCCGACTTCGGCGATCGCTTCTGGGTCTATGCGCTGTATGACCAGCGCACCAACCAGTTCGGCGAACTGGGCAAGCCGTACAAGAGCAAGCCGGGCTTCTATCTGCTGGTCGGCCCCAACTGGAAGGGCAAACGGCCCGCAGGCGTACAGGGTGTCATCCGCAGCCCGACCGCGTTGGCCAATGCCATCCCGCGCATTTTCATGGATGACACGGAACAGGATCGCAAAGCCATACAGGACAAGATAAACCAGGTCGTGTTCTATCCGCTGAAGGATTTCGACGGAAAGATGAAGACCATAAACTGGAAGAACACACCCGATATCCCGAACCCTCAGGCCGAGAGCGCCAGCTCAGGAGAAACGCGCTGGGTAATCCCCGAGACATTCTTCGACCAATTGGGCAAGGTGCTGGACACGGTCCCGCCGCTACCAGGCGAGGAGGCCATGTATGCCCAGTTCCGTTCCGTGCTGGCCGCGGCGGCGCGCGATCCGGCGATCAAGGAGGCTCTGCTCCAGACCGCCAAGGAAACCGAAGAACAAGTCATAGCGCCCTTCTTCCAGTGGAAGCACAACGGGCGCCCTGCCGGCAATAACTGGAATCGGTCCGTCAACAATGCCCAGACGGGCCTGGACTATTTCAACCGGACCGGCACCTCCAAGTCGAACATGTTCGACAACCGGCCGACCGAGACCCAGTACTTCTACACGGACTTCGACGCGGCCGGCGCGCAGCTCGATGGCAGCCAACGCTACGAGATCACTTTCCCCAAGGGCCAGCTGCCGCCCGTCAAGGGCTTCTGGTCCCTGACGCTCTACAACAAGCTGCATCTCTTCAGTCCGAACGAACTCAAGCGCTACTCGCTCGGCACCAAGAACAAGGACCTGGCCCGCAACGCGGACGGCTCCTTGACGCTCTATGTGGGACCGACCTCTCCCGGCAAGGACAAGGAGGCCAACTGGCTGCCCTCGCCCAAAGAGCCCATCTCGCTCTACATCCGCGCGTACTGGGGCCAGCAGGCGATCCTCGACGGCAGCTGGAAGCCGCCGCAAATCAAGAAGATGGATTGACGACCCGGACCGGCGCAACGCCGGTCCGCCCCCCCTTCCACCTCGTCATGGTGCGCGCGGGAGCGTTCCCGCGCCCCTTACCAGGAGTTCATTCATGCGCGCCGAACCCCGATTCAAGCTGTTGGCGGCCGCGTTGCTTGCCGCCTGTTGCGCTGGAGCCAGCGCAGCGCAGGAACAAGCCGCCATCTCCCCGCTCGTCAGGCAAATCAACAATGGCAACTGGCTCGATCAAAAGGAGGCCGAAGGCCTGCGCGACGAGCTCTACTACCAACGGGCCATCCACGCCTACATGACGATGCTGCCGGCGCTCAACGTCATCGGCATGCGCGATGGTTCCGAGCAGGCGTTCGGCGCCGGCTACAACGTGCTGCCGATATGGAAGGAGCGCATGGATGCCAAGACCATGGTGCCCACGCCCAACGCCGACGTCATCTATTCCATGAGCTACCTGGATTTGAAGAAGACCGGTCCGCTGGTCGTCAAAGCGCCGCCCAACGTCATCGGCATGTTCACGGACTTCTTCCAGCGCACCATCACCGACGTCGGAGCCATCGGCCCCGACCGCGCGCGCGGCGGCCTGTACCTGCTGCTGCCGCCCGACTACGACGGCCACATTCCCAGCAGCTACTTCGCCTTCAAGTCGCCGACCTACAACGTGTTCCTGTTCTTCCGCACGGTCATGGCGAAGGGCGACGGCAAACCCGACCCCGCCCCTGCCGTCAAGGCGGCGGAAACCACCCGCGTCTATCCGCTCTGGGCAGAGGAAAAGAACATCAAGCCCATGGAGTTTCCGGATGCCAGCGGCAAGCGCGTGGACATGATGTATCCGGTGGACCACCAGTTCTGGCAGAAGCTCAAGGACTTCGTCGACTACGAGCCCGTGTCCGCCATCGATCCCGAACTGCGGGGCGTGCTGGCGTCCATCGGCATCGTCAAGGGCAAACCCTTCGAGCCCACGCAGCGCCAGCAAGACATGCTGCAGAAAGCCGTGGATGCCGCGCCCAGGATGATATTGGCGCTGCGCCAGTTGGGGCGCGAGGACGGACGTAACCTCTACTACAAGGACCGACAGTGGGAACGGGCCTGGGCGGGCGGCACGGCCGAATGGATGCAGGAAAGCTATCTGGACGTGAACCAGCGCGCGGGCTTCTTTCAGTACGCCTATTCATCGGCACCGGCCATGGTCATGCGCACGACAGGCGCCGGTTCGAAGTATCCCTACACGGCCAGGGATGCGGCGGGCAATTTCCTCAATGGCACCAGCACCTACAAGCTGAGGTTGCCGCCAGGCACGCCCGCGGCCCTGTTCTGGGCGGTCACGGCATACAACGTAACCGACGGCACCATGCCGGAGACGAAGCAGCTCATGCCGTCCACCAACGGTTACTACGACATCCCCAAGCAAGCGGACGGTTCCCAGGAAATCTGGTTCGGACCGCAGAAGCCTGAAGGTGTCGTCGATGCCGCCTTCATCCAGACCATACCCGGGCGCGACTTCCTGGTCGCGCTGCGGCTGTATGGCGCGGAAGATGCGTTCTACGACCAGACCTGGAAGCCGGACGACATCGTCAAGGTGAAATAGGCATAAGGGCGCGCCGGCATGGAGGTAACAGGAATTCCCAGGCCTGATGGCATCAGGCCGTTCGTGTTGGCCGCAACTCACATTTTTCCCCGATAAATCAACGGCGGATCGCCATTCCCGGCGCCAGCTCTTGCGGCCTGCCCCTGGCCCATTTATCTTTGCAGACTAAACGCGGTCGATACCCCCCCACGCATGGAAGATTGCATGGAGTCTCGATGAGCCCTCGGCCTAGCCACGCAGGCATGCGCAAGCGCAAAATCGGCCTGCTTGCAGTGCTGGTCGCCCTGGCCGTGCTGAGTGTTGCGGTCGGCTTTTCCAACGCCATGTACTCCAGCTACCAGGTACAGAAGGCGCAGATCATCAAGAATGCGCTGGCCGCCAACCACGCGCGCGCCGAGAAACTGGCCGAGGTCATCGACGTCTACCTTGACGCCTTACATCGCCAGGCCCGCAATACCGCCAGCCAGCTCTCAGCGTCCATGGGCAAGCCGCAAGCGCTGCAGAGCGAACTGCAGCGTCTGGCCGACCAGATCGACTCGCTGCACGCGGTCATGCTGGCCGACGCCGAAGGCCGTATCGTGGCCCGTTCGCCTACGGGCCAGCTTGCGGACGCAAAGATCCTCCGTCTTGCCGATCTGGGCGTGAGCGCCCCAGGCCCGGGCGCCTGGGTGACGAAGACACCCGGGGCGCAGGCCGCGACGCTGGTCGTGACCGAACCCGTGGAAGACGCCAGCGGCTCACCCCTTGCCTATCTGGCCATCGCCATCACGCTGGACGCCGGCAGCGGCATGGACCGGATCATCGGCGACCGCGACGAGATCGCCGGCATGTCGGTGTTCCTGGTGGGCAGCAACGGCGACGTGCTGTACCGCAGGCATGCCCCCGCCGGGGCGCTCGATCTGGCCAGCATCGCGCCCGCCCGGCAGGGCGGCGCGGCCCTCTATCCGCAAGCGAACGGCGGCGCCGTATTGACCGGCTACGCGCCCTTGGCCAAGGGCGATTGGGCAGTCGTGGCGCAGCGTTCGCAGGACCAGGTGCTGTCGCCCTTGCGTGAATTGCTCGGCGATGCGTTGCGCTCGGCCCTCCCGGCCATCGCGCTCACGCTGCTGCTGGTGTGCGGCCTGGCCTATGCCATCGCTGCGCCGCTGTCGCGCTTGACGCGCGCCATGATCGCAGGCAAGTCGGGCGGCGTGGACGTCGAGCGGCTCAACGCGTGGTACGCCGAGGCCGACACCTTGCGCGACGCCGTCCAGCTCACGCTCAACCAGCATCAGGACGAGGTTGGCCGCCTGAACACACAGGCGTTGACGGATCCCATGACCGGGCTGCTGAACCGCAGGGCCATGACCAACGTGCTGGACGCCTATGCGGCCGATGGCACATCCATGGCGGTCATCGCCATGGATCTGGACCACTTCAAGCGCATCAACGACAGCTTCGGCCACATGACAGGCGACAAGGTGCTGATCGCGCTGGCCGACGTGATCCGCGCCGGCCTGCGCGATCAGGATCGCGCCTTCAGAGTGGGCGGAGAAGAGTTCATCGCCCTGTTGCCCATGCGCTCGGCCGCGCAGGCCTGTGAGGTCGCCGAGCGCCTGCGCACGGCCGTGGCCCGGCGTCTCATGCCGGACAGTGTGGGCCGCGTCACAGTATCCATCGGCGTCGCGCTCTGGCCGCAAGACGGCGAATCCGCCGCCGAAGTCATACAGCGGGCGGACGAAGCGCTGTACGAATCCAAGCAGACGGGACGCAACCGCGTCACGCTGTGGCGCGACCAGGCCTCGTCCGAGCCGCCATCGCCGGCTCGCAGCCGCTAAGCACACCGTGCTCGCCGCGCAACTTACTCCGGAGATGACATGCCCCCGCCCCTGAGCACGGCGAAACTGCGTACGGGCTGGCTGCTTGCCCTGCTGGCCTGCGGGGCCGGCCCGCAAGCGTGGGCGCAACAAGGCTTGCGCCTGAGCCAGGACGACCTGCAAAAGCGCGCCAACGGGGTGCTCGCGATCATGTCGTTCTCCATCGTGCCCGACATCACGACCAGTTCCCTGAACATAGGCGGAGGCAGCGGATCGGTCTCGGGATCCAGCGAATTCGCCATGACGCAGCTGGGCGGCGGCGACACCATCTCCAAATCGGTCCCCATCTACCTGGAAGGCGTGCTGGCCGCCAGCCGCTACGATCCGACCTTCGTCGCCACGCAGGGCGCCGAATCCCGCAGCATCCCCACCAAGTGGAACAGCTTTTCGGCCACCGGCGGCATAGGCTGGGACTTCAAGCTGACCGACGAACTGAAGCTGCGGCCCATCTTCAATTTTGCGCTGGGCAACGTCACCAGCGATTTGCGCGCCGCCAGCTGGTATGTGGGACAGCAGACCGGAAAGGACATCAGCTTCCTGGACAAGGGTTCACTCAACGCCTATGGCCTGGGCGGCTCGCTGATGCTGGACTATGAGCATTACCGCCCCGGTTACGAGGTCGACGTGGAGCTGCGCTATTCCGACATGCGCCTGCAGAGCTTCAACAGTTCTGCCGCCGTCGAGGGCCACGCCGCGGCGCAATCGGCCAATCTGTGGGCGCGCTACCGTGCGCCGACGGGATTCGTCGTGCTGCAACGGCCGCTGCGCTACGTGCTGGAGCTGACGCACTCTGAGTTCCTGGGCGACCAGCGCGGCATCCTGGGATTCGACCGGCTGACCTCCGTGGGCGCCGGCCTGGAGCTGGATTCCAGCGCCTATGACGTGATCATCACCCGCACCCGGCTGGTGGGCCGCTATGTGTTCGGCACCAATGTGTCGGGCTTCTCCGTCGGGCTGGCAGTGAGCTTCTGAGCCGGCCGCCGGCGGAATTGCGCCGGATTTGTTACTCCCCCCTCTCCGCCCGGCGATGCCAGACTGTTTCCAGGCCGCCGAGCAGCCAGTCTGCGCGCAGACCCTTGCGCCAGGGCCTCGGCCCGCGATAAGGAGGTAGGAAATCATGACTGCATCAAGCAATGGCGCCCCCATGCGCACGCCCCCGGTCGTCTCGCCCCAGGACTGGGAAACCGCCCGCCAGCAGCTGCTGGTCAAGGAAAAAGCCCACACCCGCGCCCGCGATGCGCTGGCTGCCGAACGCCGGCGCATGCCCTGGACGCCAGTGACCAAGGCCTATGCGTTCGAAGGCCCGTCGGGCATGCTCGCCCTGCCCGACCTGTTCGACGGCCGCCGCCAACTGATCGTCTACCGCGCCTTCTTCGAGCCGGGCGTGTATGGCTGGCCGGAGCACGCCTGCCGCGGCTGCTCCATGGTGGCCGACCAGGTCGCGCATCTGGCGCACCTGAACGCCCGCGACACCACGCTGGTCTTCCTGTCCCGGGCGCCGCAGGCGGACATTGCGCGGCTGAAAGCGCAGATGGATTGGAAGATGCCCTGGTACACGCTGACCGATGGCTTCGATACCGACTTCGGCGTGGACGAGTGGCATGGCACCAATGTGTTCTACCGCGACGGAGACCGCATCTTCCGCACCTATTTCCTCAACAACCGCGGCGACGAGCAGATGGGCGGCACCTGGAACTACCTGGACATCACGCCGCTGGGCCGCCAGGAAGTCTGGGAGGATTCTCCTGAAGGCTATCCGCAGACCCCGACCTACAAGTGGTGGAACTGGCACGACAGCTACGTGCCGGACGCGCCGCCGGACAGAAAATGGGTCGAGATTTCCGATGCGGGCGAGGCCGCATTCCGGGCGCAGAGCGCAGCCGCCAAACGGTGAGCGGGCGGGCGGCTGGCCGGGCGCGGCCGCTTGCCGTATTCATTGGTAATTAAAATAACCAATAGATACACAAGCTCAAACAACAGCAATTATCGGGGTCCGATGACCGTGCTAATTTATGCGCCCGCCGACCTTCGGCCCAGGCGCATCCCCAGCGTCCCCGTCAGGCGGCCGTTGCCGGGCCGCTGCGCCCTCCTACCCCTATTTGACGAGAACCCATGCACAAGAACCTCGAGAGCGACACGATTATCGCCCAGGGAAAAAAGCGGATGTCCGGCTTGTTGCTTGCGGCAGGCCTGGCGCTTGCGGCAACCGCGCCAGCCATGGCCGTACCGCCGATCAAGGCGCACGGCGCGCCCGCCGCTACGCCTGCCGCGGCCTCGCCCTCGGGTTCGGTGCAGAAGACCGACATCCAGAACCAGGCCGCCTATGAGCGCCTGATGAACAACAGCGGCATCACCCTGCAATGGCTGTGGTCGGCGCAACGCGGCCACCTGACCGCCACGGATGAGAACGACGTGGTGCGCATCGAGGGCACGCAGGCCAACCACGAAGGCACGCTGAAGATCAAGGGCGATATCGTCTCCATCGCCAGCGACCGCTTTATCTTCCGCGGCACGATCCTGATCCTGGACGCGCCGGACAAGGGCCGCCGCTGCGAACGCAACGGCGAGTTCGAGTTCCGCGCGACCGGCAAGCGCAAGTACTGGCGCCTGCAGCAGATGGAAGCCTGCGGCGGGCTGACGGACTACGTGGACGTGTACTACTGAGCCCAGCCTGCAAGAAGGCTATGCTTGCGCATCGATGCCGGCGGCCTCCTCATGCCGCAGTCCGCCGGCGCCACGGCGCGCGGCATATCTGAGGAGGTTTACATGATCACCGAAGTGGACAAGAAGCACCTGGCGCGCTGCGTCGAGCTGGCGAAACAGGCGCTGGAAGCAGGCGACGAACCCTTCGGCTCGGTGCTGGTTTCACCCGACGGCGTGGTCCTGTTCGAAGACCACAACCATGTCTCCAGCGGCGACCGCACGCGGCATCCGGAATTCGAGATCGCGCGCTGGGCCGCCAGCAATCTGCCGCCGGCCGAGCGCTCGGCCTGCACCGTCTATACCTCGGGCGAGCACTGCTCCATGTGCGCCTCCGCGCATGGCTGGGTGGGCCTGGGCCGGATCGTCTATGCCAGTTCTTCTGCCCAGTACCGGGAATGGCTGCGGGAATGGGGCGTCGCCCCCACGACCAAGGTGCGGCCGCTGGCCATCGCCGAAGTCGTGGACGGCATACCGGTGGAAGGTCCCGTGCCGGAGTTCGCCGAACAGATCAAACTGCTGCACCAGGAAAGAATGCGCCGCCGCGGCTAGGCGGCGCCCTGCACGGTTCGCCGTTACCGCCCGTCTCAATCGTCAGCAGCAATCCGCAGTATTCTCGCTGCACCGCACTATGAACAGGACTCCCGCATGCCCTCTGCCCTGACCAAATGGCTCACCAGCATCGCGTTCGGCCTGCTAGTCGCCTGGGCCAGCGGCGGCGTCGTCAATCCGGTCATGCAGCAGGCGCTCGGGCTGGCGGACTTGACTGGGCTTGCCTATATGGCGGCGCTGGACAGAATGCTGATCACGACGGGCGTCGTGTCGCTGCTGATAGGCGTGGCGCTAGTCGCAGCGCTGGTCCGCATTCCAAATTTTCGCCGCCTGATCGGCTGGGGCTGCGCCATGCTCGGCCTGGCCGTCCTGCTGAACCTGCTCGGCGCCGTGCTTGCAATGGAACCCGGCATCTTCAATCCGGCCAGCGGCGGCAAGCAGGCGGCCAACGACGCCTATACGGCGCTGTTTTTCTGGGCGCTGATTTTCGGCCTGCCTTATCTGGGGGCCGGCCTGGCGCTGACCATAGGCGGCTGGGTCCTGATCCGCAAGAATCCCGGCCCGGGCGCGGCCAGGCCGGCATGACACGGCCGCCGTGCGCCCTTAAAGTGTGAAATTAACCGGAGCTCCGCAAGCTCCCATCTCCCTGTTTTTTCTGGCCCTACTCGCTCCATGTCCAACCTCATCGTCCACGGCGGCACCCCTTTGCGCGGCCGCGTCATCCCTTCGGCCAACAAGAACGCGGTCCTGCCTGTGCTGTGCGCCACCCTGCTGACGGACCAGCCGCTGCGGCTACACGGCGTGCCCGACATCACGGACGTGCGCAAGATTCTGGACATCTTCCGCACGCTGGGCAGCGAGGTGCGGCTGGACGAGTCCACCCGCACCCTGGACCTGCATCACCGCGACACCGCCTTCGACGCCGCCCGCCACCGGCTGCCCGAGGAAATGCGCTCTTCCATCATGCTGGTGCCGCCGCTGCTGGCGCGCTTCGGGGTCGCGCGCCTGGAAGACAACGTCAAGGGCTGCACCCTGGGCGTGCGCGAGATCGATCCGCACGTGGACATCTTCCGCTCCTTCGGCGGCGAGGTGGAACGCGCCAGCGGCTCGCTGCTGGTCCGCAGCAGCGGCCCGTTGAAGCCGACCCACCACTGGCTGGACTACGCCTCGGTGACGACCACCGAGAACTTCGTGCTGTGCGCCGCCGCCGCGCAAGGCGAGTCGACGCTGACCAACGCCGCCTCCGAGCCGCACGTGCAGGAGTTCTGCCGCTTCATGGCGATGATGGGCGCGGACATCGACGGCATCGGCACCTCGCGGCTGACGGTGCGCGGCGGCGTCAGCCTGGGCGGCGGCGAATTCACTTTCGAGGAAGACTTCCACGAGATCACCACCTTTCTCGCGCTGGGCGCGATCACGGGCGGCGACGTGGTGGTGCGCAACAGCACGCCCGCAAACTTCCCGCTGATCGACCGCACCTTCGCCAAGTTCGGCGTGCAGATCGTGCACGAGAACGGCTGGTCGCGCGCGCTGCGCTCGGGCCCCTTGAAGGTACAGACGCCCTTCACCAGCAATGTGCTGACCAAGGTCGAAGCGGCACCATGGCCCTATTTCCCGGTGGACCTGCTGCCCATCTTCATCGCGCTGGGCGTGTGCGCCGAGGGCAACGCCATGTTCTGGAACAAGGTCTACGACGGCGCGCTGGGCTGGACCGGTGAGCTGTCCAAGTTCGGCGCGCACGTGTTTTCGTCCGATCCGCACCGGCTGATCACGTTTGGCGGCCGGCCGCTGACGCCCGCGGTGGTCGAAAGCCCCTACATCATCCGCGTCGCCATCGCGCTCTTCATGATCGCCAGCAGCATCGACGGCCGCTCGGAAATCCGCAACGCCACGCCGATCCGCCGCGCGCATCCCCGCTTCGTCGAAAACCTGCGCAGCCTCGGCGTGCAGGTGGAATGGACCAGCGAGGAGTAAGCTTTCCAGATACGCACGCCACGGCGCGCATAACGGGAGCGGGCCGACCGGCTCCCGGCGCGGCGCGCCGCCCTCCTTAGGTCATGGCCTCTCACGCAGGAGGCGTACTCCATGCCGCGTCCGAACCCATAGGCGGCCAGGGCCTGCTTCGCAGGCCCCAGTTTCAAAGGTTGTTCACGAAGCAGCACCTTCAAGGAGGTGTGTGATGAGCCAACTTTCCGATAGCGCCCTGGATGATCTGAGAGCCTCAGCCCGAGGCCAGGTCCTCTGCCCGGGCGACCCCGGCTACGACGACGCCCGCAAGATCTGGAATGCGATGATAGACCGCCGGCCGGCGGTGATCTTCCGATGCGCCGGCGCCGCCGACGTGCGCCGCGCCGTGGATTTCGCGCGCGACAACGGCCTGGTCCTGTCCGTGCGCGGCGCAGGCCACAACATCGCAGGCACCGCGGTCTGCGAAGGCGGCATGATGATCGACCTGTCGCCGATGAAGTCGGTGCGCGTCGATCCCGTGCGCGCCCGAGCCTATGTGGAGCCCGGCGCGACGCTGGCCGATTTCGACCACGAGGCCCAGGCTTACGGCCTGGCGACGCCGCTGGGCGTGAATTCCACCACCGGCGTGGCCGGGTTGACGCTGGGCGGCGGTTTCGGCTGGCTGACCCGCAGGTTCGGCATGACCATCGACAACCTACTCTCAGCCGATGTCGTCACCGCGGATGGCAAGCTGCTGCACGCCAGCGAACAGGACAACCCGGATCTGTTCTGGGCAATCCGGGGCGGCGGCGGCAATTTCGGCGTGGTCACCATGTTCGAATTCCAGCTGCATCCGGTCGGACCCGAGGTTTATGGCGGCCTGGTCGTGCTGCCGCTGGAACAGGGTAAAGAAGCGCTGTCGAAGTACCGCGATGCGCTGGCGACCCTGCCCCAGGAACTGACGGTCTGGGCCGTGCTGCGCCTGGCTCCGCCGCTGCCGTTCCTGCCGCAAGCGGTGCACGGCAAGCCCATGGTTGCCTTCGCCATGTGTTATTCGGGCGATCTGGCCAATGGCCCAGCCGCGGTGGAAGTGGTGCGCGGCTTCGGCACGCCTTATGGCGAGCACCTGGGCCCCATGCCCTACGCCGCCTGGCAAAAGGCCTTCGACCCGCTGCTTACACCCGGCGCCCGCAATTACTGGAAGTCGCACAATCTGGGCGGGCTGGAAGACGGGCTGATCGACGCCATAGTGGCGGCGGTGGAAAACCTGCCTTCGCCGCAATGCGAGATCTTCCTGGGCTACATCGGCGGCGTAGCGGCGCAGGTGCCGGTGTCCGCCATGGCCTATCCGCACCGCTCGGCGCAATTCGCCATGAACGTGCACGGCCGCTGGGACTTTCCGGAAGAAGACGAGCGCTGCATCGCGTGGGCCCGGACGCTGTTCCGGACCACGGAGCCCTATGCGCAAGGAGGGGTGTACGTGAACTTCCTGACGCAGGACGAACCGGAGCGGCTGGGCGCGGCCTACGGCCCTAACTTCGACCGGCTGGTCCAGGCCAAGACCCGCTACGACCCGCAGAACCTGTTCCGGCATAACCAGAACATCAAGCCGGCGTCGCCTTGAACCGGACCTGCGCGGCGGGGAATCCGACTAGCGGGCGCCGGACCTCCCCGCCGCGTTCAGGGCCGCGGCCGCTCGGATCAGCGCCGCCAGGGCCGTTTCGTCCAGCGTTTCCCCCTCGCGGATATCGATGGCGCGCCGCGTGTTGCCGTCCAGGCTGGCGTTGAAGAGCCCGGAGGGATCCTCCAGCGCCGCACCCTTGGCGAAGGTCAGTTTCACGGCGCTCTTGTAGGTTTCGCCGGTACAGATGATGCCGTCGTGCGACCACACCGGCACCCGCCATTTCCATTCCTCGACTACGCCGGGATAGGCCTGCCTGATGATGGCCCTGACCCGCGCGAGCGTCTGGCCGCGCCAGTCGTCCAATTCTCGTATCCTGGCGTCTATCAAGGCGGAGGCCGTCTCTTGCATTGCCTCTTTGGTTGCGTTGCTCGTCTTGGTGTTCATGCCATGTCCCGGGAAAGATCGCAGACGGATGCGTCAGGAAGAATACCTGCATCGATCCCGGAAAATTTGTTAACTTGGTTAGCAAACCAAAATAGCTAGCACCGTAACGGGGTCACGGAAGAGGAGAATCAAGCGCAATGGCCAATCTGGTTTTGCTGCTGCTGGGCGTGGACTATCTGCGCAAGCGCGCCCGCGGGCTGTATGTCATCGGCGGCCTGCTTTTCATTACAGGCGTCACGCTGTTCATCGACGCGCTCGATAATGCCGTCTATTTCCCGCTGAATTTCTTCGCGGCGCTGCTGGTCCTCGAAGGCCTGGCCACGCTGGTGATCGCCAAGTCCGGCGTGGGGGGGCAGCGGGTGCTGCGCTATGCCAAGGGCGCCATCGTGCTGACGGCGGGCATCCTGGTCCTGATCGGCCACCATCACGGGCATTTCGCGCTGTCCATGCTGTTCGGCCTCATGTTCCTGGTGGACGGCCTGATCCAGTGCACCGCCGCCTACGTGGTGCGCTATGACCGCTGGCGCTATGTCTTTGCCTCGGGCGTGGCCGAAATACTGTTGGCCATCTTCTTTTTCCAGCCCTACCCGACCCATTACGTCGGCACGGTGCCGTACTGCCTGGGCCTGTTCCTGGCGTTTACAGGGCTGCGGCTGCTGTCGCTGGCGCGCCGCGTCCGCCACCTGGACTCCAACCCGGCGCTGGACGTCAATCCGCATCCGGACTTCATGCCCACGCGCGCCGACGCCCATGCGCAAAAGGTGTTCGACGGCCCGCCGCTGGAATCGGAGCGCGCGCTGACCGTGCACGTCTGGACGCCGTCGGGTTCGGCCAAGACCGAGACGCGCAACTATCCCGTGGTGAACCGCTACATCGCCGCCGTCGACATCAACGGCGTGGTGTCGACCGGCCACGCCGCGCTGGAATCACCGGAAGGCGTGTACATCAGCCTGTATCCGGCCCAGGAGATCGACCACTCTCCGGAACAGTTCGGCACCCTGCTGCGCGCCACGGCCGAAAACAACGTGCCCGGCGTGTACCAGCCCGACTACGCGACCGAATCCAAGGCCTGGACCCCGTCCACGATGCGGGTGCGCATCCGCAACTACGACGCAGCCAAGCTGCAGGCCTTCTGGGACGAATACCGCAAGACCGAGATCTACAACCTGACGCACCGCAACTGTTCCAGCTCCGTTTCCAGCGCGCTGGAGGCGGCGCTGGACGGCGTGGTGGGACGCCTGCACGGCCCGGATGCCGGTTGGCGCGTGCTGCTGCGCCTTTTGCTGACGCCGGAACTGTGGGTGGCGGCGCAGATCCGCAAGCGCGCGCTGACCATGGCCTGGACCCCGGGCCTGACGCTGGACTATGCCCGTGCGCTCAGCATGCTGGCCGACCCGCGCCCGTTCGGCTGGTGGAAGATGTCGCAGGACGCGCTGCGCCAGATCGCGCGCATGCGCGCCGGCTGGCGCAAGCAGGACCGCAAGGCTCAGGCCCGCAATGCGGAGCAGGCCGAGTCCTCGCAAGGGGCGCAATGACGGCCCCGCAACGCGCGTGAAGACGCCATGATTGCGCAGATCGTGAGCGGCGTGGCCATCGTGGCCGGCGCGGCCTGGGGCGCGGCGGCGCTCTGGTTCCAATCGCCGTTCCCCGGCCGCGCGCGCGCCGTCCTGCCGGCGGCCTGGCTCGCGCTCGCGGCCGGCGCGCTGATCGGCCTGTCTATCGGACAGCCCTTGATTGCCTGGCTGTTCGGCGCCCTGCTGCTGGCGCTCTTGGCCTGGTGGTGGCTGGGTGTGCGGCCGTCCAACGAGCGCCAGTGGATGCCCGAGGTGGCGCGCCAGACGCAAGGAACGGTCGAGGGCGACATCGTCACCCTGCGCAACGTGCGCAACTTCGACTGGCGGTCGCGCACCGATTACGACATACGCTGGGAGACCCACAGCTACGACCTGTCACGCCTGGAATCGGTAGACCTGGCGTTGTCCTACTGGGGCCGGCCCGCCATCGCGCACGCCTTGGTGTCGTTCGGCTTTGCTGATGGCAAGTACGTGGTGTTCTCGGTGGAGATACGCCGCAAGCTGCACGACGTGTTCTCGGAAATTGGCGGTTTCTTCCGCCAGTACGAGTTGTCGGTGCTGGCCTCGACCGAGGAAGACAGCCTGCGCGTGCGCACCAATGTGCGCGGCGAAGAAGGCTATCTGTACCGCGTGCACATGCCGGACGGCGCGGCCCGCAAGCTGTTCCTGGCCTATGTGGAGACCGCTACCCGGCTGGCGGACAAGCCGCGTTTCTACAACACGCTGACGGGCAACTGCACCACCATCGTGTACCGGCTGGCCGACCAGATCGTGCCGGGGTTGCCGCTGGATTACCGCGTGCTGTTCTCGGGTTATCTACCCGAGTACCTGTACCGCCTGGATGCTCTGGAAGGAGCGGATAGTCCGTTGGCGTATCGGCAGGCCGGCCATTACACGCAGCGTGCCCGCGCCACCGCGGACGCGGCCGAATTCTCGCGCAACATCCGGCGCGGCGTGCCAGGCGTGCCGCAGGCGCCCGCCCCCGCTCAGGATGGCGCGGCCGTGCCCGGCGCCGGCGCGCGCAGCCGCGCCAAGTAAGCGCCCAGTGTCTCCAGGTGGCTTTCTTCCGAGCGCAGCCCGACATGGCCGTCCGCCCTGACGGCCAGCACGAGGATATGCCGCACGCCGAGCCTTCCGGCCACCGAGGGATCAACATAGCCGTCCACGCCATCGACATCCGCATTCGCCGTCAGCGCGACCACGGACTCGATGATGGCGCCGTCCGATAGCGGCTCGATCGCGGCGCGAATCTGGGCAAGCGCGTCCGCAGACGTCCGCGGGCCGCCCAGGATGAAGACTGTATGGCCCTTGCGATGGGCGCTCTCATGCAACATCCCCGCGCCGCCCGCCGCAAGGCGTATCGGGATCTGGTCGGGCAGCCGCTGGCCCGGCGAAACCGGGTCGTGCCGGTCTCCCATGACGATGGGCGAATCGCGGTAATCGATGTCCAGCTCCGCCTCGGCAACGGCCTCGTGATGCTGCGAGGCGCCATCCTCGAAGGCTTTGCGGATGGCGGCATTGCGCTCGCGCAGCACGTCCGGGTCAGTGGCCAGCTGGGCGCTCTCGGCCTCGTCGCCCGACGCCAGCACACGCTGCGCGGCCGGCCGACGCTCCGCCTGGTAGCTGTCCAGCAGACTGTCCGAGCACTGGCCGTCGCAGACCAGCGCAAGCTTCCAGGCCAGGTTGACGGCGTCGTGCAGGCCGCTATTCATGCCATGGCCTTGGGCCGGACTGCAGGTGTGCGCGGCGTCTCCGGCCAGCAGGATGCGACCGGCCCGGAATTGCCGCGCGACTTTGGTGTAGCAACGGAAGCGCGCCGGATGGGCCACGTCCTCGAAATTCGCCTCGGGCAGATAGCGCCGCAGCGTGGACAAGGCATCGGCCACCAGATCGGAGTCTTCGGCAGTAGGCCGCAGATACACGCGCCAGCGCTGGCCCGGCAGCGCCGTCAGGATCACCGGGATCCTGTCCAGGTAGGCGTAATTGGCCTCGAAGATCTCGGGCCAGCCGCTGATCGCGGCGTCGAACACCGCCCAAGGCTGGCTGATGTCGTGGCCGTCCTGCTCGATGCCTGTCAGCTCGCGCACCGTGCTGTGGTGGCCGTCGCAGCCTATCACCCACTCGGCCAGCACTTCGATTGCGCCGCCCGGCTGCTCGATCCTGGCCAGCATGCCGTCCGGCCGTTCCTGCAGATCCACCAGCTTGCTGGCCCGCTGGACGGCGCCGCCGTGGCTGGCCAGATAGTCGGCAAGGATGGACTCCGTGACCTCTTCCGAAATCCCGATGTTGTAGGGGTAGCGGCTGCCGCAAAGGTCCAGATCGATCTCGCCCAGCACCTTGCCGTCGGCATGGATGCGCGCGCCGCGCTGCTTCACGCCCGCGGCCAGCAGCGGCTCGACGATGCCCAGCGAATCGAAGATCTCCAGCGAGCGGGGGTGGACCACCGTTGCGCGGTCCCATTCCAGCGGCCGCTCGTGCGCATCGATCAACAGGCACTGCACGCCGCGCCGTTGCAGCTCGGCGGCGGTGAGCAGGCCCGCCGGACCGGCGCCCACCACCAGGACTGTCGTTGCAATCACCATGATGTCGCCTCGAGAAATTTCGAGGCGACCTGGATTGCGCCTCGGCACGAACCAAAAAAAGTAAGGCCGCGCATCGCTGGCCGTCAAAGATATTGAGGCTTACGCCGCTGGCATGACGCCGCGGACGGACCTCAACCTTTTGGACCGATCCCTGGCGACTCAGGGGTGGCCGGCCAGCTGCGCGGCCTCGCCCAGCAGCGCGTCCAGCAGGCGGCGCGCCGGCACCGTCAGCGGCGCATCGGCGCGGTGCGTCACGTAGATGACGGTCTTGGGCAAGGGATCGATGATGTCCAGCCGCACCAGCCCCAACGCCGGCCCGTAACGGTCCAGGAACCCTTGCGGCATGATGCCGATCAGGTCCAGCTGCGGCATCAGCGCCAGCAACGTGGAAAAGGACTCGCATTCCAGCTGCAGGTGCAGCGCGCGTGCCTGCGTTTCGTCGCTGTACAGCGCCCTGGGATCGCCGGGCCCCTGCGCCGGCCCGGTCAGCACCCAGGCGGCTTCGGCCAGTTCGCTCAGGCGCCGGGCGCCGGCCAGCGGATGCGACGCCCGCGCAACGATGACCGACTGGCTTTCGAACAGCGGCTGCACGGCCAGGTCGCCTCCCCCGCCCGCTTCGGGCAGCGGCCCCAGCGCCATGTCAAGTTCGCCCGAACGGATGCGCTCCAGCGCCTGCGGATACAGCGTGTCGCGCACCCGCAGCCGCACCTGCGGCCAGCGCGCGCCGTAGCGCGCCACCGCGCCCGGCGCCAGCAGGATGGCGGCGGCGGGCGATACGCCCAGGGTCACCTGGGCTTCGGCGCCGCGCAGGTGCCAAGCCAGGTCTTCATGAGCCTTCTCGATTTCTCGCATGACGACCGCGGCGCGCGCCGCGAGGATCTCGCCGGCCTGCGCCAGCCGCACGCCCTTGGGCGTGCGCACCACGAGTTCGGCGCCGACCTCTTCTTCCAGCTGGCGCAGCGACTTGGTCAGCGCCGGCTGCGACACGTTCAGGACCTGCGCGGCGGCGCGCATGCTGCCAGTCCGGGCCAGGGTGAGCAACAGGTTCAGATGCTGGAGTCGCAAGCCGCCTCTCCGGCCGATTACCTGGGGTAATCGACATCAAAACAATTCAAGGGATGCGCGCGCAGGCCATCGATAGAATTCCTGCATGCCCCAATCGGAGACAGGAGCCTAGCATGACCCGAGGCGTGAAGAACATTCTCTTCATCATGTGCGACCAGCTGCGCTACGACCATCTTTCCTGTTTCGGCCACCCCAGGCTGAAGACCCCGAATCTGGACGCGCTGGCCGCGCGCGGCGTGATCTTTGACCGCGCCTTCGTGCAGTCGCCCGTTTGCGGCCCGTCGCGCATGAGCTACTACACCGGACGCTACGTGCATGCGCACGGGGCCAGCTGGAACTTCGTGCCGCTGAAGGCCGGCGAGATGACCATAGGCGACCATCTGCGGCCGCTGGGCGTGCGTTCCGTGCTGGTGGGCAAGACCCACATGCGCGCCGACATGGCCGGCATGTCGCGGCTGGGCATAGACCCGGCCTCCGTCATCGGCCGCCGCATTGCCGAATGCGGCTTCGACGCCTACGAGCGCGACGATGGCATCCATCCGTATTCTGGCCACGACCCGGACCCGCGCTACAACGACTATCTGCGCGCGCAGGGCTACGGCGGCGACAATCCCTGGGAAAGCTGGGCCAATTCCGCCGTGGACGCGGACGGCACGGTGCGCTCGGGCTGGTTCCTGAAGTACTCCAACCTGCCCGCGCGCGTGCCCGACGAGCATTCGGAGACGCCGTACATCACGCGCCGCGCGATGGACTTCATCAGCGAGGCGGGCGAGCAGCCCTGGTGCCTGCACCTGTCCTACATCAAGCCGCACTGGCCCTATCTGGCGCCTGCGCCCTACGCCGGCATGTACAACGCGCAGGACGCGCTGCCTGTGGTGCGATCGGAGGCCGAACGCGCCGACCCGCATCCGGTGTACGCCGCGATGATGCGGCATCGCGTGTCGGCGACCTTTTCCGAGCCCGGCGTGCGCGAAGCCGTCATGCCCGGCTACATGGGATTGATCAAGCAGATCGACGACCAGCTCGGCGCGCTGTTCCGCTTCATGGAGGCGCGCGGACTGTTCGACAACACCATGATCGTGTTCACGTCCGATCACGGCGACTATCTGGGCGACCACTGGATGGGGGAAAAGGACCTGTTCCATGAACCCGTCATCCGCGCGCCGCTGATCGTCTACGACCCGGATCCGCGGGCTGACGCCGCCCGCGGCACGCGCTGCGCGGCCCTGGTCGAAGCAATAGACCTGGCGCCGACCTTCCTGGAGGCCTGTGGCGGCGTGCCGGTGCCGCACATCATGGACGGGCGTTCGCTGCGGCCCCTGCTGTTCGGCCAGACGCCGCCGGATTGGCGTGACCACGTCATCTGCGAGTACGACTACGCCTTCCAGGATTCGCGCATCGCGCTGGGTACGCCCGCGCGCCAGGCCTGGCTGCGCATGGTGCGCGATGAACGCTGGAAGTACGTGCTGGCCGAAGGCTACCGGCCGATGCTGTACGACCTGCAGGAAGACCCGAACGAATTCGTCGACCTGGGCGCCTCGCCCGCGCATGAGGCGGTGCGCAAGCGCATGGAGGAATTGCTGTTCCGCTGGGCGCGCCAGCCGCGCCAACGCGCCACGGTGGCCGACGGCACCATCGAATCGATCGAAGTCCAGCCGCGCATTTCCGAGGGCGGCATCCTGATCGGCTATTGGGACGAAGCCGACCTGGCCCGCGCCAGGCAGACGTTCAAGCCCCGTTTCGCATCATCCAACCCGCTCGTGAAGCCGACGCTGGATCGGCTGTCGCAATCCTGAGGAGTGCAGCATGATTCTCGAAACCCCCGACATCACCCGCGCCCAGGCCCTGGACGGCGTCTCCTGGAACATCCTGGGCCAGGTGTACGTGCCCAAGCAGGTCAGCCTGGACAGCATTTCCTGGCACGCCACGTTTCCGGAAGAGAGCTTCGTGCCGCCGCACGTGCACCCCAACCAGGACGAGTACATCTTCGTGCTGGACGGCCGCATCGACCTGCTGCTGGACGGCAAGAAGACCTCGGCCGGCCCCGGCGACCTCGTGCGCATGCCTCGTGGCGTGCCGCATGCCTTCTTCAACAATTCCGGCGTCGCCGCCACCGCGCTGTTCTGGGCCGCGCCCGCGGGCAAGCTGCTGGAGCTTTACCGGCGCATCCACAACATGTCGAGTCCGGCGGAGGTCGTTGCGGTGGCGCCGGAGTACGACGTGATCTTCATGCCGCCTGTCTCGTCAGCGGCCTGAACCATGCGCCGCCGCACGCTACTGAAGGGCCTGTCCGGCGCCCTGGCCTGTACCCTGCCCTGGGCCGCCCGCGCCGCGTACCCGGACAAGCCCGTACGCATCATCGTGCCGCTGCCGGCGGCCAGCCCGCCCGACGTGCTGGCGCGCGTGATCGGCGAAAGGCTGCAGCGCCTTTGGGGGCAGCCGGTGGTGGTGGAGAACCGGCCCGGCGCGACCGGCATGATAGGGCTGGACGCCGTCGCCCGCAGCGCCCCCGACGGCTACACCGTGGGCATCATGTTCCTGACGCATACCGTGCTGCCGGCGCTGTTCGGCAAGGTGTCGTACCGCACGGATGGCGACTTCGCGCCGATCGCGAACCTGGTCTGGCTGTATAACGCCCTGCTGGTGGCGCCAGGCAGCGAGTACGCCGACGTCCGCGGCCTGGTCGAACAGGCGAAGCGCCAGCCCGGCAAGCTCAGCTACGGTTCCGGCGGCAACGGCTCGCCCGCCCATCTGCTGGGCGCGGCCTTCTGCCAGGCGGCCGGCATAGACATGCTGCACGTGCCGTTCAAGGGTCCTGCGGAAGCTGCGCAGGCGCTGATGGGCGGCTACGTGCAGACCATGTTCGCCACCGCTTCCGTCGCCGTGCCGCTGGCGCAGTCCGGCAAGCTGCGCGCGCTCGCCGTCACGCGCGATGGCGGCATGGCCGCCTTGCCCGGCGTGCCCACGCTGGCCGAGGCCGGCGTGCCTGCGTTCAACCTGAAAGAATGGGAGGGAATCGTCGCGCCCGCAGGTACGCCGCCGGACCTGATCGCCAAATGGAACGGCGCCATGCAGACCATCCTGGCCGACGCCGAGGTGCGTGACAAACTAGCCGGCCTGGGCATGGAAGCCGCCCAGGCCAACACGCCGGCCGAGTTCGCTGGGCTGATACGCGGCGAGCTGCAACGCTGGTCGGCGTTCGTGTCGGAACAGAAGCTGCGCAACGGATGACGGGCGGGCGGCCAAGCCCGGCCGCCTACTTCGCCACGCCCCCCACCCTGCCCAGGAACTCCAGCACCGCCAGATAGGAGCCTTCGTTGCCCGCCGCGTTGGCGCTGGGCGTGCCGCCCGCGTCCAGCAGCAGGCCGGACATGGCGTGCGGCTTGCTGATCAGGGTCGCGGGCAGGCAGGGATAGTGCACGTGATGGCCGGCGCCCATGCAGACATGGTGGAAGGTGGGCAAGCCATGTTCCTGGCGCCGCCGCATGACGATTTCAGAGTACGCGGTGCTGGGCCAGAAGCCGTCGTCCGACGCGCTGACCAGCAGCACCGGACCAGGATAGTTCTCGACCGGAATGCGGGCGCGCTCGAACGCCGCGCTGTCGCGCGTGGCGCTGAGAAAGGCGTGCGTCTGGCGGTACGGCGGCTGGGACGCGTAGGCGGCGCCCCAGTTGGCGCTGGCGTTGTCCTGCCACAGGTGCGGCAGCGGCTCGCCGCCCTTGGTCCAGACCTGCGCGTCGCGGCCGGTGCCGGGCGCGCCAGCGCTGACCACGCCATGCATCACGGGCGAAGGCACATAGGCGACCACTGCGCTTACCAGGTCCGGGTAATGCGAGGCCACCAGCAGCGAGGTCTCGCCGCCGCGGCTGATGCCGGACAGGGCCACGAAGCCGTCGCGCGGCTTGAGCTCCGCGCGTGCCCAGCGCAGCGCATGCTCGAAATACTCCAGCGGCATGTCGTTCAGATACTTGGGGCGGCCTTCGTAGTTGAAGATGGCCAGCGCCAGGCATTGGTAGCCGCGGGACGCGAACAGCGCCGCGCGCGGCGCGTTGACGCCGCCGGACGAGCCGTTCATGTAGATCACCAGCGGATGCGGGCCCGGTCCGGCGGGGGTGTAAAGCTCGCCCGACAGCGTCATGCCGCCGACTTGCTCGCGCACGCTGCGGTGCGTGACGCCTTCGGCCTGGAATTCCTGCACCAGGGTCGCCGCGGCGGACTGGCGTCCGTCGCTGGCTTCGATGCGGATGAGGAGCGGCTCAGTCCGGTCCGGCGGGAACACCACGCTGGCCACGTCCTCGCAGGCCATGGACCAGACGATGCCCATGGCCGCGGGTTCGGCGTAGCTGCCGGACACGGGGCAATCGCGGGACAGGTCCAGGCTGCCGTCATGGCCCGCCACGAATACCGCTTGCGAGCGCCATGGCGCGCCGCACATCGTCATGCTGGCCGTGACCGTGATGAAGGCGTAGGCCGGAAAGCCGCTCACGCGGATCTCGCGCGTCACGTCGATCAGGGCGCGTTCCGGGGTGACGGTGATGCTGGGTTGTTCTGCCACGGTGGCTCCTTAGCTCTTCAGGTCGGTCTTGGGCACGCCGTTGGCCTTGATGACCTGGGCCCACATGGCGGATTCATCGGCGATGACCTTGTCCAGGTCGGCCGACGAGGTGAACTCCACGGTCACGCCCTGGTCCGCGAACTGCTGCACCAGGCTGGGATCGCGCGTGCCTTCGCGCACGGCGTTCTCCAGCGCCGCGACCACGGGCGCCGGCATGGCGGCCGGACCCGAGATCATCATGCGGGTATAGAGCTCGAAGCCGTCCACGCCCGCTTCCTTCATGGTGGGAACGTCGGGCAAGCTGGACAGGCGCTTGTCGGAGGTGACCGCCAGCACCTGGAGCTTGCCAGACTTGATGTTGGGCAGCGCCGAGGTCGGGAAGTCGAAGGTGCTCTGCACCGTGCCTGCCATCAGGTCCAGCAGCGCGGGGCCGCTGCCCTTGTAGGGCACGTCCTGGAACTGCGTGCCGGTCTTGGACTGGAAATGCAGCAGCGCCAGGTGGTTGATCACGCCGCGGCCCGCATGCGCGCAAGTGATGTCGCCGGGCTTCTTCTTGGCCAGCGCAATGAATTCCTGCACGTTCTTCACGCCCAGGTCGGGATGCACGATCAGCAGCATCGGCGACTTGCCCATGGAGCCCAGCTGCTTGAAATCCGATTGCTGGTAAGGCAGGTTGTTGTAGAGCAAGGGATTCAGGATCATGCCGTTGGTGCCGGCGAAACCCAGCGTGTAGCCATCGGGCTCGGCGCGCGCCACCGCCACCGTGGCGATGATGGCCTGGCCGCCGGGACGGTTTTCCACCACTACGCTCTGCTTCAAGGTCTTGCCCATGCGCTCGGCCAGGGCGCGCGCCGCGATATCGGTCAGCCCGCCAGGGGCAAAGCCCACCAGCAGGCGCACGGGACGGGTCGGAAAGGTATTCTGGGCCCAGGCGGGGCGCGAGATCAGGGGCAACGCGGCGAGCGCGCCCAGGGCATGGCGGCGGGTAAATCGCATACAACTCTCCAGGCAAGGACAACGCCCCCGCGCCCGGGAGAGGCCGCGGGGCAAAGCAATCGAAGGGAAAGGACGCGCGGGCCGCTCACCTTACGGCGAGCTGTCACGGCGTCAGTATGTTGTATGCAATATAGCGCCCACGCTATTTAGGGATATCCCGATGTGCTTTAAAGTCGAAAAGGGGCGGCTATCACTCGCAGAAGCTACATGGAAGCATTGGCTTGGTCTATCTCGCCCGTTCCTCGGACACGGCTTGTGGCATTTCCCAGCAGGAATTTCAGCTTTTGTTTGTTCTGATCAAAAGCGTATATGGCCGTCAAGGGAACGGCCGCAACAATCATGCCGGACAACACACTTGAAATCTGTTCATTGAACTTTGAAAGTAAGGGAACAGCGGTAACACCCTGGCTGACAACGCGTTGCACATAGACCCCAGCGATAGCCGTAGCGGTACCCAACAACACGACTTTTAGGCTCTCGAACTTGTGCGGATCGTCGCCAGCCAATATCCGTACGCAACGAACGGTGCTTAGCGTGCTCTCGCGAATAATCGCCAGGACGAATGCGGGCATCTTCACAATCAAGGAAATCAGAATCTGGGGAAGCACGCTCAATGCGCCTGAAACACCAGATTCGATACCCAAACTCCGTGCGCGCGCCCATATCTGACGTTCTTCGAAACGCTGATCCAGGCGTTCGCGGACTCGGGCGGTCGCGTCCTTGACGTTCTGGATCCAACCGTCCTCATTGACCAGCTTGGCCTTGGACGCAAAGGTCTTTATTTCGTCCATGAAGATGTCCAATGTCTCCACTACGATCAGTCCAACAACCTGCTGGACACCCATAGCGATCCCTGTACTTATCACCGTGCCAGCCACCTCCTTGGCTGCGACAAGGCGAGCCTCATTGATGGCTTCCTTGCTGCGCCCGTACGCTAGCTCCATGTCCCGGATATCAAGCTCATGCTGATCGCCGGTACTCTGGATCTTGACGATGATCTTGTTCGGATCGGTGGGATGGGGCGTGCCGAAGCGCTGCGTGTAATCCCACAGATCCATTTCCTGCTTCTGGCCATTGACTCGGTCATTTGCGTAGATCAAGTTACGAGGGTCATTCATCGTGTCCCCCATCTGTCGATTAGTCTGTCCGATCTTCAACAGGAAATCCCCGAAGATCTCATTGCGCGATGTCACATGCTCCACATCGAAATCCGCCTTGAGTAAGGGCAAGTCGCGGTTGTAGCCATTCTCCGCAGCCTGAAGATAATGCATCTGGTCGCGCGCTTCGCGCATCGCAACATAGTTCTCATGCCTACGGTCAGCCACGGACAGATGCTTGAAGGTGGAGTACTCGTCGCTAAGTTTGTCGTACTTGGTCGCACTATGGTGATCGATATCGTGCATAATGTCGCCAAGCATAAAGACAGCGATAGCTCGCCGCACCGCCTCATCTCGACATTGGCCGAAAATGTCGTCCACCGTATCCGCTGGCACAGGAAGACGTTTGCGCACGTCTTCCACCATTTCCATCGTGCTTTTGTCGACCTCGAACGTGGATCGGAAGTACGAGACGATGTTGTCTCGGCTCATCTCAACGTAGCCGCTCACCTTTTCTTTTGCGGCAACCGCATCGAACTCCCGCACCGTCTCTGCGGCCCTATGCCCAACATTGGCAGCCGCATCGCAAACGCTCTTGAAAACGTCGGGAATCTTTGAGTTTGCCGCGCTGCCATACTCAACTGCCTTGGCACTCGTTGCATGTCCAATTTCCAAGCTTTTCTCGAACGCAGCCCCCCCCAGATCACGCGCCCGACCTGCTGTTTGCGCCCCCAACTCCGCCCCCTTGGCAGCAAGATTCGCCGCCGCTTCCTGAAGGTCCTTAATCTTATCCAAGCCCAATTTCTGGTCGAACCAACCCATCTTCTTTATGCCTCCACGATGAATATCGTTTTGTAACATAAAGAAATTTTTGGAATAATTGGATTAGAGGGAAGCATTGCTCTCGTATTACGAGCAACCGCCGCCGATCGGCCAATCAACCTCCATTGCAGAAAACACACAAACGCGAGCGTTCAGAGTTTGGTCATAAGCTTCTTCCAGCCCTCCAGCCCCAGCCGCTTCATCGTATCGATGTTCTTCTCGTAGATTTCGGCGGCGTCCGGGAAGGACTCCACCGCGCGGTCGATGCTGTCTTCGCGCAACAGGTGCAGGATCGGGTACGGCGACCGGTTGGTGTAGTTCTCGATGTCGTCCGGCTGCGTGTCGGCGAACTGGAACTGCGGATGGAAGGTGGCCACCTGCAGCTCGCCCACCAGACGCATGCGCTTGAGCAGACGGTCGGACAGGTCTTCGAAGTCATTGAAATCAATGAAATCGTCCAGCGCGTCGGGAATGATCAGCAGCGTGGTGTCGATCTTTTCCGGATCGGCTTCGGCCAGCAGCGCCAGTTCGTCCTGCAGGTCGGTCAGAACGCCTTCGGCGTCGGTGGCATCGCTGACGGCAAAGCGGATCTGGTCCTTGACCTGCACCGCCTTGGCGAAGGGACAGAGGTTCAGGCCGATCACGGCCTGGTTCAGCCAGTGCTTGGTCTCAGCGACCACGTTGGCGTAGGCGTCGGAAGTGGAAATCATGGGTGTCCGTCCTGGAAAAAGAAAAGCGCGGGCGTTGCGGCCCGCGCTTTGAAGAGCGTCGCCGCCGCTTACGCGGTGGGCATGGCGGCCATGGTCTGGGCCACGGCTGCGGTCAGTTTCTTGCCGTAGGGCACGTGCAGGAATTCATTGGGACCGTGGGCGTTGGACTTGGGGCCCAACACGCCGCAGACCATGAACTGGGCCTTGGGAAAGCCCTTCTGCAGGATGCTCATCAGCGGAATGGTGCCGCCCTGGCCAATGTAGCCGCAGGAAGCGCCGTAGTATTGCTGCGAGGCCGCATCCAGCGCCTGGGTCAGCCAGGGCGCCGAGGCCGGGGCGTTCCAGCCGGTGGCGGCGCCTTCGTTGGCCTTGAAGATCACCTTGGCGTTATAGGGCGCGTCGGCTTCCAGCAGGGCCTTGATCTCTTGCGAGGCGGCCACGGCGTCGATCAGCGGCGGCAGGCGCAGCGACAGCTTGAAGGCGGTGCGCGGGCGCAGCACGTTGCCGGCGCTGGACAGCGGCGGCAGGCCTTCGGCGCCGGTCACCGACAGCGTCGGACGCCAGGTGCGGTTCAGCAGCGCCTGCTCGGGTTCGGTCGTCATGGGCAGCACAAAGCCGCCGTCGGCGCCGCAGCTCCAGGGGAAACGGCGCCAGACTTCGTCGCCCAGGATGCGCGCGGTGGCGTGCACTTGTTCCACGCGTTCGGCGGGGATCTCGCAATGCAGGCTCTGCGGCAGCAGGCGGCCGGTGCTGCTGTCTTCCAGGCGGTCCAGCAGATGGCGCAGGATGCGGAACGAGGACGGCACCACGCCGCTGGAGTCGCCCGAGTGCACGCCTTCGTCCAGCACCTGGACTTCCAGCGTGCCCGACACCATGCCGCGCAGCGAGGTCGTCATCCAGAGCTGGTCGTAGTTGCCGGCGCCGGAGTCCAGGCACACCACCAGGGCCACGTTGCCCAGACGGTCGCGCAGCGCGTCCACATAGGGCAGCAGGTCGTAGCTGCCGGATTCTTCACAGGTTTCGACGATGCCCACGCAGCGCGGACGCGGAATGCCCTGCTTGTCCAGCGCCATGATGGCGGTCAGCGAGGCGTACACGGCATAGCCGTCATCGGCGCCCCCGCGGCCGTAGAGCTTGCCGTCTTCGAGCTTGGGGGTCCAGGGGCCGAGGCCTGCGCGCCAGCCGGAGAATTCGGGCTGCTTGTCCAGGTGGCCGTACAGCAGCACGGTGTCGCCGTTGTCGCTGCGGGTGGCGGGCGCGTCAAAGAAGATGACGGGCGTGCGGCCCGGCAGGCGCACCACTTCCAGCTTCAGGCCGGAGACTTTTTGCGCCTCGACCCACTGCGCGGCGTCGCGCACCACGCGCTCGATGAAAGCGTTCTTTTCCCAGTCCGCGTCGAACGCCGGGCTCTTGGCCGGGATGGCGATGTAGTCGGTCAGCGCCGGGATGATCTCGTTGTCCCATTTCTCGTCGACGAAAGCCTGCAGGGCCTTCGGGTCCAGGGTGGGAGGAAGAGCGTCTTCGGGGATGCGTGCGTTCATGGCGCGGGATCCTGTGTGCGGGAGGGGGTAGGCAATCCGCTATTTTATGCCTGTGTGGCGCGGCTGGCACCTTTTGTCCCTGGTTGTCGTCGGCGCCGGGAAATGGTGCCGCCATGTGGTGCCGCCCTGTGGGCCGCAGATCTGGCCCATGAACAAAGCCCCCAAGGCGCAAACACGCAGGGGGCTTTGGTTCAGTTCACGGCCAGCCCTCCGGGCCGGCCGCCTTATGGGCCAAGGTCAGCGACGCAATCAGGCGCCGAGCAAAGCCGGTTCGCCGTTGCGGCCCACGGCCGGCGCGTCGGCGTCGATCACGCGGCCGGTCTGCAGCTTGAACACGGCCACGGCTTCGCGCAGGCGCTGCGCCTGGGTTTCCAGCGAGGCTGCGGACGCCGCGGCCTCTTCGACCAGCGCGGCGTTCTGCTGCGTCACGCTGTCCATCTGCGACACGGCCTGGTTGACCTGCTGGATGCCCTGCGACTGTTCTTCAGATGCGCTGGAAATTTCGTTGATGATGTCCGTCACGCGACGCACCGAGACCACGATTTCCTGCATCGTGGCGCCGGCGGCTTCCACCTGGTCCGAACCGACAGATACCTTCTGCACGGAGTCGTCGATCAGGCCCTTGATTTCCTTGGCGGCGGCGGCGCTGCGCTGCGCCAGGGCGCGCACTTCGCTGGCCACGACGGCGAAGCCCTTGCCCTGCTCGCCGGCGCGCGCCGCTTCCACTGCGGCGTTCAGCGCCAGGATGTTGGTCTGGAAGGCGATGCCGTCGATCACGCCGACAATGTCGGCGATGCGGTTGGAGCTGTCGGCAATGCCGCGCATGGTGCCGACCACGTCGCCCACGGCCTGGCCGCCGCGCGTGGCCACTTCGGACGCCGCCACGGCCAGTTCCGAGGCGCTGCGGGAGCTTTCCGCGTTGTTGCGCACGGTGGAAGACAGTTCATCCATGCTGGCGGCGGTTTCTTCCAGCGAGGCGGCCTGCTGCTCGGTGCGCGAAGACAGGTCGATGTTGCCCGCGGCGATCTCGCGCGCGCCGGTGTGGATCTCTTCCACGCCCAGCCTCACGGCCGACACGGTACGCGCCAGGCTATCCTGCATGCGCTTGACGGCGGCGTAGAGCACGCCGATTTCGTTGTTGCCGCGTTGCTCGATGCGGTTGGTCAGGTCGCCGCCGGCGATGCGGTCGAACAGGCGTCCGGCTTCATGCAGCGGACGGAACACCGCGCGGCCGAACACCGCGTACAGGCCCACCACCAGCGCGGCCACCACGACCAGCAGGCCGATCAGGACGGCGATCGCGCCGTTGATGCGAGTGGAGGCGTCGCGCGCCACGCGCTGGCCGACTTCGTCGGCGTAATCCACGTACTTCTGGATGGCGGCGGTAAAGGTCAGGCCCAGCGGCGTGACTTTTTCCAGGTTGAGGCGGTTGGAATCCTGTGCGTTGCCGGCACGGATGGCCGCGATCATGGGCACGATGGCGTCGCGGTGATAGACGTCGTAGGCCGCCAGCGCCGCGTCCAGCAGCGGCTTGCCCTGGGGCGAGGTTTCGGGTGTCTTGCGCGCTAGGTCGATCAGCTCGCCGGCCTTCTTGGTGTAGCCGTCCAGGCGCTGCATGCTGGCCAGGTTGTCCAGGCTTTTGCCTTCCATCAGCGCGGTCTGCGCGGCCAGCAGCACCAGGCGGGCGCGCAACAGTTCGGCGCCAGCGCCGTTCACCGCATTGGCGCGGACCAGGTTGGTGTCCAGCAGCACTTCGATGGAATTGCGGTTGGAGGTCAGCTGCTGGTGGACGGCGATGCCGGTTAGCAGGAAAAGCGCGAAGAAAACGGCTAAAGCGGTCGTCAAGACCGCGCGAATACTGAGATTCTTGAACATTGGGGTCACTCCGGGTTGCGTGTAGCGGCTACCTATGCTTTACGACAGGTTGCAATGAAAAGTTAAACATCTCATTTGATTGCATGAGGCATTTCGTTCCGCGCCGCGCTTGTCCAACACAATTAACAACGATTATCATTTGCAGTTTTGGACCTGACGGGAACCCATCGTGACGGCGGCCACCCAGCCCACGGCGCACCATGCCTTGAACCTGCTCTACCGCGACCATCACGGATGGCTGGCGGGCTGGCTGCGGCGGCGGCTGGGTTGCGCCCACGACGCCGCGGACCTGTCGCACGACACCTACGAACGGCTGCTGAACTCGGGCCGGCTGCCCGAAGCCGGCCAGGCGCGCGCCTTTCTCACCCAGATCGCCCGGGGCCTGGTGGTGGACCTGTACCGCCGCCGCGCCCTGGAAAGCGCCTACCTGGACGCCCTGGCCAGCTTGCCCGAAGCGCACATGCCTTCGGCCGAGGCGCGCGCGCTGGCGCTGGAAACGCTGATGGCGGTGGACGCCGCGCTGGACGCCCTGCCCGCCCGCGCCCGCCAGGTCTTCATCCTGTCCCGGTTCGAGGGCCGGACCTATTCCGACATCGCGCAAAGCCTGGGCGTGTCGGTGGCGCTGGTGCGCAAGCACATGCTGCGCGCCGCCCAAGCCTGCCTGGCCGCGCTGTGAGCGCCCGGCACGGGGACATCCCCGAACCGATACTGGCTCAAGGGCTGGAATGGCTGGTCATCCTGTGGTCCGGCGAAGCCAGCGCCGACGAACGCGCCGCCTGGCAGCGCTGGCGCGCCGCCCATCCGGACCATGAGCGCGCCTGGCAGCAAGTGCAGCGGATCGATACGCGGCTGATGGACGTGTCGCCCGAGGCATCGGCCCAGGCTCTGGCCCGCTCGGGCCGGCAGGCGGGACGCCGCAAGGCCCTGCGCTTGATGGGCTGGGCGGTGCTGGGCGCCGGCGCCGCGGGCCTGGCGGCCCAACGCCTGCCTTGGCAGGCCTACGCCGCCGACTACCGCAGCGCCGTAGGCGAACGGCGCGAAATCACGCTGGCCGACGGCACCCGGCTCGTACTCAACGGCGACAGCGCCGTGGACATGGAATACACCGCCGACACACGCCGGCTGGTCCTGCGCCGCGGCGAGATCTACGTGCAAACCGGCCACGGCCCGGCCGCCGCGGGCCGCCCCTTTTTCGTCGCCACCGCCTTTGGCGACGTGCAGGCGCTGGGCACCCGGTTCACGGTGGAGCAGCAGCGCGACCGGATACGGGTCGGCGTCTATGAAGGCGCGGTGGAGATCCAGCCGTTCCGGGGCCGCCCCCTGCGCCTGGACGCGGGCCAATCCGCCGCGTTCACGCCGCTGGCGGCCGAGCCGATGCCGGACGCCTTGCAGCAGGCGCCAGCCTGGCTGCGCGGCCAACTGGTGGCCGAACGCCTGCGCCTGGCCGATTTCCTGGAGCAGGTCGGACGCTACCGGCGCGGCGTGATCCGCTGCGACCCGCGCGTGGCCGACCTGATCGTGTCGGGCGTGTACGCCCTGGACGACACGGACCGGATCCTGGCCTCGCTTGCAAGAGCCCTGCCGCTGCGCGTGTCGCGCTACACGAGCTACTGGGTGGTGGTGGAACCCAGATAGCCCTCCACAAAAAAATTTCGCGAAAACCGTAGCACTTTTTATTTCTCGTTCGGGATACCTGCATATCCGCAGCATTCACGTCCGCAACGAGGAACCCACTACATGCAAGCCCGCTCCACTCCCAAGCCCGCCCGCAGCACGCTGGCGCTGGCCCTGACCGCTTTGGCGCTGGCCGCGCCCCCCGCCGCCATGGCCGCGGAACCGGGCGTCCCCTCGCCCCAGGAGCGGGCCGCCAGAAGCTACGACATTCCCGCCGGCCCGTTGGACCAGGTGCTTAACGCCTATTCCCAGCAAGCGGGCGTGACCATCACCATCGACGGCGCCCTGACCGCGGGCCGGCGCAGTCCCGGCCTGCGCGGCGCCTATGGCCTGAACGCGGGCTATGCCGCGATCCTGGCCGGCAGCGGCCTGGCGGCGCGCCTGGAAGGCGGCGGCTACGTGCTGCGTCCGCTGCCGCCCGGCGCGGCCGGCGTCTCCACGCTGGAGCCGGTCACCGTGCGGGCCTCGAGCGTAGCGCCCGACAGCTACGTGGCCGAGGAAACCCGGGCCGGCACCAAGACCGACACGCCCATCCTGGAAGTGCCGCAGTCGATCTCGGTGGTAACGCGCGCGCAGATGGAAGCGCAGAACGCGCAAAGCGTGACCGAAGTGCTGCGCTACGTGCCTGGCGTAACGGTGGAAACCTACGGCGTGGACCCCAAGGGTTTCGACTGGGTCATGCTGCGCGGCTTCAACGCCCAGGCCACCAGCGACTATAAGGACGGCCTGCGCCAGGCGACCTCCGGCTACACCCTGTTCCGCAGCGAACCCTATGCGCTGGATCGCATCGAGGTGCTGCGCGGCCCCTCTTCCGTGCTGTACGGCCAGGGCGACGCGGGCGGGGTCATCAACCGCGTGAGCAAACTGCCCTCGGCCACGCCGCACTACGAGGCCGAGCTGGAGTACGGCAGCTTCCAGCGCAAGCAGGCGGCGGTCGACCTGACCGGCCCGGCGACCGAAGACGGCACGCTGATGTACCGCGTCATCGGCGTGGCGCGCGACGCCAACACGCAATTCACCTATCCGAACGGCGACCGGATCTCCGACGACCGCCTGTTCCTGGCGCCTTCGCTGACCTGGGCTCCTTCCGCCGCGACCCGCTTCACGCTGCTGACGGAGTACCTGCGCGACCGCTCCGGCGGCACCATCGGCACGGTCACGGTCAACGGCAAGCCCACCAATCTGCGCAACGGCGATCCCAATTTCAACCGCTACGACCAGGACCAGAAGAGCATCGGCTACCTGTTCGAGCACCGCTTCAACGACACGCTGCAGGTACGGCAGAACCTGCGCTACGGGCGGGTCGATTCGATCCTGGACAACATGTTCCTGGCCGGCCTGACGCCCACCGGCATCGCCCGCACAGCCCGCCGCTACGACGAAAGCATGACCGCGCTGGCCTTGGACAACCAGGCTCAGTTCGACCTGCGCACCGGCCCGCTGGCCCATACGCTGCTGCTGGGCCTGGACTTCAACCGCAGCAGCGCCGACGTGTCGCGCACCATGGGGCCGGCGCCCAGCCTGAACCCGTTCGACCCGGTCTATGGCGTGGACGTGCCCACGCCAACCATACCGCTGGCCGACTACCTGGAACGCACGCACCAGACCGGCCTGTATCTGCAGGACCAGGTCCGCTTCGATGAACGCTGGGTGCTGACCCTGGGCGGCCGCTACGACTGGTACAGCCAGAAGACCGAAAACCGGATCCTGAACAACGACACCGACCAGAGCGGCAGCCGCTTCAGCGGCCGCGCCGGCCTGAACTACGTCATGCCCAACGGCATCGCGCCCTACGTCAGCTTCGCCCAGTCCTTCCTGCCCAATACCGGAACCTCTGCCCCGGCCAATGGCAGTTCTCCGTTCGCGCCGTCGCGCGGACGCCAGTGGGAAGGCGGCATCAAGTTCCAGCCGCCCGGGTCGAATGCGCTCTACACGCTGGCGGTCTTCGACATCAAGAAGAGCAACGTGCTGACCAATGACCTGCAGAACCCCGGCTTCCAGGTCGCCTCGGGCGAGGTGCAATCGCGCGGCGTGGAACTGGAAGGCAAGTTCAGCCTGGGCGATGGCTGGGACTTCACCGGTTCCTATACCTATGTGCGTGCCCGGATCACCCGCGCCAACAACGGTACCGAAGGCAACCGTCCGGCCCTGGTGCCCGAGCACAGCGCCTCCGGCTGGCTCAACTACACGGTGCGCAACAGCGCGCTGGCCGGCTTGAGCCTGGGCGCGGGCCTGCGCTACGTGGGCTCGACCTACGGCGACAACGCCAACACGCTGAAGATCGCCGGGCGCACGCTGGTGGACGCGGGCGTGTCCTATGCGGTGGACAAGCACCTGACGCTGTCGGTCAACGCCACCAACCTGTTCGACAAGGAATACCTGGCGACCTGCTCCGACCTGAGCGATTGCTATCCGGGCAGCCGGCGCAGCGTCATCGGCCGGGTGAAGTACCAGTTCTGAACTCCGCAATGAAAACGCCCCGCCAAATAGCGGGGCGTTTCGCGCAGGCGCCGGGAAGCTCATCCCGGCGCGAGCGGTTGGCTTACTTCAGCCAGACGCGCGCGTTGCGGAAGATGCGCATCCAGGGGCTGAACGCGCCGCCCTTGTCCGCCTTGCCCCATTTCTCGGGCGCCCACGACATCATGACGTTGCGCGTCACGCGTTCCGGGTGCGGCATCATGACCGTGAAGCGGCCGTCGGCGGTGGTGACCGAGGTCAGGCCGCCCGGGCTGCCGTTCGGGTTGAACGGGTAGGCTTCGGTGGCCTGGCCGCGGTTGTCGATGTAGCGTGCGGCGGCCAGCAGGCGGCTGGCGTCGCCCTGCTGCGAGAAGTCCGCATAGCCTTCGCCGTGCGCCACGGCCACCGGAATGCGCGCGCCTTCCATGCCGGCGAAGAAGATCGACGGCGACTTGGCCACTTCGACCATCGCCAGGCGGGCTTCGTACTTTTCCGACAGGTTGCGCGTGAAACGCGGCCAGAACTCTGCGCCCGGGATCATCGGCGCCAGCGCAGCCATCATCTGGCAGCCGTTGCAAACGCCCAGCGCGAAGGTGTCGGGACGCGCGAAGTAGGCGGCGAACTGGTCCGACAGCTTGCTGTTGAAGCGGATGGTGCGTGCCCAGCCTTCGCCGGCACCCAGCACGTCGCCGTAGCTGAAGCCGCCCACGGCCACCAGGCCTTGCACCTGAGCAAGATCCACGCGGCCGGACAACAGGTCGGTCATGTGCACGTCGACGGCTTCAAAGCCGGCGGTGTCGAAGGCCCAGCCCATTTCCACCTGGCTGTTGCAGCCCTGCTCGCGCAGGATCGCCACGCGCGGACGCTTGCCGGTGTTGATGAAGGGCGCGGCCACGTCTTCCTGGGGATCGAAGTCCACGTTGGGGCTCATGCCCGGGTCCGTGGCGTCGTTCCAGACGTCGAGTTCGGCCTGGGCGCAGGCCGGGTTGTCGCGGCGCGACATGATGCGGTAGGACACTTCGCTCCAGGCGCGGCCGAGTTCGGCGCGCGGCTGGCCCCAGACCTTCTTGCCGTCGCGGTAGAACTCGACTTCGTCGGCGCCGTTCAGGCCGCCGATGACATGCGAGTGCGCCGACAGGCCCGCGCCGCGCAGCACCTGCATGACGGCGTCGCGCTGGGCGGCCGGCACCTGGATGACGGCGCCGGCTTCTTCGGAGAACAGCGCCTTGAGCGTCAGTTCCTCGCGCTGCACCGCCACCTGCTCGGGGCGGATCTTGTAGTCGCCCCAATCCGCCGATTGCGGATCGAAGGTCAGCATGTCCAGGTTGACCGAGATGCCGGTGCGGCCGGCGAAGGCCATTTCGGTCAGGGTCGCGAACAGGCCGCCGTCGGAACGGTCGTGGTAGGCCAGGATGGTGCCGGCCTCGGCCAGGGTGCGGATGGTGACGAAGAAGGCGCGCAGGTCTTGCGGCGCGTCGATGTCCGGCACGGTTTCGCCGACCTGGTTATAGGCCTGCGCCAGGATCGAGCCGCCCATGCGATGGCGGCCGCGGCCCAGGTCGATCAGGATCAGCACGCTGTCGCCAGCGTCGGTGCGCAGCTGCGGGGTCAGGCTGGCGCGCACGTCGGCCACGGGCGCGAATGCCGTAACGATCAGCGACACTGGCGCCACCACCTGGCGCTGTTCGCCGTCCTGTTCCCAGGACGTCTTCATGGACAGGGAATCCTTGCCCACCGGGATCGACAGGCCGGTGGCCTGGCAAAGTTCGCTGACGGCCGACACGGTGTCGTACAACGCGGCGTCCTGGCCGGCAACGCCGCAGGCGGCCATCCAGTTGGCCGACAGCTTGATGTCTTCCAGGCGCGCCACGTCGGCGGCGGCCAGGTTGGTCAGGGCCTCGGCCACGGCCATGCGGCCGGAGGCCGGCGCGTCCAGCATGGCGATCGGGGTGCGTTCGCCCATGGACATGGCTTCGCCGCGGAAGCCTTCATAGTCCGCCAGGGTCACGGCGCAATCGGCCACCGGCACCTGCCAGGGACCGACCATCTGATCGCGGCTGGACAGCCCGCCCACGGTGCGGTCGCCGATGGTGATGAGGAAGGATTTGTTGGCCACCGTGGGGTGGCGCAGCACGCGGTAGGCGGCTTCGGTCAGGTCGATGCCGGCCAGGTCCAGCGGCGCGGACACGCCGGGCAGGCGCGTGACGTCGCGGGTCATGCGCGGCGGCTTGCCCAGGATGACGTCGATCGGCACGTCCACCGGACGCACTTCGGCTTCGCCCTGCGGACGGATCGAGTCCAGGCCAGGCAGTCCCTCGCCGTCCACCACGCGCAGTTGGCGCTCCTCGGTGGCCACGCCCACCACCGCGTAGGGGCAGCGTTCGCGGCGGGCGATGGCGTCAAAGCGTTCCAGGTCCTTGGGCAGGATCGACAGGACGTAGCGTTCCTGCGATTCGTTGCTCCAGATTTCGGCGGGCGACAGGCCCGATTCTTCCAGCGGCACGCGCTTCAGGTCGAAGATGGCGCCGCGGCCGGCGTCGTTGACGAGTTCCGGGAAGGCGTTGGACAGGCCGCCCGCGCCCACGTCGTGGATCGCAATGATGGGGTTGTTCTCGGCCTGCTGCCAGCAGCGGTCGATGACCTCCTGGGCGCGGCGCTCGAGTTCAGGGTTGCCGCGCTGGACGGAATCGAAGTCCAGCTCGGCCGAGTTGCTGCCCATGCTGATGCTGGAGGCGGCGCCGCCGCCCATGCCGATGCGGAAGCCCGGACCGCCCAGCTGGATCAGCAGCGCGCCCGGAGGAATCACGTCCTTGTGCGTCAGGCCGGCGTCGATGCTGCCCAGGCCGCCCGCGATCATGATGGGCTTGTGGTAGCCCCAGCGCGTGCCGCCGGCGGTCTGCTCGAACGAACGGAAATAGCCCAGCAGGTTGGGACGGCCGAATTCGTTGTTGAACGCCGCGCCGCCGATAGGGCCGTCGATCATGATGGACAGCGGCGAGGCGATGCGCTCGGGCAGGCCATGATGGTCGGCTTCCCAGGGTTGCAGCGCGTCGTCAAAGCGCAGGTGCGACACGGTGAAGCCGGTCAGGCCGGCCTTGGGCTTGGAGCCGCGGCCGGTCGCGCCTTCGTCGCGGATCTCGCCGCCCGCGCCCGTCGAGGCGCCGGGGAACGGCGCGATCGCGGTCGGGTGGTTGTGGGTTTCCACCTTCATCAGCGTGTGCACGGTGGTGTCGCGGCGGATGTACCTGGCGCCTTCGACGCCCTCGCCGGTCACGCCCGGCACGCCTGCCTGGAAGCGCTGGGCGGGGCCGCCTTCCATGATGGCGGCGTTGTCCGAATAGGCGACCACGGTGCCTTCGGGCTGCGCCTTGTGGGTGGCGCGGATCATGCCGAACAGCGTGTTGGGCTGTTCCTGGCCGTCGATCACCCACTGGGCGTTGAAGATCTTGTGGCGGCAGTGTTCGCTGTTGGCCTGCGCGAACATCATCAGTTCCACGTCGGTCGGATCGCGGCCCAGGTCGGTGAAGGACTTGGCCAGGTATTCGATTTCGTCGTCCGACAGCGCCAGGCCCAGCGAGATGTTCGCCTCGGCCAGGGCTTCGGCGCCGCGCGCCTGCACGTCGACCGTGCGCATGGGCTTGCCGGCCAGCGGCTGGAACAGCGCCTGGCCGTCGAAGCTGGCGTCCACCACGGTTTCCGTCATGCGGTCGTGCAGGCAGTCGGCCGCGCGCGCCAGCATGGCGTCGTCGAAGGACTTGGTACCCAGCAGGCCGCGCTCGGGAGTGATCACGTAGCGCACGCCGCGTTCGATGCGGTGCACCGACGCCAGGCCACAGTTGTGGGCGATGTCGGTGGCCTTGCTGGCCCAGGGCGAAATCGTGCCCAGGCGCGGAATCACCAGCAGGGACAGGCTCTTGGCCGGCGCGTCGCCGGTGGCGGGAGTGCCGTAGTCCAGCAATTGGGTCAGATGTTGCTGCTGTTCGGCCGTCAGGGCCGCGTCGGTGCTGACGAAGTGCTCGTAGCGGGCGGATATGTCGGCCACCGGCAAGCCGGCTTCCTTCAATTGCGCCAGGAGGCGATCGCGACGGAAGGAGGACAGGACGGAGGAACCAGGCAGATGCTGAACTAGGGACACGATGCGGGCGCCGTATAAAGAGAGGAGAGCAAAAAGAGATTTTACCTGTTTAGGGGGTTTTCCCGGAGCCGTTGTTCAATCGATCCCGAACGCCCCTGTTTCGGCCATTGTTACAAAAGAATTCCGAAGCCCGTGCACCGGAATGGTGCAAAGCAGCATCCGCGCCAACTCCGCGCCGCTGCGAATCTTTCCCAATACCGCCCGGCGCCCTGCCTGCGGTTTTATATTGCGTTGCAACATGTTGCGCTCATCCCGCACCGCGGGAAAACACGAACTTCCGGCCCCACGGCGCGACGGTAGGATGCAGCGACCCCCATTAACGCATGGCGCCTACCCGCGCGCCGGCCGCTGCCTCACATGTCCCGCCCCGAAGCCCCCGCCGAGCCTGTCGAACCGATCATTCCCGCAGAAGCAGATCCCGCAGTCAAAGTACCGCTGGCCATCGAGGACTGGCTGGCCGTGATCCTGCTGGCGACCCTGGCCATCATCACCTTCCTGAACGTGCTGGTGCGCTATTTCACCGACCAGTCCTTCGCCTGGACGGAAGAAATCTCGGTGTTCCTGCTGATCGTGCTGACCATGGCGGGCGGCAGCGTCGCCTTCGTGCGCAACCACCACATACGTATCGAGATCCTGGCGGACTCCGGCTCCCCGCGCCGCCAGCGCATCATGGCGCTGATCTCCAACGGCTGCGTGCTGGCCTTCTTCCTGCTGCTGACCGTGCTGTCGGTGAAGCTGGTTGCCGACGAATATATCTACGAAGAAACCTCGCCCGCCATCGGCGTGCCTACCTGGTGGTATTCGATCTGGCTGCCCGTGATGGCCGCGGCGATCTCGCTGCGCACCATCGGCACGCTGCGCCGCATCGCCAAGAGCGGACGCGCCGCCGGGCAGGATCAGCAATGATCGCCGCCATCCTCTTCATCGTCTTCATCGTCCTGATGCTGATCGGCGTGCCGGTCGGCGTGGCCCTGGGCCTGGGCGGGACCGTGGCCATCGTGCTGTCCAACCTCGACACGCCCTGGTATGGCCTGCTGACCGTGCCGCAGAACTTCTACGCCGGCCTGGCCAAGTATCCGCTGCTGGCCATCCCCATGTTCGTGCTGGTGGGCTCGATCTTCGACCGCTCCGGCGTGGCCAAGCGGCTGGTGGATTTCGCCATTGCGATCGTCGGCCGCGGCCCGGGCATGCTGCCGCTGGTGTCGATCGCGGTGGCCATGTTCCTGGGCGGCATCTCCGGCTCCGGCCCGGCCTGTGCCGCAGCGGTGGGCGCGGTGATGATCACCGCCATGTCGCGCGCCGGCTATCCGGGCTCGTTCTCGGCCGCCGTGGTCGCGGCCGGCGCCGCCACGGACATCCTGATCCCGCCCTCGGTGGCCTTCATCATCTACTCGGTGCTGGTGCCCGGCGCCTCGGTGCCGGCGCTGTTCGCCGCCGGCATGATCCCCGGCATCCTGGCCGGCATCGCCCTTATCGTTCCGGCGGTGTGGCTGGCGCGCAAGCACAAGATGGGCGCGCTCGAAGCCCACTTGCCCCGCCCGCCCTTCTGGGCCAGCCTGCGCGAAGCCTCATGGGGCCTGGCCGCACCCGTCCTGATCCTGGGCGGCATGCGCATGGGCTGGTTCACGCCCACCGAAGCGGCCGTGGTCGCAGTGTTCTACGGCCTGTTCGTGGGCATGTTCATCCACCGCACCATCAAGCTGCGCGACCTGTACACCATCCTGCGCGAAGCCGCCGAGCTTTCCGCCGTCATCATGCTGGTGGTGACGCTGGCCGGCATCTTCGCCTGGGCCCTGTCCACGCTGAGCGTGATCGATCCCATCACCCACGCCATCGTCAACTCCGGCCTGGGCGAATGGGGCGTGCTGGCGCTGCTGATCCTGCTGCTGATGACGGTGGGCATGTTCCTGGACGGCATTTCCATCTTCCTGATCTTCGTGCCGCTGCTCATGCCCATCGCCAACGCCTATGGCTGGGATCCGGTGTGGTTCGGCGTGATCCTGACCTTGAAGGTCGCCCTGGGCCAGTTCACCCCGCCGCTGGCCGTGAACCTGATGGTGTCGTGCCGCATCGCGCGCGTGCCGATGGAGTCCACGGTGCGCTGGGTGGTGTGGCTGCTGGGCGCGATGTTCCTGGTGCTGGTCGCGGTGCTGGTGTTCCCGCAGCTGGCGCTGTGGCTGCCCAAGAAGCTGGGTTATTGAAAGGGCCGAACGGGGCGACCTCAAGGGGCGCCCCCAAGGCCGGCGGTACCGGTATTCATTACAACAACAGACACGCAAAGAGAGGAGACGCAACATGAAATTCCGCAACCTGATCGGAGCAGCCCTGTGCGCGGCTGCCGTCGTCGGCATGGCGCCCGCGCACGCGCAGAACTACAAGTCCGAGTACAAGCTCTCCATCGTGGTCGGCACCACCTTCCCCTGGGGCCAGGGCGCCGAGATCTGGTCCAACCTGGTGCGCGAGCGCACCCAGGGCCGCATCAACATCAAGGTCTATCCCGGCACGTCGCTGGTCCAGGGCGACCAGACGCGCGAGTTCACCGCCATCCGCCAGGGCGTGATCGACATGGCCGTGGGCTCCACCATCAACTGGTCGCCGCAGGTCAAGCAGTTGAACCTGTTCTCCCTGCCCTTCCTGATGCCCGACTATGCCGCCATCGATGCGCTGGTGCAGGGCGACGTGGGCAAGGAGATGTTCAAGCTCATCGAGAAAGCCGGCGTGGTGCCGCTGGCCTGGGGTGAAAACGGCTATCGCCAGCTCAGCAATTCCAAGCACGAGATCAAGAAGCCCGAAGACATGAAGGGCCTGAAGCTGCGCGTGGTGGGCTCGCCGCTGTACATCGACACCTTCACCGCGCTGGGCGCCAACCCCACGCAGATGAGCTGGGCCGATGCCCAGCCGGCGCTGGCCAGCGGCGCAGTGGACGGCCAGGAAAATCCCCTGTCGATCTACACCGGTTCCAAGCTCTACACCGTCGGCCAGAAGTACCTGACGCTGTGGAACTACGTGGCCGACCCGCTGATCTTCGTGGTCAACCGCGAGGTGTGGAATTCCTGGTCCGAGAAGGACCGCGACATCGTGCGCCAGGCCGCGCTGGACGCCGGCAAGCAGCAGATCGTGATCGCGCGCAAGGGCGTGACGCCTGAAGACCCGTCGCTGCTGAAGGAAATCGCCGGCCACGGCGTGACCGTGACCTCGCTGTCGCAGGCGGACCACGAGGCCTTCGTCAAGGTGACCAAGCCGGTCTATGACAAGTGGAAGAAGCAGATCGGCGAAGACCTGGTGAACCTGGCTGAAAAGTCGATCGCCAGCCGCAAGAAGTAAGCCCGCCAGAACAAGCAGCAAGCCCCAGGGGAACGGCGGCGCAAGCCGCCAACCGAGGCAGGGACGTCAGATCCCGCCCACCAACGGGCGCCAGCCACAAGCTGGCGCCCGTTTTCTTTCATGCGGGATAGCTGACTTCCAGGATGTCCAGCTCTTCGATACCGCCGGGCGTGCGCAGCACCACGGTGTCGCCCTCCTTGGCCTTGATCAGCGCGCGCGCCACCGGCGAGATCCAGCTGATCTTGCCCGCCAGCGGCTCGGCCTCGTCGACGCCCACGATGGTCACGTTGTGTTCCTCGCCGGCCTTGTCCGAATACAGCACCGTGGCGCCGAAGAACACCTGGTCGCGGTTGGGTTGCGCAGCCGGATCGACCACTTCGGCGATATCCAGCCGTTTGGTCAAGAAGCGCATGCGGCGGTCGATCTCGCGCAGGCGCTTCTTGCCGTACAGATAGTCGCCGTTCTCGGAACGGTCGCCATTGGACGCGGCCCACGACACCACCTGCACGACAGAGGGGCGCTCCACGTTCATCAGATGCGTGAGCTCGCTGCGCAGGCGCTCGTAGCCGCCGGGCGTCATGTAGTTCTTGGTGCCGGCAGGCAGCGCCTGGGCTTGCGGCAGATCGTCGTCGTCCTCGTTGTCCGACTCTTTGACAAAGGCTTTGTTCATGGCGGTTGCGCCGGTCGGGCGCGATTACAGTCGATTGTGTGCAAGGGCTGGCGACATGGCCGCCGCCTGCGTCAGAACCAGTCGTGCCAGACCGGTTTGAGGTCGGGCGGCAGCGCCGGCAAGCGGCCCAGGTCCACCCGGCTTTCCTTCGGACTATGGAAGTCCGAACCGCGCGACGCCAGGAATCCATAGCGGCGCGCCACATCCGCATAATAGCGGGCCTCTTCCGGGGTATGGCTGCCGGTGTTGACCTCGATGCCGAGGCCGCCCAGCTGCAGGAATTCGTCGAACAGCGCGGCGAACTGTAGCGGCGTGTACTTGTAGCGGCCGGGATGCGCGATGACGGCGATGCCGCCCGCGCCGCGGATCCAGCCCACGGCTTCCGCCAGCGTGGCCCACTGCATGGGTACGTGGCCCGGGCGGTCGTCGCCCAGGTGCCTGGTGAACACGGTCTGCACGTCGGGGCAATAGCCGGCTTCGACCAGATAGCGCGCGAAGTGCGTGCGGCTGATGAGTTCGGGGTTGCCTGCGAACGGCAGCGCGCCTTCGTAGGCGCCGGGCATGCCCATTTCCGCCAGGCGTTCGCCGATGCGCTTGGCGCGTTCGGCGCGGCCGGAGCGGGTCTTGCGCAGGCCTTCGGCCAGCGCGGCGTTCTCGGGGTCGAAGCGCAGGCCCACGATGTGCACGGTGACGCCCGCCCAGGTCACGGAGATCTCGACGCCGGTGGCGAAGTCCATGTCCAGCTCGCGCGCCGCGCGGGCCGCTTCGGCCAGGCCGCCGATTTCGTCGTGGTCGGTCAGGGCCCAGACGTCCACGCCGTTGGCATGCGCGCGCTGCGCCACGTCGCGCGGCGCGAGGGCGCCGTCCGAGACGGTGGAATGGCAGTGCAGGTCGATATTCAATGTGCGCGCGTTCATCCAGCTATTGTAGAGAAGGCCCGGCAGCGTGGATAGCGCCGAGCCGTCCCTTGTTTACGGCGCGGTCAGGACAGCAGAAAGGACGCGACCGGATCCACCTGCTCGTCCGAGATCAAGGTGGGCGCATGGCCCACGCCGGCCACTTCATGGGCCTGCGCCCGCGGATTGCGCTTGAGCATTTCCTCGACCGTGGCGCGCGTCAGCAAGTCGGATTCCGCGCCGCGCACGATCAGCACGGGACACGGCAGGGAATCATACGAACGCCACAGGATCTGTTCGCCGGCCGCCAGTTCCTCGGGAGTCTGCGCGGCCAGGGCCTGCGACAGCGCCAGGTCGTAATGCTTGACCCATTTGTCGCCCTGCTGGGGATACAGATAGCGCGCCAGGTCCGCCCACTGCGCGTCGGTATGCGGGCCGAACGTGACGGAGTTGGCGCGCATGGTGGCCACGGCATCTTCGAAGCTCGCGAACTCGCCCGGCTCGCCCACATACTGGCCGATGCGCGCCAGGGCGCCCGTCTCAAGACGAGGCCCGACGTCGTTGAGCACCAGTTTGTCCAGGTGGAAGCCTTGCTCGGGCGGCAGCATGCCCGCGTGCGAGCGCATGGCCAGCATGGCGCGCGCGAACACCGCCGCGCCCGACAACGCCAGGCCGATGAGCCCCCCCATGGACGTACCCACCCAGGCCAGCCGCGCCGGCTTCAGGCGCGCCAGCAGGGTCACCATGTCCGAGACGTACTGCGGCACCGTGTAAAACGCGGGATTGGCCAGCCAGTCGGAACGGCCGCGTCCCACCACGTCCGGGCAGACCACGCGATAGCGCCCCGCCAGCCGCCGCGCCAGCGTATCGAAGTCCCGCCCGCTGCGGGTCAGGCCATGTACGCAGACCAGCACCTGGTCGTTGCCCGGGTCGCCCCATTCCCAGTAGGCCATGCGGTGCAGGCCCGCCGGGCTGGCGCATGTGACGAAATCCAAACGGGGTTCCAGGCTGGCGTCCACCATCGATACACTCCACGAGTCGTTGCGCGCCATGGCGAAGGCGCGCCAGGCCGGTATCTTATAGGACGGCAGGCTGCGCCGCCGCAACACCCGGCGGTGGGGTTCTGGACTATCGGCCCGGTCGTCGCTACGATCCTTGCATCCGGATCGCCGCCCCCACCTCCACGCACCGCGGGGTGCCTTTGCCTATCGAGGCGATCCAATCATTAAATTGGAGTTGCGGACCTGTTAGGATCAGACTCGGAAGTTTCAAGCATTGCCAGATCAGTCATCCCAAAATTGATATGGAGTCCGTATGCAGCAGAGCAGTCCTTCCTCGCCGTTGGCCGCCGGCCATCAATCCGCCAGTTCCCCTCCCCCCGAACCTCCCAAAGTGCTCCAGGACGTCCTGGCCCGCGCCGATGTCCGCATCAACGGCAACCGCCCCTGGGACATACAGGTTCATGACAAGCATATGTACGAGCGCGTCTTCGCCAGCTGGTCGCTGGGCCTGGGCGAATCCTACATGGACGGCGAATGGGACTGCGACCAGCTCGACGAACTGTTCACCCGCCTGCTGCGCGCCGACATGGGGTCGGCGGCGCTGGGCCTGGCGCGCGTCAAGCTGATCGCCGAGCACCTGCGCCACAAGCTGTTCAACCTGCAGTCCAAGAACCGCGCGTTCGAGGTCGGCGAACAGCATTACGACGCGGGCAATGACGTGTTCGAGGCCATGCTGGACAGCCGCATGATCTACTCCTGCGCCTACTGGGAAAACGCCCAGACGCTGGAAGAAGCGCAACTGGCCAAGCTGGAGATGATCTGCCGCAAGCTGCAGCTGCGCGAAGGCGAGACGCTGCTGGACATCGGCTGCGGCTGGGGCGGACTGGCGCGCTTTGCCGCCGAACGCTATGGCGTCAAGGTCACCGGCGTGACCGTGTCCAAGGAGCAACTGGCCCTGGCGCAGGAAAGGGTCCAGGGCCTGCCCGTGCAACTGCTGCTGCAGGATTACCGCGACCTGCAGGGTAGTTTCGACAAGGTGGTGTCGGTGGGCATGTTCGAGCATGTCGGCCCCAAGAACTACGACACCTACTTCAGCAACGTGCAGCGCCTGATGGCGCCGGACGGCGTGTTCCTGCTGCACACCATCGGCATCGCCTCCACCAGCCAGAGCACCGATCCCTGGATCGACCGCTACGTGTTCCCCAACGGCAAGCTGCCGTCCGCGCGCGAGATCGCCGCCGCCGTGGAAGGCCGCTTCATCATTGAAGACTGGCACAACTTCGGCGCCGATTACGACCGTACCCTGATGGCGTGGTGGGACAACTTCGAACGCGCCTGGCCCGGACTGGAATCGCGCTACGGCAACCGCTTCTACCGCATGTGGAAGTACTACCTGATGTGCTGCGCGGGCTTTTTCCGCTCGCGCGAGGGCCAGCTCTGGCAAGTGATGCTGACCCACCCGCAACGCCAGGAAATGTACCGTTCGCTGCGCTGAACGCGGTGACGCCATCGCCAGAAAGCCGCCCTTTAAGGGCGGCTTTCTTTTCTGCCGCGCCCACGGTAGATTCAGCGCCCTGCAGCGTCCTCGCGGATCATGTCGGCGGCCCGCTCCGCGATCATGATGGTCGGCGAATTGGTGTTGCCCGACGTGATCAAAGGCATCACCGAGGCGTCGGCCACACGCAGGCCCTCCAGGCCATGGACGCGCAGCCTCGCGTCCACCACCGCCCCGCCGTCCGCATCGCGTCCCATCGCGCAGGTCCCTACCGGATGGAAGATGGTGGTGCCGATCTTGCCGGCCGCTTCCCGCAACTCGGTGTCCGTCTGAAACGCAGGTCCCGGCAGCCACTCCTGCGGCTGGTAACGCTGCAAGGCCGGCGCCGCCGCGATCCGCCGCACCAGGCGGATCGAGTCCGCCGCCACGCGCAGGTCTTCCTCGGTGCTCAGATACCTGGGCGTGATGGCCGGCGCGCCCTGCGGCCCCTGCGCATGCACGCTGCCGCGCGAGGTCGGCCGCAGATTGCACACGCTGGCGGTGAAGGCGTCAAAGCCATGCAGCGGTTCGCCAAACGCGCCCAGCGACAGCGGCTGCACGTGGAATTCCACGTTGGCGCGCGCTTGGTTCGGATCCGACTTGGCAAACGCGCCCAACTGCGACGGCGCCATGCTCATCGGGCCGCTGCGCTTGAGCAGGTACTCCAGGCCGATGCCGGCCTTGCCCAACCAGGTGGAGGCGATGCGGTTCAGCGTCTTCACGCCCTGCACCTGGATGATGACGCGCAGTTGCAGATGATCCTGCAGGTTCTCGCCCACGCCCGGCAAGGCGTGCTGCAAGGCGATGCCGCTTTCGCGCAGGCGTGCGGGCTCGCCCACGCCGGAGAGTTCCAGCAGGTGCGGCGTGTTGACCGCGCCAGCCGCCAGCACCACCTCGCGGCGCGCGCGTACGGTAGCGCTCTGGCCGTTGCGGCGCAGCTGCACGCCGACGCAGCGCTTGCCCTCGAACACCAGTTGCTCGGCATGGGCGCCCGTCATCACGCGCAGGTTCGGACGCTTTTGCACCGGCCGCAGGAATGCCTTGGCGGTATTCCAGCGCCAGCCGCCGCGCTGGTTCACTTCGAAATAGCCGCAGCCGAAATTGTCGCCGCGGTTGAAATCCTGCACGCGCGGAATGCCCTCCTGCTCGGCCGCGCCGGCAAAGGCTTCCAGGATGTCCCAGCGCAGGCGCTGCGATTCCACGCGCCATTCGCCGCCTGCGCCATGGAATTCGTCCGCGCCGCGGTGATAGTCCTCGCTGCGCTTGAACACCGGCAGCACCTGGTCCCAGCCCCAGGCGGGGTCGCCGGACAGTTCGGCCCAGTCCTCGTAGTCCTGGCGCTGGCCGCGCATGTAGATCATGCCGTTGATCGATGAACTGCCGCCCAGCACGCGGCCGCGCGGGTAGATCAGGGAACGGCCGCCCAGACCGGCTTCCGCCGCGGTGCGGTACATCCAGTCCGTCCTGGGATTGCCGATGCAATGCAGGTAGCCCACGGGGATATGGATCCAGTGGTAGTTGTCGCGGCCACCGGCTTCCAGCAGCAGCACCTGCACGGCAGGGTCGCGGCTCAGGCGGTTGGCCAGCACGCAGCCGGCCGAGCCCGCGCCAACGATGATGTAGTCGTATGTCTCCATAAGCTCTTCTTATCTTCTTGCCGGGGCGGTACGCCTGCGGACTGGGTGAGCCGACCCGGCTCTGGCGACCTTGCGCGCCGGGCATCTACCGTGACTCTCGCGCAGCCGAGTGGAACTGTCCAATGAATTGTTGAAAAACGGTTTATAAGCAACTTAAATAATGCTCAGCCCCTTTTGCTCGCCGCCTACTCCGGGAATCGCCCCATGGACCTGAAGCACATCCGCACTTTTGCCGCCGTGGCCCGTGAGGGCAACCTGACGCGCGCGGCCGAGCATCTGCACCTGACCCAGCCCGCGCTCAGCCTGCAGTTGAAGAACTTCCAGGAATCGCTGGACCTGACCTTGTTCTCGCGCACCGCCCAAGGCTTGGCGCCCAACGCCGACGGCCGCGCGCTGCTGCCTTCGGCGCAGCGCATCCTGGACGCGCTGGACGACTTCCAGCGCGCCCTGGGCGCCCTGCGCGACACCGTCCAGGGCGATCTGCGCATTGGCACCATCCTCGATGCGGAATTCCTGCGCCTGGGCGCCACGCTGCAATACCTGGTGGAGCACTATCCCAAGATCCGCCCCACCCTGCGCCACGGCATGTCCGGATCGGTGGCGAAACAGGTACGCGCGGGCGAACTGGACGTGGGTTTTTCCCTCGGCCCGCAAGGATGTGACGCGGCGCCCGCCGGGCTTGAAGCAATGCCGCTCGCCTCCTTCGCCTATTTCGTCGTGGCTCCCAAGGGCTGGGGCGCGCAGGTGGCCGGCCGCGACTGGGCCGCGATCGCCGCCCTGCCCTGGATCTGGACGCCGCCGGATTCGGTGCACCACCGGCTGCTGTCGGACAAGTTCGACGCGCTGGGCGTCGCGCCCAACGCCGTGGCCGAAGTGGACCAGGAAGCGTCGATGCTGGACCTGGTGCGCTCGGGCGTGGGCCTGTCGCTGGCGCGCGACTCCGTCGCGCTGCGCGAATCCCAGGCCAGCGGGCTGGTGCTGGTCAAGGGCCTGGCGATCCAGGCCGAACTCGCCTTCATCACCCAGGCCTCCCGCCGCAGCGATCCCCTGGTCGCCGCTGCCTTCGCCGCCGTCCAGGCGGCGTTTGCCTAGACCGCTGCGCTGCGCCAAACGGGTGCGGCGCCGCACAGGAATATGCACCGCCTTGATGCACGCCGACCGGGGCGGTGCGACGCGCGACGCGGCCGCAAAAGCGATCCTGGGGCCGCTTTCCCTATGAAGCGCCCGGCGCGCCCACTCGCGCCGCTGACCGCCGGCATCCCTGGCATGGACTTTGCTTGATGATTCATACGCGGGCCGCAAGGCCGGCGAGACAACTAGAGCAGTAACGGCAATGGCGCCCCGACCGCAAGGTCCAGGGCGCCTTTGCGTTTTCTGAAACCCGAATACCCAAGCCCACGGGGACATCCCATGAAAGTAGCGGCCTCATCCGATTCTCTGCAGACCCTCGTCGTCATCGGCAACGGCATGGTGGGCCACCATTGCGTCGAACAACTCATCGCCGGCGGCGCGCTTGCGCGCTACCGCATCCACGTCTACGGCGAAGAAAGCCGCCGCGCCTACGACCGCGTGCACCTGTCCGAATACCTGAACGGACGCGACGCCGAATCGATGGCGCTGGGCGACGCGGCGCTGTATCAACAGGAAGGCGTGACCCTGCACCTGGGCACGCCGGTGCTGGAGATCGACCGCCGCCGGCGCGAGATCGTGACCGCGCGCGGCCGCGGCGCCTACGACAAACTGATACTTGCGACGGGCTCCTACCCCTTCGTGCCGCCGATCACGGGCGCGGAAGGCGCATCGCGCCTGGTGTACCGCACGCTCGACGACCTGGACCTGATCCGCGCGGCTGCGCACGGCGCGCGCCGCGGCGTGGTGGTGGGCGGCGGCCTGCTGGGGCTGGAAGCCGCCCATGCGCTGAAGTCGCTGAAGCTGGAGGCGCACGTGGTCGAATTCGCGCCGCGCCTGATGCCGGTGCAACTGGACGAGCAAGGCGGCGCGGCGCTCAAGGCGCGCATCGAGGCGCTGGGCGTGGGCGTGCACCTGTCGCGCGCCACCCAGGACATCAAGCCCGGCACGCAGTACCGCTACCGCATGCGCTTTGCCGAAGGCGCGCCGCTGGAAACCGACCTGATCGTGTTTTCGGCCGGCATCCGGCCGCAGGTGACGCTGGCGCGCAAGGCCGGGCTGACGCTGGCCGAGCGCGGCGGCGTGGCCATCGACGATCAGTGCCGCAGCAGCGATGAGCACATCTACGCCATCGGCGAATGCGCGGCCTGGAACGGCAGCGTGTTCGGGCTGGTGGCGCCCGGCTACCAGATGGCGCGCACGGTGGCGGCGGCGCTGTGCGGCAACGGCCTGCAGGCATTCAGCGGCGCCGACATGTCCACCAAGCTCAAGCTGCTGGGCGTGGACGTGGGCTCGATCGGCGACGCCCACGGCGCCACACCCGGCGCGCGCAGCTACCGCTACATCGACGAAGCCGGCGCCGGCTACCGCCGCCTGGTGGTGTCCGCCGACGGCAAGCGCGTGCTGGGCGCGGTGCTGGTGGGCGACAACAGCTACTACGACACGCTGCTGCAATACGTGCAGAACGGCATCGCGCCGCCCGCGGACCCGGCCAGCCTGATCCTGCCGCAGGGCCAGGGTGCGCCGCTCCTGGGCGTGGATGCGCTGCCCGCCGCCGCCACCATCTGTTCCTGCCATAACGTGAGCAAGGGCGCGGTCTGCGCCGCGATCGACGGCGGCTGTGCCGACCTGGCCGCGGTCAAGGGCTGCACCAAGGCGGCTTCCGGCTGCGGCGGCTGCGCCAGCCTGCTCAAGCAGGTGGTCGAACACGAACTGGCCAGCCGCGGCGTGGCCGTGGACAAGAGCCTGTGCGAACACTTTCCCCACACGCGCCAGGAGCTGTACGCCATCGTGCGCGTCAACGGCATCGAATCCTTCGACGAGCTCCTGGCCAGCCACGGGCGCGGCCAGCAGGGTTGCGACATCTGCAAACCCGCGGTGGGCTCCATCCTGGCCTCGTGCTGGAACCGCCCGATCCAGGATCCCCATCTGGTGCCGCTGCAGGACACCAACGACACCTTCATGGCCAACATGCAGAAGAACGGCACCTATTCGGTGGTGCCGCGCATACCCGCGGGCGAGATCACGCCCGACGGCCTGATCGCCATCGGCGCGGTCGCCAAGAAGTACCAGCTGTACACCAAGATCACCGGCGGCCAGCGCATCGACCTGTTCGGCGCGCAACTGCACGAGCTGCCGGAAATCTGGGCGGAACTGATCGCCGCCGGGTTCGAGACCGGCCATGCCTACGGCAAGTCCACCCGCACGGTGAAGTCCTGCGTGGGCAGCACCTGGTGCCGCTATGGCGTGCAGGACAGCGTCAAGATGGCGCTGGACATCGAACACCGCTACAAGGGCCTGCGCTCGCCGCACAAGCTGAAGTTCGCAGTATCCGGCTGCACCCGCGAATGCGCCGAGGCGCAAAGCAAGGACATCGGCGTCATCGCCACCGAAAACGGCTGGAACCTTTACGTCTGCGGCAACGGCGGCATGCGCCCGCGGCACGCGGAGCTGTTCGCCACCGACCTGGACGACGCCGCCCTCATCCGCACCATAGACCGCCTCTTGATGTTCTACATCCGCACCGCCGACAAGCTGCAGCGCACCTCGGTCTGGCGCGAATCGCTGGAGGGCGGCCTGGACTACCTGAAGCAGGTGGTGCTGGAGGACAGCCTGGGCCTGTGCGCGGAGCTGGAAGCGCAGATGCAGCTGGTGGTCGACCGCTACGAATGCGAATGGGCCAACGCGCTGAACGATCCGGAAAAGCTCAAGCGCTTCCGCACCTTCGTCAATGACGCCAGCGCCGACCCCGGCATCCGGTTCGTGCAGGAACGCGGCCAGCCCCGACCCGCTCCCGCGCGCGTCATCGCCATTACCGAGGAGATTGCCTGATGGACGCCCTGATCCACGAACCCCAAGACTGGCGACCGGTATGCCGGCGCCAGGATCTGGTGTCAAATTCCGGCGTGGTGGCGCTGGTGGATGGCGCGCAGATCGCCTTGTTCTACGTGCCGCAAGCCGCGGGCGACGGCGTTTATGCGATCGATAACCGCGACCCCAAGTCCGGCGCCAACGTCATCGGCCGCGGCATCGTCGGCCACGTAGGCGGCGAACTCGTCGTGGCCTCGCCGCTCTACAAGCAACACTTCCGGCTCGCCGACGGCGCGTGCGTGCAGTACCCGGAGCAACGGCTGCGGACCTGGCGGGCGCGCTTGAACGGCGATGCGGTGGAGATCGCCTGAAACGCAACGCCGCCGGCTCAGCCCAGCCCGATGCGCCGGGCGCCCGTCCTGAACAGCGCCTCGGCATCTCCGGCCAGGCGGAAGGCCGCCAGGAAGTCGTCCACGCAGTATGAGGGATGCGTCTTGCGGATCGCGGCCAGCAGGCCGGCGGTCTCATCGTCCTTGCCGGCTATCGCCAGGCAGCAGGCCGCGATCGCCAGGATGTGCACATGGGCGTTGGGGCGGGCCGCCGCCTTCAGCGCCCAGCCGGCGGCTTCCTCGAACCGGCCCAGGCGTACCAACGCCAATGCGCGCACGGCCAGCATGCCGAACAGCAGCGGGTCGTACGGGCTCAGGTCGCGAGAATGGTCGGACGAGCCTATCGCGGCCTCGGCGTCGCCCGACTGGCAATGGACGAAGCCCAGGGTGTAGTGCGCCAGGGCGAAATTCGGGCTCAAATCCACGGCGCGCGTCAACTCGGCCAGCGATTGATCCTGGCTGCCGCGCAGCCATAGCGCCCGGCCCATGGCCCAATGCGCCGCCGGGTCGCGGTCATCGGCGATCAGGCCCTGGCCGGCGGCTTCGAACGCCATGTCGATGGCCGGCGCCTGCTCGCCCCAACGCTGGAACGCGTCCTGCCAATGGGTGAATGACAAGCCCGCGTAGGCCCGCGAGAACGTCGGATCGAGCCTCAAGGCCATCTCGAAAAAGTGCCGCGCCTGCTCGTTGTCGGCGCGGTTGAAGCGGTACATATGCCACAGGCCGCGGTGATGGGCCTGCCAGGCGTCCAGGGAGTTCGGCGGCTTCAGAATGGCCCGGTTGCGCTCGGCGGCCTCGATTTCGATGTCGATGGCGGCCACGATCCGGTTGCCGATTTCGTCCAGGGCCAACAGGGCATCGTCCAGCTGCCGGTCGTAGACGTCCGCCCACACGATGCGCGCGGTCCGGGCTTCTATGAGTTCAACGGCTACGGCGATGCGGTCTTGCCGACGCTGCAGCCACCCGCTCACGACATAGTCCACATTGAGCGTGCGGCCGGCCTCGTCGGGTCCCACGTTGCGCTGGTCCAGCGCGAACACCGTGCCTTGCGCTATGACGAACAGGCTGCGCAGCTTGGCCAGCCGGGTGATGATGTCATAGGCCAGGCCATCGGCCAGCCCGCCGCGCACGCCGGCCTGCGCCGAGCGGTCCACGAAGGGCATCACCGCGATCGACGCGCGGCCCGCGCGCTCCGCGGACGCCGCCTCTGACGCCGCTCCTGGCGCCGCCTCGAGCCGCAGCGTCTCGCTTGCCCGCCCCCTCAGATTCCGCCACGTATCGCGCAAGGGCCGCCAGTCCAGCCCGTCCGCCTCGAAGGCGCGGACCGCCGCGGCCAGATGCTCCTCGCCTTCGCGCCATTGACCGCGCCGCGCCAGCAAGCCCAGCAGCAGCTCATGCGCACGCCGGTCGAAGGGCGCGAGCTGCAGCCACTTGTCCAGGCAGGCGAAGGTATCGCCCGACCCTGCCGGAAGGCTGGCCGCCAGATGTTCCAGGACCGCGGCATGGCAGGCCCTCAAACGCCGGCGCTGCGCGGTCAGCCAGTTGTTGAAAAAGGGGTTGCGGTCGATCTCCAGCCCCTCGATGAAATCGCCCGAAAACAGCGCGGCCAGCGCTTGCAGCCGCCCGCAGTCCAGCTGGGCGATGCCCTGCTGCATCGCGCTGCCGATTTCGATGGCGTCGACGTGGCAGTCGACGAGGTCCAGCCTCACCGTGTCCTGCACGGTCTCCACCCTGCGCCGGCCGGGCTCGTCCAGCAGAGTCCTGGCCTTGCTGAGACACCAGCGCAGCTCGCCGCGCGGATCGTTCGGAACGTCCCACAGCAGTTCGCACAGATGCGCGCGTTGCACGGGATGCGGGGCCAACGCCAGATAGGCAATGAGCGCGCGCAGCTTGCGCGACGGCGGCAGCGCCAGGGCCGTGCCCGCCCGGCTGATCGCCATGGGTCCGAGCAGGCGCAACCGGACCTCGCCGCCGGGGACGGAACCGGACGGCTGCGCGGGGCCGGCCGAACCCTCGGCCGATTCCACGCCGGCTACCACGCCCGCCTCCATGGCCCGCTCTTAACTTGGATTCCGGGAAGCACGGCACACGCAAACCCGCGCGGCGCCGGTTGCGGTTCCCCGGCAGGCCCGCATCGCGCACTGCCGCATACACAGAGCCTTAACGGAGACAGACCATGTCCATTTCCTCTCTCGCCACCAGCCCCGTGCGCGATTCCGCGCAGCCCGACCTGGCCGCCTTGAAGACACGCCAGCAGGGCACCTGGGCTTCCGGGGACTATGCCGTAGTCGGCACCACGCTGCAGATCGTAGGAGAACAGCTGTGCGAATCGCTGGACGTCCGCGCCGGACAGAAGGTGCTTGATGTCGCCGCCGGCAACGGCAATGCCTCGCTGGCCGCCGCCCGCCGCTGGTGCGATGTCGTTTCGACCGACTATGTGCCCGCGCTGCTGGGACGCGGCCGCGAACGCGCCGCCGCCGAGCACTTGAAGATCGAATTCCAGGAAGCCGACGCCGAGGCCCTGCCGTTCCCGGATGGCGGATTCGACGCGGTCGTCTCGACCTTCGGGGTGATGTTCACCCCCGACCAGGACCAGGCGGCCGCCGAAATGGTCCGCGTCTGCCGCGCTGGCGGCAAGATCGGCCTGGCCAACTGGACGCCTGACGGTTTCATCGGCCAGGTCTTCAAGACCATCGGCAAGCATCTGCCGCCGCCCGCCGGGGTCAAGTCGCCGGCGCTGTGGGGCACCCGGGCGCGCATCGACGAAATGTTCGGTCCGCATGCCTCGTCGATCCAGGCCGAGCCCCGCCACTTCGTGTTCCGCTACCGCTCCCCGGAACACTGGCTGCAGGTCTTCAAGACCTACTACGGCCCCCTGCTCAAGGCGTTCGGCGCATTGGACCCGGCGGCGCAAGCCACGCTGACCAGCGACCTCATGGTGCAAATAGACCGGTATAACCGCTCTGGCGATGGCACGATGGTCGTACCCAGCGAATACCTGGAGATCGTGGTGACGCGCCGGTGACCGGACCTTGATGCCTGGCTTGGGCCGGTCCGGGCCATCCACGCGGACAGCGGACGGGAAGCGATCCATGGCGCAACGCCTTCACGGCCGCCCGCGGAATGGCCCGGGCGGCCGATGTAGAGCAACCATACGATGAGGTAGGCAATGGCGTGCCGGCCATTGCCGGACGGGGTGCGAGCCCTTATGCGGAATCATACGCCCGCCATGGCTCGCGCGCCGCTATAGCGCCGAGGCCAGCGCGTACTCCATGTACAGCTGCCGCAGCTCGCGGCACACGGGTCCGGGCCGGCCCGTGCCGATGGGCTGGCCGTCCAGCTCGATGACCGGCAGCACGAAGTGCAATGCCGACGTCAACACCAGCTCCGTCGCCCGCCGGCATTCGTCCAGCGTGAACTTGCGTTCTTCCACCGCCACCCCGCGCTTGGCGGCCAACGCCAGCACCGCGGCGCGCGTGCAGCCCGGCAGTATCTCGCGCGACAAGGGCCGCACCACGATCCGTCCTTGCGCATCCACCAGCAGCGCGCTCGACGACGAGCCTTCCGTCACCACGCCGTCGGCATCGACCATCAACGCCTCGAACGCGCCCGCGCCCTGCGCGGCCTGCTTGGCCAGCACCTGGGCGATCAGCGACACGCTCTTGATGTCGCGCCGCTGCCAGCGCATGTCCGGCACGCTTGCCACCCGCACGCCAGATTCCGCCAGCGGATTCACGCGCAAGGACTTCTGGCTGACGTACATCATCACGGTGGGCTCGACGTCGGCGGGAAAAGCGAAGTCGCGCTTGCTGTCCGCGCCGCGCGTCACCTGCACATAGACGGACCCTTCGCGCAAGCCGTTGCGCAGCACCAGTTCGCGGCAACGCGCCAGCAGCGTGTCGCGTGGCAGCGGATTGCGGATGCCGACTTCGGCCAGGCTGCGCGCCAGGCGGGCGGCGTGCCGCTCGAACTCCAGCAGCAGGCCGTCGATCACCGCGATCACCTCATAGACGCCGTCGCCAAAAAGAAAGCCCCGGTCCAGCGCCGGGATGACGGCCTGCTCGGCCGGAACAAGACTGCCGTTGATATGGAAAATGGAGGACATGGAAGTTCTTGTGGGTAAGGGAAATCAGTGGCTGATGATGCGGGACAGGAAGGCGCGCGAGCGCGCCGACGCGGCGTTGCCGAAGAACGCCTCGGCGCTGGCGTCGTCGACGATCTCTCCGGACTCCATGAACACGACGCGGTCGGCGACGCGGCGCGCGAATCCCATTTCGTGCGTGACGACCATCATGGTCATGCCGTCGCGCGCCAGCCCCGTCATCACGTCCAGCACTTCGCCGATCATTTCCGGATCCAGCGCCGAAGTCGGCTCGTCGAACAGCATCACCACCGGGTCCATGGCCAGCGCCCGCGCAATCGCGACCCGCTGCTGCTGGCCGCCCGAAAGCTGTCCCGGATGCTTGCCGCCATGCGCCGCCACGCCGACGCGCTCCAATAGCGCGGCCGCCTTCTCCAAAGCCTGCGCGCGGCTGCGGCCCAGCACGCTGACCAGCCCCAGGCAGACGTTCTCCAGCACCGTCAGATGCGGGAACAGCTCGAAATGCTGGAACACCATGCCGACGCGGGCGCGCAGCTTGGGCAGGTCCGTGCCGGGCGCGCCGACGTCGGTGCCGTCGACCACGATGCGGCCCGCATCGAAGGGTTCCAGCCGGTTCACGCATTTGATCAGCGTGGACTTGCCCGACCCGGACGGCCCGCAGACCACCACGACCTCGCCGCGCCGCACGCGCAGCGAACATTGCTTGAGCACCGGCAGATCGCCGTAGCGCTTGCCGACCTGTTCGATCTCGATCATGTATGTAGACTCCTCATGGAAACAGCTTCAGGCCCCGATCCGGGCGCGCAGCGCCCGCACGCCGCGCGAAGCGGTGAACGAGATCACGAAAAACACCAGCGCCACCAGCATGTACATCTCCACCAGGCGGTTGTCGCGCTGCGCGATCTTGGTCGCGGCCCCAAGGAAATCCGTGAGCGACAGGACATAGACCAGCGCCGTTTCCTGGAAGATGACGATCACCTGCGTCAGCAGCACCGGCAGCATGTTGCGGAACGCCTGCGGCAGGATCACCTTGCGCAGCACCTGTCCGTGGGTAAGGCCCAGGGCGCTGCCCGCCGCATACTGGCCGTGCCCCACGCTGCCCACGCCTGCCCGGATGATCTCGGAGAAATACGCGGCCTCGAACAGGATGAAGGTAATGAAGGCCGACCCCATGGCGCCCAGCGCGATGGGCCGCTCAGCCCCCGTAGCCGCCTGCAATGCGTAAGGCAGGATGAAATAGATCAGGAAGATCACCAGCACCAGCGGCAGCGAGCGGAACAGGTTCACATACACCGTGGCGGGCCAGGCCAGCAGACGGCCGCCGTACAGCCGCGCAATCGCCAGCAAGGTGCCCAGCAGCAGGCCGCCCACGGTCGACGTGAAGGTCAGCAGCAGGGTAAAGCGCAGGCCCGACAGGATCAGGTACGGCAGCGCATCGACGATGGCTTGCAGGTCGAAATCCGTCATGCCCTGCCCCCTTTCGCCGCACGCCCGCCGACTGCGCGCCCCGGAATGCGCAACTTGTATTCGAGCGCCCGCATCACCACGATCACAATCAGGTTGAGCGCCAGATACGCCATGGTCGCGGTCAGGAACGCCTCGAACACCTGGAACGAAAACTCCTGCATCGCATGGGCCTGGGCGGTCAGTTCCGCCAGCCCGATGGTCAGCGCCACCGAAGTGTTCTTGATGGTGTTCAGGCAATCCGAAGTCATGGTGGGCAGGACCGTGCGCAGCGCATTCGGCAACAGCACGTGCCAGTACAGCTGGGGCAAGGTCAGTCCCAGCGCCAGGCCCGCGTTGCGCTGCCCTTTGGGCAGGGCCTCGATCCCGGCGCGCAGCTGTTCGCCGATGCGCGCCGACATGTACATGCCGATGGCCAGCGCCGCCGTGTAGAAGGACGCGTCGGGCAACTGCTTGATCCAGTCTCCGGCCGCGGCAGGCAGCAGCTCCGGCAAGACGAAGTACCACAGGAACATCTGCACGATCAGCGGGATGTTCCGGAACACTTCCACATAGACGGCCCCCGCCGCGCGCACCCCGCGGTAAGGCAGCGTGCGCGCCACGCCAACCGCCAGGCCCAGCGCCAGCGCGATCAGCCACGCCAGCGCCGCGGTCTTGACCGTCACGCTCAACCCGTCCAGCAGGGTTTGCAGATAGGTTTGCCCGCCATCGGGCGACGGGGCCAGCAGCACGCCCCAATTCCATTGATATGCCATGCTTTTCTCGATGATCAGGCCGAGCGCGGTCCCGGCCCCCGGGGCGGGGCCGCGCATCGGCGTATTGCGGCAGGTTCCGGGCCTAGCGGTAGGCGGCGGGATCGCCCGAATCGGTGGGCGTGGCGACCACGCGCTTGAGCGCCTCGCTCATCGCCACGTTCAGGTTGATGCCCTTGGGCGGCAGCGGGCTGCGGTACCAGCGGTCATACAGCGCCTGGAACTCGCCGCTGGCATAAAGGGCCTTGATGGTGTCGTCCACCAGCGCCTTGAACTGCGGATCGTCGCGGCGCAGCATGATGGCGTAGGGTTCGATCGACAGAGACTCGTCGGACACCTCGTAGCGGTCCGGCTGCTTGGCGTTGGCGATCAAGCCGTAGAGCAGGATGTCGTCCATGACGAAAGCGGCGGCGCGGCCGGTCTCGACCATCAGAAAGCCTTCCGCGTGTTCCTTCACGGGCACGATCCTCATGCCCAGCCCGCGCTTTTCGTTCAGCTCGTTGATCTGGCGGATGTTCGCGGTCCCGGAGGTAGAGGCCACGACCTTGCCCTTCAGATCGTCGACGCTGCGCAACTTGGAGGACTTCTGGCTGAGGAACCGGTTGCCGGTGACGAAGGTCGTGACCGAGAACGCCACCTGCTGCTGGCGGTCCAGGGTGTTGGAAGTCGAGGCGCATTCCAGGTCTATGGTGCCGTTGCCCATCAGCGGAATGCGCGTGGCGGAGGTGACGGGCAGATACTTCACCTGGATGTCGCTGCGCTTCAGACGGGCCTGCACCGCGCTGACGATGCGATTGCAGATGTCGATCGAGTAGCCGACAGGCTTCTGGTTGCCGTCGTAGTAGGAAAACGGAATCGAGGTCTCGCGATGGCCGATGGTGATCGCGCCGGTGTCCGCGACCTTCTTCAGCGTGCCGTCCAGCTGCTGGGCCGCGACGGGGCCTGCCATTGCAACCGTCAATGCCGCGATCAATGCCTTGATGGAAAGTGCCATGCTTTTCTCCTTGGGATTCATGTACTTGTGGGGTGCTGCGCAGGACTCGCCGCCGAGCGCGCCCGTCTCCCTGCCGTGGCGGGAGCTTCGGGCGCGGCCAGTCAACGTTGGGTATAGAGGTTGAACACGCGCTCCACCGGCTCTTGGGCTGGTCCCTGGCGGCGCGCATACATGCAGATCTGCATCGGGACGGCGCAGCGCCGGTCCTTGATCGCCACGATCTCTCCCGCGTCCACCGACACCCGGGCGCTGGACTCGGGCAGCCACGCCAAACCCACGCCGGCGCTGACCAGCGTGCGGGCGCCGTCCACGAAATCGGTTTCGCAGACGCGCTGCAGGACGGGGCGTTGCAAGAGGTCGCCGCAAGACAGGTCGACCAGCCGCCGGAAATAGGCGCCCTGGGCGTGCGACACATAGGGGTAACGCGCGGCAGAATCGGCGTCGTACAGTGCGGCCTCGTCCACCGGCATCGAGGCGGGGCGGAACAGTCGCAGGAAGTCGGGCTCCATGCCGGTCCGCATATAGGCTTGCGGATCCAGCTGTATGTCTTCCGCGGCGTGGCGAAAGCACACCAGCAGGTCCACCACGCCGGCCGCCAGCCACTCGACCGAATCATGCACATTGCCCACATGCAGGCGCAGCGACTCGACCCCGCTCTCTTCCTTCCAGCGCACGCACCAGCCCGGGAAGTGCGAGGTTGCCAGGCAATGGGGCATGGCCACCCTGAGGACCGCGCCGTCATGGCCGGTGACGCCGGCCTCGCCGCGCGCATCCACCACCTTGCGCACGATTTCGGCGGCGTTGGAACGGAACTGTTCGCCCGCCGCCGTCAGACGCAAGGGAAAGCAGCCGCGGTCGATCAGCGCGGCGCCTGCCCAGGTTTCCAGGGACTGGATGCGGCGGCTGAACGCCGACTGCGATACATGCCGCAGCTCAGCCGCCGTGGTGAACTGTCCGCATTCCGCCAAGGTCAGGAAATCCTGGAACCAACGTAGATCCATTGCAACCGCCGCGCCGTCAGAGTGAATGCGAGGCAGTATAGGGACCGCGCCCGGCGGGCTTATGCATAGTTTGCATAACGCCCCCGCAGTCAGGGTTACTCCCGACTTTTCCGCCTAGGGCAGGTTTTCCCGGAAGATCACCTGGCTGCGCGCCAGCTCCACCCCGTTCATCGGACTGCGCTTGTCGCGCAGGTTGCAGAAGATGCGCACGCAGCTCATCAGCGCCTCCATCGGGCTTTGCGTGATGACGGCGTCCATGGTGCCGTCGATCAGCAGCGCGCGGGTGTCGGGCGTGAGGCCGTGGCCGATGAAGACCACCCGGTGTTGCTGCCCGGCTTCCTTCAGCGCGCGCGCCACGCCGTCGGACGCGCCGCCGATGTTGTAGATGCCGGCCAGCTGCGGATACTGCTCCAGCAGCTGGCGGGTCTGTTCGTAATTGCGCTGCGCGTCGTCGTAGCCTTCGCGCAGGTCCACCACCTGCATGGCCTGGAACTGTTCGGCGTACAGCTGCAGGAAGCCGCCTTCCCGCTCTTCGTGGGCGCGGTAGTGGCGCGACCCGGCGATCAGCGCCACGTGCGCCGCGCGCGACCCGATAAAGCGTGCGATCAGGTAGCCCGCGGTGCGCCCGGCCGCGCGGTTGTCCAGGCCCACATAGGCCACGCGGGCGCTGTTGGCCAGATCGGAGATCAGCGTCACCGCAGGCACGCCCTGCTGCGCCAGCAGGTTGACGGCCTCACGCACCGCCGGGTGTTCCAGCGCCATGAAGGCGATGCCGTCGGCGCGCTTGCCGTGCTTGGCCAGGGCCTGCGCCAGCGCGTCCGGATTGAAGCTCTCCACGTACTCGACCTGGCACCTGGCGTTGAGCGGCCCGAAGTGCTCCTGCGCATAGCTGACGGTATCGCCCAGCATGCGCAGGTAGCGGTTGCTGCCGCGCGGCAGCAGGAACACCAGCCGCAGGGGCTCGGGCGCGGCCGCCGCGCGGACCTCCTGTTCGGGCAGGTAGTCGAGTTCGATGGCCGCCTTGAAGACTTTCTGGGCGGTGCTGGCGCGCACGCCGGGCCTGCGGTTCAGGACCCGGTCGGCCGTGGCGGTGGACACTCCTGCGCGCTCCGCCACATCGGCCAGACGCGCGAGCTTGCGTTCGGGAGGCATGCGATTCACATCAAAATCCATCATTAATCAGGTTTGACGATATTGGCAACGATTCACTATTGTCCACTCTGCCGCATGGTACTGGCGCTGTTGTGGCACATCAAAAAACATCATAACCAAGATTATGGAGACAACCATGAAGCTGCTGACACGCCGTAGCGCCCTGCGCCGCCTTTGCGCGGTTCCCGCCGTCGCCCTGACCTCGGGCTTCCCGCTGATCGCCCGCGCCGCCGACTACACGCTCAAGTACGGCAACAACCTGCCGGTCACGCACCCGCTGAACATCCGCGCCCAGGAAGCCGCCGAACGCATTCTCAAGGAAAGCAACGGCCGCGTGGACATCAAGATCTTCCCGAACAACCAGTTGGGCGGGGACACCGACATGCTGGCCCAGGTGCGCTCGGGCGGCATCGACTTCTTCACCCCTTCCGCACTGGTCATCGCGACCCTGGTGCCGGTGGCGGCGATCAATGCCGTGGGCTTCGCCTTCAAGGACTACAACCAGGTCTGGAGCGCCATGGACGGCGCGCTGGGCGCCCACGTGCGCGCCGCCATCGCACAGCGCCGCCTCTACGCCTTCGAAAAGATGTGGGACAACGGCTTTCGCCAGACCACCAGCAGCAAGGCGCCGGTCAAGTCCGCGGCGGACATGGAAGGCTTGAAGATCCGTGTGCCGGTCAGCTCGCTGCCGATCTCGATGTTCAAGGGCCTGGGCGCCGCCCCTGCCAGCCTGCAGTTCAGCGAGGTCTATTCGTCGCTGCAGACCAAGGTGGTGGACGCGCAGGAAAACCCGCTGCCCATCATCCAGGTGGCCAAGCTGTACGAAGTGCAGAAATACTGCTCGCTCACCAACCACATCTGGGACGGCTACTGGTTCATCGCCAACGGCCGCATGTGGGAAGGCTTGCCGCAAGACCTGAAGACGGTGGTGGCGCGCGGCATCAACGAGGCGGGCCTGGCCCAGCGCGAAGACATCAAGAAGCTGAACGCCTCGGTGCAGTCGGACCTGGAGGGCAAGGGGCTGCTGTTCAACCAGCCGTCGGCCGACAGCTTCCGCGAGCAATTGCGCGCCGCCGGCTTCTACAAGGAATGGCAGGGCCGCTTCGGCAACGAGGCCTGGACCCTGCTGGAGCAGGCCGTCGGCAAGCTGGCCTGAGGACGCACCATGTCCTCCCTGTCCGCTCCCCACGCGGCGCCGCAGGCGCTGCCGGCACACCCTTTGCGCCGCGCCGCCGGCGCGCTCGACGCGCTGCTGGGCAGCGTGGTCGAACACGTGGCCGCGGCCATCGTGCTGATCGAGATCGCCGTGTTGTTCGCGGGCGTCGTCGCGCGCTACGCCTTCCACAGTCCGCTGGTCTGGTCCGACGAGCTGGCGTCCATCCTGTTCCTGTGGCTGTCGATGCTGGGCGCGGTGGTCGCCCTGCGGCGCGGCGAACACATGCGGATGACGGCGCTGGTCAACAACGTCAGCCCGGCGCGCCGCGCGCAGCTGGAAACGCTGGCGCTGGCCGCGTCGCTGGCATTCCTGGCGCTGATCCTGGCGCCTGCCGTGGAATACGCGCATGAAGAACACTTCATCGTCACGCCTGCGCTGGAACTCAGCAACGCCTGGCGCGCCGCCGCGATTCCGGTGGGCATGGGACTGATGGCGGTGGTGGCGCTGCTGCGCCTGCTGCGCACCCAGACCGCGCCGCAAATGCTGGCGGCGCTGGCGGGAGCCGCGGCGGTGGTCGCGCTGTTCTGGGTGGCGCAGCCCCTCTTCGCCACGCTGGGCAAGCTGAACCTGCTGATCTTCTTCGTGGGCATCGTCGCCGCCACGGTGTTCTCGGGCGTGCCCATTGCCTTTTCGTTCGCGCTGGCCACGTTCTCCTACCTGGCCCTGACCACCAACACGCCCATGGTGGTGATGGTGGGCCGGCTGGACGAGGGCATGTCGCATTTGATGCTGCTGGCGGTGCCGCTCTTCATCTTCCTGGGTTCGCTGATCGAGATGACCGGCATGGCGCGCGCCATGATCCAGTTCCTCGCCAGCCTGCTGGGCCACGTGCGCGGCGGACTGTCCTATGTGCTGATCGGCGCCATGTACCTGGTGTCCGGCATCTCGGGATCCAAGATCGCCGACATGGCAGCCATCGCGCCCGTGCTGTTCCCGGAAATGCAGAAGCGCGGCGCCAAACCCGGCGACCTGGTGGCGCTGCTGTCGGCCACCGGCGCGCAGACCGAGACCATTCCGCCGTCCATCGTGCTCATCACCATAGGCTCGGTGACCGGCGTGTCCATCGCCGCGCTCTTCACGGGCGGGCTGCTGCCGGCCGTGGTGCTGGGCCTGGCCTTGTGCTCGGTGGTGTGGTGGCGCTACCGCAAGGAAGACCTGAGCCTGGCGCAGCGCTTCAGCGCCCGCGAGATCGGACGCTTCTTCGTCATCGCTCTGCCCGCCGTGGCCCTGCCCTTCGTAATCCGCGCCGCGGTCGTCGAAGGCGTGGCCACCGCCACCGAGGTCTCGACCATCGGCATCGTGTATTCGGCAGTGGTCGGCCTGCTGATTTACCGGCGCTTCGACTGGGCCCGCTTGAAGCCCATGCTGATCGAGACCGCCTCGTTGTCGGGCGCCATCATGCTGATCGTGGGCTGCGCCACCGCCATGGCCTGGGCGCTGACGCAGTCCGGCTTCTCCGGCGACCTGGCCAAGCTGATGGCCGGCATGCCCGGCGGCAGCTACGGCTTCCTGGCCGTCTCCATCGTAGCCTTCATCATCCTGGGCAGCGTGCTGGAAGGCATACCCGCTATCGTGCTGTTCGGCCCGCTGCTGTTCCCGATCGCGGCGCAGGCCGGCGTGCACGAAGTGCACTACGCCATGGTCGTGATCTTCGCCATGGGCATAGGCCTGTTCGCGCCGCCCTTCGGCGTGGGCTACTACGGCGCCTGCGCCATCAGCCGCGTCGATCCCAACGAAGGCATAGGCCCGATCTGGGGCTACGTCGCCGCGCTGCTGGTGGGCCTGGTGATCGTCGCGGCCTTCCCCTGGTTCTCCATCGGTTTCCTGTGAGGTCCGCGGCCCGCAGCGGGCCGCATCCTCCCGACATCCTCAAACCTCTCCCGCAAAGAATCCATCATGAGTCGTTTCCTGGGCGAAATCCGCCAACTCGGTTATGTGGTCCACGACATCGAAGCCGCCATGGACTACTGGAGCAGCACGCTGGGCGTGGGGCCCTGGTACTACAACCCGCGCGTGCCCATCGTGAACTACCAGTACGACGGCGAGCGCCACGAACCGCACAACTCGGTGGCGCTGGCGAATTCCGGCTTCGTGCAGGTCGAGCTGATCCAGACCCGCAACGACGTGCCCTCCATGTACCGCGACTTCCTGCAGGCCGGCCGCACCGGGCTGCAGCACGTGGCCTATTGGACCGAAAGCTACGACGCCGACCTGGAGCGCCTGCTGGCGCAAGGCTTCAAGCCCAAGATGAGCGGCGAAGTGGGCGAGAAAGGCCGCTTCATCTACTTCGACACCGAGTACCACCCCGGCACCGTGATCGAGCTGTCCGAAGTGGCCGGTCCCAAGGGCCGCCTGTTCGACCTGATCCGCGACAGCGCCCGGGATTGGGACGGCAGGGACCCCGTGCGCCCCTTCCCCGATCTGAACCGGATCTGATCCCCTTACCTGCCACCTCCGCCATGAATTCCCAATCGTTTACCGCCACCTACCTGATCGAAACCCCGCTGGACCCCGGCAAGGTCGCGGAGATCATGGCTGGCGAGCAATCCTGCGGCACCTTCACGCGGGTGCAGGGCGAAACCGACGAACTGCGCGCCCGCGCCCGGGCGCGGATCGAGTCCATCGAACCCCTGGAGTCCGCATCCGCGCCCAGCCTGCCCAACGCCTGGCTGGCGCGGCAGCCGGGCGGCATGCCTGGCCGCTACCAGCGCGCCCGCGTGCGCATCGCCTTTCCCGTCGCCAACGTCGGCGCCAACCTGCCGACGCTGGCAGCCACGGTAGGCGGCAACCTGTACGACCTGGGCGAAGTCACGGGGCTGCGCCTGGAAAGCATGGAACTGCCGGCCAACTACCGCGCCCAGTTCGACATGCCGCGCGCGGGCATTGCCGGCACGCGGCAACTGACCGGCGTGGCGCACGGTCCGCTGGTAGGCACCATCATCAAGCCCAACGTCGGCCTGTCGCCCGAGCAGACCGCGCATCTGGCGGCGCAGCTGTGCAATGCAGGCGTGGACTTCATCAAGGACGACGAGGTCTGCGCCAACCCCGCCCACGCGCCGCTGGCGCAACGCGTCGCCGCCGTCATGGCGGTGGTGCGCGCACACCGCGAGCGCACCGGACGGCAGGTCATGGTGGCGTTCAACATCAGCGACGAGACCGACGCCATGCGCCGCCACGCCGACCTGATCGAACGCGAAGGCGGCTCCTGCGTCATGGCCAGCCTGAACCATTGCGGCTACTCGGCCATCCAGACCTTGCGCCGCAGCACCCCGCTGGCGTTGCACGGCCACCGCAATGGTTACGGCGCGCTGTCGCGCCACCCCATGCTGGGCGTGGGCTTCCAGGCTTACCAGACGCTATGGCGGCTGGCCGGTGTGGACCATATGCACGTGCACGGCCTGCAAGGTAAGTTCGCCCAGGAAGACGCCGAAGTCGTCGAGTCCGCGCGCGACTGCCTGGCCTCGCTGACTCCCGGGATCGATGACCCCGTCATGCCGGCGTTTTCGTCCGGCCAATGGGCTGGCACCGTGCCCGCCACCTGGGCCGCCGTGCGCAGCGACGATCTGCTGTTCATGTCCGGCGGCGGCATCCTCGCCCACCCGGACGGACCCGCCGCAGGCGTGCTCAGCATCCGCCAGGCCTGGCAGGCCATGCGCGACGGCGAGCGCCTGGAAGACTACGCGCGCAACGCCCCGGAACTGCGGCGCGCCATCGAGTTCTTCGGCAGCCGCGCATGAGTTCAGCCGCGCAAGACGCAACGCGGCCGCGGCTGGGCTGGTACGGCGACGACTTCACCGGCGCCACGGATACGCTGGCCGAAACCGCGCGCGCCGGCCTGCGCAGCCTGCTGTTCCTGGGCGTGCCGACGCCGGACCAGCTGCGCCGCGCCGGACCGCTGGACGCCATTGGCATCGCCGGCGCGGCGCGCGGCATGGCGCCAGCCGAAATGCAGGCCGAACTGCAGGCCGTGGGCCGCTACATGGCGGGTGCGGGCGTGCGCGTGCTGCATTACAAATGCTGCTCCACCTTCGACAGCGCGCCGCACGTGGGCAGCATCGGCGCCGCCGTGCGCGAACTGCACCGCCACATGCCCAACCCGCTGGTGCCTATCGTGGGCGGGCAGCCCAGCATCGGCCGCTATTGCAGCTTCGCCCAGCTGTTCGCGCGCGCGGGCTCCGCGCCCGAGATCCACCGCATCGACCGCCATCCGGTCATGAGCGCGCATCCCGTCACCCCCATGCACGAAGCCGACCTGCGCCTGCACCTGGCGGCGCAAGGCTTGGCGGACATCCGCTCCTTGCCGCACACGGCCTACCCGCGGCTGCGGCGGGCGGCGGATGCGCCGCTGCTGGACGACTGGATCGACCAGGTCATCGAAAGCACCGACGGACCGCTGCTGCTGGACCTGGTCGACGAAGAACAGCTGGCCATCATCGGCCGGCTCATCTGGCGCGCGGCGTCCTGCCTGCCGTTACTGGCGGTCGGCCCCAGCAGCGTGCAGCAGGCGCTGGCCCGTGCCACGCCAGCCGGCGGCGGCAGCGCCGCAGCCGCGCCGCTGCAACCGGCCTCGGGCCCCGTGCTGGCGGTCGCCGGCAGCCTGTCTCCAGTCACGGCCAGGCAGATCGCCGCGTGCCGGCAATACCAGCTCCAGCCGCTGCAGGCGCAACGGCTCTTGCAAGACCCAGCCTACGCCGCTCAACAAGCCCAGTTGGCCGCCGCCACGCTGGCCCAGGGGCGTAACGTGCTGGCGCACACCGACCGGCCCGCCCAGCCCCTTGCACCCCATCAGACCGCCGCGACCGCCCGCGCCACCGGTCAACTGGTGGCGGATATCGTGCGCGCCAGCGCGCAAGCCGGCGCGCGCCTGTCACGCATCGGCATCGCCGGCGGCGACACCTCCAGCCAGGCGACGTTGGCCCTGGGCGTCTGGGGCCTGGCGTTCCGCTGCGTGCTGGCGCCCGGCGTGACGGTCAGCCTGACGCGCAGCGATGACCCTGTGACCGACGGCATTGAACTGATGCTCAAGGGCGGACAGATGGGCGGCGATCTGCTGTTCGATGAGTTGGCGTCGGGAGCGGCCTGAGCCGGCATGAAGCGCCACGGCGCGCCATGCCCTCAGAACTTGTGCCGGATGCCCAGCGCCAGGGCGGCCTGGCTATCCTTGCCCGGGGGCAGCGTGGCAAGCGGCGCAAAGTTCAGCGCGGAGTTACGCGCATAGGCGCCGACCGCATACAGGTCTGTGCGCTTGGACAGCCCGCTGTAAAGCAGCTGCAAGACATGCTGTTTGGGATTCGGCGGATTTCCTCCCCCTGCATCGGCCTTCACGTCGTCGTAGTAAAACGCGGCAGTGACCTGCAGGACCCGCGAAAGGCGGTACCCGACTCCGATCCACCACATGTCGTCGCGCTGGTTCAAGCTGCCTCGGGCCGTCTTGTCCTGCGCCCAGCGGTAGCCCGCCGTCAGGTGCCAAGGATCCGGCGCGTAGGAAGCGCTCAAGGCCAGCTTGCGCAGCCGGTTCGACGCGGTTGTCGGCTTTGCGCCGCCGGCCTCGTCGTAGACTGCCGCCAGGCCAAACAGGCCGGACAGGTAGCTCGCTCCCCCGCCCCAGGCCGACCGCTGATAACGCGTGCCCGCCGCATCATCGAGCTGGTAATGCGCCTGCGCCGACAGCGCCCCCGTCCCGACACGATATTTGACCAAGTTGTCGTGACGCACGCCACCCAAGAGAGCCCCCGAAGGCTCGTAGGCCGGCGCGTAGGCCTGAGGCACCATCGGGAACAACAGGCTGAACATGCTGGTGTATTGCCTTCCCAAAGTCACCATGCCGTAGGGGCTGTTCAGACCCAGGAAGGCCTGGCGGTTGAACGGCCGTCCCTCCTCGGCCATGGTTCCCGTATGCGTATTCAAGCCGCCTTCAAGCGTGAAAACAGCCTGCATCCCGCCACCCAGGTCCTCCACTCCCTGCATACCCCAACGGGAACCCGACAACCCGCCGGAGCCCATCCGCATCGAGGATCCGCCGGACGAAGACGATCGCCCCGCCGACGCGCCGCGCTTCTTGTTATCGATGTTGTTGCTCTTGTACTCGATATACGTATCCGCTATTCCGTAAAACTTGAGACTGGACTGCGCGAACACCGCAGGCGAGTGCGCGGCATAGACAGCCAATGCCGCGCACATCGCCGGGACCTTGAATTGCTTGCCACACTTCCCGTATTGCTTTCCATACTTCATGAACCACCCCCTTTGAAAATCGTTATGTTTGCCGTGGCCGGCAATAGGCCAGCCCCAGGACACTGCAACTCTCGGCGCCACGCGAACCGGTGTTCGAACGGCCTCGGACTACAGGTTGGTCAGCTTTGCCAGATAGTTTTCTTCGGTGCCATGCAGATCCTGATCCTGCGTCGCCAATGCCAGGATTCCCCGCTTATGCCTACTACTCCCGCGTCGATATCGGACTGATTCCCGCGTATTGGAGGAAGGCATTCCTGCTCATCCTTCCCGCCCCTCGCGACTGCACCAAAGCGTCTGTTCTTTTCTGTTCCACGCCTGTCTCCGTCGCTATAATCAGCCGCGATATTGACATCGCCAAACCCCGCAATTAAAGGGTCGCGCCGGAAATAAACGGTTTCGTTGCGGGAAAGAATATGAATCGCCTGGTCGCAATGAATGTCTTCTGCAAGGTCGTCGAACATGGAAGCTTTACGATCGCTGCAACGCGCTTGAACATGTCCACCGCCTCGGTGAGCAAGAACGTTTCTGCGCTGGAAGACCACATAGGCACGCCGCTGCTTGCGCGCACCACTCGCCGCATCGTGCTCACCGATGCGGGCAAGACCTACTACGAAAAATGCACCCGCATCCTCGAAGATGTGGAAGAAGCCGAACGCACCGCGGGGCAGGTACAGACCACGCCACGGGGCATCCTGAAGGTGCGCGCGCCGATCGCCTTCGGCGCAGCGGATCTGGGCCGCCTGATCACGGAATTCACCGCGATCTTTCCCGAGGTCACCGTTGAAATGACACTCAACGACAAGTATCTCGACCCGGCGGACGAAGACATCGACGTCGCGCTGTATATCGGCGCAACCCCCAAGCATTTCGCGGCGGGCGCCCAGACCATCGCCACCCTGCCCAGGGCGCTGGTCGCCGCGCCGACCTATCTAAAACGCCAGGGCACCCCAAAGGACATCCTGGATCTCGCCAGCCATCAGTGCCTGATCTATAAGCGCGGCGCCAACCACAACGAATGGCGCTTTACGCGAGACGACCTGAAGCAAACCGTGCATGTCAGCGGCCCCCTGCGCAGCAACAACAGCCTGACCCTGCGCGACGCAACGCTGAACGGCGCCGGTATCGGACTGCTGCCCGCTTATCTGGTCGCGCAGGACCTGGCCGACGGCCGTCTCATGTCCCTGCTGCCGGATTGGCAGCCCGCGGAGCGAAACCTGTATGCCGTGTACCCGCAGCCGCGGCGCTCATCGCCCAAGGTGCGCGAGTTCATCAATCTGTTGGCCAGCAGCCTGGACCTGGGTGCTGCTTGCTCACGCTAGCAGCGGGTTATGCTGCCGACGCGCCCGCCTTTGCGGGTTCCTACGATCAGGAGACTTGCCCACATGAACTGGCCGATACGCGCTTGCACCATGGCAGCGATCGCCCTCTGCGCGTCCGCGGCTGTTTCCGCCGCCGCCCCTGCGAATCAGGCCGAATGGACCACTGGCGCAATGCGCAAACTGCAAAGCCATCTGGAAATGCCCAGGGAAGCGTACGAACTTGACGGTCCCCTAAGCCTGCGCCTGCGCCTCACTGTCCTGCGGGACGGCAAGATCGACGCGGTGGACCTCGCCAGTTCCTCGGGGTATGTCGCCATCGACAAGGCCGCGGTCCGCATGGTCCGGCGCGCCAGCCCGCTGCCCGCCTTCACCAGCGACATGCAGGCCGACAGGGAAATCCTGATGCTGCCGGTGCGGTTCCAGATGATCGAGGAGCCCGCCAGCGACGCCGAGCGCCGCTACGCCGACCGGACGCGCGGATTCGGCGTCACCGTGCCCGCTGCCTATCGGATCGTGAAGAGCGGCAAATCCGACGAATTCGACGTGCTGGTCGAAATCGTCCGCGCCAACGGCGCGCCGCAAGCCGCGGGCGCGGCCGGCTACCTGTGCGGCGTCGGCTTCAGCACGCCGCGCAAATCGCTGAAGACGCATCCCGGCGCCGAAGCGCCGCTCTCTGCCGCCGAGCGCATGGCTGCGGCCGAAGCGATCCTGGCCGCGCAGGGCGAATCGCCCGAGCAGCGCAGCGGCTTCGAGTTGCAGGGCGCCAAGGGCATCGACTATGTCGCGCCCGCGGGCGCAGGACCGGATGGCACGCGCCTGCTGGAATACAACGCCTTGCTGGATACCGCGACGCTGCGCGTCGCGATGCGCTGCACCGCGACTGCCGAGGACATGCCGGCAGCCTTGCCCGCGTTCCGCAAGATACGGGACGGCATCAGCCTGGGCGGGCATACGGCTGCACCGGCCGCGCGCTAATCCAACATTTCGAAGTACGGCGCCATGCGCTCGCGCGACCTGAGAATGTGGTCGCGCATGGCATCCTGAGCGCCATCGGCATCACGCTCGCTCAGCGCCCGCACGATGCGTGCATGCTCGGTCACGGCTTCTTCCGTGACCCTCGAGTGGAAGCGCAGTCGGAACAGATGGGTATGCGCGTACAGCCGGGCCAGCGCTTCGGCAAGCAGTTCATTGCCGCTCTGCTCCGCGATCCAGGAGTGGAACTGCGCGTCCAGCACGGCGAATTTGCCATAGGCCACGCGCGCATCATCGGCGCTCGGGGCACTCATTGCCGCAGACAGCGCCGCCAGTTCCTGCAGTGACGCGTCCGTCATGCGTTGCGCCGCCAGCCCGGCACCGAATGGCTCCAGCTGCAAGCGCAGTTCGTACATCTGCTCGAAACGCCTGCGCGTAGGCATGGGCGCCGCGCTGTATCCCACGTGATGCGTCTTGACGACCAGCCCTTCGGTTTCAAGCCGGATCAGCGCGGCGCGTATCGGCGTTTGCGATACGCCTAGCTCACGCACCAGCGCATCGACCGCGATGCGCATGCCGGGCGCGATCTTCAGGGAAATGAGCTGCGACAGCAGCGTTTCATAGACCTCGTCGCCCAACGACCGCACGCGCTCGCCCAGGCGCTGGCCGGCCGCGGGCATGGTCGAGGGTACGGCTGCGGAACCGCGAGAGAGTGTCGTCATGGTTGTTTCACCCGATTTGCCAACTATGTGTTGACGTCCAATTTGTTACGAGGTTAGCATAAATCAGATCGTATTTCAGATCCGATCGGATTTAACAACTTAACGACACTATGACGACAACGATAAAAATGGGGGAGGCAAGGCAGGTTTGCATCCGCGCGCTGGAACTGGCCGGGGCCCCGACCGACCACGCCGCGACGCAGACCGACCTGCTGCTTGAAGCCGAATTGCGCGGGCGCGCGTCCCACGGCCTGCTACGCCTGCCGCGCATCATCGAACGCATCCACAACGGCGTGGCCGACCCGAAAACCCGCGGCACGGCCGTCTGGCGCTCCCCAGCTTTCCTGGACATGGATGGCGAACGCGGCCTGGGGCCGGTGATCGCGCTGGCGGCCCTGGAGCAGATCCGCGAACGCGCCCGCGAGACCGGAATCGCCATCGCCGCGGTCAGCAACAACAACCATATCGGCATGCTGGCGCTCTACGCGGAAAGCGCGGCGCGCGAAGGCCAGATCCTTTTGGCCCTGTCGACCAGCGAAGCCCTGGTCCATCCCTGGGGCGGCCGTCAAGCCCTGATCGGCACCAACCCGATCGCTATCGGCGTACCCACCGCGGACGAACCGTTCGTGCTGGACATGGCCACCAGCCAGGTCGCCATGGGCAAGATCCACGACTACGCCAACCATGGCCGGCCACTCGAGCCGGGCTGGGCGCTCGACGGCGCCGGCAACCCCACCACGGATGCCGAAGCTGCCAAAGCGGGCGCACTGGCCCCCTTCGGTGAAGCCAAGGGTTACGCGCTGGGCCTGGCGTTCGAAGTGCTGGTCGCCAGCCTGACGGCATCCGCGCTGGGCAACGCCGTCAAGGGCACGCTGGATTCCCGCGAGATATGCAACAAGGGCGACGTCTTCATCGCGATCGAGGCCGGGTCGGGCGGGATTGCCAGCCGCGTCACGAGCTACCTGGATGACATCCGCGCCTGCCCTGCCCTGCTGCCCGGGCGGCCCGTCGCGGTGCCAGGCGATCGGGCGCGCACCGAACGCCGCCTGCGGCTGGATGCAGGCATCGAACTGGCCGACGAGGTCTGGCGCCGCATCCTCGACCTGGCGCAATGCGCCGCCTGAATTTCCCCAGACACCCTTTCAAGGATCCACAATGAATGAATTGTTTGGAATCATGCGCGCACCGCGCGCCGTGCTGTTCGGCAACGGCCAGCGCCTTGCGCTGGGCCGCGTCGCAGCCGCCCTGGGCCAGCGCGCGCTGATCTGCACCGACGAGCGCTTCGCCGCCACGGCGGAAATGTCCGAACTGCTGGCCACGCTGGAAAGCGCCGGCGTGCGCGTCCAGGTGTACGACCGCACCCAGCCGGACCTGCCCGTCGAGGGCGTCTACGAATGCGTGGCAGCGCACGGCGCGTTCCAGCCAGAGGTAATCGTCGGACTGGGTGGCGGCAGTTGCCTGGACATGGCCAAGCTCGTCAGCCTGCTGCTGACGCATGGCGGGAAGGCCTCCGATTACTACGGTGAATACAAGGTGCCCGGCCCGGTGCTACCCGTGATCGCGCTGCCCACCACATCGGGCACGGGCTCCGAGGTCACGCCAGTCGCCGTGCTGGCCGATAGCGCCCGCGATCTGAAAGTAGGCGTCTCCAGTCCGCACCTGATTCCCCACACCGCCATCTGCGATCCTGAACTGACGCTGACCTGCCCCAAGGGACTGACCGCCATCGCCGGCGCCGACGCCTTGACCCATGCCATCGAGGCCCTGACCGCGGTCCGTCGCAGTCCGGATGCCGACATCGCGCAGACCCGCGTATTCGTTGGCAAGAACGCCTTCAGCGACCAGCAGGCGCTGATTGCCATCCGCGCGCTCGCGTCCTATCTGCCCCGCGCCGTCGACGACGGCTCCGACCTTCATGCCAGGGGCCAGGTCATGGCCGCGGCGCTTGCCGCTGGCCTGGCCTTCGGCGTGGCGGGCACCGCGGCGGCCCACGCCATCCAGTACCCGATCGGCGCGCTGACGCACACGGCGCACGGCGCAGGCGTGGCGACCCTGATGCCCTATGTCATGGATTTCAACGCAACGGCCTGCAGCGCGGACTATGCGGCCATCTCTATGGCGATGGGGGACACGGAAACCGATCCCGCGCGCCTCGCCGCCCGCGCGCCGCGCCATGTCTACGACCTGTTCTCGCGCATCGGCATCCCTGCAACGCTGGCTGGACTGGGCGTGCGCGCCGACCAGCTCGAATGGATCGCCGCGCAGTCCATGCTGGCCGCGCGCCTGGTCACGAACAATCCGCGACCGCTGGACCAGGACGGCATCGCCGCCATCGTGGCCGCCGCCTACGCGGGACGCGGCTCGTTTCGCGCATCTTGATAACCCGCCTTCCACCCACATCCGGAGCTGACGCATGACCATCGAGGCCAACAAGCTGTCTACAGACCTTTACATCGACGGCGCCTGGCGCGCCTCCACCTCGGGCCGTCGCATCGACGTGTACGACCCGTCGACCGAACAGGTAATCGCCAGCGTGGCGGACGCCACGCTCGAAGACGCCGCCGCGGCCGTGGACGCAGCGGCGCGCGCTGCCGCAGGCTGGGCAGCTACACCCGCGCGCCAGCGCGGCGAAATCCTGCGCAAGTGCTATGAACTGATGGTCCGCGACGCCGACCATCTGGCACATCTGATTTCCCAGGAGAACGGCAAGGCGCTGACGGACGCGCGCGGCGAGGTCGCCTACGCCGCCGAGTTCTTCCGATGGTTTTCCGAGGAGGCGGTGCGCATCAATGGCGACATCAGCGTATCGCCCGGCGGCGCCAGCCGCATCATCGTGCAGTACCAGCCCATAGGCATCGCCCTGCTGGTCACCCCGTGGAACTTCCCCGCGGCCATGGCAACCCGCAAGATCGCGCCCGCGCTGGCCGCCGGCTGCACCTGCATCCTCAAACCCGCGACCGAGACCCCCTTGACCGCTTACGCCGTCATGCGCCTGCTGGAAGAAGCCGGCGTGCCTGCGGGCGTGGTCAACGTACTGACGACCTCCTCGGCTGGCGAGTTCGCCAACGCGGTGCTGGATGATCCGCGCGTGCGCAAGCTCTCCTTCACCGGTTCAACGGAAGTGGGCCGCGTGCTGCTGCGCAAGGCGGCGGATTCCGTCATCAGCTGCTCGATGGAGCTGGGCGGCAATGCGCCGTTCCTGGTCTTCGACGACGCGGACATCGATGCCGCCGTCGAAGGCGCCATGATCGCCAAGATGCGCAACGGCGGCGAAGCCTGCACGGCGGCCAATCGCTTCTACGTGCAGCGCGGCGCAGTCGAGGAATTCAGCGCCCGCTTCGCCGCGCGCATGGCCGCGCTGAAGACCGGCGACGGCGTCGATCCCGGCACCCAATGCGGCCCCTTGGTCAATGCGGGCGCGGTGGACAAGGTGGCATCGCTGGTGGCCGACGCCGTCGCCAAGGGTGCGCGGATCAAGGCCGGCGGCAAGCGGCTGGACCGCGCTGGGCACTTCTACGAGCCCACCGTGCTGGTGGATGTGCCCGCCGACGCCGACCTGCTTGCCGAGGAAATCTTCGGTCCCGTGGCGCCCATCGTGGCGTTCGATACCGAGGACGAAGCCGTGGCCTTGGCCAACGCCACGGAGTATGGGCTGGTCGCATACGTCTATACCCGCGATCTGGCGCGCGGACTGCGCGTATCCGAACGCATCGAAAGCGGCATGATCGCCCTGAACCGCGGCCTGGTATCCGATCCCGCGGCGCCTTTCGGCGGCGTCAAGCAAAGCGGCCTGGGCCGCGAAGGCGCGCACCATGGGCTGCTTGAGTTCATGGAAGCCAAGTACATATCCACCAATTGGTAAGCCCTGACGGCCGCGTCCCTGGCGCGGCCGTCCCTCTGATTGCAAAACCCTCACGAGGAGACAGCCACACATGGCTAAGTATGAAATTGCGACCATCGACGGCGATGGCATCGGTCCGGAGGTCTGCCAATCGGCGATCACCGTACTGAAGGAAGCCTGCGGCGCCGACCTGCTCTCATTCAGCAGCTACGACGGCGGCGCCGACCACTACGTCAGGTCGGGCCAGGTTTTGCCCGACGACACCTACGCAGCCTGCAAGGCGGCTGACGCCATCCTGCACGGCGCGGCCGGCATGCCGGGCGTTACCTACCCCGACGGCACCGAAGTCGGAAACGACCTGCACCTGCGCCTGCGTTTCCGGCTGGACCTGTACGCCAACGTGCGCCCGATCCGCTTGTACCAGGGCGTCGATTCGCCGCTCAAGAATTTCAAGCCGGGACAGATCGACTACGTCATCGTGCGCGAAAACACCGAAGGCCTGTACGCCAGCCGCGGCGGCGGAATCGTGCTGCGCGATGAAGTGGCGACCGACACCATCGTCGTCACCCGCAAGGGCATCGAACGCGTCGCCCGCTTTTCCTTTGAGCTGGCGCGCCAGCGCAACGGCGCGCCGCGTGACGGCAAGCGCCGCGTCACGGTGTGCGACAAGGCCAACATCCTGCGCACCTACGCCTTCTTCCGCGCGGTCTGCGATGACGTGGCCGCCAGCTATCCCGACGTCGAAATCGATTACGCCTATGCCGACGCCATCACAGTGCACATGCTCAAGCGGCCGGATTTCTATGACGTGATCGTGGCGGAAAACATGTTTGGCGACATCATTTCCGACCTGGGCGCTGCCACGATAGGCGGCATGGGCCTGTCGGCGTCTGCAGAACTGGGCGACACCCACGGGCTCTTCCAGGGCGCGCACGGATCCGCGCCCGACATAGCCGGCCAGAACGCCGCCAGTCCGCTGGCCACCATTCTGTCGGGCGCGCTCATGCTGCGCTGGCTGGGCGACAAGCATGCCGATGCCGCGCTCTCCGATTCCGCGCAACGCATCGAGCGCGCGGTCGAACAGGTGCTCGCCAAAGGCGACCACGTGCCACGCGACCTGGGCGGCACGGCAAGCTGCACCGACATGACCCAGGCCGTCTGCCGCGCGTTGTCGCGCTGACGGCAAGGCCCCCCACCTAGAAAAGACAATACGAGGAGACACCCCATGCTACGCATCACCCCCTTCCTGTGCGCCGCCCTGACCGCGGCAGCCTTTTCCGCTCCCGCCGCCGCCCAGGACTATCCCAGCCGCGCCATCACGGTCATCGTGCCCTTCGCGCCCGGCGGCACCAGCGACACGCTGGGCCGCCTGGTGGCCACTTCGCTGTCCAAGCAATTGGGCCAGACGGTGGTCGTCGAAAACTCCGGCGGGGCCGGCGGCCTCATCGGCATGCAGAAGCTGCAGAAGAGCGCACCGGACGGCTACACCCTGGCCTTCAACAACATGTCGCTGGCGATCCTGCCGCATCTGCATCCCAAGGCCAACTACGATCCGCAAAAAGAATTGGCTCCCATCGGCATCGTCGCGACCGTCCCCATGGTGCTGTCGGTCAGCAACAAGAGCGGCATCCAGGATCTGCCCGCCATGCTCAAGCGCATCCGCGACGTGAACGCCGTCAAGCTCAACCTGGGCTCAAGCGGGCCGGGCAGCACGGCGCACCTGGCCGAGGCCATGTTTCTGCACTTCGCCGACGCACGCGGCGAACTCATTCCCTATCGCGGCACAGGTCCCGCGCTGACCGACCTGATGAGCGGCATGATCGACGGGGTCATCGACCAGACCGTGACCATGCTGCCCCTGCATCAGGACAAGCGCGTCAAAGCCATCGCCGTGACCGGAACCGCGCGCCTGGCGCAAAGTCCGGACATCCCCACCTTTGCCGAGGGCGGACTGCCTGAGTTCGATCTGGCCATCTGGAATGGCCTGGTGGCGCCGGCTGGCACGCCGCAGCCTGTGGTCGAAAAACTGGCCGCCGCCCTGTCGCAGACGATAGACACCCCAGAGTTCAAGACTCGTCTGGAACAATTGGCGGCGCAAGCGCCTGCCGCGCAGGAACGCGGCCCCATCGCATTCTCCGATCTGCTCAACCGCGACTCGCAACGCGTATCGTCGCTGGTCAAGAGCGCGAACCTGCTCGGCGCCAATTGAACGCCGCGGGCGGCCTCAGTCAGCGCCCATGCCAATACCGCCGCCCGCGTTCACGCTCAGCCCACATATGCAGACCCCCAGCGCCTGAAGTCGCCATCACCGCGCCATCGCGGTCGCTGCGCCAAAACGCCGCGCCCGCGCGCGTCCACCGCAGTTCCACCGCGCGGGCCGGATGGCGAAAGCGGTTCAAATGCCCCACCTGTGCGATCGCATGGCCGGCTGCGGACGCGTCCACCAAGTCCCTGCCCGAGGACGATGCCGAACCGTGATGCGGCGCCATCACCACGTCGACTCGGGGCAATACCCGGGCCAGCGCATTTTCCTGAGCCACGCCCACATCGCCCGTCAGCAGCAGCGCATGCGATGTCCCCTGCACCAGCAGCACGCAGCTATCGGCATTGCGGCCCTGCCCGTTCCTGCCGCCGGCATCCGCGGGGTTCAGGAAGGTGAATGTCACGCCGTCCACCTCCCAGCTCATGCCGCGCCGGCAACGCCCCACATCGGCGGGCAACGGCGGCGTGGCGCTGCCGGCCTGCGGCCACATCCGGATATCGCGGCGCAGGAACGCAGCGAGATCGAACGATGCGTAGCTGCGCCCTGCCGGAACCGCCGCCAGCACCGCGCGCAATCCGCCCACGTGGTCCAGGTCGGCATGCGACAGGACCAACACGTCCAACCGCCGGATACCCCGCGCCAGCAGGAACGGCGCGACGACGCGTTCGCCCGCGTCGCTGCCGCCGTAATGGCGCGGCCCCGCGTCAAACAGCAAGGCCTGGCTGGCCGTCTCTACCAGGATGGCGCTACCCTGCCCCACATCCATCGCGCTCATGCGCCAATATCCTTGCTCGGGCCGGTCGGGCCGCCAAAACAGCAACGGCAGCATGCAGAGCCATCCCAGATGCCTGCCCGGCCATCCGCGCACCTGCAGCGCCCAGACCATGCCCGCCAAGGCCAGCAGCAGCCAGGGCCACGACGCCGCCGCAACCGGAACGCTGGCCCAGGACGCGTTGCCCACCCAGGACACCGGCGCCATGATCAGGTCGAACGCCTGCAGGCCCCATAGCCCGGCCAACTCGGCCAGCCCCTGCGCCTCCGGCAAAACCGACAAGGCGGCACACGCCAAAGCCAGCGGCGTCACGACGAAGGTCACGACGGGAATCGCCACCGCATTGGCCAACGGCGATCCCAACGACACCTGATGCACCAGGTAGGCCAGCAAGGGCGTCAGGCCCACGGTCACCATCAGCTGCAGGCGTACCGCTTGCGCCAGCCTGGCCGAGCAGCGCCGGCGCCAGCCGGCTTCGCGGTCGACCGGCGCATCTGCGATGCGCAACAGCACCGCCACCGCGCCGAACGACAGCCAGAATCCCGGCGACACCGGCGCCCATGGATCCAACGCCACGACCGCCGCAGCCGCGCATGCCAGCACCCGGCCGCCCGAAAGCGGCAGACGCGACACCGCGGCCGCCAGCACCACCGACAGCATGAAGAACGTGCGGCGCGCCGGCACGCCCCAGCCCGCCAGCAGGCAATACAGCAGTGCGACCAGCGCGGCCGCCGCCCCGCCCGCCACGCGCGCGGGCACGTGCTCGGCCAGCCCCGCGCCGCGCCAGCGCCCTCGCCGCCACAACGCCGCCACCAACAGCCCGGCGATGCCCGCTATCGAGGTCACATGCATGCCGCTGATCGACACCAGATGCGTGATGCCGCTGCGGTTGAACAGCAGCCAGTCCTCGCGCGCGACGCCGGCCTGATCGCCGATGGCCAGGGCGACCATCACTGGCGCATAGCGATGTTCCCCCAAGGCCGCGCGCAAACCCTCCCGCACGCTGTGGCGCGCCCGCTCTATCGCGATGCCCGGCGTCGCCCAGGGCTTGTCCGCCAGCAGCCTGGGCTGTCCGCGCACCGTAGCCACGGCCCGTATCCCTTGCGCGAACAGGCGCCCTTCCACATCCGGCCCCGCTGGATTCAACAAGCCGTGCGGACGCCGCAACACCAGCGCCATGCGCCAGACCTGGCCGGGCTTGATTTCGGGAATCAGCGCCTGCGGGCCGGGCGGCGCCTGCCACGAGACCTGAATGCGCGAGGGAATGCCGGGTGGCGCAGGCTCATCCAGTTCGGCCAGAAAGCGTTGGCCGCGCTCGTCGCCATCCGGCAGGCTGGCCACGCGCAGCGCCAGGCGCGACACGGCGTCCTGATGCTCATCCGACAGCGCATCGTCCAACCTGGCTTGGGCTTGCAGACTGGCGTTCAGCGAACCCGCACACACGCCCAGCATCAAGGCGGCAAGCTGGCGCGCGGGACCAGGCCGCGAGCGCAGGCAGGCAACCAGCCCAAGCAGGCAAGCCCCTGCCAGCCACCATGCGGCGCCTGCGCCGGGCAGCCGCGGGGACACCTGGACCAGTCCCGCGCCAGCCACGAACGCGACGCAGAAAATTCGGCCAGTGATAGCGATCTCCCAAAACCGGGGAGCGTAGGCGCATGCATTGCCGCATGGGCATGGGAGTGACCGGATTTGCCCACCTCGGCTGGGCGCAAGCGCAGCCAGGGTGCCGCCGCACGCGATATTTCCTGTATTGTTTCGGTGCTCGGCAAAATGCTTCACTCATTAATGAGATAAGTCCATGGCCCCTTCAGAAACGATCCCAGCCGCCTCGTCCTCGTTCCCGGCGACTGAGCTGACCAACGCTTTCGTCGCTTTCCTGTTTTCCGCGTCCGCGCCGGTAGCGATCATCCTGAGCGCGGGCGTGAAAGGGGGACTCAGCCAGGCCACCCTCGCCTCCTGGATCTTTGCGGCCTTCGTGCTCAACGGCATCCTTACCATCGTGATGTCCGCCATTTACCGGCAGCCGCTCGCCTTCCTGTGGACCATCCCGGGCGCGGTGCTGGTCGCCAGCGCCCTGCAACACCTGCCCTTTGCCGAGGTCGTCGGTGCCTATTTGCTGACCGCCGCGCTGATGCTGGTACTGGGGCTGACCGGCTGGGTCGGCGCCATCATGGACCGCATCCCCATGCCCATCGTCATGGGGATGGTCGCGGGCGTTTTTCTGAGCTTCGCGCTGGACTGGATCCGATCATTCGCCTCCGATCCGTGGCTGGCTGGCGCCATGACCGCGACCTTCTTCGCGGTCTCGTTGTTCCCCGCGGTGCAAAAGCGGCTCTCGCCCATCATCGGCGCGCTCATCGCCGGCGTATGCACGCTGGCGTTCACGGGCAGGACGCCCGCGCTGGAACATGTGACGTTCGCGACCTCGCTGGCAAGCCCGCAGTTCTACGCCCCGGTATTCTCTTGGGGCGCCGCGTTCGAACTGGTGTTGCCGCTGGCCGTGACCGTGATCGCGGTGCAGAACGCGCAAGGCATTGCCGTGCTGCGCAACTCGCTGCACCGCCCGCCGGTCAACGCCATCACCAATGCCTGTGGCGTGTTCTCGGCGCTGACCGCCTGCCTGGGCTGCGTCTCCACCTGTCTGGCCGGGCCGTCGAATGCCATCATCGCCTCCGGCGCCAACGCGTCGCGGCACTGGCTGGCCGCGGTCTTCCTCGGGGTGATGGTGATCGTGTTCGGGCTGTTCTCCCCGCTGGTCACGCAGGCGCTGCTGGCCACGCCCGCGGCCTTTGTCGCCACGCTGGCGGGACTGGCGCTCTTGCGCATCCTGCAAGGCGCATTCCACACCGCGTTCCGCCAGCACTTCACGCTGGGCGCCCTGGTTGCCTTCCTGGTGACGCTGGGCGGCCTGCCGCTGCTGGGCATCGGCGCGCCCTTCTGGGGCGTGGTGTTCGGCGTGGCGACCAGCTTCATCCTGGAGCGCGGGGACTTTGCGAAGCAGTCGGCGGCTTGAGATCGCCTGCGCAACAGCGCCCCTCAATCAATTCGGTTCTTCATCAGGACGATAGCTTCTCCGACCAGTTTTCCCTTGAAGAAACGTTGGTTCTTCGCGATGTTGCCATCGGCCGTCAGCTGATACCCGGTGACGAAGACCGACTGGCTGACGTTGCCCCCTATGGCCAACGCAACCTCGGTGCCTACCGCCACGATGATGTCGGAATGGCTGGGAGCTTCCGGATTCTTTGAGGCTGCGAGATATTGATCGAACGTGTAGGGCTTGTCCCGCCAACTGCCGATGATGTCGCCGACCTGCGGCTTTTCTTCCGTTATGCGTACGCCCCAAAACGGCGCGGACCGGTCCTCGCTCGCCCGCTTCTTGATGGCATCCCACATATAGGCCGCGTGACCGACGGACCGCTTGAATGCCTGGAATTCAGGGATGGTCTTCGCCGCATTGCTCACCATGAGGGAAATGGCGACGGCCGACCAGGGATAGCCGGTGTCCTTTCCGGTCAGATTCCTTTTCAGCGCCTTCCACATCTCGTGGATGTAAGTGCTATAGGGTTCGACGGTCTCCTTTCCCCGCCCTTTGTCGAATCGTAGCCACTGTTCCACTGCCGCTGCCACGAGCGCCTCGCGAGCCGGAGTATCGAGTGGCCGCAGCGTTGGCTGCTTGGCAGTGGGGGCCCACTTGAATTTCGAATCCGCCAGGCCATCGACCGAATAGCCTTCGACGGTCAGGCCGCCCATTTTCGTCCGAACATGGTGCCACCCCGCGGGTGCGCCTCCCAGATCGTCCACCTCCTGGCCCAGGGTCAGGCTACCGATAGGCGTGTTGTTCTCGGTACTGGGAATGGACCGCAGGTTGACGGCTTCGACACTGACGAAACGCTTCATGAGACGCTCCCCGATCTGCTCGGACATTGGCTGCGTGACCCGACAGTACGCGATAACGTTCCGACAAGCCCTCCTCCGGTCGCACGAGAGGCGCAGCCGCAGATACCATCCGCACAAAATATGGGGATGCCGGAATTCCGAGAGTCTCCCCAAATGCCATAAGCACATCACTTAGTTGGAAATTGCGAATCGGTCGTTTGGCCGGGCGGTCATCTCCCGTACTGTGACCTGTCCGCGCCGGCCTTGCCGAATCCGCAAGGCGCCGCGTCCGTTTCACTCTCGGAGACCCGCATGAACGACCGGCTGCACCGTACCCAGGCTTCCCGCTCCGCCGCAATCAAGGCGAAGCTGGACTATCCCGTGATCGATACCGACGTACACGTCAACGACTACGCGCCCGTGCTGGAGGACTACATCCAGCACTATGGCGGCTCCAAGCTGGTGGACGTGCTGCGCAAGACGCAGGGCTCGCGCTTTGCCACCAGGTCCCAGGGCAAGGACTGGTACCAGCAGACCCCGGAAGAACGGCAGCGCAACCGCACGCTGCGCTCGCCCTGGTGGGCGCGCGTCACGCGCAATACCCTGGACCTGGCGACCGTCACGCTGCCCGAGCTGCTGTACGAGCGCCTGGAGGAACAGGGTTCGGACTACTCCATCCTGTTTCCCAACGACGTGCTGGCGCCGCTGGGCGCTGGCGACGATTACCGTCAGCCGCTGCATCGCGCCATCAACCACTTCCATGCTGACCAGTACCGCAAGTACAGCGACCGCCTGACGCCCGTGGCGGGCATTCCGCTGAATACGCCGCAGGAAGCCATCGAGGAACTCGAATTCGCGGTCAAGACGCTGGGATTGAAGGTGGCCAATATCCCCGGCGGCGTGCGGCGGCCGATCAAGGCCATCGCCGACAAGTATCCGCCCGCTGAATTCCCGGAGATCGCGCGCCATGCGTCCTACGTGGATTTCTTCGGCCTGGACAGCGAGTACGACTACGATCCGTTCTGGGCCAAGGCGGTGGAGCTGGGCGTGCCGCTGGCCACCCACTACGGCAGCCAGGGCTGGACCGGGCGCCACTCCATCAGCAACTACATGTTCAACCATATCGGCCACTTCGCCGACGGTTCCCAGGCCTTCGCCAAGGCGCTCTTCTTCGGCGGCGTGACGCGGCGCTTTCCGAACCTGCGCGTGGCCTTGCTGGAAGGCGGCGCGGACTGGGGCGCGCACGTGTACGCGCACCTGGTGGACCGCTGGGAAAAGCGCAATCGCAACGCCGTGCAGCAGTACAACCCGGCCAACGCGGACGTGGAGCTGCTGGCCGACCTGTTCGAACGCTATGGCGCCAGCCTGCTCAACGGACGCGAGCTCAACAAGGACACCTTGCTGCGCGACAGCCTGGGCATCTCGGCGCTGCACCACAGCCGCGAACCGCAAGGCGATGAACTCGACGACTTCGCCGCGGCCGGCATCGAGAGCGTCGAGGATATCCGCAAACGCTGGGTCGACAGCTTCTACTTCGGATCGGAGGCCGACGACCGGACCATAGGCGCGGCCTTCAACGACCGCGCCAATCCCCTGAACACCAAGCTCAACGCGATCTGGTCGTCCGACGTCGGCCATTGGGATGTGCCGGACCTGACCGAGCCGCTGGCCGAAAGCTGGGACCTGGTGGAAGACGGCGTGATCTCCGCGGCCGATTTCAAGGCCCTGGTGTTCGACAACCCCTACCGCTTCTACACCCAGGCGAACCCCGAGTTCTTCAAGGGCACGCGCATCGAGCAGAAGCTGCAGGCGCACGCAGAAAAGCGCGCGGCCTGACCTTATCGCATACCTGCAATCCCGCCCGCCGGCACATGCCGGCGGGCGCCTGGCCCTGTCCGCGGCCGGCGCTTGCCCGCCCGGACCTGTCTTTCATCATCGATATACGGAACAACCATGCGCACCCTGCCATCCCCCCTCAGCCTGATCTCACGCCTGATGCTGGGCGCTGCCTTGTGCGCTGTCAGCCTCGCCTCCCTGGCCGCGCCCGACGTGGTCCGCATCGGCGTGGCGACCGCCGGCGGCGGCGACCCCATCACCTGGGGCGGCTCGCCCGGCGGCGTGGCGCGCGCCAACAACTGGCTGGAAGAGGCCTTCAAAGGCACCGGCACCGAAGTGCAATGGTTGTTCTTCAAGGGCGCGGGCCCCGCGGTCAACGAAGCGCTCTCGAACAAGCAGATCGATTTCGCCTACCAGGGCGACCTGCCGTCGGTGGTAGGCCGCTCCAACGGGCTGAAGACCCGCATCCTGCTGGGCAGCGGCGTGCGCAACAACCTGTACGTCTCCACGCCCAAGGACTCCGCGCTGCAATCGCTGGAAGACCTGAAGGACCGCAAGGTCTCGATCTTCCGCGGCACCAACGGCCATCTGGTCGCCATCAACGTGCTGGCCTCGCGCCAGCTGACCGAACGCGACATCAAGGGTGTGAACCTCGACACTGGCAGCGCGCAGGCGGCGCTGGTCTCCAACGGCGTGGATGCGGCGTTCGGCGGCTATGAGTACTTCAAGCTGCGCGACCAAGGGCTGGCGCGCATCATCTACTCAACCAAGGGTCAGGACCCCTCGTTCACGCGCCAGGCATCCCTGCTGGTGCGCGAGGATTTCGAAAAGGAGAACCCCGAAGCCGTGCAACGCGTGGTCGACGTGTTCGTGCGTGCGGCGCAATGGTCTTCGGACGAGCAGAACCGGGACGCGCTCTTCAAGATCTGGGCGCGCAGCGGCACGCCTTACGCGTCCTGGCAGGCGGAGTTCGACGGCGAAGTGCTGGCCGTGCGCAATTCGCCGCTGCTGGACGAGTTTCTCGCCGCGCGCTACCAGGCCGTGGCGGACGACGCGCTGAAACTGAAGCTGATCCGCCGTCCCGTGAGCGTAGATGGCTGGTTCGAACCCCGCTACCTCAATGCCGCGCTGCAAAAGGCAAATCTTGCCGCCCGCTGGACCGCGTTCAATGCGCAAGGCCAGCCTGCCGCCAGCGAGCGCCAGGCCAGCGCCGCCGCCGCGCGATAAGGAGCCGCCATGTCCGGGAACACACTGAGCGCCCCGCTTGCGTCCGCGCACCGCGGCGCTCGCCTGGCGCCTGCCGCGCTGCTGCGCAACGCCGGCAGCCGCTTGCTGCCCTGGCTGCTGCCGCTGGCGCTGCTCGCGCTTTGGCAGCTGGGCGCGTCGCAGGGTTGGATCTCGCCGCAGGTGCTGCCCTCGCCCCACTTCGTTTGGCTTACCTTGCAGGACCTCTACAGCAGCGGCGACCTCTGGCTAAATGTGCAGGCCAGCATGCAGCGCGTGCTGGTGGGTTTCGCAGCCGGCAGCTTGCTGGGCCTGGCGCTGGGCGCCGCGATGGGATTGTGGCGTCCGCTGGAAGCCTACATCCTGCCCACCTTCAACGCGCTGGTGCAGATCCCGGTCCTGGCGTGGCTGCCCTTCGTGCTGCTGCTGGTGGGCATAGGCGAGCCATTGAAGTACATCCTGATCGCCAAGGCCGCGCTGGTGCCGGTAACGCTGAACACCTTGCAGGGATTCCGGCAAACGCCCGCCAGCCTGCTGGAAGTGGCCCGCGTCTACGGCTACACGCGCCGCCAGCAGGTGCTGGAAGTCGTGCTGCCCCACGCCCTGCCCACGCTCTTCACCGGCCTGCGGCTGGGCTTCACCAAGGCCTGGCTTTCGCTGGTGGTGGTGGAGCTGGTCGCGTCCAGCGAAGGTCTGGGCTACCTGATTGTCTACGGCCGGCAGCTGTTCCAGCTGGACCTGGTGATGGCGGCGGTGATCGTGGTGGGCGCCATCGGCTACGCCATCGACAAGCTGCTGGACCTGGCCGAAGCCCGCGCGGGCGGCGGCCAGGCTGCCACCCGCCTGGGCGCGGCATCCACGGGAGCGCGGGCATGAGCGCGGCGTCCATCTCCTCGCTTCCCGTGGTCCGACGCGGAGGCGCCTGGTTGCGCGCGCGCTGGCGCGGCCTGGTGCTGCCCGCCGCCGCCATCCTGGCCTGGTGGGCGCTGGCGCGGCTGGACTGGGTATCCACGCCGCTGCTGGTGTCGCCGGGCAAGGTGCTGGAGACGGCGGCCAGCCAGATCTCCTCAGGCCGTCTATGGCGCGCGCTGAGCGCCAGCCTGGCGCGGGAATTCACCGGATTCGCGATAGGCACCGCGCTCGGCCTGATACTGGGTGCGCTGCTGGGCCTGCTGCCCTTGTTCAACCGCATCGTGGGTCCCAGCTTCAACACTTTCAAGCAGATCTCGCTGTTTGCCTGGATCCCGCTGATCTCGGTCTGGTTCGGCCTGGGCGACGTGGCCAAAGTGACGTTCCTGTCGCTTGCCGCCCTGGTGCCCGTGGTCGTCAATACCTGCGACGGCATACGCAGCACCCCCACGGCGCTGCTGGAAGTGGCCCGCGTGTTCGGCTATTCGCGCTGGCAGACGCTGCTGCATGTGGTCCTGCCAGCGGCCGCGCCTTCGATCTTCACCGGGGTATACCTGGCGCTGATCTACTCCTGGCTGGCGACGATAGGCGCGGAGTATCTGCTGGTGGCCGGCCACGGCATCGGCAACACCTTGATCGAAGGCAGCGAACACTTCCAGATGGACCTGGTGATCTTCGGCATGTTCGTGATCGGCCTGGTGGGCTGGTCCATGAACGCCTTGGCTCGCGCGCTGGAGCGCAGGCTGGCGCGGCACCGCTACGGCGCCGCCTGATGGAGTAGGAAAGGAATGACGAGCATCTTCGGCAAGGAATTGAACATTCGCGGCGTGGGCAAGCGCTATGCCGGCCCGGGCGACGGCGCAGAAGCGCTGCAGGTCCTGCAGGACATCAACCTCGACGTGCCCGCCGGGCATTTCGTCAGCATCGTGGGCGCCAGCGGCTGCGGCAAGTCCACGCTGCTGCGCCTGATCCTGGGGCTGGACGGCGAGTACTCCGGCCAGATCCTGCTGGACGGCGCCCCGGTGCGCGGCGCAGGCCTGGACCGCGGCATCGTATTCCAGGACCATCGCCTGTTTCCGTGGCTGAACGTGGAACGCAACATCGCGGCGGCGCTGCGCAACGCGCCGCTTTCGAAGGCAGAAAAGCGCGAGCTGGTGGCCGAGCACATCGCGCTGGTCGGCTTGCAGGGTTTCGAGAAGTCCTACCCGCATCAGATCTCGGGCGGCATGGCGCAGCGCGTGGCGATCGCGCGCGGCCTGGTCAACCGTCCGCGCGTGCTGCTGCTGGATGAGCCGCTGGGCGCCCTGGACGCGTTGACGCGGTCCCGCCTGCAGAACGAGTTGCAGCGCATCTGGCAGCAGGAGCAGATCACCATGGTGCTGGTCACCCACGATGTGGAGGAAGCCGTGTTCCTGGGCGACCGCGTGGTGGTGATGCAGCCGCGCCCGGGGCGCATCCGCCGCATCGTCGACGTCGATCTGCCGCATCCGCGCAACCGCAGCGATCCGCGCTTCATCCGCCTGCGCGACGACGTGCTGAGCGATTTTCTCGATCCGGACGGGCGCGTGACCCGCCATGAAGAACAGCCGCCGCCTGGCGGCCTGGCGGCGACAGTGGGAGCGTTGCCCGCGTTGGGACGCTTGCGCATGGCCTGGTAGCTCCTTGCGCACAAAAGCAAGCCGGCGGCACGCGCCGCCGGCTTGGTTGGTTCAGGCGTCAGCCGCTCAATCGATCGACGCGCCCGCCACCTTCACGACCTTCCCCAGCCGCGCATACTCTTCCGCGCCGAACTCCGCCAGCGCCTGGCGCGACGTGGGCGCAGGAATCGCGCCCCGAGACTCCAGCATCTTGCGGACTTCCGGCTGTTGCAGCGCGCGGTTGACCGCCGCGTTGAGCTTGTCCAGCACGGCGGCCGGCGTGCCCTTGGGCGCGTACAGGCCGTCCCAGGCAAAGAACTCATAGCCCTTCAGGCCCGCTTCGCTGATCGTGGGAATGTCCGGATTGGAGGCCACGCGGTCCGGCGTCGTCACGCCCAGCGCCCGCAGCTTGCCCGCCGCGATCTGGCCCGACACGTTGGGCATCACGTCGATCATGAACGAGATACGCCCGCCCAGCAGATCGGTCATGGCCGCGCCGCCGCCCTTGTAGGGAATGTGCATGACCTTGGTGCCGGCCATCTGGTTCAACAATTCACAGGCCAGGTGCGAGGACGTGCCATTGCCGGCGGAACCGCAGGTCAGTTCGCCCGGATTAGCCTTGGCGTAGGCCAGCAGCTGCGGCAGGGTCTTGAAGCGCTCGTCCGTGGCATTGACCACCAGCGCCGCCGCAATGACGGTAAAGCGCGAAATCGGCTCGAAGTCCGACGGCGCATAGCCCGGCGACTTGTACAGCCAGTGATTGGTGGCCTGGGTGCCGTTGGTGCCGTATGACAGCGTATAGCCGTCGGGCTTGGCGCGCGCCGCGATCGAGGTGCCGATATTGCCGCCCGCGCCGGGGCGGTTCTCGACGATGATGGACTGCCCGAGTTCGCGCGACAGCGGCTCCGCGACCAGGCGCGCCAGCGTGTCGCCGCCGCCGCCGGCCGCGAACGGCACCACCAGCGTGATCGGATGGTTCGGCCAGTCGGCCTGCTGCGCCTGGGCGCCGGACACGACGGCGGCACAGGCGGCCGCCAGCATGCAATGCAAGATTCTTGAGGGTTTCACGGTTTGTCTCCTGAGGTATTTACGGTACGCGTCCACTGGTTTTTGAATGGTCCGGACGCGCGGGTTGGTATCGATTCGAGGCCCGTCATTCGGGCGGAAGATGGCGGCGGCTGCTCTTGTCGGCCAGCCGCCAGCCGGCGTCCGTCTCCACCAGCACGTCCTGGCATTCGCGGATGGCCACCAGGCGCGGCGCGCCACCCTGTTCATGGGGCACGCTTTCGTAGGCGGTCAGGAAGTAGCCGACGGTGGCGCGCGCGCCGGCCAGCTCGACCAGCCGCAGATTGGTGATGACATGGCAGGTGCTGCGCTCGGGCGCGCGGGCATTCAGGGCTTGCAGGACTTCCTGGCGGCCGGCAAGCCGGCGTCCCTGCCGTTGCCAGACGCCGTCCTCGGCCATCAGCGCGGCCGCGGCCTCGTGACGCCGCGTGTCCAGGGCGTGGAAGAACTCCAGCACCACGGATTCGCAGGCCGTCTTGGCCAGCATGGGCAAAATCGGGTTTTCCATTGCAATCCTCATCCGATCTGGGCGCTGGCCAGCGGCACGTCGGGCCGCTCGAGCAACGCCGGGTCCAGGGCCGCGCGCTGCGCGATCCATTTGCGCAGCTGGCGGAAATCGCGCGCCGCATCCACCGATACGCCAGCCACGGCGCGGCCGCTGGCGTCCAGCGCCACCGACAGCAAGGCGCGCTCCCCTGCCTGCGGCCGCAGCACTTCGCTGCGGGCCAGGCCCGGGAATCCGACGATCTGCACCATGGCGTCGTATTGCTCCGACCAGACGGCGCCGGTCGGCGCATAAGGTTCGCCCAGGCCCAAGGCCGACAGCGCGGCTGCCGTGCCCTGGTCCTGCGCGTTCTGCCACGATTCCATGCGCGCATGGCCGTCCTCGGCCGTCAGCACCGCGACGTCCCCTGCCGCATAGACGTCCGGGGCAGAGGTCCTGCAATACTCGTCGACCAGCACGCCGCGTTCGCAGGCCAGGCCGGCATCACGCGCCAGTTCGTCATTGGCCCGCAGGCCCACGCCCAGCACGATGGCGTCCGCATCCAGACGCGTGCCGTCGGCAAGTTCCGCCACGGGGCGGCCGTCCGCCTGCGCCAGCACCGCGCGCAGGCCGGTGTTCAAGCGCAAGTCCACGCCATGGGCGGCATGCAGCGCGGCCAGGTGCGCCGACACCGCAGGCTGCACGCTGCGGGCGCACAACCGCGCCCCCTGCTCCAGCACGGTGACGGCGCTGCCGGACTGGCGCGCCGTCGCCGCCACTTCCAGCCCGATCCAGCCGCCCCCGACCACGACCAGGCGGCGGCCCGGGCCGAGGCTGGCGCGCAGGCGCAGCGCGTCGTCGCGGGTGCGCAGCACGTGCACGCCGGGACCGTTTACGCCGGGCAGCGCGGGGACTACCGGCCTGCCGCCCATGCACAGGATCAGCTTGTCGTAGGCGATGCTGCCGCCGTCCGAGGTATCCACCTGCCTGTCGGCCACGCGCAGCCGCGTCGCCGCCACGCCCGGCTGGAACTCGATGCGCAGCGCCGCCAGCCGCTCGGCCGAAAACAGCTCGGTGCTTTCGGGCACGGCCTGGCCGCCCAGCACCGCCTTGCTCAAAGGCGGGCGTTCGTAAGGCGCGTGGGGCTCATCGCCCAGCAGCACGATGCGGCCTTCGTAGCCGCGTTCGCGCAAGGTCGTCGCGGCCCAGCCGCCGGCCTGACCCGCGCCGACCACCACGATGGCGCCGGAGTTCATGCGGCTTCCGCCTTCAGGTAGACCGTGCCCGACTCCACCCGCACCTCGTAGCGGCGCAGGTCCGTCGTGACCGGCGGGCATTGCGGCTTGCCGGTGCGGATGTCGAAGACGCCCTGGTGCAGCGGACACTCGATGGTGCCGTCTTCCAGGTAGCCGTCGGCCAGGCTGGCGTTGCCGTGCGGACAGCGGTCCTGCGTGGCGCAGATATCGCCCTGCAGGTTGTAGAGGCAGACGCCCTCGCCTTCATGCACCACGCGCAGGGTGCCGGTGTCGGGGGAAATGTCCGACACCATCGCCACGGGTTTCCAGGTATCCATGCTCACAGCCCCATCGCCTTGCGGTAGTAATCGTAGAAGGAGCGGATCAGCACCTCGGTCACCATGTAGTCGGCGGGCTCGGTATCGCGGCCGCCCATCTCGATGATGCCGCGCTCTTCCGGATAGCCGGTGACGCCGATCTGCACCTGGTTCAGCATTTCGCTGTCGTCCATCGACACGAAGCCGGCCGGACCCAGCAGGTTGGCGTGCTTCAGGCGCAGGCGGGTCATCTCCTCGTCGTCGTCTTCGTAGCCGTAATAGGTGAACACCAGTTCGTGCTCGGTCGGGCTGCGCGGAATGACGTGGCGGGTCTTGAGCGAGTTGGCCTGGATGCCGAACTGCGCGGCCGGGAACACCCACGCGCCGCCGACGCGGCCGCGGTTGAACTCGGCGCGCGGCGTCACGGTTTCGAGGTCTAGCAGTTCGAGGTCGTCGCGGAAACGGCTCATTTCCGTGGTGGCCTCGGTCTTCTTCTTGCCCTCGTTGTGCGACACCATCACGCTGTGCGCGCCGCCGCCGGTGGGGATGCATTCGGACTTGGAGTCCGCGCGCCACAGGCCGAAGGTGATGTAGAAGGTGTGCAGCAGCGTGGCGTGGTACGGATCCTTCAGGTTCTCCAGGTACATCTTCCAATTGCTGGGGATCAGCTGGCGGCTGTAGCCCAGCAGCTTGAGCGGCTTGCCCGGCAGCATGTGGTCGATTTCCGCCAGCACTTCCGGACCGCAATAGTCCTCGAAGCTGGGCGCGTCCTCGGCGAAGGTGGCCCAGATCGAGCCGCCGCGATTCACGCTGCGCAGCTTGCGGATGCCGTTCTGCTTGGGATCGAAGTCGCGCGGCATGCCGCCCTTGCCCATGGCGCCCCGGCGAAACGGCACGCCCTGCAGATTGCCGTTCAGGTCATAGTTCCACTGGTGGTACGGGCAGGTGAAGTCCTCGACCTTGCCGGTGTTCTGCCAGCAGATCTGCGCGCCGCGGTGCGCGCAGCGGTTTTCCAACACGTTGATCTCGCCTTCCGCATTGCGGACCATGACCACGGGGCGGTCGCCGATCCAGTTGCGCTTGTAGCAGCCAACCTCGGGCACTTCGCACTCCAGGCCCACGTAGTTCCAGGTCTTGCCTCCGAAGAAAACGTCCATCTCCTTCTTGAAGATGGCGGGATCGGTGTAGACCCAGTTGGGGATGCGCGTATAGCCTTCCTTGGGCCAGCGGCGCTCGATATGGATGGGAGCCGCCGCCGGAGCCTCTGGCGCGGTGCTGTGGGTACAGGTCATGATGGGTATCCTCGGGGCGGATTCAGATGGGAACGATGAGCGAAGTGCGCACACGGTAGTTGTCGTACACGCAATCGCGGCGGCTGAAGGCCAGGCCCTCGGGCGTTACGCGCACCACGTCCAGATAGCGGCCCACCATGTTCAAGGTGGGCTCGCGGTCGGACAGCGACTCCATCACGGCGAAGTTGGCCTGCGCCACGATGTGGTCGCCCTGCACTTCCAGCACGCGCACGCCGCTGATGAAGTGACGCAGCGAACGCGGCTCGAACATGGTGGTTTCGCGCAAGGCCGTAACGCGGTCACGCACCATGTTCTTGTTCATGCAATAGATCAGGCCCAGGGGCAGGCCGGCGTCATGGTTCTCCCGCGACAGCACCCGGTAATGGCAGTCTTCGGTGAAAAATGCAGGCCAGTCCTCCAGCCGGTCTTCGTCCAGGCAGTAGGCGTAATCGTCATAGAAGTCCCGCAGGCGCGCGCGCAGCGACGGGGTATCGGAAAGCTCGGTCATGGTCATTGCGGATCCAGGTATCGGTTCTAGGAAATCGCGTCCTATCGGGCCGCGGCCAGCTGCGCGCGGTTGCTCTCGAAGCCGCTCTGGCTGCCCAGCGCCAGGATGGGTTCCTGCATGCGCTCCTGCCAGATAAGCGACTCCATGGCGATCTGCAGCGGATGGTCCTGCACCGTCAGCGCGGAGGTGGTTTCCGTGCCCGAGTGATGCGAGTGCATGGCCCAGCCCGGCGCCGACAGGATCAGGTCGCCCGCCTTCCAGTCCAGCCGCGTGCCGTTGACCTTGCTGTAGCCGTTGCCGCGCAGGTAGTAGTTGATGGCCGACGAGCTGTGACGGTGCGGCACATGGTGGTTGTCCGGCGGCGACGAGGAAATCGTCGCGAAGAAGCTGTGCGTGGTGCCGATGCGGCGTTCGGTCGCTGGGTTGTACAGCACGAACAGGCGACGGCCGTTGTAGCCGCGCGCCATGTCCTCGACGCTGGGCAATTGGCGCGACACCGCGGCCCAGGGCCAATGCAGCGCCTTGGATTCCAGCACGTCGATGTCGATCAGCCATTCATAGCCCAGCAGCCAGGCGCCCTCGGGCGTGATCTGCTCGCGCAGCGCCAGGTCGCGCGAACGGGCCGCGTCGGGCGCGCGCGGCGGCACCGGCTTGGTGTTGGCGTCGGCCGGCGGCACGCTGCCCTCGAACTCCTCGACGTAGTGGATCTCCAGCTTTTCCAAGAGCGGCGCGTTGGAATACGACAGGCGCACCCAGGGCGTCTTGCCCTCGTTGCGATAGGAATGCACCTGCATGGCGGGGGTGTTCCAGACGTCCCAATGCCCGACGCGGATGTCACGCCCGGCCACCGTGGCCACGCCCTCGCCGCTGATACAGATCTCCAGCATGTTGGAGTTCTTGCGCAGGTTGAAGGTGCTTTCGCCCGGATTGACCACGTTGATGGTGACGTCCGTTCCCGGGGCCAGGCCCAGGCCCGGCGCCGTGGCTTCCGGGTGCACGATGAGGGAGGCGCGGCGGCCGTTGTCCGGCCGGGGCGCGTCGGTCAGGCGCGCAATCTCGAGATCGATATCCTCCTTGGGGATGACGATGGACGGCCATTTGTTTTGTTCCCGCGGACTGGCGCCGCTGACGTCTACGAACATGTATGTCTCCTCTTGCCGCCGGCGCCCTGCGCCGGCTGTACGGTTATGCGAATTCGGTATCAGGGCTGCGCCAGCAGCAGGTTCTCGCGGGTCTGGGGCGGCAGCGCCACGCCCAGGCCGTGGTCGCGGGCGTGCTCGTACACGACGCGCGCCATCGCCAGGTCGGACAGGCCCATGCCCATGCCCTTGAAGATCGTCAGCCGCGCGCCTTGCGGGCGGCCCTCGCCGGCGGCGAGCAAGTCGCTCAGCACCGCCACGCCCTGCCACGGCGCGCCGTCGGCGCCAAAGCGTTCGCGCAGTTCACGCGAACCGCGGCGGGCGTTCTCCAGGTCGTCCACCACCACGCGGTCCGCGCGTTCGAACACGTCCTGCGCGAATTCGGCCTTGGCCGGCAGGATCGCGCCGACGGCGTTCAGGTGCCTGCAGTCGGCCAGCATGGCCGCATCCACGAAAGGCTCGACGGCGCGCGTGATCAAGGTGACGATCTCCGCGCCGGCCAGCGCCTGTTCCAGGCTGGCCGCTTCCTCGACCTCGAATCGATACTTGCCTTGCACGCTGGCGACAAAGGCGCGGCGCTTCTCCGGCGTGGGGCTGTAGACGCGCACGCGGCGCAGGTCGCGCACGGCGGCCAGCGCGGCCAATTGGGTGACGGCCTGCGGACCAGTGCCGATCAGCGCGGCACAGGCGGCGTCGGCCGGCGCCAGCGCGCGCGTGGCGACTCCGCTGATCGCCGCGGTGCGCAGCATGCCCAGCGCGCGCGCCTCGATTACGGCGCGCAGGAATCCCGACTCGGCGTCGAACAGGCTGAACAGCGAGCCTCCGCCGCTCTTGGTATGGACCCAGGTCTTGAAACCCGCGTAGCCGCCGGCGCCGGTCTGCACCGAACCCAATGCATGCATCGAGCTGCCGTCGCCCCAGGTCGCCAGCGCCTTGGGCAGGTTGCGCGCCTGTTCGCGCCCTTGCGCGACCAGCATGGCATGCAGGGCTTCGATCGCCTTGGGAATATCCAGGACCGAGACCACGTCCCGTTCCGTCAGGTACCGCAGCGCATCAGACATGCGCGTCTCCTTGTTCGTCGGCGGCGGGCTCGTCCGCCACTGTGTTGACCAGCGTCCCGATGCCGGGAATCTCGACTTCCAGCGTGTCGCCGGCGCTCATGAAGCGTGGCGGCTTGCGGCTGGAGCCCACGCCTTCAGGCGTGCCGGTAGCGATCACGTCGCCCGGCGACAGGCGGGTGAAGCTGCTGATGTAGGCGATCAGCTCGGGGATGGGGAAGATCAGGTCGGACACCTGGCCGTGCTGCATGACCTCGCCATTGAGGCGGGAAATGACTTCCAGGCCGGCCGGGTCGCCGATCTCGTCGGCGGTGACCAGGCAGGGACCCAGCGCGCCGCTGCGCTCGAAATTCTTGCCCGGCGTCACCTGCGCGTTGTGCTTCTGGAAATCGCGCACGGAGTTCTCGGCCATGCAGGTGTAGCCAGCCACGTGCGCCAGGGCGTCCTTGGCGGCGATATGGCGACCGCCTTTGCCGATCACCACGGCCAGTTCGGCCTCGTAATCGAAGCGATCGGAGGCTTGCGGCTTCCACACCGCCTCGCCGTGGCCGACGAAGCTGTCTGCAAAGCGCGCGAACAGCGAGGGGTACGCCGGTAGTTCGCGTCCGGCCTCGGCCACATGGCGGCCGTAGTTCAGGCCCACGCAGAGAATCTTGCGCGGCGCCACGACCGGGGGCAGCAGGCGCAGCCCGGCCAAGGGCATACAGGGCTGGCCGGCCGTCTCCGCGGCGCGCGCAATCTGTTCCACCCCTGCCTCCAGCGCCGCGACCATGTCGGGCCAGACCTGGGTCAACGCCACGACTTCGGCGCCGCGCACCACGCCCCAGGCGCTACGGCCTGCCTGAACGAAGCTGACGAGCTTCATGTTGTCTCCTGTGCTTGCGGCGGCTTATGGCATGCATTGACGGATTTCTTTGCATGCATTTGTCGCCTTAACCGCACTTGAATCGCTGTTTTTCCGAATTATTGCATGCAATTTTGATAAATCGCAAGGTCATAAAGGTTTTTTTCTTGACTATTGCATGCAATTTTGACGGTACACTGAAAGCCCTCACAGACCGGAACCAGCCCCCCTCCTCTCTATGGCCGCACAAATCGATAAAGTCATTTCCGAACTCCGGGACATGGTGCTTTCGGGCGTCCTGCAACCCGGAGAACGCGTGGTCGAGTTGCAGTTTTCAGCGCGCCTGGGCGTGTCGCGCACCCCGTTGCGCATTGCCCTGACCGAGCTGGAAAAAGAGGGCCTGCTGGAACGGCTGCCTTCGCGCGGTTTCCGGGTACGGGCGTTTACGGTGGATGAAATCGGCGACGCGGTGGACGTGCGCGGCGTGCTCGAGGGCATGGCCGCCCGCCTGCTGGCCGAGCGCGGCGCCTCGCAGGACGTGCTGGACCGCCTGTCGCAAGCGGTGGAAGAAGGACGCGCGCTGCTGGCGCCCGCCCGCCGCGATCCCAATACCACGGTGGATGCGCGCGCCTGGGGGCAGATCAATCGGCGCTTTCACGAGATCCTGTGCGAAGCCGCGGGCAACCGCGCGCTGTTGTCAGCGCTGGAACACAACAACAAGACGCCGCTGGCCGGCCCGGCCGCGCTGACCCTGCCGTCCACGCCGTCGTTGCTGGAAACGCCGTTCGTGCTGCGCGCGCAGGCGGACCACGAAGACCTGCTGCGCGCCATCACGCGCCGCGAAGCCGTGCGCGCCGAAAACCTGATGCGCGAACACGCCTACCGCAGCCGCGAAAACAAGCGCGTGCTGCTGGAATCGCTGCGCGGCGCCCTGCCCGCGCAGCCCGGACTGTCGGACGTCAGCGCATAAACAGGACCCTACGGCATGCAATCCATTCCTGACCTTTCCACCCAGGCGCTGATCTCGCGCGACCTGGTCGCCGCCCTGCGCCGCGACGCGCCGCTGGTGCAGTGCCTGACCAATTTCGTTTCCATGAACACCGCGGCCAACGTGCTGCTGGCCATGGGCGCCTCGCCCGCCATGGTGCACGCGCAAGAAGAAGCGCCCGAGTTCGCGCGCGTCTGCGGCGCGGTCGTGATCAACATCGGCACCCTGTCCTCGCCCTGGCTGGACAGCATGCTGCTGACCGCCGCCTCGGCCAACGAAGCCGGCATACCTTGGGTGCTGGATCCGGTGGCGCACCATGCCACCGCATTCCGCCGCGACGCTGTGCAGCGCCTGCTGGACTTGCGGCCCGCCATCATTCGCGGCAATGCCTCGGAGATCATCGCGCTGGCCGGCGGCCAAAGCGCCAGCAAGGGCGTGGACTCGCGCGACGCGGTCTCGCAGGCGGAGCAGTCCGCGCATGCCATCGCCGCCCACCGCGGAACCGTTGTGGCAGTGACGGGCGAGACCGACTACGTCACGGACGGCACGCGCGCCGTCCGCATCGTGGGCGGCTCGCCCTTGATGCCGCGCGTCACAGCCACCGGCTGCGCGCTGACGGCGGCCGTAGGCGCCTGCGCCGCAGTATCCAGGACTGACCCGTTTTCCGCGGCAGTCGCCGCCCTGTCGTGCTTCGCCATCGCGGGGCGGCGCGCCGGCGCACAGGCGGAAGGACCCGGATCTTTCGCGTGGCGCTTCCTGGATGCGCTGGCGGCTTTGGATGCGGACGACCTCAGCGGCGAATCGCCGCTGCGCTAGGCGGGACACCGCGGCATCCGCTCATGTCACGGGCGGGTCACACACTGTCCCCAGAATTTCTTTCCTTCAAACCCGGAGGAAAGACGGTGAAGCCGAATCTAGGAAAGATCCTTGCGATGTCCGCCAGCGCCGCGCTGCTGGCGGGCCTGGCCGCCTGTGGCGGCGATGATGACGACGATGACGCGCCGCAGACGCCGCCGCAGGCGAGCGTGCCCCAGGGTTCCACGCTGGACGTGGCCATCCTCGGCACCACCGACCTGCATGCCAACGTGCTGGGCTACGACTACTACAAGCTGGCCGAGGACAAAAGCTACGGCGTGGACCGCACGGCCACGCTGATCGCCAATGCCCGCAAAGAGAACGCCAACACCCTGCTGTTCGACAACGGCGACACCATCCAGGGCACGGCCCTGTCCGATTACCAGGCGCTGGTGGCGCCGGTGCAATGCAGCGACATGCTGGCGATTTACAAGCAGATGAAGCTGCTGGCCTATGACGCGGCCACGCTGGGCAACCACGAGTTCAACTACGGCCTGCCCTTCCTGTCGCAAGTCACGAATACGGACTTCGGGCTGGCCGGCATCGGCAAGGGCACGGCGCAGACCAATTCCGCCGGCGCCAAGGACTGCGCAGCGCCGGGCTTTCCCTTCGTCTCCGCCAACGTGGTGTCTGCCGCCAGCAAACAGCCCATCTTCAAGCCCTGGGTCCTGCTGAACAAGACCTTCAAGGCCACCGACCCCAACGGCAAGCAGATCGAGGTCGCGCTGAAAGTCGGCGTGATCGGCTTTGCGCCCCCGCCCATCCTGCAATGGGACAAGGCCAATCTGGAAGGCCACGTGGAAGTCGCCGGCTGGAAGGAATCGGCGCAGCGCTACGTGCCGGAAATGCGCGCGGCCGGCGCGGACCTGGTGGTGGCATTGGCGCATGGCGGCATCGACATGCTCACCGAGTACAGCCCGGCCATGGAGAACGGCGCCGGCTACCTGAGCCAGGTGGCCGGTATCGACGCGCTAATCACCGGCCACCAGCACCTGCTGTTCCCCGACACCAATGCCAAGTCGCAATTCGCGGGCCAGCCCGGCATAAATCTGGAGAAAGGCCTGATCAACGGCGTGCCGGCGGTGCAGGCCGGCCAATGGGGCAACAACCTCGGCCAGATCACGCTCAAGCTTGCCTATGACAAAGGCTGGCAGGTGCAGAAGGACGCCACGCGCGTGCAGCGCATCTCCACGCGCCTGACCGCGCAGAACGGCGCCACGCCCGCGACCTACGTCGAACCCGATGCCGCCGTGCAACAGCTGGTGCAGGCTGAACACGCCGCCACCATTTCCTATGTCAAAACGCCCATCGGCCAGAGCCGGTTCGACATGGCGACCTATTACGCGCTGGCGGGCGACGTGTCGGCGCTGCAGATCGTCAACATGGCGCAGATCGATTATCTGACGGACTACATCGCCAAGAACAAGCCGTCATACGCCGCCCTGCCCATCCTGTCGGCGGCTGCGCCCTTCAAGGGCGGACGCAACGGTCCGGGCGACTTCACCTACGTAAAGCAGGGCAACATCGCCATCAACAACGCCGCCGATCTCTACCTGTACCCGAACACCTTGCAAGTGGTGCGGGTCAGCGGCGACATCGTGCGCCAGTGGCTGGAGAAGACTGCCGAGCAGTTCAGGCAGATCGACCCGGGCCAGGTCGCGCCGCAGGACCTGATCGACACGGGCTTCCCGACCTTCAACTTCGACGTGCTGTATGCCGCGGGCAATGCCCTGCGGTATGAAATCGACGTCACCCGCCCCAAGGGCTCGCGCATCACGAAGCTGACGTACCAGGGCGCGCCGCTAGACCCCGCCGCGCAGTTCCTGGTGGTCACGAACAACTACCGCGCCAGCGGCGGCGGCGACTTCCCCGGCCTGGCCGGCGGCAAGGGAGACATCGTGCTGCAAGCCCCGGACGCCAGCCGCGACGTGCTGATCAGCTACATCAGGAAGCACCCGGACCTGGATCTGGCGACCTACGGCCTGGACCGCAGCTGGCGCTTTGCGCGGGTGGGCGCCCTGGCCGGTCCGGTGGTGTTTTCGTCGGTGCCGGGCACCCTGGCCATGGCCGCGGCGCATGGCGTGGACAACGTCACGGTGCACGACGCCACGCCCGACTCCGTGACCCAGTTGTCGCGCTACGCGGTGGACCTCAGCCGCTAAGGCTGGCGGTAGTACACGCAGATGCGCCGGCCGCCGATCTCGTGCACCTCGATCGGCAGCTCGTAAAGTTCGCTCAGGACCTCCGGCCGGACCAGTTCGGCCGGAGTCCCCTGATGCGCGATGCGCCCCGCCCGCATCGCCACGATGCGGTCCGCGTATGTGGACGCGAAGTTGATGTCGTGCAGCACCAGCACCACCGTCTTGCCCAGCTCGTCCGCCGCGCGCCGCAAGGTGCCCATCATGGCGACCGCGTGCTTCATGTCCAGGCTGTTCAGGGGTTCGTCCAGCAGGACGTAGCGCGTGTCCTGGCACAGCACCATCGCCACGAAGGCGCGCTGGCGCTGCCCGCCCGACATCTCGTCCAGGTAGCGGTCGGCCAGCGGCTCCAGGTTCAGGTAGGCGATGGCGCGGTCGATGTGGGCCTTGTCGTCCAGCGTCAGGCGGCCGCCCGTGTGCGGATAGCGGCCGAACGCGACCAGGTCCCTCGCCGTCAGCCGCAACGGCAAGTGATTATCCTGCCGCAGGATGGCCAGGCGGCGGGCCAGTTCGCGGCTGTCGGCCCGGGTCACGTCCAGCCCCTCGACCAGCACGCGGCCCGCCGACATCGGCAGCAGCCGGCTGACCATGGACAGCAGCGTGGACTTGCCCGCGCCATTGGGACCGATGATGGCCGTCACGCCCCCCGCGGGCAGCGACAGGCTGACGTCGTCGACCACCACGCTGTCGCCGTACTGCTTGCTGACTTGCTGGATCTCTATCATCGGCGCCCCCTGCGCAGGATCAGGACGAGGAACATCAGCCCGCCCAGGAATTCGATCACCACGCTGACGGTGGTATTCAGGCCCAGCACGCGTTCAAGCAGTGTCTGGCCGCCCACCAGGAAGATCACGCTCAGCAGCACGGCCGCTGGAACCGTGTGGCGGTGCCGGTCGGACCCCATGGCCTGATAGGCCAGGTTGCTGACCAGCAGGCCGAAGAATGTCACCGGCCCCACCAGCGCGGTGGACACCGACACCAGCACCGCGATGGCGGCCAGCGTCAGCATCAGCGTGCGGCGATAGTCCACGCCCAGGTTCACCGCAATGTCGCGGCCCAGCGCCAGCACGTCGTAGCGACGCCGCATGCGCCACACCAGCAGCGACGCCGCGCACACCGCGGCCAGCGCGATCGGCAACAGGCCCACACGCACGGTATTGAAGCTGGCGAACATGCGGTCCTGCAACACCAGGAATTCATTGGGGTCGATCAGCCGCACCACGAAGTTGGACAGGCTGCGAAACAACAGGCCGAAGATGATGCCCACCAGCATCATCAGGTGCAGGCTGCGCACCGCGTCCGAAAACAGCCAGCGGAACAGCAGGCAGGCGAACGCCGTCATGGCGCCGACCTCCAGCAGGAAGGCGGCCACCGGATGGCTGGCGGCCGTGGCCGCCTGGCCGAAGCCGAACACCACCACGGCCTGTATCAGCAGGTACAGGGCGTCAAAGCCCATGATGGCCGGCGTCAGGATGCGGTTGTGGGTGATCGTCTGGAACAGCACCGACGACACCGCCACGGCATAGGCCACCAGCAGCATCGCCGCCAGCTTGGCGCCGCGGAACGGAATCACGAAGGACCACTGGCCGTTAGCGCCCAGCGTCATGAAGGCGATGGCGCAGATCAGCGCAAGAGCGCCCAGCAGCCACAGACGCCAGGTTTGCGGCGCACGGACCGGCGCCGGCGCGGAGATGGCGAGTTCAGCCAAGCCGGTTCCTCCGCGTGCGCAACAGCCACAGGAACAGGATGCTGCCCAGCACGCCGACCACAGTGCCGATGGGAATCTCGTAGGGATGGATCACCAGCCTGCCGATGACGTCGCAGGCCAGCACGAACACGCCGCCCAGCACCGCCACCCAGGGAATGGAGCGACGCATGTTGTCGCCCAGCACCAGGCTGACGGCGTTGGGCACGATCAGGCCCAGAAAGGGTATGCCGCCCGCCGTCACCACCACCACGGCCGAAATCGCCGACACGATCAGCAGTCCGGCCAGCGTCAGCCGCGCATGGTTCAAGCCCAGGTTGGCGGCGAACTCGCGGCCCATGCCGGCCACGGTGTAGCGATCGGCCGCCGCGTAAGCCGCGCAGGCCAGGCCGAAGCCTATCCATAGCAGTTCATAACGTCCCCGCAGCACGCCGGAAAAATCGCCCGTGGTCCAGGCGTGCAGCGACTGCAGCAGGTCGTAGCGGTAGGCGACGAAGGTGGTGGCGGCGTGGATCACCCCGCCCAGGATCAGGCCGATCAGCGGCACGATGAAGGGCGTGCGCAGCGGCACGCGCTTGAGCAGCGCCAGGAACAGCAGGGTGCCCGCCAGCGCAAAGCCCGTGGCCGTCAGCATCTTGCCGATCACGGGCGTATCCGGCGCCAGCAGCGTGACCACGAGTATGCCCAGTGTGGCGGACTCCACGGTGCCGGCCGTGGTGGGTTCGACGTAGCGGTTGCGCACCAGCATCTGCATGATGAGCCCCGCCACCGCCAGCGACATGCCGGCCAGCAGCAAGGCCAGCGTGCGGGGAATGCGGCTGACCATCAGCAGGCGCCAGGCGCGCTCGGCCTCGTCGCCATTGCCCCACAGCGCGGACAGGCTGAGCTGCCCCGCGCCCAGGCTGACGCTGGCCGCGCACAGGGCCAGCAGCAAGCCCACTGCCGCCGCCAGCCCGCCCCAACCGCCTATCGACTGCCGCCAACTCACCCGCGATTACTCCCGCCGCTCACGCATCAGGCTTTACTTGCCCGCGGCCAGCGCGGCCGCGATCTCGTCCACGTTCTGCTGCATGGCGGTCAAGCCCGCGCTGCCCAGCAGGTACCAGTTGTAGCCGTTCAGGTACACCACGCGCTTGTTCTTCCAGGCCTTGGTCGGACGCACCAGCTCGTTGTCCAGCATGCGCTGGGCCGACACGCCTTCACGGCCGATGGCGGCGTCGCGGTCGATCACGAACAGCCAGTCGGGGTCGGTCTGGGCGATGAACTCGAACGAGATCGCCTGGCCGTGGTTCGACACGCTCAGCCCCGTCGTCGCCGGCTTGATGCCGAAGGCGTCGTGGATCACGCCGAAGCGCGAACCCGGACCGTAGGCGCTCATCTTGCCGCCAGTGGTCAGCACGATCAGCGCGGTGCCGGCGTTGGCCGCCTTGCCGTTCAGGTCCGCGATCGAAGCGCGCAGGGCGTCGAGCTTGGTCTTGGCGACATCCTGCTTGCCGTAGATGGCGGCCAGCGTTTCGGTGTTGCGCGTCACGCTGCCGACCAGGTCCTTCGCATTGACCGTCAGGTCCACGGTGGGCGCCAGTTTGGCGAGCTCGTCGTACTTGGGCGCGGAGCGGCCCGCGACGAAGATGAGTTGCGGCGCGGCGGCGTGGATCACCTCGTAGTTGGGCTCGAACATCGACCCCACCTTCAGGTAGCGCTGATCGGCATACTGGCTGAGCTGCGGCGGCCACTTGGCCACCGTCGGCACGCCCGCCACGTTTACGTCCAGCGCATGCAGGGTGTCCAGCACGGCCAGGTCCATCACCACTGTCTTCGCCGGGTTGGCCGGCACGGCGGTTTCGCCGCGCGCGTGCTTCACCGGCACCGTCGCCTGCGCGGCGCATACCGCCGTGGCGGCGCCCAGGACCAGCGCGGCCCCGGCCTGCATCGCCCAACGCCGGACGCGGCCTGCCTGCATTTGCTTCTTCATGCGTACCTCTTCATGTTGCGGGCGCCAGGCGCCCTTTCAAACTCAGAACTTGACGCCCACGCCCAGCCAGTAGCGGCGGCCGTCCTCGACGTAACCGTAGTCGTCGTACGTGACCTGCTTGTCGAACAAGTTGTAGATGCCGGCGTACACCGCCACCGTCTTGTTCACCTGGTACGAACCGCCCAGGTCCACGAACGTGTAGGAAGGCGCGACCACCGACGAGGACGAGGGGCCGGTGATGGGCTGGCTTTCCTTGCCGCGGTAGTTCAGGCGCGCCCATGCCTGCAGCGCATCCGAGGCCTGCCAGTTCACCGTGGTGGTGAACAGGTGCTTGGGCAGTTGGTTCAGCGGCTGGCCCTTGTACTGGCCCGACTTCTGCTCCGACTTGGTGAAGGTGTAGCTGCTGGTCAGGGACCAGTCGCGCGACAGCGGCAGCTTCAGGTTGGCTTCCACGCCGCGCGAATTGGCCTTGTCCACGTTCATGTAGGTGGTCGGGTCCGAACCGAACTGGTTCGGGCCGTCCGTGCACTGGGTCGCCGGGCAAGCCACGCGGGTGATCTTGTCCTTGAAGTCGTTGTTGAAGATCGTCAGGCCGGCGTTGAAGCCTTCGCCGTCGTCATACAGGATGCCGATTTCCTCGGTCACCGACTTCTCGGGCGTCAGGTCCGGGTTGCCGTACATATTGCCGCCGCGGCTGACCTGGCCCCAGCCCGCCACCGTCTGGCGCAGGTCGGGCGCGCGGAAACCGGTGGACACGCCGCCCTTCAGGGTCCAGCGGTCGGCCATGTGCCAGACGCCGTACAGGCGCGGGCTGAAGTGCGTGCCGAAGTTCTCGTCTTCGTCCATGCGCAGGCCGGTGGTGACGGCGAAGGTCTCGGTCAGGCGCCATTCGTCTTCGGCGAACAAGGCCCACTGGTAGCGGTCCACCTTGCTGGGGCCGTTGGCCAGCTGGTTGCCGGTCTGGTCATTCAGGCGCTGGCTCAGGTAGCTGCCGCCCAGGGTCAGCATGTGCGAACCCAGGGGCAAGGTCCAGCTCGTCTGGATGTCCAGGTTCTTGATCTTCATCTGGCGCGAGCGGTTGTCGAACTCTTCCTGCTGCACATAGCTGTCCGACACGCCCCAGCCCCAGCGTCCGGTATGCGACAGCGCCCACTTGTTGCTGCGGTAGTCGGTATCGGACGAGGCCGGGCAACCATTGCGCCCGCAAGCCTGGCCGGGCGGCAGCGGCTCGACCGTCTTGCCCAGCGTTTCGTGCAGCTTCTGGCGCATGGTGGTCGCTTCCAGCACGATGTCGTGGTCGCGGTTGGGCGTCAGCGCCAGCTTGGCCGTGACGCTTTCCGAGTTGCGCTTGCGGAAGCCGTCGACGATGTCGTCTTCGTCGCGCTGCGTGGCCTGGCCGTAGATCTGCAGGCCCAGCAGGTCCGTCTTGATCGGGCCGGACAGGTAGAAGTTGCCCTGGTAGATATCGCCCGACTTGTTGCTTTCCTGGATGGTGGTGTCCAGGCGGATCTCGCCGCCCCACTCAGAAGGCACCTTGCGCGTGATGATGTTGATCACCCCGCCCATGGCGTCCGAGCCGTACAGCGAGGACATGGGGCCGCGCACCACCTCGATGCGCTCGATGGCGGAAAGCGGCGGGGTCCAGCCGCCTTCGACGCCCGTGGAGTCCGAGTTGGTGCGGGTCTCGCGCGAGTTCTGGCGCTTGCCGTCGATCAGGATCAGCGTGTACTTGGGGCCCATGCCACGCAGGCTGATGTCCTGGCGATCGCCGCCGCCGGTGACGATCACGCCTGGCACGTCCACCAGCGCGTCGTTGATGTCGCGGTAGAACTTCTTGTCCAGGTCCTCGCGGGTGATCACGCTGATCGATGCCGGCGCATCCTGGATCTGCTGTTCATAACCCGAGGCCGTCACCACCACGGTATCCAGCGTCTTTGCGGTGTCGGCGCTCTGCGCCCACGCGGGCTGCGCCACGCCGAAACCCGCTGCGCACAGGGCTGCCGCCAACTGCGTGCGCGAACCCGGACCGCGCCGGCCGGCGACCAATTCTTTGCTGCTCATGATTCCAGTTTCTCCCGTCCCAGGCCCGCGCCCCACCCCGCGTGCGGCGTCCGTCCTGCCCCGTATTTATTAATGAAAACCATTCTCATATTAGAATTGGACCTGCCGGGAGCCAGCAACACGCTTTCCGCAACTTTTATCTTCTTTGAACTTCTTGACACTCCGGCCCGCGGCCATAAGCCAAACTGCCGGATGCAGAACCGACGACACGCATGCCTTTTTCCCACGCACCGGCGACTCGCCGCATCCTGCTGATTGACGACGATGTCGAGCTTGCGCAGATGCTGCGCGAGTACCTGGAACCCGGTCACTGCCAGCTCACCCTGGCGCATAGCGGCACGCAGGGCCTGGCCCTGTTGGCTCAGGACGACTACGACCTGGTGCTGCTGGACCTGATGCTGCCCGACGGCAACGGGCTGGATCTGCTGAAGCAATACCGCCAACGCTCGCGCCGGCCGGTCATCATGTTCACCGCCCACGGCGGCGAGACGGACCGCGTGCTGGGCCTGGAGTTCGGCGCCGACGATTACCTGGCCAAGCCCTTCAGTCCGCGCGAACTCAAGGCCCGCATCACGGCCGTGCTGCGCCGTTTCGAGGAAGTGCCGGACACGGCCCGCCCCGCCCTGGCGCTGGGCGCAGTGTCGCTGGACGCCGCCACCGGCGTGCTGCGGATGGGCGACAGTGAAATCCCGCTGACTGGCGCCGAACAGCGCATCCTGGAAATCCTCATGCGCACGCCCGGCCAGGTGGTCGCGCGCGACCAGATCGGCCTGTACGCGCTGGGCCGCAAGCCGGACCGCTACGACCGCAGCATCGACACCCACATCAGCTCGCTGCGCAAGAAGCTGCGCAGCGACGGCGGCGCCGAGACCTTGGCGATCCGCAACCTGCGCGGCCTGGGTTACGTGCTGGCGGGCGCTGACTGATGGCCTGGCTGCCCACCCGCTCGCTATTCGGACGCGCCTTCCTGACCTTCTGGGGTGCGATGGCCGTCATCCTGGTCTGCGGCATGGTGCTGACGGCCGCGGTCGCCTGGTACCGCTTCAATTCCCTGGATGGCCTGAATCCCGGCAATCTCACGCGCGATGCTGCGCAGATCGCCCGCAGCGAGGGCGTGGATGGCCTGGAACGCTGGGTCGAAGCCATGGACCGGCGCTACTCGGCGCTGAAGATCTACGTCATGGACGCCCAGGACAAGGACATCCTGGGCCGGCGGCTGCCCGCCCGCATGGAAGACTGGCTGAGCGATTTCCGCGCCGGGCCGGACCGTTCGCCGAAAGCCGACTACCTTCCCGCCGACCCCACCGGCGAGCGCGTTTCCTGGTGGGAACCGCAAAAGCTGGTCTTGCCCGATGGTTCGCAACTGCTGCTGCTGTTCCTGCCGTTCGATTCATCGCATTGGGAAGTGCTGGCCCTGTCGCCCGTGGCGCTGGCCCTGGTGCTGTTCGCGCTGGCGGTGACCGCACCGTTCTGCTGGGCCCTGAGCCGCCACGTGACGGCGCCCTTGGCGCAGTTGCGCCAGACCACGCATGCCCTGTCCGCGGGGCGGCTGGATGCGCACACGCCCGCCAAGCTGGCCCGCCGCAAGGACGAACTGGGCCAGCTTGCGCGCGACTTCGACGCCATGGCCGACCGGCTGAAGGCGCTGGTCGACACGCGCGAACAGCTGCTGCACAACATCGCACACGAACTGCGTTCGCCGCTTGCACGGCTGCGGCTGGCGGCGGAGCTCGCGCGGCGCAAGGACGAGCGCCAGGATCTGCAGCTGGACCGCATCGAACTCGAATGCGAACGCCTGGACGCGCTGGTCGGCAACACCTTGCGGCTTGCGCGCCTGGGCGCCCTGCCCGTGCCTACTGACACCCTGGACCTGGCCGAACTCGTGTCCGACGTCGTCGAGGACGCACGCTTTGAGGCTGGCGGCCGGCAGATCCGCATAGAGTGGAGCCAGCATGCGCCCGTGCCCCTGGTCGGCGACCGTTGCAGCCTGGCCAGCGCCATCGAGAACGTACTGCGCAACGCCCTGCGCTTTGCGCCCGCGCACAGCGCGATCCGCGTGCGCCTGCTGTCGAACGCGCACGAAGCCTGCCTGGAGATCGAGGATCATGGGCCCGGCGTGGCCGCCGAAGAGCTGCAATCGCTGTTCGAGCCCTTCTATCGCACCGCCTCGGGCGCGCGCAAGCCGGGCAGCGGCGCCGGACTGGGCCTGTCGATTGCCCAGGCCGCCGTGGCCGCGCACAAGGGCAGGATGTCGGCCCGCAATATTTCGCCACAGGGGCTGAGCGTGCGGCTGGAACTGCCGCGCCTGAACGGCTGAAGCCAGGGTCGATCAGTCGGCGTCGGCCAGGATCGCGGCCGGCAGCCGCGGCAATACCCGCATGGCGTTGGCGGTGGTGGCATGGGCCACCTGCGCCGGCGTGATGCCACGCAATTCCGCCAACGTGGCCGCGATGCGGACCAGTTCGGCAGGCGCATTGCGCCGATGCGGCGGATGCAGCCAGGCCGGAGGGATGTCCGGCGCATCGGTTTCCAGCACCAGGTGCGCCAGGTCCACGTCTACCGCATGGCGGCGTATCTGCAAGGCGCGCTCATAGGTCATGGCGCCGCCCAGGCCCAGCGCGAATCCCTGGTCTATGAATGCCTGCGCCTGCTGCGCGCTGCCGTTGAAGGCGTGCGCAATGCCGCCGATGCGCGGATGGCGGCGCAGGTACTTCAAGAGGATGTCCTGCGACTTGCGCACGTGCAGCAGCACCGGCAGGCCGAACTCGGCAGCCAGCGCCAGTTGCGCGGCGTAGAAGCGCTCCTGGCGCTCGCGCGGTTCGCCGGAGGCTATTTCGGGAACGAAGAAATCCAGGCCGATCTCGCCGATGGCGACGAAGCGAGGATCGCCCAGCGCATCCTTGACGGCAGCGCGCAGCGCTTCCAGATCGGCGTCGCTGGCGCGCTGGACGTATAGCGGATGGATGCCCAGCGCATAGGCGCCGCCGGCCGTCTTGCCGGCCAGCTCGCGCACCGCGGAAAAATTGGCGCGTTCGACCGCTGGAATCACAATGGACTGCACGCCTGCCTGGCAGGCGCCGTCGGCGACTTGCTCGCGGTCGGCGTCGAACTCGGCGGCATCCAGGTGGCAATGGGTATCGATCAGCATGGGCGCGACCTCCTTGCCCGGATTATCCCCCCGGCGCGCCTTAACCCGAAACCAGGCGGCCGTTTTCCATGAGCAGCTGGCGGTCGGCGCGGGCGGCCAGTTCCGGGTCGTGCGTGACGATGGCGAACGCCGTGCCGGACTCCTGGTTCACCCGCGTCAGCAGTTCGAACATATTGTGCGCCGTGTGGCGGTCCAGGTTGCCGGTGGGCTCGTCGGCCAGCACGCAGACGGGCCGCGTAACCAGGGCGCGCGCCAGCGCCACGCGCTGCCGTTCGCCGCCGGACAGCTGGCCCGGGAAGTGACCTTCGCGCGCGGCCAGGCCCACCATGCCCAGGACCTCGTGCGCGGCTTGCCGCGCCTTGTCGCGGCTTTCACGGCGCACGATCAGCGGCATCGCCACGTTGTCCAGCGCCGAGAACTCCGGCAGCAGGTGGTGGAACTGGTAGACGAAACCCAGGCTGCGGTTGCGCACGGCGCTCTTGCGGGCCTCGGACAGCCCGACGGCAAGCTGGCCGTCCACCGAAACCGAGCCGCTGGTGGGCACGTCCAGCAGGCCCAGGATATGCAGCAGCGTGCTCTTGCCGGAGCCGGAGGCGCCGACGATGGCGACCATTTCGCCGCGCGCCACGGTCAGGCTGACGTTGCTCAGCACTTCGATGCGCGCAGGGCCTTCGTCGTAGACCTTGACGATGTTGTCGGCCTGCAGTGCGGGAGTCAGCATGTCAGTCATGGCGCAGCACCTGTGCGGGTTGCAGGCGCGAGGCGCGCCAGCTGGGGTACAGGGTCGCCAGCAGCGACAGCACCAGGGAGGTCACGCCGATGGTGACGATGTCGCCCATCTGCGGATCCGACGGCAAGGCGCTGATGAAATAGATTTCGCGCGGCAGGAAATGCACGCCCAGCAGACCTTCGATGAACGGCACGATCACGTCCACGTTATAGGCAATGAGGATGCCGCCCGCGACCCCCAGCAGCGTGCCGATCACGCCGATCAGCGCCCCTTGCACCAGGAAGATGCGGGCGATTTCTCGCGGTCCCGCGCCCAGCGTGCGCAGGATGGCGATGTCGGACTGCTTGTCCTTCACGGCCATGACCAGGGACGACAGCAGGTTGAACGCGGCCACGGCCACGATCAGCGCCAGGATCAGGAACATCATGCGCTTTTCGGTCTTCACCGCCGCGAACCAGGTGCGGTTGTTGCGCGACCAGTCGCTGGCCATCATGTAGGGCGGCAGCACCTTCTGCAATTCGGCCGCCACTTCCGGCGCGCGCTGCATGTCGGCGATGCGCAGGCGCACGCCGGCGGTGCCGCTGTCGCGGAACACGCGGGCGGCGTCCTCGTCGTCGACGAAGGCCAGCGAAGAATCGTATTCGTAGTGGCCGGACGAGAACACGCCCACCACGGTGAACTGGCGCATGCGCGGCGTGAAGCCCGCCGGGCTGATCGAGCCTTGCGGCGCCATCATCAGGAGCGTGTCGCCCAGCTTGACGCCCATGCCGTCGGCCAGTTCATTGCCCAGCACCACGCCGAAGCTGCCAGGCTTGAGGTCGGCGAGCTTGCCCGACACCATCTGGCGCGGCAGGTCCGACACATTGCCTTCGGTCTGCGGATCGATGCCGCGCACCTGCACGCCGCGCAAGGCCTGCCCGCGCACCAGCATGCCCTGCGCCGCCACGAACGGAGCGCCGGCCTTGACGGCGGGATTCTTCTCGGCGGCGGAAGCGAACTCCTGCCATCTCTCCAGCACCCGCTCCGGCGCCGCGCCGGGGATGTAGAGTTCGATGTGCGGCAGCACCGACAGCATGCGGTCGCGCACTTCCTTCTGGAAGCCGTTCATCACGGACAGCACCACGATCAGGGCGGCAACGCCCAGCGCGATGCCCGCCATGGAACTGGCGGCGATGAAGGAGATGAAGCGATCGCGGCGGCCGCGTCGCTGGCGGATTCGGGCCAACCCGGCATAGCGGGCGCCTATCCATAGTTCGTAGGGTATTTTCAGCACGAGCGCATTATGGCATTAACCGCCTGGATTCCGCCCCGCGGATGTGCGGTTCCGAGACCAGGCGTTTCAAGCTATGGCAGTGGCGGACGCCGCTTAGTTCCCGCGGCCCGCGCGGACTACAATCGCGCCCATGCTGATCGTCATTCCGGGCGCCCTGCCCGCCCTTCCCGTCGCCGCCGAACTGGCCAAGCTCTTGCCCGAACGCGCGCCCACGCTGCACGGCTGGCTCCAGGCCGGCGCCGCCCGGCCCCAGGCCCATGACGTGCGCGCCCAAGGCTGTACGCCCTACGAAGCCTGGCAGTTGGCCCGCGCCGGCTACGTCCCCGAAGCGGGCCTGCCGCCCGGCGCCGGACTGGGTCCGCTGCTGGCCGGCGCCCAAACCGGCGGCGATGGCCCCGTCTGGCTGGCCGAACTGGTCCACCTGGCGCTGGGCACGGACCAGGCCGCCTTGCTGGACCCCGGCCTGATGGAACTGCGCGCCGAGGAAACGGCTGCTCTGCTGGAGACCGCCCGCCCCCTGTTCGAAGACACGGGCTTCGAGGTCCAAGCGCTCTCGCCCGAACGCTGGCGCCTGCGCCTGCCGGAGGGCCTGCGGCCGCAGACCGCCAGCCCGCTGGCCGTGGCCGGACAGCGCCTGAACGACTGGTGGCGCCAGGACGCGGAAGCGCGCCCGTGGCGCCGGCTGCTCAATGAAATACAGATGGCCTGGCACGAACACCCGGTCAACGACGCCCGCGCGGCGCGCGGCCTGCCTCCGGTCAATGCGCTGTGGCTGTATGGCGGCGGCAAACCCTGGACGCAGTCCCAGCCGGCCCCGGCGCAGGTTTACAGCAACCTGGACGCCCCCCAGCGGGCCGGCGACTGGGCCGCCTGGCTGGACGCCCTGGCCGCGCTGGACGCACAGCATCTGCGCCCGCTGGCCGGCAAGCAAGGCCTGCCGGCCGCGCCCGCCGAACTGCTGCTGCTGGGCGACGACCGCAAGGTCGCCCTCACCCTGAAACCGCGCGGGGGCCTGCTCGGCTTGCTGCCCGCGCCCAAGAAAAACTGGAGCGCCTGGTGGTCTCACCCCGCTTAACCGTCCGCACGCCCGACCTGCAAGCCTGCCGCATCCTGGAAGCCTCGGGCATCCACCCGCTGCTGGCCCGTCTGTGGGCCGCCCGCGGCGTCACCCATCCCGATCAGACCCAGCTCGCCTGGAAGTCGCTGCTGCCGCCCAACGGCCTGACGCATTCGGACCACGCCGCCGGCGTGCTGGCCGACGCCATCCAGACAGGCAAGAAGCTGCTGATCGTGGCCGACTACGATTGCGACGGCGCCACCGCCTGCGCGGTCGGACTGCGCGCGCTGTCCGCCATGGGCGCCGACGTGGACTTCCTGGTGCCCAACCGCTTCGAAACCGGGTACGGCCTGTCGCCGGCCGTGGTCGAGCTGGCGGTCCGGCACCGCGCCGGCAAGCCCGACATCATCATCACCGTGGACAACGGCATCGCCAGCGTGGACGGCGTGGCCGCGGCCAATGAGGCCGGCATCGGCGTGGTGATCACCGACCACCACTTGCCGGGCGACACGCTGCCGGCGGCCCTGGCCATCGTCAACCCGAACCAGCCGGGCTGCGGCTTTCCGTCCAAGAACCTGGCGGGCGTGGGCGTCATTTTCTACATGATGCTGGCGCTGCGCGCCGAGCTGCGCCGCCGCGGCGTCTACGCGGCCGATGGCGGCCCGCGCCTGGACGCGCTGTCCGACCTGGTGGCCCTGGGCACCGTGGCCGACGTGGTCAAGCTGGACGCGAACAACCGCCTGCTGGTCACCCAAGGGCTGCAACGCATGCGCGCAGGCCGCCTGCAGCCCGGGCTGCGCGCGCTGTTCGCCGTGGCCGGACGCGAGCCGCGCGCAGCCAACGGCTTCGACCTGGGCTTTGCGCTCGGCCCGCGCATCAATGCGGCCGGCCGCCTGGCCGACATGAGCCTGGGCATCGCCTGCCTGACCACCGACGACGAGGCGCAGGCGCTGGAAATGGCCCGCGAGCTCGACAACATCAACCGCGAGCGCCGCACCATCGAAGCCGAAATGCGCGAACAGGCGCTGGCCGCCATGGAAGAGCCGAACGCCGCCGCCGGCGCTACGGTCTGCGTGTTCGACCCGGGCTGGCACCAAGGCGTGGTAGGCCTGGTGGCCTCGCGCCTGAAGGAAAAATTCTGGCGCCCCACGCTGGCCTTCGCGCCCGCCGGCGACGATGAAATCCGCGGCTCCGGCCGCTCCATTCCCGACGTGCACCTGCGCGACGCGCTGGACCTGGTGTCCAAGCGCCATCCCAACCTGATCCGCAAGTTCGGCGGCCACGCCATGGCGGCCGGCCTGACGCTGGGCCGCAACGACTTCGCGGCCTTCGCCCCCGCGTTCGACGCCGCCGTGCGCGAGCTGACGGGCCGCGACACCTTCGAGCCGGTGATCGAGACCGACGGCTCGCTGGACACCGGCTACGCCAACGCCGACGTGGCCGGCATGCTGCAGCAGCAGGTCTGGGGCGCTGGCTTCGCCGCGCCGCTGTTCCTGGACGAGTTCGTGGTGCGCAACCAGCGCCTGGTTGGGGAAAAGCACCTCAAACTATCGCTGGAGCGCGGCCACCAGCGCTTCGACGCGATCTGGTTCGGCCACGACCAGTCGCTGCCCGAACACATCCAGGCGGCATACCGGCTGGAGCAGAACGTGTGGAACGGGATGGTGTCGGTGCAGTTGGTGATCGAGCACGCGGGCTAACAAGGCCCGCCATGTAGGCGGGCCCGCCGCGACCGGCGTAGGGTTGCGCGCGGCGGGCGCCTGAACTCTCGTCTCAGGCCGCGCGCTCCCTCCTACTTGTTCACCAGCTTCGCCGGCTGCGCCAGGGCCACCAGCGCCCCCACCACCAGGCAGCCCGACAGCATGTAGAGGCCGGTATTGGTGGTGCCGGTCATGTCCTTCAGCCAACCCACCAGGTACGGGCTGACGAAACCCGCCAGATTACCCACCGAATTGATGAGCGCGATGCCGGCCGCGGCCGCCGTGCCGCCGAGCAAGGCGGTGGGCAGGCTCCAGAACAGCGGCAGCACCGTGCAGATGCCGATGTTCGCCACCGTCAGCGCAGCGATCGCCAGCACGGTATTGCCGCTCCAGACCGCCGACAACAGCAGGCCCAGCGCGCCAAACAGCGCGGGCAGCGCGACGTGCCAGCGGCGTTCGCGGTGGCGGTCCGAGTTGCGCGAAATCAGGATCATGCCGATCACGGCGAACAGGTTGGGAACCGCCGTCAGCAGACCGATGGCCAGCGGGCTCTGCACCCCTGTGCCCTTGATCAGGGTCGGCATCCAGAAGCCCACGCCGTAAAGCCCCATCACGAACGAGAAGTAGATCAGCGACATCGCCCAGACGCGCGGCTTGGCCAGCGCGGCGCGGATCGGCGGGTCTTCCTTCTGCTGTTCCTCGGCCGCGATATTGCGGATCAGCACCGCCTTTTCCGTGGCGGTCAGCCATTTGGCCTTATTGATGCGGTCATCCAGATAAATCAGCACCAGCACGCCGATCAGCACCGACGGTATGCCCTCCAGCAGGAACAGCCATTGCCAGCCCGACAGGCCATGGTCGCCATGGAACGTGCTCATGATCCAGCCGGAGATCGGCCCGCCGATCAGCCCGGACATGGGCACCGCGGTCATGAAGAAGGTCGTGATGCGGCCGCGCCGCGCCGCGGGGTACCAGTAGGTCAGGTACAGGATGATGCCCGGAAAGAATCCGGCCTCGGCCGCGCCCAGCAGGAAGCGCAGGATGTAGAACATGTGCACGCTGGTCACGAACATCATGCAGGCGGAGATGATCCCCCAGGTGATCATGATGCGTGCGATCCAGATCCGCGCCCCCACCTTGTGCAGGATGATGTTGCTGGGAATTTCGAAAATGAAGTAGCCGATGAAGAAGATGCCCGCGCCCAGCCCGTACACGGTCTCGCTGAACTGAAGCTCCTGCAGCATCTGCAGCTTGGCAAAACCCACGTTCACGCGGTCCAGGTAGGCCACGACGTAGCAAACCACCAGCAGCGGCACCAGCCGCCAGCCTACCTTGCGGTAGATCCGGTCTTCCTCAGACGCCGGGATCGCCGGCGAAACCCCGGGGGCCATCGCATTTTCCATCTATGTCTCCATTCCTCTATCGGGATAGGCCGGCTGCGCCGGCGCCTTTACGGCCCGGTCATCCCGATCAGGAACGGCTGGACCGCTTATACGCAGCCTAGAACCGCTGACTTGACAAAAAACTGAACAACTTGGGGTCCACGCCGGGAAACCGCCTGCTCGCGATCCGTCCCCCTTCCCGCCAACGCGGCCGCGCACTTGGCCCAAGCACGGTAAAATGTTTGGTTTCGCACAAAAGTCATCAGGACAGGATCATCATGGAAGCCGAACGTCAGAACCAGCTCGCAGCCCGCCTCGCCGATTACGCGGAGCGCGAACAGGCTCTACGGAGGTATCTTTGACTACGATGCCAAAGCTGAACGCCTGCAAGTCGTAAACGCCGAGCTCGAAGATCCGGCGGTCTGGAACGACCCCAAGCACGCCCAGGACCTGGGCCGTGAAAAGAAAGCCCTCGAAGACGTGGTGGAAACGCTCACGGCGCTGGGTACGGGCCTGTCCGACTCGAACGAACTGTTCGAAATGGCCGCCTCCGACGACGACGACGCCACCCTCGAATCCATCGAGCAGGACGCCGACGCCTTCCAGGAAAAGCTGGAAGCGCTGGAATTCCGCCGCATGTTCTCCAATCCGGCCGATCCGCTGAATTGCTTCCTGGACATCCAGGCCGGCGCCGGCGGCACGGAAGCGCAGGACTGGGCCTCCATGCTGCTGCGCCAGTACCTGAAGTACGCCGAGCGCAAGGGCTTCAAGGCCGAAGTGCTGGAAGAATCCGAAGGCGACGTGGCGGGCCTGAAGTCCGCCACCATCAAGATCGAAGGCGAGTACGCCTTCGGCTACCTGCGCACCGAAACCGGCGTGCACCGCCTGGTGCGCAAGAGCCCGTTCGACTCCTCGGGCGGCCGCCACACCTCGTTCGCCAGCGTCTTCGTCTATCCGGAAGTCGACGAATCCTTCGAAGTCGAAGTGAACCCCGCCGACCTGCGCGTGGACACCTACCGCGCGTCCGGCGCGGGCGGCCAGCACATCAACAAGACCGACTCGGCAGTGCGTCTGACCCACATGCCCACCGGCATCGTGGTGCAGTGCCAGAACGACCGTTCGCAGCACCGCAACCGCGCCGAAGCCATGCAGATGCTGAAGTCCAAGCTCTACGAACTCGAGATGCGCAACCGCATGGCCGAGCAGCAGAAGCTGGAAGACTCCAAGACCGACGTGGGCTGGGGCCATCAGATCCGTTCCTATGTGCTGGACCAGAGCCGCATCAAGGACCTGCGCACCAACGTTGAAATTTCCAACACGCAGAAAGTGCTGGACGGCGACCTGGATCCCTTCATCCAGGCCAGCCTGAAGCAAGGCATCTAAGTTTCGCGATACTCCCCCTCAACGCATCCAGAGGTTCACGAATGTCCGACACCATTGCAATTCTCACCGGCGCATCGCGCGGCATCGGCGCCGCCATGGCGCGCGGCCTGGCCAAACCGGGCACCCGCCTGATCACCCTGGCGCGCCGGGAAGATCCCGAGCTGGCCGCCTATGCGCGTTCGCAGGATGCGCAGCTGGAACAGCTGTCCGTGGACCTCTCGGACCTGAACGCCGTTGAAGCGGCGGCGCAGCGCATCTGCGCGTCGCTGCCGCGCGATGCCAGCCGCTATCTGCTGATCAACAACGCCGGCACGGTGCACCCCATCGCCGGCACCGACGCGCTGGTCGACGGCGCGGCCATCACCGCCGCCTTCAACCTGAACGTCAGCGCCGTCATGCTGCTCACCGCACGCTTCCTGGCCGCGGTCGAAGACCTCAAGGCCGACCGCCGCGTGCTCAACATCTCCTCCGGCGCGGGCCGCAACCCGAACGCCGGCTGGGGCGTCTACTGCGCCACCAAGGCCGCGCTCGACATGTACTCGCGCGTGGTCAAGGCCGAGCAAGGCGCCGACGGCGCGCGCATCGTCGCGCTGGCCCCCGGCATCGTCGACACCGACATGCAGGTCGCCATCCGTTCCAGCGATCCGGAAAGCTTCCCGGCGCTGGCCAAGTTCCAGGAATTCCACGCGACCGGCAAGCTGTCCTCGCCCGCCAACGTGGCCTCCCGCATCCTCGCCTACCTGGATCGCGAAGATTTCGGCACGACCGAGATCGACGACATCCGCAATTACGACTGATTCCCCGACCATGACCGACCACTCGACCACTCCGGCGCCCGCCCAGGATGAAAACCGCTTGATCGCCGAACGGCGCGCCAAGCTGGCCAAACTGCGTGAAGCCGGGGTCGCGTACCCCAACGATTTCGTTCCCGACGCCCGCGCCGCCGCCTTGCACGACAAGTACGACGGCCAGGAGCAGGAAGCCCTGGCCGCCAACCCCGTCACCGTCAAGGTCGCGGGCCGCATGATGCTCAAGCGCGTCATGGGCAAGGCCAGCTTCGCCACGCTGCAGGACAGCACCGGCCGCATCCAGATCTACCTGGACCGCGGCACCCTGGGCGAAGACAGCTACGCCGCGTTCAAGCAATGGGACATCGGCGACATCATCGCGATCGAAGGGTCGGTCTTCAAGACCAACAAGGGCGAACTGTCGGTGCACGCCGCCAGCGCGCGCCTGCTCTCCAAGTCGCTGCGCCCGCTGCCGGACAAGTTCCACGGCGTGGCCGACCAGGAACTGCGCTACCGCCAGCGCTACGTCGACCTCATCATGACGGACGCCACGCGCCGCACGTTCGAGGCGCGCAGCAAGGCCGTGGGCAGCATCCGCCAGTTCATGCTGCACGCGGGCTTTCTTGAAGTGGAAACCCCGATGCTGCACCCGATCCCGGGCGGCGCGGCGGCCAAGCCCTTCGTCACGCACCACAATGCGCTGGACATGGAAATGTACCTGCGCATCGCGCCCGAGCTCTACCTCAAGCGCCTGATCGTGGGCGGCTTCGAACGCGTGTTCGAAGTCAACCGCAACTTCCGCAACGAGGGCGTGAGCCCGCGCCACAACCCTGAATTCACCATGATGGAGTTCTATGCGGCCTTCGCGGAATACCGCTGGCTCATGGACTTCACCGAAGAGCTGATCCGCCAGGCTGCCATCTCGGCCACCGGCAGCGCCGTGCTGACCTACCAGGAACGCGAACTGGACCTGTCCAAGCCGTTCGACCGCCTGACCATCTGCGAAGCCATCCTCAAGTACGCGCCGGGCTACACCCAGGCGCAGCTGGACGATCCGGCCTTCGTGCGCGCGGAACTCAAGAAGCTGGGCGCCGACGCCGACGGCCCGGTGCTGTCGCGCGCCGGCCTGGGCGCGCTGCAGCTGGCGCTGTTCGAAGAGACCGCCGAAGCCAAGCTCTGGAACCCCACCTACATCATCGACTACCCGGTGGAAGTCTCGCCGCTGGCGCGCGCCTCCGATACCCGCGAGGGCATCACCGAGCGCTTCGAGCTCTTCATGACGGGCCGCGAAATCGCCAACGGCTTCTCGGAGCTGAACGATCCCGAAGACCAGGCCGAGCGTTTCCGCTCGCAGGTCGAAGCCAAGGACGCGGGCGACGAGGAAGCCATGTTCTACGACGCGGACTACATCCGCGCCCTGGAATACGGCATGCCTCCGACGGGCGGCTGCGGCATCGGCATCGACCGCCTGGTCATGCTGCTGACCGACAGCCCCAGCATCCGCGACGTCATCCTCTTCCCGCACCTGCGCCGTGAAGACTAAACGGGCGCTGGCATCATGATCTTCAAGATCCTGATGCTGCTGCTGGTCGTGGCGGGGCTGGTCTACTGGATCAAACAGCCCCGCAGCGGCTCGCCCTATTCCCCCTATCCGGCGGCGCGGCCGCGTCGGCCGGCGTTCATCGCGCTGTGTATCGCCGCGGCGCTGTCGGTGGCGGCTTCGCTCATGACCTTCCTGTTGTGGGCGGGCGGCGTGGCCGGCGGCGTAACCGGCGGCGGCTATCACGGGCAGGTGGATTTCCTGCTGCCCGTGGCGGGCACGCTGCTGGCGCTGGCCGTCGTCTGCGCCGTAGGCGCGTTCCTCAAGCGCCGGGGCTGAACGCCCGCCCCTGCCGCGCGCCTATTCGGGCCACTTGCCGGCGCCCGCCGGCAACGACGGCAGCGAGGCCTGCAACATCGCATCGATGAATTCGGCGGGCGGCAAGCGGCCGTCCGGCTTGTACCACTGCACCGTCAGGTTCATGGCGCCCAGCACGCAGCGCTTGATGACGCGCGCATCGCCTTGCAGCAGCCCCGCCGCGACCGCTGCCGCCACCGCGTCCTGCCACATCTCCTCATAGTGGTCGCTCAGCGATTTCACGGCCGCGCGGCTGGGTGCGGACAGGCTGCGCCATTCATAGACCAGCGCGTTCATCGCGTCGCCGCCCGCGCCGTGCAGCATGCTCCACATATGCACGCGGAACAGCGCCGCCAGCCGGTCAGCCGGCGCCCGGTAGCGCGCCAGCGCCCGTTCGCCGTCGTCTATCACTTCCTGGATGCCGTTGTTCATCACCGCCACCAGGATCTCCTCCTTGCTGCGGAAATGATGGAACAGGCTGCCGGACTGCAGACCCACCGCCCGCGCCAGCTCGCGCACGGTGGTGCGTTCGTAGCCGTGCTTGCAGAACAGCTGCCCGGCCGTCAGGATCACCTCGCGCCGGCGTTCGGACTCCGAACCCTCGTCCCGCCCTTGCGCGGCCTCCCGCAGTTTCTCCATGTCCGGTCACAGCCTCTGGATGATGGTCGCCGTGGCCATGCCGTGGCCGATGCACATCAGCTGCATGCCCAACTCGCCTTCGGTGGCTTCCAAGCCCGTCAGCATCTTGGCCATCAGGCCGGCTCCCGTCGCCCCCAGCGGATGCCCATGCGCGATCGCCCCGCCCCAGGGATTGACGCGCGACAGATTGGCGCCCAGTTCACGCTGCCAGGCCAGCACCACACTGGCGAAGGCTTCGTTGATCTCGATCCAGTCGATGTCTTCCAGGCTCAGGCCGGCGCGCGCCAGCGCCTGCCGCGCCGCCGGGATCACGCCCGTCAATTGCAGCACCGGATCCGATCCCACCACCACCCGCGCCAGGAAGCGCGCGCGAGGTCGCAAGCCATCGGCCAGCGCCGCATCTCGGTCGGCCAGCAGCACCGCGGACGCCCCGTCCGCCAACTGGCTGGCGTTGGCGGCCGTGACGCCACCCTGGCCCGGCGGCCGCAAGGCAGGCGCCATGGCGGCCATGCGGGCGGGGTCGGTTTTCTCGCGTATGCCTTCGTCACGCCCGGCATCGACCCGCGGCCCCGGCAGCAGCTCGGCGTGGCGGCCGGCCTGCGCGGCGCTCCAGGCGCGCGCGTGGCTTTCCCTTGCCCATTCGTCCATCTCTGCCTGGGACAGCTGCCAACGTTCTGCGATCCGCTCCGCGCTCTCGATCTGGTGGATCAATGGATAGCGCTCCAGCAGGGCCGGGTCCAAGCCTTCGAAGCCGCGGAACTCGCCCTGGCCCAGCGTCACGTCCAGGAACATCGGCACCCGGCTCATGCTCTCCACGCCGCCCGCGACCACGTAGCGCATGTCGCCCGCGGCGATGGCTTGCGCGCCGAAATGCACCGCCTGCTGGCTGGATCCGCACATGCGGTTCAGGGCCACGCCCGGCACGCTCTCAGGCAGGCCAGCAAGCATGGCGGCCAGCCTGCCGATGTTGGCGCCCTGCTCGCCCGCCTGGCTGACGCAGCCCGCGATCAGGTCCTCGACCTGGGCCCCCGGCAGTCCGGCCCGCGCCAGCAGGCCGGACACCGTCTCGGCCAGCAGCGTATCCGGCCTGGTATCCGCCCACCATCCGCCGCGCCGCCCGAAAGGGGTGCGCACGGCCTCCACGATCACGGATTCGTTCATGCCGTCGTCTCCTCAACGTAGAGCGCTTCGATCTCATCCGCATAGCTGCGGTAGATGCTGGCGCGCCTGACCTTCATGGTCGCGGTCACTTCGCCATCGTCGTGATCCAGCTCCTTGGTCAGCAGATGGAAGCGCTTGATCTGCGCCACCGGCGCCAGGCCGGCGTTGGCGCGCGCGACTTCCTGCTGCACCAGTTCGCGCACCTGCGCGCATTCGGCCAGCGAGCGGAAATGCGTGAAGGCGATGCGGCGCGACTCGGCCCATTTGCCCACCGTGTCGAACTCCAGCTGGATCAGCGCGGACACGTACTTCCTGCCGTCCGCGATCACGATGCATTCCTTGACGTAAGGGCTGCCCTTGACCGCGTTCTCGATCTCGGAGGGCGTCAGGTTCTTGCCGCCCGCCGTGATCATGATGTCCTTCAGGCGGTCCACGATGCGCACGCGCCCCGCGTCTTCGGCCACCACATCGCCCGTATACAGCCAGCCGTCGCGCACGGTGCTGGCGGTGGCTTCCGGATTCTTGTAATAGCCCTGGAACACCATATCGCCGCGCACCAGCAGCTCGCCGGCCTCGCCCATGCGCCATTCCACGCCCAGGATGGGTTCGCCCACGGTGCCCACCTTTACGCGGTCCGGATGCTGGCCGAAGATCATGCCGGCGGACTCCGTCAGCCCGTAGACCTCGATCAGCGGCACGCCCAGCGTGCGGAAGTAGCGCACAACGTCCGGCGAGATCGGCGCCGCCCCCGTCATGGCCACGCGCACCCGCCGCAGCCCGATGAAGTTCTGCAGGGCGCGCAGCACCAGCCAGTACCAGAGCCAGCGCGTCCAGCGCTCGCGCAACGTGTACTGCGCGGGGGACTTTTCCAGGAACGGCGTGCAGGCGGCCAACGCGCGTCCGTAAAGCCATTGCTGCAAACGCCCGGCCTCCTGCATCTTGATCGAAATGGCGGCGTGCAGTTTTTCCCAGATGCGCGGCACGCCCAGGAAGATCGTGGGCGCGACTTCGCGCAAATCTTCTTGCACCGTGCGTATCGATTCGCCAAAGTTCACCTGCGCGCCCAGATAGATGGGCACGAAGGTGGACAGCATCTGTTCGGCCACGTGACATAGCGGCAGGTAGGACAGGTGCACGCTGCCGCCGTCCATCGCCAGGCGGTCGGCAATGCCCGGCGCCACGCCGCGCATATTGCCGTAGCTCAGCATCGCGCCCTTGGGCTTGCCGGTGGAACCGGACGTGTAGATCATGAGGCCGGTATCGTCCAGCCGCTGGCCGTCCAGCGCCGCGTTCAACGCGGCGAGTTCCGCCTCCTCGCGCCGCGCGCCCTCGGCCTCGATCTCGGCGTAGGTCACGATGCGCTCGCGCTCGGCCGGCGCATAGGAGCGCAGGCCCTTGGTCTCCATCATGACGATGCGGCGCAAAAGGGGCAGCCGGTCCGCCACCTGCAGCACCTTGTCGGTCTGCTCCTGGTCCTCGCACACCACCAGTTCCACGTCCGCGTGTTCCAGCACGTAGCCCATCTCCTCGGCCGGGCTAGTGGAGTACACGCCCACCGCCACAGCGCCGACCGCGCCCGCGCCCATCTGCGTCAGCAGCCATTCGACGCGGTTCTCGGACACGATGGCGACCCGCCCGCCCGCGCTCAGCCCGAGGGCGCGCAGGCCCAGTCCCACGCGGCAGGCCCGGCTCCAGTATTCCGCCCAGGTCATGGGCTTCCAGATGCCGAAATCCTTTTGCCGGATGGCGATGGCCGCGGGTTGGCGCCGGGCCTGTTCGCGCAGCATCTGCGGCAGCGTCAAGGCCGGCCACGCCTGCGCCGATGCGCCGGAGGTATCCATATGCTTGTCCATCATGACAGCCAGCGCTTGCGGCGCTTGTAGTGCTTGATGTCGCGAAAGCCACGGGCCTCGCCCGTGCCGCCCACGCCCAGATAGAACTCCCGCACGTCGGGATCCGCCGCCAGCTTTTCGGCGCTGCCGTCGATCACCACCTTGCCGGTCTCCATGATGTAGCCATAATGCGCCACCGCCAAGGCCACCGAGGCGTTCTGCTCCACCAGCAGCATCGACACCCCTTGTTCGTGGTTGATGCGCGCGATGATGGAGAAGATGTTCTCGACCAGCATCGGCGACAGGCCCAGCGAAGGTTCGTCCAGCAGCATCAGCCTGGGCTGCGCGATCAGCGCGCGGCCGATGGCCAGCATCTGCTGCTCGCCGCCCGACAGGTAGCCTGCCAGGCCGCGGCGCCGCTCGAACAGGCGCGGAAAGTAGCCGTAGACCAAGTCGAAGTCGACCTTCGCCCCTGGCCTGCCCGTCAAGGCATAGGTCGCGGCCACCAGGTTTTCCTCGACCGTCAGGTCCTCGAACACCCGGCGTCCCTCCATCACATGCGCCAACCCCGCGCGCACCAGGTTCTGCGGCCTGGCGCCCGCGGTGTCGCCGCCGTTGAAGACGATCTGCCCGCGCACCAGCGCACCGTCCTCCAGATCCAGCAGGCCGGACACGGCCTTCAGGGTGGTGGACTTGCCGGCGCCATTGCTGCCCAGGAGAGCCACGATGCTGCCGGCGGGCACCGACAGGGACAAGCCGCGCAGCACCTGCACCGCCTTGTTGTAGACGACTTCGATATTGTTGATATCGAGCACCGCCGCTGCGGGCGCTGCGGCATGCGCGTCATGTCCAGGGTTCACAGCCGCCTCACTTCAGCACGATCCAGTCGGATGCCGGCACCATCTGCTTCTGCTTCACATCGGCGCGATAGATCCGGCCCACCGGGATGGAGTTGCCCTTGATCGAGATCGGCACGCCGATCAGGCCGCCCGTGTCGAAGTCCTTGATGCCGTCCAGCGCCGCCTTCATGTTGGCGCTGGTCAGTTCCTTGCCGGCGTCCAGCGTGCGCTTGGCGACCTCGGTGAACAGCATGGCGGCCAGGAAGCCCTGCATGTAGCCGGTGCTCTGGTACTGCGGGCGCATTTCGCGGATCTTCTTCAGCATCGGCGCGTCGGCCGCCGTGTCGTAGTAGTAGCGGTACGGCATCACGCCCATGAAGCCTTCGGCATCCTCTCCCATCTGCATCACGGTGGAGTTGTCCATGGTCCAGAACGTGCCCATGTAGCGCGTCTTCAGGCCCATGCGCTTGCCCTGCCCCACGAACTCGGGAATCGGCGCCAGCACGTAGCCGTGGAAGATGGTGTAGTCCGGATCGGCGCGACGCAGCTTGATGACCTCGGTCGACACGTCCACGCTGCCCGGCGGCGTCATGATCTCGGTCGCGACCTTCAGGCCCAGTTTTTCCGCCACCGCGCGCGAGCTGGCGATGGGATCGCGGCCGAACTCGGTGTCCGAATACACGAAAGCCACCTTGGCGCCCGGCTGTTCCTTGGCGATGTAGCGCAGCAGGATGCCGAACATTTCCGTGTAGTCAGGCCCCAGCATGAACTGCGCCGGATACTTGGCCGGATCGTTGAGTTCCGTGGCAAAGGACGCGCCGGTCATCAGGATGTCGCCCGTGCGGTTCAGCTCGGCGTTGATGGTCTTGGAGAAGCCTGTTGAGTCGCCGTAGTAGAAGTTCACCTTGTTCTGGCTGGTGATCTTCTTGAAGGCCGCCACCGACGCGTCCACCTTGTAGGCGGTGTCTTCCGGCACGTAGCGCAGCTTGCGGCCCTTTACCCCGCCCTGGTCGTTGACGATCTTCACGTAGTCGGTGATGCCGGCGTGGATGCCCTGCCCGGCGAAGGCGAACACCCCGCTCAGCGGGATGGAGCCGCCCAGCACCAAGTCCTCGGCCGCCTGCGCGGCGGGCGCCGTCGACAGGGCCGCCGCCAGGCCCAGCGGGGCCAACAACCTCGATAAACCGCTGCCGATCCGGATGCGCTTCATGGTTAGTCTCCTGAGGGTCTTATGGATGGCCGCCGCCATGGCTAGGTACGGAAAGGCCAGAGGTGGAAGTAGCGGCGCACGCGCCGCCAGATTTCCGCGAGCCCGTGCGGCTCGAAGATCAGAAAGCCCACGATCAGCAGGCCGAAAACAATGGTGCGCACCGGCGAAATCAGGCGCAGCGCGTCGCCGCCCACCGGCAGCCAGCCCACGATCAGCTTGAGCAGTTCCGGCACCATGGTCATGAAGATGGCGCCCAGGATGGACCCCAGGATCGTGCCCATGCCGCCCACGATGATGGCCGCCAGGAAGAAGATCGACATGATCAGCGGGAAGCTCTCGGGCGTGACCACCCGGAAGAAATAGGCCCACATGCCGCCCGCCACGCCGGCATAGAACGAAGACAGGCCGAACGACAGCAGCTTGTAGCGCAGCAGGCGTATGCCCAGCACCTCGGCCGAAATGTCGCGGTCGCGTATGGCGATGAAGGCGCGCCCGATGCGCGTGCGGAACAGGTTGGCCGCCCCCAGCACCATCAGCGCCGTCACCGGCACGATCAGCCAGTAGATCTTGAACGAGGTATCCAGGTCCACGCCCAGCACCCGCGCCGGCGGCACCTGCAGGCCGGTCGTGCCACCCGTGAACTGCCAGTTGGCGAAGATGAAATGCGCGATGAACGACGCGGCGATCGTGGCGATGGCCAGGTACAGGCCCTTCACTCGCAAGGACGGAATGCCGACCAGCAGGCCGCCCGCCATCGCCACCAGCCCTCCGGCGACCAGATTGAGCAGCACCGGCGTGCCCAGCCGCTGCTCCAGCACCGCGACCGTGTACGCCCCCAGTCCCATGAAGGCGGCCTGCCCCAGGCTGACCAGGCCGGTATAGCCCGTGAGGATATTCAGTCCCGTGGCGCTGGCGACGTTGATCGCCACCAGGCAGGCCAGGTACAGCCAGTAGGCATCCGCCACGAAGGGAAACATGACCAGGGACGCAGCCAGCAATACCAGCCACGCCTTCTGCGTACGGGTGTCGAACAGCGCTTCGTCCGCAAGATAAGTCTGCTTGGCAGTCGCGATGCGCATCGGTCAGAGCCTCTCGATTTCACGGGTGCCGAACAGGCCATAGGGCCTGACCATCAGCACCACCACCAGCACGATGAAAGTGGCCAGCAATTTGTATTCGCCGCCCATGTAGGCGCCGGCCCAGGCTTCCAGCAGGCCGATGAACACGCCGCCCACCAGGGCGCCCGCCACGCTGTCCAGCCCGCCCACGATGACCACCACCAGCACCGACAGGCCGAACACGCCCATCGACGAGGAGATGCCGCCGATCGCGCCCACGATCACGCCCGACACCGCGGCCAGCGCGCCCGCCGCCACCCAGGCCAGCGAAAACACGCGCGGCACGTTGATGCCCATGGCGTAAGCCGCGCCCTGGTCCGAAGCCGTTGCGCGCAGCGCCACCCCGCCGCGCCAATAGCGGAACACCACCAGCACCAGCAGCGCCAGCACTACCGCCACCCAGAAGCCGTAGAACACCTTGGGCGCGACGAAGGCCTCGCCTATCATCACCGGCGAGCGCGGCATGAATTCCGGCAAGCGGCGCTGGTCCGCCGTCCAGATCAGTTCGACCACGCCCACCAGGATCGACGCCAGCCCCACCGTGATCATGAATACCGAGATCGGCGCTTCGCCCAGCATGGGACGGATGGTCAGCCGCTCGACCAGCGCCCCCAGCGCGCCCGACACCACCACCGCTCCCACGATGGCCAGCCAGATCGGCCATTCCATGCCGGTGGCAAAGGCATAGAACACGTAGGCGCCCAGCATCAGGAATTCGCCGATGGCGATGTTCACCACCCGGGTCGCCTTGTAGACGATGACGAAGGCCAGCGCCGCCAGCGCATAAAGCCCACCGCTGCCCAGCCCGGCCAGCGTGACTTCCAGGAAGAACAGCATGTCCATCAAGCCGCCTCCCGCAGGCGCCGCCGCAGATCGCCGACGTCGCCCGCGCCCAGATAAGCCTGGATGACCTGCGGGTCTGCCTGCACCTGCGCCGGCGTGCCATCGGCAATGACTTGGCCGAAGTTCAGCACCACCACGTGGTCCGACAGGTCCATCACCATGCCCATGTCATGCTCGACCATCAGCACCGTCACGCCCCATTCTGAGCGCGCGTCCAGAATGAAGCGCGCCATGTCGTCCGTCTCTTCGCGGTTCATGCCCGCCACCGGTTCGTCCAGCATCAGCACCCTGGGATTCATGGCCAGCGCCCGCGCCAGCTCCACCCGCTTTTGCAGGCCGTAGGACAGCGCGGCCACCGGCGCGTGGCGGATGTGGTCGATCTCCAGAAAGTCGATGATGCGTTCTTCGATGTCGGCGCGCAGCGCCATCTCTTCGCGGCGCGCCCGCCCGAAATACAGCAAGGCATCCAACACATTGGTCCGCAGGTGGGCGTGGCGGCCCAGCTTGATGTTGTCCAGCACCGTCATGCCGCGGAACAGCGCAATGTTCTGGAAGCTGCGCGCCAGGCCCAGCCGGGCGCGTTCGGGCGCCGCCACGCGCGTGATGTCGCGACCCTGGAAGCGGATCTGCCCGGATGCGGGGCGGTAGAAGCCGGAAATGGTGTTGAACAGCGAGGTCTTGCCCGCGCCATTGGGGCCGATGACCGTGGTGATGGACCCGGACTCCACGCGAAAGCCCACACCGGTAAGCGCCTTGACCCCGCCGAACGCCAGCGTGACCCCATCCACCTCCAGCAAGGGAGGGCTGTCGGACTGATCCACCATTTGTCTCCTCGCCTTTACATGCGAAGTTTTTATCGACGTTGGTCTGGCGAACCCGCGAGGCAGGAGATGCAACGAACCTGTCTTTACCTACGCCAGTACAGCGCCGGAAAATCGTTCTATGCGTTACGCTAAGCGTGCTTAAAAGAAAACCAAGCAAGCGCTCGGTTCAGACCATAGCATCGCGGTTTTTGGATCGACAGTTGGTACTTACCCGATAACGGAGACTCGCCATGACCCAAGAACACCCCGCCTTCCAGACGCTGTTTCTGGAAACCGACGGCGCGATCGCGACCGTGACGCTGAACCGCCCCGACGCGCTGAACGCCATCGACGTGGCGATGGCGCAGGACTTGCAACGGGCCGCGCAATGGCTGGAAGCGCGCAATGAAATCCGCGCCGTGCTGCTGCGCGCGACGGGCAAGACTTTCTGCGCGGGCGGCGACATCAGCATGTTCACGGGCGAACCCGCGTTGGTGCGCGCCACGCTGCTGGACCTGTTCACGCCATTGAACGACTTCATTGCGCGCATCGCCCGCATGGACAAGATCTGGATTGCCCAGGTCCACGGCATTGCCGCGGGTGCGGGCCTGTCGCTGGTCTTGGCCTGCGACCTGGCCATCGCCGACGCCGACGCCCGCTTCATGACGGCCTACCTCAAGCTTGGAGCGACTCCCGACGCCGGCATGACCCACGGTCTCACGCGGGTGCTGGGCGCCCGTCGCGCGCTGGACTTGCTATTGCGCCATGACCCGTTCCCCGCCAGCGACGCGCTGGCCTGGGGCATCGTCACGCGCACCGCCCCAACCGGAGGACTCGCGCAAGCCGCGCGAACCTACGCGCAAGAGATTGCCCGCCACGCGCCGCACGGCATCGCGGGGGCCAAGGGCCTGCTGCGCTCGGCCGAACACGCCACGCTGGAAACCCAACTGGCCGAGGAAACCGCGCGCTTTCTGGACAGCGCCTCGCGCACGGACTTCGCGGAAGGCGTACGGGCATTCCGCGAGAAGCGGACGCCGCAGTTCAAGGGCGAATAGGCCCGGAGGTACGTCTGGCGGCGGCTCCACCCCGCCTCACCGCAGCCCGCTCCAGTCGGGCGCGCGCTTTTGCACGAAGGCGCTCAGGCCCTCGCGCGCCTCGGACGTGGCGGCTGAGTTGCAGAACACCTCTACCGCCGTTGCAACCCTGCGCCGGTACTCGTTGTCATTGCTGTAGACGAAAGCGCGCCGCCCCAAGGCCAGGACTTGCGGCGGCTTGTCCGCCAGCGAGCGCGCCAGCAGGCGGGCCTGCTCCAGCAATTCCGCCGTGGGCGCAACGCGCGCCACCAGCCCCAGCCCGTGCGCCTCCTGCGCATCGAAGATGCGCCCGGTGAACAGCAGGTCGAACGCCCGGTGCTTGCCCACGACGCCCGGCAAATGCACGTAATGTATCGCCGGCAAGACGCCGACATCGATTTCCGGATAGCCGAAAGTGGCGGTGTCCGCGGCCACCACCAGGTCGCTGGAAATGGCCACCGTCATGCCGCCGCCGCGCACTGCGCCCGACACCACCGAGATTGAAGGCTTCGTCAGGTTGAACTGCGTGTCGTAGAGCTTGATATACAGCTTGGACAACAGCGCGTGGATCCGCGCCGGCGTGCTGTCCAGCAACTTCTTCATGTCCAGCCCGGCGCAGAAGCGCCCAGGCAAATCGCTGGCCAACAGCACGGCGCGCACCGCGGGATCGGCATTGGCCCGTTCCAGCGCGGCGATCAGCGCGTCCAGCATGTCTTCGTCCAGAGCATTGACGGGCGCATGGCACATATGGATTTCCGCAATACGATCGCGGACTTCGTAGCGCAGGAATGTCATCTATCTTCTCGCATTCAGGAATGGGTTTGCACGCTGCCCGACGCCAGCAGCGCTTCGATTTCAGCTTGCGCGTAGCCCAGCTCGGCCAGGACTTCGCGAGTGTGCTCACCCAGCACCGGCGCGGGCAGCGCAGCCTGGCGAGGCTGGCGGCCAAACCGTATCGGCAGGCCGACGTTGCGGACCTCGCCCAGCACCTTGTGCTCACTCTTGACGATCAGTTCGCGCGCAGCGACCTGCGGATGCGCCAGCGCCTCGTCCAGCGTGTGGATGGCGGAACAAGCGATGCCCGCGGGCTTGAGCGCATCCAGCCATTGCGCCACGCTGCGCGTCTGCATGCGCGCCTGGACCAGCGCGACGGTCTCGGCGAAATGGCGGACCCGGTCGGCGTTGGTCGCGAATTGGGGCGCATCGACATGGTCCTGCAGTCCCGCGACCGCGCAGAAACGCTGCCATTGCGCATCGTTCCCCACGCCCAGCATGATGTCGCCATCGGCCGCGCGAAATGCCTGATAAGGACACATGGCCGGATGGCCCGTGCCCATGCGGCGCGGAATTTGGCCGGTGCGCCAGTAGTTCTGCGCCATGTACGACATCAGGCCGAGCGAGGTGTCCAATAGGGAAACGTCCAGATACTGGCCCTTGTCGGTCTGGCTGCGCTCCAGCAGCGCGGCCAGGATCCCGCTCAGCGCGAACGAGCCCGTGCCCAGGTCCACAGGCGAGAAGCTGGCGCGCGCGAAATTTCCGTCCGGCTCGCCCATGGTGCTGATCATGCCGCTGAAGGCCTGCAGCATGACGTCGTAGCCCGGCTCCTCGCCCATCGGGCCCTCGCGACCATAGCCCGATATCTCGCAGTACACCAGACGGGGATTGAGACCGCTGAGCGTCTCGTAATCCACCCCCAGGCGCGCGGCGGTCTTGCCGCCAAAACCCTGCAACACCACATCCGACTGTTGCGCGAGGCGGTGCACCACGGCGCGCCCTGCCGGCGTCTTGAGATCCACGGCCAGGCTGCGTTTGTTGTGGTTCACCGCCAGGAAAGTCGCGGATTGGCCGGCATCCTGCGGCAGCCAGGCGCGCGTATCGTCGCCCTTGCCCACGGGTTCGACCTTGATCACCCGCGCGCCCAATTCGCCCAGATACTGGCCGCATAGCGGCCCGGCCAGCACCTTGCTCAGGTCCAGGACGGTGATGTTCTTCAACGGCGTCATGCGTGCTTCAGTCGACATGATTACTGCTCGCCCTTCAGGCCGATGGTTTGCGCGGCCTGGGTCCATTGCGCGGTTTCACGCTTGAAGAACGCATCCAGTTCGGCGGGGGCGACCTGGAAAGCCTCTGCGCCGCGCTCCTGCATCGCCTTGCGGTAGGCATCGCTCGCGACCACGCGGGCCACGGCCTCGCGCAGCTTCCGCACCACGTCCGGCGGAGTGCCCGCGGGAGTCTGCAGGGAGAACCAGAACTTGAGATCCAGGCTGGGATAGCCCGCTTCCTTCAGCGTGGGCACGTCCGGCAGCAAGGGCGAACGCTCGGCGGCGGTAATCGCCAGGGCCCTCAGCCTGCCGCCTTGCACCTGGCCGAGGCTGGTCGACATGCTGTCGAACAGGAAATCGACCTGTCCGCCGATAACGTCGGTCACTGCGTTCGCGCTGCCCTTGTAAGCCACGCCCACGGCCTGAAAGCCCGCAAGCTGCTGCAACGACGCGCCATAGACATGCGGCGAACTGCCCGGACCGAAGGTGGCATAGCTGAGCCCGTTCTTCATGTCGCGGCCGCGCTGGACCAGCTCGGCCAGGGTCTTGACCGGCGTGCGCTCGGGATTGACCACCAGCAGATTGGGCATGGCGCCCGTCGTGCCGACCGGCACATAGTCCTGCAGCGGAGCCATCTTCGCGCTCGGGTACATCAGCGGATTGATGGCCTGCATGGCCACCGTGTTGTGCATCAGCGTGTAGCCATCCGCGGGACCGTTCAGCACGCTTTGGTAGCCGACATTGCCGCTGGCGCCCGGTTTGTTCTGCACGATGACCTGCTGTCCCAATTCGCGCGCCAGAGGCTCGGCCACCAGACGCGCGATGAAATCAGTCGGACCGCCGGCCGAAAACGGCACGACCAACGTAATGGGCTTGGCAGGCCAGGTATCGGCCCACGCCGGGCCGGACAGCGCCGCCGCAGTCGCACAAGCGGCAAGAATTCTCTGGAACGCCATGATGTCTCCGTTGTGTTCTTAGAGGGATGGCGTCCATTATGCGAAGCGTCTTGATATATTAGAAATACCGTTTAAATATGCAGGCCATAATAAATTTGTGATGGCCTGCCTGCACGAGGTTTACGCATGTCGATGTCAATCCGCGCGATGCAATGCTTTGTCGCCGTGGTCTCCACCGGATCGATCAGCCGCGCCGCGGCCGCGCTGCACGTCGCGCAGCCCGCGCTAAGCCTGCTGATACGCAATCTGGAAGAGGATCTGGGCGTGGTGCTGTTGCATCGCAGCGCTCGCGGGGTCACGCCAACGGCCGCGGGATCGCGCATGCTGGCGCACGCACGCGAGATTCTCGGCCGCATCGACGCGGCGCGCGCCGACGTGCGCGAAGACATCAGCGCACCGCGCGGGACCGTCTCGCTGGCCATGTCCATGTCCATGGCCAAGCTGCTCACTGTGCCGCTCCTGCGCTTTTCCCTGGAACACTGGCCCGGCGTCTACCTGAAGATCATCGAATCCAGCACCGGGTACATCCCGGGCTTCGTCAGTTCCGGCCATGCCGACCTGGGACTGACGTTCAGCGACGACGCCTCGGTCGACCTGCGCTTCCAGCACCTGATAGATGAAGAACTGGTCGTGGTTTCGCCGCCGCCGGCCAAGTCGCGCAAAAAGCCGGCCCCAGCCGCGCTACATGCGCTGCCGGCCATGGATCTGCACGCGCTCGCCGAATTGCCGCTGGTATTGCCCGGCAGCCAGCACAGCCTGCGCCGCCTGCTGGACCACTATCAGCAACAGGAGCGCGCCGAATTCCGCGTCATTGCCGAGGCCAACGCCATTCCGCAACTGATCGAACTGGCGCAGGCTGGCATCGCGCACACCATCCTGTCTTACGCGGCGGTGCACCAGGAAGCCGCGCGCGGCGAGGTCCTCCTGCATCGCATCGTCAAGCCGCGCCTGGCGCGGCCTGTGTTCCTGTGCAGGTCCGATGTCCTGCCATTGTCCATGGCCGCGTCCGCCGTTGCCGACCGGGTCAGCCGCATCATTACGGACTCCCGGCCTGGCGACCCGCCCACCCGGGCCAGGCTTAGATGACGCGCTTTTCCACCGCCTGCGCCCAGCGCCGCGCCACTACCGGCGAAGTCGCGCAGGTCGCGGACTCGGTCACCACCCGCACCGCGCGTTCCAGCAGCTGGATGTCGGCCTCGTGCTGGCGCGCCACATGCGGATCCTCGAAGAAGATCACACGCTGGCATTGGTGTTCCAGCACCAGCTCCGCGATCTGGGCGTCGCCGCCCAGCGGCCCGCTCAGGTAGCGGTGCACCCAGGGCGTATCCTTGGGCCAGCCGCGCGACCAGGCCAGCTCGTTCAACCGGCCGCCGGTGGTGCCCGTGGCGACGCGCCGCGCAAACCGCGACAGCACGTCGAAATGCTCGCTGGCGAATGCCACCATCTCGTCCTTGAGCGCATCGTGGGCAATCAGCGCCACCGTCTGGCCAGTGAAGTTGAAATGGCGCGAAGCCGAGACGTCCGGCGCCAAGCCGGCGTGGACCCGTTCGACTTCCATCCATTCGATGGCGCCGGCAAGCGTCGAGATGAACGGGCGGCCGTGCGTGATGCACTGGCGCTTGAGCGCCAGCGCCTCCGGGAAAATCGACGACGGGTCGACGGGATCGATCAGATAGATCGCGCCGTCGAACGGCGCCTGCCCGTCACGCCCTTCCGTCACCCGGGCCACCAGCTTCATCAGGCCGCCCTCGCGGCCGTACGGATAGCGGATCAACCCGCCGTAGCCCTGCAGCATGCCCTCGCGCACGATCGCGTCGTGCGTGCGGCCGACGGTGTGCAACTGCACGCCCAGCTCGCGTATCGTGCCCGAACAGGCGCGCAGCCAGGTAAACAGCGCGGCATCGGGAGTTTCGTGGTGCAGCCGGTTGGCGGCCAGGCCAAAGCGCAATTGGGCAGCGGGCATCGGTGGACTCAGGCAAGTAGGGACAACAAGAAGATCCTTGATGATACCGTGGCGGGCATGGCCGCGGCAGCTTTGGCCCCGATCCGCCGCGCTCAAAAACAAAAACGCTCCCCGCAGGGAGCGCTTTTGGTCTGGCGATCAGTCCGCCTCGTCGATCCAGGCCATCTGAATGGCCTCCAGGATCTTCTCGCCGCAATGCGCGGGGTCGTCGTTGAAGCCTGGCAAGGCCAGGACCCACTCGCGCAGCTGCACGAAGCGCAGCGTCTTGGGATCCTCGTCAGGATGCGCGTCGAGCAGAGCCTCGGCGATCTGGTAGGTGTCGGTCCACTTCATCAATGGCCCTCTTTGGCGTGGTTGATGGTGTATTTGGGGATCTCGACCGTCAGGTCGGCGTCCGTCACCAGCGCCTGGCAGGACAGGCGCGAGGTCGGGGTCAAGCCCCAGGCCTTATCCAGCAGATCCTCTTCGTCATCGGTCGCGTCTTCCAGCGAAGAATAGCCCTGCTTGACCACCACGTGACAGGTCGTGCAGGCGCACGACAGTTCGCATGCGTGTTCGATGTCGATGTGGTTATCCAGCAGCACGCGGCAGATCGACACGCCCTTGGGCGCGTCTTCGATCACGGCGCCTTCCGGGCAGTAGTCGGGATGAGGCAATACAGTCAGTTTCGGCATAGCGTGTTATCAGGCAATCTCATCAAGTTTGCGGCCCGCCAGCGCGGCGCGGATGCTGCGGTCCATGCGGCGCGCAGCGAAATCATCGGTCGCGGCCGACAGGGCCTGGACCGCGTCCTTCACTGTGTCCACGTCCTGCGCATCCTGGGCGGCGATGGCAGCCTGCAGGCATTCGTCCACGCGCTTGCGTTCTTCGGCGTCCAGCAGATCGCCATCGACGGCCAGCGCGGCCTGCACCGACTCGACCAACTGGCGCGCGTCCACCTGTTGCTCGCGCAACATGCGGGCGCGTGCATCGGTGTCGGCTTGCGCCACGCTGTCTGCCAGCATCTGCGCGATCTCGTCGTCGGTCAGGCCATAGGACGGCTTGACCGACACCATGGCCTCGACGCCCTTGCTCTGCTCGCGCGCGGTCACGCTCAGCAGGCCGTCGGCGTCCACCTGGAAGGTCACGCGGATGCGTGCTGCGCCGGCCACCATGGGCGGAATGCCGCGCAGCTCAAAGCGCGCCAGCGAGCGCGAATCGGAGACCAGGTCGCGTTCGCCTTGCACCACGTGGATGCTCATGGCCGTCTGGCCATCCTTGAAGGTCGTGAATTCCTGGGCGCGCGCCACGGGAATCGTGCTGTTGCGCGGGATGATGCGCTCCACCAGGCCGCCCATGGTTTCCAGCCCCAGCGACAGCGGGATCACGTCCAGCAACAGCCAGTCTTCGCCGGGAGCGCGGTTGCCCGCCAGCAGATTGGCCTGCAAGGCGGCGCCCAGCGCCACCACCTGGTCCGGATCGAGGTCGGTCAGCGGTTGCGTGCCGAACAGCTTGCCCACGGCAGCGCGCACGACCGGCATGCGCGTGGCGCCGCCGACCATCACCACGCCGCGCACATCGGCTGGCGTCAGCGAGGCGTCGCGCAAGGCGCGGCGCGCGCAGTCCAGCGTGCGCACGATCAGGGGCTGCGCCAGTTCTTCAAATGCCGCCCGCGTCAGGTTCGTGTCCACGGTCCGGCCATCGGACAATTCCAGCTTCAGGCTGGCCGCATCGGCGTCCGACAAGGCTTCGCGCGCAGCGCGCGCCGCCATCAGCAGGCGGCGGCGGTCCGCCGGCGAAAACTCGCCAGCAGCGAGTCCGGCCACCACGTGATCGACGATCAAGGCATCGAAGTCGTCGCCGCCCAAGGCGGTATCGCCGCCCGTGGCGATGACTTCGAACACGCCCTGGGTCAGGCGCAAGATGGAAACGTCGAACGTTCCGCCGCCCAGGTCGTACACCGCATACACGCCTTCGGCGGCATTATCCAGGCCGTAGGCAATGGCCGCCGCCGTGGGTTCGTTCAGCAGGCGCAGCACGTTCAGGCCGGCCAGACGCGCGGCGTCTCGCGTCGCCTGGCGCTGGGCGTCATCGAAGTAAGCGGGCACCGTGATGACCGCGCCGACCAGGTCATCGCCCAGCACGTCCTCGGCGCGCTGGCGCAGGACGGCCAGGATCTGCGCCGACACTTCAACCGGGCTCAGGTCGCCCTGGACGGTGCGGATGCGCACCATGCCAGGCGCGTCCACGAATTCGTACGGCGCGCGGCTGGCGCGCGCCTCTTCCAGCGAACGGCCCATGAAACGCTTGACCGACACAACGGTATTCAGAGGATCTTCGGCCTGCTGCGCGAGCGGATCGCGCCCCGTGGTGACCTTGCCGCCGGCGAAATAGCGCACGGCGGAAGGCAGCAAGGCGTGGCCTTGCTCGTCCCTCAGCACTTCGGCGACGCTGCTGCGCACGGCCGCGACCAGGGAATTGGTGGTGCCCAGGTCGATCCCGACCGCCAGCTTGCGCTGGTGAGGCGCGGGCGATTCGCCAGGCTCTGATATCTGCAATAAGGCCATGATTCTGTTTTTTTGGTCAGTAGGCGGCGCTGTGCCGGCGCCCGTCTCGCGGACGCCCCGGCGCGGCCTGGGCTATGCGGCGGGCTGGGCGTGCGCCAGTTCTTCCGCCAACTTCTCCACGAACATCCACTCCCGCACCTTGAGCCCCGCCGCGGCGTAGTCGCGGTCCTGGTCCAGCAGACGGGCCAGCGTGGCGCGCATGGCAGCGCGCGCCTGCTGCAATTCCGCCTGCAAGGCCGCCAGGGCGTCGGCGTCGTCGCGCGCGTCGTCCAGCATCTCGCGCCACGTCATCTGCTGCATCAGGAACTCGGGGTCCATGGCCGTGTTGCTCTCGGTCTGCAGATCCACGCCGGCCTGCTCGCAAAGGTAGCGCGCCCGCAGCAAGGGATCGCGCAACAGGCGGTAGGCCTCGTTGGCGCGAGCCGCCCACTGCATGGCCACGCGGCGTTCCGCGGGGCTGGCAGTGGCGTAGCGGTCGGGATGCACCTGCGCGGCGACGGTGCGCCACGCGGACTCAAGCGCCTGGGCGTCCAGATCGAAACGCGCCGGCAAGCCGAACAGGCCGAAGTGATCGTCTCCAGCCAAGACTTACACCGTGAACGACTCGCCGCAGCCGCAGGTCGCCTTTTCGTTGGGGTTGCGGAACTTGAAGCCTTCGTTCAGGCCTTCGCGGGCGTAGTCGAGTTCGGTGCCGTCCAGGTAGGCCAGGCTTTTCGGGTCAATGAAGACCTTCACGCCGAAGCTTTCGAACACCACGTCTTCCGCTGCCGCGTCGTCCACGTATTCGAGCTTGTAGGCCATGCCGGAGCAGCCCGTCGTCCTAACGCCGAGCCGCAAGCCGATACCCTTTCCGCGCTTCTGCAAGTAGCGGCCGATATGGGTGGCAGCCTGTTGGGTCAGGGTAACGGACATGTTCAGCCCGCCACAGCAGCTTCAGCCGGGGCCGAATGCTTTTCTTTGTAGTTCTGCACCGCGGCCTTGATCGCGTCTTCGGCCAGGATGGAACAGTGCACCTTCACGGGCGGCAGGGCCAGTTCTTCGGCGATCTGCGTGTTGCGGATGTTCATCGCCTCGTCCAGCGTCTTGCCCTTGACCCATTCGGTCACGAGCGAGCTGGAAGCGATGGCCGAACCGCAGCCGTAGGTCTTGAAGCGCGCGTCTTCGATCACGCCGGCTTCGTTCACCTTGATCTGCAGCTTCATCACGTCGCCACAGGCGGGTGCGCCGACCATGCCGGTGCCGACCGACTCGTCCGACTTGTCGAACGAACCGACGTTGCGCGGGTTTTCGTAGTGATCCAGGACTTTGGTGCTGTAAGACATGTTAATTCTCCACGAATTTCAAGGCGCGGGCGCTTAGTGCGCAGCCCACTGCACGGTGTTCAGGTCGATGCCTTCCTTGGCCATTTCCCACAGCGGCGACATATCGCGCAGCTTGCCGACGCGGCTCTTGAGCAACTCGATGGCGTAGTCCACTTCCTTCTCGGTCGTGAAACGGCCCAGCGTGAAGCGGATCGAGCTGTGCGCCAGTTCGTCGTTGCGGCCCAGGGCGCGCAACACGTAGGACGGTTCCAGGCTGGCCGAGGTGCAGGCCGAGCCGCTGGAGACGGCAAGTTCCTTGATCGCCATGATCAGGGACTCGCCTTCGACATAATTGAAGCTGACATTCAGGTTGTGCGGAACGCGTTGGTCCATGTCGCCGTTGAGGTAGACCTCTTCGATCTGCGACAGGCCAGCCCACAGGCGGTCGCGCAGCATGCGGATGCGCTCGTTCTCGGTGCCCATTTCTTCGCGGGCCAGGCGGAAAGCTTCGCCCATGCCGACGATCTGGTGCGTGGCCAGCGTGCCCGAGCGGAAACCGCGCTCATGGCCGCCGCCGTGCATCTGCGCTTCGATGCGGATGCGCGGCTTGCGGCGCACATACAGCGCGCCGATGCCCTTGGGGCCGTAAGTCTTGTGAGCCGAGAACGACATCAGGTCGACCTTGAGCTTTTGCAGGTCGATTTCCACCTTGCCGGTTGCCTGGGCGGCGTCCACGTGGAAGATGATGCCCTTTTCGCGGCAGATCTCGCCCAGCGTTGCCACGTCCTGGATCACGCCGATTTCGTTGTTCACCATCATCACGGATACCAGCACGGTATCGGGGCGCAGCGCGGCCTTGAAGGTGTCCAGGTCGATCAGGCCGTTGTCCTTGACGTCCAGGTAGGTCACTTCGAAGCCCTGGCGCTCGAGTTCGCGACAGGTGTCCAGCACGGCTTTGTGCTCGGTCTTGACGGTGACGATGTGCTTGCCGCGTTCCTGGTAGAAGTTGGCAGCGCCCTTGATCGCCAGGTTGTTGGATTCGGTGGCGCCGGAGGTCCAGACGATTTCGCGCGGATCGGCGTTCACCAGCTTGGCGACTTCTTCGCGGGCGCGTTCAACGGCTTCCTCGGATTCCCAGCCAAACGCATGGCTGCGGGATGCCGGGTTGCCGAAGTTGTCGTACAGCCAGGGCACCATCTTGTCCACGACGCGGGGGTCGACGGGCGTCGTGGCGGAATAATCCAGATAGATCGGGCGGGTGGTCATTTCTACAACTCCTGATACTGCTTATACGGTGGCGTTGGCGGCGACGGTCGCGGCCGGGGCGTTGGCGGCGTTGTTGGCGCCCCCCACCCGGTTCACGCGCACCGCGCAAGCCTGCGCTTGATTGTTGGCTTCCTGCAATTGGCGCACGCGCTGCTGATCGACGAGATCCTGCAGGGACACCGAATCCAGGTAATCCACCATCTTGCGATTCAACGTAGCCCAGAGTTCGTGCGTCATGCACTTGCCCGGCTTGCCGTCGTTGCCGCTCGTACAGTCCCGCTTGCCGCCGCAGCTAGTGGCGTCCAGGGGTTCATCGACGGCGAAGATGATGTCGGCAACGGTAACGTTGCGGGCGAGGCGCGCGAGCGAGTAGCCGCCCCCGGGGCCGCGCACGCTGTCCACGAGTTCGTGGCGACGCAGTTTCCCGAACAGCTGTTCCAGATAGGACAGCGAAATGTTCTGACGCTGGCTGATGGCCGCAAGAGTGACCGGACCGCTATGCTGCCGCATAGCCAGATCGATCATGGCAGTCACGGCGAAACGCCCCTTGGTAGTTAGCCGCATGGTAGGTTCCCAGTGATTCGGCAATGGCCGCAGGCGAATCCAGCGGTCAATACCCGAGTAATTGCCTCAAGTATAGCCTATTCCCGACTAATTTGGTATGGCTCCCGGCTAGAAAAAACCGCGCATTCGCGCGGTCTTTTACTGCCAAGCACCTCCGAGAACCGCCCGGCGGGCAGCCCTGCGGCAAAAGCGGATCAAGCCGCCTGGTACTGGGTAGCGCGCTTGCGCACCAGCTCGAGGACGCCCTGACAGGCGTCTTCCAGGTAGTCCAGGACCTTGCCGAAGCCATCGGCGCCGCCATAGTACGGATCGGGCACGGTGGCCTCTTCGAACTCATTGGCAAAGCGCATCAGCAGCATCAGCTTGTGCTGGTAGGCCTTGGGGCACTGCTGCTGCATGGCGGACAGATTGTCCCAGTCCATGGCGAGGATCAGGTCGAAATCGCGGAAATCTTCCGCGGTGACCTGACGCGCTTCGCAGTGCGTGATCTCGTAGCCGCGCTTGCGCGCTGCGGCCTGCGCCCGGGCATCAGGCGCCTCGCCGATGTGAAACGCGTGCGTGCCCGCGGAGTCGATGCGAACCACATCGCCCAAACCCGCGTCGTTCACCAAATGGCGAAACACGCCCTCTGCGCTCGGCGAGCGACAGATATTGCCCATGCAAACGAAAAGTACCTTGGTCATCATGGAAGTAAGTGTGCGGGAAAACCCGAGATAAGGCAAGCTTTTTTTGCGTCTGCGGGATTCTGATCGGGCAAATACGACCCCGATATTTAGTAAAAAAAATCAAATGCTTAGGAAGAAATCCGGATCCAGCCTGTGAACACTGAATCCGGATATTCGGACGAATCGTGGCAGCCTGATTGCAACGCAGCAGATTTCCGACATATTCAGTCGCCTGTCAGCAAATAGAAACATTCAGACATGATTTCGCCGCTACACCGCCCCATCCAGCAGCACGCGCTGCTTCAGCGCGGTCAGCGCATCGCGCGCCGCGGCAGCCTGTTCGAACTCCAGGTTTCGGGCATGATCCATCATCAGCTTTTCCAGGCGCTTGATCTCGCGAGCCAGGGCCTTTTCGTCCTTCAGGAACTCGGCCGGAACCGCGGCCTCGAGCGCGTCGTGCTGGGTTGGAGCGACAACGCCATCGATCAGTTCCCGCACGGCCTTTTGCACGCCCCGGGCGGTAATGCCATGGTCGGCGTTGAATTTCAGCTGCTTGGCACGCCGCCTCTCGGTTTCCTCCATGGCGCGTTGCATTGAATCGGTGATGCGGTCCGCATAGAGGATGGCGTGGCCATTGAGGTTGCGCGCCGCGCGCCCGATGGTCTGGATCAGGCTGCGCTCCGAACGCAGGAAGCCTTCCTTGTCGGCGTCCAGGATCGCCACCAGCGACACTTCGGGAATATCCAGCCCTTCGCGCAGCAGGTTGATCCCCACCAGCACGTCAAAGGTGCCCAGACGCAGGTCGCGGATGATTTCGACACGTTCGACAGTGTCGATATCCGAATGCAGGTAGCGCACGCGCACGCCATGCTCGCTGAGGAAGTCGGTGAGATCCTCCGCCATGCGCTTGGTCAGGGTGGTGACCAGCACGCGCTCCGCTTGCGCCACGCGCGCCTTGATCTGCCCGAGCAGATCGTCGACCTGGGTGCGGGCGGGCAAGACCTGGACCAGCGGGTCCACCAGGCCCGTAGGCCGGACCACCTGCTCCACCACATTGTCGGTGTGCTCTTTCTCGTAGGCGGCCGGCGTAGCCGACACGAACACGCACTGGCGCATCCGGGCCTCGAATTCCTCGAGCTTCAGCGGCCGGTTGTCCAGCGCCGACGGCAGGCGGAAACCGTACTGCACCAGCGTTTCCTTGCGCGCCCGGTCGCCCCGGTACATGCCTCCCAACTGGCCGATGGTGACGTGGCTTTCGTCGATGAACATGAGCGCATCGGACGGCAGGTAGTCGATGAGGGTGGGCGGCGGTTCGCCCGGCGCCGCGCCCGACAGGTGGCGGGAATAGTTTTCGATGCCTTTGCAGAAGCCCAGCTCCTGCAGCATTTCCAGGTCGAAGCGGGTGCGCTGCTCCAGCCGCTGGGCTTCGACCAGATGACCGTCGTCGACGAAGCGCTTGACCCGTTCGCGCAGCTCTTCCTTGATGGTCTCGATGGCGCGCAGCACGGTGTCGCGCGGCGTGACGTAGTGCGAACCGGGGTAGACAGTGAAACGCGGCAGCTTCTGGCGGATGCGGCCGGTCAGCGGATCGAACAGCTCCAGGCTTTCGATCTCGTCGTCGAACAGCGTCAGGCGCAGCGCCAGTTCCGGGCTTTCCGCCGGAAAGATGTCGATGGTCTCGCCACGCACCCGGAAGACGCCGCGGGTGAACTCGGCGTCATTGCGGGTGTACTGCATGGCGACCAGGCGGGCCAGGATCTCGCGGCGCGAGATCTGGTCGCCGGCGCGCAGGATCAGCACCATGGCGTGGTAGTCGCCGGGGTTGCCGATACCGTAGATGCAGGACACGGTGCCCACGATGATGGTGTCGCGGCGCTCCAGCAGGCTCTTGGTCGCCGACAAGCGCATCTGTTCGATGTGCTCATTGATGGACGAATCCTTTTCAATGAACAGGTCGCGTGTGGGAACGTAGGCCTCGGGCTGGTAGTAGTCGTAGTACGAAACGAAGTACTCGACGGCGTTCTTCGGGAAGAACTCCCGCATTTCGGCGTACAGCTGGGCGGCCAGGGTCTTATTGGGGGCCAGTACCAGCGCCGGGCGCCCCATGCGGGCGATGACGTTGGCCATGGTGTAGGTCTTGCCAGAGCCCGTCACGCCCAACAGCGTCTGGAACATCAGGCCGTCTTCGACCCCTTGGGTCAACCCCTCGATGGCGGTGGGCTGATCGCCCGCCGGCGGATAGGGTTGGTACAGATGGAACGGGCTGCCCGGGAAATCGATGAATCCAGGGCCTGGCGCGGACGGATCCGCCACGGCCGATGCCGCCGCGGGATCGGCCGCCAGGTTCGCTGCGGCCCCCGCCGTAATCGGGTCTATTGCGCTCTTAGGCATGCTAGACTCTTCCAGGGTAAACCCCTCATTATCCACAGCAGCCTGTACTGCGTCCACCCACCTCATCAGACTCCCATGAGCACCCTTTTCGATTCCGTCGAACTCGCCCCGCGCGACCCCATTCTTGGCCTGAACGAACAATACAACGCTGATACGCGTCCCGGTAAAGTCAATCTGGGCGTGGGCGTGTACTACGACGATCAGGGTCGCATCCCCCTGCTGGGCGCGGTCCGCAAGGCCGAAGCCGCCCGCATCGAAGCCGCCGCCGCCCGCGGCTACCTGCCGATCGAAGGCATCGCCGGTTACAACAACGGCGCGCAAGCCCTGCTGCTGGGCAAGGATTCCGCGCTGGCCGCGGCCGGCCGCGTGCTGACCACTCAGGCCCTGGGCGGCACCGGCGCGCTGAAGATCGGCGCTGACTTCCTGCGCCAGCTGCTGCCGACCTCCAAGGTCCTGATCAGCGACCCCAGCTGGGAAAACCACCGCGCCCTGTTCGAGCGCGCCGGCTTCGAAGTCGGTACCTATTCGTACTACGACGCCGCCACCCGCGGCCTGAACTTCGATGCCATGCTGGCCGACCTGAAGGCCGCGCCGGCCAAGACCGTCGTCGTGCTGCATGCCTGCTGCCACAACCCGACCGGCGTGGACCCCACCGCCGACCAGTGGAAGCAGATCGCGGCCGTCGTGAAGGAAAACAATCTGGTCCCGTTCCTGGACATCGCCTACCAGGGCTTCGGCGACGGCCTGACCGAAGACGCTTCGGTCGTGCGCATGTTTGCCGATCTGGACCTGACCATGTTCATCAGCTCCTCGTTCTCGAAGTCGTTCTCGCTGTACGGCGAGCGCGTCGGCGCGCTGACGGTCGTCGCCGGCAGCAAGGACGAAGCCACCCGCGTGCTGAGCCAGCTCAAGCGCGTGATCCGCACCAACTACTCCAACCCGCCCACCCATGGCGGCACGGTGGTGTCGACGGTCCTGAACACGCCTGAACTCTTCGCGATGTGGGAAGAGGAACTCGCCGGCATGCGCGACCGCATCCGCCTGATGCGCAAGCAACTGGTCGACAAGATCAAGGAACACGGCGGCAAGCAGGACTTCAGTTTCGTGCTGCAGCAGCGCGGCATGTTCTCGTACTCGGGCCTGACCGCGGCGCAAGTGGATCGCCTGCGCGAAGAGCATGGCGTGTATGCCGTCTCCAGCGGCCGCATCTGCGTGGCCGCGCTGAACAGCGGCAACATCGACAAGGTCGCCAAGGGCATCGCGGCCGTGCTGTAAGCCATTTGCAGCGCACAGGCCCACGCGGGCCTGCCGTCAGGAACGGGACCTTCGGGTCCCGTTTTTCTTTTGGCCCGGACCGGCTTCTTCTTTTGGTCCGGACCGGCTTTTTCTTTTGGTCCAGACCGGCTTGCTTTTTTGCGCTGCGTCCCCCAGAATGGCGCTGTATATATGTACAGTCCGCTAGCACCGGATCATCGCCATGGCCAGCAAACTCACTGATCGCCAACAACAAATCCTGGATCTCATCAGGCAGACCGTCACTCGCACCGGCTTCCCGCCGACGCGTGCCGAAATTGCCCTGGCCCTGGGTTTCCGCTCCCCCAACGCGGCAGAAGATCACCTCAAGGCGCTTGCCCGCAAGGGCGCCATCGAACTGACGGCCGGCGCGTCCCGCGGCATCCGGCTGAAAGATACCTCTCCTGCTCCCACGCAAAGCTCGCTGCCCATGCCGGGCCTGGCGCAGTTGCTGCTGCCGCTGGTCGGCCGCGTGGCCGCGGGCAGCCCCATCCTGGCTGCCGAGCACGTCGAACGCGAGGTCGGCGTCGATCCCAACCTGTTCGCCCAGACGCCCGACTACCTGCTCAAGGTGCGCGGCATGAGCATGCGTGACGCCGGCATCCTGGAAGGCGACCTGCTCGCCGTAAAGAAAGCCTCGGAAGCCCGCAACGGCCAGATCGTGGTGGCCCGCCTGGGCGACGACGTCACGGTCAAGCGCTTGCAGCGCCAGAACGGCCACATCGAACTACTGCCCGAAAATCCCGACTTCGAACCCATCGTGGTCGAAGCCGGCCAGGATTTCGCGTTGGAAGGCATCGCGGTGGGCCTGATCCGCACGCACGCGCTGCACTAGCCCCCACTACTCCCGCGTTTGCGCGCGGCATGAAAAAACCCCGCCAAGAAATTGACGGGGTTTTTTGTTGGAAGCTATCCAGAAGGGGCGCCGCTTACCGGCGGCGTCCCTCCCGGTGTCCATCAGTGCTTGAGCACCGGGTCGGTCGAACCAGGTTCGGCAGGCTTGGCCACCAGGGGTTCCTTGACCGCTTCTTCCTCGGCCAGGGGCTCCGGCAGACGCTCCAGCGCCAGTTCCAGCACCTTGTCGATCCAGCGCACCGGCACGATCTCAAGGTGGTTCTTGACGTTGTCCGGGATCTCCGCCAAATCCTTGACGTTTTCTTCCGGGATCAAGACCGTCTTGATACCGCCACGGTGAGCCGCCAGCAGCTTTTCCTTCAGGCCGCCGATGGGCAGGACTTCGCCGCGCAGCGTGATCTCTCCGGTCATGGCGACATCGGCGCGCACCGGGATGCGCGACAAGGCCGACACCATGGCCGTGGTGATCGCGATACCCGCGGACGGACCGTCCTTGGGCGTGGCGCCTTCCGGCACGTGCACGTGCATGTCGTGCTTTTCGAAGACGCTGTCGGCAAAGCCCAGACGGCGGGCGCGGGAACGCACCACGGTGCGGGCCGCCTCGACCGACTCCTTCATCACGTCGCCCAGCGAACCGGTGCGTTGGATGACGCCCTTGCCCGGCATGTCCGCGACTTCGATCGTCAGCAGGTCGCCGCCAACTTCCGTCCAGGCCAGACCCGTCACCTGACCGATCTGGTTTTCCTTTTCGGCCATGCCGAAGGCGTAACGGCGCACGCCCAGGAAATCGCTCAGGTTGTCGCCCGTGACGTTGACCGGCTTGACCTCGGCGGTCTTGCCTTCGGCCTTGGCGCGGTCGCTCTGGGTCAGCAACTGCTTGATGACCTTGCGGCAGATCTTGCCCACTTCGCGTTCGAGCGCACGCACACCGGCTTCGCGGGTGTAGTAGCGCACGATGTCGCGCAGCGCGCTGTCGTCGACCGTGAGTTCGCTATCCTTCACGCCGTTGTTCTTCATCAGCTTGGGCAGCAGATGGTCGCGGGCGATGTGGATCTTCTCTTCCTCGGTGTAACCCGACAGGCGGATCACTTCCATGCGGTCCAGCAGCGCCGGCGGAATGTTCAGCGTGTTGCTGGTAGCCACGAACATGACGTCGGACAGGTCGAAGTCGACTTCGATGTAGTGGTCCTGGAACGTGTGGTTCTGTTCCGGGTCCAGCACCTCGAGCAGCGCCGACGAGGGATCGCCGCGGAAATCCATGCCCAGCTTGTCGATTTCATCGAGCAGGAACAAGGGATTGCGCACGCCGACCTTCGACATGTTCTGGACGATCTTGCCCGGCATGGAGCCGATGTACGTACGACGGTGGCCGCGGATCTCGGCTTCGTCGCGCACGCCGCCCAGCGCCATGCGCACGAACTTGCGGTTCGTCGCCTTGGCGATGGATTGGCCGAGCGAGGTCTTGCCCACGCCCGGAGGGCCGACCAGGCACAGGATCGGCGCCTTCACCTTGTCCACGCGCTGTTGCACGGCAAGGTATTCCAGGATCCGTTCCTTGACCTTTTCCAGACCGTAGTGGTCGTTGTCCAGCACCGTTTCGGCGTTGCTGATGGAATTGTTGATCTTGCTCTTCTTCCTCCAGGGGAGGTTGATGAGCGTATCGATGTAGTTGCGCACCACGGTGGCTTCGGCCGACATGGGCGACATGAGCTTGAGCTTCTTGAGCTCGGCATCGGCCTTCTTGCGCGCCTCTTTGGGCATATGGGCAGCGATGATCTTCTTTTCGAGCTCTTCGATGTCCGCGCCCTCTTCGCCTTCGCCCAACTCCTTCTGAATGGCCTTGACCTGCTCATTCAGGTAGTAGTCGCGCTGGCTCTTTTCCATCTGCTTCTTCACGCGGCCGCGAATCCGCTTTTCGACCTGGAGGATGTCGATTTCGGTTTCGAGTTGCGTGAGCAGACCTTCGAGGCGCTCGGAGGTGCCGACGATCTCGAGCATCTTCTGCTTCTGCTCGAGCTTCAAGGGAAGATGCGCGGCGATCGTGTCGGCCAGGCGTCCGGCATCATCGATGCCAGCCAGCGAGGTCAGGATCTCCGGGGGGATCTTCTTGTTCAGTTTTACGTACTGCTCGAACTGCGCGACGATGGCGCGGCGCAAAGCTTCGGTCTCGGAGCCTTGCATGGCGTCCGGTTCGATCGGCGACACCTGGCAGGTGAAATGCGAATCGGCATCTTCGATGCTGTTGATGCGGGCGCGCTGGGTGCCTTCGACCAGCACCTTGACGGTGCCGTCGGGCAGCTTGAGCATCTGCAGGATGCCGGCTACGCAGCCGATCTCGTAGACGTCTTCGGGGGTGGGATCATCCTTGCCGGCGGATTTCTGGGCCACCAGCATGATGCTCTTGCCCGCTTCCATCGCAACCTCGAGCGCGCGGATAGAGCGCGGACGGCCGACGAACAGCGGGATGACCATGTGCGGAAACACCACGACATCGCGCAGTGGAAGCAGGGGCAGGTCGATCGGGTCGGAAGGCAGGGTCTGGCTGGCAGACATAGGAGGTTCCTCGGTATGACTCGGCGTATCGGGGACGGGAGGCCTGGGTATACCCGGACAATCCACGTCGGTTACGTCTGTTATGGGAACAATAGCCGAAAATTCAAGATCTCGGCGCCTGGATCCCCCAAAGGCTGAAAAAAACCGCGGGGCGGCACCCTCAGTATGCAAGCGTCGCGCCTGCAGGAAAAGCGTGTTTGCACCCGGGAATGCGCCTTAGGCAAAAAAACCCGTTACAGGAACGGGCTTTTTTGAAATATCAGGCTGCGGCGTCGCGGACTTCTCCGCGCTCTGGCTTGTCTGAAGCCGCGTCCTCGTCGGCGTAGATGAGCAATGGCTTGCCCTCGCCTTCGATCGCGTTCTCGTCCAGCACCACGCGCTTGACGTTGCCCTGGGAAGGCAGGTCATACATGGTGTCGAGCAGGGCCTGTTCGATGATGGAACGCAGACCGCGCGCGCCCGTCTTGCGGCGCAGCGCCTTGCGGGCGATCGCCTTCAGGGCGGCGGGACGCACGTCGAGCTCGGCGCCTTCCATGGCGAACAGCTTCTGGAACTGCTTGAGCAAGGCGTTCTTGGGCTCGGTCAGGATTTGCACCAGGGCCGCTTCGTCCAGCTCGTCCAAGGTGGCGACCACCGGCAGACGGCCAACCAGTTCGGGGATCAGGCCGAACTTGATCAGGTCTTCGGGTTCGACTTCGGAGAACAGTTCGCCCACGCCGCGCTCCGACTTGGCGCGCACCGAGGCCGAAAAGCCGATGCCCGATTTCTCGGTGCGGTCGCGGATGACCTTTTCCAGTCCGTCGAAGGCGCCGCCCACGATGAACAGGATGTTGGTCGTGTCGACCTGGACGAAGTCCTGGTTCGGGTGCTTGCGGCCGCCCTGCGGGGGCACCGAGGCGACCGTGCCTTCGATCAGTTTCAGCAAGGCCTGCTGCACGCCCTCGCCCGATACGTCGCGGGTGATGGACGGGTTGTCGGACTTGCGGGAAATCTTGTCGATTTCGTCGATGTAGATGATGGCGCGCTGCGCCTTTTCCACTTCGTAGTTGCAGTTCTGCAGCAACTTCTGAATGATGTTCTCGACGTCTTCGCCCACGTAACCGGCCTCGGTCAGCGTGGTGGCGTCGGCCATGACGAAGGGCACGTTCAGCATGCGCGCCAGCGTCTGGGCCAGGAGCGTCTTGCCCGACCCGGTGGGGCCGATCAGCATGATGTTGCTCTTGGAGAGCTCGACTTCGTCGCCCTTGATCTCGCCGTGGCGGATGCGCTTGTAATGGTTGTAGACGGCCACGGCCAGCATGCGCTTGGGCGAGTTCTGCCCAATGACGTACTGGTCGAGGAAGGTCTTGATTTCAGCCGGAGTGGGCAGTTCGGAACGAATCGCCGCGCGCGCGGTGGCTTGCGCCTCCTCGCGGATGATGTCGTTGCAAAGATCTATGCATTCATCGCAGATGAATACCGACGGACCCGCGATCAGCTTGCGGACTTCATGCTGGCTTTTATTGCAAAACGAGCAATGCAGCACTTTTGCGTCTGCCGATCCCTTTTTTTCAGGCATATATGTTCGTATCTCAGGTAAAGATGCGCCAGGCCGGCTAAAGGCCTAGCGCATGCGCTTACTCAAACGTGGTGGCAGCGGGTTCGGGTCAACCGGGAAGTCAGCCTTCCGAGCGGGAGGTCATAACCTTGTCCACCAGTCCATACGATACCGCATCTTCGGCCGACATGAAGTTGTCACGCTCCGTGTCTATGCCGATGCGTTCCATGGTCTGGCCGGTATTGTCGGCCAGGATGCGGTTCAGGCGTTCACGCAGGTCCAGGATCTCGCGAGCCTGGATCTGGATGTCCGAAGCCTGCCCCTGGGCGCCGCCCGAGGGCTGGTGGATCATGATGCGCGAGTTGGGCAGCGTGAAGCGCTTGCCCTTCTTGCCTGCCGCCAGCAGGAACGCGCCCATGCTGGCCGCCAGGCCGGTGCAAAGGGTGGACACGTCCGGCTTGACGAATTGCATGGTGTCAAAGATGGCCATTCCCGCATACACCGACCCGCCGGGCGAGTTGATGTACAGGGAAATGTCCTTGTCAGGATTCTCCGATTCCAGGAACAGCAACTGCGCCACGACCAGGTTGGCCGTTGCGTCATTGACCGGACCCACCAGGAAAATGAGCCGCTCGCGGAGCAGACGCGAATAGATGTCGTAGGCGCGTTCGCCGCGCCCCGACTGCTCGATCACCATGGGAATGTAGCCCAGACCGGTGGGGGTCACCGAAGACCCGCCATTCATTGCCGCATAGAAATCGGTGAATCTCTGCATAGTGTTACGCCATCCCCATCAACTGATCGAAAGGCACCTTCTCTTCGGTGACCTTGGCCTTTTCAAGCACGTGCGCGACGACATTGTCTTCCAGCACGATAGCCTCGATTTCAGCACGACGCTGGCGGTCGGCCAGGTAATAGCTGACAACCTGTGCGGGTTGTTCGTAGTTCTCGGCGAACTCTTCGATACGCGCACGGACTTGTTCGGGCTTGGCTTGCAGCTGGGCTTGCTTGACCAGTTCCGACACCAGCAGGCCCAGGCGCACGCGGCGCTCGGACTCGGTGGCGAAGGCTTCGGCCGGGATCGGCACGGATTCGGCGTTGGGGATGCCGCGCTGCTTCAGCTCTTCGCGGGCGGCGGCGACACGGCCTTGCACGTCGTTGTCGACCAGGGCCTTCGGCACGTCGAACTTGCCGGCTTCGACCAGGGCGTCCATGACGCTGGACTTGGTGCGGCCAGCCGAACGGACCTTGACTTCGCGCTCGATGTTGCTGCGGATGTCGGCCTTCAGCTTTTCGATGTCGCCTTCGGCCTGGCCGAGGGACTTGGCGAATTCGCCGTTCAGTTCGGGCAGCACGCCTTCAGCCACTTCCTTGACGGTGATGGTGAATTCGGCGGTCTTGCCGGCAACTTCCTTGCCCTGGTAGTCATCGGGGAACTTGAGCGGGAAGACCTTGCTTTCGCCAGCCTTCAGGCCGCGGGCGGCTTCTTCGAATTCCGGCAGCATGCGGCCTTGGCCCAGCACGAACGGGAAGGCTTCGGCCTTGCCGCCTTCGAACGGCACGCCGTCGATGGTGCCGGCGAAGTCCAGCGTGACGCGGTCGCCGTCTTGCGAGGCGCGGCCTTCACGGGCTTCGAACGTGGCGCGCTGCTTGCGCAGGACGTCCAGGGTCTGCTGCACTTCGGCGTCGGTGACGGCCGTTTCGTAGCGGGTGACGGCCAGGGCCGACAGATCCGGCACGGCGACTTCGGGGTAGACCTCGAACGTGGCGGTGAACGCCAGCGTGTCGTCGGCAACGCCTTCAGTCTTGGGCTCGAGGTTCGGGGCGCCGGCGACGCGCAGCTTGGCGCCATCGACAGCTTGTTCAAAGGCACGGCCAACTTGGCTATTGATCACGTCGTAGCGGATGCCGGGGCCATGGCTGCGCTCGAGCATGGCGAGCGGAGCTTTGCCCGGACGGAAGCCGGGGACCTTGGCGGTCCGGGCCACGCGCTTCAATTGCGCCTGGACTTCCTTTTCGACGTCGGCCACCGAGACGGCCAGATCAACACGGCGCTCCAGGCCGGAGAGGGTTTCAACCACAGGCTGCATTAAAAGACCTATTTTCCGAGAGATAAAGAGATGACGGGCGGATAAACGGGGCATTTTACCGGAAACTTCCGGTCCCCTGACGCAAAGGGGCGCGAGCACCCGGATAAGTCCGGATACTCGCGCCCCGTTTTCCACCCGGGACGGGAGAATATACGTCAGCCAGAAAGCCTTATTTGGCCTTGGCGATGCGCTCTTCGATGTGCTGCGCGCGCTTGGCCGAGGACGGATGCGAGCTCATCATGTCGCTCTTGCCGCCGTCCAGCTCAGCCAGCTTCTGGAACGCGGTCACCAGGCCGCGGGTGTTCAAGCCCTTGGCCTGCAGCTGGTCGAACGAGTAATCGTCGGCGGCGCTTTCCTGCGACTGCGAGAACTGCGCGTTGATGAACTTCTCGGTCAGGTCGCCCAGTTGCGACGAGCTGAGCGCGGCCACGGTGGCGCCGCCTGCCGCATTGGCGGCATCGCGCGCGGCGGAAACGGTGTAGGCGGTCTGCATCGCCTTCTTGCTGTGGCCCAGCGCGACGTGGCCGATTTCGTGGCCCACCACGCCCATCACCTCATCGTCGGTCATCATGTCCATCAGGCCGCTGTAGACGCGGATGCAGCCGTTGGCCATGGCCCAGGCGTTGACATCCTTGGTGATGTAGACCTTGTAGCTGGCCTTCTGGCCGTTGACCGTGCCGCCCAGTTGCTTGGCGATCTTCTGCAGACGGGCGTCGTACTTGCTGCCGGGAGCGGCGATCTTTTCCTGGGAATCGCTCTGCGCGCAAGCCTTGTCCGACAGGGTCTTGATCTCGGCATCGCTCAGCGTGGCAGCTTGAACGACCTTGCTGCCGGCGCCGACCAGGCCGCCGATGTCCAAAGCCTGGGAGGCGGAGAAAGGGGCGAGCGCAACGCCCAGGGCGGCGACGGTGTAGCGGATCTTCATGGGAACAAACTCCTCTTTACTGGCTCTATGCGAACGAGGCCGCAATTCTATATACGACCAATGCGCACCAAGCGTTTCGCCACACAGTTTCGCAAATGCCAGTTTTCCTTACATAAAACCCGAACAGGATTTGCGCAATCGTGCTAGCGGGTATTCCCTTGGATCAGGGCCTCTCAAAGAAACTGATATCTGCGGCAACGCGGCGTTGATAGAATTGCGCCCGCCATTTTTTCGCATACACCATAGGGCTCGCACCCAAATGATCTCCAACACCCCTCCCCGCCTGGGCCTGCTGCCCAGCCTGATCTTCAGCTCGCGCTGGCTGCAACTGCCCCTGTACCTGGGATTGATCGTCGCGCAAGGCGTCTACGTCATGCTGTTCCTGAAAGAGCTCTGGCACCTGGTGACGCACGCCAGCAGCTTCGGCGAAATGGAGATCATGCTGATCGTGCTGGGCCTAATCGACGTGGTGATGATCTCGAACCTGCTGGTCATGGTGATCGTGGGCGGCTACGAAACCTTCGTGTCCCGCCTGCGCCTGCAAGGCCACCCGGACCAGCCGGAATGGCTCAGCCACGTGAACGCCAGCGTGCTCAAGGTCAAGCTGGCCATGGCCATCATCGGCATCTCCTCGATCCACCTGCTGCGCACCTTCATCGAGGCCGGCACGCTGGGCACGCCCAACGCGCGCTTCTCCGAGGCCGGCGTGATGTGGCAGACCATCATCCACGCCCTCTTCATCCTGTCGGCGCTGGGAATTGCGCTGGTGGACAAGCTGGCCACGCCACCGGCGAACCACGCGAAGCACTGACGCCGGCAAGCGCCCCAGAGGCGCGCCCGCCCGGCAACAAAAAAAGCCCCCGCACATTGCGTGCGGGGGCTTTTTTCTGGGCGGAGCGCCGGGCCGGCCCGGGGCGCTGCCCTGCGAAGGTCAGGCCGCTACCTTGATGTTCTTTGCGCTGGGACCCTTGGGGCCGGTACCGACCTCAAAGGTGACGCGCTGGTTTTCCTGCAGCGACTTGTAGCCTTCGCTGCGGATTTCCGAGTAGTGAGCGAAAAGATCCTTGCTGCCATCATCGGGCATGATGAAACCATAACCCTTTTCGGCGTTGAACCACTTAACGATGCCGGTTGCCATGGAGTGTCCTTGAACCTAGAAAAAGCGATTGCTCGCGGGGCGCCAGATCATCAAGGATGGGAGAGGAAGCAACCGCAGTACCACTGACGGCGACAAGTGAAACGCAGACCGCGTCGCTTGAAAATCTCGCTGAACCCAGTGTATTGGCGAACCCCGAAAAACGTCAAACATCCGCAAATTCAGGAGCACCGCCAAAGCAGCGGAGAGGCAAGGCCGGCGCGGGTTTGACACCGCCAGGCAGGCCAGGAATTTTCAACTTGGCACGCGTAGACACATGCGGATACCTGCTGCCGGAAAGGCGCCTGGACCCACGTGCCGCGCGCGGTGCGCCTACCCCGCAAACCCGCCGGAATCGAGAAACTCCTGCTCCGCCTGCGTAGTTTGCCGGCCCAACGCGGCATTGCGATGGGGAAAGCGCCCGAAGCGCTTGATGATGTCGCGATGCAGGACCGCCCAGCGCAGCGAGTCGGCGTCCAATGGTTCCATCAAGGCCACGGCGCGGTTTTGCGCGGCGAGGTTCTCCGCGTGCTCGAAGGGCAGGTAGAAAAACTGACGCAGTTGCGGGTCCACCCCCAGATCATGGCCGGCCGCGATGGCCCGGTCGGCGAAGTACTGGGCCAAAGGGTCCGTGGCGAACATGTGCGCCGTCCCCCGGTAGGCGTTGCGCGGAAACTGGTCCAACAGGACCATCAGGGCCAAGGCGCCGGTGGCGTCGTCCAGCCACGCATCCAACTGGCGCGCGGCCGCAGCCATGTGGGCAGCCTCGAAACGGGCGCGGAAGGCTGCGTCGAAGTCCGCGCTCTTGTTGAACCACTGTTGCGGGCCGGCATCGCGCCAGAACGCCACCACCTCGTGGGGCTGCGGAACGATTTGCGTGGCGGGGGTAGAAGTCATGAGCGCGCATATCCTGAAGTCGAAAGCAAGGCCGACAATAACAGAGACGCGCACCATATTAGGATCCATACACCGAATGAATGAATCGGGTGTGACTTGGAAACCTGAATAACGCACTCTAGGGATTACCCTGAGATTACAAGCGCAGCGATACTTTCCATGTTTAGGAACGCTGCGGCAGAAAACAAAAAAGCCCCACGAGGGGGCTTCTATCGAAAACTCAGACCCTTACAGGACCTGGATCTTCGTAGCTTGCGGGCCCTTGGGGCCGTTGGCCGTCACAAAGCTGACGCGCTGGTTCTCTTCCAGAGACTTGAAGCCCGAGCCCTGAATTTCGGAGAAGTGAGCGAACAGATCCTTACCACCCGCTTCCGGAGTGATGAAGCCATAGCCCTTTTCCGAGTTGAACCACTTAACGACGCCGGTTTCCATACTGTATTTCCTAGAGATAATGGGCAAATGCCCGGAGGTCACGAATCAATCAAGGAGGGGACAGTAGAACAATAACGCTGAGCCGGAAAAGGCACGGCACTGAACGAAAATCGCAACGCTTGTGATCGTGTGCCGACACTATCGTTAGGTTCCCCTCACAAGTCAACATAATCCTAAAAAATGCGTGCCAATAATGCAACAAAGAGAAACTGCACGCGGATTCCACACATTTTCATAGGCAATAAGAAGTCCTGCATAGGTGTTTACACCCACGCATCATAAAAAAACAATCTAGGCTTATATAAATGCCGCCTGCCCGCGTACGAGGATTTCTTCATACGCCGTTCGGGCTAGCACTTTGGTTTGCCGCCAGGCTTACTCGTCGATAGGTAAACCCAACAGATCGAGCGCCGCGCCGAAAGCATCGGGACCCGAGCAAAGGAAAACCGCCACGTCGCCGGGATTCATATTCTCCAGGACTTGGTCGATCTGTTCTTGCGCATTATCAACATTGTCGACACTAGAGGCGTGTATGTCAGCCCCTGCTTCGACTTTTTCACGCGGCACGATGTCTGCGATCGCATTGAGATCCGCCACGCCTTCCAGGACGTAGACGCTGATGCTCTCGCCATCCAGCGTGGTGTGCAGCTCGACGCCGCCCGCTACGTCGGCAACCTGCCGACTTACTATTTCCATGATCACTCTTCCTTGACTTGCGGGCGCTGCCCGCCTGGGCACGCACCTTGCAGGTGCACTCGCACGCCCAGGCGCGACTATAACAGCCTTGGGCTAATGCTTCTTGACAGTAGGACCAAGCGACTGCCGCGCGGCGCCGGAGGTGGCGGCAACGGGACGGGTCCGCACCCCGGCATCGGCCAGAACCCGGACCAGCGGCTTCTGCGCCGCCAGGAAGCGGTCCTTCTCCTCGCCGGCAAGCTTGCAGACGAACATCTGGGCCAGGAGCTGCGTACGGCGGGCCTTGCGGTTACCGGCCTCCTGGGCCAGCCAGTCGCCGACCCACGCCGCCGCCGCATCCGCATCGCCCTGCAGCTTGATATGGCCAAGCAGATCGAACACGGTCACGCCTTCGATGCGGCCGTCCTCGCTGCGCGTGAGAAAGAGCTTGGCGGCCTGGCCCGTGTAGCCGGGGATCAGCGCGAGGCAATCGCGCTCTGCGGGTTTCTTCATGGAATCTGCATGTATCGGTTATCGAGAACCCTGGACTGTAACCCGGCTGCGGCCCCTGTCGCGTCGCGGCAATGGATCTCTGCTATCGTCGGCCTGTCTTTTACCCCCAATGAATGGTGGACAACATGCAACGCGATTTCGACCTGGTCGTCACTATCCTGGGCGCCCTGCGCGACGCCCCCGGCCCCAACCTGAGCACGCACGACATCAAGAACGTGGCCCTGGCGCCGCATCCCGAAGAGCAAGGCCTGCAACTGATTGCGCATCACCTCGACCTGCTGGAAGACGCGGGTCTGGTCAAGCAGATCAGCGAGACGGCGGCCACTGCGGGCGCGACGCGCTGGCGCATCACCTGGAAGGGCTACGACGCCCTGGAACAGGATGAAGAAGACGAAGACGACGAAGATTTCGACGCCGAAGAATAAGGCGCGAAGCGCTCAGCGGCGCAAGAGTATGCGCCGCGTGAGCAGCGATGCGGCGGCGCCGATCACCAGGCTGAACATGAAGGCGGCGATCGACAGCATCGCCGACAGTTCGCTGAAGCCGCCGTGGCGGGACAGCAGGAACACCGCCACGCCCACCGCCGCGGCCAGCGCGACAACCCCCAGCAGCACCCGCTTGACGGAGCCCAGGCGCCCGCATAGCGAGCCGCCTGCCAGCGCCGCCGCCACCATAGCGGCCATGGACCAGAACAGGTATTCGTACTGCATGCGGACGGTCTCCCCGAAGGTATTGAGGCGCAGGCATTATAGGCGTCCGCCTGCGCGGTCCGCCGCGGGCTAGGCGACGGCGACCACGCTGATCTCCACCTGGGCGCCGTAGTGCAGCTCGCGGGTGGGCACAATGGCCCGCGCGGGCCGGTGAGCGCCGAAGCACTCCTCGTAGACTTGGTTGACCTCGTCCCAAAGCGCCACGTCCGGGATGTACACGGTCACGCTGGCGACCGCGGCAAGCGACGCGCCGGCCGCTTCGAGTATGGCGCGAACACTGCGCAGCGCTTCCCGGGTCTGGGCCGCGGCGCCATCGGCCAGCGCTGGTCGCGCGCCCGGCGCAGCGGGCGGCAGGAAGCCCAATTGCCCCGAAACGAATATGAAACCGTTGGCGCGGACCGCCTGCGAATAATGGCCCGCGGGCGGCGTGGCCCGATTCGTATGGATGAGATCCATGCATGCCTCCTCGTGAAAGGCGGCTTACCAGCCGCGAAAGCGTTCCCAATGCGCCACCACCCCGGACGAATCCGGACGCACGACCTCGTAGGCATCATGCTGCGCGCAGGTGGCGCAGGCGTGATTGGGCACGATGCGCAGCTTCGCCCCCAGCGGCAGCTCGGGCAAGGCCGCGCCGCTGCCAGGACGCACCTTGATGATGCCCTGCTCCTGGTTGGTCTCGGCCAGCAGCAAGTCGGGGTAGACCGTACCGCTGGCGTCGCACACCAGGCCGTACAGTTGGTCCACCCGCTGCTTGGCCGTGCCCCGGTCGCGCGACATGGCCATCCATCCGGCATCCACCAGGATCCAGCCCTTGTCCGGCTGATGGCCGATCACGGTCGTCAACACCGTGGCGGCGATGTCGTCGACCGTACACACGCCCAGCCCGGCCATCACCAGATCGAAGAATACATATACGCCCGCGCGCACTTCGGTCACGCCATCGAGCTTGCGGGCGAAATGCGCGGTGGGGGTGGATCCCACGCTGACCACGGGACATGGCAGGCCAGCCTGGCGGATCGCCTCGGCGCAACTCACGGCCGCCACGCGCTCCTGCTCGGCCATGTCGGCAATGGCGTCGACGCTATCGCAGCCGTACGACTCGCCGGCGTGCGTCATGACGCCGCGCAGGCACGCGCCGTCCTCATGCAGGACGCGCGCAATCGCCAGCAACTGTGCCGTATTACCCGGCTGCACCCCGGCGCGATGGCCGTCGCAGTCGATCTCGATCAGTGCCGGGATGGCGTCGCCAGCATCCCTCCCCCGCTGGGCGACGGCGCGCGCCGCTTCGAGGCTGTCCACCACCACGGTGAGATCCACGCCGCGGCGGCGCAGCGCCAGCACGCGGTCCAGCTTTGCTGGCGACACGCCCACGGCGTACAGCAGGTCGGTGACGCCGGCAGCCGCGAACTGTTCGGCCTCCTGCAGCGTGGACACGGCGGCCGGCCCCTGGGGTGTAGACATGAGCCGGCGCGCGACATCTATCGATTTGGGCGTCTTCAGGTGCGGACGCAGTTGCACCCCGTGCCCGGCCATCAGCGCATTCAGACGATCGATGTTGCGCATCATGCGCGTCTCGTCGAGCAGCAGGCACGGGGTATCCAGGGTCTCGAGGGAGGAAGGCGTGGCGTTCTGGTTCATGGCGTTCTCGGCATGGCGTATCGGGGAATGGCTGAAGTATGGCGCGGCGGCGGTTCCGCGTGTTTAATCTAGACTTAATCATCCATTAATCCATGCCTGCATGATTACGACCGAAGACCTGCGTTTCTTCCTTAGCCTGGCCGCCACCCGCTCGCTGGCCGAAGCGGCGCGCGCGCTGGATGTCACGCCGCCCGCAGTCACCCAAAGACTGCATACGCTGGAAAAACGGCTGGGGGTCAGGCTGGTCAACCGTTCGGGACGCGGCACCGCGCTGACCGACGAAGGCAGGCTGCTGGCGCTGCGGGCGGAACAGATCTGCGGCGAACTGGGCGACCTGGCCGACGAACTGGCAGGCCGCAGGGGCGTGGTGGCAGGCCATCTGCGCGTGGTCGCGCCGCTAGGATTCGGGCAGCGCTACATCGCTGGGTTGGTCGCCGAGTTCCGCAGCCAAAGCGCGGACGTGACCGCCAGCCTGACGCTATCCGACGGGCCGCCGCGGCTGGCTTCCGATGACTGGGATGTGATGGTTCACATCGGCGAGCTGCGCGATTCGACATTGGTCGCGTACCCGCTGGCGCCCAATCGCCGGATCCTGTGCGCGGCGCCCTCCTACCTGGCGCGCCACGGCGCTCCTGCCAAGCCCGAGGACCTGCGCGGGCACGACTGCATCGCGCTGCGCGAGAACGATGAAGACGTGACCTTGTGGCGCTTCAAGCATGGACGCGGCCCGGCCGTGGGGGTGCGCGTGGCGCCGGTGCTGTCCAGCAATGCCGGGGAAACCGCCGTGGAGTGGGCCCTGGCCGGGCACGGCATCATCGTGCGCTCGGAATGGGATGTGGCCACGCATCTGCAGGCGCGCGCGCTGGTGCCGCTGCTGCCCGGCTGGACCTTGCCGTCGGCCGACGTGGTGGCCCTGGTGAAATCGCGCCAGGAACTGCCCGCGCGCACGGCCGGCTTTCTGGCGCATCTGCGCGCCGCCTTTGCAACGGCGCCCTGGCGCGCCTAGTCGAGCATGGCCTCGGCCTCGATCTCGATCAGCCATTCCGGCAGCGACAGGCCGCTGACGATGATCCACGATGAGGGCGGAGGATCTTTCTTGAAGCGGTCGCGCAGCGCCTGCGCAATGACTTCCTGATCCTCCCTGGCCGTTTCGCAGATGTAGATGCGCAGCATGATCACCTGCGCCAAAGTGCCGCCGGCCGCAGCCAGCACGCGCTCGACATTGTCCAGCGCGGCTTCGGTCTGCTCCTGCAGGCCCGGCCCCGCCGTACGCTCGTTGATGTCGACGCCAACCTGGCCGGACAGCAGCATGCGGCGCTGCCCCGTGACGATGACGGCCTGGCTGAATCCATACTGGACGGTGTTGAACACGGTGTCGGGATTGACGACTGTTCTGGACATGCGGTTCTCCTTGCGGCGCGCCTGGTGAGGGCGCCGGACTCCCCATTCTATCGGCCGGCCTGGTCAGGCGCCGGCGCGACCGGCCACGGGACTGCGTCCCACCGGCATGGCGGCCAGCAGCACGATGGCGCCCGCCCCTACCGCCGTCCAGAATCCCGCGCCCACGCCGTAGTGGTCGACCACCCAGCCCGCCAGCGCCGCGCCCGCCGCGACGCCCGCACCCAGGCCAGTCACCAGCCACGTCAGGCCTTCCGTCAGGCGATGGCCAGGCACGCTGCTTTCCACCAGCGCCATCGCGATGATCATGGTCGGCGCGAACGACAGGCCGGCCAGCAGCACGCCCAGCACCAGGGTCAGCAGATCGTTCACCAGCAGCAGCGGAACCGTGGTGAACGCCGTGACCGCCGCCGCGACCACCAGCAGGCGGGCCAGCGGCATCTGGAACTTCAGTACGCCGAACACCAGGCCGGCCACGCAGGAACCCAGGGCATAGGCCGACAGCACCAGGCTGGCGCCGGCCGGCATGCCCTGCTGCCGGGCAAAGGCGACGCTCAGGACGTCGATGGTGCCGACGATGACGCCCATGGCGGCCATCATCGCCAGCAGGGACCGCATCGGCGGCATGCGCAACACCGACGCCTGACGCCCTTCCTGCGTAAACCGCACGGCAGGCGCCGTGGCCCGCTGCAGCACGAAGGCCGTGACGCCCACCGCGAGCAGTAGCGCCGCGAACAAGGGGCCAGCCTGAGGAAAGAACAGCGCGCTCAGCCCGACGGCCAGCGGCGGACCGACGATGAAGCTCAGCTCGTCGGCCACGGACTCCAGCGCGTAGGCGGTGCGCAACTGCGGCTGGTCCCTGAATATCTCGGTCCAGCGCGCGCGTATCATCGCCGGCATGCTGGGCAAGGCGCCAGCCAGCGCGGCGAAGACAAACAGGGTCCACTCGGGCGCATTCCATTGCACGCAGGCCGCCAGGCCAACCAGCCCCGCGACGCACAGGCCCGCGGCTACCGGCAGCACCCTGCCCTGGCCATGGCGGTCCACCAGGCGGGAAATCCGCGGCGCCAGCAAGGCCGTGGCCAGCGCAAACGTGGCGGCGACGGCGCCCGCCAACGCGTAGGACCCGCGCACCTCGGACAGCATGGTGATGATGCCGATGCCAATCATGGGCAAAGGCAGGCGGGCGATGGCGCCGGCCAGGACAAAACCCAGTGCGCCGGGCGCCTGGAACAACTCGCGATACGGATTCGACACCGGAAACCTTTGATTGCCATGGACAGCGGCATCGTATTCACATACGATGCGTATGTCAATTTACATACGTATCGTATGTGCATGGAGAGAGCATGACGCGTTCCCGCGCCGAGATGATCGAAGCCACCCGCGCGAAACTGTTGGCCACGGCCCGGCAAGCCTTCCGCGATGTCGGCTATGCGGCCACGTCCATGGACGACTTCACGGCGGCGGCGGGGTTGACCCGGGGCGCCCTGTACCACCACTTCGGCGACAAGAAGGGCCTGCTCGCCGCCGTGGTCGAACAGATCGACGGCGAAATGGACCAGCGCCTGGCGGCCATCGCAGCGCAGGCGCCCGATGCCTGGTCCGCCTTGCAGGGACGCTGCCGCGCGTATCTGCAGATGGCGGCCGAAACCGAGATCCGGCGCATCGTGCTGCAAGATGCACGGGCGGTGCTGGGCGGGGCGGCGGACGGCTCGCAGCAACACTGCATTGCTTCCCTCGCCGCGCTGTTGCAGACGATGATGGATCAGGACCTGATCGAAGCCGCCGCGCCGCAGGCGCTGGCGCGGCTGATCAACGGCAGCCTGGTCGAAAGTGCCTTCTGGATCGCGCAGGACGCCGAGGACGGCCCGCGTCTGGCGCAGGCCTTGCAGGCGCTGGACCTGCTGTTGCGCGGCTTGCTCAAGCGCTGACCGCCGCCGCGGCGAGGACTGCAGCGCTCGTACACAGCGTTTGCTGTTGCACGCCGGCATGCGTATTATCCAATAAACATCTTGTTTAAATAATTTTTCTCGAAGGCGGAAGACCGCGTGAGCACCGGCACAACCCATGTTTCAAGCGCGTCCTGGGCAGATCTGCTGCACGGGACAAATGCCCTGCGCTCGATCGCGCTGGCGGGCGGGGTGGCGCTGCACGCCATCAACGTCTACATCGTCACCACCATCCTGCCCAGCGTCATCAAGGACATCGGCGGCTTGGAGTATTACGCCTGGAACACCACACTGTTCGTCGTGACCTCCATCGTCGGGTCGGCGCTGTCGGCCAGACTGATCGAAACGCTGGGGCCGCGCGCGGCCTACCTGCTCGCCGTCGCGGTGTTCACCGCAGGTTCCGTGGTGTGCGCGCTGGCGCCGAGCATGCCGGCGCTGCTGGCCGGACGCAGCATCCAGGGCTTGGGTGGCGGCATCCTGTTTGCGCTCAGCTATGCCCTGATCCGCCTGGTATTCGAGGCGCCGCTCTGGTCGCGCGCAATGGCCCTGGTGTCCGGCATGTGGGGCGTCGCTACCCTGTGCGGCCCCGCCATCGGCGGCGTCTTCGCCCAGACCGGGCACTGGCGGCTGGCGTTCTGGGCCTTGTTGCCCGTGGCCGCCGCCCTGGCGGCGATCGTGGCCCTCAAGGTAGGCGGCAAGGAATCGGTTCCGGCCTCGCGGCCAAGCCCGCTGCCCGTGACCACGCTGGGCCTGCTGGTGGCCAGTGTGCTGGCGATCACGCTGGCCAGCCTGTCGACGGACCTGCGCTGGAATCTGGCGGGCATCGCCGCCGGACTGGCGATCGCCGCGCTGATCGCGGCGGTGGACCAGCGCGCCGCAAAGCGGCTGCTGCCGACCGGCGCCTACTCGATAGCCACGCCGCTGGGCGCGCTGTACGCGGTGATGTGCCTGGTGGTAGCGGCTATCACCACCGAAATCTTCGTGCCGTATTTCCTGCAGGTCATCCATGGCATGACACCGCTGGCGGCCGGCTACATGACGGCGGCCATGGCGGCGGGCTGGACCTTGGCCGCCATGCCCAGCGCCACCCGCAGCGGCCCGGCGGCGAATTTCCTGGTGCGCCTGAGTCCCATGGTGATCCTGGCCGCGCTGGCCGCCCTGGCCTATATGACGCCGCGCACGGCGCAACTGCAGTCCTACCCGGGGCTGGCGCTCTATGTGCTGGCGCTGGCCGGCGTGGGCTTCGGCATCGGCCTGAGCTGGCCGCACCTGCTGACGCGCATATTCACCGCGGCGCCTGCCGGCGAAGAAACCTTGACATCTTCGTCCATCACGACGGTGCAGCTTTACGCGACGGCATTGACGGCGGCGCTGGCCGGCGTCATCACCAATAGCGCAGGCCTGGCGGATCCCGGGGGCGTCGCGGGCGCACAGCATGCGGCGCAATGGCTGTTTGCTGCATTCGCGCTGGCGCCGGCCGGCGCCCTGCTGCTGCTCGGGCGCATCACGCGCAGCCATGCGCAGGACGCCATCCAGCAATAGCAGCCAGCCGGGCCCGCCAATTTCCGCCAAAGGCGGTATGGATGGCCCGGGCCGCTTTTGCTACGCTGGACGCTATCTGCAAGGGGTCCTGGCCATGATCAACAGAATCCGCGTGCTGACCGTCCAGCCGTCGTCGTTCTCGGCGCGTTTCGCGTTCCTGGGTATCGCCCTGCGCTGGACTCTGGGCGCAACGCCCCGCCCCAGCCGGCTGCTGATCGGGCCGCACGACCTCGAACCGGTAGGCTCCGAGGCAGCCTTCTGGCAATTCGCCTTGCGGCATGCCGCGACCGGCCGGTCCTTCCTGGTGACGCGCGGCGACCGCTGGGACCTGGCGGCGTCCGTGGACGGCGACGAAGTGCGGGCTTTCGGCCGCAAGTTCGCTTTGCGACAATGCCTGTTCTGATTCGGCCGGCGCGGACGCCTCGCGCGCCCGCCTGCACTGAAAGGAACAGCCATCTCAACGCCCGACACCACCGTCATCCATCTCAACGGCCCGATCAACAGCGGTAAATCCACGGTCGGCGCAGCGCTGGCCGGCCTGCTGCCCGCTGCACGCTTCATCGACGGCGACGATCACGACGCCCCCAGCCATCTGCCATACACCGAGCAATGGGCGCTGGCGCTGGCCCGCCTCACCAGGCTGATCGCCGAGGCGCAGGAGCGTTATCTGGTCATCGCCTACCCTTTGGAGCAGGATAGCTACGAGCAAATCCTGGCTGCGTGCCGGCAACGCGGCGCGTGCTTGCGCGTAGTGACCCTGGCCCCCACGCTTGCGGCCGCGCAATCGGACAGAGGCGGACGGGTATTGACCGATTGGGAGCGGGAGCGCGTCGCGCAGATGTACCGCGAAGGCTATGCCACGCGTCCGTTCAGCGACCTGGTGCTGGACACTTCAGGCACGGATGCGCAAACCAGCGCCCGCCAGATCGCGCAGTGGCTCGCGGCCTAGCCTAGCGCGCCGGCTGGCGCTGATACTGGGCATCGGGAGCGCGGCCGCGCAGCAACGACTCCGGATGCGCTTGCAGATAGTCCGACAGTTCCCGCAGCGACCGGGCCGCCCGCGACAGTTCCTGCAAGACTGCATTGGCATTGACCGGCAGGCCGGCGTCCGGATTCAACACCCCGCCCACGGCAGCCAAGGACTTGCTGGCCTGGCGCAGCATGGCTTGCGCCTCGGGCGCCAGGCGGGTATCGAGCCGCTTCATCAGGCTGGAAGTGGCGCGCAGCAATTGGCCCAGATCGGCGCCCAGGCCTTCGAACGGCACCCTGTCCAGCTTGGTGAGGAGACTGTTGATCTGCTGCTGCAACTGATCCAGGTTGTTCGGCACGGTAGGAATGAAGGGATCCTCTTCCATCTTGAACGTCACCGGCTTGGCGTCGGGGAACACCGCCAAGGCGACATATAGCTGCCCGGTCAGCAGATTGCCGATACGCAGTTGCGCGCGCAGGCCCTGCTGGATCAAAGCGGCCAGCAGCTTGCCGCTGGGATGCTGCAGCGTCGAACCCGAGTATTCCTTGATTTCCTCGACCGTCTGCGCGCCCAGGCGTTCGGGGTAGACGGTGGCTCCGACCAGCGCATAGAACTGCTTGATCGCCGGATCGAACTCCAGACGGATCGAGTCCACCTGGCCGATGGACGCGCCATACGCGTCGATGGGCGCGCCGACCACCAGCCCCCGGACCGACTGGTCAAAGCGCATGCGGATGTGCAGCGGCGTGCCATCGGGTTGTGCGCGGGCCGCGCCTTCAGACGAGAAGATGGTGAACTCGGCATCGGCCTTGGCCGCCACATGCGCATGCTGCTCGACGGTGTCGAACGCAACGCCCCCCACGATCACGGACAGCAGCGACTGCGAGCGCACCTGCAGGCCGCGCGCATCAACGCTGAAATCCACGCCGCTGGCATTCCAGAAGCGCGTGGCGCTGTTGACGAAGTCGTCATTGGGCGCGTCGATGAAAACCTGCACGTTGACGCCTTCCCCGCTGCTGTCCAGATGGTAGGCGACCACCTCGCCCACCGCGATGCGGCGGAAGTAGACGGGTGAACCTATGTCCAGCGAACCCAGGTCGTGGGCTTTGAGGGTGAAGCGCTTGCCGGCGCGGTCCTGCTGCACCTCGGGCGGCGTCTCCAGGCCGACGAAGCTGTACTTGGTGGCGCGAGTTTCGGTTTCCTGGCGGAACTGGTCGGACGGGTCCACGCCTATGTAGGCGCCGGAGAACAGGGTGCTCAGGCCCGATACGCCGCTCAGGGTCAGCCTGGGCCGGACCACCCAGAACATCGTCCCTTCCTGCAGCAGGCTGCCGGCGTCCTTGTTGATGCGCACGGTCGCGACGATACCGGAACGGTCCGAGTTCAAGGCCACGCGTTCGACCACGCCGACAACGACTTCCTTGTAACGGACCTGGGTCTTGCCGGCCTCCAGCCCTTCGGCGGTCTGGAAGCTGATGGTGGCGGTGGGGCCGGCTTCCATCCAGACGCGTACGACCAGCGCCAGTCCGCCCACGGCTGCGATGAGAGGCACCAGCCAGATCCAGGACAGGCGACGCCTTTTACGGCTTGCGGCAGGCGTGCTGGCAACGGCGGACCCAGATTCAGGCATGGGAGATGTCCCCTGTTGTACGCATTGGACTCGAGGGCAGAACGCTTTCAAGAATCGCGCCCGCAGGGTCAGCGCGCAAGTAAGGGTATTCCCGGAATGGACGCGCTGGCCAAAAATGCGCGCCGCCCGATTCACGGGTAGGATAAGGCCCCCAAAAGCAGCAGCAGGAAGTACCCGTGACTATCGAAATTCGCCCCGCCGTCGCCTCGGACGCGGCCCAGATCCATGCCTTCATCACCGAGCTGGCCGTGTACGAACGCGCCGCCCATGAAGTGATCGCCAGCCCCGCGGACGTCGAGCGCACCCTGTTCGCCGAGAACGCGCCGGCCAAGGCCCTGATGTGCCTACTGGACGGCAAACCCATCGGCTACGCCGTCTACTTCTACAGCTACTCGACCTGGCTGGGCAAGAACGGCATCTATCTGGAAGACCTGTACGTCACGCCGGAGCAGCGCGGCATCGGCGCGGGCCGCGATCTGTTGCGCCATCTGGCGCAAGAGGCGGTGGCCAATGGCTGCGGCCGCCTGGAATGGAGCGTGCTGGACTGGAACACGCCCGCCATCGATTTCTACAAGTCGATCGGCGCGCTGCCGCAGGATGAATGGGTGCGCTACCGGATGGCCGGAGACGCCCTGCTCAATTTCGCGCAGGGCCGGCGCTAGGCGCCTGCCGGGCTGTCCGCATCAAAATTCGGGCAGGTCGAAGAGCGTGTACAAGGTCGAGCTGGGAACCGGCGCGGACGCGAGGTGTTCGCGTCCGTCGTCATCCACCAGCACGCGCACCGGCCGCAACGCCACGCTCATGCCGTCCTGGCTGATGGCGGTTTCGACTTCCACGCCGTCCTTGATGGCCTCGATGACCTCGGATGCCGCCGCCGTCACCGGCTCGGTGACCCAGCCGGGGACGCCGCGTTCTGCCTGGCCCCAGCGCACATAGGCCACGTGCCCGCTGACGGGCTCTTTTCGAACGGCGACGATCACATACAAAGACATCCAGGCCTCCCCAATGTTTGGCCCGGATCGTATAACAACTTTGCGCAGCCGTTATGACCGCGGGATTCAGGGTTCGATGTCGATAGGGGCAAAGGACTTCACCAGGTCGTCCAGCATCTTCAACTGGGTCAGGAAGGGCTCCAGCTTGTCCAGCGGCAAGGCGCTGGGACCGTCGCACTTCGCGTTCTTGGGATCGGGGTGAGCTTCCAGGAACAGGCCGGCCAACCCCACGGCCATGCCCGCGCGCGCCAGTTCGGCCACCTGCTCGCGGCGGCCGCCCGATGCCGCATCCAGCGCCGAGCGCTGCTGCAAGGCATGCGTGACGTCGAAAATGAGCGGCCGGTTGCCGGACACTTTCTTCATCACGCCAAACCCTAGCATGTCTACAACCAGATTGTCATAGCCGAAGCAGGTACCGCGGTCGCATAGGATGAGCTTGTCGTTGCCGGCCTCGGTGAACTTCTCGACGATGTTCAGCATCTGGGTCGGGCTGAGGAACTGCGGCTTCTTGATGTTGATGATGCGCTGCGTCTTGGCCAACGCCACCACCAGGTCCGTTTGCCGCGCCAGGAAGGCCGGCAGTTGCAGGATGTCGACGACCTCGGCCACGGTCGCGGCCTGCCAGGGTTCGTGCACGTCGGTAATGACGGGCACGCCGAATTCCTTCTTGACCGCCTCGAAGATCTTCATGCCCTCTTCCAGGCCCGGGCCGCGATAGGAATGGATGGACGAGCGGTTGGCCTTGTCGAAGGAAGCCTTGAACACATACGGGATGCCCAGCTTGCGGGTGACGCGCTGGTATTCCTCGCAGGCGCGCAGCGCCAGTTCCTTGGATTCCAGCACGTTGATGCCGCCGAACAGCACGAAGGGGCGATCGTTCGCGCAGCTGATCGAGGAGGAGATAAACACTTCAGGGGCGGTCATGATGGGTACATCCTGTGGAAGTAAGGCAGTGATAGTGCGTAATGTACAACCTGCCCGGCCCGGCTTTCACGTCCCGCCCTTGCCGCGCGCTTCTCAGCGGCTGGAGAGCATGCGGCGCAGCACGCCATCACGCAGGACATAGTGGTGGAACAAGCCGGCCAGGGCATGGAGCAGCGCCAGCACGATGATGCACCAGGCCACGGTGTTGTGCAGTCCGCCGATGAAGCGGCGCTGCTCGTGGTCGATGGCGATCAGCGTGGGCACGTCGAACAGGCCGAAGAAGGCGAACGGCTCACCCTGCGCCCAGCGGAACAGAAAGCCCAGCACGATCTGCGCCGCCATCAACAGGTACAGCAATCCGTGTACGCCCGTACTAGCCGTGCGCAGCCAGCCCGTGGCGGCCGGCGGCAGGCGCCTGCCCGCGCTCACGCGCCAGATGGCGCGCAACACGAACACGGCGGCAAACAGCAGGCCGAACGAAATATGCAGGTGCTGCAGCAGGCGCCGCGTGGGCGTGCCGCGCGGCAGGAATTCCCAGATTTCGGCCAGCGCGAACAGGCCCACCACCAGCGCCGCCGTCAGCCAGTGAAACGCGATGCTGACGCGGTCATAGTGCACCACGCCGGCGGGCCCGGCAGGAGGAATCGTTGTCGTCACGGAATACGCTCATCTTCTTGGAATGGGTGTGCAAGCGTATTGAGATCGGACTTACGGCGTCCTGATTCGGGCCGGCTTCAGGCGTTGCCGGTGTCGGAGGTCCACCTGGCCGAGTAGGTCTGCGGCAGCAGGCTGAGGCTGCCCACCAGTTGCTCCACCCGCTCGTCTTCCTGGCGCATGGAATAGACCACCGCAGTCACTTCGGAGCGGCCGCCGTCGCGCTGCTGGCTTTCCACGCCGCGCAGGCGCAGGCTGTGCTTGCCCAGGGCGTTCAGCAATTCCGCCCGCACCATGGCTTCGTCCGTGGAGGCGCAGGTCAAGGCGATGTTGTAGTAACGCTCTTCGGTTTCCGCATCGGGCACGTAGCGGTCCATCAGCCTGGCGCCGCGCCGCAGCAGCACATTGGTGACCAGGATCAGCGCCGTGACCGCGCTGGCTTCGGCCTGGAAGCCATAGCCGGCAAGTACCCCTACGGCGCCGGTAGCCCAGATGGTGGCCGCGGCGCTCAGGCCGCGTATGGTCAGGCCGTCGCGCATGATCAGGCCCGCACCCAGAAAGCCTATGCCGGTCACGACCTGGCTGCCCAGGCGCATGTCGTTGCCGGCGTCCAGCAGCGCCGGCAAGGCGGTATAGGCGGCCGCGCCCAGCGAGACCAGCGCATGCGTGACCACGCCGGCATAGTTCTGCCGCCATTGGCGCTCGGCGCCGATGGCGGCGCCAAGCAGCATGGCCAGCACAAGATTGATGGCGATTGAAAATTCGTTCATGGGACCAGGATCAGAGACTTGGCCCCATTATCGCCCGGTGCAGCGCCTGGCTCAGCTACGCTCCTGCGCGGGATCGCTGACCAGCCGGTAGGCGATGGCGCCGACGATCGCCCCGACGATGGGCGCGACCCAGAACAGCCACAGCTGCTCCAACGCCCAGCCGCCCACGAACAGCGCCGGGCCGGTGGAACGGGCCGGATTGACCGAGGTGTTCGTCACCGGAATGCTGATCAGGTGGATGAGCGTCAGCGCCAGTCCGATAGGAATCGCCGCGAAGCCGGCCGGCGCGCGCTTGCTGGTCGCCCCCAGGATCACGAAGATGAAGCCAGCGGTCAGCACGACTTCCGTCACCAGGGCGGACACCATCGAGTACTTGCCCGGCGAATAGGCCCCGTAGCCGTTGGCCGCGAAATGGCTGCCCTTCAGATCGAAACCCAGCTTGCCGCTGGCGATGCAGGCCAGCACCGCAGCGGCCACAATCGCGCCCAGGACCTGGGCAATGACGTAAGGCAGGATTTCCTTGGCGGGAAAACGGCCGCCCGCCACCAGGCCCACCGTGACGGCCGGGTTGAAATGCCCGCCGGAAATATGGCCGACCGCGAACGCCATGGTCAGCACGGTCAGGCCGAAGGCCAGCGCCACGCCTGCGAAACCGATGCCCAGTTCCGGGAAACCGGCGGCCAGCACAGCGGCGCCGCAGCCCCCCAATACCAGCCAGAACGTGCCAAAGAACTCCGCGCCGCAACGCTTGGAAAGCGGATACATGTCGACTCCCGAAAAACGAAAATGCCACGGTATCGCGGGGCGGCGACGGCAACTTCAAAGCAATGTAAATTCTTGACAATTCTTGAGCGCAGCCGGACGCGGACACCCCTGCCGCAACCAAGGTAACGGCGTAGGGCGGACTCGGGGATCGGCCGGACCGGCTAGACGGAAAGATGCACGCCGCACGGACACCGATGATGCGGGCCGCAGCGGCAGCGTCTCCGAGCGCTTGGTCTCGGCCGCGGCGACGAGCGGCGTGCCTAGCCCTGCATGGGAGTGCAAAGCTCCACCAGCGTGCCGTCCGGACAACGCACATAGGACACGACCTGCCCCCACGGCTTGGAGACAGGCGCGCTCATTTCCGTGGCGCCCGCCGCAAGCGCGCGGGCGTGCGCCGCGGCCAGGTCGTCCGTCACGAAAGCCACTTCCATGCCCAACGGCTCGGCCGACGCCGAAGCCGCAACATGGCCGCCGCCGAAATTGGCGTCGGCCAGTTCATGCGCCGCGAACGACAGCGTGGTTTCGCCGGTGTCCAGTTCGCCGTAAGTCTGGGACTCGTGCAGAAAACGCCTGGCGAAACCGAATGCCTGTTCAAAAAAGGACAGCGATGCGGCGACGTCCGGTACGTAGATGATGGTGTATCCGAATTTCATGGTTCGTCCTGATCGTGGGAAATGGCGCTTTTGCAGGTGCATGCGCCGGAGGCATGATGGGATTGAACCAAATTACTGTTTATTTATCCAGTAAATTATGAAGTACCAAACCTCTCCTACGCCGCCTCTTGGTGCAGCCCGCCGCTGGACCACCGGTCCACGTCGCGGATCAGATACAGCAGGAACTTGGTGTACGCCACGTCCAGCGCCTGCACCCAGGCGGAGTTGTCGTGGCGGGCGCAGGACGCGCGGATGGCGCAATCCAGCGTTTCCGCCAGATGGCTGACCGTGGTCCCGGACATCCGGAAGCAGATCGGCGCCTGGCAGGAATGCCGGTGGGCATGGCGCAGCGCGCTGTCGCGCGCCTGCGCCGTGGCGTGCGCATCGGCCACGTCCCGCAGCAAGCGGTTCAGGATTTCGCACCAGTCGGCCAACAGCTCATGCACGGCTCACCTCTCAGGGAACACGTCTGCGTCAGGAATCGGAGTACTAGGCGGGGGCGTGCAGCACCGTCACCAGCACGGTCGCGTCGCGCACGGCCTGCAGCGCGTGCGGTTCGTGCGCGGCCAACGCGACGAGCTGGTTTTCGCGCAACTGGCGCACGCCATCGCGCAATGCCAAGCTCACCTCTCCGGCGATGCAATGAATGGTGATTTCGCCCGCCACGGCATGTTGCGGCAGGCCCTTGCCGGCGGGCAGCGCCAATTGCAGCAGTTGCATATGCGCCGTCTTCATCAGGCTGACGCTGACGGCCTCCCCGTGTTCGCGATGCGGGGTGCGTATATCGATGACATCCAGAAATGCAGCGTGCTTGAGCGCCATGGAAGGCTCTCCTTATCGTGCTGTGTACGGGGCTGTTTGAGAGGCTGTTGCGATGCCGGCCAGCGGCAAGCCTCCACCGAAGAGCGCGAAGATATATCAAAAATGCGCTTTCGGCACGGGAGGTTATCCCTAAGCGCAAGGGCGCGCCGGCAAAGGAAAAGCCCCAAGGCATTCAATGCCTTGGGGCTTGCGGGACACTGGTGGCATGAAGCCGGATCAGTGCCTGAATAAGGTTGGTGCGAAGGAGGGGACTCGAACCCCTACACCTGTTACGGCGTCAGGACCTAAACCTGGTGCGTCTACCAATTTCGCCACCTTCGCTATAGGCCAAGCCCGCTATTGTAGCTTGCTTGTTAAAATCTTGCGTCATGAATCCGCGCCTCGATGCCCTACACCCCTATCCGTTCGAAAAACTGCGCGCTTTGCTGGCTTCGGCCAGCCAGCAGCCGGACGGTCTGACGCCCATCAATCTGTCGATCGGCGAGCCCAAACACGCCGCGCCCGCGCGCGTCGAACAGGCCATCCGCGACAGCCTCGCGGGCCTGTCCGTGTACCCGTCCACCAAGGGCGACCCGGCGCTGCGCCGGGCGATCTCGGAGTGGCTGGCGCGGCGCTACAGCATCCCTGCCCCGGATCCGGAAACGCAGGTGCTGCCGGCGCTGGGCTCGCGCGAGGCGCTGTTCGCGTTCACGCAGACCGTCATCGACCCGGCCGCAGGCTCGGTGGTGATCTGCCCCAATCCGTTCTACCAGATCTACGAAGGCGCGGCGCTTCTGGCCGGCGCCACGCCCTACTTCGTCAACGCCGATCCGGTGCGCAGTTTCGCCAGCGACTGGAACCAGGTGCCGGACGAAATCTGGAAGAAGACGCGCATGGTGTTCGTCTGCTCGCCGGGCAACCCGGCCGGCAACGTCATGTCGCTGGACGAATGGAAAACGCTGTTCGAACTGTCCGACCGCCACGGCTTCGTGATCGTCTCCGACGAGTGCTATTCGGAAATCTACCTGGACGAAGGCAACCCGCCGCTGGGCGGCCTTCAGGCCGCGCGCCGCCTGGGCCGCGACACCTACCGCAACCTGGTGGCGTTCTCCAGCCTGTCCAAGCGTTCCAACGTGCCCGGCCTGCGTTCGGGCTTCGTGGCGGGCGACGCCGCGCTGATCGGCCGCTTCCTGCTGTATCGCACGTATCATGGCAGCGCCATGAGCCCCATCGTGTCGGCGGCCAGCAGCGCCGCCTGGACGGACGAGGCGCACGTGAAGGACAACCGGCGCCTGTACCGCGAAAAATTCGACGCCGTCGTGCCCATCCTCCAGAAGGTGCTGGACGTGTCCCGGCCGCAGGCTTCGTTCTACCTGTGGGCTGCCACGCCCGGTTCGGATACGGCGTTCGCGCGCGACCTTTTTGGCCGTACTGGTGTTACCGTGCTGCCGGGCAGTTTCCTGGCACGCGAGGCGCATGGCGTGAATCCCGGCCAGGGCCGCATCCGCATTGCTCTGGTGGCGCCCTTGGCTGACTGCGTACAGGCAGCCGAGCGCATCGCCCATTTTGTGCATACTTCCGTTTGATCAACCTTTAAAAGCTGAGCCGCTATGACTCTCGACCTGCAGACCACCATCGAAAAAGCCTGGGACGACCGGGCCAACCTGTCGCCCACCGACGCCAGCGCCGAAGTGCGCGAAGCGGTCGAGCGCACCATCGACGGCCTGGACCTGGGCCGCCTGCGCGTGGCCGAGAAAATCAACGACGACTGGGTCGTGCATCAGTGGATCAAGAAGGCCGTGCTGCTGTCGTTCCGCCTGAACGACAACGCCATCATGGGCCAGGCTCCGCTGCAGTTCTACGACAAGGTGCCGCTCAAGTTCTCGGAATACGGCGACAACGCCTTCAAGCAGGGCGGCTACCGCGTGGTGCCGCCGGCCGTTGCCCGCCGCGGCGCCTACCTGGCCCGCAACGTGGTGCTGATGCCCTCCTACGTGAACATCGGCGCCTACGTCGACGAAGGCACCATGGTCGACACCTGGGCCACCGTCGGCTCCTGCGCCCAGATCGGCAAGAACGTTCACCTGTCCGGCGGCGTGGGCATCGGCGGCGTGCTGGAACCGCTGCAAGCCAACCCGACCATCATCGAAGACAACTGCTTCATCGGCGCCCGCTCCGAAGTCGTGGAAGGCGTGATCGTCGAAGAGAACTCGGTGCTGGCCATGGGCGTGTTCCTGTCGCAAAGCACCAAGATCTATGACCGCGCCACCGGCAAGATCACGTACGGCCGCGTGCCCTCGGGTTCGGTCGTGGTCCCGGGTTCGCTGCCTTCGGCCGACGGTTCGCACAGCCTGGCCTGCGCGGTCATCGTCAAGCGCGTCGACGCGCAGACCCGCGCCAAGACCAGCATCAACGATCTGCTGAGGGCTTAAATGAGCACGACGGCTGTACTGGATCTGGTCAAGGACCTGATCGCCCGCCCTTCGGTCACGCCGGCCGATGAAGACTGCCAGGCGACGCTGGCCGCGCGCCTGGAGCGCATCGGCTTCGCCTGCGAGACCATCGCACAGGGCGGTGTCACCAATCTGTGGGCGCGCCGCGGCAACGCGGCGCCGCTGACCGTGTTCGCCGGTCACACGGACGTGGTGCCTCCGGGTCCGCGCGAGAAGTGGGAAAGCGATCCCTTCGTTCCCACCGAGCGCGATGGCTACCTGTACGGCCGCGGGGCAGCCGACATGAAAAGCTCGATCGCCGCCTTCGTGGTGGCGGCCGAGGAATTCGTGGCGGCCCACCCGCAGCATGGCGGCTCGATCGCCCTGCTGATCACCTCTGACGAAGAAGGCCCGTCCATCGACGGCACCGCCATCGTCTGCGACGCGCTGAAGGCGCGCGGCGAACAGATGGACTACTGCATCGTCGGCGAGCCCACTTCGGGCGACGTGCTGGGCGACACCTGCAAGAACGGCCGCCGCGGCTCGCTGTCGGGCAAGCTCACGGTCAAGGGCATCCAGGGCCATGTGGCCTACCCGCACCTGGCGCGCAACCCCGTGCACCAGCTGGCGCCGGCCCTGGCCGACATCGTCAGCATCGAATGGGACCAGGGCAACGAGTACTTTCCGCCCACCACGTTCCAGGTGTCGAACCTGAACTCGGGCACCGGCGCCACCAACGTGGTGCCGGGCGAGGCGGTGGCGCTGTTCAACTTCCGTTTCTCCACCGCCAGCACGCCGGAAAGCCTGCAGGCGCGAGTACATGAAGTGCTGGACCGCCATGGCCTGGAGTACACGCTGGACTGGGAGCTGGGCGGCGAGCCCTTCCTGACGCCGCGCGGCTCGCTGACGGACGCGCTGGTCTCGGCCATCCGCGACGAAACCGGCGTGACGGCAGAACTCTCCACCACTGGCGGCACGTCCGATGGCCGCTTCATCGCCAAGATCTGCCCGCAAGTCATCGAATTCGGTCCCTGCAACGCCACGATCCACAAGGTCAACGAACGCATCGAATTGGCCTCGCTGGATCCGTTGAAGAACATTTATCGGCGCACGCTGGAAAACCTCCTGCTGCCGCCCAAGTAAAAGCCTCACATGTATCAATCCGCCCGCCAAGAACTGCTGACCCTGCGCGACCTGATCCGCTACGGCGTATCGCGCCTGAACGCCGCCCAGGTGGCGCTGGGACACGGCAGCGACAACGCCTGGGACGAGGCGGTCTACCTGACGCTGCACGCCTTGCATCTGCCGCTGGACACGCTGGAGCCCTTTCTGGACGCCCGCGTGCTCAGCGAAGAGCGCAACCGCGTGCTCGAATTGATCGACCGCCGCGTGACCGAGCGCCTGCCCGCCGCCTACCTCACCAACGAGGCCTGGCTGCGCGGCCATCGCTTCTACGTGGACCAGCGCGTCATCGTGCCGCGCTCGCCCATCGCTGAGTTGCTGGACCAGGGCCTTGCGCCCTGGGTGCAGGATGCGCTGGCGGTTGAGAACGTGCTGGACATGTGCACGGGGTCCGGCTGCCTGGCTATCCTGTCGGCGCTGGCCTTCCCCTATGCCCATGTGGACGCGGTCGACGTGTCCCCGGACGCGCTGGAAGTGGCGCGCCGCAACGTCGACGACTACGGCCTGGCGGACCGGCTGGACCTGCACGAAAGCAATCTGTTCGACAGCCTGCCGCCGCGCCTGTACGACGTCATCATCTGCAATCCGCCCTACGTGAACAGCGGCTCCATGGACGTCCTGCCCCAGGAGTACCGCCATGAACCGCAGTTGGCCCTGGCTGGCGGCGACGACGGCATGGACCTGGTGCGCCGCATCCTGGAAGCCGCGCCGCGCTTTCTCACGCCGGAAGGCGTGCTGGTGCTGGAGATCGGCCACGAACGCGACTTCTTCGAGGCCGCCTTCCCGCAGCTCTCGCCCGTGTGGCTGGACACCGAAGAAGCCTCCGACCAGCTTCTGCTGCTTACCCGCGAGCAACTCAGCCTGTGATACGCGCTACTGGATTGACCCTGCGCCGCGGCACCAAGGTGCTGCTGGACGGCGCTGAATTCGTCGTGCATCCGGGCGAGCGCGTGGGCATCGTCGGCAAGAACGGCGCGGGCAAGTCCTCGCTGTTCGCGCTCTTGACCGGCACGCTGGACCTGGACGCGGGCAACCTCGCCATGCCCGCCGGCTGGCGCATCGCCAGCGTCAAGCAGGAAATCGAAGCTGACGAGCGTCCGGCGCGAGAGTTCGTCATCGACGGCGACACGCATCTGCGCGAACTGCAGGCGCGCCGCGCCGAACTGACGGACGAGCAAGGCACGCAGATCGCCGAAGTGGAAGCGGCGCTGGTGGAAGCCGGCGCCTGGAGCGCGGCCTCGCGCGCCGAGCAACTGCTGGCCGGCCTGGGCTTCAAGCCCGCCGAATGGATGCAGCCGGTGGCGAGCTTTTCCGGCGGCTGGCGCATGCGCCTGGCCCTGGCCCGCGCGCTGATGGCGCCGTCCGAATTGCTGCTGCTGGACGAGCCCACCAACCACCTGGATCTCGACGCCATGCTGTGGCTGGAGAAATGGCTGGCCGCCTACCCCGGCACCGTCATGCTGATTTCCCACGACACCGAGTTCCTGGATGCGGTCGCCAAGTCCATCCTGCATTTCGACCACGCCAAGCTGGTGCGCTACCGCGGCGGCTATGGCGACTTCCTGACGCAGCGCGCCGAGCGCCTGCGCCAGACCAATATCGCCTACGAACGCCAGACCCGCGAAGCGGCCCGGCTGCAAGGCTTCATCGACCGCTTCAAGGCCAAGGCCTCCAAGGCCAAGCAGGCGCAGAGCCGCGTCAAGGCGCTGGCGCGCATGCAGGTGCTGGCGCCCTTGCACGCCGAGGCCGGCATCGACATCCGCATCCCCTCGCCCGACCAGGTGCCGGATCCCCTGCTGACCCTGGAGCACCTGTCGGCCGGCTACACGGACGCCGACGGCAACGCCGTGCCCATCCTGCGCGACGTGACGCTGATGGTGCGCGCGGGCAGCCGCGTCGGCGTGCTGGGCGCCAACGGCGCCGGCAAGAGCACGCTGATCAAGACCCTGGCCGAAGAACTGCCGGTGCAGGCGGGTACGCGCCGCGCCTCGCGCGGCTTGGCCATCGGCTATTTCCACCAGCACCAGCTGGACATGCTGGACGTGGACAGCACGCCCATCGCCCATCTGGCGCGCCTGGCCCCCGAGACCCGCGAACAGGAACTGCGCAACTATCTGGGCGGCTTCGGCTTTTCCGGCGACACGGTGACCAGCAAGGTCGGCCCCATGTCCGGCGGCGAAAAGGCGCGACTGGCGCTGTCCCTGATCGTCTGGCAAAAGCCCAACCTGCTGCTGCTGGACGAACCCAGCAACCACCTGGACGTGGAAACGCGCGAGGCCCTGGCCGCCGCGCTGGCGGACTTCGGCGGCAGCATGCTGCTGGTATCCCACGACCGCCACCTGCTGCGCACCACGGTGGACAGCTTCTGGATCGTGGCCGACGGCGCGGTACGCGAGTTCGACGGCGACCTGGAGGACTACCGCGACTGGCTCGCCGCCCGCAACGCCGGCGAACGCGCGGAAGCCGCGCGCGAGAACGCCGAAGGCAACGAACCGGTGGTGGACCGCAAGGCCCAGCGCCGCGCCGAAGCCGAACAGCGCCAGCGCCTGTCCGCGCTGCGCAAGCCGCTCGAATCCAGGCTCGCCAAGGTCGAGGCCGAGATGGAGAAGCTGCGCGCCAAGCTGCATGCGCTGGACGCCGTCATCGCCGATCCGGACCTGTACTCGGATGCGCGCCGCGCCGAACGCCAAAAGGTCATGGCCGAGCATGGCGAACACGGCAAGCGCATGGACGAGCTGGAAGAACAGTGGCTCGAAATCCAGGGCTCGCTGGAAGAGATCGAACAGTCCGAGGCCTGACGGCCTGCGGCGGGCGCCCTGCCCGCCGCCGCTTCCTGCGCTCTCTCCTTATCTAGAAATAGAAATCGTTATCATTTATACTCTGGCGCGAATTTGACTCTATCTGGCGCCCGGCGCCGGCGACATGTCTACGCTCACGGATGTATTTCTCCGCCATTACCGAGAGGTGCTGGGTTTTCTCTCTTTGCGCACCGGCTCGCGCGACGTCGCGCAAGACTGCGCCCAGGACACCTGGATCAAGCTGGCGGAATTCAAGGACAGGACGCGTCCCGACAACGACCGCGCCTACGTCTTCCGCGTGGCCGCCAACATCGCTACCGACTGGCACCGGCGCCGCAGCCGCGAACAGGCCGCCACCGCCGACTACGCCGCTTCGCGCCCTACCCTGCATGAACCCGACACCCTGGACGTGGCTGCCGCGCGGCAGATGCTGCGCAGGCTGGAAACCGCGCTGCTGGCCCAGCCGCGCCGCAGCCTGGACGTGTTCGTGCTGCACCGGCACGAGGGTCTGAGCTACCGCGCCATCGCCGAGCGTTTCGCGATTTCGGTCAGCGCGGTGGAGAAACACATGATGCGCATCCTGCTGGCCTGCGACCAGGCGCTGGCATCCTGAGCATGGCCGCCCCCAAGACCGGCAGCGCCCAGGAAGAAGCGTCGCGCTGGGTCGTGCGCCACAGCGGTCAGGGCATGGATGCGCAAGCCCAGGCGGAGTTCGAAGCCTGGTACCGCGCTGACGCCAGCCACGCCGCCGCCTATGAACGGCTGGCGCGCCTGTGGCGGCGAATGGGCGAGATCGAACGCGGCAAGCTGCTGGCGCCACGGCGCGCGCATAAGCGCGGCGCGGCGGCCGCGCTTGTATTGCTGGCCGCCTGGCCAGCCTGGCAATTGCTGCGTACGGTCCATCCTGACGCCGACTACACGACCGGCGCCGAAGTGCGCCGCGTGGCCCTGCCCGACGGCTCCAGCGCCACCCTGGATGCGGACTCCGCCATCGCCATCGATTTCGCACCGGGCAAGCGCGAAGTACGGCTCCTGGCCGGGCGAGCGTTGTTCACGGCCGCACCACGCGCGCCTGGTGGTCCGGATTTCACGGTGGTGACGCCGGACGCGTCCGCAGCCGCACTAGGCACCCGCTATGTCGTGGCGCGCGAGGCCGACGGCACGCGCGTGGCGGTGTACGAACATCGCGTGGCAGTCCATTGCCTGGTCTGCCAGGATGACGCCGCCTTGGCGCTGGACGCGGGCCAGGAGGCTGCCGTGTCGGCGACGGGCATCACGCGCTTCGCCGCCCCGCAGGAACCGGCGCCGGACTGGAGCCAGGGCCTGCTGGCCTTCAACGATGTCGCATTGCCCGAGGCCGCTGCGCGGCTATCCCGCTATGGCGGCAAGCACATCCTGGTGCTGGGCGAAACCGCCAGGCGTTTGCGCGTCTCGGGCATCGCCAGCATCGGCGATCCCAAGCGAGCGCTGGAATTGCTGCTGGCGCAGGCCAAGGTCGGCATTACCGAGCTGCCAGGCCTGCTGATCTTGCGTTGAAGCCGATTGCCAATCAGTAAATGAGAATCGATATAAATTATTCATCGGCAATCCGCTGAGGTAATCCGTGCCTGCACACGTCCTACGGCTGACATCAACACCCGCTTGGACGCATTCATGCTGTTTCCCCACTTCAACCGGCGCGCCCGCCGGTCTGGCGCTTCGGCGGCGCTGCTCATCGCCGCGTTGATAACGGCTTCGCCGGCCCCCGCTCAGTCGACCGCGCCCGTCGCCTATGACCTGCCGGCCCAACCCCTGGGCGACGCACTGCTCGCGCTGGGCCGACAGGCGGGCCTGGAGATCTCGTTTCCGCCGGCGGCGGTGGCGGGCAAGACTTCGCCCCCGCTGCAAGGAGAGTATTCGCCGCTGCTCGCGCTGAACCACCTGCTGGCGGGGTCCGGACTGGCGCTGCGCGCGGACGGACCTGGCCGCTACATCGTCTACGTGGACAAGACCAACCAGTTTTCCGCCCTGCGCCTGGATGCCGTGCGGGTCTACGGCGAGCAGGTGGGCGAGCGCATCTATACCCGCGAGGACATCGCCGAAACGCCCAGCTCCAACCGCGACCTCAGCACGCTGGTGGCGACGCATCCGGCGGTGCGCACCAATCCGGGCGCCGCCGGCTCGCAGAACCGCGGCTCGCTCAATGTGGAGGACATTTCCTTCCACGGCTCCAGCCCCTACCAGAACTTGTTCCAGCTCGACGGCATGGACGCGACCAACCGCGTGAACCCGGCCAGCAAGAACCTGAACCTGCAGGTCGGCAACGTGCCCAGCAACCCGCAGTCGTACTTCGTGGACACGAGCCTGCTGGAGGAAGTGCGCGTGCACGACAGCTTCGTGCCGGTGGAGTACGGCCGCTTCACGGGCGGCGTCGTCGACGCCAGGCTGCGCCGCTTTTCCGGCGAAAACCGCTTGAATCTGGACTACCGCTGGAACACTTCCAAAATGACTCGGCAGGAGGTCGCCGAGGGCGAACAAAACAGTTGGGCGCAGGGCAAGCCGGGCTATTCGCCGGAATGGAAAAAGCGCTTCTACTCCGCCGTGGGCGACCTCGCCTTCAATGAAAAGTCAGGCGCCGTGCTGGCCATGTCGCGCCGCGAATCGGACATCACGCGCTGGAACATGGGCGTGGACGACAAGGGACAGCCGGCGCCGGGCCAGGCCGCCTACAGCGACCGGATCGACAACTTCCTGGGCAAGTTCAGCGTGCGCGCCAGCGCCGATACCACGGCCGACCTGACGCTGAAATACAGCGACCGCAGCGAAACCCTGGCCAGCGACCTGTTCCGGCACACCCGCTGGGACAACAACCATGAGGCGCGCGGCATAGGCGTCAACGTAGACCACTACTTCCAGGGCGGCCGGCTTGCGCTGCAGGCGGGCTGGGACCGGTCGCTCAGCAACCGCGAATCCGTCGGCGACGAGCTGGCGACATTCAGCCCCTACCTGCTGCCGCGGTACACGGCGGGCGGCTTCGGCAAGGAGCAGACGCGACAGGACACCTGGACGCTGAAGGGCCGGGTCGACCTGGATCCGGTGCGCACGGGCGTGTTCACGCATATCCCCTATGCAGGCGCGGAACTGAACCAGGTGCAGGCGAACTTCGAGCGTTTCCAGGAAAGCCACTCCTACCAGCGCGCTTACAACCGCGACGGCAGCTATCGGGATTTCAGCAAGGTCCGCTACCTGCCCGGCACCGTGGACGTGAACTACAACATGGCCAGCCTTTATCTGTCGGACCGCATCGAATGGCAACGGCTGGCGCTGGACGCCGGCCTGCGCTACGACCGCGAGACGTTCCTCGGCAACAACAACCTGTCGCCGCGCACGCGGTTGGATTGGGACATGTTCGGTTCGGGCGATACCCTGCTCAGCGCCGGCTGGTCGCGGTACTACGGGGCCGGCGTGCTGGAGACGGCGCTCAAGGAAGAACGCAGCCGCCTGCGGCGCCAGGTGCTGGACAAGAACGGCAAGCCCGTGGCGGACGGCAGCAAGGAGTACTACGTGGAGTACAAGGGCCTGCGCATGCCCTATGACGATGAATGGGCGGTCTCGCTGCGCCAGCGCATGGCGGGCATGGAAGGCGTGCTGAGCTACGTGCGCCGCAACGGCCGCGACCAGTGGGCCACGACCGGCAACGACAAGGACGGCTACCGCTACACCAACGACGGCCTGTCCACCACCGACGGCGTCAGCCTGTCGCTGCGCACGCTGGAGCCCTGGCGCCTGGGCGAGACGCGCTGGAACATGCAGGCCAGCTGGAGCTGGCAGAAGCGCAAGACCAATGCGGACCTGGTCGAAGGCTACAACGGCGACGCGCGCGACCCCGGCGAATACGTGATCTACAACGGCTCGCGCCTGCGCGCCATCGACCTGCCTCCAAGCTCCTTCTACCAGCCACAGATCGCCACCCTCAGCCTGACCGGCGCGTGGCCGCGCGCCGGCCTGACCTGGAGCAACATGGTGAACTGGCGCAGCAAGCGCGACGCCACCGTCTACGTCGGGCGCGGTCCGCGGCCCGACTACCTGGATCGATTCGAATCCGGCGATATCCCGTCCTACTGGACCTGGGACACCAAGCTTTCCTGGAATCCCACGTTTGCGCGCAGTCTGGAATTCACGGTCGAAGTCCTGAACGTGCTGGACCGCAGGCCCGCCGTGACGGCCAGCAATCCCAACGTCAAGACCAACCGCAGTACCTATCAGACGGGACGGGAGCTATGGCTGCAAGTCGGTTACCGCTTCTGATCCTGGGCGCGGCGCTGACGCTGGCGGCGTCCCTATCCCACGCCGATGCAGACGCCCAGGACGATCAGGCCGCCTGCCGTACGCCCACGGGCTGGAATGCCGCTTGCCTGCGGCCGCTGTACGCTGGGCCGCCCTCGGCCTGGCCAGCGCCCACTATCGATCCTGGCGTGGCCTGGCGCGAATGGGGGCCGGTGCCGCCGGCCTCCAATCCGCCCCTATCCTGGACCGCGGCCAACGCCGGCCAGGCGGAACTGGCTGCGGACGTCGCGCGCCCGGCGGTGGTGACGCTGGGGCAGATGCTGTTCTTCGATACCCGGCTGTCGCGCAAGGGGCAGGTGTCCTGCGTCTCCTGTCATCTGCCGCAGCGCGCCTTCACCGACGGCCTCGCGCTGGCCGTGGGCGAAGACAAGCTGATGGGCAGGCGGCGCTCCACGCCGCTGTATGCGGCGCCGTTCGCGCCCCGGTTGTTCTGGGACGGACGCGCCGCCAGCCTGAAGGACCAGGTGCTGGGCCCCATCCACGATCCCCGCGAAATGAACCATGACGCCGACGGCGCCGTGGCGCGCCTGTTGGCGGCCGATCCCTACCCTGCGCAGTTCCTGCAAGCATTCGGCGTCGCCCCGGCAGCGCAGCCGCCTGTGGACGCCGACCGCCTGGCGCGCGCGCTGGCCGCCTATGTCGCTACGCTTCGGCCCGAAACCACGCGCTTCGACAAGTTCCTGGATGGACAATCGAATGCGCTGGACGACAGCGAGTTAATCGGCATGCACCTGTTCCGCACCCAGGCGCGCTGCATGAACTGCCACAGCGGCGCGATGCTGACGGATCACCAGTTCCACAACATCGGCCTGTCCTTCTATGGCCGCCGCAACCAGGATCTGGGGCGCTACGAGGCGACGCGCAATCCCGCCGATCTTGGCAAGTTCCGCACGCCCAGCCTGCGCAATGTGTCGCGTGCCGGACCGTGGATGCACAACGGCCTGTTTCCCGACCTGAAGGGCCTGCTGCGGATGTACAACGCCGGCATGGGCCGCGATCCCGTGCCCAGCGATCCGCCCGACCCGTATGCGCCCAGCAAGTCCGAACACATCCGGCCGCTCGCGTTGAGCGCGGACGAGATCGACGCCTTGCTGGCGTTCATGCAGGTCTTGTAGGAAAGGGAGAGGCGGCGCCCGGCAGCTTGCAGATGATGCAGGCTTCCATGCGCCGCCGGCCTGGCATTACGAGTACGGGCGCTCGCGCAGGCGGGTGTGGTGGTCGACCACGGTGTCGATCACTTCGCGCAGGATGGTTTCGGCAAGCGCGGGCGGCACGCCCGCCTCTTGCGCCAGGCGGCGGATGCGCGCGACCTGCTGCTCCTCGCGCTTGGGATCCACCAGGTCCATGCCCAGATCGCGCTTGAGCTCGCCGATCATGTCCGTGCAGCGGAACCGCACGCCCAGCAGCAGCATTATCTGCTGGTCGATTTCATCGACCTCGGCGCGCAGCGACGCCAGCTCGGCTTTGGAAGTATCGTTGTCGGCCATGAGTATCAACCCTGAACAATGTCAAGTTTGGCGATGCCCAGCGCCAAGGTCTTGGCGCCCACGTCGCGGAACTGGATTTCAGCCTGGGCGTCCTGCCCTGCTCCGCTCAAGCCGATGATCGTGCCTTCGCCGAACCGCGCGTGGTGCACGCCCTGACCTACACGATACTGCTTGTCGCCCACCGTGACGCCGGTGGTAACGCTGCGGGCTTGACGCGGCGCAATGGTATTGGTGGGCTTGCGGCCAAAAGCGTCGCCGCGGTTGCCGCCGCCCCAGCCGGCGCCCGTGCCGCCAACCTGGGCCAGGCCGGCCTTGGGCGACAGCCACTTCAGGTGCTGTTCGGGGATTTCTTCCAGGAAGCGCGAACGCATCGCGTAGCGCGTCTGGCCGTGCAGCATCCGGCTTTGCGCCAGGCTGATGTACAGGCGCTGGCGCGCACGCGTGATGGCCACGTACATGAGGCGGCGTTCTTCTTCCAGTCCGGAAGCTTCCAGGACGCTGTTCTCGTGCGGGAACAGCCCCTCTTCCAGGCCGGTGATGAACACCGCGTCGAACTCCAGGCCCTTGGCCGCGTGCACGGTCATGAGCTGGACGGCGTCCTGGCCCTGCTGGGCCTGGTTGTCGCCCGCTTCCAGCGCCGCATGCGACAGGAACGCCGCCAGCGGAGTCAAACCGTCGGATGCCACGACCGGCGCGTCGACCACGCCCGCGTTCAGCGTGGAGGCCGTGTCCTGTTCGGGCACCACGCCGGCAGGCATGCCGTCGTAGTTTTCCTCGGACGCGAACACCGCCGCGGCGGTAACCAGTTCGCTCAGGTTTTCCAGGCGCTCCGCGCCTTCGCGTTCGGCCTTGTAATGCGCGTTCAGGCCGCTGGCCTCGAGCATGTGCTCGACCATTTCCGGCAGCGGCAGGTCGCGGGTCTCTTCGATCAGGCGATGGATCAGCTGCGCGAATTGCGCCAGGTTGGAGCCGCCCTTGCCGGGCACCAGGGCCACGGCCGCGTAAAGGCTGGTGTCGTGCGCGCGCGCGGCGTCGCCCAATTGCTCCAGCGTGCGCGCGCCGATGCCGCGCGTGGGGAAATTGACGACCCGCATCCACGAGGTGTCGTCGTGCGGATTGGCCATCAGGCGCAGGTAGGCCAGCGCGTGCTTGATTTCCTGGCGCTCGAAAAAACGCAGGCCGCCGTACACCTTGTAGGGAATGCCGGCGGAAAAGATGGCGTGTTCCAGCACGCGCGACTGCGCGTTGCTGCGGTAGAGCACGGCGATCTCGCGGCGCAGGCTGCCTTCGCGAATCAGGGAGCGGATCTCGTCCACGATCCACTGCGCTTCCATGCCGTCGGACGGCTGCTCGATGACGCGCACCGGCTCGCCGTCGCCCTGCTCGGTCCAGAGGTTCTTGCCCAGGCGGCCGGTGTTATGGCCGATCAGCGCGTTGGCGGAATCCAGGATGTGGCCAAAAGAGCGGTAGTTCTGCTCCAGGCGGATCACGGTGCCGCGCGCGTAGTCGCGTTCAAAGTCAGCCATGTTGCCGACGTTGGCGCCGCGGAAGGCATAGATCGACTGGTCGTCGTCGCCCACCGCGAAGATTGCGGCGCCGCCGCCGGCCAACAGGCGCAGCCACTTGTACTGCAGCGTGTTGGTGTCCTGGAACTCGTCGACCAGGATGTGGCGGAAACGGCGCTGGTAGTGCTCGCGCACCGGCGCATTGCGCGACAGCAGTTCGTAGGCGCGCAGCAGCAGCTCGGCAAAGTCCACCACGCCTTCGCGCAGGCACTGGGCCTCGTAGAGCTGGTAGATCTCGATCAGGCGACGGCGATGGGCGTCGTAGGCTTCCACGTCGGCGGGACGCAGGCCTTCTTCCTTGGCGCCGTTGATGAAGCGCTGCACGTCGCGCGGAGGATACTTTTCGTCGTCGACGCCATTGGCCTTCATCAGGCGCTTGATCGCCGCGAGCTGGTCGGTGACGTCCAGGATCTGGAAGCTTTGCGGCAGGCCGGCATCGCGGTGATGCGCGCGCAGCATGCGGTTGCACAGGCCATGGAAGGTGCCGATCCACAGGCCGCGCGTATCGATCGGCAGGATGGCCGACATGCGCGCGAGCATTTCGCGCGCCGCCTTGTTGGTGAACGTGACCGCCAGCAGCCCAAAAGGCGAGGCCTGGCCGGTTTGAATCAGCCAGGCCATGCGGGTGGTGAGCACCCGGGTCTTGCCGCTGCCCGCCCCGGCCAGGACCAGGGCGTGCTGCGGTTCTAACGTTACTGCGGCGCGTTGTTCAGGATTGAGCTTCTCTAGCATCATGCCGCGTAGCGGCGCAGACGTTGAGCGAATTGCTCGAGCCCGGCGATGCCGCTTTGCTGGGCGCGCTGGCACCAGGCCTGCAGGTCATGAAGAAGCTGTTCGCTGCTGGCGCTGGAACTTTCCCAGATGCGGCCGAGTTCACGGCGCATCTGTACCAGCGTGGCGAGCGACTTGTTGCGGGCGATGGCTTGATCCACGGCGGCAACCTGTTCGGGTTGGAGGATGTCCTCGTTGCGGTGGATGGCGCGGCGCACGCTGTGCAGCTTGGTCCAGTCGCACTCGGCGCTGTCCTTGTTGCGCGAATCCTTCAGCTTGGCCAGCTCTTCACGGGCGGCGCTCTTGATCACGTCCGCATAGCGGGCCATGACTTCGTAGCGGTGCGTGATCACGCCCTGCAGGGTGCGCAGGTCGATGCCGGTCTTGCTGTCGTCCAGCTTGAGCTTGGGCGCAACCTTCTTGATCTTGGCCAGGCCGAAGAACTTCAGGATGTTGATGTAGCACCAGCCGATGTCGAATTCGTACCACTTGGCCGAGAACTTGGCCGACGTGCCATGGGCGTGGTGGTTGTTGTGCAGCTCTTCGCCGCCGATCACGATGCCCCAGGGGAACACGTTGGTGCTGGTGTCCGGGCTGTTGTAGTTGCGGTAGCCCCAGTAGTGGCCGATGCCGTTGACGACGCCGGCGGCCCAGAAGGGGATCCAGGCCATCTGCACGGCCCATACCGTGACGCCGATGGCGCCGAACAGGGCGATGTCGATGGCGAGCATGGTCAGCACGCCCCACAGGCTGTGCTTGCTGTAGACGTTGCGCTCGAGCCAGTCGTCAGGCGTGCCGTGGCCGAACTTGGCCATGGTTTCCTTGTTGTTCGATTCTTCGCGGTACAGTTCCGCGCCGCGGAACAGCACCTTCCAGATGCCGAACAGGATGGGCGAATGGGGATCGCCTTCCTTTTCGCACTTGGCGTGGTGCTTGCGGTGAATGGCCACCCATTCCTTGGTGACCATGCCGGTCGTCATCCAGAGCCAGAAACGGAAGAAGTGCATGACGGCCGGATGCAGATCCAGACCACGGTGCGCTTGGCTGCGATGGAGAAAGACCGTGACCGACACAATCGTGATGTGCGTCACAACCAGAGTGAACACGACAACCTGCCACCAAGTGGCTTGGGTCAGACCGCCGGCAATGAAGGAAAGGATGTAATCCATAAAGCTGTTAGGAGCCTCGCTAGAGAAGTGCCTGGAGTTTAGCTTACCTTGGCTGACTTATGACAAGGTAGTTTCAAAATAGTTTTTGAGCGAAATCAAGGACTAAGCCCCGGTTTTTCAGGGCAAAAACCCACTCTCGCCACCAAAAATGCGGGTTGCGAGGCCGAGCCTTGCGGCACGCGGCGCTAGGGCCGTCCTCCCCAGGGTAGGTGGGGGGCATACGCGAAGGCGCAAGGTTTGGGCTCGATTTCGCCGTTAAAGTTCCTGTCAGCTTGGCGTCCGGTCTTGAAGCGGACTTGCGGCTGGCGCACACTGCGGGTGCTTTACCGACCAAACTGTCTCTTTTGTCCCACTGATGTTGCTGAAAAAAATCCGTCCCCAATTTTTTTACGCCCTGGCCGCGCTGGGCGCCGCCCTGCCCGCCACCGTTTCCGCGCAAACGCTGAAATCGGGCGACGTCGCCGTGCTGGCCTCGTACTACGAGATCCGCGGATCGGACTGCCTGGCGCTGCGCGCGCCGCGCGTATCGCTCACCATGACGCCGCGCCTGGGCAAGGCCAACATCATGCAGACGCGGGGCCAGTCCAGCGATTCCGGGCGTTGCGCCTACCAGACCGTGCCGGTATCCCAGGTGGTCTACCAGGCGGACCAGCCAGGCAATGACAGCCTGGCCTGGGAAGTGAAGTACCAGAACAAGACCCTGGGCACGCGCCGCTACAGCGCCACGGTGGTGGTGACGCCGGGTCCCTGACCCGGCGCTCCCGATCAGGCCGGCTGGTCCTGCGGACCGGCCGCGTCCCCGTCGGACGTTTCTTCAGTCGAAACCTCGTCCGCTTCCGAAGCTTCTTCGGCCACGGTCGCCGCGCCCTTCTTCTTGCGCTCGAATACCGCGGCGAAAAAGCCGTCGGTGCCGTGCACGTCGGGGCGCAGCTGCACGTAGGGGCCGTCCAGCTTCAGGTTTTCACAGCGCGCGGCCAGGATCTCGGCGGCGTCCAGGCGCTCGAAATCCGGATGGCTGGCGAGGAACCGCTCGGCCTGGACCTCGTTTTCCTCGGCCAGCAGGCTGCAGGTGGCGTACACCAGGCGGCCGCCCGGGGCGACGCAGCGCGCCGCGCTGTTGAGGATGCGTTCCTGCAGCTGGCCCAGTTCGGCCAGCGCCTCGGGGTGCTGGCGCCATTTCAGGTCCGGATTGCGGCGCAGGGTGCCAATGCCGCTGCACGGGGCATCGACCAGCACGCGCTGGGCCTTGCCGGCCAGGCGCTTGACGCGGGCGTCGTTTTCGCTGTCGATGACCACCGGCACCACGTTGGACAGGCCGCTGCGCGCAAAGCGCGGCTTGGCGCGCTGCAGGCGGGCCGCGGACACGTCGAACGCGTACAGGCGGCCGGTGGAGCGCATCAGCGCGCCCAGCAGCAGTGTTTTGCCGCCCGCGCCGGCGCAGAAATCGATGATCATTTCGCCGCGGCGCGGCGCCACCAGCAGCGCCAGCAACTGGCTGCCCTCGTCCTGGACTTCGATGCTGCCGTTCTCGAACTGCGGCCAACGGTTGATGGCCGGACGGCCTTCCATGCGGATGCCCCAGGGCGAATAAGGCATGGCGACAGGTTCGTAGCGGCCGGCGCCCTGCTGCAATTCGGCCAGCATGGCGTCGCGCTCGACCTTCAGCGGGTTGACGCGCAGGTCCAGGCTGGCCTGGCGGTTCAGCGCCTCGATCAGCGTTTCCGGGCTGTCCATGGCGCCCAGGCGTTCGTCCAGCCAGTCCGGGATGCTGCCGCGCACGGCGCGCGGCAGGGTCGCCAGGTCGATCTGCGACACGCGCTGCAGCCATTCGGCTTCGCCGGCGTCCATGCCTTCGGCCAGCGCCTCGGCGCCCAGCGTCGCGGCCAGGCCCAGGATTGCCAGGCGGCGCGAAGCAGGACCGACGCCGCTTTCGCCGAACTGGCGGTAGCGGCGCAGATGGCGCAGCACGTCGTAGACGGCTTCAGCGACCTCGGAGCGATCGCGCGCGCCCAGATTCGGATGATTGCGCAGCCAGTGCGACAGGGCCGCGTCGGCCGGATAGGTCCATTGCAGGATTTCGCCCAGGACGCGCTGGACCTGGTCGATGCGGATCGCCGCGTGCGATTGGCGCGGGCGATTGAATTGGGGTTTGGGCGGGCGGTCCTGGCCGCCGTCGCCGCCGCGCGGGCCGCCATACTGGCCGCGTTCGCCGCCGCGCTCGCCGCCGCGATCATCGCCTCGCGGCGAGCCATAGGACGGACGCGAGTCCGCGCGGCCTTCGCGACGATCCGGGCCATAGGAGGCGCGTTCGCCGCCACGGCCTTCGCCACGCGGGGCGTCAAAGGACGGACGCGAGTCCGGACGCCCTTCGCGGCGCTCCGAACCATAGGAAGCGCGCTCGCCGCCACGGCCTTCGCCGCGCGGAGCGTCGTAGGACGGACGTTGGCCCGGACGGCCTTCGCGGCGTTCCGAACCATAGGAAGCGCGCTCGCCGCCACGACCTTCGCCGCGCGGGGCGTCGTAGGACGGACGTTGGCCCGGACGGCCTTCGCGGCGTTCCGAACCATAGGAAGCGCGCTCGCCGCCACGACCTTCGCCGCGCGGGGCGTCGTAGGACGGACGCTGGCCCGGACGGCCTTCGCGGCGTTCCGAACCATAGGAAGCGCGCTCGCCGCCACGGCCTTCGCCGCGTGGAGCATCGTAGGATGGACGCTGGCCCGGGCGGCCATCACGGCGCTCGGAACCATAAGAACCGCGCTCGCCGCGGCCCTCGCCGCGCGCCGGATCGAAGGACGGACGCGGGCTCGGTCGACCCTCGCGACGGTCCGAACCGTAGGAACCGCGTTCACCGCCGCGGCCTTCGCCGCGCGGCGCGTCGTAGGACGGGCGCGGCGTCGGGCGGCCGGCCGAGCGTTCGTCGCGGCTGCCACCGGAGCGCTCGTCGCGGGCGTTGTCGCGTGCGATCGGGGCGCGCGCCTCGCCCTTGGGGCGCGAGAAGAAGGACCGACCGTCGCGGCCTTCGGACGCGGCCCTGGCGGCGCCAGCCGGACGGGAACGCGGAGATTGGGGTTTGGTCATGGTGTATTCCAGTGGGGCGGAGGGCTTCCGCCCGAAAAATTCGATTCGGGGCCGCTCAGGCGGCCGGCGACCAGGCGAAAAGGCGATCGGGATCGCCTTGCACGTTGACGCGGTGGTCGCTGGTCAGGGTAACCCGGCCTTCGGCCAGCCAGCGCACCGCCGCCGGGAAAGCCCGGTGTTCGACCGCCAGCACGCGCTCGGCCAGGGATTCGGGCGTATCGCCCGCCAGGACCGGCACGCAGCCCTGGGCGATGATGGGACCGTGGTCCAGCACCGGCGTGACGAAGTGCACGGTGCAGCCGTGCACGCGCACCCCGGTGGCCAGGGCCTGGGCGTGCGTGTGCAGCCCGGGAAACGCCGGCAGCAGCGACGGGTGGATGTTCACCAGCCGGCCGGCATAGTGATTGACGAAGCCCGGCGTCAACACGCGCATGAAGCCCGCCAAAATGACGTAATCGGGTTCGTAGCGGTCGATCTCGGCGGCCAGCGCGGCGTCGAAGGCTTCACGGCTGGCGTAATCCTTGTGATACAGCGCGCCGGTGGGGATGCCCTGCTGGGCCGCCCATTCCAGGCCGGCGGCATCGGGCTTGCTGGCGATGACGGCGGCGACTTCGGCCGGCCAGCCTTCATTGCGGCAGGCCTCGGCCAAGGCCTGCATATTGCTGCCGCGTCCCGAAATCAGGATGACGATGCGGCGCTTGGTGGTAGATATTTCCGGCAAGATAAGGAATTCCAAGGGAAATCGGGCCCGTCCGCCCTACGCAATCCCGCGCGCGGCGACAGCCTGGACGCGCGGCAGGTAAGGACAGGAACAAACCCGGAATCCAAAATTGTAAACTCTCGCTCGTGAAACCATCGCTGCGCATCTACCGATCCCTGCCCCCGCCCGACCGGCGCGCCCCTTGCGCGCTGACGATCGGCAATTTCGACGGCGTCCATCGCGGACACCAGGCCATGCTGGCGCGCGTCTGCCAAGTCGCTCGCGACCGCAACCTGACGCCCGCCGTGATGACCTTCGAGCCGCATCCGCGGGAGTATTTCGCCACCCTGAATCAACGCCCGGAGCTGGCGCCCACCCGTATTTCGGGTTTGCGCGACAAGCTGGCGGCGCTGGCGCGTTACGGCATCAGCCAGGTCGTGGTGGAGCGCTTCAACGCCCGCCTGGCCGAAATGTCGGCCAACGCCTTCATCGAACAATTGCTGGTCCAGGGCCTGCATGCCAAATGGCTGCTGGTGGGCGAGGACTTCCGCTTCGGCCACAAGCGCAGCGGCGACATCGACCTGCTGCGCGAGGCCGGCCTGCGCCATGGCTTCGAGGTGCAGACCCTGGCGGACGTGACCGACCAGCAAGGGCACCGGATCTCCAGTTCCGAGGTGCGCACCGCGCTGGCGGTGGGCGACCTGGAGCGCGCCCGCCACCTGCTGGGCCACCCGTACCACATCAGCGGCCACGTGATCCACGGCCAAAAGCTGGGCCGCACGCTGGGCTTTCCCACCATGAATCTGCGGGTGGCCGAGCGCTGCGCCGCGCGCTCGGGCATTTATGTGGTGCAGGTCTACGGCCTGGCCGACCGGCCGCTGCCCGCGGTGGCCAGCCTGGGCGTGCGCCCCACGGTCGAGGACCGCGGCCGCGTGCTGCTGGAGTCGCACCTGCTCGACGAGACTGTCGACGCTTACGGTAAACTCGTACGCGTCGAATTCCTGCAAAAGCTGCGGGACGAAGAAAAATTTCCTGACCTCCCTTCCCTGACTGCCGCCATCGCCGAAGACGCGCGAAACGCGCGCGCCTATTTTGCCGTTCATGGACTATAAAAAGACCCTCAACCTGCCCGATACCCCCTTCCCCATGCGGGGCGACCTCGCCAAGCGCGAGCCCGCCTGGATTTCGCAGTGGGAAGAAAACCACGTCTACCAGGCGATCCGCGCCGCCAGCCGCGGCCGGCCGCGCTTCGTGCTGCACGACGGCCCGCCCTACGCCAACGGCGACATCCACATCGGCCACGCGGTCAACAAGATCCTGAAGGACATCATCGTCAAGAGCCGCAACATGGCCGGCTATGACGCGCATTACGTGCCGGGCTGGGACTGTCACGGCATGCCGATCGAAATCCAGATCGAAAAGAAATACGGCAAGCACCTGCCCGTGGCGGAAGTGCAGTCCAAGGCCCGCGCCTACGCCCTCGAACAGATCGACCGCCAGCGCAAGGACTTCAAGCGCCTGGGCGTGCTGGGCGAGTGGGATCGTCCCTACATGACGATGAACTTCAGCAATGAAGCCGACGAAATCCGCGCGCTGGGCCGCATCCTGGACAAGGGCTACGTGTTCCGCGGCCTGAAGCCCGTGAACTGGTGTTTCGACTGCGGCTCGGCCCTGGCCGAAGCCGAGGTCGAGTACGCCGACCGCGTCGATCCGGCGGTGGACGTGGCCTTCCCGTTCGCCGAACACGCCAAGCTGGCCAGCGCCTTCGGCCTGGACTCGGTGGAAGACGGCGCCATCGTCATCTGGACCACCACGCCCTGGACCATCCCGTCCAACCAGGCGCTGAACCTGCATCCCGAAATCGAATACGCGCTGGTGCGCGTGACGCCGGTTCCCAAGTTCGGTCCGCTCCTGCTGATCGCCAAGGAACGCGTCGAAGCCTGCCTGAAAGCCTGGAACCTGGAAGGCGAAGTGATCGCCACCGCCCCGGGCGCGGCGCTGTCGGGCATCGAATTCCGCCACCCGCTGGCGCAGTTCAACGCCGCCTACGACCGCAAGTCGCCCGCCTACCTGGGCGACTACGTGACGGCCGACTCCGGCACCGGCGTGGTGCACTCGGCGCCGGCGTACGGCATCGAGGACTTCATCTCGTGCAAGGAGCACGGCATGAAGGACACCGACTTCATCAGCCCGGTCATGGGCGACGGCAAGTACGTGGACAGCCTGGCGCTGTTCGGCGGCCTGTCCATCTGGGACGCCAACCCCAAGATCGTCGAGGCGCTGACGGAAGCCGGCGCGCTGATGCACGTGGAAAAGCACAAGCACAGCTACATGCACTGCTGGCGCCACAAGACCCCCATCATTTACCGCGCCACCAGCCAGTGGTTCGCCGGCATGGACGTGGCCCCCAAGGACGGCGGCCCGACCCTGCGCGAATCGGCGCTGGCCGGCATCGACGCCACGGCCTTCTATCCGGCCTGGGGCCGCGCCCGCCTGCACGCCATGATCGCCAACCGCCCCGACTGGACGCTGTCGCGCCAGCGGCAATGGGGCACGCCGATGGCCTTCTTCGTGCACAAGGAAACCGGCGAACTGCACCCGCGCACCTCCGAATTGCTGGAACAGGTGGCGCAGCGCGTCGAACAAGGCGGCATCGAAGCCTGGCAGACCCTGGATCCGCGCGAATTGCTGGGCGACGAAGCCGACCAGTACGAAAAGAACCGCGACACGCTGGACGTGTGGTTCGACTCGGGCAGCACGCACGCCACGGTGCTGGGCGGCAAGGACGGCGACTTCGCCGGCTCGCATGGCGCTGAACTCGCCTGGCCCGCCGACCTGTACCTGGAAGGCTCGGACCAGCACCGCGGCTGGTTCCATTCGTCGCTGCTGACTGGCTGCATGCTCTACGGCCAACCGCCCTACAAGGCCCTGCTCACGCACGGCTTCGTGGTGGACGGCCAGGGCCGCAAGATGAGCAAGTCGGTGGGCAACGTGATCGCCCCGCAAAAGGTGTCCGACTCGCTGGGCGCGGAAATCCTGCGCCTGTGGGTGGCGTCCACCGATTACTCGGGTGAACTGTCCATCTCGGACGAGATCCTGAAGCGCGTGGTCGAAGGCTACCGCCGCATCCGCAACACGCTGCGCTTCCTGCTGGCCAACCTGGCCGACTTCGACGCGGTGACGCAGTCCGTTCCTTATGGCGAACTGTTCGAGATCGACCGCTATGCGCTGGCCATGACGGCGCAGATGCAGGCCGAGGTCCAGGCCAACTACGAACGCTACGACTTCCACCCCGCCGTCTCGCGCCTGCAGACGTTCTGCTCGGAAGACCTGGGCGCGTTCTATCTGGACATCCTGAAGGACCGCCTGTACACCTCGGCCGAGGACAGCCGCGCGCGCCGCTCGGCCCAGACGGCCCTGCTGGACATCACGCAGACGCTGCTCAAGCTGATGGCGCCGATCCTGTCCTTCACCGCTGAAGAAGCCTGGAAGGAACTGGTCAACTCGGCCTTGAAGAACCAGGCCGACGCCGCCCGCACCACGATCTTCACCGAGGTCTACCACGCGCTGCCCCCGTTCGCCGATGCCGACGCCTTGTCGGCCAAGTGGGCGCGTCTGCGCGCCATCCGCGCCGAAGTCCAGCGCAAGCTGGAAGAAGTGCGCACGGCCGGCGACATCGGCTCCTCGCTGCAGGCCGAAGTGGACCTGTACGCCAACGGCGCCGACCAGGAACTGCTGGCCAGCCTTGGCGACGACCTGCGCTTCGTGCTGATCGTCTCGCGCGCCACGGTGCACGCGGGCGAAGGCGAGACCCGCATCGAGGTCACGCCGTCCACGCACAAGAAGTGCGAACGCTGCTGGCACTGGCGCCTGGACGTGGGCCAGGACGCGGATCATCCCGAGATCTGCGGCCGCTGCGTGTCCAACCTGTTCGGCACGGGCGAAGCCCGCGACAAGGCTTGAGCATGGCCCGCCCCTCCGACCCCGGAGTGACGGGCGCCGCCCCCGTCCGCGCCGCGCCGGCGCGCGTGGGCGGCTGGCTGGCCCTGGCATTGCTCATCATCGTGCTGGACCAGTTGACCAAGGTCTACTTCAACACCTCGTTCCAGTACGGCGAACGCGTCAACGTGCTGCCGGTCTTCGACTTCACGCTGATGTACAACCGCGGCGCCGCCTTCAGTTTCCTGGCGTCCGAAGAAGGCTGGCAGCGCTGGCTGTTCACCGGCCTGGGCTGCGTGGCGGCGGTGGTCATCACCATCATCCTGCGCCGCACCCATGGCCAGCCGCGTTTCAGCCTGGCGCTGACCCTGATCCTGGGCGGCGCCATCGGCAACGTCATCGACCGCGTGGTCTATGGCCACGTGGTGGACTTCCTGCTGTTCTACTGGAACACCTCCTACTTCCCCGCCTTCAACCTGGCGGACGTGGGCATCACCTGCGGCGCCATATTGCTGGTGCTGGATGAACTCCTGCGCGGCCGCAAGGCCAAGACCCAGGCCTGAAGATGGCCCGGCCGGGGCCCGATGCCCCGGCTTTCCCCCGCATTTCCCACGGTTTTTGTCCTGCTTGATGCCCCCTGAACGCATCGCGAAAGGCGCAATGCCGCAATGCAGAATAAAATCACTGTCCGTTCCTCGATTACACGGCGCTGAACCGCCGCCTCCCTCATGCTCGACCTCGCCCGCAAACGCATCGTCCTCGGCCTGACCGGCGGCATCGCCTGCTACAAAATCGCCGAGCTGGTGCGGCGCATGACCGAACAAGGCGCCACCGTCGATGTGGTCATGACCGAGGCGGCCACGCACTTCATCACGCCGGTCACCATGCAGGCCCTGTCGGGCCGTCCGGTGTTCGTGGATGCCTGGGATGCCCGCGTGCCCAACAACATGGCGCACATCGACCTGACGCGCGGCGCGGACGCGGTGCTGATTGCGCCGGCCAGCGCCGACTTCGTGGCCAAGCTGGCGCACGGCATGGCCGACGACCTGCTGTCCACGCTGTGCCTGGCGCGCGCCTGTCCGCTGCTGGTGGCGCCCGCCATGAACCGCGAGATGTGGGCCAACCCGGCCACGCAGCGCAACGTCGAACAACTGCGCGCCGACGGCATCAGTGTGCTGGGCCCCTCCGCCGGCGAACAGGCCTGCGGTGAAACCGGCGATGGCCGCATGCTGGAAGCGCATGAACTGCTGACCGACCTGATCGCCTTCTTCCAGCCCAAGCTGCTGGCCGGCCGCCACGTGCTGCTGACCGCCGGTCCCACGTCCGAACCCGTGGACCCGGTGCGCGTGCTGAGCAACCGTTCGTCGGGCAAGACCGGCTACGCGCTGGCGCGCGCCGCCCGCGAGGCCGGCGCCCGCGTCACGCTGATCACCGGCGCCACCTTCCTGCAGGTGCCGCGCGGCGTCACCGCGCTGTCGGTCACGACCGCGCGCCAGATGCACGACGCCGTGATGGCCAGCGCGGCCGACGCGGACATCTTCATCGCGGTGGCCGCGGTGGCCGACTGGCGCGTCAAGAACGTCAGCAACCAGAAGCTGAAGAAGACCAGCGAAGGCGGCGGCGCGCCCGTGATGGAATTCGAACCCAATCCGGACATCCTGGCCGAAGTGGCCAAGCTGCCCGACGGCCCCTGGTGCGTCGGCTTCGCCGCCGAAACCGAGAAGCTGGCCGAGCATGCCGAAGCCAAGCGCACGCGCAAGGGCATTCCGCTGCTGGTGGGCAACCTGGCGCACAAGGTCATGGATGCGGACACCACCGAACTGGTGCTGTTCGACGAGCAAGGCACCCATCCCCTGCCCGCCGCCGACAAGCTGGACGCGGCGCGGCGACTGATCGCCGAGATCGCGGCCAGAGTGCCAGGCAAATAAAAAGAGCAGGCCTCGCGGCCTGGCCTGGCTGCCGATGAACCCCTGTCTGCGGACAGGGGTTTTTATTTGCTTGCCGGCTTGCCGCTCATGCGACCGTCGTCAGTGGATATGCTCCTGCGAGGAACGATCCTCGCGCTCCATCTGCAGCGTCGTATGGTGCAGGTCGAAATCCGCCTGCAGCCTGTCCTCGATGGCCCGGCGTACCTGTTCGCCGTCGGCCCCGGCCGCCAGCACCACGTGCCCCGTGAGCATGGGATTGCTCTGCGTCACCGCCCACAGGTGTATGTCATGGATGGAAGCCACACCGGCCGTGCCGGCGATGGCGGCGCGCACGGCCTGCAGGTTCATGCCCGGCGGCACGCCTTCCAGCAGGATATTCACGCACTCGCGCAGCAGCACCCAGGTGCGCGGGAACACCATGAAGCCTATGCCCACCGCCAGCGCCGAATCCACCCAGCGCCAGCCCGTGAACCAAATGAGCACAGCGCCGACGATCACGCCGATCGAGCCCAGCATGTCGGCCCATACCTCCAGATAGGCGCCCTTCACGTTCAGGCTTTCGTCCTTGGCGCCTGCCAGCATGCGCATCGAGATCAGGTTGACGATGAGCCCCACCACGGCAACGGCCAGCATCCCCAGCGACTGGATCTCCTGCGGCGCCGACAGGCGCTGGTAGGCCTCGTACAGGATGTAGAACGCGACGCCCAACAACACCAGCGCATTGACCGCCGCCGCCAGTATCTCGAAGCGGGCGTAACCATAGGTGCGCATCAGGTCCGCCGCCTTGCGACCGGCGCGTATCGCCACCAGCGCCAGCAGCAAGGCCATGGCGTCGGTCATCATGTGCATGGCATCGGAAATCAATGCCAGGCTGCCTGTGATCAGGCCGCCCGCGATCTCGACCAGCATGAAGCTGCCGGTCAGGCCCAAGGCGATCCAGAGGCGGGATTCGGGCAAGGCGCGCACGTCGCCGTGCTGATGGCTGTCGCTCATGGCTGTCCTGGTCGGGGAAAGGCACCATGACAAAGCCTGTAGCGGCTTCAGAGTCAAGCGCGGCGGCTCGCGCCATGAAAAAAACCCTCCGTGCCACCGGAGGGTTTTTGTTGGACAACCCGGCTTACTGTTCCAGGCTGATGTTGGCCGCCTTGACGATATCGGCCCATTGCTGGCGGTCCTTCTCCAGGAACTGGCCGAACTGCTCGGGCGTCATGCCGGTGACCGGCTCGGAACCCAGGCCGGCCATCTTCTCGACCAGCGCCGGCTGCTTCAGCACGTCCTGCATGGCCGCGTAGTAGGCGGCCAGCACGTCGGCGGGCAGCCCGGCGGGCGCGAACACGCCTTGCCAGGTCGGCATGTCGAAGCCCTTCAGGCCCTGCTCGTCCAGCGTCGGCACGTTGGGCAGCTGCGGCGCGCGCTTGATCGAGGCCACGGCGATGGCCTTGACCTTGCCTTGCGAGGCCAGCGGCGCGGCGGTGGAGATGTTGTCCATCGTCATGGCGATGTGGCCGCCCAGCAGGTCGGTGATGACGGGCGCGGCGCCGCGGTAGGCGGCGTGCGGCACCTTCACGCCCAGCTTGTAGAGCATGGTCTCGGCGATCAGGTGGTTGGAAATGCCCACGCCGGCGGTGCCGTAGGTGGCGGTCGGCGTCTTCTGGAAGTATTCCTTCAGCTCGGCCAGATTGTTGGCCGGCACATCCTTGTTGACGATGACCACGTTGGGCTGCACCGCGGCCAGCGTGACAGGCGTGAAGTCCGCCGGCTTGTAGTTGGTGCCCTTGGGGTTCAGGACATGGGTGATGGCCATGGAACCGGCGGCGGCGATGCCGATGGTGTAGCCGTCGGCCGGCGACTGGGCCAGGCGGTACGCCATGATGTTGCCGCCTGCGCCGGCCAGGTTTTCGACCACGACGGGTTGGCCCAGGCGCTGCGACAGCGGCTCGGCCAGGAGGCGCGCCAGGGTATCGGCGGAACCGCCGGGCGCAAAGCCCACCAGGAGGCGCACCGGCTTGGCGGGCTTCCAGGCGTCGGCGGCGAAGGCCGGCGCGGCCGTCAGGGCTGTGACGGCGAACAGTGCGCCAGCGGCGCGATGCAGATTACGGCTGAACATGAAAAACACTCCCAACGATTGATTGACGAAGCCCGCTTCGTCTCCTCTCGCCGCTCGCCCGTCCCACGCCGCGCCGCGCATCCATGCGCGGCCCGGTAGCGGAGCGGTACCTGCGGCGTTATTCCAGTATTTGCGCCAGCGTCTGCGCCACCATGCGGTTGGACAGCAGCACCGGCCGGCCCGAGGCCTGTGCCACGGCCTGGCGCATGCGCTCGGCGTAGCCCATGCAATGCATGACGATCAGGTCGCAGGACGCGAGTTCGCGGCCGGCCCGCTCGAAGTTGAGTGCGGCCTGGGCCGCGTCGGCTTCGTAGGGGGAGGCATGCACGACCACGGTCTCGCAGGAAAGCGGCACGACCATGTGGAAGGCATCGACCTGCGCCTCCAGCGGCACCACCAGGCCCACCTTGCGGCAATGCTCGGCCAGGCCGGCGACCAGGTGGTCCACCACCTGCTGCGGCTCCACCACCAGCGTGCGCATCGGCGCGATCGCGGTGCCGGTGCACAGCGGCACCAGCACGTCGTAGCCCGCGGCATCGGCCTGGCGCATGACCTCGGCCAAGCGCGCCTCGGCGGCGGCCGCGTCCAGTTCGATCTGCGAGCCGTCGCGCATGCGGGTGGCGAAGCGGTATTCGCCCGGCTTGGGCGCCAGCGCGGCCAGGCCCGCGGCGTCCAGCCCGTCGAGCGCGCCGAATTCGTCGATGCGCACCTGCGCGCCCAAAAGCGGGGCCATCTCGGGCACCACGTCGCTGCGCGGCGACTGGCCGATGGTGAAGAACGCCACGCGGCGCGGCTGCGCGCTCATGCCTCGCCCGCGCTTTCGCGGCCCACGGTCTGCAGATGCGCCATCGAACCGTAGCGGCTCTGCAAGGCGGCCCATTCCGTTTCGTCGACGAAGCTCATCGCGCCCTGCCCGTAGAGCTTGGCGATCTCGATGCAGAAACGCATGGCGACGTCGGCGTCCACGGCGTTGGTCACGCCCGTGGCGCAGCCCGGCACAGTGGTCTGCGCGGTCAGCGCCACGCCCACCACCGGCGCGCCGGTGACGATCGTGGGCTGCATCAACGAGTTCACGTGCCACAGGCCGTTTTCGTAAGGCGTGATGTCCTGCGTGGTCAGCGGCAAGGTCACCGGCAGTTCGCCGCTGACCCAGCCCATGACGTCCAGCATGGTCTCGGGAATGCGCAGCAGATAGCCCTGGCGCGCGACCGGCGTCAGCGCCACGCCGCGCTTGTTGACCAGGCGGTTGCCGCGCGTGGTGTCGACGGACAGGATCGCGTCCATGCGCGGGTCGACTTCATGCGACATCATCTCGCGCATCGGGAATGGCGAACGCATCATCGGCACCGGATGGTGCGGCCGCGTGCCGGCGCGCGGGCAGATGTGGGTGCGGATGCGCACGGTGCCCGGCATGACGTCGCCTTGGCGCGCCATGGCCATCAGCTTGAACGCCGCGGCAATCGCGACCACCGCGCCGTCGCTGTCGGACACCAGGCCGGTGACCGCCGGACGCGCGCCGATGCCGCCAAGGCGGCCGACGATGCCGAGTTGCGGCGCGGTTTCGTCGAGGCCCGGAATGACGATGGACAGGAATTCGGTGGCCGCGCCGTCGCGCTCCAGCCGGGTCACTTCGACTTCGCAGTTGCCCGCCGCGCGCAGCTGCTCGGCCACGGCCTCGCCCGTGATGTGCGCAGAGGACAGCAGTTCGATGGCGTCGATGACGTGCTTCATGCCGGGATCTCCACGGGACCCGGACGGAACACGCGCGGCTCTTCGTTGCCGAGGAACAGCGGCGCGTCGTGCGGGCCGACCAGGTCGATCCGATTGCCGCGCACGCGCAGCGCGGAGCCTTCCGGCAAGCCCAGCACGGGCATCTGCGGATTCAGCGTGCAGAACTCGGCCAGGCGCTGGGCGCGGGTTTCGCCGCGGTGTCCGGGCGGATGGGCATTGGTGTAGTGCGGATTGATCTGGAACGACAGCAAGCCCAGGGCGTCGAAGCCTTGCGGGTCCGTGATGGGCATGTCGTTGGTGGTGCAGATGCTGGGGCAGCTCAGGTTGGAGCCTGCGCTCCAGCCCAGATAGGCCGCGCCCTCGCGCACGCGGCGCGCCACGACGTCCAGCAGGCCCTGGCGGCGCAACTGGCCCAGCAGGTTGAAGGTGTTGCCGCCGCCCACGATGATGATCGCGGCGCCTTCCAGCGCGGCCACGGGATCCTCGGCGCGATGCAGCCCCTGGATGTCCAGGCCGGTATCCGCCAGGGCCGACGCCACCAGCGCGGTGTAGTCGTCCCAGTCGCGCGTGACGCCAGCGTACGGCACGAAGACGGCCGGCGCGCCTTGCGGCAGCGACGCGATCAGTTCGCGGATGTCGGGCAGCGCGTGGACCAGATAGCCGGCGTCGCTGCTGGAATTGCTGAGGAGCAGTAGGTTCATGTGGAGGATTTCCGTAAGGGGATTTTCTGGGTGTCCGGCGGCGCGGACGCATCTGTGGGCCTGAAAGCGTTCAGGCCAGCCAATAGGGATCGTTCAGTTCGCGGCCCAGCGCCCCCACCTGCCGCAGCACCGACTCGCGCAAGCGCGCGACGCGGGCGGCATCGGCCTGGAAGGAAACGAAGGACAAGCACAGGCCGCGCAGTTCGCCGGTGGCGGGGTCGCGCACGGCGGCCGCCACCGCGCCTATGCCCGGCATGGCCTGGTCGATGGCCACGCCGCAATGGTCCGCGCGGGTCTGCGCGACCAGGCGGGCCAGATCGCCGACCGTGGCGGGACAGTCGCGGCCTTCGGTGGGCAGCGGCTGGTCGGCGTCGGCGCCGTACAGCGCCTGGAACTCGGCTTCGCTCAGGCGCGACAGCAGCGCCCGGCCCATGGCGGTGCCCGAGGCGGCGCGGCGCGAACCGGGCGGCGACAGCACCTGCACCGGGTGCGAGCCGTTCAGGCGCTGCAGCACCACGGTCTCGCGCTGGTTCAGGGTGGAGAGATAGGCGGTCAGGCCACTATCGTCGGAGAGCCGGGCCAGCACCGCGCGGCAGGCGTCGTCCAGCGGCGTGGCCGCCATGCCGGCGCGCACCGCCTGCGCCAGCATCGCCCCCGCGCGGTAGCGGCGCGTGGCGGCGTCCTGGTCGAGCAAGCCGTAATGCTGCATCTGGTTGAGCAGGCGCGACGCGCTGCTCTTGGGCATGGACAGGCGCGCCGCCACTTCCGTGAAGCTCAGCTCCGACGCGCCTTCCGCGTATAGCCCCAGCACGCGCTGGACGCCATCGAGAATACTCATGCTTGTTCCAAAAAACGGAACTTATGTTCCTATAAGTTGAACAAGAATAATGCGGGGCTCGACGGCGGTCAATATGGGAACAGCATGAAAAAGCCCCGGGGTCGCCCGGGGCCTGGTCGCGGGAGCCGCCGGCCCCCGATGTAGATCAACGGAATGCCTCAGCCAACCGGCGTCTCGCAGAACTGCAGGAATCGATGCAGCGGAGTCTGCCGTTCGGCGGCACGTTGCCATACGACGACCGTGGGCGGATTCTGTTCACGCAGCTCGACCGGCAGGATGACCGCCTCTGCCGCGACGGTCAGGCGCTCGGCCGCCGCCAGCGGCAGCATGACCAGGTAATCCGTGGTGCGCACGAATTCATCGGTCAGCAAAAGATCACTTACCTGAATGCCGCGCGGCGGCAGTCCCAGGTCGCATCCCAGGAACAGCGCGGTCAGCTTGTCGTGCATCATCGTGCCCGGACGCGGCTTGCACCAGGGTTCTGCGTGCAACTCCGGCAGCGTAAGGCGGCGGCGGGCGGCCAGCGGCGACAGCCGGGCGTTGGCGACGACCACCAGCGGCTGCGGCGGCACCAGCCGCAAGCGTCCCAGGCCAGGCGCTGTCAGCTCGGGCGCGTCGTAGCACACCAGCGCGTCCAGCTTGTCGTCCAGCAACAGGTCCGCCATGGCGCGGTATCCGCCAGCCTGCACATCCAGCGCGACGGCGGGCTGGGCCTGGTTGAAGGCATGGATCAAGGGCGCAAGCGTCAGTTTGCCCATGTCGGTCGCCACGCCGATGCGCAGTTCGCCCAGGCGGCCGCTGCGTACGTCCGTTACGGCTTGGGCCAGCCCGCGCGATTGCGCCACCACGGCCTCCATCATGGGCAGGATCTGGCGGCCCATTTTCGTCGGGCGCTTGGCATTGCCGATGCGCTCGAACAGCTTGAAACCCAGCTGCGATTCCAGCTCGGCCAAGGTTTTGGAGACCGCGGACTCGCTCACGTTCGCGGCCGCGGCCACCTCCTTGGCCGACGGCGCATCGCGCAACGCCAGCGCGATCTGCAGATGCCGCAGCTTCAGGCGCGAAGCCAGCGACTCGATGGGCTGCGACTTGACCATTTTCTCAATCCATTAGTCGAATAATTCACTATACGGTAAACCCGGGCGGACCGATGATAACGGCATAGCGCATTGGCCGTGAGCCGATCCGCGGCCGGCCAGGCCGCAGGAGCAACAGAGCGCAAACAGGAGACCGCCTTGCTAGCCCGCCCCCGACTTCTCGCCTTCATCCTTGCCGCCGCGACGACGGCAGGCCTGCAACCCAGCGCGATGGCCCAGGAGCCAGCCGGCGGCGACAAGCTCGTGCGCCTGGTGGTCGGCTACGCCGCGGGCGGCGCCGCCGACGCGGTGGCCCGCGCCTACGCCGAACAGTTGCAGACGGCGGGCTACGCCAATGTCATCGTCGAGAACCGTCCCGGCGCATCGGGACGCCTGGGTTTCGACGTGGTGAAGCGCGCCAAGGCGGACGGGCTCACCCTGTACCTGGGCTCGTCGCCGATGTTCGTGATCTTTCCGCTGACCTACAAGAAGCTGGGATACGACCCGGACCATGACCTGCGCCCGGTGGCCCTGGTCGCCGACGTGCCCACCGGCGCCGTCACGGGCGCCGCCCAACCCTACGGCAACATGGCCGAATACGTGCAATGGGCCAAACAGGCGCGCGCCAAGGCGACCCTGGGCCTGGCGACGCAAGGCAGCCCCGGCCAGTTGGGCACGATAGAAATGGGCGGCCAGAACGGCCTGGAGGTCGTGCCCGTGCTCTACCGCGGCGCGGCGCCGATGCTGGTGGACGTGGCGGGCGGCGAAGTGTCGATGGGCTGGGACGCCGTCGCCAGCATGCTGCCGCTCTACAACGCCGGCAAGGTGAAATTCCTGGGCGTGGCTGGCAGCCGCCGCCTGCCCACCCTGCCCGATGTGCCGACGCTGCTGGAACAGGGCTACCCGCAGTACCAGCATGCCGCCAGCTGGTATGGCGTGTACGCTCCCGCGGCCACGCCGGACGCCACGATCGCCCAACTGGAACAGGCTTTCGTCGCCGCCGGCAAACGGCCGGCGCTGGTGCAAAAACTGCAGACCGCGGGCTTCCTGGTCGACCCCCAGGACGCGCAGGCGGCCAAGCGCCGCATCGGCGTCGAGCGCGCGCACTGGGCCCCCATCGTCAAGGCCGCCGGCATTTCCTTCGACGAATAGGCGCAACGTGGCTTCGATGAGCGATTCCCTTTGCGACTTGAGCGCGGTAGAGGCCGCAAGCCTGATCCGGACCAAGGCAGTGTCCCCGGTCGAGCTGGTGCGCGCCTCGCTGGAACGGGCCGAAAGCCTGCAGCCCGTCCTGAACTGTTTCATCACGCTGTGCGCCGAAGAGGCCATGGCCGAGGCCCGGCTTGCCGAGGCCGCGCTGATGCGCGGCGATGCGCCGGGCCTTTTGCATGGCCTGCCCTACACGGTGAAGGATCTGGTCAATACCGCGGGCGTGCGGACCACCTTCGGCGCCGTGCCGTTCAGCGCCAACGTGCCGGCCGAGGACGCCGTGGCCGTGGCGCGGCTGCGCCAGCAAGGCGCCGTCCTGATCGGCAAGACCACGACGCCGGAATTCGGCTCCAAGTCCATGACGGATTCGCCGCTGTTCGGCCACACCCGCAACGCCTGGAACCTGGAACGCACCTGCGGCGGCTCCAGCGGCGGCGCCGCGGCGGCAACGGCCGCCGGCATCACGGCGCTTGCGGTGGCCAGCGATGGCGGCGGATCCACCCGCATCCCCGCCGCGTGCAACGGCGTGGTGGGATTCAAGCAAAGCCTGGGCGCGATACCGCACAGCCAGGCGCAGGACGCCATCGGCAACCAGACCTACGTGACGCCGACCACGCGCACCGTGGCCGATACCCGCCTGATGATGGCGGCCATGGCCGGCCCGCATGACTGCGATCCGTGGTCGCTGGGCGTACCCAGGACCGACTACGCCGGCGCGGCGGCCAATCCCGAGATGCTGCGCGGCAAGCGCGTCCGCTATTGCGCCGCCCCGCCCGGCCGCCCCGTGGCCGCCGACGTGCGCCGCGCATTCGAAGCGGCGCTGGCGCGCCTGGCCGACCTGGGCGCGGAAGTAGAACCGTTCGACGGCGAGGGCTTCGATGTCGAGCCCATCTGGCGCGTCATCAACCACACGGTCTGGCGCACCCGCTTCCTGCCACTGATAGAACGCGAACCCGACGCCTACAGCCCCACCTTCCGGCGGCAGATCGCCACCGCCGCGGCGTTCAGCGCCCAGCAATACCAGGAAGCCATGTTTGCCCGCACCGCGCTCTACCGCAAGGTGCAGGCGCTGTTCGGCCAGGCCGACCTGCTGGCCATGCCGACCATGTCACGCACCGCCTTGCCGCTGGGCACGGACATATTCGACACCATGGACATCGACGGCCGCTCGTACGGCGACATCCGCGCGCACTGGTATCCGTGGACCATGCTGTTCAACCTGACCGGGCACCCCGCCGTCAGCGTGCCTTGCGGTCTGGGCCAGGATGGCCTGCCGATAGGCTTGCAGCTGGTTGCCCCTTGCCACGCCGACCTGCAGCTGCTGCAGGCGGCCGAAGCCTATGAGCAAGCCGGCACTCCGCTGCCGCGGCCGCCGGCGGTAACCTGAATCACGTTCCTATCTGGTCGACAGTTCCGACCACTGCGCCAGCGGCAAGGGCGGCTGCGCATGCAGGATGCGCGCCAGTACCAGCTTCAGTTCGGCCCAACCGCCGCGCTCGGTGGGCCAGATGGAAGGCGTCACCGCCTGCCAGTTGCCGTCCGCCGCGCGTTCGGCCATCTTGAAGCGGAAGGTGTAATGCCCCGCCATGCCCATGCGCAGGTCCGTCACCACCAACGCATTGCCGATGACGTCGTAGCGCAGCCAGTCGTCCGTGAACCAGCGCAGGCGCTGGTGCAACGGCACGTCCGCCAGCGCCCGCGCCACATCCAGGTTCAGCGGCTGGCGCAGCCATTCCGGCGGATCGCTGTCGAACAGGCTGCTGACCGATTCGTAATAGTGGCCGTCGGGCGTCTTGGCGATGACGCGCCACACCAGCGTGTTGAAGGGCATGGGCACGGCGCGCAGTTCGCTCAGCGCAATGCCCTGCGCCTGCATCGCCTCGCGCACGCGGTCCTCGGCGGCGATGCGCGCGGCCAGCCCGAATCCCAGGTAGGCCGTGCTGAACACCAGCGCCGCGGCCAGCAGCCGGCGCGCCGTCAGCGTCATGCCGAAGCCGATGGCGAACAACACCGCCAGCAGCAACGGCACGGTATAGACCGGGTCGATGATGAACACGGCGGCCCAGCTTTCGGGGATGAGCGCCAGCGGCCAGAACAGCTGCGTCCCGTAGACCGTGAAGGAGTCCAGCACGGGATGGGTCACCAGCACCAGCCATAAGGTCAGGAACAGCCGGCGTCCGCTGTATGGCGCCTGCGGCCAGTACTTGCGGATCAGCCAGGTCAGGAAAACCGCAAGGCCGGTCAGCACGAAGACCGAGTGCGAGAAGCCGCGGTGGTAGGTCATGAGCGACACCGGGTCCGGATAGCGCATCAGGACATCCAGATCCGGCACCGTGGCCAGCGTCGCGCCGTAGATCAACGCCCGCCGCCCCTGCACCCGCCCCAGGAGGGCGCCCTGTATGCCCGCGCCCAGTACCGCCTGCGTAACCGAATCCATAACTCTCCAACAATTAGCTTCATCCAGACGGACTATACGGTGCACCGGCAGTTCCGCAGGCGTTAACATACCTGATTGCGTTCAGCTAATTTTCAACTTCGTAAATATGGACCAATACATCGACCAGATCGCGATGTTCATCGAGGCCAACCAGGCCTGGGCGGGACCGATCACCTTTCTGCTCACGCTGGGCGAATCCATGGTGCTGCTGGGCCTGTTCATCCCGGCCACGGCCCTGATGCTGCTGACCGGCGGCCTGATCGGCGCGGGCACCCTGAATCCCTGGGCCATCATCGCCTGGGGCATCGCCGGCGCCATCGTGGGCGACGCCCTGTCCTACTGGCTGGGCCGCTGGGCCGGCCCTGGCATCCTGCGCCGCTGGCCGCTGAAGCAGCAGCGCAGCGGCGTGGCGCGCGCACGCCTGTTCTTCTACCGCTACGGCTTTGCCTCCGTGCTGATCGGCCGCTTTCTCGGCCCCATCCGCTCCACCATTCCCACCGTCGCCGGCGTGATGGGCATGGGGCACAGCCGCTTCCAGATGGCCAACGTCGCCTCGGCCATCCTCTGGATGCCGCTGATGCTGGCCCCGGGCTATATCACCGCGCGCAGCCTGGGTACAGCGGACAATGCGCAACAGATTGCCATGATGATCGGCGCGGGCCTCTCGGTACTGCTAGGATGCGGGCTGTTGATAGCCATGCTGCGCAAACGCCGGGTCCCGGCACGCCAACGCCGCGGCAACTGAACCGGAGAGAGGGGCAATGGCCATAGATGGGGAACCCAGGAATGGCGATTTCGCGCGCTACGTCGAAAACCTGACGCGCGCCGGCGGCGCATCGCCGGGACAGGTTCCCGACAAGCGGGCGCAATCCCGTCCGGCAGCTCCGCCGCCCCCGCCCCCCGCTTCTCCGTCTGAAACGCTATCCGGCGCGCCCTGGGGCAAGGCGGCCCCGCCGCCCCTGCAATCGCGGCAAGCGCCGCCCGCGGCCCCGGGCCAGACCGATGCCGCCGAGGTATCGATGGCCCGCCAAGCCACCCAGCGCAAGATCGGCGTCATCCTGACGGTGGGCGGCATCCTGGCCGGCTGGGCCGGGGCGCGCATCATCTTCGAAGCCCTGCGCGGCCCCGGGTTCGACCTGGACGAGGCCATGCCCGCCGTCTTCCTGTTCTTCTTTGCCATGATGCTGTTCAAGGCGGCCCGCAATGCGCGCAATCCGCGCGGCAAGACGCCGCTGCCTCCGCTCAAGCGCTCTTCCTACCGCAAGGACGGCGACGCCTGATTCCGCCATCACGGCGGCGCGGCCCCCGCGGGTAATGGTGCTAACATTTCCGCCGCTGTCGAAAGACCCATGAACCACGGAGTGAAAGTGAATAACGTAGTCGGATTGAACCAGGCCCAGGCGGCCACGATGCTGAAGCTGCAGGGCCACTTGAACAGCATGATCAATCCGGACTGGGTCAACGGCGGAGCCCGCTTCCTGCGCGCCGCCTTCGTCGAATCCGCCGAAGCGCTGGAACACTACGGCTGGAAATGGTGGAAGAAGCAGACCATCGACCTGCCGCAAGTGCAGATGGAGCTGGTGGACATCCTGCACTTCTATCTGTCGCACACCATCGTCCAGTCCCGCGGCGACATCGGCGCCGCCGCCGACGCGCTGGTCGCGGACCTGTCCGGCCCGGCCTCGGTCGCGCTGGACGGCAAGACCCATGCGCTGGACCAGCTGAACGTGCCCGAACTGCTGGAGCTGATCGGCGGCCTGGCCGTGTGCGGACGCGCCAGCTTCAAGGTCCTGGAACAGACCATGACGTCCTGCGAGATGAGCTGGAACGACGCCTACACGCAATACGTGTCCAAGAACGTGCTGAACATCTTCCGCCAGCAGCATGGCTACAAGGAAGGCACCTACATCAAGATCTGGAATGGCGAGGAAGACAACGTCGTGCTGGCCCGCCTGCTGTCGCAGCTGGATCCCGCGCGCGAGGATTTCGCCGACCAGTTGCACCGCGAACTGGAGCAGGCTTATTCGCGCCTCTGAGCCGCGACGGTTCCTGCCCGCCTGAAGACGCCGCCATCCGCGGCGTTTTTTGTTTTGGAGGAAGCAAGCGCAACAAACGGAGTTTCAAAAAGGCGGTGGATTTCTACACTGGCCTCGCCTGTAATCACAGGGAGGACCGAGCATGCGCGCCGCGGCAAGCGGAGACAAGGACATGACAGCAGCAGCCGACTATGACTGGCAGAACGTGGAGCAAGCGCTCGATGCCCACGGCAACGCCGTGCTGCCCGGACTGCTGACGCCCGCGCAATGCCGCGCCCTCGCCGCCCTCTACCCGGATGAAGCGCGCTTTCGCTCGCGCATCGTCATGGCGCGGCATGGCTTCGGCCGCGGCGAGTACAAGTACTTCGCCTACCCCTTGCCGCCGCTGCTCGATCAATTGCGCCACGCGCTCTATGCCCGGCTGGCGCCGATCGCCAACCGCTGGAACCAGCGGCTGCGCGCGGATTCGCAGTACCCGCCCGAACTGGACGCCTACCTGCAACGCTGCCACCGGGCGGGCCAGACGCGTCCAACGCCATTGATGCTCCAGTACGGCGAGGGCGACTACAACTGCCTGCACCAGGATCTCTATGGCGAACATGTGTTTCCGCTGCAGGTCGCCATCCTGCTAGCCGTGCCGGGCAAGGATTTCACCGGCGGCGAATTCGTCATGACCGAGCTTGCGGCCAGAAGCCAGCGCGCCGACGTCGTGACGCTGGGCCAGGGCGACGCGGTGGTGTTCACCGTCAATCAACGGCCCGCGGCGGGCGCGCGCGGGCCGCGCAAGGTCGCCATGCGGCATGGCGTGAGCCGCGTGCGCAGCGGCCGGCGCCATACCTTGGGCATCATTTTTCATGACGCGGCATGATGCCGCGCACGCTTGCGACCATCGATGAGGACCCTATGCATCACAGCGGCATGACCGCCCTCGAAACCAGCCTGGACCGCCTGGATTGGCCGGACATCGGATCGCAGCTCGACGCCGAAGGCTATGCCGTGCTGCCAGGACTGCTGGGCGCGGAACCGGCGCGCAGTCTGGCGCGGCAAGCCGACGCGCCAGACGCCCGGCGGGTGAGCCTGGCATCCGACGGCCTGGGGCGCGGCGACCTGTATTACTTCGACGCCGGCATCCCGCCGCCGCTGGAGCAATGGCGCTCGGCGCTGTACCGTCGGCTCGTCGTACACGCCAATCGCTGGAACGAGCTTCTGGACGTGCGCGCGCGCTATCCCGATGAGCTGGAAGATTTTCTTCAGCGCAACCGCGACGCCGGCCAGACCCGGGCGCAATCGCACCTGAGCCGGCTCGGCGTCGAAGACTACATCGCGCTGCACCAGCGCAATACAGGCGGACAGGTCTTCCCCATGCAGGCGGTCGCGCTCCTGTCCGAGCCGGGAGACGGCTTCCAGGGCGGCGAGTTCGTGATGACGGAGCAGCGCCCGCGCATGCAATCGCGTCCGCTGGTGGCGCCGCTCGGTTTCGGCGACGTCGCCATCATCGCCACGGGGGAACGCCCCTTTCACGGTTCCAAGGGCTATTACCGCGTCAACCTCAAGCATGCCGTCAGCCGCGTGCGCAAAGGCACGCGCATCGGCCTTGAACTGTTTTTCCACGATGCGCCCTGATGCCAGCCCCAGCCATGCCTACATCAACCATGCTGCACGGCCTGCCTGAAACCCGGATTGCGGATACGGACTGGCAGGACGTCGAAGACGATCTGGGCCGCGATGGCTACGCCGTGCTGCCGGGACTGCTGACGCAGGCCCAGTGCGAGGAACTTGCGACCGGCTACGGCGACGAAACGCGCTTTCGCAGCCGCATCGTGATGGAACGCTATGCGTTCGGCCGCGGCGAGTACAAATACTTCAGCTATCCGCTGCCGGATATCGTCGCAAGCTTGCGGCAGTCGCTTTATCCACGCCTGGCGCCCATCGCCAACCGCTGGCATGCGGCCATGCGCCTCGAAGCGCGCTTTCCCGGAACGCATGAAGAATTCCGGAGTATCTGCCACGCCGCCGGACAGCGCCGGCCCACGCCGCTGCTGCTGCGCTACCAGGCGGGCGACTACTGCTGCCTGCATCAGGACCTGTACGGCGACCATGTCTTTCCGTTCCAGGCCATCTTCCTGCTCAATGAGCCGGGACGCGATTTCGAAGGTGGAGAGCTGCTGCTGGCCGAAAGCAATCCCAAGCAACCCGGACGGGCCGACGTGGTGCCCTTGCGGCAAGGCGATGCCGTGGTGCTTGCCGTCAATCACAGGCCGGTGCGGTCGGCGCGCGGCTATTACCGCGCGAATCTGCGGCATGGGGTCGGCCGGCTGCGCAACGGAGAGCGGCACACGCTGGGCATCATCTTCCACGATGCCAGGTAAGGCGCGGCGTTGCCGCAGCCACCTCGCCCCGCGAACGCGATTCTCAGGCCGCGCGCGCACCCTCGATAGCCGCATCCCACACGGAAGGCGAGCCGATCTGCCGCCGCAATTGTTCGGTGAAGGCGCGGATGCGCGCATTGGCGCGCGGCATGGCGCGCAGCAGGTAGATGCCGCTTTCGGGCGGCGGGCTGGCGTCCTGCAAGGTCAGCTGCACCAGCCGGCCGGCGCCCAGGTCCGCGCCCGCGGACCAGTTGGGCATGAGCGCGATGCCCAGCCCTTCCAGCGCCGCGAACCGGCGCGCGTCGCAGTCGTCGCACTCCAGGACGAACCTGGCGTCCTGGGCCCATTGGCCGTCGCCCAGTTCGCGCCAGCCGCGCACGCTGGTGCTGTGGCGCCGGTCGATGAGGCGATGGCGCGACAGGTCCGCCAGCGTGCGCGGTACGCCATGGCGTTCCAGGTATGAGGGCGCGGCGCAGATCAGGTAGCGATGGCTGCCGATGCGTTGCCCGATCAGGCTGCTGTCTGGCTGTTGCCCCACCCGCACCACCACGTCCATGCGTTCGACCACCGGATCCACCACGCGCTCGGTCAGTTCCAGCTCCACCTGCAATTGCGGATGGCGTTCACCCAGTTGTTGCAGCATGGGCACCACGTAGCGCCGCGCGAACGCCGGCAGGCAACTGACCCGCAACAGGCCCTGCACGGTCTGCTCCAGCGAAATGACCTCGGAACGCGCCTCGGTCATGTCGTGCAGGATCTTCACGGCGCGCTCGTACAGCACCTCGCCGGCCTCGGTGGGCATCAATGCACGGGTCGAGCGCACGAACAGCGGCACCTTGAGCTCGGACTCCAGCGCGCCGATCTGCCGCGCCACGGACGAGGCCACCATGCCCCGGCGGCGCGCCACCTCGGAAAAGCTCTGGGCGCGGGCGACGTCGACGAAGATGGAGAGGCTTTCCGCGAATTTGACGGTTTTCATTTGTGCGTGTGGCGCAAAAGGCTTTGGCGTGGCACGCCAGCTTTCCTGGGAGATTTGGCAATTACGATACTGCGCATGGACGCACTTTGGCAATTTAGACAAAGATAGACGGCCGGACACAACGACGATAAGCCCAGGAGACCCGCATGCCCCCGATCAACGCCCCCCGCCGCTCGCCCCGCGCCCTGCTGGCCAGCGCCGCCCTCGCCGCAGGCGCCTGGGCTGCCGCCCTGCCCGCGCTGGCGGATTCCTATCCCAGCAAGCCGGTAACGGTGGTGGTGCCCTTCGCTGCGGGCGGCACCGTGGACCGGGTGGCGCGCCAGGTGCAGCAGGCGCTGCAGGACAAGCTGGGCCAGACGGTGGTCATCGACAACCGCGGCGGCGCCGGCGGCACCATAGGCACGGCGCTGGTGGCCAAGTCCGCGCCCGACGGCTACACGGTGGAAATGGTGTTCGATTCCTACGCCACCGAGCAGCACATCTACCCCAAGCTGTCTTATGACACGGCGCGCGACCTGACGGGCGTGTCGTACATGGTGCGCTCGCCCATGGTGCTGGCCGTGACCGCCAGCGGTCCATACCAGACGCTGGCCGACTACGTCGCGGCCGGCAAGAAGGGCAGCGTGTCCTACGCCTCGGTCGGCGCGGGCAGTTCCAACCATCTGGCGGCTGAAATGTTCCATCAGGCTGCGGGCACCAGCGGCATCCACACGCCCTACCGCGGCGGCGGCCCGGCGGTATCGGACCTGATGGGCGGACACGTGGAGTCCATCATCGCCAGCCTGCCGCTGGTGCTGCCCCACATCCAGAGCGGCAAGCTGCGTGCGCTGGCGGTGACGGCGCCCAAGCGGGTCGCGGCCCTGCCGGACGTGCCCGCCATCGCCGAGAGCTATCCGGGCTTCGAGATCTATTCCTGGGTGGGCATGGTGGCGCCCGCAAGGACGCCGGCGGCGACGCTGGACAAGCTGGCCGACGCCACCATCGCCGCGCTGCGCGACCCGGCCGTGGCCGGACGCATCACCGAATCGGGATTCGAAGTGGTGGCCGGCGGCCGCGATGACATGAACCGGCTGGTGCAGGCCGAGTCCCAGCGCTGGGGCGAGCTCATCAAGAGCCGCGGAATCGTTGCACAATGACCGACATGCAGACTGGGAACGCCATGCAATCCTTCATCTACGCCAGCCGCGCCCAGCGCGTGGTCTTCGGGCCGGGCAGCCTGGGCGGCCTGGCGGCCGAACTCGATGCGCTGGGGCTGCAGCGCGCGCTGGTGCTCTGCACGCCGCCGCAGCGCGCGCAGGCCGAACGGGTCGCGGCGCTGCTGGGCGAAGCGCGGGTTGCCGGGATCTTCGACCAGGCCGTGATGCACGTGCCGATGGAAATCGCGCGCCAGGCGCGGGAAGCGGCGCGCGAGCTGGGCGCCGATTGCGCGGTGGCCGTGGGCGGCGGCTCCACCATCGGGCTGGGCAAGGCCATCGCGCTGGACTCGGGCCTGCCGGTCATTGCCGTTCCCACGACCTATGCGGGCTCGGAGATGACGCCGATCTACGGTCTCACCGAGAGCGGCCTGAAGAAGACCGGCAAGGATGACCGGGTGCTGCCGCGCAGCGTGGTGTACGACCCAGAACTGAGCCTGTCGCTGCCGGTGTCGATGAGCGTGACCAGCGGCATCAACGCCATCGCCCATGCGGCAGAGGGTCTGTACGCGCGCGACGGCAATCCCATCATGGAGCTGATGGCGCAGGAAGGCATACGCGCGCTGGCCCAGGCGCTGCCCGCCATACATGCCGGCGCCCGCGGCGCGGACCTGCTGCAGGCGCGCAGCGACGCGCTCTACGGCGCCTGGCTTTGCGGCACGGTGCTGGGCAGCGTGGGCATGGCGCTGCATCACAAGCTCTGCCATACGCTGGGCGGCAGCTTCAACCTGCCGCACGCGGAAGTCCACACCGTGGTGCTGCCGCATGCCCTGGCCTACAACGCCGCGGCCGCGCCGCGGGCCATGGAACGAATCGCCATGGCGCTGGGCGCGCCGGCTGCCGCGGCAGGCGTATTCGATCTGGCCAGCACGCTGGGCGCGCCCACGGCATTGCGCGACATCGGTATGCGGCAGGAAGACCTGGACCGCGCCTGCGACATCGCCATGCAGACGCCCTACCCCAATCCGCGTCCGCTGGAACGCGAGGCCTTGCGGGCGCTGCTGCAAAACGCCTACGAAGGCAGGCGGCCTCAATAAACAGGGTCCGGCAGGCTGCCAGCCTGCCGGTTGCGCCTAGCGTTGTCCGAAGCGCGTATCGCCAAACAGCGCCTTCTGGTCACGCGGCTGCGAACGCCAGTACTGGCGCGGCGCGCTGACCTGGCCGCCCAGTTGCGCCGCGGCGTGCCACGGCCAGCGCGGGTCGTACAACATGCCGCGCGCCAGCGCGACCATGTCGGCCTGGCCGTTCTGCAGGATGTCTTCGGCCTGCTGCGCCTCGGTGATCAGGCCCACCGTGATGGTCGGCATGCCCACCTTGCGCTTGATTTCGTCGGCGAACGGCACCTGGTAGTTCGGCCCCACGGGTATCTTCTGCTGGGACGAGACGCCGCCGCTGGACACGTCTATGAATTCACAGCCGCGTTCCTTCAAGGCTTGCGCCAGGACCAAGGTCTGTTCCAGGTCCCAGCCGCCTTCGACCCAGTCGGTGGCCGACACGCGCACACCTAGCGTCACCGACGGCGGAATGGCCTCGCGCAGCGCCTGGAAGACTTCCAGCGGAAAGCGCATGCGGTTCTCGAGCGAACCGCCGTAGGCGTCGTCGCGCCGGTTGGACAGCGGCGACAGGAACTGATGCAGCAGATAGCCGTGCGCGGCGTGCAGTTCGATCGCGTCGAAGCCCAGCCGCACGGCGCGCCTGGCGCTGGCCACGAAGGCGTCGCGCACGCGGGCCAGACCCGCCGTGTCCAGCGCGTGGGGCGGAGGTTCCGACGCATTGTGCGGCACGGCCGAAGGCGCCCAGCCCTGCCAGCCGCCGGCCTCGGGCGGCACCAGTTGGCCGCCGTTCCAGGGCGCTTCGCTGGACGCCTTGCGGCCCGCGTGGCCCAGCTGTATGCCCAGCTTGATGGGCGCATAGCGGCGGATGGCTGCAACGACGCGGCCGATGGCCGCCTCGGTTTCATCGGACCACAGGCCCAGGTCTCCCGGGGTGATGCGGCCGTCGGGCTCCACGGCGGTGGCTTCCACGAACAGCAGCGCCGCGCCGGACAAGGCCAGATGCCCCAGGTGGATCATGTGCCAGTCGGTCGCCAGGCCTTCCTCAGCCGAGTACTCGCACATGGGCGCGATGACGATGCGGTTGGCCAGCTCCAGCTGGCCGATGGACGTGGGACTGAAAAGCAGGGACATGCTGGAGCCTCCGGGGCGTGGGATGCGACAGCATAGCGCCCCGACCCGCCCGGGAACCTGAATACCGCAGCCCGGGGCGGGGTCAAGGCTGGCACGCAAGCGCCGCGCTACTGCCCTTCGATCACCGAATCCAGGAACTGGCGCGTGCGCGCTTCCTTGGGCTGGCTGAACAGCACCGCCGATTCGGCGTCCTCGACGATGTTGCCCTCGTCGAAGAACAGGGTCCGGTCCGAGCTGCGTTCTGCGAACTTCATCTGGTGGGTGACGATGATCATCGTCATGCTGCGCCGGGCCGACAGGTCGCGCAGGATCTGCAGGATGCCGCCCACCAGCTCCGGGTCCAGCGCGGAAGTCACCTCGTCGAACAGCATGATGTCGGGGCACATGGCCAGCGCGCGCGCTATGCCCACGCGCTGCTTCTGCCCGCCCGACAACTGCGCGGGATAGACATCGAGCTTGTCGCCCAGCCCGACCATCTCCAGGTATTCCACGGCGCGCTCGCGCGCCTGGTCGCGCGACATGCCCAGCACGTGCACCGGGGCCTCCATGGCATTGGCCAGCGCCGTCATGTGCGGGAACAGGTTGAAGTGCTGGAACACCATGCCGATCTTGCCGCGCACCTTGCGCAGATGCTCTGAATTGAGGCCGGCGGGGCGGCCCTGCGCGTCGGTCCACATGGGCACGCCGTCGATCTCGATGTCGCCGCTGGTGGGCTGGTCCAGCGTCATCAGCACGCGCAGCAAGGTCGATTTGCCCGAGCCGGAGGGGCCGATCACTGCCACGGTCTGGCCGGCCGGTATCTCCAGGTTGATGCCGCGCAGCACCTCCAGTTCTCCGTACTGCTTGCGCAGGTTCTTGATGCTTACGCTGGCGCTCATCGCTTTCCTCCATATCGTTGCAGGCGGGCCTCCAGGCCGCGCACGCCCCAGGCCGCCACCAGGCTCAACACCAGGAACAGCAGGCCCACCAGGGTCAGGGGCTCGGTGTAGCGGAAGGTGGCAGAGCCGATCATCTTGCTCTGCTGCAGCAGTTCCACCACGGTGATCGCCGACAGCAGCGGCGTGTCCTTGAACATGGCCACCAGGTAATTGCCCAGCGCCGGCACCACCGGCGGAATCGCCTGCGGCAGCACCACGCCCACGGCCGTGCGCCAGCGCGACATGTTCAGCGCGGTGGCGGCCTCCCATTGGCCGCGCGGCACGGCTTCGATGCCGGCGCGGTAGACCTCGGCGCAATAGGTCGCGTAGTGCAGGCCCAGCGCGGTGATGCCGGTGGCCAGCGGCGACATCCGCACGCCGGTCAGCGGCAGCACGTAGAACAGGAAGTACATCTGCACCAGCAGAGGCGTGCTGCGCACGAACTCGATCACGAAGGCGGTGGGCAGGGACACGATGCGCAGCCGCGAACGCCGCAGCAAGGCCAACACCAGGCCCAGCGTCACAGCCACCAGCATGCCCAGCAGCGTGGCCTCGATCGTGATGACCAGCGCCGAGCCCAGCGTGGGCAGGATCTCCAGGGCGAAGGACCAATCGAATACCGGCTTCATCGCACGCGCACCTTGCGTTCCAGCAGACGCACGCCGGCCGTGATCAGCAGCGCCACGGCGAAGTACATCAGCAGCATCAGGGTGAAGATCTCGGTAGTGCGCAGGGTCTCGCTGCGCAGCAGCTGGCCGCGGAAGGTCAGGTCCGTGATGGTGATGAGGGACACCAGCGCGGTGTTCTTCAACAGCTCGATCAACAGGTTGCCCGCAGGCGGCAGCATGGCCGGCACGGCCTGCGGCACCACGATGCGGCGCATGATCTGGCCGCGCGTCAGGTTCAGCGCGATGCCGGCTTCGCGCTGGCCCGGCGGCACCGCGCGGATCGCGCCGCGCACCACTTCCGCGCCATAGGCGCCGGCGTTCAGCGCCAGCACCACGATGCCCACCAGCATGGCCGGCAGTTGCACGCCGAACAGCGGCAGCACGAAGTAGAACCAGAAGAGCTGCACCAGGGCCGAAGTGCCGCGAAACACCTCGACGTAGACCGCCGCGATCCAGCGCAGCGGGCGCACGGACGACAGGCGCCCGATGCCCGCGGCCAGTGCCAGCGGAACGGCCAGCACCACGGCGCCTGCCATGATCTCCAGGGTCACCGCCAGCCCCTGCAGGAGCGGTGGCGCCAGCTCGGCGAAATGTTCGGATATCAGCCGCATGCGCGCCCCCTTACTGGCCGGCGCACAGCTTGGCGGCCGTGACCCCCTTGGGCAGTTCCTCTGCTGTGAAGCCAAAAGGCGCCACGAGTTTCTGGTGTTCTTCGGTGCCGATGAACTTTGCCAGCTCAGCGTTGAAGGCGTCGGCAAAGGCCTTGTCGTCGCTGCGGAAGGCATAGGCGCCGTAGCCGCGCACGTCCTTGCCGTCGATGACGGGATCCTTGAACGGATCGGCCTTCTCCAGGCCGCTGGCCGCGCTGGTCTTGCCCATCAGGTCGTTGACCGTGAGCGCCGTGGCCGCATAGGCGTCGGCGCGGCCCGCCTGCACGCCGGACAGCGCGCTGACCGCATCCGGGAACACCACCACCTGGGCGGGCGGCACCTTGATCTTGGAGGCGTACTCCGCTTCGATCGCGCCGACCACCACGCCGAGCTTGGCGTCGGGATTCTTCATCACGTCTTCATAGCTGTGCAGATTCTTGGGATTGCCTTGCTTGACCAGGAAGGACTGGCCCACCCCATAAGTGGGGTCCGAGAACGCCACCTGCTGGCAGCGTTCGGGCGTGACGTACATGCCCGCGGCGATGATGTCGAAGCGCTTGGCCTGCAGGCCCGGAATGAGCGAGCCGAACTCGGTCAGGACGCCCTCCACTTCGTTGATGCCCATGCGTTTGAGCACCACCCGGGCGATCTCCACGGATTCGCCCGTGACCTTGGCTTCCTTGCTGTCCATGAAGGCGAACGGCGCTTCGTTGGCGTAGCCGATGCGTATCTTGCCGGCGGCCTTGGCGGCTTCCAGGGTGGACGCCGCGGCGGGCGCATTCGCTGCCGGAGCAGCCTTGTCGGATCCCGAGTCGGAACATGCCGCCAGCACCCCCAGGCTCAAGGCGGCCAGCATACGTCTGGATCGGATCAGGCTCATGGCAGTTTCTCCTGTATTTATTTCGAGGTATATGGATTCACTAAAAATAATACGCTATTAAATGATTTCGACACGAATCATATGCCCGAAAAAAAGCAGGCCGCAGCCTGCTTTTTGCTTCGCCGCCCTATGGGCGTCAGGACAAGTTACGAATCGTAGACTTATATGTCCCCACTTATTCCGCGTAGGAAAAACGGCCGTTCCGGACGATGCCCATGACGCGGGCGCGCTCGTCGAAACCCTGGTGGTTGTCCTTGGTGATGTTGAGCACGCCATTGGGCACGACCAGGTCGCGCGTGTTTTCCAGAGCATCCCGCAGCGCCGCGCGGAATTCCGGCGTACCAGGCTTGGCCCCGGTCTTGAGCGCCCGCGCCACCGCCGAGTCCAGCAGCATCCAGGCGCCATAGGCGTCGCCCGCGAACTGGGTCAGCGTGTTGGCGCCGTAGCGCGCTTCGTACTTGTCGGCAAAGGCCACCGCCACCTTCTTGACCGGGTTGTCGTCGGGCAGCTCGCGCGCCACCACGCCAGGGCCGGTGGGGAACAGGGTTCCCTCCACGTCCGCGCCGCCGACCTGCAGGAATTCCAGCGTGCCTATGCCGTGCGTCTGGTAGATGGCGCCGGTGTAGCCGCGTTCCAGCAGCGTCTTCTGCGGCAAGGCAGACGGGGTGCCGGCGCCGGCGATCAGCACGGCGTCCGGCTTGGCGGCGATGACCTTCAGCACCTGTCCGACCACCGACGCGTCGGTGCGCTGGAAGCGCTCCTGCGCCACGATCTTCAGGTCGGTCCCGGCAGCGGCGGTGAACTCCTTCCACCAGCTGTCGCCGTAGGAATCCGCGAAGCCGATGAAAGCCACGTTCTTCAGACCCTTCTTCTTCATGTCCGTGACCAGCGCGGTGGCCATCAACGAATCGTTCTGCGGCATCTTGAAGGCCCAGGCGCGCTTCGGATCGGACAGCGGCTCGACGATGACGCTGGAGGCGGCCAGCGCAATCATGGGCGTGCCGGTTTCGGCCAGCACGTCCAGGCCGGCCAGCGCGGCGGCCGTGGTGTTGGGGCCGACGATGGCGTCGACCTTGTCTTCCGAGGTCAGCTTGCGCATGTTCTTCACCGCGCGGCTGACGTCGGTACCGTCGTCCAGCACCACGTAGCGGGCCGGTTCGCCGCCCAGCGTGGCCGGCCACAAGCGGATCGCGTTATTGGTCTGGATGCCGATGGCCGCGGCCGGACCGGTGGTGGACACGTCCACGCCGATGACGATTTCAGCCTGGGCGGACAAGGCGGGGACGGCCAGCGCAATGGCGCAGGCGTAGCGGACGAGCTTGTAAGACATGACAGCAGTTCTCGGCGAGGTGTGAGCAGATGCCTGTATTTTGCCTGATGGCCGCGTGCCGCCTTGCGACGCGCATCAAGAAAGCTGGTCTGCGGTTACATAGGCTTGCCGTTGCGCGCAGACGCTTTCCGCGCCTGGCGCCCGCAGCCGCCTTATCATCGTTCATGCCATTCCAGGCAGCGCGCCCCGCCCCCAGCGGGCGGCCCGCGCCCTCCCACACCGGCCGCGCGCGCGACGGGCGCGGTCCTTCTACAGGAGTCACGCATGAAGAAAACCGCAACCGCCCACTGGTCGGGCGACCTGAAGACCGGCAAGGGCACGATCTCCACGCAGAGCGGCGCGCTCAAGGAACAGGCCTACGGCTTCAACACCCGCTTCGGCGACACCCCGGGCACCAATCCCGAGGAATTGCTGGGCGCGGCTCACGCCGGCTGCTTCACCATGGCCCTGTCCAACATCCTGTCCGAAGCAGGCATGGTCGCGCAAAGCCTGGACACCAAGGCCGAAGTCACGCTGGACAAGGTGGATGACGGCTTTGCCATCACCGCTGTCCATCTGACGGTGGAAGCCGTCATTCCCGGCGCCAGCGCCCAGGCCTTCGAGGACGCGGCCCGCAAGGCGGAAAAAGGATGCCCCGTGTCCAAGGTGCTGAACGCCAAGATCTCCATGGACGCCAAGCTCAAGTCCTGATCCCCGGTGCAGCCCATGGCCCGTCCGAGAAGGATGGCGCCATTGGGCCGCCCTATCCCCTGCTTGCCCAAAATCAATTTGACGATGCCGCCCCCCAAGAGGATGATGAGAATCATTCTCAGGAGCGAGCATGGGCCAATTCATCTACGCGATATCCGGCGGCAGGACCGCGCTGGCGCAGGACGTCCAAGTATCGGCGGGCCTGCGCCGCATCGCCGGCCCCGGCATCCTGGTGGCCGTGGGCTATATCGATCCGGGCAACTGGGCCACCGACATCGCGGGCGGCAGCGGCTTCGGCTACGGGTTGCTGCTGGTCGTCATCACCTCGGCGCTGCTGGCGCTGGGCTTCCAGATCCTGGTGTCGCGCCTGGCGCTGGCAACGGGGCAGGACCTGGCCACGCTGACGGCCCGCCACCTGTCGCCGCGCCTGGCCAAGGCCGCCTGGCTGGCCGGCGAGGCGGCGATCCTGGCGACTGCCCTGGCCGAACTCATCGGCGGCGCAATCGCGCTGCGCCTGCTCTTCGGGCTGCCGCTGATCGCGGGCGTTGCGGTGACCGGCGTCGGCACGTTCGCCGTGCTGGCGCTGACGCGCGGCAACGCCGACAAGCACGAGCGCTTCATTGCCCTGCTGCTGTCGGTGGTCGCCATGTCCTTCGTGTTCCTGCTGTTCAAGGCCAACCCGGCCTGGACGGAAGTGGCGCACGGCGTCACGCAGACCGGCCGCGCGCTGCGCGACCCGCAGGGCTTCCTGATCGCGCTGGGGATACTTGGCGCGACCCTGATGCCGCACAACCTGTACCTGCATTCCGGATCGCTCGCGCAGCGTGCGCAGCAATTGCCGCCCAGCGCCCGCGACCTGGCCATGCGCGTGGCGCGCAACGACACCGTCGTGTCGCTGGGCCTGGCCATGCTGATCAACGCCGCCATCATGATCGTCGCCGCCGCCTCGCTGTCGGGCTCGGGCATCATCGTGTCCAGCCTGGACGACGCGCATGCCGTGATCGGCCAGACCCTGGGCATCGGCGCGGCCATCGTGTTCGCCGTGGCGCTGTATGCCGCGGGCCAAAGCTCCACCATCACCGGCGTGCTGGCCGGACGCATCCTGTCCCAGGGCTTCCAGGTGGGCAGCGGCTGGTCGGACCGCCGCCGCGCGCTGGCGACGCGGCTGGTGGCGGGCGCCGCGGCGGTCGGCCTGCTGGCCTTCACCGGCGGCCAGGATCCGGACGGCCTGCTGGTGCTGAGCCAGGTCATCCTGAGCCTGGCCCTGCCCTTCGCGCTGGGGCCGCTGGTGCTGCTGGCTTGCCGCAAGAGCCTGATGGGCAAGTACGTGTTGCGCGGCGCCTGGGCCTGGGCCGCGGTTGCGGCCACGGTCGGCATCCTGCTGCTGGATGGCTATCTGGTGGCGGACATGCTGGTCTGAGCCCCAGGGATAGCCTGGAATAAAAAAACGCCAGCGATGCTGGCGTTTTTCTCGTACCCGCTATCGGGCTCAGTGGTAGGCGGAGACCACGGGGTGCTGGCGGCGGCCGGCGTCCATGTCATGCAACACCTCGCCCACGGCGCCGCCGAAGGCGGCCAGGCGCACTTTCAGGCGCAGCCACCGCGAGCCGGACGAGTGGCCGGACAGGCTTTCCGCGATGATCGCGTCATGGATCAGGGTACGTTCCAGCTCATCCGACATGCGGGCATTCTTCAGCGCGGTATCGCTCATGGTTCTCTCCTTGAGAAAGCGATGTGGAACAACACGAGTCCATCTTAGACCTGTGCTTGCTGCGCCGCAATAAATTTCTTAACCATTTTTTTGTGCGTTGCGCAATGGGTACAAACACCGAAAATGGTGCACATGTGCACTGCTGCCTGCACCTTTCTTGTGCTGCCCCTTCCGAAGACGCCCGTCAGGGCTGTGCGAGATGCGCCTGGATCAGCATGTCCGCCATCTGCGCGACCCGGCCGGCTGGCCCGCCTTCGCCAAATAGCTGGCTGGAGACGAAGGCCCCTTCGAACAACAGCAACAGGCCATCGCCCAGCGCGTCGGGATCGGCCGCCCCCATTTCCGCCGCCATGGCGGCCAGGCGCCGCCGCAGCTCGGCCTTGTGTTCCACCGCCACGGCGCGGGCGGGATGACCGGCCTCGGGGTATTCCACCGCCGCGTTCGTCAGTCCGCAGCCCCGGTAGCCGCTCTGCACCGCGCGCACGCCCAGGCCGGTCAGGTAGGCCAGGATCTGGGCCCGGGGATCGCCCGGATGCGCCGCGCAGGCCGCGTCGAAACGCGCCCAGAACTCAGCGTCATAGTCGCGCAGATAGGCCGCCGCAAGCTCGTCCTTGGACGAAAAGCTGCGGTACAGGCTGGGTTTGGTCACGCCCGCTTCGCTGACGATGGCGTCCACGCCCACCGCCCGGATGCCGTCCCGGTAGAACATTTCGCGCGCGGTCTTGCGGATGCGCTCGGCCGCCAGCGGCGGCTTGGATGCGGGCCGATCGGCGCTCGAGGTTTTACTGGCCATGGATGGGCTCCTTTCCGGATGACGGATCGACTAAAAATCGCTTGACGATGTTACTGACCGGTACGTACTATTCGCAAACCCCAATACGTACCGGTCAGTAACATGAGTATAGCCCACCCTCCCGTCCCTTTCCGGCGCGCCGGCCAGAAGTACGCTTTTGTCGTCGTCGCGGTGATTTTCCTGTCCCTGCTGGTATCCGCCGGCCTGCGTTCCTCGCCCAGCGTGTTGCTGGTGCCTCTGGAAGAAACCTTTGGCTGGAGCCGCAGCACCATCTCGCTGGCCGCCGCGGTCGGCATCTTCCTGTATGGCATGGTGGGACCGTTCGCGGCCGCCGCGATGGAGCGCTTTGGCTTGCGGCGCGTGCTGATCGGCGCGCTGATGCTGATGGCTGCGTCCAGCGCGGCCAGCGCCTTCATGACCCAGTCCTGGCATCTGCTGCTGACCTGGGGGGTGTTCTCGGGCCTGGGGTCCGGCGCGGTCGCCGTGGTGCTGGGCGCCACCGTCGTCAACCGCTGGTTCACCAAGCACCGCGGCGTGATGATGGGCCTGCTGACCGCCAGTTCCGCCACCGGCACGCTGGTGTTCCTGCCGGTGCTGGCCGCGCTGGCCTCGTCGGGCGACTGGACGCGCGTGGTGTGGACGGTCGCGGCTGCTGCTGCGGCGCTGGTACCGCTGGCCTGGTGGCTGGTGCCGGACCGGCCTGCCAGCGTCGGGCTGGTCCCCTACGGCAGCGATCCGCATGCCCCGCCCCCGCCCGCCGCGCCGCGCACCGGCATGCTGGCGGCCACCTTCGGCGCGCTGGCCCGGGCCTCGCGCACCCGCACGTTCTGGTTCCTGTTCGCGACCTTCTTCGTGTGCGGATTCACCACCAACGGCCTGGTCGGCACGCACCTGATCGCGCTTTGCGGCGACCACGGCATGCCCGAGGTGCAGGCCGCGGGCCTCCTGGCGTTGATGGGCATCTTCGACCTGATCGGCACCACGGCGTCCGGCTGGCTCACCGACCGCTACGACCCACGCAAGCTGCTGTTCGTCTACTACGGCCTGCGCGGACTGTCGCTGATCTACCTGCCCTATTCCGACTTCTCGTTCTACAGCCTGTCGATCTTCGCCATCTTCTTCGGCCTGGACTGGATCGCCACGGTGCCGCCCACGCTGCGCCTGACGACCGAAGCCTTCGGCGAGCGCGACGCGTCCATCGTGTTCGGCTGGATCGTCGCCGGCCACCAACTGGGCGCCGCCAGCGCCGCCTGGATGGCGGGCGCCGTGCGCGAAGCCCAGGGCAGCTATCTGATGGCCTTCGTCATCTCCGGCATGACGGGCCTGATCGCCGCCGTCATTGCGCTGATGATAGGCAGGAAGCGCGTGGTGGCGCAGCCGGCCTGAGCGCGCCAGCGGGCGGGCGGGCGGCCGAGCCCTGGGCCCGCGCCGTCCGCGCCGATGACAGCTCACTTCAAGCCTTGGGCCCCGCGCCCGCGCAGGTTGTAGGTCTTCTTGCTGCCCACATGCCTGCGGATGAGCGACTCCGCAAGCTCGCCGTCGCGCTGCATCAGCGCCTGCACGAAGGCCTCGTGGTCGGCCACCGCCGCCGTCCATTCGTCGATATCGAAGTTCGACTTGTAGCGCAACGCCTGCACCTGCAGGTTCAAGCGGTCATACGAATGCGTCAGCGCCGGGTTGTGGGCCGCCCGGTTGATGGCGATATGCGTGCCCATGCTGGCCGCGAAATACGCGCGGATGTCGCGCTGTTCATACCCTTGCAGCATCTGCGCGTGCAATTGTGCGATATGCGCCAGTTCCGCGTCCGTGGCGCGTTCGGCGGCACTGCGCACCGCCAGCCCCTCCAGCACCGACAGCACATCGAAGATGTTCTCGACATCGTCGGCCGACAACTCGATCACCATCGCGCCGCGCTTGGGCTGCAGAGTCACCAGGCCGTCGGAAGCCAGCATGCGATAGGCCTCGCGCAGCGGCGTGCGTGAAATCTTCAACTGGTCGCACAGGTCCCGCTCGTTCAGCCAGGTGCCCGGCTTGAAGGTGCCGTCGATGATGAGCTGCCGCAATTTTTCCGCCACCACGGCCGGCAGCGTGGGGTGATGAATGGCCAAATCGGGGACGGACTGGTCCATAACTTCAGGGTTAGCCATGAGTTGTTGCCACTCGCTATTTCGACTATTTTTGTATCTGGTATACCAAACACCAAAGGCATACCAACCTGACCCCATCATAGATCAAGCAACACGCGGGCAGGCTGACAACCACCAAAGGAGACCCACATGCACAAGCACGCTCGCGCCTGGGCCGGCGCCCTGGCGTTGACCGCCGGCCTGGCCGCCGCCAGTCCCGCCCTGGCGCAGGACGCATCCAAATGGCCGGAACGGCCGGTACGCCTGATCGTCGGTTTCGTGCCCGGCGGCGGCACCGACGTATCGGCGCGCATCCTGTCCGCGCGCCTGTCGGCGCTGCTGGGCCAGCAGGTCGTGGTCGAGAACAAGCCCGGCGCTTCCGGCCTGATCGCGGCCGACTTCGTGGCCAAGGCCGATCCGGACGGCTACACGCTGCTGCTGGCCAATATGCAGTCCACCGTCGCCGCGCCCTATGTGGTGCAGTCCAGCGTCGACCCGATCAAGGACTTCACGCCGGTGCGCTACATCGGGTCGGTGCCCAACGTGCTGGTGGTCAATCCGGCCAAGCACAGCTACGCCAGCGTGCAGAACCTGGTGGACGACGCCCGCGCCAAACCCAAGCAGCTGACCTACGCCTCCTCCGGCATGGGCAGCCCTCAACACCTGAGCGCCGCGCGCTTCTCTCAGATCGCGGGCGTCAGCATGGAGCACGTGCCGTACAAGGGCAGCGGCCAGGCCATGACCGACCTGCTGGGCGGCAGCGTGGACATGAACTTCGACACCCTGCCCGGCGCCATCAACCAGATCCAGGCCGGCAAGTTGCGGCCGCTGGCTGTGACCAGCACCGAACGCAGCAAGCGCCTGCCCGACGTGCCGACGCTGGCCGAGTCCGGCATCAAGGGTCTGGACATCGTGCAGTGGTATGCGGTGCTGGCCCCGGCCAAGCTGCCCAAGCCGGTGCTGGACAAGCTCGACCAGGCGCTCAGCCAGACGCTGGCCGATCCCGAGATCAAGGCCAAGCTGGCCGACCAGGGCATGGAACTGGGTGGCGGTCCGGCCACCCCCGCGGCCTTCGCCAGCTACGTCCAGGACGAATGGAGCAAGTACGGCAAGCTCACCGCCAGCCTGGGCCTGACCAAGCAGTAAGCCCGCAGCAACCCGGCGGGGGTGCGCCCCCGCCCACGCAAAGGAACACCATGAGCGCTACCCCCACTTCCGACACCTCCCCCATCCTGTGCCAGCGCGACGGCGACATCGCGACCGTGGTGCTGAACCGCCCGGAAAAGCTCAACGCCTTCACCATAGACAGCTGGCGGCTGCTGGGCGACGCCTTCCTGGAGCTGGACGCCGACGACAGCGTGCGCTGCGTGCTGCTGCGCGGCGCGGGCGAAAAGGCCTTCTCCCCGGGCAATGACATCAGCGAATTCGAGACCGCGCGCAGCAACAAGCGCCAGGCCATCGAGTACGGCGCCGTGATGCGCCGGACCATAGAAGCCATCGGCAACTGCCGCCATCCGGTGGTAGCGCAGATACACGGCATCTGCGTGGGCGGCGGGCTGGAGATCGCCAGCCTGGCCGACATCCGCATCTGCGGCCAGAGTTCGCGCTTCGGCGTGCCCATCAAGAACCTGGGGCTGGTGATGTCGTACTCGGAACTGGCGCCGCTGGTGCGCCTGGTGGGCCCGACCGCCGCGCTGCAGGTGCTGCTGGAAGGCACCATCTTCGACGCGCAGGAAGCGCTGCGCCTGGGCGTGGTCACGCGCGTGGCGCCCGACGATCAGGTCGCCTCCGAAGCCCAGGCCGCCGCCCGCCGCATCGCCGACGGCGCGCCGCTGGTCGCGCGCTGGCACAAGAAGTTCATCCGCAATCTGGTGCAGGGCAAAGCCCTGACCGACGCCGACCGCGACGAAGCCTTCGACTGCTTCGACACCGAGGATTTCCGCACGGGCTACCAGGCCTTCCTGGCCAAGGCCAAGCCGCAATTCAACGCCCGCTGAACCCCATGCAAGGAGGACTCATGCATAACGATACCCAGCGCCCCGCCGGCGCCCTTTCCGGCATGCGCGTGATCGAGCTGTCGCAGATCATGGCCGGCCCGACCTGCGGCATGATGCTGGCCGACATGGGCGCCGACGTCATCAAGGTCGAGAAGATCGACGGCGGCGACGATTCGCGCCAGTACCGGGACCCGCAGATCAACGGCATCTCGGCGCCTTATCTCATGCTCAACCGCAACAAGCGCGCCATCGCGCTGGACTTGAAGCATCCGGAGGGCAAGAAGGTCCTGCTGCGCATGATCCGCGACGCCGACGTGGTGACCGAGAACTTCCGCAAGGGCACGATGGAAAAGCTGGGCCTGGGCTACGACCGGCTGCGCCAGGAAAACCCGGGCCTGATCTATTGCGCGGTGTCGGGCTACGGCACCACCGGCCCCTATGCCGACAAGGGCGGCTTCGACCTCGTGGCGCAGGGCTTCTCCGGCCTGATGGCGATCACCGGGGAACCGGGCGGGCCGCCGCTGCGCACCGGCAACTCCGTCGCGGACATCAACGCCGGCTTGCTGGCGGCTTTCGGCGTGCTGGCGGCCTACCAGCACAAGCAGCGCACGGGCGAAGGCCAGATCGTGGAAACTTCATTGCTGGAAGCCAGCCTGCAGCAGCTGTACTGGCACGCCGCCATCTACTTCGGCAGCGGCGTGTCCCCCGGCCCCACGGGTTCGGCGCACGTGCTGAGCGCGCCCTACCAGGCCTTCCCCACCGCGACCGACTGGATCATCATCGGCGGCGCCAACGAGAAGAACTGGCAGCGCATCACCCAGGCGCTGGGCAAGCCGGAATGGGCCGAGGATGCCCGCTACGCCCGCAATCGCGACCGCATGCAGAACCGCGATCAACTGGTAGAGGATATGTCCGCCATCCTCAAGACGCGCAGCGCGGAGGAGTGGCTGGACGTATTCGACACGGCCGGCGTGCCTGCGGGCCCTGTGCATTCCATCGCCCAGGCGCTATCGCATCCGCAGACGCTGGCGCGCGGCATGGTGGTGGAACAGGAGCACCCGGTCGCGGGCACGGTGCGCACGGTAGGCATGCCGGTGAAGCTGTCGGCCACGCCCGCGCAATACCACCGCGCGGCGCCGCGGCTGGGCGAGGACAGCATCGCGATTCTGGGAGAGTTCGGCTACAACGCCAAGGAAATCGAAGCGCTGATCGATGCGGGCGTGGTCGCGGCCGTGGACCGTGAACGCGCGCCGGCTTAGGACGTTTTTGGCTGAATTGCTGACGTTCGGTTTTGTACGGCTGGGGTTCTTGAGTCGCCGGCGTCCGGACTGCGGGATTCCGATGCTCGCCCCGGTGGGGCTGCGCTTCGGATCCCTCCGTCCGGTCACCGGCTCACGGCATCTGCCCATGAACGGGTCCGAAACCAACGCATTAGGCGACTGCCAGCCGAGGCGGCCCGGAGCCATCCGAAGCGCAGCCCCATTGGGGCGAGCATCGGAATGGCGCAGGGCAGCCTCGGCGGCTAAAGAACCCTGACATCCGCAAGCTCGGAGCCCTGCCGCTGCGGCTTTGTGAGGCTGGGTTCTTTTGTGCGGCAGGGTTCTTGAGCCGCCGGCGTCCGGACTGCGGGATTCCGATGCTCGCCCCGGCGGGGCTGCGCTTCGGATCCCTCCGCCCGGCCACCGTCTCACGATGTCTGCCCATGAACGGGGTCCAAAGCCAGCGCATTAAGCGACTGCCAGCCGAGGACCCCGGAGTCATCCGAAGCGCAGCCCCACCGGGGCGAGCATCGGAATGACGCAGGGCAGCCTCGGCGGCTCAAGAACCCTGGCGTCGGCAAGCTCGAAGCCCTGCCGCGCCCGCCCCAAAGATCCCGGCCGCGCCCTACTCGGACTCGCCCAGATAGGCCGCCCGCACCTTGGGATCGTGCAACATGTCGCCGGCCGGACCAGACAGGATGATCTCGCCCGATTCCATCACGTAGCCGCGATGGCTGTTTTCCAGCGCCAGGCGCGCATTCTGCTCGATCAGCAGGATGGTGACGCCTTCGCTGGCGATGGTGCGTACCACCTCGAAGACCTTCTCCACCATCAGCGGCGCCAAGCCCATCGAAGGCTCGTCCAGCAACAGCAGCTTGGGGCGCGCGATCATCGCGCGCCCCATCGCCACCATCTGCTGCTCGCCTCCGGACAGCGTGCCGGCCGCCTGCTTGCGGCGCTCCGCCAGGCGCGGGAACAGCGTGAAGACGCGGTCGGTGTCCTGGCGGATCTGGGCCGCATCGCGACGGATATAGGCCCCCATCGCCAGGTTTTCCTCGATCGTGAGCTGGCCGAAGATGCCGCGCCCTTCCGGCACCATCACCAGACCGCGGCGCACCAGCTCATGCGACTTCTGGCCGCCGACGGACTGGCCGCCGTAGACCACTTCACCGCCCGCCAGCGGCACCAGTCCGCAGATGGCGCGCAGCGTCGTGCTCTTGCCGGCGCCATTGGCGCCGATCAGGCAAACCAGTTCGCCCTGGTCCACGCGCAGGTCGATGCCGCGCACCGCGCGGATGCCGCCATAAGAAACCTGCAGGCCCCGCAATTCCAGTAGGGGTTGGGATGCTGCCGTCATGCCGGGCGCTCCTGATGAATCTGCGGATCCTGCGCGGCGCCTGCGCCCAGATACGCTTCAATGACCTTGGGATCGCGCTGCACCTGGGCGGGTTTGCCCATGGCCAGCACCTTGCCGTATTCGAGCACCAGCACGCGGTCGCACAGGCCCATGACGAGCTTCATGTCGTGCTCGATCAGCAGCACGGTGATGCCGTCGGCGCGGATCTTCTCGACCAATTTGCGCAGCACCACGGTTTCCGATGCGTTCATGCCGGCCGCCGGTTCGTCCAGCGCCAGCAGCTTGGGATCGGTGGCCAGCGCCCGCGCGATCTCCAGGCGCCGCTGGTCGCCGTAGGGCAACGAACGCGCCACGTCGTTGGCGCGATGGCCGATGCCTACGTAGTCCAGCAGTTCCTGCGCCCGCGCTTCGGTGGCGGCCTCTTCGGCCCGCGTGCCGCGCGTGCGCAACACGGCGCCCAATACGCCCGACTTGGTGCGCATGTGGCGGCCGATCATCACGTTCTCGATCGCGCTCAGGTTGGCGAACAGGCGGATGTTCTGGAAGGTGCGCGCCAGGCCCGCATAGGCGACTTCATGCGGCTTCTTGCCGGACATGGACTCGCCGTTGAACGTGCAGCTGCCCTCTTCCGGGATGTACAGGCCGGTGAGCACATTGAACAGCGTGGTCTTGCCCGCGCCGTTCGGGCCGATCAGGCCGTAGATCTCGCCTTGCTCGATGTCGAAGCTGACGTCCGACAGCGCCTGCAGGCCGCCGAAGCGCTTGCCCAGTCCCTGGGCTTGCAGCAGTTTGCTCATGCTCCGCCTCCCTGGGTCTTGGTTGCAAGTTCACGCTTGCGCACCGCCGACGGCCACAGGCCGGCCGGACGGAACAGCATCACGCACACCATGGCCAGGCCGAACAGCAGCATGCGTATGCCCTCGGGGTCCAGCACCACGGCGCCGAACAGCATGTGCTGCACCGGTTCGACCACCGCGCGCAGGAACTCGGGCAGCGCGGCCAGGATCAACGCGCCCAGGATCACGCCCGGGATGTGGCCCATGCCGCCCAGCACCACCATGCACAGGATCGAGATGGATTCCATCAGCGAAAAGCTCTCGGGGCTGACGAAGCCCTGCATCGAGGCGAACAAGGCGCCCGCCACGCCGCCGAAGGACGCGCCCATCGCGAACGCCAGCAGCTTGATGTTGCGGGTATTGATGCCCATGGCCTTGGCCGCGATCTCGTCTTCGCGGATCGCTTCCCAGGCGCGGCCGATGCGCGAATTCTGCAGGCGCACGCAGACCACGATGATGATCAGCGTCACCGCGAGCAGCAGGTAGTAATACTTTTCGGGTCCCGTCACGCGCAGGCCCAGCAGGCTTTCCGTGCGGCCGAAGGCGAACTCGCCGACCTTGAAGGTGTCGATGCGGTTGATGCCCTGCGGTCCGTTGGTGATGTTGACCGGCGCGTTCAGGTTGTTCAGGAAGATGCGGATGATCTCGCCGAAGCCCAGCGTCACGATGGCCAGATAGTCCCCTCGAAGCTTGAGCGTGGGCGCGCCCAGCAGCACGCCGAACAGGCAGGCCACCGCCAGCGCGATCGGCAGGATCGCCCAGAACGGCAGGTGCAGGCCGAAATGGGGCGATGCCAGCAACGCCCAGGTGTAGGCGCCCACCGCGTAGAACGCGATGTAGCCCAGGTCCAGCAGGCCCGCGAAGCCCACCACGATGTTCAGGCCCAGCGACAGCATCACGTACAACAGCGCGAAGTTCAGGATGCGGACCCAGCTCTGCCCGGCCATGCCGATCACGAAGGGCAGCACCGCCAGCACCACGCCGATCAGCGCGATGCCGATCAGGTTGCGGGTGGAGAACCCGCTGCTTTTCAGGGTTGCGTTCATGCCCGGTCTCCCACGCGCTCGCCCAGCAGGCCGGACGGACGGAAGATCAGCACCAGCACCAGCACGAAGAACGCGAACACGTCCTGATAGTGGCTGCCGAGGAAGCCCCCGGTCAGGTCGCCGATGTACCCGGCGCCCAGCGATTCGATGATGCCCAGCAACAGGCCGCCCGCCATGGCGCCTACCAGATTGCCGATGCCGCCCAGCACCGCGGCCGTGAAGGCCTTCAGGCCCAGCATGAAGCCCATGGTGTATTGCGACACGCCGTAGTAGGTGGCGACCATCATGCCGGCCACCGCGGCCAGCGCCGAGCCGATCAGGAACGCCGCCGAAATGACCGTGTTGATGTTCACGCCCATCAGCCCGGCCACTTCGCGGTTCTGCGCGGTGGCGCGCATCGCCGTGCCCAGGCGGGTCTTGTGCACCACGGCCAGCAGTCCGCCCATGATCAGCGCCGCGATCACCACGATGGCAATCTGCAGCGAGCTCATGCGCGCGCCAGCAATCTCGAATACCTGCGGCGACAGCACCTGCGGGAAGTTCAGGTAGTTGCGGCCCCAGCCCATCATCGCCACGTTCTGCAGGATGATGGACACGCCGATGGCTGTGATCAGGGCAGCCAGGCGCGGCGCGCGCCGCAACGGCCGGTAGGCCACGCGCTCGGCGGTCCAGCCCACGGCCATGCACAGCGGCACGGACACCAGCAGGCCGACGCCCAGCACCACGAAGGCGGACGTGGAAGGATCGCCGCCCACCAGCGAGATGGCGATGGTGGTCGCCGCCATCGCGCCGATCATGACGACGTCGCCATGGGCGAAGTTGATCAGCCCGATGATGCCGTACACCATGGTGTAGCCCAGGGCGACCAGGGCGTACACGCTGCCTAGCGTGACGCCGTTAATCAGTTGTTGAATGAAGATATCCATAGGGGCCGCTGAATAAGCCTGGAAAAATCGCGCGGACCTTGCGGTGACGGCCCTCGGGCCTGCCACGGCGCCGCGCGTGGCACGCGCCTGACGGCGCGCACGCTGCAATACGGGCGGGACGCGGCGCTCAGCCGCCTCCCCGCCCCGGTCCAGCCGCCTTAGTTGGCTTGGCTGACCATCGTCTCAACCATCTCCCACTTGCCGTTCTTGACTTCGTAGATGGTGACCGAGATTTCCTTCAGGTCGCCCTTGGCGTCGTAGGAAATGTGCTCGCTGGTGGCGCCCTTGCGGTTCAGCTTGGCCAGGGCCGGCAGGTACTTCTCGGGCTTGGCCGAGCCGGCCTGCTCGATGGCGGCGATCATGTTCCAGGCGCCGTCATAGGCGTAGGGAGCGTAGACGCCGGGGGCCTTCTTGAAGCGGGCCTGGTAGCGCTGCTCGAAGTCCTTGCCCGCGGCCATCTTGTCCAGCGGCACGCCGGCCAGCGAGGCGTAGGTGCCGTCGGCGGCGTCGCCGGCCAGCTTGATGAAGGTGTCGCTGCGCGTCATTTCGCCCGAAACCAGCGGCGCCTTCAGGCCCAGGGTAGCCAGTTGGCGCTTCATCGGACCGGATTGCGCGTCCAGGCCGCCGTAGAAGATGGCGTCGGGCGCCGAACCCTTGATGTTGGTCAGGATGGCGGTGAAGTCGTTGGCCTTGTCGGTGGTGTACTCGCGGCGCACGACCTGGCCGCCAGCGGCCTTGACCGCCTTCTCGACCTCGTCGGCCAGGCCCTGGCCGTAGGCGGTGCGGTCGTCGATGATGGCGACCTTCTTGGCCTTCAGGCTTTCCACCATGAACTTGCCGACCGCGGCGCCCTGCTGGGTGTCGCTGGTCATCATGCGGAAGGTGGTTTCGTAGCCTTGCTTGGTGTACTCCGGCGAGGTCGCCATGGCGATCTGGGGCAGACCGGCTTCATGGTAGACGCGCGAAGCGGGGATGGTCGTACCCGAGTTGAAGTGGCCCAGGATGCCGACCACGTCCTGGTCGACCAGCTGCTGGGCAACCTGCACGCCGACGCGCGGATCGGCCTGGTCATCGCGCGACACCAGCACGAACTTGGCGGTTTCGCCGTCGACCTTGATGCCCTTCTTGTTGGCTTCTTCCAGGGCCAGGTTCAGGCCGTTCTGCATGTCCTCGCCATAGTGCGATTGCGGACCGGTGAGCGGCGCGGCAAAACCGAACTTGACGTCGGCAGCCTGCGCGGAGGCGGCCATGCCGGCGGCGGCGATGCTGGCGGCGAGAAGCTTCAAAGTGGTGCGGAACTTCATGGGTATCCTCCGAGTGTCGGACTTAAGACCTTGTTATACCTGAGCTTTTAACCAGGCTTTTGGTTTTTCACTACTAGCAAGTCCGATATGGCGGAAGCTTGCGTGTGCATGTTCTGCAAAATCCGGAAGCCGGGTTGCGACTTCCGGATTTGAGGTGCGACCGAATTTTCGTGCCAGTGCAACCTCTGCCGATATTGGAGATAACCCTTGGATACCCAAGGGTTGTCCTATACCAGGCTCAACCTATGGTCATGAGGCTGGCGTTGCCGCCCGCCGCCGCCGTATTGACGCTGACGGAGCGCTCCGCCAACAGGCGCTCCGGCACGTAGCCGGCGCCCGCCGCGATCGCGTCGGGGGTCAGCCCATGCACCGACAGGATGGCGCCCGGACGCTGCGCGATGCGCTGGTTCAGCGCCTGCAGCGCGTCGCCATCACCCTCGAACAGCACGGCCTGGTAGTCCGCCTGGTCGACCTCGCCGTCGGCCAGGATGCCCGCCTGTTCCTGCTGGCCGGCGTCCAGCGAGGCCAGCAGCGCCTGCGCCGCGGGCGTGTCCGCGAACCAGGCGTGGTTGCCGGTCAGCTTGGCGACGGACCACTGCGCCCGCGCCCCGGCCTCGGTGGCGGCCACGCAATACACAGCGCCGCGCGGCTCGACCACATAGGTATTGGTCTCGCCGGTCGGCCCCGGCAGCGCAATGCGCTGCGGCAGCGCCGCCGCCGCGTCCAGCGCCGGCGGCAGGCCCGCCGGACGCGTGCCCAGCAGGCGATACATGTAGAGCGGACCGCCGGCCTTGGGGCCGGTACCGGACAAGCCTTCGCCGCCGAAGGGCTGCACGCCCACCACCGCGCCCACGATATTGCGGTTGACGTAGACGTTGCCCGCATGGACCTGGCCGGTCACGTGCGCGATGGTCTCGTCGATGCGGGTATGCACGCCGAAAGTCAGGCCGTAACCGGTGCCGTTGATGGCATCCAGCAAGGCGTCCAGTTCGTCGCGCTGGTAGCGCACCACGTGCAGCACGGGCCCGAACACTTCGCGCGTCAGCTCGCTGACGTTGTCGATTTCGATGATGGTCGGCGGCACGAAGGTGCCGTGGCGGCATTCACCGTTGAGTTCCACCTGGTCCACGCGATGGCCCGCCGTGCGCATCGTTTCGATGTGCCGCTGGATGCCGTTGCGCGCTTCCGTATCGATCACCGGGCCCACATCCACCGACAGGCGGTCGGGGTTGCCCACGCTCAGTTCGCGCATCGCGCCGCGCAGCATGGTCAGCACGTGGTCGGCATTGTCTTCCTGCACGCACAGCACGCGCAGCGCCGAACAGCGCTGGCCCGCCGAGTCGAAGGCGGAGGTCAGCACGTCGAACACGACCTGTTCCGACAGGGCCGAGGAATCCACCACCATGGCGTTCTGGCCGCCCGTCTCGGCGATCAGCGGAATGGTGTGGCCGGCGTCATCCAGGCGATCCGCCAGCGTGCGCGCGATGATGCGCGCCACGTCGGTGGAGCCGGTGAACATCACGCCGCGCACGCCGGGGCTTGCGACCAGTTGCGCGCCCACGGTTTCGCCGCGGCCCGGCAGCAGCTGTACGGCGCCGGCAGGCACGCCGGCCGCGCGCAGGATGGCCACGGCTTGCGCGGCGATCAGCGGCGTCTGTTCGGCGGGCTTGGCCACCACCGTGTTGCCGGCGGCCAGCGCGGCCGCGACCTGGCCGGTGAAGATGGCCAGCGGGAAGTTCCAGGGGCTGATGCACAGCACCGTGCCCAACGGACGATGCGTGTCGTTGCTGAATTCCGTTTCGGCCTGGTCCGCGTAATAGCGCAGGAAGTCCACGGCCTCGCGCACCTCGGCGATGGCGTTGGGCAGCGACTTGCCGGCTTCGCGCACGATCAGGCCCAGCAGGGTCTGCATCTGCTCTTCCAGCAGTTGCGCGGCGCGGCGCAGGCACTGCGCGCGTTCGGCCACCGGCGTGGATTGCCAGATGGGAGCGGCATTGGCGGCGGCGCGCAGCGCGGCCTCGGCCTCGTCTGCCTGCGCTTCGACCACGTGGCCCACCACGTCGCGCAGATTGGCGGGGTTGCGGACTTCCATGGCGCGCGAGGCGTCCCAGGCGCCGTCGCCCTCGCCCAGCATGGGGCCGGCGCGCCACGGCATGGCGGCGCTGGCCAGCAGGGCCGCGGACAGCGAACCCAGCCGATGTTCGTTGCTCAGGTCCAGGCCCGCCGAGTTGGCGCGGGCGCCCTCCTGCGGGTCGCCATAAAGTTCACGCGGCAGCGGAATCTTCTCGTGCGGCGCGCCCAGCGGCGTGATGCGCGCAGCGGCTTCCACCGGGTCGGCCACCAGTTGCTCGACCGGAATGCTGTCGTCGCCGATCAGGTTCACGAACGAGGTGTTGGCGCCGTTTTCCAGCAGGCGGCGCACCAGGTAGGCCAGCAGCGTCTCATGCGTGCCGACCGGCGCGTAGATGCGGCACGGACGGTTGAGCTTGCCCTGCGACAGCGCGCCCACGACTTCGTCGTACAGCGGCTCGCCCATGCCGTGCAGGCATTGGAATTCGTACTGGCCCGGGTAGTAGTTCTGGCCCGCCAGCTGGTAGATCGCGGACAGGGTGTAGGCATTGTGCGTGGCAAACTGCGGGAACACCGCTTCCGGCGCGCCCAGCAGCTTGCGGGCGCAGGCCAGGTAGGCCACGTCCGTGTAGACCTTGCGGGTATAGACCGGATAGCCTTCCAGGCCGTCGACCTGGGCGCGCTTGATCTCGCTGTCCCAGTACGCGCCCTTGACCAGGCGCACCATCACGCGATGGCGGCTGCGGCGGGCCAGGTCGATCACGTAGTCGATCACGAAGGGAGCCCGCTTCTGGTACGCCTGGATGACGAAGCCGATGCCGTTCCAGCCGTCCAGCTCGGGCTCGAAACAGAGCGCTTCCAGCAAATCCAGCGAAATTTCCAGGCGGTCGGCTTCCTCGGCGTCGATGTTCAGGCCGATGTCGTAGCTGCGCGCCAGCACGGTCAGCGCCTTCACGCGCGGCAGCAGCTCGGCCATGACGCGTTCGCGCTGGGCGCGCGAATAACGCGGATGCAGCGCCGACAGCTTGATCGAGATGCCCGGTCCCTCATAGATGCCGCGGCCGGCCGCGGCCTTGCCGATGGCGTGGATGGCCTGCTCGTACGAGGCGTAATAGCGGTCGGCGTCCTCGGCCGTGGTCGCGGCCTCGCCCAGCATGTCGTAGGAATAGCGGAAGCCCCGTGCTTCCATCTTGCGGTTGTTGGCCAGGGCTTCGGAAATGGTCTGGCCCGACACGAACTGTTCGCCCATCATGCGCATGGCCATGTTCACGCCCTTGCGCACCAAAGGTTCGCCGCCCTTGCCGATCAGGCGGGTCAGCGCCTTGGACAGCGACTGCTCGCTGCTCACGGCCACCAGCTTGCCGGTGATCATCAGCCCCCAGGTGGCGGCGTTGACGAACAGGGATTGCGAGCCGCCCATGTGCGACTTCCAGTCGCCGCGGGCCACCTTGTCGCGGATCAGCGCGTCGCGCGTGGCGCGGTCGGGAATGCGCAGCAGCGCTTCGGCCAGGCACATCAGCGCCACGCCTTCCTGGCTGGACAGCGAGAACTCCTGGATCAGCCCTTCCACCCCGCCGCCGCTGCGCTTGCCGCGCAGCTTCCGGACCAGGTCGGCGGCCATGGCGTGGATCTTTTCCAGATTGGGCATGCGGGCCTGGCCCAGCAGCAGCGGCACGCACTCGGGCTCGGGGCGGCGGTAGGCGGCGGTAATGGCCGCGCGCAACACCGACTGCGGCTGCACGTCCTGACCGAACTCGTAGAACGGCGGCGTCGGCGCGGAATGGCCTTCGCCCGCCTCGTCCTCGCCGCCCGCGTCCATGCCCAGGTGCGACATCTCGGCGGGCAGGTGGCCGCGCTCGATCTTGTCCAGGTAGGAAAGGATCGCTTGCTTGTGCAGCCAGTGCGGCGTGCAGTTGAGCTTTTGCGCGGCGGCCTTCAGCCGGTCGCGGAGCGCGTCGTCGACTTTAACGCCTAGGGTCGTGCTGGCCATAAGAGATTGCTTCCTGTCGCATGGCAAAGGTAGTACCGGGCCCCGACGGGACCCGGCATGGGTAGGACCGTATGCTAGACAGGTTGCAACTTGGTTTGCACTATGGTTAACCCTAGGTTAACCATTTGAGATCAGGCGGAATTTTGGCCCAGGGCTATCAATCCTTGAGCGCCGCGCAGCCCAGCATCTGCACCGAGGCCGATCCCGCCGGGGTCTGCCCCCGTATGGCCGAGGCCATGGCGCCGGCCAGACTGACCACTGCGCGCTGCTGGGCAGCGATCATGGCGGGCACGCCCTCTTCCGCCACCGGTTCCGTCACCACGCTGCGGCACAGCAGGCCGGAACCCTTCATGTTGACCGGCCGCACGCGCCAGGTCGCATCCAGCTGGGCCATGCGGCCCGGCTCCAGCTCGAAACGCTGTACGTCGGTCTGCACCCGCCAGACCGCAGCGCCGGGGCCTGGCTTGACCAGTTGCACATCCAGCGCGCCCAGTTCCCGCTTCAGCGCGTCCGACAGCGCGCCCCGCAACTCGTCGCCCAGCGGTGAGCTCCAACGCTCGGAATACAACGCGGACAGACTGCCTTCGCCGGTGCGCACCATCAGCTGGGGCTGATCCGCCTGCGTCGAGATATTGACCGGTTGCACCTCGATCAGGAAGCTGGCCGGCGCCACCGCACCGCCCGGAGCCTGGGCCGCCGGCGACTGCAAGGTGTGATAGTGCACGGGCGAGGACGCCCCGCAGCCGGCCAGCGCCGCCGACAAGGCCAGCAAGGACAGGACCGGGCGCAGACGGGGCGTCAGCCTGCCCGCGCATCGGGGCTGCTCGGAACTCGGGGCCGCCTGGCGGGCGTGGGGGGACGGGCGTCTATTCATCATGGGATTCAGTTCCTGACAGGACCGGCGCCGGGGATCGGGTCTGGGCCGCGGCCGCGCAACAAGGCCTCGGGATTGGCTTGCAGGAAATCGGCCAGGGCGCGCAGCGAACGGGCCGCGCGGCCCAGCTCTTGCATCGCCTTTTCCGTATTGACCGGCAAGGAAGCATCGGATGCCAGCAGCGCGTTGACCTGCGCCATGGACTCCTTGGCCTGCTTGAGCATGTTCTGCGCTTCAGGCGCGACCTGCTTGTCCAGGCGGTTCATCAGCTTGGAGGTGCTGGCCAAGGTGGTGCGCAGGTCCTCGCCGATCTTGTCGAACGGAATCTTCTCGATCTTGGCGACGATGTTGCTGATCTGCTGCTGCAACTGATCCAGGTTGCCTGGCACCGTCGGGATCAGCGCCGGATCCGAGGGTTTGAATTCAACCGGCTTGGCGTTCGGGAAGTCGTCCAGCGCCACGTACAGCTGGCCGGTCAGCAGGTTGGCGGTGCGCAGCTGCGCGCGCAGGCCGTGCTTGATCATGCCGCCCAACAAGCGGTTGCCGGCAACGTCGCCGTCCTTGGTGGCGCGATCGCGCACTTCGTCGAACACGCGGCCCAGGCGTTCCGGATACAGGGTTGCATCCACCATCGAGTAGAAACGCTTGGCGACCGGATCGAAGTCCATGTTGATCTGCGTGACGTTGCCCAGCGTGATGCCGCTGAAGTCGATCGGCGCGCCCACCGTCAGGCCGCGGATCGACTGGTCAAAGCGCATGCGGATCGGGAAGGCCTCGCCGTCCGGATTGGCCTTGGCTGCGGCCTCGGTCGCGTACAGGTCAAATTGCGCGTCGGCCTGCGCCTGCTTGCCTGCATCGCGCGCGCTGATGACCGGCTCGAAGGCCACGCCGCCCACCGCCATCGACACCAGCGATTGCGTGCGCACCTTGAGGCCGTCCGCATTGACGCTGAAGTCGACGCCGCTGGCATTCCAGAAGCGCGTGCCCTGGGTCACGAACTTGTCGTTGGGCGCGTCCACGAACACCTCGACGTTCACGGCCTTGCCGGTTTCATCCAGCGCGTAGCCGATCACGCGGCCCACGTTGATGCGGCGGAAGTACACGGGAGAACCGATATCCAGGGAACCCAGGTCGGACGCCTTGAGCTTGAAGCGCTTGCCGGCGCGGTCATGCGTGACCGCGGGCGGCACTTCCAGCCCTTCGAAATGCAGTTTGGTGGCCTTCTTGGAACTGTCCTTGCCTTCGGCCGCGTCCACGCCGATATAGGCGCCCGACAACAGCGTGCCCAGGCCGGACACGCCGCTCACGTCCAGACGCGGGCGCACCACCCAGAAGTTGGTGCCTTCGCGCGCCAGATCGGAAACATCCTTGGACAGTTCGGCCTGCACCACCACCTTGGTGCGGTCTTCGTTGAAGCCGATCGACTTCACGGTGCCGATGTTGACGTCCTTGTAGCGCAGCTGGGTCTTGCCGACTTCCAGCCCTTCTGCGGTATTGAACGAAATGGAGATGTCGGGCCCCGCCTGCATCCAGGTTCGCACGACCAGCGACAAGCCCATCAGGGCCGCCACGATGGGCACCAGCCAGATCCATGAAATCCGGCTCTTCTTCTTGCGCGAGATCGCGGGTGACGCAAACTTCTCTTCACCGGATCCGGGTGCTTGCTCGGACATCTACTCTTCCTTGTTCGTGGACGGAAGCCGCGGCGCTTCCTAGCCCATTTCCTTGCCGGCGAGAGACGCCGGCTGGCGCCCGCCTCCCACTGGCGGCGATTCTATTTCACTTTGTCCTTCCAGATCCCAACTGCGGCGCAGGTCGAAACTCATGGCCGACAACATGGTCAGGATCACTGTCAGCCCGAACGCCGCCGCACCCGCGCCGGCGCTGATTTCCATCAAGCCCTGGAAATCCGCCAACGCCGCCAGCAATATAACGACAAAAACATCCAGCATCGACCATTGGCCGATGAACTCGACCATTTGATACAGGCGCGTGCGCGGACGCAGGTTGGTGGTGCTGCGCCATTGTTCGGTCAACAGCAACAGCATGAGCGCCAGCAGCTTGGTCAACGGCACCGCCACGCTGGCAATGAAGACGATCAGCGCGATATCCCAGGAACCCATTTCCCAGAGTTCGACCACGCCGCCCAGAATGGTGTGGGCGCTGTCCCCCAGCACCGACCTGACCTGCATCACTGGTAGCACGTTGGCGGGGATGTAGAACACCACGGCCGCCAGCAACAGCGCCCAGGTGCGCGCCAGATGATCGGGCTTGCGGAAATGCACCAGGGCGTCGCAACGCACACAGTGGTGATGCTCTTCCGGATCGGCCGCGCGGGGCAACGCCTGCACCTGGCCACAGACATGGCATCCGGTCAGAACCGTGTCCGGCGCAGCCTGGGGGATATGCACCGGCACCACGCCCACGCTCTCGGCGTAGCGCCACAGCACATGCGGCGACAGCCGCCCCAGCATCGTCAACAGAATGGTCAGGATGCCGAACGCCGCCAACCCGATACCCGGAGTCACGGCGGCCATGCCCGCCAGCTTCACCACCGCCACCAGCACGCCCAGGAGGAACACCGGAACCATGCACCAGGGCCGCAGAATGCCCAACAAACGCATCGCAGTACGAAAGCCCAGGGGTTCCCGGCCGCGCGACAGCGGCCCCAACACCCACAGCAACACCGACAGCTGCAGCATCGGCAGCGCAAAGCCGGCCATGCCGGTCATGATGGCGACGACCCAATGGTCCTGGCGCCAGGTGATGGCAATAGCGTCCAGCAAGGATGCCTGCTGCACCATGCCCTGCACGGACATGGAAGCGACGGGATAGGCATTGGCCACCCCGAACACGATCAGGGCGGAAATGGCGAGCGCCAGCCAATTGGACAAAGTAAGCCCGCTGTAACGCCACAGAGTGGCGCCGCAGCGGGCGCAATTGGCGGTCTCTCCAGGTTCAAGCTGATGCCGGCGATAGATGCTCGCGCAGTGTTCGCACTCGATCAGCGGCTGGCGGTCCGCGGTCATTGAGAGCCTTAATCGACCAGTTCGACTTCCTGCTTGTCAGGCGCATCCGACGAGGGCGGCTTGCCGTTCTCGTCGAAGTCCAGCTTGACCTTGCCCTCCTCGTCCAGGTCGACCGTAACCGTGCCGCCATCGACCAGCTTGCCGAACAGCAGCTCGTCGGCCAGCGCGCGGCGGATGGTGTCCTGGATGAGACGCTGCATGGGGCGTGCGCCCATGAGCGGATCGAACCCTTCCTTGGCGAGATGCTCGCGCAGCCCCGTGGTGAAGATGGCTTCCACGCGACGCTCGTGCAGTTGGTCTTCCAGCTGCATGAGGAACTTGTCCACCACGCGCAGGATGATTTCGCGGTCCAGCGGCGCGAACGGGATGATCGCGTCCAGGCGGTTGCGGAACTCGGGCGTGAACATGCGGCGGATTTCCGCCATTTCGTCGCCCACCACGCGCGAATTCGCGAAGCCGATCGACGGACGGTTCAAGGTTTCAGCGCCCGCGTTGGTCGTCATGATGAGGATGACGTTGCGGAAGTCCGCCTTGCGGCCGTTGTTGTCGGTCAGCGTGCCGTGGTCCATGACCTGCAGCAGGATGTTGAACACATCCGGGTGCGCCTTTTCGATTTCATCGAGCAGCAGCACGCAGTGCGGCTGCTTGGTGATGGCCTCGGTCAACAGGCCGCCCTGGTCGAAACCGACGTAGCCCGGAGGCGCGCCGATCAGGCGCGACACCGCATGCCGCTCCATGTATTCGGACATGTCGAAACGCAGCAGCTCCACGCCCAGCGTGAACGCCAACTGGCGCGCGACCTCGGTCTTGCCCACGCCGGTGGGGCCGGAGAACAGGAAGGCGCCGATCGGCTTTTCCGGCTTGCCCAGGCCCGAGCGCGCCATCTTGATGGCGGCGGACAGGGCTTCGATGGCGTTGTCCTGGCCGAAGACCACGGTCTTCAGGTCGCGGTCCAGCGTCGCGAGCTTGCTGCGGTCGTCGTTGGAGACGGACTGCGGCGGGATGCGCGCGATCTTGGACACGATGTTCTCGATGTCCACCTTGCCGATCACCTTCTTTTGGCGCGAACGCGGCAACAGGCGCTGCGCGGCGCCGGCCTCGTCGATCACGTCGATGGCCTTGTCCGGCAGATGGCGGTCATTGATGAAACGCGCCGACAGTTCGGCCGCGGCCGACAGGGCGGCGGACGAGTAGCGCACGCTGTGATGCTCTTCGAAGCGGCTCTTCAGGCCGCGCAGGATCTGCACGGTCTGTTCGACGCTGGGCTCGGCCACGTCGATCTTCTGGAAGCGGCGCGACAGCGCGTGGTCTTTTTCAAAGACGCCGCGGTACTCGGTGTAAGTGGTCGCGCCGATGCACTTGAGCTGCCCGGAAGACAAGGCGGGCTTCAAGAGGTTGGACGCGTCCAGCGTACCGCCCGAAGCCGAACCGGCGCCGATCAGCGTATGGATTTCGTCGATGAACAGGATGGCGTCGGGGTTGCCGCGGATCTGCTTGAGCACGCCCTTCAGGCGCTGCTCGAAATCGCCCCGGTACTTGGTGCCCGCCAGCAAGGCGCCCATGTCCAGCGAAAAGACCTGGGCGGCCTGCAGGATTTCGGGCACTTCGCCGCGCGTGATGCGCCAGGCCAGGCCTTCGGCGATCGCGGTCTTGCCCACGCCGGCCTCGCCGACCAGCAGCGGGTTGTTCTTGCGGCGACGGCACAGCACCTGGATCACGCGTTCGACTTCGTGCTCGCGCCCGATGAGGGGATCGATGCGACCCGCCAGCGCGGCGGCGTTCAGGTCGGTGGCGTACTGGTCCAGCGGCGACTGACGCGATTCGCCCTGCTCTTCACCATTGGTCTGCTGCTCTTTCTGCACGGCGGCGGACTCCACCTGGGGCTGTTTGGTAATGCCATGCGACAGAAAATTGACGACGTCCAGCCGCGTCACGCCCTGCTGTTGCAGGTAGTACACAGCGTGCGAATCCTTTTCGCCGAAAATGGCCACGAGCACATTGGCGCCGGTAACCGGCTTCTTGCCGGTGCCTCCCGCGGATACGTGCATGATGGCGCGCTGGATCACGCGCTGGAATCCCAGCGTGGGCTGCGTGTCGACCTCGGCGCCGCTCGGGATCACCGGGGTGTTCTCCGAGACGAACTGGCGCAGATTGCGGCGCAGGTCGTCCAGGTTCGCGGCGCAGGCGCGCAGCACTTCAACGGCCGAAGCGTTGTCGAGCAACGCGAGCAGCAGATGCTCGACGGTAATAAATTCATGCCGGGCCGAACGGGCCTCGACGAAAGCCATATGCAGGCTGACTTCAAGCTCTTGAGAAATCACGCTTCCTCCGTAACGCATCGAAGCGGGCAAATACACGATTCATATTCTATGCCGATCATGGCGTAACGCCAGAGATTTCAAAAACCACTCTGTCGTGGCGGCCTTGCGCATCCATGACGGTAAGCGTATACCGGCCGTCCATGGCCAACACTAATTTAAACGGATGACCCGACGCGCCATGGCCAACCACGCGCCCGTCCAGCATCCACCATACTTCGCCTTCAGTTCCCTGCACATCCACATCCAGCGCCACTTCGCGCCCACCCGGCACGGGCCGCAGCACCGAGCCGCTGGCCACGCCGCCCAGACGCAACGGTCCGCGCGAGGCGTCGGCGTAGCCGGCAAAGGACGGCGGCGCCGTTTCATTCAGCACCCAGGCCGCGCGCTGCTCCGGACATTCGCCGGACGGCACGCTGCCGAGCTTGTAACCCAGGGGCCAGCATGTCACCGCGGCCTGCACCGTTTCGGGCCTGACGCGGACCTGCTGGGCGCCTTCGGGCAAGGCCGCCACGATATCCTGCAGTAGCGGCGCCGCCACGTTGGCCCCGAAAAATCCGGGGTTGGGCGTCCCGTCCGGACGGCCGACCCAAACGCCCATCGTCCACCTGTCGGTCACTCCAACGGCCCAGGCGTCCCGGAATCCGAAACTCGTCCCGGTTTTCCAGGCCAGCTGCCGCGCCGGACTGCCCGACTGGTAGAACGGCCGGTCGGGATGGCCGCCGCTCTCCAGAATGTCACGGACGATCCAGGCCGCCCCAGGGCTCATCATACGGGACTCGACCCGCGGCTGCTCCGGCCGCAGCCGGGGCCGCCCTGAGACGCCGCCGCGGGCCAAGGCCCGGTAAGCGCCCACCAGTTCTTCCAATGTGGTGCCGCCCCCGCCCAAAATCAAGCTCAAATTCGGTTCCGCGCCCGCGGGCAAACGTAACCGTACCCCGCCGGCCAGCATGACCGAGGCGAAACTGCTGGGCCCGACGCGGTCCAGCAGATCCACCGCCGGCACGTTGAGCGAACGCTGCAAAGCCTGGGCGACGCTGATCGGGCCGGCGAATGCGGCCTGGAAGTTGCCCGGCGCGTAGCCGCCGAACGACATCGGCGCGTCGATCAGCAGGCTTTCGGAATGGATCAGGCCTTCGTCGAGCGCCTGCGCATACAGAAAAGGCTTGAGCGTGGAGCCCGGCGAACGCACGCCGCGCACCATGTCCACGTGGGCCGCCCGGCTTTCGTCGGAGAAATCGGCGGAGCCGGCATAGGCCTTGACCTCCAGCGTATCGTTGTCCATCACCAACACGGCCATCGACACTTTAGGCGGCAGGCCGTCCACCCGATCCTGCAGCATGCGCTCCACCGCCGCCTGCATGTCCGCGTCCAGGGTGGACGTGACCACCGCGGGCCGCTCGCCAGGACGCCGGCCCGCCTTGCGCTGGCTGCCCGCCTCCTGCAGCAACCGCTGCGCGGCCAGGGGCGCCAGCCAGCGCGCCCGCAGCGGCGGCGCAACCACGTTCTCGATCTTGGCGTCGGCCACCTCGGCCGGGGTCCAGCGGCCCAGTTCGACCATGCGGTCCAGCACCTTGTCGCGCGCGGCCTGCGCGGCCTCGGGGTGACGATCCGGCCGCAGCCGCGATGGCGCCTGCGGCAAGGCGGTCAGCATCGCCGCTTCGGCCGGGCTCAGATCGCGGGCGGGCTTGCCCAGCCACAGGCGCGAGCCCATCTCCACGCCCTCGACGATGCCGCCCATGGGTGCGTGGGTCAGATACAGCGACAGGATCTCGTCCTTGCTGTAGTGCATTTCCAGCTGGATGGCGCGCCAGGCCTGCCGCAGCTTCGCCGACATCGAGCGCGAGGGTTTGCCGGCCAGTTCCGGATCGATCAGCCGCGCGACCTGCATGGTCAGGGTGGACCCGCCCGACACGATGCGGCGGTTGGTGGCCCACTGCCAGCCGGCGCGCGCCATCGCCACCGGGTTGACGCCCGGGTGCCAGTAGAACCAGCGGTCCTCGTAGGTCAGCAACGTTTCCAGATAGCGCTCGGACACCTGGTCGGGCTTGACCGGATAGCGCCAGATGCCGTCGCGGCTGGGATAGTTGCGCAGCGGCGTACCATCGGCGGCCACGACGACGGCGGCGCCGCCCGAATCCACGGGCGGCAAGGGATAGAGGCGGTCGAGCGTGAATAACAACGCGGCCAGCGCAAACAACGCGCTGGCCGCGAAGATTCCTCGCCGCCGCCAGCGGCGGGCGCGCGAGGCGCCCGCCACCGGGGTGGCGGCGGGGTTCAAGGACGCTTGGCGCCGCGGTCGCGGATCTCTACCGTGCTCCATTGCTCGCCTACGCCCCGGATTTCAGGCCGGTACATGTCTTCGGCCACCGTCGACGGCACCGCATAGCGGCCCGGCGTCACCACGCGCACCAGATAGAACACGTCCACCTTGCCGCGACCCAGCGACACCGCGGCCACATAGCGGTCGTCGCGGAACTCGCGGTGCTTGATGTTGGGATCGGACATGGCTTCGGCCACGCGGCGTCCGCCGATCGTCCATTCCTGCATCTCGGGGCTTTGCGACAGGTTCAGGTTTTCGACTTCAAAACCCGCCGGCACGCGGTCCACCAGCAAGCCATCCGGAATGTTCTGGTTGGCGCTGGCCTGCACCCACACCACCAGCATGTCGCCGGTCTGCAGGCTGCCGCCATCCCACGGTCGGCCGTCCGGACGGTACCAGCCGCGCTTGAGCTGGATCACGTCATTGCGCGGCGCAGGCGTGGTGGTCGGACTGCCCTGGATGTCGTATTCGACGAACAGGGACTGGTTGCCGGTGTTCAGCAACTGCACGCCGGCCAGGTCGGCCGCCGACAGCGACACGGTCTGGTCGCTGGTGCCGCCAGCGAGCGCCTTGGTGGAACCGTTGACGGTCAACGTGGCGGACCAGGGCGTGGCCTTGTCGCCGCCCATAGCGCGGGCGGCCAGCAACAGCGACATCTGTTCCTGCGTCGACAGGTACGAACGGTTGCCCAGACGGCTGGCCAGCTGCGTCAGCAGGTTGTCCAGGCGCTCGTGGCGCAGCTCGTACTTGTCCGCGATCGCAAAGGCCAGCGCATAGTCGCGCACGCCGCTGCCGTAGTCGCCCAGCCATTCGTCGTAATAGCCGGAGTTGCGACGATTGTTGAGACCGTACTCGCGCGCCACGGCCTGGTCGAGCGCGCTCTTCATGCGCCCTTCGTCGCCCATGAGCTTGAACGCGGCCGCCAGCTGGATCAGCGGCAACGGCGAGCGCGCGCGCTCCTGGTAGTTGTCGTACAGCTGACGCACCGTGGACAGCGGCGCCTTCTTGTCGCGCGCCAGCGCCAATGCGGCAGTGGCCAGGCCGGCGAAGCGACGATGGTCCTCACGCAGGATGTTGGCGTCGCTGGAGTCGTAGCGACCGGATTCGACGCCGCGCTTCAAGTTGGCCGACCAGGTGCCGAACGCGCCCGAACTCTGCTGCACCTGCTCCAGCAGCCACTGGCGCGAACGGTCCAGCGATGCCTCGGGCACTTCGAAACCGTTGTCGCGGGCGTCCTGCATGAAGCCGACGGCGTAGGCCGTCAGCCACACATCGCGCGAGGACGAGCTGCTCCACAGGTTGTACGAACCGACGGCGTTGCGCATGCCCGCCAGGCGGCCGATCGCGCCGGCCACCTTGGCGTCGCGCTCGGCCTTGGTGCGCGGCTTGAGGCCGAACTGCTTGGCCGCGGCCTCATCCAGCATGACCCACGGCAGGGTCGCGCTGATGGTCTGCTCGGTGCAGCCGTAGGGATAGTTGAGCAGCCCTTCGACCAGGCGATTGACGTTGATCGGCGGACGGTTCGATACCGTCATGCTGACCGTGGTCGAGTCCGGGTAGTAGGACGCCACCCACGACGCCTGCGGCGCGTTGGCTTCGCCCGGATTCAGGCGCAGGCGGCGCACCTGGCGCTCGGCCGCGTAGGCCGGTTGCACCTGCAGCACCGATTCGCGCACGATGCGCAAGGGCTTGCCGCCGCCCTGCCCGTCGACGGTCAGGCGCATCAGGCCCAGGCCGTACGAACCGGTGGTGGTGGCGGTGAAGCGCAGCGTGGTGCGCTGCTTGTCCTTCAGAGTCACGGTCTTGACGCCGTCGACGATGGCCAGCGGGTCCAGCGCTTCCAGCTTGACCGTCACCTTCTGCTCGGCGCCGCTCAGGTTGGTCACGTCCAGCGCAATCGCGGCCTGGTCGCCCGGGGTGATGAAGCGCGGCGTGTTCAGCTCGGCCACGATGGGCGCCGCCACCACCATTTCGGTGTCGGTGCTGCCGTAGTTGTCGGGCGTGAAGGCCACGGCCATCAGGCGCAGCGTGCCGTTGAAATCAGGCAGGTCCAGCGGGATGTCCGCCTCGCCCTGCTCGTTCAGTTTGACCGGACCGGAGAACAGGTCCACCAGCTTGACCTTCTTAGGCAGGCTCTTGCTGTCGCCGCGCATGGCGGCGTCGCCGCCCCACTTCAGCTTGCCCTTCGTGCCGTCCATTTTCTCGATCAGCTTGCCGTACATGTCCAGCAATTCGGGCGCGTAGCGGTGCTTGCCGAAGAAGTAGTCCAGCGGATCGGGGGTCTTGTACTGGTTGATGTTGAGGATGCCCACGTCCACCGCCGACAGGGTCACGGTGGCCTGCTTGCCCTGGGCGCCGTCCACCTTGACGCGCACGGTCGCCTTGGTCTCGGGCACCGCCTTGGGCGGCGCCGTCAGTTTCACGTCCAGCTTGCGGTCAGCGCTGGCGATGGGCAGGAAGGTCAGGCCCAGCGCGCGCGCCGGCGTCACGCGGTCGCCTTCGCTGCCGGGACGGAACACGGCGGCGGCGATGTACAGGTCGTGGCGCTTCCAGCTCTTGTCGACCGGGATCTCGACCTGCGTGCCCGTCGCTTTCACGGCCACCCAGGTAGACCACAGCATGCGGTCGCCTTCCACGGTGATGAGCGCCTGGCCGTCATGCGGCGGCGTCAGGGTCAGCTTGACCGTGTCGCCCGGCTTGGCCGGCACGCCTTCAAGCTTCATCTGCACGCGGTCGGGACGATTGCCCATGGCGTCGGAGTCCTGCGCGTTCCAGCCCGCGTAGAAGCGGTAGCGCAGGGTCTGGCCGGTTTCGGGATCGGCGATTTCCAGGCGGTAGCGGCCCCACTTCACGGGCACGGTCAGCTGGGAGCGGTCGTTCAGCGCGATCTCGCGCGAATCCAGCAATTCCTCGGTTTCGGTGTAGCCGCTGTTCCAGCCGCGCTGGTCGTCGAAACGCCAGTAGTACTGGCGGTCTTCGCGGTACAGGCGCATCTGCGCCTGCGCCAGCGGCGCAATCTTGCCCTGCGCATCCACGCGCAGCACTTCAAACCCGGCGGGCGCGCCTTCGCGGGCTACGTCGCCGTCGAATTGCGGACGCACGGCGATCAGGCGGTCGGCGGGCCAGACGCTGCGCTCGATCGAGCGCACCACCGGACGGCCGCCGGATTCCAGCAGGCTGGCCGACACCCGCACCTTCATCGGCGAACGCGTGCCGCCGGTGCGCGGATCGACCTCGAGCTGGCCGCGGCCCTTGTCGTCCAGGGCCGTTTCGGGCAGTTCTTCGAAATGGCGGCGGGCATCGTCGGCAACGTCGCCGAAGATGAAGCCGGGCCATTGCTGGGGCAGCGCAAAACGGTCGCGCTTGACCTGGAAGCTGGACAGCAGGCGGTTGCCAGCGGCGGGCGCGCCGTAGAGATAGTCGCCCTGCACGTCGACAGTCAGCGTTTCCTCCGGCGACAGCACCTCCTGGTCGGAGGTCAGCGCCATCTTCATGCGTTCAGGCAGGAATTCCTCGACCTGGAACTTCCAGGACGCGTCCGGCGCGCGCGACGCGGGGTCCACGCGCAGTTCCAGCAGCCACGTGCCGGTCTGCGCATCCAGCGGCAGGTCGATGCTGCGCTCGATATAGCCGGGCAGATCCTTCTGGGGCTGCCACAGGGTGCTCAGCACCGTGCGGCCGTCGGGGCGCTTGATGGTCGCGGTCAGGGGCGACGGCGCCAGCATGCGGCCGTCCAGATCGCGCGGCAGGACCGAGACGTTGAAGGTTTCGCCGGGGCGGTACAGATTGCGGCCAGCGTAGACGAACAGGTTGTTGGGGCGGGAAACATGGCCGCCCGTGTCGAATTCAGACAGGTCCAGGGCAGGTTCGCCCAGGGCCAGCACCGTCATTTCCTTGTCGCGCGAGGCGCGGATGACGCGCGCATTGGCGAAGCTGCCGTCAAAGCGGACATGGCCCTGGCCATCGGCCGCGGCCTTGGCCAGCGACTTGCCGGCGCCGTCCACCAGCTCGAACACGGCGCCCGAGATGGCGGTGCCGCTCTTCAGGGATACCGAATAGGCTTCGATGCGGTCGCTGTAGCGGCGCGCGTGCAGGCCGATGTCGCTGACGTAGAAATACGTCACCTGGTATTCGTAGCGGAAACGGCCGGGCTGGCTCATCACCGCGATGTAGATGCCGGGTTCCTGCAATTCCTTGATGCCTTCGACCGGCAGGAACGTGACATGGCGGCGGTTGGGCTTGTCGTCGGTGACGAAGCGGCCTTGATAGACGCTGGTCGTCAGCGAGTTCAGGCGGTCCAGGTCCCAGTTGCTGACCGAGCCCTTCAGGCTGCGGTTGTCGGAATAGCGCCAGTTGTCATCTTCGTCGCTGCTGTCTTCTTCTTCGCCAGAGCCGGTGCTGCGGCCGATGCCCAGCACGGTGTCGAACAGTTCAGGCACGCGCTCAGGCGATACGCGCAGGAACTGCACGTCCACTTCGGGCACGTTCACCGTGGCCACGGGCAGGCCGCCATTCTGGCCGGCCGGCAACACCACGCCGCGGCTGGCGAAATAGAACGACGGCGGCATGGCCTGCGTGTTCACCTCGCAATTCGACGCTTCCGCCAGCTTGATGCCGCCCGCGCCGGGCAGCCCGGCACGCACGGAGATTGCGTAGGAACGCTGCGGTTGCACGTAGGGGAAATAAACCATGCGGGGGTTGTCGCCCACCACCCAGTTGCCCTTCAGGATCTTGCCCTTGGGCGCCGAGTCGCCCGGCCGGACCGAGGCGGGCTGGTCACCGTTGCTGGCGGCCGATTCGCTGTCCTTGTCGGAGGCCGAACCCGTGTCCGTCACCTGCAGAAAGCTGTCCAGGTCGGACTTGGCATCCACCGGCTGCGTGAAGGTCACGGCCAGCGCCAGCGTATCGTTGTACTGGCGCGGCTGGCAGGAAAGCGCGGCAAACGGGTCGGCCGCGCCGACCACCGCGCTGGCGGGCAATGCCGGCTTGGCATCTCCGCCACCCGCCGGGGCAGCAGGCTGCGACACGACGGCTGGCGCCGGATTGGCGGGCTGACGTTCCTTGCCCATCCACCAGCCCACGCCGATGGCGCCGGCCAATACAACGACCCCGGCTGTCGCCAGCCAGGCCTTGCTTATCTTTCCACTCACGGTAAATCTCCCGCTTACTCAAATGCAGACGCACCGCTCCTAAGCGGCGGAGCTGCCGACCTGATCATTCCGCGCGCTTCTCGGGTACGCGGATACTGCTTGTCAAAACAAAATAACCGGACAACACAACGCCGCCATGACAGGCGGCGCATTGATTCTGGGGTTCAGACGGGTTCCATCACGCATTGCAGGGGGTGCTGGCGCGCCCGTGCGTATTGGGCCACTTGCGCGATGCGCGTGGCGGCGAGGTCCCGGGGATAAACCCCGCATACACCACGCCCTTCGTGATGCACCTGCAACATGATCCTCGTAGCCTCTTCGTGATTCTTATTGAAGAACTTTTGCAGTACTTTCACGACGAACTCCATCGGGGTGTAGTCGTCGTTCAGCAGCAGGACCTGGTACATCGGAGGCGGCGCGGCGCGCGCCGGAGCCTTCTCGACGGCCAAATCATGCTGGGTATCCAAGGTAGAACTCATAGGGCCGCTATTCTATTTAAACGGGGGACGGCTAGCGTGTAACTTACGGAAAATTACACGTAGAAATGCGTAGTTTCCATACTTGACGCCGCAAAGAAAAGCGGCGCATTATCCACGCATTCTGGGGTTTTCAAAGCACCGAAAATCTGCCAGGAAGCCGGAGGGGGGACAGGGGTCTAGGCCGCGATGCCCTTCGTCAACATACGATTCAATGAGGCAGTCCGCATGTCTGATACGACCGCAACCGCCGTCCAAGGGGACAATCCCAAATCGACGGGCACCGTCAAATGGTTCAACGATGCAAAGGGGTTCGGCTTCATTACGCCCGACGACGGCGGTGAAGATCTGTTCGCCCATTTTTCGTCCATCCAGATGAATGGTTTTAAAACCCTGAAGGAAGGCCAGAAAGTGGCCTTCGAGATTATCCAGGGGCCCAAAGGCAAACAGGCGCTTAATATCACAGCTGCCTGAGTTACCCTTAAAGCGCAACGGTAAGGTTGCGCCATTATTCAGGCGGGGCTTTCGAGCCCCGCCTTGTTATTTTTCATTCATTGCGCCAGGTCATGCCCAAGAACGCCGTTTTAAATCCTGTCAGCCTCACGTTGTTCAAGACAGCGTTCTTCAGAAACTTCCTGCCGAAAGCCCTGGCAGCCATCGCCATGGCCTTGCCTCTGGCGGCCAGCGCACAGCAAACCGGACCGCAAGCCCCGCTGCCCACCGCCCAGCTTTCGGCCGGCATCCATATTATCCGCGCAGAAGTCGCGAACACGGAAGCGACCCGCCGCGACGGCCTGATGTTCCGCAAGGAGCTGCCCGGCAACGACGGCATGCTGTTCGTCTTCGAACAGCCCGACGTGCAGTGCTTCTGGATGCGCAACACCATCCTTCCGCTCTCGATTGCCTTTATCGCCGACGATGGCACGATCGTCAACATTGAAGACATGGCGCCGCAGACCGAAGACCCGCACTGCGCCAAGAAGCCGGTGCGCTACGCGCTGGAAATGGCCCAGGGCTGGTTCGAACAGCACGGCATCAAGGCCGGCAAGAAGCTGGACGGCCTGCCCTGAGGCGAGCCCGCCGGCGGATATGAAAAGGGAGCCTGCAGGCTCCCTTTTCGTTCCTGCGCGCAGCAAGCCGCTGCGCGCCAGCCCGATTACACGCGTTCGATGATCAGCGCGATGCCCTGGCCCACGCCGATGCACATGGTGCACAGCGCGTAACGGCCGCCGGTGCGGTGCAACTGATTGATCGCGGTGGTGGCCAGGCGTGCGCCGCTGGCGCCCAGCGGATGGCCCAGGGCGATCGCGCCGCCGTTGGGGTTCACGCGCGGGTCGTTGTCGGCGATGCCCAACTGGCGCAGCACGGCCAGGCCCTGGGCGGCAAACGCCTCGTTCAGTTCGATGACGTCCATCTGCGCAAGCGTAAGGCCGGTCTGGGCCAGCACCTTCAGCGTGGCGGGCGCCGGGCCGATGCCCATGATGCGCGGCGCGACGCCGGCCGTGGCCATGCCGACCACGCGGGCGCGCGGGGTCAGGCCATGGCGGGCGGCGCCCTTTTCGTCGGCCAGCAGCAGCGCAGCCGCGCCGTCGTTGACGCCCGAGGCGTTGCCGGCGGTGACGGTGCCGCCTTCGCGGACCACGCCCTTCAGCTTGGCCAGCGCTTCCAGCGTGGTTTCACGCGGGTGCTCGTCCTTGCTGACGATGATCGGGTCGCCCTTTTTCTGGGCGATCGACACCGGCACGATCTCGGTGTCGAAGAAGCCTTCCTTCTGCGCGCGCGCGGTCTTCTGCTGGCTGGCCAGCGCGAACAGATCCTGGTCTTCGCGGTTGATCTTGAAATCGTCGGCGACGTTCTCGGCCGTTTCGGGCATCGAGTCCACGCCGTATTGCGCCTTCATCAGCTTGTTGATGAAGCGCCAGCCGATGGTGGTGTCGTAAATCGCGGCATTGCGCGAGAACGCGCTGTCGGCCTTGCCCATGACAAAGGGCGCGCGGCTCATGCTTTCCACGCCGCCGGCCAGCATCAGGCCGGCTTCGCCAGCGCGGATGGCGCGGGCAGCGCCGCCGATGGCGTCCAGGCCCGAACCGCACAGGCGGTTGACGGTGGCGCCGGGCACTTCGATCGGCAGGCCGGCCAGCAGCGTGGCCATGCGGGCCACGTTGCGATTGTCTTCGCCCGCCTGGTTGGCGCAGCCCATGATGGCGTCGTCCAGTTCTTCCCAGCGCACGCCAGGATTGCGCGCCACCAGCGCCTTGATGGCTACGGCAGCGAGATCGTCGGGGCGCACGGAAGCCAGCGCGCCGCCGTAGCGGCCGAAGGGAGTGCGGATCGCATCACAAATAAAAGCATGCACGGTCATGGGAGGCTCGAAGTCAGTGAGAAAAAATCCGGATCGGGCGATCTTAACGCAGCGCTTTCGCGCCAAGTTGGTGCGCCTGCGGGATGTCCGCTGCACGGACAGTGTCCAATGGCTGTTCACCCTGCCTGTGCGCGCCCCGTGCACCGCGCCGGGGCGCGGGCGCGGCTTATGGACTCAGGCCGGCGGCTTGGCGGCGCGTCCGGCATCGACGATGGCTTGCCGGCGGAAACGCCCCGCAGCCAGGTGGTAGAAGGGTTGCGGGCAGAATTGGCGCGACACGCCGGAAGCCAGCAGAGAGCCGACCAGCAGCCAGAACAGCATGGGCTGGCTGCCCGTCATTTCCATCACCACCACGCTGGCGGTCAGCGGCGCCTGGGTCGCGGCGGCCAGGAACGCGGCCATCGAGATCAGCACCAGCACGCGATGGTCGACGCCCTCTCCCGCCAGTTGCCAGATGTGATGGCCGATGCCGGCACCGGTGGTCAGGGCCGGCGTGAAGATGCCGCCCGGTATGCCCGCCCAATAGGAGGCGACCGTCGCGGCCAGCTTGGCCAGCCCGAAGCTCGCGGGTGCAGTGTCCTTGCCCGACAGCAGGTCCGCGGCCACGCCATATCCCGTGCCGTAGACGCTGCCGGCGGTAGCCAGCCCGATCATGGCCAGGATCAGGCCCATGATGAAGGCGGTCCAGATCGGATGGGCGCGGATCCAGGCGCGCCAGGACTGTGGCGCGCTGCCAGCAGCCCCCTTGCCGAGCAGGCGGGCGAATATGCCGCCCAATGCGCCATTGAGCGCCGCGCAGATGGCCACCCACATCACCATGCCATGCGTCAGCGGCGCGCCGCCGAACACGCCGAAATAGGGATTGTTGCCGACCACGGCCACGACCAGGAAGCCCGAGGCCAGCACGCCGATCAACACCAGCCGCTGCCAGCGCAGCACCGTGCCGCGCCCAAGCTCCTCGATGGCGAAGATGACGCCGGCCAACGGCGCGTTGAAGGCAGCCGCCAGGCCGCCCGCGGCGCCGGCGGCAATCAGTTCGTTGGCGTGAAAGCCGCGCAGCTGCACGCCGCGACGTTTCCAGAAGTCGCCCCAGGCCAGCATCAAGGCCGCGCCCACCTGCACGGACGGGCCTTCGCGGCCGATCGACGCGCCGGCCAGCATGCCGCCGAACGCAAGAGGAATTTTCCAGAGAGTCTGCCCCAGCGCCACCAGGCTGTTCTGGCTCGCGCCCGGCGGCAGCGACAAGGCGCCGATGACCTGGGGAATGCCGCTGCCGGACGCATTGGGCGCGAAGCGCAAAGTCAGCCAGCGCAAGGCCGCCAGGCTCAGCGGCAGGACCAGCAAGGCCAGCCAGCCGTTGTAGGCGACCCACTCGCGGTTCCATTCCAGCGCCTTGTCGGCCAGATAGGCAAAGCCCAGCGACATCAGCGCCACCAGGCCGGCGCCCCCCAGCAACAGCCCCATCTGCACGCTCTTGCGCGACAGGCGGTTGATCTGGCGCACCTTGCGATGCGCCCATCGGCGCGGGCCGGCCAGCAGCCGGCGTAGAGGGTCGGGCAGGTTCATGGGCAGAAGCCGGCGCGGTTGAAAGTGGCTAACCTTACCACTCCCACCTGACCGCCAGCCCACAGCGCAGGATCAGAACGTCGACCAGTCGTCGTCAGAGGCCTGCGCCAGCGCGGGACGCGCCACCGGCGCGGCCGGCTTGCGCGGCGCCGCAGGCACCGCCTGCACCAGACGGACCTGGGCTTCACGGGCCGATCCGCTGCCGGCTTCGACCTTGAAGCGGCGCACTTCCTGCGCCAGGCGCGTGGCCTGTTCCTGCATGCTGGCCGCCGCCGCAGCCGCCTCTTCCACCAGCGCGGCGTTCTGCTGCGTCACGGTGTCCATCTGCGCCACGGCCTGGTTGACCTGGCCGATGCCGGCGGACTGCTCTTCCGAAGCGCTGGCGATTTCGCGCACCAGCGTGGCGACCTGGCGCACGCTGTCCACCACTTCGCGCATGGTGCGGCCGGCTTCGTCGACCTGGCGCGTGCCGCCCTCGACGCGCGTGACCGACTCGTCGATCAAGGCCTTGATCTCCTTCGCGGCCACTGCGGAGCGCTGCGCCAGCGTGCGCACCTCGCCCGCCACCACGGCGAAGCCGCGGCCCTGCTCGCCGGCGCGCGCCGCTTCCACGGCTGCGTTGAGCGCCAGGATGTTGGTCTGGAAGGCGATGCCGTCGATTACGCCCGTGATGTCGGCAATGCGGCGCGAGCTGTCGGAGATCGCGCTCATGGTCTGGACCACGCCCTCCACCACTTCGCCGCCGCGCACGGCCACGCTGGAAGCCTGGTTGACCAGCCGGTCGGCTTCGCTGGCGTTGTTGGCGTTCTGCTGCACGGTGCTGGTCAGCTGCTCCATCGACGCCGCGGTTTCCTCGAGCGACGAGGCCTGCTCCTCGGTGCGCTGCGACAGGTCTGCGTTGCCCTGCGCGATCTGCGAGGACGCCGAGGCGATGCTCTCACAGCCGTCGCGCACGTCCTTGACGATGCGCGCCAGGCTTTCGTTCATGGTCTTGAGCGCGCCCATCAGGTCGCCGGTTTCGTCGCGCGTGGCGACCTGGATGTCGGTCGTCAGGTCGCCGGCCGCAACCTGGCGCGCCGCCGTCACGGCCTGTTCCAGCGGACGCACGATGCCGCGTGTCACCAGCCAGCCCAGCAACATGCCGACCGCCACGCCGATCACGGCCAGGGCGACCATGACGGCGCGCAACGTTTCATACAGATCCGTGCCGCTCTGCACGGTCTGGGCGGCGGCGTTTTCCTTGGTCTTCGCCAAGGTCGTCATGAGGTCATCCAGCTTCTGCGACGACGCGATCACACGCGCCTCGATTTCGGCAACGCGCGGATCGGCCTGGGTCAGCGGCCGCGCCTGGGCGGCGGCGAAGAAGGCCGCGGACTCGCGCTTCCAGACCTGCTCGGTCTCGGTGAACTGCGCCAGCGCGCGCTTGCCTTCTTCGGAATAGAAGTTGGCCGCAGCCTTTTCACGCAGCGCGTCCATGTTGGCGACGGCGTCGTCGAACTGCTTGCGCAGGGCCTGGCGTTCCTGGTCGGTGGACGCGGCCAGGTAGCCGTTGCGGGCGCGGCCCGCATAGATCAGATTGATGTTGGCTTCCTTGACGTCCGAGATGCCGCGCAGCTCGGTGTCGTAAAGCCGGTCGTTCATTTCATTGATGCGCGCCAGGCCCCAGACCCCGAAGCCGCCAATCGCACCGCCTATCACCGCCACCAGCAAAAACGCGCCCGACAGGCGCGCGCCGATGCGCAAACCCGAAAATAACCGCAACATGCTTCCCTTCCCTGTAAGTACCACGGTTTATGGCGGGCATGCCGCGGCCGTGGACCCCGTGGTTCAGTCGCCGACCGGGGCCAACGATAGTGGCTGGCAAACCTAGGGATTACCCGGAAGAAAAGCCGGTTTGTTCTTCATTTCCCCGCAATGAATTCGACAATCGACAGGGATTTCGCAGGCTGAATTTTTCCTGAACAAAAAAGAAAACCCCACGCTTGCGCGAGGGGTTGATCAGCAGGAGCCGCGACGCTGACGCCGCGGCGGGCCTGGCTTTGCCTATCAGGCGAAGTTCTTGGCCGCGAATTCCCAGTTCACCAGCGCCCAGAAGTTTTCCAGGTACTTGGGACGGGCGTTGCGGTAGTCGATGTAGTAGGCGTGTTCCCACACATCACAGGTGAGCAGCGGCTTGTCGGCCGTGGTCAGCGGGGTGGCGGCGTTGCTGGTGTTGACGATGTCGACCGAGCCGTCGGCCTTCTTGACCAGCCAGGTCCAGCCCGAACCGAAGTTGCCGGCGGCCGACTTGTTGAAGGCTTCCTTGAAAGCGTCGAAGCTGCCCCACTTGGCGTTGATGGCGTCAGCCAGCTTGCCGGTCGGCGCACCGCCGGCCTTGGGAGCCAGGCTGTTCCAGTAGAACGTGTGGTTCCAGATCTGGGCGGCGTTGTTGAAAATGCCACCCGAGGACTTCTTGACGATGTCTTCCAGCGACAGCGTTTCGAATTCCGTGCCCGGGATCAGGTTGTTCAGGTTCGTGACGTAGGTCTGGTGATGCTTGCCGTAGTGGAACTCCAGCGTTTCCTTGGAGATGTGCGGAGCCAGCGCGTCCAGTTCGTAAGGCAGGGGGGGAAGAGTATGTGCCATGTGAGGTTCCTTCTGTTGAGTGCACGATCAAGCCGTTCAATTGTATCGGCAACTACTGAGGATACCTCGTTAACCCCCCGCCCGCGCGGGGTTAAGGGACGCATCTGCTTATGACTGGAAGCATGTGTTCATGACAGCGGCCCCAAGCGCGCGCGACCGCCCTCTTTCAGGAAGCCTCGCGCGTCTCGCGGCTGCGCGTGACCGCGACTTCGGCTCCGCCCTGCGCGAAGCTCAGGTCCAGCGCCTGCCCCGCCGTCAGCGCGATCCCTTCCCGCACGATGCGGCCCTGTTCGTCGCGCGCGATGGCGTAGCCGCGGGCCAGTGTGTTGCCGGGATCCAGCGCGCGCAATTGCGCCGTGGCGGCGGCCAGCCGGTTGCGCCGCTGCACCAGCAGCCGCGCATGCGCCTGGCCGAGCTGCCGCGCCGCGCCGGCCAGCCGGTCGGCCGCGCGGCCCGTGTCGGGTACGCGATGCGCCAGACGCTGCGTCAGCAGATTGACGCGCGCGGCGCGGCGCTCCTGGGGACCGGACCAGGCGGTGGCCAGGCGGAAACGCAGGCTGTTCAGGCGCTCCCGCTGATGTTCGAGCCGTTGGGCCGGAGACACCAGTTGCGCGGCGGCGCGGTCCAGCCGCTGGGCAGCGCGTTCCAGGCGGCGCTGCTGACCGCGCGTCATGGCCTCTGCCGCCTGCATGACCCGGCCCAGCAATTCCGAACGCGGCACGCAGGCCAGTTCGGCGGCTGCGGTCGGCGTCGGCGCGCGCACGTCGGCCACGAAATCGACGATGGTGAAATCCGTCTCGTGCCCCACCCCGCTGATGACGGGGATTGCGCTGGCCGCAACCTCGCGGGCCAAGGCTTCGTCGTTGAAGCTCCAAAGATCCTCGATGCTGCCCCCGCCGCGCACCAGCAGCAGCGTATCGATCTCGGCGCGCTGGTTGGCCATGCGCACCTGGGCGGCCAGCCGCCCGGCGGCGTCCGCGCCCTGGACCGGCGCGGGGTAGATGAACACGGGCACCTGGGGCGCGCGGCGCGCCAGCGCCGACAGCACGTCCCGCAACGCCGCGGCATGCAGGGACGTCACCACGCCGATCGCCCGCGGCAGGCGCACGGGTTCGCGCTTGGCGGCGGGATCGAACAGGCCTTCGGAAGCCAGTTGCTCCTTCAGGCGCAGAAACGCCTCGTACAGATTGCCTAGTCCGGCCCGCCTCATGGCGTCAGCCTGCAGCTGATAGTCGCCACGGGGCTCGTAGAGCGACACGCGGGCCCGGATTTCGACCTGATCACCGGCCCGCGGCGTGAAACCCACCGCACTGGCGCGGCTTCTGAACATGACTGCCCGCACGGAGGCCCGGCTGTCCTTGAGCGTGAAGTACCAATGCCCGGAAGCCGCCGCCGTGAAGTTGGAAATCTCTCCACGCACCCATAGCGCCGGGATGCTGCGCTCCAACAACTGCCCCACAGCTTGATTCAGCTGGGCAACCGTCAGGATATCCCGCGCAAATACGTTGTTTGTGACTGTAGATTCAATTGTCATGGGGCTTTCCGATGCGTACCTGTCCACAGGAGCCGCGTAGCGGGCCGCAATCATACCGCGTCCCAGCAGATTTCCCCCAACCGGCCCGAAAGCCAGCAAATTCGAACTAAATCATTGATTTTTATATAACTTTATTGAAAACAAAGCTGCTCGAAATTGAAGCAAACAAGTGCAAGCCCTGTGCCCACAAGCACTTCCGGGAAGTTTTGCACAGAATTATCCACAAGATCTGTGGATAGATTGGGGGTCGTACCGACTTGCCACACCCCCGCCGCACCGTTACAGTTTCGGCTTGATCAGATGCCGGTGCGCGCCGCTTTGCGCACCGGTCCCCCGGGAGTTGAACGCTTTGCTTTCCATACTGCGCGAGGCCGGCTGGCCGATATGGCCCCTGCTGGCGACATCCGTCCTGGGCCTGGCGCTGATCTTCGAGCGCTTCCTCTCCCTGCGCCGCGGCCTGGTCATGCCGCGCGGCCTGAGCGACCAAGTCGCTGAAATGCTGCGCAACCGCCAGGACACTCCCGACGCGATCAACCGCCTGGAGCGCAACTCGCCGCTGGGCCGGATCCTGGCCGAGGTGATGCGTCACCGCCACCTGCCGCGCGAGGAACTGCGCAACGTGGTCGAGGATACCGGCCGCGCCGTCGCCCACGACCTCAGCCGCTACATCTCCGCCATCGGCACCATCGCCGTGGTCGCGCCCCTGATGGGCCTGTTCGGCACCGTGGTCGGCATGATCGAGATCTTCGGCTCCTACACCCCCGGCGGCGGCGATCCCGCGCAACTGGCGCGCGGCATCTCGATGGCGCTGTACAACACCGGCTTCGGCATTCTCATCGCCATTCCCGCCATGATCGCGCACCGCTATCTGCGCGGCCGTGTGGACGGCTACCTCAGCGCCATGGAACAGACCGCGTCGCGCCTGGTCCGCGCCGTCTCCCCCGGGTCCGCCATGCGCGAGGGCCGTTCATGAATTTCCGCGGCCCCCGCGGCGAGCGCGATGAGCTGGATATCAACCTGATTCCGCTCATCGACGTGCTGCTGGTCATCCTGATCTTCCTGGCGGCAACCACCTCCTTCGCGCGCTTCACCCAGCTGAAGGTGACGCTGCCCCAGGCCTCGATGGAACAGGACACGCCTCCGGCGCTGGAAGTCGCCGTCAGCCAGGACGGGCGCTACGCGCTCAACGGCACGCTCATCGACGTCTCCACGCCGCCCGAAATCGCCGAGGCCTTGCGCCAGGCCGCCGCCGGCAAGACCGAACCGCTGGTCGTCATCAACGCCGACGCCCAGGCCACCCACCAGTCCGTGATCAACATCATGGAAGCCGCCCGGCTGGCTGGCATCGGCCGCGTCAACTTCGCCGCGCAGACCACCCGGTGACCGCCAAGCGCGCCTCGACGCTGCTGGCGCGCCAATGGCAGCACGGCGGCTGGCTCTCCAATCTGCTGCTGCCGCTGTCCAGGCTGACCGCCTGGGAAGTGGCGCGCAAGCGCCAGCGCTACCTGGACGGCACCCGCCGCTCGTACCGCGCCCCCGTTCCCGTCGTGGTGATCGGCAATGTCTACGTCGGCGGCACGGGCAAGACCCCCATGGTCATCGCCACCGTCGAGGCGTTGCGGGCCCGCGGCTACACCCCCGGGGTCGTCAGCCGCGGCTACGGCGTCAAGGTCGGGCCGCACGCCCGCGTCGGGCTGGGCCAACTCGAAGCCGCCCGCTTTGGCGATGAACCCGCGCTGATCGCCCGCGCCACCGGGGCGCCGGTTTCCGTGCACCCGAAGCGCGCCCTGGCCGCCCAGGCCCTGCTGCAGGCGCACCCCAAGGTGGACGTGATCGTGTCGGACGACGGCCTGCAGCATCTGGCGCTGGCGCGCGACATCGAAATCGTGGTGCAGGACGAGCGCGGCGTGGGCAATGGCCGCCTGCTGCCGGCGGGCCCCCTGCGCGAGCCCGCCGAACGGCTGCGGGAGGTCGACGTGGTCGTGACGAACATCGGCACCCCCGGCGGCCAGCCCCAAGCCGCGGGCAGCGTCCGGCCGCGGCAAGTCCGCATGTGGCTGGAACCGGGCGATACGCGCCAGGTCTCGGGCCGCGGCGCGCGCCCCCTGGCCGCCTTTGCCGGCCAGCCGCGCATCGCGGCGGCGGCCGGCATCGGCAATCCGGAACGCTTTTTCACCACCCTGCGCGGCGCCGGCATCCAGCTGGAAACCGCGCTCGCCCTGCCCGATCATCACGATTACGCCGAGTCGCCCTTCCAGGCGCTGACAGCCGAGGCCATCCTGATCACCTCCAAGGACGCGATCAAATGCGCCGCCCTGGACGATCCGCGGCTGTGGGAAGTGCCCGTGCGCGCCGGCTTCTCCGATCCGCAACTGTTCGACTGGCTGGCGCAGGCGCTGCGCCAGCCAGTCCGGACCTAGCAAACCGTCCGCCTGGCAGCGCCGCGCGGCCCGGCCCCCGGCAAACTGCTTTAGAATTCCGGTCATGGAATCCCGCCTACTCGACATCCTCGTCTGCCCGCTGTGCAAGGGCCGCCTCGAACACGACCGGCAGCAAGCCGAACTGGTTTGCCGCGCCGACCGCCTGGCCTTCCCTGTGCGCGACGGCATCCCCGTCATGCTGGAATCGGAAGCCCGCGCGCTGGACGACGCCCCCGCTTCCCACTGAACCGCCGAGCATGAGCTTCATCGCCCTGATCCCGGCGCGCACCGCCTCGACCCGGTTGCCCGACAAGCCGCTGGCCGACATCGCCGGCAAGCCCATGGTCGTGCGCACCGCCGAACGCGCGGCGCTGTCCGGCGCTTCCCGCGTCTATGTGGCCACGGACGACGTCCGCGTGCAACAGGCGGCGCAGGCGCACGGGCTGCAGGCGCTGATTACCCGCGCCGACCACCCGACGGGCACCGACCGCCTGGCCGAAGCCGTGGAGCAACTGGGCCTGCCTGACGACGCCATCGTGGTCAATGTGCAGGGCGACGAGCCCCTGATCGAACCCGAACTCATCGACGCGGTCGCGGCCAAGCTGCAAGCCAGCCCCGAGGCCGACATCGCGACCTGCGCCTGTCCCCTGGCCAACGCCGAGGCCCTGTTCAACCCCAACGTGGTGAAGCTGGTCTGCGCCGCGAACGACCGCGCGCTGTATTTTTCACGCGCCCCGATCCCCTGGGCCCGCGATGCGCTGGCCTCGGGCGAACGCGTGCTGGCCGACGGCCTGCCGGCCTGGCACCACATCGGCCTGTACGCGTACCGGGTGTCGTTCCTGCGCCGCTATCCGTCCCTGCCGCAGGGCGCGCTGGAACGTTTCGAATCTCTGGAGCAGCTGCGCGCCATGGAACACGGCCACGTCATCGTCGTCCATCGGACGTCCAACCCTCCTGCCGCAGGCGTAGATACCCCGGCAGATCTGGAACGCGTCCGACTGGTCTACAGCAAGCAGATATAAGGGTTATTTCCTATGGCGCGGCTCCGCATCGGCTGCTGCATTGCGGCATAATTCCCCGGATCACAAAAAATACACCCCTTCAGGAGCACTCATGCGTCTCATCTTGCTCGGACCTCCCGGCGCCGGCAAAGGCACCCAGGCCGCGTTTCTCACCCAACACTTCGGCATTCCCCAGATTTCCACCGGCGACATGCTGCGCGCCGCGGTCAAAGCGGGCACGCCGTTGGGCATTGAAGCCAAAAAGGTCATGGATGCCGGCGGTCTGGTTTCCGACGAGATCATCATCGGCCTGGTACAGGACCGTCTGAAGCAGCCCGACTGCGCCAACGGCTACCTGTTCGACGGTTTCCCCCGCACCATCCCGCAGGCGGACGCGCTCAAGAGCGCCGGCGTCAAGCTGGACTACGTGGTGGAAATCGAAGTCCCCGAAGAAGACATCATCGAACGCATGAGCGGCCGCCGCGTGCACCAGCCCAGCGGCCGCAGCTACCACGTGCGCTTCAACCCGCCCAAGGTCGAAGGCCGTGACGACGTCACTGGCGAAGAGCTGATCCAGCGCGACGACGACCGCGAGGAAACCGTGCGCAACCGCCTGGCCGTGTACCGCGACCAGACCCGCCCCCTGGTCGACTACTACTCGTCCTGGGCGCAGCAGAATCCCGCCGACGCGCCGAAGTACCGCAAGATCTCCGGCGTCGGCGCGGTCGAAGAAATCAAGGCGCGCCTGTTCGAAGCCGTCCAAGGCTGATCGGCGCCTCGATGGCTCACAGGCCTTCGGCGCTGGCACCGGAACGCAACGCGTCCGGCCGGCCCCGAAGGCCTAGTCATATCCGGCGCCTGCCGCGCCGCTTTCATCCCTAGAACTACTGGTGGTAGACACATGGAAATCGCGAACAAGGTATTCATCGTCACGGGCGGCGCGTCCGGACTGGGCGCCGGCACGGTGCGCATGCTGGTCGAAAACGGCGCCAAGGTCGTCATCGCCGACGTGCAGGACGAGCCGGGCTCGGCCCTGGCCAAGGAACTGGGCCAGCGCTACGTCCACTGCGACGTGACCCAGGAAGCCGACGGCAAGAACGCCGTAGCCGCCGCGCTCGAGCTGGGCTCGCTCTTTGGCCTGGTGAACTGCGCCGGCGTCGCGCCCGCCGCCAAGATCGTGGGCAAGAACGGCGCGCATCCGCTGGAACTGTTCCAGAAGGTCGTGTCGATCAACCTGATCGGCAGCTTCAACATGATGCGCCTGGCCGCCGAGGCCATGAGCGCCAACGCGCCCGAACCCACCGGCGAACGCGGCGTGATGATCAACACCGCCTCCGTCGCGGCCTTCGACGGCCAGATCGGCCAGGCCGCCTACGCCGCCTCCAAGGCCGGCGTGGCCGGCATGACCCTGCCCATTGCGCGCGACCTGTCCAAGACCGGCATCCGCTGCATGACCATCGCCCCGGGCATCTTCGGCACGCCCATGATCTTCGGCATGCCGCAGGAAGTGCAGGACTCGCTGGCCGCCAGCATTCCCTTCCCCGCCCGCCTGGGCCGCCCGGAAGACTACGCCAAGCTGGTCCACAGCATCATCACCAACGACATGCTGAACGGCGAAACCATCCGCCTCGACGGCGCCATCCGCATGCCGCCGAAATAATGCCCCCACGCTTCGCCCGCTGCGCGGGCTCTCTGCCCCCCGAGGGGGCTCTTTTTCCCTTGGGGCGGCCCAAGGGAAAAAGGCGCTCCGGCGTAGAGAAAAAACGTAGGGCGAAGTGTTGCCCCATTCAAGGGGCAATGTTGGTTATGGGGCCTGCCGGCCCCCTTTTTACGTAGTCTTCCATGAGCCTGTTTCGTTCGGCGGCCACGGTCAGCAGCTTCACCCTGCTGTCCCGCATTTCCGGCCTGATCCGCGACATCCTGGTGGCCCGCGCTTTCGGCGCCGGCCCCATCACCGACGCCTTCTGGGTCGCTTTCCGCATTCCCAACCTGCTGCGCCGCCTGTTCGCCGAAGGAGCCTTCGCCCAGGCCTTCGTGCCCATCCTGGGCGCCGCGCGCAACAACCGTTCCGAAGCCGAAGTCCGCACCCTGCTGGACCGCGTGGCGCTGCTGCTGACCGCGGCGCTGATGCTCATCACCCTCATCGGCATTGTCGCCGCGCCCTGGGTGGTATCGGCCATGGCCAGCGGCCTGCGCGGAGCCGCCCGCGACACCGAATTCGGCGCCGCGGTATGGATGACGCGGGTGATGTTCCCCTATATCTTCTGCATGTCGCTGATCGCGTTCGCCTCGGGCGTGCTCAATACCTGGCGGCGCTTTGCCGTGCCGGCTTTCACGCCGGTGCTGCTCAACCTGGCGATGATCGCGGCCTGCATCTGGCTCGCGCCGCGCATGGACGTGCCGGTCTACGCGCTGGCCATCGGCGTCATGATCGGCGGCGTTGCGCAACTGGCTGTGCAATGGATCGCCCTGGCCCGGCTCGGCCTGACGCCACGCTTCACCCTGCGGTTCCGCGAGGCCTGGGGCGACCCCACGGTGCAGCGCATCCTCAAGCAGATGGCGCCCGCCACCCTGGGCGTCTCGGTCGCGCAGATCTCGCTCTTGATCAACACCAACATCGCCACCTGGCTCACGCCGGGCAGCGTTACCTGGCTGTCATTCGCCGATCGCCTGATGGAATTCCCCACGGCGCTGCTGGGCGTGGCGCTGGGCACGGTGCTGCTGCCCAGCCTGTCGGCCGCCCATGCCCGCGACGACCACGGCGGTTACAGCGGACTGCTGGACTGGGGCCTGCGCCTGGTGCTGCTGCTGGGCCTGCCGGCGGCGGTGGGCATGGCGCTGCTGTCCGACGGCCTGGTCGCCACCCTGTTCCACTACGGCGCCTTCGCCGCCCAGGACGTAAGCCAGACCCGGCTGGCGGTCATTTCCTATTCCGCCGGACTGATCGGTCTGCTGGCAGTGAAGATCCTGGCGCCCGGCTTCTACGCCAAGCAGGACATCCGCACGCCGGTGAAGATCGCCATCGGGGTGCTGATCATGACGCAGTTGATGAACCTGGTGCTGGTGCCTCTGATGGCGCATGCCGGGCTGGCCCTGGCAATCGGCCTGGGCGCCTGCCTGAATGCGCTGGCGCTGCTGATCGGCCTGCGCCGCCGCGGCGTCTACCAGCCCGGCCCCGGCTGGGCGGCGTTCGCGCTGCGCCTTTTGCCCGCCTTGGCGGCGCTGGCGGCCTTGCTCTGGTATGCGGACGGACGCATCGACTGGATCGCCCTGCAGGCCCACTCCGGTCAGCGGGTGGCCTGGCTGGCTGGGGTGCTGGCGGCCAGCGGCGCGGTCTACTTCGGAATGTTGTTACTGTTTGGCTTCCGCCCTAGGGACTTCGGCCGACGTCCGGCGCGCTAAGTTCGGACAATCTGCCTATATACACGTCAAAAGCCGGTCTAGTACCGGCTTTTTTTGCATTAGATTCGTCAAGAATTGACAATCAGCCGGTAATCTTTGGTAAAAAACCTTTATTATTTACAAATTGCCATCGAAAGGATCCCCCTTGAAGCACTGCGGGGACATGAAGTGAAGTACGCCCAAGGACAACCCATGGCGGACCAGGTAATCAATTGGCTGCTGTTATTGCGCTCCGGCAAGGCGACCGCCCAGGACTATAACGACTTCCTGGCGTGGCGCGCTGCCGACCCAGCCCACGAGAACGCCTGGCAGCAGCTGACCGGCTCGCTGGAAGGATCGACGTTCGGCCGGCTTGGCGACGCCTATCCCGCCGGCTACGCGACCACCGGCCCGGCCATCCCGCATCTCGCGGCCCCTCCCGGCCCCGCCATTGCGCCCCCTCGCCGCCGTTTTCTGGCCGGCGCGCTGGCGCTCGCCGGTACCGGCGCCTGCGCCGCCTACGTGGGCAATGCCTTCTATCCCCTGGGTAACGTCGCGGCGGATGCCGCCACGGCCACGGGCGAGCGTCGCCGCTACGTGCTGTCCGACGGCAGCCAACTGCTGCTGGACGCGCGCAGCCGCGTTAACCTGGACTTCACTCCCGCGTATCGCCAGGTCCGCCTGCTGGACGGCGCCGTGACGGTGTCGGTGGCTCCTGACGCGCGCCGCCCTTTCCTGGTCCAGACGGCAGAAGGCACGGTCCGCGCGCTGGGCACCCGTTACATGGTGCGCCAGCAAGCCCAGCGCACCCTGGTAGTGGTGCATGAGCATGAGGTCGAGGTCGAAACCATGTCCGGGGCCCACGGCACCGTCCGCGCCGGCACCGGCGCCCGGTTCGACGCGGCCCGCATGGACACCCCGCGCGCCGAACTCATGGCCGAAGCCGCCTGGGAAGCCGGCTGGGTCGAAGCCCGCGGCCGCCCGCTGGCCGAAGTGATCGCCGCCCTGCGCCCCTACCGCAGCGGCACGCTGCGAGTATCCATGGCCGCTGGCGGCCTGCCGGTATCCGGCCACTTCCCGCTGGACGACACCGACGCCGCGCTCGATACGCTGCGCGACATCATGCCCATCCACGTCCGCCGTTTCACGCCCTGGTTCGTCTCCATCAGCGTCGCCACCTGACAACGCCGGCATTCGCCCCGTGCCGCCGGAGCGGCTTCGTTGTATACTAAGCACGGTGTTTTTATCCAGTAGGCGCCACGGGTTTTCCTCAAACGCATGAGGACCATCCGCAAGGGCTCTCCAGCCCAGGGAATTCCTCCCGCAGCGCCCCCCGCCCGGTTGACGGGCGCTCCATCGGCTGATCAAACATTAAAAGCTTGCATTCCCGTAGGGACTTGCTACAATGTTCGACTTTGCCGAATTCAACTTATATAGCAACATGGCCAATACCGCCCAAGCCCGCAAGCGCGCTCGCCAATCCGTTGAGCGCAACAAGCACAATTCCAGCCTGCGCTCGATGCTGCGCACCGCCATCAAGCGCGTTCGCCAATCCATCGCCGCTGGCGACAAGGCTGCGGCTGGCGAAGTGTTCCAGAAGGCCTCCAGCGTGATCGATCGCGTGGCCGACAAGAACATCATCCACAAGAACAAGGCCGCTCGCCACAAGAGCCGCCTGGCTGCCGCCATCAAGGCGCTGGCCTAAGCCATTCTGCCGCCCTGTTTTCAGGGCGTCACGAATACGGCAAATGAAAAAGGATGCCCATGGGCATCCTTTTTTGCGTTTCGGGCTGCCGCAAAGCCTCTATTTTGCGGCGTCCATATACTTCCCTGTGCCCCCTTGCGCCCGCCGCGGCTATAACTGCGCCGCGATCCGCTCGGCGAAGAAATCGATGAACGCGCGCACTCGGGCAACCTCCGCCGATCGGGGCGGCCATAGCAGCGAAACGCTGCCCCGATTTTCCGTGTAATCCTCGAGCACCGGCCGCAGCCGCCCCGCCGCCACGTCTTCCTTTACCAGGTAGCTGGGCGCCTGCACGATCCCCAAGCCGCCGATCGCCGCGGACGCCAGGGCCTCGCCATCATTCAATATGCTGGAGGGTTTGAATACCCTGCCCGACGGCTCTCCCTTGAAAGCCCAGGTTTCCGTCCTGCCAGTCGTTGGGAACCGATAGTAGATACAGCAATGCTCACTGAGATCCGCAGGCGTGCGCGGCGTGCCGCGCTGGGCCAGGTAAGCGGGCGAGGCGCAAGTCGTGAACGCGTGCGGGCCGATGTTGCGGGCCTGCAGCCCTGAATCCTCCAGTTCGCCCAGGCGCAATACGAGGTCGTATCCGTCCTCGATCACGTCGACGATCAGGTCGTCCAGGTTGATGTCGACCATCACCTCGGGAAAGCGCGCGTGGAAGTCGCTGAGCGCCGGCAACACGATCCTGCGGCCCATCACCGTGGGAACACTGATCTTGAGCCGGCCGCGGGGCGCGTTCTGCACCAGCTGCAACTCGCGCTCCGCCTCCTGGAGATCCTTCAGGATCTTGCTGACATAGCGGTACAGGACCTCGCCTTCACCGGTCGGCCCCAGAGAGCGCGTACTGCGATGCAGCAGCCGTACGCCCAGCTTGAGCTCCAGCCTTTCAACCGCCTTGCCCGCCGCGGACGCGGACAGGCCCAGCTTGCGCCCGGCCGCAGCGAAACTGCCGGACTCCACCGTGGCCGCGAAGGCCACCATTCCACTGAACGATTCGATCGAAAAGGTTCCGGACATATGTTCGCGACTCTAAAGACCGCCACCCGTCTTCTGTCGGAGGCGGTACCGATGAATGATGCATCCCAATGGGATGCCGGGCTGAACGCTGGCTACAGCTGATCCGATCAGCCGTCGATGCGCTTGAACCTCCGATCCTGACACAAGGCTGGATTTTTAGAGGAGACCACAATGAATACAGGACTACGCCACCCTTCGGCGTCAGAAAATTCAGACTTTCAGCACGCTGCCTTCGACATCATCGTGGTGGGAGGCGGTTCGGCGGGCGCCGTGCTGGCCAGCCGCCTGAGCGAGGATCCCGCCCGCCGGGTACTGCTGCTCGAGGCCGGCCAGGCCTATCCGCCCCACGCCTACCCGGACGCCGTCCGCGCCCAGAACATCATCGGCGGCGACGCCAAACACGACTGGGGATACGTGTCCCAGCCAGGCTGGGGCGGAAAGTCCTTCCCGGTTCCGCGGGGCAAGGTGCTGGGCGGCTCCTCGGCCGTGAATGCCGGCGTCTGGATGCGCGCGCCCGCAGCCGACTTCGAGCGCTGGACCCGAGCAGGACTGCCGCATTGGTCCATCGCCGACGCGCTGCCATTCTTCCGCGGCAGTGAATGGACCGCCTCGGGCGCGGACCAATGCCATGGCCGCACCGGCCCGGAGCCGGTGCACCAGTTGCAGGACGACGAAATCTCCGACATGCAGCGCGCGTTCCTGGTTTCGGCCCAGATGGCGGGCCATGCCCGCGTGCAGGACTTCAACAGCGACGCGCCTTTCGGCGTCGGCCCCTACCCGATGAACAACCGCATGGGCCAACGGCTGAACACGGGTATGACCTACCTGTCGGACGTCGTGCGCGCCCGCCCCAACCTGACGATCTACAGCGAGACGCTGGCGGACCGCGTCGAGATTGAAAATGGCCGGGCGCAGGCCGTGATCCTGGCCGATGGCGAGCGGATCGCAGCCGGGGAAGTCGTACTCGCGGCTGGGACGTATGGATCGGCGGCCATCCTGCTTCGCTCCGGCATCGGGCCGGCGGCGGACCTCAAGGCCCTGGACATCCCCGTGGTCGCCGATCTTCCGGTCGGCCTGCGACTGCAGGAGCATCCCTTCTACTTCACGGTCTGGGCCGCGCATCCCGACCGGCTGGGGCTGCCCATCCCGCCGGTTGGCGCCATCCTGTGGACCCGGTCATCCCGGGCCGGGCCCGGCGACGGCGACCTGCATGTCAGCGCAGTGCATTATGGCGACCCCGCCGACTCGCCCACCGGCGCAATCTTCATGCTGGCCCTGGCGCTGACTCGCCCCAGCTCCATCGGCAGCCTCAAGCTGCAAGACCGCGATCCCCGCACTGCGCCGCTCATCGACCTCAACATCCTGGGGACTGCGCGCGATCGGAAACTGATGGTCGAAGGCATTCAATTGATCCGCCGGATCGCGAGCCAGGGCCCGCTGTCCGAGATCATCGCTCAGGAGCTCGTGCCGGGCCCCGCCGCAGCGGACGCTGCGGCGCTGGAAGCGGCCCTGCCGACAGCGTTGGACATCTATCACCACCCCACCTCGACCGCCCCCATGGGCGGCGACGGCGATCCTGGCGCGGTAACGGACTATCAGGGACGCGTGCGCGGCATCGCCAGACTGCGAGTCGCGGACGCATCCTGTTTCCCGGACGTCCCCTCCGTCGCCACCAATCCCACCGTAGTCATGCTGGCCGAACGCGTCAGCCACTGGATCAGGAACACGGAGGCCAGATCATGAAAGATGCCGCAAACACCGCCTGGACCCGCAAGGCCTACAACTGGATCGGCGGCGTCCAGCGCTCCGAAGGCGCCCTGAGGGAATCGATCGACCCTGCCACCTACAACATCATCGGCCACTACCCCGACAACGGCTTGGCGGCGGCAAAGTCGGCCGTCACGGCAGCCGTACGCGCCTTCCGCACGACGCCTTGGGCCCATGACCACGAACTGCGCGCCCGCGTGCTGGAGCAGTTGGCGCGGGCATTCGAGCGCAACCGCGACCGGCTGCTGGACATCCTCTCCCTCGAAAACGGCAAGATCAAGGGCGAAGCGGGCTTCGAGCTCGACATGATTCCAAGCAAGCTGCGCTACGCGGCCGCCGCCGCCCTGCTCGAAAGCGGCCGGGCGCTGACGCCCAGGCCCGGCAGCATTTCCATGGTCCTGCGCCAACCCATGGGCGTAGCGGCGGTGATCGCGCCCTGGAATTCACCGGCCGTGCTGACGATACGGTCGCTGGCGCCGGCGCTGGCGGCCGGCTGCACGGCGGTCGTCAAGCTGCCCGGCCAGGTGGCGCAAACAGCCAGCTTCATGGCCGAGATCATGGCCGAGGCGGAGGACCTTCCGGACGGCGTGATCAATCTGTTCTTCGAAAGCGGACCCGATGGCTCCGCCTATCTGGTGGACTCGCCCGAGGTGCCCGTCATCAGCTTCACCGGCTCCACCCGCACGGGCCGCGCGATCAGCGCCGCCGGCGCCAGGCACTTGAAGCGCTTCGGCATGGAACTCGGCGGCAAGACTCCCATGATCCTGTTCGATGACGCGGACGTGGACGCGGCGCTGCCCGTGCTTGAAAAGGCCTTGACTGTCTTCAGCGGCCAGTTCTGCATGACCGGCTCCCGCTTGCTGGTCCAGGACGGCATCTACGCCGAGGTTCGCGACGGACTCGCCTGCCGGCTGCGCAAGGTCAAGGTCGGCCCGGCTGCCGATCCGGACAGCGACATGGGGCCGCTGATCGACCGCGCCAGCGTCGAACGCGTCGACCATGCCGTCGTCCTAGCGATCGCCGCGGGCGCCACGGCAGTCGAGCGCGGCGGGCCGGTGGACACAGGCCCGCTGGTCGGCGGCGCCTTCTACCGCCCCACGCTCCTGGAGGTGACCGAAAACAGTCTGGCCATCGTCCAGCAAGAAACTTTCGGCCCGGTGTTGACGATCCAGCGCTTTGCCGACGAGGCCGAAGCCATACGCCTGGCCAACGACAGCGAATACGGCCTGGCCGCCAGCGTCTGGACCCGCGACGTCGAGCGGTCGCTGCGTGTCGCGCAAGCCATCGACGCAGGTTCGGTATGGATCAACGACTGGGCCAAGGTCTACGACAGCACCGAGGAAGGCGGCTTCAAGCAATCCGGGCTGGGACGCCTGAATGGCGTGGCCGCGCTGGAGGACTTCATCGAATACAAGCACATCGCGCTCAAATCCGGCCTCGGGTAATGCCGACCGGCCAGAACATCCATTAGAAAAAAGGAGGCTCCCATGCCGGATTCCATCGCCGCAAAGCTGATTGATGCGCTCCATGCGGGCGCGGACGTCCCGCCAGGCTGCCGCGTCAATCACGCGCGCGGACTGCTTGTGGAAGGCAGATTCCTTGGCGTGCCCCGGGCAGCGCAATTCTGCGCTTCGCCCATGTTCAACGACGCTGAGCAGCCGCTCCTCGCCCGATTCTCGGACTCCGGCCCCGACCCGCGGATTCGCCAGGACAGTCCGCAAGCCGAACCGCGCGGCCTGGCCGTGCGCATCGGACAGGGTTCGCAGTTGGTGCTCGTAGGCCACTCGATCGAAGGTTTTCCCGCGCAAGACCCGCAGACGTTTCTTGCATTCATACAGGCCCTGGACACGCAGCACACCGCCCCCGAGGCGTTGCAAGCCCATCTGGCGACCAATGCGCCGGCGCAACGCTTCGGCCAACTGCAGCAAGACGCCCTGCCCACGGGCTACGCCTCCCGCAGCTATCACATGCTTCATTCCTACCGCCTGACCGCCGCGGATGGCGGGACGCGAACTGGCAGGCTGACGATCCGGGGCAGGAATGCCGATGGCGCTCACAAGGCCCTGACCGGTCGGAACTGTATGGACGAGGCCTTGCGCCATGCAATGGCGGCGGGCCCGGTGGCGCTGGAACTGGCGTTTACCCCGGAGCCGGAACGAGGCATGACGGACGACCCGTCCACGGGCTGGCCAGGGCATGGCGGCTCGCTGCTCCTGGGATATCTGATGCTGGAACGCCTTGCGCCAGATCAGGACGCACAGCGCACCCTGGTATTCGACCCTTCCATCCTGCCTGCCGGCATCGCGTTCGCGGGCGACCCGTTGCTGAAGGCGCGCTTGCAGGCCTACCGGCTGGCGGCAGAGCGACGACTGCGCGGCACTTCCTGATCCAGGCCAGACGCCAGGCGGCTCCGGGCCGCCTGCGCCGCCTCGCGCAACGACGCCATCAATGCATCCACCAGCGGATTGCCCGGCCGGTGCTCCGGAAACACCACGCTGACCCGGAACGGAAACGAGCGCGCCAAGGGGCGGATATGCAGGCCCCGGCCGGCAAAATCCAGCGCAGTCAGCGGGTTCACGATGGCCAGGCCCAGGCCCTGGCGCACGAAGGTACACACAGACACGGCAGTCGTCGTCTCGACGATGGACCGCCGCAGCACGCCGGCTTCGGCAAAGGCTTCGTCGATCTGGATACGGTAGGGATCGCTGGAGGACAGGCTGACGAACGCATGGCCCTCGAAATCGGCCAGCTCGATGCGCTGCCTGCCCAGGAGTTCGTGGGCGTCGGGCAGCACGCAGACTTCGTCCACTTCCAGCAGCAGCTCCACGCGCGTGCCGGCCGGCGCCGCGTCGTGCTCGGTCAGGCCCAGGTCGTAGCGCTGGGCGCTAAGCCATTCCTCCAGGAAGGGCGATTCCTGGGTTTCCAGCGCCAGGCTCACCCCGGGATGGCGCTCATGGAAACGCCGGAACGCGTCCGGCAGGATCGAATGGGAAAAGACCGGCAGCGCGATCACCGACAGTTGCCCGCCCTTGTAGGCCCGCAGGCGGGCCGCGGCCGAAGCGACCCGTTCCAGGCCGGCGTAGGACTGGCGGACCTCGTCGAACAGCGCCAGGCCCGGCATGGTGGGCCGCAGCCGCCCTGCCACCCGGTCGAACAGCGTGAAGCCTATGCCCTGCTCCATGCGCGCCAGCTCGCGGCTGACGGTCGGCTGGGAAGAGCCCAGCAGCTCGGCCGCCTTGGTCACGCTGCCGGCGATCATGACCGCGCGGAAGACTTCGATTTGCCGGTGCGTCAGCATCGCCTGCCCATATCAAGAATGAATCGATCAAGGAATTTTAAGCATTTTACTGGATGACCGAAGCCGGGCATCATGCCGCCTTGTTTTCACTTCCACCAACAAGGTTTCGCCCGCCATGGCCTTCGATCCGCGCCAACTCACCCAACTCGCCGCCGAGCACGGCACGCCGCTCTGGGTGTACGACGCCGCCGTCATCCGTGAACGCATTGCGCAACTGCGCCGCTTCGACACCATCCGCTATGCGCAGAAGGCCTGCTCCAACCTGCACATCCTGCGCCTGATGCGCGCCGAAGGCGCCGTGGTGGACGCCGTCTCGCTGGGCGAGATCGAGCGCAGCCTGGCTGCGGGTTTCCAGCCCCAGGGCGAGCCGGAAGGCATCGTCTTCACCGCGGACCTGATCGACCACGCCACGCTGGCCGCGGTGCTCAAGCACGGCATCACCGTCAACGCCGGTTCCCTGGACATGCTGGCCCGCGTGGGCCAGGCCTCGCCCGGCCATCGCGTCTGGCTGCGCATCAACCCGGGTTTCGGCCACGGCCACAGCAACAAGACCAATACCGGCGGCCCGCAGAGCAAGCACGGCATCTGGATCGGCGATGTGGCCGAAGCCATGGCCATCGTGCGCCGCCACGGCCTGAAGCTGGTCGGCATCCACATGCATATCGGCTCGGGCGTGGACTACGCGCACCTGTCCAGCGTGTGCGACGCCATGGTCGACGTGGTCGCCTCGCTGGACCATGACATCGAAGCCATTTCGGCGGGCGGCGGCCTGTCCATCCCGTACCGCGAAGGCGATGCCCGTATCGACTGCGACCACTACTTCGAGCAATGGGACGCGGCGCGCCGCCGCATCGCCGAACGCCTGGGCCACGAGATCCGCCTGGAGATCGAGCCGGGCCGCTTCCTGGTCGCCGAGGCCGGCGCGCTGGTGTCGGAAGTGCATTCGATCAACCGCCGCCCGGAGCGCGACTTCGCGCTGGTCGATGCCGGCTTCAACGACCTGATGCGCCCGGCCATGTACGGCAGCTATCACCGCATTTCGGTGCATGCGCCCGATGGCGGCAGGCCGCAGGGCGCGGCGGAGACCCGCATCGCCGTGGCCGGCCCGCTGTGCGAATCGGGCGACGTGTTCACCCAGGACGCCGGCGGCGTCGTGTCGGATCAGTTGCTGCCGCAGCCGCGCATCGGCGACTTCCTGGTGTTCCACGACGCGGGCGCCTATGGCTCGTCCATGTCCTCGAACTACAACAGCCGCCCGCTGGCGCCCGAAGTGCTGCTGGACAACGGCGCGGCGCGGCTGATCCGCCGGCGCCAGACGATAGGCGAACTGCTGGCGCTGGAAGACGCCTGAGCGCCATCAGGTCGGGAACGCCTCGCGCAAGGCGAAGGTTGCCTGCTTGAACACGCCCAGGTCGGTGCCCACCGCCACGAAGTGCATGCCCATGTCCAGGTAGCGCCGCGCATCCGCATGCACCGGCGCAAGAATGCCCACGGCCTTGCCTTGGGCGGACACCCGCTGGTACAGATGGCGGATGGCCTCCTGGACTTCGGGATGGCCGGGATTGCCGATATGTCCTAGCGCCGCGGCCAGGTCGGACGGCCCGATGAATACGCCGTCCACGCCTTCCACCGAAGCGATCTCGTCCACCGCGGCGATGCCCGGGCGGCTTTCTATCTGCAGCAGCACGCAGATGTTGTCGTTGATGGTGTGCAGGTAGTCCGGCACCGTGCCATAGCGGTTGCTGCGCTGGGCGCCCGCCACGCCGCGCATGCCCTGCGGCGGGTAGCGCGTGGCGGCCACGGCCCGGCGCGCGTCCTCTTCGGATTCGATGAACGGAATCAGCAGGTTGTAGAAGCCGATATCCAGCAGCCGCTTGATCTCCACCGGATCGTTCCACGACGGCCGGCCGACAGCGGCGCTGGCGCTGCCCTGCAAGGCCTGCAGCTGCTGCAGGAACATCGGCACCTCGTTGGGCGAGTGCTCGCCGTCCAGCAGCAGCCAGTCGAAATCGGCCAGGCCCACGAGCTCGGCCGTGATGTGGCTGGACATGCACATCCAGAATCCGATGAGCCGTTCGCGCGCCAGGATGCGTTGGCGGAAACGGTTGGGTAGGGGTGAGTTCATTGCACTTTTCACTTCATCAAGAAAAACAGGTCAGGCCGGGCCAGCAAGCCCGGCCGCGCATTCAATCCACGCATTCAATCCATTTTCGCGCCCGAGGCCTTGGCGGCCTTGCCCCATTTCGTGATCTCGTTATCCACGAACGCCGAGAACGATTTCGGGTCGTCGGCCACCACCACGAACCCCACGCTCTCCAGCTTCTGCCGGATCTCGGGCGAGGATAGCGCCTTCACCGTCGCCTGGTTCAGGCGCTGGATCACGGCGGGCGGCGTCTTCGCTGGCGCCGACAAGCCAAACCAGGACTCGGCCGAAAAACCCGGATAGCCTGATTCCGCCACCGTCGGCGTATCGGGATAGGCGGGATTGCGCTTGGCGCTGGCCACGGCCAGTGCGCGCAGCTTGCCCGACGTGACCTGCGGCAGCAACGCGTCCTGGTTCAGGAACAATACCGAGACACGGCCTCCGATGGTGTCGGTGATGGCGGCGGCGCCGCCCTTGTAGGGCACGTGCACCAGGTCGATCTTGGCGTCCTGTTTCAGCATCTCCATGGCCAGGTGGCCGGAGGAGCCGCTGCCCGAACTCGCATGCGTGTACTTGCCCGGATTCTCCCGCGCCAGCTTGATGAAGTCCGCGAAAGTCTTGCCCGGGAAGTCGTTGTTGGCCACCAGCACATTGGGGCCGGTTGCCAGCAGCGAGATATGCGCGAAGTCGCTGTTGCGGTATGGCATGTTCTGGTAGATCGCGTAGCTGATGGCGTTGGACCCCACGCCGGACAGCAGCAGGGTATAGCCGTCGGGCTCGGCCTTGGCCACCATGTCGGAGCCGATATTGCCATTGGCGCCGCCCTTGTTCTCCACCACCACGGTCTGGCCCAGCTCCTTGGACAGTTCGGCCGCCAGCAGGCGCCCCACCGAATCGGTGCTGCCGCCCGCGGGGAACGGCACCACCAGCTTGAGTTGCTTGGCGGGCCAGGCCGCGCCCTGCGCCATCAGCATGCCGGGCAGCATGGCCAGTGTCCCCGCCGCCGCCAGGATGGCCAGGCGCGCGCGCGCCGCCGGTTTCTTCTGTTGCATGGTTGTCTCCTCTATGGTTTTTTTAGTATGTGCGCCCGGTGTCCGGGTCAGTGGATTTCAGGCTCGCCCGCGGCCGGAGCGCGCGTTTCGGTCTGAAGAAAATCAAAATCGCAGCCCGTGTCGGCCTGGCCGATATGCTTGAGGTACAGCACGCCATAGCCGCGCTCGAAACGCGGCGGCGGCGCCTGCCAGGCGGCGCGGCGCGCGGCAAGCTCCTCGTCGGACACCAGCAGTTCCAGGCGCCGCGCCGGCACGTCCAGCGTGATGCGGTCGCCGTCCTGCACCAGCGCCAACGGGCCGCCCACATAGGCCTCGGGCGCCACGTGCAGCACACAGGCGCCATAGCTGGTGCCGCTCATGCGCGCATCCGAAATGCGCACCATGTCGCGCACGCCCTGCTTCAGGAGCTTCTGCGGAATCGGCAACTGGCCCCATTCGGGCATGCCGGGCGCGCCCTGCGGTCCCGCGTTCTGCAGCACGATGACGCTGTCGGCATCCACGTCCAGGTCGGGGTCGTCGATGCGCGCCGCCATGTCGTTGTAGTCCTTGAAGACCACCGCGCGGCCCGTGTGCACCTGCAGATGCGCCTCCATCGCGGGCGGCTTGATCACCGCGCCGTCGGGCGCCAGGTTGCCGCGCAGCACCGCCAGCCCGTCGCGCTCGATCAGCGCCTGCGCGCGCGGCCGGATCACGTCTTCATTGAAGATCCGCGCGCCCGCGATGTTCTCGCCCAGCGTGCGGCCGTCCACGGTGCGCTGCGTCGTGTCCAGCAGGTCGCCCAGCTGCACCAGCATGGCGCGCAGGCCGCCGGCGTAATAGAAGTCTTCCATCAGGTACTTGCCGGCCGGCCGCAGATTGGCCAGCACCGGCGTGGTGCGCGCCAGATGGTCGAAGCGGTCCAGGTCCAGCCCGAAGCCGCTGCGCCGCGCCATGGCGATCAGGTGCACCACGGAATTGGTTGAGCCGGACAGCGCCAGCACCGTGCGCACGGCATTGTCGAACGACGCGGCGGTCAGCAGGTCCGACGGCTTCAGGTCTTCCCACACCATCTCCACGATGCGCTTGCCGGTCAGGCTGGCCATCTGCGCGTGGCGCGAATCCGGCGCGGGGATCGACGAAGCGCCCGACAGGCACAGGCCCAGCGCCTCGACCGCGCCCGTCATGGTGGACGCGGTGCCCATCGTCATGCAGTGGCCGGGCGAACGGGCGATGCCGTCCTCCACGCCCTGCCAGTCTTCCTCGGTAATGTTGCCGGCGCGCAGCTCGGCCCAGTATTTCCAGGTGTCCGAGCCCGAGCCCAGCGTGTTGCCGTTCCAGTTGCCGCGCAACATGGGGCCGGCCGGCATGAAGATGGTGGGCAAGTCCATGGACACCGCGCCCATCAGCAGCGCGGGCGTGGTCTTGTCGCAGCCGCCCATCAGCACACAGCCGTCCGCGGGATAGGAGCGCAGAAGCTCTTCGGTCTCCATCGCCAGCAGGTTGCGGTAGAGCATGGTGGTCGGCTTCTGGAAGGGTTCCGACAGGCTCATGGCGGGCATTTCCACCGGGAAGCCGCCCGCCTGCCAGATGCCGCGCTTGACCTCTTCCACGCGCTGCTTGAAGTGGCTGTGGCAGGGGTTGATGTCGCTCCAGGTGTTGATGATGGCGATCACCGGCTTGCCGGCGTAGTCCGAGCGGTGATAGCCCATCTGCGCGGTGCGCGAACGGTGGCCGAACGAGCGCAGGTCGCGCACGCCATACCAGCGGTGGCTGCGCAGTTCTTCGGGTTTCTTGCGCTTGTCTGAATTGCTCATGTCTCTGTTCCTGTGCTCTTGGGCAAGGGTTTATAGGGAAAACGGAATCACGCCGGGTCCAGCAGATAAGGCGTGCCGGCGCGCTCGCAGATGGCGCGCAGGCGTTCGGCCAGCGCGGCGGAAATGGGTATGCCGGCGCGCAGCCGGCGCGCGCGCTCGGCGGCTTCGGGCTCGCCCGCCACCAGCACCGGCTCGTCCGGGTTGGCGGGCGGCGTATCGTGCATGGCGTCGATCATGTCGTCCATGTCGGACTCGAACGAGCCCGCCGCGCGGAAGGCGTCGGGGTTCAAGGCCAGGAAGAAATGGCCCACATCGTCGGGTTCGCCCGGCCGGCGCGTCGGTGCGCGGCGCGCGGCGAAGGCGCTGCCGCTGAGCGTGCCGCCCAGGATCTGCGCCATCATCGCCAGGCCGTAGCCCTTGTGGCTGCTCATGGCGGCAGTGCCGCCCAGCGGGGTCAGGCCGCCCTCGGGATGCGTGAAGATAAATTGCATGGCGGCCGCCGCATCGGTAACCGCGCCGCCCTGCCCGTCCACCGCCCAGCCTGGCGGCAAGGGCTGATCCAGGAAGTCGTAGACCTTGACCTTGTTGGCGGCGACGGTGGTGGTCGCCATGTCCAGCACAAAGGGTTCGTTGTAGGCGGCCGGCGCGCCGAAGGCGATGGGATTGGTGCCCAGCATGGGCATGGCGCCGCGCGTGGGCACCATGATGACGCCGTTGGCGCTGCTGGTCACCAGCCCGACCACGCCGCGCTCGACCGCGATGCGCGCATAGACGCCGGCCGCGCCGAAGTGATGCGAATTACAGACCGACACGGCGCCCACGCCGTGCTCCAAAGCCTTGTCCACCGCCAGGTTCATGGCCTGCGCCGCCACCGGATAGCCCAGGCCGCCCATGCCGTCGATCAGCGCGCTGGCGCCGCCGTCGCGCAGGATCCGCGGCCTGGCGTCCAGCCGCAGGGCGCCAGCGCGCAGCTTGTCCTCGTATGCCGGCAGCATAGAGATGCCGTGCGAGTCGATGCCCAGCAGGTCGGTGCGCGCCATCAGGCCCGCGGTGATGTGCGCCAGGTCCTGCGCCATGCCCCAGGCCATCAGCACCTGCAGGATCTGCTCGCGGACCTGCTCCACCGGCACTTCCGCCGCGATATTCCCTTGCACTCTGGTCTCCTGTAGTTTTGGTTTGATCGCAGCGGGCGGACGGAAGGGATCAATCGCGCTCGCGGTCCACCAGCCGGTGACGGGCCTGGCCCAGATGGAACTGCATGGCCACGCGGGCGCGCTCGCTGTCCTGTTCGCGGATGGCGTCCAGGATCGCGGCATGCTCGTCCACCACGCGCTGCGCACGCTGGCGCGAACCGGTGCGGGTCAGGTTCAAGGTCAGCCGCATGAAGCCGCTGATGGATTCGTGGATGCTTTCCAGCACGCCCAGATAGAAGTCGTTGCCGCTGGCTTCGGCGATGCTGGCATGGAAGGCCAGGTCGGCCTCGGCCGACACCTGGCCGCGCGCCAGGCTGTCGGCGAAGGCCGCATGCGCATCGGCGATCTTCCTGAGCTGCTCGTCGGTGCGGCGCAGCGCCGCCAGGCGCGCGGCGTCGCCCTCCAGCGCCACCCGGACCTCCTGGGCCCGCAGGTAGGCGCTGACGTTCTGCACGTCGTTGAAGGTCTTCAGGCGCGGCGCGGGCGCATGGCTGACAAAGGTGCCCAGCCCCTGGTGCGCGGTGATCAGGCCGTCGGCGCGCAGCCGCAGCAGCGCTTCGCGCACCACCGGACGCGAGACGCCGAAGCGTTCGGATATTTCGTTCTCGGAAGGCAGCTTGTCGCCCACGTTCAACCCGCCAGAGACGATCTGCTCGAAGATCTGGCCGTACAGCTGATCCGCCAGCCGCACCCGGTGCCCGCGTTCGAGCACCAGCGCGCCCGCGGCATCGTGTTCGGCGGGCGCCTGCGGCGCTGGCGCGGGTGTTGCTTTGGGTCGGGCCACGAAACCTCCTCGATGCTATGGCGCTGTCCGCGATGGCGGGACAGCGCTCATCGTACCGTCAATGCGCGGCGCCAGTGCGCTCACGCAGCAGCCGCCTCCCGGTCCCAGGCCGCCAGGGCGCGCGCCACCGGCGCCACCCGCTCGCGCTCGGCGGCGGAGATGCCGGTCAGCAGGGGCAGCATCGGCCCCATGTCCGCCACGCCCGACAGCGTCACGGCATCGTGCAGCACGCGGATGGGACTGATGCTGTCGCGGCAGTCTTCCAGGCCCAGGTACTGCTGGCGCACAGCCTCGGCTTCGTCATAGCGGCCGTCGCGCAGCAGATGCAACAGGCGCATCGAACCGCGCGGCGCCACGCAGACCGAGCCGGAGGTGAAGCTCTTCAGGCCGAAATCGCGGTAGTGCACGATGGCCGGACGTTCGCCGATGCCACTGACGATCCAGCGCGCGTCCACCGCCTGCAGCAGCGATGACAGGTAGGCGTCCTGCGACGGATCATCGCGCACGACGGCGTACTTGAAGGCCACGATGCGGCCCTCTTCGATCAGGCGCGCGGCGCTTTCCGGCGCCAGGTAGCCGGACGACTTGATGTAGATCACCGCGGGCTTGCCCAGCGCGTCCGTGAAGCGGCGCACGCCTTCGGCCAGGCCCGCGTCCGTGTAGGGAAAGGACATGGGCAGCAACATGGCCGTGGGAAACGCACGCGTACGCAGGATCGCCGCCTGGTCCATCATCTTGCCGTAGTCGGGCCCCACGGAAGGCAGGATCCACGTGTCCGCGCCCGCCAGTCCGGCCAGCATGTCGACGATGCGCGCGTACTCGCCCACGCCCACGTTGTAGAAGTTGGCGTTGCCGCCATACATCACGTTGCGCACGCCGCCCGCTTCCAGATGGCCGAGCAAGGTCTTGTTGGCCGCCTCGTTCAGGGAAAGATCGTCGTGGCGCGCCAGCGGCGGCACGGCGATGACCGAACGCTGCAAATCCTGCGCGGTGACCGGGGAGGTTTTCATGGACGGGGCTCCTGGCTGATCCTGCTATCGGGTGTGGGGGTTCGAAAAAGTATACTTGGTTGACAAGCACAAGCTCAATACATATATTTGTTTTACAAGTAGTCCGGCAGCAAAACGCAGGGCGCCGCGGGGCGCCATGCGGCGTCAAAGCCTCGGGCCATGCCAGGGGCGGAATACCCCCAGAAACGATGCGCGGCCACGCGCACACCGAGGAGACGAATTCCATGCATGCAGCCCCTGCGCGAGGCCGGTCCGCCTTGGCCGTTCTTTGCAGCGCCGCCCTGGCGGCGGCCGCCTTCCTGTCGCCGGCCGCGCCGGCGCGGGCAGACTACCCGGAACGGGACGTCAAGATCATCGTGCCCTTCCCGGCCGGCGGCACCACCGACATCGCGGCCCGCATCGTCGCCGCCGAACTCGGCAAGACCTGGAACAAGGCCGTGGTGGTGGACAACAAGGCAGGCGCAGGCGGCAACGTCGGCACGGCCGAAGCCGCCCGGGCCGCGCCGGACGGCTACACGCTGCTGATGGGCACCGTCAGCACCCATGCGATCAACCAGTCGGTCTATGCCAAGCTGCCTTACGACCCGGTCAAGGACTTCGTGCCGGTGACGCTGGTCATCCCCGTACCCAACATCCTGGAACTCAACCCCGCGTTTGCCGACAAGCACGGCATCCGCACGGTGGCCGACCTGATCAAGTACCTGAAGGCCAATCCGGGCAGCGTCAACATGGCGTCCACCGGCAACGGCACCTCCACGCATCTGTCGGGAGAGCTGTTCCAGAACATGACGGGCACGCGCATGACCCACGTGCCGTACAAGGGCAGCAGCCCCGCGCTGACCGATGTGATGGCCGGTTCCGCCGATCTGATCTTCGACAACCTGCCATCCTCCATGGGGTTCCTCAAGAGCGGCAAGCTGCGCCCGCTGGCCGTCACCAGCGCCCAGCGTTCACCCGCCTTGCCCGACGTCCCCACCATGGCCGAGGCCGGCGTGCAGGGCTATGACGCGTCCAGCTGGTTCGGCCTGCTGGCGCCCGCCGGCACGCCGCAGGCGGTGGTTGACAAGATCCAGCGCGACGTGGCCGCGGCCCTCAAGCAGGAATCCGTGCGCACGCAGTTGCAGGCGCAAGGCGCCACGCCCTCCGGCAACACGCCGGCCCAGTTCAAACAGTTCATGGCGCAGGAATCCGCCAAATGGGCGGAGGTCGTGAAGAAATCCGGCGCCAAGGTCGACTGACCCCAAGCCGATCCGGGTCCGTCCGCAACGCGTGGGCGGCGGGCTCTTCATCAGCACGCGAACCAGGAGACACCATGAACAAACTGATGAGCGCCGCGGCCGTCGCAGCCGCCGTCGCCGCAGGCGCCGTGCTGCCCGGGATGCCCGCGGCGCAGGCCGCCGGCTATCCCGACAAACCCGTGACCATGATCGTGCCTTTCGTGCCGGGCGGTTCTTCCGACATTACCGCGCGCTCGGTCACGCCGGGGCTGACGAAAATCCTGGGGCAGACCTTCGTGGTCGAAAACAAGCCCGGCGCCAACAGCGCCATCGGCGCGCAGGCGCTGGCCCGCTCCACGCCTGACGGGTACACCATGATGGTCGGCTCCATCGGCACCTTCGCCATCAACGAGGCGCTCTACAAGAACCTGTCGTACAACCCCAGCAAGGACTTCGAATACCTGACGCAGGCGGTGCGCAATCCCAACGTGCTGGTGGCAGCGCCGACGTTTCCGGCCAGCACCGTCGCCGAGCTGGTCGAATACGCGAAGAAGAATCCGGGCAAGGTGTCCTATGCCTCGTCGGGCACGGGTTCGTCGGACCACCTGTCCGCCGTGCTGTTCCGCCAGCGCACCCAGAGCACGGGCGTGGACGTCCCCTACCGCGGCGGCGGCGCGGCCATCGCCGACCTGATCGGCGGGCAGGTCAACGTGTCATTCCAGAACCTGGGCGCGGTCCAGACCCACATCAAGGCCGGCAAGCTCAAGGCGCTGGCCATCACGGGCGACGCCCGCGCCGCCGACCTGCCGGACGTGCCCACGCTGGCCGAGGCCGGCATCAAGGACATGGTGGTGTACTCCTGGCAAGGCTTTACCGTGCCCAAGGGCACGCCCGCGCCCATCGTCCAGCAACTGTCCAAGGCCTTGCAGACCGCGCTGCGCGATCCCCAGACCGAGAAGACCCTGCAAGGCCTGGGCTTCGAGGTCGTGGCCAACACGCCGCAGCAGTTCACGGCATTCCAGCAGGCCGAGGTCAAGCGCTGGAAGGACGTCATCCAGAAAGCCAACATCCAGCTCGAGTAAGGTCGCGATCTGGACCCGGGATGCCCCTGGCGGGCATCCTGTCAGCCTGCATCAAGGCCGGATCAAGTAGCATCAACGTTTTGCCACCCACCTGTACGACAACATGACCACCAAGCATCGCATCATCCAGGTCGGCTCGCTGGCCGGTTCCCCCTACGCCAACAAGACGCTCGCGGACCGCTACGACGTCGTCGAACTATGGAAGTACCCGGACCGCAAGGCGGCGCTGGCCGAGCATGGCAAGGGCGTCACCGCCGTCGTCACGTCCGCCACCTACGGCGCCAACGCCGAACTCATTAACGCCCTGCCCGACCTGAAGGCCATCTGCAGCTGGGGCGTGGGCTACGAGACCATCGACGTCCAGGCCGCCAAGCAGCGCGGCGTGCAGGTCAGCAATACCCCCGACGTGCTGACCGACTGCGTCGCCGATCTGGCCTGGGGCCTCCTGATCGCGGGCGCGCGCCACATGGGCCAGGGCGAACGCTTCGTGCGCGCGGGCCAGTGGGGCCAGGTGCATGGCGGCATCCCGCTGGGCCAGCGCGTCAGCGGCAAGAAGCTGGGCATCGTCGGCCTGGGCCGCATCGGCGAGGCCATCGCCCGCCGCGGCATGGGCTTCGACATGGACGTGCGCTACCACAACCGCCGCAAGCGCGATGACGTGGAATACGGCTACGAAGCCTCGCTCACCGACCTGGCCAAGTGGGCCGACTTCCTCATCGTGGCCACCGTCGGCGGTCCCAGCACGCGCCATCTGGTCAACCGCGAAGTGCTGGAAGCGCTGGGCCCCACGGGCATCATCGTCAACATCGCGCGCGGCCCCGTCATCGACGAGACCGCGCTGGTCGCCGCGCTGGAAGCCGGCAAGCTGGGCTGCGCCGCGCTCGACGTGTTCGAGCACGAGCCCAAGGTGCCCGAAGCGTTGCTCAAGACCGATCGCGCAGTGCTGCTGCCGCACATCGGCAGCGCCACGCTGGAAACCCGCGTAGCCATGGAGAACCTGATGCTGGAAAACCTGCAGGCGTTCTTCGAGACCGGCCGCGTGATCACTCCTGCGGAGTAAGGCCCGCCCTGCGCCGCAGCCGCGGCGCGCCAAATGAAAAAGCCTCTCGGCGCCCATACCGAGAGGCTTTCGACTTTCCGGCCCCCGCGGGAATCGGAAGTCGTTTGCGCAAAGGAACTACCGGGCGCTCAGGCCCTCAGTGCTTACTTCGCTGGCGCCGCTGCGCCGGAATGATCCGTCTTCGCGGCCCCGCCCGATTTGGCCGCCGCCGGTTTGGCGGAGGTCTTGTCGGACTTGTGATGCTTGTGCTGCGCCTGGGTCTTGGTTTCACCCGTCTTGGACGTGGCATCGGCGCCCGCCGCAAACGCCGAAGGCGCGGCAGCCAGACCGAGGCACAGGGCCGAGGTGGATAGGAACGCAGCAATACGGGAGTGAGTCGTCATTTCATGAACTCCTGAATGTAAAAGGACCGAAGTCCTTTTTTCGACACGGGGCGGCAACATCGCCGCTTTACCCGTTCCCGTTTGAACCGGCCCCATCCAGAAGGTTCAGCGCGGAACCAGAAAATTTCGGTCGCTAACGCTTCGAAATATGGCGCGGACGGTTCAGCTCTCGAACGCCAGCAGCGCCACGGTGGCGAACAGCATCAGTGCGAAGCAGGCTCTCAGCTTGCGTTCAGGCAAACGGTACGCAAGCTTCACGCCCACCGGCACGAACAGCAGGCTGCCTATCGCCAGCGGCGCGCCGACCAGCCAATCGGCCTGCCCCGCCCAGGAGTAGGTGATCAACGCGATGAAAGATCCCGGAATCACCATGCTCAGCGCCAGCGCCTGCGCCGTGGTCTGCGGCAACCTGAACACGGACGTGATGATGGGCACGGCCAGCACCGCGCCGCCCACGCCGAAGAAGCCGCCCAGCGTGCCGCACAAAATGCCCAGCACGCTGGCGCGGCGCGGCGTGAAGATCGGGGCATCGCCCTTGGCCGCCGGCTTGCGCGCCGCAACGGGACGCGAGGCGCGCCAGGTCTGCCACACATAAAACAGCGCAATGAAGAACAGGAACACGGCGAAGCTGCGGCGCAGGATGCCGGAATCTATGCCCAGCGCCAGTTGCGCGCCGACCCAGGTGAACACCACGGCCCCGGCCGCTCCCGCCAACGCCACGCGCTTGTCGATGCGGGTCTGCTGGTTGTACTTGCGCACCGCCATCATGATGGTGGGCAGGACCATGATGAGCGCCGTGCCCTGCGCCAACTGCTGCGACATGCCCATCAACAGCACCAGCGCGGGAATCGCGATCAGGCCGCCCCCGATGCCCAGCACGCCGCCCATGAAACCGATCAGGCCGCCCGCAGCCAGGCACGCGGCGATAACTAACAGACTCACTTCTTGCTCCAGCAGGCCCGGCCAGTGCAGGCCGGGCAATCAGAATGTCGATATGAAACCGCCGCAGGCCGCCGCTCTCGGCGTCAGCGCAGCTTGTCCAGCGCGGCGTCCAGCCGGTCCACCGCCCAGATCTCCAGTCCTTCGATGGGCTGGCGCGGCGCGTTGGCCTTGGGGATCAGCGCGATCGAAAAGCCCAGCTTGGCCGCTTCGCGCAAGCGTTCCTGTCCGCGCGGCGCGGGCCGGATCTCGCCCGCCAGGCCGACCTCGCCGAAAGCAATCAGGCCGCGCGGCAGCGGCTTGTCGCGCAGCGAGGACATGATGGCCAGCAGCACCGGCAGGTCAGCCGCAGGTTCCGTGATGCGCACGCCGCCCACCGCGTTGACGAACACGTCCTGGTCAAAGGTGGACACGCCGGCGTGCCGGTGCAGCACCGCCAGCAGCATCGCCAGGCGGTTGCCCTCCAGGCCGACCGTGAGCCGGCGCGGGTTGGGCGCGTGCGAACTATCCACCAGCGCCTGGATCTCCACCAGCAGCGGGCGCGTGCCTTCCTGCGTGGCCATCACGCAGGATCCCGCGACCTGCTGTTCATGCTGCGACAGAAACAGCGCGGAAGGGTTGGCCACGCCGCGCAGCCCGCGGTCCGTCATGGCGAAGACACCCAGTTCATTGACCGCGCCGAAGCGGTTCTTGAAGGCGCGCACCAGGCGGAACGAGGAATGCGTGTCGCCCTCGAAATACAGCACGGTGTCCACGATGTGCTCCAGCACCCGCGGCCCGGCCAGCGCGCCGTCCTTGGTGACGTGGCCGATCATGACGATGGCGATGCCCGTCTGCTTGGCCAGGCGCGTGAGCTGCGCCGCGCATTCGCGCACCTGCGACACCGACCCCGGCGCCGCGGTCAGTTCGCCGCTGTACAGGGTCTGGATCGAGTCGATCACCGCCACAGTGGGCTTCTGCTCCGACACCGCCGCCTGGATCGACTCCAGCCGGATCTCGGCCAGCAGGTTGACGTTGCCCGTCTGCAGGCCCAGGCGGCGCGCACGCAGCGCCACCTGTTCGGCGGATTCCTCGCCCGTCACGTACAGCACGTTGGTGACTTCGGACAGCGAGGCCAGCGCCTGCAGCAGCAAGGTGGACTTGCCTATGCCCGGGTCGCCGCCGATCAGCACCACGGCGCCGGCCACCAGGCCGCCGCCCAGCACACGGTCGAATTCTTCCAGCCCGGTAGGCTGGCGCGGCGTTTCGCGGGCCTCGATTTCAGACAGGCTGCGCACGGGGCTGGCGGCCGCCAGCGGCGCATAACGGTGGGAGGCGGCGGCCGGCGCCGACGATTCCACGGTTTCTTCCAGCGTGTTCCAGGCGTTGCAATGTGGGCATTTGCCCTGCCACTTGGGGGTGGTGCCGCCGCAATCGGAGCACACATATACGGTTCGGGATTTGGCCATGCGCGAAAGTGTACCGGCAAGCCAGGGCGGCATGCGCGCGCACACGCGCGCTTTCGTCCTCGCACGCCCCATGATGGGGCGGTATCTGTCATTCTGCTTTCAAAAACAGGGACGTGCTGAAGTTACATGATGCAAACTCAAGAAATTCTCTGGCGGATTTCTCCAAATCGCGCATAATCATCAGGTGCAGCGCATTGACGAACCGCCCGGCCCAGGGCGGCATACCTGCAGCCAGACGCCCTCGGGGCGCGGCGGCGGGAATCGCGGCGCAATCACCCGCGGCTTTCCAGGAAGCCGCCTAAACCGGAACAGGACCCGAGCTACGACGAGACCGCCGGACCACCGGCGCGGCGTGCGCAGAGGTCAGACGCGGATGCGCCTTGCCACCAGGCGCATGTGCGAGGAGTACGCGCATGAGCATTACCTACCGCCCCCCTTTCGACGAAGACGATGAACGGGATCTGCGCGCCTTGTATCGCAGGCACGGTCCCGGCGCCAATCCCGAATTGGACGCGGCAGTGCGCCGCCGTTGGCATCCCGGCCATAGCTGGCACCCCGCCTGGGGCGCTGCCGCTTGCGCGGCCATGGTCTTCGGCCTGTTCGCCTGGACCGAGATGCGCGAAGCCCAGGATTTTCCCGAGCAGAACACGCCTGTCATCACCCCCCACGAAATAGGGACAAGCTCGGAACGCGCGCCCGCGCTGCTGTCCACGCCTGCGCAAGCGCCCGCCGAACAGTCCGCGCCCGTCACCGAACGCGTGGCCGCGCCGCCGCAAGAAACGGCGCCGCAAGCCGCTCCTGCCCAGGAAGCCGCCCCCGCCGCCCAGGGAACCTCGCCCGCGGAACAACCAGCCGCCGAGCCCGCCGCGCCGGAAACGCCCGCCCTCAGCGATCAAGACATCGAAGCCCGCGTGACCCACATCCGGGCGCTGGTGCGCGAGGAACAGCAGGAAGAGGCCGTACAGGCGCTGCGCGAATTGCAGCAGGCCGCCCCCGACCTGACCCTGCCCGACGACCTGCAGGAACTGGCCCAGCAGAACCCCGCCTGATCACCGCCACCCATCGGCGCCGCGCCCGGCGCGGAACGATGGGCGCGCGCGTCCGATTTCGCTGCGGCGCGGCCCGGCTTCTTGCTAACATAGCCGCCATGAGTCCGAGCTTCCACCACCGCAATCTCCCCCATCTGCTGCTCTACGCGCGTGAAACGCTGATGGCGCACTTCCGCCCCATCCTGCACGCCGCGGGCGTCACCGAACAACAATGGCGGGTGCTGCGCACGCTGAGCGAAGTGGGCTCCATGGAACCCAACCAGATCGCCCGCACCTGCCAGATTCTCAGCCCCAGCCTCACGCGCATGCTGGCGGGCATGCAGGAACAGGGCCTGATCAAGCGCACGCGCTCCAGCGCCGATCAGCGGCGCCAGGAAATTTCGCTGACGCCCAAGAGCAACAAGCTGATCGACCGCATGCGTCCGCAAGTGGACGCGAAGTACCAGGAAATCGAGGCCCGGATCGGCAAGGAATTGCTGGACCGCCTGTATCGCGACGTCGACACCATGGTCGAACTGATCAAGCGCGAGCCCGCCGACGCGCGCGCCTCCGAAGAAGAATGATCAGGCCGGCACCGGGAAGATCGCGTTGATCTGCCCCGTGCCGGAACTGGCGAAGTAATCCGTCACGATCTCCACCGGCTGGTCGTAGCCGTCCCAGCCCAACAGGCCCAGCAGCATCGCGGTATCGTGCATGCCGCCCTCGCCCACGCACAGGTCCGCGTATTCGGGCAGCATGGCGCAGAAGGCCTTCCAGTCGCCCTGGCGCCACAACTCCACCACCCGCAAGTCCACCTGCCGGAAGAACTCGCGGCTGATCTGGTGCATGGCGGCCTCGGGGCTGCCGTTGTCGTTGAAGCGATGCGACAGCGAACCGCTGGCCAGCACCGCCACGCGGCTGTCGCTGGCCTCGATGGCCTGGCGCAACGCCGCGCCGAAGCGGCGGCTTTCGTCCAGCGAGTGCCAGGCGCACCAGGCGGCTACCGACACCACGTTGAAGCGCCCGTCGCCATTCATGTAGCGCATCGGCACCAGTGTGCCGTACTCCAGTTCCAGGCTGTCGATTTCATGCGAACGCGTGCCCACGCCCGCGGCGTTGGCGCATTCAGCGATGCGGCGCCCCAGTTGCGGATTGCCGCGGTAGGCGTAATCCATGTCCTTGATGAAATGCGGCAGCTCGTTGCTGGTGTAGCGGCCCTTGAAGCCGCTGTTGCAGTTCACGTGATAGCCGCCGTTGACCAGCCAGTGCACGTCCAGCACCACGATGCTGTCCACATCCAGGTCGCGGCAACGCTGGCCGATGATGCGATGTCCCTGGATCGCCGCCTCCCTGCAACCCTGGTGCTTGCCAGGCAGTTCCGAAAGATACATGGACGGCACATGCGTTACCTTGGCCGCCAGCGCGAGCTTGCCCATGATGCTAGTCTCCTCGTTCTTGTGGTCGGGGCCGGATTCAGACGCCCCATCTGGGGATGTGGTGGCTGCCCATGGACACGCACACGTTCTTGATCTCGGCAAAGACCTCGTAACTGTATTCGCCGCCTTCGCGTCCCGTGCCCGATTCCTTGGTGCCGCCGAAGGGCTGGCGCAGGTCGCGCACATTCTGGCTGTTGATGAATACCATGCCCGCCTCGATGCCGCGGGCCAGTCGGTGCGCCCGCCCAATGTCGCGGGTCCAGATGTAGGACGCGAGACCGTACTTCACGTCATTGGCCAGCGCCAGGCCCTCTGCCTCGTCCTTGAACGGCAGCAGGCAGGCGACCGGTCCGAAGATCTCTTCCTGCGCGCAACGCATGCGGTTGTCGACATCCGCCAGCACCGTCGGGCTGACGAAATTGCCGCCCGCCAGATGGGCCGGCAAGCCTGCGGGCCGGTCCGCGCCGCCCGCGAGTATGCGCGCGCCTTCCTGCTCGGCCAGGCGGATGTAGCCCGTGACCTTTTCCCAGTGCTGGCGCGTGATCATCGCGCCCACGTGGGTATTGTCATCGGTGGGGTCGCCCACGGCCAGGCGCTGCGCGCGTTCGGCAAACCTGCGCACGAAATCGTCGTAAATGGATTGCTGGATGAAGATGCGCGAACCCGCGGTGCAGCGTTCGCCGTTGAGCGAAAAGATGGTGAAGAGCGCCGCGTCCAGCGCGCGCTCCACGTCCGCGTCGTCGAAGATCAGCACGGGCGACTTGCCGCCCAGTTCCATCGAATACTTCTTGACGCCGCCAGCGCTGGCCAGGATCTTCTTGCCGGTCACGGTGCCGCCGGTGAACGAGATTGCGCGCACGCCGGGATGCCGCACCAGCGCATCGCCAGCGGTGGCGCCGTAGCCCTGCACCACGTTCAGCACGCCAGCCGGAATGCCGGCCTCCAGCGCCAGCATCCCGAGCTGGTCCGCCGTCAGCGGCGAAAGCTCGGACATCTTCAGCACCGCCGTATTGCCCAGCGCCAGGCAAGGCGCCGTCTTCCAGGTGGCGGTCATGAACGGCACGTTCCAGGGCGACACCAGCGCGCACACGCCCACGGGCTGGTACAGCGTGTAGTTCAGCATCTGGTCGTCCACCGGATAGGTGTGGCCGTTCATGCGCGTGCAGACCTCGGCGAAGAAATTGAAATTCTCCGAGGCGCGCGGGATCAGCTGCTTGCGGGTCTGCGAGATCGGCAGCCCGGTGTCGCGGGTTTCCAGTTCGGCCAGCTGCGGCACGTTCTGGTCTATCAGTTCGCCCAGCCTGCGCATCAGGCGGGCGCGTTCCTTGGCAGGCGTGTTGGCCCATTTGGGGAAGGCCTCGGCGGCTGCCGCGACGGCCGCGTCGATCTCGGCCTGCCCGCCCGCGGCCACCTCGGCGATGGGTTCGCCCGTGGCCGGGTTGCTGGTGATGAAGCGGTCGCGGCTGTCGACCTGCTTGCCGTTGATCCAGTGCTTGATGCTCACGCGCGGCTCCTCGTCCTGTCCGCGCCGGACCGTCCGGCGCAAATTTAATTAACAAGTTAACGTTATGCTTGCCGGAACGCGCTGTCAACGTCGGGAAACCCCCAGGCGGAACAGGCCCCGGCAACCCTATGGCCGATTGTTGCCATCGCAGTTTTTCATTAAACTAGTTAACATGATAATTACATCATGCGGAGCAAGGCCATGCCCCATATCTGGATCGAATACTCAGGCAATCTGGCCCTGGATACGCAGGCGCTGATGCGGACCGTGCAGGACGCCGCCGTGGGCGACGGCAGCCTGTTCCCGCTGGCCGGCGCGCGCACCCGCGCGCTGCGCGTGGATGACTGCCTGATCGTCGACGGCCATCCCGACAACGCCTTCGTCCACGTGGTGCTGCGCATCGGCCACGGCCGCAATGCAGAACAGAAAGCCGCCCTGGGCGAGCGGGTGTTCCAGGCGCTGACCGCCGCGCTCGCGCCGCAGATGGCGGCGCGCCCGCTCGGCATCTCGATGCAGATCGAGGAAGCCGACCCGGTGCTGAACTACAAGCTCAACAACTACCGCGAACACCTGGCCGCGCGCGCAGCCGCGGCCGCGGCGCCGTGGCCGCGGACCGTGGTGGGCGCGGCGCTGAACACGCGCCAGGCGCTGGCCGCGCTGGGCGAGGCCGTGGACGCGCCCCCCTACAAGGCCGCGCCCAAGGCGCCCGTGCTCTACATCAAGCCGGCCAATACCTATGCCCGCAATGGCGACGTGATCGCCCTGCCCGCCGGCGTGGACGAGGTCGAAGTGGGCGCCTGCCTGGGCGTGGTGTTCGCCCGCCGTGCGACCCGCGTGAGCGAAGCCGAGGCGCTGGACTATGTGGCGGGGTACCGCGTGGTGGCGGACCTGTCCGTGCCGCACGCCAGCTACTTCCGCCCCGCGCTCAAGCAGAAATGCCGCGACGGCTTCTGCCCCATCGGCCAGGATCTCGCCCCCGTCGCAGCGGTCGGCGACGTGGATGCCCTGGACATCGAAGTGCGCATCGACGGCCAGGTGGCGCAGCGCGCCAGCACCGCCGACCTGATCCGTCCCGTAGCGCGGCTGATCGCCGACGTGACCCAGTTCATGACGCTGGAAGCGGGCGACATCCTGCTGGCCGGCACGCCCCACGGCGCGCCGCGCGCGCGCGCCGGACAGCGCTACGAGATCAGCATTTCCCGGGTTGGCACGCTGGGCAATGCGCTGGCCGCCGCCCGATAAGCCCAGGAGCCCGCCATGAAACATGCCCGTATTTCCCTGGACGGCGTCATCCATGCCGCCACCGAAGCCGGCCCCGGCCAGGTCCGCCTGGCCGACGGACGCGTGTATGCCGAAGACGCGGTGCAATGGCTGCCGCCCTTCGAGCCGCGCACCACCTTCACGCTGGCCATCAACTATGCCGACCACGCCAAGGAACTGGCGTTCAAGGCCCCGGACGAGCCGCTGGGCTTCCTCAAGGCCGCCAACGCCTTCGTCGGGCACCGCGCCCAGACCTTGCGCCCCGCCGACGTCGCCTTCATGCACTACGAATGCGAACTGGCGGTGGTAATAGGCAAGACCGCCAGCAAGGTCAGCCGCGCCCAGGCCTATGACTGCGTGGCCGGCTACACCGTGGCCAACGACTATGCGCTGCGCGACTACCTGGAAAACTGGTACCGCCCCAATCTGCGCGTGAAAAGCCGCGACACCTGCACACCGCTAGGCCCCTGGCTGGTGGACCGCGACGACGTGCCCGACCCCATGAACCTCAACCTGCGCACCACCGTCAACGGCGTGGAGACGCAGCGCGGCAATACCCGCGACATGGTGTTCGACGTGCCCGCGCTGATCGAGTACTTCAGCAGCTTCATGACGCTCTCGCCCGGCGACCTGATCCTGACCGGCACGCCCGACGGCATCGTCAACGTGCAGCCCGGCGACGAAGTCGTGACCGAGATCGAAGGCGTGGGACGGCTGGTCAACACGCTCGTCCCCTTCCCCAATTGATTCCACTCCAACTCCATGACACCTGGAACTCCGATGCTAGATAAAGATACCGTGCGCGCCATCGCCGCGCGCCTGCACGAAGCCGAACGCACCCGCCAGCAGATCCGCCAGATTTCGCTCGAGTACCCAGACATCACCATTGCCGACGCCTATGCCATCCAGCGCGCCTGGATGGACATCAAGCTGGCCGAAGGCCGCATCAAGCGCGGCCACAAGATCGGCCTGACCTCGCGCGCCATGCAACAGGCCTCGCAGATCGACGAACCCGACTTCGGCATGCTGCTGGACGACATGTTCTTCAATGACGGCGCGGACATACCCGCGGGCCGCTTCATCCTGCCGCGGCTGGAAGTCGAACTCGCCTTCGTGCTGGGCAAGCGCCTGCAAGGCCCCGACGTCACGCTGTTCCAGGTCTATGACGCGGTCGACTACGTGGTCCCGGCGCTGGAGATCATCGACGCGCGCTCGCACAGCATCGACCCCGACAGCAAGCGCCCGCGCAAGGTGTTCGACACCATCGCCGACAACGCCGCCAACGCCGGCGTGGTGATGGGCGGACGGCCGGTGAAGATCGGCGAGCTGGACCTGCGCTGGATCGGCGCCATCCTGTCGCGCAACGCCGTGATCGAGGAAACCGGCGTGGCCGCGGGCGTCTTGAACCATCCCGCCAATGGCGTAGTATGGCTGGCGAACAAGCTGGCCGCCCACGACGTGGCGCTGGAAGCGGGAGAGATCATCCTGTCGGGCTCCTTCACCCGGCCGGTGCTGGCCCGCCCTGGCGATACCTTCAACGTCGATTACGGCGTGCTGGGTTCCGTCAACTGCCATTTCATCTGACCACGCCACCATCCATGGACATATTGACCAACACCTTCAAGCAGGCCCTGCGCAGCGGCAAGCCCCAGATCGGCCTGTGGGCGGGCCTGGCCAGCGCCTACTCCACCGAAATCATCGCCGGCGCGGGCTTCGACTGGCTGCTGATCGACGGCGAGCACGCGCCCAACACCTTGCAGACCACGCTGCAACAGCTGCAATCCATGGCCGCCTATCCGGTCGCTCCGGTGGTGCGGCCGGCCTGGAACGACGCGGTGCAGATCAAGCAGATCCTGGACACCGGCGCGCAGACGCTGCTGGTGCCCATGGTGCAATCCGCGGAAGAAGCCGCGGCCGCCGTGGCCGCGGTGCGCTATCCGCCGCAAGGCGTGCGCGGCGTGGGCAGCGCGCTGGCCCGTTCGTCGCGCTGGAACCGCATCCCCGACTACCTGCGCCGCGCCAATGACGAAATGTGCGTTCTGGTGCAGATCGAAACGCCGCGCGGCGTGGACGCGCTGGAAGAGATCCTCGCGGTGGACGGCGTGGACGGTGCCTTCATCGGCCCGGCCGACCTCTCGGCCAGCATGGGCTACCTGGGCCAGCCGGAGCATCCGGAAGTGGTCAAGGCGATCGACGACGCCATCCTGCGCATCGTGCGCAGCGGCAAGGCCGCCGGCATCCTGCATAGCGGCGTGGACCGCGCCAAGCACTATCTGTCGCTGGGCGCGACCTTCGTCGCCGTGGGCGTGGACGCAACCCTGCTGGCGCGCGCGGCCGAACAGCTGGCGGGCCAATTCAAGAACGCGGCCGCCCCCGTGGCGGCCAAGGGTCCCTACTGACCCGCAGGCCGGGGCGCACCGTCCCGGCCCGCCAGGAACTCGCGCACGGCGGTATTGAACAATAGCGGGCGCTCCAGGTGCGCGGCATGCCCGCAGTCCGGCAGCACGCACAGGCTGCCGTGGGTCAAGGCGGCGCGCAAGGCCAGCGCCGAGGGCAGCGGATGGCTGCGTTCAAGTTCGCCCGATATGACCAGCACCGGCGCGCGCACCGCCGCCAGCGCCTGCGTGTAGTCCACGCCCGCAACCGCCGCGATCATCGAGGACGCGCCGGCCGCGCTCATGGTCATGCCGTCTTCCAGGCAGCCCGCGTAGGCCGGCGCCTGCTCCCCCTGCCGGAACCAGGCGCCCAGCACGCGCCTGGCGGTGGCCCGCGGGCCGTCCGCGCGCAGGCGCGCCAAGGTCTGGTCCATGGGCTCAAAGCGCGCGGCGCCATCTACCCTCAAGCCCGCGCCGTACAGCACGGCACGGCCGACGCGCCCCGGAACCGCGCACAGCAGCTGCTGCGCAACGAAGCCGCTGAACGAATGCCCCAATACGTCGAAGCTGGCGATGCCCAGTTCATCCGCCAGCGCGACGAGCGCGTCCGCGTAGGCCGGCAAACCCTGCAAGGGAGCCGCTTGCGCGCCGCGTCCGAAGCCCGGCCAATCCACGGCGATCACGTCATGCTCATCGGCCAGCGCGCCCAACAGGCCGCTCCAGATCGCGGACGATGAACAGAAACCATGCAGCAGGAACAGCGGGCGGCCTGAACCGCGGCGCGTGTACTTCATGTCCCGCTCCTCAGTTGTCCAGCACCACGCCGGATTCGCGCACCACCGCCTGCCATTGCGGCGCTTCGCGGCGCCAGGCCGAGGCGAACGACGCGGGCGTGTCCTGTCCCGGTACGAAGCCGCCCGCCAGGAACGCCTGGCGCACCTCCGGCAAGGCCAGCACCTCGTGCAGGACGTCGGCAAAGCGCGCCACGCGCTCGGGCGGCGTGCCCTTGGGCGCGGCAAAGCCCCACCAGTTGCCCTGCACCACGTCCGGCATGCCAGCCTCGGCCGCGGTAGGCACGTCGGGCAGGCCGGCAAAGCGCTCGGGAGCCGCCACCGCCAAGGCCCGCACCTTGCCCTGCGGCATGTAGGCCGCGGCGATGCTGTAGCCGCCGATGTACATCTGGATCTCGTTGGCCAGCAAGGCCTGCACCCCCGGCGAGGAACCGCGGTAGGCGATGTGCGTCATGCCCGCACCCATGGCATGCGACAGGCGGTAGCCGGAAAGATGCGGCGTAGTGCCCATGCCCGGCGATCCGTAGTTCAGCTTGCCGGCCTGCGCGCGCGCATACTGCGCGAACTGCGCGTAGTCCTGCGCCGGCACTTGCGCGCTGACGTAGACGAAGGCCGGCACGTCCGCCAGCTTGCCCACCGGCTCCAGGTCGGCCAGCGGATCGAAGCCCAGCTTGCGGTACAGGAACTGGTTGATGACGAAGTTGTTGGTCGCGCCCAGCACCAGCGTGTAGCCGTCGGGCTTGGCGCGCGCCACCTCCAGCGCGCCGATGTTGCCGCCGGCGCCCGTCTTGTAATCGACGACGAGAGGCTGGCCCAGACGCTTTTCCAGCAGGGGCTGGATCTGGCGCATGGCCACGTCGCCCGCCGCGCCCGGCGCGTACGGCAGGACGACGCGGATGGGATGATCGGGATACTGCGCCCGGGCGGCCAGCGGCGATGCCGCCAGGCCCCAGGCAAGCAAAACGGATACGGCGCAAGTCCGGTACGTCATGGTGTTCTCCCTGGCCGGCGGGCCGTGCCCGCGCGCGCCGGCCCGGCGGCCGGCAGGTTTTCCTCGCGGATGCTACAGGTCGATGCGCATCAGGTCATGGGCCAGCCGCAGCGGGCCCGAATAGTTCTTGCGGATGTCGGCCACGATCTCGTCCATCAAGTGCGGTCCCATCAGTTCCACCGGCAGATGCTTGGCCGCGGCGCGCTTGATCACCGGACTGGTCGAATCGAAATGGCCGAAGTGCGTCGCCACCAGGCTCTTGACGCCGGCGCGGCTGGCGATGATGCCAAGGTCCGTGGGGCTGGTGTGCGCATAGGTGCCCACGCCGGTCTTGGCGCGGTGCGCGATGAATGATTCTGGAAAGGTGCATTCATGGATCAACAGGTCTGCGTCCTGCGCCAGGCGCACCATGGCTTCACAGGGCGCGGTGTCGCCGCTGAACGCGATGACCTTGCCTTCGGCCTCCACCCGCACGCCGAAGCATTCGCAGACGTCGCGCGGAATGTGCTCCACCCAATCGACCGAAATGCGCACCCTGCCGTCGTCGAACACCGGCCCGGGGCTGACTTCCCGCACCTCGGGCCGCATGGCTTCCAGATTGGCCTGGCGTACCGGATAGGCGCTGCGCGCCTGGTAGTCGGTGTGGTAGGCGCCGTTCTCGAACAGGTGGTCGACGAAATGGCGGGTGCCCTTCGGCCCCAGCACCAGCGGCGCGCCGGTCTTGTTCAGCATCCAGCTGGAGATGACGAAGTAGGGATAGTCGCAGATGTGGTCGTGGTGCAGGTGCGTCAGGAACACGAAGCCGACCTTGGCCGGATCGACGTTGGCGCGCACCATCTGGCGCGTGGCGCCCTCGCCGCAGTCAAACAGGTAGTGGGTATCGTCATCCAGGGTCAGCAGGATGGCGGACTGGCCCCGGTCGGGATCGGGCAGCGCGGCTCCGGTTCCCAGCATCGTGATCTTCATGTTTTCCCCTTTTGCACAGGTCGGTTGAACTGCGATCCAGTATAGGGATGGGGTGCATACAATCTAATCAATTATTAGAATGCTGTGATAACCAACAGGAATTGCAAAAATGCCTGCCACGCCCCGCATTCCCGAACTGCACCACATTGGCGGACGCCTGCGCATGCGCCACCTGGACCTGCTGCGCGCCCTCTATGCCCTGGGCAGCGTGCACAAGGCCGCGGCCGAGCTCGGCATGACGCAGCCCGCGGCCAGCAAGCAGCTGCTGGAACTGGAAGACATGTTCGGCGTGCCGCTGTTCCAGCGCACGCGCCGCGGCATCGTGCCCACGGGCTTCGGCCATGCGCTGGCGCGCAAGGCGGATGTGCTCTGGTCCGACCTGTCCGGCGCGCGCAATGAAATCGCCGCGCTGGCCGCCGGCGCCAGCGGCCGCATCCGCGTCGGCGTGCAGCAGGTGGCCCTGCCCGTGCTGGTGCCGCGCGCCCTGCAGCGCCTGCGCGCCGACCATGCCGGCGTCACCGTCATGCTGCAGGAAGGCGCGCACGACGCGCTGCTGGCCGGCCTGGCGCGCGGCGAACTCGATTGCGTACTGGGCCGCCTGATGCTGGACGCGACACAGCCCGTGTTCCGTACCGAGGTTCTGTACGAAGAGCCCATCTGCGTGGTGGCGCGCGTCGGCCATCCGCTGGCCAAGTCCACCCGCATCACCGCCGCTGCGCTGGCGCGGCAGGACTGGATCCTGCCGCCGCCCCAGGCGCCACTGCGCCAGCGCATCGACTCCTACTTCGCCGAACAGGGACTGACGCTGCGCGCGCCCATGGCCGAATCGGTATCGCTGCTGGCCAACGAGGTGCTATTGCGCAGCAGCGACCTGCTTTCGGCCATGCCGCGCGCGGTGGCGCAGCACTATGCCGCGCTGGGCGTGCTGGCCATCCTGAGATTCCGCCCCGACTGGAACCTGCCGCCGGTAGGCGTGGTGCAGCGCGCGCAGGTTGAAGCGGCGCCGGCGCTGCAGCGCTTTCTGGACGCGCTGCGGGTGGAAGCTGGCGCGCTGGGCGCGTAGCGCCGCAGCCGCCTCCCGGTCTCAAGCGTATTGCGCGAGACCGTAACCGAAAGACCAGTTCTCTTTCGCCACCTCCACCAGGTTCACGAACACGTCCTCGGGCCTCAGGCCGGGATCTTCGCCCAGGCGCTGCGCGATCCGCTGGAACAGCGCCTTCTTCTGTTCCAGGCTGCGCGTGTTGTTCGCCGTGATCTGGATGTAGACGAGGTCGTCGCTGCGCGCCACGTCCATGTAGGTCGGGCTATAGCGGAAGTTCGACGCCTCATGCTCGGTCATGGTCATGAATTGGTCGTCTTCGGGAACATTGAACGTTTCGCGCATGGCCAGATAGATATTGTCGAAGATGGCCTGGCGATAGGCTTGCGGCTTGCCAGCGCGCAATGAGACATGGACTAGCGGCATGGTGGTTCTCCGTTGTTGTGCCATTTCATGTTAGCCATTCTGATAAGCTATGGCTCTATATTTCAATGATAAGCATTTGAAATGACTGAACGCCCACTGGATATCGCCGCGGTCAGGGCCTTTGTCCGCATTGCCGAACTGGGCAGCTTCACGCGCGCCGCCGAAGTCCTGCAGACGACGCAGGCCGCCATCAGCCTGAAACTCAAGCGGCTCGAGGACCGGCTCGGTTTCCGCCTGATCGAACGCACGCCGCGGTATGTGGAGCTTTCGGCCAGGGGCGCCGCCTTTCTTGGACAGGCGCGCGAACTGCTGGCGGCGCATGACCGTGCGCTGTCCGCGGCTGCCGAGGACAGGCAGCGCCTTGCCGTCGGCATCAGCGAACACGTGGCGGGACCGGAACTGCCGGCGCTGATCGCGCGCATGAACGCGGCGGATCCCCAGTTGCTGATCGAAATCCGGATTGCCTCATCCGGCGATTTGCTCCAGAGCTACGACCGGCGCGAACTCGATACGGTGATCGTGCGCCTGCATGCGGGACGCGATGACGGCCAGGTCCTGACCAAGGAAAAATTCGGTTGGTACGCGGCGCCCGACTGGCAGCACCGGGCAGGCGAACCGCTGCCCCTGGCCACCATGGCGCAACCTTGCGGCGTGCGCGCCATCGCCGAACAACTGCTCGACGAATCGGGCATACCGTGGACGGAAGTTTTTGTGGGCGGCGGCGTAATGGCGGTCGCGTCCGCCGTGATGGCGGGACTCGGCGTTGCGGCGCTGTCTCCGCGCATGCTGCCCTTCGGCGCGGTCGACGCTGGCCCGAGGATGGGACTGCCTGCCCTGCCGCAACTGCCGGTCTTACTGCACACCAGGGTCAGGGATGGCCGCGCGCGCGATGCGCTGACGGCCCTGGGCGCGGCGTTCCGCAGCGCAGTGAAAGGCTGAAAACAAGCCTGAAAACGTCAGGAACGGCCGCCCAGGCTGCCGCCGCCATCCACGCCCAGCACCTGCCCGGTGATGAAGCCGGCATCGTCCGACAGCAGGAAGGCAATCGCGGCCGCCACTTCGGCGGGCGTGCCCAAACGCTTCATGGGCACGGAGGCCAGCGCGCGCTTTTCGGCGTCGCTGCCGGCAGGCCGCGTGGCGCGGAACATCTCGGTTTCGATCGGGCCGGGGGCCACCGCGTTGGCGGTGACGCCGTATTCGGCCAGTTCCAGCGCCCAGGTGCGCGTGCAGCCGACCAGCGCGCTCTTGGCGGCCGAATAGGCGGTGCGCTCCAGGCCGCCGTGGATGGCGCGGCTGACCACGTTGACGATGCGCCCTGCGCGGCGCACCTTCATGGATTCGATGAAGGCCTGGGTGACTTGCACCGCCACCCGCACGTTCAGGTCGAGCACGTTGTACAGCGTGGCCAGATCGATCTCGCCCAGCGGCTGGGGCGAGACGATACCGACGTTGTTGACCACGGCGTCGACCGGGAATTTCTCGCGGATCTCGCGCAGCACCTCTTCGGTGCGGCCGGCGTCCGCCAGGTCACAGGCATAGAGGTAGCCCGGGAAGTCCACGTCGGTGGTGTTGCGCGCGATGCCCACCACATGACAGCCCATGTCGGACAGCCGCTGAGTAAGCGCCCAGCCTATGCCTTTGGTGGCGCCCGTGACGAGCACGCATTTGTCCTTCATGGGTTGAAACCTCGCTTCTGTTTTCTTGGTAAAAAACGGGCGCTTGGGCGCCCGGTCTTCCAAGTAGACACCATCCGGCGCCACCTGTCTTGTAAATTGCGTAGCAATTCTTGCCTGCCGGACAGCCTGCCCGGCCGCAAGGGACCGGCCCTTTTCAGACGTCCCGGGTGACCGGAACGCGCGGCGCCAGGGCGCACAGCAGCTCGTAGCCGATGGTCCCGGCGGCCAGGGCCACCTCGTCCACGGAGGGGCCTTCCTCGCCCCAGAGCGACACGGGGGAGCCGACGCCGGCGGCGGGGACGGGCCCCAGATCGACGATCAGCATGTCCATGGAAACACGGCCCACCAATTGGGTGCGGATGCCGGCCACCACCACCGGCGTGCCGGTGGTGGCGTGACGCGGATAGCCGTCGGCATAGCCGCAGGCCACGATGCCGATGCGCATGGAGCGGTCGGCGCGGAAGATGGCGCCATAGCCCACCGAATCGCCGGCTTTCAAATCCTGCACGGCAATGATTTCCGATCGCAGCGACATGGCCGGTTTCAGACCGAAGGAAGATGCTTCGGCGTCCGCGAACGGCGACGCGCCGTACAGGCAGATGCCCGGGCGCACCCAGTGCGCCTGGGTTTCCGAGGCAACCGCGATCTCCGCGAAGCGCAGCGTGGCAGCCGAATTGCAGACGCTGATGGCGCCCGGCATCTTATGCGTCACCGAATTGAATACCGCCAGTTGCTCGTTCACGCCCTGGGGGCCGTCGGCGCAGGCGAAATGGGTCATCTTGCCCACCGAGCCCAGCACGCCCTGCTGTTGCAGCAGCATGGCGCGCTCATGCGCCGCGGCGTAGGCGGCGGGGCTGAAGCCCAGGCGGTTCATGCCGCTGTTCAGTTTGAGCATGATGTCGACGCGGCGCGAGAAGCGCGCGCGGGCCAGCATGTCCAGTTGCTCGCGGTTGTGCACCGTGGTGCTCAGGTGGTAGCGGTCGACGATGTCCAGGTCGGAGGGTTCGAAAAAGCCTTCCAGCAGCAGGATGGGGCCGCCCCAGCCCGCCTCGCGGCAGCGCACCGCTTCGTCCAGGTCCAGCATCGCCAGGCCTTGGGCCTTGGAGAAGCCGGCCACGGCCTGCTCGATGCCGTGTCCATAGGCATTGGCCTTGATCACTGCCCAGATCGAGGGCGGCAGGCCGGAAGCCGCGGCGGCCGTCTGGTCCAGGTGGCGGCGCACGGCCGCAAGATTGTGCGCAAGCGCGGAAACGGAGACGGTGGCGGATATGGGACGCGGCATGGTGTGGGATCCTGTGGCGCTTAAGTCTAACTGATCCGCGTCCCGCACGGCATGGCGCCGCGCCGCCGGAATGCGACTACTCTAAAATGGATCGGTCCAGGCCCCCAGGCCAGATCCGCAATTCCAAATATGCCCATCGATCACTACGAGAACTTTCCCGTCGCCTCGCTGCTGCTGCCGCGCAGGCTGCGCGGCGCCGTGACCGATATCTACCGTTTCGCCCGCGCAGCGGACGATATCGCCGACGAAGGCAGCGCCACCGACGCGGAACGGCTGAGCCAGCTGGCCGCGTTCCGCGCCGAGCTGCACCGCATCGGCGCCGAACCAGGCGCCACGCCCGAACCCGGCTCGCCCGAACTGGCCGGCATCTTCGTGCCGCTCGCGGCCACCATCGCGCGCCACCAGTTGCCCATCACGCCGTTCTACGACCTTTTGTCCGCCTTCGAACAAGACATCAGCGTCAAGCGCTACGAAGACTACGCCACGCTGGCGGACTACTGCACCCGCTCCGCCAACCCTGTGGGCAGGCTGATGCTGCACCTGTTCGAAGCCACCAATCCGCATAACGTGACCGAGGCCGACGCCATCTGCACCGGCCTGCAGCTGGTGAATTTCTGGCAGGATGTACGGGTGGACTGGCACAAGCAGCGCGTCTACCTGCCGCAGGAAGACCTGCGCCGCCACGGCGTGACGGACGAGGACCTGGCCGCCTGCCGGTTGACGCCCGCCTGGCGCGACCTGATGGCCTTCGAAGTCGAACGCGCCCGCGCACTGCTACACTTCGGCGCTCCGCTGGCGCGCCGCCTGCCGGGCCGCATGGGCCTGGAGCTGCGTCTGGTGGTGCAAGGCGGGCTGCGCGTGCTGGAGCGTATCGAGGCGGGCGGCTACGATGTATTCATGAATCGCCCCGAATTGGGCGCCAAAGATTGGGCCATCATGTTGTGGCGCGCAATTACCTGATATGACCCCTGACGAATATTGCCAGGAGAAAGCCGCCAAGAGCGGTTCCAGCTTCTACTACTCGTTCCTCTTCCTGCCGCCCGAGCGGCGGCGTGCCATCACGGCGCTGTATGCGTATTGCCGCGAAGTGGACGACGTGGTCGACGAATGCACCGACCCGTCGCTGGCCCGCGTCAAGCTGGCCTGGTGGCGCACGCAGGTCGACCAGATGTACAACGGCAATCCGGACCACCCGGTGACGCGCGCGCTGCAGCCGCACCTGCAAAGCTGTTCGATCACGCGCGAACGCCTGCTGGCCGTCATCGACGGCATGGAAATGGACCTGGACCAGACCCGTTACCTGGACTGGCCGGGCCTGCGCAAATACTGCTGGCACGCCGCCGGCGTGGTGGGCGAACTGTCGGCCGGCGTCTTCGGCTACTCCGACCCCAAGACCCTGGTCTACGCGGAAAAGCTGGGCCTGGCGTTCCAGATGACCAACATCATCCGCGACGTGGGCGACGACGCCCGGCGCGGCCGCATCTACCTGCCGGTCAACGACATGCAGCAATTCGAGGTCAAGGCCTCGGACATCCTGAACGGCGAGTACTCCGACCGCTTCAGCGCGCTGATGAAGTTCCAGGCCGAGCGCGCCCGCGGACTGTACCGCGAGGCCATGAGCAACCTGCCCGAGGCGGACCGCCGCGCGCAGCGCCCGGGCCTGATGATGGCGGCCATCTACCACGCGCTACTCGACGAGATCGAGCGCGACAACTGGCAGGTGCTGCATCAGCGCATCTCGCTCACCCCTTTGCGCAAGCTGTGGCTCGCCTGGAAGACCTGGGTGGGCGGCGGACGCGGACTGGTCCGCCGGTTGGCGCGGTGAAGGCCGCGGTCATCGGCGCTGGCTGGGCTGGCCTGGCAGCCAGCGTCGCCCTGCGCGAAGCCGGCGCCAAAGTCACCGTCTTCGAAGCCGGCCATACGCCGGGCGGCCGCGCCCGGCGCGTCTTCCACACCGATTTCGACGCGCCGCTGGACAACGGCCAGCACCTGCTGTCGGGCGCCTACAAGCACACGCTGGCGCTGATGCGCCGCGTCGGCCGCAACCCGGACGCCTTGCTGATGCGCCGGCCGCTGCAGCTGGCCAGCCTGGACGGCCGCTTCCGCCTGGCCGCGCCGCGGCTGCCGGCCCCATTGCACATGGCGGCGGCGATCCTGCGCGCGCGCGGCCTGGCCTGGAAGGACCGCCTGGCGACGCTGCGCCTGATGCGCGGCCTGAAGACCATGGCCTGGACGCCGCCGCGCGAATGGACCGTCCTGCACCTGCTGCACTACCACGCGCAATCGGATGCACTGATCCGCCAGGTCTGGGAACCGCTATGCCTGGCCGCGCTGAACACGCCAACCGCCACGGCCAGCGCCGCGCTGTTCGCGCGCGTGCTGCGCGACAGCCTGACCGGCAGCCGCGAAAACAGCGACATGCTGCTGCCCTGCACCGACCTGTCCGCGCTCTGGCCCGACGCCGCCGCGCGCCAGGTGACCATGCGCTACGGCAGCACCGTGCGCCAGCTCCGCCCGTCCGCTGAAGGCATCGACATCAACCAGGAACGGTTCGACGCGGCCGTGCTGGCGGTGCCGCCCGCCTTTGCCGCGCGGCTGCTCGACGCCCCGCTGCGGGAAGCGGGCGCCACCGGGCTGCTGGATGCGCTCAAGGCATTCGAGTACATGCCCATCGCCACGCTGAACCTGCGGCTGCAGGATCCCTGGCGCCTGCCCGAACCCATGATGATGCTGCGCGAGGAATCCGCCCGCGACCACTACGGCCAATGGCTGTTCGACCGCGCGCAGCTGGCCGGCGACACCAAGGCCGGCGAACTGGCCGTGGTGACCAGCGCGGCCACCGGCATCGCGGAACGCAACCGCCGGCAGGTCATCGAAGCGCTGATCGACCAGGTGGCCGAACAGGCGGCGCGCCATCCCGCGCGCCTGCCGGCCATGCCGGAAGTGACGGCCGCGGAACTGTTCATCGAGAAACGCGCCACCTTCGCGGCGGTGCCGGGCCTGACCCGGCCATTGAATTCCACGCCCTGGCCCACGCTGGCGCTGGCCGGCGACTGGACCGACACGGGCTACCCTGGCGTGCTCGAAGGCGCGGTGCGCAGCGGCCTGCAGGCCGCCCGCGTGCTGAATCCGGCAGCAGCCTGAACGCCGCCCGCAGGCCTTAGCGCAGCAGGCTGGCAGTGGCCAGCCCGGCCGCCGTCAGCAGCAGCGACCCGATCAGGCTGAACCCGGCATAGCCCAGCGCGCTGGCGTAGGCGCCGCGCTCCAGCATCGCCACCGTCTCGGCCGAAAAGGTCGAGAACGTGGTCAAGCCTCCCATGAAACCCGTGATCGCGCCCAACCGCACCCAGGCCGGCCATTCGGGATGCCCGGCCACCAGCGCCAGGACCAATCCGACCAGGTACCCGCCGGCCAGGTTCACCGCGAAGGTGCCCCAGGGCCAGGACTCCACGTTGAGCCACATGCTGACCAGCCAGCGGGTCCAGGCGCCGAACATGGCGCCCAGGCCCACGGCCAGGAAATTCAGGGGAATCAGGGTTTGGTATGCGGACATCGGATTTCAGGACGCCTTGTGCTGTTTGAGGCGGAAGGAAAAGACCAGCAGCAGTATGCCGAAAAACACGGCGTAGGCGCCGATGACCCAGACCAGCGCCAGCGCGCCCGCCCCCGGCTGCATGATCAGCATGCCGCCGAACAGGATGGACACCAGGCCCGAGAGGCCGAGCAACCACTCGTTGCGGATGTCCTTGCGGAAACGGATGGCGGCGACAACCTGGAATATGCCGGACACCAGCGCCCAGATCGCAATGATGTAGAGCAGGACGAGCGCGGTCAGGCCTGGATAGAGGAAGGTGACGATGCCGGCCGCGATCCCCAGCAGGCCCACGATGATGAGCGCCCACAAGGGTTTGCCGTTGTCGCGGATGCGCACGCCGGCGACCAGGGCCAGCACGCCGTCCACCAGCGCGAAAGCGCCCCACACCAGCACCAGCGCGGACAAGGTGATGGCAGGCATGAGCAAGGCCATGAGCCCGAACAGGATGGCGACGACGCCGCGCAACGCCACCCAACCCCAATGACGACCGATCTGATCCACGACTTGCTGTTCAAGCATGACGACCTCCGGTGTTTGTAACGGGTGGCCTATCTTATCGCCGCTGGCAGGCAGGCGCCACGACGCGCCCTTTTCTGCCGACGCTTGCCCCGAAACCAATTGAAATTTCCTTGGGCGGACCACGGAGGCATTTATAAGAGTCATTCTCATTAAATGTTAGAATCCGCGGGCTTTCACCCTATACCCCATGGACAGTCAACCCACTCCCCGCCGCCGGGCCTATTGGCTCAAGACGCTGCACCAATGGCATTGGATCAGCTCGGCGCTGTGCCTGCTGGGCATGCTGTTGTTCGCGGTGACGGGCCTGACCCTGAACAATGCCTCGCATATCGAGTCCCGGGCGGTCGTGACCAGCCGCGAGGCCCGCATGCCGGACGCCGTGCTGCAGCAACTGTCCCCCCCGCCAGCCCAAAAAAAGGCGCCGCTGCCCGCGCCCGTCGCGCAATGGCTGGACCAGACGCTGGATGCCTCCGCCGCCGGCAAACCGGCCGAGTGGTCGGCCGACGAGGTCTACCTGTCGCTGCCGCGCGCCGGCGGCGACGCCTGGCTGTCCATCGACCTGGCCAGCGGCGACGTGGAATACGAACGCACCGACCGCGGCTGGATCTCGTACCTGAACGACCTGCACAAGGGGCGCAACACCGGCCTGGCCTGGAGCTGGTTCCTGGACATCTTCGCCGTCGCCTGTCTGGTCTTTTCGCTGACCGGACTGGTGCTGCTCAAGATGCACGCCGGCAACCGCAGCGCGACCTGGCCCATGGTCGGCCTGGGCGTGGTGATCCCGGTGGTGCTGGCCCTGCTTTTCATACATTGATTCCAACGATCCGCCCCTGGAGATTTCCATGCGCAAGCTGTTGCTGTCGGCCCTGCTGGCCGGCCTGATCGCCCGAACGACCCAAGCGGCCGACATCGGCCTGTCCATCGAGATCCCGCGCCTGGACGTGGCGGAGTACCACCGCCCCTACGTCGCGATCTGGATCGAAAACCCGGATCAGAGCGTCGCGAGCGACCTGGCCGTCTGGTACGACGTGGCCAAGAAGAACAACGAAGGCACGGAATGGCTCAAGGACATGCGCCAATGGTGGCGCCGCAGCGGCCGCAACCAGCAGTTCCCGGTGGACGGCGTCAGCGGCGCGACCAAGCCCGTGGGCAAGCATGCGCTGAGCTTTGACGCGGCCAGCAAGCCGCTGTCGGGCCTGAAGCCCGGCCAGTACGCCGTGGTGGTCGAAGCCGCACGCGAAGTCGGCGGCCGCGAGCTGCTGCGCATTCCCTTCCAATGGCCGCCGCAAAAAGCCGAGCAATTGACCGCGCGCGGCGAACACGAACTGGGCGCCATCGCGCTCGACCTGAAACCTTGAGATCCCCTAGGAGCGCAACGATGAAATCCGCCGCCAAACTGGCCGCCGCCCTGGCGCTGTGCCTGCCCTTCGCCTCCCAGGCGCATGACGTCTGGATGGTGCCGTCCTCGACGGTGCTGTCGGGCACCGACAGCTGGGTCACCGTCGACGCCGCCGTCGGCAACGACAAGTTCTATTTCAACCACGCCCCGCTGCGCCTGGACGGCCTGGCCGTGACGGCCCCGGACGGCAGCGCCGCCGAAGCCGAGAACATCAACAAGGGCAAGCTGCGCAGCACCTTCGACCTGCAACTGAAGCAGGCCGGCACCTACCGCGTGGCCGTGGTCAACGACGGCGTGTTCGCGCGCTGGAAGGAAGACGGCAAGAACAAGCGCTACTTCGGCAAGCCCGAAGGCCTGGCGCAGGCCGTGCCGGCCAAGGCCGATGAACTGGAAGTCTCGCAAAGCCTGGGCCGCGTCGAAACCTTCGTGACCGCCGGCAAGCCTTCGGCCGTCAAGCCAGTCGGCCGCGGCCTGGAACTGGCGCCCGTGACCCACCCGAACGACCTGTTCACCGACGAGCCCGCCACCTTCCAGATGCTGCTGGACGGCAAGCCCGCCGCCGAACTGGAAGTCAACGTGGTGCCCGGCGGCAGCCGCTATCGCGACAAGGTCGGCGAAATCCAGCTGAAGACGGACAAGGACGGCAAGTTCTCCGTGAAGTGGCCGCAGCCCGGCCTGTACTGGATCGAGGCCGGCATGGAAGACGCCAAGGTCAGCGTGCCGCAAGCCAAGAAGCGCCGCCTGTCCTACGCGGGCACGGTCGAAGTGCTGCAGCCCTAAGCCGCCGCAGGCGCATGGCCAACTCTCCTTCCTACGCCCAGCGCGGCGCGCCGGCCGCTGCCGTGCGCGTCGCCTATGGCGCCATGCCGGCAATGCCGGCGGCGCCCGCGGCGTTGGCCGGCGCCACCATGGGAACCACCTGGTCGGCGCGCATGGCGCTGCCGGCCGGACGCACGGAAGCCGCGGCGCGCCATGCCATCCAGGCGGCACTGGACGAAGTGGTCGCCCAGATGAGCACCTGGGAGGCGGATTCCGACATCACGCGCTACAACCAGGCCGCGGCCGGCTGGCAGGAATTGCCGGCGGAATTCTTCCATGTGCTGAGCCACGCGCTGGCGCTGGCCGGGGACACTGGCGGCGCGTATGACCCCACGGTAGGACCGCTGGTGAACGCCTGGGGATTCGGACCGCACCAGCGCGCCTTCGAGCCGCCCGCGCCTGCCGCCATCGAGGCGGCGCGCGCGCGCTGCGGCTGGCGCCGCGTGCGGCTCGACACCGAACGCCACGCCGCGCTGCAGCCGGGCGGCGCCTATCTAGATCTTTCCTCCATCGCCAAGGGTTACGGCGTGGACCGCGCCGCGATGGCGCTCGATGCCCTGGGCATCACCCAATACCTGGTCGAAGTGGGCGGCGAATTGCGCGCGCGCGGCAAACGGCCCGACGGCCAGCCCTGGCGCGTCGCGATCGAAGTGCCGGACGCGAGCGACGACCATGCGCTGGCCCTGCCGCTATCCGACCGCAGCATCGCCACCTCGGGCGATTACCGCCGCCACGCGGGCAACGGCGACGAGCGCTACGCCCACACCATCGATCCGCGCACCGGACTGCCGGTGCGCAACAATCTGGCCTCGGTCACCGTGCTGCATTCCGGATGCATGCAGGCCGACGCGCTCGCCACCGCCCTGACCGTGCTGGGCGAAGACGAGGGCCTGGCCTATGCGCGCCGCCACGATCTGGCGGCCTTGTTCATCCTGCGCGAGCGCGACGCCTGGCGCGTCGTCGCCACGCCCGCATTCCAGGCGCTTGCCGCTATAGCCTGACGACATGCCAGCAACCCGGTTGATCGCGGCAGCATGCGTGGTGGGCGCCTGGCTGCTTCTGTGCGTCTGGGCCCGCCGCCGCGCCAAGCGCCATCAGGCGCAGCAGGAGCAGGCCTTGCAAGCCCTGCAGGCGCCCGTCCCTGAAGACACGTTGCTGGTCGCCTATGCCACGCAGACCGGCTATGCCGAATCGCTGGCGGCGCAGACCGCCGAATCCCTGCGCGCGGGCGGCCTCGCCGTGCGCGTGGCCTCGCTGGAACAGCTGGATGCCAAGCGTCTTGCGGCGTATCGCCGCATGCTGTTCGTGGTCAGCACCTATGGCGAAGGCGATCCGCCCGATGCCGCCGCGGCCTTCGCCGAACAGATGCAGCAGACGGCCCCGGCGCTGGCCGGCGCGCATTACGCGGTGCTGGCGCTGGGCGACAGCGAATACGCCCAGTTCTGCGGCTTCGGCCATCGCCTGGACGACTGGCTGCACGCGCAGGGCGCGACGCCGCTGTTCGACCTGGTGGAAGTCGACAACGGCGACCCCGCCGCCCTGCGCCATTGGCAACACCACCTGGGCCTGCTGGCCGGACGCAGCGACCTGCCCGACTGGCAGGCGCCGGTGTACGAATCCTGGCGCCTGGCCGCGCGCGAGCAGCTCAATCCACATAGCCAGGGCGGCCCCTGCTACCTGCTGACGCTGACGCCGCCAGCCGATGGCGTGCGCGGCTGGCAGGCCGGCGACATCGCCGAGATCGGCCCGCGGCGCGAAGCCGGCGGCCCCTTGCTCGCGCATCGCGAATACTCGATCGCATCGCTGCCGGAAGACGGTTCGATCCAGTTGCTGGTGCGCCAGATGCGCGGCGCCGATGGCGCGCTGGGCCTGGGCAGCGGCTGGCTCACCCACATCGCCCAGCCCGGCGACGCGATCGACCTGCGCGTGCGCGTCAACCGCAATTTCCACGCCCCTGCCGACGACCGTCCGCTGCTGCTGGTGGGCAACGGCACCGGCCTGGCCGGCCTGCGCGCGCTGATCAAGGCGCGCCGCGCCGCGGGCCGCCGTCGCAACTGGCTGGTGTTCGGCGAACGCAATGCGGCGCATGACTGGTTCTGCCAGGAAGAGATCGACGCCTGGCGCGCCGACGGCACGCTGGAACGCGTGGACGCGGTGTTCTCACGCGACCAGGCCGACCGCCGCTACGTGCAGCACCATCTGCGCGATGAGGCCCAGGCCGTGCGCGCCTGGGCCGATGCCGGCGCCGCGATCTACGTCTGCGGCAGCCTGCAAGGCATGGCCGGCGGCGTGGACGCCGCCCTGCAGGACATACTGGGCGCCGCGCGCCTGCAGGCCATGCAGCGCGACGGCCGCTACCGCCGCGACGTGTACTGAGCTGTGTTTACTGCAGCTTGATATCGGCCTTCTCGATCACGGTCTTCCAGCGGTCGCGCTCGGCGCCGATCTGCTGGCCGAATTCGGCCGGAGTATTGCCCAGCGGGAACGCGCCCGTCTCTTCCATCTTGGCCGCGGTCGCCGGATCGCGCACGGCGCGGGCGAAGGCGTCGGCCAGCTTGTCGCGCACGTCGTCAGGCATGCCGGCAGGTCCCACCACGCCGTACCAGGCCGTCACGTCGTAATCCTTGTAACCCTGCTCCGCGAACGTCGGCACGTCCGGCAGACGCGGGTTGCGCTGGGCGCCGGTGATGGCCAGGGCGCGCAGGTGATTGCTCTTCAGATAGGGCAGCGACGACGGGAAATTGTCGAAGATCACCGGCACCACGCCGCCCACCGTATCGGTCAGCGCTGGCGCCGAACCGCGATAGGAAATGCTGTTCATCTTGCCGCCGATGATCTGCAGGAACCAGATCATGCCCAGGTCGTTCACGCCGCCCGCGCCGGCATTGGCATAGCCGTCCTTGTTGGGATTGGCGCGCACGTGCTCGACGAACTCGGCCAGCGTCTTGGCTGGAAACTGCGGATTCACGCTGAGGATGTTGGGGCTGGTGACCAGGTTGCTGACGGGCGTGAAATCCTTCACCGGATCGTAAGCCAGCTTGGGGAACAGGTGCGGCGCGGTGCCGTGCGTGCTGACGGTGGCCAAGCCCACGGTGTAGCCGTCCGGCTTGGCCCGTGCGGTGGCGGTCATGCCTATGGTGCCGGACGCGCCCGTGCGGTTCTCCACGACGATCTGCTGGCCCAGGATCTCGCCCGCCTTGGCGGCCGCAAGCCGGCCCACGATATCGGTCGGGCCGCCCGCCGGGAACGGCACGATCAGCGTGATGGGATGGTCGGGAAAAGCCGCGTGGGCGGCGGGCAGCATGGCGGCCAGCGCCAGGGCTACGCAAGTCTTGCGCATCATGGGTATGTCTCCTGTACGGATGGTTGGAATTCTTATGTGGCCGCGCCGGCGGCGGCTTGCGCCATTGCTTCACGGCGCAGGATCTTGCCGGGGCGGGCCATCCCGGGGCGGGCCATGCCGGCTTCGGCCGGGAAGACCTGCTGGCCGTTGACCAGCACGTGCTCCACGCCCGCGGAAGCCAGCGTCGGCGCCTCCCAGGTGGCGCGGTCCTCGACCGTGTCGGCGTCGAACACAACGATGTCGGCCCAGGCGCCCTCGCTCAGCTGGCCGCGCTCGGCCAGGCCGAACACGCGGGCCGGCAGGGAAGTCATCTTGGCGACCGCGGTCTCCAGCGTCATCAGCTCGGCCTCGCGCACGTAGCGGCCCAGCACGCGCGTAAAGCTGCCCCACAGCCGGGGATGCGGATGGGCGTCGTTGGGCAGGCCGTCCGAGCCCACCATGCAGCATTCGTGCTGGAAGATGCGCTGGACCTCGGCCTCGTCCATGGCGAAGTAGATCGCGCCCGCGGGACACAGCCGCTGCGCCGCGGTGGTCTTGTCGCAGCCCCAGCGCGCCGCAATGTCGCTGAGAAACTGGCCGCCGCATTCGGGATGGGGCGTGGACCAGGTGATGCGTATGTCCTCGATGGTCTCGGCGCGCTCTGGAATCAGGATGGTGGAGCTGCCGGGGTACGGGTAGATGTCCAGCGCCACCTCGACGCCCTCGCCACGCGCGCGGTCGATGTTGGCCAGCGTGGCGCGGCTCTTGCCCCAGTTCTGCGGCATCATGCATTTGTGGTGCGACAGCACGGTGGCGCAACCGGTGTTACGACCAACCGAGAGCACCTCGTCGACGGCCGCCTCGACCTCGTCGCCTTCGTTGCGGATATGGCTGGTATGCATGGCGCCGCGCGCCGCCGCCACCCGCGCAAGCCCCTCCAGTTCAGCGGGACGCGCCGCGCCGCCAGGCTGGTAGGCCAGGCCCGTGCTGAAGCCCACCGCGCCCGCGGCCAGGGCTTCGTCCAGCATGCGCTGCATGCTGTCCTGTTCTTCGGCCGTAGGCTGCGCCGCGGGGTCGCGCATGGCGGCCAGTCGCAGGTTGGCGTGCCCCACCAGGGCCGCCACATTGATCATGGGCTGCTGCGCGCGCAACTCGCCGAAATAGGCCTGCATGTCGGCGAACAGCGGCGTCTCCCCCAGCAGGGCCAGCGCCGCGGCCGTATTGCCCGGCAAGGGCGCCGGGGCGCCGCTCACGCCGCAATTGCCCACCACCACCGAGGTGATGCCCTGGGTGGTCTTCCATTCCAGGCCGGGCCGCTCCACGAACATCAGGTCGTCGTGGCCATGCACATCGATGAAGCCGGGGGCCACGATCTTGCCGCGCGCGTCCACCCGGCGCGTGGCAGTCCTGCCCGACAGGTCGCCGATGGCGGCGATGCGCTCGCCCGCCACGCCCACGTCGGCGCGCCGACGTGGGCCGCCCAGGCCGTCGATGACCCAGCCGCCTTCAATGATCAGATCCAGAGGTTCCTGCCGCATGGTGCTCCCGCCTTGAGGGTGTCGCCGGCGGATACGCCAGGCCAGCGGACGCCGAAAGGGTCTAGTATCGTCGGCCGGATCAATCTGGGAAAATTGTTTTTATTGATCCATCTATCGCTACTTGAAATGAATCGTCTGCCCAAGCACGTCACCCTGAAGCACCTGACCGCCTTCGTCGCGGTGGCCCAGGAATCCAGCTTCACGCACGCGGCCAAGCGCCTCTTCCAGACGCAGTCGTCGGTGACCAGCCTGGTGCGGCAGCTGGAAGACGCGCTCGCCACGCAACTGTTCGCGCGCACCAGCCGGCGCGTGCTGCTGACGGCGGCCGGCGAGGAATTCCTGCCGCGCGTCATGCGGCTGCTGGCGGATTTCGATGGGGTGATAGACGACGTGCAGCGCTATGGCGCGCTGGAGCGCGGTCGGGTCGGGGTGGCGGCAGCGCCGTCTGCCATCACGCAGATCATCGCGCCCGCCGCCGCGGCGTTTTCCGCCCGCTACCCGGCGGTGCGCCTGTATCTCAGCGATGACAACTCCGGCCGCATCCAGCGCAAGGTCGCCGCGCGCGAGGTCGACTTTGGCCTGACCAGCCGCTGGGCCGACGCGCCCGGCCTGCAGTTCGACGCCCTGCTGGAAGATCGTTTCGGCGTGTTGTACCGGGAAGACGACGCCAGCCTGCGCCCCGCGCGCGACGGCACGATGCGCTGGTCGGACCTGGCCGGCCGCAAACTGGTGGGGGTGGTGGACGAGACCGGCATCATGGCGCTCTTGCGCGCCCGCGCCGACCTGCCGATAGAAGCCGGCGCGCCATTCTACGAAGCGTCCAGCACCACCTCGCAGGCGGCGCTGGTCCAGGCCGGCCTGGGCGTGGCGCTACTGCCTGCGCTGGCCGCGCAGCGGGTAATGGAGCCGGGACTGGCCTACGCATTGCTGGCGCGGCCCACTGTCGTGCGCACAGTCTGCATCATCCGGCACAAGGAATACCCCTTGAGCCCCGCCGCGCAGGCGCTGATTCGCGCCATCCACGACTACCTGCGCAGCGCGCCGCTGCCGGCCGGCTGCAAGCGCATGCCGGCCAAGGGTTTGAAAGCCTGAAAGACAGGCTCGGCGCGATCAGGCTCCGCGCAGCTTCTCATCCAGCGCCGCCAGCCCCGCCGCGAACACGTTGCGGCCCACGGCGTTGGCCACGTCGCTCAGCTCCGCGCCCTCGACGCGGAAATCCGCCCACCACTCCACCAGCGTGTGGCCGCCCTCGGTGACGGCATGCAGGGACACGCCGGCGATGTAGTCGCGCATGGGCAGGTCGGTCTCGATGATGGAGTAGCGCAGCGCCGTGCCCGGATCGTCCAGCATCAGCAACTGCTCGCGGACGAAACCGGAAGGCTTGAGCGACAGGTGCCGCACGCTGCCTACGGCGTCATGGCGGCCGCCCTCTTCCAGGCGGCTTTCGGCGATGCCGGGATGCCAGGCGGCCAGGCCGTTGAAGTCGCGGAAACTGGCCCAGACTTTCTGAAGCGGCGCGTGGATGATGGCGCTGACGTGTACGGTATGCGGCATGCGGACTCCTGCGGGCGCGCGGCCCAGGGATGGAGAAAACGTCGGAAGCGACGGAATCAGAACGTCAGGCTCTTGAACTCGCGCGTTGCCGCGGTCAGTGCCTGTTCAGTGGGCAGCCGCTCCATCGAGCTGGCGCCATAGAAGCCATGGCAATGCTTGCACGCGCGCAGCACGTAGGCTGCGTCTTCGGGCGTGGCGATGGGACCGCCGTGGCACAGCACGATGATATCCGGGCGCACCGCCAACGCGGCCGCGGCGATGCGGTCGATGGCCGCCACGCAACCGTCCAGCGTCTGCGCGGTCTCGGCGCCGATCGAGCCGCCGGTCGTCAGGCCCATATGGGCCACGATGATGTCGGCGCCGGCCTTCGTCATGGCGACGGCGTCGTCCTCATTGAACACGTAGGGCGTGGTCAGCATGCCCTTCTTGTGGGCCAGGCGGATCATGTCCACTTCCAGCGCGTAGCCCATGCCGGTCTCTTCCAGGTTGGCGCGGAAGGTGCCGTCGATGAGGCCCACGGTGGGAAAGTTCTGCACGCCGGCAAAGCCCTGGCGCTTGAGGTCGTCCAGGAACACGTCGAAATCGCAGAACGGATCGGTGCCATTGACGCCGGCCAGCACCGGCGTCTTCTTTACCACCGGCAGGACTTCGCGCCCCATGTCCACCACGATCTCGTTGGCGTTGCCATAAGCCAGAAGCCCCGCCAGCGACCCGCGCCCCGCCATGCGGTAGCGGCCCGAGTTATAGATCACGATCAGGTCGATGCCGCCCGCTTCCTCGCACTTGGCCGACAAGCCGGTGCCCGCGCCGCCGCCGACGATGGGCGTGCGCGAGCGCACCATGGCGCGATACTTGTCCAGGAGTTCGTTGCGGTCAAAGCGCGGCATGGCGGCGGTCCTCAGTGTGTAGCGATTTCAAGAAATTGGTCGACCGCGGTCTGGGCGAAGAGCGGGTCGTTGATATGGCACGGCACGCGCACCAGGCGGCGGTCGGCGGTCTGCACCAGATTCGCCTCCAGCGCCGCGTACAGCGCGGCGTCGGCTTCCGGATCCCAGAACGCCTGTCCCGGCGCGTCCAGCGCAGAGACGCCGCCCTCCGGGATCAGGAAGCGCACCGGACCCTGGCATTGATTCAGCCTGGCGGCGATCCACTCGCCCTGGCGGGTGTTTTCTTCCACGGTGGTGCGCATCAGCGTCACCTGCGGATTGTGCGGATAGAACTTGCGGCCGCGGTAGCGTTCCGGAACGGTGTCCATGGCGCCGAAATTCACCATGTCCAGCGCGCCGCAGGAGCCCACGTAAGGCAGTCCGGTGCGGGCCACTGCGCCGAAGCGGTCCTCGGTGCAGGCCAGCACGCCGCCAAACAGGAAGTCGCAGACTTCGGTGGTGGTCAGGTCCAGCACGCCGCCCAGCAGATGGCTGTCCAGCAGCTTTTCCATCGACTGCCCGCCCGTGCCGGTGGCATGGAACACCAGGCAGTCGTAGCGGGACTCCAGCAGCGGCGTCACCTGCTGCACGCAGGCGGTGGTGACGCCGAACATGGTGATGCCCACGGCGGGCCGGCCGTCATCGGCCGTGGCGCTCGCCGCCTGTTTGAAGGCGCCGCCGATCGCGCCGGCGGCATTGGCCAGCACCCGGCGGGAAATGCGGTTCAGGCCCGCGACGTCGGTCACGGAATACATCATGGCGATGTCCGAGGGCCCGACATAGGGCGCGACATTGCCCGAGGCCATCGTCGACACCATCAGCTTGGGCGTGCCGATCGGCAGCGCGCGCATGGCGGGCGTGATCAGCGCGGTGCCGCCCGAGCCGCCCAGGCCCAGCAGCGCGCCTATCCCGGCGTTGCCGGCCGCGTAGCGTTCGAACGCCAGCGCCATGGCCGCGATGGCCGTGCCACGGTCGCCGGTGAAGACCGCGCCGGCGCCGCCCGGATGGCTGGCGGCCACCTCGCTGGCCTGCACCTGTGCCGCGCTGGCGGCGCCGGAAGTGGACACGTCCACCGATACCGGATCCAGTCCGTCCCGGCGCAGCAGGTCCATCACGTACTCAGCCTCTTGGCCCTTGGTGTCATAGGTGGCGGCCACGTAGATCCGCCGATTCGTATGCGTCATGACTCCTCCGCGGGCGGCTACACTCGGTGCGCGCCTCGATATGTGAGGCCGCGAGGCCTGTAGAATCTAGAAATGAGACGAAAGAATCATACTGAGACACCTGTCTCACGTCAAACTCCCGCCCCCTCCGCGGCCGGCACGGCGCGCCTGATCGCGCCGGCCAGTCCGCAAGCCGCCGCCAGCGGCGAACCGCCGCACGGGCCGCGCGCGCGCATGCGCAAGATCCTGCTGGATGCGGCGCAGCGGCTGATGGCCCAGGGCATCACGCCGTCGGTGGCCGAACTGGCCGAACACGCGCAGGTATCGCGCGCCACCGCCTATCGCTACTTTCCCAGCCAGAGCGCGCTGATCGCAGCCGTGGTGGACGAGAGCCTCGGGCCCATCCTGGCCTGGGACTCTGCCGCGCCCGACGCCGCCGACCGCATCGACGAACTGCTGCGCTTCGCCTACCCCCGGCTGGCAGCGCACGAAGCGCCGCTGCGCGCCGCCATCATGGTGTCGCTGCAGCAGCACGCCGAAGCCAGCGCCGGACGCGCCGCAACCGAACCCCGGCTGGTGCGCGGCCATCGCGTCGACATCCTCAGGCGCGCCATCGCGCCGCTGGCGCCCGAGCTGACCCCGGCCCAGCTGGACCGCGTGGCCCAGGCCTTGTCGCTGGTCTATGGGACGGAGGTGTTCCTGGTGTTGAAGGACATCTGGAAACTGGAGCTGGCCGAACTCACGGACGTAGCGCGCTGGACCGCCCGCGCCATCATCGCGCAGGCGCGCGCAGAGGCGAAGGCCGCCAAGGCCTGAACGGCTTCAATCGCGCCGGTTCATCCCGGCGGAGATGGCCCGCGCCGTGCGGCACAGCGGCTCCAGGCACTGCTCCACCATCTGCTCGGCCGTGCGTACGCCCTGGATCCACACGATGTTGACGCAGCCGTAGAGCCGCCCCGGCGCGGCCAGGATAGGCAGGGCGATGGCCTCCAGCCTGTCGTTCTGATCCTTGCGGGTCTTGTCGTAGTCGCCGCCAAAGCGCTGCTCGCGCAGGCCGTAGCCTTGGCGGCGTGTCTGCTCCAGCATTTTCTCCACGGCGGCGCAATCGTGGGCCAGCGCGTCGCCCTCGCGGCGGCTGCGGCGCAGCGCGGCCAGGATCGAATCGCGCTCTTTGTCGGCGCAGAACGCCAGATACGCGCGCCCCACCGCGGAGCGCAGCATGTTGATCTGGAAGCCGATGTTGTCGCGGCGGATGGTGAAGTACGACTGGCTGCGGTTGGTTTCGCGCACGATCATGGCGGTGCCGCGGCGCACCGTCAGGTCCGACGGCCACAGTACCTGCGCCTGCAGCCGGTCCAGCTCCGGCGCCGCGCACTGGCCCAGCAGATCCAGCACGCGCGCGCGCCGGCTGGGCTCGTTGAGCGAGCTGGCGGGGCAAAAATAGTCGTCCGCGATCCGCCGCCAGATCAGTCCGCGCAGTTGCAGCGTCGCCAGGATGCGCAGCAGCGTGGCCTTGGCGTAGCCGGTGCGCACATGCAGCTCCTGCAGGCTTGCGCCCTGCGTGGCGCGCACCTCGTCCAGCACGATCAGGCCGCGCTCCAGCGCGTCTATGGTCTTTACCTTCGGCGTCCAACGGCTCATTGCGCCCCCTCTTTCAGCACAACCGGAAATTTCACTCAGTGAAACTCTAGCAAAACCTGCTTGAGCCGCCCAGCCCCCGCGAAATATCGTGGCGTCTAACGCAAGCCGCGGTGGCTGGCGGAACGGGAAGAGAGGCGGGAATGAGCGGACAGGCTGTACGCAATGTGCTCTGGATCATGTGCGACCAACTGCGCTGGGACTACCTGTCCTGCTATGGGCACCCGTGCCTGCGCACCCCCAATATCGATCGTCTGGCCGCCGAAGGCATGCGTTTCGACAATGCCTTCGTGCAGGGCCCGGTCTGCGGGCCGTCGCGCATGTCCTATTACACCGGCCGCTATGTCACCAGCCACGGTGCGGTGTGGAACTTCGTCCCCATGCCTGTCAGCGAAATGACGCTGGGCGACTACCTGCGCCCCCTGGGCGTGCGCGTGGCGGTGGCGGGCAAGACCCACGTGGAGGCCGACAGGTCCGGCATGCGGCGCCTGGGCATAGATCCGGCAAGCGCCAGCGGCCTGCTGGCCGCGCAAGGCGGCTTCGAGCCCTACGACCGCGACGACGGCATCTGGCCGCCGGGCTTCAGCGACGAATCGCACCACTACACGCAATACCTGCGCAAGCAAGGCTACGACGGCGCCAATCCCTGGCACGACCACGCCAACTCGGCGCTGGGCGCCAACGGCGAGATCCTGTCCGGCTGGAACATGCGCTATGCCGGCCTGCCGGCGCGCGTCGCGCAAGCCGACTCCGAAACGCCCTACATGACGCGGCGCGCGATCGAATTCATGGAGCAAAGCGGCGAGCAGCCCTGGGTGCTGCATCTGTCCTACATCAAGCCGCACTGGCCCTATGTCGCACCCGCGCCGTACCACGCCATGTACTCGGCCGACGACATGCAACCCGCCAAACGCGCGGCGCGCGAACTCGAAAACGCGCATCCCGTGCTGCAGGGCTTTCGCCAGGCCGAGGTCAGCAGGAACTTTTCCTGCGACCAGGTGCGCGAGACCGTGATACCCACCTACATGGGCCTCATCAAGCAGGTCGACGACCAATTGGGCGTGCTGTTCGACTACCTGCGGCGCAGCGGCCGCGACCAGGACACCATGGTCATCTTCTGCAGCGACCATGGCGACTACCTGGGCGACCACTACCTGGGCGAGAAGGAATTGTTTCACGATTGCGTGGCCAAGGTGCCGCTGATCGTGCGCCTGCCCGGCGACGGCGCGCGCCGCGGCGTGGTGGAATCGCGGCTGGTGGAAGCGATCGACCTGGTGCCCACCATCCTGGACGCGCTGGGCGCCGAGATCCCCGACCACATCCTCGAAGGCCGTTCCCTGCTGCCGCTGCTGCGCGGCGAGGAACCCTCCGACTGGCGCCGCGCCGTGTTCTCGGAAAACAACTACGCGTTCCGCGACTTCGTGCGCGAACCGCTGGGCCGTCCCGCCGACGGCTGCCACACCATCATGGTGCGCGACCACGATTGGAAGTACGTCCATTTCGAAGGCCTGCGTCCGCAGCTGTTCGATTTGCGCGCCGACCCGGACGAGTACGACGACCTGGGCGCGGATCCCGCGCACGCGTCCGTGCGGGAACGCTACCAGGCCATGCTGTTCGACTGGCTGCGCAACCGCAGGATCCACCCCACCGTCAGCCACGCCGCCATGACGGGATGGACACGCAAGGAGGACTCGGTCGGCATCCATATCGGCAGGTGGTAGCGCAGCGCGCCCGGACCAGGGCGCCTGAAAAAATAAACTCAGGAGACAGCATGAAATCGCAATTACTTGCGCTGGCAGCCTGTATGGCCGCCAGCACGGCGTCGCACGTCCAGGCGCAGGAGGAGTGGCCCACGCGCGCCATCCGCATCGTGGTCGCCTTCCCCGCGGGATCGCCGGGCGACACCGCCGCGCGCATCGTGGCCGACGCCGTGGGGCAGTCGCTCAAGCAGCCGGTCATCGTCGAGAACCGCCCCGGCGCGGGCGGCAACATCGGCGCCGAAGCGGTGGTCCGTGCGCCCGCCGACGGCTACACCTTCCTCGAAGCGCCCGACACCGTCGTCACCATCAACCCCGCCATCTACCGCAAGCTGAATTTCAAGGCCGACGACCTGACGCCGGTGGTCGCGCTGGCGAACTTCAACCAGATGCTGGTGTGCTCGGCCGCCTCGGGCCTGCGCACGCTGGCGCAGCTGGACGCGCAAGCCAAGAAGACGCCCGGCGCCCTCAGCTATGCCTCCGGCGGCCAGGGCGTGCCTGGCCATCTGGCGATGGAGCTCTATCTGTCGGGCGCCGGCCTGGACATCCTGCACGTCCCCTACAAGGGGCCGTCGCCCGCCACGCAGGACGTGCTGGCCGGCCAGGTGCCCTGCGGTTATCTGGCCTCGCCGGTGGTCGCGCCCTACGTTGCGGCCGGCAAGCTCTACGGGCTGGCGGTGTCGGGCAGCGCGCGCTCGGTCCAGGCGCCGGACGTGCCGACCATGCAGCAGGCCGGCGTGGCCGGCTACGACGCCACCTTCCGCGAAATGCTGTTCGCGCCCAAAGGCACGCCGGCCGCCATCGTGCAACGCATGAATACGGAGGTGGCGCGCGCCCTGGCGCTTCCGGAGGTGAAGCAGAAGCTGCAAGGCAACGACCTCGATCCGCAGCCCGAATCGCCCGACGCCACTGCGCTGCGCTTGCGCGAGGACGCCGCCAAATGGACCGGCGTCATCCGCAAGATCAATCTCAAGGTGGACTGAGACGCCCGCCCCTTTCCCCCGTCCGCGCCCTTTCCGCCGCGCGGGCAGCAGTACCCGACACAGGAGGCACCATGAACACCGCAACACCGACCACCGTCTTCGGCTCGCTCAAGGATTACCGCAAGGGCTCGATCGAGATCACGCAAGGCTCGCCGCGCCATTACGTCTTTTCCAACATTTTCGAGGTGGCCGCGAACTCGGCGCCCTACGAAAAGGTCGTCGTCGGCAAGAACCTGGAATACGTCATCGAAACGCTGCGCGCCGAAGGCGTATCGCCTTGGTACGCCTGCAGCCACGACGAGTTCGCGATCCTGATGGACGGCCAGGCCCAGGTCGAGTTCCTGGCGCTGGACCAGCCGCCCCCCGCCGCTGACGGCACGGCGCTGGCGGGGACGGCCCCCGCCGGCAAGCCCATGGGCCGCGTGCTGCTGGGCCGCGGACACCAATGCCTATTGCCCGCCGGCTGCGCCTACCGCTTCACCGCACCGTATCCGGGCGTGCTGCTGATCCAGACCCGCGCCGGCGAATTGTCCGTCGAGAAGTGGGCGGACATCTGCCTGCAGTAAGCCGCCCCCCTTTTTCCTTTTCTGGAGTACCGATATGGCCATGCTGGACACCCCCGCTCCCGCCTCTTCCTTCGCCGCCGGCAAAGTCGTGGCTAGGCCCGCCGACGCCGTCACCGGCTACAAGCGCTTCGATCTCGGCGCGTTCACCTTCACCCGTGACGAATACTTCGTCAAGGTGCACTGGCCTTCCAAGGGCCAGACGCGCACCCACGCCATCGCGGCCGACGCTTTCCTGCGCGCGCTGATGCGCGACGTGGCCTGGGGCTTCTTCTACGGCTGGGTCAACTTCGACCACGTGTTCGGCACGCGCAACCACTACGGCAAGGTGGACGTCTACGCCGGCTCGTTCAACGGCGTCATGAAGGCCGCGGGCGTGGACTACACGGAAACCTTCGACACGCCGCTCATCATGGCCACCTTCAAGGCCATGCTGCACGACTGGACCAACGAAGGCTTCGATCCGTTCGCCGCGCCCGAGGAAACCGGCTCCGCCTTCGGCCGCAAGCACGGCGACAACATCGCCGCCATCGAGCGTTCGCGCATCGCCACGCGCCGCATGCCCGGCCTGCCGGAAGACTCGCCGCTGCGCGACGACCTGCCGGTCAACCGCGCCTTCGCCGACGTGACCCAGGATGAGCCGCAGATCCAGGCCGAACCGGGCTACGAGGGCGCGCTGCACGCGTTCAGCCTGTTCAAGTACCTGTCGCGCTCGGACGTGACCTGGAACCCTTCTGTCACCTCCGTCTGCGGCGCCAGCCTGTTCTGCCCCACCACCGAGGAGTTCATCCTGCCGGTGTTCCATGGCAATGACCGCGTCGAATGGTTCCTGCAACTGTCCGACGAAATCGTCTGGGACATCGGCGACAAGGACACCGGCGCGCCGCGCGCCCGCGTCACCATGCGCGCAGGAGACATCTGCGCCATGCCCGCCGACATCCGCCATCAGGGTTATTCGACCAAGCGCTCGATGCTGCTGGTCTGGGAGAACGCCACCCCCGATCTGCCCCAGCGCTACGAAAGCGGCGAACTCGCGCCCTACCCCGTCGAGTTCTGAACCCGCCTCCTTCCACCCATCACGTATCCAGAGCCATGCAGAACAAACTCTTTATCGACGGCCGTTTCGTGGACGCAGCCGCCGGCGGCACGATAGACGTGCTCAACCCGCACGACGGAACCCTCATCACTGCCATCGCCGCGGCCGAAGCCGAAGACGTGGACCGCGCGGTCGCGGCCGCGCAACGCGCCTTTCCCGCCTGGTCGCGCATGGCGGCGGCCGAACGCGGGCGCCTGCTGCTCAAGCTGGCCGACCTGATCGAAGCCAACGCGGAAGAACTGGCGCAGCTGGAAACGCTGGACACCGGCCATCCGATACGCGACACGCGCGGCCTGGACGTGCCGCGCACCGCCGGCTGCTTCCGTTACTTCGGCGGCATGGCCGACAAACTGCAAGGCAGCGTCATTCCGGTGGAAGCGGGCTTCCTCAACTACGTGCAGCGCGCGCCCATCGGCGTGGTCGGCCAGATCGTGCCGTGGAACTTCCCGCTGATGTTCACCAGCTGGAAGCTGGGGCCGGCGCTGGCGGCCGGCAACACGGTGGTGCTAAAGCCTTCCGAACTCACCCCCCTGTCGACCCTGCGTATCGCCGAACTGATGGCCCAGGCGGGCTTTCCCGAAGGCGTGGTCAACATGGTCCCCGGCTACGGCCACACCGCAGGCCAACGCCTGGCCGAGCATCCCGGCGTGGGCAAGATCGCCTTCACGGGGTCGACTGCCACCGGCCGCCGCATCGTGCAGGCGTCCCAGGGCAACCTCAAGCGGGTACAGCTGGAACTCGGCGGCAAGGGCGCCAATATCGTGTTCGACGACGCCAACCTCGACGCTGCCATCAACGGCGCGGCCTGGGCCATCTTCCACAACCAGGGCCAGGCCTGCATCGCAGGTTCGCGCCTGATGCTGCACGACAAGATCGCCGATGCCTTTCTGGAGCGCTTCACGGCGCTGGCGAATTCCATCCGCCTGGGCGACCCGCGTTCGCCCGATACCGAAATGGGTCCGCTGACCTCGGCGCAGCATCGCGACAAGGTCCTGTCCTACGTGGGCATTGCCGCCGAACAGGGCGCGCGCCTGCTGGCCGGCGGCCAGGCGCCCGGCGGCGAACTGGCCCGCGGCTACTACGTCGCGCCCACCATCGTCGAAGCCCGGCCCCAGGACCGCGTCGCGCAGGAAGAAGTCTTCGGCCCTTTCGTCACCGTGCTGCGCTTTGGCAGCGACGAGGAAGCGCTGGCCATCGCCAACGCCACCGATTACGGCCTGGGCAGCGGCCTGTGGACGCGCGACCTGGCCCGCGCCCACAAAATGGCAGGCGCCATCCACGCCGGCATGTGCTGGATCAACTGCTACAAGCGGGTCAATCCCGGCAGTCCGTTCGGCGGCGTGGGCCAGTCCGGCTACGGACGCGAAATGGGCTTCGAGGCCATGCATGACTACACTGAGGCAAGGTCCGTGTGGGTCAATGTGGACGCCGCCGTGCCGCCGCATTTCAAGCGCTGAGGAGCCGCCATGAACCCTGCCATGCCGAACGCCGAAACCGCCCTGACCGACACGGTCGCCGCCGCCTTTGCCCAGACGCCGGATCCCAGGCTGCGTCAGCTGATGCAGTCCCTGGTGCGGCATCTGCACGCCTTCGTTGCCGACGTCGAGCCCACCGAGGCCGAATGGATGGCCGCGATCCGGTTCCTGACCGAGACCGGCCAGATCTGTGACGGCGCGGTGCGGCAGGAATTCATCCTGCTGTCCGACACGCTGGGCGTATCGATGCTGGTGGACGCCATCAACCACCGCAAGCCGGGCCAGGCCACCGAGAGCACGGTGTTCGGCCCCTTCTACATGGCCGGCATGCCCGAGCGCGCGGCGGGCGAGGACATGGCGCAGACGCCAGGCGAGCCCGCGCTGGTGCATGGTCATGTGCGCGACACCGAAGGCCGGCCGCTGGCCGGCGCCGTGCTCGACGTGTGGCAGACGGCCGCCAACGGCATGTATTCGGGCCAGGACCTGGACCAGCCGCAGGGCAATCTGCGCGGCCGCTACCGCAGCGGCGAAGACGGCAGTTTCGCGATCCGCACCATCCTGCCGGTGTCCTATCCGATCCCGGGCGACGGTCCCGTCGGCCGCATGATGGCGGCGACCGGCCGGCACATCTTCCGGCCGGCGCATCTGCACTTCATGATCGATGCGCCTGGGCACCAGCGGCTGGTAACCCATCTGTTCAACGCCGGCGATCCGTATCTCGCGTCGGACGCGGTGTTCGGCGTGAAGCCCTCGCTGGTGCTGCAATACCGCCCGCAAGCTGCGGATTCCGCGCTGGGCAAGCGCTACGGCTTCGGGTCGGACTTCCACGAGGGACGTTATGACTTCGTGCTGCCCCGCGCTTGAGCACGCCGCCGGGGCGGCGCTGTGCCGGGTCGAAGACATTCCGGATGGCGGCTCGCTGACGGCGGAGATGGGCGCGCAGCCGGTGGTCCTGCTGCGGCGGGGCCAGACGGTCTGGGGCTACGTCAACCGCTGCCCCCACTTCTCGGTGACGCTCAACGCGGCCGACGGCGCGGTCCTGACCTACGAAGCCCAGGTATTGATGTGCGCGCATCATTCGGCCCTGTTCCGCTTCGAGGACGGGTTGTGCATCGAAGGCCCCTGCCAGGGCGCGGCGCTCGATCCGCAACCGCTGCGCGTGGACGCGGGACGCGTCTTCGCGGCGGATTCGAATCTGAAAATCGATTGAAAGGTTGACGCCGCCGACAACAGTTGTTACACACACAGACGCATTGCACTTGCCCTCAGAATCTCTCCATAAGAGGTGGTTTATGAACAAGCGTATTGTTGTCGTAGGCGGCGGCGTAGGCGGCACCATGCTCGCCAATCAGCTCGCCGGAAAGCTGTACCCCGAAATCAGCCGCGGTGAAGTCTCCATCACGCTGCTGTCGGACACGCCGGATCACTACTACAAACCGGCGTTCATGTACGTGGCCTTCAACCTCTTCTTCCAAGAGGAACTGAAACGGCCGGAACGTTCCCTGCTTCGCCCCGAGATCGAATTCCGCGTCGACAAGGTCACGCGGTTCCACTTCGACCGCCAAGAGGTCGCCACGCAGGGCGGCAAGCGCTACGGCTATGACTATCTGGTCATCGCCACCGGCTGCGTACCCTCGCCCGAACGCATCGAAGGCCTGAAGGAGGCCGGAGACCACTTCTACCAATACGCGCCCGCCAGGCAGTTGGCGGACCGCCTGTCGCGCATCGAGCGCGGGCGGGTATTCATCAGCGTCACCTTCCCCAAGACGCCCAACGTCCCGCACCAGTGCGGCATCGCGCCGATCGAAACCACGCTGATGCTGGACGACTACCTGCGGCGGCGCGGCGTGCGCGACAAGGTGGAGATCATCTACACCTACCCCACCACCTCGCAGCTGCTTCGCAATTGCCTGTTCCTGCAGCGGCCAACCTGCGAAGTGCTACCCGCCATCTTCGAGCAGAAGGGCATACAGTTTCAACGCGGCTTCACCTTGTCGCGGGTCGATCCCGACCGGCGCATCGCCTACTCGGAGGAAGGCGGCGAACAGCCCTTCGACATCCTCATGGCCACGCCGCCGATACGCGCGGTGGATGTCGTGCTGGAGTCCGGCGTGTCGCAAGCCGAAAACAACGAAGGCTGGCTGCCGACCGACCACGAGACGCTGCAGGTCTACGGGCTGCAGAATGTCTACGTCATCGGCGACACCGTCGATCTGCCGGTCAGCAAGGCGGGCGGCTCCTGCCATAACCAGGCGCCGGTCATCGCCAACAACATCGCCGGCGAGATCCGGCTGGGCCAACCGTGCAGCGCCTATGACGGCCGGGTGCAGGCGGTGGCCCAGATGGGGCTGAACGCCGGCATGCCGCTCTGGTACGACTACACCCATGACGTGCTGCCCACGCCGCCCACCAAACTCGGCGGCCTGCTGCGCCACGGGTTCAACCGCGGCCTGTACTGGGCCGTCGCAAGGGGAATGCTATGAACGCGCCGCACGAAGCAAGCGCCACGCAGGCCGCCGACGCGGCCGCTCCGTTCCTGGGCGGCGGGCCGGGCGCACGCGCGCTGGCCGACAGGCTGGGCCTGCTGGCCGAAGCGGGACGGCTGGACAACATCGCCGACCTGCTGTCGCTGGCGTCCGATCTGGTGGATCTGCTGGATCAGTCCATGGTGGAAAAGCTGGCGCTGCTGTCGGAACAGGCCAGCAGCGCCGCCTGGACCGCCGCCAATACGCTGCGCGATGCCCACACGCGCACATTGCAGGAAGCGCGCCCTCCGAGCCTGACCGGCCTCATCGGCCTGATGCGCGATGAGGACACCCGCCGCGGCATGGCCGTGGTGCTGCGGGCGCTGCAGACGCTGGGCAGGCAGATGGCGGCGCAACGCAAGGACTACGCCGACGCAAGCTGAAGACGCATGTAAAAAACCCCCGGAAACTGGACGTCAGTCCAGCTTCCGGGGGTTGTTTTCATGCGCGGCCGGGATCTCGCCGCGCCGGACCCGTTTACTGCAAGGTCCGCGTAAAGACGAACTGCCCGTCCTGCCAGTCCACCGGCACCACGTCGCGCGGGCCGAAGCGGCCTTCCAGGATCAGGCGCGCCACCGGGTTTTCGATCTGCTGCTGGATCGCGCGCTTCAAGGGGCGCGCGCCGAACACCGGATCGAAGCCGGAGCGGGCCAGTTCCGCCAACGCGGGTTCGCTCACTTCGAGGCGCATCTCCTGCTTTTCCAGGCGCTCGCCCAGGCGGCGCAGCTGGATGCGGGCGATCGACTCGATGTGCTGCGCTTCCAGGCCATGGAACACGACCACTTCGTCGATACGGTTCAGGAATTCGGGGCGCAGGGTCTGCTTGAGCTCGTCCCACACCACTTCCTTGACCACTTCGTAAGGCTTGCCGGCCAGGCTCTGGATATGGTGCGAACCCAGGTTGGACGTCATCACGATCACCGTGTTGCGGAAGTCCACCGTGCGGCCCTGGCCGTCGGTCAGGCGGCCGTCGTCCAGCACCTGCAGCAACACGTTGAAGACGTCCGGATGGGCCTTTTCGACTTCATCCAGCAGCACCACGCTGTACGGCTTGCGGCGCACGGCTTCGGTCAGGTAGCCGCCTTCTTCGTAGCCCACGTATCCCGGCGGCGCGCCGATCAGGCGGGCCACCGAGTGCTTCTCCATGAATTCGCTCATGTCGATGCGGATCATGTGCTCTTCGGAATCGAACAGGAACTCGGCCAGCGCACGTGTCAGCTCGGTCTTGCCCACGCCCGTGGGGCCCAGGAACAGGAAGGAGCCGTAGGGGCGCGACGGGTCCGCCAGGCCGGCGCGCGAACGCCGGATGGCGTCGGACACCAGGCGTACGGCCTCGTCCTGGCCCACCACGCGCTTATGCAGGTATTCCTCCATGTGCAGCAGCTTCTCACGTTCGCCCTGCATCATCTTGGACACCGGAATGCCGGTGGCGCGCGACACGACCTCGGCGATTTCCTCGGCGCCGACACGGGTGCGCAACAGGCGCGGACGCCCTTCGCCGCCCTCGGCTTCCTCGGCCGCTTCCGCGGCGCCCACTTCGGCCGCCTTCAGGCGCGCTTCCAGGTCCGGCAGCTTGCCGTACTGCAGCTCGGCCAGCTTGTCGAACTGGCCCTTGCGCTGCAGTTCCGCCATTTCGGCGCGCACGCTGTCGATTTCTTCCTTGATGGCCTGCGTGCCCTGCACCGCCGCTTTCTCGGCCTTCCAGATTTCCTCGAAGTCGTTGTACTCGCGTTGCAGCTTTTCGAGTTCGTCCTCGATCACGCCCAGGCGGCGCTTGGAAGCGTCGTCGGATTCCTTCTTGACGGCTTCGCGCTCGATCTTGAGCTGGATGATGCGGCGGTCCAGCTTGTCCATCACTTCCGGCTTGGAATCGATTTCCATGCGGATGCGCGCGCCGGCCTCGTCGATCAGGTCGATGGCCTTGTCAGGCAGGAAGCGGTCGGTGATGTAGCGGTGCGAGAGCTCGGCCGCGGCCACGATGGCCGGGTCGGTGATCTCGACGCCGTGGTGGATTTCATAGCGCTCCTGCAAACCGCGCAGGATGGCGATGGTGGATTCCACGTCGGGCTCGTCGACCAGCACCTTCTGGAAGCGACGCTCCAGCGCCGCGTCCTTCTCGATGTACTTGCGGTATTCGTCCAGCGTGGTCGCGCCGATGCAGTGCAGCTCGCCGCGCGCCAGCGCGGGCTTGAGCATGTTGCCCGCGTCCATCGCGCCTTCGGCCTTGCCCGCGCCCACCATGGTGTGGAGTTCGTCGATGAAGACGATGTTGCTGCCGTCGTCCAGCGACAGCTCTTTCAGCACGGCCTTCAGGCGTTCTTCGAATTCGCCGCGGAACTTCGCGCCGGCCAGCAGCGCGGCCAGATCCAGCGACAGCACACGCTTGCCGCGCAGCGTTTCGGGAACTTCGTCATTGACGATGCGCTGCGCCAGGCCTTCGACGATGGCGGTCTTGCCCACGCCGGGTTCGCCGATCAGCACGGGGTTGTTCTTGGTGCGGCGCTGCAGGATCTGGATGGTGCGGCGGATTTCGTCGTCGCGGCCGATCACCGGGTCGAGCTTGCCTTGGCGGGCGCGCTCGGTCAGGTCCATGGTGTACTTGGACAGGGCTTCGCGATTGGATTCGCCTTCCGCGCCGGAGACGTTCTCGCCGCCGCGCACGGCGTCGATCGCGGCCTCCAGGGCCTTTTTCTGCAGGCCCGCGTCGCGCAGGATGCGGCCGGCGTCGCCCTTGTCGTCCGCCAGCGCCAGCAGGAACAGTTCGCTGGCAATATAGGTGTCGCCACGGCGCGCGGCTTCCTTGTCGGTGCGGGTCAGCACCGCCTGCAGGTCGCGGCCGACCTGGACGTTGTCGTCGCCCTGCACCTGCGGCAGGGACTTCAGGGCGCTGTCGATGGCCGACTGCACCCGGTTGACGGCCACGCCGGCGCGCGCCAGCAGGCTGCCCGCGCCGCTGTCGGAATCCGACAGCAAGGCGGAGAGCACGTGGATGGGCTCGATGTAGGGATGGTCGTTGCGGGCGGCCAGACTCTGAGCGTCGGCCAGGGCTTGCTGGAACTTGGTAGTCAGTTTGTCGAATCGCATAATGGTCGTTTGGCTTGTTGGGGAGCCTGACCGATACGTGCCGGCTGGCTCGATATCCTGAATATGCGGCCAGATGCGAGAATTTCAACACCCTGCCCGCGCCATGGTTTTTTCGACGTGCAGCAACAACCTGACCTATGAGCATATACGTTTTTGTCTACGGCACCCTACGCGCGGGCGAAATCAATGACCTGGCTCAAGCCGCCGCCCGGCGCGGCCTGCCGGCGGCCCGCCATGTCGGTCCGGCCAGCGTGCCGGGCCGCCTGGTGGACTTCGGCGACTGGCCCGGCCTGATCCCGGTGGACGACGGCCGGCGCGTGCGCGGCGACATTTTCCAGGTGGAGCCCGCCCTGGTGGCGCTGATGGACGAGATCGAGGAGTACGAATCCGGCAAGCCCTGCTGCTTCGTGCGGCGCGAGGTCGTGGCGCGCCTGGAACCGCCCGCGCAAGCCCCGGAACTGCGCTGCCAGTACTACCCGATAGACCCAGCCCTGCGCGGCGCGGCGGTCGATATAGCCGCCGACGACTGGGTCGCTTACCGCCTTGCGCGCCCCCTATCGGACGCCCCGTAAGACGCCCGTAGTAACAACGGACTACAATACAGCTTGTCTTAAGCTTTATACCCATGCCGGCATCCGTCCGCGCAATGGGCACTATAGAGGTCATCGTATGCAAAAACGGGTCCCCGTTGCCCCTGATGCCGCCCATTGCTCCACATGCATGCTGGGGCATGTGTGCGTGCCCGTGGGCATGGCAGCCGCGGAAGTGGAAAAGCTGGACGAACTGGTCAGGGAACGCGTGCGCCTTGAAAAAGGCAAGCCGCTCTATTCGCTGAATCACCCGCTGGACGCGGTCTACAGCGTGCGCTTCGGCAGCCTCAAGACGCAGCTGGAAGACGCGACCGGCCAGATCCAGGTCACCGGCTTTCATCTGCCCGGCGAAATCGTCGGCATGGACGGCATGCTGGACGGCAAGCACGTCTCGACCGCCGTGGCGCTGGAAGATTCCGAGGTCTGCGTCATCCGCCTGGCCGACATCGACCGGGTCGCGGCCCACCTGCCCTCGCTGCAGCAGCAATTCCGCCGCCTGATGAGCCGCGAAATCAACCGCTCGCACCAGATGCTGGCATCGCTGGGCTCCATGCGCTCCGAGCAGCGCCTGGCCGCGTTCCTGCTGAACTTGTCGCAGCGCTACGCTTCGCTGGGCTATTCCTCCACCGAATTCGTGCTGCGCATGAGCCGCGAGGAAATCGGCAACTACCTCGGCCTGACCCTGGAAACGGTCAGCCGGCTGTTCTCGCGCTTTGCGCGCGACGGCCTCATCAAGATCAACCAGCGCGAGGTCCGCATCCTGGACCTGCCCGCGCTCAAGCAGTTGCTGGGCCAAGAGAGCTGCTGAATTTCCGCCGCGCCATGCGCCGCGCACCTATCCTCCCCTTGCTTGTAGCGCGGCCGGACCGCATGCGCGGCCTGGCCGCGCTGTTCGCCCTGGCGGCGCTCGCGCCGCTGGCCGCGCGCGCGCAGACGCCCCTGCCCGACCCTTACGACTACAGCGAAACCGCGCCCGCGCCCAAGCGCGCGGCGCCCTTGCGCTGGCAGTCCGTGGAACTGGGCAAGCCCGGCCACCGCTACAAGATGCCGGTCTACGCCAACCGCGACCTGGCCAAGGACGACCTGCGCAACATCAAGCAGGTCGTGGTCGTGATCCACGGCGTCAAGCGCGACGCCGACCGCTATTACGAATCTGTCGCCGCGCTGCTGGCGCACAACCCCGAGCGGGCCCGCGACACCCTGATCCTGGCGCCGCGCTTCTCGGGCTCCATCGATTCGGGTTTCGGCGGCATGGCGGCCTGGCGCAAGGCCAGCTGGGAAGACGGGGAAGACAGCGTGCAGGCCGCGGGACGCCCCGCGCCCGTCAGCTCGTTCCAGGTGCTGGACGACCTGCTGCGCAGCCTGGACGACCGCAAGCGCCTGGCCTCGCTGGCCGGCATCGTGCTGGCCGGCCACTCGGCCGGCGGGCAGTTGGTACAACGCTACGCGGTGCTGAACAACATCGACGGCCCGCTGCGGCGCGACGGGCTGGCGCTGCGCTACGTCGTCGCCAATCCTTCGTCCTACCTGTACCTGAGCAACGAGCGCCCCCGCGCCGACGGCAAGGGCTATGCGCCCTACGAGCGCGGCATCTGCCCCACCTACAACCAGTACAAGTACGGCCCGGACAAGCTGCCCGCGTACTCGCGCGAGACCGACGAATCCAAGCTCTTTGTGCGCTACGCCGCGCGCGACGTCACCTATCTGCTGGGCGGCGCCGACAACAATCCCGAAGACCGCCTGCTGGACAAGACCTGCGGCGCGGAAGCCCAGGGCGCGACCCGGCTGGCCCGCGGCACAGGCTACGCACAATACGAACACGTGCTGGCCGCCCGCGGCGCCAAACCCGTGACGCTGCACCGGCGCGCCTTCGAAGTGGCCGGTATCGGCCACAACAGCAAAGGCATGTTCGGCTCGGTCTGCGGCACGCAGGCGCTGCTGGGCGACGAGGCCCAGGCGGCGGACGGCGCCGCGCCTTGCGAAGTCATCAAGCCACGCGGCAAGTGAGCCGGCGCGGCCAGGCCTGACAAAAAGCTGAACAAGAAGCGGTATTGATACGCGTGCATTTCCGCGCGCGCAGGCGCAACATAACGCAATGCATGTTCCATTCGCGGCCCACCCGCGATCGCGTGTCCGGCGTCCCCCGACAAACGCACCCGAAGGATGGATATGACACAAGCGTATCTCGACATCCCCGACGCGAAGCGCCGCATCAAGGCGATCTTCATCGGCTCCATGGGCAATCTGGTGGAGTGGTATGACTTCTACGCCTATACCGCTTTCGCCCTGTACTTCGCCCCCGCGTTTTTCCCGTCCCACGACCCGGTCGTCCAGCAACTGAACGCGGCCACGCTGTTCGCGGCCGGCTTCATCGTGCGTCCGCTCGGCGGCTGGCTGTTCGGCCATCTGGCCGACCGCCATGGGCGGCGCCTGTCGCTGATGGTGTCGGTGGGGATGATGTGCGTGGGCTCGCTGATCATCGCGGTCACGCCCACCTATGCCACCATCGGCCTGGCCGCGCCCGCGCTGCTGGCCCTGGCGCGCGTGATCGAGGGGCTGAGCCTGGGCGGCGAGTATGGCGCCAGCGCCACCTACCTGACCGAGATCGCGGACCCCGAGCATCGCGGCTTCTATTCCAGCTTCCAGTACGTCACGCTGATCGGCGGCCAGCTCTGCGCCATCCTGGTGCTGCTGCTGTTGCAGAACGTGTTCCTGACCCACGAGCAGTTGGTGGAATGGGGCTGGCGCATCCCCTTCGTGATCGGCGCCATGCTGGCCATCATCACGGCCCTGATGCGGCGCGACATGCCCGAGACGGATTCCTACAAGGAGGCGCAGAAAGCACCCAAGCCGCAGACCAGTTCGCTGCGCGGCCTGCTGAAATATCCGCGCGAGGTCGCGATCGTGGTGGGCCTGACCGCGGGCGGCACCGCGGCGTTCTATACCTTCACCACCTACATGCAGACCTTCGTGCGGCAGACCTCGGGCTTCTCCGACATCGTCACGACCTACATCATCGCCGGGTCGCTGATCTTCGCGCTGATCCTGCAGCCGGTGTATGGCGCGCTGTCCGACAAGATCGGGCGCAAGCCGCTGCTGGTGTTCTTCGGCGTGGCAGGCGCGGCGCTCACGGTGCCCATCCTGATGACGCTGTCGCATACGCATTCGCCCTTCATGGCCTTCCTGCTGATCTGCGGCGCCTGGGTGTTCACGGCCGGCTACACCTCCATCAACGCGGTGGTGAAGGCGGAACTCTTCCCCACCAACATCCGCGCCACCGGCGTGGCCGTGCCCTACGCCGTGACGGTGTCGATCTTCGGCGGCACGGCGCCGGCCATTGCGCTGTTCTTCAAACAGCAGGGACACGAGGAGTGGTTCTACTACTACCTCGCCGGCATCATCTTCCTGTCGCTGCTGGTGTACGCCACCATGCGCGACACCAAGCACCGGTCGGCCATGCACCAGCACGCCTGATTCCTTTCGCGCCAACTTTGTTGCTTGACAGTCCCGCGGCTTCGGCTTAATACTTAACCCTATGGTTAAGTTTAAAGACGACACACTGGACAGCATCTTTTCGGCCCTGGCAGACGGCACGCGGCGCCGGGTGCTGGCCGACCTGGAACAAGGCGCGGCCTCGGTCAGCGAGCTGGCCCGGCCGCACGCCATGTCCCTGCCCGCTTTCATGAAGCATCTGCGCGTGCTGGAAGACGCCGGCCTGATCGCCCGCGCCAAGGACGGCCGCGTCGTGAACTGCACGCTATCGCCCGAACCCATGCGGGCGGCATCCGACTGGCTGGCCCGCTACGAGAAGTTCTGGAACGGGCAGCTGGATTCGCTGGCGCGCTACCTGTACCACGAGGAAGAGGTCCATCCATGGAAAAACGAAGCACCCGAGGCGAAACAGCCCCCATCGAACTCCGCCTCAAACGCCGCTTCGACGCCCCCGTCGAACGCGTCTGGCGCGCCTGGACGGACCCGCAAGCGCTGATGCGCTGGTTCGGTCCCGCCGAAACCCGCAAGGTGCTGCGGGCGGAAACCGACGTGCGCGTGGGCGGCGCCTATCAGGTGGGATTCGCCACCGAGGACGGGCTGGAGCACCACGCCAGCGGCCACTACCGCGAAGTCGAACCGCAGCGCCGCCTGGTGTTTACCTGGGCCTGGCGCGATACGCCCGCGGAAGTCTCGCTGATCACCCTGGAATTCACCCCTGCCGGCGGCGGCACCGAGCTTGCCTTCCTGCAAACCCCGTTCGTCGACCAGGCCACCCGCGACAGCCACCAGCATGGCTGGCTGGGCGCGCTGGAACGGCTGGCGGCCCATCTGGCGAAGCCGGCCTGAATCCCCGCCGTTCGCCCTACCCGGGCCTGCCGGCCCGTTCCAAGGAGACACACGATGCAGACCGATCACCCCGTCGTATCCCGAGCGCAATGGGACATCGCGCGCGAGGCGCTGCTGCGCCGCGAAAAAGAACTGACTCGTGCCCAGGACGCGCTGGCCCGCGAGCGCATGGCCCTGCCCTGGGTCAAAGTGGACAAGCCCTATCGCTTCCAGGGCGCGGCCGGCTCCGTGGACCTGGCCGCGCTGTTCCAGGGCAGGAGCCAGCTCATCGTCTACCACTTCATGTTCGGCCCGGACTGGGAGGAAGGCTGCGTGGGCTGCTCGTTCCTGGCCGACCACATGGACAGCGCGCTCATGCACCTGCGCCAGCATGACGTGACGGTGGTCGCCGTGTCGCGAGCCCCCTACGCCAAGCTGGAGGCCTTCAAGCGCCGCATGGGCTGGCAGTTCCCCTGGTACTCGTCCGAAGGCTGCGACTTCAATTTCGACCTGCTGGCCTCCGTGCCCAAGGCCGACGGCAGCATGGAGGAAAACTCCGGCGCCAGCGCGTTCTTCCGCGACCCGGACGGCGAGATCTTTCATACCTATTCAAGCTTCTCGCGCGGCGTGGAAAGGCTGGCCGGGGCCTACAACTACCTGGAATTGGCGCCCCTGGGCCGCAACGAGAACGGCCCGCACTTCAACCTGGGCGACTGGGTACGCCATCATGACCGCTACGACGACGCGCGGCCGCACGCCTGCCACGCCTGCGGCTAGGCGCAAGCCCGGCGATGCAGTCCGCGTGGCCTCCGACGCCGCCGTCCTGTGGCTGGCCTGCACCGCAGCCATGGCCGCGGGGCTGTGGGCAGACACACTGCGCACGCCGGCGGCGCTGCTGGCCAGCCTGTGCGGGGCGTCCGGCGGGCTGCTGGACCAAGCCTGGCGCCATGCGGCCCTGATGCCCGCCAGCAGCGCAGCCATGCTGATTGCCGCGCTATTGCCGCTGCCGGGCGCGCCGCGCATGGCAGCGCGGCTGGCCTGCGCGCTGGCGATGGGGCTGGGCATGCTGGCAGGGGCTCAATGGGGCATGGCGGCGGCGCTGGCCGCGAGCGTCGCGCCATTCGGCGGAATGGCGGCCGGCATGGCGCTGGGAATGGGCGTCGCCATGGCCGCCGCGGCGCTGATTGCAGGCGCTAGCGCCGCGCCCCGGTAAGCGGGCGCAGTGGCGCAACGGGCGCGGCCTCGATCGGCGCGGCCAGGGGCGCCTGGATTTCCAGGGCGGACTCGGCCTGCGCCACGCAGGGCAGGATCCAGCCTTCTTCCTTCTCGTCGCGCGACAGCCCCGGCCACTCGATGCGGTACGAGATCTCGCCTTCCAGCAGCAGGCACATACAGGCGCGGCATGTGCCGTTACGGCACGAACTGGGCAGCTTGATGCCGGCCGCCTGCGCCGCCAGCAGCACGGAGGTATCGGCCGACGCGTCAAAGCGCAGGCCGGCGGGCTGCACCAGAACGGGAAATGCGGACATGGCTGGACAGATTCCGGACGGGCTTCAGCCCGCGTTGTCCTGCCAGTCCAACTGCCAGGCGCCGGACAGCACGTTCTGCATCCACAGCACGCAGGTCAGCGTCTTGGCGTCGGTGACCTCGCCCTTGGCGCAAGCCTCGATCAGCTCGGCGGGATCCGCGCTGATCACATCCAGGAATTCGTCCTGGTCCAATTGGCGAGGCCCGGCGCGCAGGCCGCGGGCGAAGTAGATATGGATGATCTCGGTGGAATACGCGATGGCCAGGTGCAGCGCTCCCGCATGCGCCCACTGATCCGCGGTATAGCCGGTTTCCTCCAGCAGCTCGCGCTTGCCGCAGGCCAGCGGATCTTCGCCCGGATCCAGCTTGCCGGCCGGGAACTCGGTCATCACGCGTCCGATGGGATAGCGGAACTGACGCTCCAGCAGGACCCGGCCATCGTCCAGCAGCGGGATCACCACCACCGCGCCCGGATGCACCACGTACTCGCGCGTGGCCGTGTTGCCGTTGGGCAGGCTGACCGTGTCGCGGCGGATCTTCAGGAAGGCGCCGTTGTATGGCGCCTCGCTGGCGACGAGTTTTTCTTCGAGATGGGAATCGGGCTTGCGGGTCATGGCGGGTCGGATACCTCAAGGGACGCGCGGATGATGGCCAGTCCGCGCGGGCAGCACGAGCTTACCATCGCCGCCCGCCTTCCCCGATGACGCCTACTCCGCGACGCGGATGACGAGCTTGCCGAAGTGCCGGCCCGACGCCAGGTGCTCGAACGCCTCGCGCGCTTCGGCAAACGAGTAGACGCGGTCGATGACCGGCGCGATGCGCGCCACGTCGACGAAACGCGCCACATCCTCGAGCATCTTGCGGCTGCCGACGAAGATGCCTTCCAGCCGCTTGACGCCCGCGATCAACGCCAGGGGCGCGACCGGCACGGCCGCGAAGCCGCTGACGCCGCCGATGACCGCAATGGTGCCGCCCATGCGCGCGGCCGCGACGGAACGTTCGAGCGTGCCTTCGCCGCCGACTTCCACCACCACGTGGGCGCCCTCGCCGCCCGTCAGGCGCAGCACTTCGTCCTGCCATTGCGGCGTTTCACGGTAGTTGATCGTAAGGTCCGCGCCCAGCTCGCGCGCGCGGGCCAGCTTGTCCGCGCTGGACGAGGTGATGATGGTGCGCATGCCGGCTGCCTTGGCCAGTTGCAGGCCCCAGATGGAAACCCCGCCCGTGCCCAGGAACAAAGCCGTCTGGCCCGCCTTGGCGCGTCCGGCGACGAACAGCGCGTTCCATGCGGTGACGGCGGCGCAAGGCAGGGTCGAGGCCTGCTCGTCGCTCAAGGATGCCGGCGTTGCGACCAGGGCGTGCTCGGCAAACACACTCTCGGTGGACAGCAGGCCGTCGGTGGCGGCGCCCGGCGCCAGCGCCACCGTGGCAGGCGTGGGCTCGCCATCGATCCAGTCCGGCATGAATGCGCCCATGACGCGGTCGCCGACCTTGAACCGGCTCACGCCCGCACCCACCTCGATCACCTCGCCCGCGGCGTCGGAGGCGGGTATGACCGGATCGCCCGAACCCTTCAGATACTCGCCGCGCGCCACCATCAGGTCGCGGTAGTTCAGCGACACGGCCTTGATGCGCACGCGCAGCTCCAACGGCCCCAGGCTGCGAGGCTGGCGCGTGACGCGCTCCAGCGAAGCGATGTCCTTGCCGCTGGTGACGGTGTATGCCTGCATGTTGTTTCTCCTATCGATTCAAAAAAGGCCCCCACGCTGCGCCTTCGGCTTGCTGCCCCCAAGGGGGCTTTTTTGCCTTGGGGCGGCCCGGCGGCAAAAAAGACCGCCGCCCGCCATTGGCGGCTATCCGTGACGGTCAAGTACCGATAAGATATATGGGAACCAATTTCCCTAGTGGCGAATGTTTTTCATTTCATCGAATCCTATTAGGAACCAATAAATGCAGGGAGTCCATGATGGCTACAGCGATCACCTATGACCGGCTGAGCGGCATCGAAGTCTTCGTTCAGGCCGTGGAAGCAGGCAGCTTCGCGCTCGCGGCGCAACGCCTGAACCTCACGCGCTCCGCGGTGGGCAAGTCCATCGCGCGGCTGGAGGCGCGGCTGGGCGCCAGGCTGTTCCACCGCACCACCCGCCAGCAAAGCCTGACCGACGATGGCCAGGCCTATTACGACCGTTGCGTGCGCGCGCTGGCCGAACTGCAGACCGCCGAGGCCGAGCTGGACAGCGGCCGGCGCGAGCCCCAGGGTCGCTTGCGCGTCAGCGCGCCGTTGGTGTTCGGCCGCCATTGCGTCGCGCCCGTGCTGCGCGAACTGGCACAGCAGCATCCGCAACTGCAGGTGGAGGTTTCATTCAACGACCGGGTGGTCGATCTGATCGAGGAAGGCTACGACCTGGGCATCCGCGTGGGCGAGCTGCCCGACAGCGCCAGCCTGGCCGCGCGGCGGCTGGGCATGCAGACCATGGGCATCGGGGCTTCTCCCGCATACATCCAGGCACATGGCCGCCCGATCACCGTGGATGAGATGCAGCGGCATGCCGCCATCGTCTACACGCGCAACGGCGTGGACAAGGCCTGGGCGCTGCATGGGCCCGACGGCCAGGTACTGCAGCTGCGCCCGCGTCCGTGCCTGCGCCTGGACGACCTGCAAGCCATCGCGGACGCCGCCATCGCCGGCGCGGGGCTCGCCTGGCTGCCCTGCTGGATGCTGACGCACTATGTGCGCACCGGCGAGCTGGACGTACTGATGCACGGCGATCGCCTGGCCGCGCAAGAGGTGCACGCCGTCTGGCCGCAAGCGCGCTACCTGCCGTCCAAGACGCGGGCCGCCATCGACGCGCTGGCGGCCCGCGTACCCTCGATGCTGGCCGCCTGAGCGGCTCAGCCGAACTTGCGGCGGGCGTCCAGCGCCAGGCCGGCGCCGATGCTGCCGAACAGGTCGCCTTCGACGCTGCGCGCGCCCGGCACCAGGGCTGACACCGATTCGCGCAAACGCGGCACGCGGCTGGAACCGCCGGTGAAGAACACCGTATCCACGTCCGCGGTCGATACGCCGGCGTCGCGCAGCAACGCGCCCACCGTGGTCTCGACCTTTTCGATCAGGCGGCCCACGCAGGCGTCGAACGAGGGGCGCGTCACGTCCACGCCCAGCTCCGGCGCGATGCGCGACAGGTCGATGCGCGCGGCGGGCGTCTCCGACAGTGCGATCTTGGCCTCTTCGACCTGCACCGCCACCCAGTGGCCGGCGCGCTGCTTGACCAGGTTCAGCAGCAGGTCGATCTTCTCGCGGTCGCCGGCCTCGGCGCGGATGTAGGCGAAATGTTCGGCGGCCTTGCGCGTATAGGCCTGGTTGATGGTGTGCCAGCAGGCCAGGTTGCCATATTGCGTGGAGGGCACATCCTTGCCGCTGCGCAGCTGGCTGCCCAGGCCCAGCATGGGCATCACGTGCGCCAGGCTGAGCTGCTTGTCGAAGTCCACCCCGCCGATGTGCACGCCGCCGTAGGCCAGGATGTCTTCGCGGCGGTCGGCCTTGGTGGCGCGGCCGGGCCCCAGGCGGATCAGCGAGAAATCGGAAGTACCACCGCCGATGTCGATGACCAGCACCAGTTCTTCGCGGTCGATCTGCGATTCATAATCGAATGCGGCGGCCAGCGGCTCGAACTGGAACTCGATATCGGTGAAGCCGACGCTGCGCGCGATCTCGCCCAGCGTGTCCTGGGCGGTCTGGTCGGCGGCCGGATTGTCATCCACGAAGAACACCGGCCGGCCCAGCACGGCGCGCGTGAAGCCGCGCCCCGCTGCGGTTTCCGCGCGGCGCTTGAGTTCGGCGATGAAGCGCGTGAGCAGGACGCGGAACGGAATCGAACGGCCCTGCACTTCCGTCGAGCCGTCGATCAGCGAGCTGCCCAGCAGGCTCTTCATCGAGCGCATCAGGCGCCCGTCGTAGCCCGCCAGGTAGTCGGAGATGGCGGCCCGGCCATAGCTGACTTCGGCGTCTTCGTCATGGAAGAAAATGGCCGAGGGCAAGGTGGTCTTGCCGTCTTCCAGGGCGAGGAGCGCGCGCTGATCGGGGCGGCTCCAGCCCACGGTGGAATTGGACGTGCCGAAGTCGACGCCGCATGCGGTGGAAATCATGGGGAATTCTGGGGCTGAAAGCAAAACGGCGCATAAGTGTAGCCGCAACCGCCAGAATCGCCATATCAGCCGGTGCGCGCCAGCGCCCTGGCCGTGAACGCCAGCGTCGCGGCCGCCACCAGCAAGCCGCTGGCAAAGCCCCCCGCGTAGCCGACCTGGGCCGCCAGCCCGGTCATGAGGGACGAGGTCAGGATCTCGCCCAGGTCGCGCGCGCTCTGCACCGCCGTCATGTCGGTGCCGGCCTGCTCGCCGCGGCTGGCAAAGCGCATGGCCAGCGTCATCAGGGCCACGGACGCGGCGCCCGCGCCGAACGCGCCCAGCGCCTGCGCGCCCAGGGCGCTGCCCGCCTGCGACGGCATCCAGCCCTGGGCCTGCGCCATCCAGGCCAGCGCGGCCGCGCCCGAGGCAGCCAGGCCCAGCGCCAGCACCGCGCGCGCGCCCAGCCGGCCGATCAGCCATGCGCCACCGCCGCAACCCAGCAGCACCGTCACCACGCCTCCCGCCATGCCGACGCGCCCCACGGCCTCGACCGCCCAGCCCGCATCCACCAGGAACAGCTTGGACAGGCCATAGCCCGCCACCGCCGTCATGGCCGACAGGAAGGCGGCCGCGGCCAGGGCCCAGGCGCCGGGGCGGCGCACGAAGGCGCCCAGCGTGGCGCGGCGCCTGGCCGCGGGCATGGCCAGTTCGGTTTCACGCCAGGCGGCCGCCAGCAGCAGGCTGAACGCCACCACGGCCGCCAGGGTCAGCAACGCGCCGGTCTGTCCGATATGGCCGGCCAGTACCAGGCAACCCGGTCCGCCGAAGAAGAAGCCCACCATGGTGCCGCCCACCTGCACGGCATTGGCGCGCGCCAGATCCTGCCCCTGGAAGCGCTCCGCCGTCAGGCCGTCGGTGGCGATATCCTGCGTCGCACTGGCCAACGAAGCCAGCGCCATCAAGGCGACCACCCAGGCCGCCCCCGCGGCATCGATGCCGAGCAAGGACAGCGCCAGCAGGCAGGCCAGCACCACGGCCTGCATCGGCAGGATCCAGCTGCGCCGCCGGCCCATGGCGCGGGTCCAGCGGTTGTCGACCACGGGCGCCCACAGGAACTTCAGCACCCACGGCAGGCCGACCAGCGGCAGCCAGGCCAGCGCGTGCAGGTCCGCGCCGTCGCGGCGCAGCAGCGTGGGCAAAGCCTCCATGGCCACGCCCAGCGGTATGCCTTGGGAAAAATACAAGGCACCTATCATCACGAACATGCGTGCGTCTGCAATACGGTTCACTTCAGATTTCCTTCAACAAGGGGCTGCGGGATTGCGGCGCATCCGCGCGGCGGTGTTCGCTGCCCTGCCCCGGCGTCACGAACAGGATCTTGCCGGGACAGGCCACGTGCAGCCTGTGCCACACGCCGCGCGGCACGATGGCGCTGCGCCGGGTATCCAGCAGCAGGTCGGTCTGGACGCCGTCCTCCGCCATCAGCGTGACCACCACGCGCCCTTCCAGCACGCAGAGCATTTCATCGCCGGCCGGGTGGCGCTCCCACACATCGCCATGCACGTCGGCGTCGCTGGCCACGGCCTTGATGCCGACCAGCCATTCGTCCTGCGGCGCGAGGCGGCGCAGACGGCCCACGTCGCGCATGGCGCCGTCGCGCCCCAGCGCCACGAAGTGGTCCAGCCAGTCGAACACCGGCCCGGTATCGGGTGCACTCATCGATCTCTCCTTCTGGTTGCCGGCGGACGCGCGCGGTGGGCGTCCGCCGCGGGTCATCAGTATTCGGCGCGCAGGGTCAGCATGACGTTGCGGGGCTCGCCGTAGCGGTTGTTCCAGGCCGTGCCCGACAGGCTCTGGTAATAGCCGCGGTCGAACAGGTTGTTGACGTTGAGCGCCGCGGTCACGTGCTTGTCCACGCGATAGGCCATGCGCAGGTCCACCAGCGCATAGCCGCCCTGGCGCAGCGTGACGGGACCGGACACCGTGGAATAGCCCGACTGCACCTGCAGCCCGCCGCCCACGCTCAGCCGCCGCTCCATGCCGGGCAAGGCATAGTTGGTCCACAGGCGGAAGATGTGCTTGGGCGTGAAGCGCGCGAACGGCTGTCCGCCGGATTCCGAATCCGTCAGGTACTTGCTGGTGTTGAAGGTGTAGCCCGCGGCCACCGTCCAGTAGGGCGTGATGCTGCCGGAGGCTTCAGCCTCGATCCCACGGCTGCGCACTTCCCCACCCGAGATGTAGTAGCAGTTGCGGCCCACGCATGGCCATGCCGGGTCCTCCTGCGCGCGGTTTTTCTGCTGGATCTGGAACACGGCCAGCGACAGGTTCAAGGCGCCGTCCGCCAGTTCGCCTTTGACGCCGGCCTCGTAGTTGGTGCCGGTAATGGGATCCAGCGGCTGGCCGTCGCGCGTCAGCTCGCCCTGCGGCTGGAAGACCTGCGCATAGCTGCCATACAGCGACCATTGGCGGTCGAGGTCGACGATCAGCCCGCCATAGGGCGTGAACTCCGGATCGATGCGCTGGCGCGCGCGGGGCGCGCTCTGGTTCCACCAGCTCATGCGTCCGCCCAGCACCAGCGTCACCGGATCGGCCAGCGAAAAGCGGCCCATGCCGTAGACGCCCTGCTGCTTGAGCCGGGTCTCCCCGGGCGAGGTGTACGGCCCCACGCCAGGCTCGGGCACGCTGTGCGGATCCCAGTCGAAGACATTGACCGGCACGTTCGGATAGGGCGTCAGGTCCGCGCTGTACTGCTCGGACGTGGTGCGTTGGGCATTGCCGCCCAGCAGCAGTTCATGGCGCCGGCCGAACAGTTGCACCGGGCCGCCGACATAGGCGTCCACGCTGGCCTGGGTGTTGTCGAACTTGTAGGCCGCGCCCATCAAGGAGGAACCCAACCCGGTCTGGCGGTCTATCGCGCCATAGGCGCCGGCGTACTTCAGGTTGCTGTCCGCGGTCAGGTAATTGGCGCTGATCTTGGCGCTCCAGCCTTGGCCGAAGCGATGCTCCAGGTCCGCGAACACACGCGTCGTATCCCAGTTGAAGCGGTCCCAGGCCACGTCCAGGTAGGTCGAGCGCTTCAGGCCGATATCGCCGCCGTCCTTGTAGCGCGGCACGCCGGCCATGTTGGTGGTGGAGCGGATGCGTTGGGTCTGCAGGCCGGCGGACAGCACCGTGTCCGGCCCCAGGTCCACCTCGCCTATTGCGTAGAGCAGCGCCGACTGCTGATCCGCGACGTCATAGAAATAACCACGGTCTTCCACGGCGCCGACGATGCGGCCGCGCACGCTGCCGCTGTCGTTCAAGGGGCCGCCCAGGTCGGCCTCCGCACGGTAGCGATCCCAGCTGCCGGCGCTGAGGGAGCCGTTGAACGAGAACTCGCGTTGCGGCCGCTTGCGCACCAGGTTCACCGTGGCGGCGGGATTGCCCGCGCCATGCATCAGGCCGTTGGCGCCGCGCAGGATCTCCACGCGTTCGTACACCGCCATGTCCTGCGGCGATGCCGCCATGTTGCCCATCAGCACGGGCACGCCGTCCTGCTCGAACGAATCTACTTTGAAGCCGCGCGCGTAGTACGCGGTGGTCAGCAGCTGATAGGGCTGCACCGTGATGCCGGTGGCGTGCTGCATCACCTCATCCAGGCTTTGCAGGTTCTGCTCGCGCATCCGCTCCTGCCCGATCACCGTCACCGACTGCGGAATCTCGCGCAGCGTCAGCGGCAGTTTGCCGAGGGTCGCCGTGTCCTGCGCCACGCCCTCGCCGCTGACCGTCACCGCCGGCAGCGACGCGGTCTCCTGCGCCAGCGCCGGCCCCGTCGCCACCGCCAGCCACAGCGGCCAATGCCGCGCCCGCGCCGCGTTCCTGCGCGGCGCCCCCGTTTTCACCTGTTTTCGCACTGCCTGTCCTCTTAGAATTTTATTGAGAATAATTCTCAAGTAATTCTAGGAACGACAGCGGCCGCGCGTTGGCGATTGCGGAAGTCTTGCTGGCGATTGCGGAAGTTTCGACGCCTTAGCGGCCCGGCGCGACACTGCTGGGCAGCACGCCGTAGCGGCGCAGGAACGCCTTGGTGAAGTGCGAATCGGTATAGCCGCAGGCGTAGGCCGCCTCGGACACGGTATAGGCGCCTTCGGCCAGCAGCGCCTGGGCCTGCTCCATGCGCCGCTCGCGCACGTAGGCGTAGACGCTCTGGCCGAACAGCTTGCGAAAGCCGGTGGTGAGCTTGTTGACGTTCACGCCCACGCGTCGCGCCAGTTCGGGCAGCGAGGGCGGGTCCTGCAGGTTCGCCGCAACCAGGTCGCGCGCGTGATGCAGGCGTTCCACGTCGGCGCGCGTCAGGCCGCGCACGGGAGCGCCCTGCTCCGCCGGCTGCAGCGCGCCCAAGGCAAGCGCGGTCAGTTCCAGCGCCTTGGCGGAGAGGTACATGCGCCTGAGGGCGCCCTGCACCGGGCAGGCCAGCATCTGGTGGCCCAGAGCCTCCAGCTTGCGGTCCGCCCGCATATTGGCCTCGGCGTATGCGCCAACGGCCCGCGGCGCGCGCAGCAGGCCCGCCAATTGGGCCGGGTCCATGGCAAAGGCATCGCGCAGATGGTCCAGTCCCGTGCGCAGGGACACGAAGCGCAAGGACTGATGGGCGCCAAACTCGTGCTCCATGCCCATGGCGTCCTGGCACACGCTCAGGTGCAGCGCGGGCCCGCTCACGCGGGTGGACGCGGCGCCGCGCACGCTATAGCGCAGGTCCCCGTCCAGCACGAGCACCAGCTTCAGGCCCGGCTCCAGGCGCTCCTGCACGCGCTCGTCGCGGCCAAAGCGCAGCGTGCCGCCCGCCAGCGAAATAGCGGGCGTGGCGGCCGATACGGTCCAATCAGGTTCGGGATGGGCGGCGGTCAAGATGGCGGCTCCGTCGCGGCGGGCAGCGCTGTTGATGAGATTGAATATTATTACCGTTTGACCAGAACGGAAAGCCGCCCGTTGGGCGGCGGCGCGCGCCTTATTGCTGGCGACGCTGCTCCAGCTCTTTCAGGCACTGCGCCACGCCGGCCTGCATCTGCGCGTTCGACACGGCGGCGCGGTCCGACACTTCGCGGCAGCGCACGTACTGGGCCTGGCTTTCCGGCGTATCGCGGATGACCGCGGGCGCGGAGCCGGCTTCGGGCGTGACCGTCATGCGCAACGTGGAAGGCGGCGACAGGCTGCCGTCCTTGGAGCGCACGCTGGGGTACTGGTATTCCTGCGTGACGGGCGCCGCATTCTGCGCCTGTACGGCGCCGGCCGCGCACAAGGCGGCAAGCAGGAAGGCGGAAATGTGGAGTTTCTTCATGACGACCTCTCTTCAATGGACTGACGTCCAGGGCGCGCTCCGGGGCCCCTGGACATGCCGCACTATGGTATCCCCGGCCGCTGGCGCGCGGCGTGCCAAGACGCTACACAATCCGCCACAGTTGTTTCCCGGGGTTTCTCTGGCGGGCCGCCCTACGCGGGCCGCGCCCTACTTCTTCGGCGCGGACTGGCGCAGCGGCGCCAGCAAGGAAGACAAGCCGTTGTGGTCCAGCTCGTGCATCAGGGCCAGCAGACGCCCCAATTCACCCGGCGGAAAGCCCTTGCGCGCGAACCAGGCCAGGTAGGGCCCGGGCAAATCCGCGATCAGGCGTCCCTGGTACTTGCCGAAGGGCATGGTGCGCGTGACCAGCAAGGACAGCAGTTCAGGATCCATGGCGGTCACCGGGCAGCCGCGGCGGCGAAGACGATGTCCGCCGCAGGCACGGCGGCGATCTTCACGCCAAAACTGGAGATCGATGACAAGGTCGCGTTGTGATGCGCGCGGATCTGCGCGCCCGGCGCATGCGGCTTGTCCTGGGTGGTGTGGGCGTCGGCAGCCAGCGTGACGGGATATCCAAGCGCGGCCGCGCGGCGCACGGTCGTGTCCACACAGAACTCGCTGGCGTAGCCGCACACGACCAGTTGCGTGGCGCCGGCTTGCGCCAGCGCATCGGCCAGACCGGTGCGCAAAAAGGAATCGGGCGTGGTCTTGCGCACGCGGACGTCGCCGTCCTCCGGTTGCAGCCGCGAGTCCAACTGCCAGCCCGGCTGGCCGTGATCCATGGCGCTGCCGGGGCTCTCGTGCTGCACGTAGATGACGGGCGCGCCAGCCGCGCGCGCACGCCCGGCCAGCGCATTGATGCGGGCCAGCACGGCCTCGGCATCGGCTGGCGCGGGATTCGTCTCGAACAGCGCGCGCTGCACGTCTATCACGATCAAAGCGGAGGTCATGGTTTTCTCAAATTGGTTGGGCGTCAGTCCTGCGCGGCAGCGACCCGCGCGTACATCCAGAAGTCGCGAGGGTCGCCGCGCACCAGGCGGTAGCGGCGCATCAGTCCTTCGCGCTGAAAACCGCAGCGTTCCAGCACGCCGGCCGACGCCACGTTGGTATCCAGCACGGTAGCCTGGATGCGTGCGAAGCCCAGCTCGCGCAAGGCCCACTCGGTCACGGACACACAGGCGCGCGTGGCGATGCCACGCCGCCAGTACGGCGGCGCGACGTCATAGGCGATCTCCGCGCGCCGCGCGGACGCAGCGATCTCGTTCAAGCCTATGGTGCCCGCCAAGACGCCGTCCAGCGTGACGATGGCCAGGCGCAGGCTGTGCGATACCGCTGGCTGACCATAACCGCGGATCAGGCGCACCAGCGTATCCGGTCCGTCCAACTGCCAGCTGGTATGGCGCGTGACCGCCTCGTCGCGCAGATATGCGTGCCAATCGGCCGCGTCTGCTTCCCGCAATGGGCGCAGCCGCAAGCCTTCCAGCCCCAGTACGGGCAGGTCCTGCGGATAGTCAGTGAGGTGCGGAATCATCCTGGGGCGCGGTCGGCTGCGGCGGCAGCGCCGCGACATGGCGCAGCTTATCAGGGTTGCGCACGATGTAGATGGCGGCGATCCTGCCGTCGCGCACCTCCAGCGTGGTCGACCGGGGCAAACCGTCCAGTTCGGTCGCCAGCACCCCCGGCATGCCGTTCAATTGCGTCACCACGGCGTCCAGGAACTGGCCGCTGGGCTTTTTCGCCAGACCGGCAAAAAAACGCGCGATCTTGTCGCTGCCCAGAATGGGCCTGAACACGGCCAGCTTTTTGCCGCCGCCGTCCGCATGCAGCACGGCGTCATGCGCCAACAGGCTGCGCAGGGCATCCACATCGCCCGCGCGCGATGCCTGCCAGAAGGCATCGGCGATGCGCGCGCCTTCCTGCTCCGTCACTGCGAACCGCGGACGCGCGTCGCGCACGCGGCTGCGCGCCCGCGCGGCCAACTGGCGGCAGGCTGCCTCGTTCCGGCCCAGCGTCGCCGCGATCTCCGCGAACGGCATGTCGAACACGTCGTGCAGCAGGAAAGCGGCCCGTTCCAATGCGGACAGGCGCTCCAGCGCCAGCATCAGCGCCACCGACAGATCGTGCGCAATCTCCCCCGCACCCGCCGCCTCATAGCTGCCCGCATCGGGCAAGGGTTCGGGCAGCCATGGCCCCACGTACTCCTCGCGCCGCGCGCGCGCCGATTTCAACTGGTCCAGGCACAGCCGCGTGACCGTCCGCGACAGGAAGGCGCGCGGCGTCTCGACCCGGCCGCGGTCCGCGTCGCGCCAGCGCAGCCACGCGTCCTGCACGATGTCCTCGGCCTCCGCCCATGACCCCAGCATGCGGTAGGCCAGGCCCTGCAAATGCCTGCGATGGGGCTCGAAGTCGGCAACGGCATCGGGAATGGCGGACGCGCTCATACGGCCTGGCCTCAGTGCTTGGGATGCTGCGAGCGGAACCCGACTGCGATGCGGTTCCAGCTATTGATCATGTTGATGGCGACGGTCAGGTTGACCTGCTCTTCCTCGTTGAAATGCCTTGCCATTTCGGCGTAGTCCGCGTCCGGCGCGCGAGTATCGGCAAGTCTGGTCAACGACTCCGTCCACGCCAGCGCGGCGCGCTCACGCTCGCTGTACAGCGAAGATTCGCGCCAGGCATCCAGCAGGTACAGGCGCATTTCGGTTTCGCCCTGTTTACGGGCATCGGTGGAATGCATGTGCAGGCAGTAGGCGCAACCATTGATCTGCGAAGCGCGCATCTTCACCAGTTCGAGCAGGCTGTGTTCCAGGCCGCAGCTTTCGACGAAGTCGTTCAGGGCGATCATGGCTTTCATGGCCTTGGGCGAGGCGGTGTAGGCGTTCAGGCGGGCGGTGCTCATGGCGGGTCTCCGGCAAGGTAGGCATGCGCCGCAGGATGCGGCGCCATTACCCGTAGGACGAGACAGCCTGCCATGACGTGACATCGCCCGCCGGAAAATTTGTAAATCCGGCTAGAAAGCCAGCCGCCCGCGCAGCTCCCCGAACGGCACCATCACATGTTCGCGATAGGCGGGACGGGCCTGCAGGCGCTCGTACCAGGCCTGCAGATGGGGCATGGACGGATGCGGGATGTCCAGTTCGAAGTAGCGGTAGAGCGTGGTGCCCGCCGGAATGTCGGCCAGGCCCAGGGTTTCGCCGCCCAGATACGGACGGTCCGCCAGCGCGCGGTCCAGTTGCCGCAGGCAGGCATGCGTGGCGGCGATGGAGCGCTCGATGGCCGCCGTGTCGCGCTGCGCCTCGGGGGTGCGGTAACAGCCCCAGAACACGCCCGTCAGAAAGGCTGGCTGCAAGGCGGTCTGGGCCCAGTCCATCCAGCCGTCGGCGCCGGCCCGCTGCGCGGGGTCGTCCGCCCAGAAGCGGCCGGCGCCGTCGCGCGCGGCCAGATAGCGCAGGATGGCATGGGACTCCCAGACCGTCGTCGCGCCATCGCGCAGCAGCGGCACCTTGCCGTGCGGATTCATGGCGCGGAACTCGGCCGTGTCCAGCAGCCCGTGCTCGCCGCCAGCCAGCACATGTTCGTACTCCAGGCCCAGCTCTCCCGCCAGCCACAGCACCTTCTGCACATTGAATGAACTGCGGCGTCCCCAAATGGTCAGCATGGCGATGGTCCTCAGGCAGCTTGCACGATGCGCGGCTCGCAACGCACCGGGAAGTTGACCGAATTGGCGATGAAGCAGAAATGATGCGCGCGCTCGTGCAGTTCGGCCGCCAGCGCAGCGTCGTCGCCAGCGCGGATGGTCACTTCGGGGCGCAAGGTGACGGCGCTGAAGAAGCCGCCACGCTCGCGGTCCTCGACCATGACGCCTTCGGCCTCGTCGCGGTAGGCCTCCACCGTCACCCCTTCGACCGCGCAGAAGTGCAGATACCAGAGCTTGTGGCACGCGGACAGCGACGCCACCAGCATGTCCTCGGGATTCCAGCGCGCGGGATCGCCGCGGAAGGCCGGATCGGACGATCCCGGCACATCGGGCTTGCCCGCCGCACGGATCACGTGGTCGCGGGAATAGGCCGCGTAGCTGGACGTGCCGGAGCCGGTGTTGCCGGTCCAGTCGACGGTGACGTTGTAACGGTGTTCGCCTTTCATCGGAATCGTCCTGTTCAAGAGGGAAGGCCCGGGCCGGTGCGCCTGGAAAATAAGGTAGCGTAGCGCATGCACGGCCGCTGCCGGCCCCCGCGCTTTACATCCCGTTTCAGCACCGCCCCGTTACTGTCCGTATCGTGACCGGTTTGCCAAACAGGAGCTCGCCATGATGAAAACCACCCTGACCTGCGCCCTGACGCTAGCCCTGCTCGCCGGCTGCGCGCCCTCCCGGCCCGGCGCCGGCGGTTCCGCCCCCGTCGACAGCCACACCGCCCGCGATTCGCTGGACTGGGCCGGCAGCTACGAAGGCACCCTGCCCTGCGCCGACTGCCCGGGCATCCGAACCCGCCTGACCTTGGAACAGGATGGCCGCTACGAAAGACAGACCCAGTACCTGGACCGCCAGCCGCAGCCCGAGGTGGTAACCGGCACATTCAGCTGGGAGTCCGACGGCAGCACCATCCGCCTGGACGCGTCCGGCGACAGCCAGCGCTACTTCGTGGGCGAAAACCAGGTGACCATGCTGTACCGCGACGGCACCCGACCTACAGGTCCGCTGGCCCCGCACTACGTACTGCGCCGCGCACAATAAGGCATCGCGCAACGCGCGCGCTTGCGGCTATGCTTGCCGCATCGTGCGCGCCAGCGCGCGCCCCTACGCCCAAGGAAACCATGAAGACCGACCACGAGCTGCTTTCCGCCTTCGCCCCCACCGGCGCGTTGCGCGCGTCCATCAACCTGGGCAATCCCATCCTCGCCCACGCCGATCCCGTCACCGGCCAGGCCGGCGGCGTCTCGGTCGACCTGGCAACAGAACTAGCGCGGCGCCTGGACGTGCAACTGGAACTGGTGGTCTTCAAGTCGGCCGGCGAATCCGTCAATGCCGTAGCCGCAGAAGAGGCCGACGTGGGCTTCTTCGCCATCGATCCGCTGCGCGGCGCGCAGATCGCATTCACCGCGCCCTACGTGGTCATCGAAGGCGCGTACCTGGTGCGCCAGGACTCGCCCATCGCCAGCATGGACCAGGTGGACCGCAAGGGCCAGCGCGTGGTGGTCGGCAAGGGCAGCGCCTACGACCTGCACCTCACGCGGGAACTCAAGCAGGCGGAGATCTTCCGCGCGCCAACCTCGCCCGCCGTCGTCGACACCTTCATGCAGGAAAACATGGAAGTCGCCGCAGGCGTGAAGCAGCAGCTTGAAGCCGACGCGCAGCGCCTGGGCGGCCTGCGCCTGTTGGACGGCCACTTCATGCTGATCCGGCAGGCCATGGGCGTGCCCAAGAGCCGCGGCGACAAGGCCAGCGCCTACCTGGCCGCCTTCGTCGAGGCCATGAAGAAATCGGGCTTCGTCGCCGAAGCCCTGGCCCGCCACAAGATCCAGGGCGCCGCGGTGGCGCCACTGGAGGCCTGAGCCCGCTGCTCGCGCCTCGCAAGAACAAGGCCCCGCTCGAGCGGGGCCTTGTTTTATGCGCCATCGTCGCGTCCTCAGTGGCTGATCATCCAGGGCCTTGCGCCCGCGAACGACTTCGCCCCATCGGGCGTGGTGCGCGTCTTGCCCGCCGTCTTGCCGCCGGAGCAGCATCCGCAATTCATGCCGTGGCCGGAACGCGAACTGCGCGGCTCGTGGGCGCTGCGCTCATTGACCGCGCGCGCCCGGTTCACCGCGGAAGATAGCGCCGATATCGCCGGCGCCCCGCCCAGGATGCGGCCGCACATCGCGCCGCATTGCGGGCAGGCCGCGGGATCGCGCCACTGGGCCAGGGGCACCAGCGCCGCGAACTCGCCGCAATCGCCGCAGGCATAGTCATACATGGGCATGGGATGGCTCCTAGCGGTCGCGCGACAGCGGCATGTCCACGCCGCCCTGGATGTGCTTGACGGGGCCGGACGCTGACGGTTGGATGTCGAAGTCGAAAATCTCCGTCGGCAGCCACAGCGTGGCGCAGGAGTTGGGGATGTCCACCACCCCGCTGATATGCCCCTGCACCGGCGCGCAGCCCAGCAACGAATACGCCTGGGCGCCCGAATAGCCGAACTTCTTCAGGTACTCGATGGCGTTCAGGCAGGCCTGCCGGTACGCGACGTTCACGTCCAGGTAGTGCTGCTTGCCGGATTCGTCCACCGAAATGCCTTCGAAGATCAGGAAGTCCTTGTAGGCCGGCGTGATCGGGCTGGGCTTGAAGATCGGATTCCTGATCGCGTACTTGTCCATGCCGCCCTTGATCAGCGACACGCGCATGTGCACCCAGCCCGCCATTTCAATGGCGCCGCAGAACGTGATCTCGCCGTCGCCCTGCGAAAAATGCAGGTCGCCCACCGACAGGCCGCCGCCCTTCACATAGACCGGAAAGAACACGCGCGCGCCGCGCGAAAGATCCTTGATGTCGCAGTTGCCGCCGTGCTCGCGCGGCGGCACCGTGCGCGCGCCTTCGCCCGCCGCCTTGTCGCGCTCCGCTCCCTGCATGGCGCCCATGTGCGCCGTCTTCGGCGCGGGCGGATTGGCCAGCGGCGGCACGCGGTTGGGATTGGTGTCGATCAGCGCCTGCTCGCGCCGGTTCCAGGTATCCAGAAGCTTCTTGTCCGGCAGGCAGCCGATCAGCCCGGGATGGATCAACCCGGCGAAGTTCACGCCCGGGATATGGCGGGACGACGTGAACATGCCATGGAAATCCCAGATGGATTTCTGCGCGTGCGGAAAATGCTCGGTCAGGAAGCCGCCGCCGTTATTGCGGCTGAAGAAGCCGTTGAACCCCCACAGGCTGTCCGGCTTGGCGCCGATGTCCAGCAGGTCCACCACCAGCAAGTCGCCAGGCTCGGCCCCTTCCACGCCCACCGGCCCCGAGAGAAAGTGCACCGTGGACAGGTCTACGTCGCGGACGTCGTCGGCGCTGTCGTCGTTCTTGATTGCGCCGCCGGTCCAGTCATAGGTTTCCAGCACGAAGTCATCCCCGGGCTTGACCCACACGGCCATCGGAATGTCCGGATGCCAGCGATTGTGGATCTGTGCGTTCTCGTAGGGGGATTGGGCCAGGTCGACCTTGATGAGGGTATCGGTCATTCTCTTTCATCTCCAACGTAACTTGTTGATAAAACAGAAATTTCTATCTCCGACTGTCTCGCGAGCGCGCCAGGCGGCGTTGCAAGTCGTTGATATGTAAAGAACAGTAGGCGAGTTTCAGGCAACCGTAAACTGGGTTTTCGACCAGTAACCAGGGGATAAATTGGAGTAGAACTTAAGAGGCATGGGATGCGTCATGCGCCCGCTGCACCCCCACCTGCCATCACCTGATCCAGGGCCATCGCACAACACTCTTTCCATATATTCAATACAAAAAACTACACACGCAGGAAACATACCTCCGCCAGACTAATGGATCCGAAATTCAGTTCCTTTTCAAAGGGCAGTGAGCGTATCTATTGGATGCCATGTCGACCGCCCCCTCCGTCTCGTGCAGCACTGCGCGAAATTGTGCGATTTATATTTCCGGCGGCATCGGCGACGGAGTGCTCAGCATGGTTTTTGCCCGGGCATTGGCCGAACAAGCCGGAGGGACGGTCTCATTGCTCATGACTCAAAATGAGTCCGCGCAAGAACTGTTCCGCGCTCAGCCCTATGTAGGGGAAGTCATCTCGCTGCGATCGGAAAACCGGCTGCAAGGCTGGGAACGAATCACACGGGTGAAGCAGGTCCTGGCGGATCGCGCCTACGACAGCCTGTTTCTCTTTACCTTCCGTACTCACATTGCGCTGGCGGCCCGCTTGGCAGGAATTCCACGGCGCATCGGTTTCGTACGCATGCATCATCCGCATCTCGCGGCACTGCTCACGCATCGTCTCTGGGTACGCCGCAAAGGAACCCCGCACCCCGACATCTATACATGGCTGCCCTTGTTGTATGCCAAGGCTGGCTATCAGTATGAGCCACGTTATCCGTCGCTATTCTGTACGGATTCGGCGAGCAGCAAGGCCATCCAGTTCTGCCAAGCGCAATCGCGGACGGTTGGCTTCGGCTTGAATGGATCGATACCCTGTAAACGCTATAGCGGCAGAGCATTTGCGGAGGTCGCGCGCATCTTGCATGCGCAAGATAGCGGACTGCGTTTTGCATTGGTGGGCGGCAGCGATGTCCAGGAGATCGCCCAAGAAATTCGCAGCTTGCTGCCCGAGTCCATTGTTTTGTTGGACGCAACGCAACAGGCCACGGACATATGCGATAGCCAGGCGCTGATCGCGCGCTGTTCGGTGTTTGTTTCCAACGACAGCATGGGCATGCACATTGCGGCGGCCCACGGAATACCGACCATAGGTCTGTTCGGCGCCACTCCTGCGTTGCGGTATGTGCCCTGGCTGCATCCGATTGAAGCCGCCGTAAAGGGCGACATGGCCAGCATTGCGCCGCAGACAGTGGCCGAGGCGATCTGGAAGCATCTGGCGGCAGCGGGTTCGGACGGATCTGCCCATCCGGCGCACTGATGCTCGCGGCAGTTATGATGCTGCCCATTCAGTCGCATTCCCAAGGTATCCCCGCATGGCCGCTCTTGACCGACGCTCCCTCGCCGTCCTGCTCCTCTGCGCCGCCAGCGCCCCCGCCGTCGCGCAAGACTGCGTTGCGCAGGTCCAGGCAGAGCAGGCGCGCATCGACCGCGCGCAGGACGTGCAGCGCACGCGCGAAGCATCCAACGATCTGCAATTGAATCGCGAGCTGTGCCAGGGCCGGCTGGACCTGCTGGATGCGCGCTACGCCCTGGTCGACGACTTCGAGGCCTGCCGCCGCAAGGGGGTCGAGTTTCCGGCGAAGATGGCGCGCGCGCTGAGCGACGCGTCCGAGGAACTGGCCGACAAAAAGGCCGCATGGATCAGAACCTGCGGCCTGCAGATGAAGGATTGAGCGGCCCGCCAGCCGGCGGGCGCGCGGCTCAGGCGGCCTGCTTCTCAGCGCTGTGCGGGAAGAAGATGGCCCGGCTTGGATCGAAGCCGTAGCGGTGCTCGAACTCGGTCGCATCCGCGGCCAGCGCCAGCACCGAATCCAGGATGAAATCGGCTTTCTCGTCGGGCAGCAGCACGCTGAAGTTCAAGCGGATGAAGCCTGGCTTTTCCATTTCCCGGCCGTCCAGGATGGCCTGGCGCATCTGCTGCGATTCTTCAGCGTCGATATCCAGCAGGCGATGCACGTAGGGTCCCGCGCAGGCGCAACCGCCGCGCGCCTGGATGCCGAAGCGGTCGCTCAGCATGCGCGTCACCAGTTGCTGGTGCACGAAGCCGCCGCGTCCATTGCGCACCCGGAACGAGAAGATCGGCAGGCGCGCCGCCGTCAGCGAACCCAGCAGCTCCAGCTGCGCGATGCCTTGCCATCTGGCCAGCGCACGCTCCACGAAGTGTTGATTGCGCTGGCGCATGAAGTCGGCGCCCAGGGCTTCCTTCACCAGCAGCACCAGCGCGGCGCGGATATCGCCCACCACATTGGGCGTGCCCGCTTCCTCGCGCGCTTCCAGGCTGCCGCTGTAGTCGTGGCCCGCGGGCGAAACGAAGCGCACCGTACCGCCGCCGGGCCAGGTGGGCTTGGTGTCCAGCACCGCGTCGCGGCGCACGATCAGCACCCCAGACGCGCCCGGACCGCCGATGAATTTGTGCGGCGAAAAAACAATCGCGTCGATCGCCGCGTCGGCGGCGGGCGTCATCCGGATCGGCAGATAGGGCGCGCCGCCTGCGTAGTCCCACAGCATCTTGGCGCCCGCGGCCTTGACGCGCCGGGTCACTGCCGCCACGTCCGCCACGATGCCCGTCACGTTCGAAGCCGCCGACAGCGCGCAGACGACCAGCGCGCCCTTCCCGGCTTGCAGCGCCGCGTCCAGCTGGGCCAGCTCGGGGCCGCCTTCCGGGCTTTCCGCCAGCTCGACGACTTCAGCGCCGCATTCGCGCCACGGCAGGATGTTGGAATGGTGTTCGTAGGGGCCGATGATGATGCGCACCTTGCGGCCCGCGGCGATGGCCTCGCGCACGCCGAACAGATGCACCAGCCGGTTGATCCCCGCCGTCGCGCCAGACCCCGCAAAAATCACGGCATGCTCATCGCTCGCGCCGCAGCACCGCGCAATCGCCGCGCGCGCCTCGCGGCGCAGGCGGGTAATGAAACCGCCGCAGTATGACGCCTCGGTATGTGAGTTGGCGTAGTACGGCAGCACCTGCTCAAGAATGAAACGCTCGACCTGCATCAGCGCCCGGCCGGACGCAACGTAGTCGGCGTACACCAGCGGCTTGATGCCATAGGGCCCCTCGACCACCGCATCCTTGCCGATCAGCCCCTCGGCCAGCGCCGCGGCCACGTCGTCCGTCTTCAGGCTTTCCTGGAATTGCTGCAACGGAGTGATCTTGGCGGGGGTCGTTTTGGTAGGCGTATTCATGTCGGGGATGTTCCTGGGCACACCGAAATATCATACGATGGAAAGAAATTTGAAACCTCACCTAAATTTTGCCAAAAACCTAATAAATTGGGTCATTTGATCTTTTAAATGGAAAAAATAGATAAATTTGATCTGAATATCATCTCCTGCCTGCAAAAGGACGGCGCGCTGTCGCAACGCGAGCTGGCCGATCGCGTCGGCCTGTCGCAAAACGCCTGCTGGCGCAGGCTGCAGCGCTTGAACGCCTGCGGCATCATTCGCGGCACCCGGGCCGAGGTCAATCTGGTCGAACTGGGACTGGACCTGACGGTCTTCGTGATGATCCGCACCAGCCATCACGCCAAGGCCTGGGCTGACGGCTTTCGCCAACATGTGGAACGCCTGCCCGAAGTCACGGAGTTCTATCGCATCGGCGGGGACTGGGATTACCTGATCAAGGTGGTCTGCCGCGGCATGGCCGGGTACGACCGCTTCTACCAGAAGCTGATCACGGATTTCGAGCTTTCCACGGTGACCGGGTTCTTCAGCATGGAGGCCATCATCGAGAACCGGCCTCCGGATCTGGGGGGATTGGAGGGATAAGGCAGGCGGGGTACGACCCATGCGGACATGACAGAACCGTGACGCCGGGACGATCGGATTTGTAATTCCAATGACTGCGGATTGTCGGGCGACGGCCTGCACACTGGCCCTGCCAATCCGCCAGAAGACATGGTTTCCGTGGCTTCCGGTCGGTATGACGCATATCGATCTTCCCCGCTCACGGAGTCCCCATGAAAAAGCTATACGCCGCGGCGGCCGCCACGGCACTGTCTGGCGCCGCCTATGCGCAGCCCTCTTCCGTCACGCTCTATGGCCTTATCGACACCGGCATCGGCTACGCCAACGTCGACGGCGCCTACACCGATCCCGCCACCGGCAGCCGCACCCGCGTCGACAGCAGCCGCATCGGATCCACCACCGGCACCACCGCGGGTTCGCGCTGGGGCCTGCGCGGCAAGGAAGACCTGGGCGACGGCCTGTATGCGCTCTTTCAGCTGGAGTCCGGCTACGACAGCCGCAACGGCAACTCGCTGCAAAGCGGCCGCCTGTTCGGCCGCGAAGCCACCGTGGGCCTGGGCAGCGCCGACTGGGGCGAAGTCCGCCTGGGCCGGCAATACAACGTCGCCGCGCGCTACTTCACCGGCATGTTCGGCTCATCGTTCGGCGGCGGCTTCAATCAGTTGAACACCGGCGCGGGCCTGGGCTTCAGCTCGGCCTACTTCGTGCGCTACGACAACCTGGTCGTCTATGAAACCCCGTCGATGGGCGGCTTCAAGGGCGCAGTCGGCTATGCCTTCAACGCCGACGACCGCCGCCTGGCCCAGACAGGCTTCGCCACCGCCGACAACACCCGCGCCATCACGGCCGGCCTGCGCTACGACAACGGCCCCGTGATGGGCTTTGCCACCTATGACCAGCTCAATGCCTCGAACAAGCTGAGCCCAAGCCAGACCGACGCCACGCCGCGCTCCTACATTGTCGGCGGCTCCTACGACTTCGAGGTCGTCAAGGTCGCCCTGGCCTACAACCGCATGAGCGACGGCTGGTTCGCGGGCAAAGGCTTCCCCAATGGCGGCAGCATCGGCGGCTTCACCGGCACCCCGTCCTACGCATTCGTCAAGGGCTTCCGCTCCAACGCCTACATGCTGGCGCTGGCCGCCCCGGTCGGCAGATCCGGCGGCGCGTTCGCATCGTGGCAGCGCGCCGACGCCAACAACAAGCAGCTCACTGGTGGCGACGCCACCAGCAACACCTACAGCCTGGGCTACAACTACAACCTGTCCAAGCGGACCGATCTGTATGCGGTAGCGTCCTACACCACCAACTGGGCGTTCCTGGACAACGTCAAGGCGACCGAAGTGAACATGGGCATCCGCCACCGGTTCTAGCGCAAGCTTTCACAAGACGCTGTATGCAGGGAGTCCCTTGATCGCGCCCTCCTCCGCGAAGGGAAGGCCAGATGATCGCCGCGCGCCTTTCCGGCGCGCGTTTTTTTGACACCGCGCAGTTGCCCGCCGCGCATGAAGGCTTGTGCCGATCACAAAGGACCCGCCGCCAGCATATAGCTGCCGCCCCGTATCGTATGCAGCAGCTTGGGCCCCGGGCCTGCGTCCACTTTCTTGCGCAGCCTGCGCATGGCGACCGCAACCGCATGCGACTTGAAATTGCGCTTGTCGTGGATATGCAGCTTCATTTTCCAGACCTGCTCGGCCAGCTCCCATCCCACGCATACGACCCCAGGCCGCTGCATCAGAAAAGCCAGCAAGCCGAATTCCTTGGGCGTGAGCGGCAGGAACTGCCGGTCGCGGTAGGCGCGGCAACGCAACAAGTCCAGCTCCAGGTCGGCAAGCTGCAACCTGGGGCTGGACTCGGGGGGATTGATCACGGAGGATTCGGCCACGCCGGGCGCTCCTGCCGCGCCGGCGGCTATCGCCGCGACGCGTTCTGGCGTTGTACTTCAGCCTGGTACTCCGGCCCCGAACGCAGGCGGAAGTATTCGGTGAATGCCGCCTTGTACTCCGGGCTATAGATGTCCGGCGTCTCTTCGCCGCGCCAGAACCGGTCCACCCCCGCGCGCTTCCAGAGCGCCAGGTCGGCCAGCACTTCGGCGCGCGTCAACGAGGGGCCATAAGGATTGGCCAAACCAGCGGGCGGCGGCGCGGACTGCGCCAGCGCCGCGCCGGTAGCGGCGGCCGACAGTGCCAGGATGAATGCGGCTTTGCGGATGATCTGCATGCTTGTTTCCTATGTATCGTGGAGGGGACTGCACGATCAAATTCTAGGAAAGCGATGCGGACAGAAAGCGGATAGCGGGATTACGTTTTTGAAATGGCGGACCGCGGGCGCGTGGCCCGCGATGCCGCTACCAAGCCAGGCCCTGCTCAGCGAATCCCAGGCGCCGCGGCCTCAGGAACACATAGCAATGCTGGAATCCATCCGCCACGACGTGGCGCGCGCCCGTCGTCCCCGCGATACCGGGCTCGAATGTCTTGAAAACCTGAAACCCCTTGGCCTGCTCGACCACGAAACTCAGGCGCTCCGGTTTGTCGTTGTAGCCAAGCACCAGCATCCCATCGTCGGCCAGGACACGATGGCATTCAAACATCAGCTGATTGAATGCTTCTTCCGTATCCAGGCCGAAGCCGATCAGCCCATTGGCGAACACCACGTCAAAGCTATGGGGCGGATAGTAGGCAGACAGTTCAGTCGCCGAACCCACCACGTGCCTGTTGGGCGGGCCGTAGGCGGCGTTGCGCGGATTCAGGTCGATCGAATAGAAGTCCAGATCCAGCAGCCGGTCGTAATGCCAGTTGTGCTTGTCCAGGCCAATGAAAAGGCACCTGGCCGCCGGCGCCGCCGCGCCGCGGCGGAAATGTTCATTGACGTAGTCGAAGACCTCCTGCTCCATGAACATCCGGCTAGGCACACGCAGCCGGAAATCGACGCCTAGCGATTTGGCAAGAGCCGGAGAAGCCCTAAAAGCCGCGCGTTTCAGGGCATACGATATTTTTTTTATGAACTTCATGATCCCTAAAACCCCGAATAGCGCCTATATCCGAGTGGCCTTCCAGCAGGCCATCAGCGTCATTTTTTTGAATTCTAGGTTGAGGCTTTTTCTTCTATTCTGAGTTTTTCTGGACTCGTATTTACCTATTCTTGTAGCGGCAGCAGACCGCAGGTCCGGACCTGCAAGACAAGGCTCAAGGCGTCCATGATTCCTGGCGTCCGGCATTCACGTTGCGAACTGACTTGGCGTCGCGGGTCGTGAAATGGCCGTTCCGGGATCGATGAGAATGATGCTGTCAATCTCCTTTTTTTATCATCGCGGGCGGAGCTGCACGTCAACACCGGATTCACGGAACGTCCATCTCATAACTGAACACAAGCAGCGCCTGGCTCGGCACTGCGTTGCCATCCTGGATCGCGGGCATCATGCGCACCGCGCCCGAGGCTTCGACGGCAGCCTGATCCAAGGTGCGGTTCCCTGATGGGAACATCAGCGCGCTACGCAGCACCTTGCCCTGCGCATCCAGCATCACACGTACCCAGACTGTGCCCTTGGCCCCAGCCGACTTGGCCTGCGGTGGATAGGACAGCGCGGGAACGCCGGTAATGACCAGCGTCTTGGGCATGGCCGTCGGCCATGGCTCAGGCGACGCCTGATCCGCCTGCGCCACGGGACAACCCAACGGCGGCGAAAGCGGAGATCGAACCTGGCAGGGTTGAACTTCGGGTGCCGCGCGTTGCGCATGCACGGTCACCAGGCCATTCGCCAGTTGCTCCCGGGTCGGCCCTGGCTTCTCGTAGGTCGTGCCGTCGCGCGCGTCCCGGTACATCAAAACCAATCCCATGACGCAAATCGCCGCAAGCACCATCTTCAGCTTGTTGGCCGCCAACCACCGCAACGCGTTCCGGCCGCGGTCAAAGCGTGCGGAAGCCGCGCGCCATGCCTCGATGCGCGCCCATCCCAGGTCCAGCACCGACAGATCAGGCGCAATGCCCAACAACTGTGCGAAATCCCTTCCATGCCAGTACGCTTGTACAAGATTGGGTTCAGCCCACCTGTGCGCCAACCTCAGGACTGCATCCAGGCGCACACGCAAGGGCGGCGGCAGCTGGCTGTACTGCTCCATCTGGTCCAACAGCATGTCGACCCAATCGGATAGGTCCTGGTCATGCGGAAATGGCGCACTCAGGCCGTTCCAGCCGAACGCCCGGCGCGCGCCATTGAAGAGCGCCAGGCGGCCGTCCGGCTGCAGGCGCATCGCCCGGGCCAGGCTCCAGGCCAGAGCGTCCCTGGCCTCCAGATGGTCTAGCCGGCGGTCAGCCAGGGCGCTAGCGAGCATCTGCGCAACCTCGTCATCGGGCGCCTGCATCAGGCGGCCGGTCCAGTGCTCGATATCTGCTTCCAGTTCCTCTCGGGATGGCGGAAACCATTCTGCTTGAACCGCTGGCCCTGGCTCCTGCGCATGCGCTGGCGGTGCTTGCCTCGGGACCGCTTCCATCCCGGACTCGGGCGCGAACTCGGGCGTGTCCCCCGGCGCTGCGTCAGGTCCCGCTTGCGGCGCGTCGGACAAAGGCAACGCACTGCAAGCGGCGGATTCCCCTTCCTCGATCTGTATCTCGGCCCAGGATCGCGCATGCTCGTATGCGCCGCGCAGGTTGGCAAAGCCTTCCGGGTCAGCGGCCTGGTCGATCCGCTTGAGCGCCGCCGCATAGGCGCGGCGGATGACCTTCTGGTCGCTGGTGGGCTCGATGCCCAATCTGGTAAAGCTCGCTGCTGCCACCGTACTAGTCCTGTTGTGTGGGATCAAAACCTGGAGCAAACACGGCGGCCCGTTCAAGGACGTCGACCACGCGACGCAGCCGCTCTGCTGCACGCACGGCAAGCCGCTCCTCCTGGGTTTCCAGCGCCTGTTCAAACAGCACTATTTCGTGGGCGAGCAGTTCACGGTCATTGCCGCGCGCCACCTGGTAGACACGCTCGGCCCGCGCCACCAAGGCGCGGTTGACCGCCAGCTCCCGGGGATGGATCTTCAACTCGGCCAATACACCCAGGCGGCGCTGGATATCGGCGTCGCTCATCTGCGTGCCGCCGCCCTGAATCACCAGACGTTGTGCCGCGCCGCCCTGCGCCAGCGCAGCCTCGACCTCCAACAATCCGTTCACGTCATAGGTAAAACGCACATTGATGGCGCTTTCCAACCGCGACAAGCGCGGCAACGGCATGTTCAGGGTGCCTAGCAGGATGTTGTCGCGGACAAGGCGGGACTCTCCCTGGTAGATGTGCAGCTCGACCTCGCCCTGGCCGTCTTCCATCGGCATGTATGTTTCCTGGCGGCTGACCGGCACGATGGTGTTGCGTTCGATGATGGGCGAAAACTGGCCCGGCAAACGCTGTCCAGACGAGGTGGTGCGCGTGGTGCTGATGCCCAGCGTGTAGGGACATACGTCGGTCATCACGACCTCTTCCAGCGCCTGGTCCTTCATCTTTAGCCCCGCCATCACCGCAGCGCCTGCCGCCACCACTTGATCGGGATCCATCTCGGCATTCGGAAAGCGGCCGAACATGCGCGTGACCAGCTGGCGCACCAGCGGCATGCGCGTGGCGCCGCCCGCCAGCACCACGGTGGCGATGTCATGGCTCTTGATGTTGGCATCGCGCAATGAGCGCTCAACCGGCATGCGCAAACGCGTCAGCAGCGGCGTGCACAACTGCCCAAGCAGTTCCTGGCTCAATTCGAACGCATATTCTTCGCCGCGCCAGTCCAGCGCAATGCGGGCTGCAGCTTGCGTCGACAACTGGCGCTTGGCGCTTTCAGCCTGCGCCAGCAGCCGTTGCATGAAGCGCCGGTCCTCGCGCGCAGCCGCCGCCCGCGCATGGGTATCGAAGAATTTCTGAACGATCTCATTGACGAAATCCTCGCCGCCAAGGAAGTTGTCGCCGGCGGTGGCGCGCACCTCCATCACGCCTTCAAACAGTTCCAGCACCGACACATCGAACGTGCCGCCACCAAGGTCAAAAACCAGGAACTGAGTCTCGTCCTCGCTCTGGTGCAGACCATAGGCCAGGGCGGCCGCGGTGGGTTCGTTGACCAGACGTTCGACGGTCAGGCCCGCCAACATCCCCGCGTTGCGCGTTGCCTTGCGCTGCGAGTCGGAAAAGTAGGCCGGTACGCTGATCACGGCCTCGGTAACCGGGTGGCCCAGCACGGCTTCGGCGTCTGCCTTCAGCGCGCGCAGCACCAGCGACGATAGTTCTTCGGCGCGGAACTCCTTGTCGCCCAACTGGAACAGCTTGTCGCTGCCCATGTGCCGCTTGAACAACGCGGCGGTGCGCTCGGGATGCGTTTGAAGGCGCTCTTGGGCGGCCTGCCCCACCAGCACACGGCCATCTTCATCCAGGCTTACGCAGGAGGGTGTCAGAAAGCTCCCCAACGGATTGGGCACCAGGCGCGCCCGGCCGTCCTGCCACAGGGCCGCCAAGCTATTTGTCGTACCCAGGTCGATACCGATGATCATGAGAAAAGCCTGTTCCGGTTCCATAAATACGGGCGCTCCGCACAAGCGCGGAACGCCCCAAAGGACCTACGATTAACGGCCAGAAATGGGAAAAATGTAGCGGCCGCGACCCGGTCAGGCCGCAGCAACCAGATCCATCTGGCCCGCCGCATGACCCAAGCGCCGTGGACGAAGGAACACATAACAATGCCGGAACCCGTCCGCCACGATGTGACGCGCGCCAGTCATTCCTGTTATGCCGGGTTCAAAAGTCTTGAAGGCCTCAAAGCCTGCAGCCTGTTCAACCTTGAAGCTCAGACGGTCGGGCTTGTCGTTATAGCCCAGCACCAGCATCCCGTCGCTGGCCAGGACGCGATGGCATTCGAACATCAGCTGATTGAACGCTTCCTCGGTATCCAAACCGAAACCGATAAGCCCATTTGCAAAAATCACATCGAAGCTGTTCGGCGGATAGTACGAAGACAATTCGGTCGCCGAACCTACCACGTGCCTGCCGGGCGGGCCGTAGGCCGCATTGCGCGGATTCAGGTCTATCGAATAGAAGTCTAGGTCCAGCAGACGGTCGTAGTGCCAGTTGTGCTTATCCAAGCCGATGAACAAGCACCTCGCAGCCGGAGCGGTCGCCGCGCGGCGGAACTGCTGATTGACGTACTTGAAGACTTCTTGCTCCATGAACATCCGGCTAGGCACCCGCAAGCGGAAATCCAGGCCTAGTGTTCTGGCAAGGGCCGGAGACGCGCGAAAAACGGCGCGCTTCAGCCCGTAAGGTATTTTTTTTACGAACTTCATGATCCTCCAGAACTTCAAAAACAAACCCGTATGGCACCAAGTACCAAAGCAGCCCTCCGCAGGGTGCCAGCCTCACCTTTTTTGTGAGGTCTATTATTTATTCGAATTCTTCCTTGACTTTGGGGATAGCTGACGAATCGTAGCTATCTCAAGCTGGAATATTATTTATTCGAAGATTTGTCATTCCGATACCACTTCGGCAGTCGCAGGCCACGCCCCATTCGTCCAAAACCTTGGACATGAACAGGTTGCGTGGAGGGGAATCCTGGCTGGACCGTCCGATGGACGGTTATTTATTGATTCAATCTATCCAGCGTTCCCCCTATGCATCGCCCCGCAGCGCTGCATTGAGACAGGATTTCTACGCCCTACCGTTCCAGATGGAAGCCAAAAACCATGCCTTCTCTACTTATTCCTAACGGCAAGGCACGGCTATTCTTAATGCCGGTCTGATTTTTTATTTTTGGCCGAATGGCGCCAAAAAAAATAAACATAGTTTTATTAATTCTCACATACCCAACGCCACGCCCACTAACCGGCGTTGACAAGGCCGTCCGCCACCCCGCCTATTTAATTAAGGGGAAAAAAGGTGTCAGACTACATTTTCAGCTGTGAAAAATGTAGTCTGACACCTTTTTTTGAACGCCAACGGCGTGGCGTGCGGCAAGCATCGCGTCGCAAGACTGCGATGCCAGGCCGGCATCGAGGCGCTGCGCAAGCAGCGGTTTCGTCGGCTGGAGAAGCATTCGCTACTGGGGCCAGCCCCGAACCGCCTGCAACGTCAGTTCACCGTGCAATGTCCCAATAAAGTCTGGGTGGGCGACATAACGGTTGTACCAACACGGACAGGCTGGCTATATCTGGCCGTACTGCTGGATCTCTACTCTCGGTCGGTGATCGGCTGGAGCATGGCCGAGAAGGCCGACCGCAGGTTGTTGGTCCATGCACTTCAAATGGCCCTAGCCCGGCGCCGTCCCGATCCTGGACTGTTGCACCACAGCGATCGCGGTGCGCAGTACAGTTCGGCAGAGTACCGAGGCATGCTTAAGGACCACGGCATCATCATCAGCATGAGCGCCAAGGGGGATCCCTACGATAATGCCGTCGCAGAGAGCTTCTTCAGCAACTTAAAGAACGAATTAACGCATCACAAGGTCTTCCACAGCAGGGAGCATGCGCGGCTGGCGATCTTTAACTACATTGAGGTCTTCTATAACCGCCAGCGAATCCACCAGGGGCTAGGTTATCGAACCCCTGCCCAGGTCGAGGCCTCCGTGCCTTAACCAAACTGTCCGAGAAATCCGGGTCAGCTCAGTCTGACACCTTTATTGTGAAAAATGTAGTCTGACACCTTATTTTCTTCAGAGTCTGACACCATTTTTCAATCTCATATCTTATATTTTTTCTCAAGCTCTTTGCGAACATGTTTGGCCAATCCCAACATATCTTTATACGCTTTCAACGCAAAGTCAGGATAATGCTCCGACATAAAATCTTGTGAATTCCCTACATCCTCTCCCGCCATTGCAACCGCTTCGTCAACAAAAGCAGGACGAATCACCCAATTGACATCCGGAAACATCAATCTTTGGTGCGGAAACATCTTCCAAACCATATCTCCCTCGTAGCCTTCTACTGCCTTTCGCAGTTCTTCGACAAATTCTCGATTTTCACTCCTAAATCTAATTGTTGTAAACGGAGGGGCTTTGGAATTATCTCTCTGATAGACCCCTCCCCCTTTCAATCTAACCATTACCATTCTCGTCTGGAACTTTCTCCATTCCAAATCGGAAAACTCTTCTATTACTTTATATAGTTCATCACCATCAGCCAGACTCTTATTCATGCCGCCCCCTACTTAATCTTTGAAATTGAAATTCCGTCAGGATTGGTCCCTTTCATCAATTGAAGCCAATCACCTTGCGGCACCGGTCGTGACGACACTCGTGGATCGTATACGTACTGCCCATCGGAGTAAACTTGATGGTAAGTTTGCCTTTTTTCTAATACTCCATTTTCCAGAACGTTCAGGTTATTTCGCAGAGCTGGTTTAACATTCAATATTGCCCCCTTTTGTCCCGCCTCCTTATACAAGTAGGCCGCAATGTCCGAGCAATCTGCGCACGTAACATCCTTCACCATCTTCTGCACCTGCGGATCACTCATCGCTTCCACAACATTATGGTTAGGTGGAAAATCAGGATTTGGCTCACGAAACGGTCGACCAATCCCCGGTAGCGCTCGTTCTTCATACTCTGAGCCACCAAGATCGCCTTTATCAAATATTAACCATGGCCCGGGCTCATCCGGCAACGACGTAGTGGTCGTGACCCCCACCCACGGCCCCTTATTCTCCTTTCCCGGCACCCCACCACTCTCAGGCACATCCCCGACTTACCAGGCAACTGCGTATCCGGCACCGTTCCCACACCACCACCCGGCGGCACGCCCACCCGGTGGCACCGGGTCTCCGGGTTTCCCTGGAATGTTCTGTGGCTCGCCACCGGTGGCGATGTACTGAACAACCGCCAACAACAGCGCTTGGTCCTCCGATAAGCCAGGCGTCTTGCCCATCAAGTCTGCGGTCATCGCTGTGATCACTGCGAATGCAATTGGCCCGATCACCTTCTCTTCGCATGCCGGCGAACGGAAGCAAGCCCCTAGCGCCGCCATCCCACCGCGCTTGAGCAGGGTTGCTACCCCGTTGTTCTCCGTTTCCAGTCTGCCGCTGTTAACCACCGCACTCGGAAAAAAAGGTGTCAAACTACATTTTCAGGTGTGAAAAATGTAGTCTGACACCTTTTTTTTCCTGTCCCAGCCCCTTTTGCAGCTTAGGAACTAAAGTCTCAACTGCATCCTTACTTTCAGAGCAATATCTTTCACAATCTCACTCGGCCCACTGACGGTTAGACCGACAAAAGTCTCTGCCTCTACCGTTATCAAATCACTACCAAGCCTAACCACCAAAGCTTCAATCTCTTGAGATCCGCCAACACCCCAAGTTTTATCAACACCGACCGCTCCACTCTTTACAAGAACAATACGAAGAGCATCTCTGAGCGCATCATCATACTCATCACCGAGAATTATTTTTTCTATGTTCATACTCATTATTACAACCCTAAATCCTTACCCCCAGGTCGACTTGAGGATTCAATAATTTGCTCCCAACTCTTACCTTTAGCCCTAAGCCAATCAATTGTTGGCCCCAGCTTATCGCCATAGGTCTTGAGATTTCTAGCGTATATCACCTCAAGCTCTGGCGCAGGTGTCAGATCCTTGTACTGAACGCCCAAGTCTCGACGCATTTGATGGAGTTGACGAGCAACCTGCTCGGATGATGCCCCCGCAAAAAATATGGTGTCAGACTACATTTTCGGCTATGGAAAATGTAGTCTGACACCATATTTTTTGGACATAGATCATCCCCAATCGGTTCAGATGCTACTCCTGTCCACTGAACCCTGGTAACTCCAGTCTGACACCTTTTTTCTATATAAAAATAGAAAAAAATTTCCTCAAGATGCCACGAGCCGCCCATCCTCCTCGACCCATATCAATCCCGGCAATTCATAGAAATAATATTTTAAATTTTCGTCATTTTCATCATTAACCGAATCTGGCCACCGACTCCGCAAGAAACTTATTATTTCCGATACAGGCGCGCGCCATTGAGCTCCCACATTTTCGACTGTCAGCTTGGGATTTGGATTGGTCGGTGAAACATAGCAATCAGCCCCCGGCAAAATAAAAATCACTTTTCTCTCTATAAGCAACCTTTCCAGAATTAAAAAGAAAAACTCTTTTTTTTCGATAAAAGATGCATTTTTGTTCCACCCACACACAGCACTAAACAATCCAGATATCCACAAACCTAATGAATCCCTGACAATTTCTTTCTCATTTCTTACAAGCATGATCATCTCAAGAATTTTATTTCAGGATTGAAATTCTTACCCACAGAAGCACCCGGCAAATCAATCGTCCATGCTGCCCCGGTTTGGCTCGACGAGCTGGAAAAGTCTCGCAAAGTAAAATTCCCTTGTGGTGTATTGATCACATAAATATTTCCTCGCCCAGGAATATTCGTAGCAGCAGGCATGTCAGTGGCACCAGACAACTCCATAAAATATTGCCGAACTTGGTCATCCGTTGCCCCCCTGGAAAATGGCAGCATTTCCCGAATTAGGTACTTCTGTAAAAACCGTCGATCCAATTCGCGGAAAAAAAGGTGTCAGACTACATTTTCATATTTGGAAAATGTAGTCTGACACCTTATTTTAGGCCCTGCCATCGGACCGCAAGCAGCGAACGCGATCCTATCGATCATGCACAACAGGCGAATCAACTCAGCGGAGGGCCTGGCGGCATATCTGGGGCTGATTCCCGTACAGCGGCAATCCGGAACCAGCCTCAATGGCCGACCTTGTCTATCCAAGGCCGGCCGCCAAGAGTGAGAGCAACGCTGTACATGGCCGCGATTGTGGCCACGCGCTATAACCCGCATATTCAAGCCCTCTACGCCCGACTGCTAGACGCCGGTAAAAGCAAGATGTCCGCGCTCGGCGCTGCAATGAGAAAGCTTGCTCATCTCTGCTTCGGTGTGCTCAAAACGCGTTCATCCTATCGCCCCGATTACGCCTAATCTCTTGACGGGCAAGACGGTATCTTTTTTGACAATGCACGCCCTGTTCACATACGAGCGAGTCTTCAGACTTCGCCTCGCACCTCAAGCCTCTGAATTAAAATGGATTTCCTTGGAAGTTCCTGGGAAAACCTCAGAGTCTGATAACTTATTTTTGACACGTTTTCTATATCTGTATGGCACCATATTTTTCGGGATCAAACCCCATTGGCCACAGTGTCTTTGCATCATAAGTTGCGTCTACCCACTGAGCCTGCTCAGCATTCTCAACCCTCATATCAGCACCAACTATTTTCGCCCTATGAAAACACGAGAATCGTGCGTTGGCGTTAAAGCATGTCGCCCCCGTCAAATCGGCTCCCGTGAAGTCAGCTCCAACCAAAATTGCGTTATTCAGTTTCGCACCAAGCATTTTCGCCCCCATGAAGTATGCATTCATAAGCGAAGCGTCTTGCATTTTTGCACCAGAAATTTCAGCCCCAACAAATCCGGCGTTTCTCAATATCGCACCCGAAAAATCAGCATCTCGCAAGTTCATTTCATCGAAAATTATCCGATGAAAGTTTGCATTACGAAAATTCGCCCCAATCAAACTATTCAGATTAACCGTAAACAATTCGCCTGTTTGATATCTAAGAGTAATCAATGATTCCCCCAATCCGTCAGATCGATTGATATATTAGAGATAGAACTTCGCTTACTCTGCAACGATCCCGGCGACGCCCACTGAATCACTTCAACGTTGCGCCCTAATATTCGTGCTGCAATGTACCGATGATTTCCGTCGACGATCAAATCCCCATCCATCCTGATCGGCGGCGGCATCTCCCCTGCTAGCAGACGATCTACATAGCGCTGGATGGCGGGCAGGGAAACGGCTCCCTGCACTCCAAAGGCCGGGTCACCTCGTAAAGCCACCTCGACAATCTCCGGAGTTACTTCTGCGCCTGAGGAAACATATGGCCGCCCAGTTCGCTGCCCGTCTCCATGTTGGAATATTACTGTTGCCTCAGCAGTGCTGGGAATGGGAGTAATAGTAGTTGTCCCCCCCGCCGGCCCCTTGTTCTCCTGTCCCGGCACCCCTCCAATCTCAGGCACATCCCCCGACTTACCAGGCAACTGCGTGTCCGGCACCGTTCCACCACCACCCGGCGGCACACCTACCGGCGGCACCGGGTCTCCGGGTTTCCCTGGAATACTCTGGGGTTCGCCGCCTGTTGCAATGTACTGAACAACCGCCAGCAACAGCGCTTGGTCCTCCGACAAGCCAGGCGTCTTGCCCATCAAGTCTGCGGTCATCGCTGTGATCGCTGCGAATGCGATTGGCCCGATCACCTTCTCTTCGCATGCCGGTGACCGGAAGCAAGCCCCTAGCGCCGCCATACCACCGCGCTTCAGCAGGGTCGCTACCGCGTTGTTCTCCGTTTCCAGTCTGCCGCTGTTAACCACCTCACTCGCATCCGCTCCCAGCCCAACAGCGACGCCTGCCAACAGCGAGGACACCAGATTGCTACGAGCCTCCTTGTCTTCCGGTGACAAGGCCGAACCAGACTTGCCGCTGGCGGCATCCAACAAGGCGTTCACCACTGAGGCAGCTCCCGCGCCTAGCGCGGAAGCCCCGCAACCATCACCGCGTGCCGAGCCTCCAGCACATCCCACCAGCGTGTGCAGCGCAGCGCGTGCAGCTTGTGCTTCCGCACTGTCGCCCAACGCATCCGAGTAAAGCTTGACCTGTTGCGCAGTCAACCCCTGGAGGTAGTTGACTGCGCTGGCTTTTGCCACTTCAGAAACACCGCCGGTAACATTGCCTGTCACACCGCCCAGAATCGCGGTGGCGATCAGACGGTACTGGCCGCCGGGCTCCCACTTTGCCGCATCGCCCAGATCATCAGCTAGCTGGGCAATACGTGCAGAGTCCCCTCCACCGGGCTTCTTCAGTTCAGCGGTCAACTCATCAGAGAGCGCCTTGGTTTCCTCCGCCCGATTCGCCAAGAACTGCCCCACCTGGCGTCCAGTCTCTCCCACGATCTCGAAGCCCGCCCGCACTTCCTTCTCGTCAAAGATCGGATTCAAGCTGTTCAGCGTGTCCTTGGTGTCGCGATTCAGGCTAGCGATTGCCTCCGCTGCCGTCTGGCCCGTCTGCGCCTTCTGGCCCGTTTCGTCGCGTATGACGATCTTTCCGCCGCTGATGCCGCTAAGCGTCGTGGAGCTGGATTCGCCATTGGCGCCCATCGGTACAGGCGGGACCGTGCTGACGCCGTTGATGGCAGGCAGGTTCGAATTCGGCGTCGCCTTGGAGCCGCCCGCGGCTTCGCCCTTGCCATCCGTGCCGACGTTGTTCTTGTCCTTGCCGTCCTCCTTACCGCCGCCAAAGCTCACGCCTCCGCCCAATTGCAGGGACTGGCCTTCATAGCGGGCGCGGTTCTCGATGTCGCGGCTGGTCAGCGTGCCGGTGATCAAGACGTTCCTGGCGTCGGCTACAGCCTTGTCACTGCTGGCGATCACGCCGCCGATCAAGCTGGTGTTCTTGGCAACGTCCAGTTGGAAGCCGCCATCACCCGCCCATAGCCCGGTCTGTTCGGTGACGCTGGCGTACTTGCTGTCGATGTTGGTCTTGCCATAGTTGCCGCTTACCGAGCTGGCGCCATAGCAGATGGGCGGAATGCACAGGCTGACCTGCACGCCTACGCTGCGGTCGCGAGCAGTGAAGCTATTGATGTCCTGCAGGCTCTCGACGAGCAGATTGCCGCCCACGGTTGCCAGGATACGATCGCCGCTTGCCTGCGCGCCGCGCAGCACGGTGTCGCCGCCGGAGTTCATGGTCAGCGTGTTCCCGGCCTGGACGTGGGTGTTGTTCCAGGTAGAGGCTTGTCCATCGGACTTGCTCTTGCTGCCGCCCGCCCCGAGGTTGATGCTGAAGCCTTGCTGGCTTCCGCCCAGGGAGAAGCCCACGCCTATGCTGGCGTTGCTGCTCTTGCCGTCGGTTTTCTGGCTGGACGTGTTCTGCTGCGCAATAAGCAGCAGATCGCCTTGCGCGTCCAGCAGCACGTTGCGTCCAGCCGCGAGGTCAGAGCCGGCCACGATAATGTCGGATTGCTCGCCTTTGCCTGCCGCAATGATCATCAGGTCACGGCCGGCTGCAATGGCTGCGCCGCTGGCGGTGCTACTTTGTCCGGTGCTTGTCTGACTGGCGCTGCTGGCGCCCAGGTCCACGTTGATGCTGATGCCGCCTGCCCTGGCGGGATCCTTGGCCACGGCGTCATATGCGTTTTTCGCCGCGAGACCCGCCGCGACGCCGGCGATGGCCTGCAAGCGCCCATTGTTGCTTTCCTGGGCCGCCTCGCGCATGCGGTTGGTGCTCTGCACCGCGCTGACAACCGGATTGCTGGCGCTGACAGTCACGCCGATCTGGCTGGTCTCCTGGAATCGGCGATAGACGCTGGTGTCGTAGCTGCCGTCAATCGTGACAGTCTGCCCGCCCAACAACATGTCGCGGCCCGCGCGAATGTCGCTACCACGTATCAACAAGTCATCTTGGGCGATGATGGAGACGTCGCCCTGCCGACTCGTGATCGTGCTGCCTGCGGCGCTGGGCGTGCTGCTGCGTTCATCCAGACTGCCGCTGCTGCTGCGCACGCCCACCGTGAAGCCGCTGCCTTCGCGCCCCAGGTCCCCCACTGATTTGTTGCTGTAGCTGCTGCTGTGTTCGCGCGTGGCGCTCCCGGTATCAATGACGACCGATCCCTGCCGTGCAGTGAGGCCAACGTTGTTGATCGCGTCGATGGCGGAGCCGGCAATGCGGATATCGCCTTCACGGCTGTTCAAGCTGACGCTATTGCCGGTGATGAGCGAGGACGTCTGCCATGTGCCCGATGTCAATTCCTTGGAACGGGCGGATTCACTTCCGTAGGGGAACATCTTGACCCCGCCGGAGTTCGGTCCCCCATCGACGGCGCGCCCAATATCACCCAGGCTCATGCTTCCGAACGAGAAGCTGGTGCTCTTGCTGGATTCTTTGTTGTTCTGCGTCTGGCGATTGTCCGAACCGACGACCGCAATGTTGCGTTGGGCGTCCAGCACCACGCCCTCTTGGGCGCGCAATGTAGAGCCGGAGATGACGACATCGCCATCCAGCGCTCGTCCGGAGCCATCCCGCTCGCCGTTCCCCGTGGCGCGAATGCGGATGTCGCCTGCCGCGCTTAGCGAAGAACCGCTACTGACTTGGCTGTATGAGTCGAACGAACCGCTGCTCTTGCTGCTGCTGAAGGAGAATGCGACGCCCGGATTGGTGGCGCCGCTGTGCGCGATTTCCTGGACCTTGCCCTTCGTGGAGCCCGCTGCAGCCAGATTCTTGAAGGTGTCGATCACCGTCCCGACCACCGCCACGCCAAAGCTGCTTTGCTTGAGCGAATACTCGCTGTGCGTGTTTTCAACGTCGCGGCCCGCGATGATCGCGACGTTCTCTCCCTGGATGTCGATGTTTCCAGTCTCGCCGGCCAGGTCTTTTTCCGCCTTGCCCGCAACTAGGTCGCTGCCGGCAACTAATACATCCCGTCCAGCGGTCAGGATGACGTTGCCGCCCGTGGTTCCCAACAGGCTTCTCGCGTCGCTCTGTGTAGCGCCATCGACCGTCTGTTTGGATTGCGCGTCGCTGGTCTTGTAGGAAATTCCCAAGCCGCCTACAGAGAAGCCACTTTTCTTGATCCGTTCGTAGTGGCTTTCCGCGTGGGTATTGGTTCCAGCGGCGACCACGATGTCGCGGCCTGCATCGATCGTCAAATCCTTGTTTGTAAGAACCTGCGAGGCCGAGAGAGAGAAATCCCTCCCCGCCTGGAAAATGGCCTCATCACCGCTGAACGTCGATGCCTGCGCTTGCGTGGACGACTGCGAGTCGATCCTGTGCGTACTCTTGCTGGAGAGGAAACTGCGCGTCTTGAATGAGACTTCGTCGCGCGCGTAGGTCGATGCCTCTCCTGCACTGATGTTGATATCGCGGCCCGCCACGACGGCCAAGGTCTGTTCCGAGTTGACTTCGGCCGCACGCGCATTGACGTCCTGCCCCGCGACCAGCGCGAGATTTCCGCCCGCGGCGATGCTCGAGCCGACTTCCGAACTTGTGCTCAGATCGTGGCGATTTTTCTTGTTCAGAACCAGCGTTTCGCCATGGCTCTCCGTAAGCGTTTCCAGCGCGATATCGCGCCCGGCCTGCAGGCGTGCATCGTCCTTGACCGAGACTTGCGCCGCAGTCAGGGTGATATCGCGTCCGGCCTGCATGTTGAGGTTGTCGGCATCGACGCGGGCCACGCCGCTGACGTGCGTGCCCCAGGTGCTGCCGAAGTTCTCGGAGGCCGAGGTGGACGTCAGGGCGATGTCTCGTCCCGCCTTCAGGGCGACGTTGTCGCCCTTGATCAGCGACACCAGGTTGGTCAGGTCCTCGCGCGCGGCGAGGTCGACGGTGGCGCCCTGGATCAGGCCGCCGCCCTGGTTGACGATGTTGCCGGCGGTCATGACGGTGGCTTCGCGCGCGCCGATGGTGCCGCTGTTGACGATGTCGCCTTCGGCCTCCAGCTTGACGTTGCGGCCGGCCATGAGCGTGCCGTCGCCCTTCAGGTCGCCTTCGCGCACCAGCAGGTAGACCTGCGGGACCAGCACGGTCTCGGTGGTGCCGTCGGGCAGCGTGACAGTCTGTTCGACCAGCCAGACCAGGTCGGTGGTCAGTTGGCGCTGCTGCGCCTCGGTCAGCGCGACGCCGAGCTGGACGCCGTTGTCACGGGCGAATTGGGCGCCGGCGGCAAGCAGGGCCTTGTACTGGCTGTCGTTGTCGCTGTACTTGTCGAGGAAGCGTTGGCCAGTGGTGGCCAGGATCTGGTCGGACACGAGCTTCTGTTCATAGAAACCGTCGCCCAGGCGCTTGGGCTGGCCCGAGGGCGTCAGGAACTTGGCGCCCGCGGGCACCAGGGAATCCCAGCTGCCCAGGCGCGCGCCAGACAGGTTCTGGCCGTCGGCCGCGGCGGTGGCGCCGCTGGCGGACAGAGAACCGCCCGTGCCGAGCGTGGCGCCGGCGGGTCCCGATGCGCCCTGCGCGTCCAGGCGCTGGCCGTCCAGGCCGCTGCTGGCGCCGACGGTGGCGCCGGCTTGGCCCGCATGCGAGACCGAACCCGCGCCGACGCCCGCGTTGACGGGTCCGGAGCCGCCTTGGCCGTCCATACGCTGCCCTTCAAGGCCGCTGCTGGCGCCCACGGACGTGCCGCCTTGCCCCGGGGTCGAGACCGAGCCTGCGCCCACGCCGGCATTGACCGTGCCGGCCGTGCCGGGCTGGTCGTTGCGTTGGCCTGCCAGGCCGCCGCCCGAGCCGGCGCCGTTGCCGATGGTGGTGCCGGGCAGCGCGCCCGGCTGGCTCAGCAGGTCCAGCAGGTAGTCGCTGGAGACGGTCGGACGCTGGCCGACGAAGCGCGGATCGGTCGCGACGACGTAGGGCGCATCCGGCCTGCCGTTGACGGTGTAAAGCTGGCTGTCCGGAATGCCGGCAGGATTGGAGACGGTGCGCACCACCGTGCCGCCGGGCAGGCCGACGCTGGCGACAAGCACCGGCCCGGGCGCGGCGCCGCCATTGCTGGCGCCGGGCTTGGAGCCGTTGAGCTGGACAGCGACGTTGCCGCCGGACGTGCCGACTGGCAGTTCGATGGGCTGGCCGGCCAGGGTGGCGTTGTAAGCGCTGGAATACTCCTTGCGGTCGCGCGAACGCGCCTGGGTTTCCGTCATGGTCCCGGTCCGCGTGATGGTGCGCACGCCGCCCGCGCCGATGTTGTTGATGGCAGGGCCCGCCACTGTGAGCGCGCCGCCCGCGGCGATCTGGCTCTTATCGTTGGTGACGTCGCCGGTGAGCGTCATGGACCCGCCCGACAGGATTTTGCCGGGATCGGAGGACAGGGTGCGGGTCTCGGTGACGGTCTCCTGCACCCGGTAGTACACGAACGTGCCGACCAGGCGACTATTGAAGTCGGCGTTGAATTCCCGGATGCGCGCATCCAGCACCATGTGCGGCGCCTTGTACGCAGCATAGGCTTCTTCGTAGGCCTGGCGACGCGCTTTCTCGGCGTCGCAGGTGGCGCGGTTGTAGCAGGCCCGCTCAGGCTCCGTCCAGACCGGCATGGGGCCGGACGGCGGCGTCACGCCGAAGACGGACCAGATGCGCTCCTGGGCGCCGTACCGGAATTTTTCCGGAACGTCCGAGCAGGTCGCACCCGCATCGCCGCCGGGACCGTCACACACCATGGTGACCGGCGTATAGGTAGGCGTGATGGGCGAAGTCGTGCCGCCCTTGCCCTTCAGGCTGGGCGCGTAATCAAACGGCGGCCCATAACGCGACGCCGGATACTTGGTGGACGGCAGCAGGAACATGCGTTCCGGATCGTCGTCCAGCCAGGCCGGATCCTTGCTGCACATCGGCGTCACTTCGTCGCACAGCCAATTGGTCTCGGCGTCGTACATGTCGGTGGTGCCGGCCGGGGTGAAGTACACCTTGGACGTGCTGGACACCTGCACCGTTTCGTTGGTGTAGCGGTCGTTCTGGTTGCGGATGGACGCGGCCGAGATGTTGGCATTGCCGGCCGCTTCAATGGTCGCGGAGGCGTTCAGGAGCGAGCCGGCCTGGCCGATGGCACGGCCGGCGGCATCCAGCGCGCCGCCGATGCGCAGGTCGGCGCCCGCGTAGATCAGCGCGTGGTCGCGGTTGATGAGCGATCCCACGCCCAGGTCCATGTTCCCGCGCGACGCAATGACGGCGCCGCCGCCTGCGCCCGCGCCGTTGACCAGCGTGCCAGCCTGGATCGACACGGCATCGCCGTAGATGCGGCCGGTGTTGTCGACGCGGCCTGCGGTAATGCGGGTGGAACCGCCGTCGATGAGGCCGGCGTTGGTCAGGCCCTGCGTCACCGTGATGCGGTTCTGGCCTCCGGCCAGCAATTGGCCGGAGGCCTGGTTATTCAGCGAGTCCGCCGAGATGCTCAGGTCGCGGCCGGCGCTGATCTTGGCGCGGTTGTCCATCGCGCCGCCGACCGACAGATTGAGATCGCGGCCGCTGGAGATGTCGCCCTGCTGGTTCAGCGGGCCGGCATAGGCGAACGACAGGTCGCCCGCGGATTGCAGCACGCCCAGCCCTTGCAGCGCCTGCGCGATGACGGTCAGGCTCTTGCCCGCCTGCAGCGTGCCTTGGGTGTTCCTAAGCGTGTCCGCGACGATGCGCGCGTTGCCTTGGGAAGCGACGGCGCCGCCCGTGTTGTCCAGTTCTTTGGTGTTAAGGGTCAGGTCCTCGATTGCCTCGATGGAACCTCCCTGGTTGTTCACGCGGTCGGCCACGATGGAGACGACCTTGCCCAGTACGCCCTTGGGCGGCGAGCCGGCCGCGGTCACCGTGCCGCTGTTGTCCAGGCTGTCGGCCTTCAGGGTCAGCACGTTGTCGGCCTGGATCAGGCCGCCGCGGTTGTCCACCGCGCCCGTGGCGGTGATGGTCAGGTCGCGCGCGGCCAGCGTGCCGTCGCGGTTGACGATGTTTGCGGCTTCGATGCTTGCATTGCCTGCGGCTGCGATCACCCCGCCGGTGTTGTTCAGGCCGCCGCCCAGCTTGATCGCGGCATCGCCGGTCGACGTCAGTTTGCCGCCCTGGTTGTAGAGATTGGCGGCGCTGATGTCCAGGGCGCCGCCCTGCACGACCGCGTTGCGGCTGTCGACGTCGCCCGCCGTCGTCAGCGTGACCTTGCCGACGGCAGACAGTTTGCCGCCCGCCAGGTTCAGGCTGCCGGCCGACAGACTCAGATCGCGGCCGGCGAGGCTGGTGCCGCCATGAACGATGGAGCCTGCCGTCAGCGTGATGCTGCCCGGCTGGCTGAGCGCGCCGTCGGCGCCCACGCCGGCCACGAAGCGGCCGGCATTCGAAAGTTGTCCCAAGGCGGTGGCGATGAGATCGCCGCTGGCCAGCGCCGAGCCGGTGTTGTCCAGCGAGGATCCGGCCCACAGCTTGGCGTTCGTGCCTGCGGACGCGATGCCCGCGTTGAGCAGCGCGCCGCCCGCGCTCAGGTCCAGCGCCGCGCCGGACTGCAAGCGGCCGTCCGCCGTGATGGTGAGTTTGCCGCCGGCGCTGGCGACCAGGTTGCCAGTCTGCGTGGCGGCGATGCCGCCCAGCGTCGCGTCCGTGCCGGCCCGCAAGGTCATGCCTTGTTCCGCCGCAGCCGAGCCGAGCGCGGTCAACGCGCCGTTTGCCTGCGCGGTCAGCGCGCCCCCTGCCTGCAAGCGCGACGCCGCGCCTAATGCGATATCGCCGCGCTGCGCGGTGAGCGACAGGTCGCCTTGCAAGGCGGCGACCGTGCCGTCGACCGTGATCTTGTCGCCCGCGGTCAAGGCCTGCGAGCCACCGGCCAGCATGCGCCCGGCCGCCTGCAACGCGCCTTGCGCGGTGGCGGTCAACGTACGGCCGGCCTGCGCCAACCCGGCCGTGCCGACGGTCACGTCGCGGCCCGTCAGCGTCAGATTGGCATCGGTGGCGGCAGTGCCGTCCACTCGCGCGTCGCGCGCGGCGGCCAGCAGCATGTCGCCCACCGAACTCAGGGCGCCCGTTGCGTACAGGTCGCGATCCGCGCGGGCAGTCAGCGTGCCTGCGGCTTGCAGTTGGCCGTTCTGTTTGACGATGAGATCGCGTCCCGCGGTGATCGAGGCATTGCCCGCCGTGCGTTCGCCCAGGGCGGCAGCAAGGCCGCCCAACAGGACGTCTCCAGTTGCGGCGAGCGTCAGGCCGCCGCCCGCGGCAATGACCCCGTCTGATCCCAGGTTGCCGCCCGCGCGCGCGCTCAGGCCGTCGAAGGCCTGCATCCTGCCGCCCGCGCCGACGAGCAGGTTCGCGCCTGCGTCAGCGGTCAGGCCGCCTTCCAGCGCGGTGGCGATGCCGTCGATGCGGATGTCGCGCTGCGCGCCCAGGACGATGGGGGAACCGGCGGTCGCCGTGCCCGTGATGAAGAGGTCGCGGCCCGCCTGCGCCTGCAAGACGCCGCCCGCGGCGCCCGCGCCCGTGGCGGTGCCCGCCGTGCCTGCGATGCGCAGGTCCTGGCCCGCGCCCAGCAGCAGCTTGCTGCTGCCCTGGGCCAGGCCGGCCTGGCCGATGCTCAGGTTCCCGGCCGCGTCCGCGCGCAGCGTGCCGTTGGCGACGGTCTTGCCGTTCAGTTCGGCGTCCGTGCCGGCCTTCAGCGTGATGTCCTGCTCGCCCGAAATCGTGCCGTTTGCCAGCAGCTTGCCGCCGGCCTGTGCTTGCAGCAGTCCGCCTGCTTGCAGCGCGCTTGAGGCGCCCAGCGTCATGGCGCCGCCGCTGTCCACCTTGAGCGCGCCCGCATCGGCCAGGACCGTGCCGTCCACCGCCAGATCCTTGTCGATCCGCAGCGTCGCCGCTTGCCCGGCCACCAGCGTGCCCGCCAAGGCGGCGCTGTCGGCTTGCACATCGACCGAGCCATCGGCCTGCAGGCGCGCGTTCGCGCCGGTGGCCAGCGCGCCGCCGGCCTGTAGCGCCAGATTGCCGGCCGCCAGGTTCTGGCCGTCGAGGCTGATGTTGCCAACCGACTCCAGGATCAGATCGGCCAGCGAGGAAATCGTACCTGCCGCCGTCAGCGAACCGCCCGCCCGCGCTTGCAGCGCGCCGCCGGACAGCGCCCGGCTGCCGGCCGTCAAGACCAGGTCTTCACCCGCTTTCAGATTCAGGGCGCCGTTGGCGGATGCCGCCGTGCCGGACATATCCAGTCGCCCCCCGGCGTCCAGGCTTGCCCCCTTGTCGCCACGCACGACGCCGGCCATCTCCAGATTGCCCGCAGCCGCGATCCGCGCCTGGTCCGCGGCGTCCAGTTGCGCCGCCGCGCCGATGCGCAGATTGCCCCCTGCGCCGAAATCCAGCGCGCCGTCGGCGCCCAGCTTGCCGTCCACGCGCGCATCGCGCACCGCCTGGAGTTCCGCGTCCGCGGTGGACACCAGAACGCCGCCCAGCGCCAGGTCGCGCCCGGCGTCAGCCTGCACGCCCTTGCCTTGCAGCTGGCTACCCGCGCCCAGCAGCAGGTCATTGCCGCTCTTGAGCTGCAGCGCCCCGCCATAGGCGAGCGCATTGCCGTCCACGCGCAGGTCGCGCGACGCGTCCAGCGACATGCCGCCTTCGGCCAGCGCCGTGCCGGCGAGGTTCAGATCCTGCCCGGCCGCAAGCGTCATCGATGCGTCGGATTGCAGGTGCGAGCCGCCCGCCGCCGTCAGCGTCTGGCCTGCCTTCAGGTCCAGGCCGCGTGCCGCGTAGACCTGTCCCGCCACTGCCGCGTTGCGCGCGGCCTGTAGCGTCAGGGCGTCCAGCGAACTGAGCGCGCCCGCCACCCGGAGATCGCCCAGCGTCGTGACGTTGACCGCGCCCTTGGCCGCGACCCGCGCCAGCTCGCCCATCGACAGGTCGCCGCCGGCGTTCAAGCTCAGGCCGCCGGCGCTGGCGGCAAGCGTGCCGTCCACGGACAGCTTGCCCGCGGCATCGATGTTCATGTCGCCGTTGCCGCGCCAGGCGCCGGCCACCGTCATGTCCTGGCCGGCCTGGGCGCGCGAAGCGCCTTCGGCGTCCCATTGCGCCGTGTTGCCCATGGCAAGGTCACGCACTGCAATCAGCGACGTGTTGCCGGTGGCTGCAGCCTTGCTATCGATGCGCGCATCGCGTCCCGCGTTCAAGAGGATGTCGCCACGCGCGGCCATCACGCCGCCCGCCAGCAGATCGCCCATGGCGCGCGCCTCCACGCCCACGCCCTGCGTGCGGCTGGCGTCGCCCAAGCGGAGGTCCTTGCCCGCGTTCATGGCCAGTTGGCCGCCGTAGGCCAGCGCCGCCCCGTCCACCTGTACGTCGCGCCCGGCATCCAGCGTCAGGCCCTTGTTGGTTTCCGCCTCTCCGGCGAGCACCAGATCCTGGCCCGCGCGCAAGGTCATGGCGCCTTCCGATTGCAGGCGCGCATCCGCGCCGGCCTGCAACTGACCTATCGCCTCCAGCAGCAGCGGGCCGCCGGCCAGCAGCTTGCCCGTGACCGTTGCATCGGTTCCTGCTTGCGCCGTCAAACCGGCCAGCGAAGACACCGTGCCCGCCACGTTCAGCGCGCCCTTCGCGACCATGGACAAGGGACCGCCGGATTGGGCGCTGCCGCCCACCGTCATGTCGCCGTCCGAGGCCAGGGTCAATGCGCCCGAGGCCGCGCCGGCCGTGCCACTGACATCCAGCGCGCCTCCCGCGCGCAACTCCGTACCCTGGTTGCTGAGCAGGCTACCCGACAGCGCCACGTCTCCGCCAGCTTGCAGGCTGGCCGCGCCCGTGGTTTGCAGGTCGCCCGTGACCCTCGCCGTGTCCTGTGCGCGCAGCGTCAGGTCGCCGTCGGCGCCGAGCTTGGCGCCGAACACCGCATCGCGGCCCGCCGTCAGGGCGACCGATCCGGCGGCCACCATTTCGCCGGCCGTGACGAGGTCGCGCGCCGCCTGGACCGTGACGCCCTTGCCCTGCGTCTTGCTGGCTGCGCCCAGCAGCAGGTCGCTGCCGGCAGTCATGGACAATTCGCCGCCGTAGGCCAGCGCGCCGCCGTCCACGCGCAGCTCGCGCGCCGCGTCGATCGCGATGCCGCCATCGCTCAGGGCAGCGCCCGCGAGGCTGGCGTCCTGGCCCGCGCTCAGCGTCATGTTCTTGGACGATTGCAGTTGCGCGGCCTGTCCCGTGCGCAGGTCCTTGCCTGCCCGCAGCGACAAGGCGTCGCCGGACAGCAGCTTGCCGTCCACCGTTGCGCCGGCCACCGATACGAAAGTCAACGCGCCCTGGCCGGCCAATTCACCGGCGACCGACAACGCGCCGCCGCTCTCACCACGCAGTGCGCGGCCCGCCAGCGCCTTACCGGCGCTTCCCACCGTCAGATCGCCGCCCGCGCGCAGATCGATTGCGCCGGATGCCGCGGAAGTTACGCCGTCCAGGCGCAGGGCACCGGCTGCCTCGATGCGGTTGCCCAAGTTGCTGCGCACAGCACCCGCCAGCATCGCATCCTGCCCCGCCTTGAGTTGCGCCTTGCCTTCCGCGTCCAGTTGCGCGGCTTGGGCGATGGCCAGATTGCGCCCGCCATCCAGCTTCAGGTCGCCTGCGGACACGGTCTTGCCGCCGAGGCTGGCATCGCGGCCCGCGACCAGTGCGATATCGCCGCGCGAAGCCATGGTTCCCTCTGCCAGCAGATCGCCGCCGGCGCGCGCGGCTACGCCCTCGCCCTGCGTGCGGCTGGCGTCGCCCAAGCGCAGATCATTGCCAGCGTCCATCGACAGTTGGCCGCCGTAGGCCAATGCCGCACCATCCACGCGCATCTCGCGCGCGGCGTCCAACGTCAGACTCTTGTTGGCTTCCGCCTCGCCTGCCAGGACCAGATCCTGGCCCGCGCGCAACTGCATGGCGTCTTCCGATTGCAAGCGCGCATCCGCGCCTGCCACCAACCGGCCCAGCGTTTCCAGCAGCAGCGGACCGCCGGCCAGCAGCTTGCCATTGACCGTCGCGTCGCCGGCGGCCTGAGCCGTCAAACCGGACAGCGAGGACACCGTGCCCGCCACGTTCAGCGCGCCCTTCGCGACCATGGACAAGGGACCGCCGGATTGGGCGCTGCCGCCCACCGTCATGTCGCCGTCCGAGGCCAGGGTCAATGCGCCCTGCGCTGCACCCGCCGCGCCGCTGACGCCCAGCGCGCCCCCAGCACGCAGTTCCGTGCCCTGGTTGCTGAGCACGCCGCCCGACAACGTCATGTCGCCGCCGGCTTGCAGGCTGGCCACGCCGGTCGCTTCCAGCTGGCCCGTGACTTGCGCCGTGTCTTGCGCACGCAGTGTTATGCCGCCGTCGGCGCTGAGCCTGGAACCGATGACCGCGTCCCGGCCCGCGGTGAGCGTCACGGAACCCGGCGCCACCATCTCGCCGCCAGCGCCCAAGTCGCGCCCCGCCAGAGCGGTGATGCCTTTGCCCTGGGTCTTGCTGATATCGCCCAGCCACAGATCGCGACCGGCGCTCATCGACAGGCCGCCGCCGTAGGCCAGCGCGCTGCCGTCCACGCGCAGCTCCCGTGTTGCGTTGATCGCGATGCCGCCATCGCTCAAGGCAGCGCCCGCAAGACTGGCGTCCTGGCCCGCGCTCAGCGTCATGTTCTTGGACGATTGCAGTTGCGCCGCCTGGCTCGTGCGCAGATCCGTGCCCGCGCGCAGCGACAGGGCGTCGCCGGACAGCAGCTTGCCGTCCACCGTAGCGCCGCCCACCGATACGAAAGTCAACGCGCCCTGGCCGGCCAGTTCGCCGTCCACGCGCAACGCGCCGCCGCTTGCGCCGCTGAGCGCGCCGCCCGCGTATGCCTTGCCCTGCGCGCCCACGGACAGATCGCCGCCCGCGAGCAAATCGATGGCGCCCGCGACCGAGGAGGTTTCTCCGTCCAGCCGCAGCTTGCCAGCGGCGTCGATGCGTATGCCCTGATTGGTGCGCACAGCGCCAGCCAGCGTGGCGTCCTGCCCAGCCTGGATTTGCGCCGAGCGTTCCGCCTCCAGCTGCGCGCCCTGCGCAATGGCCAGGTTGCGTCCTCCCGCCAGCGTCGCATCGTTGGTGGCGACCGTCTTGCCGCCGAGCTGCGCATCGCGCCCCGCGGTCAACGCGATATCGCCGCGCGCGGCCATCGCGCCGTCCGACTGCAGGTCACCGCCCGCGCGCGCCGACACGCCCTCGCCCTGCGTGCGGCTGGCATTGGTCAAACGCAGATCCTGGCCCGCATCCATCGACAGGACGCCGCCATAAGCCAGCGCCGCGCCGTCCACGCGCAGGTCGCGGCCCGCGCCCAGTGTCAGGCCGGCATTGGTTTCCGCCACGCCGGCCAGAAGCATGCTCTGGCCAGCACGCAGCTGCATGGCGCCGTCCGATTGCAGACGCGAGTCCGCGCCCGCCGCCATCTGGCCTATCGCTTCCAGCAGCAGCGGACCGCCAGCCAGCAGCTTGCCGTCGACCGCGGCATCGCGCGCGGCCTGGGCCGTCAATCCGGCCAGCGAGGAGACCGTACCCGCCACGTTCAGCGCGCCCTGCGTGCTCAACCTGACCGGGCCGCCTGCCTGCGCGCTGCCGCTGACCGACAGGTCGCCGCCGGAAGCCAGCGTCAGTTCACCCGCTGCCGCGCCCACCGCGCCGCTGATGGCGAGCGGGCCCGCCGCGCGCATGTCCACGCCCTGATTGCCGCTCAGGCTACCCGCAAGCGAAATGCCTGCTCCGGACTGCAGCCGCGCGCGGCCCAGCGCTTCCACCTGTCCGGTGACGGCCGTGGCGCCTTGCGCGTTCAGGTCCAGATCGCCGCGCGCCAACACCCGGGCGTCCACCGCGGCTTCGCGTCCGGCCTTCAGTTCAGCTGCCGTCTCCGACACCAGTTCGCCATCGGCTCGCAGATCGCGCGCCGCATCGATTCCCACACGCTTGCCCTGCGCCTTGCTGGCCGCGCCCATGCGCAGATCGCCGCCGCTCTTCAGATCCAGCGCACCTCCATAAGCCAGCGCGCTGCCGTCCAGACGCAGGTCGCGCGTGGATTCGACCAGCATCGCGCCATCGGTCAGGGCCGCGCCGGCCAGCGTGACGCCTGAACCCGCGCGTATGGTCATGCCTCCTGCCGACTGCAGCTGCGCGCCGGCCTCCGACACCGCGTCCGCGCCCGCCTGCGCCTGCAACACGCCGGACGCATAAACCTGGCGCGACAACAGCATGTCGCGTCCCGCCTGCAGCGTGACGCCTTCCTTCGCGGAAACCACGCCACCCGCCGTGGAAACGCCGCCGCTCGGCTCGCCCGGCGCGGACGGGTCGGGAGTCTTGCCGGGCTCGCCGCCGGTGGCCGATCCAGATCCAGTTCCCGATCCGGCGCCGGAGCCCGAACCATTGTCGGTTCCTGCCCCCCCGCCGGTCCCGCCACCCGTGTTCCCGCCTTGCCCCGGCTGCGGCGCGACCGCCTGGCCCGCCACCTTCAGATTGCGTCCGGCTTGCGCACGCAAGTCCTGATCCGAAGTCAGCAAGCCTCCCGACAAGGAGAGATCCTTGCCCGCCGCCATGCGCAAGGCGCCTTGCGTGCGCAGGCTGCCCTGCGCGCCGACAGCCACATCGCCGCCAGCATCGAGCGTCAAGGCGCCGCCCGCGCCGGCCGCGCCCTGCACGGAAACGTCGCGCGTAGCCGCAAGCGCGGCAGTCCCGCCGGCCTGTGCCGCGCCTTGGACAGACAGATCGCCGCCGCTGTCCACGCGCAGATTGCCCGCCGCCTGCGCGGTGCCGCGCGGCGCAATCCGGACGTCGCCCGCCGCCGTGACCTGCAGGTCGCCGGTCAGCGCCACCAGGTTGCCGCCGATGTTCACGCCCACGCCGGCCTCGGTGCCGATCAGGCGCACGCTGTTGGCATACATGCCGCCCAGCGCCGCGGTATCCAGCGCCACCTCGGGCGCCGCGCCTTCGCCCGCCTGGGCCGCAACGGCGCCCGATGCGTAATCGACGCGCGCCGCGCCCGCGGTCACGTTGAGCTTGTCGGCCCACACGTCCGCGTTGATCTCCAGCGTGCGCGCCAGCAGGTCCACCTGGCTGAGGTTGGCGCCGTTCAGGCCCGCGCCTTCCACGCGGATCTTGCCTGACGCGATGTCGAAGCCTATGCTGCCGTCCGGTCCGACCTGGGGCTTGCCCGTGGTCAAGGTGGCGCGGTCCGCATTCAGAAAGCCGCAGCCGTTGCAGGTAATGCCCGCCGGGTTGGCGACGATCACGTTGGCGCGGTTGCCGGCCACCTCCATCGTGCCCAGCAGTTGCGACGGGTTGGGCGCGGTGACCTGGTTGAGAATGGTGCTGGCGCGCTGATTGCCCAGCATGGGGTTGCCGCCGACCTGCCCCGCCAGTTGGGTCTGGCTGGCGCCGCCGCTGTTGTTGAGCACCGCGCCGGACGGGCCGACGTTGAACTGCGTGTAGCGGTTGTTGGACACGCCGCCCGCCGACGGCGGCGCGATGTTGATGACCGGCACGCCGTTGCTGACGCCGACGGAGGGCTTCGCTCCCGCCACGCTCTTGTCCACCGAAATCGGCAAGGTCTGCGCCAATACTGGCGACCAGACCTGGGTGAAGACGACGGACCAGACTATCAGGGAGCGAAGCTTGGACATCATGCGTATCCGGTTGGACTAAGGATGGACTGCGGTTTCGCGGCGCAAGGCCGCCGGATCAGAACTCGAACATCAGCACCGCCGCGAACATGGTCGAAGCGGTTTTCAGGGACTCGGGCTTTTTCAGCGGCCAGCCGGCAGACAGGTCATAGCTGGCATTGACATAGGGCATGGCGAGCCGTCCACGCAGCCCGGCCACGGCGCCGACCAGCGTGCGGCCGGATAGCGACGCCGCCGACGGACCGCCCACCCGGCCCACGTCCAGGCCCGTGTACAACTGGTGGCCGGGCACGCGCAGCAGCTTGTCCAGGCCCAGCGACAAGTCGTTGCGCAAGGTCCAGCCGTCCTCGGCGGCCAGCGTCATCTGCCCGTCGAAACCCCGCACCGCATAGCGGTTGCCGATGGTGAAGTAGTCGGACGGCACGATGGGCGTCTTGGCGTGCTGGATCTGCCAATTCAGCTGGTAGGCCAAGGGCTGCTCCGCCAGTTCGAACGGCAGATACAGGCCCGCATTGGCCGAAAGTATGGTGCTGCGGCCGTTCCAATCCGGATCGCCATAGACGTAGCCCGGCTGGTCGGACAGCCCGGTCAGCGTGCCGCGCACGCCGCCGCCGACGTCCAGCGCTGCGCGGCCCAGATAGTGGCGATGCCCCAGGTTGAACTCGTAGCCGGTGACGTCGCGCCGCTGCACCTCGATGTCCACGTCGTTGAGCGTGCTGGTGGTGCGCTTGCGCAGCAGGGTCAGCGATGCCGTGCCCTTGTAGGTGGCGCTGCGATACGGCACCACCGAGACGCCTGCCTGCACCTGCTTGGTCGTGCCGCCGTAGATGATGGGTTCATCGAAGCCGGCCACGGTCTGGCGGTAGGTAGATTTGCTGGCGCCGGCAAAGAAGGTCCAGTAGCCGAAGGGAATGCTGTAGTTCAGCGAGGCGGCGCGCGTGTTCGACTCGGCGTCACGCCAGCGCGCATTGCTGTTCCACGACACCGACAGCTGGTCGTACAGGAACAGGGGCGAGTCCAGGGTCAGGCCGGCGTTGACCTGGTACTTGCCGATGGCGTCCATGCCGGCGTTGTCGCCGCCGATGTATCCATGCCAGCGCTTGCCGGTGCCGGGACGGATGAGGATGTCGGAATCGCCCAGCTCCGGCCCGGGCGCGACGTCGATGGACGCATCGGCCTGGCTGCCCAGCCTGCGAATGTTTTCCAGCGCCTGGTCCAGGTCGCGCTGGTTCACTTCGCCGCCCGGCCCCGTGGGCAAGGCCGTGCGCCACCAGCCGATGGCACCCTCGCCTTTGACGGCGGATATGCGGCCCGGCAGGTAGCGCAGCGTCAGCGTGCCCGCGGCCAGGGATTGTTCCGGCACGACCACCCGCGCCGTGACGAGTCCGCGATCGATCAGCAGGCCGATCAGATGTTCCTGCAAGGCCCGCAACCCCAGGCCGCCCACGCAATGGCCAACGACGGCATCGGCTGCGCGCGCCAGCGATTCAGCGGGCTGCGCTCCGTCCCAGACGACTTCCTTCAGGGCGAAGCAAGGCGTTTCGACCGGCAGGACCAGGCCGCCGGCGGTGGGCGCGGCGGGCGACAGCACGTCCGGCCGTTCGGCCGCTCGGGCGCGCTGCGCTCCAAGTTCCTGTTCTTGGCGACGTTCGATTTCGGTGGCGCGCACCGCTGCTTCGGGCAGCGGCTGCGCACCGGATCCAGCCGGGAAAAAGCCAGCCGCCAACATGCCCGCGGCCATGCGCAGGCGCCAATAGTGATTCATGCCGGTATGGCGCCTGCGGACGTGCGCGGCGCTCCTTGTTATCTCTGTGTGAAACTAAATGTTTTTCGAGTTTGCCTTAAAACACAATTAATAACAATAGATATCCGAATGTATAAATTCAAAAATTAGCGTACTTAGTTGAACTTAGCGGATAAAGAACAGGCAATTGGTGCACAAAGACCATAGTTCCGCATCTCGGAACTATCATCTCTACAGCAAGGACGATTTGATGTGAAACAAACCGCAAGTGACTCGGAGCAAGCGAGCCTGCGGAATCTTTTACGTGGAGAGGTGCAGCGAATAAATAGGGCGAGTCTGAAAACCGGCGGTAGAGCCTGGGACCAGCTGGTTGCACGCGGGTTATCCCCGATACGGACATATCAACAAATCGTCAATAATTCGCCAACGTTTTATCGCCGATCCGTCCCCTTCCCCTCCCAGCCCATGCCTGTATCCGTCCGGGACGCCATTGTTTCCTCCTCCCATCTGGCCTCTTCAGCCCCCGAGCTTTCCGAAGTCGAATTCGGCCTGATCATCGCCTCGCACGCGTTCAACCGCTGGATGGTGCGCTGCATGGCCTGTGCGGGACTGCCAGAGCTGACCTCGCTGGACATCCTGGTGCTCAACCACGTGTTCCACCGCGGCCGGGGCAAGAAGCTGGCGGACATCTGCTTCACGCTCAACGTCGAGGACACCCATCTGGTGAACTACTCGTTGAAGAAACTCGAGCGCCTGGGCGTGGTGCAAAGCGCCAAGACGGGCAAGGAAGTGATCTACACGGCGACCGACGCCGGCGCGGCCGCCATCCAGCGCTACGCCGAAGTGCGCGAGCAATGCCTCGTCAAACCCTTCATCGACTCCCCCGCGGCGGACGACGCCAGCCATCAACTGGCCAACACTCTGCGCGCCCTCTCGGGCCTGTACGACCAGGCCGCCCGCGCCGCCACCTCCCTGTGAGAATCCAAGTTGTCTAGCACCACCGCATCTACTTCCGCCCCGCTGCTGTCCGTGCGCGGCGTGTCGGTCGACTTCAATACCGAAAACGGCGTGTTCCGCGCCGTCGACAACCTGGATTTCGAGGTGCGCCCCGGCAGGACGCTGGCCATCGTCGGCGAATCGGGCTCGGGCAAGTCGGTCACGTCCATGGCCATCATGCGCCTGACGGACTACACCAACGGGCGCATCGCCACGGGACAGATCCTGTTCCGCGACAGCGCCGACCGCGAGATCGACCTGACCGCGGCTTCCGACGAAGACATGCGCGCCATCCGCGGCAACGACATCGCGATGATCTTCCAGGAGCCGATGACTTCGCTGAACCCGGTGTTCACCGTCGGCGACCAGATCGTCGAGGCCATCATGCTGCACCAGCAGCTGTCGCGCTCGGCCGCGCGCCAGGCGGCGCGCAAACTGCTGGAGAAGGTGCGCCTGCCGGACGCCGAACAGATGCTGGACCGCTACCCGCACCAGCTGTCGGGCGGCATGCGCCAGCGCGTGATGATCGCGATGGCGCTGTCGTGCCAGCCGCGCCTGCTGATCGCCGACGAGCCGACCACGGCCCTGGACGTCACCATCCAGGCGCAGATCCTGAACACCGTCCGCGAACTGCAGCGCGACCTGGGCACCGCAGTGATCTTCATCACCCATGACATGGGCGTGGTCGCGGAAATGGCCGACGACGTGGTGGTGATGCTGCGCGGCAAGAAGGTCGAGCAAGGCACCGTGGACGAGATCTTCAACACGCCCAAGCATCCCTACACCCGCGCGTTGCTGGCGGCGGTGCCGCGCCTGGGCAGCCTGACGGGCCGCGACCTGCCGCTGCGCACGCCGCAGACCGTGCTGGAAGGCGACACGCTGCGCGAAGTGGGCGAGACGCGCGAGCAGGACACCGCGCGCTACGACGAGCCCGTGTTGCGCGTGGAAAAACTGACCACCCGCTTCGACGTGGGCCACAACTTCTTCGGCCGGGTCACGCACCGCGTGCACGCCGTCGAGGAAGTGAGCTTCGACGTCTACCCTGGCGAAACGCTGGCGCTGGTGGGCGAGTCCGGCAGCGGCAAGTCCACCATCGGCAAGACCTTGCAGCAGCTGGTGGCACCGACCTCGGGCGCCGTGCGCTACAACGGCCAGGACATTTTCTCGATGGACAGCGCCGGCCGCCAACGCCTGCGCCAGGAGATCCAGTACATCTTCCAGGATCCCTACGCCTCGCTGGATCCGCGCAAGACGGTGGCGTTCAGCATCGCGGAACCGATCCGCACGCACGGCCTGTTGACCAGCGAAGACGCCATTGCCCGCCGCATCGGCGAACTACTGGAGCAGGTCGGCCTGAAGCCCGAACACGCCAAGCGCTACCCACATGAATTTTCGGGCGGGCAGCGCCAGCGCGTTTGCATTGCGCGCGCACTGGCCAGCAATCCCAAACTGATCATTGCGGACGAATCCGTGTCGGCGCTGGACGTGTCGATCCAGGCGCAGATCCTGAACCTGCTGATGGACCTGCAAAAGGACCGCGGCCTGTCCTATCTGTTCATCACGCACGACATGGCGGTGGTGGAGAAAGTCAGCCATCGCGTCGCGGTCCTGTACCTGGGCCAGATCGTCGAACTCGGCACCCGCCGCCAGATTTTCGAATCGCCGCAACACGCGTACACGAAGAAGCTGCTGGCCGCCGTGCCGGTGGCCGAGCCCGGCCGCCACATCGACACCTCGCTGATCGAAGGCGAGATTCCCAGCCCGGTACGGCGCGTCGGCGACGAACCCGCCATCATTCCCCTGGTTGAATTCGCGCCCGGCCACCAGGTGGCCCGCGCGGCTTGAGCCGCATATCCTTTTTCACGTCGGTCCGTCCGGCTTCCCGTTCCTGGAGTTGAACATGCTCTCCCTACGCAAAACCTACACCGCCACCGCCCTGGCTCTGGCGCTGGGCGGCGCGCTGCCCGCAGTCTTCACGACCGCTCACGCCGCCGGCACGCTCAATGTCGCCATCAACCAGGACCCGGGCAGCTGGGACCCGATCGACACCTTCGTGACCTTCTGGGGTTCGGTGGGCAGCAACCTGTATGACGGCCTGACCATGCGCGGCGCCGACCTGAAGCTGCAGCCGGGGCTGGCCACCAGCTGGGAATACCTGGACGACAACAAGCGCCTGCGCTTCAAGCTGCGCGAAGGCGTCAAGTTCCACAACGGCGAACCCTTCAACGCCGAAGCCGTGAAGTTCACCTTCGAGCGCCTCTTGGGCGCGGAAGGCGCCAAGGGTCCGCAGAAGTCCAACTACGACTCGATCGGCGAGATCAAGGTGGTGGACGAATACACCGTGGACTTCATCCTGAAGCAGCCCGATCCGGTCCTGCTGACCAAGCTGGCCGGCTATGGCGCCATGATCGTGCCGCCCAAGTACATCAAGGAAAAGGGCGAAGACAACTTCAACACCAACCCGGTCGGCACCGGCCCGTTCAAGTTCGAAAGCTACCAGCCCAAGGTCAACGTGACGCTGGCGCGCAATGACGACTACTGGGGCGGCAAGCCTAAGCTGGACAAGGTGGTCTACCGCTTCATCGGCGAGCCGGGCACGCAAGTCGCCGAGCTGCAGGCTGGCCGCATCGACGTCGCCACCCTGATCCCGCTGGGCCTGATCGAAACCGTGAAGAAGTCCGGCAACGCCGATGTCATCTCCACCGGCGGCCCGGTCGCTTTCGCGCTGCGCTACAACACCAAGAGCGGCATCACGCAGAACCGCGACGTGCGCCGCGCGCTGATCATGGCCGTGGACCGCGACGCCATCGTCAAGCAACTGCTGCTGGGCCAGGCCAAGACCATCGCCAGCTTCCAGGGTCCGCAGTCCTTCGGCTACAACCCCGAGCAGAAGCCCCTGCCCTTCAACCCCGCCGAAGCCAAGAAGCTGCTGGCCGCCGCCGGCGTGAAGCCTGGCGCCACCGTGCAGATCGACGTCCGCGGCAGCGATTCGAACTTCCGCGAAGTGGCCCAGGCCGTGTCGGGCTATCTGCAAGGCGTGGGCGTGCGCGCCACGATCAAGCCGTATGAAACCGGCGTGCTGCTCAACGACATCATCCCCGGCGGCAAGACCGGCGAAATGTGGCAGAACCAGTGGGGCGGCTGGACCTACGACTACGACAACACGGCCTACCTGATGTACCACACGGGCCAGAAGTGGAACCCGTACGACAACGACGCCAAGCTCAACGGCATGCTGGAAGCGCAGCGCACGGTCTATGACGTGAAGAAGCGCGAAGCCATGCTGCAGGAGATCGCCGGCTACGTGGCCGATCAGGCGCTGGAAATGCCGCTGTACAGCCTGAACACGATCGTCGGGGTGAACAAGCGCGTGAAGGATCTGGAGGTTCCGGGCGACATCCGCTTCCGGTTCCTGAACGCCTCTGTGGACTGACGCCCCCCCGAAGCGCTGCGCGCTTCCCCCCAGGGGGCATGCCTGCGGACCGGCAAAGCCGGCTCCGCGGCATCCCGCTTGGGGAGGACCGGTTGCTATTGGCGTGATGACGCTATGAACAACCGGCACTTTTTTGGAATGCTTTTGGCGCTGCCTTGAGGCATTAACCTTACCGACCCGTTCCGGCGCAAGCCGGGACGGCGATTTATGACCGGATTTCTCATCAAACGCGTGTTGCAGGCCGTCTTCGTGATTGTCGCGGTGACACTGCTCGTCTCCTATGCCGTGCGCCTGACCGGCGACCCTGCGCTGATGCTCAGCCAGGGCTCGGGCAGCGTCACCGAGCAGGACCTGGCCAATATCCGCCAGGCGCTGGGGCTGAACCGTCCCTTCTACGAGCAGTACCTGTCCTATATGCAGGGGCTGCTGCATGGCGATTTCGGCCGCAGCTTCATGGGTGGCACGTCGGTCGCCAAGCTGATCGGCGATGCGTTGCCCGCCACGCTGATGCTGGCGTTCACCTCGCTGCTGGCGTCGATCCTGATCTCGCTGCCGCTGGGCATCCAGGCCGCGATCAAGCGCGGCAAGACCACGGACCAGGCGATCCGCATCCTGTCGCTGGTGGGGCTGTCCTTTCCCAACTTCTGGCTGGCGCTGATGCTGGTGCTGCTGCTGTCGATCACCTTCCCGCTGTTGCCGCCGTCCGGCTGGAGCGGGCCGGCCAGCCTGGTGCTGCCGTCGCTGACGATGGCCATCATCCTCAGCGCCACCAATATCCGCCTGGTGCGCACCACCATGCTGGAAACGCTGTCGGCGCAATACATCATGGTGGCGCGCAGCAAGGGCCTGAAGGAACGCGTGGTGCTGTACAAGCACGCGCTGCGCAACTGTGCGATTCCGCTCATCACCTACCTGGGCCTGCAGTTCGGCGGCCTGATCGGCGGCATCGTGGTCATTGAAATGGTCTTCAACTGGCCCGGCCTGGGCACGCTGGCGTTCGACGCCATCTCCGGCCGCGACTACCCGGTGCTGCAGGGCACGGTCACCGTGCTGGCCTCCGTCATCGTCCTGGTCAACCTGATCGTCGACATCGCCTACGGCATCGTCGACCCCCGCATCCGCACGCGCTGAGCCTTATGCAGACTACTACCCCCACCGCCGCCGCTCCCAAGGCGGCCAAGCCCCGCAGCCGCTACCGCTCGCTGGAATTCGTGCTGGGCGCGCTGCTGACTGGCACCATGATCGTGCTGGTGCTGACCTCCGGCTGGCTGTTTCCCGACGGCGGCGAAGCCATGGACCTGGCCGCCCGCCTGATGGCTCCCTTTACCTCTGCGGCCCACCCCTTCGGCACCGACCCGCTGGGCCGCGACGTGCTGGCCCGCGTCATCGTCGGCGGCAAGATCTCGCTGACGGTGGGCTTCGCCTCGGTCGTCGGCGGCGCGCTGCTGGGCATCGTCATGGGCCTGATCGCCGGCTACTACCGCGGCTTCTGGGACATGATCGTCATGCGCTTTGCCGACGTGCAGCTGGCGCTGCCGTTCATCCTGGTGGCCATCACCTTCATCGCCATCCTGGGCGGCGGGCTGTTCAACGTCATCTTCTTCATGATCGTGTCGCAGTGGGTGCAATACGCGCGCCTGGTGCGCGCCCAGGTCCTGGCCCTGCGCGAGCGTGAGTTCGTGCTGGCCGCCCGCGCCTTCGGCGTGCGCGACCTGGCCATGATCCGCCACCACATCGTGCCCAATCTGCTGGGTCCGCTGGTCATCCTGATGACGCTGAACGTCGCCAACAACATCCTGCTGGAAAGCAGCCTGACCTTCCTGGGCCTGGGCGTGGACCCCATGATCCCGAGCTGGGGCGGTATGCTTGCCGACGGCCGCACGTATATGCAGACGGCCTGGTGGGTCAGCGTCTTCCCGGGCCTGGCCATCATGCTGACGGTGCTGGGCCTGAACCTGCTGGGCGACTGGCTGCGCGACCGCCTGGATCCGACCGGCAAGGTCTGAAGCCGCCCCGGTCCGCCTGAAAGGAATATCGAGTATGTCTTTGCTGGAAAAAACATTCGACCGCACGCTGGACGCCTGGACCCACGCCTACATGGCGCCGGCCTGGCGCGGCGCGGTCGTGGAAGGCTGGCTGTTCGAAGGCGTGGAAGCGCGCCGCGCGGCCCAGGAACGCCTGGCGCAAGCCGGCGTCACGGCGCGCTTTCGCAGCGCCTACAAGCCGCTGCTGCACTACTTCCTGGAAGAGGTCGAGCGCGAAGGGCTGGCGTCCGTCGTGGTGCGCTATCCGCTGCACGAACATGCACAGGCCAAGCGCTTCACGCTGGAAGCCTACCCGCTCATCGCGCTGCTGCAAGGCGTGGACGTCGCCATGCAGCCCGGCGCCGATGACCTGCACTATGACGTCAGCCTGCGCTACGCCGATGGCCGCGAGCTCGATACCCGCGTCTATGCGCCCAACCAGGTCGGGTACGCCCAGGACGGCACGCCCGAACTGTCGCCCACCGGCTGGCTGCGCGTGCGCGACGCCGAAGGCGCGCTTCAGACCGATGCCGCCCAGGCCACCGAATACCAGCAGGCGTTCCGCGCCATCTTGGACACGGTGCGCAACCATGCCTGGGGCGCGCACGAGCCCTATTTCGAACGCCTGGAAATCCGCGTGGATCTGCCGGGCATCGACTTCGCCCTGCCGGTGGACGAGGAAATCGTCAGCACCTTCGAGGCGCTGCACGAAGACATCTATTTTTCGCTGCTGGAACATTTCCAGAAACACTCGGGCCGCCCGTCCGGCGACCGCGGCCTGCAACCCGGCCAGATCATTCCCGACATCCGCCGCCACGACGGCGCGGCGCGCGTACAGATCTCGCTGGAGCATTTCGGCGCCCTGGCGCCCGTTGCGCCCGCGCCGCTGGCTGCACCGCTGGCCCAGGCCCGCGAACCGCTGTCGGCAGGCCAGATCGCCAGCTGCATGGCGGCGTTCGGCGGAGACTCCTTCCAGGCCGTATCGCGCCAGGGCCGTCCGGTGCTGGGCACCTACCTGCGCGGCCCCGGTCCCGCGGTCTTCATTTCGGGCGCGCAGCACGCCAACGAAACCTCTGGCGTCGTCGGCGCCCTGCGCGCGGCGCAAACGCTGGCCGAGCGCGGCGACGCGCACTTCGCCCTGATCGCCGCCGAAAATCCCGATGGCTACGCGCTGTTCAACCGCCTGCGCGCGCACCACCCGCGCCACATGCTGCACGCCTCGCGCTACAGCGCGCTGGGCGACGACATCGCCTACCGCGAGCGCGCCCCGTTCTTCGAACGCGAAGGCCGCCACCAGGCGCATGCGATCAGCGGCGCGCAGCTGCACATCAACCTGCACGGCTATCCCGCCCATGAATGGACCCGGCCGCTGTCCGGCTACCTGCCTCGCCATTTCGAGCTGTGGACCATCCCCAAGGGCTTCTTCCTGGTGCTACGCCATCACCCGGGCTGGGGCGACCGCGCCCGCCGCCTGATCGAGGGCGTTACCGCCAGGCTGGCCCGCACCGTTCCCGGCCTGGTCGAGTTCAATGCGCGACAACTTGAACTATTCCAGGCGCACGCGCTCGAAACCGGATTCGACGTGCTGAACGGCATCCCGGTGCAGATCAGCGAAAGCGACCGCGAGGACCTGCCCATGGCGTTGATTTCCGAGTTTCCGGATGAAACCGTCTACGGCGACCGCTTCGTTTTCGCGCATACTGTGCAGATGGAAACCGTCCTGGCGGCGACCGAGCTCTACCGCGCAGGGCTCTAGCGGCAAAAAGACCGGCGTAGCCAAGGACCGCGCCGGCACCCGACCTGTAAAACCATTAGAAAAATGAATATCCGAGAACGCAACCACGGCGATGACCTGGCCCTGGTGGACATCTGGCTCCGTTCGGTACGCGCCACCCACACGTTCCTGACGGAAAAGGAAATCCAGGCCATGTACCCGCAGGTGCTCAACACCGACCTGCCTTCGGTACGGGTCTGGGTCTGTGAGGACGATGCCGGCGAAGTCGCTGGCTTCATGGGCCTGAACGGCAACAAGGTCCAAATGCTGTTCGTGGATGCCAACAAGCGTGGCAAGGGAGCGGGCCGGCGCCTGCTGAACTTCGCGCGCTCGCTGCACGGCACCCTGGTGGTGGACGTGAACGAACAGAATCCCCAGGCCCATGGCTTCTACAAGCACTACGGGTTCGAGGACGTGGGCCGCTCGGAGCACGACGACGCGGGTCGCCCTCGTCCCATCATCCACATGAAGCTGGCGGGCTGACGCCTGCCCGCCGCGCCAGGCGCCTAGCCTTTGGATTGCTCCGGATGCCTGGCCCGCCAGGCTTTCAGCGCTTCCCGGTAATCGTCCATGGCTTCGTTGTAGGTGTCATAGACACAGGGGATGCAGCCGCTGTTGCAACACTCTTCGGGTTCGGGCGCGACGGGCGGAACGGGTTGCGGGTCGTCGTCGGGGATCTGCTTGGTGCTCATACCCGAATCTTAGCGCCGAAGCCCGGCGCCAGCCGCCGCGTCCGCCTCTGGCAGCGGCCATTCGGCGCGGCGGATTTCGTAGCGACGCTTGCCAGCGCCGCCCGCTCCCGCGCCCCCGATCTGGCGCATGCCGCATTTTTCCAGCACCCGGCAGGACGCGGCATTCTCTTCCAGCGCCACGGCCGACAGCGCCTCGACCGGCAAGCGCCCGAATCCCAACGACAGCAGCGCCTGGGCGATTTCGGTGGCATATCCCATGCCCCAGCTCGCGGGGAGGAAGGCATAGGCGACCTCGACCTCGTCGCAGCCCCGCGACTGGGTGCGCTTCAAGCCCGCGCGGCCCGCCAGCGCGCCGCTGGCGCGGTCGGCCAGCACATACATGCCGTAGCCCAGCTCGGCCCAATGCTCGACGTTCTGCAACAGATAGCGGCGGCTGGCCGAGTCCGTCCGGGTGCCTCCCATGGTGGCCATGAGGCGCTCGTCCGCATGCATCGCGGCAATGAAGGAAAAATCAGTTTCGTCCATGCGCCGGGCTTGCAGCCGGGCGGTCTGGAAAGTGTCGGGGAGCAGTGCGGCGGACATGGCGGGCGGAAGGAATGGCGTGACGGAAATGATACCGGCGGACGGCCCGCCGGCCCATCGTCCAACGGACGAATCCCCCGGGCCGAGGCCGGCCCCGGGGCGTGGCTTTCAACTGCGGTGCACGTCCGCGAACGCGATGCTCTCGTACTGGTCCGCCAGGGCCGCGGCGTTTTCACCGTAGCCCTGCGTGCCGGAAGCCCCTGTCATTGCTGGGCTGCCGGCCGAGCCTGGATCGCCGCGGGCGGCCAGGTGGCCTTGATGGCGTCGTAGATGCGCTTGCCCACGCGGCCGTCTTCCGGCAGCTTGCGCTTGACCTGTTCTTCGCGCACGGCATCGCGGGTCTTGCTGCCCGGAATGCCGTCGGCCACGCCTACGTCATAGCCCAGGCCGTAGAGCATCTCCTGGAGCTCCTTGATCTGCGCGCGCGACAGGCCGGGGTCGTCCGTGGGCCAGGCCGCGACGAGATCCGGACCGCCTTGCAGGCGATTGAGCAGCATCGACACCGCCAAGCCATAGCGGCGCGACTGGTTGTAATGCAGGATGGCGTCGAAATTCACGGTCGCCAGGAACACCGGGCCAGCAGAACCCGTGGGCGCGAACAGATAGGCCTGCTCCTCGTTGCCCGACGCCAGCTTCAAGGCCGAGCCGTTGCCCTGCTTCACGCCGGCCTGGGCCCACTGGGCTATCGTGCGGCGGTCCTGCGAGCCCACGTATTCGGCTTCGGGCGAGGCCGGAATGGCAGAGGCCAGCTCGGCCGGCACACGCACTTCGATCACGGCGGGCAGGCTGTGCGTCCACTTGGCGCGGCGCTTGCGCAGGTGATTGGCGGTCGACGCCAACGCGTCGGGCAGCGAGTTGTAGAGATCGATCTTGCCGTTGCCGTCGCCATCGGCGGCCAGTTCATAGAACGAGGTCGGGATGAACTGCGTCATGCCGAAGGCGCCGCTCCAGGAACCGACGAAGCTGTCCGCCGGCACCACGCCGTCGCGCAGCAGGCGCACCGAGGCGTAGGCGTTCTTTTCCCACAGCGACTTGTTCTCGGTGCAGGCGCGCGTCAGCCAGGCGTCCAGCACATTGGTCCTGCCGACCTGGCGGCCGTAGTTGGTCTCGATGCCGAAGATCGCGACCAGCGTGGCCGGATCCACCTGGTATTGCTGGCTGATGGCCGACAGTTGCGGACCATACTTGGCGAGCACCCCCAGGCCGTCGCGCACGCGCTCTTCGTCCACGGTCTTGGCGATGTAGTCCCACCAGGCCTCGCGCCCCTCGGGCTGGCCCTTGGCCGATGCGACCGTGGTGGGCAGCAGCTTGGCGTTGGCGGTGTATTTGTCCCAATCGGCCACGGTCAGGCCGTTGGCCGTGGCGCCCTTGCGCAGCTTGGCGATGCAGGCCTTGGTGTCGAGTTCGGTCGGGATGATGACCGTGGGCGCGGGGGTGGCGGTGGCGGCGGGCGCCGCGGTGGCAGCCGGCGCAGCCGTTGCGGCAGGCGCAGCGGTCGCCGCCGGGACGGCAGCGGCCGGAGCCGCCGCGGGCGCGGGCAAGCTTGCCGGCGCGGGCGCAGCCGACCTGGGAGGCAACACCTGGCCGGCCCGGTCATCGGCCGGAGCCGCCGGCGCGGTGGCGGCTGGCGCGGGAGCGTCGTCGAAGCTGCGTTTGGGCGTCAGGGCCGGCAGGGTCTGCACCGGCACCGACGGCTGGGCGCGCGATCCAGTGGCTGAAGCAGGCCCCTGCGCCTGAGCGGCGCCGGCTGCGGCGGCGGCAAAAGCCGCGGCCAGCAGCACACGGGAGAAGGTGTCGATTCGAAGGCGTACGGAACGCTGACGCATGGCAATCCTGAAAAATCGAAGTCAGCCGGGATCGTACCGCGACCGGCCGTCAAAATCGAACGGCCTCCTGGGCAGGCCCGCCCGCATTGCCGCCCAAACGCCTTGCAGGCTGGAAGCGACTTCGCGGCGCCCTAGACGACTCTCAGCCGAGGCTGCCCGGAGCCATCCGAAGCGCAGCCCCACCGGGGCGAGCATCGGAATGGCGCAGGGTGGCCTCGGCGGCTAAAGGACTCTGACATCCGCAAGCTCGAATCCCTGCCACCCGCACTTCGGTTTTGGGAAGCACGGTTCTTGAGCCGCCGGCGTCCGGACTGCGGGATTCCGATGCTCGCCCCGGTGGGGCTGCGCTTCGGATCCCTCCGCCCGGTCACCGGCTCACGGCATCTACCCATGAAGGGGATCCGAAAACAGTGCATTAGGCAGCCTGCCGCGCTTGCGCCGCCGCGCTCGCGGGCGGCGCGCGCAGCACGCGCCGGCACAGCAGCATGGCGATCAGGCTGAACAGGGCAAAGCCCACGGTCTGCCCCGCCAACACGCCTTCCGGGCCGCCGTAATGCGCGCCCAGCCAGACGAAGGGCAAGGTGCCCACGGTAGCGCGCAGCCAGCCGATGGCGGTGGAGTACGTGGCATAGCCCAGGTTGTTGAACACCGCGACGGCGACGAAGTACAGGCTGTTGAGCGCCCAGGCGAAACTGCCGTAGCGGCAGAAAAAAACGATCAGGTCGCGCCCAGGTCCGGTCACCTGGAACAGATCCGGCATCCAGGGCGCCAGCAAGGCCAGCAGGACCGCTACGCCGAAGCCATACGTCAAGGACCAGCGCGCGGTCACGCGCGCCGTCTCCTGTACGCGGTCCCATTGCCCTGCGCCCAGGTTCTGCCCCAGGATGGGTCCGATGGCGCCGGGCAGTACGAAGAACAGCGCGTAGGCCAGTTGCAGCACCCGGTCCACCACGGTGGCGCCCGCCATCACGCTGGAGCCGAAGCCGGCGTATGTGGACAGGGTGAAGATGACTGCCGCGGGCGTGGCCAGCGTGGTCAGCGCGGCAGGCAAGGCGATCCGCCCAATTGCGGCCAGGTGCGCGCGCAGCGCGGCGCCGGCGGGCCAAGTCACCAGGCGATGCTTGCCGAACACCAGCCAGGCGCCCAGCGCCACCGTGACCAGGCGGCCCATGCCGCCGGCCCAGGCCACGCCCTCCATGCCGCCGTCCAGCACGAAGATGACCAGCGGGTCCAGCGCCGCGACCGCCGCCGTCCCCGCCAGCAGCACCCACATGGACTGGCGGCCATGGCCGGCGGCGCGCAACAGGTTGGACAGCATCATGCCCACGCCCATCACGACCGCGAACGGGGTCGTGATGAGCACGTAGGACAGCAGATGCGCGCGCACGTCCTCCGCCAGGTCGATGGCTGCCGTGTAGGGGCCGATCACGGCCAGGAACAACGCGCCGGACACGAGCGCGGCGGCAACCATCAGCACCAGCGAGGCGCCCGCCAGCGCGCGGGCGCGCGGCGCATCGCCCGCCCCCAGCGCGCGCGACACCAGGGCAGTGCCGCCCACGCTCACGCCGATGCAGACCGAGATGATGGTGAACTGCGTCATCGATCCGAAGCCCACCGCGCCCAGCACCGCCTCGTCCTTGAGCGTGCCCAGGTACAGCAGCGACAGGAACTCCACCGCGAACACGGCCAGCATGCTGGCCCAGCCGGTCAGGACCATTTCCAGCACATGCGGGCCCATCGGCCCGGAGACGAAGCGGGCGCGCGGGTCGGATGCGGCGGAGGACAGGTTTTCAGAGGTCATGAGGCTCGTGGATGGAGCGCGGTCAGACCGCGCGGTGAATTGCCAGGCCCGCGTTCAGCGGCCCGCGGGCGCGAACCAATACTGGTACACGCTGCCCTCATTCGAATACCAGGGCAACAGGCCGATGGTGTCGGATTCCCGGCCCACCGTCACCAGCAGGCCTCCCGCCTCGGGCCGCAGCAGCGCCACGTGGCGCCGCACACCCATGGACTCGTACTGGCGCCAGTCGTGCCGCACGCTGATCCACAGCCGGCCCTGCGTGCAACCGCCAAGGCGCCGGATGCCATCCGGCCTCGAAGGCTGGGCCGCGCCAGGCAGGGCGGCAGGATCCTGCTCGCCGTTCAACTGCGGCAGGCGGCCCAAGGCGCGCGCGCCCTGCCCGTCCAGCGCCAATATCTCCCATCCGTCCGCGGCGGCCGTGAAAGCCACAGTGGCCTCGGGTCCGGAACGCCATTCCGGCAACGGGTTGTCGGACATGCCCGGAAGGTCCAGGGGATACTGCAGGAACTTGCGCAGGTCCATCGATGCGCCGGCCTCGCGGTCGCCAGACACGAACTCGCCTTGCGCCCGATAGACGCCGGCCAGATCCGGGCATTCGGCCGGATCCGATGGCAGCGCCGCAAGCGTCCCGTCCCGAAACGGAGGCCAGGCAACCGACACCCCGTCGACCCGGGATGCGCCGCAGCCGCTCAAAGCCAGCGCAGCCAGCGCCGCCGCTGCAAGCCTGCTCACTCTCCACGCGCCGCACACCGCTGCCTTCATGCCTGCCCTCTGCTCTTGCCGGCCGCCGCGCTGGCCCAGGCCGCGCGTCCGACTATCGGTCTGGCGCGAACTATATCCGAATCCCGGCCGGCCGAATCCCGGCCGGCCGAATCCCGCACCGCGTTGCCAAGCGCGCGCCGGGAGAGAATAATCGGCTACTCCCCTCCGACCCGCGCCATGACACCGTTCCGAGGCAAGCTCCGCATCCGGCATCTGGAAATCGTGCTGACCGTCGCCGAATTGGGCAACCTGTCCAAGGCCGCCACGCAATTGCACAGCACACAGTCGGGGCTGTCGCGCGCCATCGCCGAGATCGAAGAGCTGGTCGGCGCGCGGCTGTTCGAACGCACCGCCCGCGGCACCACCTGCACGCCGCTGGGCGAAACCATGTGCCGCCATGCCCGCCTGCTGCTCACCGACTTCCGCAAGGCCGAGATCGATCTCGCCGCGGTCTCGCGCGGCGACGAGGGCAGCCTGACGGTAGGCTGTTTTTCGATGTTCGCGGGCTGGCCGGTGGCCGAGGCCGCGCGCGCCTACCGCCAGGCTTATCCGCGCATCACGCTCACCATCGAAATCGGCACGCATGAACGGCTGATCGAGGACCTGGACGCCGGCGCGCTGGACGTGCTGATCAGCCGCTTCTCGTCCACCGTCAATCCGCAGATCTACCGCTCCACCACGCTGCTGGAAGATCCGGTAGTGCTGGCCTGCGCCACGCATCATCCGCTGGCCGGCCAACCCGGCGCCACGCTGGCCGACTACGTGGCCTATCCCTGGATCACCGCCCTGCCCGGCAGCCGCATCCGCGGCGAACTGGAAATGTCGCTGCGCCAGGCGGGGCTGGCGATTCCGGATATGATCGGCGCCCTGTCGCTGGAATTCGGCCGCGAAATGCTGCTGGACGGCCTGTATCTGTGGATGCTGCCCGGCAGCGTGGCCGCTATCCGGCAGGCGCGCGGCGAGCTGGTGGTCCTGGCCGACCGGCCGGTCCTGCGCAAGTCGCCGCTGGCGGCCATCTGGCGCCGCGACCGCCCCAGCACGCGGCAGGCGCGCGCCTTCGCCGCCCAGCTCCAGCTCGCCATCCAGGCCGACGCCGTCGCATTGACCGCCTGAGCCTGCCGGCGCGTTGCGCGTTATTCTGGACAGGCAACACTTTTTGATCGGAGCACCCATGTACGACTGGCTCAACGCACTGCCCAAGGCCGAATTGCACCTGCACCTGGAAGGTTCGCTCGAACCCGAGCTGCTGTTCCGGCTGGCGCAGCGCAACGGCGTCGCGCTGCCGTGGCCGGACATCGAGTCCCTGCGTGCGGCCTACGACTACGGCAATCTCCAGGAATTCCTGGACCTCTATTACCGCGGCGCGGACGTGCTGCGCACCGAGCAGGATTTCTACGACCTGACCTGGGCCTATCTGCTCAAGTGCCGCGAGCAGAACGTCGTTCATACCGAACCGTTCTTCGACCCGCAGACCCATACCGATCGCGGCGTGCCGTTCGACGTAGTGCTGACCGGCATCAACCAGGCCCTCGAAGACGGCCGCAAGCAGCTGGGCGTAAGCAGCGGACTGATCCTGAGCTTTCTGCGCCATCTGCCCGAAGAGCAGGCCATGCGCACGCTGGAAGCCGCCCTGCCCCACCGCGACGCGTTCATCGCCGTCGGCCTGGACAGCAGCGAAATGGGCTTTCCGCCGCGTCTGTTCCAGCGCGTGTTCGACCGCGCCCGCGCCGAGGGACTGCCGGGCGTTGCGCACGCCGGCGAGGAAGGCCCGCCGGAATACATCTGGGAAGCGCTGGACCTGCTGAAGGTGCTGCGCATCGACCACGGCGTGCGCGCCGCCGAAGACCCGAAATTGATTGCGCGCCTGATCGACGAGCAGATCCCGCTGACGGTCTGTCCGCTGTCCAACACCCGGCTGCGCGTGTTCCAGCACATGCGCGACCACAACATCCTGTCGCTGCTGGACGCGGGCGTGAAGGTCACCGTCAACTCCGACGATCCCGCGTATTTCGGCGGCTACGTCAACGAGAACTTCCACGCGCTGTACGAGCATCTGGGCATGTCGCGGGCGCAGGCCCAGGCCCTGGCGGACAACAGCCTGGACGCGCGCATCCTCAAGTAGCCGGCGCTCCGGCCCCAGCCATGCGGATTGCGCATGGCAATGTTCAAAACCTGCATGCCTGGCGCGGCCCATTCCTCCCTACCATAGTCCGACCGCCGCGGCGCCTGCCGCGGCCGGGCTACAGACCAGAAACAAGGGGCAGGATATGAGTCAGTTCGTGGAAGCGTCGCTGCAGGCAGGCACGCTGACCGGCGTGCAGGAGAGCGGCGTGTGCCGCTACAGCGCCATTCCGTACGCGCAGGCGCCCGTTGGCCGCCTGCGCTTCGCACCGCCGCAGCCCGCAGCATGGCGCGGCAAGCTTGACGCCACCCGGCCGGGACCGGTCGCGCCGCAACAGCCCTCGCGCCTGCGCGGCGCCATGGGCGACTTCGACGCCGAACAATCCGAGGACTGCCTGCACCTGACCGTATGGACGCCCGCCGCCGACGGCAGGCGGCGGCCGGTGGTCGTGTGGCTGCATGGCGGCGCCTGGCAAAGCGGCGGCGGCGCGCTGGACTGGTATGACGGCGCGAACCTCGCGCAGCGCGGCGACATGGTGGTGGTCGCGGTCAACTACCGGCTGGCCGCGCTGGGCTGGCTGTACGTGCCTGGCCAGACGGCCAACGCAGGCCTGCTGGACCAGGAAGCCGCCATCGATTGGGTGCTGGACAACATCCAGGACCTGGGCGGCGATCCCGAGCAAGTCACCGTCATGGGCCAGTCGGCGGGCGCATCCTCGATCTGCGCCATGCTGGCGCGCCAGCCGCGCTTCTCCCGCGCCATCCTGCAAAGCGCGGCGCTGGGCCGGGGGTTTCGCAGCGCAAAGCAGGCCGATGCGCTGGGACAGGCCTTCCTCGCGGCCGCGGGCGCCGATTCCCTGGATGCCGCGCGCGCACTGCCCGTGGCGGCATTGCTGGCGGCGCAGCAGGCGCCCGCCGTCGCCGAAACGCTGCGCGCCGAAGGCAGCAGCCGTAGCCAGTTCGCGCCGGTGCTCGACGGCGCAATACTGCCGCACGATATCGCCCCCGCGCTCAAGCGGGCCTCGTCCCGCGCGGACGTGCTGGTCTGCTACACGCGCGACGAAATGGCCGCCTTTCCCGGCAATGGCCGCACAGCTGCCGACCAGGACCTGGGCGACGAGGTATTCGGCGCGCCCTCGCGCCAGTGGGCCGCCGACGCCGCGGCCCAAGGCCGCCAAGCCTGGCTGGCGCGCTTTGACGTGGCGCCCACGGCGGCCTTCGGCGCCTGCCATTGCATCGAGCTGCCCTTCGTCTTCGACACATTGGCGGCATTCGCCGGCGCGCCCATGCTTGCCGGCCTGCCGGCGGAACAGGCGCGGCAGCTTGCTCACGCCACGCAGCAGGCGTGGATCGCGTTCATCCGCGGCGACGCGCCAGGCTGGCCGCCGGCCCCCCACATGCAGATCCTGGCCTGAACCGGGACGGCATGTGCGGGGCCGCGGGCGGACGCTGCCCGCGCATCAAACACACCAAAACAAGGGGAATTCCATGTTCAAGCAAACCGCGCTCGCGCTGGCGCTGCTGGCGCCGCTGGCGGCTGCCGCCGCCTATCCCGACAAGCCCGTCAAGATCATCGTGTCCAACCCGCCCGGCGGTCCCGTGGACGTCATGCTGCGCGTGCTGGCCAGCAAACTGGGCGCTGCCTGGGGCCAGCCCGTGGTGGTGGAGAACAAGCCGGGCGCGTCCGGCATCATCAGCACCGGCGCATTGGTCAAGTCCGCGCCCGACGGCTACACCTTGGGCATGGTCGTGGCCTCGTCCGTCACCATCGTGCCCTTCGCGGTGGACAGCCTGCCATTCGATACGCAGAAGGACCTCAAGCCGATCTCGCTGGTGGCGCGCACGCCCTTCATCTTCATCGTGCCCAAGGACAGTCCGCTCAAGACCTGGGAAGACTTCGTGCGCGAAAGCAAGACGCGCAACCTCAGCGTGGGCTCGTTCTCCATCGGCACGGCATTCCACCTGGTCTGGGAACAGACGGCGCGGCGCGCCGGCATCAAGGCCTTGTACGTGCCCTCGTCTTCGTCGGGCAAGACGCAGAACGACCTGATCGGCGGCCAGCTCGACGTAGGCCTGGACGCGCCTTCGAGTTCCAAGGGCCTGATCGACAGCGGCCGCCTGCGCGCGCTGGCGATCACCAGCCCGGAGCGCTTCGGCGGCCTGCCCGACACGCCCACGCTGAAGGAATCCGGACTGAAGGACTACGCGCCGCAGCCCTGGATCGGACTGATGGCGCCCGCCGGCATTCCGGACGACCGCGTGGCGCTGATCCAGAAATCAGTGGCGGACATACTGAAGGAACCCGCGATGCGCGCGCAGATGGAAACCCTGGGCATGATTCCCATTGGCAGCACGCCAGAGGAACTGGCCGCGACCATCGAAGCCGACCGCGCCGACATGGGACCACTGATCAAGGAACTGGGCATCAAGCTGCAATAGCGGCGCTTGCAGCGGCGCGGGTTTGAAGACGCGCCCTTCAGGCCGCGCCCAGCGTGCGCAGGAACATCGCCGACAAGGAGCCGGACAACGCTTGCGCGTCGCGCCGGCCCTGCGCGATGGAGGCGTCCACCGCGCCATGCATGCCGTGGTACAGGACGATGGCGGCCAGCGCCGCATCGTCCAGCTTCCAGCAGCCGGCACGCGCGCCGGCCTCGAGTATCGCTTCCAGCTGTTCCAGCACGGCGCTTTTTTCAGCCACGCCGCGATCGGGATGCTGGGCGTCGTGGAACACCACGTCATGCAGCTCGTAGCCGTCGAAGTAGGCCTCGACGCCGGCGCGGGTCCAGGCCCGCAGCCGCGCCACGCCATCGTCCGGCGCACAGGCCCGCACTTCGCTGTCGATATGGTCCAGGAACCCTTGCGAGAACTTGGCGCGCAGCGCCGCCAGCATGTCGTTCTTGGACGTGAAGTAGTGATAGAACGTGCCCTTGGCCACGCCGGCGCGTTCCACGATCTCGTTGATGGTGGTGGCCTCGACACCCTTCTGGATGAAGAGCGCTTGCGCAGCCGCCATCAACTCGTCCAGCCGCACGGCGGCCGGCTTGGTGCGGGGCTTGGGAGCGGCGTCCGTGCCAGGCAGGGAAAGCGGGTCGGCGGGAGCAGCGGGCATATCGTCCAGGGTAAGGTCAGCAGCAAGGCGCCAGTGTAGAGGAGGCACAGGGCCGCGATCAAAAGCTGAGAATCGTTCTTCTTTTCATTGACCGACGGTCGGTCGATGCATAGAATACACCTTCCCCCACTCAGCATCCCGCCATGCATCCCGCACGCCGCCGCGCCCTGGTCCTCGCCGTCAACCTGGGCAGCTTCATCACCATCCTGGACATCAGCATCGTCAACGTGGCGCTGCCCACCATGCAGGCGGCCCTGCGCATCGACATGGCCGGACTGCAATGGGTGGTGGACGCCTACGCCCTATTCCTGTCGGCCTTCATGCTGTCCGCTGGGCCTTTGGGCGACCGCTATGGACGCAAGCGTTCCTGGCTGGCCGGCGTGCTGCTGTTCACCGCGGGATCCGCGCTGTGCGGCCTGGCGGACAACCTGACGGCGCTGCTGATCGGCCGCGCCGTGCAGGGCGTGGCCGGCGCCCTGCTGGTTCCAGGCGCGCTGTCGCTCCTGACCCAGGCCTTTCCCGATCCCAAGGAACGCGCCCAGGCCATCGGCATCTGGGCCTCGTGCAACGCAATTTCGCTCATCGTGGGGCCCATGCTGGGCGGCGTGCTGGTCGCCCACTTCAACTGGCAGAGCATCTTCCTCATCAACCTGCCGGTGGGCGCGCTGGCCATCGCGCTGGGCGCCTGGAGCATCACGGAAAGCGCCCATCCCGAACACGCAGCCTTCGATCCCGCGGGCCAGGCGCTTAGCGTGCTGTGGCTGGGCGCGCTGACCTATGGGCTGATCGCCGCCGGCGAACACGGCTGGGCTGCACCGCAAGCCACGGTCGCGCTCGCCATCGCCGCCGTCGGGCTGCTCGCCTTTCTGTGGGTTGAGCACCGCGCCGCGCGGCCCATCCTGCCGTTGGGATTGTTCCGCGATGCCGGCTTCGCCATCACCAACTTCGCCTCCTTCGTGCTGGGCTTTTCCGCCTACAGCAGCCTGTTCTTCTTTTCGCTCTATCTGCAACACGTTCAGGGGTTGTCGCCGCTGGCCACCGGCTGGCAATTGGCGCCGCAGTTCGCCGCGGCCGGGCTGGTGTCGCTGGTGTTCGGCCGGCTCAACCTGCGCTTTGGCCTGCCGCGCCTGATGATCGCGGGCTTCGCCTTCATCGGCCTGGCCATGCTGGGCATGACGCGCTTCGAAGCGCACACGCCTTACCTCGTGTCCGGCTCCCTGCTGGTCCTGTTGGGCCTGGGCACCGGCCTGGCCGTGCCGTCGACCAGCATGGCCGTGATGGCCACGGTGCCGCGCGAGCGTTCCGGCATGGTCTCCGCCACCATGAATGCGCTGCGCCAGACCGGCATGACGATAGGCATCGCGCTCCTGGGCGCGCTGATGAGCGGACGCGCCATCGAAGCGCTGACGGCCTCGCTCGCGCAACGGGGCGCGCCCGACGCGCAGGCGCTGGCGCGGGCCGCCATCACCTTGCATGAACTGCCGGCGCAACCCGCCAATGCGGCCGAACTGGCCGCCGCCGCGCTGGCCGGCGGCTTCCATGCCGCCATGCTTTTCGCAGGCGCCGCATCGTTGCTGGCGGCACTGTTGCTGCTGTTCCTCGCGCGCGGCGCAAAGAACGTCCTGCACGCCGCATGACTCGCGGATTCCGGCGCGCGGAATTCCATCGGCCGGAATCAAAACAGCCTGTTTTTAAGCGTTGGTAACAAACGCTCGCGCCGTCTTGCGCTTCGGTAAGATCCTCGTCCAATAACAGGTTAACAACCACGAGGAGAGCAAAGCATGCCTTACCGCAAACCCCTGTTCCGCCTGGCCCCGCTGGCGCTCGCCGCCCACCTGCTGATGGCGGGTCCGGCCGCCGCGCAAAGCGCGCCCGGCACGCAAGGCCCGCTGGTCCCCGCGCCCAATCCGGCATTGGCCGCGCAGATCGATCAACGCGCCAAGGCCATCGAAGACAAGCTCATCGCCTGGCGCCGAGATATCCACGAACACCCCGAACTGGGCAACCAGGAAAACCGCACCGCCAAGCTGGTCGCCGATCACCTGCGCGCGCTTGGCATGGAAGTGAAAACCGGCGTTGCCGGCACTGGCGTGGTCGCCGTGCTCAAGGGCGGCAAGCCCGGGCCGGTGGTGGCGCTGCGCGCCGACATGGACGCGCTGCCCGTCAAGGAGCAAGTGGACCTGCCCTTCGCGTCCAAGGCCAAGGGCACCTACCTGGGCAAGGAAGTGGACGTGATGCATGCCTGCGGCCACGACACCCACACCGCCATCCTGATGGCCACGGCCGAAGTCCTGGCCGGCATGAAGGACCAGCTCCCCGGCAGCGTGAAGTTCATCTTCCAGCCCGCCGAGGAAAGCCCCGCCGACTTCGAGCCCGACGGCAAGAAGATCTGGGGCGCCAAGATGATGGTGCAGGAAGGCGTGCTGGAGAATCCCAAGGTGGACGCCATCTTCGGCCTGCACGTGTCCAGCGCCTATCCGGCGGGCAAGCTCAGCTGGCGCAGCGGCCCCGCCATGGCCGCCGCCGACCAGTTCTGGATCGACGTCACCGGCAAGCAGACGCACGGCGCGCGGCCCTGGTCCGGCATCGACCCCATCGTGGTCAGCTCGCAGATCATCCTGGGCCTGCAGACCATCCCCAGCCGCCAGATCAACAGCATGCTGGAGCCGGCGGTCATCACCGTGGGCGCCATCCACGGCGGCAACCGCATGAACATCGTGCCGGACAACGTGGCCATGACCGGCACCATCCGCACGTATGACGAAGGCATGAAGAAGGACATCCACCAACGCATCGCGCGCACCGCGGACATGATCGCGCAGAGCGCGGGCGCCAAGGCGGACGTGCGCGTGGTGGAGCTGTACAACGCCACCGTCAACAATCCCGCGCTGACCGAGCAGATGGGCCCGACGCTGCGGCGGGTGGCGGGCGAAGGCAACTACGGCCTGCAGCCCAAGTCCACCGCGTCGGAGGACTTCTCGTTCTATCAAGAGAAGGTGCCGGGCATGTTCTTCTACCTGGGCGTGACGCCCAAGGGCACCGACGTCGAGAAGGCTGCGCCGAACCATTCGCCGCGCTTCTACGTCGATGAGTCCGGCCTCATCAACGGCGTGCGCGCGCTGTCGAACCTGACCGTGGACTACATGGCGCAGGCGCAGAAAGGCAGCTGATCCGCGCGCCCCGCGCGCGTTTGAAAAATGCCCGCCGCGCGATGCGGCGGGCATAAGCAAACGGCTACAAATTCTTTGTCAGGCCCGGCCCGGCTTTCTACAGTACGCCCCTTTGCCGCCCCCGCGGCAGTCACGTAGAAGCCACGCCATGCCGATCTCCCGTCGAACCTTCATGCTTGCCGGCGCACTGGCGCTGCCGCTGGCGCGGCCGCGCATCGCGCGCGCATCCGCCTGGCCCGAGCGTCCGATCCGGCTCATCGTCACCTTCCCGCCCGGCGGCGCGAGCGACATCGCCGCGCGCCTCATCGCGCCCACGCTGGCCGAACGGCTGGGCCAGCCCATCGTCATCGAAAACAAGCCCGGCGCGGGCTCGACCATAGGCGCGAGCCTGGTCGCGCAGGCGCCCAACGACGGCTACACGCTGCTGATGTCGAACTCGGCGCCGCTGTCCATTTCTCCCGCCCTGATGCCGCAAGGCGGATACGACGCGCTCGCCAGCTTCGACCATATCGCGTACCTGGGCGCGGTGCCCACCGTGTTCGTCGTCCATCCTTCCGTGCCGGTATCCAGCTTTGCGGAGCTGACCGCCTGGATCCGCGCGCAGGACCAGCCGGTGCAGTACGGCAGCGGCGGACTGGCGTCGGTGGGCCAGATCGTGGGCGAGCTGTATGCCCGGCAAACCGGCGCGCGCCTGCAGCACATTCCGTACAAGGGATCTGGCGCCATGCGCAACGATCTGCTGGGCGGCCAGATTCGCTTCGCGGTGGACGCGTTGCCGCAGAACCTGCCGTTCCTGCGATCCGGCCAACTGCGCCTGTTGGCGGTCACCACAAGCAAGCCGGTGCCGCAGGCGCCCGACATCCCCGCAGTGGGCGAGCTGGGCTATCCGGGCCTGATCGCCGAGAACTTCGTCGGCCTGTCCGGTCCCGCCGGCTTGCCGGCCACGGTCTCTCAGCGCTTGAACGAAGCCATCGCGCAGGTGCTGGCCACGGCGGAAATCCGCGGAAAACTGGAAGGACAGGGCTTCGTGCTGGCGCAAAAATCCCCCGCCGAGTTCACCGACTTCGTCCGCCGCCAGGCCGCAGCCTGGGGACCGGTGGTGCGCGCCACGGGAGCCAGCCTGTGAGCGCCCGCCGCGTGCTTGTGCTGTTCGGCCATCCGGGCCGTGGCGGCTTCAACGAAGCGGCCGTGCGTGGCGCGGAACGCGCCGCGCAAGCGGGTCAGCCCTTGCAGCTGGAATGGATCGCCGACCACGACGCCGCCGCGCGCGCCGAACGCCTCGCACAGCTTTGCGCCACCGCTCCCGACCTGGTCATCGTGCATGGCGGCCAGGGCGATGCGCCCGTGGCCGAGGTGGCGCCACGCTATCCGCGCACGCAGTTCGCCATCACGCAGGGGCACCACACCGCCGCCAACGTCGCGTCATACGAGATCCAGCAAGAGCACTCGGCTTTTCTTGCCGGGGTGTTGGCGGGCCTGCGCGCGGCCAACGGGCGGGCCGCCCATCTGTCCGGCGAAAAAGTGCGGCCCGGCCTGAAGGGCCGCGCCGCCTATGCCGATGGCGTGCGGCGCGTCACGGGCCAGGATCCGCTGACCGCCTTCTGCGGCAACCAGCACGATCCGGCGCTGGGCGCGGCCTGGGCCCGCGCGCTGTCCGCACGCGACGCCCGCGTACTGTTTGCCATGATGGACGGCGGCCGCGATGGCGTGACGCGCGTGTGCCGCGAAACGGGCGTGTGGCAGATCGGCAATGTGCTGGACTGGGTGGCGCGCGACCCGCAGGTCTATCTGGCATCGGCGCTGGCCGATTCGGGACTGTGCGTGCAGCGCGCCGCCGCCGACCATGCCGCGGGCGCGCTGGCGGTGAGCCGCGTGACCCGTTACGGCCTGGAGGAAGCCGCGTCGCTGCGGCTGGTGCTGGGCACGAAAGTCGGCGCGGAAGAACGCCGTATTTTGGATGAGTGGGCGGGCCGGCTCGCAGCGGGAACCCTGGACATTGCATCCGACTACGCGGGGCCGGAATTCACGCTGCCGCCCCCTGCCCGCGCCGGCTACGCGGTCGCTTCGAACGCCTGGTGATAGGAAACGTCCCCATGCGCCGCACCCGTGTAGACCTGCGCCATGAAGTACTCCGGCGGCACGCCGGGATACGTCAGCGCGGGCGTCTGCGCAAAACCGAATCGCGTGTAGTACGCCGGATCGCCCATCACCACGCAGCCCGCCGCACCCAATGCCTTCAAGCGCGCCAGACCGTCCCGGATCAAGGCCGCGCCTATGCCCCGGCCTTGCAGTTCCGGCAGCACCGCGACCGGCCCCAGGCCGTACCAGTCCGCCGAACCGTCGCTGATCGTCACCGGAGAAAACGCGACATGGCCCGCGACACGCCCGTCCACCCGCGCCACCAGCGACAGCGTCAGCGCGCCGGCCTCGCGCAGCGCGTTGGTGATGTAGCCCTCGGTCTGCTGGCTGTGGGGATTGTCTTTGAAGGCGGCCTGCGTCAGCGTGAAGATCGCCTCGCGGTCGTCCGGTGTTTCGGGAAGGATGTGCATGCCTCGACTCCTGTAGGCTCAAGCGCAAAGTGTAGCCGGGCATAGTCGCCATTCCGCATTGACGCCTGCCGGCACGGTGGCTACAGTGGCCGGCAGCCCGGCGCCGCGTCATCGCATCGGCGCCCAGCCCCTTTCCGAACCGCCCGCGGCGCGCCGCGGCCCTACTCTGGACCCCTATGAACAGCTACCGTGTCGGCATCGCCGGCTTCGGCGCCATCGGCCAGGCCGTGGCGCAATCCCTGGATGCCGGCGTGCCCGGCCTGACGCTCACCGCCGTCGCGGTGCGCGATCCCAAGGCTCCGCCGGCCTTTGCCTGGACTCAGGCCGCGCCCGCCTACACCACCATAGATGCGCTGCACGAACACTGCGACGTGGTCGTGGAATGCGCCCCCGCCGCGGTGTTCCGCGACATCGCCGAACCCGTGCTGCGCGCCGGCAAGAAGATGGTGGTGCTGAGCTCGGGCGCGCTGCTGCGCCATGACGACCTGATCGAACTGGCCCGCCAGCACCACGGCCAGATCCTGGTGCCCTCGGGCGCCATCCTGGGCCTGGACGCCATCACGGCCGCCGCCGAGGGCGTCATCCATTCCGTCACCATGATCACGCGCAAGCCGGTGCGCGGCCTGCTGGGCGCGCCCTACCTGACGGACAACAACATCGATATCGCGGACATCACCGAGCCACGCCTGATCTTCCGCGGCTCGCCACGGGAAGCGGCGGTGGGCTTTCCGGCCAACCTGAACGTGGCGGTCAGCGTGTCGCTGGCCGGCATCGGCCCGGACAAGACCACGCTGGAAATCTGGGCCGATCCCTCGCTGGAACGCAATCTGCACCGCGTCGAGGTCGTGTCCGACTCGGCCTCGTTTTCGATGGAAATCCAGAACATTCCGTCGGCCAATCCCAAGACCGGCCGCATCACCGCGCAAAGCGTGGTCGCCGCGCTGCGCAAGCTGACCGGTCCGCTGCGCGTGGGTACCTGAATCGCGGCGGGCGCCGCGCTAGGCCGCCGCCCGCCGCGGCCCGTCCACCGGGCGCAAGCGCTCTACCGGAGCGCCCGCCCGCGCCATCGGTCCCGCCCGCCAGTTCCCGGCGCCATCCAGGTCCAGCCTGTGCGTATGGAACACGTCCAGCGTGCTGCGATGTCCCACGCTGACCAGCATGCATGAGGGCAGCGCCTCGCGCAGCAGACTGTACAGCGCATGCTCCAACCCTTCGTCGGTGGCGGACGTGGCCTCGTCCAGGAACACGATGGCGGGCCGGTTGTAGAGCACGCGCGCGAACGCCACGCGCTGCTGTTCGCCGATGGAAAGCATGCGCGACCAATCCGCGACTTCATCCAGGCGCCCGGCCAGATGTCCAAGGTTGACCAGCCGCAGCGCGTCGGCCAGGCGCGCATCGTCCTCGGGCTGCGCCAATCCCGGATACGCGACCGCGCCGCGCAAGTCGCCCAGGGGCAGATAGGGCCGCTGCGACAGGAACAAGGCAGAGGCGCCCTGCGGCCGGCGCACCGCACCCTGCGCATAGGGCCACAGGCCCGCCAGCGCGCGCAGCAAGGTGGTCTTGCCGCTGCCCGACGGTCCCTTGATCAGCAGGGCCTGGCCCGGCCGCAAGTTCAGGTTCAGGTCGCGCAACAGCACCGTGCCGTCGGGGCGCGACACTTGCACGGATTCGATATCCAGGCCGTCCGGCAGGCTCTCCGTCCGCACCGAAGGCAACACGCGCGCAGCTTCGTTGGCGTCCAGAAAGCCGTTCAACCGGTCCAGCGTCGCGCGGTACTGCGCGAAGGTGTCGTAGGAGGTGCGGAAGAACGACAAGGAATCCTGCACCTGCCCGAAGGCCTGCGAAGTCTGGATCACGTCGCCCAGCTTGATCGCGCCGCTGAAAAAGCGCGGCGCCTGCAGGATGAATGGGAACACCACGGCCACCTGGCTCACCGACAGGTTGAAGCCGTCGAACTTCAGCCCCCGGTACACGCGCGCCCACAAGTTGGCGATGTAGGCCGAGAAACGCGTCCACAAGGTGGCACGCTCCACGTTCTCACCCTGATAGAACGCCACGTTCTCGGCGTTCTCGCGCAGGCGCACCAGCGCGTAGCGGAAGTTCGCCGTCAGGCGCTCGGACAGGAAATTCAGCTTGATCAACGGACGCCCGATCTTGAACGCGAACAGCGTCGCCACGATCACATACAGGTACACCATGAACACCATGGCGCGCGGGATCTCCACGCCCGCCACCGTCAAGGCGCCGGACAGGCCCCACAGGATGGACGTGAACGCCACCAGCGAGACGACCGCGCTCAGCGCGCCGATCGCCAGCGTGCGCGACCCCGTCACGAACATGGCGATGTCCTGTTCGATGCGCTGATCGGGGTTGTCGACCGGAGAGTCGACGAAATGGCCGCGGTAGTAGGCGCCCGCGCCCAGCCAGTCGCGGGTCAGCCTGTCGTTGAGCCACACGCGCCAACGGATGTCGAAAGCCTGCCCGGCATAACTGTCGGCCAGGGTGCGCATCACGTGCACACAGGCCAGCACCGAGAAGATGCCCAAAAAGCGCCAGAAGGCGCTCTGATCCAATGCCTGCAACGCGCTGTAGAAGCCGTTGTACCAAAACGAAAACAACACCGTCATGCGCACGGCGAACATCGCCAGGAACAACAGCAGCGCCAGCGTCAACAAGGGCCGCCAGCTGCGCCTGGGATCGAGATACGGCCGCGCCAACCGCCAGAACTTGCGTCCCCAGTCCGTGTAGCGCGCAAGCAAGCCCCCGACCAGCACCAGCGCGACGGCCGAAATGCCGAACGCGCGCGCCAACCAGAGCCCGCTTTCCGCCAGTTGCTGCTGCCAGTTCAGGTCCATGAGTCGATTGCCCTCCGATACGCGTTTCTGGTTAGACGAGACGCACGCATCGAGTTCCGGCGCAGGAGCCGTTTTAAGCCTGGCTTAAGCGTTCCGGCGGGGCGATCGAAAGCCGTCTGACAGCAAGACGGGCCACGGCGGCTATCATGAGCGCCTGAGCAGCAATACCGGCAGGTAAGGAACCATGGACAAGATCCGGCTAGACAAGTGGCTATGGGCCGCGCGCTTCTACAAGACGCGCAGCCTGGCCGTGCAGGAAATCGGCAAGGGCCGGGTGTTGGTGAACGACCAGCCCGCCAAGCCCGCGCGCGAAGTCGCGCCAGGCGATCTGGTCACAGTGCGCAAGGAGGACCCGGCGCTGCATGTACGGGTGATGGCCGTCAGCGGCGTGCGCGGCCCCGCCCCCGTCGCGCGCCAGCTCTACGAGGAAACGCCCGAAAGCGTGTCGGCGCGTGAGCGCGCAGCGGAAATGCGCCGCCTGGCGCCCGAGCCCGCGCTGGGCATAGAAGCCGGACGCCCGACCAAGCGCGACCGGCGGCTGATAGACCAGATGCGGGGCAAGTAAGTCCCCGGGCGCCGCCGGAACGCGTACGCATGTCCCGGCCGTCTTCCACGGCGCTCAAGCAGCCTCGTCCCCCAACACCGCCACTGTCTGCACGCTGGTGTACTCCAGCAGCCCTTCCAGCCCATTCTCCACGCCCAACCCGGACTGCTTGCGCCCGCCGAACGGCACGTCCGGCGACATGGCGTGGATATGGTTGATCCATACCGTGCCGGTTTCTAGGCGCCGCGCGATGGACCGCGCCAGCGCCAGGTCCTTGGACCACACCGACCCGCCCAGTCCATAGTCTGTGTCATTGGCGCGTTGGACGACCTCGTCGATGTCCCGGTATTTCAGCAAGGGCAGCACCGGTCCGAACGCCTCTTCCACCACGCTGCGCGCATCGTCCGGCGGATTGTCCAGAATGGCGACCGGCACGAAATAGCCCTTGCCTTGCGGAATGTCGCCACCGGCCAGAAAGCGCACGCCGTTGCGATGCGCATCCGCGATGAGATCCTTGACCCGCTCGTACTGCGGGCGGTTCTGGATCGGCCCCAGGCCAGTCCCCGGCTGCGCGCCATCTCCCATGACGACGCCCCGGGCGTGTTCCACCAACGCCGCGGCGAACTCGTCATAGATGGATTCATGCACATACAGCCGTTTGGTGGCCAGGCAAAACTGCGACGAATTTCGGAACGCTCCCCAGAACAGCTTGGCGGCCGTCTCGCGCACGTCCACGTCCGGCAGCACGATGGCGGCATCGTTGCCGCCCAGTTCCAGCGTGATGCGTTTGAGCCTGCCGGATGCGCTCTGCATGACGCGCCTGCCCGTCGCGGTCGAGCCGGTAAAGGCGATCTTGTCGATGCCCGGATGCTCGGTCAGCCAGGGCCCCAGCCGGTCTCCGCCGCACACCACGTTCAGCACGCCTGGCGGCAGCAGGTCGCGAAACAGTTCGCCCATCTTGAGCGAAGTCAGCGGCGTGAATGGCGACGGCTTCAACACGACGGTGTTGCCCGCCAGCAAGGCCGGGGCGATCTTCCAGATGGCCAGCGTCATCGGAAAATTCCAAGGCGCGATCGCCGCCACCACGCCGATAGGCACATGGCGAGTCTCGAACACGCGGCCGGTGCCGTCGTCCAGCCGCGTGGCGGGCAGATCGCGCGCCGCGGTCGCGCGCAGCCAGGCGACGCAACGGCCGACCTCGGCGCGCGCGTCGGCGTGAGGCTTGCCCTGCTCGCGCGTGAGCAGGCGCATGAAGCCTTCGGTGTATTCCTCCAGTCTGTCAGCCATGGCAAGAAGCGCTGCCTGGCGCCGTTCCAAGGCCGTCTCGCTCCATTGCGCAAATGCGCGCGTCGCGGCCGCGACTGCTTCGTTCAACTGCGCCAGCGACGCGTCCGGCACGGTGGCAATGCGTTCCTCCGTGGCGGGATTGAGCACATCGAAGGTTTGCACCGACGTTTCCGCGCGGCCATCCACCGTCATGGTGTAACCGGAATCCAGATTCAGCTGCATGGTTCTATGCCTGTTTCGCGTTGGGTTGTTCGGGACAAAGGACCTGGCGCCCCACCACGCGGCCAGCCGCCAGATCGAGTAGCGCTGCCTGGGCGTCCTGCAGGCAACGGCAGGAAATCGGAATGGCGCGCGGCCCGCGTTCCCGCACCAAGGTCATGAGTTCCTGCAATTCGGCCAGCGTGCCGATGTAGGATCCTTCGATGCTGATGGCGCGCATGGGCACCAAGGCCGGCGACAGCGGCAATTCCCCGCCGAACAGCCCGATCAAAATCAATTGCCCGCCTTTGGCCAGCAGATCCATGCCCTGCTTCACCGTGCCCGCCGCGCCCACGCAATCGATCACCGCCCAGATCTCGCCCGCGGCGCGTCGAACCTCGTCCAGCGCGTTTGCGGCATGCGCGTCCACGGCAAGGCTGGCGCCGGCGGCCAGCGCGGCGCCCCGGCGCGCCCCATCGGGTTCCAGCACGATCACCTGCGGACACCCCAAGGCGCGCAGCAAGCTCACGCACATGAGGCCCAGGCCGCCTGCGCCGACCACTACGACAGTTTCCGCCTGCAGCACCTCCGGCGCAATCTTGCGGATGGCGCTGTAGGACGTCAGGCCCGAGCATGCGTAGGGCGCGGCCTGCTCTGGTCGCAGGTCGCCGATATCGATCAGGTAGCGGGCGTCCGGCACCAGAATATGGTCGCTATAGCCGCCCGGCCGAAAGATCCCCAGGAAGCGCGGTGCGGCGCACAGGTTTTCGCGACCGCGCCGGCAGACCTTGCAGTCGCCGCAACCGATCCATGGATACACCAGAAAGCGCTGTCCCGCGACAACCCCATTTGCGTCTGGCCCGGCGGCGACCACCACGCCCGCTGTCTCATGGCCCAGAGTCAACGGCAGCGTGACGCCGCGCTGCTCCACGCGCAGGCGCTTGTCGCCGCCCAGATCGTAGTAGCCCTCCCACGTATGCACGTCGGTATGGCATACGCCCGCGGCAAGCACCCGCAGCAACACCTGCGCGCCCTGCGGTTCGGGCGCCGGGCGCTCGATGGGAACCAGCGGCTGACCAAATTCGGTTACGTCATAGCTGATCATCGCATCGCCTGCTTGATCAATGGGCAGCCGCCGCGGTCTTCGGGCCGGAATGCGACGTCGCCCGGGATGACCGCCACCTGTTTGTACAGATCCCACTCGCCGCGGGATTCCTCCGGCTTCTTCACTTCGAACAGATACATGTCGCGCACCACCCGCCCGTCCGCGCGCAGTCGTCCGTTGCGCGTCATGAAATCGTTGATGGGCGTCTCCCGCATCTTGGCCATCACGGCGTCGGCGTCCTTGGTGCCGGCCGCCTTGACCGCGTTCAAATAATGCAGCACCGCGCCGTAGGTACCGGCCTGGGTCATGGTCGGCTTGCGCCCGACCTTGTCCTGGAAGCGTTGCGACCAGGCCCGCGTGGCGTCGTTCTGGTCCCAATAGAACGCCTCGGTCAACAGCAGCCCCTGGCCCAGGGGCAGTCCGATGGACTTCACGTCCGAGAGGAACGCCAGCAGCGCCACCAGCTTCTGCTGGCCGCCCGGCCGGCCGATACCGAAGTCCGCCGCCTGCTTGATCGCGCTGATCACGTCGTTGCCGCCCAGCGCCAGGCCGATGATGCCCGCTTTGGAAGTCTGCGCCTGCAGCAGATAGGAACTGAAGTCCGGCGTATTCAGGGGCGAACGCACAGCCCCCAGCACCTTGCCGCCGTTCTTCTCGATGACCGCGGAGGCGTCGGCCTGCAGCGCGTAGCCGAACGAGTAATCCGCAGTCATGAAATACCATTCCTTGCCGCCCTGTGCGGACACCGCCGCGCCCGTACCGTTGGCCAGCGCGTAGGTATCGTAGGTCCAATGGACGGTGTAGGGCGAACACGCCTTGGCGGTCAATTCCGAGGTCGACGCGCTCGTCACCATGACGATCTTTTTCTTTTCGCGGCCGAGTTCGCTGATGGCCAGCGCCAGCGCCGACGTGGGCAAGTCGGTGACCATGTCCACGCCATCCTGGTCGAACCAGCGCCGCGTCGCCGCGCTGGCGACGTCGACCTTGTTCTGGCCATCGGTGTACACCAGCTCGACCGGCTGGCCCAACACGCTGCCGCCGAAATCCTGCACCGCCATGCGCGCGGCCTCTACCAGTCCCTTGCCGCCGATGTCGGAATACGCCGAGCTCATGTCCGCCATTACGCCGATCTTCACTGGGCCGCCGGCTGGCTGCGCTTGTGCGCCTGCCGCAACGATAGCGGCGCCCGCCAACGCGTACACCGTTTTCACGATTGCCATCGATATGTCTCCGTTATGAGTAAACGCCATTTGCGCAGCAACTGGCCTATTGCCCCGGCCCGAGTCCTTTTGTATCGTAGGCACGCATTTTTCAGCTTCGTCCAAAGCGACGATTTTCGTGTTGCTTGCGGGTTTCCCCCGAGCCGGCGCGCAGTCGTTCCTCACCCAACAGGCAGATCATGCGCCCTCTGTTTTCGCCCGGACATGCGCTGGCCAGCGGCAAGCTCGGCATCCCCGCTGCCCACGCCGACCACATCCCGCGTGAATCGCTGTGTGCACTGGTCTGTGCGCCCGGCAGTCCCAAGATCGTCCTCGCGCGCGGCCCCGCCGGCTATGGCAAGACCACGCTGCTAGCCCAGTGCCTGGCCCGCTTGAGCGCGCAATCCGTGCGCGGTGCGTGGCTGACGCTGGACCGCGGCGATAACGATCTGCCGCGCTTTCTGCGATGCCTGACCGCCGCGCTGGAACCCTTGGCCGCACCGCCCGGGGCGCTGGCGAACATGGAGGCCGACGACGCGCTGGCGCTCGCCCTCATCGAAGCCATCGCTACGCAAACCGCCCCCTTTGCGCTGGTGCTGGACGAGTTCGAGTCCATCGTCGCGCCAGGCGTGCTGGACTTCGTGCAGAACCTGATCAACCGCCTGCCGCCACAGGGCCGGCTGCTGATCGGGTCGCGTCACGCCACCGGCCTGGAACTGGGACGCTTGCGGGCCGACGGCCGGCTGCTCGAAATCGACGCCGCCCAGCTTTGCTTTTCGCTGGACGAGACCACCCTGTTCTTCGCCCGGCGCAACCCTGCGATCACGCGCGCCGAAATCGGCCAGCTTCATCACAAGACCGAAGGCTGGATCGCCGCGCTCTGGCTGGCCTGCGCCTCGCTGGCGCGACAGGACTCCGCCTCGGCGTTCATCGAACGCTTTTCGGGCAGCGACCAGTCCGTCTCCGACTATCTGGCCCAGGATGTGCTCGCCGGACAGACGCCCGAGTTGCGGCGCTTTCTGTTGCGCACCAGCATCCTGAAGCAACTGAACGCGGCGCTATGCCAGGCTTTGCTGCCGGACCTGGACTGCGGCAGCATCCTGCGCGAACTCGAAGACGGGCAGATCCTGCTGTCGCGCTCCTCCGCGGATGCGGCTCAATACCGTTACCACGGCCTGTTCGCGAGCTATCTGCAATCCAGACTGCGGCAGCAGGATCCAGCGGACATTCCCGCGCTGCATCTGGCGGCCTCCCGCTGGTACGCCGAGCAGGGCCGTCCTGTTCCTGCCATCGATCATGCCATCGAAGGCGGCGACTTCGATCAGGCCCTCGCCTTGCTGGCGACACACGCGGAAGCGCTGCTGGCCGAGGGGCGCATGCGGCTGCTCTCCCGCTGGTTCACGCAATTGCCCGCGGCCGTCCTGGCCCGCCGCCCGGCGCTGCAGGCGGTGCAGGTGTGGGCAACCTGTTTTACGCGGGGCGCCAGCGAGGCATCGCTGCAGATGGACGAGCTGAGGCTGGCTTGCAGCCCCGATCCCGACGTCCGCGCGCACGTGCAGGCCCTGCGGCCCTTGCTGCTCTCCATGACCGATCGCCACGAAGAGGCCTACGCGCTCGGCATGCCCGGCATCGCCGCCGCGGCGAACGCATCCACCTTCGCCGCGACTGCCTTGGCCAATGCCATGGCCAACGTCGCAGCCGTGCTTGGCCGCTACCAGGAAGCGCAACAACTGCTGGATGCCGCCCGCCGCGCGCAGAGCCTGGCCGCCAGCGCCTTCAATCAGATGTATTCCGAAGCGGTGGAGGGCATCATCGACCTGCAGGAGGGCCGCATGCGTCAGGCTGGCGCGCATTTCCGCATGGCGGTCCACTCCACCCGCAAAGGCGCGTACGGCCAGGCCAACGGCAACGCCTGGGCCGGCGTGCTGTACGCGGCCGGGGTATACGAAGCCGGCGATCTGGAGCAGGCTGCCCGGCTGTTGCGCGTCTACGTGCCGCTGGGGCGGGACACGGGACACCCGGACCATCTGATACTCGGTTATGTGATGCTGGCGCGCATCGCCTTTCTGTCGGGCGACATCGTGCAGACCTTTTATCTGCTGGGCGAACTGGAGTACCTCGGCCATCAACGCCGCCTGCCCCGGATTGCAGGCAGCGCTCGCGTGGAGCGCGCGCGCGTGCTGCTGCTGCAAGGACACCCGCAGGCCGCGCACGACGAGCTCAGGCGCGCGGAAGACGACGATCTGTGGGCTCGCATCGAAACGCTGCGCCTGCCTTCCAACGACTTGCTGTACCCGCGGCTGGGGATGCTGCGCGTGCAGTCCTACACGGGCAGGCCCGGGGATGCGTTGCGCCAGCTGGATGCGGACATTGCGCGCGCCGTATCGGCCCGCCGCGTCCGGCGCGCCTACAAGTTGGGGATATTCCGCGCCGTCGCCCTGGCGCGCGCGGGCGATGAAGCGCAAGCCCACCAGCAGCTGACAACCTTGCTGGACACGGCGCAGCGCGAGGGACTATGCCGCGTGCTGGCTGACGAAGGCAGCGCCTTCCTCTCGCTATTGCCGCGCTTTTTCTCCTCGCCAGTCGGCTGCGCATGGTTGAATGGCTGCGCGTCAGCCCAGGCCTGGTTCAACCGTTTCCAACGCCATGCCTGGATGCCCGTGGACGCCAGCCCGGCCGCGCCAGCCGCCGAGCGCGCGCCGGCCGACGCCTTGACGGCCAAGGAACTGAACGTGCTGCGCCTGGTCGCGGACGGCCATTCCAACAACGCCATCGCCCAGCGCCTGTTCGTATCCGAAAGCACCGTGCGCACCCATCTGCGCAACCTGAACGTAAAACTGTGCGCCGACAGCCGCACCCGCGCCGTGGCCCTGGCGCGCGAAGCCGGTCTGCTGTAAGGCCGGGACTGGCTGGCCTGCCGGCGATTAAGATAGGGACTTTTGCGCGTGTCCATCATGAAAAGCAGTTCTACAGGCGGCCTGGTCTATTCCACCGACGGCGGCCGCATGTGCCCCGAATGCCGCAAGCCGCTGGCGCAGTGCCTGTGCAAACAGGCACAGACGATTCCCGCCGGCGATGGCGTGGCCCGCGTGTCGCGCGAAACCAAGGGGCGCGGCGGCAAGAGCGTCACCGTGATCAAGGGCCTGGCACTGGACGGCGCGGCGCTGAATGCGCTGGGCAAACAGCTGCGCAACGCCTGCGGCTCCGGCGGAACGGTAAAGGACGGCGTGATCGAAATCCAGGGCGACCACTGCGAGCGCGTCATGGAATCCCTGCAAAAACAAGGCATCCGCGCCAAGCGCGCGGGCGGCTGACACCGACGGAGCACCAGCGATGACCGAACCCCAAACCAGCGCCGTCGCCAGTTGGCACGCCCATGTCTATTTCGACGCCGCCAGCCGCGACGCCGCCCACGCCCTGCGCGAACGGATCGCCGCGCGCTTCGCCGGCCAGATGGAGCTGGGGCGCTTCCATGAGCGCCCCGTCGGCCCGCATCCCCAGTGGAGCTACCAGATTGCCTTCACGCCCGAGCGCTTCGCGGAGATCGCCACCTGGCTGACGCTGCACCACGGGGCGCTGGATGTCTTCATGCATCCCAACACAGGCGACTCCCTGCGCGACCACCGCGACTGCGCGGTGTGGATCGGACGCAGCTACACGCTGAACCTGCAGGCGCTGGGCGCCTGAGCAGCTACAGCGCGCGGCCCACGATCAGCGAATCCAGCGCCATCATGGGATCGCTGCTCTTGCCTTCGTACGGCAGGCGGCTGAGCACGTAGCGCATCGCGTTGATACGCGCGCGCTTCTTGCAGTCGGACTTGACCACCACCCAGGGCGCATCGGCCGTGTCGGTGTGCGCGAACATCGCCTCCTTGGCCCGGGTGTAGTCGTCCCATTTGTCCAGCGAGGCCAGGTCCACCGGGCTGAGCTTCCACTGCTTGAGCGGATGCACCTTGCGCTGCAGGAAACGGCGGCGCTGCTCTTCCTGGCTGACCGAGAACCAGAACTTGATCAGGTGAATGCCGCTGCTGACCAGATGGCGCTCGAAATCCGGCACCTGGCGCAGAAAGTCCAGGTATTCGTTCTGGGTGCAGAAGCCCATTACGCGCTCCACGCCGGCGCGGTTGTACCAGGAGCGGTCGAACATGACGATCTCGCCCGCGGTGGGCAGATGCTGCACGTAGCGCTGGAAGTACCACTGGCCCTTTTCCGTATCGGAGGGCTTCTCCAATGCGACCACGCGCGCGCCGCGCGGGTTCAGGTGTTCCATCATGCGCTTGATGGTGCCGCCCTTGCCGGCGGCGTCGCGGCCTTCGAACAGGATCACGACGCGCTGGCCGGTGGCCTTGACCCAGGCCTGCAGCTTCAGCAGTTCGACCTGCAGGTTGTACTTCTGCTTTTCGTAGTTACGGCGCAGCATGCGGTGGCGATAGGGATAGATGCCTTCGCGCCAGTCCGCGGCCAGTTCATCGTCAGGATTGCGGCGCGTGCGCGGCGCTGCCGAATTGGCTTCCAGCAGCGCGCGATGCACGGCCTGCGCGTCGTCCGGCGACAGTTCCTCGATGACCGAGCGCAGCGCCTCGCGCGCCTGGGCCGGTGCGCTGACGTTGTAGCGACGGGCGATATCGGCCAGCACGGCCACCGTCTCCTGACGCGCGGCGTCCTGGCGCGCGACGACGCGCTTGCGCACATCGAGAGCCGGCTCGGCGGCGGCCGCGGCCGACACGGCGTCGCCCGCCGCGGGCGTCTTGGCCGCGCGCGGCTTGCGGCTGGTGGTCACTGGCGTGACGACGGTCTTGACTACCGTCTTGACGGCCGGCTTGGTGACCGCCCTGGTGTCAGCGCCTGCGGTCCGCTTGGCCGCGCGCTTGCGCGGCGTCTCGGCTACGGCTTGTTCGGTGGCTGGCGTTGTCTTGTCTGTCATCGATCCTGTCCTCGCTACGCTGATCGTCCTGCCCGCGCCTGTCAGGCTTGCGCCTGGGGCCGCTGTCGGGAAAAGCGCAAACGCTACTCCGAGCCCAGCCCTGCGGATTTGACTTCGATCAAACGTTGTAACATTTTTGCAGAGCGCAAGGCCGCTACACTGGCCTCCCGTCACCCGCCCCTGCGCCATGTGGTCATTCATCAAACGGCTATTAGCTGGCCCGACCCCGCCCCAAGATCCCCTGCGCGAAACCCTGAGCTTCGATGAAGCCGGCTTCACGCGCAGCAGCGAACTGGCGCGCGCGCTGGGCCAGCGGGAATTCTGGCCCTGGAGCGAGATCCATGAATTCGGCTTCCGCTATACGCAGGCCGTCTTTCCCGACCCCTGGTCGGGCGACTACATGGAAGGCCTGTGGTTCCTGCGCGTGCCCAGCGACGGCGGCGGGCTGATGGCCATGGAGTTCGACGAGGCCACGCTGGACGCCGAACGGCTGCCTCCCGCCCTGCAACGGAACATGCCCGGGCTGGACATGAACGCACTGCGCGCGGGGCTGGCCGCCGCCGCGCGCGGGCCACGCAACTTCGAGGACAGTGGGGAATGGGTGGCGTGGCGGCGCGCAGCCGCTACACCCGGTCCAGGCCCTGCTTGAGATCGGCCAGGATGTCCTCGGGCGTCTCCAGGCCCACCGACAGCCGCAGCAAGCCCTCCGACAGCCCGTAGCGTTCGCGATCCTCGGCCGAGTAGCTGGCATGCGTCATGGACGCGGGATGCTGGATCAGGGTTTCGGGATCGCCCAGGCTGACCGCGATGCGCGCGAGCTTCAGGTTGTTGAGCAGCGCGCGCCCCGCCGCCAGTCCGCCCTTGAGTTCGAACGCGACCAGGCCGCCGCCGGCCGATTGCTGGCGACGCGCGATCTCCGCGCCCGCCGTATCCGCCAGGCCGGGATAGAACACGTCGGCCACCGCGGAATGCTCGCGCAACAGCCTGGCCACCTTCAAGGCGGATTCGCTGTGGCGCGCCACGCGCAGCTCCAGCGTCTTGATGCCGCGCAGCACCAGGAAGGCGGTGAACGGCGACAAGGTGGCGCCCGTGAAGTAGCGCAGCCCTTGCAGCCGGATGGCGTCGATGTGTTCCTTGCGCCCCAGCACGGCGCCGGCCAGCAGGTCGCCGTGGCCGCCCAGGTACTTGGTGGCCGAATGCAGCACAATGTCGGCGCCATGCTCCAGCGGACGCTGCAGCACCGGCGTCGCGAAGGTGTTGTCGACGATGGTCAGCAGCCCCTTGCCGCGGGCAATGGCGGACACCGCCGCGATATCCACCAGGCGCAGGTTGGGATTGGCCGGCGTCTCGAAATAGACCGCGCGTGTCTTGGGACCGATGGCCGCGGCTACGGTCTCGGGGCGGGTGAAGTCGGCGAATACCGCGCGCACGCCAAAGCGCGCCAGTCCCTGCGTGAACAGGGTGAAGGCGGTGCCGTACACAATCTGGTCCACGACGATTTCATCGCCGCTTTGCAATAGCGAGAACAGGGTCGCCGAAATCGCCGCCATGCCGGACGCGGTCACCACGCCGGCTTCGGCGCCTTCCAGCGAAGCCAGGCGCTCTTCCAGCAGCGCCTGCGTCGGATTGCGGGTGCGGCCGTAGACGTAACCCTGCTTTTCGCCCAGGCGGATCTGGTCGAAGGACTCGATGCCGTCCTGGGTGTATGTGGAAGTCAGGTAGAGGGGCGGAGACAAGGCGCCCTGCTCGTCCAGCGGGTCATAGCCCAGGTGGATCGCGCGCGTGGCAAAACCGTGTTGCGGGGACTCGGACATTTCAGCGTTCCTGTATGTTCGGGTAAGGCCGGGGCGCACAGCCCCGGCGCGGAATCAGCGTTTGTGGTCGGCGCGGCGCGACAGCCATTCACCGGTGAATTGCACGATGGAGACCAGCGCGATCAGGATCACGATCACCTCGAACATCACGCGCGTCTCGTAGCGTTCGTAGCCATAGCGGATCGCCAGATCGCCCAGGCCGCCGGCGCCTACGGCGCCTGCCATGGCCGAGGCGTTGATCATTGCGATGACGCTGACGGTCATGCCGCCGATGATGCCCGGCAAGGCTTCCGGCAATAGCACGTGGCGCACGATGTGCCAGCGACGGCACCCCATGGCCCTGGCGGCCTCCACCAACCCGTGGTCCACGTCGTTCAGGCTGACCTGGGCGATGCGCGCGAAGAACGGCACCAGATTGGCCGACAGCGGCACGATGGCGGCCCACGTGCCCAGCGTGGTACCCACCAGGAAGCGCGTGAACGGCAGCATCGCCACCAGCAGGATGATGAAGGGGATGGCGCGGAAGGTATTGACCGTCACCGACAGGACCTTGTTGAAGCGCGGCCTGGGATAGAGATTGCCCGGCGCGGTGACGGTCAGCACCACAGCCAGCGCCAGGCCCAAAACGATGGCGATGACGGCAGAGACGCTCACCATCGCCAGGGTCTGCAGGAACGCCTGCAGGTATTTATCAAGCATCGGCAGCGACATAACCCAGCACCTTGATCTGATCGGCCACCAGCGCGGCGCGCGCGGCCTCTTCCTGTAATGCGTCCGCAGGCACGGACACCAGCAGGCTGCCCTGCGCATGGCCGCGCAAGCGGTCCAGTCCGCCATGCAGCAGCGTCGCACCGGCGCCGAGCGCGGCCAACGCCTGCAGGGACACGCCATCCGGACGCCCCTGCCCCGTAAAGCGCAGCCGCAGCACCGCTATGCCCGCGCGGCCCTGCAGGTCGGGCACCAGCCTGCCGGCAAGATCGGCGGGCAAGTCGTGCTGCAAGGGCCGCAGCAAGGCCCGCGTGGCATCGGCCTGGGGATTGCCGAACACGCGCCAGACCTCGCCTTCCTCGACCTTGCGGCCGCCATCCAGCACCAGCACCCTGTGGCAGACCTCGCGGATCACCGCCATGTCGTGCGTGATCAGCACCACCGTCAGGCCCAGCTTGCGGTTGATGTCCAGCAACAAGGCCAGGATCGACTGCGTGGTTTCCGGGTCCAGCGCCGACGTGGCTTCGTCGCACAGCAGGATCTCCGGTTCATGCACCAGCGCGCGGGCGATGCCCACCCGCTGCTTCTGGCCGCCGGACAGCTTGGCCGGATAGACATCGGCCTTGTCGCGCAGCCCCACCAGTTCCAGCAGTTCCTCCACCCGAGCCCGCGCCGCGGCGGGCCTGACGCCCGCCACGCGCAAAGGCAAGGCCACGTTCTCGGCCACGGTCTTGGCCGACAGCAGGTTGAAGTGCTGGAAGATCATGCCGATGCGACGGCGCAGCCCCACCAGCGCGTTCTCGTCCAGGCCGCCCACATCCACGCCGTCCACCCGCACCCGGCCGGCGCTGGGCCGCTCCAGCATGTTGATGGAACGCAGCAGCGTGGACTTGCCTGCGCCGCTGCGTCCGATGATGCCGAAGACCTCGCCGCGGGCGATGGAAAACGACACGTCGGACAGCGCGGCCACCGGCCCCTGCGCGCCCTCGTAGCGCTTCTGCAGCCCTTCGAACACGACGTGCGCATCAACGGCCTGCGGTCGCGGTGCGGCGTCGGCCAGCTCGGCCATGGAGAATTCGTGTTGCATCATTGCCCGATTCCGATCTCAGAAAACCGGAATCACCGAGCCTTCGTACTTGCTCAGGATGAACTGGCGCACTTCCTCGGAGTGATAGGCCTTGACCAGTTCAGGCACCCAGGGCGCGTTCTTGTCCTGTTCGCGAACCGCGATGATGTTCACGTAGGGGTTGTTTTCCTTCTTCTCCACCGCGATGCCGTCGCGCGTGGCGATCAGCCCGGCCTGATAGGCGAAGCTGTTGACGATGGCCGCGGTGTCCACGTCCGGCAGCGAGCGCGCCAGCACCACGGAGGCGCTTTCCACGAAATTGAGCTTCTTGGGGTTGGAGGTCACGTCCGCCAAGGTCGCCGTGCCGGTGGCCGGATCGAAACCGTCCTTCAACGTGATCAGGCCCTGGTCGCGCAGGATGACCAGCGCGCGCGTCTGGTTGCTGGGGTCGTTGGGAATGCCGACGCGGGCGCCTTCGGGCAGCTCATTGAGCGACTTGTACTTCCTGGAGTAGAACGCGATGGGCGAGATCAGCGTGTTGGCCACGGATACGAGCTTGTAGCCGCGCTGCTTGATCTGGTCGTTCAGGAAGGGGATGTGCTGGAAGGCGTTGGCGTTCAGGTCGCCATTGTTGAGCGCCTCGTTCGGACTGGCGGTGCCTGTGATCACCACGGGCTCCACGGCCAGGCCGTTCTTCTTGGCGACCTGGGCCACCACCTCCCAGATCTGCTCGTCGACGCCACCGCGCACGCCCACCTTCAGGGGTTTGGGATCGGCCGAGAAAGCCGGGCCATGGAACATTGCCGCCGAAGCCAGCACCGCGCCCAGCAGGCGCTTGAAGAAACGGGAAGTCATGTTGGAATCGCCTCTCAGGCTATGCGGTTATGAGAGAAACGATTCTAGGGAGGGGGACGGACCCCGCGAACGAATAGTTCGTTGAGTCCTTATTACAGGGGCGTTTGGTTATGGCGGCTGGGCATATGGTCCCGGCACATGCGCCGCCGCGCAGATCAGAAGGGTTTGACGACCACCAGCGTCACGATGGCCGCGGAAGCGATGACGGTGAAAGGCGCGTACAGATCCACCAGCGGCGGACGCTTGGCGCTGCCATTGGCCATGCGCCGCAATGCCGCGCTCTGGATGCCGAGCAGCGCCGACAGCGCCAGCGCGAAGCCAACCTTGATCCAGATCCAAGTCATCGCGAACCAGCCGAAAGTCAAGGCCAGGTGCAGGCCGACCAGCCAGGTCAGCACCATGGCCGGCGTGGTCACGTAGAGCGTCCAACGGCGCAAGGCGCCCAGCATCTTGCGTTCTTTGGGCGCTTCTTCGCTGTCCTGCGGCTGCGAGGACAACAGGAACAAGGACACGAACAGCGATCCGCCCAGCCAGGCGACCACGGCCGCCACGTGGAGCATTTTCAGGAGTTGATAGGTCATGATGCCCGCGATTATCGCCGGATGCGGACCGCGCCGCGAGTCGGCGCGGCGCATCCGTTTGCGCTACGGCAAGCGGTGCCCCGCAAGGCTGCCTTACTTGGCCGCCTCGGGGCTGGCCGGGGCGGCCGCGCCGGATGCAGGGGCCGACGCCGGAGCGGGAGCGGTCGAAGCGGGCGCGGCGGATGTCGGCGCGGCGGATGTCGGCGCGGCGCTTGCCGGCGCGGCGCTTGCCGGAGCGGCGGACGCGGGCCCACCAGGTGCAGGCGCTTTTGGAGATTCGCTACCGCCGTTGGCCGCGGCCGGATTCAGGGTATCGGCTGGCTTGTCCGGAGATTCCGCGGGCTCGGCCGGCGCGGCCTTGGGCTGCGCCTTGGCACGGCTCGCGGGCGGATGAGGCGCGGCGGCCGCCTGCGCGTCCGGCAGGAAACGCTGCAGCAACTGGAAGAAACCTTCGTAGAACTTGGGTCGTGCAACCGTCTGGCTGCCCGTCTTCACCAGCGAATCGTCGCTGGAGCCGAACGGCATGGACACCTGCCCCAGCACGCTCACCCCCACACTGGCCGAGCTGTTGGTTCGCTTGATCGAATAGCGGTCCTGCACCGCGTTGGCGAACACCGTGGCGCGCTCGTTCGCGCTGCCGTCGGAGGCGCATTCGATGTTGAAGGCGATCTGCGTATGCTGGCCGTTCTCGTCCTGGAAATTCTTGTGCCCCGTGACCCGCGAACCCTCGAACTTGTCGATGTTGTAGCCCTGGCTCAGCAAGGCGCGGCGGCCCGCGTCGCAGGCGGCGACGTTACTTGCTTCGACGGTGCGCGAGTAGGTGTTGTTCTGGGTGAAGTCTTCTTTTTCGAACTCTGGCTTGGGGGATGAGCATCCCGCCAGGACGCCCACCAGGGCAACGGACAGGGCCAGCGACGAACTGCGGGAAAAACGGGGCATGAATTGGAGGAACAGTAATGCGTCAAGCGTCCGTTATAGCGCATCCCCGGCACCATTTCTTTTACGAGGAATGTGCAGTTCAACGGAGAGGTAACAGAGTTCAAAAAAGGGCCGCATCGCGACCCGGGCAGCCGCGTTCAGGGCGACACGCGCGCCGGCGCAAGCGGCGGCGCCTCCTGCGCCTCCAGGTTCAGGCTGCGCCGGTAGTGCTTGCAGCCAGCGGCGAGCAGGCCGATGCACAACACCGCGGCCACGCCAATCAGGACCGAGATGGATTGCCCGACTGCCGCCGGGTTCTTGAACAACCGATCAGTCAGCATGGCCACGGCGGTGGTGCCCAGGCCCAGCCCGATCAGGTTCGAGATCAGCAGGAATAGCGCCGACACCTGGGCGCGCAGCTGATTGGGGGGCAGGATCTGCATCGCAGCCGTCGAGGTCGGCATGGGGAACGAGGCGAAGAACATGGCCGGCAGCAGCAAGCCCACCGACCACCACAGGGAATCGACCTGGGTGAAGATCACCGCCGGCAAGGCCATGCCGGCCGCGCCGATCACGCCGGCGCGCAGCGGCGCATCGCTGTAGCCGCGCTTGGCCAGCCAGTCCATCAGCCAGCCGCCGCAGAACACCCCGGCGGTGTTGGCGACGAGCACCACCACGCCCAGCATGTAGCCGGCTTCCGAAGGCGACATGCCGAACTTGCGCATGTAGAACGCGGGCGTCCAGCCCAGCAGCGCGAACAGCACCATCGCATAGAACGAGAAGCCCAGGTAGTGGCAGAAAAAGGTGCTGCGGTGGCGGCCCAGGAAGCGGAAAGTATCTTTCATGGCGGGCTTCTGCACCTGCCCCGAGGCATTGCGCCGCAAGCCCAGCCGCTGCGGATCTCGCACCGTCAGCAGGATCAGCAGCGCGATCAGCAGGCCTGGCAATCCCACAATGAAGAAGGTCACCTGCCAGGGCCGCATCGCGCCTATCCAGGGCAAGGCAACGGTATCCACGCTCTTGAGCAGGTTGATGACGTAGCCGCCGATCAGGAATGCCATGCCGCCGCCGATGAACGAGCCGATCGAATATATCCCGACTGCGCGCCCCAGCTTTTCACGCGGAAACATGTCGCTGAGCATGGAGTACGTGGCAGGCGACAGCGCCGCCTCGCCCACGCCCACGCCGATCCGCGCAAGAAACATCTGCGCGAAATTGCGCGACAGGCCACAGGCCGCCGTGGCCAGGCTCCAGAATGCGACGCCGATCGCGATGATCTTGGGCCGCGAATAGCGATCCGCCAGCAAGGCGATCGGTATGCCCATGAAGGCGTAGAACAAGGAAAACGCCAGGCCGTGCAGCAAGCTGAATTGCGTGTCGGACAGCTGCAGGTCGTGCTTGATGGGCTCGATCATCAGCGCCAGGATCTGCCTGTCGACGAAGGAAAATATGTACGCTAGCATGCATATCACCACGACATACCACTCGTAGGCGTAGCTAGGTTTTGATCCGTGCCGCGGGCTGCCGTCAGTCATGGTTTGTTTCCCTTGTATGGTGGTGAGATCTGCCCATGCCCAAGGACCGGGTCGCGTCTCACTTGCTTGCAGGCCCATCTTTTGTAGGTCTTTGCGCAGCCAGCCTCTATACGCCTGACGCAATGACTGTTCCCGCTGCGCAGGAAAGCATGTTCAACGACACCAATCCGCTGGACCGCCATTGCTTGCTGGACTCGGGCAACATCGCCGAGATCAAGGACCAGGTCAGCCAGCACCTCTGGTCGCACCGCATGTGCGTCCCCCCGGGAAAACCCCTGCAATCCCGCCTGTACGGCGTCTTCTTCGGCAATGCGGCCTTGTTCGATCTGCACTATGGCGCGGAAGTCGAGATCGACGCCGGCGATATCGCCAGCTACTACCTGATCCGAATCACGCTGCAAGGCTCCGGGCTGATCACGCTGGGCAAGCGCAGCGCGTCGATGAGCGCGGGCAGCTTGACCATTTCCTCGCCGTCCGAGCGCAGCGTGATCCGCATCGGCCGCGACTGCCGCAACCTGATCCTGCGCATCGAGCGCGAGGCGCTGGAGCGCCAGCTGCAGCGGCTGCTTGAACGCCCTATCAAGCAGGCGCTGGTGTTCGACCTGCAAATGGATGCCGACGCTTCCGGACCGGTGGCGGTGCGCGAAACGCTGGACTATCTGTGCCGGCTGTACCGCCATCCCGCCATTGAAGGCGTCACGCAAACGCTGGCCGCCGGCTTTTCAGACTACCTGCTGACGCTGCTGCTGACCCAGCTGCCGCACAACTACTCCGAGGCCTTGCAGGCAGACCGCCGCCAGCCGTTGCCGCTGCACGTGCGGCGCGCGCGCGATTACATAGAAAGCCATCTGGACCAGCCGCTATCGCTGATGGACCTGGCGGCCTACTGCGGCGTCTCCGTGCGCACGCTGCAAAACGGCTTTTCGCAGTTCCTGAAGCAGAGTCCCAGCGACTACGTGCGCAACCAGCGGCTGGCCCAGGTGCACGCGGCGCTTGCGCAAGCCGGCGAAGGCGATAGCGTCACCGACATCCTGCTGCGGCACGGCATTTCCAGCTTCGGGCATTTCGCCACCCACTACCGCAAGCGCTACGGCTGCCTGCCGTCGGACACCCTGCGCCAAAGCAGGCATTAGGCGTCGGACGGCAGCGCCAGATTCGCTTGCCGGATCGGAACGCCGCTTGCGCGTTCGGCGCAGCCCCGCCTGCGCGCCGCCGCTAGGATCAAGGCTCCATCTGACGGAGCTTGACCATGAGAATCAGCGTCATAGGCGGCGGCCACGGCTGCTACGCGGCAGCGGCCGAGCTGTTTGAGAAAGGCCATCACGTGCATTGGTGGCGCAGGGACTGGTCGGCCTTCCAGGGCTTGCGGGATGCGGGCGCGCTGACGGTCACCGACTATCGCGGCAGCCGCCAGGTTCCGCTGGGCGACGGACCGCGGCAGTTGCAGCTGGTGCGCGACCTGGCCACAGCCGTGGAGCATGCGGAGCTGCTGGTCATTCCCCTGCCTTCCACCACCCACGAAGCGCTGGCGCGGGAATTGGCGCCGCTGCTGCGCGACGGCCAGGTCGTGTTCCTGCCGCCTGGCACCTTCGGCTGCTACGTCTTCGCCCACGCCATGAAAGACGCGGGAAACGTCGCGGATACGGCCTTCGCCGAAACCGGCACCCTGCCCTATCTGGCCCGCAAGCATGGCGAAAAGGTCGTGATCAGCGGCTACGCCACCCGTCTGCCCACCGGCGTCTTTCCGCGGCGGCTGTCGAAGCAGGCGCTGGCCGTGGTCCAGCGCGCCTACCCCAGCATCGAACCGATAGAGGACGGACTTTCGGGCGCACTGATGAACGCCGGCCCCATCATCCATCCGCCGCTCATCATGATGAATGCAGGGCCGCTGGAACACTTCGACAAATGGGACATCCACAACGAAGGCACCCAGGCCTCCATACGGCGCGTGACCGACGCGCTGGACGCGGAGCGCATCGCCATCCGTGTGGCCCTGGGCTATGCCGCGCCCCACTTCCCGTTGGCCGACCACTATGCCGCCGAAGGCGATGAATGGATGTACGGCCGCGGCGCCCATGGCAAGCTCACCGACAGCGGCGACTGGCGCGAGGACATAGACCTGCACACGCACCGCTACATGCTCGAAGACACGCGGCTCGGCCTGTCATTCCTGGTGTCCGCCGGCCGCTGGGCGGGCGTGCCGACGCCGGTCGCGCAAGGCCTGCTGAGCCTGGCCAGCGCGGTCACCGGCCGCGACCTCTACGCGGAAGGACGCACATTCGAACGCCTGGGCCTGGACCGCCTGTCGCACGCGGACATGCGCCAGCTTCTGGCCGAAGGCTGCTGACACGGAGATACAAGCCATGAATGAAAAAATGTGCGTAGTCGGCGCCGGCCGCATGGGCGTGGGCATCACGCTGTCATACATCCATGCGGGACTGGACGTCACGCTGATAGACATCAAATCGCGCACGTCCGCCGAGCAGGCCGGGTACTTCGCCCGTGTGCGGGACGATCTGCGCCGCGAGCTCGGCATCCTGTGCAGGCTGGGCTTGCTCGACGCCGCGCAGGCGGAGGTTGCGCTGGCGCGCGTGCGCCTATGCACGCGCGAGGATGCGGAGGCAGACCTGCGGCAGGCGCGCGTGGTGTTCGAAGCCGTGCCTGAACGCCTGGACGCCAAGCGCGATGCCTTTGTATGGCTGGGAGCGGCCTGCGCGCCGGACAGCATCATCGCGTCCACCACGTCCACCTTTCTGGTCACCGAGCTGGCGGAACTGGTGCAAAACCCGCAGCGCTTCCTGAACGCGCACTGGCTCAACCCCGCCTACCTGATACCGCTGGTGGAAGTGAGCCGCGGCCCGCAGACCAGCGAGGCCGCGACGCAAGGGCTGCTGGCAGCGCTGCGCCTGGCGGGCAAGAAGCCCGTGCAGTGCGCCCCCGCCGCGGGCTACATCGTGCCCCGCATCCAGGCCCTGGCCATGAACGAAGCGGCCCGCATGGTGGAGGAAGGCGTGGCCAGCGCCGAAGACATCGACACGGCCGTGCGCCTGGGCTTCGGCCTGCGTTTTTCGGTTCTGGGGCTGCTGGAGTTCATCGACTGGGGCGGCGGCGACATCCTCTACTACGCCTCGCGCTACCTCGCCGATGCCATCGATCCGCGCTTCGCCTCGCCTGCGGTCATCGCCCGCAATATGGAACAAGGGCGCAACGGGCTGCGCGACGGCCAGGGCTTCTATGACTACGCCGGCATGGACGTGAATGCCTACAAGATGGAGCGGCTGGCGCAATTGTGCAAGCGCCTGGAAGTGATGGACCTGCTGCCCCGCTACGGCGCGGCGAGGCAGCCGCCCGCGCGATAGCGGGCCTATTGCTCCAGCTCGCCCAGGATCCGGTACGCCAGCCGGACCCTGGCCTCGTTGGGATAATTCCGGTTGGCCAGTATCACGATGCCCAGCTTCTTCGACGGCACGAACGCCACATAACCGCCGAAGCCATTGGTCGAACCCGTCTTGTTGATCCACACGGTCTCCTGCGGCGGCAGCGGCGGGTTCAACGCCGCCACAGGCTGGCTCTGGCTGTTGTAGTTGCCGGCATTGGCCGTCAACAGCGCGTCCAGCGTTGCCGGATAGCGCAATTGCTCCCAGGCCAGGTCCTGGGTCATGTCGCCCAGCTGGTAATAGCCGACGTGTGTCTGCGCGATTGCGCCGCGCAGTTCGGCATCCGCGAGGTTCAAGCCCATGTTCGCGTCGACGAAACGGATCAGGTCGCGTGCGCTGGTCTTCACGCCGTAGGCTTCGTCGGCCAGCACGCCGGGATTCACGCGCACGGGCGCATTCTGCTTGTTGTAGCCCTGCGCGTAGTCCGCCATCCTGGCGGCGGGCACGTCGATGTAGGTGCTGGTCAGGCCCAGCTTGGGAAACAGGTCCCGCTCCATGGCCGCCTTGAACGGCCGGTTCAGGCTCTTGGCCGCCACCATGCCCAGCATGCCGATACTGGGGTTGGCGTAGGTGCGATACGTGCCAGCGGCATGCTCGGGCTTCCAGGCCTTGAGATAGGCCATCAGCTGCGCCTGGGTCTTGATCGCGTCGGGCACCTGCAAGGGGAAGCCGCCGGTCGTGTGCGTCCCCAGGTTGATCAGGCTCAGCTTGGCGAAGTCGCTGCCGGCGAGCTCCGGCAGGTACTTGGCCGGACTGTCGCTCAAGGCCAGGCGGCCGCGCACCTGTGCATAGGCTGCCAGGGTTGCCGTGTAGGTCTTGCTGATGGAGCCGATCTCGTACAGCGTATCGCTGCCGGCCGGCCTGCCGGTCTGCCTGGACGCCACGCCATAGTTGTAGAAATGCTGTGCCCCGTTGCGGGTCACGGCGATCGACATGCCCGCAATGCCGTGTTCGCGCATGACGGCCTGGACCGCCTCGTCGACCTTGCGGTCCGTCTCTGCCTGGCCGGCCTGCGCCAGCGCGCAGCCTGCGGCCATCAGCGCAAACAATCCCGTGCGCAGCATGCTGTTCAAGCGCATTCTCGTCATTCCCTGTCGTGTCGGATCCGTGGCGCCGCGACGGCGGCGCGCATGCATCGTAGCGCGATGCGACGCCTTATTGGTACTAACCCTTGGTCTCATCCCAGGGGAATTTGGCTATTCTCGCCTCGTCGATCCAAAACCCCGCAGAAGAGACCTGCCCCCGCGGCAGGCGCCGACGGAGCAACCGCCCCGGAAACTCTCAGGCAAACAGGACTGCGCGGTCTAGACAATCTGGAGAGAGGCGCCAAGCGCGCCCACCGAAGGGGAACCCGCCGCCGTCTGCGCCGCGGGTGAAGCTCTCAGGTACAGAGACAGATGGGGTGCTGCGGCCGGGTGGCCGCGGCCACTCAATCTGGAGCCATCATGCCCCGCATCGCCATCATTGGCGCCGGTATCACCGGCGTCACGTCCGCCTATGCCTTGAGCAAACTGGGATATCACGTCACTGTCTATGACCGCCAGCGCTATCCGGCCATGGAGACCTCCTACGCCAACGGCGGCCAGTTGTCGGCCAGCAACGCCGAGGTCTGGAACAGCACCGCCACCATCATGAAAGGCCTGCGCTGGCTCGGCCGCCACAACGCGCCGCTGCTGCTCAATCCCCGCTTCAGCTGGCACAAGTACTCCTGGCTGGCGCAGTTCATCGGACAGATCCGCAACTACCGCCGCAACACGATCGAGACCACCCGGCTGGCCATCGCCGCGCGCCAGCATCTGTACGCCATGGCGGAAGAAGAAGGCATAGATTTCGACCTGGAGCGCCGCGGCATCCTGCACATCTACCACGACGCCGCCAGCTTCGAGACCGCGCGCCGCGCCAATGCCCTGCTGCAGGAAGGCGGGCTGGAGCGCTACGCGGTGTCGCCCGAGGAAGCGCGCAGCATCGAGCCCACGCTGCAAACCGCCTGCCATGGCGGCTTCTACACGCCTTCGGACGCCACCGGCGACATCCACAAGTTCACCAGCGGCCTGGCCCGCGCCTGCGAACGCCGCGGCGTGCGCTTCGCGCAGGACGCGGACATCCGCAACATCAGCCTGGACGGCGCGCCCTACGTGCTCGACGTCGTACGCGAAGGCGGCACGCGCCGCGAACAGCACGAGGCCGACGCCATCGTCGTCTGCGCCGGCGCCGTCAGCCGGCAGTTCGCCAGGCAGCTGGGCGACACGCTCAACATCTACCCGGTCAAGGGCTACTCCATCAGCGTGCATCTGGACGACGCCGCCAGCCAGGCGGCCGCGCCGCGCGTCAGCCTGCTGGACGAAGCCGCCAAGATCGTCACCAGCCGCCTCGGCGACCGCTTCCGCGTGGCCGGCACGGCGGAGTTCAATGGCTTCAACATGGACATCCGCGCGGAGCGCGTGCAGCCCCTGGTGGACTGGACCCGCAAGCACTTCCCCGGCATCCGAACTTCGCGCGTGGTGCCGTGGTGCGGGCTGCGGCCCATGACTCCGAGCATGATGCCCCGCGTCGGCCCGGGCAGGCGGCCCGGCGTGTTTTACAACACGGGGCATGGGCACCTGGGCTGGACCTTGTCGGCGGCGACGGCGCAGATGCTGGCAGCTAGCGTGAGGGAGGGGGTGGGAGAGGCTTGAGCGGGTGAACGCGGCGCCTGGAAAGGCGCCGCCAGACTCACAACACCAGCGCAGCTTCCCTGCCCGCCTCGGCACGCAGCGGCTCCGCATCCAACCCCTGCCGGGAAATGTCCTTACACACCTCCCCATCCTTCATCACCAGCAAGATCCGCTCCGGATCCACCAGCAACGACAGATCCTTCAGCGGATCCCCATCGACCATGACCACGTCCGCCAGATAGCCAGGGCGCAGCATGCCCAATTCGTGCGGACGTTGCATGATCTCGCCGCCCAGCCGGGTGGCGGACACGAGCGCTTCGGTCGGGGTCATGCCGATGTAGTCCACGAAGTACTGGAGGTCTCGGGCGTTGGTGCCGTGGGGCATCCAGGCAAAACCGTAGTCGCCGCCGGGCAGGATGCGGATGCCGCGCTTGTGCATCTTGCGCAGCGACTCCGAGGCGATTTCCAGCTCGCGCTTGTAGCCCATCTGTTCGGCGATGGCGGGCGTGATGCCGTACTCGGACGCGTTGAAGGCGGTGCGGATCAGCCAGCCTATGCCGGGCGCAACGAAATGGCGGTCCTTGTTGGCTTCCAGCATGTCGAGCGCCTCTTCGTCGGCGAAGCTGGCGTGGTAGATCATCTCGATGCCATGGCGCACGCATTGCTTGACTGACTCGCTGGAGCGCGCGTGCGCCGCGACCCGCTTGCCATAGCGCTTGGCCTCGTTCGCCAGCATGGCGATCTCGTCTTCGGCGAAGGGCGACATCTCGGCCGGCAGGCCGGCGATGTACTCGCCCGACAGGTTGATCTTCAGGTGGTCGACGCCGTACTTGATGAAGGTGCGCGCCGAGCGCCGGATCTCTTCGGGGCCACAGCACACGCTGCCGAAGCTCAGTTCGTCGAACGGCATGTGCGGCAGCGAGTTGTCGCCCAGCGCGCCTATGGTGGTGATCTCCTGGCTGCCCGCCAGGTAGCGCGGCCCCGGGCATTCGCCGGCATTGATGGCATTGCGCAGCACCACGTCCAGGCGCGGCTTGGCCGCGGCCGCGCCGATGGCCGAGGTCCAGCCCATTTCCAGATAGCGTTTGGCCACGCGCACGCACCAGAGTATGTGCTCTTCCGGCGGCATGAACTGGATCGCGGCCAGCGTGGGCTGGTCGTTCCAGGAAAAATGCGTATGCGCTTCCGTCATGCCCGGCATCAGGAAGCGGCCGCGCCCATCGATGATGCGCGCGCCCTCCCGGCTCACCTGCTCGGGCGTGCGCGCGACCTGCGAAATGCGCGCGCCGTCGATCAGCACCTCGCCTTGAAAAGGCTGCTTGCCGCTGCCATCGAAGATGACGACGTTGGTAATGGCAATTCTGGACATGACAGGTCTCCTCCGGCCCGCGTTTGGGGGCCGATTTCTTATGTTGAAACGCCAGGAAAACGTGGCTTAGCGCAGCGCCGCGTGGAACTCCCGCAGGGCCTCGGTGCAGGCCTGGGGCTTTTCGTAAGTGGTCCAGTGGCCGCATCCGTCCAGCACGATGCGGCGGCTGCCTGCCATGCGCGCGGCCAGGGCTTCGACATTGCCGGGCGGCGCCACGCCGTCCTGATCGCCGGTGACCAGCAGGGCCGGTGCGCCGATAGTCTCGACGGCGGCCGGCTGCGCATCCGCCAGCGCCTCGCAGCTCTGCGCATAGCCTTGCGGCGGTTGGCGCATCACGCTCTCGCGCACGAGCGCCAGCACGGCGGGTTGATCCTGCTTGGTCTGGGCGCTGGTCGCGCCTTTGACGATGGCGTCGGCGATCTCCTGCATGGCCGCGTCGCCGCCGCGCGCCAGCTCCGCACGCGCGCGGATGCCGGGCCGGCCCGCGTCGGGCGGAGCGGCCAGCGGGCCGAACAGGGCCAGCGACTTGACCCTGCCCGGATGCGCCACGGCAAGATGCTGGGCCACGACGGTTCCGAGCGAATGGGCGGCGACATGCGCCACATCGATATCCAATGCGTCCAGCAGTCCGACCAACGCGTCCACGTAGGTAGCGATGGACAGGCGCTTTTCGCCCAGCGGCGAACGAGCGCTGCCCGGTAGATCAGGACGGATCACGCGGAAACCGTCGAAGGCGCCCATGACGGGCGTCCAGGTATTCGAGGAACCGCCCAGGCCGTGTATGCACAACAGTGCCGGCCCCTCGCCGTCGATTTCCACGGCCATGCCGTTGACGTGTTGCGTGCTCATGCTGCCGCCTCCCTTTATCTGAACAGTCGCTGTTTGCATCGGCACCGCGCCGGCAATTTTTCAGGACTGTATCGGCGCAGGCGGTGGCGCGCTTATCGCTGCGTGCGCGGACTTATCGCAGAGTCAGATTTTGTGCCTAGTGAATACACCTAGCGCGGACAAACGCGTAAACGCCCATAAAATTCCCTGAGCGCCGCACCCGCCCGCACGCAGGCCCAGGCTTGCGCGACGAGGCGATAAGAAAAACGGGAGACAGACATGCAGGAGACCTACGCCTTGCACGAAGGCGCGTTCGGCCGCGCCGTCGTGCTGGAACTGCGCGACGACCTGATCGCGCACGCGCATGCGGAAGTGCAGCTGGCCCTGTGGCTGGGCGGCGCGCGCGTGCTGGGGCATGTCGGCCAGACTCCGGTCCCCTACAGCGAACACCTGGCGCTAGGCACCAATACGTACGAATCGCACGACGCCAGGCTGCTCGAACGGTCGGGCCCGGCCATCTTCCTGGTGCTCTACATCGCCAAGCCCTGGCTGGACGAACGGCGGGCCGCCACGGGGCGGCCATTCCACTTCGCCGCGCCGGGCGTGCCCATCGACGCGGCGGTGCGCCAGGGCTGTTGGCGCTTGCTGGACAAGATCGTGGCGCCGCAGGACCACCCCGGCGCGGACCTGGATGCCGAAGTCGAGGCCTTGCTGCAAGCGGCAATCGAATCGTCGATCGAACCGGAGCGCCCACGCAACCAGATGCCCGCGACGCCGGCGCTGGACCGCCGGCTGCGCGCGGCGATCGCCTACATGCGCGAGCACGCCCATGAACCCATCACGGCCGAAGAAGTCGCCAGCCGCGTGGGCCTGTCGCGCGGCCATTTCTTCGCGCTGTTCCGCGATCAGCTCAACACCACGCCGCAAGTTTTCTGGAGCGCCGTGCGCGTCGAAGAAGCCGTGCGCCTGCTGGTACACCAGGAGCAGCCCCTGACCTCCGTAGCGCTGGACCTGGGCTTCTCCACGCCCGGCAATTTCTCCCGCTTCTTCCGCGAGCACATGGGCGTTTCGCCGTCGCGTTTCAGGCGCGCGGCGACGGGCGCCGCGCAGCATCTGCTGACCGGGGTTTCCTGAGCCGCTGGCCGGCCGGACACTGCCCTGCCCGCGCCTAGGCGGTTGCGGCAGGCGCGCGCAGCCGCAAATCCACGGCGTCCTGGCCCGGACGATCGCGGTTGAAATGCGCCCCGCGGCTTTCACCCCGCGCACTCGCCGCCCGCACGATGAGATCAGCCGCCAGAGCCAGGTTGCGCAGCTCCAGCAGTTCCAGGCTCAAGCCCTCGCGCAACAGCCGCGCTTCCGTCTGTGCTCGCAGCGGACCAATGAAGGCCGCCGCACGCGCCAGCGATGCATCGCTGCGCAGCACGCCCACGTCCCGGCTCATCAGTTGTCGCAGGTCGCGCCGCAGCCGCGCCAGATCGGGCGACGCCGGCACGGCGATTGCGTCGGGTGCCGGAGTTCTGCGGGAAACATCGGCCCGCTTCTGCCCGAGTATGTCTTGCGCCGCAGCCCGCCCCGTCACCACGCATTCCAGCAACGAATTGCTGGCCAGGCGGTTGGCGCCATGCAGCCCGGTGCAGGCGGCCTCGCCCACCGCGTACAGGCCGGGCAGGTTGCTGCGCCCGGCCATGTCGGCGGCGATGCCGCCGCAGGTGTAATGCGCGGCGGGCGCAACCGGGATGGAAGCCGTCGTGATGTCGATGCCCAGCGCCAGGCAGCGCGCCTGGATGGTGGGAAAGTGTTCCCGCAGGAATTGCGGCGATTGGTGGCTGATGTCCAGCTGCACGCATTCCAACCCATGGCGTTCCATTTCGCCCTGGATCGCGCGGGCCACGATGTCGCGCGGCGCCAGTTCGGCGCGCGCATCGTGCGCCGGCATGAAGCGCGCGCCGTTGGGCAGGCGTAGCACACCGCCCTCGCCGCGCACGGCCTCGGAGATGAGGAATCCGCCCGCCTGCGCGTGGTGCAGGCCGGTAGGATGGAATTGCGTGAACTCCATGTTGGCGATCTGGCAGCCCGCGCGCCAGGCCATGGCGATGCCGTCGCCGGTCGCGGCCGGCGGCGCGGTCGTCGTCTGGTATGCCTGCCCCGCGCCGCCCGTGGCCAGCACGACATGGCCGGCCGTTGCGTCGAAGATCCGCCCGCTGCGCAGGTCCAGCAGGCGCACGCCGCGGCAGCGCGCCGCGGCCGTACCCGCGGCGCCGTCCAGAATCAGGTCCACGGCGCAATGCGCCTGCAGCAGCGTGATGCCGGATTGCCGCCGCACTCGGTCCTCCAGCGCCGCGACGATGGCGCTGCCGGTCGCGTCCGCCGCGTGCGCGATGCGGCGCAGGCCGTGCCCGCCTTCGCGCGTCAGATGCAAGCCGCCTTGCTCCAGGGTAAACGCGACGCCCTGCTCCTGCAGCCAGGCGATCGCGCCGCAGGCCCGGGAGATGATGTGCCGCGTGGCCGGCAAGTCGCACAGGCCTGCGCCCGCGACCAGGGTGTCGCTGACATGCGCCTCGATGCTGTCGTCCGCGCCCAGCGGCGCGGCGATGCCGCCCTGGGCGCGGTTGCTGGCGCTGTCACGCAACTCGCCCTTCGACACGAGGGCGACCCGCCTGCGCGGGGCCAGTTCCAGCGCCGCGGCCATGCCGGCCAGCCCGCTGCCGATGATGATGACGTCGAATTCCATGAGCGGACCTCCGGTAGTCCTTAGGCCGGCCCGACGCTGGCGTATAGCGCCGTGTCGCGTGCGAAGTCGCCGCTGGCCTGCACGCGGCGCTTGCGTTGTTCCGCGAAGTCCAGCATGCGGTCGATCGGCGCCTTGGCGCGCAGGCCCAGCGCGGGGTCCAGCGTGATCTCGTTGCGGCCGTGCTCCAGTGTCTCGGCAAGGTTGCCCAAGGCGTTCATCGCCATCCAGGGGCAATGCGCGCAGCTCTTGCAGCTGGCGCTGTTGCCCGCGGTGGGCGCGGCCAGGAAGGTCTTGCCGGGCGCCTGCGCGCGCATCTTGTGCAGGATGCCCTGGTCGGTCGCGACGATCAGCAGCCCGGCGTCGAACTTGCGCGCGGCCTCGATCAGCTGGGTGGTCGAGCCCACCACGTCCGCCTGCGCCAGCACCGCCGCGGGAGATTCCGGATGCGCCAGCACCTTGGCCTGGGGATGCTCGGCGCGCAGCAGCTCCAGTTCGGTGCCCTTGAACTCGTCATGCACCAGGCAGGACCCCTGCCACAGCAGCATGTCGGCGCCGGTCTGGCGTTGCACGTAGTCGCCCAGATGGCGGTCCGGCGCCCAAAGGATTTTCTCGCCGCGCGCATGCAGGTCGGCGATCACGTCGAGCGCGATCGACGAGGTGACGACCCAGTCCGCGCGCGCCTTCACCTCTGCGCTGGTATTGGCGTAGACCACCACCGTCCGGTCCGGATGGGCATCGCACCAGGCGGCGAAATCGGCGGCCGGACAGCCCAGGTCCAACGAGCAGGTGGCGTCCAGGTCCGGCATCAGGATGCGCTTGTCCGGGCTCAGGATCTTGGCGGTCTCGCCCATGAAGCGCACGCCGGCCACCACCAGCGTGCGGGCCTCGTGGTCGCGGCCGAAGCGAGCCATTTCCAGCGAGTCGCCGACGCAGCCGCCGGTCTGTTCGGCCAGCTCCTGCAACTCCGCATCGACGTAATAGTGGGCGACCAGCACGGCGCGTTCACGCGCCAGCAGTTCGCGTATGCGCGCCACGCAGGCGGCGCGTTCATTGGCTGGCAAGGGTTCGGGCACGCGGGCCCAGGCCTGGCCGACGGCGCTGGGGCAGCTAGTCGTGGCAGGCAGATCGAATTCGACGTACCGGCGGTTGGGGGTGTCCATGGACGCGTCTCCTCGCGAAATATTATGCTCATGTTGAGCATTTAATGGTCAAAAAAAGAGCACGGTTTATGCTAGTGTTGAGCATAAACCGTGTCAATGTCTCTTTTGTTACGCCGCCGCGCGCCTGCGCCGCGGCCCGTCAGGCTTCAGATGAAGATCGAGCCGCGCAGGTACAACGCCGCCTGGCCGCTGATGATCACCCGGCCGTTATCCAGCACCTCGCATTGCAACTGGCCCTTGCGCGCCCCGCCCTGCTGCGCGCTCAGGCTGCGCTTGCCCAGGCGCTGGGCCCAGTACGGCGCCAGCGAGGTGTGCGCCGATCCAGTCACCGGATCCTCGTTCACGCCCACCCGCGGCCCGAACCAGCGCGTCACGAAATCGAATTGCGCCGACGGCGCCGTCACCGCCACGCCGCGCGTCTCGAAAGCCGCCAGCGCGGCGAAGTCCGGCTTCAAGGCATCGATCCGCGTTTCATCGTCGATCACCACCAGATAGTCGTCCGTCTTGTAGAACGCCTGCGCGCCCGGCAGGCCCAGCGCCTGCAGCAGACCCGGCGGGATCTCCTGCGCTTCGGGCCGCTTGGCCGGAAAATCCATCGCCAGCCGGTCGCTTGCACGGCGCACCTGCAGTTCGCCGCTGCGCGTGGCAAAGCGCAGCACGTCTTCCGTTGCGCCCAGCTGTTCGAACAGCACCCAGGCCGACGCCAGCGTGGCATGGCCGCACAGGTCCACCTCCACCGCGGGCGTGAACCAGCGCAGCTCGTAGACATCGCCCTTGCGCACGAAGTAGGCGGTTTCGGACAGGTTGTTTTCTTCCGCGATGCGTTGCAGCGTTTCGTCCGGCAGCCATGCCTGCAGCGGCACGACCGCCGCCGGATTGCCGCCAAAGGGCGCGGCGGTGAAAGCGTCTACCTGATAGATGTCGAGTTGCGGCATGGCGGATCCTGGTTGATGGCTGAGGTTACGCGTCGGAACGCAAGCCGGCATTTTCCTATGAAAACGCCGGCTCCGGCCGTGGCGGCCCGCCCGCTACACCGTCCGCACGAACAGGCCGCGCAGCTTGCTCCAGAAATCCCCGCCCAGCACGAAGAAGCTGGCGATCAGCATGATGTCTCCGACCAGCTGGGCCTGCCACAGATTGGGCCGCAGGCCCGGCCACATTTCGTCGATGTAGGGTTCCAGCACCGAGGTCAGGATGGGCAGGAAGAACATGACCAGGCCGATGGCATGGCGCACGGGGCCGACCTTCTGCACGGGCGCCAGCTTCTTGGCATGGCCGAACACGATGGACTTCAGCCGCTGAAAGCCTTCCTTGCCCATGACGGCGATGCAGCTCAGCAGCAGCACCTTGTTGGCGATGAAGATGGTGCCGGTCAGCGCGGCGATGCGCGGGCCTGGCACGTCCAGGTAGCCTGCCACCGGGATGAGGAACCACAGGGCGAAGGCGATGATGAACAAACCTATCCCGCATTTGAAGCGCCAGCCCGCTGCGGGCGCGGGTTGGACCGGTTCGTCTGGCAATGGCATGGCTGCCTCCTGGTCAAGCGTTTGAAGGGACTGCGGTTGAAGGATTCGCTCCAGGCTTCGGGCTGCCCGACGCCCGCGATTCGAGCAGGCGCAGCATCAGGCAGGCGTAGAGCGTGACGCCGATGAACAAGCCCACGCGCACCGCGAACGCGGTATAGACGTCCTTGCCGGCGGCGCTGTCCTGCACCGACTGGCCCAGCAGGATGATGAGCGTCACCAGCGTGTTCAGCCAGAAGCTGGGCGGATGGCGGGTCGGACTCAGCCGGTAGAGCTTGCGCGCGGCGATGAGGCCGAACAGCAGCATCCAGAGAAAGAACATCCAGAGGTTCACGAACAGGCTGAGGGCGCACCAGAAAGCCACTGCCAGCGCGCCGCCCAGCAGGGTCGAGCCCAGCAGTTCGCGGGCCGCGCCCTGCGCGGCGGTGACGCAGCTCTGCCGCCCCAGGCTGACCGATTTCAGGATGATGGGCATGTAGCCCAGCGGGTCGGTCAGCGCCAGCAGGAACGCCGGCATCACAACGAGCGAGGCGCGCAAGGCCAGGCGGCTGGCCTGGTCGGGCGGCAGCACGGGCGCCGCCGGCGGCGCGGGCGCGGCCGCCGGCTCGGGAAACAGCAGGTGGCAGCCGCCCAACACCAGGACCGCGACCAGCAACCCTTTGCCCAGCGCCTCGATCACCAGGGAAGCCAAGGCGAAGTCGACGGTGCCGGCGGCGGAGATCATGGTCAGCCCGATGATGAGGAAGGTCGACAACAAGCCATTGCCGCCGCGCAGCCCGTGGCGAAAAGCGAAAAAAAGGCAAAGGGCGATGAGCAGCACGCCGCTCAAGGGGTAGTAGCGCAGCAAGGGACTCAGCAGCAATCCGATCGCGGTGGTAAGAAGCGCCATCAGCATCAGGCCCAGCCCGCTCCTGAACGAGAGGGGCCGGTTCATCGACGCCAGCAACATGACGCCCAGCACCGGCGCGACCATGGCGATGGGCAGGTCCAGGCCATAGCTGATGGCCGTGCAGAAAGCCGCGCCCGCGCCCACACGCAGCGCGCGGCGTCCGCGAGGATCGGGATCAGTACGCATAGGAAAGCCAGCTCATCAGCCGCATGTACGCGCGGCCCAGCAGGTTGAGCGGATTGCCGGAGCTGGGAAACGCCATGACCTCGGCCTGGCCGCCCACGCGCACGCCGCTCAAGGCCGGCAGGTCGTCGCGATCGAATTCCACGATCACGGGAAAGCGCTGCGCGGGCCGCAGCCAGTCGCGGCTGTTCTGCACCGTGGGCAAGGCGCCGGGCGGCGTGCCCGGTCCCACATTGACGCCATACCCGACGCTGCGCACGCGGCCCTTGAAGATCTGCCCGGGCAGCGCGTCCAGGATGATGGACACCGGCGTGCCGGGCTCTACGTGGCCCAGGTTGTTCTCGGTCATTTCAGCGCTGATCCAGACGTCGTGGATCGCGATCAGCGTCATGACGGGGTTGCCGGCGGCCGCGAACTGCCCGGTGTCGGTGCGCAGGTCGGTGATCAGGCCCGCCGAACGCGCCCGCACCTGCGTGTTGGCCAGGTCCAGCTCGGCCTTTTCCAGGGCAGCGGCGGCGCTGCGCAGCTTGGCGTTGTCTTCCTCGCTGCCGCCTTCCTGTTCGCGCGCGCGCTGCACCTCGGCGCGCGCGGCCGCGACCTGGCTGATGGCCTGCGTCAGATTCGCCCGCGCGATTTCCAGCCGCCGCAGCGATACGGTGCCCTGGTCCTCGCGGTACAGCCGTTCGAGCCGCGTGCTGTCCTGGCGGGCCTTCAGCTCATTGGCCTGCGCCGCGCGCAAGGAAGCCTGTGCCGAATCGATGCCCGCCGTGCCGGCGCCGATCTGCCGGCGCGTGGACTCCAGGTCGGCGCGGGCGCGATCCACGGCGATGCGGTAGTGCTCCGGGTCGACGTCGAACAGCGCCGCGCCGGCCTCGACATCCTGGTTGTTGCGCACGTACACCCGGGTCACGCGCCCCGATACCTCGGAAGCCACCGGCACGACAAAGGCCTGCACCCGCGCCTGCTGCGTGTAAGGCGTATAGCGGTCGGCCAGCAGATACCAGGCCAGGCTCAGCACGATGAACAGAACCGTCCATCGGACGCCCTTTTTCGCGGGATCCGGCGCGGGGGCTGCGGCGGGCTGGGACGGCGAGTCACTCATCGGGTCGCACCTTTTGCGCGGACAGGGCAGTTGGGGAAGCAGGCGCCGGCTCGGATAGCAGATCGCCCCAATCGGTACGCTGCCGCATCTGTTCGCGGGTCGCCGGGTCGAGCACCGGTTCCGCGCTATACCAGCCGCCACCCATCGCCTTGTACAGCGCGATGAGATCGCTTACGGCGCCGCCCCGGTTCACGACGTAGGCGTCCTGCTGGACGGCCAGTGCCTGCTGCGCGTCCAGCACCCGCTGGAAATCGGTATAGCCTTCGCGGTAGAGCGCGTTGGCCAGCGTGAGCGAACGCCCCGCGGCCTGCGCCGACTGTTGCAGGATGCCGTCGCGCTCCAGCGCCTTGATCAGGCCGCTGGCCGCGTCGTCGGCTTCGCGCGCCGCCTGCCGGACGTCGTCCTGGTAGGCCACGATCAGTTGCTGCAGGCGGGCATCCTGCACCCGCACATTGTTCTGCAGGCGGCCGTGGTCGAATACGTTCCAGCTGAGGACCGGGCCGGCCAGCAGCGCCGCGCCGCCCGCCGTGCCCGCCAGCGAGGTGGCGGACCAGGCGATGCTGCCCAGCAGGGTCAGCGAAGGATAGAGGTCCGCCGCGGCCACCCCCACCTGTGCCGACTGTGCGGCGATACGCAGTTCGGCTGCGCGGATGTCGGGACGGCGCAGCAGCAGGTTGGCGGGCACGTCCTGCAGCACGGCGCGGTCGATCAGCGGCACCTCCGCCGTCTTGTTGTCCAGTTCCGGCATGGGTCCGGGCGGCCGGCCGACCAGGACCGCCAGGGCGTTGCGGGTCCGCATGATCTGGCTTTCGAATTCGGGAATGGTGCCCAGCGTGCTCAGGTACTGCGTGCGGGCCTGCTGCAGGTCCAGTTCGTCGGTCTCGCCGCTGCGGAACAGCTTTTGCGTGATCTCGTAGCTGCGCTTCTGGATGGCGGCATTGTCGCGGGCGATCCGCAGCCGCGCCTCGGCGGTGCGCAGCGCGTAGTAGCTTTCGGCCACCTGGGCGTGCAGCAGCACCAGCACGTCGTCGCGATTGGCCTGGGCCTCGAAGTACAGGGCGTCGGCCGACTCGATGGCGCGGCTGAACCGGCCCCAGAAGTCCAGCTCCCAGCCTATGTCGAATCCGGCGCTGTATTGCCAGAAGCTGCTGGGGCGCGGATTGCCTTCGGCCGAGCGCGAGGACCGGTGCTGATACAGGGCATTGGCCCCGATCACTTGGGATTGCGGGTAGCGTCCGCTTTGGGCGATGCCCAGCTGCGCGCGCGCTTCCATGATGCGCAGGCCGGCGATGCGCAGGCCCGCGTTGTTGGCATCGGCCTGGGCGATCAGGGCTTCCAGGACGGGGTCGCCGAAAATCTGCCACCACTGCCGGGCATCCGGCTGCTGTTGCTGGAGGCTGGCCTGCTGCAGCGCGGGAGTGCTCCAGTCCGCGACCCAGCTGGTGCGCTGGGGCTCGAAGTCCGGCCCCACACGCATGCAGCCGCCCAGGCAGAGCATGCCGATCAGCAACAGCCGATTCAAACAGATCAGCGGCGACATCGGTTATCGGGTCCGTGTAGAGCCTGACCGCCATGGTCCACGACGCAGCTCCGACCTTGCCGGAGCGCTGTGCGCGAATTGATTCTATTGGCCTTTTCCGCTTCTCGCCAGAGGATAGTTTCGACGCAAGCACTAAATAAAACGAACTGCTCCTACCTGCCTGTGTACAAGGGGCAACGGTCGGCGCTAAAGTGAAAAATTCCAACGTTCCGACCGTTTCCCCGCAGCATATTCTGGAGTGCCATCATGAACGCTCAGAAGAAGGCAGCAGCAGAGGACAAGCAGCCGGCGCAAGCCAAGCTTTCGGGAAAGCAATACGCCGAGGAACTGGCCCGGCTGCACGTGGAGCTGGTCAAGCTCCAGGAATGGGTCAGCCAGACGGGCGCCAAGGTCTGCATCATTTTCGAAGGACGCGACGGCGCCGGCAAAGGCGGAACGATCAAGGCGATCACGGAGCGGGTCAGCCCGCGCGTCTTCCGCGTGATCGCCCTGCCCGCCCCTTCGGACCGCGAGAAAACCCAGATGTACATGCAGCGCTACCTGCCTTACCTGCCGGCGGCGGGCGAGGTCGTGATCTTCGACCGCAGTTGGTACAACCGGGCCGGCGTCGAACGGGTAATGGGGTTCTGCTCCAAGGACGACGTCAAGATCTTCCTGAAAGGCGTGCCGCTGGTCGAACGGGCCATCGTGGGCTCGGGCATCATCCTGCTCAAGTATTGGCTGGAGGTCAGCGAAGAAGAACAGACCCGCCGGCTCCAGGCCCGCATCAACGACGAGCGCAAGATCTGGAAGCTGACCAAAATGGACCTGGATTCGTACAGCCGCTGGTACGACTACTCGCGCGCCCGCGACGACATGTTCGCGGCCACCGATACCGGCGTGGCGCCCTGGTATGTTGCGCAATCCGACGACAAGAAAAAGGTGCGCCTGAACATCATCAGCCACCTGCTCGCCCGCATCCCGTACAAGCGCATGCCGCGGGCCAAGGTGAAGCTGCCCAAGCGGCAGAAAGCCGGCGGCTACCGCGACCCGGGACATCCCTTGCGCATGGTCCCCGCCAAATTCTGAGCGGTGCGCCTCTGACGCCCGCAGGCTTCCAAGGAGAACGCTCATGGCCGCCCTGCTGATCAACCATGTGGAAGAAAGCACCTCCGACGAGGACATCCGCGGTTTTCTCATGAAATACGGCTTTCCATCCTGCGACCGCATCCAGCGGGTGCCTAGCGAGGGCGAACGGCCCGCGGTCCTGGTGACGTTCGATGGCGCCGGGCCCGAGGAGCTGCGCGCGCTGGCGCCCCGCATACACCAGGTGTTCTGGAAGAACCATACGATCGCCGTGCTGGTGATGCGCGAGCCCATCGAATAAAGGTCCGCATCGGCCCGGCCAATCGTGACCAGATGTGCCGTTTAAGGGTTTCCCCCAGGATTTCGGTTGTCGATTTCCGGTCAACTCGTACGTCGTGTCAGTACGCACAACTTTCCTGAAAGGCGGACTTACCATGACTACCGGAACCGTAACCCTGCATCGCGTCATGCGCGCGCCGGCCGAACGCATCTATCGGGCCTTCCTGGAACCCGACGCGATCGCGCGCTGGCTCCCTCCTTACGGCTACACCTGCCAGGTCCATCAACTGGATGCAAAGGTCGGCGGCATGCACAAGATGTCGTTCCGCAACTTCGGCACGGGCCACAGCCATGACTTCGGCGGCGAGTACCTGGAATTGTCGCCGGGCCAGAAGATCCGGTACTCGGACCAGTTCGACGATCCGAACCTGCCCGGCCGCATGCAGACCACCGTTACGCTGCGGCAGGTCGCCTGCGGCACGGAGGTAAGCATCGTGCAGGAAGGCATACCGGCGGCGATACCGCCGGAGATGTGCTACCTGGGCTGGCAGGAGTCGCTGGCGCAGCTGATGCGGCTGGTCGAACCGGAGATTCCCGATTGAGGAGTGGGCCTGGCCGCCCTCACGTCTTTCTGGCGATGAACTGCACCACGCATGCCGGACCCGTGTGGAATATGCCTTCGACCACGTCGCGTTCGATTTCCTGCGAAAGCAGCACCTGGCAATTCGGGAAGTCCTGCTCCAGGTCCTCGCGCGCCATGAGCATGTCCGCATCTGGAGGCCCGCCCGTGCCGCGACCCAACTGCGCTTTCCGGTATGCCTCCAGCAGGATGATGCCGCCTGGCCGCAGGGAGCGTTCCGCCAGGCGGTGCAGCCTCCTGCGCACGTGGCTGGGCATGTGGGCGAAGATCGACACCACCGCGCCGAAGGATGCCGGCGGCGGCTCGTACCCGGCGAAGTCCGCCGTTTCGGTGCGGATCGATACGCCCTTCGCCCCCGCCAGCCTGCGCGCCTTGGCGAGTCCAACGGCGGAGCCGTCCACACCAAGCACGTCCAGGCCCAGCGAGGCCAGGAAGACGGCGTTGCGCCCCTCTCCCTCGGCCAGGCTGAGCACCGGCCCGGACAGCAAGCCGGCGTTTTCCGCCAGGAAAGCGTTCGGCTCGGTTCCATACACGTATTCGTCGACGGCGTAGCGTTCATCCCACATATGCTTGAACTCCCAGGTTGTTGGTCACGGCTCAGGGCAAGGGAACACTCCCGTCCATCTCGTGCCGGAATGCAGATAGTCTTTCACTTCAAGTCGACTTGAGGTCAAGCGAAAGGAGCCCACGCATGGCAGAAAAATCCACGGCGAAATCCGTGAAGGCCACCAAGAATGCAGGTTCGCAACCCGTCCTGCTGTCCGGCGGCAATCCGCAGATCGCCAAGGGCGCGGGCGACGCGCCGGTGCAGGCCTATATCGCGGCCATGCCTGGCTGGAAGAGCGATCTCGGACGCCGCCTGGACACCTTGATCGAGCGCGCAGCGCCCGGCGTGCAGAAGGCGGTCAAGTGGAATTCGCCGCTGTATGGCATGGACGGCCAGGCCTGGTTCCTGAGCATCCATTGCTTTACCAAGTACGTGAAGGTGGCGTTCTTTCGCGGCGCGCAGCTGCGGCCCGTGCCGCCCGGACCGTCCAAGAGCCAGGACACGCGCTATCTGGATATCCGTGAGGACGATGAGCTGGACGAAGCGCAGTTCATGGACTGGGTGCAGCAGGCCAGCGCGCTGCCCGGCGAGCGGATGTAGGCGCGGCCCCAGGCATTCAGCCCCCTTGGGCCGCGACGCTAGCGCCGCGCCCGGCGCGTTTTCCCGGAGACGGCCTGCGGCGCGGCCGCGCCCGACAGCAGGTCCTGCACCAGCTCGATGACCCGCTCGGCGGTCGGGGACAGGGTACGGCGCGCGCGGTGGATGACGCTGTAGGTCAGCGGGCCGGCGGCGGGATAGGACAGCGGCAAGGGCTCCAGCACACCCTGCGCAAGTTCGGACGCGATAGCCTCGCGCGTGCAGAACAGCACCACGTCGCTGCCCAGCGCCACCTCGCGCAACGTCGCGACGCTATCGCATTCGAAGGCGATGGGCAGGTCTTCCGGCCGTGCCACCTGATACAGCCGGGCCAGGTACTCGCGCGCCCGCAGCGGCAGGTCGGTGGCGGCCAGCCGGTACTGCGCCAGCGCGGCGCGCAGGCGCGGCTTGCCCAGGCCCTGCAGCGGATGGCCGGCGCGCGTGAACAGGCCGCCATGCTGCGGAGGCAAGGGCCGCACCGCAAAGTCGTCGGGCGGCGGCAGGCTGTGCGTCACGGCCACCGCGAAATCCAGCTTGTCCTGCAGCAGCTTGTCCAGCAGGCGCTGCCAGCTTTCGATCTCGACGTGCACGCTCAGGCCCGGATGCTCGCGCGCGATGCGCACCAGCAGCGGCGACAGGAATCCGGCCGCCGGAAACGCCCCCACGCCCAGGTTCACCCGGCCGGTGTCGTGGCCGCGGATCAACTCGGCTTCGCGCCGCAGGTCGCGGGTTTCTGCCAGGATGCGCTGCGCGCGCTCCAGCACCATGCGCCCGGCCTGCGTGGGCGTGACGCCCGTGGACGCCCGGTCCACCAGCACCAGGCCCAGCGAGTCCTCCAGCGACTGGATGCTGCGCGTCAGCGCGGACTGCGTCAGATGCAGCCGCTGCGCCGCGCGGGAGTAGTGTTTTTCCTCGACGAGCACGGCGTAGTGCTGGAGCGACCGTATTGTGAGGCTCATGTATTTTTCTCATCAATATTGCGCCAAATATGCATTTGATTGAGCGCAAAGGCAAGACTACAAAAGACTTGCAGCGACGGAAGATTGCAGCGCCGGCGCCCTGTGGTGAACCTCATTCCAGAGCAATGCCAGACATTGCCTACCCCCAGGAGGAGACAAGATGAACCGCAAGTCGTTCTTGAAGCTGTTGGGTAGCGGCGGGGCTGCCATGCTGGGCGCCCTGGCCTGTCTTTCGGCGGCCGCCGCCCCCGTCACCCAGGCGCCGCCCTGGCCTGGCGGCGGCAAGCCCATCCGCCTGGTAGTGCCGTTTCCGGCCGGGTCCGGGTCCGACGCGCTGGCGCGCATGCTGGCGATGAAGGTCACCCAACGCACCGGGGCGCCGGTCATCGTCGACAACAAGCCCGGCGCGGGCACGATGATAGGCGCGCAGGAAGTGGCGCGCGCCAACCCCGATGGCTACACCCTGCTCTACACCATCGTCGTCACGCACACGCAGAATCCGCATCTGTACAAGAAGCTGCCCTACGACCCTGTCAAGGACTTCACTCCGGTCATCCAGGTGGTGCGCTCGGCCACCGTGCTGGTCGCCAACAAGGACGCGCCCTTTTCGACCACGGCGCAGATGATCGACTACGCGCGGGCCAATCCTGGCAAGCTGAACTTCGCTTCCTACAGCCCGGGGTCCACCTCGCATCTGAACGGCGAAATACTCAAGCAGCAGACCGGCATCGACATCGTGCACGTGCCCTACAAGGGCACGGCCGACGCCAGCCGCGCGCTGCTGGCGGGCGAGGTCCAGGTCTACTTCGACGGCACGGCCACCGCCGTGGAAAACGCGCGCGCCGGCAAGGTCAAGCTGCTGGGCCCGGCCACCGACCGCCGCCTGAGCGTGCTGCCGGACCTGCCCACCCTGAAGGAGCAAGGCATACCCGGGCTGGACATCGTCGGCTGGCAAGGCATCTTCGGCCCCGGCGACATGCCGCCCGCGCTGGCCGAGCGCGTGGCCCAGGTGTTCCGCGAGGCGCTGGACTCGCCCGACGTAACCCAGAGCATCGTGTCCCAGGGCAATGAAGTCAGCGGCGCGGGTCCCAAGGAGTTCGCGCAGATCGTCCAGCAGGACAGCGAACGCTGGGGCGCGGTGATCAAGCGCATCGGCCTGGTCCTCCAGTAACCGCGGCACGTATCGAAAGGAGAGCGCAATGCATGATCTGGTCATACGCGGCGGCACCATCGTCGATGGATCGGGACGGCCCCGCTACCAGGCGGACCTGGCGATCGAGGACGGACGCGTGGTCCAGGCCGAAGGCCGGGCCGGCGCGGCGCGCCGCGAGATCCGCGCCGACGGCTGCCTGGTGGCCCCGGGCTGGGTGGACATCCACACCCACTACGACGGCCAGGCCACCTGGGACCCGTATCTCAGCCCTTCCACCTGGCACGGCGTCACCACGGCCATCATGGGCAACTGCGGCGTGGGCTTCGCCCCCGTCAAACCCGAACGGCGCGAATGGCTGATCAAGGTCATGGAGGGCGTCGAGGACATACCCGGCTCGGTGCTTTCCGAAGGCATCCAGTGGGATTGGGAGACCTTTCCCGAATACCTGGACGCGCTGGACCGCCGCCCCAAGGCCCTGGACGTGGGCGCACAGATCCCGCACAGCGCGGTGCGCGCCTACGTGATGGGCGAACGCGCCATCCACCACGACGAGGCCTCGCCCAGCGACCTGATCGCCATGCGCGAAGTGGTGCGCGAAGCGCTGACCGCCGGCGCGGTGGGCTTCTCCACCTCGCGCACCTTCCTGCACAAGTACGACGAACGCAAGTATCCGCCCGGCACCTTCGCCACCGGCGAGGAGATCACCGCCCTGGGCTCGGTCATGGGCGAAGTCGGGCATGGCGTGTTCCAGATGACCGCCAACCATCCCGCCATGGAAGGCGAAATGCCGTGGCTGGAGCAGCTGGCGCGCCACAACCGCCTGCCCGTGCTGTTCAACCTGCAGCAGACCGACGCCGCGCCCGACGTCTGGAAGCAGATCGCCGGCAGCCTGGACCGCGCGCACCGCGCAGGCGTGCCGCTGCTGGCAGGCATCAGCGGACGTCCGCTGGGCATCCTGTTTTCGTGGCAGAGCACGCTGCACCCGTTCATCGCGCATCCCAGCTATCAGGCGCTGCATGCCCTGCCGCTGGCGGAAAAGCTGGCCCGCCTGCGCGACCCCGCCACGCGCAGCCGCATCATGAACGAACAGCGCGGCCTTCTGGACCGCCGCGCTGAAACGCTGTTCAGCAGCTTCCACAAGATCTTCCGCCTGGGCAGCGATCCCGACTACGAACCGCTGCCCGAGGAAAGCGTGGCCGCAATGGCGCAACGCAGCGGCCGCGCGCCGCTGGAGATCGTCTATGACCTGATGCTGGAGAACGAGGGCCAGGCGATCCTCTACTACCCGTCCTTCAACTATTCGTACGAGAACCTGGACCACCTGCACCAGCTGATGCAGCAGCCCTACACGGTCAACAGCCTGTCCGACGGCGGCGCGCATTGCGGCTACATCTGCGACGTGAGCATGCCCACCTTCATGCTCAGCCACTGGACCCGCGACCGCCGCCGCGGCCCGCTGCTGGAACTGGAGCATGTGGTCAAGCGCCAGACGCGCGACACCGCCAGCGTGTACGGGCTGCTGGACCGCGGCCTGCTGCAGCCCGGCTACAAGGCCGACGTCAACATCATCGATCCCGATGCGGTGCGCGTGCACTGCCCGGAGATGGTGTTCGACCTGCCGGGCGGCGGCCGCCGTTTGATCCAGCGCGCCGACGGCTACGTGGCCACGCTGGTCAATGGCCTGCCGATCTTCGAAGGCGGCGCGGCCACCGGCGAACTGCCGGGCAAGCTGCTGCGCGGAGCGCGCAGCCAGCAGGCTTGAAAGACGCGAAGCCGGCCCGCGCCGCGCGCCAGTCTCAGGCGCGCGGTCGGTCCGGCGTGTACTGCCCCAACAGCCCGGCGACCCAATCGATGAACACGCGCAGCTTGGCGCTCACGTGCCGGTTGGGCGGAAACGCCACGTACATCGGCATGGAATCCAGGCGCCAGTCCTGGAACAGCGGCACCAGCTCGCCGCTGTCGACGTGGGCGCGTGACATGTAGTCCGGCAACCACAGCACGCCCAGCCCGGCCAGGCCGGCCGCCAGATAGGCGTTGCCGTCGTCGACCGCCAGCACATAGCGCCCGTGCACCTTGAGGCTTTCGCCGCCGCGGCGCATGGCGTAGGGCAAAGCCTTGCCGTTGCGCGCCCACAGAAAGCCCACGATACGGTGATGCGTGTCCTCCAGCTCGCGCGGATGCGCGGGCGTGCCTGCGCGCTTCAGGTACTCCGGCGCCGCGTACACGCCAAGCAGCAAGTCGCCCACGCGCCGTGCCATCAGCGACTGGTCGGTGAGTTCGCCGCCGCGCACCACGCAGTCGACGTTCTCGCCGATCAGATCGACGATCCGGTCGCTCACGCCCATGTCCAGCTGGATGTCGGGATATTGCGCATGGAACGCCGGCAAGGCCGGCACCAGGATCATGCGCGCCAGCGGGCTGGGCACGTCCACGCGCAAACGCCCCCGCGGCACCGCCGACGCCCCGGACAGGCTGGTCTCGGCATCGTCCATGTCGGCCAGCAGCCTCAGCACGCGCTCATAGTAGGCGGCGCCGTCGGCGGTCACGTTGACCTTGCGGGTGGTGCGGTTCAGCAGCTTGACGCGCAAGCGCGCCTCCAACTGCTGCACCAGTTGCGTCACGCTGGTCTTGCTCATGTGCAAGGTCTCGGCCGCCTTGGTGAAGCTGCCGGTTTCCACCACGCGGGCGAAGGCCTGCATCGCGTCGAAACGGTCCATCTCTGCTCCCGCTCTTCCTGATTATTTGGATTCTACAAACAGTGATGGACGGACTTGCCCGTTTATCGCGGCAACGGGGGCACCTAAAGTGCCTACATCGTCAATCCCGGGCCGGATGCGGCCCATAGATGGAGATAGCCATGACCCAACGCGACGTTGTTTTCCCCCCGGGGCGTCACGCCTTGTATGAGCGCGACCGCTATTCACCCGCAATTCGTTCCAATGGATTCCTGTTCGTCTCGGGACAGGTGGGCAGCCGCGAGGACGGCACGCCCGAGCCCGACCTGCAGGAGCATGTGCGGCTTGCGTTCCGCAATCTGCAAGCCATCCTGGCGGCGGCCGGCAGCAGCTTCGATGACGTGGTCGACGTGACCGTGTTCATGGTCGATCCGGCATCCAGGTTCGAGACGATCTGGCAGGTGGTGCCGGAATTCTGGGGCGTGGCGCCGTACCCGGCGCTGACCGCGGTGGGCGTGACCTGGCTCAACGGCTTCGACTTCGAGATCAAGGTGATCGCGAAACTGCCGCGGACGGCCGAGGACTGATCCGGGCCGCCGCGCTCACACCACGCCGACCCGGATCACGCCGGCTATGGTCTGCGCCGCCTGCTGCAAGGCGGGAACCATGTCGGCTTCCAGCCGATTGCCTTCCACTTCCGGAGCGGCCACCGATATCCCCACCGACAGCAGGCGCGAGCCGGCCTGCGGCACGGGCACGGCCACCGACACCTGGTTGCTGTCCGGATAGTCGAACCGGGTCCACTGCCCCGGCCCCAGGCGCAAGCCGCCGGCCAACGCGCTCGCCGGCGGCAGCACGCTGCCCACGCGCAGGTTCATCACCACCAGGCGGCGGCGCTCGGCCGGCGCCATGGCGCGGCCGATGATGATCACGCCTTCGGGGTTGGCCTCGCCCAGGTTGGACGTGCCTGAATAGGCGTCGGCCAGGTTCTGCAGGATCTCCTGCACGGCGTCCGTCACTCCCAGGCTCTCCATGGCCGCGAACCCCAGCTCGAAAACCAGCGGCGTAAGCCGCCAGCGGCTGTCTTCGCGCGCCGCGTAGCCCTCTTCTTCCAGCGTCTGCAGAAACCGCAGCACGGTCGCGTGCGGCAGGTCGACCGCGCGCGCAAGTTCGGCCAGCGTGGGTCGGCCGTTGCCGCGGAAGGCCCGCATGATGGATAGACACCGCTGAATCGATCTATTATTCTTCAATCGTTCACCTGATAAACGTATTGATCACTAGGTGAACAATACACATAAACGATGCTCCCGGCAAGACCGGCGAGCCCGGGAAGGAGACATAGCTATGAAACGCATCGCACTCGCCTTGGCGGCGGGTCTCGTGTTCTGTACGGGATCCGCCGCAGCGCAAGCAAGCTGGCCCGCGCAGCCGGTCAAATGGGTCGTGCCCTACCCGCCGGGCGGATCGACCGACATGCTGGCCCGCTTGGTCAGCCACAAGCTCGGCGAACGGTTGGGCCAGCCAGTCATCGTCGAGAACAAGGCGGGGGCCGGCGGCAACATAGGCACCGATTTCGCGGTCAAGCAGCCGGCCGACGGCTACACCATCGTGATGGGCAATATCGGCCCCATTTCCATCAACCCCGCCCTCTACCCGGACCTGCCCTACAAGCCGCAGCGGGACCTGGCGCCCGTCACGATGCTGATGAGCGTGCCCAACCTGCTGGTGGTCAATCCCGCGTTGCCGGTGCGTTCGGTGCAGGAACTGATCGCCTACGCGAAGAAATCGAAAGCGCCGCTGGACTACGCCACCCCCGGCGCGGGCACCTCGCTGCACCTGGCGGGCGAATTGTTCGCCGCGTCGGCGGGCGTGCGCCTGACCCACGTGCCCTACCGCGGCAGCGCGCCGGGCCTGAACGACACCGTGGCGGGCCACGTGCCGATGATGTTCGACAACATGCCCTCGGCGCTGCAACTGGTGAAGGCCGGCAAGCTGCGCGCGCTGGCGATCACCAGCACGGCGCGCTCGCCGCAGCTGCCCGACGTGCCGACGATGGCCGAGGCAGGCCTGCCGGGCTACGAGATCGCCGGATGGTTCGGCGTGCTGGCGCCTGCCGCCACGCCCAAGCCCATCATCGAACGCCTGAACAAGGAACTGCTGGCCGTGCTGGCCATGCCCGACGTGCGCGAACAGATAGGCGCCATGGGCGGCATCATTTCGGCCGAAGGGCCGGCGGACTTCGGCCGCTACATCGCGGCGGAAACCGACAAGTGGGGCGCGCTGGTGAGCAAGGCGCAGATCAAGCTTCAATAGGCAAGGAGACAAGCATGACCACGTATCGCCATCTGGAAACCCAACCGATAGCCGGCGCGCTGGGCGCCGAGATCCGCGGCATCGACCTGTCGCGGCCGCTATCGGACGATCAGTTCGACGAAGTGCGCAACGCACTGCACGAGCACCTGGTGGTGTTCTTCCGCGACCAGCAGTTGACGCCGCAGCAGCACATCGATTTCAGCTCGCGCTTCGGCGAGCTGCTGGAAGTGCCCTTCGTGCGGGCGCTGGAAGGACACCCGACCATCCTGCCCGTGATGAAAGGCCGCGCGGAAACCACCCGGCGCCTGTTCGGCGGCCTGTGGCACACGGACATGAGCTATGCCGAAGAGCCGCCGCTGGGCTCGGCGCTATACGGCCGCGTCATTCCGCCCTACGGCGGCGACACCATGTGGGCGAACATGTACCGCGCCTACGACGCGCTGTCGGACCGGCTGAAGCAGATACTGGACGGGCTGGGCGCTGTGCACAGCGCGGTGCGCTCCTATGGCGCGGGTGGCGCGGTGGTGAACAACGGCGACCCGGCCCACAAGATGGACGTGCGCACCGACGACCGCGCCGCCAGCGAAGTGGTCCACCCCGTGGTGCGCGTGCACCCGGCCACCGGCAAAAAGGCGCTGTATGTGAACAGCACCTATACATTGCGCTTTGACGGCATGACCCAGGAAGAAAGCGAACCCCTGCTGCAGTTCCTGTACCGCCACGCGGCGCGGCCGGAGTTCACCTGCCGCTTCCGCTGGGCGCCGGGCTCGCTGGCGCTTTGGGACAACCGCTGCACCCAGCACCTGGCCATGAACGACTATGACGGCTTCGACCGCGAGATGCACCGCACCACGATCTCGGGCGACCGGCCGATCGCGGTCGCGCGCTGAACGGTCGGGCCGGTCAGGCGGGATGACTCAACGCGGCGGCTTCAGCGGCAAGAGCCGCCGGTAGCCCGCCGGCAGCGGCTGTGCGGCGTGCTCCGTGACGGTGCGCGCCAGCCGCTGCGCCAACTCCGGCGGAAACGGCTTGGCGCGCCGCGTTTCCAGATCCACATGCAGCGACAGCTGCTCCATGGTGGCCGCGACGTAACCGTCGCGGGTCTGCATCAGCTCCATCAGACACAGCAGGCGCTTGTCGTCCGCTTCCAGCAGCCGGATGCGCAACGCGAGCGGATCGCCCGCCAGCACTTCACGCAGATAAGCCACGTGCACGTTCATCGTGTAGATGCCGCAGCGCGTGGCCTCGGTGTAGTCCAGCCCCACCCCGACCTCGCGCAGCAACTGGAAGCCGACGCGGTCGAAGATGCCCACGTAATGGGCGGCATTCATGTGGCCGTACTCGTCGATCCAGGCGGGATCCACGCTCAGGGTCGTGGACGGAAGGGCTGATGTCATGGTTTCCTCGGCGGCGGGGTTGTAATCAGCCCATGACCTTAGCCGACGTCCGCTGGCGGATCAACGTCTGCGTCGTCGCGGCGGAAGGTCCGCCGAAGGTGGTCCGTCCTGTGCGCCGCGCGCCAGCCGGCCATCGCCCATCGAACTACTTCTTTGCGCCAGCCGGCGCCGGCCAGACGGCCGATGCATCGCTGCGCCGCCGGAACAATAGTCCATACGTGCACGGTCACCTTGCCGATAGGCGAACGGCGTCATATCCCGCACCCTGGCGGACAGGCGTAAATAGACAAGTTCGCGTCTTGATTCTCAAGGCGACGCTGACAACGCGCGGGGGCGCGCGCTCGAGGTCGGGGAACCAAGATGAATATCCTGTTGGCGTTCGCGCCGTTCATCGTGTTTGTCATCATTGAAAGAACCGTCGGTGTGCTGGAAGGGCTTGCTGCCGGCACCTTCGTATCCGCCGGGCTGGTGCTTCGCGACTGGCTCAGCCCCGAACGGCGCATCAAGATCCTGGAAACCGGCACGCTGCTGCTGTTCACAGGACTGACCCTGTATGCCCCGATGGCGGACGGGGATTCCTGGACGATCGCCCAGGCGCGCCTGCGGGTCGACGCCGGAATACTGGTCCTGGTGTTGCTGACCCTGGCGCTGCGCCGGCCGTTCACACTGGAATATGCGCGGGAAAAAGAGCCGGAATACGTCTGGAAGAACCGCCGCTATGCCCGCATGAACTATGCCGTGGCCACGGCCTGGGCGCTGGCGTTTGCGAGCATGGTGGCGGCCGACGCGCTGCTGCTGTACAAGCCCCAATTGCCGCAGGCGGTCGCCATCGCAGTGACGGTGGCGGCGCTGGCCGGCGCGATGAAATTCACCGCTTGGTATCCGGACAGGGTGTCGGCGACCACGCTAAGGTAGCGCGCCCGAACCCGCGGATGTCGCGGCGCGCGATACCCGGTCGCACCGCATTGCGCTAAAGCCGCTACTGGAAGTGGTAGCGCTCGCGATAGCCCACCGGCGACATGCCGCAGTACTTGTTGAAAATATCGCGGAAGGCCTTGGTGTCGTTGTAGCCGACTTCGTACATGACTTCGGCCACGCTCTTGCGCGAGGTCTCCAGGCGCTTCTTGGCCGCTTCCACCCGCACCCGCTGCACGTACTCGACGATGCTGTTGCCGGTTGCCTGGCGAAAGCGGCGCTCCAGCGTGCGGCGTCCCATGGCGTGGCGGTCCGCCAGTTCCTCGACGGTGATTTTTTCCGTGTAGCGGCCTTCGATGTAATCCTGCACCGCGCGCACGACCTCGTCGGCGTGGGCCTTCTGCCCCACGAACACCGCGAATGGCAACTGGCTCTGGCGGCTCCAGTCCAGCTGGAAGTACTTGGCGCACCAGATGGCGGTGTCGCGGTCGGTGTATTTTTCGATCAGATGCAGCACCAGGTGCGCGGCCGAGAACGCGCCGCCGCTGGTGTAGATACCGTTGTCCGCCATGACGACGCGGTCGCTGACCCATTGCACGTTGGGAAACAGGCTGGCGTAGAGGTTCTGCGCCACCCAGTGGACCACCGCCTGCTGGCCGTCCAGGACGCCGCCCGCCGCCAGCAACGCGGCGCCCATGCACAGGCTGGCGACTTCGCCGCCATCGCGGTGATGGCGTGACAGCCATTCGATCAGTTCGCGGTTGGACAACACCGCGTCGGACACCGAGCCCAGCAGCGGCGGCGCGATGCAGATGTCGATGTCGTGGGCATCGGCCAGGACCATGTCGGCCTGCACCGTGATGCGGCCTTGGTCCAGGCGGACTTCGCGGTTCACGGCCAGGGTGCGCACCGTGAACCGGGGTTCGCGCCCGTGCGCAGCCAGGTATTCGTTGGCGACCAGGAAGCCATGCCTGGCGGTTTCCAGCGAGGCGATGTTCGCCCCCAGGGGCAGTAGGAAGGCGACGTTTTTCATCCTGCAAAGCATACGCCTGCCAGCTGTCGCAATCCACCCTCAAGATTGTCGCAATCGCCTATCTGAGATCGCCGCCGATCCCGATACAGTGACACTTACCGGAATGAGATCCGGGCAGCGCCAGGGGCGGCTTGCGGGGCGTCCTGGCGCGGAACAGAACAACGTGGATCAAGGAGTTACTGATGGAAAAGTATGTAGACGGCTTCCTGCTGCCCGTGCCCAAGGCCAACCTCGAAACCTACCGGAAGATGGCGCAGCAGGCGCAGACAGTGTGGCTGGAGCACGGCGCCCTCGACTACCGGGAATGCGTGGCCGAAGAGATCGACAAGGAAGGTTTCGCCGCATTCAGCGCCGCTGCCGGCGCGCGCGAGGACGAGACGGTGGTGTTCGCCTGGATCACCTACGCCAACAAGGCGGAGCGCGACCGGATCAACGCCAAGGTCATGTCGGACCCGCGCCTGGCCGAGAACTGCTGCGAAGGCGTGTTCGATTTCAAGCGCATGTGCTGGGGCGGCTTCGCCACACTGGTAGGCAACTGAGGCGGCAGGATCTTTCCCGCCCGTTCAAACGCAACAATCTGGAGATACCTCATGGCTAACCCTGCAAGCAAACCCATACCCGAAGGCATGCATACGCTCACCCCGCACATCGTGTGCGAAGGCGCGGCGCAGGCCATCGACTTCTACAAGAAAGCCTTCAACGCCGAGGAGCTGGCCCGGCTGCCCGGCCCCAACGGCAAGATCATGCATGCCGCCATACGCATCGGCGATTCCGTCATGATGCTGATGGACGACTTCCCCGAATGGGGCAGCCTGGGCCCGAAGGCGCTCAAAGGCACGCCCGTCACCCTGCACCTGTACGTGGCCGACGTGGACGCGGCGATGAAACAGGCGGTGGCGGCCGGCGCCCAGGTGACCATGCCCGTGGCGGACATGTTCTGGGGCGACCGCTACGGCCAGGTGGTGGACCCTTGCGGACACCGCTGGTCCATCGCCACGCACAAGTTCGACCTGACGCCGCAAGAAGTCCAGGAGAACATGGCGAAGATGGGGCCGATGGAAGGCTGCGGCGACGCGACCAAGAAACAGAGTTAAGCGGCCGGCTGCGGATACGGCCCCAGGAAATCCAGCTTGCCGATCTTCACGCCCGCGTGGCGCAGGATGGCGTAGGCCGTCGTGACATGGAAGTAGAAGTTCGGCAGCGCGAACGTCAGCAGGTAGTCGTCGCCGCGGAACTCCTGCTTGAAGTCGCCGAACGCCAGCGAAACCTTGCGGCCTTCGGCGCCATCCAGCCGGTCCGCCGGCACGTCCTGCAGATACGCGAGCGTGGCGGCGATGCGCTGCTGCAATTGTTCGAACGTGGTTTCCTCATCCGGAAACTTGGGCGCTTCCACCCGCGACAGGCGCTGCACCGCGAACTTGGACGCGTCGCTGGCGCGCTGGATCTGGCCGCTCAACGGATACATGTCCGGCGCCAGCCTGGCATTGATCAGTTCGGCCGGATCCATGCCGGCGGCGGCCGCGTGGTCGGCGGCCTTTTGCAGTAGCGCGGCCAGCACCTTCAGGCCGCGGACGAAGGCAGGCACGCTGGCCTGATACATGGATAGTGACATGTCGGAGCTCCCTACAGGGACGAGGCGGTAGGCGCGGAATACGCCGGGAACACGCTGATCTTACTGCCGAGGCGGTTACGGAACCGCCACCCGCTGCGCGGGCTGCCCCAGGCCTATTCCGCCTGCCCGCGCGCCACGCGACGGTGCGTCTGGAAGAAGCGCCAGATCAGCGCCGAGGCATCCGGCCCGCTGCGCGCGTGATAGCGTACCGAGGCGTCGCCGCCGCTCCAGGCGTGCTCCACGAGCGTGATTTCGCATAGCCGCAGCAGCGTGCGGCTGCCGCGCAGCATGTCGACGCGGCGGTAGGACTTATCCGTGCCCAACCCCAGCACGCGCTCGACCGGTACGCTTTCGGGCGGCAGATCGTTCACGGCGCGAAACTGTTCGAACAACTGCCGCGCGTTGCGCGGCGCCACCGTAGGATCCAGCTGCCCCTGCAGAATCATGGCGGGCATGCCCAGGCGGAACACCGCCGGGTCCGCGACCTTTTCCAGCAAGGGCAATAACGGCTTGAGCGCGCCGCGCCGCATGGTGCCTATGCCCCCGGTGGCGCTGTGGGCGTCCCCCGCGACCGGCCCGGAATGCATGGCCACGGCGGCAATCAGGCGCGGATGCCGCAATGCCACCAGCGCGGCCATGCCGGCCCCGGCCGAAAGCCCCGCGATGTAGACGCGTTCGGGGTCCAGCGCATGCCTGGCGCACTCCGCGCGGATCAGGGCGGCAATCAGGTCGGCTTCCGCCCCGCCGTGCGCGTCGTCGGGCTGGAACCAGCGCCAGCAACGCTGCACCTGACGGGTCATGGATTGCTGCGGATACAGCACCATGAAGCCGCCCGCGTCGGCCCATTGATTCATGCGCGAACCGCGGGCGAACGACAGCGCCGTCTGCCTGCAGCCGTGCAGCATCACCACCAGCGGCATGCCGGCGCGCGGCGCCGCGGCGGGCGTGTAGCGCGCAAAGGTGAGACGGCGGCCCTGGGCGTCGGAGAATTGCCGGGAGGCTTCCCAGCGGCCCGTCCCCAGCGAAGGCGCGGCGGCGCTGCGGGAAGCGGAGGCCGCGGCAGGCTTGGCGGCCCGGCGCTTGGGCGCGCTGCGCTTCTTGGCGGCCTTGGGCGTGGCCATGCGCATGGCGGCGCGCTGCAGCTTGCCGATCTTTTTCGCGGCCTTGAAAAACAAGTTGGTGAAACTGCGCGCCATTGCTAGGCCTCGGCCAATAAACCTGCGTTTGCTTGCGCGCTGAATGTATCACAGAGTAACTTCCAGCCAGCGCTTTCGGGCCACCGGCGCGCAGGTCGATTTGCAGTAGATCAAACGGATACCGCCTCGACCGCGGCCAACCGGCACGCCGCCTTGAGCCGCCGCCCCAAAGCGCCTAAGGTGTAGGCTAAACCAACCTAGACGCATTCATGTTTCCCAACGACAGACCCCAGACCCTGGGCGAGGAAATCGCCAACGCCATCAGCCACGGCGTCGGCGCCGCGGGCGCCGTGGCCTCTGCCCCCATCCTGATCCTGGCCGCCGTGCGCCAGGGCGATGCCGCCTTCATCGCGGGCGCCGCGGTCTTCGCCGCGACGATGTGCCTGCTGTACCTGGCGTCCACCATCTATCACGCGCTGCCCAAAAGCCGTGCCAAGCAGCTCTTCAACGTGCTGGACCATTCCGCCATCTATCTGCTGATCGCGGGCACCTACACGCCCTTCGCCCTGGGCGCCCTGCGCGGCCCCTGGGGCTGGACCCTGTTCGGCCTGGTCTGGGGCATGGCCCTGCTGGGAGTCGGGCTGAAAGCCAGCAAGCGGCTCAACCGCCCGGCCATCTCCACGGGCCTGTATCTGGCGATGGGCTGGCTGGTGATCATCGCAGTCAATCCGCTGATCGAGCGCGTGCCCACGGGCGGCCTGTGGTGGCTGGTGGCGGGGGGACTGGCCTACACCGGCGGCGTGGCCTTCTTCGTGCTCGACAACCGTTGGCGCTACAGCCATTTCATCTGGCATCTGTTCGTGCTCGCCGGCACCGTGTGCCACTTCTTCGCCGTGCTCTGGTACGCGGCCTGAGGGCCGCCGCGCGGCCGCTCAGCCGCGGCCCGATTCCCCCGGCTGCGGCATGGCGAGCAGGCCGCGCTTCATCAATGACTTCATCCCCGGCACGAGCAGCCCGCCGCCGAACAGCAGGTCGCGCCACAACCCCGGCCCTGAAGCCTGGAAGCACGGTGTCAGCGCCCGGCTGAGGCTCTGGTACAGGCGCGAAGGCAATAAGCGGCTGCGGGCGTAGCGCGCGGGTCCCGCGGCGGCGCCATGCTGCCCCAGGGCCCGCGCCAGCGCCATCGCATCCAGCACCGCCAGCGTCGTTCCCAATCCCAGCTGAGGACTCATCGCGTGGCCCGCATCGCCCACGGCGCAATACGGGCCCGCCGCCAATCCGCGCGGCCAGGTGTGCCGGTAGGTGGCCACCGCCAGGTCGTCGTGCCGCGAAATCTGATCGACCACGGGCGCGGCCTCCGGCCACAGCGACAGCATGCGGTCTTTCCAGGCGCCGATGGGCGCGGCGCGCCAGGCCGGCAAGGCGTCGTGCCGGATGCTCCAGAACAGCGACAGCCGCACGCCCTGCGGGCCGATCTCGGTGGGCAGCAAGCCCATCATTTCGCGGGTGCCGCGAAAGCGCTGCAACAGCTGCGTCGCGCCGTGCCATCCGGGCGTCCAGAACTGGCCCCACAACGCGCCCCAGGCGTAGGCGCGCGAACTTGCCGCCAATCCGACCTGCTCGCGCAGCGCGGACGCGGCGCCGTCGGCCACCACGAACACATCGAAACTGGACTCGGCCCGGGCTGCGCCCGAGCCATGCGTCACGTGCGCCCTGCCCTCGCGGGTCGCAAGCGTCTCGACCGGACAGCCGAACGAGAACTCGGCGCCCGCGCGCCGCGCGGCCTCGAACAGCACCCCGCCCAGCGCCGCCCGCGTCACGGCCCGCGCGCCGTCGCCCACGTAATCGATGTCCACGACCCGCCAGCCGCGATGCGACAGGCCCAGCAGGCGGTCGATCGGCGCGCCTACGTTCAGCGCCGCGACGTCGACGCCCAGCGATTTGAGCGCGCGCACGCCGGGCGGCTGCAGCAGCAGCCCCGCGCCCAGGGTGGTGAACCCCTGGTGCTTTTCAAAGACGCGTACCTGATGGCCAGCTTGCGCCAGCGCCAGCGCGGCGGCCAGTCCGGCGCTGCCCGCGCCGGCGATGCCGATGGATAGCGGCGTATGTGTAATGGTCATGGAATGGCGTGGCCCGGCGGCCCGAAGGGGCCGCCACGGGAGCCGGCATAGTACCAACTGCCCTCAGCCCTCGCGCAGATACTCCGTGGGCGGACGGCCCAGCACCCGCCGGAACATCGTCGAAAACGACGCCGGGCTCTGATAGCCGAAATCCAGCGCAATGGCGGTCACCGACTCGCCCGAGGCCAGGCGGGCCAGGGCCAGCACCACGCAGGCGCGCTGCCGCCATTCCGAAAACGCCATGCCCGTCTGCTGTCGGAAATGGCGACTGAAGGTGCGCGGACTCATGTGCAGGCGCTCGGCCCAGGCCTGCGGCGCCGCGCGCGCGTCAGGCGCGGCGATGAAGGCCTTGCACAAGGGCGCCAGGCGCCTGTCGCGCGGCAGCGGGATATGCAGCGGCAGCACCGGCGCGCGCTCGACCTCGTGCAGCAGCAGCGCTGCAAGCGCGCCGTCACGCCCCGCCAGATCGTAGGCGGGTGGCATGTCGACCGCGTCCAGCAGCAGCTGCCGCAGCAGCGGCGACACCTCGATCACTTCGCAGGCCTCGCGGTCCGCGCGCGCCGCTCCCGGCTCGATGTAGGCGCTGCGCGTGCTGACGTCCAGCATGCGGACCTGGTGCGTCACGCCCGCCGGGATCCATACCGCGCGCTGCGGCGGCACCACCCAATTGCCGTCGCGCGTGACCACGTGCATGACGCCGGTGGCGCCATACAGCAGTTGCGCGCGGCGGTGGGCGTGGGCCGGCAGCAGCCGGCCAGGCGGATAGTCGTTGCCGATGGCGACGACGGCGCGGTTCAGATGGTCGTAGCGGTCGATGTGGGTATTGCGCATAGCCTGGGGCGCATAGCCTGGGAATCATGGCCCGTTCAAGCGCCTTCACGGCAGGTCGATTGGCCGAAACTCGAACATTATTGTCTCATCCTCGAAAGCGGGCCAAGGCCGGCCGCCGTATCGTGGCGTTTTCCCCTGGAAGGACGCAGCAATGCTTTATCTGGTTCTGGCCCTGTTCGGCTGCTTGAGCGGCGTGACGACCGTGCTGTTCGGCTTTGGCGGCGGCTTTGTCGTGGTGCCGGTGCTGTATGCGGTGTTGACGGCCGCGCACGGCGCGCACGACGCCATCGGCCTGGCGGCCATGCACATCGCGGTGGCCACTTCCACCTGCGTCATGATCGTGAATTCGGTGGCGGCCACGCGCAAGCACCAGCGCGCCGGCAACATCCTGCGGGCCTATGTCTGGCCCCTGGCCGGCTTCATCGCCGCAGGCGCGGCGCTGGGCGCGCTCGCCGCCACGCGCGCCAGCGGCGACTTCGTGCGCTACGCCTTCATCGCCTACCTGGGCGTGACCATCCTGGATTGCCTGCTGCGCCAGGGTTTCATGGCGCAGCAGGACGCGTCTCCCCAGCCCCTGGACCGTGGGGTCCTGGTCGGCGGCGGCGTGATCATCGGTGCGGTGGCGGCCTTCCTGGGCGTGGGCGGCAGCGTCATGACGGTGCCATTGCTGCGCCGTCGCGGCCTGCCCATGGCCAAGGCGGCGGCAATGGCCAACCCGCTGACGCTGCCGGTGGCGGTGGTGGGAACGCTGGCCTACATGGCTGCGGCCGGCGGCCTGGCCGAACCGCTGGCGCCCTGGATCGTGGGCTATGTGGACCTGCTGGCCTTCGCCGCGCTGGCGCTGGGCTCGCTGGTCGGCATCCGGTTGGCCGCGCCGCTGATCCCGCGCATCCCCGACCGCCTGCACGCCCGCGTCTACGTGCTGCTGCTGGCGCTGGTAATGCTGAGCATGCTGATCGTGTAGACCCGTCCCGCATAAATTTAAGGAAACATCGCGGCCAGCAGCGACTACGAAACCGCGCAAAACGTTTCCGCCGCGCCCCGGGGGACTCCCTCCCGGGGCGCGCGCCGATCCCGTGGCCTGCCGAAACAGGAAAACACATCGCGAAACTTGCCCCCGCACCGCCCCGGTCGTCATCATGGCCCGACATTCAACCGGAACAAGGAGGTTTCATGCAGCGTTCCACTTATGCATTCCTGTCCGCCGCCGTGCTGGCGACGGCGCTGTCCGGTGCTCCCGCCCTTGCGCAGCAAGCCAGCCAGGCGCAAGGCCAGGCCCAACCGCGCATGGCGCCCCCACCCGCGATCCAGCCGACCGACCAGCAATTGCAGCGTTTCGCTTCGGCTTCGCAGAAGATTTCCGGCGTCGTCGACGAATACCGTCCCAAGGTCGACGCCGCCAAGACAGATGCCGCCAAGCAGAAGGTCGTCGAGGAAGCCGACGCCAAGATGGTGAAGCTGGTGCAGGCCGACGGCCTGAGCGTCGAGGAATTCAACGGCATCGGCCAGGCCATCCAGCAGGACCCCCAGCTCAAGCAACGTTTGATGAGCATGGGCAAGGGCGCCCCCGCCGCGAAGTAGGGTAAGGCTCTCCGAGAGCTAGTGTTGGCGCCATCCGTCCTCAGGAACGGATGGCGTTTTTTTTCTTTGCGGCGGCCGGAGCCGTTCTGCTTTGCTTCACCCTGCCGGAAGCCGCCTTCAGCAAGCGCTGGAAAGTCGGGCATTGCGCATGGTTGGCGGCAGGACATACCGCCGCATGGCGCAGGCCCTGACTCATCGCCCGCAAGCGCTTGATGGTCGCATCTATGCTGTCGGCCTTGTCCAGCAACAACTGCCTGTCCACCCGCAACGCGCCGTCGGGCGCAAGCATGGCCTGGATCTCGTCCAGCGACAGGCCGCCGGCCTGCCCCAGCGCAATCAGCGCCAGTTGATCCAGCACGCCGGGCGCAAAGCGCCGGCGCTCGCCGGCGGCGCTGACCGCCGCGATCAAGCCCCTGTTTTCATAGAAGCGCAGCGTGGAGGCCGGCAGGCCCGTGCGCCGGGCGACTTCCGAAATATCCATGGCGTCCTCCTTGACTTGAAGTTGACTTCAACTTCTATCATGCCTGCAAACGATGCGGTCATCAACGGAAGGAACAGGACATGGAATCGATGGAATTGGCGGCGAAAGTGGCTTTGATCGGGATCGGCGCGACGGTCGTGATGGACCTGTGGGGCATGCTCCAGAAAGCGCTGGGCATGCCCACGCTGGGCTACGCGCTGGTCGGCCGGTGGGCCGGCCACCTGTGCCGGGGCAAGCTCGCCCACGCCAATATCGGCCGGGCCGAGCCCATCGCGGGCGAATCGGCGCTGGGGTGGACGATCCACTACGCCGTGGGCGTAGCCTTCGCCGCGCTGCTCGTCGGCGTCCAGGGCGCGGCATGGTTGCGTGATCCCACATGGCTGCCCGCGCTGGCCGTGGGCGTGGCAACCGTCGTCATGCCGTTTTTCGTCATGCAGCCCGCCATGGGCGCGGGGATTGCAGCGTCCCGCACGCCCACGCCCTGGAGGAACCGCCTGCGCAGCCTGGCGACGCATGCGGTGTTCGGCTGCGGCCTTTATCTGTCGGCGGCGGCGCTCAGGTTGGTGTGGGCCTGACTGACGCTACTGGCGGTCGCATCTACGATGAAGCCTGTCGGGATACCCTTAGCAATGCAGACGTGGAGGAATTGTGACCTTGAAGGCAAAAGAAACGAACGAGCTGACGATCCGCCGCGCGCGCGTGGAGGATGCGCCCGCGGTGCTGCGGATCTTCGACCAGGTGATAGCCTGGTTTGTAAGCATGGGCAACGAGGGGCAATGGGGCAGCGAGCCCTGGTCCACCCTGCCCAAGCGCATCGCGGGCGTGACCGAAGCCTGCGCGCTGCCCGGCGCCTGGGTCGCCGAGGACCCGGAAGGCGGCATCCATGGCGCGCTGGTGTTGGGCGCATCCATGCCTTATGTGCCCGCGGCAACCGAGCCGGAAATCTACGTGCGACTGCTGGTCGCCTCGCGCGACGAGCGCGCGCGCGGCCTGGGCCGGCGCTTGCTGGCCTTTGCCGATGACCAAGCGCGCGCCGCGGGCGTGGATCGCTTGCGCGTGGACTGCTATGGCGGCGGCAATGGCGCCCTGGCGCGCTTTTACGAATCCTGCGGCTACCAACGGATTTCCACCTTCGACGTGAATGGCTGGCCCGGCCAATTGCTGGGCCGCACTCTTGGTGAACTTGAATGACCGCAACTCCAGACCCGGCGTTCCTGGCCCGCTATTTTGGCCGCATCGGCTATCAGGGCCCTGCCGAGCCCACGCTCGACGTCTTGCGGCAGCTCCATCTGCTGCATCCGCAAGCCATCCCGTTTGAAAACCTGGAGCCGTATTCTGGCCGCAGCGTTGCGCTGGATCTGGAGGCCATCGCCGACAAGATGTTCACGCAACGGCGCGGCGGATACTGCTTCGAGCACAACACGCTGCTGCTCGCGGTGTTGCGGCAGATGGGCTTTCATGTCACTCCGCTGATCGCACGGGTGCGCTGGCAAGTGCCGGCGAAAATCCATACGGGACTGACCCACATGCTATTGCGCGTGGAACTGGAGGGCCGCAGCTGGTTCGTCGATGTGGCCTTCGGATCCACCACGCAGACCGCCCCCCTGGAATTGCTGCCTGACGTTCCCCAAGCCACGCCCCACGGCACTTTCCGCATCGCCCAGGCCGCAGGCGAACTGAGCCTGGACTTTCAGACCGTGAGCGGCTGGCAGACCGTGTATCGCTTCAAGCTGGAGCCCGCGGCGGATGTGGATTTCGAAATCGGCAACTGGTACACCTCGACGCATCCCCAGTCCGTCTTCCTGAACAGCCTGCTGGTCAGCCGCACCCAGCCCGGCGCCCGCGAACTGATGGTGAACGACACCTACACCCGCCGCGACAACGCCGGCGATCTGCAGAAACATCGCTATGCCGATGCCGCCAGTTGGGCGGATTGCCTGCGCGCACGTTTTGGCCTCGATCTCGGCCGGGACGAGGCCGCCGGCCTGTTCCAACGCGTGCTGACGCAAAGCCATGGCGCAACCAGCGCCGAACTCGCGCCAGGCTGAGCCACCGGACGGCGAAGGCGCGGGGCCGGCCCCCGCCGCCATGGGTCCCGCGCAACCGGTTATCCTGTTCCGGATTCCCTCACCGACACGTAGAAGGAGCGCAGTATCTTGACCCCGGATCTCACTCTCTATGACCTGGCGGGCGCCGACGCCTCGCTGCGCTTCAGCCCGCATTGCTGGAAGACCCACATGGCCCTGGCCCACAAGGGCCTGACCGCGGCGACCGTGCCCTGGCGCTTCACCGAAAAGGAAGCCATAGACTTTTCCGGCCAGAAGCTGGTGCCGGTGCTGGTGCACGGCGACCATGTCGTCAGCGATTCCTGGCAGATCGCGTGCTACCTGGAAGACACCTTCCCCGAGCGGCCCTCGTTGTTCGGCGGCGCCAGCGGCCGTGCGCTGAGCCTTTTCGTGAATTCATGGTCGGACACAACCCTGGTGCCGACGCTGGCGCGGCTGCTGCTGCCCAGCATCCACGGCCTGATCCATGAAAAGGACCGGGACTATTTCCGCGCCACGCGGGAGAAGCGCTTCGGCCGGCTGGAAGACCTGCCGGCGGGCTATGAAGACCAGATCGCCGCGCTGCGCGCGGCGTTGCTGCCCTTGCGGCAGATGCTGGGCAAGCAGCCCTATCTGGCGGGCGCGCAGCCGGCCTATGCCGACTACGCGGTGTTTGGCATGTTCATGTGGGCGCGCTGCACCAGCACGCTGGAACTGCTGGCCCAGGACGATCCGGTCCACGCCTGGCGTGAGCGCCTGCTCGATGCCCATGACGGCCTGGCCCGCCGCGCGCCGGCGGCCCAAGCCTGAGCCACCGTCCCCCTGTCCGTCTGCGCTAGGTCTTCAGCCGGTAGCCGGTCTTGAAGATCCAGCGCACGCCGATCAGGCAGGCCAGCAGGAACACCAGCGTCATGCCCACGCTGACGCCGACGCTGACGTCCGCCACGCCATAGAAGGCCCAGCGAAAGCCGCTGACCAGATACACCACCGGATTGAACAGCGTGGCGGTCTGCCAGAACGGCGGCAGCATCTTGATGGAATAGAAGGTGCCGCCCAGGAAGGTCAGCGGCGTGATGATCATCAGCGGGATGATCTGCAGCTTTTCGAAGCCATCCGCCCAGATGCCGATGATGAAGCCGAACAGGCTGAAGGTCACGGCCGTCAGCACCAGGAAACCCAGCATCCAGAACGGATGCGCGACCTCGAACGACACGAACAGGCGCGCCGTGGCCAGCATGATGAGCCCCAGGATGATGGACTTGCTGGCGGCAGCGCCCACATAGCCCATGACGATCTCCACGTAGGAGATGGGCGCCGAGTGGATTTCGTAGATGGTGCCCGAGAAGCGCGGCATGTAGATGCCGAAGGACGCGTTGGCGATGCTTTGCGTCAGCAGCGACAGCATGATCATGCCGGGCACGATGAAGGCGCCGTAGCTCACGCCGTCGATCTCGACCATGTGCGAACCGATGGCGGAACCGAACACCACGAAATACAGCGAGGTGGAGATCACGGGCGACAGCACGCTTTGCATCAGCGTGCGCCACGCGCGGGCCATTTCAAACAGGTAGATAGCGCGGATGGCGTAGAAGTTCATGATTGACCGTGCACCAGGCTGACAAAGATATCCTCGAGCGAGCTTTCCGACGAATTCAGGTCGGTGAATTCGATCTCCAGGCGCGAGAGCTCATGCAGCAGCCGGGAGATTTCCCCGCCGCCCTGGTTGTCGTAGGTGTAGACCAGCTTGTGGCCGTTGTCGGACAGGTCCAGCTGGAAGGCGTCCAGCGCCGTGGGGATGCCCGGCAGCGGCGCCTTCAGCGTCAGCGCCAGCTGGCGCTTGCCCAGCTTGGCCATCAGCGCGTGCTTCTCTTCGACCAGGATGATCTCGCCCTTGCGGATCACGCCGATGCGGTCGGCCATTTCCTGGGCTTCCTCGATGTAGTGCGTGGTGAGGATGATGGTGACGCCGCTTTCGCGCAGGCGCCGCACCATTTCCCACATGCCGCGCCGCAACTCGACGTCCACGCCGGCGGTGGGCTCGTCCAGGAACAGGATCGCGGGTTCGTGTGACAGCGCCTTGGCGATCATGACGCGGCGCTTCATGCCGCCCGACAGCGCCATGATGCGGCTGTCCTTCTTGTCCCACAGGGACAGGTCGCGCAGCACCTTTTCGATGTAGGCGTGGTCGGTCGGCTTGCCGAACAGGCCGCGGCTGAAGTTGACGGTGTTCCAGACGCTTTCGAACGCGTCGGTGGAAATTTCCTGGGGCACCAGGCCGATCTTGGCGCGGGCCGCGCGGAACTCCGTGAGTATGTCGTGGCCGTCTGCCAGCACGCGGCCGGCGGTGGGATTGACGATGCCGCAGATGATGCTGATCAGCGTGGTCTTGCCCGCGCCGTTGGGCCCGAGCAGGGCGAAGATCTCGCCGCGCCGGATGTCCAGGTTAACGCTCTTGAGCGCCTGGAATCCGGATGCGTACCGTTTGGATAGATCCTGAACTGAAATGACCGGCTGCACACGCGCCCCCGACTGGATGGATAGCCAGGGATTTTAACCGTCACGCGTGACAGGCTTGTTCGCCGTGACGGAACAGTGTGTTTGGCAGGCTGATCAATCCCTGCTCAGCGTGCCCAGCGCAGGACCAGCGGATCAAGGCGGCTCGCGGTCTCCAGCAGGCCCTGCCGGACCTCTGCGCGCATGGCCGGCCAAGGGTGGCGCGGCGCATCGCACGCGATCACGCCGCCGGCCTTCATCAAGGCCTTGGCCGTGAGGATGCCGCCCTGCCGGTTCTCGTAATTGATCAGGGGCAACCAGCGCTCGTACAGGCGGTAGGCCTCGTCGCGCCTGCCTGCGCGATGGGCCTCGATGATGGGCCGCAGGCCATCGGCGAAGCCGCCGCCGGTCATGGAGCCGGTGGCGCCAGCATCCAGGTCGGGCAGCAGGGTGATGGCTTCCTCGCCGTCCCAGGGCCCTTCCACGGCCTCGCCGCCCAGCGCGATCAGGTCGCGCAGCTTGCTGGCCGCGCCCGCGGTTTCGATCTTGAAGTAGGCGACGTGCTCGATCTCGCGCGCCATCCGCGCCAGCGCCGCCGCCGACAACGGCGTGCCTGCGACCGGCGCATCCTGGATCATGATGGGGATATCCACCGCGTCCGACACGCGCTGGAAGAATCCCGCCACCTGTTCCTCGGACACCCGGATCGTCGCGCCGTGGTAAGGCGGCATGATCATCAGCATGGCGGCGCCCTGCTCCTGCGCGCGCCGGCTGCGCGCGGCGCAGACCTGGGTGCTGAAGTGCGTGGTGGTCACGATCACCGGCACGCGGCCGGCGACGTGCTCCAGGATGGTCCGCGTCAGGATTTCGCGCTCGTCGTCCGACAGCACGAACTGCTCGGAGAAATTGGCCAGGATGCAAAGGCCGTCCACGCCCGAGTCGATCATGAAATCCACCGCGCGCTTCTGGCTGGGCAGATCCAGCTCGCCGGATTCGGTGAAGGTGGTGGGCACGACCGGGAATATGCCGCGATAACGCGGGTTCTGGTAGGTAGCCATGTTCATTCGATGATGTTGAAGTCTTTGAGGTATTCCGTCTTCAACGTCAGGCCCAGGCCGGGCTTGTCGTCGTCCAGGTCGATGAAACCTTCCTTGGCCACCGGCTCGCCGTCGAAGATGTAATAGAACAGCTCGTTGCCGACTTCCACGTCGAACATGGGGAAGTACTCGCTCATGGGCGAGGCCAGCGTGCTCATGGTCAGGTGGTAATTGTGCATCTGGCCGGCATGCGGCACCACCGGCACGCTGTAGGCCTCGCACAGCGCGTTGATCTTGTGCGCCGCCGTGATGCCGCCCACGCGGTTGGTGTCGTACTGCACCACCGACACCGCCTTGCGGTCCAGCAACTGTTTGAAGCCATAGAGCGAGAATTCGTGTTCGCCGCCGGAGATCGGGATCGAGGTCAGCTGGTTCAGTTCCGCGTAGCCGTCGATGTCGTCGGCGATGACGGGCTCTTCCAGCCAGCGCGGCTCGAACTTTTCCAGCTTGGGCAGGATGCGCTTGGCGTACTCCAGGTTCCAGCCCATATAGCACTCCAGCATCAGGTCGGTGTCGTAGCCGATCACCTCGCGCACCGCCTCCACCGACTTCAGGTTCTCCGACACGCCCTTCTGCAGGTGCGCCGGACCGTAGCCGAAGCGCATCTTGAAGGCCGTGAAGCCCTGGTCCAGATAGGTCTGGGCCTCTTCCTGCATGGCCTTCAGGTCGGTGCGGTAGAGCTTGGAGTAGTAGACCGGGATCTTTTCCTTGGTTCGGCCGCCCAGCAGCTTGAAGACGGGCTTGTTCACCGACTTGCCCAGGATGTCCCAGATGGCCAGGTCCACCGCCGAAATCGCGGCCATGGTCACGCCCTTGCGGCCCCAGGCGTGGGTGGAGCGGTACATGCGCTGCCACAGGTATTCGTAATCCCAGGGATCCTGCCCGATCACCAGCGGGGCCAGGTACTGGTCGATGATGGCCTTGGCCACGCGCGGCGCCAGCGCCACGTTGCCCAGGCCCACGATGCCGTCGTCCGTCTCCACCTCGACCACGGTCCAGCCGTGGAAGCGGAAGGTGCTCATGGTTTCCTGCTTGGAATACAGCAGGTCCATGGCGTTGGAGCAGAAATTGCCCTGCGGCGGCACGGTCTTGCCGGTCCACTCGTAGACGCGGGCGCGGACGGATTTGATCTTCATGAGGATATCCTGCTTGGAATAAGGGTATGGAATGAAAGCGGCGGATCAGCCCGCCCGCGTGCGCGATGCGCGGTGCGACAGGCCCATGCGGCAGGCGATGAGAAAGGCCTGCCAGGTGGCGTCCAGATTGGCGCGGCCCTGGCCGGCGATGTCGTAAGCGGTACCGTGGGCCGGCGTGGTGATGGGAATGGGCAGGCCGCCCTGCACCGTCACCCCACGCGAAAAGCCCAGCAGCTTGATCGCGATCTGGCCCTGGTCGTGATACATGGTGACGATGGCCTGGAACTCGCCGGCCTGGGCCTTCAGGAAGATGGTGTCGGCGGGGAACGGGCCCTGCACCGGCAGCCCCTCATCGTTCAGTTGCCGCACGGCGGGCGCGATGATGTCCACCTCTTCGCGGCCGCAGGTGCCGCCGTCGCCGCCATGCGGGTTGAAGGCCGCCACCGCCACGCGCGGCTCGGCAATGCCGTTGGCCTGCAACGAACGGTAGATCAGCCGGGTAGCGTCCTTGATGCCGTCGATGCTTAGCGCCGCCGCCGCGTCCTTCAACGGAATATGCGAGGACACGCGCGAAGTCCACAGGTCGCCCAGGGTATTGAACTCGCAGAAGTAGCCGGTCACGCCCAGATACTGCGCAAAGTGGTGCAGTTCGTCGTCGTGCCCCAGGCCGCCCAGCTTCATGGCGTACTTGTTCAGGGGCGCGAAACAGATGGCGTCGACGTGGCCGTCGCGCGCGGCGTCCATGCAGGCGTTGAGCACCCGCAGCACCGACGCGCCGCCCGCGGCCTCGGCCTGGCCGACATGCACCTGGCCGGGGTCGATGGTATCCATCCCCAGCCAGGCGGGCGCGCCGGTGTCCGGCCGGCCGCGCACCGCCTCGATGCTGTCCACGGGCTGGGTGGCGACCTGCACGCCTGCCACCCGCTGGCCTTCGCGCCACAGCCACTCGTCGCCCACCAGCACGATGTTCGCCTGTTGCATGGCTTCGGGTCTGGCCAGCAGGCGGGCGATCAGTTCGGCGCCGATGCCTGCGGGGTCGCCCAGGGTCAGGGCGATGACGGGTTTCTGCTGCTTGCTCATGTCTGGGTCATTCCACGGAAATGTTGTTCTTCTTGATGACGCCGGCGTAGCGCTGGTTTTCGCTCTTATGGAACTGCGCGAACTGCTCCTGGCTCATCGGGTTGATGTCGGCGCCGATCGCCTGCAGGCGGGCCTGCGTGTCGGGCAGGGCCAGGATGCCGTTGACGGCGTCATGGATGCGCTTCTGATTGGCGGCGGGCGTGGCGCTGGGCATGTAGATGCCGTACCAGGCGCTCATTTCCACGCCTGGGACGCCGGCCTCGGCCATCGTCGGCACGTCGGGCAACTGGGCGTTGCGCTTGGCGCTCAGCACGGCCAGCGCGCGCACCTTGCCGCTCTTGATGTGGGGGATCACGGAAGACGCGGTCTCGAACGCGATCTGCACTTGCCCGCCCATCAGGTCCACCAGCGCCGGGCCGCTGCCGCGGTACGGGATGTGGATCATCTGCACTCCGGTGGCGTCCTTGAACAGCTCGGCGGCGATGTGCTGGGTGCTGCCCGAGCCGCTGCTGGCAAAGTTGTAGGTGCCAGGCTTGCTCTTGAGCAGAGCGATCAGTTCCTGCACCGACTTGGCCGGCACGTCGTTGTTGACCACCAGGATGTTGGGAACGGCGCCCACGAACACCACCGGCGTCAGGTCGCGGTCGTTGTCATAGCCCAGCTTCAGCAGGTGCGGCGCGATGGCATGGGCGGTAGAGACCCCCATCACCATGGTGTGGCCGTCCGTGGACTTGGCCGCCAGGTCGGCCGCCAGCGTATTGGACGCGCCCGGCTTGTTCTCGACCACCACGGTCTGCTTGAGCAAGGGCCCCAGCTTGTCGGCCACGGCGCGCGCCATGGCGTCGGTGCCGCCGCCCGGCGCGGATCCCACCAGCAGGCGCAGGGGCTTGTTGGGCCAGTCGGCGGTCTGCGCCTGGACGGGCGCCAGGGCCGACAGGCACAGGGCGCCGGCCGCCATCGCGGCCAATAGCCTAGTCTTCATGGTTGTCTCCTTGGTTGGTTTTTTGCCCGTTGAAGAGGCAATCTTTTGTGAGTCCATCTTAGAAAGAAGCGCTGTTTCCGTAAAATGAAACTTTTGCACTAATCGTTCACCTGAGGCGATCAATCATGGAACGCGCGATCCACGTCCCTTCCCTGCTGGCCCGGCTGCGCATGCGGCAGATCGTCCTGTTGCTGGCGATCGAGGAACGCGGCACGCTGCGCGCCGCCGCCAGCCAGCTCAACATGACCCAGTCCGCGGCCAGCAAGATGCTGCACGAGCTGGAACTGGCCATCGGCCAGCCTCTATACGGACGGGTCGGCCGCGGGCTGGCGCTGACCGCGGCGGGCGAATGCGTGATGGGGTACTTCCGGGGCATGCGCGGCACGGTCTCGTCGCTGGCGCGCGAACTGGAGGAGCTGCGCCTGGGCAGCGCGGGCAAGCTGTTCATCGGCAGCATCATGGCCGCATCGCCCGGCCATCTGACCGACGCCCTGCTGCGCCTGAAACAGACCTATCCGCTGCTGGCGGTAGAAATCTCCACCGGCACCAGCGACCTGCTGATCGGCCGCATGAACGAAGGCAAGCTGGACGTGGTGATCGGCCGCATGCTGACCCTGTCGGACAGCCAGTACGTCTTTCGCCCGATCGGCGACGAGGCGCTGTCGGTGATCGCGTCGGTGGACCATCCGCTGGCCGGCCGCAAGCGCGTGAGCTTTGACGCCATGCTGGACTATCCCTGGGTGCTGCAGCCGCATGGCAGTCCGATGCGCGACGTCATCGAACAGGAGTTCCGTTCGCACAACGCCTCCACGCCCAGGGGCCTGATCGAATCAGCGTCCATCCTGACCACGACGAACCTGGCGATGAAATCGACGATGCTGGGCGTGATTCCGGAATCGGTGGCCAGCCGTTACGCGGCGCATGGCCTGCTGGCGATACTGCCCTACCAGATCCGGCAAAGCCTGACGGCCTTCGGCAGCATCGTGCCGCGCGACCGTCCGCTGAGCGCCGCCGCGCGGCATTTCGTGGGCTTGCTGCATGGCGACGCAACAGCTTGAGAGCGCGCGATGCAAAGGGGGAAAACTCTCGCGGCGCAGGGGAAAACAGCATGCCGCGCAGTACAATCGCGTGTTGCGCATCGCGCGTTTTTTACACTGAGGTCCACACGTGAGCGCACTGCCCGCCTGTCCCAAATGCCAGTCCGAATACACCTATGAAGACGGCGCCCTCTACGTCTGCCCGGAATGCGCGCATGAATGGCCGGCGCAGGCCGCGGAATCTGCCGATGAAGCCGCGCGCGTCTACCGCGACTCGGCCGGCAATGTGCTGCAGGACGGCGACACCGTCACTGTCATCAAGGACCTGAAACTCAAGGGTTCCGGCGGCGTGGTCAAGATGGGCACCAAGGTCAAGGGCATCCGCCTGGTCGATAGCGACCACGACATCGATTGCAAGATCGACGGCTTCGGGGCGATGAGCCTGAAGTCGGAGTTCGTGAAGAAGGTATAGGCCGCCGCTTGCGACGGCCCCGGGCCGCGGCCACGCCGCGCCCCGGCTACAGGTCCTCGGGTTCCTCGGCCTTGGGCATCAGGTAAGCGGTCAGCGTGCTGGACAACCCCGCCATCACCCACAGCACGAAGAAAGACACGGTGTAGAAGCCGGTGCGTCCGGTAGGCACATGCCCGAAGATCGCCACATCCAGGGGGTCGATCAGGGCGAAGATCAGCGCGCTCCCCGCCGCGGCCGCCATGAAGGACGGCCACAGGATCCACATCAATGATCGCAAGCCCATCTGTGTTCTCCCCGATTACGGATTGGCGCTGGACGCCGCCTGCTCGATGACCAGGCCGCGCTTGACCACGCCCTCCTGGATCGGCTGATTGCTGAAGTTGGTGAAAGCGAAATAGATCGTGACGAAGCAGCCTATCATGGCCACGAACGGGCCGGCCATCAGGATCCAGGGCCAGGGCTCGCGGTACCAGGGCTTGGCGGTCTTGGCGGGTTGGGCGGCGGTCATGGGCTTGTCCTTTTCAGTATTCAATCGGGTACGTAGAAGCTGGCGGGCTCGTCGGTCTCGACCGGACGGCTCTCGCCGTCCTGGCCGCGCGCGCGCAGCGTGATGGCATGGGCGCCCGGCTCGGCGCCAGCCGGCGCGCGGATCACCATGGGCACCAGCTTGTTGGCAGCCGCCTCGACGTCGACCGTGTCCGAGCCCTGCTGTCCCATCATCACCTTCAGGCCGGGCATGCCCTCGACCGAGAGCTGCAGGCGCATCGGCTGGTCGGAAGTATTGATGATCTGCAGGCGGTACACGTTTTCGATCATGCCGCCGGCCACTTCGCGCCCCAGCGCGCCGCGGTCGCGGATCACGTCCACCCGCAAGGGGTTGCGCATGGCCAGCGACGCCACGAAAGCGATGGCCAGCGCCAGGATCAGCGTGCCGTAGATCAGCACGCGCGGACGCAGCAGATGGGAGCGGGCGCTCTTGGCGGACAGCCCGTCCAACATGGCGCGTTCCGAGGTATAGCGGATCAGGCCGGGCTCGTACTGCATCTTGTCCATGACCTGTTCGCAGGCGTCGATACAGGCGCCGCAGCCTATGCACATGTATTGCAGGCCGTCGCGTATGTCGATGCCGGTCGGACAGACCTGCACGCACAGGCTGCAATCGACGCAGTCTCCCAGCCCGGCGGCCTTGTGGTCCACCTTGCGCGAGCGGCCGCCGCGCGGATCGCCGCGGCGCTTGTCGTAGGTGACCACGAAGGTGTCGGGGTCCACCATCACGCTCTGGAAGCGCGCGTACGGGCACATGTACTTGCACACGGATTCGCGCATGAAGCCGGCGTTGCCCCAGGTGGCGAAGCCGTAGAACAGCATCCAGAACCACTGCCAGGGGCCGAGTTGCAGCGCGAACAGCTCATGGCCCAGTTCGCGGATGGGTGCGAAATAGCCGATGAAGGTGGAGCCCGTCCACCAGGCCAGCGCGATCCACAGGAAATGCTTGGTGAGTTTCAGGCGCACCTTGCGCCAGGTCCAGGGCGATTCGTCCAGGCGGATGCGCGCGACGCGGTCGCCTTCGACCTTGCGCTCGATCCACATGAAGATCTCGGTGTACACGGTCTGCGGACAGGCGTAGCCGCAGAACAGCCGCCCCGCCACCGCTGTGAACAGGAACAGCGCCAGCGCCGAAATCACCAGCAGCACCGCCAGGTAGACCACGTCCTGCGGCCACAGCACCAGGCCGAAGAGATAGAACTTGCGCGCGCCCAGGTCGAACAGCACGGCCTGGCGGCCGTTCCATTGCAGCCATGGCAGGCCGTAGAAAATCAGCTGGGTCAGAAAGACGAACGCGATGCGCCAGCGCGCGAAGATGCCGCTGACGGACCGCGGGTAGATCTTGCTGCGCACGCCCGCCAGCGTCTGCTCCAGGGTTTCCGTCCCCGGACGCGGCGGCCTCACATGCGGCCGCCAGGGCGGCGGGTCACCGTCAGGCGTAGTGCCGACCCTTGCGGCTGACCCATCTTCCATTTCCTGCTCCCTGCTGTATGTCCAGTGATATGGGGGCCACGCCAGGCGCGGCCCCCAAAAACGCGCTGTAAAGCCTTTACTTCGTTGCCGTGCCCGGCGCGGCGCTGGCCGTCGCTTCGGGCTTGTTCGACAAGCCCCAGACCCAGGCCGTCAGGATCTTGATCTGCTCCGGCGTCAGGATGTCGCCATGCGCCGGCATGCGATTGTCGCGGCCATCCAGGATGGTCTTGACGATGGTCGCTTCAGAGCTGCCGTAGAGCCAGACGTCGTCCGTCAGGTTGGGCGCGCCCAGCGCCTGGTTGCCCTTGCCGTCGACGCCGTGACAGGCCACGCAGTAATTGGCGAACTCGCGCTTGCCGCGGAACACGCGGACCGGATCCGCGGTCAGGCCCGACAGCGAGCGCACGTACTGGGCGATATCGGCAGCCGTCTTGGCGTCGATCGCGGCCTTCCAGGGCGGCATCACGCCCACGCGGCCCTGAGTGATGGTCTGCATGATGGCTTCAGGCGAGCCGCCGTGCAGCCAGTCGCCGTCGGCCAGGTTGGGAAAGCTGGGGCCGCCCTTGGCGTCCGAGCCATGGCATTGCGCGCAGGTGTTCAGGAACAGGCGCTGGCCGATTTCGCGAGCGCCTGGATCCTGGGCGATCTGCGGAATGTCCATGGTCTCGAAGCGCGCGTAGATCGGACGCACGGCTTCGGCCATCTTGGCCTGCTGCCTGGCCACTTCCTCGGTGCTGCTGTAGCCCAGCTGGCCCTTGTACTCACCCAGGCCCGGCATGAAGAACAGATAGCCCAGCGCGAAGGCGCAGGCCAGCAGGTACATCCAGGTCCACCAGCCCGGCACCGGGTTGTTCAGCTCGGTCAGGTCGCCGTCCCAGACGTGGCCCGTGTCCTCGACCTTGCCGTTGGCCGGCTTGGTGCTGAGCCAGCGGCGCTGCGTGTACAGCAGCCACACGCACCAGACCACGCCGCCCACGGCGACGATCGAGATGAAATACCCCCAGAAGCCGCTAACGAAATCGCTCATGACCGATTCGCTCCATCTTGTTGTCCCTGCCCGAACTCATCGGGCAGTGCGAACGGCAGCATGGCCGATTCGCGGTTGGCGCTCTGGCGGCCGCGCGAGCAGGCCCACCAGACGATGCCGAAGAAAGTTGCCATCGAAATGGCGGTGACGACGGCGCTCAGATAGCCCAGCATGGTCAGCCTCCCGCGGCCGCGGGCGCGGCGGCTTGGGTGGCGGGTTGCGCCGCAGGTTGTGCGGCGGCCTTCTTGGCCTCTTCCGCCTTCTTGGCCTGCTCGGCCTGCTTCGCCTTGCGCACGCCCACGCCCAGCCCTTGCAGGTAGGCGACCAGCGCGTCTTCCTCGGTCTTGCCTTCGATGGCCTTGGGCGCCTCGGCGATCTCCTCGTCCGTGTAGGGCACGCCCAGCTTGCGCAGGGCGCGCATGCGGTCGCTCACGTTCTCGCCAGTGATGACGGTCTTTTCCAGCCAGGGATAGGCGGGCATGTTGGACTCCGGCACCACCTTGCGCGGGTCGCGCAGGTGGATGCGGTGCCAATCGTCGGAATAACGTTCGCCCACGCGCGCCAGGTCGGGACCGGTGCGCTTGGAGCCCCACAGGAAGGGATGGTCAAAGACCGATTCCGAGGCCAGCGAGTACGAACCGTAGCGCTGCACTTCGGCCGCCAGCACCCGCACCTGCTGCGAATGGCAGCCGACGCAGCCTTCGCGGATGTAGACGTCGCGGCCCATCAGGCGCAGCGGGCTGTAGGGTTCCACGCCCGCGATGGGCTGGGTCGTGCTGTGCTGGAAGAACAGCGGCACGATCTGGACCAGGCCCGCGAAGGACACCACCAGGATGCTGGCGATGATCATCCAGCCGATGTTCTTCTCGAGCGTCTGGTGCGAAAAGAAACCAGATTTATTGTTGGCCATGATGTCCTCGTCAAACAGTGGCCGGCACAGCGGTCGCGGGAACCGGCTGGCGTGCGGCATGGGGATCGTCTTGCGGAATGGCGGGGTTGACCGGCTGCGCCCCGCGCACCGTCATCCACACGTTCCAGGCCATGACGAACACACCCGACAGGAACAAGGTGCCGCCCAGCAAACGGATCAGGTAGTACGGGACGCGCGTCTTCAGCTCTTCCACGAAGCTGTAGACCAGCGTGCCGTCGCTGGCGGTGTCGCGCCACATCAGGCCCTGCTGCACGCCGGCGATCCACATGGCGGCGATGTACAGCACCACGCCGATGGTCGCGATCCAGAAATGCAGTTCGATGGCCTTGACGCTGTACATCTTCTCGCGGCCGTACAGGCGCGGGATCAGGTAGTAGAGCGAACCGAAGGAGATCATGGCGACCCAGCCCAGCGCGCCGGAGTGCACGTGGCCGATGGTCCAGTCCGTGTAGTGCGACAGCGCGTTGACCGTGCGGATCGACATCATCGAGCCTTCGAAGGTCGACATGCCGTAGAACGACAGCGCCGTCACCATGAACTTCAGGATCGGATCGGTGCGCAGCTTGTACCAGGCGCCCTGCAGGGTCATGATGCCGTTGATCATGCCGCCCCAGGACGGCGCCAGCAGGATCAGCGAGAAGGTCATGCCCAGCGACTGGGTCCAGTCGGGCAGCGAGGTGTACAGCAGGTGGTGCGGGCCCGCCCACATGTAGGTGAAGGCCAGCGCCCAGAAGTGGACGATGGACAGGCGGTAGGAATAGATGGGACGGCCGGCCTGCTTGGGCACGAAGTAATACATCATGCCCAGGAAGCTGGTGGTCAGGAAGAAGCCCACGGCGTTATGGCCGTACCACCACTGCACCATGGCGTCCTGCACGCCCGAGTAGGCGGAATAGGACTTCCACATCGACACCGGCATTTCAATGTTGTTGAAGATGTGCAGGATGGCGATGGTCAGGATGTACGAGCCGAAGAACCAGTTGGCCACGTAGATGTGCTTGGAACGGCGCTTGATGATGGTGCCGAAGAACACGATGGCGTAGGCCACCCAGACCAGGGTGATCAGGATGTCGATGGGCCATTCGAGTTCGGCGTATTCCTTGCTGCTGGTGAAGCCCATGGGCAAGGTGATGGCGGCGGCGACGATGACGATCTGCCAGCCCCAGAACGTGAAGGCGGCCAACGGGCCGCAGAACAGGCGCGCCTGACAGGTGCGCTGGACCACGTAGTACGACGTCGTAAACAACGCGCTGCCGCCGAAGGCGAAGATCACCGCGTTGGTGTGCAGCGGGCGCAGGCGGCCGTAGCTCAGCCATGCGGTGTCAAAGTTCAGCTGCGGCCAGATAAGCTGCGCAGCGAGAAAAACGCCCACAGCCATGCCGACGATGCCCCACACTACCGTCATGAGCGCGAATTGCCTCACGATCTTGTAGTTGAAGGTATCGGCCTTGCTTGCGATTGCGGCGCAATCGTTCATCGCCCTTCCCCTAAAGTTACAGATAGCTCCAGGCTGCAATGATGGGACTAGTCAAACAAGGCAGCGTTGATCTGGATCAAGCATCTGGTTACACGGTGGGGAACGCGGCGCCGGCGCAACGGGTCCAGGCGCGAAATCAAGCGCGCCGCTCAGCCGCGGCTGGCGGGGCCGCTGTCGTCATCGAGCAGGATGGCGCGGCCGGCGTCATCGGTGTCGTCATACTGGCCGTTGAACACGGCCCACCACAACGACACCCCGATGGCCAGCACGAACAGCAGGGACAGGGGCAGGAGCAGATAGAGGATGGTCATTGCGCCGCTTCCAGCGCGGCGGCGGGCGCGGGCGCGCCAGCCCAGTCGCGGCGGCACAGGCGCCACGAGTTGTAGGCGACCGCCAGCGAGGACACCAGCATGGTGATCGCGGCCAGCCATGGCGTGACCCAGCCGACCAACGCCAGCGGGGTCATCAGCAGGTGCCAGACCACCGATCCGTTCAGGTTCTGGCGAGCGCGGCGGCGCGCCTCGCCCAGCAGTTCGTCCAGCGCCGCATCGGACATGTTGGGATGGGCCGCCAGCGCCGAATGGGCGGAGGCCATGGCGGTGGGCACCGCCATCGACATGGCGCAGGGACAGCTCATCACCAGGAGCGCCACCATCACCGGGATACTGTGCGCCGGATCGATGTAGGCCCAGGCGGCCGCGGCGGCCAGCGCCAGCGCGACCTGGACCATGACGAAGCGCGAGGCCAGCCGGTCGGCGCGCGCGCCCAGTTCCAGGCGCTGCGCCTCCACGCGCTCGTGGCGCAAGCCGCCTGCCGCGCCGCCGAAGGACTGGCGGGCGCACAGCTCCAGGTAGCGCGCGGTCAACAGGAAGGCCACGAACATCGTGACCGAATCGAAGTAGACCTCGCCGCGCCCCGTGTAGGTGGCGTGGACGCTGGGAATGAAGGCGGCGACGATGCCCAGGGCCACCGGCACATCCATGCCGGCGCGGCCATGGCGCAGGTTGTCGCCGGCGTGGCGCCAGATCGGCCAGGCCGAATACACCACGACCGGCACGGTCAGCGCAAAGCTGGCCCAGTTCATCAGCACGATGGCCCAGTCCAGCGTTTCCAGCGCATCGGCGGGCATGCTTTCATGCCGCAGGTAGCCGGGCCAGGCGAACATCATCACCTGCATCATCGCCAGCCACGCCAGCGACAGGCGCACGAGCGCATGACGGCGCTGCTGGCGGTCGGCGTCGGACAGGCCGGCCGGGACGGCGAAGATCGATTTTGCTCGCATGCGCCGATGTTACTCAGCGCGTTACAAAGCCGCCTTGATCTGGATCAAGGCGGATCTGGCGGGTTTGCCTCGGCAACGCCGACCGGGCGCGATCCGGCTCAGGGACGCTGGCGGCGCAGCACGTCCACTACCGCCCGCATCAGGCTGGCGAGTTCGCCGTCGGCGATCGTCAACGCCGGCGTCAGGTAGACCACATTGCCGAACGGCCGCACCCACACGCCGGCTTCGACCAGGCGCCGCTTCAGGCCCTCGCGGTCGGCGATGCCGTCCAGTTCCACCACGCCGATCGCGCCCAGCACGCGCACGTCGCGCACCCAGGGCAGCTCGCGGCACGGTTCCAGGCCGGCCGTCAGGCTCGCGGAGATCGCTTGCGCCTGGGCCAGCCGCGGTTCGGTCTCAAAGAGATCCAGCGAGGCGTTGGCTGCGGCGCAGGCCAGCGCATTGCCCATGAAGGTGGGGCCGTGCATCAGCGCGTGCGAAGGATCGTCGGACCAGAACGCCTCGAATACCCGGCTGCTGGCCACCGTGGCGGCCAGCGGCAGGGTGCCTCCGGTCAGCGCCTTGGACAAGGTCACGATGTCCGGCCGGATGCCGGCCTGCTCGAAGGCGAACATGGTGCCAGTGCGGCCGAAGCCGGTGAAGATCTCGTCGAAGATCAGCAGCAGGCCGTGCCGGTCGGCCAAACGGCGCAGACGGCGCAGTACTTCCGGGTCGTGCAGCAGCATGCCGCCCGCGCCCTGAACCAGTGGCTCGACCAGGATGCCGGCCAGCCGCGATCCATGGGATTCCAGGTGGGCCTCCAGCGCAACCAGCTCCGCTTCGCCGCGCGGCAGGTCGACGATGTCGTGTTCGGCCAGCATGCCGCGGTACAGGCTGTGCATGCCCTCGTCCGGATCGCACACCGCCATGGTGCCGAAGGTGTCGCCGTGATAGCCGCCGCGGAACGCCAGGAAACGGCTGCGGCCGCGTTCACCCTGGTTGAGCCAGAACTGCAGCGCCATCTTCATGGCGACTTCCACCGCCACCGAGCCGGAATCGGTATAGAAGACGCGGTCCAGTCCCGGCCCCAGCATGCCGGCCAGGCGGCGGGCCAGGGTCAATGCGGGTTCATGGGTCAGTCCGCCGAACATGACGTGCGGCATGGCGTCCAGCTGCGCGCGCACCGCCTGGGCGATGTGCGGATGGTTGTAGCCGTGGCAGGCCGTCCACCAGGACGCGACGCCGTCGATCAGCCTGCGGCCGTCGGCCAGCTCAAGCCGGCTGCCATGGCTGCGCACCACGGGCAGCGGCGGCGTGGCCGTCTTCATTTGGGCATAGGGTAGCCAGATATGGGGCTGGCCCTGGGCCACCCAGTCGGGCGTGTGCATGATTCACCTCTCGATACCGGCGGCGCGACCCGGGTCCGCCCGGCGCATCCGGCCGGAACGGGGGCAGCGTCCGCCTCCACTACAATGGCCCGCATTCTACGGCCTGGCGCGGCCTCCCCCCTGCCCGGCCGCTGCCGGAAATATAGATGTCCAAGCTGGATCCGCTTTTCTCCTCCGAGCTGGCGCGCGCGGAAGCGCGCCGCGTGCGCCGCCGCCTGCGCACGGCCTCCGCCGCCGCCCCGGGACGCCTCGTCCTCGAGGGCGAGCCGGTCCTGAACTTCTCCAGCAACGATTACCTCGGCCTGTCGCGGCATCCGCTGCTGGTCGAGCGGTCGCGCGAATGGGCAGCCCGCCACGGCGCGGGCGCCCAGGCGTCGCGCCTGGTGACCGGCAACCTGGACCTGCACGAACAGGTGGAAGCCAAGCTGGCCCGGCTGAAAGGCACCGAAGCCGCGCTGCTGCTGGCCTCGGGCTGGCAGGCCAACGCCGCCGTGCTGCCCGCCCTGCTGCGCGCGGCCGCCAGCCAGGGCGAGGTCGAGCTGTATGCCGACAAGCTCAACCACGCCAGCCTGCACCATGGCTGCCAGGCGGCGGGCGTGAAGCAGATCCGCTTCCGGCACAACGACCTGGACCATCTGGAAAGCCTGCTGGCCGCCAGGGCGGACAGCGCGGCCGGCCAGCCCGTATCGCGATTCATCGTCACCGAAAGCGTGTTCAGCATGGACGGCGACCGGACCGACGTGGAACGGCTGGCAACCCTGGCCGACCGCTACCGCGCCTTCGTCTACCTGGACGAAGCGCACGCCACCGGCGTCCTGGGCCCCCGCGGCATGGGGCTGGCAGGGCTGGCGCCCGGCCGCATCGACCTGGCCATGGGCACGTTCAGCAAGGCGCTGGGCGGATTCGGCGCCTACGTCGCCGGTTCGCGCGCGCTGTGCGACTACCTGGTCAACGCCTGCTCGGGCTTCATCTACACGACGGCGCTGCCGCCCGCGGTGCTGGGCGCCATGGACGCGGCACTGGACCTGGTGCCCACGCTGGACGCCGAACGCGCCCGCCTGGCGGCCGCGGGCGACAACCTGCGCGCCGCGCTGCGCGGCATGGGGCTGGACACGGGGGCATCCTCCACCCAGATCGTGCCGGCCATCGTGGGTGACGAAGCCCGCGCGCTGGCGCTGGCCTCGGGACTGGAACAGCGCGGCTTGCTGGCCGTGGCGATCCGCCCGCCCACCGTCCCCGCCGGCACCAGCCGCCTGCGCGTCACGCTGAGCGCCGCGCACCGCGACGTGGACGTGGCGCGGCTGATCGACGGTTTCGCCGCCGCGCTGGCGTGACGGCCGCCGTTCCCATGCAAGCCGGCATGCCCCGCCCCACCCTGCTGTTCGTACACGGCTGGGCCTTCGACGCCTCCGTCTGGACGCCGCTGCGCGCCGAACTCGCAGACTGGCCGCAAGCCGTCTTCGACGCGGGCTACTTCGGGCTGGCGCAGGGGCCTGCCATGGCCGGCCCGGTGATCGCCATCGGCCATTCGCTGGGCGTGTTGCGCCTGTTGCGCGAACTGCCGCAAGACTGCCTCGGCCTGGTGTCGATCAACGGCTTCGCCCGCTTTTCCGCCGGCCCCGGCTTCGAGGCCGGCGTGGCGCCGCGCGTGCTGGATCGCATGTCCAGGCGCCTGTCCTCCGACCCCGCGGCGGTGCTGGGCGACTTCCGCCAGCGCTGCGGCGACGCGACCGATTTCAGCGAGCCGCAGCTGGCGCCGCTGGCGCGCGACCTGCAAGCCCTGCGCGACGAGGACCGGCGCGAGGCCCTGGCGGCGCTGCCCGTGCCGCTGTTGGTCCTGGCTGGCGCCGACGATCCCATCGTGCCCCCGGCCATGACGCAGGCAGTTTTTGCCGGCAAGGCCGACATGGAGATCCATGAGCGGACTGGCGGCGGCCACCTGCTGCCGGTGTCGGATGCGCCCTGGTGCGCGGAGCGGATCCGCGCCTTCTTTGCCGGACTGGTGCACGCCGCATGACGCAAGCCCCCCGCAACGCTGGCATCGGCGCGCGCTTTGGCGCCGCCGCCCCCGCCTATGAAAACCACGCGTCCGTCCAGCGGCTGGCAGCCGAACGGCTGGCCGGCGATATCGCGCTGCTGCCCCTGCCATCCCGCCCGCGCATCCTGGAGATCGGCTGCGGCACCGGCCTGCTGACCCAGGCGCTGGCGCGCCGCATCGGTCCCGCCGACTGGACCGTCACCGACATCGCTGCCGGCATGCTCGCGGCCGCGCAGCGCGGCCCCGCATTGCCAGGCCAGGCCCGCTATCAATTGCTGGACGGCGAGCACCCCGCGGGGCTCGAAGGCGGCTACGACCTGATCTGCTCCAGCCTGGCGGTGCAATGGTTTTCCGACCTGAATGCCGGGCTGGGCCGGCTGGCCGCGCTGCTCGCCCCGGGCGGCTGCCTGGCCGTGGCGACGCTGGCGGACGGCACATTCCAGGAATGGCAGGCCGCCCATGCTGTGGCAGGGCTTGCCGCCGCCACGCCGCGTTACCCGGCCGCCGCCTCCATCCATCCGGACAGGGGCAATCTGGCGGGTGGCGTGCGCAGCGAACGGCTGATACAAAATCATCCTGACGGGCTGCATTTCCTGCGCGCCCTGAAAGGCATAGGCGCCACCACGCCCGCTCCAGGACGCGCGCCGCTGGGCGCGGCGCAACTGCGGCGGGTGCTGGCGGCGTTTGACGAACAAGGAGCCGGGGTGACCTATCACCTGGCCTACGGTATGTGGAAAAAATCGAACCAGTCCCCCGCCGGCGTTTTCGTGACCGGCACTGATACCGGCATCGGCAAGACCCTGGTGTCCGCGATCCTGGCGCGCGCCTGGAACGCCGACTACTGGAAGCCCGTGCAGACGGGCGTGGCGGAAGAACCCGGCGACACCGAGACCGTGGCGCAACTGGCCGGGCTGCCGCCCGAACGCCTGCACCTGCCCGCCTACGTGCTGCAGGCGCCGCTGTCGCCCTGGGCCGCGGCCACGCTGGAAGACACCATCGTCGACGCCACCAGCATCGTCCCGCCGGCCACGCAGGCGCCGCTGATCGTGGAAGGCGCGGGCGGCCTCTACGTGCCGATCGACGACACCCACATGATGATCGACCTGATCGCCAGGCTGGATATGCCGGTGGTGCTGGCCGCCCGCAGCGGACTGGGCACCATCAACCACACCCTGCTCAGCCTGGAGGCCCTCAAGCGCCGCGGCATTCCGGTTCTGGGCGTGATCATGAGCGGACCGCTTTCGGCGGGCAACAAGGAAGCCATCGAGCGCTTTGGCGACGTCCGCGTGCTGGCCGAGATTCCGCCCTTGGCCAAGGTCGACGCGCAAACCGTCCAGGCCCTGGCCAGCGCCATTCCTCCGCTGGCGGAATGCCTGCAGGCGCTGGGCGGTGCGCCCGCGGTCGCCAGTTGAGATCCTGGCGCGGCCGCGGATGGCGTGATTTCCGGGGCCATAGCCGTTACGCATTCGTACAAAATAAATTCCGCTGACGGCCACCCGTCCCCCACGCGGACAGGTTCCGCCGCAGCACTTCGCGTGGCTGAGGATGGCGGCAAAAGTCTCATGCAAAGCATGAACTTCCCCGGCGTAAGCACGCCTCTCCTACATCTTTCAGCCACATCCGGATTCTCAAGCCGGCGCGGCCGCGGCGACAGCGGCCGCATGCTCGTGCGTTGTTGACTACTAACGCAACACAACGATAATTTTCGCCACATTGGCAGTTCGATTCGCAGGTAGCTGGACGTGCAGGATTTCGTTCCTGGGTTTCCTTATTTGCAGGAGAACTGGCATGGTCACCAGAAGGCTGAACATTCCTGTTTTGGCCCCCAATCCCAACCGTAATTTCTTCGACGGCACCCGCCCCGGCCATGCCGTGCTGCGCCCGGCCGATCTGCTGGCCTTGCGGCTGGAGCTGCGCAACCTGACGGTCACGCCGGGCCAACCTCCTCGCCTGAAAAAGGCTGGCGACGGGGCCGCCACGCTCATCGTTCACTTCCCGCCGCAGTCGATCAGCGAAGAGACGTTCTTCGAACGTCCGCCTCCCGACACCGCCAACCAGCCGCCGCCCCGTCCTACGCCGGGCAAGCCGGAACCAGGCGGCGTGGAAGATCCCACCGGTCCGCCGGTGCGCGCGCGCATCGCCGGCGAATCGCGGCTGGCCTTTGACGTTCCCGACGGCTTCGACGTGCCCTACACGCTGGAAGGCGTGCTGGCCGCGATCGAGTCGCTGCCGTTGACCGTGGCCGCCAATGCGCGCCCGCCCGGGCCCAGCGCGCCGCGCCTGAACCTGCGCGATCTGTTCGACACCCGCATCGACAAGCTCTCGCCGGTGCAACGCGCGGCGCTATCGAGCTTCGCGCTGCGCAACGCACGCATCGCCACGCAGCAGAACGCGCCCGGTGCGCTGTTGCTGCGGCAGGCCGGCGGCGCGCCAGGCCTGCGCGCATTGCGCCTGGGCGGCGGCGCGCCGGTTCGTGAGGTTCAGCGCACCAGCGCCCTGATCGAAATCCTCAGGCGCGGCCCCAAGCCCGCGCTGCCCGCCACGCAGCAGACGGCGATAGAACTGCCGTGGCGGCTGATCCTCAGCCCGCATGCGGACGAACGCTGGCGCCACGCCAAGGCGCCAGCGACTTCCGCCGCCACGCAGCACACCGAGCTCTGGCATACCCAGCTGCTGGCCGCGCAGCCGCAGAACAGCGCAACGGCGCCGCAGGCGGACGATCCCAAGCCGACCCTGCGCGCCATCTGGGCGCTGGGCGGCGAAGGCACGACCAAGCCCATGCAGGCAGCATTTCCCGTGCCGGCGACGACCTATCTGCCGCAACCGAACACCTCGCCCTTCCGCATGCCGATGGACGATTTCGACCGGTTCCAGATCGCGCATCTGTCGTCGAATTTTTCCGTCGCCAACTACACGCCGCAGCCGGTGGACGCCAAGCTGCTGATGCTGTCCGCGCTGGGCGCCTGGCTGGACTCGCGCGGCAACTGGGACGCGCCCGGGCTGTCGCTGGAAGAATGGACGCATCGCGGCGCCATGGGCCGCGACCACTACGTCCGCGTGGTCTACAAGGGCCTGCTGTTCCCCTTCGGCCACCGCGCTTCGCTGGTGAAGGTCAGCGAACGCAAGTTCCATACGGCCAGGGCGGGTAACCCGGCCTACCTGCGCCAACGCCTGTTCATCATCGTGCGCCAGCGCGAACGCGTGTATGCCGATCCGCAGCTGCAGGCGCGGGACGACTCGGGGAACATGATCTTCCTGCATCGGCAGATGCCATTCTCCAGCGTGCGCATCCTGACCACCGTCACGCCAAGTTTGGATGCCCCTACCTCCCAGGCCAGCAACATCGATGGCCTGGGACAATTGCTGTTCTGGCCGTGCATAGGCGGAACCCCCTTCCGCTTCGCCTGTTCGGCCACCGACATCGATGGCCGCATCGTGCAGTTCGACCTGCCCATGATCTTCATGGACGGCGGCCATGCCTGCCCGCGCAAGCTCAGCGGCCAATGGCTGACGCCAGACTACGTGAACGCGGAGATTTTCGCGAAGCAGACGCGCAAGGCCTGGCGCGATGCCGAATCCGGCCGCCGCACCGCGCAGTTCAAGCAGCAGCGCGTCACGTTCGCCTCCCCGCTCAAGCCCGGCGATACCACCGCGCAAGCGGAGACGATCGAGTTCGACGGTTTGGTCGATCCGGGCAATACCCAGCTGCGCGCCTACAGCGACTCCTTGAACGGCCCGCTGTTCTATCCCGGCATCAAGCGCGCCGAGATCCGCATCGCCGCGCTGGCTGAACTGACCGGCAGCGACAGCAACAGCGTGCTGAGCTGGAACGACCATTACCTGCGGTTCGGATTCGATTCCGGCAACGTCGGCCAGGTCTTCGGCAACATAGACGCCGAGCCCGGCTATCGCGGCGACGCGGTGCTGAACTTCTCCGCACAGGGCGACCGCGCGGGCGGCTTCGTCCAGCCGAATCTGCGCCCCACGGCGCTGTCGCGCATGGCGGGTCCGGTCAGCGGCAAGGTCTCGGACTTCGTCGCCGGCAAGATGAGCGGCCCGGACATCTTCCCCAAGGTCATGTCCTCGGACCTGCCCTTTCCGCTGCTGTTCGGCTGCATACCGCTGGGCGACGTGATTGAAGCGGTGTCCAACGCCGCCGGCACGCCGGAGCGGGTGCCGCGCTTCGTATCGGAAGCCTGCTCCCAGCTGGAAAGCCTGGTCAACGAAATGGGCCGGCTCTACGCCCTGGTGGCGGACCTGGCGCAGCAACCAGGCCGCATCGCCGAGGCCGCGTTGCAGGTGTTGAAAGACACCTTGCAGGATCTGCTCGGCCAGGCGCAGGCCTACGCGCAGAACCTGGTGCAGGACGCAAAGGCCCGCGTCAACGATCTGATCGCCGCGCTGGACGCCGTGCGCGCGCAGGTCGCGCTGCTGGCCGGACTGTCCTTCGACGCCGCGCCCGCGCTGCCGGGATTGCCCGCCGTGCTCACCGCCGCGCGCGATGCCGCGCGGGCGTTGAGCACCGCGGCGGACGCGCAGGTGAACGGCGCGCACTTGCCTGATGGCCTGCGGCAATCGCTGCGCCAGGCCGCCAACACCGCCCAGACGCTCCTGGACAGCGTCGGCGTCGTGCCGGCGCTGCTGGTGCAGGGCAAGGCGCTGTATGACGCGCTCGACGCGGTTGTGGGCCACCCCGACCAGCTGGACGACCTGTTCGCCGACGCCGCGACGCTCAGGCCGCGTCTGCAGGCCATCACGGCCGCGGTCGATCCGCTGTCCGGCACCATAGGCGGCGCACGCCTGCTGGAAGGCGCGCCGCGCCAGATCGCGCAGACAGCGCTGCAGGCGGTCAAGCTGGCGGTCGATGCGGTGCTGGCCAGCGCGGAGCTGCTGGAACTGCTGACCGGCGATGAGCTCACCCTCCGCTTCGACTGGAATCCGGTGATCAAGAGCTGGTCGATCAAGCCTGGCGACCCGCCGCTGTTCCGCGTCAACGATACGCATGGCTTTCGCGTGGCGGTGGAAGCGCGTGTGCGCAAGAACGGGCAGAGCGCGCCCAAGATGTCGGTGGTCTGCTCGCTGAAGGACTTCGACCTGGTCCTGATCGCGCCTGCCAGCTTCATGGAGCTGAACTTCGAGAAGATCGAGTTCCGCATCGACACGGCCGCGAAGATGGACGTGGACGTGCTGCTGACAGACATCAAGTTCGTGGGCCCGCTGTCCTTCGTCGAAACGCTGCGCGACCTGATCCCGCTGGACGGATTCTCCGATCCGCCTTATCTGGATATCTCGGCCAAGGGCGTGGACGCCGGCTTCGACCTGGCGCTGCCGGCCGTCGCCATCGGCGTCTTCAATCTGTCCAACCTCAGTCTGGGCGCGGGCTTCACCGTGCCCTTCATCGGCCAGCCCCTGTCCGTGCGCTTCAATTTCTGCACGCGCGAACAGCCTTTCAACCTGTCGGTATGCATGTTCGGCGGCGGCGGGTTTTTCGGTATCACCCTGGATCCCAGCGGCATCCAGCTGATGGAAGCGGCCTTCGAGTTCGGCGCCAGCGTGTCGGTGAATCTGGGCGTGGCCTCCGGCGGCGTGCACGTCATGGCCGGCATCTACTTCCGCATGGAAAAGAACGCCTGCTCGCTGGCCGGCTACTTCCGCATGGGCGGCTGCGTCAGCGTGCTCGGCATCGTCAGCATTTCCATCGAGATCTACCTGGAACTGCGCTACGAGTTCGAAAGCGGCAAATGCGCGGGGCGCGCCACCATCACCGTCGAGATCGAAGTCTTCATGTTCTCGATGAGCGTGTCGCTGTCATGCGAACGCAAGTTCGCCGGGTCCAATGGCGACCCCGGCTTCCGCGACCTGATGGGGCCGCATCCCGACCTGCCGCTGGCGCAGGAGCTGGCGCAGATCGACGACAGCAGCGAGTACGCCTGGCGCGAATACGCCGAAGCCTTTGCCTGAGGAACGTCCATGGCCAAGCAAACGATAGTCTGGACCGCGATCCCCAACGGCCGCGTGCCCGCCGGCCCCGACGCCGGCCGGCTGCGCATCTCCATCGTGGCCTCGCCGCGCCTGACGCCGCAGGCCGTCAACGAGCAGCAGTTGCACGCGTTCGCCGACTGGGTCAACTGGCCGCGCACGCTGGAGCGCGTGCGCTTTGCGCTGAACACCGGCGCGGCGGAGATCGAACTGGAGCCGCAGGCGCAGGCCGACGCGGCGCTCTGGGAACGGCTGCTGCCCAAGACCACGCCGGTCGCCGGCTTCGTGTTCCGCGACATGAGCAAGGTCAACCTGTTCTCGTATTCGGTGGCGGGTGTGCTGGGCCTGGCGCGCAAGCACTACGGCAGGCTGGCGGTGCAGGCCACCGGCACGCCGCCCACCCTGCTGCCCTGGCGCGACGCGCATCCGGGCCTGAAGGACATGCTGGGCGACTGCGGCACGCGCACGACCTTCATCTCGCTGGGCGACCGGCGCGTCGAAATGCCGCTGCCTGGCTTCGACCGCTTCTTCGACGACGGCGGCGACGGCGCCGAGCGCGTGCTGCGCTCGCAGGTCTACGGCCCGCACAGCGTCTACGAAGGCCACGCCGCCGCGCCGGGCGTGAACGCCGAAGGCAATCCCCAGCCCGGGGTGAGCTTTCCGCTGCGCGCCCTGCCCACCCGCTGGAACGACGGCGGGCTCGCCGGCCCCGACCAGAACCTGATGAAGCTATGGAACTCGCAGGCCGAGTACACCCTGTTCCAGGCCAACCGCTTCTATCGCCGCGATCCGCCCACGGCGCAACAACGCAGCATCCGGCGGCCGGACGGCGAGAACGTACCCGCGCCGCCCGTCCAGCCGGAAATGGATTTCCACGCCATCGTGGCGTCCTACGGCGATTACCCGGCGCTGCTGCGCCAGCTCGGACTGGTCATTGATTGCCTGGTCCCGGCGGGCTCGGCCTTGGAACAGCAGTTGGCGGCGGCGCCCGCCGCGCAGGGCTATTTCTTCCTGACCCTGCGCTGGGAGGACGGGCACGACGCCGGCGATGACGCCTGTCCCGCCACCGCCTGGACGGGCGACGCGGAACGCTTCACCACGCGTCCGCGAAACCCCGCCGACCATGAGCGCGGCATGCTGAAGCTGCGCCGCGCCGACGACAGCTGGAACCTGTACGAACCCCGCACGCCGTTCGACGTCTACCAGGTCGACGCCGACGGCGCGGCGCTCAAGACTGTGGACTTCGTGCTCAGCGCACAAAATCTGATCGCCAGGAGCCTGGCGCTGGGCGCCGACGGCGCGGTGACCTACACCACCGGCGACAAACAGGGCGTGGCCGCGCTGCGCTCGGGCGGCCTGGGCGTGGCGCGGCGCGGCCGCGCCTGGGAAGTGGCGCAGAACGCGGCGGCCGCGGCCCTGAAGAATGCCGCCCTGTCGGGCGCGCCGGGCAGCATCGTGCTCTATGCCGAGGATCTGCTGCGCGGCTATCGCGTGGATGCGCAAGCGCAGGCTCCAGGCGATTCCCCGAAATGGCGCTCGTTGTGCCAGCGCGCCGGCACCTACCGCTGCACGGACGGCGGCGCGCCGCTGCAATTTCCTGATGACGAGGGCTATGTGAAAGGCGCCTCCACCAGCGGCGGAGAGAATCCGGACGACCAATACCTGCATGAATCCCTGTTCCGCTGGACTGGCTGGAGCCTGGTGGCGCCGCGTCCGGGACGCACCCTGCGCGACCGCGTGGATCCGGACAGCGGCGTGCAGGGCGAAACGCCGGAAGACGTGCAGGACACGGCCACGGAAAAAGGCAACGGCCTGGCGGTCAGCTTCGCGGCGGCCAAGGGCAGCCTGCCGCGCCTGCGCTTCGGCATGCCCTACCGCTTCCGCGCGCGCCTGGTGGACCTGGCCGGCAACAGCCTGGCGCATGACGATCCATCGCTTGAGCGCGACGACAACGCCACCCAGCCGGTCGTCTACTGGCGCTTCGAACCGGTGGATCCGCCCGCGCTGGTGCAGCGCGCCCGCCTGAGCGAAGGCGAGTCGCTGGAACGCATGGTGATCCGCAGCAATACCGGCATGGACCCGGCGGCCTACCTCGACAGTCCCGATTTCAAGGCTGCACGCCAGGAGGACGCATCCAAGGACTACGCGTATACCGCCATCAATGAACGCCACGTGGTGCCGCCCAAGGCCTCGCAGCTGCAATGCGAAACACATGGCCTGTTCGACGGCATGATGGGCAACCCCGCCAACATCAAGCAGGCCTATGAAATCGCAGCCCGCGACGCGGGCACGCTCTACGACCAGGGGCCAGGCACGGACATAGAACTCGTGACGCCGCAGGCGTTGGACCAGGTCGCCACCACCGCACAGGTGCCGCCGAAAGAGCCCTCGCCCGAGCACCCCACCGGCGAGCGCCTGGCCGCCGGGCAATATGTCATCCACCGCGAAGCCCAGGTGCTCACGCCCTATTTGCCGGACCCCGCTGCGGGCGGCATCGCGCTGCGCGCCCAGCCCGGCCATGCCTTGCCTGGCGTCACGGGACCGAAGGTGCTGGGACCCAGCGCGGTGATCGCGCTAACGCCCGCGCAAGAACTTGTGCTGCTGGTGGCGCATGCGTCCAAATGGCCGGACACGCTGGGCTTGCGCATCGTGCTGGAAGAGCGCCGCGCCACCCTGGCCGACCCGCCCTGCTCGGAGGATTTCCTCGACGACGGACTCCCAAGCTGGGACGAGGCCAAGCGGGTCCTGACCTTCTACCTGCCCAAAGGGCGCATTGCCCGCTTGCGCTATTCCAGTTTTGTGAATCCCGGCCTGGCCAACACCTTCGGCATCCCCGCCTGGGCGAGCAACGAAGGCGAGCGCGCGACGCTGCGCCTGTCGTCCGTGCTGGGCGGCTGCTGGATGGTCACGCCGTACCGCTCGCTGGTGCTGGTCCATGCGACCCAGCAGCCGATCTGCGAGCCCCTGCTGCTGATGGCCGAGGAACCGCAGCGCGGACCTGGCGATGCCCATGCAAACCTGTATGCCCGCGTGCGGTTGCACGGCCCCACCACCGGCAAGGTCGAGATCGAGGCCGACTGGCACGAATGGGTGGATGACCTGCAGAAGCCGCGTCCGGAACGCCAGGCCGGCCATGGCGTGCTGGCGGAGGTTCCCTTGTCCGAGAACTACGCAAACCTCTTCACCCTGAGCAATGCGGTGAAGGAACAACTGAACGCGGACGGCAAGCTGCGCGCGCGCGGCGACCGCCATGAATTCGGCGACACCCGCTTTCGCCTCATCCGCTACCGCCTGCGCGCGGCCACGCGGTTCCGCGAATACCTGCCGCCCTCGCTGTACGCGCAGACGGACAAGGTCACGCGGCTGGGGCCCGTTGCCGACGGCCCGCTGGTGGAAACAGGCGCGGACGATGACCCGGGCGCTCCGGTGCTCAGGCGCGACGGCACGGCGCAGAACACCATCGTGCGCGCCAGCGCGCCGCCGGACGCCCCCGTCCTGACCTACGTCGTGCCGACCTTCCGCTGGGAGGAAACGGCGAGCAACGGCAAGCTGGACGTGACGCGACTCGGCAACGGCCTGCGGGTCTGGCTGGAGCGGCCCTGGTTCTCCTCCGGCGACGGCGAGCTGCTGGGCGTGGTGATCGCGGGCGACGGCCAGAACTTCACCGACATCACCAACCCGCTGACGCCGTTGGTGACGCAATGGGGCATGGATCCGCTCTGGGAGACGCCCCCGCCCAAGCACAAGGCGCGCGTGTCGGACTTCTCGGCGCGCGTCACCGACGAGCAGGTCTATCTGCAGGAAATCCCGGCCCAGCTGGTCCACGTGGTCGGACACCGCGTGCGCTGGAGCGAGGAACGCGCGCGCTGGTATTGCGACATCGAGCTCGATCCCGGCCGGACCTACATGCCCTTCGTGCGCCTGGCGCTGGCGCGCTATCAGCCCAACGCCATCGGTTCGGCCAAGCTGTCGCGGGTGGTGCAGGCCGAGTTCTCCCAGGTGCTGCCGCGCCGCCGCGCGGTGTTCGAGGTCAAACGCGGCCGGCTGGCGTTCAGCCTGCGCGGCGTGGCGCCCAAGCATGGACCCATGAAGTTCCCGCTGGACTCCGAGTACCTGAACATCTCCTTCATCCCTGGCATAGGCCAGACCGCCGAAAGCGGCCGCAACCGCGTAGAGCTGGTGCTGCAGACGCGCGACCCGGCGCTGGACAGCGACCTGGCCTGGAGCGACGCCGCCGTGCTGGCGTCGGGCCTGCTGGACCCGTCCGGGCCGGCGCCCCAGCCGCCCGGCCCGATACCTGGCCCCATACTGATAGACCGCATGCGCGAACTGCCCATCCTGGAAACCGCCACGCCCGCGACGCTGGCCGATCTATCGCGCCTGGGCAACGTGGCGGTCGGCCCGGTGGTGCGTTTTCCGCCGGTACTGGAGGGGCCTCTGCTGGGCGAACTGCTGGACCCGGTCATCTGGTCCGCCAGCGTCACGCTGCCCGACCGCGGCGGCAAGCCCGCGCGCATCGCGGTGCGCGAGTATGAACGCTATTACACCGACAACGCCGTGCCCGAACGGCGCGCCGGCGCCATCCAGCAGCGTCGCGTGGTGGAGGAAAGGCTGGTGTATTCGGCGTTCTTCGGGCTCTAAAAAAAAGGGTGCCCGAAGGCACCCGAATCCACCCTACAACAGCAACTACAACTGCATAACTCTCCTGCGATGCTTACGCGGCCTTCTGTTCCTTGCCGTGTTCGAACTGCGCTTCCTCCGTCGAACCGGTCAGCGCGGTGGTCGAGGACTGGCCGCCTTCGATGGTCTGCGTCACGGCGTCGAAGTAGCCGGTGCCGACCTCGCGCTGGTGCTTCACGGCGGTGAAGCCCATTTCAGCGGCAGCGAATTCCTTCTGCTGCAGTTCGACGAAGGCGCTCATCTGGCGGCGGGCGTAGCCGTGGGCCAGTTCGAACATGCCGTAGTTCAGCGCGTGGAAGCCGGCCAGCGTGATGAACTGGAACTTGTAGCCCATGGCGCCCAGCTCGCGCTGGAACTTGGCGATGGTGCCGTCGTCCAGGTTCTTCTTCCAGTTGAACGAGGGCGAGCAGTTGTAGGCCAGCAGCTTGCCCGGGAACTGGCGATGGATGGCCTCGGCGAACTTGCGGGCGTATTCCAGGTTGGGCGTGGACGTTTCGCACCAGATCAGGTCGGCGTACGGCGCATAGGCCAGGCCGCGCGAGATGGCCTGGTCGATGCCGGCCTTGGTGCGGAAGAAGCCTTCGACGGTGCGCTCGCCGGTGATGAAGGGACGGTCGTTCTCGTCGACGTCGCTGGTCACCAGGTCGGCCGCGTCAGCGTCGGTGCGGGCCAGCAGCACGGTGGGCGTGCCCATCGTGTCGGCCGCCAGGCGCGCCGACACCAGCTTGGCGACGGCCTCGCGGGTCGGGACCAGCACCTTGCCGCCCATGTGACCGCACTTCTTGACTGAAGCCAGCTGGTCTTCGAAGTGCACGCCCGAAGCACCGGCCTCGATCATCGCCTTCATCAGTTCGAACGCATTCAGCACGCCGCCGAAGCCGGCTTCGGCGTCCGCCACGATCGGGGCGAAGAAATCGATGTAGCCTTCGTCGCCCGGGTTCTTGCCTTCCATCCACTGGATCTGGTCGCAGCGGGTCAGCGAATTGTTGATGCGGCGGACCACTTGCGGCACCGAATTGGCGGGGTACAGCGACTGGTCGGGATACATCTCGCCGGCCAGGTTGGCGTCGCCGGCAACTTGCCAGCCGGACAGGTAGATCGCCTTCAAGCCGGCCTTGACCTGCTGCATGGCCTGGTTGCCGGTCAGGGCGCCCAGCGAATTCACGAAAGGCTCGCTATGCAGCAATTCCCACAGACGGGTGGCGCCGCGGCGCGCCAGCGTGTGTTCCACGCCGATGGAGCCGCGCAGGCGGATGACGTCCTCGGCGCTGTAGTCGCGCTTGATGCCTTGCCAACGGGCGTTTTCAGCCCAGTCCTTCTGCAGATTGCGGATTTCGGTTTCGCGGTTGCTCATGTTGATGCTCCTGGTCAGTGATGGGAAGACTTCAAAAGATTCGCGTCCTGCGTTGCGTGAATCGTTGGACAAAGTCTATGCCTCTGCTGCGGAGCAATGTGGACTGATGTCTTATAGAAGACGAAAAATATTATTCTTATAAATCAATAAATTACAAACTTGATTTCGTATTGCGGAACGCAATTATCATCTGTGAAATGGGCTCCCGCTGCTGCGCAGCAGTGGCTTTCACATGACGAAGGTTACATTTCACAATGTGGAAAATCGGCCTTTTTTACGACCGCCTACAATGCGTTCATTCTTCAAGTTTCCGATGACTCCGCTATGACGCTGTCCCACGGCCCGCTGGGCCAGAGCGTGGCCTACGCCTCGCAATACGACCCCTCCCTGCTCTTCCCCATCGCGCGTTCGCACAATCGCGCGGCGCTGAACCTGGAAGCCGGCAAGCTGCCCTTTACCGGCGTGGACCTGTGGAATGCCTATGAGCTGTCCTGGCTGGACGCCAAGGGCAAGCCGCGCGTGGCCATGGCCACCTTCTCGGTGCCGGCCGACAGCCCCAACATCATCGAGTCCAAGTCCTTCAAGCTCTATCTGAACTCGTTCAACCAGACCCGCCTGGTCAATTCGGCCGCCCTGCGCGGCCGCCTGGAGCGCGACCTGAGCGCCGCCGCCGGCGCGCCGGTGGGGCTGGATTTCTTCCTGCCGCAGCGCTTCTCCGAATTGCAGATGGGCGAAATGGATGGCGTCTATATAGACAAGCTGGATATCGAAATCGATACCTACGAGCCCGCCCCCGAAGTGCTGCGCACCCGCGCGGGCGACGTGGTCGAGGAAACGCTGGCGTCGCGCCTGTTGAAATCGAACTGCCCCGTCACGGGCCAGCCCGACTGGGCCAGCGTGCAGGTCCGCTACCGTGGCGCGCCCATAGACCGCGAGTCGCTGCTGCGCTATGTGATCTCGTTCCGCCAGCACGCGGAATTCCACGAGCATTGCGTGGAACGCATCTTCAGCGACATCATGCAGGCCTGCCGGCCGGAGCAACTGACGGTCTACGCGCGCTATACGCGCCGCGGCGGGCTGGACATCAACCCCTGGCGCAGCAATTTCGAAGCCGGGCCGCCGGCGGACGTGCGTACCGTCCGCCAGTAGGCGCCGGAAACCGCGTTACTTCACAAAAGGCTCAGGCCGCGGCGTATCGTCCGCCGACGGCGGCAACACCGGGTACTGGATCGCCGGCTGATCGCCCGTCAGGGTCTTCAGGAACGCCACGATCTGCGCGTTCTCATCGGGCGTGAAGGTCCGGCCCAGCTGCAACCGGCCCATCACGTCCACGGCCTGCGTCAAGGTAGCTGCCTCGCCATCATGGAAGTACGGATAGGTCAGCGCCACGTTGCGCAGCGTCGGCACCTTGAAGTTGAAGCGGTCGGCGTCCTTGCCCGTCACCGCCGCGCGGCCCTCGGCCTTGTTCTCGGTGACGTAGGGCGTGACCAGGCCCATCTTCTGGAACGAATTGCCGCCCACCGCCACGCCGTTGTGGCAGGCCACGCAGCCGCTGTTCTTGAAGAGTTCGTAGCCGGCCAGCTCGCGCACCGTCAGCGCCTTCTGGTCGCCGCGCAGCCACTGGTCGAAGCGCGAATTGGGCGTCACCAGCGTTTCCTCGAACGCGGCCAGGGCGCCGGTGACCTCGTCGATGGTGATGTCGTCTTTGCCGAAGACCTGCTTGAATTCCGCCCGGTAGCCGGGAATGGAATTCAGCACCTGCACCGCTAGTTCGTGAGTGGACGCCATCTCCATGGGATTGGCGATGGGGCCGCCCGCCTGCTCGCGCAAGTCCTTGGCCCGGCCGTCCCAGAACTGGGCGATGTTCAGACTGGAGTTGAGCACCGTCGGCGAATTGATCGAGCCCTGCTGCCACTTGTGCCCGATCGAGGCCTTGAGATTGTCCGAACCGCCCATGCCCAGGTTGTGGCAGGAATTACAGGAAATCGCGCCGGACCGGGACAGGCGCGGATCGAAAAAGAGCTTTTTGCCCAGTTCGACCTTGGCCGGCTCCTTGATGACCGCCGGCTCCACCGGCTGTATCGGTTCCTGCGAAGCCGCCTGGGCCAGACCCATCCAACTGCCCAAGGCGACCCCGGCCGCCAGCAACGCGCTTGCCCTTCTCATTTCGCTTCTCCTGTGAATAACCTTTATCCCATAAAGGTCATTACATCAGAGGGAAACGGGTCGAACCTTGCGCCGGGTCAAACCGCCGGGCCCGTGCAGGGCCCGCCATGATCAGGAACGCACAGCCGCCGAAGCCGCAGCGGCGGGTTCCGCACGCCGCGCCTGCACCGCGATCCATTGCGCCAGGAAGGCGGCGGCAGCGAATGCCACGCCCGCGCCCACCCAGGGGCCCTGCCGCAGCCCGGCGTCCAGCAGCAGGCCGAAGGCCAGCGGCCCCAGGGCCGAGCCCACGTCCATGCCGGAGTACACCAGTCCGTAGACCGAGCCGGTGGAACCCTTGGGCGTGACGCGGCGGATCAGCATGTCGCGCGACGGCGCCGCGACGCCGGAGCAGAAGCCCGCCAGGGCCACCACCGGTGCGGCCACCACAGCCGGCACCAAACCCAGCGCCAGCACCACCAGCGTCAGGCCCGCCAGGATCAGGGCCACCATCACGGTGCGTTCGGTGCGCGGATTGGCCGACACCAGAAAGCCGCCCGCGGCCATGCCGACGGCCGAAGCCACCATGTAGCCGGACAGCGCCGAACTAGCCGCGACCTTGGACAGGTCGTACAGCTGGCCCAGCAAGGGGATGGTGTAGTTCTGCACCGAGGACAGCGCAATGGAGGTGCAGGCGAAGAAAAGGAACGCGCCCCACAGCGCCGGCTTGGACAAGAGCGTGGTCAGCGTCGTCAGGACGCTTTCCTGCGGCTTTGCCGCGGGCTTGGGAGCGGCCTTGCCGACTTCCACGTCCGCGTGGCCTTCCAGCGGCGACGGGCCGCCGATCAGATCGCGACCCAGAATCGTCAACAACAGCACCAAGGCCACCAGCCCGGCGGCGCTATAGGCCGCTACGCGCCAGTCTGCGAGCAAGGTGATGCTGGTCATGAAAACCGGAGTAAGCGCCCAGCCCAGATTGCCCGTCAGCCCGTGCGTGGAGAAGGCATGTCCCAGGCGCGGCGCGGAAATGCGATGGTTGATGATGGAATAGTCGGCGGGATGGAACACGGAGTTGCCGATGCCGCCCACGACGGCCGCCACAATCAGCATGGCGTAGCCGTTGGCCGATCCGATCAGCACGCCGGACAACACGAAGCACGCCAGCCCGAACCACAGCACCGGCCGCGCGCCGATGCGGTCCACCACGAAGCCCGAGGACGCCTGGCCGATGCCGGAAACCACATAGAACGTGGACACCAGCAGCCCAAGGCGGGCGAAGTCCAGGCCGAACTCGTTGCCCAGCGAGACATAGAGCGAGGGCAGGACCAGTTGGAAGAAGTGGGAGGAAGCGTGGGCGACCCCGATCAGCAGAATGATCTTCCAGTCGCGCCGGCGGGCGGCGGCGTCCAGGGCCAGGGTATTCGCAGCGGTGTTCATTGCAGGCGGCCGCGGTCAGCGGCAGGTGGCGCGGCGCCGATGCGGCGGTGCGCGGGTTGTCTCCGGCAACGTCCGGATGTTCCGGGCGTTGGACTCTAGGCGCCGTCCCGGACACGCCGGCGGATCGCTCTTGGTATGTAACGGCGGCCGCCTTGCGCGAGCCGTGCCGCCGCTCTGTCAAACAAAAATACGGACTCTGGACTACATGGCCTTTTCGCGGATGGCGGGCCACGCGCGCTGCAGGTAATACAGCATCGACCACACCGTCAGCACCGCCGCCACGATGATCAGCACATCGCCCAGCAGACGCGAACTGACGCCGTAGATCGGCTGGTTGTACAGCAGGCACGGAATCGCCACCATTTGCGCGGCCGTCTTGAACTTGCCCAGCCGGTGCACCGCCACGCTGGCGCTGGCGCCGATCTTGGCCATCCATTCGCGCAGCGCGGAAATCGTGATTTCACGGCCGATGATGATCAGGGAAATAAAGGCGTCGACGCGGCTGAGGTCCAGCAGGACGATCAGGGCCGCGCAGACCATCAGCTTGTCGGCGACCGGATCCAGGAAGGCCCCGAACGCCGAGGTCTGGTTCCAGCGGCGGGCCAGCCAGCCATCGAACCAGTCGGTCAGCGCCGCAATAATGAAAGCCCAGGCGGCGAAAGTGTCGCGCACAGGGACCGACATCCAGCTTTCGGGCAGGTAGAACAGCCCGACCACCAGCGGAATCATGGCGATGCGCAGCCATGTCAGGATAATGGGTACATTAATTGGCATAGTGTCCGTATGCTAACAGTAAGACGCCCCCCCGAAGCGCCTGAGGCGCTTCCCCCCCAGGGGGGCGCCGCTGCGGACCGGCGGAGCCGGATCCGCGCGGCCCGGCGGGCGCTACGCCGGTTGCTGCGTCTGTAACCGAGCAGAGGGTGAGTAACCGCCGGCATTTATGCATGGCGGCTACCGCAGGGCTTCATAGATGCGGATCGCCAGGTCTTGGGAGATGCCGTCGACCGAGGCCAGGTCTTCGATGCTGGCCGAAGCCACGCCGGAGAAGCCGCCGAAACGGGCCAGCAGGCGCTGGCGGCGGCGGGCGCCGATGCCTTCGATTTCTTCCAGGCGAGAAACGTTGCGGGCCTTGGCGCGGCGGGCGCGCATGCCGGTGATGGCGAAGCGGTGCGCCTCGTCGCGCACTTGGGCGATCAGCATCAGCGCGGCGGATTCGCCGCCCAGCGCCACCGGCGGGCGGGCGTCGGCGAACACCAGGGTCTCCAGGCCGACCTTGCGCCCTTCCCCCTTGGCCACGCCTACCAACGTCTGGATATCCAGGCCCAGTTCCACGAACACCTGGCGGGCGACTTCCACCTGGCCCTTGCCGCCGTCGATCAGCACCAGGCCGGGCATGGGCGCCTCGCCGTCCGCCACCTTGGCGAAGCGGCGGCTCAGTACCTGGCGCATCGCGGCGTAATCGTCGCCCGGCGTGATGCCGGCGATGTTGTAGCGGCGGTACAGCGACGGCTGCATGTCGTGGTGTTCGAACACCACGCAGGACGCCTGGGTTGCTTCGCCCGCCGTGTGGCTGATGTCGAAGCATTCGATGCGCAACGCGTCGAGCGCGGCTTCGTCCGTGTCCAGGTCCAGCGCCTCGGCCAGCGCCAGTGTCCGGGCGGCGCGGGCGCCGGACTCGGTCAAGGCGCGGGCCAAGGCCATTTCGGCGTTCTTGGCCGCCTGCTCCAGCCAGGCGCGGCGCGCGCCTTGCGGACGCGTCAGCACCCGCGACGGGCGTCCGCCCGCCTGTTCCACCAACAGGCCGATCAGGTCAGGATCCGGCAAGGCGTGCGAACAGACCAGCACCGGCGGCATGGCATTGTCGGTGTAGTGCTGGGCCACAAAGGCTTCCAGCACCTGCGGCGCGGCCTCGCCCTCGGCATGCGTGGGAAAGAATGGCTTGTCGCCCAGATGGCGGCCGCCCCGCACCATGGCCAGATTGACGCAGACCTTGCCGCCCGCGATCGCCACCGCAATGATGTCGGTGTCCTCGCCGCTGACGTTTTCCATGGTCTGCTGGTGCAATACGCGGGCCAGCGACCCCATCTGGTCGCGCAGCGCCGCCGCTTCCTCGAAGCGCAGTTCGCTGGCCGCCTGCTGCATCCGGCTTTCGATTTCGCCCATCACCTCCTTGGCTTCCCCGTTGAGGAAGCGCACGGCGCGCTGCACGTCGCGTTCGTAGTCGGCGGCTTCGATCGCGCCGACGCAGGGCGCCGAGCAGCGCCCGATCTGATGCAGCAGACAGGGTCGCGAACGGTTGGCGAAGACCGAGTCCTCACAGGTCCGCAGGCGGAATACCTTCTGCAGGATCTGGATGGTCTCGCGCACGGCCCAGGCATTGGGGAACGGCCCGAAGTACTGCCCGCGCTTGTTGGTGGCGCCGCGGTAATAGGCAATGCGCGGCCATTCGTGGCCGGTGATCAGCAGGTAGGGATAAGACTTGTCGTCGCGGAACAGGATGTTGTAGCGCGGCTTCAGGGTCTTGATGAGGTTGTTTTCGAGGATCAGCGCTTCCGCTTCGGAGCGCGTCACCGTCACCTCCAGCCGCGCCACCTTCGCCACCATCTGGGCGATGCGGGGGCTGGCCAGGTTCTTCTGGAAATACGACGAGACGCGCTTCTTCAGGTCGCGCGCCTTGCCGACATACATGACCTCTCCGGCCGCATCCAGATGCCGGTACACGCCCGGCAGATGCGGCAGGTCAGCCAGGAACGATTTGAGATTGAAGTCGTCGGGCATTCTGATAACGGCTTTCAGCCTGCAAGGTATCCCAGTCCGGCGCGTCAAAGCGCGGCATCAGGCGGCGGATGCGCGCCACGGACTCGGGCGCGTGCTCGAACTTCAGGCGTTCGAGCAATTCGTCCGCCAGGTCCGGCCGGTTGCATACGAGCACCATGTCGCAGCCGGCGCCCAGCGCCGCGTTGGCACGGTCCAGGATGTCGCCCGCGACCGAGGCGCCTTCCATGGTCAGGTCGTCCGAGAACACCACTCCATCGTAGCCCAGGCGGGTGCGCAGGATGTCCTGCACCCAGCGCTTGGAGAAGCCGGCCGGGTGCTTGTCGACCTTGGGATAGATCACGTGCGCAGGCATCACCGACGGCAGCACTGCATCGCCCAGCCAGGCGTACGGCGCGGCATCGTCCTGCAGGATCTTGTCCAGCGGACGCGGGTCCACCGGGATCTCGTGGTGCGAATCCGCCTCCACGAAACCATGGCCGGGGAAATGCTTGCCGCAGGCCGACATGCCCGCCAGCTGCAAGCCCTGGATCAGCGCGCGCGACAGCATCGTGACCACGCGCGGGTCTTGGTGGAAGGCGCGGGTGCCGATCACCTTGCTGACGCCGTAGTCCAGGTCCAGCACCGGCGTGAAGCTCATGTCCACGCCGCAGGCGCGCAGCTCGGCGGCCAGCACGTAGCCGGCTTCGGTCGCAAGGCGCATGGCCTGCAGCGGATCGCGGTCCCACAACGCGCCCAGGTCGCGCATGGCGGGAAGCGCCGTGAAGCCGTCGTCGCGGAAGCGCTGCACACGGCCGCCTTCGTGGTCCACCAGGATCAAGAGCGGCTCCTTGCGGGCCTTGTGGATCTGGCGCGTCAGCTCGGTCAGTTGCTTGCGGCTTTCGAAGTTGCGCGCAAACAGGATCACGCCGCCCACCAGCGGATGGCGCAGGCGCTTCTTCTCCGCCTTCGTCAGCGAGTATCCCGCCACATCGACCATCACGGGGCCGGGCGGCAGGACCGCCCTGGATTTCTTCTTGGCCATGTCAGGCTGTCCTTCTGTCTAAGTCTGGCAAGCCGGCGGCGGACACGAGTCCGCCGATCAGGGCTTGCGTTCGACCACCACGTAAGCGGCGGCCATGTCGGATTCGTCGGTAATGGAAACGTGGGCCGCACCAAAGCGCTGCTCGTACCATTGCAGCAGTTCGGGCGCGATCACCAGCACGGGACGCCCGCCGGGCGCATTCAGCGTCTGCACGCGCCGCCATGTCATGGGCATGCGCATGCCCAGGCCTATGGCCTTGGAAAACGCCTCCTTGGCCGCGAAGCGCGTAGCCAGGAAACGCAGGCCGCGCACCGGGTCGCGGGCGCGGCGCGCGTGGAACTTCTGCAGTTCTTCGACGCCCAGGATCTTTTCGGCAAAACGGTCGCCGTGGCGCGCCAGCGCGCGCTCGATGCGGTCGATGCGCAGCAGGTCCATGCCGATGCCGGCAATGGCGCCTGCGGGCGCAGCGGGGCGGGAGGCGTCAGACATGGGAATCAGCGCGCGGCCGCAGGAAAAAACGGGATACCGGGCTCGCGGTCACAGCCCGCGCAGCGCTTGCAGGCGGGCCTGCACCATCAGCGCCTTCATGTCGCGCACCGCTTTTTCCCAGCCGTCGAACACCGCCTGCGCCACGATGGCGTGGCCGATGTTGAGTTCGGAAATGCCTTCCAGCGCGGCCACCGGCTTGACGTTGCCGTAATGCAGGCCGTGGCCTGCGTTCACGCGCAAGCCGTGGCGCAGCCCTTCGGTCACGGCCAGGCGCAAGCGCTGCAGTTCGGCCTCGGCGGCCTCGCCTTCAGCTTCGGCGTAGGCGCCGGTGTGCAATTCGATCACCGGCGCGCCGGCCTTGGCCGCGGCCGCGATCTGCACGGGATCCGGATCGATGAAGAGCGACACGCGGATGCCGGCCTCGGCCAGCAGGCCCACCGCATCCGACACCGGCCCCATGGCGCCCGCGACTTCCAGGCCGCCTTCGGTCGTCAGTTCGGTGCGCTTTTCGGGCACCAGGCAAACGTCGCTGGGCTTGACCGCGCAGGCGATCTCCAGCATTTCCGCCGTCACCGCGCATTCCAGGTTCATGCGCGTACGCAATTGCGGACGCATGGCGTAGACGTCCTTGTCCTGGATATGGCGCCGGTCTTCACGCAGATGCAGCGTGATCAGATCGGCGCCGGCGTCCTCCGCGCGCAGCGCGGCGAGCACCGGGTCCGGATAGGTCGTGTGGCGCTGTTGCCGCAGCGTGGCAACGTGATCGATGTTTACACCAAGTTCTATCATTGCACTTTCGTTGTTTCTTCCCAGCCGCCGCCCAGGGCCTTGTACAGCTCCACGCGGTTGATCAGCGCGGCCAGGCCAGTCTGGACCAGGGCGAGCTGGGCATTGAAAAAGTCCACCTGCGCGGTCTGCACCTGCAGGTAGCTGTCGATACCATTGGTATAACGCAGATTCGACAGTTCCAGCGTGCGGCCGGACGCGTCCTGCAGGGCGCGCTGGGCATCCAGTTGCGCCCCGTAGGTAGCTTCGCCCGCCAGCGCGTCCGACACTTCGCGGAACGCCTGCTGGATGGACTGTTCGTACTGCGCCACGGCGATATTGTCGCGCGCCTTGGCCAGGTTCAGCCCTTCGCGGATGCTGCCGCCGGCAAACAGCGGCGTGGTGATCGACGGCGAGAAGCTCCAATAGCCCTGGCCGCCCTTGAACAGGTCGCCCAACGAGGGGCTGGCCACCCCTAGCAGGCCGGTCAGCGAGATGGTCGGGAAGAACGCCGCGCGCGCCGCGCCGATATTGGCGTTGGCGGACAGCAGCTGGTTTTCCGCGGCCATGATGTCCGGACGGCGCTCGAGCAGATCGGACGGCAGGCCGGCTGGCACCGTCGCCAGAAGCTGGTCGCGGCCGAACACGGCCGGCGCCGGCAGGTCCGGCGGCAAGGGCGTGCCGACCAGCAGCACCAGCGCGTTCATGGCCTGGGCCTGGGCGCGGGCCAGTTGAGCCAGATCGGACGAGGCCGTATCCAGCAGCGACTTGGCCTGGTTCAGGTCCAGCTCCGAAGCCACGCCGCCGTCGAAACGCCGCTTGACCAGGTCATAGGATTCCTGGCGCGACGCCAGGGTGCGCTGCGTCAGGTCCAGCTGGACCTCGGCGGCGCGCAGGTTGAAGTACGACTGCGCGACCGCGCCGACCAGCGTGATCTGCGCACTCTTCTGCGCCTGCTCGGTCGACAGGTACTGCTGATACGCCGCCTCGGAGAGGTTGCGCAGGCGGCCGAACAGGTCGATCTCGAAGGTGGTCAGGCCGATGCCTGCCTGGTACGAGCTGCTGATCGAACCCGCGCCGGGCTGCCGCATGTTCTGGGGCAGATGCTGACGCTGGCCCTGGATGCCGGCGCCGATGCTGGGCCATTGCGCGCCGCGCTGGATGCCGTATTGGGCGCGAGCCTCTTCCACGCGTTCCACCGCCACGCGCAGGTCGCGGTTGTTGACCAGCGCCAGCTCGATCAGGCTTTGCAGGCGCGGATCGCGGAAGAACTCGCGCCAGCCCAGATTGGCCGCCGGCGTGCCGTCCTGCGGCATGACCGCGGTGGACGGCTGGGTGCCCAGCGAGGTGGGCTTGGCGTAGCCGCCATACTGCACCTTGGGCTGATCGGGCCACGTACCGGAAACCGGCGCATCGGGGCGCTTGTAATCGGGCGCCAGCGAGCAGCCGGCCAACGCCACCGCCACGAAAGCGGACAAGGCGGTCTGTTTGAACTTCAGGGCTTTCATTCCTTGCCCTCCTGGCCACCGTTGGGTTGTGCGGGGTGTTGCGCGGGCGCGTCCGGCGCAGCCTGTCCGGCTGCGGCCTTCTTGGCCGCCTGCTCTTCTTCGAAGGCGCGCAGTTCAGCGCCCAACAGGCGCGGACGGGTCTTGAACAGGCCCAGCACCACCACGAAGAAGGTCGGCACGAAAATCACCGCGAACGGCGTGGCGGCCAACATGCCGCCCAGCACGCCCAGACCCACGGCGCGCTGGCTGGCGGCGCCTGCGCCGGTCGCCATGGCCAGGGGCACCACGCCCAGGATGAAGGCCAGCGACGTCATCAGGATGGGACGGAACCGCAGCCTCGCGGCTTCCACCGCGGATTCATACAGCCCCATGCCGCGAGCGTACTGGTCCTTGGCGAATTCCACGATAAGGATGGCGTTCTTGGCCGCCAAGCCGATCACGGTCACCATGCCCACCTGGAAGTACACGTCGTTGGACATGCCCAGCGCGCTGATCAACGCCACCGCGCCCAGCATGCCCAGCGGCACCACCAGCATCACCGAAATCGGGATGGCCCAGCTTTCATACAGGGCGGCCAGCACCAGGAACACCACCAGCAGCGACAGGCCCATCAGGATCGGAGCCTGGTTGCCGGCCTGGCGTTCCTGGTAGGAAAGGCCGTTCCACTCGTAGCCGAAGCCCTGCGGCAACTGGCCCACCAGACGCTCCATCTCGGCCATCGCCTCGCCCGTGGTGTAACCAGGGGCGGCGTCGCCGCCGATACGCATGGACTCGTAGCTGTTGTAGCGCACCACCTGCACCGGACCCTGCTTCCACTCGGCCTTGACGAAGGTGGACAGCGGCACCATGCCGCCCTGGCTGTTGCGGGCGTTCAGCTGCAGCACGTCATTGAGCTGCATGCGGTACGGCGCGTCGGCCTGCACCCAGATGTTCTGCATCCGGCCCAGGTTGGGGAACTTGCTCAGGTAGGCGGAGCCGACCGCGGTGGAAATCAGCGAGGCAGCCTCGTTGAAGTCCACGCCCAGCGCAGCCGCTTTCTCGCGGTCGATGGTCAGGCTGAGCTGCGCGCCCGGCCCCAGGCCGGTGATGCGCACCTGCGACAGCACGGGGCTCTTCATGACCAGGCCCATGAGTTCGCCGGTGGCCGCGGCCAGGGCGGCGGAACCCGCCGCGCCGCGATCCTGCAGGCGGAAGTCGAAGCCGGTCGCGTTGCCCAGGGACGAAATGGCGGGTGGCACCAAGGTGAACACCTGCGCGTCATGGATGCCCATCAGCTGCTTTTCGAAGGCATGGAAGGCAATGGCGCCCGCCGAGTCCTGGCGCGACTTGCGCTCGCTGAAGTCCTTCAGCGTGACGAAGGCGATAGCGGCGTTCAGGCCGTTGCCGTTGAAGCTGTAGCCCTGCACGGCGATGATGTTCTCGACCGCGGGCACGTCCGAGAAGTACTTCTCGACCTGCTCGATGACCTCGACCGTGCGGTTGGCGGTAGCGCCGGTGGGCAGCTCGATGTTGCTGACCACGTAGCCCTGGTCTTCCTCGGGCAGGAAGGACGAAGGCAGGCGCAGGTACAGCCAGCCCAGCAGCACGACCAGCAGCAGGAACGCCAGCATCATGCGGCCGCCCTTGTGCAGGATGCGCGACACCCAGTTCTGGTAGTTGTGGGTGGTGGCGTCGAACTTGCGGTTGAACCAGCCGAAGAAGCCCTTCTTGTCCTCGTGGTGGCCCTTGGGCACCGGCTTGAGGATGGTGGCGCACAGCGCCGGGGTGAAGGTCAGGGCCAGCAGTGCCGAGAAGAAGATCGACACGGCCATCGCGATCGAGAACTGGCGGTAGATCACACCCACCGAACCGCTCATGAAGGCCAGCGGCAGGAACACCGTCACCAGCACCAGCGTAATGCCGATGATGGCGCCGCTGATCTGCGGCATCGCTTTCTTGGTGGCTTCCTTGGGTGGCAAGCCCTCTGTGGACATGATCCGCTCGACGTTTTCCACCACCACGATGGCGTCGTCCACCAGAATCCCGATGGCCAGCACCATGGCGAACATGGTCAGCACGTTGATGGAGAACCCGAGCGCCAGCATCACCGCGAACGCCCCCAGCATGGCCACCGGCACCACCAGGGCCGGGATCAGGGTGTAGCGGACGTTCTGCAGGAACAGGTACATCACCAGGAACACCAGCACCATGGCTTCCGCCAGGGTGTGGACCACCTGCTCGATGGACACCTTGACGTAGGGCGCCGTGTCGTACGGAATGGAGTACGTGATGTTGCCCGGGAAGTACTTGGACAGCTCTTCCATCTGCTGGCGCACGCCCTGGGCGGTGGCCAGCGCGTTGGCGTTGGGCGACAGCACGATGGCGAATGCGGCCGTCGGCTTGCCGTTCAGGCGGGCGCCGAACTGGTAGTTGTCCGCGCCGACTTCGATGCGGGCGACGTCGCGCAGCAGCACCTTGGAGCCGTCGGTGTTGGCGCGCAGGACGATCTTGCCGAAGCCCTCCACCGTGCTCAGCTGGCCGTTGGCCGTGACCGTGGCGGTGATGCGCTGCGAATCCGGGTTGGGCGGCGCGCCGATGCTGCCGCCGGAAATCACCACGTTCTGCTGGGCGATGGCCTGGTTGACCTGCGACATGCTTAGGTTGAACCCGACCAGCTTGGCGGGATCGACCCACACGCGCATGGCGCGCGGCGCCGCGAACAGCTGGAACTGGCCCACGCCGGGCACGCGGGAAACCGGGTTCTTGATGTTGCGGGTGATGTAGTCGGCCAGCGCCGTCTGGTCCAGCGAACCGTCCGTGGACGACACCGCCGCCACCATCAGGAAGCCGGTACTGGTCTGCTCATATTGCAGGCCCTGCTGCTGCACGGCGGTGGGCAACTGCGCGACCACGTTGGACACGCGGTTCTGCACGTCCACCTGCGCCAAGTCTGGATTGGTGCCAGGAGCGAAGGTCGCGGTGATGGTCGAGGTGCCGTAGGAATCGCTGACCGACTCGTAGTAGATCAGGCCCTTGGCGCCGTTGAGCTGGTCTTCGATGATACTGGTGACCTGCTCGGCCACTTCGTTGGCCGACGCGCCGGGGTACGTGGCCGTGATCGTGATCGCGGGCGGCGCTACGTCCGGGTACTGCGAAATCGGCATGTTCGGGATCGCCAGCACCCCGGCCAGCAGGATGAACAGGGCGACTACCCAGGCGAAAATCGGTCTATCAATAAAAAATTGCGGCATGTGGGCTGACTCTGAAAGCGATGCTCACCAAAGAGGAACGCGGCGCTTGCGCCGCGTGCCGCTTAAGATTTCTGGCCTGCGGCCTTGTCCTGCTGCGCAGGTTCGGCCGGCTTGGCGCCAGGCTGCGGGGCGGATTCCGCTGGCTTGGCACCCGGTTGCGCGGGCGCCTGGCCGCCCGGGGCGGGCGTGCCGTTCTTCCATTCGCTGGCCTGAACCGGAGCGCCCGGGCGAACCTTCTGGAATCCTTCCACCACGACCACGTCGCCGGCCTTCAGGCCGCTGGTGACGATCCAGTTGCTCTTGAGGGCGCCGCCGGTGGTGACCGGAATCTGCTCGATCTTGTTGTCCTTGACCAGCATCAGGCTTTGCAGGCCGTCCGCGGTACGCTGCAGCGCTTGCTGCGGCACCATCAGGGCCTTGTCGTCCACGCCCTGCTCGAGGCGCACGCGCACGTACATGCCGGGCAGCAGGATGCCATCGGGGTTGGGGACTTCGGCGCGCAGGTTCACCTGGCCCGTGGTCGGATCCACGGTGATGCCGGTGAACAGCAGCTTGCCCGGCTGGCCGTATTCGGAGCCGTCTTCCAGCACGATGGTGGCGCGCGCCGTATCCTTGCCGACCTGTTGCAGTTGGCCGCTGGCGAAGGCGCGGCGCAAGGATGCGAGTTCCGCGGTGGACTGGGTGAAGTCGACGTAGATCGGATCCAGCTGCTGCACCGTGGCCATCTGCGTGGCCGAAGTGGCCTCGACCAGCGCGCCTTCGGTGACCAGCGGCTTGCCGATGCGGCCGGTAATGGGCGAGGTGACGTCGGTGTAGCCGAGGTTGATGGCGGCATTGTCCTGCGCCGCCTTGGCGGCGGCGACGGAGGCGTCGGCCTGGCGGTACGAAGCCACGGCGTTGTCGTATTCCTGCTTGCTGACGGCGTTGGCCTTGACCAGCGGGGCGTAACGGTCGGCCAGCAGCTTGGCGCTGAACAGGTTGGCCTGCGCCTGCTTGAGCTGCGCCGTCGCCTGATCGTAGGCAGCCTTGTAGGGCGCCGGATCGATCTTGAAGAGCAGTTGGTTTTCCTTGACGTCGCCGCCTTGCTCGAAGGCGATCTTCTGGACGATGCCGGTGACCCGCGAACGGATCTGCGCATCCCGGACGGCGTCGACGCGGCCGGGCAATTCGGACACGATGGGCGCGCGCTGCGGCTGGATCGTAATGACGCTGACCTGGGGCATGCCTGGATTCATGTGCGGCTTTTCGCCGCAACCAGCCAATATCAGTGCGAGGACCCCGCCGGAAAAAGCCAGCCCTGAAACACGTTTAGGCGAAAACCGCATTGAAACCCCCGCGTAGCGTAATTAACCGTAATCGCGTCATGTAATCGCAGTATTTAAGCGCGGCATTGGCCACGTTAAATAAGAAGCATGCGTCATCAAGGCACGTAATCAGCCCAGTAATGTAACTCAGTTATTGGGGAAATCACTGATTTTTAGTGCTTCAAATGCCACGCGCGCGGGGATTTCATACAACAGATCAGCTCTCGGAAAGCTCCCGCAACTTGCCCAGGAACACATAGCCCATGCCGTGCACGGTATGCAGCGGCAGCCTGGCGCCGGCCAGCAGGACCTTGCCGCGCAGGCGGCAGATCGCCACATTCAGTGTGCGCATGGTGGTGCGTTTGCGCACCGCCATGAATTCATCGCGCCGCAATTCCCTGGCGGGATTGCCCGCCAGGCAAAGCAGGCAGGTACGCTCCAGGGCTGTCAGGCCGATGCGGGCTCCATGGGGCGTAAGCAGTGTCCAGCCCTGGTAGACCAGGGACCACCAGCCGTCCATGGCGTAAGAAGTGTCGGCCGCGCGGGCGGGCGCGACCTGTGCAAGGCGAGCGGGGGCATTCACGACGGATCTCCACCAGGAAGGCCCGCGCCGCACGGGGTGGCGGCCGGTTCCCGGAACAAGGTTGCAATTGGCCCCGAAAGCCTACCGCTGGAACCCGTGGGCGTTGAAATTGCAAGGCATCTATAAGACCAATCCGGCAGGAAATCCGTCCGGACTTTGTCCAGATGTGCCGCACTCGCCCCCCCCTGCCCGCCAGCTCAGGTGCGCTTGCCGTTGCGATGGATATCGTGAGTGACGAAACAACTGTCCTGGGTCGGACGGGCCAGGATCCCGGGCTTGGCGAGCGTCGCGCGGATGTCGGCCAGGCCCGACTCCCAGTGCTCGCGCATGGCCTCGGTGCCGAATTCGTAGTCCTTGGAAAAGCGCTCGCGGTGCTTGGACTCGTAGATGAGGTTGATGATGTTGGTGGCCGGCGTATGGGACAGCTTGCGGATCTCGGCGAACTCCGCCGCGTTGCGCTCGGCCGCCGGCAGCTTCGCCAGCAGGCGTTGCAGGCCGTGGCGCAGCTTGAGCACGCGCCGCAGCTGGTCCGTGACCAGGCGGGTGCGGCTGGAGTACTGGATATCCTTCTGGCGCTCGGCCACTTCCTCCAGGTTGCTCGGCAGACCGCCGCGCGCGGGCCACAGATCGACCTGGAACGCCAGCGTGTCCCGCATGCTGTCGGTGGTCAGCACTTGTGCCAGCGGCGTGTTGGACACGACGCCGCCGTCCCAATAGTGTTCACCGTCGATCTCGACGGAAGGGAAGCCTGGCGGCAAGGCACCCGAGGCCATGATGTGCTCGGGCCGCAGCGTGTCCTTCAGGCTGTCGAAGTAGGCGAAGTTGCCGGTCCGCACGTTGACCACGCCAAAGCTGGCGCGCACGGCCCCGCTATTGAGCAGATCGAAGTCCACGAACTCCCGCAAGGTCGCAGCCAGCGGCGTGGTGTCGTAGAAGCTGGTGGACGCCGCGCCCCTGCCATGCACCAGGTAGGGCGGCGGAAAACGCGGTTTGAAGAAGCCTGGCTGGCCCGAGAACAAGGCCTGGAAGGCTGACACATGCCCGTTCATGACCGGCGAACCAAAGCCGAACGGCAAGCCTTCGAACATGGGGCCAAGCGTCTCGCCCCAGGGTACCGAAGCGAAACCCGCAGGCCGGCAGATGGCTTCCCAGAAGCCGCGCAGGCGCTCCACGCGCTCGTCCTCGGGCGACCCCGCGATGATGGCCGCGTTGATCGACCCGATGGAAATGCCGGAAATCCAGTTGGGCCGGATACCCGCTTCGTGCAGCCCCTGGTACACCCCGGCCTGGTAGGCCCCCAGCGCCCCGCCGCCTTGCAGCACCAGGGCGACGACTTCATAGGGCGGCGTATCGCCGGTGTCTTGCTTCGGAGCCTTGCGGCGAGTACTCATGCGGCTTCCTCTAGGCAGGGCCGGCGGACCGCCCTACTTGCTTTTGTCCGGCAACTGCGGCGCAGCCACGCCGGCGCGGAACGGATACTTGGAGAAGATCTGCGCTACCACCTTGTCCGTGTTCTCGGGCGAGGCGCTGGCATCGGGCTGGACCTCGCCCACCGCCACGCCTTCCCACACCAGCTGCCTGCGGCGCGCGTCGACGAGGTCGATGTTCAAGGTGCCCTCAGTATATTGGTAGACGTCATCGCCCCAGCCGTAGCCGGGCCAGCCGCCATAGAAGCCGGCGCGATAGCCGTAGTACGGACCCATGGGCGGCGCGGCCGGAGTGACCTGCACCTTCTGCTGCAGCTTGGCGCTGAAGTTGACCAGCAGGTCGGGATTTGCTGCGCTATAGGTATAGCCGCGCATTTCCATCTGGCCGCGCGTGGCGTTCTTCAGGCGCTCGGTCAGCAAGGTGCTGTAGCCGGCCTTGTCGGTGCCCAACGGCGTCATGTACCCGAAGGTTCGGTACTGCGCGAAATTTGCCTGATGATCGTAGTCGCTCTTGACGTCAGGGCCAGTGGCGCAGGCCGCCAACAACGCCGTCATGGAACCCGCAGCCAGCAATTTGAACGCTTTCATGTCGTTTTCTCCGTGAGCCCGATGCCTGAACATAGTGCCGCGAAGCCTGCAAAATTTCAACAGAATCTCATTCGCATCGCGTCCGCCGTGAACCACGGCACAGCCCCCGTCCATTACACTTTCAGCTATCCCATACCCTGACCACGGCACGACAAAGATGTTGGAACTCGACGGCTCGATTTGGTTTCGCTCCGGCGCCCAGACCTGGGGCGGAAAAAACCGCATAGACCTGCTGGCGCAGATCGACGCCACGGGATCCATCACGGCCGCCGCGCGCGCCGTGGGCATGAGCTACAAGGGCGCATGGGACGCCATCGACGCCATGAACAATCTGGCGGGCGAGCCTTTGGTGATCAGGGCCGCCGGCGGCAAGGGCGGCGGCGGCACGCGCCTGACGGACCGCGCGCGCGGCCTGATCGGCACCTTCCGCGCCCTGGAAGCCGAACACCGCAAGTTCATGGAAAACCTGACCCGCGCTGGCGTGAACGCCAGTGGCGACATCGATCTCATGAGGCGTTTCATGCTCAAGACCAGCGCACGCAACAAACTGCTAGGCACCGTCATCCAGATCCGCGCCGGCGCCGTCAATGACGAAATCGTGCTGCGCATCGCGGGGGGCCTGACCATCACGGCCACCATCACCCGTGAAAGCACGCAGGAATTGGGGCTGGCGACCGGCAAGGAAGCCATCGCGCTGATCAAGGCGTCGTCCGTCATCGTGGGCGCGCCCGGCCCCGGCCTGCGCCTGTCGGCGCGTAATCAGCTGCCGGGCAAGATCACGGCATTGCGCCCGGGCGCCGTCAATAGCGAGATCCTGATCGGACTGGACGGCGGCATGACGCTGGCGGCCATCGTCACCAATGAAAGCGCGCAGGACCTGGGATTGGACGCAGGCGCCGACGCGGTGGCGATCTTCAAGGCTTCCAGCGTGATTCTGGGCGTGCTGGACTGAGCCGATCAGACGCCCACGTCTTCGTCGTGGCGTCGCACCCTGCCCTCGCGCACTTCGAACACCTCGTCGGCCAGCGCATCCACATCCGCCGGGTCGTGCGTGATCAGCAGCATCGGCACGTCCAGCTGGCGCTGCAAGGCATTCAGTTCCAGCCGCATCTTGCCGCGCAACTGCGAATCCAGCGCTGAAAAGGGCTCGTCCAGCAGCAGGATGTCGGGCCGCAGCATGAGGGCTCGAGCCAACGCCACCCGCTGCTTCTGGCCGCCGGATATCTCGCTGGGATAGCTGCCCACGATGGAACCCAGTTCGAACGCGTCCACCCAGCGCTGCGCCTCGGGCCCGACCTCGCGCCGGGGCGGGTTGCGCCAGCCGCGGCGCAGCCCGAAAGCGATGTTCTGCGCCACTGTCAGGTGGGGAAACAGGGCGTAGTCCTGGAACAGGTAGGCCACCCGGCGCGATTGCGCCGGCAGGTTGACGCCGGCGTCCGTGTCGAACAGCACGCGGCCGTTGATCTCGATGCGGCCCGCGTCAGGGCGCAGCAGGCCCGCCACCGCGCGCAGGGTCAGGCTCTTGCCCGCGCCCGAGGGGCCGAACAGCGCTATACGCTTGGCTGACGAATCGAATGCGACGTCCAGCGCGAAGCGCCGGTCGCCGGACACCATCTGCTTGCGCACCTGGATGCTGACGCTCATAGCGCGCTCCCGTTGCGCCGGCCGCTGCTGACGGGCACCAGCTTGCCGGCCAGCAGCAGGACCACCACGCAGGTCACCGAGGTGACCAGCACCAGCATGTTGGCCGTGGCGTCGTCGCCCGCCTGCACCGCCTCGTAGATGGCGACCGACAGAGTCTGTGTCCGTCCCGGCAGGTTGCCGGCGATCATCAGCGTGGCGCCGAATTCGCCCAGCGCCCGCGCGAAGGCCAGCAGCACCCCGGCGGCGATGCCGCGCGCGGCCAGCGGCAAGGTGACGCGGAAGAAGACCCCCGCTTCGCACACGCCCAACACGCGCGCCGCGCTTTCCAGTTGGCTATCAACGTTCTCGAAGGCGGCCCGGGCGGATTTGAACACCAGCGGAAAAGCCACCACCGAAGCCGCGATCACCGCGCCCTGCCAGGTGAAGACCAGTTCGATGCCCCAGCCCGCCAGCGTCTCGCCGATGATGCCGCGGCGCCCCAGGAGCACCAGCAGGTAGTAGCCGAGCACCGTGGGCGGCAACACCAGCGGCAAGGTCAACAGCGCGTCCAGCAGGTCGCGCCCCGGCCAGCGCCAGCGCGACAGGCCATAAGCCGCGGCGGTGCCCGCCACGGTCGCCAACAGCGTTGCCCAGCCCGCCACTTTCAGGGAAAGCAGCAGGGGCACCCAAACCGGATCACTCATCAATGCCTACGATTCAACGGATATCAGGGCTTCTGGAAGCCGTAGCGCGACAGTATCGCCTGACCTGCGGGAGACAGCACATAGGCAACGAAGCTTTCGGCTTCCTTGGCAGCGGCTTCACGGGTGGTGACGGCGATGGGATAAGTGACCGGCGTCTGCGAAGGCACGCGTACCGCGACCTTGACCTTGTCCGCCATGATGGCCGCGTCGGTCGCGAACACGAAGCCCGCATCGACCTCGCCGCGCGCCACGTAGTCCAGGCTCTGGCGCACGTTCTGGGCCAGCACGCTCTTGGCCTGCACCGCGCTCCAGAGGCCGGCCGTCTCCAGCGCGCCCTGCGTGTAGCGGCCCACCGGCACCGATGCCGGGTTGCCATAGGCGATGCGCTTGATGTCGTCGCGGGTCAGGTCCTTGAGCGCGGTGATGTTGGCCTTGCTGTCCGTCGGGACGATCAGCACCACCTGATTGGCGGCAAAGTCCACGCGGGAGGCCGGCTTGACGGCCTTTTCCTCGACCGCCTTGTCCATGGCCTTCTGGTCCGCCGAGGCGAACACATCGGCCGGCGCGCCCTTGACGATCTGCTGCAGCAGCACGTCGGACGCGCCGAAGTTCAGGATGACCTTGGTGCCGGCATGCTCTTTTTCGTAGCCTTGCGCGACTTCCTTGAAGGCGTTGGTCAGGCTGGCGGCGGCCGACACCACCAGGTCGCCGGCAGCGGCGTTGGCGCTCCATGCGGCGGCCAGCGCCAAGGACAGCGCCACGATCGGACGTTTGCGGAACATGTTCTTCTCCCGGGGAAATCGCTAAGTCGGTAACGAAATATATATAGGTATATAACGCTCGTCAATTTGGCTGCCCAGGGAGCATTGAGCAATATCAAGGAGTGGCGGGCGCGGGCTTCAGCCGCGCGCCACCGTGGTCGCGTGCACCGCCTCGGGCGCCAGCCGCGCCTGCAGGTGCTCCAGCGCCAGCTCGGGCCGCGCCGCGCCGCACATGAAGATGTCCAGCGCCGCGAACGCATGCTCGGGCCAGGTGTGGATGCTGATGTGGGATTCGCTCAGCAGGACCACGCCGGTCACGCCCGCGCCCTCGCCGAAATGATGGAAGTGCGCGCTCAGCACGTGCGCGCCCGCCGCCTGCGCCGCGGCGATCAGGTCGCGTTCCAGCGCTTGCGCGTCGGTCAGGCGATCCGCCGGCACGCCGCGGAAATCCGCCAGCACGTGGCGGCCGGGTGTGGCGTGCGGGGTCACTTGTGGGACCCGCCCGAGGACCAGCCCGATCCGCCCGAAGAACTGCTGCCCCAGCTGCTGCCGGAGCCGCCGCTGGACATGCGCGCACCGGGGGTGTTGAAGCCGGTGGCGAAAATCACCACCACGATGGCGTAGACGGTGTAAAAGAGCTTGCCCATCCTGTTATTCGTCCTTGCCAGATAATTTGTCCGCCACCGCCGCCGGAATCCACAGGAACGCCGCGCCGATCAGGATCGGGACGATGCCGCCACTGAAAATGGTGTCGATATTCAGGAAGGCCAGCACGATCATGGCCGTCCAGGCGAACTTGCGATAGCCCCCGGGCTTGCCGCTGAGCGGCATGGCCTTCTGCTTGGCAAGTTCAGGATCGCCGAACCATTCAGCCAACTGCGCCGGCGCCACCGGCCCCGAGGCGGACCAGCCCAATTCGGACTCGCTCAGTTCGCGGGTCAGCTTGAGGTTGCCGGCCTTGTAATCCGTGATCTTGGTGCTGTCGCCGACCTTGACGCGCCAGTTGAAGGCGCCCAGGGCCAGTTCCACGCGCGAGGTGTAGTCGTACAGCTTCTGATAAAGCTTGGAGCGCCAGCGCACGCTGCTGGCGTTGTTGTGGCTGGGCCAGGTGTCGCATACCTGCACCCGCTCCCAGCCCTCGTCGGTTTCCACCAGCCAGATGAAACCCTTTGCGGGATTGAACAGCAGGTATTCGATCCAGTCGGACGGTTCCTCGGGATCCGGATCGGCGCACTTCATCAGGCCGATGAGCGTATAGGACGCGCCATCGATCTTGGCCACCGCGCCCAGCGACAAGGTGGTCTTGATGGCTTTGACCTTGCGGGCCTTTTCGATGACTTCGGCCGTGGGCCCCGAGCAGTCGACCGCGGCGGCGCACGAGGGGCAGACCACTTGCGTGGCCATCGCGGCCACGAAGCTTATCGGGCCGCCGCAGTTGGGGCAGTCCAGCGCCTTGATCTGGCCGCGGAAACGGCCGGCGGTCTCCTCGACCTGCTCGTTGGTCCGCAGCGATGCCGCCTGCATCGCGGACAGGTCGAATGCCTTGCCGATGTACAGCTCGGGCTCGGGCCCGTCGGAAAAGTCCAGCGTCAGGAACGCGTCCAGGCAGCGGTAGTCGGCCACCTTGGCCAGCCAACCTTCGCCCGGCACGAAGGGCAACTCGCCTTGCGTGCCGCCCGCCTGGCAGGCGCGCACGTCGGCGGCCGTGAAGCGCTGGCCGTCCAGCTTCAGTTCATCGCCGGGCGCGATGTCGTCGAACGCCGGCATGCCCTGCGTAGACTTGACCTTGCGCCGCCGGGTCACGGCGTACTGGCCCGACGCGTCCGACAGCCAGCCGTCGGAACCGTCCTCGAACCACAGGTACCACTCGTTCCAGAAGCCGTCGTCGTAGCGCAGCTGGACGCGGCCGATCAGGTCGAAGCGCTTGCCTTCATAAGTGCCGGCCGCGCCCAGGCACAAGGGCGAGTAGTCCTCCAGGACCTCGGCCGCCTCGCCGATGCGCTTGACCGACTCGGCGTCCTTCAGCAAGGTGCTGCGGCAGGCGCCGCAGACCGCCATGACCGATGCCGCGGACGTGAACTTGACTGGGGCGCCGCACTGCGGACACAGAACCTGCTGCATGGAGCCTTAGCTGGTGAGTTTCTTCAGCACTTCGGCCTTGGCCGAATCGTAGTCCGCGGCCGTGATCAGGCCCTTGTCCAGCAGATCCTTGAGCTGCTGCAGCCGTTGCGCCGGATCCGCGCCCGCGGCGGCGGGCGCCTGCTGGGCGGGCTGCGGCGCGGCCTGCGGCTGCCCCTGGGCGCCTGCCAAGCCCGCGGCCATGGTCTGGCCCAGCGCCGCGCCGGCCGCCAGGCCCGCGCCGATGCCGGCGATGCCGCCTTCGTTCTGCGCGGCCATCGGTATGGCCGTGGCGGTCTGGTACTGGGTGAACTTGCCCAGGTCGCCGGCCATGCCCATGGAGATCCGCGTGTCCAGCGCCTTCTGCAGCTCTTCCGGCAGCGACACGTTCTCGACCGTGAAGTTGTCCAGCTTGACGCCGTAGCGGTCGAACACCGGCGCCAGCTGTTCAGCGATGCTTTGCGACATCAGCCCCTGGTTGCCGGCCATGTCCAGGAACGGCACCTTGGAGCCGCCCAGCGCCGTCGTCATCGCCGCGACCACCATGTTGCGCAGTTGCGCTTCCAGGTCGTCGACGGTGTATTCGTCGCGCGTGCCGCTGATCTCGCGGTAGAACTTGGCGGGATCGGAGATCTGATAGGAATACACGCCGAAAGCGCGCAGCCGCACCATGCCGAATTCGCTGTCGCGCAGCGTCACCGGCTGCGCCGTGCCCCAGCGCCGGCCCAGTTGCAGGCGCGTGCTGAAGAAGATCACATCCGACTTGAAGGGGGACTCGAACAGCTTGTCCCAGTTCTTCAGGTAGGTCAGGATCGGCAGCGTCTGCGTGGTCAGCTTGTACATGCCGGGGCCGAACACGTCGGCCACCTTGCCTTCGTTGACGAACACCGCCATCTGCGATTCGCGCACGGTCAGGCTGGCGCCGTACTGGATTTCGAAATCCTGCATGGGATGACGCCAGGCGAGCACGCCGTCGCGGTCCTCGTTCCATTGCAGGATGTCGATGAACTGTTTGCGGATGAATGAACCGAGACTCATGAGTCGTTCTCCTGTCAGATCGAGTGCGGCGCGAGGCCGCGTCAGGTCAGGCTGGCGGCGTTGACGATGCCCGCGGCGATGGAAATCGAGCCGATCAGCCCGCCCATGGCGATGTTGTTTTCTTCGATGGCCTCGTTCATGCCGCGCACGGTCTGGGACACGCCCACGTACACGACCAGCTGCACCAGCATGGCCACCAGGCCCCACAGCAGGAACATGGCATAGCTGGCATGGATCGCGATGCTGGAGCACAAGGTGAAGCTGAACCCGACCAGCGCGCCGCCATACGACAGCGCGGCGGCGATATTGCCTTCGCGGATCAGCTCGAATTCCTTGTAGCGCGTGACGGCCGTGTAGACCAAGGTGAAGACACCCAGCATGGCAAGCGCAGATGCCATGTAGATAAGATAGGTCACCACCGGATGCATTGCTTCTCCCATTGCCGCCCTCCTAATTGCGCGCAGTATATACGGCGCGTTCGATATACTGCGAACGCATTTTTCGTGTCGGACACCTCATGCGCGACCGCGTTCTCATCCTTTCGGTATTGATCGTCGCCTCCTGCGGTTTGGGCTATGAGCTCATCAGCAGCGCGCTGGCCAGCTATTTGCTGGGGGATTCGATACTGCAGTTCTCTTCCGTCATCGGCTGCTATCTCTTCGCCATGGGCATAGGTTCGTGGTTGTCAAAATATGTAAGAGACGAAGACGTTTTGAATCGCTTCATCGACGTGGAGCTGCTGGTCGCCCTGTTGGGCGGCGTCTCCGCCGCGGTGCTGTTCCTGGTCTTCGCCTGGCTTTCCGCGCCCTTCCGCGCTGCCCTGTATGTCGGCGTCTTCGTCATCGGCCTGATGGTCGGGATGGAGATTCCGCTGGTGATGCGAGTGTTCAATCAGCGCAAGGCCGAGTTCCGCGAAATCGTCAGCCGCGTGCTGACCTTCGACTACCTGGGCGCGCTGGCCGTGTCGCTGGTGTTTCCCCTGCTGCTCGCACCCAAGCTCGGATTGCTGCGCACCAGTTTCCTGTTCGGCATCATGAACGCCAGCGTGGCGCTGTGGACCACCTGGCTGTTCCGCGCGGAACTGCGCAGGCCCGGCGAAAAAGCCATCCGTGCTGGGGTGGTGATCGGGTTCCTGGGGATGGGCTTCATCTATTCCGGCAGCATGACGGCCTGGGCCGAGAAAGGCCTGTACGGCGACGACGTGGTGCACGCGGAAACCACGCAGTACCAGCGCCTGGTGGTCACGCGCTGGCACGACGACCTGCGCCTGTACATCAACGGCAACCTGCAGTTCTCGTCGCGCGACGAGCACCGCTATCACGAAGCGCTGGTGCACCCCGGCCTGCAAGCCCTGCCCTGGGCGCGCAATGTGCTGGTGCTGGGCGGCGGCGACGGCCTGGCGGTGCGCGAAATCCTCAAGTACAAGAATATCGAACATGTGACGCTGGTGGATCTGGATCCGGCCATGACCGGCCTGTTCTCCCGCTCCGAACCGCTGGTCAAGCTGAACCAGGGGTCGCTGAAGGATCCCCGGGTCACGGTGATCAATGACGACGCCGGCCGCTGGCTGGAAACCCACGCCGAGGTCTATGACTACATCGTGGTGGATTTTCCGGACCCGTCCAACTTCGGCCTGGGCCGCCTCTACTCGGTACCGGTCTATCACCTGATGGCGCGCCACCTGGCCGAGAACGGCTATATGGTGGTGCAGTCCACCTCGCCCTACTTCGCGCCGCGCTCATTCTGGAGCGTGGACGCCACCTTGAAGGAAGCCGGCCTGAACACCTGGCCGTACCATACCTACGTGCCGTCCTTTGGCGACTGGGGCTTCATTCTGGCCAGCAAGCGCCGCGACTACGAGCCGCCCGCCGCGATTACCGTGCCCACGCGCTACCTGGACCCGGTCACGACGCGCGAACTGTTCCACTTCCCTGCCGACATGCCCGCGCTGGCGATGCCTCCGAACCGTCTGAACGAGCAATCGCTCGTGCGCTACTTCGACGAGGACTGGCGCAAGGTCATCCGCTGATGCGGCGGCGCAGCTTCCTCTTGGGCGCGGCCACGGCCGCCGTCGCCGGCACCGCCGGGTACTACCGTTCGCGCATCGTCGAGACCACGCCAGAAATCCATTACCCGGGCATGCAGGCAGGCCATGCCTTGCGCAACGCAGCGGCCTGGCCGCACCCCTCCGCCAGCCGCCAGCGCGACGTCGTGATCCTGGGCTCGGGCGTGGCAGGCCTGTCCTGCGCCTGGAAGCTGGCGCGCGAAGGGCACACGGATTTCCTGGTGGTGCAGGGCCCCGAACTCGAAGGCAACGCGGCCGCCGGCCAGCGCGACGGCCTGGACTACCCCTTGGGCGCGCACTACCTGCCGCTGCCCTCGATGGCCTCCACGCACATACGCGAAATGCTGGCCGATTTCGGCATCATCGAGCGCGGCGCAAGTACCCCCCGACCCTACTACGACGAGACCGCGCTGGTGCACTCGCCCCAGGAGCGCCTGCTGCGCGGCGGCCATTGGGAAGAGAACCTGCTGCCCATGAGCGGGCTGCCGGAAGCGGACCTGGCGCAGCACCGCAAATTTCTTGCGCTGATCGATCGTCTGCACACGCAGACCGGCAACGACGGCCGCAAGGTCTTCAGCATTCCGCTCACGCTGTCGTCGCAGGACCCGGCCTGGCGCGCGCTGGACGCGATTACGTTCAAGCAATGGCTGGACCGCGAGGGCTATACCTCGCCCGCGCTGCACTGGTACCTGAACTATTGCTGCCGCGACGACTACGGCGCACAGTACGACGCGATTTCGGCCTGGGCGGGCCTGCACTACTTCGCCAGCCGCGACGGCCATGCCGAAAATGCCGGCGAAGGCGCGGTGCTGACCTGGCCTGGAGGCCTGTCGACGTTGATGCAGCGCATGCGCGACGCCATCACGAACAAGCTCGGCCATGCCGACTGGCTGGCCGCCGGCACGGCGGTCCGGGTACAGGAGACGCCTGCCGGCGCGCTGGTCACCTGCCTCGCCTCGTCTTCCAGCGCCTACACGGTGCAGGCGCGCCGCGCCGTGTGCGCGATGCCCTTGTTCGTGGCCCAGCGCATCCTGCCCGACATCCGCTCCTATGGCTACGATCCGGCGGTGCACGCGCCGCCGCATGCGCCCTGGATGGTGTCGAACTTCGTCATGGAAGGCTACCCGGCCGAAGCCCCGGGCGAACCGCTGTCCTGGGACAACGTCGTCTACCAGGGCAAGGCGCTGGGCTATGTCGTCTCCACGCACCAGCTGCTGCGCGTGGCCCGCACGCCGCGCTGCGTCTTCACGGCGTATCACGCGCTCAGCGGACAGACGCCCCAGGCCGCGCGCGAGTGGCTGACCCGCGCCAGTCCGGAAGAACTGCGGGCCGAGGCCGCGTCCGACCTGGTCGCGGCCTACGGCAAGGAGTTCTGGCGCCATGCGCGCCAGCTGGAAATCACGGTGCGCGGCCACGCCATGGCCTCGCCGCTATGCGGCTACCTGTCCAATCGGGGATTGGCCGCGCTGCGCGACGTGGACGGTCCGGTGCTGTTCGCGCACTCAGACCTTTCAGGCTATTCCGTATTCGAGGAGGCCTCGTGGTGGGGCGTGGCCGCGGCAGGACGGATCATGGGCCGGAAGCCGCCGCAGGCCTGAAGTTCGCGCGCCGCATTTTCTCCGGCCGCCTGCAATACAATTCCGCGAGCTTGCCGGGCATCACGGCACCTCCTGACCGGACTCAGATAAAAAGACATGGGAAAGCACGTCGTTGTCCTAGGCGCGGGTATCGTGGGCGTCTGCTGCGCCCTGGAACTGCAGCGCCGCGGCCTGTCCGTCACGCTGGTGGACCGGCAGGAGCCGGGCCTGGAAACCTCGCTGGGCAACGCCGGCGTGATCGCGCGCAGTTCGCTGATGCCGTTCAACCACCCCGGCTTGTGGCCGCAGTTGCCGCGGCTGCTGAAGAACGACACCGTGCAGTTCCGCTACAAGCTGAGCTATCTGGCGCGGAACCTGGGCTGGGCCGCCCGCTTCCTGCTCAACGCCCGGCCGGCGGTGTTCAGGCAGACCGTGGAGGCGCTGGATGGCCTGATCCGGCTTTCGGCGCCCGAGCACCTGCGGCTGCTGAACGAATCGGGCGCGGCGCACCGGCTGCGCGATACGGGTTGGGTTTTCCTGTACCGCTCGGAACAGGGCTGGAACAGCGGCGAACTGTCGCGCAAGACCTTTGCCCAGTACCAGGTGCCGACCCAGGTCTTGCAGCCCGCGGAACTCGCGGAGATCGAACCCGCGCTTGCGCCCATCTTCCACCGCGCCCTGTGGATCCAGGGCTCCTACTCTGTCGATGACCCGCACGAAGTGGTCGCGGCCTATGCCGCCCTGTTCCGGCGCTCGGGCGGCGCGTTCCAACGCCTGACCGCCAGCGCCATCCGCCGCGAGGGCCAGGGCTGGATCGTGCAAGGCGCGCAGGGGTCCGGGTCAGTAGCGGCGGATCGATTGGTGGTGGCGATGGGTCCCTGGTCGAAGGGCCTTTTGAAAACGGCGGGCATAGACCTGCCCATGGCGTTCGAGCGCGGCTACCACATGCATTACAGCGGCGCAGACGGCGCCAGCCTGACACGCCCGGTCTACGACACCGGCGGCGGCTACGTGCTGTCGCCCATGGCACGCGGGCTGCGCCTGACCACGGGAGTGGAACTGGACGCCTGCGAAGCGCCCGCCCGGCCGCTGCAGCTGGACCTGGCGGAGGCGCGGGCCCGCGAGGCGTTTCCGCTGGACCGGCGGCTGGACGCCGAGGCGTGGCTGGGGCGGCGTCCGACGCTGCCCGACAGCCGGCCGATGATAGGCGAAGCGCCGCGCCATCCCGGCCTGTGGCTGGCGCTGGGCCACCAGCACATCGGCTTCAGCACCGCGCCTGGCACGGCCAGGATACTGGGAGAACTGATGTGTGATGGCGGCGCTGCCTCGCGCCACGAGGCCTTCCGGCCGGGTCGGTTCATCTAGGGCGGCAGGAAGCCGCCGGCTGTGGTTCACACAACCGGCGCCTGGCGCTTACCCCAGCAACAGGGCGTCGTCCGAGATCTTCTCGCCGCGCACGCGCTCGAACATGGCCAGCAGATCCGGCACGTCCATGCCGCGGCGCTCGTCGCCCGACACATCCAGCACCACCTGCCCTTGATGCAGCATGACGGTGCGGTCGCCCACGTCCAGCGCCTGGCGCATGCTGTGGGTCACCATCATCGTGGTGAGCTGGCTTTCGGCCACGATGCGCGCGGTCAGCTGCAGCACGAAGTCCGCCGTGCGCGGGTCCAGCGCCGCGGTGTGCTCGTCCAGCAGCAGGATGCGCGAGGGCTGCAAGGCCGCCATCAACAGGCTGACCGCCTGGCGCTGACCGCCAGACAGCAGGCCGATGCGGTCGGTCAGGCGGTTTTCCAGGCCCAGGCCCAGCGTGGCCAGGCGCTCGCGAAAGCCCTCCTTCATGGAGGCCTTGACCGCGCGGCTGTAGCCGCGGCGCGCGCCGCGCATCTGCGCCAGCGCCATGTTCTCTTCGATGGTCAGGTCTTCGCAGGTGCCGGCCATAGGGTCCTGGAACACGCGGGCCACACGGCCCGCCCGCGCCCACACCGGCTGGCGCGTGACGTCGACGCCATTGATGTCGATGCGGCCGGAGTCGACCGGCAGGTCGCCCGACACTGCATTCAGGAAGGTGGACTTGCCGGCGCCATTGGAGCCGATGACGGTCACGAACTGGCCCGAGGGGATCTCCAGCGACAGGCCGCGCAAGGCGCGGGTTTCGATGGGCGTACCCGCGTTGAACGTGATCTTGAGGTCTTTTGCGGACAACATATTTCAGTACTCCATTGTGCAATCGCAGCACACAGGCCACATCAATTCCATACAGCCCGATCGGGGCCGCCGCGGAGCCGGCTTTGCCGGTCCGCGCGCGGCGCCCCCTTGAGGGGGAAGCGCCGCAGGCGCTTCGGGGGTGGGCCTCATCCTTTCTTGCCGACCAGGCGGCGCTTGAGCATGGGAATGACCAGGGCAAACGTGACCAGCACCGCAGTGACGAGGTTCAGGTCTTGCGCCTTCAGGCCGATGAAATCGCTGTTCAGCGCCAGGGCGATGAAGAAGCGGTAGACAATGGCGCCGATGATGACGGCCAGCGTGGCCAGCACCAGCTTGCGCGACGGCAGGATGCTTTCGCCCACGATCACCGCGGCCAGGCCGATCACGATGGTGCCGATGCCCATCGAAATGTCCGAACCGCCCTGGGTCTGCGCGAACAGCGCGCCCGCCAGCGCGACCAGCGCGTTGGACAGCGCCATTCCGCCCAGAATCATGCGGCCGGTGTTGACGCCCTGGGCGCGGGCCATGCGGCCGTTGGAACCGGTGGCGCGCACCGCCAGGCCGGTCTGCGTGGCGAAGAACCAGTCCAGCGCCAGTTTGGCCAGGATCACGATCACGATCAGGATCAACGGGCGGGCGACGTAGTCCGACAACCACTCAGGCTGCAGGATGGTGAATACGGTGGGTTCGGTGATCAGCGGGACATTGGGCTTGCCCATGATGCGCAGGTTGACCGAGTACAACGCGATCATCATCAGGATGCTGGCCAGCAGATCCATGATCTTGAGCTTGACGTTCAACCAGCCGGTGACCAGCCCGGCTGCGGCGCCAGCGATGGTGGCGATGACGGTGGCCATGAACGGGTCGGTGCCCGAGGCGATCAGCGTGGCACAGACCGCGCCGCCCAACGGGAAGCTGCCGTCAACGGTCAGGTCCGGGAAGCGCAACAGGCGGAACGAGATATACACGCCCAGAGCCACCAGGCTGAAGATCAGGCCGATCTCCAACGCACCTAACAACGAGAACAATGACATGGGTCAAATCCAATCAGTAAGAAGCGGGCATATTAAAAACTTGCACGAAGGCAAGAAACGAGCATATTAAAGAGTTGCCGCGTCGGATATCTTGCGTTTCGGGGTCAGTTTTACCCCAGCTTTCGCAAGAAACGTTTCCCTGCGAGGGATTTTCTCCGGTTTCCTGCCAAAGCCTTCCCGTGCCGGACGGCCGGGCCGCCAGCATGAGTCTGCAGGACCATTCAGGGAGCAAAAACGCCGGGCGGGCACAACGCCGTAAGGCGGGCCGCCGGCCATTCAAGACCAGCACATTGCGCCGGGCCGCGAGCATCTTGTGAATGCTGCCGCCCTGAAGACCATGGGGTAAGGCAAGACACCAGAACATAAAACAAGCCCCGCTCACGCCGGGTAGGCATGGCGGGGCGGGTACGGCTGATTATTACTTCACAACCACCGCGGCCGACTTGATGATCGCATCGGACAGGGTCACGCCCTGCTTGGCGGCAGCGCCCGGGTTCACGTAGAGCTCGAGCTTGGAGATGGTTTCCGAGGGAATGGCGCCGGGCTTCTCGCCCTTCAGGATGCGCACCACCACCTTGCCCGTCTGTACGCCCAGGTCGCGGTAGTTGATGCCCAGGGCGGCGATGCCGCCGCGCTTGACGCTGTCGGTGTCGGAAGCGATGAGGGGGATCTTGGCGTCGTTGCCGACCTTGACCAGCGACTCATAGGCCGACACGACGTTGTTGTCGGTGTTGGTGTAGATGACGTCGACCTTGCCGATCAGGCTGCGGGCGGCGGAAGCCACGTCCACCGAGCGCGGCGCTGCCGCTTCGACCAGGCTCATGCCAGACTTCGGCAGGATTTCCTGCAGCTTCTTCACGACCACGACCGAGTTGGCCTCGCCCGGGTTGTAGACGATGCCCACGCGCTTGGCGTTAGGCACGATTTTCTTGATCAGTTCGACCTGCTTGTCCAGGGCCAGCAGATCCGACACGCCGGTCACGTTCGTGCCCGAGGCGTCCATGCTGGCGACCAGTTGGGCAGCGACCGGATCGGTCACGGCGGAATACACCACCGGCACGTCCTTGGTGGCGGCGACGACGGCCTGTGCCGACGGCGTGGCGATCGCGACGATGGCGTCGGGCTTGTCGCCGACGAACTTGCGCGCGATCTGGGCGGCGGTGCCGTTGTTGCCCTGGGCGCTCTGGTATTGCCACTTCAGGTTCTTGCCCGGCTCGTAGCCGGCCTGCTTGAGGGCATCCTGCACCCCGTCACGCACGGCGTCCAGCGCCGGATGCTCGACGATGGCGGTGACCGCCACGGATTTCTGCTGCGCGGACACAGGCGCGGCGATAGCCATCGCCAGCGCCATGGCGCCAACCGTCAGAAAATGTTTTTTTCCGATCAGCATAGATAAGCTCCTTGAACCCTTGTTTTTGCTCATTATTACGGCGCCGCTGGCGGCTCCCCGCCGGCCGGACTAGCCATAAAGCCGTATAGTCTAACTTGCCGCCCACCCAAAGCGTTTCGGGGGAATCCCTGAAATGGTGCATGCCGCAACAGCATGCCCCGCAGCGGGGCGCAGCGGCGTCAATATACTGAAAAGCCCGGAATCGCAGCGGCCGGATCCGCAGAAACCGGACTTCTTTCGCGCCGCCAACCGCAGCATCCAGAGGCCTCACCATGATCAAACGCGCATTGGGCCGTTCCGGCCTGCAGATTCCTCCCCTCACCTTCGGCGGCAACGTCTTCGGCTGGACCGTGGACGAAGCCGGCACGTACTCGCTGCTGGACGCGCTGGTGGACGCCGGCCTGAACTTCATCGACACGGCGGACGTGTATTCGCGCTGGGTTCCAGGCAATCAGGGCGGCGAATCCGAGACCCTGATCGGCAAATGGCTGAAGCGCTCCGGCAAGCGCGACCGCGTGCTGATCGCCACCAAGGTCGGCATGGAAATGGGACCCGACGCCAAGGGCCTGGCGCCCGCCTACATCCGCCGTTCGCTGGAAGCCTCGCTGGCCCGGCTGCAGACGGACCACATCGACCTCTACCAGTCGCACCAGGACGACCCCGACACACCGCTGACCGACACCCTGGCCGAATACGCCAAGCACATCGAGTCCGGCAAGGTGCGCGCCATCGGCGCCTCCAACTACACCGCGGTGCGGCTGTCCGAAGCGCTGATCGCGAGCGAACGGCACAGCCTGCCGCGCTACGAGAGCATCCAACCGGAATACAACCTGTACCGCCGCGAACCCTTCGAGTCCGGGTTGCAAAGCCTGGTGAAGACGCAGCAGATGGGCACGATCAACTATTACGCCCTGGCCAGCGGATTCCTCAGCGGCAAGTACCGCAGCCCCGCGGACGCGGGCAAAAGCCCGCGCGGACGCAAGATCGTCGACACCTATCTCAACGACCGCGGCTACCGGATCCTGAAAGCGCTGGACGAAGTGTCCGAGGACGCCAACTGCACGCCCGCCCAGGCCGCGCTGGCCTGGCAGATCGCGCAACCCGGCATCACCTCGCCCATCGTCAGCGCGACCTCGCTCGAGCAACTGGACGAACTGGTCAAGGCGGCCAGCCTGGCGCTGACGCATGATCAGTTGGCCAAGCTGAGCCAGGCGAGTGAATGGCGGTGAGGGAGGGCGCGCGCCACGTGGCGCACGCCTGACTCGCGGCCATCAATCCAGCTTCACCCCCGAGTCCTTCACCACCTTGGCCCAACGCCCAACCTCGCTATCGACGAACTTGCCGAACTCGGCGCCGGTCAGGGTGGGCACGGCCGAGCCGTTGCCGGCCCAGGTTTCCTTGATCTTCGGCGCATTCAGGGCCTTGGTGATCTCGGCGCTCATCCGGTCCACCGCTTCCTTGGGCGTGCCAGCGGGCGCCCAGATCGCGTACCAGGTCGACACCACGTAGTTCGGTACGCCGGCCTCGGCGGCGGTGGGCACGTCGGGCAGCGATTGCGAGCGTTCGGTGGCAGCCACGGCCAGGGGCTTGATCGTGCCGGAGCGTATATGGCCGGCGGACGAACCCAGGCCGTCGAACGCCAGGTCCACCTGTCCGCCGATCAGGGCCGACAGCATGGGTCCGGCGCCCTGGTAGGGCACGTCCACCAGTTTGATGCCGGTCTGCATGGCGAACAGCTCGCCGGCCAGGTGATGCGTGCTGCCCTTGCCGGCAGTGCCGAAGTTGATTTCTCCGGGACGCTTCTTGGCGTAGTCGATCAATTCCTGCACCGTCTTCACCGGCAGCTTGGACGGATTGATGACGATGACCTGCGGCGGCTGGGCGACCAGCGCGACCGGCACGAAGTCCTTCTGGATGTCGTAGTTCAGGTTCTTGTACAGCGAGGGGGCCAGCGCATGGTGCGCGCCGCCCATGAAGAAGGTGTAGCCGTCAGGCCTGGCCTTGGCCGCGACGCCCGCGCCCACGGTTCCGCCCGCCCCGCCCTTATTGTCGATGACCACGGGCTGGCCCAGCTGCGTGGTCAGTTGCTGGGCCAGCGGACGGGCAAAGGTGTCCGTGCCGCCGCCTGCGGGGAACGGGACGATCAGCGTGATCGGGCGTTCGGGCCATTGTGCGGCGGCGACGCCGCCAAAGCCCAGGGCGGCCACGGCGAATACGGCCGCGGCGGTGGTGCGATATTTCATATTGTCTCCTCTTGCTGCAGCATGGGGACGGCGCGGTTATGTGCGTCTCGTCTCTTGAAGTTTTTGTATGGAATGGGCTGCTGGGACTTGCGGTTTTTTTGGGGGCGAGCGCTCCTGAAAGATGGCCTGCGCATCACACGCCGGGCCTGAAGAAAACCCGCTCCCCAGATCGGGGAGCGGTCGGCGCGTACGTCAGAGCGCCTTGTAGGTTTCGCGCAGCACGTTCTTCTGCACCTTGCCCATGGTGTTGCGCGGCAGTTCGCCGATGATGTGCACGCGCTTGGGCACCTTGAAATTGGCGATGCGCGATTTCAGCTCGGCCTGCATCGCGTCCGCGTCCAGCGCCGCGCCGTCCTTGGGCACCACCACGGCCACCACGGCCTCGCCGAAGTCTGCGTGCGGCACGCCGATGACCGCCGATTCGGCCACGCCGGGCATGTCGTCGATCAGCGTTTCGATCTCCTTGGGGTACACGTTGAAGCCGCCGGAAATGATCAGGTCCTTGCTGCGGCCCACGATGGACAGGTAGTCGGCGGGCACGTCGCGTCCCGCGGACTCGCCGCCCCAGCGGCCCACGTCGCCCGTCTTGAACCAGCCGTCGGCGGTGAATTCCTCGGCGGTCTTTTCCGGCATGCGCCAGTAGCCCGAGAACACGTTCGGCCCGCGCACCTGCACGTTGCCGATCTCGCCCGGCGCCAGCGCGATGCCGGCATCGTCGACCACGCGCACCTGCACTTGCGGCAAGGCACGACCCACGGTACCCGCCAGGCGTTCGCCCAGCTTGGCGTCATAGGGATTGGAGGTAAGCATGACCGTCTCGCTCATACCATAGCGTTCCAGGATGGCGTGGCCGCTGCGTTTCTGGAAGTCCGAGAATGTCTCGGCCAGCAAGGGCGCCGAGCCCGAGATGAAGAGTCGCATGTTGGCGCAGACGCTGCGGTCAAAGCGCGGGTCGGCCAGCAGACGCACGTAGTACGTCGGCACGCCCATCATCACGGTGCTCTGCGGCAGGTAGTGCAAGGCCTGGTCGACGTCGAGCTTGGGCAGCCAGATCATCCTGGCCCCTGCCAGCAAGGCGCCATGCGAGGCCACGAACAGGCCGTGCACATGGAAGATCGGCAGCATGTGCAGCAGCACGTCGTCCGGGCGCCAACCCCAATAGTCGTGCAGCACGCGGGCGTTGGCGGCGAGGTTGCCGTGCGACAGCATCGCGCCCTTGCTGCGCCCGGTGGTGCCGGACGTATACAGGATGGCGGCCAGATCGTCGGGCTTGCGCGCCACGGTCTTGAAAGTCTGCGGCAGGCCGCCCGCGGCATCCAGCAGCGTGCCGCTGCGGTCTTCATCCAGCGTGTACACGTGCGCGGTGCCCGCCTTGTCTGCCGCGCGCTGCACCCAGTCCAGGTTCTTGCTGGCGCAGACCACCACGGCCGGCTCGGCATTACCCAGGAAGTACTCGATTTCCGATTCGCGGTAGGCGGTATTCAGCGGAAGGTAGACCAGGCCGGCACGCAAGGTGGCCAGGTACAGCAGCAGCGCTTCAGGCGACTTTTCGACCTGCACCGCCACGCGCGAACCGGCCGGCAGATCCAGCGAGGTCAGCAGATTGGCCAGGCACGCGGTGGCGCGATCGATGTCGTCCCAGGTGTATTGCAAGTCGGGCGTTTCCAGCGCGACTTTGCTGCGGTCTTTGGGAAAGCCGCCTTGCAGGACAGCATATAGATTAGCGTTGCTCACCTTGTCTAGTCTCCGGAAAAGGAAGGGTCCACGCCGGCCAGAAAGGCGCGCACGCCCTCCTTGTGGTCCCGGCTGTCGGCGTACGAGAAATAATCCTGGTATTCGTCTTCGGTCAAGGCGCCGCCGGCGGCGAGCCTGCGCGACAGGCGCTTGTTGATGCGGGCGGCCAGCGGCGCGCCAGCCGCGATGCGCTCGGCGCTGCGTTTGGCCGCGTCGACCACCTGGTCGTCGGGAACGACGCGCGTCAGCAGGCCCAGCTCGCGGGCCTCGGCCGCGCCGAACACGCGGCCTTCCAGTAGGATGGCCAGGGTGGCGGCGCGTCCGACCAAGGCCAGCAGGCCGCTCATTTCGTCCGGCGCCATGGGAAATCCCAGGCGGTTGATCGGCACGCCGAAACGCGCGGATTCGCCCGCGATCCGCAGATCGCACTGGCTGGCGATCTCAAGCCCCCCGCCCACGCATACGCCTTCGATCTGCGCGACGACCGGATGCGGACACAGGGCGACCGCCTGCAAGGCAGGCGCCAGCACCTGGCGGTGGTAGCGCTGCACGCCGGCCATGTCGCCGCGCTGCGCGGGGAACTCGCGAATGTCGGCGCCGGCGGCGAAGTTGCCGCCCTCGCCGCGCACGATCACGCAGCGCACGGTATCGTCCTGCGCAATGCGCGTGAATACGTCCCGCAGTTCATGCCACATGCCCACGGTGATCGCGTTCAGGCGCCCCGGGTGCGATAGCGTCACCCGCGCCAGATCGCCCTCGCGTTCCAGCAGCACGCGGCCGGCCACGTTGTCCGTCATGTCTCCTGCCCTCTTTCTTATGTAGTTGCGCCGCGGGCGCGACGCCTATGCCACCCGCCCCACGCCGCGGCTGACCTGGGGCTTGCCCTCGCCCAGCCGGGCCAGGTTGTCGTCCAGCTCGTCGAGGTCGTAGAGGTAGTTCACCATCAAGCCGCAGGACTGCTTGAGTCCCTTGGGCGAGGTATCCGCGGCCCAATTGAGCCGTTCGATGCGCGCGCCATTGCCCAGGTGGAAACGCGCCACCGCGTCCACCGGCATGCCGTTCTTCATGGACTGCAGATAATTGGCTGTCAGGCGGAAACCCGCGCGCTTGACCACGTCGGCGGCCTTGCCCTGGGCCGCCTTGGCCAGGCGCGCAACCCAGCGCCGCCCGTCGGGCACGCCCTCGCGCTTGCGCGCCTTGGCGCGCACCTTGTCCTCGCGCACGATGGCCTCCACCGCCTCGGCGTCCAGCTTGCCCAGCCAGTCGGCGAAGCCCGGGATGGGCGACAGCGTGGCGAAGGACTTCAGCTTGGGCAGTTCATGCAGCAGCTGCTCCACCACGCGCTTGAGCAGGAAGTTGCCGAAGCTGATGCCCTTCAGGCCGGGTTGCGTGTTGGAGATGGAATAGAAGATGGCCCAGCGCGCCTTGTCCAGGTCCTGCGGCGGCAGCGTGCTGTCCAAAAGCACCTGCACGTTGTCGGCCATCTGGCTGGCGAAGGCGACTTCCACGAAGATGAGCGGCACGCCCGGCATCTGCGGATGGAAATAGGCGTAGCAGCGACGGTCCGGCGAAACGCGGCGGCGCAGGTCGTCCCAGGAGGTGATCTCGTGCACGGCTTCGTAAAGGATCAACTTTTCCAGTAGCGACGCAGGCGAATCCCAGGTCAGCGGCCGCAGTTCCAGCAGGCCCACGTCGAACCAGGCGGACAGCAGACCCTCGAGGTCCTTGTCCAGCATCTGAATGCCCGCCACCTGCTTGCGCCAGCGCAGCATGTCCGCGCGCAGCTCCACCAGGAAGCGCAGGCCCTGGGGCTGCGCATTGAAGCGCTTGAAGAGGCGCGCGCCCTCGCCGCCTTCGCCAGCGTAGCTGCCGCGCGCCTGCGCCAGCGCGGTCAGCATCAGCCGGCGGTCCTTGCCGTCCGCGGCGCTGTACTGCTCGCACCAGCGGCGGGCCAGCTTGTTGGCGGCCACGTCGGTCAGGCGCGCTTCGAACAAACGCCGGACTTCGGATTCGCTGGGCAGCCGGCCGCGTTCCCACAGCTTGCCCAGGCGGGACATCAGGCCCGCGCTTTCGGCGGCGGCCGCTTCATCGATGGCATCGGCCTCGGGCTCAGGCGTGCGTGCGCCGCGCGCGGGTGCGAGATTGGCGGGTGCGGACATGGGCGGGCTCCTCGATGACGATGGGATCGGACGGCGCCGCATCGGCGGCGTCCGCATGGCTCAATGCGCGCAGCGCTTCCAGCTGGCGCATCAGGTGGTTGTGCGCGAGCGCCTGCGCGGCCTCGCTGTCGTGCGCCTTGAGCGCTTCGAATATGGCCAGGTGCTCGGCGCAGGACTGCTGGATGCGGCCGGGCTGGGACAGGCTGCGGTGGCGCGACAGGCTCAGCACCTTGCGCAGATTGCCCACCATGTCCGACAGCCATTGGTTGCCGGCCAGGGCCTGCACCGCTTCGTGGATCAGGTAGTTGGTCTTGTAGTAGGCATCGATGCGGCCAGCCTGGGCATGGCCCGCCAGCGCCGCGTGCAGGGGTTCCAGCTCGGCCAGTTGGGCATCGCTGGCCTTGCGCGCGGCCTCGAAGGCGCAGCGCCCTTCCAGCATGGCCATCAGCGGGAAGATGTCTTCCAGGTCTTGCGCCGAGAGTTCATTGACGAAGCAGCCGCGGCGCGGCTCCAGCCGCACCAGCCCTTCGGTGGCCAGCACCTTGAGCGCCTCGCGCAAGGGGGTGCGGGAGATGCCCAGCTCGCCCGCCAGGCGCAGTTCGTCTATCCATTCGCCGTTGCGCAGGGAGCGCGCGTGGATCATGCCGCGCAGGCGATCCGCGACTTCCAGGTAGAGGGCTTGCCGGACGATGGGAAGGGTCATGGGTCAGCGGCCTGGACTGCACCGTAATTCATAATTATGAATAAGGCCATGATAGTGCTGGATGCGGGAAAAAGAAAACCCCTTGCTCCTCGGTAGCTACCCTAGGAATAAAAAGGGCCTCCGGCATCCGGAGGCCCGTCGATTCATCCCGAAAAATGGGGACAAAATCAGAAGTGCAGCACCCCATCGACCGCGTGGCGGGTCAGGGAGCGGGCCCAGCGGCGCGCCGGCAGGCCGTATTTGGCCTCCACCACCTCGGCGCGGGCCAACAGCTCGGCGGGAGTGACTTCCAGGCGCGGGCCGGAGAACGCCAGCACGATCTGGTTGCCCGCCTCGACCTCGGGCAGCAGCACGATGCGGTCGTCGAAGGCCTTGGACAGATTGTCGATGTTCTTGCCGAAGCTCTCGTGGCGGCCGAACAGGTTCACGGCCAGCACGCCGACCTCGCCCAGCACGCGGCGGCAGTCGCGATAGAACTTGACGCTGTCGCGCACCGGTCCCTCGGCCATGGCGTCGTACAAGTCCACCATCAGCACCGGGCAACGCCCCGCGTTGAGCGGATCGGCCACCCAGGCGCCGGCGTCGGCGTGTTCGACTTCGAGGCGGTTCGCGCCCGGCAGGCGGAAGAACATATGGCAGGCCGCCGTCACCCGCGGATTCCATTCCACCGCCAGCAAGGGGCTGCGCGTGTGCTTCACGCAGTAGCGCGCCAGCGAGCCGGCGCCCAGGCCCAGCATGCCGATGGCTTCGTCCTTGGGCGGCTCCAGGAACAGCAGCCAGGCCATCATCTGGGCGGTGTATTCGAGCACCAGCTCCGACGGGTTCTTGATGCGCATGGCGCCCTGGACCCAGACGGTGTTGAAGTGCAGATAGCGGACGCCGTCCACCTCGGACAGGGTCGGCTGGTCCAGCTCGGAAGGAAAGTTCGATTTATGCATGGCGGCGATTGTAGGTCGGACGCCGCCTCTGCGTCAGGCGGCCAGCCGGTCGTCCCCGCTCTCCCAGATGCGTTCCAGCAGTTCCGCGCGGGACGTTTCGGCTTGCAGGCCGGCCGCCAGCCGCAGCACCCGCTTCAGGTAAAGGTGCGCATCGCACTCCCAGGTGACGCCCAACGCGCCGTGGACCTGGATGGCGTTCTGCGCCGCGCGCCGGCCCGCCTCCACCGCAAGCAATGGCGCGAACAGGCTGTCGCGTTCCGCCGAAGCCGCGTCCGCGTCATGCGCCGCAACCGCTGCCACGCCCGCCAGCCTGGCGTCGTCCAAGGCCATCCAGTCTTCCGCCAGCCGATGCTTGATCGCCTGGTTGGCGCCGATGGCGCGGTCGAATTGCCGGCGTTCGCGTGCATGGGCCGCCGCCATGTCCAGCGCGACCGAGGCAGCGCCCAGCAGCTCAGCCGAACGCAACAGGCGCAGGCGCGTCCGCAGGCGCTCCCAGGTTCCCGCCTCGACCTCCAGATCGACGCTGTCCAGCAATTGCGGGCGGGTCACACGCGCCACCGGCATGGTGGGATCGAGCCGCGCCTCGCCGGATACGGGCGCCAGCGCCTCCAGGCGCAGGGCGGTGGCGCTCAAGCGCCGCACGGCCAGTGCACGCACGCCCTCGCCCGCGCCTTCGATGAAGACCGATCCGTCGGGACGCACGGCAGCGTCAGCAAAGTAGGTGTCGCCCGCCATCACGGCGGCAGCCCATCCCGCGGCCGGCCCCGCCGCGCACAGGGTCGGCAGTATCGCCATGTTGGCCGCCAGCGGCAGGCTCAACAGGTGCCGCCCGGCGGCTTCGGCCACGATCCAGGCTTCGCGCATGCCCAGCCCCAGCCCGTCCTGCGCGGCCGGCGCCAGCAACGCCGGCCAGCCCTGGGCGGCGATCTCGCGCCATTGCGCCAGGCGCGCTTCATAGGGTTTGCCGGCCGCGGCGCGTGCCGTGGCGGGCGGATGGCGGTCGGCCAGAAAGCGCCGGGCCGCGTCGTCCAGCATGCGCTGGTCTTCGGTCGGATGCAGATCCATGAGGTTCAAGCCTTGGGCAGGCCGAGCATCTGCTCGGCGATGATATTGCGCTGGATTTCGGAAGTGCCGGCCAATATGGTTTCGGCGCGCGACCACAGATAGGCATGCGTCAGTTCGGCGGCATGCGCGTCGCTCGCGTCGTCCGCCAGGCAGGCATCCTCGCCCAGCAGTTGCAGCGACAGTTCCAGCAGCCGCTGATGCGCTTCGCTCCAATGGATCTTGGTGGAAGACCCCTCGGGCCCCGGCGGATCGCCGCGCATCGCGCCGGCCAGCGCGCGCTGCGACTTCAACGCCAGCACATGGCTGTCGGCCGCGAGCCGCGCCCACTGATGGCGCACCGCCGCCGAGGACGCCGGAACGTGGCCGTAGGCGTCGGCGCGCAACGCCAGTTCGCGCACCTGGCGCAGTTCCTGCGCGAAGCGCACCAGCCGCGGAATGAAGTAGGTGCCGCGCTCGAAGCTGGCCGCGGCCATGGCGATCCTCCAGCCCTGGTTCGGCGCACCCAGCAGGCAGTCTTCAGGCACGAACACATCCTCGAAGAACACCTCGCAGAATTCGGCCTCGCCCGTGATCTGCCGGATCGGTTCGACCCGCACGCCCGGGCTGCGCATGTCCACCAGCAGGAAGCTCAGCCCCTTGTGCCTGGGCGCCTGCGCATCGGTGCGCGCCAGCACGAAGCACCATTGCGCGCGGTCGGCGAACGAGGTCCAGATCTTGTGGCCGTTCAAGCGATAGCCGCCCGGCGCCGCCTCCGCCCGCGTGCGCACCGACGCCAGGTCGGAGCCGGCGCCCGGTTCCGAATAGCCCTGGCACCAGACCTCGCGGTTCGACAGGATGCCGGGCAAAAAGCGGCGCTTCTGCGCCTCGGTGCCGAAATGCAGCAGCGTCGGCGCCAGGATGCCGTGCCCGATCAGGTTCACGCCCAGCGGCGCGCCGCAGCGCGCGTGCTCTTCGTGGAACACTGCCTGCCGCGACAGCGGCAGGGCGCGGCCCCCGTGCTCCTTGGGCCAGCCCAAACCGGACCAGCCGTTGGCGCACAGGGTGTCTTCCCACGCCCGCCGGAAATCGAGGCTGCGCGGCTCGGCCCCGCCCGGCCAATCCTTGACGAAACCCGCGTAGGCCGATGCCAGCCAGCCGCGCAGGTCCAGGCGGAACGTCTCGTCTTCCCGCGCGGCGCTTTCCAACTGCGTCATGCCATTACTCCAGGCGGATGTTCGAATCGCGCGCGACCTTGGCCCACGTGGTCACGTCCTGGCGGATGAAAGCGGCGAAAGTCTTGGGATCGCTGCCGATGATGTCCAGCCCCAGGCCGGTGAACTGCGCCTTGACGTCAGGCTGTTGCAGGATCTGCGCCAGGTTGCTGTAGATCTTGTCCACCACCGGCTGCGGCGTGCGCGCCGGCGCCACCAGGCCCAGCCAGGGCATGGCGGAATAGCCCGGCAGGCCCGAGGCCGCGACGGTCGGCAGATCCGGCACCGAGGCCGAGGGCTGGGCGGTAGTCACCGCCAACACGCGCAGCTTGCCGTCCTTCACGAAGGGGCCGGACGAGGCCCAGGCGTCGAACATGACCTGCAGGCGGCCCGCCACCAGATCGTTGAGCGCTGGCGCGCTGCCCTTGTACGGGATGTGCGTCATCTGCACGCCCGCCATGCTGTTGAAGAGTTCAGCTTCCAGATGGGTCGAGCTGCCGGTGCCGACCGAACCGTAGCTGACCTTGCCCGGATTCGCCTTCAGGTAGGCGATCAGCTCGCCCACGTTCTTGGCCGGCACCGAGGGATGCACTTCCAGCACGTGCACCACCGAGGCCACCTGGCTGATGGGCGCGAAGTCCTTGATCGGGTCGTAGTTCACCTTGGCGTAGATGCTGGGCGCGATGCCCAGCGACGAAGCCGCCATCAGCAAGGTATAGCCGTCGGGTTCGGCGCGCGACACGTAGTCGGACGCGATCATGGTGCCGCCGCCCGGCTTGTTTTCCACGATTACCGGCTGGCCCAGCTTGCCGCTGAGCTTTTCCGCCAGCAGGCGGCTCATGATGTCGGTCGCGCCTCCTGGCGAGAACGGCACCACGATGCGTATCGGACGGTTGGGATAGCTGTCCTGGGCCATGGCCGGACCCGTGACGCCGATGCAAGCCAGCGCGACGCCGGCCAATAGTTTCTTCATCATGCTTGTCTCCTCCTGGGATGGATTGCGCGCTAGGCGCTACGGGTTGCGGGCAGGATCAGCGCGTCCAGTACCGCAACGCCCTGTCCAGCCTCTTTGATCAGCAATGGATTGACTTCGATTTCCGCCACATGCGCGGGCGCGGCAAGCAAGGCATTGCCCACGGCCACGATGCTGCGGCACGCGGCCGCCACGTCGGCCTGGGGCTTGCCGCGATAACCGTCAAGCAGCGCGTAGGCCTTGAGCTCCTGCAGCATTTGCAGCGCAATGTCCTCGTCCACCGGCAGCAGGCGATGGCTGGTGTCCTGGTACAGCTCGGTCAGCACACCGCCCAGCCCCACGGTCAGCACCGGACCGAAGACGGGATCGCGCGTGGCGCCGACAATGATCTCGGCCACGCCGCGCTCCATCTTCTGCACCATCACGCCGTCGATCCGCGCCCCTGGCTGCGCCGCGGCCGCCGCCCGCGTCACCTCGCCGTACGCGCGGCGCACGGCGTCGTCGTCGGCCAGGTTCAGCGCCACGCCGCCCGCCTCGGTCTTGTGGGCGATGTCGGCGCTCAGTATCTTCAGGGCAACCGGATATCCGGCCTCCCGCGCCTGCGCGACGGCTTCATCCGCGTTCGCGGCCACGTTGGTCCGTGCTTGCGGCAGGCCGAAAGCAGCCACGTACCCGCGCGCATCCGCTTCATTGCAGGGCACAGCCGGCACCGCTGGCGCGTCCCGTTGCGGCGCCGCCGCGATGCGCTTGGCGCCGCGCGCCTCGCACCACAGCAGGTAAGGCGCCAGGGCCGCGACCGCGAGACCCAAGTCCTCGAACACGGCCACCTCGGCGTCGCGCAAGGCCGCGCGGCTCTGGGCCAGGCCGGTATCGATGGCGACGAACAGGCGCTTGTGCCGGCGCGACACGTCCGTCAGCGCGTCGGCCATGCGGTCCAGCATGTAGCCGGGCGCATACACGACGACCGCGTCGATCGCATCGGTGGTGGCCAGCGCTTCCAGCACGGTATGCACAAAGGCTGGATCGTTGACCACGTTGCCGGTCACGTCCACCGGATTGCCGACCATGCCGTAGTCGGGAATCCCGCCGCGCAGTACCGCCTGCAGGTCCGGCGGCAGATCGGGCAACTCCAGTCCTGCGCCGATGAACTTGTCCGCCAGGATGGCGCCCAGCGCGCCCGACATGGTCAGCACCGCGACGCGCTTGCCCGCCGAGCGGTGACGCAGCGTAGCCAGGCTGGCCAGATGCGCCATCTGCGCGAAATCGGTGGCCTCGATCACATTCAATTGGCGGAAGGCCGCCCCGTACACGCGCCGGTCCCCGGCCAGCGCCGAGGTATGCGACTGCACCGCCTGCGCGCCCTTGTCCGTGGTGCCGGCCTTCAGCGCGATCAGCAGCTTGCCCTGGCGCTCCAGTTCGCGGCAGGCGCGCTTGAAGCGCTCGCCATTGCGCAACTGTTCTATGTAGCCCAGGACGATTTCCGTCTGCGGGTCGGCCGCCAGGTACTCCAGGTATTGCGAGAAATCCAGGCAGGCTTCGTTGCCGGTGTTGATGAAATGCGAGAACGGCAGGTCCAGCCGGCGCGCGATCGCGTATACCGCCGCGCACACGTTGCCGCTTTGCGTCAGCAGGCTGACCTTGCCCGGCCCCGTCTGCGCCGGCGCGGTCTTGAAGACCGAGGCGAACGCCGTGTAGGCCTGCGTGTTCAGGTTGGCGAAGCCCATGCAGTTCGGACCGGCCACGGCCATGCCGCTTTCGGCCACGAAGGCCTCCAGCTCGTCCTGCAGGCGCGCGCCCTCGCCGCCCGCTTCGGCGAAGCCCGCGGCGTAGACGATGGCGGCGCGCACGCCCTTTGCGTGGCAGCGGCGCAGCATGGGCGTGACGTCCGCGGCCGCGATGGCCAGCACCGCCAGATCCACCGGTTCAGGCACGGACTCGATGTCCGGCCAGCAGCGGCGGCCGAAGACTTCCTGGTACTTCGGATTCACGGGATAGATGCCGCCCGCATAGCCGAAGCGCGTCAGCAGATCCAGCGGCATGCCGCCGATGCGCCCTGCGTCGGCGCTGGCGCCGATCATCGCGATGGAGCGCGGGTTGAGCAAGGGGTCCAGAGTCATGCTGCCTCACCCGTTTTGCCACCGGGCCGCCCCAAGGCAAAAGGCGCCCCCTCGGGGGGCAGCGCGCTTGCGTCGCGTGGGGCCATTTGCTTGTTGCGCTGGATGGCTTGCGCCAGGCCGCGTGCACGGACGGCCTGGAACTCCTCGCTCAGATGCGACAGCTGGTGCGTATCGAAATGCGCCGACAGAGCGGTGCGGAAACCCTGTGCGTCCGCGGTGCGGTTCAGCGAACGCTTGATGAGGCGCAGGCCGAAAGGCGGCGCCTGCGCGATGCGCTGCGCCAGCGCCAGGGTCGCGGCGTCCAGCTCGGCCTCGGGCACCACGCGGTTCACCATGCCGATGCGCAGCGCTTCCTGCGCGTCCACCTTTTCGCCGGTGTAGAGCATTTCCTTGGCCTTGCGCAGCCCCATGACCCAGGGATGGATCAGCACCTCGGTGGCGGCGGCCGCCAGCGTGTGGCCGACGGGATCCGAAAAATAGGCGGTGTCGGAGCACACCACCAGATCGCACATATTGGCGATCATGAAACCGCCCGCCACGCAGGCGCCCTGCACCTGCGCCACCGTCGGTTTGGGAAAGTCCCAGATGCGCATGCAATAGCCGTAGTAGCGGCGCGACTCGTAATCCCAGCGCTCCTCCACCGTGAAGTCGGCGCGTTTGGCCTGGGCTTCCTTCAGGTCATGGCCCGCGGAAAAGTGCGCGCCGCGCCCGGCCAACACCACGACCCGCACCGAGTCGTCCTGTTCTGCGCGCGTCAACGCGTCATCCAGTTCGTCCAGCATCTGCTGGCTTTGGGCATTGCGCGCGGATTCGCGCGCGAGGCTGATGCGGCATACCGAGTCGTGCCGCTCGACGGCCAGGGTGGCGTATTCCATGGTCTCCTCGTCCTTGTTCTGCCGCGCCTTGAGAGGCGGCGCGGTCGACTGGATTGAATTAACGCACCTGGAATCCTAAAATACAAAATATTCAATCAATATTTCCCACATTATGAACAACAGTGGATCCACTGGCGGTACCCAGAGCATGCGGCGCGCCCTCGGCCTGCTACGCGTACTGGCGCAGCACCAGGAAGACGGCATAGACCTGCAAGGCGTCATGGCCGAGGCCGGACTGGAACGCTCCACCGCGCACCGGCTGCTCAGTTGCCTGCTGGAAGAGCAATTCGCCGAGCGCGACGCCACAACCCGGCGCTACCGCCTGGGCGTGGATTCCATGCAACTGGGATTCGCGGCGCTGCGGCGCACGCCGCTCCTGGACGCGCTGCGTCCGTTTGCGCAGAAGCTCGCGCGCCTGTCGGGCGACACGGTGTTCCTGGTGATACGCCAGGGCGACTACGCCCTGTGCCTGCTGCGCGAGGCTGGCTCGTTCCCCGTCAAGGTATTCACCATCGACCAGGGGGAGCGGCGTCTTCTGGGCGTGGGCGCGGGCGGCCTGGCGCTGATGGCCACCCTGCCCGACGAGGAAATCGCCGCGCTGTACGCGCGGCACTCCGCCACTTACGCGCAGATCGGCGCATCCAGCGCTGCCCTGATGAAATCGGTCAGGCAGGCGCGCGCAGCGGGCTATTCGGAAATCGTAGACACCATCACGCCCGGCGTGTCGGGCGTGGGCGTGGCGTTCCGGGTGTCGGAACTGACCTGGGTGGCATTCAGCTTCGGCGCGATCAGCAGCCGGCTGGACGCGCCGCGGCGGGCGCAGATGGGCGCGCTGCTGCGCGCCGAGTGCCAGGCGTGGGCCCAGGACTACCTGGAAAAATAAAGCCCCCTCGCGCAGCGAGGGGGCAGTCTTGCGGCCGGGCGCCCAGAGGCGCCCCTAGGCGCTTCAGATCCGCTCGAAGATGGCGGCAATGCCCTGGCCGCCGCCGATGCACATGGTCACCAGCGCGTAGCGCCCGCCCACGCGCTGCAGTTCGTGCAGCGCCTTGACGGTGATGATCGCGCCGGTGGCCCCGATGGGGTGGCCCAGGCCGATGCCGCTGCCGTTGGGGTTCACCTTGGCCGGATCCAGCTTCAGTTCGCGCGACACCGCGCAGGCTTGCGCCGCGAACGCTTCGTTGGCTTCGATCACGTCCAGCTGATCCACCGTCAGGCCGGCGCGCTTGAGCGCGGCCTGCGTGGCCGGCACAGGACCGATGCCCATGATGTTGGGGTCCACGCCCGCGTGGGCATAGGCCACCAGGCGCGCCAGCGGCTTGACGCCCCGCTTGGCTGCGACCGAGGCGTTCATCAGCACCACGGCGCCCGCGCCATCGTTCAGGCCCGAGGCGTTGCCCGCCGTCACCGTGCCGTTTTCCTTCTGGAACACCGGCTTCAGGCCCGCAAGGTTTTCGGCCGTGACGTCGCGGCGCACATGCTCATCGGTGTCGAACACCACTTCGCCCTTGCGCGACTTCATGACCACCGGCACGATCTGGTCGCGGAAGTAGCCCGCGTCGATGGCGGCCGCGGCGCGGCGATGCGATTCCGCGGCCACGGCGTCCTGGTCCTGGCGGCTGATGCCGAACTTGGCCGCCACGTTCTCGGCGGTCACGCCCATGTGCATGCGGCCGAACGGATCCGACAGCGCGCCGGTCATCATGTCCAGCATCACGCTATCGCCCATGCGCGCGCCCCAGCGCTGCGCCGGCGCGATGTACGGCGCGCGGCTCATGCTTTCGGCGCCCGCGCCGATGGCGATTTCGGCATCGCCCAGCATGATGGTCTGCGCAGCCGACACGATGGCCTGCAAGCCCGAACCGCAAAGGCGGTTGACGTTGAAGGCGGGGGTTTCCTTGGCGATGCCGGCATTCATGGCCGCCACGCGCGACAGGTACATGTCGCGAGGTTCGGTGTTGATGACGTGGCCCAGGGCGACGTGGCCGACTTCGTCGCCCTTGACGGCGGCGCGTTCCAGCGCGGCCTTGATGACGGTTGCGCCCAGGTCGCACGGCGGCACGTCTTTCAGCGCGCCCCCGAAATCGCCGATGGCGGTGCGGACGGCGGACGCGACGATGACTTCATTCATGGTGTTTCCTCCTTGTAATGCGTTCCATCATACCGCCGCCGTCTTGTGCCCGGGGCTGGCGCGGCGTGAATGCCCGATACCGAAGGGATAGCACCAATACCCCTATCGATACGAACTTCATATCATCCATGCCCAATGCCATCTGGAGCGCCCGCATGGATTTCCGTCATCTGCAGCAGTTCCTGGTCCTGGCCGAAACGCTGAATTTCCACCGCGCTGCCGAAAAACTGCACATGTCGCAGCCGCCCCTGTCCGTCTCGATACGCAAGCTCGAAGAGATGGTGGGAGTGCCGCTGTTCCTGCGCGGACGCCAGGGCGTGAAACTCACCGAAGCCGGCCTGGCCGCGCTGGACGAGGCGCGCCGCGCCCTGTTCCATGCCGAACAGTTCCGGCAGGCGGCGCGCGCCGGCGCCGCGGGCGAAGGCGGCACCGTGCGCATCGGTTTCGTGGGCTCGGCCACGCACGGCGTGCTGCCGCGCATCCTGCCGCAGTTCCGGCAACGCTATCCCGGCGTCACCGTGGTGCTGCGCGAAGCCACCTCCATACGCATCATGCAGGAACTCGAGGAAGACACGCTGGAGATCGGCATCGTGCGCGTGCCGGTGGCGATGGGATCGAACGTGCGGCTCGCGCCGCTGACGACCGAGAACTTCGCGCTGGCCGTGCCCAAGACGCATCCGCTCGCGCGGCGCGGCCGCATCCGCCTGGCGGACCTGGCCGACGAGGCCTTCATCATGTACACCGCCACCGAGGCTGCCGGCCTGCGCATGGCCGCCATCAACGCCTGCCAGCTACGCGGCTTCACGCCCCGCATCACGCAGGAGGCGGTGCAGGTGCAGACGCTGCTCAGCCTGGTGGAAAGCGGCCTGGGCGTGGCCCTGGTACCAGCCGGCGGCAGGCGCCTGCCCGGCACCAACGTCGTCTACAAGACGCTGGCCGATTTTCCCGCGGATGCAACGATCGGCATTTCGCTGGCATGGAACCCCGCGACCGAACGCAGCGCCACGCGCAACCTGCGCGAAATGGCCAGCCAGGCGTTCCGGGACAAGAACGCGAAATAAGCGCGCCGCTTGCGGCAACACGGCCGCCAGGCTTAGGATGGAGCATGGGTTTTATCCTCACCAGCGATCCGGGAGCGCATCGTGAAGACAGTTGCTGAGATACTCAGGGAAAAAGCCAATCATTCCGTCGTGACGGTTTCACCCGACGCGTCGGTTTTCGAAGCCGTCAGAATCATGGCGGAACGCAGCATCGGCGCCGTGGTGGTGGTCCAGGGCGACGCGGTGCTGGGCATGCTGACCGAGCGCGACTACGCCCGCAAGATCGTGCTGCAGGACCGCTCCTCACGTACCACGAAGGTGCGCGACATCATGACCGATTCCGTCTACTACGTCAGCCGCGCGGACACGCGCGAACACTGTATGGCGATGATGACGGAACGCCACTTCCGTCATCTGCCTGTCATCGAGGACGGCAAGCTGGTCGGCCTGCTTTCCATCGGCGACCTGGTCAAGGACGTCATGAGCGAACAGAAGTTCATCATCCACGAACTCGAACGCTACATCACCGGCGAACGCGGCTGACGCCGCGCGGTCCATGCGACGGACTCGCGGCTAGCCCGCCGCGAGCGCCTTGAATGCCGGCACGATCAAACCCATGCCGGCCGCCAGCAACAGCACGAACACCATGCGCTTGACGGTCTTCATCGAGCCCGCCGTGCTGTAGCGGCGAGCCACCCAGGTGACGCCGATCACAACCGGCAACGCCAGCAGACTCAACCAGAACGACGAGGCCATGAAGGCCCCCTGCCCGGTCACGAGCGCCAGGCGCACGACCGCGTTAAGCGAAAACAGAATCAGCAGGCTGTTGCGGATGGCGGCCAGCGGCAGGGGCTGGCGGTACAGGTGATAGACCATGGGCGGACCCGCGCTGGAAAACAATCCGCCCAGCACGCCGGAAATCGCGCCGAAGAACACGAACGAACCGCGCGAGGACACATGCGCCAGCGGCTGCGCACGCGCGATCAACAGCACCGCGCAGCCCAGGATGGTGCAGCCCAAAAGCAGTTGCAGCAGCACGCCCATGGAGCCGCTGATCCAGGCCAGCGCCGCCACGCCCGCCCCCACGCCGACCAGGCTGCTGGCCATCGCGGGCCGCATCAGCGACCAGTTCACCTGCGGCTTGGCGCGTGCCAGCGTCACGGCCGCGTTCACCAGCGACAGCACGCTGACCACGTTGGCCACTTCGGACACGGAAGCCAGCTGGAACACGCCCGACAGGCCCAACAGCACCAGCCCGAAGGCGAAGCCCGTCATGGTCTGCGCATAGGTGGCGAGCGCCACGCAGGCGAGGAACAGCAAATATTGGGAAATGCTCATGCTAATGGGAGAGCCTGACCTGCCTCGGCTCTGCCCGGAGCGGCGCGTTGCGCGGCGCGGGAGCGGATCGACGGGGAACAGCGTTAGGGGTTTGGGATCGGGTTTTTTCCGCCGGCGATCATAGCACCGGGATGCGCCGACTCACATTTTGTCACAACTGGATGCGCTCGTGCACCATGACCGGCGCGCCCTGCCGCTATCCTTGCCGCCCTGTAAATCCCTTGCGCCTTGCTCCCGCCGCGCCATCCGCCGCGCCGTCTGGATACGGCGCGCACGGCTGCGAGAATGACGCCCAAACAGACCACGATCAACACGGTGACGCTGACCTGCTCGACCTGCGGCAGCGCCCAATTCACCAAGCTGGACACCAACGAATACCGCTGCAGCCATTGCCACGCGGTCACGCTGGTCGAAGACAACGTCGCCCAACGGCTGGAGAAGATCCTGCGCGGGATGCAGCAGCCGGCTCCCAAGCCGCAGCTCGGTCCGCGCGCCATCGCGGCGGTGGCAGTCGCCGTCGCCGCCGTAATCGCCGTGCCTTTGGTCGCCTCCATGATCGGGTCCAAACCGACCGTCACACGGCAGCCGCCTGCGCCGCCTCCCATCGACGCCTCGCTGGTCAAGCTGACGGACGTGCAGGAGATCCGGGTCCGCGACCGCACGCAGCTGGTCATGATCATGCGCAACGAGACGGGCAAGAAGATCGACGTGCCGCGCGTCACGGCTTCGTTCTTCCAGGGCGACCTGTCGCTGCCGTCGAACTCCGGCTCGGCGCCGGCGCGTTCGCTGCAGCCGGGCGAGTACACGCCTGTCATCATCTCCACGCCCAGCCAGGCCTACAGCCGCTATACGCTGCAGGTCTCGCAGCCGACGCTGGCGCGGGACAGGAACAACGACGTGGCCGCCAGCAAGGTGCAGCTAGTGCGCAACGACGGCGCCTACCGCCTGGTCGGCCTCTTGAAGAACAACGGCGCCAACGAGGCCAACAGCAGCCAGATCACGGTGATGCTGTACGGCGAGGACGGCAAGCTGATCGGCACCGGCAACGGCTACGGCGCCGCCAGCCCGCTGGCGCCGAACGCGCTGACCTCCTTTGACGTGCGCTGCGAGATGCTGACCGAGGGCCGGGTCGCCACCTACGACTACATGGTGCAAAGCGAGACCCACACCGCAGCGTCTGCCGCGTCCAAGGCGGAAACGCCCGCCAGCCGCATCGTGCGCGTCAGCCCGGCCGACCCGCGAATCATCGAGCACGTGCGCCTGACGACCGCGGAACTGCTGGATCCGGACTTCGCGCTGTTCGACGCCAGCGCGCTCAAGCTGTCCGCGCCGCGCCGCCTGCTCGACGAGATCGAGCGCCCGGTCCTGTACGCCGAACTGGTCAACACCAGCGACCAGTACGTCGTCCTGTCGCCGAAAGCCAACATTACGGTGTTCGACGGTTCCAACCGGCTGGACCTGCGCCAGAGCTGGAGCCTGCCGGCGCGCCTGTACCCCGGCGAGCGGGTGCCGGTGGCGTTGACCGGCCGCGTCGACCGCTATACCGAGGTCAAGACCGACTGGCTGCCCGCCAAGCGCGCCGCCCTGCCCGGCCCGCGCCCCAAGCTAGCGGTCACGGTCGAGAACACCGAGGCCCAGGTCGGCACCGGCACCCTGAACTTCACCCACCGCTTCCGCTACAAGTACGTGACCGTGCACGGCCGCGTGCGCAATGACAGCCAGGCCGAGGTCGAGAACGTCAAGGTCTGGATCAGCCTTTACGACGCCCAGGACAAGCTGACCGGCGCGGTTTTCCAGGAATTGCGGCTGCCCAAGCTCAAGCCGGAGGAAAGCGCGCCGTTCCAGGTCGACGTCAAGCAATACGGCGGCAACTTCGCCCGGGTGGGCGTGGTGTACGACGCCGGGCCGCGCTAGGGTGCCGTCCTGCGTCGCCCTTAAGCAACAGCTATGGGCCCAAGTCTTATATAAGATATAAGACATTTGCTTGCGTCCCCCTGTTCCCTCTACAATTCGGCGAACAACCCTTCTTCCAACCCGACTTTGAGCAGGCCTCACATGCTGGATAATTACCGCCAACACGTTGCCGAACGCGCGGCTCTGGGGATCCCCCCGCTGCCCCTTACGGCCAAACAAACCGCTGAACTGATCGAACTGCTCAAGAACCCGCCCGCTGGCGAGGAGCAGAACCTGGTCGACCTGCTGACCCACCGCGTGCCCGCCGGCGTGGACGACGCCGCCAAGGTCAAGGCTTCGTACCTGGCTGCCGTGGCGCTGGGCAAGGAAGCTTGTGCGCTGATCAGCCGCGCCAAGGCGACTGAACTGCTCGGCACCATGCTGGGCGGCTACAACATTGGCCCGCTGGTCGACCTGCTGGACGACGCTGAAATCGGCACCATCGCCGCCGATGCGCTGAAGAAGACCCTGTTGATGTTCGACGCCTTCCACGACGTGAAGGAAAAGGCGGACAAGGGCAACGCCAACGCCAAGTCCGTGATGCAAAGCTGGGCCGACGCCGAATGGTTCACCAGCCGTCCGGAACTGCCGCAGAGCCTGACCATCACCGTCTTCAAGGTGCCTGGCGAAACCAACACCGACGACCTGTCGCCGGCTCCCGACGCCACCACCCGCCCCGACATCCCGATGCACGCCCTGGCGATGCTGAAGAACAAGCGCGACGGCGCCGCGTTCGAACCGGAAGAAGACGGCAAGCGCGGTCCGGTCAAGTTCATCGAATCCCTGAAGGAAAAGGGCCACCTGGTCGCCTACGTCGGCGACGTGGTGGGTACGGGGTCGTCGCGCAAGTCGGCCACCAACTCGGTGCTGTGGTTCACCGGCGAAGACATCCCCTTCGTGCCGAACAAGCGTTTCGGCGGCGTGTGCCTGGGCAACAAGATCGCCCCGATCTTCTACAACACCATGGAAGACGCCGGCGCCCTGCCGATCGAACTCGACGTTTCCAAGATGGAAATGGGCGACGTGGTCGAACTGCGCCCCTATGAAGGCAAGGCATTGAAGAACGGCGAAGTCATCGCCGAATTCGAAGTGAAGTCCGACGTGCTGTTCGACGAAGTGCGCGCCGGCGGCCGCATTCCGCTGATCATCGGCCGCGGCCTGACCGCCAAGGCTCGCGAAGCGCTGGGCCTGCCGGCCTCGACGCTGTTCCGCCTGCCCAAGGACCCGGCCGACACCGGCCGCGGTTACACGCTGGCCCAGAAGATGGTCGGCCGCGCCTGCGGCCTGGCCGAAGGCAAGGGCATCCGCCCGGGCACCTACTGCGAACCGAAGATGACCTCGGTCGGCAGCCAGGACACCACCGGCCCCATGACCCGCGACGAGCTGAAGGACCTGGCCTGCCTGGGCTTCTCGGCCGACCTGGTGATGCAGTCGTTCTGCCACACCGCCGCCTACCCGAAGCCCGTGGACGTCAAGACGCACCACACGCTGCCGGAATTCATCAGCACCCGCGGCGGCGTCTCGCTGCGTCCGGGCGACGGCGTGATCCACTCGTGGCTCAACCGCATGCTGCTGCCCGACACCGTCGGCACCGGCGGCGACTCGCACACCCGCTTCCCCATCGGCATCTCGTTCCCGGCCGGCTCGGGCCTGGTCGCCTTTGCCGCCGCCACCGGCGTGATGCCGCTGGACATGCCGGAATCGGTGCTGGTCCGCTTCAAGGGCAAGCTGCAACCCGGCGTGACCCTGCGCGACCTGGTCAACGCGATCCCGCTGTACGCCATCAAGCAAGGCCTGTTGACGGTTGCCAAGCAAGGCAAGAAGAACATCTTCTCCGGCCGCATCCTGGAAATCGAAGGCCTGCCCGACCTGAAGGTCGAACAAGCCTTTGAACTGTCGGACGCTTCCGCCGAACGTTCGGCCGCCGGCTGCTCGGTGCGCCTGAACAAGGAACCGATCATCGAGTACATCAACAGCAACATCGTGATGCTGAAGTGGATGATCGCCAACGGTTACGAAGACGAGCGCACGCTGGGCCGCCGCATCAAGGCCATGGAAGCCTGGCTGGCCGACCCCAAGCTGCTGGAGCCGGACGCCGACGCCGAGTACGCCGCCGTGATCGAGATCGACCTGGCCGACGTGCACGAGCCCATCGTGGCCTGCCCGAACGACCCTGACGACGTGAAGACGCTGTCGGAAGTCGCTGGCGCCAAGATCGACGAAGTGTTCATCGGCAGCTGCATGACCAACATCGGCCACTTCCGCGCAGCCTCCAAGCTGCTGGAAGGCAAGCGCGACATCCCGGTCAAGCTGTGGGTCGCCCCCCCGACCAAGATGGACGCCACCCAGCTGACCGAGGAAGGCCACTACGGCGTGTTCGGCACCGCCGGCGCCCGCACGGAAATGCCGGGCTGCTCGCTGTGCATGGGCAACCAGGCACAGGTGCGCGAAGGCGCGACCGTCATGTCGACCAGCACCCGCAACTTCCCGAACCGCCTGGGCAAGAACACCAACGTGTACCTGGGTTCGGCCGAACTGGCCGCCATCTGCTCGAAGCTGGGCCGCATCCCGACCAAGGACGAGTACATGGCCGACATGGGCGTCATCAACAAGAGCGGCGACCAGATCTACCAGTACCTGAACTTCGACAAGATCGCGGACTACAAGGACGTGGCTGACGTCATCGAAGTCTAAGCATCGGGCAGCGCAGCCTGGCTGCATCGCCTGCAACACGGCCCCGGAGCAATCCGGGGCCGTTTTTCTTTGCCTGGCGCATGCGGCACAGGTCGGAGAATTTCAGGGACGGAACTTTTTTCGCGATACGTTTTCATACAATCGCGGTAACTTGTGACATCCGCCCCCAACCCTGCCCCGATCTCCGGAGGAAGACCGCCAATGACCCGGCTTTTGCTGCCGCCGCTGCTATTGCTGGCGCTTGCCGGCTGCGCCACCGCGCCGCCCTCGAATCCCGAGAACATCTGCGCCATCTTTCGCGAAAAGCCGGACTGGCACGATGCCGCCCTGAAGGTGCAGAAGAAATGGGGTGCGCCCGTGCCGGTGCCCATGGCCATGATGTACCAGGAGTCCTCCTTCAAGCATGACGCCGTGCCGCCGCGCTATTACTTCCTGGGCTTCATCCCCTGGGGACGCGTCAGTTCCGCCTACGGTTACGCCCAGGTCAAGGACGAGACCTGGGACGACTACAAGAAAGATGCCGGCGGCTGGGGCTCCAGCCGCGACGACTTCGCCGACGCGCTGGATTTCATGGGCTGGTACATGAACAAGACCCAGCGCATCAACGGCGTGTCCAAGTCCGACGCCTATGGCCAATACCTGAACTACCACGAAGGCTGGACCGGCTACCGCAACCGCAGCTACGACCGCAAGGCCTGGCTCAAGACCGTGTCGCAGAAAGTGCAGGCACGGGCCCAGAAGTTCGCCGCGCAGTACAAGAGCTGCGAGAGCGACCTCACGCGCGGCGGCTGGTTCTGGTGAACGCCGCCGCCTGAACTCAGAAGTCCATGCTCGCGCTGAGCGAGAAGGTGCGCGGTCCGCCCAGCACCAGATAGCCGTTGCCCGGATAACCGCCCACCGACGACCAGTAGTTGCGGTTGGCGATGTTGTCCACGCGGGCGCGCAGGGTCACGACGTGGCCGTCCACGTCCATCATGTAGCGCAGGCCCGCATCGAAGCGGGTCCAGCCCGGCACCTTGAGCGTGTTGGCGTCGTCCGCGTAGGACGAACCGGTATAGACCACGCGGCCATCCACCGCCAGGCCCGGCACGCCGGGGATGTCCCATTCCACGCCCATGTTCGCCTGGAAGCGCGGCACGCCGATTACGCGGTTGCCGTCGATGGACGGGTTGCCGGTGGAGCGCTGCGTGGCGTCCAGCCAAGTCAGGCCGCCCAACAGGCGCACGCTCTTGACGGGCTCGCCGTACATGGTGAGCTCCACGCCCTGATGGCGGTCCTTGCCGGACGTGGTCAGTTCGTTGCTGGCGTTGTACATGGCGCGCGGCTTGTCGGTCGAGAACAGCGCGAGTCCCGCGCCCAGTCCGTCGCCTTCATACTTCGCGCCGATTTCCTTCTGCTTGGAGACGAAGGGCGGCAGGCTCTGGCCGGCGTTGGGCACCGGCTTGCCGCCGGCATTGGCCGGGGCGGTCGGTCCCGCGACCAGCGCCTCGATGTAGTTCGCGTACAGCGAAACGCTGGGCGCGACCTTGACGACCAGGCCCGCGGCGGGCGAATTATGGCTGGCGTCGTAGGCGCCGTTTTCCTTGCCCGTGTTGTACGCGTAGTCGCGTTGCGACAAGCGCTGATGGCGGATGCCCGCCGTGAGCAGCACCTTGTCGTCCAGGAACGACAGCGTGTCGCCGATGGCGTAGCTGCTCAGGCGGGTGCGGCCTTGCAGTGCCGGATCGTCCAGGTCGTTGCCACGCAGCGCGGTGGCGCTGAATGGCGGCTTGTCATACGAAATCGGGTTGTAGATATTGGTGGGATACGTGTTCTGCCAGTCCATCACATAGGCATTTTTCTTCTTCAGGTCGAAGAAGGATGCCGACACGACGAACTCGTGGCCTACCGGCCCCGTGCGCAGTTTGCCGCGCAGGCCCAGTTCGCCCGTGTTCACGCTGTCTTCGCGGGTATTGTCGAAGCGGTAGAAGGTGCCCGCCCCCGTGCTGCCGTTGGTCAGCGTGACGTTGCCCAGCGAATTCGCTTCATCGCTGCGGCGCATGCCAAAGGCCGCGTAGGCGGTCAGCTTGTCGCTGAAATCATGTTCGCCGCGCACGGTGCCGAAGACGTCGCGCTCGTTCGAATACGACCAGGGCTGCGCATAGTTGGAGCTGGCGTCGGGCGCGTCGGGCACCTTGGTGACGCCGGCGCCCAGCGTCACGTTGGGACGCGCGCGCTTGAGCTTGTTCTCCTGCCAGCCGATATCGGCAGACAAACGGGTGTCGGCCGAACGCCAATCCAGGCCCAGCGATACCAGGCTGGTACGGGAATGTTCATCGTCGATACCGGTATCGCCGCTGCGCTGTGCGGCGTTGAGCCGGATGCCGGTGCTGTCGCCCGGGCCAAAGCGGCGAGCAATGTCGGTGGACAACTGGAACTGCCCGCCGCTGGACACGCCGGTGGTAACACGGGTCAGAGGTTCGTTCGGTGCGCGCTTGGGCACCAGGTTGATCACCCCGCCGATGCCGCCGCCGCCGGGCGCCGCGCCCGTCAGGAAGGTGGACGCGCCGCGCAGAACCTCCACGCGTTCGAACAGTTCGGTGGCGATGTATTGGCGCGGCAGCAGGCTGTAGAGGCCGTTGTAGGCCACGTCGTCCGAACCCAGGATGAAGCCGCGGATGAAGTACGACTCCTGGAAGTTGCCGAAGCCGCGCGCCACGCGCACGCCCGGGTCGTTCTGCAGCACGTCGCCCACGCTGCGGGCCTGCCGGTCCTGGATCAGTTCATTGGTGTAGCTGGTGATGCTGAATGGCGTGTCCATCAGGTCCTGCGTACCCAGCAAACCGACGCGGCCGCCCCGGGCGACCTGCCCGCCGGCAAAGGGTTCGGCCAGGCCGCCGGCCGAGGCATCGGCGCTGGCTTCGACCTTGATGGCGTCCATGGAAACGACGGAGCCGGCCTGATCGGACGCGGATTGGGCGTGGACAACGGGGAGATAGCACGGCAGCGCGGCGGCCATGCAGGCAAGAGTTCGGATTTTCATGTCGGGAAGTTCGCAGGCAGAGATCAAAATCCCGATGGGGTCACGCGCGCACTAAGAATTACGGATGCGTCTGGAATGTGCCGGAAGGCCAGGGCCTTGCCGGGCCGGCTGCACCAAAGGGGACTGGAATTGCTGAGCGCCCCATTCTACGGCAAACGGAATCATTCTCATTTATGTTACTTTTTGTTTGAGAATGTTCGTTGCCCGGGCGCCACAGCTGCCGCTTGTGGCGCCCTGCTCTTTCCGGCGGGTCTATCGGCCGCCCGCGCGAGGATCGTAGTCCGCCGCCGCCATGGGTTCCAGCGGGTACAGCGGCCGCGCGCGTCTGCGGAATTCGAACAGCGACCAGTCGGAGCTGGTCACGCCGGGGCTGTCACATTCGACCAGCGCCTGGGAGATCGGCACGAACACCGGGCGGCAGTACATGCGCGACTTCACCAGCACGTAACGGGCGCGGGACGGATCCAGTCCAAGACTCTGGAACACGCCCAGATCCCAGGGTTCGTGGGTCTGCTCGGTCAGCACCAGCTGCGCGGCGCCTATGTCCAGCACCGCGCTGCGGCCCATGCAGGCCAGTTGCCCGGTATAGGTCGGCCCGGTGATCAGGTACTCGCCATTGCTCAGCGCGCGCACGGTGCCGCGCAGCGTGACGGGCTGCGCCTCCCGGCCGATTTCGCCGATGGCGCGCTTGTTGCCTACCGGCAGCTCGACCGTGGCGCCGACGCCGGCGCGGGTCAATTCGGCCACCGCCTCGGGATCGCAGTACAGCCCCGCCTGTATGCCTTCCAGGCCCGCGTCCAGCGCGGCCATCAGCACGTCCAGGGTGTCGCAAGTGCCGCCGCTCATGCAATTGTCGCCATGGTCCAGCAGCAGCACCGGCTTGCTTGCGCCTTCGGCCAGGATCTTGGCGCGCGCCAGCGACTCGGCCAGTGGCTCGCTGTCATAGAAGAATCCGTCGCGCTGCTCCCAGATCAGGGAGGCGATCTCGCCCGCCACGCGCTCCGCCTCGGCGCGGTCGCCGTCGGCCACCACGACCACGCTGACGCAGGGATGCGGGATGTCGGCCAGGCCGAAGCCCGCCAGCACCGACACGCCCAGCGCCCCCGCGGCCTCTGCCTGGCGCGCCGCTACGACGGCGGCGCGCATGGCGCCTTCGGCCGTGTTGCTCCGCAGGGAATGCGACACCAGCGGCAACCGGCGCCACGCCATGACCGGCTTGCATCGGCCGTCGATGCCCGCAAACAGCAGCCTGCCGGCGTGTTCGCCGGTTTCGTACATGTCGATGTGGGGATAGGTCTTGAAGCTGACGATGACGTCGGCGTTGTCCATCATCTTCTGCGTGACGTTGCCGTGCAGATCCAGCGCCACGGCAACCGGCACGCCAGGCGCGGCGGCGCGCAGCCGTTCAAGCAGGTCGCCCTCGCCGTCATCGGTGGTCTCCACCGCCATGGCGCCATGCAGGTCCAGCAGGATGACGTCGCAGCCCGGCGCTGCGGCCACGATGCGGTCGCATAGCTCGGCATAGGCCTGGCCATCGACGCGGCCGCTGGGATAGGCGGTGGCCGACACGGGGGTGACCAGTTCGGCGCCGCGCGCTTCGGCCAGGTCGATGAACGCAGACATCGCGGTGCGCTTGCCCTTGTTCTCTTCATAGGCCGCCGCATCGTAGGCGGGGCCGCCGTTGCCGAAGGCGGACAGCGGCGTGGGAACCGGCGAGAAGGTGTTGGTCTCGTGGTTCAACCTCGCGATCAGCGCCTTCATTGCGCGCCCCCATCGGAAAACTGGATGCGCCCGCAGCAGCGCAGCATGGCGTGCAGCAGCACATTGCAGCCCGCCTCCAGGTGCTCGGGCTGCGCGTCCTCGATCTCGTTGTGGCTGATGCCGTCCTTGCACGGCACGAAGATCATGGCGGTGGGCGCCACCCGCGCCATGTAGACGGCGTCATGGCCCGCGCCGCTGATCACGTCCAGCGAATCCAGGCCCAGCGTGGCCGCGCCGTCGCGGATCGCCTGCACCAGGCGCGGCTCGAAGGGCTGCGGCGGGAAGTACACGACCTCCTTGCTGTCGACCTGGAAGCGGCCCGGCTCGGCCAGTTCCTCGCAGACGCGCGCAAACGCCGCGGCCATGCTGTCCAACGTGGCGTCGTCGGCGGCGCGCAGGTCTACGGTAAGCGCCACGCGGCCGGGAATCACGTTGCGCGAGTTCGGGAAGCTGTCGATGCAGCCAACCGTGCCGCGGCCATGCGGCGCATGCTCCAGCGCGATCCGGTTGACCTCAAGCACCAGCCTGGACGCGGCCAGCAAGGCGTCGCGGCGCAGTTCCATGGGCGTGGGCCCCGCATGCGCCTCCTGGCCGGTGATGGCGACGTCGTACCAGCGCTGCCCCAGGGCGCCCTGCACCGAACCGATGGTGATGCCGCGGTCCTCCAGGATGGGGCCTTGCTCGATGTGTGCCTCGAAGTAGGCGCCGACATCCCCGGGCCGCGCGGGTTCCGGACCGGCGTAGCCGATGGCGCGCAGCGCTTCATCCACGCTGACGCCGTCGCGGTCGCGCGCAGCCAGCGCGTGCTCCAGCGTGAAAGCGCCGGCGTACACGCCGGAACCCATCATCACGGGTACGAAGCGCGAGCCTTCCTCGTTGGTCCACACCACCACTTCCAGCGGCGCCTCGGTGGCAATGCCGCGTTCGTGCAGCGTGCGCAGGACCTCGATGCCTGCAAGCACCCCATAGTTGCCGTCGAATTTTCCGCCGGTGGGCTGGGTGTCGATATGGCTGCCGGTCATCACGGCGGGCAAGTCATCGCGCAGGCCGGGACGACGCATGAAGATGTTGCCGATGGCGTCCACGCGCACGCTGCAGCCCAGCTCACGAGCCCAGGCGCAGACCAGGTCGCGGCCCTGCCGGTCCAGGTCGCTCAGCGCCAGCCGGCACACGCCGCCCTTGTCGGTGGCGCCGATGCGGGCCAATTCCATCAGCGAATTCCAGAGGCGGCTGCCATCGATGCGGATGCCGCTGACGGCCTCCAATGTGTTCATTTCCATGGTGTTTCCCTTGCTTCGGTTGCGCGGCGCAGGCGGTCCCTAGACGCCCACGCCCAGGTATCGGTCCTTCACGTTTTCGTCCGCCATGAAGGCCGCGTTGCTGCCTTGGTAGACGATGGATCCCTGCTCGATGATGAAATGACGGTCGGCCAGCTGCGTGCAGACTTCCAGGTTCTGCTCCACCAGCAGGATGGTGACGCCGGCCTGCTTGATGGACTTGATCTGCGCCACGATCTCCTCGACGATCACCGGCGCCAGGCCTTCGACCGGCTCGTCCAGCATCAGCACGCGCGGATGGTTCATGAGCGCGCGCCCGATGGCCAGCATCTGCTGTTCGCCGCCGGACAACTGGCCGCCGCCGTTCCTGCGCCGCTCCTTCAGGCGGGGAAAGATGCGGTAGACGTCTTCCAGCTGCCAGGGCGAATCGCGGCGCATGCCCAGCTTGAGGTTTTCCTCGACCGTCAGCAGCTTGAAGATGCCGCGGTGCTCGGGCACCAGGCAGATCCCCATGGACGCGATCTTGTGCGCCGGCAGCCCGGCGATGTCGCGTCCGCCGTAGCGCACCGCGCCGCCCTTGGGCGCGATCACGCCGGCGATGGTCTTGAGCGTGGTCGACTTGCCCGCGCCGTTGCGCCCGAGCAGCGTGATCACCTCGCCCTGCGGCAGCTCGAGCGACACGCCTTGCAGAATATGGCTCTTGCCGTAATAGCTGTGTACGGCGTCGACATGCAGCATCATGCCCGGCCTCCCGTGATCATGTTGCCCAGGTACGCGGCGCGCACCCGCTCGTCGCTGCGGATCGCAGCAGGCGTGCCTTCGACCAGCACGCGGCCCTGCTGCATCACGGTGATCGTGTCGGAGATATCCATCACGATGTTCATGTTGTGCTCGATCAGCACCACCGTGTGATCGTCGCGCAGGCTGCGGATCAAGCGCTTCATCTCATCCAGGTCGTCCACCCCCATGCCCGAGGTGGGCTCGTCCAGGAAAATCGCGCGCGGCCGGGCGGCCAGCGCCATGCCCACTTCCAGGCGCCGCTGTTGGCCGTGCGACAGCGCGCCCGCCGCCACCTTGGCCAGCCGCGACAGGCCCAGCCGTTCCAGCGCCGCGTCGACGATCTCGCGCTGCGCCCGCGGGCCGGTGGGCGGATGCCAGCAGTCGAAGGCGCCGGCGCGATGCGCGCCCTGCGCCGCCAGCCGCAGGTTCTCCTGCACCGGCAGGTTGGCGAACAGGCTGGTGACCTGGAAAGAGCGCGCGATGCCGCGCTGCACCCGTTGATAATCGGCCTCCTGCGTCACGTCATGGCCGTCGAACACGATGCTGCCCTCGCTGGTGCGCAAGGTGCCCGTCAGCGTATGGAACAGTGTGGTCTTGCCCGCGCCGTTCGGGCCGATGACGGAGTGCACCGTGCGCGGCTGCACTTGCAGATCGACCCCATGCAGGGCCACGAACTTGCCGAAGCGCTTGACGATGCCCCTGGCCTGCAGCAGCGGCGCGGAATGTTGCGGATTCATGCGCGTCCCTCCTTGGCGGCCGGCTCGCCACCGGCAGGCTTGCGCCGCAGCGCCAGCCAGATGCGTTCTCCCAGCCCCCACAGCCCCTTCTGCATGAACAGGCTGACCGCGATCAGCAGGAAGCCCAGCAGCATCAGCCAGCGCGGCCACAAGGTGGAAAGCCAGTCCGCGAACAGCACGTAGAAAGCTGCCCCCAGCACTGAAGCGAACAGGTTGCCGGTGCCGCCGATGACCGTCATGACCAGGATCATCTCGCTGCTGTGGTATTCAATGCTGGACAGCGGCGCGATGCCGGTCATCATCGCCAGGAAGGCGCCCGCCAGCGCGGTGACGGCGCCCGAGATGGCGAAAGCCGCCAACTTGAAGAGGCGCACGTTGTAGCCCACCGCCATGGCGCGCGCCTCGTTGTCGCGGATCGCCAGCAGCGTGCGGCCGAACACCGAGTTGGTCACGCGCAGCAGCAGCCAGAATATCGCCAGGAAGCACACCGCCACGAAGGCGTAGAACTGCCAGGGCGTGGCCAGCGGCATGAGCTGCAGGCCCGCCACCGACAGCGCCGGACGCGGCACGTCCAGCAGGCCATTGTCGCCGCCGGTCAGGTCAGGCAGGCTGTACGCCAGGAAGTAGAACATCTGCGCGAAGGCCAGCGTCAGCATCACGAAGTAGGTGCCGCGCTGGCGGATGGCGAACCAGCCCACCAGCGTCGCGCCCAGCGCGCCCACCGCCATCGCCGCCAGCAACGCCAGCGGCATCGGCAGGCCGGTACGCGTCAACAGGATGCCGACGGCATAGCTGCCCAGGCCGAAGAAGATGCCCTGGCCGAACGACAACAGCCCGGTGAAACCCAGCAGCAGATTGCAGCCCAGCACCGCCAGCGCGTAGATCAGCACTTCCGTGGCCAGCGAGCCCGACTGCATGCACAGCGGCAACAGCAGCACCACGGCCAGCGCCAGCAGCAATTGGGCATGAGATTTCAAGCGCGTCATCATCCTCTCCCCATCAGGCCGTGGGGACGCAGCAGCAGCACCGCCGCCATCGCCACATAGATCATCAGCCGCGCGCCTTCCGGCCAGAGCGTGCTCATCACGCTCTGCACCACGCCGATCAGGAGGCCGCCGACCAGCGCGCCGAAGAAGCTGCCCATGCCGCCCACCACCACGATGACGAAGGCGATGCCCAGGGCCTCGATGCCCATGAAGGGTTCGACGCCGCGTATGGGCGCGGCCAACACCCCGGCCAGGGCGGCGGTCGCCGCGCCCAGCGCGAAGACCAGGCTGAACATGCGGAACACATTGATGCCCAGCATCGACACCATTTCGGTCGATTCGCTGCCCGCGCGCACCGCGCTGCCCAGCCGCGTGCCTTCCAGCACATACCAGAGCAGCAACGAGAAGACAGCGGTGAAGCCGATCACGAACAGACGGTACTTGGGATAGATGAAGCTGCCCCACATGACCACGCCCTGCAGGGCCGAGGGTGCGGCGACGTTGTCGCCTATCGGCCCCCAGATCACGATGACCAGTTCCTGCAGGACCAGCGCCAGGCCGACGGTGATCAGGATGTGGAATTCATGCGCCTGCGCGTAGACGTGGCGCAGCAGCACTTTCTCCACGACCCAGGCGCCGGCGCCCACCAACAGCGGCACGATGGCCAGCGCGAGCCAGAAATTCAGGCCCCATTGGATGGCCTGGAAACAGAAGTAGGCGCCCAGCAGATAGAACGCCCCGTGGGCGAAGTTCACGAAGCGCAACAGACCGAAGACGATGGACAGGCCGACTGCCAGAAGGAAGTACAGCATGCCTACCCCGATCCCATTGATGATCTGGAGGAGATAGACGTTCATGGGTATGCCCGATGGAGGTAACGGAAGGCCGCGGGGCGCGCGGCGGCCGCGGACGCGGCGCGCCCACGGCCGCCCGCCTCAGGGGCGGGCTACAGCTTGCAGCCGGTTTCCGCGGGCGGCAGGAAGGAACGGCCGCTATGCACGATCTCGGCGTAATCGTCCTTGTCCTTCATGTCCTTCTTGGCGCGGCCCTTGAGCAGGTAGTAGTTCTTCAGGACCTGGTGGTCTTCCTTGCGGATTTCCTCCTTGCCCGTCAGGCCCTCGTAGGCCATGCCCTCCATGACGGCGATCACCTTGGCCGGGTCGGCGCTGCCGGCCCGGGCGATGGCGTCCAGCATGATGCGGGTGCAGATGTAGGAGCCCGCCAGGCTGTAATTGGGATTGGCGCGCGTCTTGTCGCGGGACAGCTGTACCAGTTCCTTGTTGAGCGGCGAGTCGATGCCGTGCCAGTACTGCGCCCCGAAGTACACGCCTTCGCACAGGTCCGCGCCCAGGCCTTCGAACTGTTCCAGGCCCGAAGCCCAGGCCACCAGGATGGTGCAGTTCTGCTTCATGCCGAAGCTGACGGCCTGGCGCAGCGTGTCGGAGGACTGCGAGCCGAAGTTCAGGATCAGCAGCACGTCCGGCTTGGCGGCCATGGCGTTGGTGAGGTAGCCGCTGAATTCCTTCTCGGTCAGCGAGTGATAGCTGTTGCCCACATGCTCGATGCCCTTTTCCTTGAAGATCGCCTTGGCCGCGCTGAGCAGGCCGTCGCCGAACACGTATTGCGGCGTGATGGTGTACCAGCGCTTGGCGTTGGGCAGCTTTTCGAGCAAGGGACGCACGGTCTGCTCGATGGCGCCAAAGGTGGGCACGGACCAGCGGAAGGTGGCCCGGTTGCAGTCCTTGCCGGTGATTTCGTCCGCGCCCGCGGTGGTGATGAAGACGCCGCCGGCGCGCTCGACTTCCTTGCCCATGGCCAGCGCTTCGGACGACAGGATGCCGCCGGCGAAGAATTTGACGCCCTTCTGTTGCGAGACTTCCTGGACCTTGCGCACCGCCGTGGCCGGCTTGCCCTCGGTATCCAGCACGGTATAGGCCAGCGGCCGGTCCAGCGCGCGGCCATACTGCTCCAGCGCCAGTTTCATGCCCAGGTCGGCGTATTTGCCGTTGGCGGCAAAGGCGCCCGACATGGGCACCGGACACCCGAACTGGATGGCGTCGGCTTGCGCCAGCGCGGACCGGGCGGTCCAGAGTGATCCGGGCACGGCGCCAAGCGCGGCCAATTTCAGCAGGTTGCGGCGATTCAAGATGGTTCTCCCTGGCTGCCGCTGGCGGTGCCGCGGCATATTGACGATGTCGAGCGCGCACCATGCGCGTCCCCATTCCGACTCTGTCTGCTCCAAGCTCCCGTGCCAGGGCTGCCGCCGCGTGGGCGTATTCGCAAGTCCCGGCGCTCATGCCTATACTGCGACTACCATCCTATTTATCATGATAAATAGGATTATTATCATGATCAGTTTGGCGAGCCGGCTCTGTCAATAGCGGGCGCATCAGGTATAACCCGGGGTCCGCGCAGAACCCGCCCGGGGCATGCCCCGCGCACACCACGCAGCAACGGAGGAACGCAATGGCGTTCAACAGTCACGACCTACAAGCCGCGGGCGCGTCGAGTCCGCCCAAGCGCAGCGACCTGGTCGCCGAAGAGATCAAGCGGCTGATCACGGCCAAGAACCTGTTGCCGGGCGACAAGCTGCCGCGCGAAAGCGAGCTGCAAAGCATGTTCTCGGTCAGCAAAAGCACCATGCGCGAAGCGCTCAAGTCGCTGGAGGTGCAGGGGCTGGTCAAGGTCAGCACCGGACCGGGCGGCGGCGGCACCGTGGTCGAGGTGCCGCTGGACCGCACCTTCCAGCTGATGCAGAACTACCTGTTCTTCAAGGAAGTGCGGATCGAGGACATCTACCAGGTGCGCAAGCTGCTGGAGCCCGAGCTCGCGGCCAGCGCGGTGCCGTTCCTGACGGACGCGCATTTCGCTGCGCTGGAGGAGAACATCGCCTGCTGCGATCCGTCGGCCGAGCACGTCGATGACCCGCTGGCGCAGCGCCAGGAAGAAATCAATTTCCACGACATCTTCGCGGCGGCCTGCCCCAACCCGTTCCTGCGCTTCAGCTGCGAGATGACCAACGAAATGATCCGGCAGCTGACCGTGTTCGACAACGAGATGCCGCTATCCGAGCAGCAGCGTTTCGGCAGCGCCAATACGGGCTTTCACCGCAAGATCCTGGCTGCGGCGCGCGAGCGCGACGTGGAAAAGGTGCGCGACTTGATGAGCGAACACATGCAGGACGCGATGCGTTCGGTCAAGCGCATGCACGGCAAGCTCGAAGGCCGGTTGATCCTGGATTCAGAGATGTCGCGGCGCAATGTCACGCGCAAGGCGCGCCGCGGCGGCAAGAAGGCCTGACGGCGCCGACGGCCAGGCGGCGTGGGCCAGGCGGCCGTTGCCGCCTCAGTCCAGCTTGATGTGATTGGCTTCGATCACCGCGCCCCAGCGCTGGCGGTCTTCCTGCACGTAGGCATCGATTTCTGCCTGGCTGCGGGGCGCCTGGATCACCAGGCCCAGGGGTTCAAAACGGCCGCGGAATCCCGGATCCTTCAGCACCTTGTCCAGCGCCGCCTGCAAGCGCTGCGCTTCGGCCTGCGGCACGGCGCGCGGCACGGCCAGACCGAACCAGGTGGCGGCGCGGAATCCCGGAAAGCCGCTTTCCGCCACGGTCGGCACCTCCGGCAGCACGGCCAGCCGCTCGCTGGTCGTGACGGCCAGCGCCTTGATCTTGCGTTCCCGCACCAGCGGCAGCGAGGTGCTGATCACGTCCACCATGAGCTGCGTGTCATTGCCCATCAGCGAGGTCAGGGCCGGCGCGCTGCCGTTATACGGGATATGCGCCACGTCCATGCCCGTGCGCGATTTCAGCAGTTCGGTCGCCAACTGCAGCGGATTGCCTATGCCCACGGAGGCGTAGTTCAGTTTGCCGGGCCGGGCCTTGGCATAAGTGACGAACTCGGCCAGCGTGCCCGCTGGGACCTCGTTGTTCGCCACGACCACCAGCGGCAGCTCGGCAGCGATGCCGAACACGCGGAAGTCGCGCGCGGCGTCATAGGCGATGCGTTGATAAAGCATGGGATTGAGCACCATGCTGGCGTTGCTGGCGAGGAAAACCGTGTATCCGTCCGGCGCCGACCTGGCCACCTGGGTCGCCGCGACCATGGTATTGGCGCCGGGTTTGTTCTCCACCACCACGGGTTGCCCAAGGTCGCGCGACATGCCTTCGGCCAGCACCCGCGACAACTGGTCCGCGGAGCCGCCCGGCGTATAGGGCACGACCAGTTTGACCGGTTTGTCCGGAAATGCCGCCAGCGCGGCGGCCGGAGCCGCGAGCGCGACGATCGCCGCGGTCGCGATGCGACGCAGCCTGAGGTTCAGCCTGATTGCCATGCCTGTCTCCCTTGTGGGTTTTGTTGTTGCGGCGATGCGCCGCCCTGCTATACCTGGCGCTGCCTGCCCGCCCAGAATTCGGCGCGCAGCCGGCGCTTGGCGATCTTCCCGTTGTCGTCGCGCGGTAGTTCCGCGCGCAGTTGCAGTTCACGCGGCACCTTGTAGCGCGCGATCCGTTCACCCAGCCATAGCCTCAGCGCCTCGGGGTCGGGCGCGGCGCCCGCCGAGGGCTGCACCAGCGCCATCAGCCGCTCGCCATATTCGTCGTCGGGCACCCCGAACACCGCGCAATCCGCCACGCCCGGATACTGCATCAGCTGGTGCTCGACCTCGGCGGGATAGATGTTCACGCCGCCCGAGATCACCAGGTCCGATTCGCGGTCGCACACATAGAGATAGCCGTCCGCGTCCAGATAGCCCAGGTCGCCCAGACCGATGAGTCCGTCCTTCTCCACGTCGGCGCGGGCCTGCGGGTTGTTGCGATAGGTGAAGTCCGCGTAGGCCGGCTGGCGCACGTAGATCCGCCCGACCTGGCCCGCCGCGCAGGGCGATCCGTCTTCGCCATAGATCCTGACCTGCGCGCCGCCGATAGGCCGGCCGGCGCTACCGGGACGGGCGAGCGCTTCGTGCGAATCGATGACGGTGACCATGCCCGCCTCGCTCGACGCATAGGTTTCATGGATGACCGGTCCCAGCCATTCGATCATGGCGCGCTTGATTTCCGGCGCGCAGGGCGCGCCGGTCGAGGCCACGAAGCGCAGCGACGACAGGTCGTGCGCCGCGCGGGTGGCGGCGTCCAGCTTCAAGAGGCGCACGTACATGATGGGCACCAGATATACCGTATCGATGCGATGCGCCTCGATCAGGCGCAGGACTTCCACGGGATCGAACCTGTCCGTCAGCACGAAGGTCTCGCAGACCCGCAGGGCGACCTGCGCGAATACGCTGGGCGCACTGTGGTAGATCGGCGCGGGCAGCAGCGCGCGCGATCCCGGGCGCAGGCCGTAGGCCGCCTCCACCACCGCTTCGACCTGTTGCAGGTGGCGCCCCAGGTGTTCCAGCGGGAACGGCGCGCGCACCACGCCCTTGGGCCGGCCGGTGGTGCCCGAGGTATAGGCCATATGGCCGCGCGGCGCCACGCGCGGGCCGTCGTAGGGCTGTTGGCGGTCGCGCCAGGCGTCGTAGTCGGCATGCCCTGATTGCGCCGCGCCGGGACCGGCCAGCAGCACCGGCAGGCCGGCGGGCAGCGCATCGCGCAGCGGAAGCCACAGGTCGTCGTGCGCGACCAGCAGGCGGGCGCCGCTGTCTTCGATGAGGAATGCCACTTCCGCCGCGGTGAAATGCCAATTGATCGGGCAGTAGTAGCAGCCCAGCCGCTTGCAGGCCTGGATGATCTCCAGATAAGGCAGGCCGTTGCGCAATAGCACGGCGATCACGTCGCCTTCCCGCACGCCCATTGCCGCCAGCCCGGCGGCAACCTGTTCGCCGCGTGCGGCCAGCGCCGCGCCCGACAGGCGGTCGCCGCCCGCGTGGATGGTGCTGCCTGTCATGCGCCCCCCGTGCTGCGCTGCGCCTTGTCCTGCGCGGTGCGCGCTTCGATGGCCTGGCGCGCGGCGGCCCAGTCCGCGTCGCTCCATTCCGCGTACTGCTTGAAGTAAGCGCCGTTGGCCAGATAGTCGCCGCCGTCCAGCGCAATGGTCTGGCCGTTGATCCAGTCATAGCCCGGACTCAGCAGGAAGGCCGCCAGCTCGCCGATGTCATGTCCGGTGCCCAGGCGCCTCATCGGATTCTGCTGCGTCTGCGCGTCCGCGCCCGAGTCCTTGGGCCGCAGCCGCGCGCTGGCCCCTTCGGTCGGAATCACGCCCGGCGCGATGGCGTTCAGCCGGATGCCGTGGCGGCCCCATTCGATGGCCAGCGACTTGGTCATGGCGTCTATGCCGGCCTTGGACATGGCCGAGGGCACCACGAACGGCGAACCGGTCCAGACCCAGGTCACCACGATGGACAGCACCGCCCCGCCCGTGCCTTGCGCGATCCAGCGCTTGCCCACGGCCTGGGTCGTGTAGAAGGTGCCGCGGAACACGGTGTCGGCAATGGCGTTGAAGCCGCGCGGCGACAGTTTTTCAGTGGGGCTGATGAAATTGCCCGCGGCGTTGTTGATGAGGCCCGTCAGCGGACCGTGCCCGGTCCAGATGGCGTCGACGGCGGCGTCCACGGCCTCGGCATCCCGGATATCCACCGCCTGAACGTGGACCTCGGCGCCGTAACGTGCGCGCAGCCCGGCGGCGGCTTCTTCCAGCACGGCGGCGCGGCGTCCCCACAGGTGCAGCGCAGCGCCCAACGACGCCAGGCGCTCGGCCATGGCGTAGCCCAGGCCGGTGCCGCCCCCGGTGACGAGGATGCGCTCGCCGCGAAATAGATCGGCGCGGAACATGGTTTGCGGGGACATCCCGCCGGATGGGTTTTGGGGCATGGTCTGGTCTCCTTTGCGATGGTGGCCAGAATATCAACCGCCGCCACGCCGCGACAATCCCGCAGCTTGCGTAAACTATGTTTCCTCACAGTCAACAATAGGACTGCGCATGCCCGCCCTGCCCGCGCTGGACCTCAACCTGATACAGCTGTTCGTCACCATCGTCGACGCCGGCACCTTGAGCGAGGCGGCGGTGCGCCACGGCGTGACCCGTTCGCACGTAAGCCGCAATCTGCAGAAGCTGGAACGCGCCTTCGGCGCCCAGCTCATCCGCCGCAGCACCCGGCGGCTGGAACTGACGCAACAAGGCTCTGTGCTGTACGAGCACGGCGCGCGCATGGCGCACGAAGTCGAATCCGCCCGCCATGCGTTGCAGAAGCTCGGATCCGAGCCCGCGGGCCACGTCCGGCTGAGCATCCCCACCGGATTGGGGGAACTGGACCAATTGCGTCCGCTGCTGGTGAGCTTCGCCCTGCGCCATCCGTCGCTGACCTTGCGCGTGCTGTTCTCAAACCGGGTGAGCGACCTGATTTCGTCGGAAATCGACGTGGCATTGCGGGTCATGACGACCCCGCCGCAGGATTACGTGGCGCGCGCGCTGGGCGACGTCAAATGGGTGCTGTGCGCGGCGCCCTCCTATCTGCAGCAGTTCGGCCCGCCGGCTCATCCGCGCGATCTCGGCCGCCTGCACTTCCTGGGCCCGCCCGACCCCAGGCCCCAGGTCACGCTGCGGCTGCGGCGCAAGGACCAGCTGCATGAGGCCAAGCTCGCGCCGCGGCTGCAATCAGAGTACTTCCCGTTCCTGGCGCAAGCCGCGCGCGCCGGCGCGGGCGTCGCGCTGCTGCCGGCCTACGTGGTGCATGAGGACCTTGCCGCGGGCCGGCTGACGCCGGTGCTGCCCGCATACCAAGCCCTGGGGCCAGGCGACAAGTTGTTCATCCTGACCACGCCCAACCCTTATCCATCGACCGCCCAGCGCGCGGTCGTCGATTTCCTGCGCAGCGAGCTGACCGTGCTGCTCCGCGAATTCCTTGCGTAGACCCGCCTTCCCTCGAAGGGCCGCAACATCCGCGTAGGACTTTCTTGATAAAAGAGGCTTGCGACCCGCGCACGCCTCGGCCAGAGTATCGGTTTGGGCCAACGGCCGCCCGCCCCTGATCGCAGTAGGGGAACTTTGGCGGTTCGCTCAAGTCTTATATAAGATATAAGACATACGGCCGCGCAGGCGCCAGTCTCACATAGAATGACAAATGCGCAAAAACGCCAGAAAATGCCGGCTTCAACCGGGCAAAACCACGGAGTCCATCATGCCGCACAACACCCTAGACACCCTCAAGAATTTCAAGATCGGCAATAAATCCTGTCAGTACTATTCGCTGCCGGCGCTGGGCAAGTCCCTCGGCATCGACGTGCAGCGGCTCCCGGTTTCGATCCGCATCGTGCTGGAATCCGTGCTGCGCAACTGCGACGGCAAGAAGGTCACCGAAGAGCACGTCAAGCAGTTGGCGAACTGGCAGGCCAATGCCAAGCGCGAAGACGAAATTCCTTTCGTGGTGGCCCGCGTGGTGCTGCAGGACTTCACCGGCGTGCCGCTGCTCGCCGACATCGCCGCCATGCGTTCCGTGGCCGACAAGATGGGCAAGAGCCCCAAGAGCATCGAGCCGCTGGTGCCGGTGGACCTGGTGGTGGACCACTCGGTCATGATCGACTACTTCGGCACCAAGAATGCGCTGGACCTGAACATGAAGCTGGAATTCAAGCGCAACCAAGAGCGCTACCAGTTCATGAAGTGGGGCATGCAGGCGTTCGACACCTTCGGCGTCGTGCCTCCGGGCTTCGGCATCGTCCACCAGGTCAACCTGGAATATCTGGCGCGCGGCGTGCACCTGGACAAGAAGAACAACGTCTACTACCCGGATTCCCTGGTGGGCACCGACAGCCACACCACCATGATCAACGGCATCGGCGTGGTGGGCTGGGGCGTGGGCGGCATCGAAGCCGAGGCCGGCATGCTGGGCCAGCCCGTGTACTTCCTGACCCCCGACGTGGTCGGCGTGGAACTCAAGGGCAAGCTGCGCGGCGGCGTCACCGCCACCGACCTGGTGCTGACCATCACCGAAATGCTGCGCCGCGAGAAGGTGGTGGGCAAGTTCGTCGAATTCTGCGGCGAAGGCACCGCCAGCCTGTCGGTGGCCGAACGCGCCACCATCGGCAACATGGCGCCGGAGTACGGCGCCACCATGGGCTTCTTCCCGGTCGACGAGCGCACCATTGACTACTTCCGCGGCACCGGCCGCACCGAAGACGAAATCGCCGCCTTCGAGGCCTATTTCAAGGCCCAGAAGATGTTCGGCGTGCCCAAGGCAAAGGACATCAATTTCACCAAGCTGCTGACGCTGGACCTGTCCACGGTCGCGCCGTCGCTGGCGGGCCCGAAGCGTCCGCAGGACCGCATCGAGATCGGCAACGTCAAGAACACCTTCATCGACCTGTACTCCAAGCCGGTCGCTGAAAACGGCTTCAATCAGCCCGCCGAAAAGCTGGGCCAGACCTTCACCACCAGCGCTGGCACCCAGGTCAAGAACGGCGACGTCCTGATCGCCGCCATCACGTCCTGCACCAACACCTCCAACCCCAGCGTGCTGCTGGCGGCCGGCCTGCTGGCCAAGAAGGCCGTGGAAGCCGGCATGACGGTGCCCAAGCACATCAAGACCTCGCTGGCCCCCGGATCGCGCGTGGTCACCGAATACCTGACCAAGACGGGTCTCCTGCCCTACCTGGAAAAGCTGGGCTTCGACGTGGCCGCCTACGGCTGCACGACCTGCATCGGCAACGCCGGCGACCTGACCCCGGACCTGAACGAAGCCATCACCGGCAACGACCTGATCTGCTCGGCCGTGCTCTCGGGCAACCGCAACTTCGAGGCCCGCATCCACCCGAACATCAAGGCCAACTTCCTGGCCTCGCCCCCGCTGGTCGTGGCCTACGCCCTGGCCGGCACCGTCACGCGCGACCTGATGACCGAGCCCGTGGGCCGCGGCAAGAACGGCGACGTGTGGCTGGGCGACATCTGGCCGACCACCGAGGAAATCGAATCGCTGCTGAAGTACGCCCTGGATCCCAAGGCCTTCGAGGCCAACTACGGCCAGGTCAAGAGCAATCCCGGCCAACTCTGGGAGAACATCAAGGGCGTGACCGGCGACACGTACAACTGGCCTGATTCCACCTACATCGCCGAGCCGCCCTTCTTTGACGGCTTCGGCATGACGCCGGGCGCGATGCCGACGGTCAAGAACGCCCGTGCGCTGGGCGTGTTCGGCGACTCGGTCACCACCGACCACATCTCGCCGGCCGGCTCCATCAAGGAGACCTCGCCCGCGGGCAAGTGGCTGAAGGAAAACGGCGTCATGAAGGCCGACTTCAACAGCTACGGCTCACGCCGCGGCAACCACGAAATCATGATGCGCGGCACCTTCGCCAACGTGCGCATCAAGAACCTCATGATTCCGGCGCTGCCGGACGGCAGCCGCTTCGAGGGCGGCGACACCCTGTTCCAGCCCACCGGCGAACAGATGTCCATCTATGACGCAGCCATGAAGTACGTCGGCGCGGGCACCCCCACCGTGGTGTTCGGCGGCGAAGAGTACGGCACCGGCTCGTCGCGCGACTGGGCGGCCAAGGGCACCCAGCTGCTGGGCGTGAAGGCCGTGATCACCCGCAGCTTCGAACGCATCCACCGCAGCAACCTGGTCGGCATGGGCGTGCTGCCCCTGCAGTTCAAGGGCGCGGACAGCGTGCAGTCGCTGGGCATCACCGGCGAGGAAACCTACGACATTTCCGGTCTGGAAAACGGCATCAAGCCGATGCAGGACGTGACGCTGACGATCACCCGCAAGGACGGATCGAAGCAGGACGTCACGGTGCTGCTGCGCATCGACACCCCGATCGAGGTGGACTACTACCAGCACGGCGGCATCCTGCCCTTCGTGCTGCGCCAGCTGCTGGCTGCCTGATCTTCTGACAGGCAAGGCAATGGCCCGGGAACCGCGAGGTTCCCGGGCCATTTTCATTGCGGCCTGCGCGGCACCGCGGCCGCGCTTGGGATCAGTCCGCGAACTCGTAGGCATCCATCGCCAGCGCGCCGTACGAGATTTCGTCGGTCAGGCGCCGGAAACCGGCTCCGCCCGCACCCAGCGCCACGTACAAGGGCATCAGGTGGTCGTCGTGCGGATGGGCCTGCGCCGCGCCCGGCGCCTGGGCCTCCCAATCCAAGAGCGCCGGCAGGTCATGGCCGCCCAGCTTGTCCGCGTACCACTGCTGGAAAGCCGGCACGTAAGGCAGCGCGGGCGCGTCTTGCGGCATGCGCACGTGGCGCAGGTTATGCGTCAGCGAACCGGAGCCGATGACCAGGATGTCTTCGTCCCGCAGCCGGGCCAGCGCGCGGCCCAGTTCCAGTTGGCCAGCCGCGTCGCGCCCCATGTCCAGGGACAGTTGCACCACCGGCACGTCCGCTTCCGGATAGAGGTAGCGCAGTGGCACCCAGGCGCCATGGTCCAGCGGCCGTCGGGGGTCCAGGTCTGCAGCGATACCCGACTCGGCCAGCAGGGCCTGCACCCGCGCCGCCAACTCCGGCGAACCGGGGGCTGTGTACTGCAATTCATAGAGTTCCGGCGGAAAGCCGCCGAAATCGTGCCAGGCCACCTGGCGGTCGCGGGTGGACAGCGCCAGGCCCTCGCCCATCCAGTGCGGCGAGACCACCAGGATGCCCTTGGGCTTGCGGCCCTGCTCGGCGCTCCAGGCGGCGAGCGCCGGGCCGGTCAGTCCGGGTTCCACGGCGAGCATGGGGGATCCATGGGATACGAAAAGCGTAGGCCAACGCATGGCGGTGCCTCCTGATATTGAGTAGATGGCTAGATTTTCCGCCGATTCTTCTCAGCAATAAACCCCTTGGCTCGGCATTATCTGTTGCTTACTTAGCATCAATCACACCGTCGCGCCGTTGTTGCGCCCCGCCGCCGGAGGTGCGCGCCGCCGTCCGCGCCGGGCGTTAAACTACACAGTTGCACACTTACTGGACGCTCCCCGAAGTTATGGCCCGATCCCGCAGCCAATCCGCTCCCCGCCTCACCCGTGACGCCGCCAAACTGGTCGCGCTTGCCCAGGCGCTCAACCGCTCGGGCAGCCGCCTCGAAGACGTGTTCTGGGAGAACCAGCTTGGCGTAGCGATTCCGAAGCTGCTGAAGGCGGGGCAGGATGCCCCCCTGGAAGCGGCCCTGGACCACCTCGCCCAGAGCGACGTGGGCGCATACGAGATCCTGATCGAACAGGCCGAAACCCTGTCCGAATCGATGAAGATCGAGAAAAATGGCGTCCACTACGACATTTTGCTGGTCGTGGCCCCCATCGTCGCCTGGACCCGCTACGCCATTCCGACCGGCCCGATCGCCGCCGGCGCGCAACAGGCCCTGATGGCGCAATTGCATGGGCATGTCCTGTCCAGCAAGGCCCGCAGCTCGCTGATGCCGGTGCTGGTCAGTGTGGACCAGATGCCGCGCACCTTCTCCGAAACCTGGCAATGGCTGCAGCGCCTGGGCACCCAGGCGCTGGGCGCAGAAACCGCCAAGCCCGCCTTGAACACCGAGACCGAAACGGCCAACATGCTGGCCGATACGCGCTACATCGTGGCGGCCGTCGCGGTGCCCGAAGGCGAGCCGATCTTCCGCTGGCAGGAACAGCTGGGCGAAGCCGACGCCAGCCGCGATGCCTGCCAGGAACAATGGGCGGCGCAGGCCCAGCCGACCCTCGCCAATCTGCTGCCGGGCTGCGGTTTCGAAGCCCTGCTGCCCGACGCCTACTATGTCAGCAACCGTGAAGCCGACCGGCGCGTGCGCCCGCTGTCGCTGCGTGCAGCAGTCAGCTGGCTCGAGGGCGCGGTCAGCCTGGAAGCCTCACAGTTGCGCGCGGTGGTGGCCGGCTGCGGCGAAAGCCGCATCGACGAGTACCGCATCGGCTTCACCGCGCGCAGCAGCAACGACGTGTACTACGGCTGCGTCTGGCCGCTGTATGGGCGCGAGGAAGACCTGCCGGCTGACGAAGGCCAGCCCGACGTGGTGGACGAGATCGCCGCGCTGCTCAAGGAATACGGCGTTACCGAAGTGCGCCGCATCCCCGGCGTGCTGCCTCCCGAGTACTGTGAAGACTGCGGCGCGCCCTACTTCCCGAATCCGCTGGGCGAACTGGTGCACGCCGAACTGCCCGAGGACGCGGAAGCCTCGCCGGCCAAGTTCCACTAGGCGGCAATGCAAGCGGACATCTTCTGCCGGGTCGTCGACAACTATGGCGACATCGGCGTCTGCTGGCGGCTGGCGCGCCGGTTGGCGCATGGCCGCGGCTGGGATGTGCGCCTGTGGGTCGACGACCTGGCCAGCTTCGCCCGCATCCAGCCCGGGATCGCCACGGATAGCCCGCGCCAGCAACTGGCGGGCATCGACATCGTGCACTGGACCGAATCCCCGGATCCGGGGCTCGCCGCGCGCGATGTGGTGATCGAGGCATTCGCCTGCGATCCCCCCGAGGCATTCCTGGAGAGCATGCGGCGTGAGCATCCGGCCTGGGTCAACCTGGAATACCTGAGCGCCGAGTCCTGGGTGGAAAGCTGCCACGGCCTGCCCTCGCAGCGGCCGGACGGGCTGGTCAAGCACTTTTTCTTTCCCGGCTTCACCAGCGCCACCGGCGGACTGCTGCGCGAGCCGGGCCTGTCGGCGGAGCGCGACGCCCTGCAGGCATCGCCGCAAGACCAGGAAGCCTTCCTGCGGTCGCTGGGCGTGCCGCAGGACCTGCTGTTGCGCCGCCGCGACGGCGCGCGCGCCGTGTCCCTGTTTTGCTATCCGACGGCGCCGGTAACGGCGCTGGCCGAGGCTCTGGCGGCGGATCCGCGGCCCACCCTGCTGCTTGCCCCCGAAGGCGTGGCCCCCGGGCTGGAAGCCGCCTGCGCGGCGCCGGGCGCGCCGGCGGTGGCCCGGCTGCCCTTCGTGGCGCAGCCGGATTTCGACCGTCTGCTGTGGTGCTGCGACCTGAATTTCGTGCGGGGCGAGGATTCCTTCGTCCGCGCCGCCTGGGCCGCGCGCCCGCTGGTCTGGCAGATCTATCCCCAGGACGAAAACGTGCATCTGGAGAAACTGGAAGCGTGGCTGGCGCGCTATCCGGCCCCGGAAACCGCCCAGACGCTGATCCGGGCCTGGAACGAGCCGGAAACGGGCGCAACCGCTGCGGCGCTGTCTGCCGCCCTGGCGCCAGCCGCCTGGGGGGACTGGGCCGCCGCCGCGCGGGCCTGGGACGCAAGCCAGGCCGCGCTACCGGATCTTGCCGAAAATCTGGCTGATTTTTGCGCAGACTTGGCCAAGAAACGTTAGAATAGAGAGTTTTCCGAGCGCCCTGTATTTGTCGGGCCTCAACTATGACGCCTCCCGGGGTGTGCACGAAGCCGCTAGACGCTATAGCTGCGGCGGCTTTTTGCAAGCACGGCGAGTGCACCCATCACCCCCGGAGTTTTATCGATGAAAACCGCTCAGGAATTGCGAGTCGGCAACGTGGTCATGGTCGGCAAGGATCCCCTCGTGGTCCAGAAAGCCGAATACAACAAGTCGGGCCGTAACGCCGCTGTTGTGAAGCTGAAGTTCAAGAACCTGTTGACCGCCTCGGCCAGCGAATCGGTCTACAAGGCCGACGAAAAGTTCGAAGTCGTCCAGCTCGACCGCAAGGAGTGCACCTACTCCTACTTCGGCGACCCGATGTACGTCTTCATGGACGAAGAGTACAACCAGTACGAAATCGAAGCCGAGAGCATGGGCGACGCCCTGAACTACCTGGAAGAAGCGATGCCCGTGGAAGTGGTCTTCTACGACGGCCGCGCCATTTCGGTTGAACTGCCCACGACGCTCGTGCGCGAAATCACCTACACCGAACCCGCCGTGCGTGGCGATACCTCGGGCAAGGTGACCAAGCCCGCCAAGATCAACACCGGCTACGAACTGAACGTGCCGCTGTTCTGCGCCATCGGCGACAAGATCGAAATCGACACCCGCACGAACGAATACCGCAGCCGCGTCAACAACTGATCCGGCAAGCAGGCAAGAAAAAGCCAGACCTTCGGGTCTGGCTTTTTTATTGCCGTCTGCCTGACCAATCTTGCGGCCCTTGCTTGAAGGCATATAGCCGGCCCACATGGGACTTGCCCCCAGTCCCAAATTGGGACTAACATTGCGCTATGCGACTCATAGCCTTAAGCGCCCTCCGCCAGTTCTGGGAAAGGTACCCAGCGGCAGAACAACCCCTCAAGGCGTGGGTGGACGAGGCCAGCAAGGCGCAATGGAAGCAGCCTGCGGATATCAAGGCCCAGTATCGCCACGCCAGCATCCTGAAGAATCGGCGTGTGGTGTTCAACATCAAAGGCAATGATTTCCGCCTGATTGTGGCAATCGCATTCAACTTGAGCATCGTCTACGTGAAGTTCATCGGCACTCACGCGGAGTACGACAAGATTGACGCCGAAACCATGGAAATGGAATGAACATGGAAATCCGCCCCGTACATACCGAGGCCGATTACAAGTCGGCGCTCAAGGAAATCTCCCGGTTGATGGAGTCTGATCCTGAACTGGGCACACCTGACGGTGACCGCCTGGACGTGCTGGCCACCTTGGTGCAAGCGTATGAAATGAAGCACTATCCGGTCGATCTGCCAGACCCTGTCGAGGCCATTAAATTCCGGATGGAGCAAGGCGGCCTGACCCCTAAGGATCTGGAGCCTATGATCGGCAAGCGCAACCGTGTATACGAAGTGCTGAACCGCAAGCGCGGTTTGACATTGCCAATGATCTGGCGTTTGCACACCGAGCTCGGCATTCCCGCAGAAAGCCTTATTCGGCCACCGGCTCACGCCTAATAACTGAAACGCGCTCATTCATCGACGACTTCCTGACGAAGCGGACTGCTTGCGCTGACCGCGGCAACACTCTGCCGAAGCTGGAGAACTGCGACTGTGGAAATTCGCCGTGCAAAGCTGGTGCCCGAGTTGCTTGTCGCAGATATCGCGGCAAGTCTGCAATTCTGGGTTGGTCTCTGTGGATTCTCGATCATGTACAGCCGCGAGGAAGACGGCTTCGTATATTTGGACCTCGACGGAGCGCAAGTCATGCTCGTCGAACGGCGCGGCGACAACGGCTGGATCACAGGTCCGTTGAGCGTGCCGCTGGGCAGGGGAATCAATTTCGAAATCGATGTGCCCTCTGTGGAGCCCTTTCTTGCCGCGCTTGCTAACGCCAAATGGCCCCTGTTCCGGAATCCGGTAGAGCAGTGGTATCGGGGCAATGACGTTGAAATCGGCGTGCGCGAGTTCCTGGTTCAGGACCCTGATGGTTATCTGCTGCGCTTCTCGGCCAAGATCGGTGAACGCAGGCATACCACCTGACATTCCGTACGCCCGTTCCCCTGTCCGAATCGGCTAGGGGCGGCGCAGCGGGTCACTGCAGGCGCTCGTCGTCCAGGAAATCCGGCACCGCCATGACGTCGATGCCGTCCTCGGCCAGCGATTCGCGTTCTTCCGGCGTTGCCGTGCCGCGGATGGGACGGTCGTCGGCATCGCCTTCGTGGATGCGGCGCGCCTCTTCGGCGAAGCGCGGCCCGACGTTTTCGGTGTTGCGCAGCAAGGCGCGCACCTGGCGCATGACGACTGCCTGCAATGCGGCCATTTTTTCCGCGTCGGACGCGTTGGCCGGCAACGCCGGCGGCTGGGCGGCTGGCGCGTGCAGGTGGGCGACGTTCAGGCGCGGCGCGGACAGCCGCTTGGTGATGCTGGCCGAACCGCAAACCGGGCACGTGACCAAGCCACGCGCCTGCTGCGCGTCATAGTCTTCGTGCGAACCGAACCAGCCCTCGAAAATGTGGCTGTGTTCGCACTGGAGGTCGAAAACTTTAAGTGCCATGGCGTCTATATGGGGTGCAACTCCCAGAATACAAGAAAGCGCCCCAGGGCAGGCGCTTAGCCCCTGCGTGCGCAATGCCTATTCACGGCCGGCCAAGACAAAGCGGGCCCGCAGGCCCGCTACTCAGCCTGCCCTGCGGGTTACTTGCCGCGGTTCTGGGCCGCCGGGTTCCCCACTTGCGCCTGCTGCGCCTGCAAGGCGTCGATCTGGCGTTGCAGATCGCGCAATTGCTGGCGCACGTCCTTCTGCTGGTCAGCCAGCGCCGTGGCTTCCTGGCGCGACTGCTCCTGGCGGGCCGCGACCTGCTCTTCCTGCTGCAGGCGCACCGCGCGATCGGCCTGCAGGGTGCTCAGTTCGGCGCTGCGGCTGGCCAGCAGCTTCTCGGCGTGCGCGTATTCAGCCTGCATCTTGATGCGCTTGATATCCACTTCGGCCAGCTCGGCGGATTGGGCGACGAAGGCGCGGTAGGTGGCTTCGGCCTGCTTGTCCGACTTGCTCTTCACCACGCGCCAGAAATCCTTCTGCTGGAACAAGGCAACGTAATAGGTCAGGTCGTCCGGCTTGAACAGCAGGCTGGCGCCATAGGTGCCGTTATAGGCAGTACGCAGCTCCGACACCTGGCGGCTTTGGATCAGGCCTTGCAGCTCCGACAGCGTGGATGCCGGACGCGCGGCGGGCGGCGGCGCGGGGGGAGTCACGGGCGTGGAGGCCGCCTGCGTGTCCTCGACCTGTTTAACCGTGGCCCGGGGCGCTTCGGATTGTGCGCTGGCGCAAGCGGCCAGGCCGGACAGGGCCGTGCCCAACAGCGCCATGCGGGCGGCGCCACGGATGAATTGGACGTTCATGCCTTCCCCAAAAAAATCGTTGCGGAACTATAGCAATTTATTTCGGCCGGGACAGACTCGCTTACATGCGCCGGCTCCGCAACTGTCGCCCACTACGGGGCATTACCTATTGCGTGCTCACATCGTCGTCTCGGCGAGACCATCGGCGGGTTCTCCCTGGCCCGTCCCGAGTTGCAGCTTGCGCATTTTTTCCCACAACACCTTGCGGCTGATGCCCAAGGTGTGGGCGGTATCCTGACGGCGCCAGCCGTTGGCGTCCAGCGCCGCCAGCACGCGCTCGCGTTCTGCGCGCTCGGCATCGGTGAAGGCGGCGGGCTCGACCCTCGCGGCTGCCGAGGCTGGAGCAGAGTGCAGCGGCTCGGCCAATTGGTCGAAGATGCGTTCGATGCGCGGCGGGTCCCAGGCCTGGAGCTGCCGCCGCACGATCGCGACGCGCTCGGCCACGTTGGACAGTTCACGCACATTGCCCTCGTAGCGCGTGCGCGAGACGCGCTCCAGCAACCACTGCGGCGGTTCCTCCTCCACGCCCAGGCGTTGCAGCAAGGCGCGGAAGATCGCCGCCTTCTCCTGCGGGCCGCGCTGCTCCAGGTTGGGTATGCGCAGTTCGATCACCGCCAGCCGGTAATACAGGTCCGCGCGGAACTCGTCCTGCCCCACCAGCACGCGCAAATCCTTGTTGGTCGCGGCGACCAGGCGGAAGTCCACCGGCACTTCCACGGTCGAGCCCAGCCGCGTCACCGTGTTCTGCTCCAGGACGCGCAAGAGCTTGACCTGCTGGTACAGCGGCAGGTCGCCGATTTCGTCCAGGAACAGCGTGCCGCCGCTGGCCTGCTCGAAATACCCCTTGTGCGCGCCGATCGCGCCGGTGAACGCGCCCTTGGCATGGCCGAAGAAATGCGCCTCGAACAGGCCTTCCGGAATGGCGCCGCAGTTGACCGCCACGAAGGGCCCGTCGAACCAGGCGGCCTGCTCATGCAGCAGGCGCGCAATGCGTTCCTTGCCCACGCCGGTTTCACCATGGATCAGCACGTTGCTGCGGCAGTCTGCATACATGTCCACTTCCGCCAGCAGGTCCCGCATGGTCGCGGAGACGGCGATCAGCGGCTGCTCGCGCCGGGGCGCGGCGCGATTGAGTTGATTCAGCGTGCCCAGCAGCTCATACAACAGCTTGCGCAGGTCCGCGGTGGTGAAGGTCAGCGGCAGCGTGTAGGAGTATTCCGGCGGGTAGTAGCGCGGGTCGCGTCCGCGCGCTTCCGCGGCGACCCAGATGACCGGCAGGCCTTGGGCCGCCAGCCAGTCGTAGCCGCTGAAGCGCTTGTCGCCCATCACCGACACCGACACCAGGGCCACCGCAGGCCGCGCCAGGTCGCGGGGCGGCGGAAACGCGGTGCCGGCGTCCGCCCGCAGCAGCGACACGTCCATGCCCGCCAGGCAACGCTCGGCGCGGCTGGCAATGTCGGAGGTGCCTTCCCAGACGTACACGTCGAATTCTTCGCGCGCGAAATTCTGGCTCATCGCTTGGACCATGCGGGGATGGAAAGGACAGGGGTCAGAGGCTTCATCATCAATACACCAGGCGGGGTTTGCCGCAATCCACGGAAATCAGCGCTACGTCGGTCTGGCCCACGCTCAGGCCCAGCACATTAAGCAGTTGCTGCAACGCCACGGACAACGAACTCAGCAAGGGATCCAGCAGCACCATGACGACCGACAGCACGCCGCCCACCTGCCCGCTGCCGTTCAAGGCCAGCGCGCCGACGGCGTTGACGCGGCACTGCCGGATCGCGTCCGGCACCAGCGCCAGCGCGCAGGTCACGTCGCTGAGGGGGGCCAACAAGAGCGAGTTCAGGATGCCGCCAACCAGTTGCAGCGTGCCGCCCAACACCCCCGTCAAGCCACCCGTGGTCAGACGCGCCCCGAGCTGGTCCATCGCCGTCTTGGACCACTGCATGTCGTTGACGACCTTGGAGATGGTCTTGCCGGCGTTGTTCTTGTCTCCGCCCACCAACTGCGTCGCCAGCTCTGTGCGTTGCGTTTCGGTCAGCGGGGTGCCGGTGTTGAACAAATCCCCCAGGATGCCCCCGATCAGCGCGTCCGTCAGGTTGGAGGCCAGCTTGGACAGGTCCACGTTGGTGGCATTGACGGTGGCGGTGGCGTTGGGCGATGGCGGCGCAGTGAGCGTCACCGACACGGGCGCCGAGGAACTGAACACCGGCAGCGTGAACCGGGCGGTAAGCGGCAATATGCCCAGTACGTTCAAGACCTGATGCCGTCCTATGGCGCCGAATGCGCTGGGCTCGCAGCGGTTCGTGAGCGACTGGAAATTCGCGGCGCTCGGGTCGGTGGCTGACGCCATGCCGGGGAAGCGGCCCAGACAGACGCTGGCCGCAGCCGACGTCACATCGATCATCGCCTGGTTCTCGGCCAGCGGCGCTTCGCACAGCTTGCGCAGCGTACCTGTGGATTGCGCCACGTCGATGATGATGGGCAGATCCACCTTGGTATTCAGGGTGTTGGCCAGCAAGGGCCCGACCAGCGGGATGTTGCTGGTGTTGACGCGCAGATACACGCGTATGCCGGCGCTGATGGCTTGCGCGCCGACACCGCCCACGCCCACGGCAGGCGGCTCGACGATGCGCACCCGGGCGTCCAGGCCCAGCAGCGGCACGCTCAGCCCCAGATTGATCAGGTTGCTGCCGTTGGCGATGGCCAGTCCGGTTTCCAGGATGTTCAGCGCGTTGACCTGGGCCTGCAAGGCAGCGGTGGGGTCGCCGCCCACCACGTTCAGATTCAGCACGCCGCCATCGCCGAACAGCTTCACAGGCAGGTTTAGCGGCATCAAGTCCAACACCGTGTTGATGGCTTCGCTCAACAATCCGACATCGGCGTTGGCGGTTCTCTGCTTGTCGATGACGCTCAGCGTGGCGCGCAAGAGCTGACCCAGGGTCAGGTTGCTCAGCGCCGTCAATTGCTCGGGCGTGCCCACGCCCGCAGCCACCGACAGCGGCAGGCCCAGCGCCTCCAGCAGGCCGGCCGGCGTAATGCCGACATTGGCCAGGCCGGCGGCGTCCAGCACGTCCAGTTGCGTGGGCGACGCCCCCACCGTGGCCAGCAGCTGCGACAGCAGGCCGCCGCGTTCCAGGCGCAATAGCCGCGACCCCACTGTGAAGGTCGCCACGGGTTGGGTGTTGGTCGCCACCGCCGCCACCGACGCCGTGACGCCGCCCACGCCAGGGATAAGATTGGCCAGTTGCTTGCGCGCCGCTACCCGCACTGCGTTATAGGCCTGCCCGCCCGCCGCGTCGAAGACGTGCATGCCGGAGGGATCGGACCGCGTCGGATCCCACACCTTGCATTCCACCGTGAAATCGGCGGCCGTGAACGCATCCAGGATGTTCGGCACATTGGCCAGGGCGGAAGCGCGGCCAGCGGCGGCGGCCCGGGCGCAATCCGCGCTGGAGCCCAGGCTCAGCACCTGGACGGCCGACAGCGCCGCCAGGTCCGCCGCCTTCTGCATTTCGCGCTTCATGTAGAAGCCGTAGCCAAGCTGCAGCACGCCGAGCAACACCACCCCCACCAGCACCGCGAAGACGACGGCGACGGTCATGCTGCCGCGTTGCCGCGACGGCGAGGAAGGATGTGGACGGCCGGCTGACATGCTCTTGCGACTCCATACCCGCATGCGGCGGGGAATACCAACGCCCGGAACCTATTGGACGTTGGGAATTTCCACATTCCGGTCGAACCACACGGGAATGGGATGCTTGAAGCTCTCCAGATAGCGGTTCCAGGCGGCGGTAGACACCGGCCCCAGCACGGGCAAGGCATTGCCAGCGCGCCGCCCGTCGGCCTGCGCCGCCAGCAGCCCGCGCGTCACGTCGCCAAAGCCTTCTTGCGCCGCAGGCGCGGCGGCGGGCGCCTGCGGCAGCGGAGTCTGCACCTGCTGCACCACGGCCCGCTCCGGCATGGCGGACACAGGTTCCGGCGCCGACACGGCGGCAGGCGCCTGAGCGGACGGCGCGCTGCCCGCGGCGCCCGACATGCTGCCCGTCAACGGCGCATTGGATTGCGCCAGGACGGCCGCGGGCGCCTGCGCCGCAAGCGCGCAGGCCACGATGAACAAGGCGTGCTGGGTCGAATGGGACATGGCAGTCTTCCTCAAAACGGGGTTAGCGCACGATGGGTCCGTTACCCAAGCCGTCCATCAAGGGGCTCATCAACGGCATGACGGCCTGTTCGCCGCTGGACACCCGGGTGGCAGGCGCATAGGAAGCGCCCGCCGCCGGGGCCAGCTGGCCCCGGATCTCGGCGGCCAGGCGCAGCACCTGTCCGCGCGCCTCTTCATTCAGTTGCGCCCGCTCCATCAGGCGCTGCGCCTTGAGCGGATCGCCCTCGACCAGCAGCAACACCGCCAGGTTCGCCAGCACCTTGCCGCTTTCCGGCGTCAATTCGGCCGCCTGCCCCAGCGGCACGCGCGCGCCCGCCGGGTCGCCCGCGCGCAGGCGCGCATAGCCCAGGTCGCCCAGGATGCGCGCGTCCATGGGAGCCAGCTTGGCTGCCCGCGAAAAATAATCGGCTGCCTGGTCGAACTGCCCGCGCGAACCGGCGATCAGACCCAGGCCGTGCCAGCCCTCGGCCGCCTGGTCGGTGGCGGTAAGCGCGCGATAGGCCTGTTCGCTCAGCGCCGCCTGCCCGGTCTGGCGCAGCGCCTCGGCGCGCAGCACGGCCACGCGCGCGTCGTTGCCGTACTTCTGCTGATAGCCGTCGATGTACGCGAGCGACGCGAAATAGCGTTCCTGGCGTTGCGCCTCGACGATCATGGACAGCATCATCTCGGGTTCCTTGGGCCGGCTCTTGCTCTGGGCCTCGTCCTCCTTCTGCCGCAACAGCGCCTGCTCCTGCTGCTGTTGCTGGATCAGTTGCCAGGCGGATTCCGCGTTGTTGGTCTTGCATCCGCTCAACCCCGCGCCCGCCGCCAACACCGTGACGACAAGCACGCAGCGCCATGCGCGCGAGCTGCTTTCCGTTGCGCCGTTCATTACATCCCCCCCATGCGCGACAAACCGCGCAACACCGCGATGAACCCAGCCCCGCCCGTCACGATCAACAGCGCGGGCAATAGCGTCACGATCATGACCCCGGTCATCTTGACCGTGGTCTTGCCCACCTTCTCCTTCAGTTCCAGGCGCCGCTTGTCGCGCAGGCGTTCGCCGAAGCGGTTCAAGGGCTCCTGCACCGCGCCGCCGTGCTGGTCCACCTGCGCGATCAGGCGGCAGATGGCGGACAGGTCGTCGTTGTCGAAGCCCGTGGCCATCCTGGCCAGCGATTGTTCGCGCGTGCGGCCACGCACATAGAGCTCGGACGCCAGCCGCAATTCGAATGACAGCACCGGCAGCACCTGGCCGAACTCCTTGACCAGCACCTGCAGGCTCTGGTCGATCGACAGGCCCACGCCCTGCAACAGGCGCAGCAGGTCAATCAGCAAGGGCAACTCATCGGCCGCTTGCCTGCGACGGCGCGCCAGGCGCCGCTGCACGATCCATTTGGGCAGCATGTAGCCGACAGCGAAAGCCATGAAGGCCACGACGAAAGCCCCCAGCGGCATATCCGGAAGATGCTTGTGCCAGTCCAGCATGACCGCCGCCACGGGCAGCAGGATCGCCAGGCCAAGCCGGATCAGGACAAAGCGCGAACGCGCGGTGCCGGGGTTGGCATAGCCGGCCATGTCCACCAGCTTGCGGTCCTCGGCGGCCAGCAGCGCATCGGCCAGCCGGCCTTCGCTCAGGCGCTTGCCGAACGTGTCGGCCGCCCGCGCGGCCGCCGCCAGCCTGCCCTGCCCGCCTTCGCTGCGCGCGGCCGCCGACGCCCTCGCGCCGTCGCGCGCGGCCAGCGCCTGATCCACCACCTGGCGACTGCGGCCCTGGCTGCGCAGGCGCCGCGCCATGCCCAGGCCCAGCACCACCAGGCCAGCCGCCACCAGCATCAGCGCCATCGCCAGCACGGTGGAAGCATTCCAGGATTGCAGGATTTGCATGGCGCCCCTCCGGTCAAATGGCCTTGGCCATGCGATAGAGCCAATAGCAGCCGCCGATCTGCAGGCAGACCGCGGTCAGCAGCATCCTGAAGCCCTGCGGGTCCTGCCACAGGCCCATGAACAAGTTGTTGTTGGCGACGATGATGAAGCCCGCGATGCCCACCGGCAGCAAGGCCAGAATCCAGGCCGACAAGCGGACCTCGGCCGAACTGGCGGTCAGTTCATTTCGCGCCTGCGCCACGTCGCGCATGAAGGCCGCCATGCGTTCCAGCACCTGGTCGCTGCGGCCGCCGAAGCGCAGGGCCAGCGACACCACCGCCGCCACCATGTACAGCTCCTTCAACCCATACAGGCGCGACACGTGCGCCAGGGCCGCGTCGAGCTCCTTGGAGCGGCTAAGGCCGGCCGCCGTCTCCACCACTTCGCGCAAAGGTTCGTCGGCAGCGGCGGCGGCCGTCTGGAACGCGGCGCCCATGCTGTTGCCGATGGTGAGCAGGCGCACGATGTTGTCCAGGAACGCGGGCAGCTGCGAGATCATGCGCCGCTGGCGCTTGTCCGCCTTCAACCACAGCAGGAAGTAGGCGAACACTGCCAGCAGCAGCAGGGTCACCGCGCCGGAAAGCGCCCCCAGGAATGTCCATGCCAGCGCCGCGCCGACCACAACGGGAAGCGCGATGCGCACATACAAGCCGGCGCTTTGCCGCAGGCCGGCCAGGCGCAGCAAGCGGTCCCAACCGGAAAACCCGCTGCGGAACTCACGTGTGTTCTCAGCGAAAGGCGCGTCGGCGGCGGCCTCGTCGCGGCCCCGCTGCAGCTGGCTCTCCAGAAAGGCGGAACTGGCCGCCCGGCGGGCGCTGCGGTCGGCATGGCGCCACAGCAGCACCGCTCCTATGGCCAGCACCACGGCCAGGCTCGCAAGCGCCAGGGCTTCCTGCATCAGCGCCTCCTGCTCCAGAATCCGCCACCCCCGCCATCGCGGTCGTCCGGCGGGTTGTCGCTGGCGCGCGCCTCGTTGCGCAGCTTGGCCAGCTTGGGCGTGTGAGGATGAATGCCCAGCCAGTTCCAGCGATCTTTCTCCTCGCCATCCTGCGTTGCGTAGGATTCGTGGCGATAGAGTTCCTGGGTGGAGATCACGTTGTCGCCCATGCCCGTGATCTCGGTCACCGACAGCACGCGGCGCTTGCCGTTGGACAGGCGGCCGATCTGCACGATGAAGTCCAGCGCGCTGGCGATCTGCCTGCGCAGGCTGTCCTCGCTGCCCTGGAATCCGGCGAAGCCGGCCAGCATCTCGATCCGGTACAGGCATTCGCGCGGAGAGTTCGCATGGATGGTCGCCATGGATCCCTCGTGTCCGGTGTTCATGGCCTGCAGCATGTCCATGACCTCGGCGCCGCGCACTTCGCCCACCACCACGCGGTCCGGCCGCATGCGCAGGCTGTTGCGGATCAGCTCGCGGATGCTGACGGCGCCGCTGCCGTCAAAGCCGCCCTGACGCGACTCCAGCCGCACCACGTGGGGATGGTTGAGCGACAGTTCGGCGGTGTCCTCCACCGTCACCACGCGTTCCGTTTCCGGAATGAAGAACGCCAGCGCGTTCAGCAGCGAAGTCTTGCCCGAACTGGTGCCGCCGGACACCAGGATGTTGCAGCGGTTCTTCACGGCCTCGTTCAGCAGCCGGTAGATCTCTTCATCGAAGCTGCCCAAGGTCAGCAGGTCCGCCGGCTTGAGCGGGTCCTGGCGGAACTTGCGGATCGACACCATGGGGCCGTCGACCGCCAATGGTTCGATCACCACGTTCAGGCGGCCGCCGTCGGGCAGGCGCGCGTCCACCATGGGGCTGGACTCGTCGAGCCGCCGGCCGATCGGCGCCAGGATGCGGCGCACGATGCGCAGCACATGCTGATTGTCGGTGAAGCGCAGCGTCTCGCGGGCCAGCACGCCGCGGCGCGAGACGAAGACATTGTCATAGCCGTTGATCAGGATGTCCTCCACGGCCGGGTCCGCCAGCAGATCCTCCAGGGGGCCCAGGCCGGCCAGTTCCTTGGTCAGCGCTTCGGCAATGGCGCGCATTTCCCCTTCGTTGATCGGCACCCGGCGCAGGCGTACGAAGCTCGCGACCTCGATGTCCACGAATTCCTGGATCGCCGACCTGGCCCAGCGGCCGAACTCCGCACCCAGCTCCTCGATGCGGGACAGCAGGTGCTCGTACGCCGCCGTCTTCACTTCCTGGTAGCGGTCCGACGCCGAAAAGCCTTTGTCGCCATCGCCGCCGAACTCTATCGTCGCTGTCATGATCATGTCGGATCCCGTAGCCGTCCGTCTGTCTGTCCGTCAACCGACCACCATGCGGCGGTGCACGCCGGGCAGCCAGGTGGCCAGCCAGCCTGCCCGCCCGCCAGGCGAGTTCTCTTCGGCGCACAGGCGTTCCGCCAGCGCCTGCACCGCGCGCACGTAGACATCGCGTTCGGCCTCTTCGTGCAGCAGATGGCCCCGGTTCGTGCACACCATCAAGGGCAGTGTGCGGTCCGGCAGCGTGCCCACCAGTTCCAGCTGGAAGCGTTCGGCGATCTGCTGCGCCGTCATGCCGTAGCGTTCGTCATAGCGGTTGACGATCAGGCCCAGGCTGCGCCGGTCCACGTGCTGCTGCTCCAGCTCCTGCAGTACGCCGGCCAGCGACACCAGCGCGCCGACGCTCTGGTCGGTCACGATCCAGTTCAGCTGCGAGGCGCGCGCCAACCCCGACACGAATTCGGGATTGCTGAAACCGCCCGCATCGGCCACCACGACCGAGAAGTGCTGGCGCATGCGCTCGAACACCAGCAGCGAATCCGACTGCGACACGTCACGCATCTGGCCCAGGTCTCGCGGCAGCGACAGCACGCTCAAGCCATTGGCCGTATGCGCCATGGCCGATCCCAGCAGCGTCGAGTCGAGGCGGCGCAGGTTGCGGGCCGCCTCGGCGAAATCGAAGTCACCGCCGATATTCAGATAGAGCTGGCAATCGCCCACGGGCCAGCCCAGGTCCATCAGCGCCACGCGGCTGGACAAGGGCAGCGGTTCGCCGGAAGGCTTGGCCGCCTTGGCTCCCAAGGCAGCGGCGCGCTGGCCGTGCGCAAGCTTCAGGCGGTCCTGCACCATGCCCGCCAGATGCACGGCCAGGGTGCTGGCGCCCACGCCCGGACGCGCGCCCAGCAGCACGACGCTGCGGCGCGTGCCGTCCATGCGGCCATCGGACGGCCGGTCGAGCAGGCGCAGCACCACTTCCTTGATTTCCTGCGGCGCAACCGAGGGATCGACAAAATCGCTGACGCCTGCCCGCAAGGCGGCGATCGCCCCTTCCGGCTGGCTCAGGAAGCCCACCGCCACGCGCGGCAACGTCGGCGCAATGCGGGCCAGCAAGCGCGCCAGTTCGGCGGACTTGAACAGTTTGCCGGGCTCGTCGTCGCTCAGGGTGAAGTCCAGGAACACCACCTGCGGCGCGATCTCCGTCAGGCGCCGCGCCAGTTCCTCTATGCGCGGCGATTCCTGGGTCAGCATCCCCAGGTCGCCCAAAGCCTGTCCCAACTGCGCCGCAACCGCGTTGCCCTGGGAGCAGAACAGGAACCGCGTGCCGTTTTGCAGGCCCACCCATTCGCTGGCATGTGTCTTCATATTGCTCACCGTGAAAAGCCCGGCATCTGCTGGCCGCCCACCGGGCCGGTCAGGTAATAGCCCCAAGCGTTGAATGCCGTGTCCGTCTGTTCCTGCTTGGCTCCCGGCAGCGGCAGGGCCACGCCGCGCGCGATGGGGCGCACCAGGCGCGGCGTCACGACGATGACCAGCTCGGTGTCCTCCTGGGAGTAATCAACGCTGCGAAAGAACGCGCCGATGATGGGCAGGTCGCCCAGCATGGGCACCTTGTTGACCATGGCCTTGGTCTGGCGCGATACCAGGCCGCTGATCACGAAGCTTTCGCCATCGCCCAGTTCCACCGTGGTATCAGCGCGGCGCGTACGCAACGCGGGAATGATGGTGCTGGTGTCCGCGCTGGTATTGATGGCGATGCCGTTGGTGTAGTCGAGTTCGCTGGCCTCGGGCGCGACCTTCAGCGAGATGCGGTCGCGCGAGAGCACGGTCGGCGTGACGGTCAGGCCGATGCCGAAGGGCTTGAAGGTCACATTGACCGTGCCCAGGCCGCCGGCCTGCGGAATCGGCAGCTCGCCGCCGGCCAGGAAACTGGCGCTCTGCCCTGTCAGGGCCACCAGGGTCGGCTCGGCCAGGACGCGCGCCATGCCATTGGTCTGCAGCAGGCGCAGCCGCGCCGCAAAGTTGTTGGAGTCGTAGAACAGCGAGAAACCCGAAGCCAGCGCGCCGCCCAGACTGGCGGGCATCGTGGAGCTGCCGCCGCTCCAGGGGCCGTTGCTGGCCGTGAAGCTGATGCCGGCCGCCTTCATCACCGAGCGCGACACTTCCACGACCTTCACTTCCACCTGCACCACGCCGCCGGCGCCTGCGGTGGACATGTCCACCACATTCTTTTCCCCGCCCACGGCGGATGCTGCCATGGTGGCTGACGCGATCTGCCCCAGCTGCGATTCGGCGTGGCCCGACACCACGGCATGGCCGTCGGCGATGTCCACGTTGGCGCCGCCGCCCAGGCCGCGGCTCGCCAACGCGCCCTGCACGCTGCCGCCGACGCGGACGTTCCATATCTGCGGCGCCGCGTTGTTGCCGGTCCAGACCTGCAATTGCGTGGTGCCGGGCTTCTTGCCATAGAGCAGTACTGAGCCCGCGCGCTTGCCGGAAGCGGGCAATACCTTCACGTCCGCCACATCCGGGTCGCCGATGGCGATGCGCGTGGGCGCGCCGCCATCCAGCATGAGGGTCTGCTGTCCCTTCACCGCCATCGAGATGTCGCGGGCCGGCGCATTCGCGCCTGCCGCGGGCGCTGCGGTCTGTGCCAGGCCTAGGGCGCCATGCATCATCGCTGCCGCGCCCGACAGCAGGCAAATCATGGTGGTGCGCTGATGTTTCTTCATAGTGCTGGACCCGATGATGGAATAAGTCCGGCTGCGGCCAGCGCCTGGTCCGCCCGCAGCCCCGTTCAATAGCGCACGCGCTCGGATTTCTCTCCTCGGATGATTTCGACAGTCCTGCCGCCGCCGGAACCCTGGGGCCGGCCGGCGGCGCGGGCGGCGGGCGCCAGCGCCGCGGCCGTCGTGCCGTCCAGTTGCACCAGGCTCTCGCCGGCATAGGCGCGGTTCGGTCCCGTCAGCAGCGATTCGCGCTGCGCAGGGGTCAAGTCGGCCCGCACCGGCAGCACCGTGCCGCGCTGGGCGAACAACTGCGCGTCGGGCATGCTGTCATCGCCCACCGGGCGCAAAGCCAACTGCAGGCGCCCGGCGCGGCTGGCCAGCATCAGCTCGTTGACGCGATCGACCGGCACGGCCAGCACCGCGGTACGCGCCGGCTGGCCGGGACCGCCCTGTTGCAGCGCCGACTTTTCGTCCGGCCCTTCCACCGTCGCCTTGCCATACGCCAGCACGCGCACCTGCGACTGCAGCAGGCGGGCCTGGCCGACGGCCACTTCGGCGCTTTTCTCGATCATGAAGAACACGTCCACCATGTCGCCGGGAACGATGCGATTGCCGCCGCCGATCACTTCGTCCACCGCGATGGCGACCGCGCGTTCGCCCGGTTTGAGCTGGCGCGCCAGGCCCTGCGTCAACAGGCTGGGCACTATCGGATCGCCTGCGGCGATGTCGACCTTCGTCACCGCGCCCTCCAGCGGCGCGACGTCGGCAAACCCGCCGGACAGTGCAACCTGCCACTGCGCCACCGTCAGCATTCTTGCGCTGTCGATGCGCGAACCGGCCGGAATCGGCTCTCGCGCCACCACCACCGGATGGAGTTTGAGCGGTTCCGCCGGCGTCGCCGCGACAGGCGCAGGCGCCACGCTGGCCGGGGGACTCGCGGGCGCCGAGGCCAGCCGCCAGGCCACGAAGGCCAGCACCAGGCCCGCCACCAGCAACATGCCCGCGATGATCTTGCTCAGACTGCTCATGGTGTCCCCTGCGATATCTGCACGACGGCCTGCGAATGCAATCTGTTGGGTATCCAGTTCCGGTTCGTGCCCGGCAACGCCGTGATCAGCCCTCGCACGGTCTCCAATAGCGGCCAGGACTGCGTGTTGTAGGTCATGGCGACGGTGGCGCAATCGGCTGGCCTGCCGCCCGCCCCAGTCCATGCACACGGCGCGCGCGTGGTGCTGCACAGCACCGCCGAGCCGGCGGAAAAGGTGCCCATCGCCGCCAGGCAGGCCGCCGCAGGCACATCGGCCTGACCACTGAAGCGGGCGTAGACCGCGGCGCGCGCGCCGTCGGCCGCGGCGGCGGCCAACTGCTGCTGCATCCAGAACAGCGCGCCGAATCCGACCACGCCGCAGATGAAGAGCAGCAGCAAGGTGAGCGTCAGCGAAAACTCCAACGCCGCGATGCCGCGCTGGCGCTTGCGTGAAGTCTGGCCGGCAGGGAGTTGCACGCAGGCTCGCATCTCAGCCTCCCCCGCCCAGGGCATTGCCCAGATGCACCGTGGCGCGCGCACTCAGCACGCTGGAGGCCGGCATCAACGCCGCCTGCAGCAGCGGCACCGAGGGGATGAGCGGATGGGCCCCATAGGCGTAGGACACGGTGACTTCGATCTGGTCCTGCGCCAACGGCATGCCGCTGCAGGCGCCGCCGGCCGCGCTGCTGAGCGCGCCCGCGCTGCCGCAGACCGCCACCTGGACCGGCGCGGCGGACATCGTGCTGATCCACTCCGCCTGGTACAGCGCGGAATCGCGGCCGGCGTCGGCTCGCGCCGTCAGCGACGCGGAACCCGCCTGCCACTGCAAGACCTTGCGCGCGCCATCCTGCGCGGCCAAGGTCACGGAATGCTGCGCGGCGACCACCAGGGAATATGTCAGGATCCCGTAAAACACCAGGAAGAACACCACGAATACCAAGGCGAACTCCACGGAATAAGAACCGCGATGCCGGCGGCGAGGCCCAGATACGCGGCATAGGGGATCTGCCGCGCCCGGTTGCTCAGCGCCCAGACCCGGGACACCGCCAGATACAGCAAGCCATGCAGGCCGGCCAGCACGCTGGCCAGCGCCAGCGTCACCATCAGCGGCGCGAAGCCCAGCAGCAGTCCGAGCACGGCGATGGCCTTGATATCCCCTGCTCCCATGAGACGCCTGCGCCACAAGGGCAGGAATGGCGCCGCGACCAAAAAGCCGGCCAGCGCCATCCACCATCCCGACCATCGCGGCGGATAGGCCCAGCCAGGCGCCAGCAAGGCCGCCAGCAGCCATAGCAATTGGCCCGCAAGTCCCGCGATGATCAGCCGGTTGGGGACGCGGCGATAGCGCAGATCGGCGTGGATCAGCGCCAGAATCCAGCATGTGAACAACAGCCACCACAGCACTACCCCTGGATACAAGGCTAAGACCTTCTGAAAAAACGAATGCGACAACGGGCGCGCCGGATCGGCGCGGACTCCTTCAATCAAGTGATGCGATGTTGCGGGCACGCGCCGCGGCGGCAAGCGACTCACCGCCGCCACGGCGCGAACGGGTTGCGGCTCAGGTCGGAGGCGGGGTGGTGGTACCGGTCTTGGCGTTGTCCAGCTTGGTGCCAAGTTCCTCGAACATGCCCTTCAAGGACCCGGTAAACGCCCCCACTGCGACAATGAGGGCGACCGCCACCATTCCCGCGATCAGCCCGTACTCCAGGGCGGTGATGCCGTCTTCGTCATTCCAGAACTGCGCAAGTGTCGCTTTCATGTCGAGCTCCATGGGTCTCGATTGATGACTGGGGCCGTTCTTCAACATTCTTCAAGAAGCAGGGCCCCCTAAAGCCTGGAACTGCCTGCGCGCCGCCGTGATTCCCGCGGCGCGCGTCCAGGGTCCAGCTAACCCGGCCCTGGCGTGGCTCCGGGCAATCTGTCCGGAGCCGCGCCAGGTGCCGATTCAATGATCGAGTCGATGCGCTGCGCCGTGCGCGCGCGAAAGCGTTCGGAAGCGCGCTGCAAATGCCAACGCATGAGGAACAAGGTGACGATCGAGAGCGCGAAAGCGATGTATGGCAGCTTGGCGCCGCCGATATGCAGGCCGACGGCGTCATTCTGGGTCGTGCAGATGACGGCGCCGGCGGCCGCGCCGGTGTAGTGCATGCCGCAAACCGCGATGGCCATCAAAACGGCTGCGCCGATGCGCTGGCGTTCATTCTGGGTATTGAAGGCAAGCCACAAGGCCGCGGTAGCCGCGATGACGGCGATCAGCACCGACAAAACCACCAGCGGCAGGTTCCAGAGCAATACCGCCGGCATGCGCGCCGCGCTCATGCCGACATAATGCATGGAGGCCACGCCAAACCCTGCGGCACAGCCACCGACCAGGCATCGGAGAAAGCTGAAACGTTCGCGGCCGACATACCAGAACGCCCAGCCGGAAAATCCTGCGGCAACCACGAAACTGAGTATCGTCAGGCCGACCTGGTAACCCACTTCAAACGGCAGGTTCTGCGCCAGCATGCCGATGAAATGCATGCTCCAGATACCCACGCCGCCCATCGCCACCGCGCCGATGACGATATAGCCGATGCGGATTTCGCCGTCCTGGGTTTCTGCCCGAATACCGGCTGCGGCCAGCAGGGCCACATACGAACCCAAGGCGGCGATCAGGAACGAAAGCGCCACCAGACCGCCATTGAATGAAAGCGGAACGATATCGCCCGGGCTCATGAATGCCCCGCTTGTGGCGAGCCATGACGGCAATACGCGGCCGTCAGGCAGTTGCAGCAATTCTTGCGGTAATCCCCAGCCATCTTGACCTCCGGGCGGGCCACACATTTTGCGTATTTTTGATACGTATCTTTAGTTTATATATTGCCAAATCATACACATCAGGGTTTTCACTGAATTTCGCTATATTGCGACATAAGATGTGTAACGAACGCTCCTAAGTTTTCGAAAACATTATTAAATCCGGCTGAACGGCGGTTATCTTGGCCCGAAAATAGTTTCCGCAACGGAAGAATATTCCGAAATAATGTCGACGCGATGAGCCGAGGGAGGCGGAATTTGAAATTAATTGTCATTCTGCCGGGATTGCTGGCACCATATGCGCACCGGCAAATGCAACTTTTTCCTAACACTGTTGCAGCCCTTTTCCATCCGATACTCGATCGGGATCAGCTATCCGTTCAGAAGCGCCAGCGGAAATGAGAGACGAAAAAGGCAAGAGACGCATGTTTCCGGCGAGTCCGATTTGCCTCGCCCTCTTGTGCATATTGGCGGCCAGCTCTCAGGCCAGGGCGGAAGGCCCGCTACGCGGCAACCCGGTGGACGCCATGCCGCGGCTGGAGCGTCCGCCCTCGGCAACGCAACCCCCGCCCTACGTCCAGACCGCAACGCCGGAACAACTGGCCTTGCAGGCCCGGCTGGCTCAACGCATCGTGCCGCGCAATTTCGACGTCAGCGGCGTGCGCGCCATTCCATTCGAGGAAGTGTCCGGATTGCTCAGCCCTCTGGCTGGCAAGGAAATCAGCCTGGGCGAGCTGGTCCAGGAAGTCGACAAGATCACGCAGCTCTACCGCGACAAGGGCTTTCCGCTTTCCTTCGCACTGCTGCAGAACCAGACCTTCGCCAACGGGCTGGTGGTAGTGACAGTGGTCGAGGGCTACATCGCCAACGTGCGGATCGAAGGCGACATCGGCAATGCGCAGGACCGGCTTGAAGCGCTGGCCGCGCCGATGCAGGAAGAAAGGCCGCTCAAGCAGGCCACGCTGGAACGTCAGTTGAACCTGATGCGCACCGTGCCCGGCGTCAAGTTCACGCCCAGCCTGGATTTGCCGCGCCGCGCGGACGGCGCGACCGAACTGGTGCTGGCGGCCAGCCGCCAGCCCGTCAGCCTGACCGGCGGCATCGCAGACCTGGGCACCGGCATGCAGCCCATCGTGAACCTGGCGACCAACAGCCTGACGCCCCTGGGCGAGCAAGTGAAGCTGACAGCCTCGGTGCCCTTCAATACCGATGACGTGAAGTACGTGTCGGGTGAAATCCGCGTGCCGATTGGTGCGGACGGCCTGGCGATCAAGATCGACGGCTACCACTACGACGCCCGGCCCCAGGACGACGCGATCGAAATGCTGGGCTTCGAACGCCGCGTGAAGAACGACCGCATCGGGGTTGGCGTGAGCTATCCATTCCTGTTGAACAACACCCGATCGCTGACGGGAACGCTGGGCGTATACGCGGCCAATTCGAAGGACCGGTACGAGGCACACAGCACCGACCGGTGGCTGCAGCAGGATGCGCAGGTGCGTGCGGCGACCGCCGAAATGCGCTACATCCAGGTGTCCGAGACCAAGGCCACCGACGTCACGTTGAGCGTGGCCAAGGGGTTCGACGCGGCGGGGGCAAAGAAGGACATCGCGACCAACTACGGTTATTCCGCCACCCCGCTGCTGGACCTGGACTTCACCCGCTACAACCTCAACGCCAGGCAGACCTTCGTGCTGCCCGCCCAGATCGGCCTGGTTTTCTCGGGTGCGGCGCAGTACTCCAGCAATATCCTGCCGTCGTCCGAACAGATCTCGTACGGTAGCTGGCGTTACGCCATGGGCTATCCGCAGGGCGACCAGAGCGGCGACAAGGGCGTCGGCGTATCGGCGGAAATCAATCGCCGCTTCGGCGTGGGCTGGGAATACCTTTCCAGCGTGCAGCCCTACGCCCTGGTCGACTACGCACGCACTTGGTACAACAACAAGGACCTGCAGACTTTGAACCAGCGGCACCTGTCTTCCGTGGCTCTCGGCTTGCGCTTTACCGACGACAAATACTATCTGTTCGATTTCAACGTGGCCAAGCCGGTGGGATCGGCCACCGTGAACGACAACCGCGACGTGCGCTTCAACGCCAACTATTCGCTGTTTTACGACGCGTTCTAGCCGTCCTGAACAGCGCGCCCGACAAGCCGATGAACGCCCGCCATGACGGGCGTTTTTTCTTGGGTGACGCCACCGGCGTTACGTAACGCCCGCCGTAACGTTACGTCGAATGGGCGGCTTTCCGTAACATTCGCAGGCTCCTGGCGATCGCAAAAGTGAGGATTTTCCAGATTTAAGGAAAACCCTTAATCACCGCCATATCCCATTGATAATGAAGCGATTTATTTTCTCAGAATTTACCGAAGCAGGCGTCTTGAAGCGGGTCTGAAAAATCTTGGCATGGTTTGTGCATGAGGAAGCGTATCGGGTTGTTTCGACGCCTGACTCTTCCAACCAAAGGAGCTCGCCATGCATACCCATTCCGACACGCGCCGCCTGCAACGCGTCCTGACCGCCACCGTCCTTGCCACCGCGCTGGTAAGCGCCCTGGCCGCCTGCGGCGGTGGCGGCGGCGGAAAGAAAACCGCGGGCCTGCCCGGGACGGACATTCCGACCAATCCTGGCGGTGGCGGCCTGGATCCCGGCGGCGGTCTGAACCCCGGCGGCGGTACCAACCCTGGCGGCGGCACCGACCCGGGCGGTGGTACCAATCCCGGTGGCGGGACCAACCCCGGCGGCGGGACCAACCCCGGCGGCACTGACCCCGGAGGCGGCACCGATCCTGGCGGCGGCACCAACCCGCCGCGCGTGAGCGGCCTGCTGGAAACCACGTTGGGCAATACCGGCGCGGCGCTCGACAACACCCTGCCCCTCAATCTGGACACGACCTTGAGCGGCGTGGGCAAGGCGCTGGATCCCACGATCAAGCCGGTCGCCGACACCGTCGTCGGCCTGACCCAGCAGATCGGCGCGACTACCGGTCTGGGGCAGCCGGCCGACGGCATCGTCCGGCAGGTAGGCGGCCTGGTCAGCGACCTGGGCGGCAACGTCAAAGGCTCTGGACTGCCCGGGGGCCTGGGTGCCGGCGTGGGCGGCCTGGTGGATGGCCTGGGCAAGACCGTGGCCAGCACAGGCGGCCTGTTGAACGCGAATCCCAACAATCCGAATCCCCTGACGACCGTGCTGGGCAACGCCACCGGCGCGGTAGGCGCCTTGACCGGAGCGCTGTCGGGCCAGGGCGGCCTGTTGCAGCCCATCACCCAGGTGGTGGGCGGTGTGACCGGCGGGGTGCTTGGCGGCCCCACCACCCCGCTGCTCGAGCCCGCGCTGGGCAACGTCGGCAAGACGGTCGACAACGTGCTGCCGCTGGGCCTGCAGCCCGTGCTGGCCGGGGTGGGCGGCGCGCTCGATCCCACCGCCAGTCCGCTGGCCGGCAAGGTCACGGGCCTGACGCAGCAAGTGGGCGATGCAACCAAACTGGGCGCGCCAGTGGCCGGCCTGCTGACCAGTCTGGGTGGCACGGTCACGAATCTGGGCGGCGCGTTGCCGGGCGGCACGCCGGGCTTGAACGGCGTGCTGCAAGGACTTGGCGGCGCTGTCGCCAGCGCGGGCGGTTTGCTGCATGCCACGCCGGGCAACGCCAATCCGCTGGGTTCGACGCTGGCCAACGCCACGGGCGCGGTCGCCTCGCTCACCGGCGGTCTGGGCCTGGGCGGAGTAACGGGCGGCTTGACCGGCGGCGCCAACGGCACGGGTGGCCTGCTGGCGCCCGTGACGGGTCTGCTGGGTGGCGTAACCGGAGCCGTGGGCGGCGCGACTGGCGGCGCCAATGGTGGTCTGCTGGCTCCGGTGACAGGCCTGCTCGGCGGCGTGACCGGCGCCGTCGGCGGTACGGCCGGCGGTGCGGCGGGAGGCGCTGCTGGCGGCGGATTGCTGGGCGGACTGGTCGGCGGATTGACCGGAGCCGGCGGCGCCGCGGCGGGCGCAGGCGCGGGCGCCGCGGCCGGCACGAACGGCGGCGGCCTGCTGGGCGGATTGGTGG